>NZ_LMFU01000002.1:0-2161063 GCF_001427265.1 Agromyces sp. Root1464
ATAATCACTACACTCACACACGTTTGAACATGTTCATGAAAAGGCCGTGTGAGTGGCCAAAGATACGCTCGCGTCCACTCTGTGGTTCCCTTCAGACGGGAAACCCMAAAACTCAACACTGAGAACACACCCGCACCACCACACCCCCACACCGGGGCCTGGTSGGTGCGGTCACCGAGACCACCAACCACCCCMACCGGGGCGTGATTGGTTCTAGAGTTTCGGCGGCCATAGCGCGAGGGAAACGCCCGGACACATTCCGAACCCGGAAGCTAAGACTCGCAGCGCCGATGGTACTGCAGGGGGGACCCTGTGGGAGAGTAGGACACCGCCGGACAAACATTGAGGAGAGAGGCCACCCGAAGACGGGTGGCCTTTCTTCGTTAACGGGGTACTTCACAAGGTGCCCCATTACGGTTGAGTCCCATGAGGACTCCACACACGACGGGAATATCGTGAGCGACTCCAAGCACGGCTCGGCAGACCAGGGGCGACCTGAGCGACGCGATCAGCACAGCGGCGGCGGCAACGGAGCCGGCCGGCCGGCGAGTGCGCGTTCCGGTTCCACCGCTCGAGACGGCGCTCCAGCGAAGAAGCCGTACGGGGACCGTGACAACCGGAAGCCGTATGGCGATCGTGACGCGAAGAAGCCGTATGGGGACCGTGACAACCGGAAGCCGTATGGCGATCGTGACGCGAAGCCCTACGGGGACCGCGGAGCGTCGAAGCCGTATGGGGACCGTGACAACCGCAAGCCCTATGGCGACCGTGACGCGAAGAAGCCGTACGGGGACCGAGACAACCGGAAGCCGTATGGCGATCGCGACGCGAAGCCCCACGGCGACCGCGGTGCGTCGAAGCCGTACGGCGATCGCGATGCGAAGAAGCCGTACGGGGACCGCGACAACCGGAAGCCGTATGGCGATCGCGACGCGAAGCCCTACGGCGACCGCGGTGCGTCGAAGCCGTACGGCGATCGCGATGCGAAGAAGCCGTACGGTGATCGTGACAACCGGAAGCCCTATGGCGACCGTGACGCGAAGAAGCCGTACGGGGACCGCGACAACCGGAAGCCGTATGGCGATCGCGACGCGAAGCCCTACGGCGACCGTGACGCGAAGAAGCCGTACGGGGATCGTGACAACCGGAAGCCGTATGGCGACCGCGATGCGAAGAAGCCGTACGGGGACCGCGACAACCGCAAGCCCTATGGCGATTCGCCCCGGGGCGGACGCCCCGGCGGGCGCGACGACCAGCGCGATGCACCTCCCCGTGAGAACTACGGTGCGGCCGACCTGCAGGTGCGTCCGCGCCACGACGACCCGTTCATTCCCGAGTCGATCGAGGCACGCGACCTCGACAAGGGCGCTCGCGCCGAGCTGAAGACCTTGAGCAAGGAGAACGCCGACTGGGTCGCGCGGCACCTCGTCGCGGCATCCGAACTCCTCGAAGACGACCCCGAGCTCGCGCACCAGCACGCACTTTCGGCAGGGCGCCGCGCCGGCCGCATCGCCGTCGTGCGCGAGACGCTCGCGATCACCGCCTACGCGACCGGCGACTTCGCACTTGCGCTCCGCGAGCTGCGTACGTACCGCCGCATCTCGGGAAGCAACGACCAGCTGCCGCTGCTCGTGGACAGTGAGCGCGGTGTCGGTCGACCCGACCGTGCCCTCGAGGTCGGCCGCGCGGTCGACCGTTCGACGCTTGCTCCGGCCGTGCAGGTCGGACTCGCCATCGCCATGTCGGGGGCCCGTCTCGACCTCGGCCAGCCCGAGATCGCCCTCGCCGAGCTCGAGATCCCGCAGCTCGACCCCGATCGGGCGTTCTCATACAGCCCGGCTCTCTTCTCGGCGTACGCCGAGGTACTCGAGGAGCTCGGTCGCGCTGACGAGGCCGCGAAGTGGCGGGCCCGTGCTGACCGTGCCGAAGCGGCGCTGGGTGGTCCGGCTGAGGCGGAGTCGATCGAGATCTTCGAGGTGGAGCTCGAGGAGTTCGCCGACGAAGCCGACGAGACTCACGAGCCCGAGGACGCCGGAGAGGTCGCCGAGGACGAGTCCGTCGACGACACCGGCGACGGCGCAGCAACGGACGAGGCCGTCGTGGCCGAGACCGAGGCAGCGGATGCCGCGGAGCTCGGCGACGCCGACGACGAGGCGCCCGCAGAGGCTGACGCTGAGGAGGCCTTCGACGGCGACCCGCGCGACGTGCTCGAAGACGACGTGCGCGAGGTGCTCGCCGCCCTGGAAGCCGACGAGAGCGAGGGTACGTCCGGTGGGACTGTTCCGCGCGAAGACTGAGCACCCGACGCCGCTCGACGGCGTCGACGCGGTGCTCGCCGACCTCGACGGCGTCGTCTACGCCGGCGCCCACGCGATCCCGCGCGCCGTCGAGAGTTTGAACCTCGCGAAGCGCGATCGGGCTGTCGGCTACATCACGAACAACGCGTCGCGAAGCGATGCATCCGTCGCCGGTCACCTGGCCGAACTCGGCCTCGACGTGGTCGCAGCCGATGTCGTGACCTCGCCGCAGGCCGCGATGGCACTGCTCGCCGAACAGGTCGCGCCGGGCGCGCTCGTGTTCGTCGTGGGCGGAGAGGGCATCACCTCAGAACTCGAGAAGCGGGGCTACCGCATCACGCGCTCGGCGGACGACGCGCCCGAGGCGGTCGTGCAGGGCTTCGCACCCGAGCTCGGATGGCGTGAACTCGCCGAGGCATCCTTCGCCCTGTCGGCAGGTGCCGGCCCGGATGGTGCGGCGTCGGGGATCCCGTGGATCGCGACGAACATGGACTGGACCATCCCGGTCGCGCGCGGCATCGCGCCGGGGAACGGCACGCTCGTCTCGGCGGTTCACACGGCGGTCGGCCGGTTCCCGCTCGTCGCGGGCAAGCCCGAGACGCCGATCTTCGACGAGGCGCGACGCAGGTTCGGCGCCGAGCAGCCGCTCATGGTCGGCGATCGCCTCGACACCGACATCCTGGGCGCGCGGCGTGCCGGCATGTTGAGCGCTCTCGTGCTCACCGGCATCGACACGGCCAAGCAGGTGCTCGCGGCTCCCGAATCGAGTCGACCCGACTTCATCCTCGCCGACCTCGACGGCCTGCACGCCCCGTATCCGGCCACGGAGCAGGCGCGTGGCGGCGTGACCCGTGTCGGCTCCGCCCGGGTGCGCATGTCGGGCAACCGCGTCGAGATCGTCGACGACGGCGACGACCGGCTCGACCTGCTGCGTGCTGCGTGCGCGGCGATCTGGGGATCGGGCATGGGCATCCACGTGCTCGACGTTCCGGCCCGGCTCTACAGCTGACCGGTCGGTCGTCGGCCCGGCGTCGGCGGCTCGGGGTAGCGTTGACACGTGAGCACTGAACCCGATCGATCAGAAGCGGCCGCGACGATCCCGCCCGCGGCCGATGCGGCCTCCTCGTCGGTGTCGGCCGTGCTCGCCGAGGTCGAGTCGCGACCGCTCGCCGAACGTGCGGAGGCGTACCAAGCGCTCGCCGGCGAGCTGCGCACGCAGCTCGAGCAGTCCGACCCGTCGCTGCGCAACTGACGCATGACCGAACAACGACTCGACGCGGCGCTCGCGGCGCGCGGACTCGCCCGCTCGCGCACGCACGCCGCGACACTCATCGCCGCGGGCGTCGTGACGGTCGATGGTCGTCCGGTCGTCAAGGCGGCGGCCAAGGTCGGCGATGACGCGCTGCTCGAGGTCGCGGCATCCGATCACTACGTGAGCCGTGCGGCGCACAAGCTGATCGCCGGTCTCGACGCCTTCGGCGTCGACGTCGCCGGTCGAATCGCGCTCGACGCGGGCGCCTCGACTGGCGGGTTCAGCCAGGTGCTCCTCGAGCGCGGCGCCCGGCGAGTGCTCGCCGTCGATGTCGGACACGATCAGCTCGCGCCCGAACTCGCGGAGGCTCCCGGCCTCGTGCTCGTCGAGGGGTGCAACGTGCGCCATCTCGACGCCGCCAGACTCGCAGAGCTCACCGGGGTCGACGAGCGGCCGTCGCTCGTCGTCGCCGACCTGTCGTTCATCTCGCTCACCGTGGTGCTGCCGGCGCTGCGTGCGAGCGCGACCGATGACGCGGACTTCGTGCTGCTCGTCAAGCCGCAGTTCGAGGTCGGGCGCGGGGGGGTGCGCGAGGGCGTCGTGCGTGACGCCGGACTCCGCGCCGAGGCCGTCGCGAACGTGCTGTGGGCGGCATTCGACGCGGGGCTCGGCACCGCCGGCGTCCTGTCCTCCCCAATCGCGGGCGGCCACGGAAATATCGAGTACCTCGTGCATCTGAGCGCCGCGCGCGGAGTGAATCCGACAGAATGGTCAGGTCGGGTAGACGAAGTGACGGGGAGGGCGAAGGCGTGAGTGACGCACGGCGCTTCCTGGTGGTCGCACATACGGGCCGGCAATCCGCCCTCGAGGCGACGAGCGAGGTCTGCACCCAGCTCCTGGCCGCCGGCGCGGTGCCGGTCATCGCGGCAGAGCACTGGGACGAGGTGCACGACTTCGTGCCCGAGCTCAACGGCTCGGTCGAGCGCTTCGAGGAGACCGACCCGACGGGCATCGAGCTCGTCATCGTGCTCGGCGGCGACGGCACGATCCTCCGGGCCGCCGAGATCATGCGCGACTACCCAGTGCCGCTGCTCGGCGTGAACCTCGGCCACGTGGGATTCCTCGCCGAGAGCGAGCGTGACGATCTCGGCTACACGATCGGCCGCGCGCTGGCACGCGACTACACGGTCGAGGAGCGCATGACGCTCGCGGTGCGCGCGAAGGTCGGCGACGACGTCGTCTACGAGAGCTGGGCGCTCAACGAGGTCACCGTCGAGAAGGCCGAACGCGAGCGCATGCTCGAGGTCGTCATCGAGGTCGATCGTCGACCGCTCTCCTCCTTCGGCTGCGACGGCGTCGTGATGTCGACGCCGACCGGGTCGACCGCGTATTCGTTCTCCGCCGGCGGCCCCGTCGTCTGGCCGAGCCTCGAAGCGCTGCTGCTCGTTCCGCTCAGCGCGCACGCGCTCTTCGCCCGGCCGCTCGTGGTCGGTCCCGAGTCGTCGCTCGCGGTCGAGATCCTCCAGCGCACCGAGGCATCCGCCGTCATCTGGTGCGACGGCCGGCGCACGTTCGACCTTCCGCCGGGTTCACGCGTGATCGTGCGCAGGTCGCCCATGCCGGTCCGCCTCGCGCGACTGCACGAGGCGCCGTTCACCGACCGCCTGGTCAACAAGTTCCAGCTCCCGGTCACCGGGTGGAGGGGGCCGGTCGGGCGTGAATAGTCAGAGAGTGATCGAGGGCTGCAGTGATCGAGGGCTGTATTGATTGAGGAACTCGGCATCCGCGATCTCGGTGTCATCGCCGAGGCCACCCTTCCGCTCGGGGCCGGATTCACGGCCGTGACGGGCGAGACGGGCGCGGGCAAGACCATGGTCGTGACCGCGCTCGGTCTGCTGCTCGGCTCGCGCTCCGACGCCGGCGCCGTGCGTGCCGGCGCGAAGCAGGCGTGGGTCGAGGGCCGTTGGCTCGTGCCCGACGACGGCACCGTCGCCGAGCGCGTCGCCGAGACGGGCGGCGAGATCGAAGCCGGTGAGCTGCTGCTCGGCCGCTCGGTCTCCGCAGAGGGACGCAGCCGGGCCGTCGTCGGCGGACGGAGCGCCCCCGTCGGCGTGCTCGCCGAGCTCGGGGACGAACTCGTCGTCGTGCACGGCCAGGCCGACCAGCAGCGGCTCCGCTCAGCGGTCGCGCAACGCGAGGCGCTCGACCGCTTCGCCGGATCGAAGCTCCAGGCCGTGCTCGACGAGTATCGCGTCGCCTTCAACACCTGGCGAACGGATGCCGCCGAGCTCGAGCGTCTCCGCGCCGATCACGAGTCGCGGGTGCGCGAGGCCGAAGAGCTGCGCGCCGCCCTCGACGAGGTCGAAGCCGCCGACCCGCAACCCGGTGAAGACCTCGAACTGCAGGAGCGTGCCGACCGGCTCTCGAACCTCGAAGAGCTGCGACTCGCAGCTGCACAGGCTCGCGCCCTGATCTCCGCCGAAGACGTCGTCGACGACGTCCCAGACGCCGTCGCGCTCGTCGACGGCGCTCGACGGCAGCTGGAGCGCGTCGCCGAGCATGACGCAACGCTGCAGCCCATCGGCGAGATGCTGACGAACGCGGGCTTCCTGCTCGCCGATGCGGCGGCCGAGCTGTCGGGGTACCTCGCCGGGCTCGACGCCGACGGTGCGCGCGAGCTCGAGATCGTGCAGGAGCGCCGCGCCGTGCTCGGGGGTCTCGTACGTCGCCACGGCGGCGGCCTCGAAGAGGTGCTCGAGTTCCGCCGCAACGGCGGTCTCAGGCTCGTCGAGCTCGACAGCGACGACGAGCGCATCGAGGGACTCGAGGCATCCGTCGCGTCGCTCGAAGCCGAGGTCGACCGGCTCGCCGGTTCACTCACCGAGCTGCGCACCGACGCCGCCGGGCGGCTCGCGTCCGCCGTCACGACCGAGCTCGCGGCACTCGCGATGCCCGATGCCCAGCTCGCCGTCGTGATCGAGCCGACCGCCGAAGCGACGTCGCACGGCCGCGATGCCGTGTCGATCCTGCTCCGACCGCATCCCGGTGCCGAGCCGCGGCCGGTGTCGCGCGGAGCCTCCGGCGGTGAGCTGTCGCGAGTGATGCTCGCGATCGAGGTCGTCATCGCCGGCAGCGACCCCGTGCCGACGTTCGTCTTCGACGAGGTCGACGCCGGTGTCGGCGGCGCCGCCGCGATCGAGATCGGGCGGCGCTTGGCGCGGCTCGCCGAGCGATCGCAGGTCATCGTCGTGACCCACCTCGCGCAGGTCGCCGCGTTCGCGACGAACCACTTGAGCGTCGTAAAGGGCACCGACGGGCAGGTCACCTCCTCGAGCGTCCGCCAGCTCGCTGGGGCCGAACGGGAGGCCGAGATGGCGCGGCTGCTGTCGGGGCTCGCCGATTCGCAGAGCGGGCTCGCGCACGCCCGGGAACTGCTGGAGATCGCCGCCGACCGCGCGGCGTGACGCGCGGTCGCCGGCCGCGAACGAACGGGATCGAGTGGATCCCGAGAAAATGGGGGAGCGCGTGGGGCATGTCGGGTCGAATGATCAGCAACGTGGGTTAGGCTATAAGCCCGTGGTGGATGAACGCGGAACAGACAATCAGAACGACACGACCAAGCACATCTTCGTGACCGGTGGTGTCGTTTCTTCGTTGGGCAAGGGACTCACGGCGGCGAGTCTCGGCAACCTCCTGACTGCCAGGGGCCTCAGAGTCGTCATGCAGAAGCTCGATCCATATCTGAACGTGGATCCGGGCACGATGAACCCCTTCCAGCACGGCGAGGTCTTCGTGACCGACGACGGCGCTGAGACCGACCTCGACATCGGTCACTACGAGCGGTTCCTCGACATCAACCTGAGCCAGGCGGCGAACGTCACCACCGGCCAGATCTACTCGACGGTGATCGCCAAGGAGCGCCGCGGCGAGTACCTCGGCGACACCGTGCAGGTCATCCCGCACATCACCGACGAGATCAAGCGGCGCATGCGGCTGCAGGCCTCGGAGTCGCCGAAGCCCGACGTCATCATCACCGAGATCGGCGGCACCGTCGGCGACATCGAGTCGCAGCCGTTCATCGAGTCGGCCCGCCAGGTGCGCCACGAGCTCGGCCGCAAGAACGTCTTCTTCGTGCACGTCTCCCTCGTGCCCTTCATGGGCGCGTCGGGCGAGCAGAAGACCAAGCCGACGCAGCATTCGGTCGCCGCGCTCCGCTCCATCGGCATCCAGCCCGACGCGCTCGTGCTCCGCAGCGACCGGCCCGTCACCGAGTCGAACAAGCGCAAGATCGCGCTCATGTGCGACGTCGACGAGCAGGCCGTCGTGAACGCCGTCGACGTGCCGTCGATCTACGACATCCCGACGATGCTGCACGACCAGGGCCTCGACGCCTACATCATCGACACCCTCGGTCTCGGTGAGAAGGCGGCCGACGTCGACTGGTCGGGCTGGAGCAGCCTCCTCGACGTCGTCCACGACCCCAAGCACGAGGTCACGATCGGGCTCGTCGGCAAGTACATCGACCTGCCCGACGCCTACCTGTCGGTCACCGAGGCGCTGCGCGCCGGCGGTTTCGCGAACGACTCCAAGGTCAACATCGAGTGGATCCCGTCCGACGAGTGCCAGACCCCCGAGGGGGCGCAGAAGCACCTCGCGCACCTCGACGGCATCTGCGTGCCCGGCGGCTTCGGCGTGCGCGGCATCGAGGGCAAGCTCGGCGCCCTGCTCTTCGCGCGTGAGAACGCCATCCCGGTGCTCGGCCTCTGCCTCGGCCTGCAGTGCATGGTCATCGAGTACTCGCGCAATGTCGCGGGACTGCCCGGTGCCTCGTCGAGCGAGTTCGACCCCGACACGCAGTACCCGGTCATCGCGACCATGGAGGAGCAGGTCGAGATCATCGCCGGCGGCGATCTCGGTGGCACCATGCGTCTCGGCCTCTACCCGGCCAAACTCGCGGAAGGCTCGATCGCGGCCGAGCTGTACGGCTCGACCGAGGTCTCCGAGCGTCACCGTCACCGCTACGAGGTCAACAACTCCTATCGTGACCGCATCGCCGAGGCGGGCCTCTCGTTCTCGGGGATGTCGCCCGACCGTCACCTCGTCGAGTTCGTCGAGCTGCCGCGCGAGGTGCACCCCTTCTACGTCGGCACGCAGGCTCACCCCGAGCTGCGCAGCCGCCCGAACGATGCCCACCCCCTCTTCCGCGGCCTCGTCGGTGCGGCGCTCGAGCGCCAGCAGGCGAGCAAGCTGTTCGACGACGTCAGCAATGGCTGATTCCCTCGGCTCCGGCATCGGCGGGCGGCGCGAGCCGCTCGCCGATGAACGGGTCGTGGTGCCCGTCGTCTCGAGCGAGCGAGTGTTCGAGGGTCGGGTCTGGGACATCCGCCGCGACGCCTTCGAATTCGGCGGCGAGACCATCGTGCGCGAGTACATGGACCACACGGGTGCGGTCGGCGTCCTCGCGATCGATGACGACGACAACGTGCTGCTGATCAAGCAATACCGCCACCCGGTGCGCATGCGCGACTGGGAGATCCCCGCCGGCCTCCTCGACGTCGACGGCGAACCGCCGCTCGCCGCCGCGAAGCGGGAGCTCGCCGAAGAGGCCGACCTCGAGGCATCCGACTGGGCGGTGCTGACCGACATCGCGACGTCGCCAGGAGGCAGCGACGAGCTGATCCGGGTGTACCTGGCACGCGGACTCTCGGTCACGGCCGAGGCGTTCGCCCGCGAGGGCGAGGAGGCCGACATGGAGACCCGTTGGGTGCCGCTCGACGAGTGCGTCGACGCGGTCCTCGAGCGACGCATCCACAACGCGCCGCTCGCGATCGCGGTGCTCGCGGCCATGGCGGCCCGCGCCCGCGACTGGTCGAGTCTCGGCCCAGCGGATGCCCCGTGGCCCGGGCAGGCCGTCGGCCGCACGGAGCGCTCGCAACGATGACCGGAACCCCCGTCGACGACTACCTGCGGCATCTCGTCGTGGAGCGGGGGCTCGCGCGGAACACGATCTCGTCGTATCGACGCGACCTCGCGATCTACGCCGACTGGCTCGCCTCCCGAGGCATCGCCGGGCCTTCGGCGGCAGCTGAGCAGGACCTCGGCGACTTCGTGCGCTTCCTCGGCGCCGACCGCGTGCCGCCGCTCGCGACCTCGTCGATCGCCCGCGTGCTGTCGGCGGTGCGCGGCCTGCACCGGTTCCTCGCCGAGGAGGGGCTCGTGCCGACGGATGTCTCGCGCGAACTGCGCCCTCCGAAGCTGCCGATGCGCCTGCCCAAGGCGATCCCGGTCGACGACGTCGAGGCGCTCATCGCGGCAGCTGGCGGCGACGAGCCGACCGACCTGCGCGACACCGCCCTGCTCGAGGTGCTCTACGCGACCGGTGCGCGCGTCTCGGAGGCGGTGTCGCTGAACGTCGACGACCTCGTCGACCAGGAGGTCGTGCGGCTCTTCGGCAAGGGCGGCAAGCAGCGCATCGTGCCCCTCGGCAGCTACGCGCGCCGGGCCGTCGACGCCTACCTCGTGCGTGCCCGGCCATTGCTCTCCGCACGCGGCACGGCGACGCCCGCGCTCTTCCTCGGCGTGCGCGGCAAGCGGATGTCGCGGCAGGCCGCGTGGGAGGCGCTGCGCGACGCCGCCGCGACGGCGGGGCTCGCGACATCCGTCTCGCCGCACACCCTGCGGCACTCGTTCGCGACGCACCTGCTCGAAGGCGGCGCCGACGTGCGCGTCGTGCAGGAGCTCCTCGGCCACTCCTCGGTCGCCACCACCCAGATCTACACACTCGTCACAGCGGACACACTCCGGGAGATGTACACCGCGGCCCACCCGCGTGCTCGCTAGAATCGACCAAGCACCCGCCCGGCCCCAGGAGAGAAGACGCCACGTGACGCACCAGACGAACCACTCAGCGGACGGAATCGCAACTCCGCCAGAGCTCGGTCCCACTGGTCGCCCCTCTCGCGAGTTCCCCGAGCCCGTCACGCTCACCTCCCACGGCCCTGCGCGCATCATCGCCCTCTGCAACCAGAAGGGCGGCGTCGGCAAGACGACCACGACGATCAACCTCGGCGCGACGCTCGCCGAGTACGGCCGCCGGGTGCTCGCGGTCGACTTCGACCCGCAGGGTGCGCTCTCGGCGGGCCTCGGCGTGCCGACGCACGACGTGCCCACGATCTACGACCTGCTGCTCTCACGCACGCTCGACCCGGCCGAGGTGATCCAGAAGACGAGCGTCGAGGGGCTCGACGTGATCCCCGCCAACATCGACCTCTCGGCTGCTGAGGTGCACCTCGTCACCGAGGTCGCCCGCGAGCAGATCCTCGCGAGTGTGCTGCGCCGCGTCTCCGCCGACTACGACGTGATCCTCATCGACTGCCAGCCGTCGCTCGGACTGCTGACGGTGAACGCCCTCACGGCCAGCCACGGGGTCGTCATCCCGCTGGAGTGCGAGTACTTCGCGCTGCGCGGCGTGGCGCTGCTCATCGAGACCATCGACAAGGTGCGCGACCGCCTGAACCCGGCGATCCAGCTCGACGGCATCCTCGCGACGATGTACGACTCCCGTACGCTGCACTCCCGTGAGGTGCTCGAGCGCGTCGTCGACGCGTTCGGCGACGAGGTGCTCGAGACGGTCATCACCCGCACGGTGAAGTTCCCCGACGCGAGCGTCGCCGGGACTCCCATCACCGAGTTCGCACCCGAGCACCAGGCGTCGCGGGCGTACCGCCAGCTCGCCAGGGAGCTGGTCTTCCGTGGCGCGGTCGCCTGAGGCGGCGTCGGCCCCCGAACAGCACGCGTCCGACGCGAGGGTGTCGGCCGAAGGAGATCACGCGCCAGCGCGGTCGGACGACTCGGCCATGACGGCGTCGGCCGAGCCGATGTCGGACGCGCCCGCGGCCGACGACGGCGGCTTCCGCGTCGCGCTCACGAACTTCGAGGGCCCGTTCGACCTGTTGCTCTCGCTCATCACGAAGCACGAGCTCGACATCACCGAGGTGTCGCTGTCGGCGGTCACCGACGAGTTCATCTCGTACCTGCGCGGCCTCGACTCCGAGGAGGAGCTCGATCGCGCCTCCGAATTCCTCGTCGTCGCGGCGACGCTGCTCGACCTGAAGGTGGCGGGGCTCCTGCCGCAGGGGGAGCTCGTCGACGCCGAAGACGTCGCCCTGCTCGAGGCCCGCGACCTGCTGTTCGCCCGGCTGCTGCAGTATCGGGCCTTCAAGGAGGCGGCGCGCTGGTTCTCGGGCAACCTCGAGCGCGAGTCGCTGCGTCATGCCCGCAGTGTGCGGCTCGAGGAGAAGTTCCGCCGGCGCGCTCCGGAGCTCGTCTGGACCCTGTCGGCCGAGGACTTCGCCGCGCTCGCGACGCTGGCGCTGACGCCGCGCGAGATCCCGGTCGTCGGCCTCGACCACCTGCACGCACCGCTCGTCTCGATCCGCGAGCAGGCGGCGCACGTCGTCGCGGTGCTCCGGCGCGGCGATCCCGTGACGTTCCGCCAGCTCATCGCCGGCGTCGGCCAGTCGGGAGTCGTCGTCGCGCGCTTCCTCGCCGTGCTCGAGCTCTACCGGCATGCCGCGATCGGCTTCGAGCAGCTCGAGCCGCTCGGCGAGCTGACGCTGCGCTGGTCGGCCGAGAACTGGTCCGACGAGAACCTCGAGAGCCTGGGGGCTGACTATGACGAATGAGACGGATGTCGCGGCGACGGGTCTGCCCGACGAGGATGTCGTCGGAGCCGAGAACGAGTTCGACGCGGTGAACGAGCCCGTCGCATCGGGCGAGACCGAGTCAGACGGCCCCGAGCTGTCGATCGTGACCCCGCTCGACGTGCCCGGCCAGCCTCGCCTCGACCTCGACCGCGCCCTCGAGGCGATCCTCTTCATCGCCGACGAGCCGCAGAGCGTCGTCTCGCTCGCGGCTGCGGTCGCGCGTCCGGTCGCCGAAGTGCGCGCCGCGATCGCCCGGCTCCGTGCCGACTACGACGGCGCCGGGGCGTCGGGCGAGCCGCGAACGGATGTCGCGGGGGAGCCCGAGCCGCGAAGCATCCGTCGGGGCTTCGAACTCCGCGAGGTGGGCGGCGGCTGGCGTTTCTACGTGCGAGCCGAGTACGACACCCTCGTCGCCGACTTCGTGCTCACGCAGTCGTCGACCCGGCTCTCCCAGGCGGCGCTCGAGACGCTCTCGGTGATCGCCTACAAGCAGCCGATCTCGCGCTCCCAGGTCGCCTCGATCCGTGCGGTGAACGTCGACTCCGTCGTGCGCACCCTCCTCGGGCGCGGCCTCGTCACCGAGGTCGACACCGACCCCGAGACCGGCGCGATCCTCTACGGAACGACCGAGCTGCTGCTCACGAACCTCGGCATCAACTCGCTCGACGAGCTGCCCCACATCTCGCCGTTGCTCGACGACGGCCAGGAAGGATTCGACTTTGACTGACGCAACCGGCTGGGGCGGCGAACCCGCCCCTGAGGGCGTACGACTGCAGAAGGTGCTCGCCGCGGCGGGCGTCGCGAGCAGGCGGGTCTCGGAGCAGTACATCGCCGAGGGTCGCGTCGAGGTGAACGGGGAGATCGTGACCGAGCTCGGCCGCCGCATCGACCCCGAGACCGACCTCGTCGCGGTCGACGGCGTCGCCGTGCAGCTCGACCCCGCGAAGCGCTACTACATGCTGAACAAGCCGCGCGGCGTGGTCTCGTCGATGCGCGACGAGCAGGGACGCCCCGACCTCACGCGCTTCACCGACGGCCTCGAGGAGCGGGTGTTCAACGTCGGCCGCCTCGACGCCGAGACGAGCGGACTGCTGCTGCTCACGAACGACGGCGACCTCGCGCACGTGCTCGCCCACCCGTCGTTCGGCGTCTCGAAGACGTACATCGCGAAGGTCACCGGCCGGGTCACGCCGCAGGTCATCCAGCAGCTGAAGAACGGCATCGAACTCGACGACGGCCCCATCAAGGCCGACAAGGCGCGCATCCTGCAGCAGCAGGGCGATGACCGGCACTCGATGGTCGAACTCACGCTCCACTCGGGCCGCAACCGCATCGTGCGCCGCATGCTCGACGCGGTGGGACATCCGGTCGTCGACCTCGTGCGTCGGAGCTTCGGCCCGCTCAACCTCGGCACGCTCCGATCGGGCCAGATGCGCGAGCTGACGAAAGAGGAGCGGGGCCAACTGCTCACCATCTCCCGCGCGGCGGAAGCCGATCGCGAGGGAGGCGAGTCGTGACCGAATCACGACTGACCGGCCCCGTTCGCGTGGTCGGTGTGGGACTGTTGGGCGCGAGCATCGGCCTCGGCCTGCGTGCCAAGGGCGTCGAGGTGATCCTCGCCGACGCCTCGCCGACGCACCTCGCGATCGCAGTCGACTACGGCGCCGGACGGGCGGCCGCTGCAGGCGACCGCCCGCAGCTCATCGTCGTGTGCGTGCCGCCCGACGTCACGGCCGACGTCGTCGCGGCCGAACTCGAGGCGTACCCCGAGGCGATCGTCACGGATGTCGCGAGCGTGAAGCTCGCCGTCTACGAGGACCTGAAGGCACGCGGCGCCGACCTCTCGCGCTACATCGGCACCCACCCGATGGCCGGTCGCGAGCGGGGCGGCCCCATGTCGGGCCGCGCCGACCTCTTCGTCGGCCGCCCGTGGGTCGTCGCCGCGCACGGCGGCATCTCGTACCAGGACGGCTCGGCGATCGACGACCTCATCCTCGACCTCGGCGCGACGCTCGTCGAACTCACGCCCGAGCAGCACGATGCCGCCGTCGCCCTCGTCTCCCACGTACCGCAGGTCGTCTCGAGCCTCATGGCCCGGCGCCTCATCGACGCACCGCACGCCTCCGTCAACCTCGCCGGGCAGGGCATCCGCGACGTCACCCGCGTGGCGGCGAGCGACCCCGAGCTCTGGGTGCAGATCCTCGGCCAGAACTCCGAGCCCGTCGCCGAGATCCTGCGCGGCTACCGCGACGACCTCGACCGCTTCATCGACGCGCTCGACAACATGGATGCGCCCGGGGCACGTCGCCGCGTCGCCGAGGAGCTCTTCGGCGGCAACACCGGCGTCGAACGACTGCCGGGCAAGCACGGCGTCGACCGTCGCTACTCGAGCCTCATCGTCATGATCGACGACCGGCCGGGCCAGCTCGCGCGGCTCTTCAACGACGTCGGCGAGGCCGGCGCCAACATCGAGGACCTCCGGCTCGAACACTCGCCGGGCGCGCAGATCGGCCTCGCCGAGATCTCGGTGCTCCCCGAGGTGCAGCAGCACCTCACCGATGAGCTGGCCGCACGCGGCTGGCGGATTGCAGGTTGAACGTGTCACCCGTCATCCCGTTCGTCGTGGCCGTCGACGGCCCGGCCGGCAGTGGCAAGTCGAGCGTCTCGAAGGAGGTCGCGCGTCGGCTCGACTTCGGCTTCCTCGACACGGGTGCCGCCTACCGCGCCCTGGCTTGGCACGCCGAGGCCTCCGGAATCGACACCGACGACGCGGCATCCGTCGTCTCGTGCCTCGATTCCTTCGACTACCGCATCGGCACCGACCCGACCGGCTACTCGGTGCAGGTCGGAGCGGTCGACGTGACCGAGGCGATCCGCGACCCGCAGATCTCCGCGGTCGTGAGCGCCGTGGCGCGCGTGCCCGAGGTGCGGCGCCATCTCATCGAACTGTTCCGGTCGATCATGGCTGCGGTCGATGCGTCCGGCATCATCGTCGAGGGCCGAGACATCACGACCGTCGTGGCTCCCGACGCCCCCGTTCGCATACTCCTCACAGCATCGGAAGCGGTTAGAATGGGCAGGCGCTCCGCTGAGCTGACCGGATCGTCGGTCGAAGCTGCGGGGGAGCAGCTGCGGAAGCGCGACGCGGCGGATTCCAAGGTCGTGGACTTCATGACCGCGGCAGACGGCGTCACGACCGTCGATTCGACGGAGCTCGACTTCGACCAGACGGTCGAAGCGGTGATCGGCGTGATCCGCGAAGCGGCGCCCTTCCTCGCCCCCGAGCACGTCGCCAGGGGCGCACAGATTTCAGAGGAGACACCATGACCGACCAGAGCGAAGAGTACGACGCTCCCGACGACGACCTCGTCGAGCGTCTTGCCGACGTCGACGACGACCTCGCCGAGCAGCGCGCAGCAACGCTCCGCTCGGGACTCGCCGACTACGCACTCGACGACGACGACCTCGACGTGCTCGAGCTCTCGGAAGAGGGCGAGGAGGCCATCCGCTACCTCCCCGCGCTGCCGGTCATCGCGATCGTCGGTCGACCGAACGTCGGCAAGTCCGCCCTCGTCAACCGAATCCTCGGCCGGCGCGAGGCCGTCGTCGAAGACACCCCCGGTGTCACCCGCGACCGCGTCTCGTACAAGGGCGAGTACCTCGACCGCCGCTTCACGCTCGTCGACACCGGCGGCTGGGAGCCCGACGCGAAGGGCATCGACGCCTCGGTCGCCCTGCAGGCTGAGGTCGCCATCGAGCTCTGCGACGTCGTGCTCTTCGTCGTCGATGCCACGGTCGGCGCGACGTCCACCGATGAGCACGTCGTGCGGCTGCTCCGCAAGACGAAGAAGCCGGTCTTCCTGCTGGCCAACAAGGTCGACGACGCCCGCCAGGAGTCAGAGGCCGCCGCACTCTGGAACCTCGGACTCGGCGAACCCCACCCGGTCTCGGCCCTGCACGGTCGCGGCGTCGCCGACATGCTCGAACAGGTCTTCAAGGTGCTGCCGCAGGTCTCCGCGGTCGCGAAGGACGAGTTCGGCGGCCCGCGTCGTGTCGCGATCCTCGGTCGCCCGAACGTCGGCAAGTCGAGCCTGCTCAACAAGACCGCGGGTGAAGAACGCGTCGTGGTCAACGAGCTCGCCGGCACCACGCGCGACCCCGTCGACGAGCAGATCGAGCTCGGCGGCAAGATCTGGCGCTTCGTCGACACCGCCGGCATCCGTCGCCGCGTGCACCTGCAGCAGGGCGCCGACTTCTACGCCTCGCTCCGCACCCAGGCGGCGCTCGAGAAGGCCGAGGTGGCCGTCGTGCTCCTCGACGTCTCGCAGCCGCTCTCCGAGCAGGACGTGCGCATCATCGACCTCGTGCTCGAATCGGGCCGGGCGCTCGTGCTCGCCTTCAACAAGTGGGACCTGCTCGACGACGAACGTCGTCGCTACCTCGAGCGCGAGATCGAGCAGGACCTGCATCACGTCGCATGGGCACCGCGCGTCAACATCTCGGCGAAGACCGGCCGTCACCTCGAGAAGCTCGTTCCTGCGCTCGAGACCGCGCTCGAGTCGTGGGACACCCGCATCCCGACGGGCAAGTTCAACGCGTTCCTCACCGAGCTGACGCAGGAGCACCCGCACCCGGTGCGCGGCGGCAAGCAGCCCCGCGTGCTGTTCGGCACCCAGGCGGCCAGCCGCCCGCCGACATTCGTGCTCTTCACGACCGGGTTCCTCGACCCGGGCTACCGCCGGTTCATCCAGCGACGCCTGCGCGAGATCTACGGCTTCGAGGGTTCGCCCATCGTCATCAACATGCGGGTGCGCGAGAAGCGCGACCGCTCGAAGTAGGCAACGGATGTCGCGGCGCCCGAGTCGTTCCCGCGAGGGAGCCGGCTCGGGCGTTCGCGGTCTCTACGTCGAGATCCTCGTGCGCGCCGAGCTCGACGAGATCTGGCGCCTCACGCAGAGCCCGGAGCTGCATCAGCGCTGGGACCTGCGCTTCTCGTCGATCACGCCCCAGACGGCGGGGCCCGACGGGACATCACGGTTCATCTACGAGCGCTCGCTCGGGGTGCACACCATCCGAGGCACCGGCATCTCGCTCGGCGAGCGGGCGCATGCCGACGGCGGCGCGACCTCCGCGCTGCGATTCGACACGGATGATCCGTGGTCGCCACTGCGCGACGGCCGCGGCTATTGGCGCTACATCCCGACGGCCGACGGCGTGCGCTTCATCACGGGATACGACTATGAGCCCGGGTTCGGGCGGCTCCCTGATCGCGTCATCCGCCCGTTCGTACGCTGGATGACGGCCTGGAGCTTCGACCGCTTGCGGATCTGGGCGGAGACCGGAGCGCCGCCCGAGCGGTGGCCGGTGGCATCCGTCATCATGTTCTGGCGGGACGATCGGCCCCGGGCACGACGATGTCGAACCACGCCGCCGCCTCGCGGCGCCTTCGCGTTCGCGCCTGAGAGCCTCGCCGCCCTGGAGCAGCCATGACCGAGACCACCGGCGACGCCGGAGCATCGGCGGCCGGGACACTCGGGGCGGTGTTCCCGCGGGCGCTCGGCGACGACTTCCTGCGACTCCACCCGATGATGCAACGCCGGTTCCGCGTCTCGATCGACGCCGGGTACGCGTGCATCGGTCGCGGCGTCATGACGAGCGTTCGGCGCGGGCCGTGGTGGACGGTGCCGTTCCTGCAGATCGGTCGGCTCCGCAACATCCTGATCCCAGACATCGGGCACGACGTGCCGTTCACGATCGAGAACCATGCGTACGTCGACCCGTTCGGGCGGGAGACCGTCACGTTTGTGCGCGAGTACCGGGTGCCGGGCCGGCGCCGCTCGAGCCGCTTCGACGCGACGATGGTGTTCGACCCGAAGCGCGGCGCCGTGGTGGATTACCTCGGCACGCACCAGCACCTCGCCGTCGACCTGGCGCTCGACGTCGAACCCGACGGGTCGCTGCTGCTCCGATCAGGAGCGCAGCGTTTTCGCGAGGGCTTCCTCGACTTCCGGTTCCCGATGCTGTTCTCGGGGTACGCGGAACTGCGCGAACGGTACGACGAGGACGCAGGGGTCTATCGCGTGCGCCTCGAGGTGCGCAATCGCGTCTTCGGGTACCTCTTCGGTTACGAGGGTTGGTTCTCGAGCGAGTTCCCCGATGCCGCGCAGGCGCCGGCGCATGTGCTGCCGAAGCGCCACGAGGCGCGGTACTGAGCGCCATGGACGTCACGATCAGGGTCAAGCCCGGGAGCCGCAAGGGACCGCTCGTGGAGGCGGTCGAGGGTGACCCCACGGCCTCGCTCACGGTGTTCGTGCGGGAGCGCGCCGTGGACGGCGCCGCGAATGCCGGCGTCGTCGAGGCCCTCGCGGCCCACTACGGAGTGCCGCGCAGCCGCGTGCGCATCCTGCGAGGGGAGTCAGCACGGGTGAAGCGGGTGCGAATCGACGACTGAGTGGAGGTCGCGGGTTCAAGCCCCGTTACTCACCCTCATCACTCGCTCAGCGCGACGACTCGACCAGCTCGACCTGCATGATCGCGCGGTCTGGCCGGGGGCGGGCGATCTCGGCGAAGCCCGCGTGCGTGAACATCGAGACTGTGCCGTGGAAGAGCGCGTCGGCCGACACCTTGGCGCGGATCTTCGGGTCGACCGCGTAGGCCTCGACGACGACGGCACCGCCTGCGCGGGCGAAGTCGACGGCCGCTTCGGCGAGAGCGCGGGCGACGCCCCGGCCCCGGTGGTCGCGCGGAACGACGAAGCAGGAGACGGCCCACACGGCGTCGTCGTCGAAGTCGGGATGCGCGGTGCCGCCCTTGACGATGGTGCTCAGGCGAACCCTGGGGAGATCGGTACGAGGTTCGACGGCGCACCAGCCGACCGGCGTCTCGCCGTCGTACGCGATGAGCCCGCGCCCGATGCCCGACGCGTTCAACTGCTCCTGCAGCCGGTCACGCAGACCGTCGTCGCCGAACCGACGCCAGTCGCTGCCGGGGATCTTGTACCACTGGCACCAGCAGTGCGCCGGGTCGCCGCGGGTGCCGAACACGGCCTCGACATCGCTGAACGGCACTTCGCTCGCAGGAGCGACGCGGAGCCTGAGCGGCTCGAGATCTTCGGTCACGTCGGTGATCACGGTTCGAATGTATCGCCGACCACTGACATCCGCAGCGGTCACCCTGATCGCGTCGCGCGAGATCGTGAACATAGGTAACAATGCAGTATCATCATGATATGACTCCCGAGATCACCGTGCTCGACCGACTGCTCGAGGTCAGCGAGCTCTTCCAGAAGGACATGGCCAACGCATTCGCCGGCACCCCGCTGACGCCGGCGCGCACGAGGCTGCTCTGGGAGCTCGCCGCCACCGGTCCGTCGACCCAGCACGCCCTCGCGACCCGGCTCGAGGTGAGCCCCCGCAACATCACGGGTCTCGTCGACGCGCTCGAGGCAGGCGGCTATGTCACCCGCTCGCGCCACCCGAGCGATCGGCGGGCGATCATCGTGTCACTCGCGGCATCCGCTGAGGAGTTCATGCGCGACATGCAACGCGACCATGCCGAGCTCTCGGCCGAACTGCTCGGCGCCGTCGCTCCCGCCGACCGCGACGCGCTGCGCCGCGGCATCGAGGCGATCGCCGGGCGGCTGCGCGAACTCATCGAAGCCGACGAGCAGCGCCGTGCCGCTGAGCAGTCTCAGGCGGTGGGGGAGTGAGCACCGCGACGGCGACGCGCGCCGAGGCATCCGTCTGGCGACGCATCGGAGGGTTCCTGAAGCGCGCGCTGATCATGGAACTCAGCATCTACGCGAGCATCGGGCGGTTCATCGCGCGGCGCCCGGCGATCGCGCCCGGCGCGAAGGGGTTCAGCTTCCACAAGCCCGTGATGACGATCCTCATGATCTTCATCGTGCTCTCCGCTGTCGAGATCCCGATCTTCGACCTCATCGTGCATCGCTGGCCCGCCGTTCGCATCACGCTGCTCGTGCTGGGCATCTGGGGGCTCACCTGGATGTTCGGGTTGCTGTGCGCCTACTTCATGCGGCCGCACACCGTCGGCCCCGACGGCATTCGCGTGCGCGGCGGTCTCGAGCTCGACATCGCGCTCAGCTGGGACGACATCGCGTCGGTTGCTCGCAACCTGCGGGTGGACGAGCCCAAGTCGCCGAAGATCGTCGAGACGGATGTCTCGCGCACCCTCATGCTGCGCATGACCGACGAGACGAACCTCGAGATCGAGCTCGAGGGGCCGACGCTCGTCAAGCTGCCCGGACACGGCACGGCCGGCGGTGAGCAATCGGTGACGGCTCTGCGCATCTGGGTCGACGACCCGGTGGCGTTCATGGACGAGGTGCGGAAGTACATCTGAGCGCCGTTGGGCGCAACGGCTCCGTCGGCTCAGCCGCCAGCGATCGCACCGAGCGGATGCCTCGTCGTCGCCCATGTGTCACGAGCACCCCTTCGGATGCCGCTATGATGGTCAAGTTGTCTTCGGAGAAATCCGGTGGCATCGGGCTGTGGCGCAGCTTGGTAGCGCACTTGACTGGGGGTCAAGGGGTCGCAGGTTCAAATCCTGTCAGCCCGACCAGAAAGTCCCGGAAACCCAAGGGTTTCCGGGACTTTTGAGGTTAAGAGATTTGATCCTCCCATCGAAAACCCCTCACTTTCATCGCTGCAGCACCCTTGATCCGGACTTCTCGTCCGAGACGGCCGTGTTCATACCGGCCGGTTCCGATCTCAGCGGCGCGATGCGCACCTCAGCGGTATGAACCGCACCGACGATTGCGGTCCGGACCGCGCGATTCGGATCCGTCAGACCTCACGAGCGACCCGTATCAACCCAGCCGTTCTCGAGCTCGACGCCGTTTCCGTCGAGTGTCGACTCGAATGCGAGGAACACGTCGACGAGTGCATCTCGGTCAGTGAAGTACCGCGCGTAGTAGGCCTCGAGCTCGGGGGCGAACCCGCCGTCGAGCGCGACCTGGGAACCCAGGTAGGCGAACAGCTCGTTGGCACGGTTCTCGGACCGGTTGCCGACCGAAGCCGCGATCTGTCCGCGTACGCCGTCATCGGCGGGCACTCGCAGGAGCTCCGCCTCGACGAGCACATCGACCTCATCGCGCTCTGCGGGACCCAGCCGGGCATACACAGCGTGCAGCAGTTCGTGGGCGGCCGTCGTCACCATCATGGGTCGCAGGCGCGCATCGTCGGGCTTGAAGATCGAGATGACATCGTACCCGGTGTAGCACCCGACCGTCGTGCCGCCGTCGGAGTCATCGGGCTCGAACGCACGCTGGTCGCAAGCTCGCGACAACTCGTCTTGATCGCGAAATCGTGGCCGGGCATCGAAGAAGATCTCGCGCCCCTCCGCCGTGAGGAACGCCTCGTCTGCGAGCGCCGCGATCTCGGCGTCGGGCCGGTCGATGATGAGGCCCCCGGGTGTGGTGACTTCGAGCATGACCATGAGCCCGCCGAGGGTCAGCACGCCGACGAGGACGACGGTGAGTGCATTCCGGGTCACGATGGCGAGTATGGCACGGCCGGATGACCCAGGACAGCCGCCGACGCCGTGACTCGAGCCGCCGTGCACATCACACCCGTCACGGATGTCGCGAGCGTACGTTCGAGCACCTCGGGGAATTTCGTCCCAGTCGACGATCCTGAGCACACGCCTAGTGGCGCGCGACCTTTGCAAGCGCGCGTCTCGCTTCGTCTCCGACCAGCCATCGGACATCGACCTCGACCTTCCCCCTCGGCATCTGGCGTTTTCTCACCAACCTGCGCGGCAGTCAGCCAATTCTTTCCTCATCTAGCTCCACTCACACGACCTCCGTCACCCTGCGCGACCGCACAATCCACACGCGTTGATCCGCACGATGCGTGCACTCCTCGTCGAGACCGCACGCCTCGAGCGGGTCGACGGCTGACGCGATCCATTGCAGATAGCTGTTGACTTCGTCAGTTCTCTTCGCGAGTATTCGCGCATGAGTGACAAGTCCGATTCCGAGCAGATCGACGACATCATCGCGCAGCAGAGCGGCTGGAAACATGACGTGCTCGTCGCGCTTCGAGCTGCGATCATGGCCGCCGACCCCGCTGCCGTCGAGGTGGTCAAGTACAAGAAGCCCTCCAAGCCCGAGGGAGTTCCGTTCTGGACCCATGACGGAGACGTCTGCTTCGTGGATGTCCTCAAGAGTGCTGTAAGGCTGACGTTCGCGAAGGGTGCCCGCATGAAAAGCAGCGATCTCTTCAACACCCGGCTGGACAGCAAAGTCGTTCGAGCCATCGACTACTTCGATGGAGACCGCGTGGACGAAGCGGCGGTCAAGGCGCTCGTGGCTGAGGCTGTGGAACTCAACGTCGCGGCCAGGTGACAGGGGTGACGGACGAGCCGAACCGGCCGCGTGGTACCAGCCAGGTGCCCCCCGGAGGGGTGACACGGACACGAGACACTCGATAGCATCCGCGGAGACGGTCACAATGGCCGGTGTTCGACAAGGAGGTCGACATGACAGACGGAATAGGCAGGAGGTCGTTGATCACGGCCGCCGCCGTCATCGGGATGCTGGGAATCGCGGCGGCTCCGGCCGCGGCCGCAGGGCCGGGGCACTCGGACGATGCTCCGTACCGCGGGCGCATCGTGAGCATGCTCCAGCACATGAGCGTCGAAGAGAAGGTGGGTCAGCTCTTCGTCGTCGAGGTCTACGGGCGCGATGCCACGACCGTGAGCGACACCGCTGCCGCGAACAACCGGCGGCTGTACGGCGTCGACACCCCCGCACAGGTCATCGACAAGTACAAGCCCGGCGGCGTCATCTACTTCACGACCCGCGGGCCCGACAACTTCGGCACTCCGACCCAGATCGCGACGCTCTCGAACGGGCTGCAGACGGCGGCGACGAACCAGCCGGCCGGCATCCCGCTGCTCATCTCGACCGACCAGGAAGGCGGCGCGCTGGTCGCGCGGTTCGGCGCTCCGGCGACGCAGATGCCCGGGCAGATGCCGCTCGGCGCGAGCCGCTCGGCGGATCACGCGCACCGCTCGGCCGAGGTGATCGGCACCGAGCTCGCCGCGGTCGGCATCAACCAGGACTACGCGCCGGTCGCCGACGTCAACGTCAACCCGGCCAACCCGGTCATCGGCATCCGCTCGATCGGAGAAGACCCGCAGCTCGTCGCCGAGCTCGTCGCCGCCGAGGTCGATGGCTTCCACGACGGCGGCGTCGCGGCCGTCGCGAAGCACTTCCCCGGACACGGCGACACGGCGACCGACAGCCACTTCGGGCTCCCCGAGGTGACGCACACGCGCGAGCAGCTCGAGGCCATCGACCTGCCTCCGTTCCGGGCCGCGATCGCCGAAGGCGTCGACACGATCATGACCGCTCACGTCGTGCTGCGTTCGATCGACCCGAGCGGCGCCCCCGCCACGATGTCGGAGCCGATCCTCACGGGCCTCTTGCGCGAAGAGCTCGGCTACGACGGCCTCATCGTCACCGACGCGCTCGACATGCAGGGTGCCACGAGCACGTATCCGCCGAACGTCGCCCCCGTCGAGGCGTTCAAGGCGGGCGCCGACATGCTCGTGCTCGCACCCCAGATGGATGTCGCCTACGACGCCGTGCTCGACGCGGTGCTGAGCGGTGAGATCTCCGAGAAGCGGCTCGACGAGTCGGTGTACCGCATCCTGCGGCTCAAGATGCAGCGCGGCCTCTTCGCGGACCCGTTCGTCGATGCCGCGGCCGCGGCATCGATCGTCGGCGCACCCGCTCATGTCGCCGACGCGCAGACGATCACCGACGACACGACCACGCTCCTCAAGAACGACGCCGGCGTGCTGCCGCTCTCGAGCGAGCCGCGCGACGTGCTCGTCACCGGCTGGGGCGCGGGCACGACGTCGACGCTCGGAGGCGCGATCGCTGCCCGTGGGCAGAGCGTCACGGTGCGCGAAACGGGGCTCACGCCGAGTGCGGCCGTGATCGCCGAGGTCGCCGCGACGGCTGCGAACCACGACCTCGTCGTGGTCTCGACGAACAACGCGTCGAACGTCTCGGCGACGACCGGGCTGCCGACCGCGTCGGCCGCAGCTCAGCAGGCCTTCGTGCAGGCGTTGCTGGCGAGTGGCACGCCCGTTGTCGTGTCGGCGATGCGCAACCCGTACGACATCTCGGTCATGACGAACGTGCCGACGGCACTCGCGACCTACGGCTACACGGCGGCGTCGCTCGAGTCGCTCACGCGTGTGCTGTTCGGCGAGAACAATCCGGTCGGCAAGCTGCCGGTCACGATCCCGACGGCGGACCGCACCGGCGTGTTGTACCTGTTCGGCCACGGGCTCGGGTTCGACTGACGCGCTGACGCGCGAGGGGTGAGTGGATGCCGCGCGGCATTCACTCACTCCGGGACGGGCCGACGCCTCGGTCGGAGAGGGACACGCCCCCCGGGGCATCCGGTCTTCTCCGCCTGATGACGGCCTCGTAAGCTCTCTCCATGCGCAGCATCCCGAACGGCCGGCTCCAGGTGGTCTGCGGGCCGATGTTCGCCGGCAAATCAGAGGAGCTGCTGCGGCGCGTGCGTCGCGCGCAACTCGCCGGACTCGCCGTCGAGGTCGTCAACCACGCGCTCGACGATCGGCACGCCGCCGGCCGGGTGGCCTCGCATTCGGGGCTCAGCATCGCGTCCCGATCGGTGCCCGACGTCGGCTCGCTGGTGGAGCTGGTCGGCGATCGCGAGCTGGACCTGCTCGCGATCGACGAGGCCCAGTTCTTCGGGACGGAGCTCGTCCCGGCGGTGAGCAGGCTGGTGCTCACTGGAATGTCGGTCGTCGTCGCCGGTCTCTGCGTGACGTTCGACGGCCGCCCCTTCGAGCCGCTTCCATCGCTCATGGCGCTCGCCGAGGATGTCACGAAGCTCACAGCCGTGTGCGCGGTCTGCGGGCAGGATGCCGCGTTCCACCAGCGCGTGCTCGGCGGCGACGTCGCGGACGCTCGCCTCGCGACCGCCGAGCACGTGGGCGGGATCGAGTCGTACCAGGCACGCTGTCGGCAGCACTTCGGCGAACGAGGCCGTCGCTCGGCGTGAATCGCCACTCCGGTGTGAACGCGTCAGCGTCAGCGTCAGCCGTGACCTTCGTGCCCCACGTGATTCGACGGTGATCGAGGGGAAGGCGGTGGCGTCGCATCGGGCCGGTCGCGCCACTCGGTCTCGCGCAGTGCGTAGACGTCCGTGTCGGCCCAACGGCCCTTGAACCAGATGTTCTCGATCAGGTGCGCCTCCTTGCGCATTCCGAGTCGCCGGCAGAGCGCGACGGATGCCGCATTCCGAGGATCCACCTCGGCGACGATGCGATGCAGGCCGATCGAGTCGAATCCGAGCCGGAGCACCTCCATCGCAGCCTCGGTGGCGTATCCCTGACCGGAGTACCCGGGGTGGAAGGCCCAGCCGATCGCGGCGCAGCCGTGTTCGGCGCGCTCGAGCATGAAGTAGAGGTCGCCGATCACGCGCGCCTCACTCCGGTGCTCGACCGCGAGTTCGAGGAAGTCGCCATCGGATGCCAGGGTCGACTGCTCCGACCATTTCGCGATCCTGGCGGCAAGCGTCTCGCGATCGCGCGGCTCGTACAGGAGGTACTCGCAGACGTCGGCCCGGGACTGGTAGGCGAGGATGTCACCGAGGTCCGCCTCACGCATGGTGCGGAGGCGGAGGCGTTCGGTGAGATATTCCTCGAACTGGAACGGGAGGCGGAAGACGGGACGCTCGCTCACCTCGCCGAGTCTAGATGGCACTCGCGGCCGACGTCCGTGCCGCGGACGGTGGGCCAAGGGGGCGCAGGTTCCGCCCTTGTCGGTCCGGCAGGTTGATGGCGGCCTTCGCCGCGGTGTCCGTCTCTGGAACACCGGTGGGTCGACGTGAGCGGCCATGCTCTTCCCCCATATGCTTCGACGGTGATCGAGGGGAATCCGGAGTCGGTGGGGTCGCGTCTCGATCTGCAGCAGCTCCTGCTCGGGGGAAAGGTCCGCGTTCCGGCGCCGACCGGCGGTGGAGTCAGCCGCCGCGAGCTCATCGAGCGAGCACGGGCGAGCGGCTCACGCGTGATCGGAATCACGGCACCGGCCGGATACGGCAAGTCCACATTGCTCGCGGAATGGGCGGAGATCGAGGATCGCCCGGTCGCGTGGGCCTCGATCGACCGACTCGACGACGATCCGGCGGCCCTGCTGTCGCTCCTGGCCTCCGCGTGCGCGACGATCTCCGCGCCGGTCTCTGAGGTCGCGTTGGAGATGCGGGGAGTCGGGGCGTCGACGCTCGGACGGTCGGCACCGCTGCTGGCAGCCGCGCTCACGAGCACGCCGGTCCCGTTCGTGCTGTTCGTCGACGATCTCCACCTCGCGGACTCCTTGAGCTGTCAGGATGCGTTGGAGATCGTGCTCACGGGTGTTCCCGCGGGCTCGCAGATCGTGCTCGCGAGCCGGCACGCGCAACCGCACCTCGCCCGCCTGCGCGCGAGCGGCGAGGCGGTCGACATCGGAATCGCGGATCTTCGGATCGGGGTCGAGGGGGCGCGCACCATCTTCGACCGTGCTCGCATCGACGTCGAAGATGATCAACTCGCCGAGATCGTGGAGCGGTGCGAGGGATGGCCGACGGGCGTGTTCCTCTGCGCACTGGTCGAGCGTTCCGGCGGTGAGGCCCTCGCGGTGACCGGAGACGACCGGTTCGTCGCCGACTACCTCTACCGCGAGTGCCTGGGGCGACTGCCGGACGTGACGCAGCGATTCCTCCGCCGGACGGCGGTGCTCGAGCAGCTGTCAGGCGCCGTCTGCGATGCCGTGCTCGAAACGGGGGACTCCGCCGCGCGCCTGCGAGAGATCGAGTCCCTCAACCTCTTCCTCATCCCGCTCGATCGCAGGCGCGGCTGGTACCGATATCACTCGCTGTTCCGGGACTTCCTCCTCGCCGAACTGCAGGTGGTCGAGGCGGCGGCGTTCGTCGAGCTGAACCTGCGAGCAGCCGCTTGGTTCGAAGCCAACGGGCTGCCTGCCCACGCCATCGAGCATCTGCTGACCGCAGGGGATCGCGACCGCTCCGCCCAGCTGGTCGCGAAACTCGCGCTGCCGACGTACCAGTCGGGTCAGGTGGCCGTCGTCGAACGTTGGATCTCCGAGATCGGCGATGCCGCCGTGGCGACGTATCCTCCGCTCGTCGTGATGGCGGCCTGGAAATGCGCCCTGCTGGGGGCGACCGCCGAGGCCGAACGCTGGATGCAGACGCTGGAGCGGATCGAATGGACTGAAGCATCGGTCGAGCAACGACTGGCGTTGGACTCCTCACGCGCGATGCTCCGCGCGGCGATGTGCGCCGACGGTCCCGAAGCGGCGTTGGCGGATGCCGCGTTCGCGGTCGCGAACGAGCCGACGTGGGGGCCATGGCGGGCGCTGGCACTGCAGCTCTACGGGTCGATCTGCCTGCTCGTGGGCGACGTGGACTCCGCCCGCGGCGCGTTCGCCGAGACATCCGCTCTCGCGCCCTCGTCGGGCAATACGGGTGCGCTGCTCCTGGCCGAAGCCGAGTCGGCGATTCTCGCGATCGAAGCCGGCCACTGGCGCGCGGCTGAGGAGCACGTGCGCATCGCGTTGGACGCCATCGACGCCAACCACATGGAGGGCTACTCGACGTCTGCGCTCGCCCTCGCGGTTGCGGCACGGATCGCGGTCCATGGCGGCGACGGCGCCCGCGCGGAACGATACCTGGCGCGTGGGATGCGCGCGCGAGTGCAATGCACCTTCGTGCTTCCCTTCGTCTCGTTGAAGGTGCGGCTGCAACTCGCCACGGCGCACATCGAACTCGGCGACCATGTCACTGCGCGGCACCTGGTGCGCGAGATGCATGAGCTGATCCGTAGGCGCCCGGACCTCGGACTCCTCGTCGAGGAGATCGAGGTCCTGCAGCTTCGGATCGATCGCATGTCGGGCTGGAGCGGCGCGATCCCCCTCACGCCGGCCGAACTGCGGTTGCTGCCCTACCTCCAGACGCACCTGACGATCGGCGAGATCGGAACCCGACTGTTCATCTCGCGGAACACGGTCAGCTCCGAGGTCGGCTCCATCTATCGAAAGCTCAACGCGACCACACGCAGCGCAGCCGTCGAACGGGCGATCGCCGTCGGGCTCCTCGGGGAATGAGGGCGGCCGCAACCTGCAGGGTCGACCCGTCTCTCGTGATCACAACCCGGTCAGGGATGCCGCGCTGCCGCTGTCATCGGGGCGCACGCACGAACTCGGGCAGCTGCCACGAGAGGTCGAACCACGGTTCGAGCGGGCCGTAGAGGCGCAGCAGCGGCCACCACGACTTGCCCGGAAGCGTGGGAATCCAGTTGGACTCCTTGCCCTCGGGCGCCGTCGGGGCGAACCACAGCACGCACGACCCGTCGGCCTCGAGCTGCAGTTCTCCTGACAAGCTCGACACCGCCGGGTATTCGGCCGACTGCAGGAGCGATCGGGTCTGGGTGTCGTAGATGTCGATCGACCAGAAGTTCTTCGCCGGCGGGTTCGCGGGAATCGTCAGCGAGTACGTGGCGCCTCCGTCGAGCAGGGCGCCCTCGGAGTCCTCCGCCGTGTACATGTAGGCGGACCCTGCTCCGACCTGCGCATGCGCCATAGCCGGGGTGATCACCGTCGCCGCGTAGTGGAAGAGCGTGCGCGCGTCGAGGTTGCGAGCGCCGTCGTTCAGGAACTCGTAGCTGCCTCCCACGAAACCGTTCTTCCACGAGGATCCCTCCCAACGGAACGACTGGGGATCCCGTGCCGCATAGAGCGTGGCCCGCGCCATGGCCGCGCCGATCCGCGCCGCGTTGTCGAGGATGCCGCGCCGACGCTCGTCGGGTTCGAACGGCGTTCCGTGCGCGATTCCCAGCGAGGCGAGAGTGCCGGCTCGTTCCGGATCCAGTGCGCCGATGGGCTCCTCGGCGACGAGCTCGGCGATCTCCTCGAAGAACGAGAAGTCGTTCGAGTGGACGGTGTTGAACGCCTGATCGCCGACGTTCACGAACGTGTTCTCTGGCGCGGCGGCGGCATCGTCGAGCCGGTAGATCCGTGACTGCTTGATGGCGGGAACCCCACCGAGCGCGCGGATCACGACGAAGTTCGTGAACGTCGGGCAGTCGTAGGTGTAGTAGCCGTCGGGCCGTTCGCCGTCGTAGCCCGGCGGCAGGAAGAGGAACTTGCCTCCAGCGCCCCGGTCGGGGCCCGCGATCCCCATGTCGGCGACGTAGCGGAACCAGAAGTCATCGACGACGCAGAGGGACTGCGGCGGCACCTCGACGACCGTCGGCCCCCACGCCTTCAGGTCGAGGAACGTGATGCCGTACGTCGTCTCGGTGTTCGGCGTGAGGAAGATGGGGGTGGAGGTGCACCTCGGATCGGTGAATCCGATCTTGTCGGGCGAGTCGACTCCCGCGGTTCGGAGGCCTCGCCGCATGGCCACGAGCGATGCGCCAGGAACCGTGTCCAGGAACGCGGTGATCCCGCGTACGAGATCGAGGCCGTCGAAGATCGACTGAACCGATTCCGGCTTCGGCACGCCGTCGAAGAACTCGAACTCGCCGAACGGCGTCGACATCCGGTCGGGTGTCGAGATGTGCGCCACTTCCTCCGCAAGTTGCTGATTCGTCGGTCGTGCCCCGATGGTGTGTTCGATCGTCACGCTGAGCCCCCTCGTCGGTCGTTACCCGGGTGATTGTGCCAGTGGAAGGCGAGGACCCCGTCATGCGTATCGCATGAGTCTCGGTCCCGCTCACGAGGCGCGACACGCGAGCGCGCACTTGAGCCTGCGAACGAGATGTGGTCGGCTGGCCTCGGGGAAAGGGGTGCGACATGAACGACGACCCGTCGTGGACCAAGGTCGTGCAGGCCGTCGAGCCGGAGCAGCCTCAGCTCAAGCGGGTACTCGGCCCCGGACTGCTCCTCCTGTTCATCGTCGGGGACATCCTCGGCACGGGCATCTACGCGCTGACGGGTCAGGTGGCCGCGGAAGTCGGCGGAGCGGCGTGGCTGCCCTTCCTCCTCGCGTTCGCGGTGGCGACCGTGACCGCGTTCTCCTACCTCGAGCTCGTGACGAAGTACCCGATCAAGCGTCCGAACCTCCGAGTGCTGACGAAGGCGCCAGCCGAGCGGATCCTGTTCGAGGGCAAGCGCGCCACCGGCATCCGCTTCCGCCAGGGCGGCCAGCTCTTCGACGCCTTCGCCGACGCCGAGGTGCTGCTGACCGCCGGCGCGATCAACTCGCCGCGACTCCTCGAGGCCTCCGGCGTCGGGTCGCCGTCGCTCCTCGCCGAACACGGAATCCCGGTCGTGCACGCGAACGCCGCGGTCGGCGAGAACCTGCAGGATCACCTGCAGGTGCGCACCGTCTTCAAGGTGCACGGCGCGAAGACGCTCAACACGATCGTCAATTCGCCGATCGGCCTCGCCCGAATCGGCCTCGAGTACGCGTTGAAGCGCACCGGACCGATGTCGATGGCGCCGAGCCAGTTCGGCATGTTCACCAAGTCCGACCCGTCGATGGACCGACCCGACCTCGAGTACCACGTGCAACCCCTGTCGACCGACAAGCTGGGCGACCCGCTGCACCGCTTCCCGGCGATCACGGTATCGGTGGTCAACCTTCGGCCCGACAGCGTCGGCTCGACCCACCTCGTCAGTCGTGACCTCGCGGTGCAGCCCGAGATCCGACTCAACTACCTGACGGCCGACCGCGACCGCGCGGTCGCGGTCGCGTCGATCAAGCAGGCTCGTCGGATCATGGCGACGACGGCCCTCCGAAAGTACCGTCCCGAGGAGGTCCGGCCCGGGCCTGCGGTCGTCTCCGACGAGGACCTGGCACGCGAGGCGGGCAACGTCGGCACCACGATCTTCCATCCCGTCGGGACGTGCAAGATGGGCGACGACGAGCGATCGGTGGTCGGACCCGACCTGCGGGTGCACGGGATCGAGCGGCTTCGCGTGATCGACGCGTCCATCATGCCGAAGATCGTGTCGGGCAACACGGCCTCGCCGGTCGTGATGATCGCCGAGAAGGCGGCGGACATGATCAGGCAATCGAGCCGTCACGGAGTCGGGGTGTCGTAGGCGGCAGGAGGGTCGCAGCTCCGCTCCGCTGCGCCCTCTCCACAGCTTCCGGACCGCAATCGACGGGGGTGCCCTATGGTCGTCTCCATGGGCTCGACTGCGACGGCGTACCTCACGGGTTTCGGCCGGTATCTACCCGGTGATCCCGTCGACAACGACGGCATCGCGGCGCGGCTCGGCGGAGACGATGCCGTCACCGACCGCATCCGCCGTCGCATCCTCGACGCCAACGGCATCCGGCAGCGGCACTACGCGCTCGATGAGCACGGCGAGCCGACCGAGCTCAACGAGGAGCTCGCCGTCAAGGCGCTTCGCGCTGCCTTCGACGACCGCGGGATCGACGTATCCGAGGTGCGGATGCTCGCGTGCGCGACGACGATGGGCGACGTGCTCGTGCCGGGCTTCGCGTCGATGGTGCACGGTCGGCTCGGCGGCGGGCCGATGCAGCTGCTGTCGGCTTCGGGCGTCTGCGCGTCCGGTCTCGCGGCGCTCGACGCGGCCGTGAGCAAGGTCAGGCTCGGCGACCATCCACTCGTCGCCGTCGTCGGTTCGGAACTTGCGAGTCGGAGCCTCCGGCAGCGACGCTTCGATCACATCCGCGCCGGCATGGACTCCCACTTCCTTCGCTGGATGCTCTCCGACGGCGCCGGTGCCGTCGTCGTCGAGTTCCAACCGCATCCGAGCAGGCCGTCCCTCCGGGTCGACTGGGTGCGCCAGGTCTCGCTCGCGCACGAGCACGACGTGTGCATGCGGGCCGGCATGGACGGCACCGAGCCCGTCGTCGGCGGCACCTGGCAGGACGTCGGCGTCGCCCAGGCCGAAGCGAGCGGCATGTTCGTGCTGCGGCAGGATGTCACCGTGCTCGACGACCTCGCCGAAGCCGGCATCCGGCAGTTCGAGGAGCTCGTCGCCATCGGCCTCGTCGACGTCCATCACCTCGACCACGTCGTATGCCACTACAGCACGAACGCGTTCCGCGATGCCGCGTTCGACGGGCTCCGCCGGCGCATCCCGTCGCTCGACACCGACAAGTGGTACTCGAACCTCGAGACCCGGGGCAACACCGGGGCGGCGAGCATCTTCATCGCCCTCGAGGAGGCCTGGAGCACGGGGCGCTTCCGTCCCGGCGAGACGATCCTGCTGGCGGTGCCCGAGTCGGGCCGATTCTCGTTCGCCTTCGCCCACCTCACCGTGGTCGCCCCACCCGATCAGCAAGGAGCATCGAAATGACCATCGACACGACGACCGCTGCCGACGACCTGCGATCTGCGGATGTCTCCACGCTCTTCGAGCGGCTCGGCGAGGTCTGGGTCGAGCTCGAAGAGTACCTCGAGCGCGTGCCCGTGCTCCGCCGACTCGGCGACGGCACGGTCACGATCGACGACTATCGCCGCCTGCTCTTCAACCTCCGCCAGCAGGTGGTCGACGGCTCGCCGTGGATCTCCCGTGCCGCCTCCAACTTCGACATCGATCATTTCGAGCTGCGGGCCGCGGCGATCAAGCACGCCGAAGAGGAGCACCGCGACTACCTGATGCTCGAACGCGACTACGTCGCGATCGGCGGGTCGCTCGCCGAGCTGCGCGCCGGCCGCAAGAACCTCGGCTCCGAGGCGCTCTCGGGCTACATGTTCCACTATGCGGACCAGCCGAACCCGGTGGGGCTGCTCGGCGCCATGTTCATCATCGAGGGTCTCGGCGCGAAGCGGGCGGCGGGGTGGGCCGGCAGGTTCCAGGAGGTGCTGGGCCTCGCCGACAGCCAGGTGCATTTCATGCAGTATCACCAGGAAGCCGACAGTGAGCACACGGGCGACCTCGAGGCGATCCTCACCTCCGGGATGATCGACGACGCTGCGGCCGACGAGATCGTGCGCTGTGCACAGGTCGTCGCCCGCCTCTACGCGCTGCAACTCGAAGAGCTGGATCGCTGACATGGCGGAGTTCGTCCGTTCGGACCCGAGCATGTGGGAGGCGGTGTACGCCGATCCATCCGTGCCCCTCGACCGTGCGCTCGTGCGACTGATCATCGACGACCAGCGACGTCTCTCGCGGCGCTGGCTCTACCCGATCGCACGGGTGGTCTCACGCATTCTCGTCGCGATCATCTCGATCGTGAAGCGCGTGCTGCCGTTCCGGTGGATGCCGCTCCACACGATGGACGTGCTGTGCGTCTGGTTCCTGCGACGGTTCGTGTCGCCCGACGCCGTCGAACTGCTCATCCGGCACTTCGTCGTCGAGACGAACCTCGTCAACTTCATCATCCGCAACACCCCGGTCGACATGGAACCGGTGACGCTGCGCCCCGAGGCGCTCTCAGGGCTCGGCGACCAGGCCGTCGTCGAGCACGACGTCAACGTCTACGACGTGCTCATCGCGCTCGACGCGGTGCAGCTGACGAGGCCCGAGACGCTCGATTTCGCCCAGCTCGACATCCCGCCGCTCGACGCCGAACGCGGGCGGCGTCGATTCGTGCGCCTCGACATCCAGACCGCCCTCTGCTTCATGAACATCCCGTTCTCGATGGCGCTCACGGTCGAGGAGTACCGACGCGCCGTGCACTCCATCCGGTTCGACGACTCGTTCCTCGAGATCCTCGCCCTCGTCACCGACGACGACACGTTCCGCCATTGGAAGCTGGCGGGCATGAGCCTCTGGATGGACTCGAACGTCGACGTGCCGCGGATGGTCTATCGGCATGCGCTCGTGTGCGAGTACGCGCATGCGCGCCTCGTGAAGCTGGCCGGGGGAGAGTATCCGCGCCAGACTCCGGCCGCGTTCGACTGACGCGAGCGAGGGTGACATCACGACGGCAGGCGTCGTATCGTCGAAGCAGTGACTGAGGAGGGCATCCGATGCGCAGAGTCACCTATTCGATGAGCGCCTCGCTCGACGGCTATATCGTGGGGCCCGACGGCGGATTCGACTGGAGTGTCCCCGATCCAGAGGTGTTCCAGCTCGCGCTCGACGAGATCCAGCAGGTCGGGGTGCACCTGCTGGGACGCAAGCTCTACGAGACGATGCTCTACTGGGAGACCGTCGATCCGCGCACGCTCGACGATGCCGAGCGCGAGTGGACCACCCTCTGGAACCCGCTGCCGAAGGTGGTGTTCTCCACCACGCTCTCCGAGGTGCAGGGCAACGCCCGCCTGGCGACCGGCAGCGTCGCCGAGGAGATTGAGCGGCTCCGGGCCGAGCCCGGCGACGGTGAGATCGCGATCGGCGGGGCGACGCTCGCCGCCGAGGTGGCTGCGCACGACCTGATCGACGAGTACCGGGTCAGGGTGTATCCGGTGCTCGTCGGCGGCGGCATTCCGCTCTTCGCCCAGCACGAACGCCAGGTCGACCTCGAGCTCCTCGAGAGTCGCACTTTCGACTCGGGAGTCGTCTTCCTCCGGCACCGTGTCGTGCGCTAGCACTGCCGGTCGCGCGCCTCAGGATCCATCCGATCGCGCACGTCGCCGCCCGTGCCAGGGCTCGTTCCCGGCATGCCAGGCCCGGAGACCCAGACGTCCCGTTGCGGCGCGAAGCTCATCGGCGACGCGACGAACGCTGCCGTTGCGATGAGGATGAGCACCGTCAGGCCCGAGAGGACTCGGGTCATGGCCGCGGTGGTTCGCTCGCCGAGCCGGCGGCGCACCATGGCGAGCAGGGCGAGCCCGATCAGGCCGCCTGCCGTGTTGGTGACGAGGTCGGTGATGTCGGTGCTGCCGACCGCCAGCGCGTATTGGGCGACCTCGAGGGTGAGACTCGCCCCGGCGATCGCGACCGTGGCCTCCCACCACGGCCACGCCGGCGCGAGCAGCCCGAGGTAGAGTCCGAACGGGACGAAGAACACGACGTTCGCGACGGCTTCGGATGGCGCGCTGGCACCGTTGCAGGCGTCGGAGACGAACGGCACGAGCTTGACCTGACGCAGCTCGCCCATGCCGAGGTAGGGCACCTCGAGCTTCCACATCACGGTCCAGGCGAGCAGCGCGAGATACAGCGCGAAGAGGGCGGGCAGCACGAGGCGCCGTGCGCCGCGAGCCGGATCGCCGTCGGCCTCGCCGTCATGCGCCGTCGATGAACGCGGCAGGTCTTCGACGCTCATCGGGCGTCGCCCGACGGCACGGCGGGCAGCTGCACCGTGACGAGCATGCCGCCCTCGGGGCGGCCGATGACGGTGAGGGTTCCGTCATGCGCGTTCACGATGCTCTTGACGATCGCGAGGCCGAGGCCCACCCCGCCGTGATCGCCGCGAATGCGCTCCGCGCCCCGCTGGAACGGTTCGGTGAGTGTGGAGAGCAACTGAGCCGGGATCTGTTCACCGGTGTTCTCGACCATGAGTGCGATGGAGTCGCCCTCGAGGCTCGTCACGACCCGTGCGGTGCCGCGCTCGGCCAGGTTGTGCACGATGGCGTTGTGCAGCAGGTTCGTGGTCAGCTGCAGCAGGAGCGCCCGTGAGCCGAGGGTGAGGGCGATGTCGCCGGATGTCTCGATGGCGACGCCGCGACGCTCCGCCATCGGCAGGAGCGTCTCCGCGGCCTCCTCCGCGAGGAGCGAGAGGTCCACGACCTCTCGCGTGAACGACCGCTGGTCGGCGCGGCTCAGCAGGAGCAGCGCCTCGGTGAGGTCGATGGCGCGCGCGTTGACGGCCGTGAGTCGTTCGACGAGTGCGTCGTCGATGTGGCCCGGGTCGTTGCGCGCGACCTCGAGCATGGTCTGCGTGATCGCGAGCGGGGTTCGCAGCTCGTGCGAGGCGTTCGCGGCGAACCGCTGCTGCTCGGCCACGTGCGCCTCGAGCCGGGCGAGCATGGCGTCGAAGCTGTCGGCGAGTTCGCGGAACTCGTCGTTCCGGCCCTCCAATCGGATGCGATACGACAGCGACCCCTCTGCCGCCCTGCGCGTGGCCTCCGTGATGCGGTCGAGCGGCACGAGCATGCGGCCGGCGAGGAACCAGCCACCGACGAGGCCGACGACCAGCAGGAACAACAGGACCACGGTCACCACCGGGCCGAAGGCGCGGATGAGGTCGTCCCGTCCGGGCACGAATCCGCCGCTCGTCTGGCTCGCACGCGCGGGCACGTACCGCAGGAGGTAGAGCCAGACCGCGGCCAACAGCAGCACGCTCGCCACCATCAGGAAGGCTGCGTAACTGAGCGTGAGCTTCAGCCGAACGCTCATTCCGGGAGCACGGGTCACGTCGTCCGACCTTCCGCATCGGATGCCCCGGCGTCGATGCGATAGCCGACGCCCGGCACCGTGGCGATGACCCAGGGCTCGCCGAGCCGCTTCCGCAGCGCCGAGACGGTGATGCGCACGGCGTTCGTGAAGGGGTCCGCATTCTCGTCCCACGCCCGCTCGAGCAGCTCCTCGGCGCTGATCACGCCGCCCTCCGCCCCGACGAGCACCTCGAGCACGGCGAACTGCTTGCGCGTCAACGCGACGTACCGGCCGTCGCGGAACACCTCCCGGCGAAACGGGTCCAGACGAAGCCCCGCGATCTCGCGCACGGGCGGGCGATTGTGGGCGCGACGGCGGTCGAGCGCCCGCAGCCTCAGCACGAGCTCCTGCAGCTCGAACGGCTTCGTCAGGTAGTCGTCGGCACCGAGACCGAACCCGGACGCCTTGTCGTCCAGCCGATCGGCGGCCGTGAGCATCAGGATGGGGATCCCGCTACCGGAGGCGACGATGCGCTCGGCGATCTCGTCGCCCGAGGGGCCGGGGATGTCGCGGTCGAGCACGGCGATGTCGTAGGAGTTGATGCCGAGCAGTTCCAGCGCCGTGTGCCCGTCGCCCGCGATGTCGGCGGCGATCGCCTCGAGGCGCAACCCATCGCGAATGGCCTCAGCCATGAAGGGTTCGTCCTCAACCACCAGCACACGCATGCTGGCAATGCTAGAAGCCCGCGCATATCGCGGGCGTATTCGAAACCGGATACGGGCGGGCAACACCCGGCTGCGTTGACTGGGCGTCATGAGTCACGATGCACCAACCCGAGTTCGGAATCGCAGGATCCTCTGGGCTGCGGCGGTCCTCATCGCGATCGTCGTCGCGATCACGATGATGGTCGGATCCCTCGCCCGATCGCTCGCCGCGCCATCCGTCGGACCGGTCGGCACGCAGGCGCAGGACGCCTCGGCGGTGACCGCTGCCGACGGCGTCGTCACCGAAGCCGATGGAGCGATGCCCGTCGGTGTGTCCGCCTTCGATGAGCAGCATCCTGGAATCGTCAACCTCGACCCGGACCTGCTCCGGGCGCTGCGCGACGCGGCGTCGGATGCGCGCGAGGACGGCGTCGAGTTCGTCGTCAACAGCGGCTGGCGCTCACCGGAGTACCAGCAGCAGTTGCTCCGCGACGCCGTGGACGAGTACGGGTCGGAGGAGGAGGCCGCTCGATGGGTCGCCACGGCGGAGACCTCTGCGCACGTCGCCGGCAGTGCCGTCGACGTCGGCTCCTACGATGCGACCGATTGGCTCTCCGAACACGGTGCCGGGTACGGCCTCTGCCCGATCTACGACAACGAGCCGTGGCATTTCGAGCTGCACCCGGAGGCGATCGATCAGGGGTGTCCGGCGAAGTACTTCGACCCCACCGAGGATCCGAGGATGCAGCAGTGACCGATCAGCGGGCAGCCCACACCTCGTCGATCGCGATCTCACGCCCCAGGACGTTCGAAGCCGCCCGGTGCCCGGAGAACAAGGCGGCGGGAACGGTGGCGGGGTCGTCCGTCCACGTCGCCTCACCGGCGAGGTGGAGCACCCCGCCGACCGGGGTCGCGAGATCGTCGTGGTCCGCGGTCGTCGAGCCGACGGTCATGTACGCGTAGGAACCACGGGCGAACGGGTCATCCTGCCAGGCCGTCACGTGCACGTGACTCGGATCTTCCACGCGCTCGCCGTAGAGCCTGCGAAGCTGCGCGAGCACGGAATCGACGATCCGCTCCTCGCTCCACTCGCGCGCCTCCTTGGCAGTCGGGCCGGCAGCGAAGGTGAGGAGCGTGGGAGTGCCGTGGAGCTCGGTGAGGTCGTACCAGGAGTGCCACGATCGACTCTCGGGCCCCTGCTGCCGGATCGCATAGACCCCTTCGTCCCAGAACCTCGTCGGGAACCGCATGAAGACCTTCTCGAACGCGTTCATCGCGAGCCGGCCGAGCGCGCCCGCGACCGGCTCCGGCAGCGATGGCTCGATCACGAAGTCATCAGCCTGCAGCACGCCCACCGGCACCGTCAGCACCGCGCTCGCCGCGGTGAATTCGCCCTGATCGCTCGTGACGGCGACTCCGTCGGTCGACCACCGCACGTGCGAGACGACGTGTCCGAGACGGACGTCGAGTCCGGCCGCGAGGTGCTCGGGCAACCGGCCGTACCCATCGGGGAAGACCACCTCGTCGCCGTCGATCGAGTCGTCGTCGAGTCCGTGCGCAGCGAGATCCTCGATCCATGCCCCGTACTGCTCCTCGGCCCGGTGCTCCAGGAATTCCCGCACGCGTTGCGTGCGATCGTCGTCCCAGGCCTGGCGGGCGAGCGCTGATTCGGTCACGTCGCGGTACGAGGCATCCGGTTCGGATGCGGCGACGACCTCGAGGAGTGCGGCGTCGACTGCTCGGATGTCGTCAGCGAAACGCCGCGCCGCGGCAGCTGGAAGTCGTTCGCCATCGGGGCCGTAGTACGCCATCGGACGACCGTCGGGCTGGTACCCGCCGACCGTGAACTCCACCGATCGCATGCCGAACGCCTCGGCCGCCACGGCGACCGGGCTGCCGGTGACGCCGTGGATCCAGGAGGCGCCGAGGTCGGTGACGAGACCGTCGCTCCGATCCGTCCAGACCCTGCCGCCCACCCGATCGCGAGCCTCGAGCACGACGACGCGTCGGCCGGCACTTGCCAACAGCCGGGCCGCGGTCAAGCCCGCCACCCCCGCACCGATCACGATCGTGTCGACGTGCTCCATCGTCATCCCTCCTCGACGAGCGGATGCATCGTCGCCTTCGAGGCTATCGGTGGACGAGGCCGCCCGAGACGGCACGGCGGCCGACGGTCAGCCGAGGAGGCGGACCGCCGCGTCGAGGCTGCCGACCGCCGCGTCGGCGTCGACACGGGTGAGCGCGAAGGTCGCGACGACGAGGGCGGTGCAGGTCTCGGCGAGGCGATCGACCTCGCCTGCCGGTCGTTCGGGGTACCTGGCCGCGATGCCGCTGCGGATGGCCGCGTGCAGTTCGGCGCGATAGGCGGCGACCGACTCGCGGACGGCCGCGTCGTGAGCGATCGGGGCGCCGGCGGCGTTGATGAGCAGGCAGCCGTTCTCGGCGTGGAACGAACCGGCCTGTCGGAGTGCAGCTCGTAGCCCGGCGAGGTACTCGACGATGGCGTCGGGGGAGACGGGCTCGGTGATGAGGGGGCGGATCCGCGGGCGGACGACCTCGTCGAGGTAGCTGTTCACGGCGGCATCGAAGAGGCCGCGCTTGCTGTCGAACGCATGGTAGATGCTCGACCGCTTGAGCCCGGTCGCCGCCTCGAGGTCGGGGATCGAGGCGTCTTCGTAGCCGTGCTCCCAGAACACCGTTCGAGCGGCGCGAACGACCTCGGCGGTGTCGAACGTCTGATGGCGACCCATGTGGCGGCTTCCTTTTGGCGGAACGGTCGGTCCAGTATATATTAGAACGATCGTTACATGAAACACGGCCCACGAGGCCGGGAAAGCGAAGCAGCAGTTGTCGAACACGACCAGCACGCACGTCCAGCTCATCGCCCGCCCCGAGGGATGGCCGACGCCGGCCGACTTCCGCATCGCGACCGTCGAATACGGCGAGTTGCAGCCGGGCCAGGTCCGCGTGCAGAACGAGTTCGTCTCGGTCGACCCGTACATGCGGGGCCGCATGAACGACGTGCGCAGCTACGTCGCGCCCTACGCCCTCGGCGAGACCATCGGCGGCGGGGGGATCGGCCGCGTCGTGGCATCCGAGGCCGACGCGATCCCGGTCGGCAGCGTGGTGCTGCACCAGCACGGATGGTCCGACCTCGTGCAGGGCGAGGCGACGACATTCCGCGTCGTCCCCGAGCTCCCCGGAGTGCCGCTCTCGCTGTATCTCGGCACCCTCGGCATGACGGGGCTGACGGGCTACGTCGGCCTCACCGCCATCGCGGGCATGAAGCCCGGCGACACCGTCTTCATCTCCGGTGCTGCCGGCGCTGTCGGCACCGCCGCCGGCCAGATCGCGAAGCTCCTCGGTGCGGGCCGGGTGATCGGTTCGGCCGGCTCGGCCGAGAAGGTGCGCCTCCTGACCGAGAAGTACGGCTACGACGCCGCGTTCAACTACAAGGATGCCCCGGTGCGCGAGCAGCTCGCGGAGCTCGCTCCCGACGGCGTCGACGTGTTCTTCGACAACGTCGGCGGCGATCACCTCGAGGCTGCGCTCGACGTCATGAACGACGGCGGCAGGATCGCCCTCTGCGGGGCGATCACGAGCTACAACACGACCGAGAAGGTCGCCGGACCCGACAACCTGGCCAACATCATCACGCGCGGCCTCTCGGTGAAGGGGTTCACGCTCGCGGCGTACCTCCACCTGGCACCGGAGTTCAACGGTCACATGACCGGATGGTTCTCGGAGGGCCGCATCGCCTACGACGAGACCGTCGTCGACGGCATCGAGAGCACGGTCGACGCGTTCCTCGACATGATGCGCGGCGCCAACACCGGCAAGATGCTCGTGCGTGTGGGCGGCTCGACCGCACGCTGAGCCCTGGCTGTCACGACCGAGCGAACGAGCGTTCCAAGCGGCTGAGCCCCTCGCGGATCGTGGACGGTTCGTAGGTGGTGAACGAGAGGCGCATGGTGGCGGGATCGGGGTGCTCCACATAGAACGGCGGCCCGGGTACGAAGGCGACCGACTGCTCGATCGCCGCCGTGAGCTGCCCGGTGCTGTCGTACCCCGATGGCATCGTGGCCCAGACGAACATCCCGCCGTCCGGGCTGCTCCATGTGCTCCCGGCCGGAAGGGTGTTCGGCAGGGCTGCGAGCATCGCGTCGCGACGTTCGCCGTACGCCGCGCGGATGCGGTCGAGCGCGGTCTCGAGACCACCGTTCGTCAGGTAGTGCGCCGCGGCGGCCTGGTCGACGGTCGACGTGTGCAGGTCGGCGGCCTGCTTCGTCACGACCACCGTCGAGTGGATGTCGCCTCGAGTCCGGATCCACCCGAGGCGGAGCCCGGGGGCGAGCACCTTCGAGAAGCTGCCGACCGTGACGACGTGCTCGGCGGCGAACGAAGCCAGGTAGGGCAGCGGGTCGCCCGAGTACCGCAGTTCGCGGTAGGGCTCGTCTTCGACGATGCGGAAGCCGTGGGCGGTCGCGAGCGCGACGAGGCCCTCGCGGTTCGCGACGTCGAGACTCGTGCCCGTGGGGTTCTGGAAGGTCGGCACGGTGTACATGAGCTTCGGGCGGTGCTGCTCGGCGAGCGCACCGAGTGCGTCGAGGTCGACGCCGCCGGCCGCCATCGGCACGCTGACGATCCGCGCGCCGGCGAGGGTGAACGCCTGGAGCGCGGCGAGGTAGCTCGGCCGCTCGACGAAGACCGTGTCACCGGGATCGAGCAGCGTCGTCGCCAGGAGGCTCAGCGCCTGTTGCGACCCGGTCGTGATGAGGATCTCGTCGCGAGTGGTCGGCAGCCCGTGTGCCGTGTACCGATCCGCGATGAACTCACGGAGTGCCGGGTTGCCCTCGCTGGTCGAGTACTGCAGGCCGGCAGGTTCGCGCAGCGCTGTGTCGAACGAACGTCGAAGACCGTCGAGGTCGAAGAGCTCGGGAGCCGGCAGGCCGCCGGCGAATGAGATGACGTCGGGATTCTCGGTGAGGGCGAGGAGGTCGCGCACCGGTGACCGGGTCGTGCCGCCGGAGCGTCGGGACGGACGGGGGAGCAGGGCTGAGACGGACACGGATACCTCACCGGGCGATGTCGGGGAACGAGCGGGATCAGGTGGCCGTCTCGATCGTGTCCCCGGCCGGGCGAGGCCGCCGAATGGTGGATGGCGGGCTCGTAGCTTTACGGTACAGAATGTATCGTATGGCGGCAACCACCTTGGGGAGACCCCGGCACGAGAGCATCGACCGTGCGGTGCTCGACGCAGCTGCGCGGATCATCGAGCTCGAGAACTACCGGGCGCTCACGATCGGCAGGGTGGCCCAGGATGCCGCGACCACGCGTGCCGCCGTGTACCGACGGTTCGCAACGACCGCCGAACTCGCGATCGCGGTGCTCGGCGACCGGTTCGGTACCGACCCCGGCGTCGACACGGGGCATCTCGAGACCGATCTCCGGACGATCCAGCAGCATCGCCTCGAACTGTTCACCCACCCGCTCATCGTGCGCGGCCTCCCGGGGCTCATCGACGACCTCTCGCTCCAACCCGAAGCGGCGCGGCACTTCTCCGAGGAGTTCCTCGGACCCCGGCGAACGGCGACGACGCGCGCCGTTCAGCGCGCGATCGACCGAGGCGAGGTCGCGGCATCCGTCGACGTGGAGTGGATCAGCGACCTCCTGACCGGACCGCTCCTCATGCGGGCGCTGCTTCCGGGCCTCCAGGTGATCGACAGCGAGCTCATCGAGCACACCATCAGCACCGCGCTGGCAGAACTCGGCCGAGCTCAGCGCGGGTGAGTGCTCAGCGTCGCGCGCGGTCCGCGAGCCTGGTCTCGAGCGCCGCGGCATCGGGCACGAACCAGGCGCCGTCGCCGCGGTTCGACTCCCGAACGAGTGCGGCGAAGGCGCCGCTCGCCGCCGTGTGCTCCGAGACGTCGCCGACGATCGCGATCCGCAGGCGGTAGTTGCCGAGCTTGCCGAGCATCTCGCCCGCGAACCCGCTCGAGAGGTCGAAGAACCGTTCGTCGAGTCGCTCGACCGGGATGGCGATGAGCGTCACCCGGTTGGACCAGGCGCCGCCGATCAGGTCGGAGGTGTCGTCGTCGGTCGCGATCGCGGGTCCGTCGACGTCGAGGCGATCGACGCGCACTCCGTGGAGCTCTTCGATGGGCATGACCCCACGCTAGACCCGGCGTACGACGAACGGCGGGCGAAACGGCGGGTCGAACGAGCGGATGCCGCGGGCGACGTGCGCCCGCGGCATCCGCTCGATCGCTGCGCTCAGCCGAACGGCACCGCTTCGAGCACCGTGACCTGCACGGCGCGGTTCGGCGCCTGGTAGGTGACGGCGTCGCCGACGTATCGGCCGGTGATCGCGGAACCGAGCGGCGAGGTGGGCGAGTAGACGTCGAGGTCGACGCTGTCGTCGAGGTCGGCGAGCTCACGGCTGCCGAGCAGGAAGCTCGTGGGCTCTGCGTCGTCGTCGAACCGCACCGTGATGCGCATTCCGGGTTCGACGAGTCCGTCGTCGGGCTTCAGGCCGACCTCGGCGTTGCGCACCATCGCGCGAAGCTCGGTGGCGCGTGCCTGCTCGGTGTCGGTCAGGGTTCGGCCGGGTCGTGAGAGCTCGGCGAGCTCGGCTTCGAGCCGCTCGAGCGCGGCCGGGGTCATCCACACGGATTCCGTGGTCATCGGGGAGTTCCTCCCTCTCGGCGACCCTCTCGGGCCGTCTGGCAAAGAGCTTCCCAGCCTAGTCGAGCCGCTGCCCGCGCAGGCCCTCTACTGGCTCAACCAGGCGATCAGCGTGCCGATCGCGGTGAGGACGATGAGGCCGAGCAGTCCGTAGCGTCGGAGCTGCACGGCGAGGAGCGCGACCGACGGGCGCCGACGGGGTCTCCGCCGGCGCCGCGGCGCGCGTGGGGGTTCGGGCGGAGTGCTCAGCTGGCCCTCGGCACGATGAGGCCGTTGGTGGCGGCGCTGGCAGCAGCGAACCGGGCCTGCACATCGGCCCAGTTCACGATCTCCCAGAAGGCCTTGACGTAGTCGGCACGCACGTTCCGGTAGTCGAGGTAGTACGCGTGCTCCCAGACGTCGAGCTGCAGCAGCGGAGTGACGCCGAGCGGCGCGTTGCCCTGCTGGTCGAAGAGCTGGAAGATGACGGGGCGAGCGCCCACGCTGTCCCACGCGAGCACCGCCCAGCCCGAGCCCTGCACGCCGAGCGCCGTCGCCGTGAAGTGCGCGCGGAAGGCGTCGAACGAGCCGAAGCCGTCGTCGATCGCCGCCGCGAGCTCGCCGTCGGGGGAGCCGCCGCCGTCGGGCGACATGTTCTGCCAGAAGACGCTGTGGTTGATGTGGCCGCCGAGGTTGAACGCGAGGTCCTTCTCGAGCTTGTTGACGTTCGCGAGGTTGCCGCTCTCGCGTGCCTCGGCGAGCTGGTCGAGCGCCGTGTTCGCGCCCGTGACGTAGGCCTGGTGGTGCTTCGAGTGGTGCAGCTCCATGATCGTCGCCGAGATGTGCGGCTCGAGTGCGGAGTAGTCGTACGGCAGTTCGGGCAGTGAATAGGCGGGCATCCGGATGCTTCCTTTCGGTGTGCCGACCGCGGGTGCGGTGCGGCGGGTGGCGGGAGTCAGAGTTCGGGGGCGGCGTGGTCGAGGCGGTGGAATCGGCGATCGCGGTAGACGAGCGCCGGCGCCTGGTCGCCGAGGAACACGTCGAGCACCTCGGCCACGACGAGCGAGGACCCGCCGACCTGCACCACGTGCAGCGTACGGCAGCGCAGCGCCGCGGGGGAGTCGGCGAGCCAGGGCTCACCGGTCTCGAGCTGCGACCAGCCCTGTTCGGGCGTGAAGCGCGGCTGGCCCGATCGGGCGAAGGCACGTGCGACATCGACGTGCTGGGATCCGAGGAAGTGCACGACCACGCTGTCGGCCGCCAGCAGCGCGCCCGCCGAGCCCGTCGCCCGCGTCACCGAGAACGAGAGGGCGGCCGGTTCGGCCGAGACCGACGCGACGCTCGAAGCGGTGAGGCCCACGGGCCCCTCGGGCGTCATGCCCGTGATGAGCGCGACGCCGGCCGGATGGTCGCGGAACGCGGCCTTGAACGCATCGGTGGTGGCGAGGGCCGGGCGCGCGGTCGCGGCATCCGTCATGCGTGCGCCTCCTGCGGGGGCAGGGTTGCGACGACCGGGTGGTCGAACGGCAGCATGCCGGTCTTCGCGGCACCGCCGGGCGAGCCGAGCGGTGATGCCCCGCCGGCGGCCATCTCGAAGAACTCGACGTTGGCCTTGTAGTAGTCGGCCCACATGTCGGGAAGGTCGTCCTCGTAGTAGATGGCCTCGACGGGGCAGACGGGCTCGCACGCACCGCAGTCGACGCATTCGTCGGGGTGGATGTAGAGCGAGCGCTCACCCTCGTAGATGCAGTCGACGGGGCACTCGTCGATGCAGGCCTTGTCTTTGACGTCGACGCAGGGCAGCGCGATCACATAGGTCACGGGGCGACCACCGACTTCACGATTCGCATGCCTCCACCGTAAAACCTCAAGTACCCTTGAAGTCAAAACGAGGGGTACGGATGTCGCAGCACGACGAAATGGAGATCGAGGCCGAGCCGGGCCCGACCGGCAAGCACGCGCCCGACGAACTGCTCACCGTCGGCGAGATGAGCCGCCGCACCGGGGTGGCCCCGTCGGCGCTGCGCTTCTACGAAGACCTCGGGCTCATCGCCTCGCACCGCACCGGCGGCAACCAACGGCGCTACCCGCGCCACATGCTGCGCCGGGTCTCGCTCATCTCGGTGGCGAAACGGCTCGGGATCCCGCTCTCCGACGTGCAGACGGCGTTCGAGAACGTGCCGCTCGACACGACCCCGAGTCACGAGGACTGGCAGGCGGCGTCGCGCCGCTGGAAGCGGCAGCTCGAACTGAGACGACTCGGCATCGAACAGCTCGAACGCGAGCTCACCGGATGCATCGGCTGCGGGTGCCTCTCGATGAAGGCCTGCCGGCTGTTGAACCCCGACGACGAGCTCGGCGAGCACGGGGCGGGGCCGCAGCGGCTCTGAGCCCGTCGTCGGAGTTCGAGCGACGCGGGCGTTCGCCGCCTCAGGCCGCCCGGTCCGTCAGGCGGCGACGATGAGCCGCGTGACGTCGGCGAGCACGTCGTGGTTGCTCGGAGCGTCGGCGCGGTCGGTGCGGGTGAGGATCGCGAGGGTCAACGCCTCCTCTCCCGGGCGCCAGACCACCCCGGCGTCGTTGACGACGCCGTAGCCTCCGAGCCCGGTCTTGTCGGCGAGCTCGAACGGCGGCGTCAGGCCAGCGAGGATGCGCTTGCCCGAGGTCGTGTTCCGCAGCATCCACTCCTGCAGTCGCGCCGTGGTGAGGGCGCCGGCGCCCTGGTCGATGAGCAGCTTCTGGAAGAGGAACGCGATGTCGTCGGGCGTGGAGGTGTCGCGCTCATCCCCGGGCGTCGCCTCGTTGACCTCCGGTTCCGGCCGGTCGAGGCGCGTTCGGGTCGCCCCGAGGGAGCGGGCGAAGGCCGTCACGGCCGGCGGCCCGCCGAGCTCGCGCAGCAGGAGGTTGCCGGCGGTGTTGTCGCTGAACCGCAGCGCGGCATCGGCCATCTGCTCCGGCGTCGCGGCCCAGGTCGTGGTGTCGAGCTTCGTCGAGTCGCCGACGACGTCGGCGGAGGTGAACGGGATGGGTCCCGCCCAGTACGCCTCGTCGTAGCCCCGCGCCTGCACGAGGGCGCCGGCCGCGAGCGTCTTGAACACGGAGCACATCGGGAAGCGGTCGGCGCCGCGGTACCGGAACGCGCGCCCTGAGTCGTGCCAGATCGCGGTGACGCCGATGGTGACGGATGTCGCCCGCTCGAGCTCCGCGATGGCGTCGGACAGCCGCCGGTGGCCACCGACGGCCGGGGCGGACGGTGCCGCGACGGCGGGCGCTGACGAGAACGCGGTGGCCGCCGCGCCGGCGGTGGTGAGGCCGCCGATGGCGAGCAGGGATCGTCGGGAGAGCTGGCTGGATGTCGGTCGATCAGTCATAGCCGGGAGTCTGTCGGTGACCTGTCGATGCATGCAAAGGCCGAATCGACCCGATCGATGCAAGAATCGAATGCATGGCACGCAATCTCGACCTGCGAGCGGCGTGCGAGGCCTTCGTCTCCGTCGCCGAACGCGAGAGCTTCACTGCCGGAGCAGTCGGCGCCGGCGTCACCCAGTCCGTCGCGAGCCGGCGCATCGCAGCGCTCGAGCAGCACCTCGGGGCGCGCCTGTTCGAGCGCACGTCGCGCCGTGTCGTGCTGACCGAGTTCGGGCGCGGCATCCTGCCGAGCGCGATCAAGCTCGTCGACGCGGCGCTCGAACTCTCCGAGGATGCCGAGCGATCGCATCGACTGCCTGTGACACTCGGTGTGCCCCATGCCTACGATCCGGCCGCGGCAGCGAGGATCGCGGCGGCCGGGTCGGACGGTTCGATGAACGTCGAGTTCGTTCCCGGACTGCCGCAGGAACGGGAGGCGGCGTTCGCGGCGGGACGCGTCTCGCTCAACCTCGAGCCGGTCGCGCCGGACCGTGCACGGTGGGCGGCCCCGCTCGGGGTCGGTTGCGGGGACCGCGGCCGACCTGATGGCGACTTCTACTTCACCGAACTCCGGCCTCGCCGCGGCATCCGCTCGCTCGTCAGGCTCTGGCTGGTGCCCGAGGACGACGTGCCGCACGTGCGCGACCGACTCGAGTTGGTGCGGAACGGGGCGGGGCTCGCGCCGACCCAGCTTCGAACGGCGGCGTCGCTCATCACCGCGATGGCCGCGGCTCTCAGCGGTGACGACCTGGTGCTCTGCACGAGCGCAGAAGCCGACGCGTTCGGCCTGCGGTGGCGGGCGCTCGGCGACCTGCGTCTCGTGCGCGGGTACGCCCTCGCGGCACGCGAGCGTGACGTCGCGTCCCGGTTCCTCGAATTCGCCGGACCACGCCTCGTCGATCTGCTGCACTCCGAACCGGTCATCGGCATCGCGCGCGAGACTCGATCGGCGCACGGCGGGACGCATGCAGACTGACCGCGCCCTGCTGCGCGACGCCGCCGAGGTCCTCCGCTCGGCGGGTCTTCGCGCCTCGATCGTGGTGCGCGACCTCGGGAGCGGACGCGAGCTGTCGCTCGCGGGCGAGGACACCTACCCGCTCGCCTCGGTCGTCAAACTGCCACTCGCGCTCGCCGTGCTGCAGCGCATCGACGAGGGCCGGCTCGACCCGGCCCGGCCGGTGACGCTCAGACCCGACGATCGAACACCCGGACTGGTCGGCTACTGCCGCTTCCAGCACCCGACCACCGTCGCCGTCGCGGACCTGCTCTACATGGCCGTCTGCCTCAGCGACGACACGGCGGCCGATGCCCTGTTCGACCTCTGTCCGCCTGCCGCGGTGACGGCGTCGCTCCGGGAGGCGGGGATCACCGGCATCACCGTGCGGCACTCGATCCGCGAGCTGCACCGCACCCTCGCGAGCGTGCTGCCGCCCGAGCAGATGCCGCAGGCGCTCGCGCTCGCCATCCGCGCGTCCACCCGGGGCGGCGGTCACCTGATTCCGCAGCTCGACGTCTCGAGTGCGAACGCGGGCACCGCGAACGCCTGCGTCGAGCTCCTCGACCGCATCTGGCGCTCACCGGCACTCGCTCCCCAGCAGGATCGGCTGCGCGGCCTCTTGGCGATGAACGTCATGCGGCAGCGTCTCGCTCCCGACCTTGAATCCGACGATGCGGTGTGGCATTCGAAGACCGGCACGTTCCTGCACCTGCGCCATGAGATCGGCGTGCTCGAGCACGCGGACGGTCGCGCGATCGCGATCGCCGTGCTCAGCGAGTCATCCGTTCCGGCGCAGCGTCAACCCGCCGCCGAACAGGCCCTCGGCCTCGCCGCGAAACTGCTGCACGACCGGGTCCGTTCGGCGCCCGCTTGACTGGTACGGCAGCTGACCCGGCGGCCCGGCAGGGTCGCGTCGGGTGAGGGCGGTCGGCACGATAGCCGCGCGACCGCGGCACGTCCATCCCTTGCCGCACGCGGTCGGCCATCGTTCACTGGCTGTGTGGAGCGATCCGATGCTCCGCAGCACGGGAGGGATGAGACCGATGACCGATGCCACAGGGATGCCCGAAGACGAAGAGACCTGGCAGGAGACGGTGACCAACGACGCCGTCGCCGGTGAGACCATCCTCGACGGTCCAGGAGACGGGAACGACGGACCCACCGGGGGAGCGGCGCGCGAGCAGGAACCCGTGTTCGCCGAGAACGATCTGATCGATGAGGAGGTCGATCTCGACGACGAGGAGTTCGGAGCGGACGACGAGCTCTGACGGCGATGAGGTCGGTGCGGCGGCGTGACGGGTCAGCCGCGGAGCTCCTGCAGCTCGTCGAGCCGAGGGGCCGGCACGAGCGCGTCGCCCGACCCGCCGAAGACGCGCACGGGGCGTTCGCTGCTCCACTTCGGCCACCCGGGATCGCCGGTCGTCGCGAAGGCGACCCATGCGCCGTGCATCTCCGCGGCGAGCGACTGGGGAGCGGATGCCCCGGCGAGTGCCACCGAGTCGGCACATGCGAGTCCGTCGAAGACGAAGCCGAGCTCCACGGCGTGCGCCGCGCCGAGTTCGTGCACCGGGCTCCGCCACGCGAACTCGTAGACCCACGTCGCGGCGCCGGCCGCTGCACGTGCGTCGGCCGCCCGGTACTCCGATCTGCGGAGCAGCACGTCGGTGAGGATCGCGCCGAACACCTCGCCGTGCTTCGCGCCGGGCCGATTGGCCCGATAGCGTCGCACCGCGGCCGCGGAGATCTTCGCGGCGCGACGGCCGATGGCCAGGTGCAGGCGCGTGATCTTGTCGACCACGCCGCTCGGCACGAGCCACAGGCGGTACTCCTCGGTCGTCGTGCCGATCACGAGCGGCACGTTCGACGAGGCTCCGGCTGACAATCCGTCGCCGGGGGAGACCGGCACGAGGTCGTCGTCGATCGCGATGGCGTAGGCGGGGCCGCCGCCGAGGGGCGAGCTTCCCGCGAGCACCTTCGCCTGCGCCGCCACCAGCCGGTCGGGCTCGATCGCCGCGAAGGCGTCGCGTGTCGCCTCCACCCCGAGCTCCCTGGCGATCAGTGCGGTGATCCTGCCGGCATCGGCCGGCGCCTTGGCCTCGAGCGGCCCGCTCATGACGAGGGCCTGCCGCGCGACTTCGCTCGCGACGGGCGATGCCGCGAGGGCGGCCACCGTCGCGCCACCGGCGGACTGGCCGAACACGGTGACGCGGCGAGGATCGCCGCCGAACGCGGCGATCTCGGCCTGCACCCAGCGGAGTGCGGCGAGTTGATCGTGCAGGCCGAGATTTAGGGGAGCACCGTCGAGCACCGAGAACCCCTCGGCGCCCAGGCGGTAGTTCACGGAGACGAACACCACTCCGTCGCGGGCGAACGTCGCGCCGTCGTACCCGGGCAATGCGTTCGAGCCGTGCTTCAACGAGCCGCCGTGCATCCAGACCATGACGGGGTACGGCGCGCCCGCGGCATCCGATGGCGCCCAGATGTTGACGTGCAGGATCTCGTCGCCCGGGATCGCGACGGTCGGCAGCAGTTCGCCGAGCGCGCCCGCGTAGGGCGACTGCGGAGCGGTCGGGCCGAAGGCCGTCGCGTCGCGCACTCCCTCCCACGGTTCGACCGGGGCCGGAAGGCGGAACCGGCGGTCGCCGAAGGGCGCCGCGGAGTAGGGGACGCCCAGGTACTGGGCGATGCCGTCGGTGGTCACACCGCGGAGGGCGCCGGTGGAGATCTCGATGACACCCTCGAGGGGTGCCCGCTCGTCGCTGAGTGGTTGCACCAGCTCATCCTGCCGGTCGGACACCGTCGGCGCTAGAGACGGCGGCGGACGCAGTCGGGCCCCGGCGATCGATCGATCGCCGGGGCCCGTGTGCACTGCGGACTACGCCGCGGGCTCGCTGTCGCGCTTCGGCAGCTTCCAGCCCGGCCGTACGAAGTGGCACGTGTAGCCGTTCGGGTACTTCTCGAGGTAGTCCTGGTGCGCGGGCTCGGCCTCCCAGAACGGGCCGGCGGGCGAGACCTCGGTCGTCGCCGGGCCCGGCCAGAGGCCCGAGGCGTCCACGTCGGCGATCGTCTCGTGCGCGACGACCTCCTGCTCGTCGCTCGTCGGGAAGATCGCCGAGCGATAGCTCGTGCCGATGTCGTTGCCCTGGCGGTTCTTCGTCGACGGGTCGTGGATCTGGAAGAAGAACTCGAGGAGGTCGCGGAACGACTCGACCTCGGGGTCGAAGAGGATCTCGATGGCCTCGGCGTGCGTGCCGTGGTTGCGGTAGGTCGCGTTCGGCACGTCGCCGCCCGTGTAGCCGACGCGGGTGCTGATCACCCCGGGGCGCTTGCGGATCAGGTCCTCCATGCCCCAGAAACAGCCGCCGGCGAGGATCGCGGTCTCGGTTCGTGCAGTCATCGTGCGTTCTCCTGGTTCTCGAACAGTGCGCGGTATCGACCGTAGCCCGCCTCGTCCAGCTCGGCGAGCGGAACGAAACGCAGGGCCGCGGAGTTCATGCAGTAGCGAAGCCCTCCGGCCTCGCTCGGTCCGTCGTCGAAGACGTGGCCGAGGTGGCTGTCGGCACCGCTCGACCGCACCTCGACGCGCTTCATGAAGAGCGAGCGATCGGTCTTCTCGGTCACGGCGTCCGGCTCGATCGGCTTCGTGAAGCTCGGCCAGCCCGAACGACTGTCGTACTTGTCGGTCGAGGCGAACAGCGGCTGCCCCGAGACGACGTCGACGTAGAGGCCGGGCTCGTGGTTGTCCCAGTACTCGTTGCGGAAGGCCGGCTCGGTGCCGTCCTCCTGCGTGACCGAGTACTGCTTCGGCGTGAGGCGGGCGATGGCCTCGGGAGTCTTCCGGTAGTCCTGTGACACGTGGTCCTCCTGTTCGGCGCCGCCGGCTGCGACGCCCACTGAGAAGAACAGTGGGGGAGCCGGTGCTGTTCCGCGCAGACGGGCTGTCAGCTGTGGGTTCCCTGTGAGCGGATGCCTCGCCGTCGCACCCGTCTCGCACATGACGCGGGGGTCGTCATACGCGGGGCGGCCCGCACCCGGCATCGTTACGATTGCCGGGTGACTCAGGCCTCAGCGCAGACGGACCCCGCCTCGACCGACATCGAGGGCGCCGTGCGACCCGAGCGATCGGTGCACCTGCTCGAAGCGCTCGCGGCGCGCGTCGTGATCGCCGACGGAGCGATGGGCACGATGCTGCAGGAGCACGACCCGACCCTCGACGACTACCAGCAGCTCGAGGGCTGCAACGAGATCCTGAACGTCAGTCGCCCCGACATCATCGGCCAGATCCACGACGCCTACTTCGAGACCGGCATCGACGCCGTCGAGACGAACACCTTCGGCGCGAACTGGTCGAATCTCTCCGACTACGGCATCGACGACCGTATCGAGGAGCTCGCCGCGGCGGGCGCGGCGATCGCCCGCGAGCGCGCCGAGGCATGGCAGGCACGCGACGGCCGGGAGCGCTGGGTGCTCGGCTCCATGGGGCCGGGCACGAAGCTGCCGAGCCTCGGTCACACGACGTACGCCCACCTGAAGTCGACTTTCGCGCTGCAGGCCGAGGGCCTCATCCGCGGCGGGGCCGACGCGTTCCTCGTCGAGACCTCGCAGGACCTGCTGCAGACCAAGAGCGCCGTGAACGGCTGCAAGCAGGCGATCGCGGCGACCGGCGTGCGCCTGCCGATCTTCGTCGAGGTCACCGTCGAGACCACCGGCACGATGCTCATGGGTTCCGAGATCGGGGCGGCGCTCACCGCCCTCGAGCCGCTCGGCGTCGACGCCATCGGGCTGAACTGCGCGACCGGGCCCGACGAGATGAGCGAGCACCTGCGTCACCTCTCGAAGTTCTCGAACGTGCCCGTCATGTGCATGCCGAACGCCGGCCTGCCGGTGCTCGGCGCGAACGGCGCGAGCTATCCGCTCACCCCCGAGGAGCTCGCGACCGCGCACGAGCAGTTCGTGCGCGAGTTCGGCCTCGGCCTCGTCGGCGGATGCTGCGGCACCACGCCGGCGCACATGAGCGCCGTCGTCGCGAGGCTGCGGGGCGCCGAGGCATCCGCTCGCCGCATCGAGGCCGACCCCGGTGTCGCAAGCCTCTACCAGCACGTCAGCTTCGAACAGGAGAGCTCGTACCTCGCGATCGGCGAGCGCACCAACGCCAACGGGTCGAAGGCGTTCCGCGAGGCGATGCTCGACGAGCGGTGGGACGACTGCGTCGACATCGCCCGCAACCAGGTGCGCGACGGCGCCAACCTGCTCGATGTCTGCGTCGACTACGTCGGCCGCGACGGGGTGGCCGACATCCGCGAGGTGGTCTCACGGCTCGCGAGCGCTTCGACGTTGCCGCTCGTGGTCGACTCGACCGAGCCTGCGGTGCTGCAGGCCGGGCTCGAGCTCATCGGCGGGCGCCCCGTCGTCAACTCCGTGAACTTCGAGGACGGCGAGGGCGGCACCAGTCGCTTCGCCCGCATCATGCCGCTCGTGAAGGAGCACGGTGCAGCGGTCATCGCCCTGACGATCGACGAGGAGGGGCAGGCGCGCACCGCGGAGAACAAGGTGCGCATCGCCTCGCGGCTCGTCGACACGCTCGTGGGCGAGTGGGGCATGCGCGTCGACGACATCATCGTGGACGCCCTGACCTTCCCGATCGCGACCGGGCAGGAGGAGACCCGGCGCGACGCCATCGAGACCATCGACGCGATCAAGCAGATCACCGCGAAGTACCCGGGCATCAATACGACGCTCGGCGTCTCGAACGTGTCGTTCGGGCTGAACCCCGCTGCACGGTCGGTGCTGAACTCGGTGTTCCTGCACGAGGCCGTCGAGGCCGGCCTCACGAGCGCCATCGTCGATGCGGCGAAGATCGTTCCGCTCGCCTCGGTGCCCGAGGACCGCCGCAAGGTCGCCCTCGACCTCGTGTGGGACCTGCGCGAGTACGACGCGGAGGGCACGCTGACCTATGACCCGCTCGTGGCGATACTCGACCTCTTCGCCGGCGTCGACATGGCCGCGATCCGCGACGCACGGGCCGCGGAGCTCGCGGCGCTGCCTGTGGGCGAGCGACTCGAGCGCCGAATCATCGACGGCGAGGCCAAGGGGCTCGAGGCCGACCTCGACCTCGCGCGCGACGGCGGGCTCAGCGCGATCGACATCATCAACGTGCACCTGCTCGAGGGGATGAAGGTCGTCGGCGAGCGCTTCGGATCGGGCGAGATGCAACTGCCGTTCGTCCTGCAGTCGGCCGAGGTCATGAAGAGCGCCGTGGCCCTCCTCGAACCGCACATGGAGAAGTCGTCTGCCGGCGGCAAGGGCACGATGGTCATCGCGACGGTACGCGGCGACGTGCACGACATCGGCAAGAACCTCGTCGACATCATCCTCTCGAACAACGGCTACGAGGTGATCAACCTCGGCATCAAGCAGCCCATCGCCGACATCATCAAGGCGGCGGAAGAGCACGACGCCGACGTGATCGGCATGTCGGGCCTGCTCGTGAAGTCGACCGTGGTGATGAAGGAGAACCTGCTCGAACTCAATGCGCGCGGGCTCGCGAAGCGCTGGCCCGTCATCCTCGGCGGCGCCGCCCTCACCCGCACCTACGTCGAAGACGACCTCGCCGGCATCTTCGACGGCCAGGTCCGCTACGCTCGCGACGCCTTCGAGGGGCTCGCGCTCATGGAACCGCTCGTGGCCATCGCCCGCGGCGCCGACCCGGCAACCGTCGGCCTGCCGGCCCTCAAGAAGCGCATCCACCGGCCGGGACTGCTCACCGTCACGGAGCCCGAGCAGATGCCGGCACGATCGGATGTCGCGGCCGACAACCCCGTGCCGACGCCGCCGTTCTGGGGCACCCGCATCGTCAAGGGCATCGCGCTCGCCGAATACTCCGCGTTCCTCGACGAGCGCGCAACCTTCATGGGGCAGTGGGGCCTGAAGCCGAGTCGCGCCGACGACGGCGCGAGTTACGACGAGCTCGTCGAGACCGAGGGGCGCCCGCGCCTGCGGTACTGGCTCGACCGCATCCTCGCCGAGGGACTGCTCGACGCGTCGGTGGCCTACGGCTACTTCCCGGTCGTCGCCGACGGCGACGACATGGTCGTGCTGCACCACGGCGACGACCCCGACGGGCTACTCGGGGCTGCGGGGCTGCTCGCCCCCGACGGAGGCTCGGGCGGTGCGATCGGCAGCGACCGTCTGCGATTCCACTTCCCGCGGCAGAGCCGCGACCGGCACCTGTGCCTCGCCGACTTCGTGCGCTCACGCGACGCCGGCCAGGTCGACGTCGTCGCCGTGCAGCTCGTGACGGCGGGCCAGCGGGTCAGCGAGGCGACCGCGAAGATCTTCGCCGAGAACCGCTACCGCGACTACCTCGAGCTCAACGGCCTCGCGATGCAGCTCACTGAAGCGCTCGCCGAGTACTGGCACTCGCGCGTACGCGACGAACTCGGCCTCGGCGGGGAGGACCCCGACGACGTCGCCGGGCTGTTCAAGCTGCACTACCGCGGGGCGCGCTTCTCGCTCGGCTACCCGGCCTGCCCCGATATGGAGGACCGCGGCAAGGTCGTCGAGCTGCTGAAGCCCGAGCGCATGGGCGTCATGCTCTCGGAGGAACTGCAACTTCACCCCGAGCAGTCGACCGACGCGTTCGTCTTCCACCACCCCGAGGCGAAGTACTTCTCGGTCTAAGAGCGGGCCGACCCGCGCACGGCGGGCGCGCCCTGCGACGGCAGCTTCGCCCGCCGGAGCGAGGCGAGCACGGCCGGGCCGATCACCGCGATGCCGACCACGGTCGTGACCGCGCGAACGGTGTCCCACGTGAGTGTCGAGGTCACGAGCGAGTAGAGCGCGAACGAGGCGAGGTTCTCGCTGATCGGCGCCGACCCGTCGTAGGAGATGTCGGTGCCCATGCCGACTGCGAACGGCCAGAACCAGAGATTCATCACGAGCCCGAAGGCGTATGCCGCCGCCACGCCGTACGCGGCGAGCATGGCGATCTCGAGGGCCGTCGCCCGCCGCACGGCCGCGACGGTCGCCGCTCGCGGGCGGATCGCCGGCAGCAGGCCCGCACCCGCCGCGACCCAGGCGCACGCGAACATCTGGAACGGCGTCCACGGGCCGATGCCGCCCCAGAGCACCGACGACACGGCGATGGTGAGCATGCCGAGGAGGAACCCGAATCGTGCGCCGAAGGCCCGCCCGGCGAGGATCAGCAGGACGAAGACGGCTTCGATGCCGCCCACTCCGGCGCCCGCGATGCGGATGCCGGCGCCGATCGCCGCGAGCACGCCGAGGAGTGCCACCGCCTTCGCCGAGTGCATCTGCCGATCGAGGACGCCGAGCACGACGGCGATGACGGCCGGCAGCACGGCAAACGCCACGAACGGAGCGGCGCGCTGCGCATCGGCCGGCACCGCCGTGGCCACGAGCGGCCAGCCGAACGCGGCGAGGGCGAGGGTGCTGCCGGCCAGGAGCGCGATCGTGGTGGTGCGCTCGCGCCGCCGAGCGGTACGGTCGCCGCGGTCGCGGTCGCGGTCGCGGTCGCCGCGAGCGTCGGACCGGCCGGCGGGCGACTCGACGGCGGTCACGAGCTCACCTCGGCGGTGGTGCGAGGCGCGGCAGACACGGTGCCGTGATCGAGCGTGAGCTCGCGGTCGGCGAAGCGAGCGGCGAATTCGCGGTCGTGCGTGGCGAACAGCACGACCCGCCCGGCCTCGGCGATGGTGACGAGGGCCTCGCCGACGAGGCGCCGCGCCGCGGCATCGAGACCGCGGGCGGGCTCGTCGACGAGCAGCACCGCCGGCGAGGGCGCGAGTTGGATGGCGATCGCGAGGCACAGCCGCTCACCGGCCGAGAGGTCGCGGGGATGACGCAGCAGCATGCCCTCGTCGAGGTCGCGACCGAGCAGCGCTGCGAAGGTCTCGCCGGTCGGCGTCGACGGCCGATTCCGGCGGTCGGCGCGGTGGCACTCGGCCGCGACGGTCGTCGCGAAGAAGAGGTCGTCGAACTGCTCGGGCACGAGCGTCACGGCTCGGCGGCGCGCAGCGGGGTCGAGCGCTGCGACATCGGCGCCGTCGATGAGCACGGTGCCCGCGGCATCCGGCACCGCCATCGCGCCCAGCAGGCTGCTCTTGCCCGCCCCGTTCGCGCCGGTGAGCGCGACGAGTTCCGCGGCGTGCAGGGTGAACCGCGCCTGGCGCACCGCGACGGCGTCGCCGTGCCGCACGTCGAGCCCCCGCACCGAGACGAGCGGATGCCCCGGACCCGCTGCTGTTCGCCCAACGATCTCATGGGCTGCTCGCGCCGAGGCCCGCGTCGTCGTCGGCATCGCCTCTGGCTCGGGGGCCTCGCCGAGCGCGACGTACCCGCTGTCGATCTCGAGCCAGGTGTCGGCGAGTCCACGCCATTCCGCGGTCCGATGCTCGGCGACGACGACGCAGGTGCCGGTTTCATGAGCGACCCGGTCGAGCACCCGGCACACGAGAGGCCGCGCTGCCGCGTCGAGCTCCGCGAGCGGCTCGTCGACGAGCAGGACGACTGGGCGGGAGACGAGCGCCGTGGCGATCGCGACGAGGGTCGCCTCGCCCGCGGAGAGCGCCGTGACGGGCCGGTCGAGCAGTCGGGAGATGCCGAGCTCGTGGGCCGTCTGCCGCACCCGGGCGTCGACGGCCTCGGCGTCGAGGGCCTGCGTGGTGAGCGCGAAGCCGATCTCGTCGTGCACCGTCTCGGCGACGAACGAGAGCCGAACCTGCTGGGCGACGACCCCGACGAAGCCTGCCGTCTCTCGCGGAGGGTGCCGACGCCGATCGAGCCCGCCGACCTCGATGCGCCCGGTCTGATGTCCGCCCTCGAAGTGCTGGAACAGCCCGCTCATCGCATCGAGCAGGCTCGACTTGCCCGAGCCGGTCGCGCCCGACACGATCGTCAGGGTGCCGGGCGCGAGTTCGAGATCGGCGCCGGTCAGTCGCCAGGCGCCGCCCTGGTCGAGCGATGCCGCGGTGAACCGCACCGGGTGCTCGACGTCTCCCGCCGGTCTGTCGGATGCGGCGAAGCCTCGCACCTCCATCGAGGCGGCGAGGGCGAGGGCTCGCTCGACCGTGTGCTCGAACACCGGCACGAGCCGGGCGGCGGGCCCGCGCTCACCGCGGAGGGCGGCAGCCCGACGCATCCGCCGCACCGACTGCGCGAGCGCCGGCGCGGTGGCCCAGGCGATGACGAGCGCGCGCGAGACGGCGCGGATCGGGCCGCGGGTCGAGCCGCGCACGAAGAGGCGCTGCACGTCGATGACTGCGTTGAGCACGCCGAAGGCGAGGATCACGGCCGCGAACGGCAGCGCGCTGACCGCCGCGTTCCAGATGCCGCCGGTCGTGATCGGCCCGAAGAGCGTGATGTGCGCGAAGGGGCCGCCGAGGGGCACCTTCGGGAGGTCGAACAGGAGCGATCCGCCACCGGATGCCCCGCCGAACACCATGCGGTAGAGCACACGCGACACCACGAACACCGCCGCGACGATCGCCGCCGCCCGCAGTGGTGCCGCGCGGAACCGCATCATCCGGCCGGGGTCGGAGTCTCCGTGCCGGTCGTGTAGACGAGGCCGACGCTCTGCCCGGGCTCGACCTGGAGCGTGCCGAGCCCCTCCTGGGCGTACTCCCACTCGCCGTCGGCCGTGGGCTTCACCCAGAGCGCCCAATAGGCGTAGGCGGGCGGCATCGACTGGCAGGACTCGACGAAGGACGCCTCGCCCTCGACGTCGACGGTCTCGTCGGGCCCGGGTCGATCGTTCACCCGGCACACGATCTGGTCGCCCCACTCGACCGAGCCCTCGGTCGTGACGCCGGCCTCGTCGAGCGCGGCCGTTGCAGCGATCGCGGACGTCGCGTCGACGCACGCCGATTCGCCCTCGGCGTCGAGCGTGCCGAAGTCGACGACGACGGCGACGCCGTCGCACTCGGCACCGCTGTCGGCGCTGGCTTCAGCACTCGCCGCCGGTGTCGGATCGGCGGTCGGGGCAGGTGTCGCAGCGGCGCAGCCGCTCAACGCGAAGACACCGACGAGGAGGAGGGAGATGAGGGGGGATCGCACGCCGACCACCCTACCGATGCTCGGAACAAGGGCTTCATCGCATGAAACAACCCGACATGAACGGATGTGACAGGTGTCACGAACCACTTGCGAACCCGAGGAACCCTTGGGTTAGTCTGTGCGGATTGGCAACTTCCCGCGGGCGGAAGGCGCTCGCGGATCTCGCACGATGGGGATCGGCCGGTGAGTCGCGTCCCCGCTGGGGAGAAGCATGAGCGAAGCGTCCGGAGTCACGACCACCGCACGGTCAAGAGCGGGCGGATCGACCGGACCACGGGTCCCACGGCAACGCCCTCGGGCAGCCGGGGGCTGGCGCGCCATGGCATCCGGAGCGGCGGTGCTGGCACTGGCAGCCGTCGCGGGCACCGGCGTGATCTCGACCGACACCGTGGCGGAGCGCGCGCAACTGGCGGCGGAGCAGGTCGCCGAGACCGCAGAGCTGTCGGCGGCCACCGACCTCGACGCGAGCCAGTTGGGCGCGCACGAGGGCATCCTCACGGCCCGGGCCGCGCAGGACGCGGTCGACGCGCTGAACCAGGCCGAGGCCGTGATCGCCGCGGCCGGCGGCAAATCGGATGCCTCGAACCTCGAGGCATCCGTCGCCGCGCTGAGATCGTTCGAGCTGCTCGCGCCCGAGCGGGTCTTCGAGCTCGCCGATGCGGCACGGGCGCACGCGGTCACGGTCCAGGCCGCGGTCGTCGAGTTCGACCGCATCGCGGCGGAGCAGGCGGCAGCGGCAGCAGCAGCGCAGGCCGCCGCCGAGCGGGCGGCCGCTGAACGCGCTGCGGCCGAGCGCGACGCAGCGACGCCGCCGGCGACCAGCCCGGCACCGGCGGCGCCTGCGAATCCGAGCGAGGCGCAGGTCATCGCACGCGACATGATGGCGACCCGCTACGGGTGGGGCGATGATCAGTTCGGCTGCCTCGTGGCGCTCTGGAACAAGGAATCCGGGTGGAACGTCACCGCGGGCAGCCCGGGCGGGGCCTACGGAATACCGCAGGCCCTCCCCGGCAGCAAGATGGCGTCGGCGGGCGCGGACTGGCAGACGAGCGCGGCCACGCAGATCAGCTGGGGGCTCGGATACATCGCCGGAAGGTACGGAACGCCGTGCGGAGCGTGGGCCCATTTCCAGGCGAACAACTGGTACTGATCGCGCTGGAGGATCCGCTACCGCAGCCGTCGCGAACGGTCGTCCATTCGCATGACTTTCACAGGAGAAGCTGAGGTTCTGTCCAGAAGGCCTCGGCAGACTGGCCACTTCGCCCGGGCGCCCCCGCTCGTGGAACGTCGATCAAGGATCGTCCAGCGCTCTGCGCCGAGACGATCCGCCGTGTGAAAGTCATGCAGAACCAGCCTTCATCTTCTGAAAACACCTCGTCCGAAGCCCGACAGACCGAAGTCCTCCGCCCACGGGCGCGCCGGAATCACCCGCTCTGGAGGAGCGGTCCGATGCTCGCAGCGGGAGCCGTCGTCGCCATCGGCGCCATGGTCGGCACGGGATTCGCCGTGCAGTCCGCGGTCGCCTCCACGAACGACAGCATCGCCGAGACCGATGCCCTGCGCGACGCCGCGAACCTCGATGTCGAGCAGCTCGGCTCCCACGCCGGCATCCTCGAAGCGCGTGCCGTCAAGACGGCCAACGAGACGCTCGCCGCAGCGAACGACACGATCGTCGCGGCACAGGGCAAGACGGATGCCTCGCAGCTCGCCTCCTCGGCCGCCGCACTCGGCAACTACCGACTCCTGGCACCCGAGCGCGTCTTCGAACTCGCCGACCGCATCGAGGCGCATGCAGCGCCGGTGCGCGCCGCCGTGGCCGAGGCCGATCGCATCGCTGCCGAGCAGGCCGCCGCTGCTGCGGCTGCCGCCGCGGCCGCCGCCGCTGCCGCCGCACAGGCGGAGGAATCGTCGGCGCCGTCGACCGGATCCCGCCCGTCCGGACCGGCCAACCCGAGCGGTGCCCAGGCGATCGCCCGCGACCTCATGGCCGCGCAGTACGGGTGGGGCGACGATCAGTTCGGCTGCCTCGTCTCGCTGTGGAACAAGGAGTCGGGCTGGAACGTCTACGCGTCCAACTCCTCGAGCGGCGCCTACGGCATCCCGCAGGCACTGCCCGGCAGCAAGATGGGCTCGGCCGGCAGCGACTGGCAGACCAACCCCGCCACCCAGATCACCTGGGGTCTCGGCTACATCGCGGGCCGCTACGGCACGCCGTGCGCCGCGTGGGACAAGTCGGAGTCGTCCGGCTGGTACTGATCCCGCTCGATCGACGAGACGGCGGCGTCGTCGGGCTGAGGCCCGCGGCGCCGCCGTTTCGCGTGCGCGGGCCGGTTCGGCGTGTCAACCACTGCCGGAAAACCTGGGCGCCTCGATAGCCTGACGACATGGACGAGCGCGGGGGAACGGCCGGGAAGGCCGCGAAACGAGGGCCGTTCGCCGGAATCATCGCGTTCGGCGCCCGGGTGACGGCATGGGCCCTCCAGCTGAAGCCGGTGCGCGCGTTCCTGTTGTACCTCGAGCGGCACGGCGCGATGCTCGCCGACAGCGTCACCTATCGCGTGCTCTTCTCGATCTTCGCGGGCGTCTTCCTCGGGTTCGCGATCGCGGGCGTGTGGCTCTCGGGCAATCCTGATGCGCTCGAGGCGCTCGTCGAGTCGATCGACGCCGCCATCCCAGGCCTGTTCGGTGAAGGTGGGCTGATCGCCCCGGACGACCTCGTGCAACCGCTGACGCTCAGCATGGCCGGCGTCCTCGCGCTCGTGGGTCTCGTCGGCGCAGCCATCGGTGCGATCGGGTCGCTGCGCACCGCCTTCCGCAGGCTGGGATCGCAGCCCGACGACCAGACGTTCTTCATCTGGGTCATGCTCCGCGACCTCCTTCTCGCGATCGGGTTCGGCGCGGCCTTCGCCGCCGCCGCCGCGGTCACCGTCTTCAGCACGAGCGCGCTCGGCACCCTGCTCGGCTGGCTCGGCATCTCGAGCCGCGACGCGGTCCTCGACGCATCGTCGCGATTCCTGTCGATCGCGGTCACCTTCGCGATCGATGCGCTCCTGATCGCGGTCATGTTCCGCGTGCTGTCCGGCATGCGGCCGAGCGCCCGCTCGCTCTGGAGCGGTGCGCTGCTCGGCGCCGTCGGGCTCTCGGTGCTGCAGGTGCTCTCGGGCCTCTTCGTGGGCGGCGCCACGAGCAATCCGCTCCTCGCGTCGTTCGGTTCGCTCATCGCCCTGCTCATCTGGCTGAACCTCTCGAGCCAGGTCATCCTCATCGCGGGGGCGTACATCGTGACCGGCGTCGACGACGAGCACGATCGCGTGCATTCGAAGTACGGCGCCCCGACGTTCGCGATCCGGCGGCTGCAGCGAGCGGAGCGCCGGGCGACGGACGCCGCGGCGGAGGTCGTCTCCGCGCGGGAGGCCGTCGAGAAGGAGCGCGCCGAGAGCTCGTGACAACCGTGCGCGCCCTCGATCACGGTTCGTGACGGCGAGCGGCTCCCGCGACAGAATGGATGGATGCCGACCGTGCTGCAACTCGTCCGTTCCGTGGTGTCCCCGCTGACGCGCACCCGCTTCTTCCGCTGGTGCGCCCCGCGCGTGCTCCCGGCGGTCGAGCGCGTGATCGCCGCCGTCTCGGGCGGGCGGGTGCAGCTCAGCGCCCTGCTCGTGCCGTCGCTCGTGCTCCACACCACAGGCGCGAGATCGGGCGAACCGCGCGACTCGGCGCTGATGTACACGCCCGACGGGCACGGGCGCGCGATCGTCGCCGGAACGAGCTTCGCCCGCGACCGTCATCCCGGGTGGACGTACAACCTGATCGCGCATCCCGATGCCGCGATCACGGTCCGGGGGCGGACCATGCCCGTGCGGGCGAGCCGTATCGCCGATGACGAGCGCGACGCAGCCTGGGCGCGCATCGAGGCGCAGTGGCCGGGCTACCGCGCTTACGAACGGGAGTCGGGTCGGGTCGTGCGCCTCTTCCTCCTGCAGCCGGTCGCCGACGTGCAACACGCGTCGATGTGACGTCTCGACGCGGCCTGCGCGGACGCAGGCCGCGCTCAGCGCCACGGCCTACGCTGGGCGTATGACGCGACGCCGGAGTGACCCGATCTACAGCACGGCGATCGTCGCCGGGCGCGCGCTGTTCGGCTTCTGGGGGTTGAAGCGCCACGTGACGGGTGCGGAACATGTCCCGGTCACCGGGGGCGCCGTGGTCGCCATGACGCACTTCGGCTACTTCGAGTTCGCGCTCGTCGAGTGGGCGACGTGGCTCGCGAACCGCCGGCGCATCCGCTTCATGGCGAAGCAGGGCGTGTTCGACAAGCCGGTCGTCGGATCGCTCCTCCGCAGCATGAAGCACATCCCGGTCGACATGAAGGCGGGTGCGGCCGCCTACGCGAAGGCGGTCTCGGCGCTCCGCGACGGCGAACTCCTCGGCGTGTTCCCCGAGGCCGGCGTCAGCGCGTCGTTCACCGTGCGCGAGCTCAAGACCGGCGCGGCGCGGCTCGCGGCCGAGGCTGGAGTGCCGATCATCCCCGTCGCCGTCTGGGGCGGGCATCGGCTCATGACCAAGGGTCGCAAGGTGAAGTTCTTCGAGCGGTTCGGCGTGCCAGTGAGCTTCGCGTTCGGCGAGCCGATCACGGTCGCCGCCGGTGAGGATCCGCACACCGTGACCGAGCGCTTGCGCGCCACCCTGCAGCGGATGGTCGACCGGCTGCAGGCCGAGTACCCCGTCGACGGCACGGGAGCGTGGTGGCAGCCGCGCTCGCTCGGCGGCACCGCACCGACGCCCGAAGCGGCCGCCGCGGCGGATGCCGCTCGGGACGCGGCCCGCGAGGCGGCGCGCGCTGCCCGCGACGAACAGCGCTGATCCAAGACATCCTCGACGCTGCGGGTTAGGCTCGTGGTATGTGCAGGAACATCCACACCCTCCACAATTTCGAGCCGGCCACGACCGACGACGAGGTGCACGCGGCCGCGCTGCAGTTCGTGCGCAAGGTGAGCGGCTCGACGAAACCCTCGAAGGCCAACGCCGAGGCGTTCGACCGCGCCGTGGCCGAGATCGCGCACGTGACCCGTCACCTGCTCGACGACCTCGTGACCACCGCGCCGCCGAAGAACCGCGACGAGGAGGCCGCGAAGGCCCGGGAGCGGGCAGCCCGACGGTACGCGACGCAGGCGACGGCGCAGATCGCGTGACGCGCCGCGGCACCCGAGCGGGTCACCCGCGAGGGGAGTAGCGTCGCCTCCATGGCAGATGCCGTCACTCTCTCCGTCCCAGGTCCGCACGGCGATCGCGACGTGCGGATCTCGAGTCCGACGCGCGTGATCTGGCCGGAGGCCGGCATCACCAAGCTCGAGCTCGCCGAGTACTTCATCGCCGTCGGCACGCCGTTCGTCGAGGCCAACGGCGACCGGCCGGTATCGCTGCAGCGATTCCCGGGTGGCGTCGACGGCGAGCAGTTCTTCTCGAAGAACCCGCCGAAGGGGGCACCCGACTGGGTGAGATCCGTGCCCGTCACCTACCCGAGCGGGCGCACGCACCCTCAGCTCGTGATCGACGAGCCGGCCGGTGCGGTCTGGGCGGCGCAGATGAACACGATCGTCTTCCACCCGTGGGCGTCCCGGGCCGGGAACCCCGACAATCCCGACCAGTTGCGCATCGACCTCGACCCGCAGCCCGGCACGGGCTTCGCCGAGGCGGCGCCTGTCGCGGTGGAGCTGCGGAAGCTGCTCGACGAAGTCGGCCTGACGGCGTTCGTGAAGAGCTCGGGCAGCCGCGGCATCCACGTGTTCGCGCCCATCGAGCCCGAGCACGAGTTCCTCGACGTGCGGCACGCCGTCATCGCCCTCGGGCGCGAACTCGAACGCCGCATGCCCGACGAGGTCACCACCAACTGGTGGAAGGAGGAGCGCGGCGACCGCATCTTCATCGACTACAACCAGGCCAATCGCGACCGCACGATGGCCGGCGCGTACTGCCCGCGCCCGTTGCCGAAGGCCTCGGTGTCATGCCCGCTCGAGTGGGACGAGCTCGACTCCACCGACCCCGCCGACCACACCGTGCGCACGGTTCCGGAGCGGCTGCAGCAGGTCGGCGACCCGTGGCACGGCATGCACGACGCACCGGGCCGCATCGACACCCTGCTGGAGTGGTGGCAGCGCGACCTCGACGACGGGCTCGGCGAGCTGCCGTTCCCTCCCGACTTCCCCAAGATGCCGGGCGAGCCGATGCGCGTGCAGCCGAGCCGCGCGAAGCAGCAGCCCTGACTCACCTCACGACGGGCGGCAGCCCGGCGACGTCGGGGTAGGACGGCACTTCGAGCGGCACAGCGGGCCGGACGCTCGCCCCACCGCGCCCGCCGGCCATGGCCTCGACCGCCGCGGAGATCGACCCGAGCGCGGTGCGGAACAGCAGCGACCCGGTGCTCGCGCGCGCGACCCCGAGCTCGGCGAGCCGGGAGATCGGCAGGTCGGGTTGCACGAGCACGTTGAGCGGCGCCTCGACGGCACCGACGAGAGCGGAGATCGTGGCCGGCTCGAGCACGCCGGGAACGAAGACTCCCGATGCACCGGCCGCCAGGTAGCGGCCGGCACGGGCCGCCGCCTCGTCGAGGCGGCGGTCGGCGTCGTCGGCGTCGTCGATCCAGTACCCGTCGGTGCGGGCGTTCAGGTAGAGCCGCGGAGCTGCCGCGGCGATGGCGGCGACCTTCGCCGCGGCGAGCTCGACATCGACGAGTTCACCGGCAGGGGTGGAGTCCTCGATGTTCACCCCGATGCATCCGATCGCCGCGAGTTCGGCGACGAACCGGCCGACCTCGTCGGGGTCGTCCGAGAACCCGGCTTCGAGGTCGACGCTGAGGGCGATGCCGTGCCGTGCGGCTTCGAGCGCGAGCGCGAGCGACTCCGCAGCGATCTCACCGGCCCCGTCGCACTTCCCGGCGCCGACGGCGATGCCGAGGCTCGTGGTGCCGATGGCGCGGTGCCCGGCCGCAGCGAGCCACCGCGCCGAGGCCAGGTCCCACGCGTTCGGCAGGAGGATGGGGCTGCCCGGTCGGTGGAGGGCGTGGAACTCAGCGGGCGTCAACATCGTGGGGGACCTCTTCTTCTCGGTCGGCGTCGCGGTGCGTCGTCTCGCCGCGCGTCGTCTCGACGATCGCGGCGGCGATCGCCAGGGCGTGGTGCGGCGCCGGGCAGGCTCGGTCCCCGGCGCCGAATGCGAGGATGCGGGCCGGGCGCTCGGCGGTGGCTGCGTGGTCGGGTCCGTCGAGGTGCAGGGCGACGAGCGACTCACCGCGGCCGTCTCGGGCGGGCACGAGCCGGCGCGTCAGCGGGACCGGCGAGTCATCGCGGAGCACGGTCTCGAGCAGTACCCGGGTCGACACGGAAGCGTCTCGCGATCGCGCCAGCGCGATCGCCCGTTCGACGAGGGTGGCGGTCGCCGCGTGCGCCTGCACGAGCAGTTGCGCGCGCAGCACGCGCTCGTCGGCGTCTGCGGCACCGGATGCCTCGAGCAGGGCGATGACCGCGGCATCCGCTTCATCGGGGTCCGACGACTCGCCGGTCGGGTAGGCAGCCGCGACCACCTCGACGAGCGGCGGCAGCGCATCGGGTCGCGCGAAGCCGAGCGCTTCCGCGAGCACGGCGACGGGGATGTCCCGGGGCCGTGCTCCCTCGCGGGTGCGCGCTACGGCTGCCGCGATGAGGAGGTTGGGGTCGAGCTCGTCGAGCAGCATGTCGAGGTGTTCCCGCCTGACGGCGTGCTCGGCGCCGTTCACGAAGCGCGAGACGCCGGCGCGGAAGGTGCTCAGCGGAGACGCGGAGGTCGTCGTCGCGGCGGTCGCCGGCGGGACGCGTGATGCGGGGTCCTGGAGGATGCGTTCGACCTCGGCTCGCTCGATGATGTCGATCATGGTTCGACGCTACGCCCGGGACGCTTCGATGCAGGGCGAAGTGTCCTCGACGTATCGTGGAGGCATGCACGGAGACGCCGATCTCGCCGAACCCGCCCGTCTCATGGGCGAGCCCGCCCGGGCCGCAATGCTCGTGGCACTGCTCGACGGCCGGTCGCTGCCGGCGAGCGAGCTCGCCGGCGTGGCCGGAGTCACAGCGTCGACCGCGAGCACGCACCTCGCGCAATTGCTCGCTGGCGGGCTCGTGACCGACCGCAGGCTCGGCCGGCACCGGTACTTCACCCTCGCGAGCGCCGACGTGGCCAACGCGGTGGAGGCGTTGCAACTGATCGCGCCCCGCCGCAGCGTCTCCTCGTACGCCCAGTCGGCCTCCGCGGAGCGACTCGCCCTCGCGCGCTCGTGCTACGACCACTTCGCGGGCCGGCTGGCGCTCGACCTTGCTGATGCGCTCGTGCGCGAAGGCGCGATCGCCCCGCTCGTCGCGGGAGAGCCGGGGCGAGTGCTCGACCCGGGCACGCCGCTCGCCGAGCGGCTCGGCATCGATGAGGGCATCGCGGCAGCGGGTTCCTCCCGACGCCCGGTGCTGCGCGGATGCCTCGACTGGACCGAGCGTCGCCCGCACGTCGCCGGTCGACTCGGCGCGCACGTGCTCGAACGCCTGATCGCCGAGGGGTGGGTGGAGCGTCGGCGGGGTGATCGTTCGCTCCGCGTGACCGGACAGGGCGCCCGGGAGTTCGACGAGCTCGCGCGCGGCTGAGCCGGAGCTGCCGTCAGACCCGGTTGCCGGGCCGTCCGGGCACCGGGTGAACGTCGGCGCCGATCGGGGGGCGCGGCGCGCCATGCACCTCCCGGTGCAGCCGTTCCATGCGGGTGTCGAGTTCGGCAGCGGTGTGTGCTGCGTCCGTCAGCCCGTCGAGCAGTTCCTGCGGCACCTGCCGGTCGTACTTGTAGTAGATCTTGTGCTCGAGGCTGGCCCAGAAGTCCATCGCGATCGTGCGGATCTGCACCTCGACGGCGACCGGGTGCGCGCCGGTGGAGAGGAAGACCGGCACCTCCACGATGACGTGCAGGCTCTGGTAGCCGTTGGACTTCGGCTCGGCGATGTAGTCCTTCACCCGAAGCACCCTGATGTCGCGCTGCGCGGTCAGTAGTTCGAAGATGCGGTAGGCGTCGGAGACGAAGCTGCATGTCACGCGCACGCCGGCGATGTCGGTGATCGTCTCGCGGATGGTGTCGAACGTGGGATCGATGCCCTTCCGCTGCATCTTCTCGACGACGCTGTCGAGGCTCTTCAGTCGGCTCGAGATGTGCTCGATCGGGTTGTAGTCGTGCGTCTGGTTGAACTCCTCGCGGAGGATCGAGAGCTTCGTGATCACCTCGTCCATGCCGAACTTGTAGCGCAGCATGAACCGCTCGGTCTCGTCGCGGAGCGCGCGCATCTCGTCGAGCGTCTGGCCGTCGATGGTCTCGAGCGTTCGCTGTGCGCGCGCGGTGAGCATGGGGGGAGTGGCATGCCGGGTGGGCGGGGTGCCGTCGAGCGGGGTCACGGATGCCACGCTACGGCGCGAAGCTCTGCATTTCCTTTGATCTGCGACCGCGTTCGCCCCGAGCGCAGCGGGCCCCGCTCGGCGCGTCGCTACGCTCGAGGAATGACCCAGTGGCTCACCGTGGCACCCGGCATCCACCAACGCCGGTACGACCCGTTCGACATCTCGATCGTCGTGATCGAGGGCTCCGACGGCCTGTTGCTCGTCGACACGCGCGTGCAACCGAGCGAGGCGCTCGAACTCGCCGACGACATCGCGACGCGATTCGACCGCCCGGTGCGCTGGGTCGTGAACACCCATGCGCATTTCGACCACGCCTTCGGCAACCAGGTCTTCGGGCCGGGAACGGCCACGGATGCCGCGATCTACGGCCATGCGAACATCGCCGCCCACTTCGCCGAGTTCGAGGGGCCGCGCCTCGCCGCGTGGCGTGCCGATCCCGGCCGTGAGCCCGATCGCCAGTGGGACGACGTCGTGCTGACGCCGCCGACGCATCCGCTCGTCGAACCTCTGCTGCTGAACCTCGGCGATCGACTGGTGGAACTGCGCCCGCAGTCGCCCGCGCACACCGACACGGATCTCGTGCTCTTCGTGCCCGACGAGCGGGTCTGGATCCTCGGCGACCTGATCGAGGAATCGGGGCCGGTCATGTACGGATCGGGCAGTTACCCACTCGGATGGCCGGGCGTGCTCGTCGACCTCGCCGCCTCGATGCGGCCGAGCGACCCCGTGGTGCCCGGGCACGGCCGGGTGGTCGACCGGGCATTCGTCGAGCGGCAGGCCGCGGAACTCGGGCTCATCGCCGATCGCTTCCGTGCAGCGCACGCGGCGGGCCTCACTCCGGCCGAGGCGCTCGACGCGCACGATGACTGGTCGATCCCGGTCGACGCGCTCGGCGGTGCGGTCGAGCGCGCGTATCGCGCACTCGATGCGCAGGGGGAGGCACGGGCGTGAGCGCTGCAGGCGATCCGTTCACGATCCACGTCCCGGATGCCGAGCTCGACGACATGCACCGGCGGCTCCGAGGCACCCGATTCGTCCAGGCCAGCAGCAGCCGCTCCTGGGCCGGCGGCGTCGATCCCGGCTACCTCGCGGGCCTCGTCTCCGAGTGGGCCGAGACGTTCGACTGGCGTTCGGTCGAGTCGAGCCTGAACCGGCTCGACCACCGGCAGGCACTCGTGCACGGGACCCGGGTGCACTTCGTCCGGGCGAGCGCAGGTGCGGCCGATGGCGTGGTCGTCCCACTGCTCCTCATGCACGGCTGGCCGTCGACCTTCCTCGAGATGCTGCCGCTCGCCGACGCGCTCCAGGCGGCGGGTGAGCGGCACGGACTCCGATTCGACCTCGTGATCCCCTCGATGCCGGGCTTCCTCTTCTCGGAGTTGCCCGAGGCCCCGCTCACGCGGGAGGTCATGGCCGACCTGATGTGCGAGCTGATGCGCCAGGTGGTGGGGGATGCACGGTTCGGCGTCTTCGGCGGTGACATCGGCGGCACCGTGGCCGCATGGATCGCCGCGAAGCATCCCGACCGGGTGCTCGGGCTGTACATGATCCATCCGCCGTTCCCCGCGGACTTCGCGGAGCCGATCACGCCCGCGGAGCGTGCACTGCTCGAGGCAGAAGCCGAGTTCGACGAGGGTGACGGGGGCTACAGCGCCATCATGATCACCCGGCCCGACACGGTCGGGGCGGCGCTCGTCGATTCGCCCGCGGGGCTGCTCGCATGGATCATCGACAAGTTGCGCGACTGGAGCGACGCCGGCGGCGACCTCGAGCGTCGATTCGATCGCGCGACCCTCCTCACCGTCGCGACCCTGTACTGGTCGACCGGTTCGATCGGCACGTCGTTCCGCCAGTACTTCGACTTCCCGGCGAACGCGCCGCGACCCATGATCCGGGTGCCCGCTGGATTCACCCTCAGCGCAGAGGCGATCATCCGGGACCTTCCGAGGAGCATCGTCGAACGCGCCTGCAGCGACATCAGGGCCTGGCACCCGGCGACGGTGGGCGGTCACTTCATGGCGCATGAGGAACCCGAACTGCTCGCGGGTCACCTCGCCGCGTTCTTCGACGAGCTCGGTCGCCCGCGCGAGAGCTGACCGAACGACCCCGGTGCGGGCCGGCGCCCGCCGTTCACGTCAGGAGGGATCCGCCGCAATCGAGATCCCGAGCTCCGCACGGACCGCGGCGATGGCACGGTCGAGCGCCGCCTCGAAGCGATGCGGCGGCGGGGCTCCGTAGCCGACGACCATCGCGGGGGCTCGCGGTGCCGAAGGTGCCCCGAGCCGGAAGGAGCCGAGTCCGTCGAACCGGACGCCGAGCCGCCGGGCGGTCGAGGTGACGGAACGCTCGTCGAGGCCGGTCGGCAGCTCGAGGAGGCAGTGCAGGCCCGCTCGCATCCCGCTGACGCGGCAGCTGTCGAGTTCGGCGGCGACCCGCGACTCGACCCGCTCGCGACGGGCGCGATACTCGGCGCGTCGGCGGCGCACGGTCCTGTCGTACTCGTGCGCCCGCATGAAGGCGTCGAGGGCAGCCTGGTTCAGGGCATCGGGGATGCCGTTCACGGCGACGGTCTGCGCCTCGAAGCCCCCGGCCAGTCGCTCGGGGAGCACGGCCCATCCGATCCCCACGGCCGGGGCGAGGCTCTTCGACGCCGTGCCGAGGTAGACGACGAGGCCGGGTGCGAGCGACTGCAGCGCGCCGATCGCTCGGCGGTCGTAGCGGAACTCGCCGTCGTAGTCGTCCTCGATGATGAAGGCGCCGCTGCGCTCGGCCCACGCGACGACCTCGATCCGCCGGCCCGGGGAGAGCGCCGCACCGGTCGGGAACTGGTGGGCCGGGGTCAGGAGCACGGCGTCGACCGCGAGGTCGCCGAGTCGGTCGACGACGGCGCCGTCGGCATCGACCGGGAGCGCCACCACGTCGAGGCCCGCCGCGCGGAGGATGCCGCGATGCGCCTCGTGACCGAACTCCTCGACGGCGATGCGCCGCGCACCCTCGGCCACGAGGGTTCGACCGACGGTCGCCAGGGCGGCGCCGAATCCTCGCGTGACGGCGACGCGCTCGCTCTCGGCCCAGACGCCACGGGTGCGGGCGAGGTACTCGGCGAGCGTGGACCGCAGGGCGGGCGAGCCCCGGCGCGGACCGTAGCCGAATGCGGAGGCCGGGAGGTCGAGGGTCGCGCGCCGTGCCGCGGTCGCCCATTCGCGTCGCGGGAACGACGAGGCATCCGGAATGCCGCCGCGGAGATCGAGACCGAGGTGCCGGGCCGGCGACGCCGAGTCGGCACCCGTCACCGGTGTATCGCGACCCGGGCGGCCGGCGACCCAGGTGCCCGCCCCGACGCGCGCTTCGAGCCACCCTTCGGCGGCGAGTCGCCCGTACACCTCGGCGACGACGTTGCGGGCGATGCCGAGGTCGGCGGCGAGCGTGCGGCTCGCGGGCAGCCGGGTGCCGGCGTCGATGCGCCGGTCGCGCACGGCTCTGCGGAGCGCCTCCTCGAGGGACGACGCCTTCCGGCGACCATCGAGGTCGAGGTGCAGGTCGAGGCCGCGAATGGCCCATGATTCACCCATGGAATTGGACTGTAGCAGTGGGCCGATGGCTCCGTAGCGTGGAGCCATGACCCTCACCGATGCACTCGTCGACATCCCCGTCCGCCTCGACTTCGACGCGATCGTCCCGCGGTTCTCGCGTGCGGTCGCCTCGCTCGATCACGCCGCGACCGCCGAGCTCGATCGCGTCGGCATCGACCGGCAGTTGCGCGAGATGGTGCGGCTCCGGGCATCGCAGATCAACGGATGCGTCTACTGCGTCGACCTGCACTCGAAGGATGCGCGCACCGCCGGCGTCACCGAGCAGAAGCTGCACGCGGTCGCGGTCTGGCGCGATTCCGGGCTGTTCACCGCGGCGGAGCGTGCGGTGCTCCACCTCACCGAGTCGATCACGCGCCTCTCGGAGACGCACGTGCCCGAGGAGGACCTCGCCGCGGTGACTGCCCGCTTCGGCGAGGAGCGCACGGCGGCACTCGTGTCGCTCATCATCGTGATCAACGTGTGGGACGCGATCGGCGTGACGACGCGGTGCTGGCCCGTCGCTCGCGACTAGGCCTGACACCCGTGCGACCATCTGGGATGATGCGGACATGACGGATGCCGCGCAGCCACCGGTCCTGCAACTCCGAGTCGTGATCGAGGCGGAGGACTACGAACGAGCCGTTGCGTTCTACCGCGACGCGCTCGGCATGCCGGAGCTCATGGCCTACGCCGAGGGCGGCGACGATCGGGTGACGATCCTCGAGGCCGGCCGGGCGACCATCGAGATCGCGAACCCGACGCACAAGCGGGTGATCGACGAGCTCGAAGCCGCTGGGCGCCCGAGCCCGCGCATCCGCCTCGCCTTCGAGGTCACGGACGCGGCGGGCACGACCCGGCGCCTCGCCGATGCGGGGGCCGCGGTCGTCGCCGAACCGGTGGAGACGCCATGGCGCTCGCTCAACTCACGTCTGGACGCCCCGGCCGGACTCCAGATCACGGTCTTCGAGGAGCTCGAGGGGTCGGAGGAGCGAGCGCTTCGCGACGGGTTCGGCACCGAAGCCGAGCGCGACTGACGAATCGCAGGTTCAGACGTCGCCGTCGACGTAGAACCAGCTGCCGCCCTCTCGGGTGAAGCGGCTCCGCTCGTGCAGCACGCCGCGTTCGTCGGGCGAACGATACGACGCGCGGAACTCCACCTCGCCGTCACGGTCGAACGGTCCGCCGCGCTCGGTCGCGACGATCTCCAGGGCGATCCACCGCGTCTCGTCGTCGAGATCGAGGTCGCGCGGGCGCGTGTCGGGATGCCACGTCGCGCGGAGGTAGTCGACGTCGCCGACCGCGAATGCGGTGTAGCGCGATCGCATGAGCTGCACTGCGGACGGCGCCACGGCGATGCGAGCGAGGAGCGGACCGCAGCAGTCCCCGAAGGTGTTCCCGCTGCGGCAGGGGCACCGCTCGTCCGCGGTCGGCCGGAGGGGAGGGGTGTGGCTGGGCATCCTCCCAGTATCGCGGTCTCCGAGGGCCATCTTCATGGTCTGCACAGGAAGAAATGAGGAACCCTTCAGAAACTCGGGGCAGAGTGTCTGACTTCTGCCCTCGCTCGGGGGCGTCCCCCATCCTGACCGAGCACCCGAGAACCTATGCGCAACGACATCACCACGCCCGAAACCGAAATCGCCCCCGAAGCACTCCACCCGCGCCGCAGCATCCGCAAGCGCCGTCTCGGACGCAAGCGGCTCGTCGCCGTCGGCGCCGTCATGGCCGTCGGCCTCATCGTCGGCACCGGATTCACCGTCCAGTCGGCGATCAGCACCCAGGCCAGCATCGACGCGACGACCGCGCTCACCGAGTCGACGGGAGTGCGTTCCGACCAGCTCGGCGCATACAGCGCGATCGCCGAGGCGCGCACGCGCCACAGCGCACAGGACACCCTCACGGCCGCGAACGCCACGCTCGCCGCGGTCGGCGGCAAGGTCGACTCGAGCGGCCTCGCCGCCTCCGTCGCCTCGCTCGGCGACTACGAACGCCTGCCGATCGATTCGATCGTCGACCTCACGAAGCAGACCCGCGCCGAGACCGAGAAGACGGCGGCCGCGGCCGCCGAGTTCGATCGCGTGCAGGCCGAGCAGGCGGCAGCCGCCGCCGCCGCCCTCGCCCAGGCGAACACGCCCGACGGCGCCCGGGCGACCGCGCGCGCCCTCGCCGCGTCGAAGTACGGCTGGAACGATTCGCAGTTCCAGTGCCTCAACCAGCTGTGGCAGAAGGAGTCGGGCTGGTCGTACACCGCCTACAACGCATCGAGCGGCGCAACGGGCATCCCGCAGTCGCTGCCGGGCAGCAAGATGGCCTCCGCCGGCTCCGACTGGCAGACGAACGCCGCGACGCAGATCAGCTGGGGCCTCGACTACATCGCACGCGGCTACGGAACGCCCTGCAGTGCGTGGTCGCACTCGCAGTCGATGAACTGGTACTGACCCGAGGGGATCTCGCGTAGGGTTGCCGGCACGAGGCCGTCCAGGTCTCCGATCAAAGGGCGAATCCATGTCAGACAAGTCGCCGAAGAAGTCGTCGTCCAAGACGGCTGCCAGCAAGACCCTCAAAGAGAAGCGCGCCGACAAGAAGGCCAAGGTCGAGAACCGGTCGAGCAGTGACGCGGTGACCGAGGCCACGCACCGCAAGCGCTGAACCGCAGCGGCGCCTGAGCTGAGCGATGGGATGCCCATCGCGAGCCGGGCGTCGCTCCGGCGTGAGGCGCCGTGTTCAGGCGGTGCGCGGGTCGAGTAGACCCGCCCGATCGGGATGCCGGTCGAACCACTCGCCCACGTACCAGCAGCTCGGCACGATGCGTCTGGTGGAGTTCGCCTCGACGTCGTCGACCGCGAACGCGACCAGTTCGCCGGCAAGGCCGCTGCCGCGGTACGGCGGATTCGTGAACGTGCGGGTGAATGCGACCGAATCGCCGAGCTCCCGGTAGTCGAGCACGCTCGCGATGTCCCCGTCGACGCGCAGCACGTATCGGCGGGCGTCGGGTTCGTGGGTGAGTTCGGTGTGCACGTGATCAGGCTACGCCGCGGGCGGTCAGCGACCGCGAAGGCGCTCGAGGTCTCGTCGTTCGCGCTTGGTCGGGCGTCCGGCACCGCGATCGCGTGTGGCGACGATCGCGACCGTCTCGCGCGGCGGCGGGGGAGGCGTGCGGTCGTCGACCGCGGTCGCCGCGACCGTCGCCGACACCCGCTTGACGAGCGTCTGCCGCACAACGAGCATCCGGTCGAACCCGTCGACGCGCACGCGCACCTCGTCGCCGGGGCGCACGGACTGGGCCGCCTTCGCCCGCTCGCCGTTGACCCGCACATGCCCGGCCCTGCACGCCGCCGTGGCCGCGGACCTCGTCTTGAACTGCCGCACCGCCCAGAGCCAGGCGTCGACGCGCACGGGGGACTCGCCGTTCATGACAACAGCCTACGGCCGTGACGAAGCGGGGAGGTTCGTGCGGCATGCTGGACTCATGAGCGGAGCGAGCGGCGACGAATGGGTCGTGGGCCCCGATGGTTCGAAGTACTGGGGCAGGTTCGGGGCGGCCGGGCTGCTGGTCGTCAGTCCGCAGCGCGAGGTCCTGCTCCAGCATCGGGCGCTGTGGAGTCATTTCGGCGGCACCTGGGGTATGCCGGGCGGCGCTCGTCACGAGCACGAGAGCGCTGTGGAGGCGGCCGTCCGCGAGGCCGGCGAGGAGGCGGGCGTGCCGCCGGCGCTCGTCGAGGTGCGGTTCAGCACCGTACTCGACCTCGGCTACTGGTCGTACACGACGGTCGTTGCCGATGCCGCCGAACGGTTCGCACCGGTGGTCAGCGACCCCGAGAGCATCGAGCTGCGATGGATCGCGATCGATCGGGTCACCGAGATGCCGCTGCATCCGCGATTCGCCGAAGGCTGGACCGCACTCGCGGAGCGCCTCTGAAGCGCTTCGCCGTCGAGCTGGTGCCCGTCAGGCGGTGGGCTCGCCGATCGGCGCCGACGCCCGCCGCGGAAACCACGGAACGATCGGCGAGGTGCGGGCCCGATAGTCGTCGTAGTCCGCGTAGCGCCCGCGTGAGATCGACTCGGTGAAGATCGTCGAGCCGATGAAGAGCGTCGTGAGCAGCACCGCCCCCGCGACGGACCAGTGCAGCCAGATGCCGGTCGCCGCGACCGCGAAGCCGTAGAAGACCCACCACTGGGCCTGCTCGAAGAAGAAGTTCGGGTGCCGTGAGACGCGGAACAACCCGGTCTGCAGGAATCCGGGCTGCGGGGTGCGGCCGGCCGCCCGCTCTGCCGCCTTCCACTGATGGAACGTCCACTGCTGCTGGTCGGCGACGCCCTCGCCCACGAGGAGGGCGAGGAAGACGACGGCGAGCACGACATCGGCCGGACCGAGCGGCACGCCGCCGGCGGTGAACACCGTCGCTGCCGGGAGGCAGAACAGCAGGATGACGGCGTTCTGGTAGACGGAGATGAACAGCAGGTTGAAGGCGGCGAACCCGGCACGGGACATCCGCCCCCGCAGTACTGCCCACCGGTAGTCCTCGCCGCCGGGCCGGTAGCCGCCCTTTCGTGCGAAGTTGAAGGTCAAGCGGATGCCCCATGCCGAGACCAGCACCGCCATGAGCACGAGTCGTCCGTCGAACCCCGACGCGACCGCGAACACCCACACGTAGACGATCGGTGCGATCGACCAGATGCGGTCGACCCACGAGTATTCGCGGGTCACGACCGAGGCGACCCACGTCGCGAGCGTGATCGAAGCGCAGATGACGAGACACACGATGAGCGGACCCATGTCGGCATTCTACGGATCGATAGGATCGGAACGTGGCTGGGGAACGCTCGGGGGAGGTCGGTTCGGAGATCTGGACGATCCCGAACATCCTCAGCATGCTCCGGCTGGCACTCGTTCCGGTCTTCCTCGTCTTCATCGTGCGCGGCGACTACGTGATCTCGCTCGTCGTCCTCGTCGTCGCGAGCCTGAGCGACCTGCTCGACGGCTACCTCGCGCGGCGCCTCGGGCAGGTGACCCGGCTCGGGCAATTGCTCGACCCGGCCGCCGACCGGCTGTACATCTTCGCCGCGCTCGTCGGTCTCGCCGCACAGGGACTCGTACCGTGGTGGATCGTCGTCGTCATCGTCGCCCGTGACGTCCTCCTGCTGGTGCTCGGCGTCGTGCTCGCGAACCACGGTTTCGGTCCGTTGCCCGTGCATCAGCTCGGCAAGGTCGCGACATTCGCACTGTTCTTCGGCCTGCCGGTGATCATGCTCGGACTCGCGTTCCCGAGCGTCGCCGTCGTCAGTCAGCCGGTCGGCTGGGCGATCACCCTCTGGGGTGCGTTCCTGTACTGGTGGGCGGGCATCATCTACGCGATCGAGACGGCTCGCGTCATCCGCATCCCGCGGGTGGCGGAGGAGCCGCGATCGGATACGCTGGAACAGGGAGGTTAGTGTGGCGGATAGCGACAACACTCAGGCCGGCGGTACTGAGACCGGGGGCGAGCCTGCGACGACCACGTCGACGCACGCCGCGGTCGGCGGGGCCACCGACACGACCATCGGCTTCAGTCGAGAGGCAGCGGCACAACTCAGCGCGCTCGATGCCGACGTCACGGCTGAAGAGCAGGAGGCGATCGCCGCGCTGCCCTCGGGTTCCGCGCTGCTCATCGTGCGCCGCGGCCCCAACAGCGGGGCCCGATTCCTCCTCGACACCGAGGTGACCGTGGTGGGTCGTCATCCCGACGCCGACATCTTCCTCGACGACGTGACGGTCTCGCGCAAGCATGCGGAGTTCGTGCGGCACCGTTCCGCGTTCGAGGTGCGCGACCTCAGTTCGCTGAACGGCACCTACTACGACGGGGTCCGCATCGAGACGGCGCTCCTGAGCGACGGTGCAGAGGTGCAGATCGGCAAGTTCCGGCTCACGTTCTACGCCTCGCGGCGCGACCTGGCTCCGGTGGCGAGCGAATAGTGGCAGCTCCCGCTGCGTCCACGCGCGCGAGCGGTCAGGCGCCACTGCTGGGCATCGGTCAGGTGCTGGCACGGCTTCAGCCCGAGTTCCCCGACCTGACCCCATCGAAGCTGCGCTTCCTCGAGGAGCAGCGACTCGTCTCGCCCGCCCGCACCGCGGCCGGGTACCGGAAGTTCTCGACGGCCGACGTCGAGCGAATCACGGTCGTCCTCTCCATGCAGCGCGACCACTACCTGCCGTTGAAGGTCATCAGGACTCACCTCGAGGCCGTCGACGCGGGTGAGACGCCGGCGCTGCCGGGCGCCACGAGCGCCGCCGCGTTCCTCGCGGGAGCGCGCAGGTACCGCCGCGACGAACTCATCGCCGAGGCCGGTGCCACGGCCGCCCTGCTCGACGACGCCGTCTCGGCCTCGCTCCTGCCCGCCGCCGAGTACCACGGCGACGAGGCGCTGGGCGTGCTCCGCTCGCTCGTCGCGCTCCGGGCCGTCGGCATCGAGCCGCGTCACCTTCGCGGCGTCCGTGCGGCAGCCGAACGCGAAGCGGCGCTCGTCGAGCGCGCGATCGCGCCGTCACGACGGGCGGATGCCGCAGACAAGGCCCGTGCCGTCGAGCGCGGGCTCGAACTCGCCGGGCATCTCGAGGCCGTGCACGTGAGCGTCGTGCGCGCCTCGCTCGGCCGACTCGCACGATGATCTCGCGACACGCCGTGACGTTCGGCCGGATGTGTTCGACACAGCCTGCCGCCCTCGGTAGCGTGGAACTCGCGCCGACGGGGTGCGAGAGTGAGGGGCGAATCGGATGAGTGAGCTCGACCGGACTCCACGCTCGCGGTACGACCTCGGGTTGCTGTTCACCGACGGCATGCCCGAGCACGACGATGCCACGGGGTATCGGGGCGCGGTCGCGGCCCGGGCCGCCGGAATCAGCTATCGCCAGCTCGACTACTGGGCGCGCACGCAACTCGTCGAACCGACGGTGCGCAGCGCCGCCGGTTCGGGAACGCAGCGCCTCTATGGCTTCCGCGACATCCTCGTGCTGAAGCTCGTCAAGCGACTGCTCGACACGGGCATCTCCCTGCAGCAGATCCGCACGGCGGTGACGCAGTTGCGCGAGGCGGGAATCGACGACCTCGCCCAGACGACGCTCATGAGCGACGGTGCGAGCGTCTACCTCTGTACCTCCGACGACGAGGTCATCGACCTCGTCAATCGAGGCCAGGGCGTGTTCGGAATCGCCGTCGGCAAGGTGCTCCGCGAGGTGGAATCGACCCTCGTCGAGATCGGTACACAGCCGGCCGACCCGATGGACGAACTCGCCGCGCGTCGCGGCGTGCGCTCTCGCAAGATCTCCTGAGTCGCGTCTCAGTCGACCCGTCGGTCAGGCGCCGACTCGCTCGTCTGTCATAAAACGACTTGATTCGCCGGTCATTCGACGGCTCGGTCGCTCGGTCGACACACCGTCTGACGACGACGTTCGCGCGGGCGCTCAGGCGGTCGGACTCGGCGCTTCGAGCGGAAGACCCGCGAACTCCCCGATGCGGGCCGTGCGCAGCACGCGCTCCAGCAGCTGGTCGAAGTTCGACGACATCTCTTCAGCGCTCTCGCCGGGCCACATGTGCAGCGGTCTCGCGGCGCCCTGCGCCTGCTGGAGCGAGGTGCGCTCGGGCAGCTGGGGGGAGAGCACGAGGGGGCCGAACATGTCGCGCAGCTCCTTGATGCGGAACTGGTGCTCGAGCGATTGCACACGCGCCCGGTTCACGATGATGCCGAGCGGCTGGAGTCGCGGTGAGAGGCCTCGCCTGATCTCCTCGATCGCCCGGAGCGCGCGGTCGGCCGCGGCCACGGAGAAGAGCCCCGGCTCGGTCACGACGGCCACACGGTCGCTCGCGGCCCACGCGGTGCGGGTCAGCGCGTTGAGCGACGGCGCGCAGTCGATGAGCACGAGTTCGTAGTCGGCCTCGACGTTGGCGAGGGCCTCCTCGAGCTTCCAGATGTCACGGATCGACGGATGCGGTCCGTCGAAGTTGATGGCCGACGGGCTGCCGATCATGACGTCGATCGTCGACTGCGGGTTGGAGCGGGCCCAACCGCTCGGCGCGATCGCCGAGCGCACGATCTTCTCCTTGGGGGAGGCGAGCACGTCGGCGACGTTGAGGTGTCCGGCGACCTGGATGTCCATGCCGGTGGAGACGTCGGACTGCGGGTCGAGATCGACCACGAGCGTCCGGACACCACGGGCGAACGCGGCCGACGCCAGTCCGAGGGTGACGGTCGTCTTGCCGACACCGCCCTTGAGGGAACTGACGCTGAGTACGTGCACGAACAGATACGCTACCTCTATTGCTTGGGCGAAACCTAAACGTTCGCTGTGGGGAATCCAGTCTGAAAGGTCTGCATGTTCACGAAGATCCTGGTTGCCAATCGCGGCGAGATCGCCATTCGAGCGTTTCGAGCCGCCGTCGAACTCGGTGCGAAGACGGTCGCGGTGTATCCGTTCGAAGACCGCAACTCGCTGCACCGGCTGAAGGCCGACGAGGCGTACCAGATCGGTGAGCCGGGCCACCCCGTGCGCGCCTACCTCGACGTCGCCGAGATCATCCGCGTCGCGAAGCTGTCGGGCGCCGACGCGATCTACCCCGGCTACGGGTTCCTCTCCGAGAACCCCGAGCTCGCGCAGGCCGCCGAGGCGGCCGGCATCACCTTCATCGGTCCGCCCAAGCGCGTGCTCGAGATGGCCGGCAACAAGGTCACGGCCAAGGAGCACGCGATCGCCGCGGGCGTTCCCGTGCTGAAGTCGACGCCTCCGTCGCGCGACATCGAAGAACTCGTGGCCCAGGCCGACGAGGTCGGCTTCCCGATCTTCGCCAAGGCGGTCGCCGGCGGCGGCGGCCGCGGCATGCGCCGCGTCGCGACGAAGGACGACCTGCGCGCCGCCCTCGAAGAGGCCATGCGCGAGGCCGACAGCGCCTTCGGCGACCCGACCATGTTCCTCGAGCAGGCGGTGCTCCGGCCGCGCCACATCGAGGTCCAGGTGCTCGCGGATGCCTCGGGCGAGACCGTGCATCTGTTCGAGCGCGACTGCTCGGTGCAGCGCAGGCACCAGAAGGTCATCGAGATCGCTCCCGCCCCCAACCTCTCCGACGACGTGCGGCAGTCGCTCTACCGCGACGCGATCGCCTTCGCGAAGTCGATCGGCTACGTCAACGCCGGCACCGTCGAGTTCCTGCTCGACACCGCAGGCGAGCGCGCCGGCGAACACGTGTTCATCGAGATGAACCCGCGCATCCAGGTCGAGCACACGGTGACCGAGGAGGTCACCGACGTCGACCTCGTCGTCTCCCAGATCCGCATCGCGGCGGGGGAGTCCCTCGCCGAGCTCGGCCTCGAGCAGTCGTCGATCCGGCTCCGCGGCGCTGCGCTCCAGTGCCGCATCACGACGGAGGACCCGACTGCCGGGTTCCGCCCCGACACGGGCAAGATCACGACGTACCGTTCGCCGGGCGGCGCCGGCATCCGCCTCGACGGCGGCACGATCAACCCGGGCGCGCAGATCAGCCCGCACTTCGACTCGATGCTCGCCAAGCTGACCTGCCGTGGACGTGACTACCCGGCCGCGGTGGCCCGGGCGAAGCGCGCCCTCGCCGAGTTCCGCATCCGCGGCGTCTCGACGAACATCCCGTTCCTCCAGGCCGTGCTCGAGGACCCGGCGTTCGTCGCGGGCGACCTCAGCACGTCGTTCATCGACGAGCGGCCGCAACTGCTCCGCGGTCGCGTCTCGAAGGACCGCGGCACCAAGATCCTCAACTGGCTCGCGGATGTCACGGTGAACCAGCCGAACGGACCGGCGCCGACGAGCGTCAGCCCCGCCGACAAGCTGCCCGTGATCGACCTCTCGGTTCCGGCCCCGGCAGGCTCGCGCCAGCGTCTGCTGGAGCTCGGCCCGGCTGGCTTCGCGAAGGCACTCCGCGACCAGACGCCGCTCGCCGTCACCGAGACGACGTTCCGCGACGCTCACCAGTCGCTGCTGGCGACCCGGGTGCGCACGCGCGACCTCGTGGCCGTCGCGCCCTACGTGGCGCGCATGACACCCGAACTCCTCTCGGTCGAGGCCTGGGGCGGTGCCACGTACGACGTCGCCCTCCGCTTCCTCGGCGAAGACCCGTGGGACCGTCTCGCCGCCCTTCGCGAGGCACTGCCGAACATCAACATCCAGATGCTGCTGCGCGGGCGCAACACGGTCGGCTACACCCCGTACCCGACCGAGGTGACCGATGCGTTCGTGCGCGAAGCCGCCGCGACGGGTGTCGACATCTTCCGCATCTTCGATGCGCTGAACGACGTCTCGCAGATGCGTCCGGCGATCAACTCGGTGCTCTCGACGGGCCACGCGGTGGCCGAGGTTGCGTTGTGTTACACGGGGGATCTGCTCGATCCGGCCGAAGATCTGTACACGCTCGACTACTACCTCCGGCTCGCCGACCAGATCGTCGGGGCGGGCGCGCACGTGCTCGCGATCAAGGACATGGCGGGTCTGCTCCGCCCCGCGGCCGCCGAGAAGCTCGTCGGCGCCCTGCGGGAGCGGTTCGACGTGCCCGTGCACCTGCACACGCATGACACGGCAGGCGGCCAGCTGGCCACGCTCCTGGCCGCGAGCCGTGCGGGCGTCGACGCCGTCGACGTCGCGAGCGCGCCGATGGCCGGCACCACGAGCCAGCCGTCCGCCTCCTCGCTCGTCGCGGCACTCGCGCACACCGAGCGCGACACCGGCATCTCGCTCGACGCCGTCTCCGATCTCGAGCCGTACTGGGAGGCCGTGCGTCGCCTGTACCGCCCCTTCGAGTCGGGCCTGCCCGGCCCCACCGGCCGCGTCTACCACCACGAGATCCCCGGCGGACAGCTGTCGAACCTGCGCCAGCAGGCGATCGCACTGGGCCTCGCCGACGACTTCGAGCTCATCGAGGACATGTACGCGGCAGCCGATCGGATCCTCGGCCGGGTGCCCAAGGTCACTCCGTCGTCGAAGGTCGTGGGCGACCTCGCCCTGCACCTCGCGGCCGTCAAGGCCGACCCCGACGACTTCGCGGCGAACCCCGAGAAGTACGACGTGCCCGACTCGGTGATCGGCTTCATGGCCGGCGAGCTGGGCGACCTGCCCGGCGGATGGCCCGAGCCGTTCCGCACGAAGGTGCTCGCCGGCAAAGACGTCCGCATCGGCGTCACCGAGCTCACGGCCGAGCAGCGCGAGGCACTCGAGGCCGACAGCACGACCCGACGCGCGATGCTGAACGCGCTCCTCTTCCCGGCGCCGACCCGCCAGTACGAGCAGATCAGGGAGCTGTTCGGCGACCTCTCGGTCGTCGACACCGCCGACTACCTGTACGGACTCCGTCAGGGCGCCGAGCACGTCGTCGAGATCGCGACCGGTGTGAAGCTCTACGCGGGTCTCGAGGCGATCGGCGAGGCCGACGACAAGGGCATGCGCACCGTCATGACGATCCTGAACGGGCAGCTCCGCCCGGTCTTCGTCCGCGACCGATCCATCGTCGTCGAGACTCGCGCAGCCGAGAAGGCGGATGCCTCGCAGCCCGGGCAGATCGCGGCGCCGTTCTCCGGCGTCGTGACCCTCCAGGTCGAGGCCGGTGCCGAGATCGCAGCCGGACAGAGCGTCGCCTCCATCGAGGCGATGAAGATGGAGGCTGCCATCACCTCGCCCATCGCGGGTGTCGTCGAGCGCGTCGCCATCCCCAAGACGCAGCAGGTCGAAGCGGGTGACCTGCTGGTCGTGGTCCGCCCTCGTTAGGCGGTGCGACCGCTCTCGGCGGTGCGCCGCGCTAGGCTTGGAGCGGTTGGCACTGATGAGGAGGGGTATCGGTGACTGAAGACGATTTCAACGACGGCACGGCGTCGCGTCGTGCGTCGGGAGCGGGCACGTCCGCTCTCGACCGCGCGCGCAGGGCGGCGGCGTCCGGCGCGCACTCGGCAGACGACGCCGCGGCGAACCCGAGCGTCCGGGTCGATCTGCCCCCCGCGCCGGTGCACGAGATGCCCGACGACGAGGTGGCGGTGGCCATCGACGACGTCGCGGTCAATCCCGGCAGCCTCGTCGGCGGCGGTGCGAGCACGACCTCGGTCGAGGTCATCACTCCGGCGCTGGCCGGTTCCGGCTACCGTGGCGGGTCGCGGCGCGAGCCGTCGCCCTACAGTGCGCTGCTCGCGTCGGATGCGACGAAGACCCGACGTGAGCGCGTGAGCACCGATACCGGCAGTCATGTCGCGATCGTCGACGTGCCGGGTGAGCCCGCGCTGCCCGCTGAGGTACCCGAGACGGCGGATTCGCTCACGGCCGACCGCCTCATCGATCTGAACCGCACGACCCGGCCGGCGCCGCAGGGCGGGTTCAACCGCCTCATCTACGAGGCATCCCTTCACCTGGTGAATCTCGGCGACTCGCCGAAGGTTCAGGCGTACAAGGCCATGAGCCAGCGCATCCAGCGACGATTCGAGGGCGGCGCTCGATTCGTGCCCGTGCTCACGCGCAAGGGCGGCGTCGGCAAGACGACGATCACCGCACTCCTCGGCATGGCTCTCGCCGACGCCCGCGACGACCGGATCATCGCGATCGATGCGAATCCAGATCGCGGCACCCTCGCCGAGCGTGTCGATCGGCAGACCCGTGAGACCGTGCGCGACGTCGTGGCGAAGGCCTCGTCGATCGGCGGCTACACCGACTTCTCGCGCTTCGTCTCACGTGACGAGACGCGCCTCGACATCCTGGCGTCAGACACCGACCCGACCCTCTCCGAGGCGTTCGACGACAACGACTACAACGTCGTCGCCGGACTCGCGGCTCGCTACTACTCGATCGTGCTCACCGACTGCGGCACGGGCATCGTGCACTCCGTCATGCGTGCGACGCTGCAGCGCGCCGACTCCGTCGTCATCGTCTCGGGCGGCAGCGTCGACGAGGCGCGACTCGCGTCGGAGACCCTCACCTGGCTCGAGGCCAACGGATACGGCGAACTCGTGCGCAATGCGGTCGTCGCGATCAACCTCGCCACGCAGGGCACGCACCTCGTGAAGGTCGACGAGATCGAGGCCCACTTCCAATCGAGGGTGCGCGAGATCGTGCGCATCCCGTACGACCCCCAACTCGCCGCCGGTTCCGTCGTGAACTGGCACGAGTTGCGACCCGTCACCCAGCACGCGGCTCGAGAGCTCGCGGCGCTCGTGGTGGAAGGCATGCCCGCCGAGCGCGAGCACTGAAACGGAGAACTCTTGCCGGAACGCCCCATTCGCCTGTTCGGCGACCCCGTGTTGAAGACCGTCTCCGCCCCCGTCGAACAGGTCGACGATCGTGTGCGCGGGCTCGTTGCCGATCTCATCGACAGCGTGAAGCTGCCCGGCCGTGCCGGTGTCGCGGCATCCCAGATCGGGGTGAACCTGCGCGCGTTCAGCTACAACGTCGACGGCGAGGTCGGGTACATCCTGAATCCCGAGCTCGAGGTCACGGGCGAGAAGGAACTGATCGACGAGGGATGCCTGTCGGTCCCGGGTCTCTGGCACAAGACGCCGCGGCATCCGTTCGCGCGAGTGCGCGGCATCGACCTCGACGGCAACGAGATCGAGCTCTCGGGCACCGGGCTCATGGCCCAGGCCCTCCAGCACGAGACCGATCACCTCGATGGGCTGCTCTACCTCGACCGGCTCGAGAAGGATGAACGCCGCCTCGCGATGAAAGAGGTGCGCGAGTCCGACTGGTTCTGAGCTCGGATGCATGTGAAGGCCCCGCGGAACCCGCGGGGCCTTCAATGCGTCTGACGCAAATGCGTCTGACGTGCTCAGTGCACGATCGAGTGACCCTCGGTCGCCGGGGCACCGGAGTACATCGCCTCGATGTTCGGGCTGAAGTCCTCGAGGATGATGTTGCGCTTGATGCTGAGCTTCGGCGTCAGGTGACCGCTCGCCTCCGTGAGCTCGGTCGCGAGGAGGGTGAACTTGCGGATCGACTCCGCTCGCGAGACCGTCTCGTTGGCCGCGTCGATGGCCCGCTGCACCTCGGCGAGCACCGCGGGATTGACCGTGGCCTCCTCGAGGCTCATGCCGGCGTCTTCGCCGTTGTTGTTGAGCCACACCGGGAGCATCTCGGGGTCGAGCGTGATGAGGGCCGAGATGAACGGCTTCTTGTCGCCGACCACGACGACCTGGCCGACGAGCGGATTCGCGCGGATCGGGTCTTCGAGCGCGGCAGGGGAGACGTTCTTGCCTCCAGCCGTGACGATGATCTCCTTCTTGCGGCCGGTGATGGTGAGGAACCCGTCGGCGTCGAACGAACCGATGTCACCGGTCTTGAACCACTCGCCGTCGAACGCCTCGGCCGTGGCCTCGGGGTTCTTCCAGTACTCCTTGAAGACGTCGACGCCCTTGATCTGCACTTCACCGTCGTCGGCGAGTCGCACTGCCACGCCCGGGAGGGCGGGGCCGACGGTGCCGATCTTCGACTTGTTCGCCAGGTTCACCGTGGCTGGCGCGGTCGACTCGGTGAGGCCGTAGCCCTCGAGGATCGTGATGCCGAGCGCGTGGTAGAAGTGCCCGAGTCGCGGACCGAGCGGCGCAGACCCCGACACGGCGTACTTGACGTTGCCGCCCATCGCGGCCCGCAGCTTCGAGAGCACGAGTCGGTCGAGCACCTTGAACTTGAGGTTGAGGCCCAGCGGCACCGAGCCGGCCTCTTTCGCCATGGAGTACGCCACGGCGGTCTCGGCGGCGGCGCGGAAGATCTTGCCCTTGCCGCCGGCTTCGGCCTTCTGCTCGGACGCGTTGTAGACCTTCTCGAACACGCGCGGCACTGCGAGGAGGAAGGTCGGCTTGAAGCTCGCGAGCGAGGGCAGCAACTGCTTCGTGTCGGCCTGGTGACCCACGCGCACGCCGGCGTGCACCGAGAGCACCGCGATGAAGCGGGCGAACACGTGCGCCGTGGTGATGAAGAGGAGCGTGGAGGCTCCGTTGGGGTCGAGCACGACCTCGTTGAGGGCGACCGCGGCGTTGCGGGACAGCTCGACGAAGTTCGAGTGCGTCAGCACGCAGCCCTTCGGCTTGCCGGTCGAGCCCGAGGTGTAGATGAGCGTCGCGATGTCGGAGCCCACGGCGAGGTTGCGACGTCGCTCGATCTCCTCGTCGGGGACCTCGGTGCCGCCGGCGACGAGCTTGTCGAGGTCGCCGAGGTCGATCTGCCAGACGCCCCGGATGGCCGGGAGGTCGGGGTGCACCTCGTCGAACCGGGCGAAGTGGTCGGGGGTCTCGACGATGACGGCGATCGCGCCGGAGTCGCTCAGGTTCCACCGCACCTGCGAGGGGGAGCTGGTCTCGTAGATCGGCACGAGCACTGCGCCGGCGAACCACGTGGCGAAGTCGATCAGGGTCCACTCGTAGCGGGTCTTGCACATCAGGCCGATCTTGTCGCCCGGCTGGATGCCGGCCGCGACGAGGCCCTTGGCAAGGGCGATCACCTGGTCGTAGAACTCCTTCGTGGTGACCGGGGACCAACCGCCGTCGGCCGTGGGGAGCGAGAACAGGACGGAATCGGGAGTCGCGGCGACGCGGTCGACGAGCAGGTCGGTGGTGTTCGCTTCTGGGTCAGCTGCGACCACGGGTGGGGTAGCGAATTCGATCACGGTAGCTCCTTCGGCACCGGGAGGGTTGCGCGCGGCTCGGGCACCAGCGCGAACCTCGGCATTGGGGTCCATTACACTCTAGTCGTTGCTCACGACCGCCCCAGGTCTCAGCTCCATCACGCTTCGTCCCCTTCTGAAAGGCAGCCTCCCGGTGCATGCGATCGGTATCGACATCGGTGGAACGAAGATCGCGGGCGCGATCGTCGACCAGCTCGGCAACATCGTCGCGAGCGACCGCGTGCCGACGCCCGCGGGTGATTCGACACTCCTCGAGGACGCGGTCGTGCAGATGATCGACTCGCTCCGGGCACGAGCCGAAGAAGAGATCGTCGCGATCGGCGTCGCGGCGGCGGGCTTCGTCGACGCCGCCCAGTCGACCGTCTACTACGCGCCCAACATCGACTGGCGCAACGAGCCATTCCGCGAGAAGCTCGAGGCACGGGTCGGCACTGCCGTCGTCGTCGACAACGACGCCAACGCGGCGGGCTGGGCGGAGTTCCGCTTCGGTGCCGGACGGCTCGTGAGCGACATGGTCATGCTCACGATCGGCACCGGAGTCGGCGGCGCGATCGTGGCCGGCGACCGCCTGTTCCGGGGCGGCTTCGGCGCGGGCGCAGAGCTCGGCCACCTGCGCGTCGTCCCCGACGGACTCGCATGCGGGTGCGGCCAGCGCGGATGCATCGAGCAGTACGGATCCGGGCGGGCGCTGCTGCGCATGGCCAACGAGATCGCCGACGCCGGCGGTATCGGTCAAGGCCTGGCCCGAGTGCGCTCCGAGCACGGCGAACTCGACGGACGACTCGTCGGCGAGCAGATCGCCGCGGGCGATGCCGGCGCGATCGCAGCCCTGCGTCAGCTGGGGCACTGGCTCGGCCAGGCCGCCGCGAGCCTCTCGGCCGTGCTCGACCCGCAGCGCTTCGTCTTCGGAGGCGGCGTCTCCGTGGCGGGAGAGCTCCTGCTCGAGCCGATCCGCGCGGCCTATCTCGAGCACCTCCCGGCACGCGGCTACCACCCCGAGCCCGACTTCGTGATCGCCGAGCTCGTCAACGACGCCGGCGTCGTCGGCGCGGCCGACCTCGCCCGCGTGTGGGTCGCCGAGCACGCCGGAACCCCGCGACGCTAGGCTGAGTCGGTGCTGCAGAGGGAAGGGGGTCCGCGTTGTTCTACTGGATCATGAAGAACCTCGTGATCGGTCCGATCCTCCTCTCGATCTTCCGGCCGTGGGTCGTCGGCCTCGAGAACGTGCCCAAGGAGGGTGCGGTCGTGCTCGCCTCGAACCACCTCTCGTTCATCGACTCGATCTTCCTGCCGCTCATCGTCGACCGCCCGGTCGTCTTCCTCGCCAAGAGCGAGTACTTCACCGGCAAGGGCCTGAAGGGCTGGGCGACGAAGGTCTTCTTCCAAGCGGCGGGCCAGCTGCCGATCGACCGCTCGGGCGGCAAGGCCTCCGAGGCATCGCTCGAGACGGGCCTCCGGGTGCTCGGCGAGGGCAAGATCCTCGGCATCTACCCCGAGGGCACCCGCAGCCCCGATGGCAAGCTGTACCGGGGCCGCACCGGCGTCGCGCGCATGGTGCTCGAAGCCGGAGTCCCCGTGATCCCCGTCGCGATGATCGGCACCGAGCACGTGATGCCCATCGGCTCACGACTGCCCAAGGTGCGACGCATCGGCATCATCCTCGGCGAGCCGGTCGACTTCAGTCGCTTCGAGGGACTCGAGGGCGATCGCTTCGTGTTGCGTTCCGTGACGGACGAGCTCGTCTACGATCTGCGCGGCCTGAGCGGCCAGGAATACGTCGACGTCTACGCCAGTTCGGTGAAGGAGAAGCGCGCCTCGCAATCGCGATAGGCTCGTTCCGCGGGGACGCGACGTGCGTCGCCGTTTCCCTTTTCGGCGCCGTGTGCGCCCCGAACCCTCAGGACGTTCCCCGTGGTACAGCTCGTCGAGCCGGTCGTGAATGCAGATCCCTCCGTGATTGCCGGCCTCGACTATTGGCGGACCCTCCCCATCAAGCAGCAGCCGACGTGGCCCGACCTCGAAGCCGCGCACGCGGCATCCGCTGAGCTCGCGACCCTTCCTCCTCTGGTCTTCGCTGGCGAGGTCGACATCCTGCGCGACCGGCTCGCCGCCGCGTCGCGCGGTGAGGCGTTCCTGCTGCAGGGCGGCGACTGCGCCGAGACCTTCGCAGGCGCCACGGCCGACCAGATCCGCAACCGCGTGAAGACGGTGCTGCAGATGGCGGTCGTGCTGACCTACGGCGCCTCGATGCCGGTCGTGAAGATGGGCCGCATGGCGGGCCAGTTCGCGAAGCCCCGCTCGAGCGACACCGAAACGCGCGGCGACGTCACCCTGCCCGCCTACCGCGGCGACATCGTGAACGGCTACGACTTCACGCCCGAGTCGCGCGCGGCCGACCCCAACCGCCTGATCAAGGGCTACCACACGGCCGCGTCGACGCTGAACCTCATTCGCGCGTTCACGCAGGGCGGGTTCGCCGACCTCCGCCAGGTGCACTCGTGGAACCAGGGCTTCGCGTCGAACCCCGCGAACGCCCGTTACGAGAACATGGCGCGCGAGATCGACCGCGCGATCAAGTTCATGGAGGCCTGCGGCGCCGACTTCGAGGCGATCAAGCACACCGAGTTCTACACGGGCCATGAGGGCCTGCTCATGGACTACGAGCGCCCCATGACCCGCATCGACTCGCGCACGGGCACGCCGTACGACACGTCGAGCCACTTTATCTGGATCGGCGAGCGCACTCGTGAGCTCGACGGTGCGCACGTCGACTTCCTGTCGCGGGTTCGCAACCCGATCGGCGTCAAGCTCGGCCCGACGACGACGCCCGAGACGATGCTCGAGCTGGTCGAGAAGCTCGACCCCGAGCGCGAGCCCGGGCGCCTGACCTTCATCACCCGCATGGGCGCCGGCAAGATCCGCGACGCGCTGCCGCCGCTGCTCGAGGCCATCAAGGCGAGCGATGCCAACCCGCTGTGGGTCACCGACCCCATGCACGGCAACGGCATCACGACCCCCAACGGCTACAAGACGCGTCGGTTCGACGACGTCGTCGACGAGGTCAAGGGCTTCTTCGAGGCGCACCGCGACGCGGGCACGCACCCGGGCGGCATCCACGTCGAGCTCACGGGCGATGACGTCACCGAGTGCCTCGGCGGCTCGGAGCACATCGACGAAGAGACCCTGGCGACCCGCTACGAGTCGCTCTGCGACCCGCGGCTGAACCACATGCAGTCGCTCGAGCTCGCGTTCCTCGTGGCCGAGGAGCTCGCGGCCCGCTGACGGGCCTCAGGCGCGGGGCATCCGGTTCGGATGTCCCGCGCCTTCGTCGTCCTCGCGCCGGATGATCGGCCGGTCAGCCGAAGTTGACCGTGACCTCGGAACCGCGCTTGACCTTCTCGCCGGCGGCCGGACTCTGCACGGATGCCACCACGGCGCCCTCGAGGAAGGCGGGAACGTTGGATGCCACGGTGAACCCGAGCGCCTCGAGCTGTTCGCGCGCCTGGGCGACCGTCTGGCCCGTGATGACGTTCGGCACCTCGACGAGGTCCTGGCCCTTCGACATGACGAGGGTCAGGGTATCGCCGGGTCGCACCGGGTCGGTCGTCGCGGCCTGCGACAGCACGAGGTCGGCCGCGACATCATCGCTGAACTCGGGTTCGCCATAGGCGACCTGGAGCTCGACGGCGGCCAATGCCGCCTCGGCGTCGGCAGCCGACATTCCGACGACGTCGGGCAGCGGGCCGGCGGAGACCACGAGCGTCAGCTCGCCGAGTTCGGGGTACTCCGCTCCGACCGGGTTGCCCTCGACGTCGAGCACGTCGATGACCGTGTCGGCAGGGACGTCGCCCGAGAACTGGAACACGTTCGGATCGACGACGGTGAAGTCCTTCAGCGCCGCACGTGCATCGGCCGACGGCGTGCCTCGAACCTCTGGGACCGGCAGGATCTGCGGGCCGAGTGAGACGAAGAGCGTCACGGTCGATCCGCGCTGCGCCTGCGCGCCGCCCGCCGGGTCGGTGCCGGACACCTGGCCGGCCGGCACGACAGGGTCGTTGCGCTCGGCTGGCTCGACCGCGAATCCGGCCTCTTCGAGCGCGGCGGTCGCGACAGCCGGTGCGAGCGTCGCCGTCTCGGGCACCGAGGTGAGCGCCCCCGGTCCGGCTCCGAAGTACCAGCCGGTGCCTGCGGCGAGTCCGGTCAGCAGGAGCACGAGCGCGATGATCCAGTAGCCGCGGCGCTTGCGCCGTTCGGCGCTCTTCGCGAGCGCCTCGGTGTCGTCGCCATCGGATGCCTCGAGGGTCGAGGTCGCCGCGGCGGCTGCTCCGCCCGCGCCGATCACGCGTGTCTCGGCGGCCGCGGCCCCGGCCGGCATCGCGCCGCCGGGCAGCACCATGGTCGCCTGGGTCTGCAGCGGTCGATGGGAGGAACGGATGCCCGGTTCGACCTCGCGCAGACGCTCGAGCATCTCGCGGGCGTCGTCGGGGCGGGCTTCGGGATCGCGGTTGGTCGCCCACAGCACGAGTTCGTCGAGTTCGACGGGGACCGCCGGGTTCTTCGAGCTCGGCGTCGGGACCTGGTCGTTGGCATGCTGGTAGGCGATCGCCATGGGCGCCTCACCGACGTAGGGCTGCTCGCCGGTGAGCATCTCGTACATCATGATGCCGACGGCGTAGATGTCGCTGCGGGCATCTGCGACCCCGCGGGTGACGAGCTCGGGGGAGAGGTAGGCGATCGTGCCGAGGAGCGCCTGACCGGTCGCCGTGTTGGCGCTCGCGGCGCGGGCGAGCCCGAAGTCGCCGAGCTTGATGCGGCCGTCGTCGGCGAGCAGCACGTTCTCGGGCTTCAGGTCGCGGTGCACGATGCCGGCCTTGTGCGCGGCCGCGAGGCCTGCGAGCACGGCGTCCATGATGTCGACGGTCTGCTCGGGGGTGAGCTTCTTGTAGTCCTTCAGCAGCTCGCGCAGCGTGATGCCCGGCAGGTACTCCATGACGAGGTACGCCATGTCGGCGTCTTGACCCTGGTCGAAGACGTTCACGACGTTCGGGTGCGCGAGGCGGGCCGCCGAGCGGGCCTCCTGGACGAACCGGGTCTTGAAGGTGTTGTCGTCGGCGAGGTGGCCGTGCATGATCTTGATGGCGACGCGGCGCTCGAGGCGCAGGTCGGTCGCGAGGTACACCGTCGCCATGCCGCCCCGCGCGATGCGGGAGCGCACCTGATAGCGGCCGTCGATGAGACGGCCGATCATGGGGTCGACGGGCGCAGTGGTCACTCTGAGAGTCTACGAAGAGCTATATGCCGCAACCGTTGCAAACGCCGATGGCGCGCCGATCGCAATCCCATCGTGATGAGCGGATGCCGCGGCTCAGCCGAGTTCCGAGAGCCACGCCCGCGCGGACGCCTCCCATTTCGCGTAGTGGTCGGGGTGCGCGCTCAACTGCACGGCCTGTGCGGCTTGGGTGACGGTCAACGACTCCCATCCGGGGATGTCGAGCAGCCCGCGCGTGCGCCCGGCGTTCGGGTTGGCGGCGCCGCCGTAGAACGCCGTCGCGGAGCGGACCGGATCGAGCACCTCCTCGACCGTGCCCCAGCCTTGGCTCGGGCGCTGCTGGAAGAGCCCGAGCGAGTCGAGGTCGCCGTACTCCGGGTTCTTCAGGCCCGACTCCTGCGCGGCCGCAGCCAAAGCGATGACGATTCCTTGATCGGGGACGCCGAGCGCCCGCCCGACGTCGACGATGATGCGGGCGTTCCCCCGCATCTCCTCGGTGAGCGCGACGCTGACCGAGGCCACGCTGACCGCGGCGACGGGCCGCGCGACCCGGAGCACCTGGCCGGCGCGGATCACCGCGGCGACGTCGATCCCGTTGATCGCGGCGAGCTCGGAGACCTGGAACTCGTGCCGTGCGGCGATGTCCCACAGGGTGTCGCCGTCGACGACGGTATAGGCCTCGCCGCCGCTCGGCGCGGCGGGCGCGGGCGCGGGCGCCGGCGTCGGCGCTGCGGGGGCGGGAGCCGCGACATCCGTACCGCCCGGAGGCAGCACGATCGACTGCCCGGGGAAGATCAGGCTCTGCCGACTGAGGCCGTTGGCGCTCAGCATCTGGTCGAGCGCGACGCCGTACGCGGCGGCGATGCCGCTCATGGTGTCGCCCGCGACCACGGTGTGACGGGGGAGCTCGGCGGCGACCGGGACCGGTGCCGGCGCTGTGGCACCGGTGCCGGGGAGCGCGAGTCGCTGCCCGGGGAAGATCAGGCTCGACCAGCCCAGGCCGTTGAGCGCGAGGATGTCGGCGGTGGCGACGCCGTACCGCTCGGCGATGCCGCTCACCGTGTCGCCGTCGCCGACCGTCACCTCCGCGGGCACCGACCCCGTCGACGCGGTCGTCGAGGCGTGCCGGTCGGGTCCGTCGTTCGAGGCCTTGGGCTTGGGCATGCGCTTCGCCGACTGCGGGGCCGCCTCTGCGGGCTGCGCGATGCCGAGCGTGACCGCGATGGTCGAGACGACGGCGAGCGGCAGGGTGATGAGGCGGCGGATGCCCCGGCGACGGTCGTTCGCGCCACGCGCCTGTCGACGCGGATGGTCGACGGCCTCGCTCGCGGTCTCGGCGTCGTACGTCATCGTTGCCCCCTTCGCCCGGCATGGTGCTCCCGGCCCCCGCGGCAACCGTCGCATAGCGCATTGGGGGAGTCAAACACCTCGACGCGAGTCCCGTGAAGCGGGTGGTGGACGCACGCGGGGGCGTGTCGCGATCGATGGTTCCGCAAGATGCCCGGCTCGTGGCAGTCTTGAGACGTGACCGATGCTGCCGAAACCGACTGGCTGACCGTTCCCGACCTCGTCGAGATGCTCGGGCAGAGCCCGAGTCGCATCCGTCGACTCATCGACGACCGGCACCTGCTCGCCGCCCGCGTCGACGGCGTGCTCAAGGTGCCGACGGTGTTCCTCCGCGACGGCGCCCCGTTGCCCGAGCTCTACGGGACGGCGAACGTGCTCGCCGACAACGGCTTCACCGACGAAGAGGCGCTCGAGTGGATGCTCGCCGAGGAAGACAGCCTCGGCACCTCGCCGATCGCCGCGCTGCTCGCCGGGCGCAAGGCCGAGGTGCGCCGCGTGGCGCAGGCGCTCGCCTGATCGACTGAGTCGCGTCACGGCTGAGCACCGCACGGGAGAACCCGCTGCGGATGGACCGCTCCGCGTGTCAGCTCGTGCGGCGGGTGACGGCCCTGGCGAGTGAGCCGAGCTCCGTGCGGGCGTCCCTGCTGATCGGGGCCGCTTCGAGCGCCGCCGTCGCCGTCGCGACGTTCGACGTGATGAGCGCCTCGACCTCGTCGACGGCGCCGCACTCGCGGATCGTCTGCTGGAGCATCCTGACCTGTTCGGGCGCGAGCTCGGGGTCGCCGAGGAGTTCGTCGAGCAGGCGTCGCTGACCCGGCGCGAGTCGTTCGCGGGCGATCGCGATGAGCATCGTGCGCTTGCCCTCGCGCAGGTCGTCCCCGCTCGGCTTGCCGGTGACCTCGGGGTCGCCGAACACGCCGAGCAGGTCGTCGCGCAGTTGGTACGCGATGCCGAGCGGCAGGCCGAAGGCGCGGAGCGAATCGAACTGCGCCGTCGAAGCGCCCGCGATTGCGCCGCCGATCACGAGCGGGGCCTCGACGCTGTACTTGGCCGACTTGTAGACGATGACGCGCTCGGCGCGGAGGCGCTGCTCGGATTCGGCCTGGCTCCGCCACGCGCGCTCCGCGAGGATGTCGAGGTACTGGCCGGCCGTGACCTCGGTTCGCATGCGCATGAACTCCGCGCGCGCCGTGCGCGCGGCGTCGCGATCGGGCACGGCCGCGAGGCCCTCGTCGAACAGTTCGTCGCTCCAGCCGAGCAGCAGGTCGCCCAGGAGGATCGCCGAAGCGCGGCCGAACTCGGGCGAGGAACCAGCCCAGCCCGCCTCGGCGTGCAGCTGCTCGAAGAGGCGATGCCCCGACGGGGCGCCCCGTCGGGTGTCGGAGTTGTCGATGATGTCGTCGTGCAGCAGCGCCGCGGCGTGGAAGAGTTCGAGCGCGGATGCCGCGGAGACGACCGGGAACTTGTCGCGCCCGCCCTCCTCGGCGAACGGGTCGAAACCGCGCCCGCCCACCGCTTCCCAGCCCCAGTAGCAGAACAGGGCCCGGAAGCGCTTGCCCCCGCTGAGAAATCGCCTTGAGAACGCGTCGAGCGGTTCGAGGTCGGGGCTGATCTCGCGGAGAATGGAAGTGCGTTCGGCGAGGAAATCCTCGATGCGTTCGTGCACCAAATCGACCAGTCGGGAACCGTGAGCCACCCGCCTAGCCTAGCGAGGCTGAGCGGGGCTAGAATGGACTCGGATGCGTCGATCCCGAGCCTGAGGGGAATGAGATGCCGCTTTCAGAGCAGGAGCAACGTCTTCTCGAGGAGATGGAGCGGAACCTCTATCGCAATGACGCCGACTTCGTGCAAGCAGTCGGCGGTGTTCGTGGTCGACGACCGAATTACCGGGCCATCGTGCTCGGGGTGCTGCTCGCCGTCGCCGGTGCCGGTGCCCTCATCGCAGGCGTGGCCTCGCAGCTCCTCATCATCGGAGTCGTCGGGTTCGCGCTCATGTTCGCCGGCGTGCTCGTCGCGATCACGCCGTCCAAGCGCGGCGCCGCAGCGGCCCCGCCCGCAGAGCCCTCGGCCGCGGGCCGGCCGGGCCGCGGTACCTCTGGCGGCGGCTTCATGGATCGCATGAACGAGCGCTGGGACCGTCGTCAGGACGACCAAGGCTGATCCCTCCACTTCGCACCACCTGAACGGGTCGATCTTCGGATCGGCCCGTTTTTTCGTGCGCCCCGGCCCGAGCTCGATGCCGATCGCCCGTGCTGCACGCGGCATCCGCTGATCGAAGAGTGACGCGGCGCAACGCGCGCGGCCAATCCGAGCCGAATCCCTCCACACCGCTCCACTCCCCGAATGCCAGCATTCACGGCACTTTCACGGGCGTCGACACGCTGAAACGAGCGAATGTCGTTGATCGGTGGATGAGAGTGGAGTAAAGTGGGGTTACCTGGATTCTGGCCGGAGGAAAGGGGGTGGTGCGGTGTTCCTCGGTAGCTACGAACCAAAGCTCGATGAGAAGGGCCGCGTCATTCTTCCGGCGAAGTTCCGGGAGGAGCTCTCGAGCGGCCTCGTGCTCACGCGCGGGCAGGAACACTGCCTCTACGTGTTCAGCGCGCGGGAGTTCGAGAGCATGAGCGACAAGATCCGCCAAGCCCCGGTAACGAGCAAGCAGGCGCGCGACTACATGCGCGTCTTCCTCTCGGGGGCTTCCGCGGAGACCCCCGACAAGCAGCATCGCGTCACCATCCCCGCCACGCTCCGCGCATACGCGGGCCTCGACCGCGACCTCACGGTCATCGGAACGGGCAGCCGGGTGGAGATCTGGGACGCGACGGCATGGGCGACCTACCTCGCCGAGCAGGAGGCGGCCTTCGCGGATACGGCGGAGGAGGTGATCCCCGGACTCTTCTAGTCCTCGGGCTCCGACCCCCAGCCGGCCGCGCCTGGTGCACTTCCCCGCATCAGGACGAACGGATGGGGATCGGAACTCGAGGCCACGAAGGCAAGGCGGAATCATGGACATCGAACGCATTCACACCCCGGTCATGCTGGAGCGCACGCTCGAGCTCCTGGCCCCGGCCCTCGAGGCCGACGGCGCCGTGATGGTCGACGCGACCCTCGGCATGGGCGGCCACACCGCCGCCTTCCTCGAGCGCTTCCCGAAACTCACCGTCATCGGCCTCGACCGAGACACCGACGCACTCGGCATCGCCCGTGAACGGCTCGCGAAGTTCGGCGGCCGTGCACGGTTCGTGCACACCGTCTACGACGGCATCGTCGACGCCGTTCGCGGCGAGGGATTCCGCGAGGTGCACGGCGTGCTCTTCGACCTCGGCGTCTCCTCGCTGCAGCTCGACCGCGCCGAGCGCGGCTTCGCGTACTCGAAGGATGCGCCGCTCGACATGCGCATGGACTTCACGAGCGGGCGCACGGCGGCCGACGTGATCGCGGAGGAGAGCGAAGAGGAGCTCCGCCGCATCTTCCTCGACTACGGCGAGGAGAAGCTCGCCGCGCGGTACGCGAGGGCGATCGTGCGGGCGCGGGCGGATGCCCCGATCACGCGTTCCGGCGAGCTCGTCACCATCATCCAGGCGGCGACCCCCGTCGCGATCCAGCGTCAGGGTCACCCTGCGAAGCGGGTGTTCCAGGCACTTCGCATCGAGGTCAACGAAGAGCTGTCGGTGCTCGAGCGGGCGATGCCCGCCGCGCTCGACACGATCGCCGTCGGCGGCCGCATCGTCGTACTGGCCTACCAGTCGCTCGAAGACCGGATCGTCAAGCGATCGCTCGCCGCCGCGTCGAGCTCGTCGGCTCCGGCCGGACTGCCGATGGAGCTGCCCGAGCACCGGCCGGAGTTCAAGCTCCTGGTGCGAGGCGCCGAACTCGCGAGCGAAGACGAGCAGGCCGAGAACCCGCGGGCCAAGCCCGTGCGGCTCCGGGCCGCCGAGAGACTGAGGAGGGCATCGTGAGCGCAGTGCAGGCCCAGTCCCTCCCCGCTCCCCGGCGGATCGATCACGAGCGCCCGCAGCGACGGCTCCGGCCGGCGCCCGAGCGGGCCGCCCGAGCGAAGCCGCGGCTCGCCTACGCGGTCATCGCACTGGGCGGCGTCGCCGTCATCATCGTGGCCCAGCTGCTGCTCTCGATCGCGGTGACGCAGGGCGCGTACGAGATCGACGCCCTGCAGATGCAGCAGACCACGCTCACGCGTGACGAGCAGAAGCTCTCCGAAGACCTCGATCGCGTCGAGTCGCCCCAGTTCCTCGCCACGAAGGCGGAAGGACTCGGCATGGTTCCGAACTCGGACCCGGTCTATCTCCGGCTCTCCGACGGCGCGGTGCTCGGGCAGCCGACGGCGGCCGAGGGCGGCGCAGGGGCATCCGCGCCGCTCGTCCCGAATGCGCTGATCGACGGCGTGCCGCTCGGCGACGGACCGAAGGCGGGGGAGACTCCGCTCGAGGGGAGTCCCGGTCACTCCGGCGACGCAGCGACCAAGGCTCCTGCCGGGGCCCCGGCGCCCGTCGACGGCGGCCTGCCGACACCCGCCACGCACTGACCGCTCGACCGCTCGACCGCTTGCGAGGACCCACTCGATGAACCGCACCAGCCGCCACCCGATGCGTCGGATCTTGCTCTCGGCCGCCGTGCTCGTGGCGTTGGTCGGCGTCTTCGTCGTGCGACTCGTCGACATTCAGATCGTGCGCGCGGCCGAGCTGAACGAGCAGGCGCAGGAGGCGCGATCGCAGCCGGTCACCGTGTACGGGGCGCGCGGCGACATCGTCGACGCCAACGGCAAGGTGCTCGCCGACAGCGTGATGCGCTACGACATCGTGCTCTCGCCCAAGCAGGCCTCGAAGGCGGTCGTGGAACGCGAGGTCCCCGATCCGGCGGATCCCGAGAAGACGACGGACGTCGTCGTACCCCTTCCGGAACTCGCGGCCGAGCTCGGTGCCGTCGTCGGGCTGACGGGCGACCAGGTGCAGGGGATCATCACGGCGGAGCTCGCCGAGGATCCGAACTCCGACTACGCCTACGTCGCCAAGCTCGTCGACACGGAGACCTACGAGCGGGTGAAGGAGCTCGGCATCCCGTGGGTGTACGCCGACGAGCATCCGAGCCGCCGCTATCCGAACGGCGCGGTCGCGGGCAACCTCATCGGCTTCATGGACTCCGACGGAAACCCCGGCGCGGGGCTCGAGCTGGGCGAGGACGAGTGCCTGGCCGGCGAGAACGGCGAGGTCAGCTACCTGCACAGCCTGCAGGACTGGGTGAAGATCCCCGGCACCGAGATCGTGCACAAGCAGGCGCACGACGGCGGCACGCTGAACCTCACGATCGACACCGACCTCCAATGGGAGGTGCAGCGCATCGCCGAGGCGCAGCGTCAGGCGACCGGCGCAGACTGGGCGACCGTGACCGTGATGGAGGCGAAGACCGGACGGCTGCTGGCCGTGGCCGATGTGCCCACGGTCGATCCGAACAATCCCTCGGCGATCGACGAAGACGATCGGGGATCGCGCTCGTTCACCGCCCCGTTCGAGCCGGGCTCGACGTTCAAGGCGCTCACCGCTGCATCCGTGATCAATGCGGGCCTGGCCGATCCGTTCAGCAAGATCGTGGCGCCCTACCGGATCATCTTCCCGAACGGGGCCAACGTCAACGACAGCGCCCGTCATGACGACCAGCAGCTCACCCTCACGGGCGTGCTCATCGAGTCCTCCAACACCGGCATGTCGCAGTTCGGCGAGCTCATGAGCGACCGGGCCCGCTACGACGACATGCTGAAGTTCGGCCTCGGTTCCGAGACCGAGGTCGGCTTCCCGGCCGAGGCCAGCGGCGACCTGCACGGCGACCCCGACGACGACTGGGACAACCAGACCAAGTACGCCACCATGTTCGGCCAGGGCCTGACCACCACCGCGGTGCAGATCGCGAGCGTCTACCAGACCATCGCGAACGGCGGCGTCCGGATGCCGGTCACCCTCGTCGACGGCTGCGAGAACGACGACGGCACGGAGACGACCCCGCCGACGCAGGGGGAGCAGGTGATCTCGGCGGAAGCCGCCGCCGAGACGAGCCAGATGCTCGAGCGCGTCTACCAGGACGCCTGGCTCTCCGACAAGTGGAACATCCCCGGGTACCGGGTCGCCGCGAAGACCGGAACCGCACAGGTCCCCGACGGCGACGGCGGCTACCTGAAGGGCTACCTCGTCTCCGTTTCGGGCTTCGCCCCGGCCGACGATCCGCAGTTCGTCGTTTCGGTGAGCATCATGAATCCCGTTAAGATGAATTCGTCCGCCGCATCCGCTCCCGTCTTCCAAGAGGTGATGAGCCAGGTGCTGAAGAAGTACCGGACCGTTCCATCCGGCGCCCCGGCGCCCGAGCTGCCAGCTACCTGGTGAGAAAGTTGGGTTCGTGACCGGATCGCCTCTCACGGCTCTCCGGCCGAAGCACCCGAGTCCTCGATCGCTTCCCGGCCTTGCCGAAGCGTTCGGATTCTCCGTGCTCGGCGAGATCGACGGTCTCGAGGTGACCGGCGCCGGCCTCTCCTCGAAGAGCGTGGAGCCCGGCGACCTCTACGTCGGAGTTCCCGGGCGCCACGCCCACGGCGCCGACTACGCCGCTGCAGCTCGTGATGCCGGCGCCGTCGCGCTGCTGACGGATCCCGCCGGAGCCGAGCGCGCAGCCGAAGCCGGCCTGCCGATCCTCGTGACCGACGACGTGCGCGCCGCGCTCGGCGACGTCGCGGCCTGGATCCACGGCACCGCCGACAACCCCGCCACGATGTTCGCGGTCACCGGCACCAACGGCAAGACGAGCGTCGTGTACCTGCTCTACGGCATCCTCCGGCAGCTCGGCGTCGTCGCGGGCCTCACCTCGACCGCCGAGCGACGCATCGGCGACGAGGCCGTCACGAGCTCGCTGACGACTCCCGAGGCGAGCGAGCTGCACGCCCTGCTGGCGCGCATGCGAGAGGTCGACGTGAGCGCGGTCGGCATCGAGGTCTCGGCGCAGGCGCTCTCGCGCCATCGCGTCGACGGCCTCGTCTTCGACGTCGTCGGATTCACGAACCTCACGCACGACCACCTCGACGACTACACGTCGATGGACGAGTACTTCGAGGCCAAGCGGGAACTGTTCCGGCCGGAGCGCGCGCGACGAGGCGTCGTCACGGTCGACTCCGAGTGGGGTCGCCGCCTCCTCGCCGAGTCCGGCATCCCGGTGACGACGCTCGCCTCGGTGGCGGGCGTCGACGCCGACTGGCGCATCACCGTGCTCGACGAGGGCGCCGACCACACCTCGTTCCTCCTCGAGGGCCCCGGTGGCCGGCGTCTCGAGACCCAGGTGCCGCTCCTCGGCTGGTACATGGCCGCGAACGCCGCACTCGCGATCGTCATGCTCGTCGAAGCCGGATACGACCTCGACCTCATCGCTGCGGCGCTCGAACGCGACGGCGGCGTCGACGCGTACATCCCCGGTCGGGCGGAACGCATCTCCGGCGATCGCGGCCCGGTCGTGTACATCGACTACGGCCACAGCCCCGACGCGTTCCTGCAGACGCTCGGCGCGATCCGGCGCGCGACCGACGGCCGCGTCGTGATGGTGTTCGGCGCCGACGGCGACCGCGACACGACGAAGCGCGCCGAGATGGGCGCCATCGCCGCACGCGGGGCCGACGTGGTCGTCATCACCGACTTCCACCCGCGGTTCGAGGACCCGGCTGCAATTCGCGCCGCGCTCATCGCCGGTGCGCGCGAGGCGGTCCCCGACCGCGAGATCCACGAGATCGCCGATCCACGCGAGGCGTTCCGCGCCGCGCTCTCCCTCGCCGGCGAAGGGGACGCGATCCTGTACGCCGGCCCGGGCCACGAGGACTACCACGAGGTGAAGGGCATCAAGATCCCGTACTCCGCCAGAGACGATTCCCGACAGGCGCTGCGCGACGCGGGGTGGCTCGCATGATCGCACTGACCCTGGCCGAGATCGCCTCGGCCGTCGACGGCGTGCTCCGACTCGACGGCACCTCGGCGGCCCCCGACACCGTCGTCGACGGTGTCGTGACGACCGATTCCCGCGAGATCGAGCCCGGCGGCGTCTTCGTCGCCAAGCGTGGCGAGTTCGACGACGGCCACCGGTTCGCGCCGACCGCCGCGGAGCAGGGTGCCTCGCTCCTGATCGTCGAGCACCCCCTCGAACTGCCCGTTCCCCAGATCGTCGTCGCCGACTCGGTCGACGCCCTCGGCGCCCTCGCGACCGAGGTCGTGCGCCGGGTGCGCGCGCTCGGCCGACTGCGGATCGTGGGCGTCACCGGCTCCAACGGCAAGACGACGACCAAGAACCTCCTCCGCGCCGTGCTCGAACAGGTCGGTCCGACGGTCGCCGCGCGCGCCTCGTTCAACAACGAGGTCGGCGCTCCGATCACGATGCTCGAGCTGACGAACGAGACCGAGTTCCTCGTCGCCGAGATGGGCGCATCGGGCGTCGGCGAGATCGCACGGCTCGTGCGCATGGCCCGGCCCGATGTCGGCATCGTCCTGAAGGTGGGCCTCGCGCACGCCGGCGAGTTCGGCGGCATCGAGCAGACCGTGCGCGCCAAGTCCGAGATGGTCACCGACCTGCTCGAGACGGATGTCGCGGTGCTGAACGCCGACGACCCGCGCGTGGTGCCCATGGCCGGTCTCACGGCGGCGCGCGTCGTCTGGTTCGGATTCGGCGAGTCCGCCGAGGTGCGCGCCACGGACATCCGCGCCCATGCCAGGGGCACCGACTTCACCGTGACGATCCCCGGAGGCGAGACGGCGCACGTGCGGTTCGCGGTGCTGGGGGAGCATCACGTGATGAACGCACTCGCGGCCATCGCGACATCCGTCGAACTCGGCGTGCCGCTCGCCTCGACCGTGGCCGCACTCGAGCAGGTGACCCTCGCCGAGCGCTGGCGCATGCAGGTCATGGGCGGTCGCGACGGCGTCACGATCATCAACGACGCGTACAACGCGAGCCCCGACTCGATGTCGGCCGCGCTGAAGACCCTCGCCCAGGTGAAGAACCCCGAGGCGCGCACGATCGCGGTGCTCGGCGAGATGAGCGAGCTCGGCGAGTTCTCGGGCGAGGAGCACGATCGCATCGGCCTGCTCGCGGTGCGACTCGGCATCTCGCAGCTCGTCGTCGTGGGAGCGGGCGCTCGGCGCCTGCACATCACGGCGATCAACGAGGGCTCGTGGGACGGCGAATCCGCCTTCGTCGAGTCCGCAGACGAGGCGTTCGACCTCGTCACGTCGTCCGTGCGCCCCGGTGACACGGTGTTGGTGAAATCGTCGAATTCGGCGGGTCTCCGCCTATTGGGCGACCGACTGGGAGAATGGTTCGCATGAGAGCGCTGCTGACCGCTGGGGCGTTGTCGCTCGCCTTCACGCTGTTCCTGACCCCGCTGTTCATCCGGCTGTTCACACGGCTCGGCTGGGGGCAGTTCATCCGCGACGACGGGCCGCAGAGCCATCACGTCAAGCGCGGAACGCCCACCATGGGCGGCATCATCTTCATCCTCGGCACCCTGTTCGGGTACTTCGTGGCGACGCTGCTCGTGAGCGACGAGAAACCGACGGCGTCGGGCCTGCTCGTGCTGTTCATGATGGTCGGCCTTGGCGTGGTCGGCTTCATCGACGACTTCCTGAAGACCCGTAAGAAGCAGAGCCTCGGGCTCGGCGGCTGGGCGAAGGTCGTCGGGCAGGTCATCATCGCCGGCGCGTTCGCCCTGCTCGCGATCCAGTGGCCGAACGATCGCGGGGTCACGCCCGCCGACACCAAGATCTCGTTCATCAGGGACCTCCCGCTCGACTTCATGGTCTTCGGCGCGGTCGTCGGCATCATCCTCTACGTCGTCTGGATCTGCCTGCTCGCCGTCGGCACGTCGAACGCGGTCAACGTCACCGACGGACTCGACGGACTCGCGGGCGGCGCCTCGATCCTCGCGATCGGCTCGTTCGTCATCATCGGCTTCTGGCAGTTCAACCAGGCGTGCGGTTCGCCCGGACTGAACCCCGACGACCAGTACCGCTGCTACGACGTTCGCGACCCGCTCGACATCGCGATCGTCGCGACCGCGATCGTCGGCGGCCTCATCGGCTTCCTCTGGTGGAACACGAACCCGGCGAAGATCTACATGGGCGACACCGGTTCCCTGGCGCTCGGCGGCGCCCTCGCCGCCCTCGCGATCGTCAGCCGCACCGAACTGCTGCTGCTCCTCATCGGCGGCCTCTTCGTGATCGAGACCGGTTCGGTCATCGTGCAGCGCGCCTACTTCAAGCTCACCCGCGGCAAGCGCATCTTCCTCATGAGCCCGATCCACCATCACTTCGAGCTGAAGGGCTGGGCCGAGGTCACGATCGTCGTGCGCTTCTGGATCATCGGCGGACTCCTCGTTGCGGCCGGAGTCGGCGCGTTCTACTTCGAGTGGTTGCAGAGCTGATGACGGATGCCGCTGCCTCCCCCTCCGATCGTCTCGATGCGCTGACCAGCTGGAATGCCGATTGGCGCGGCCTCCGCGTCGTCGTCATGGGTCTCGGCGTCACGGGGTTCGCCGTCGCCGACACCCTGACCGAACTGGGCGCCTCGGTGCTCGTCGCCGCGCCCGAGGTCGACGACGACCGTGCGCGGATCCTCGAGGTCATCGGGGCCGGTCTGCTGCGGCATCCACTCGACTCGGTGCCGGCCGAGGTCGTGGACTTCGCTCCCGAGCTGATCGTGGCCTCGCCCGGGTTCCATCCCGATCACCCGGTGCTGGCATGGGCGGCCGAGTCATCGATCGCCGTCTGGGGCGACATCGAGCTCGCCTGGCGGGTGCGCGACAAGGTGAACACCGCCGAGTGGATCCTCGTCACGGGCACGAACGGCAAGACGACGACCGTGCAGATGGCGGCGACGTTCCTCGCGGCGAACGGCCTGCGCGCCGCGCCGTGCGGCAACATCGGCGTGCCGGTGCTCGACGCGGTGCGCGACCCCGGCGGGTTCGACGTGCTCGTCGTCGAGCTCTCGAGCTACCAGCTGCACCACCTCCCGAAGGCGGGGCCCGGCGCGCTGCACCCGTGGGCGAGCACCGTGCTGAACATCGCCGACGACCACCTCGACTGGCACGGCTCGTTCGAGGCGTACCGCGATGCCAAGGCGACGGTCTACGAGAACACGAAGGTCGCGTGCGTGTTCAACCGCGCCGACGACGCGACGCGTCGCATGGTCGAAGACGCCGAGGTCGAGGAGGGCGCGCGCGCCATCGGCTTCGGACTCGACGTGCCGGGACCGAGCGACTTCGGCGTCGTCGAGGGCATCCTCTGCGATCGGGCGTTCCTCGATGACCGTCATTCCGCCGCTCTCGAGTTGATCACGCTCGACGAGCTCGAGCCGCGAGGGCTCACGGCACCGCACGTGGTGGCGAACATCCTCGCGGCCTCCGCGCTCGCGCGCTCGTTCGGCGTGCCCGTGGGCGTCATCCACGACGCGCTCGGCACGTTCCGTCTCGACGCGCACCGCATCGAGACGGTCGCCGTGTCCGGCGGCGTCCGCTGGGTCGACGACTCGAAGGCGACGAATCCGCACGCGGCCGAGGCCTCGCTGCGCGCCTTCGGCACGGTCGTGTGGATCGTGGGCGGACTCCTGAAGGGCGTCGACGCCGATGCGCTCGTCGCGGCCCACGTCGCACGGCTCCGAGCCGCGATCGTGATCGGCGTCGACCGCGCAGCGCTCGTCGCGGCGTTCCGTCGACACGCGCCCGAGCTGCCGCTCTTCGAAGTCGTCACGGATGACACTGAGACGGTGATGCCCGACGCGGTCGCACTGGCCGCGGCGGTCGCTGAAGAGGGCGACACCGTACTCCTCGCGCCCGCTGCGGCGTCGATGGACCAGTTCGCCGACTACGGCGATCGCGGACGGCGGTTCCACGACGCAGTCGGATCGATGCTGGGAGGTGAGGCGGATGGCGACTCCGCCCCGCGCGAACCGCAACCCGGAGCCTGAGCCCACCGGCGTCTCGGCCTCCAGGATCCGCCTCGGTCGTGTCTTCCGCGTCGAGTCGGCCGACTACTTCCTGCTGCTCGGCACGACGCTCTTCCTGGTCGTCTTCGGCCTCGTCATGGTGCTCTCCGCCTCCGTCGTGCAGTCGCACCTCGAAGACGAGAGCTTCTTCGCTCAGGCGCTGCGCCAAGGCCTCTTCGCGGTGTTCGGCATCCCGATCATGCTCATCGCGAGCCGCATGCCCGAGAAGTTCTGGATGCGGCTCGCCTGGCCGACGCTCATCCTCGCGTGCGCCCTGCAGCTCCTCGTCGTCGCGACTCCGCTCGGCATCGAGGTCGGCGGCAACACGAACTGGATCCAGCTCGGCCCGATGCAGTTCCAGCCGTCGGAGCTCATCAAGGTCGCCCTCGTCATGTGGCTCGGCCTCATCGTGACCAAGAAGGAGGCGCTGCTCGGCGACTTCGTGCACGGCGTGCTGCCGATCGTGCTCGTCGGCGGCGGCGCCATCGGCCTCGTCCTCCTCGGCGGCGACCTCGGCACGGTCATGATCATGGGGTCGATGCTGCTCGGCGCCCTGTTCCTCATCGGCGTTCGGCTGCGGCTGCTGCTTCCTCCGATCTTCGCGGCCATCGTGTTGTTCGTGATCGTCGCGGTCTCCAGCGAGAACCGCATGCGGCGCATCACCTCCTTCCTCGACGCGAACTGCGAGAGCGGCGGCACGGGCGACGCGATCAGCGACTGCTGGCAGATCCAGCACGGGTCGTTCGCTCTCGCGAACGGCGGCATCTTCGGCGTGGGCCTCGGCAACTCCGCTGCGAAGTGGTCGTGGCTGCCCGCGGCCGACAACGACTTCATCTTCGCGATCATCGGCGAGGAACTCGGACTGATCGGCGCGATCGTGATCATCGCGATGTTCGTCGTGCTCGCCGTCGCGCTCGGCCGCGTGCTCCGCGGGGCGCGCACGCCGTTCGGTCGCGCGGCCTCCGCCGCGGTGCTCGTGTGGATCATCGGCCAGGCGTGTGTCAATATCGGTGTCGTGCTCGGCGTCTTCCCTGTTCTCGGTGTGCCGTTGCCGCTCGTCTCCGCGGGTGGCACGGCGCTGCTCACCACGCTCTTTGCGATCGGCATCGTGTTGTCGGTCGCGCGCGACCCGGAGGCCCCGGCGCGGGCCGCCGCCCGGGCCGCGGCCCGCAAGAGCGGCCGCCCGGCGGCATCGCGGACCGCCCGATGACCACGTACCTCCTCGCCGGCGGGGGCACCGCCGGCCACGTCAACCCGTTGCTCGCCGTCGCCGACCGCCTGCGCGAACGCGACCCCGAGGCATCCGTGCTCGTGCTCGGCACGGCCGAGGGCCTCGAGGCTCGGCTGGTGCCGGCTCGCGGCTACGAGCTCCTGACGATCGCGAAGGTGCCGTTCCCGCGTCGGCCGAACCGCGCGGCCGTGGCGTTCCCCGCACGGTTCCGGGCGTCGATCGCGGCGGTCCGCGGAATCATCGAGGAGCGCGACGTCGACGTCGTCGTCGGCTTCGGCGGCTACGTGTCGACCCCGGCCTATCTCGCAGCGCGACGCGCCGGCATCCCCGTCGCGATCCACGAGGCGAACGCCCGCCCCGGCCTCGCGAACCGGCTCGGCGCGCGCTTCGCCGCGACCGTCGGCATCGCCTTCGAAGGCACCCCGCTGCCTCGGGCGCGACTCGTGGGCATGCCGCTCCGACGTGAGATCGAGACACTCGACCCGGCTGCGCTTCGGGCGGAGGCCGCCGCCCACTTCAGCCTGGATGCAACGCGGCCGGTGCTCCTCGCCACCGGCGGCTCGCTCGGCGCCCGGCGCATCAATCGCACGATGGTCGACTCGGCCGACGCGATCACGGCAGCGGGCTGGCAGGTGCTGCACGTCACCGGCGCCAACTCCGAGGTCGACGATCCCGGCGTCGCCGACTATCGAATGGTCGAGTACGCCGACCGCATGGACCTCGCCCTCGCCGTCGCCGACGCCGCCGTCTCCCGCGCCGGAGCCGCGACGGTGTGCGAGCTCTCGGCGCTCGGCATCCCCGCGGTCTTCGTGCCGTACCCGGTGGGCAACGGCGAGCAGCGGTTCAACGCCGCCGGCGTCGTCTCCGCCGGCGGTGCGGTGCTCGTCGACGACGCCGAGTTCGTGTCCGAATGGGTCGACGCCACCCTGCTGCCGATGCTCTCGGACGCGGAGCGTCTCCGGGCGATGGCGGCGGCGGCGCGCTCGGTGGGCTTCCGCGACGGCACCGACCGCATGGTCGCCCTCGTCGACGAAGCGCTCGGCGAGCCAGGCGGCGCCGGCCCGCAAGGCGCGTAACGTTGAGTGAGCGGATGCCGCGGCATCCGCTCGCACGAACCGGCGCCCCGGCGCCTCGAACCCGTCCGCACTCGACCGCAGCCAGGAAGAACCGCAGCAACCGTGACGATCAAGCCCGACCTCTCAGCCCAGATCCCCGCCGAACTCGGCGCCGTGCACTTCGTCGGCATCGGGGGATCCGGCATGAGCGGCATCGCCCGCCTGATGCTCGGCGACGGCCATCGGGTCACCGGGTCCGATGTCCGCGATTCCGCCAACATCGCCGCCCTCCGCGAACTCGGCGCCGAGATCTCGATCGGCCACGATGCCGCGAACCTCGCCGACGACATCGACACGGTGGTCGTGACCGGCGCGCTGTGGGAGGACAACCCCGAGTACCGCCTCGCACTCGAGCGCGGTCTGCCCGTGCTGCACCGCTCCCTCGCTCTCGCCGCGCTCATCGCCGGGCGTCGCCTCGTCTCGGTCGCCGGCGCGCACGGCAAGACCACGTCGACCGGCATGATCGTCACCGGCCTCCTCGCCCTCGGCGAGGACCCGAACTTCGTCAACGGCGGCGTCATCGAGGGGCTCGGCGTCTCGTCGTCTGCCGGCGACGGCGAGCTCTTCGTCGTCGAGGCCGACGAGTCCGACGGCTCATTCCTGCTGTACGACACCTCGGTCGCCCTCATCACGAACGTCGACCCCGACCACCTCGACCACTACGGCTCGCGCGACGCGTTCGAGCAGGCCTTCGTCTCGTTCGGCGACGGGGCGCGCGAGCTCGTCGTCGTCTCGTCCGACGACGCGGGCGCCAAGCGGGTCACGGAGCGGCTGTCGCACGAGCGCGTGGTCACGTTCGGCCAGGCGGCGGATGCCACGGTGCGCGTGCACTCCGTCGAGACCGAGGGCCCCGTCGCGTTCGCCGTGGACTACGCCGGCGCGACCTATCGCGCGACGTTGCGCATCCCCGGGGTGCACAACGCCATCAACGCAGCGGGCGCCTTCGCCGTGCTCGTCGGCCTCGGCTTCGACCCCGAGGCATCCCTCGAGGGCATCGCCCGGTTCGCCGGCACCGGCCGACGATTCGAGTTGCACGGCACGGTCGGCGGTGTCAGCGTCTACGACGACTACGCGCACCACCCCACCGAGGTCGCGGCAGCCCTGGCGGCGGCGCGCACGGTGGTCGGCGAGGGCCGGATCATCGCCGTGCACCAGCCGCACACGTACAGCCGGACCCAGACCTTCGCGAAGGAGTTCGCCGAGGTGCTCGAGCAGTACGCCGACGAGACCGTCGTGCTCGACGTCTACGGCGCGCGCGAGGACCCCGTGCCGGGCGTCACCGGGGCGCTCGTGAGCGAGCGGTTCGCCGACCCCGCCCATGTCGCGTTCGTGCCCGACTGGCAGCAGGCCGCCGACTACACGGCGAGCATCGCCCGCGACGGCGACTTCGTGATCACCCTCGGCTGCGGTGACGTCTACCGCATCGTGCCCCAACTGATCGGCTCGCTCGAGCGCGAGCGCGGATGACGCCGGAGCACGAGTGAAACGGCCTCAGGGGTTCGACGGGCCGGCCGCACGTGCGCCGCGCACACCGCGTCCAGCCGCTGACGGGGTGGGGCCAGCCGGGCCGCGGTCGTCAGACGTGCGCTCCGCCCCACCCTCCCGTCCGGCGCGCCAGCCGGCGGAGGGCGTCGGGCGGAGTTCGGCGACGCCTCCTGCACAGCCTGCCGATGGGCGGCGAACGGCTGATCCCGACCGCGTCTCGACCGAGCCGATCGCGATCGTCGTCGCGACGCCCGTGGTCCCGCTCGCCTCCGGCACCGCCCGGACGCCGGTCGACGGTGCCGCGACGGGGCATCCGGCGATGCCCGGGACCGGCGAGGCCGCCAACGCGCCCGCGGCGCCGAAGAGCGCGAGGGCGGCCAAGCGGGAACTCGCTGCGGCGAGCCGGGAGCGGCGCAGGTACGAGCGACAGGAGGTGCGACGGTTCACGAAGCGGTCGCGTCGGCGTCGGATCGTGTGGTCGGTCGTGCTCGGCTCGGTGGTGGCGCTCGTGCTCGTGGTCGTAGTCGGCGCGTACTCGCCGCTCATGGCGTTGCGCGAGGTCCGGGTCGAGGGTGCTTCGCGGATCCCCGTCGCCGACGTGCAGGCGGCGTTCGACGACACGCTGGGCACACCCCTGCCGCTCATCGCGAGTGCCGACGTACTCGCGGCGCTCTCGGCGTTTCCGCTCATCGAGACCTATTCGACCGAGACGATCCCGCCCGGCACACTCGTCGTGCGCATCGTCGAGCGGGTGCCGGTCGGCGTCGTCGACACGGGTTCCGGCCTCGAGCTCGTCGACGCCGCCGGCGTCGTGATCGACCGACCGGCGGAGCGCCCCGAGGGGCAGCCGTTGATCGTCACCGACGACGGCGTCGCCGGCGAGGGCTTCCGTGCCGCGGCCGCCGTGATCCGGAGCCTGCCGGCCGAGGTGCGCGGGCAGCTCGTCGGCGCGTCCGCGGAGACGGCCGACGACGTGCGGCTCGAGTTGTCGACCGGGGCGACCGTCGTGTGGGGGAGTGCCGAGGAGTCCGCCGCGAAGGCGGCGGTGCTCGCGAGGCTCATGGTCGCGGCGCCGCCCGACACGGTCGGAGAGTACGACGTGTCGTCGCCCGCGAGCGCCGTGACACGGTAGCGCGCACCGGGAAATCGGGTGGATCCACCCCGAATCGCACGGCGGTTCGCGACACGCGGGCGATCCTTTCGCGGGAGAGGCCGCGGGGAGCCTACCGTCATCACAGGAATTGCATACTCAGCAAAACTTTAACCTTCGACTAGAGGTTCAGGGTTCAGAGTTCGCACGGAAGGCCGGTCATGTCGACAAACCAGAACTACCTCGCTGTCATCAAGGTCGTCGGGATCGGCGGCGGCGGTGTCAACGCCGTCAATCGCATGATCGAACTCGGGCTCCGCGGAGTCGAGTTCATCGCGATCAACACCGACGCGCAGGCGCTCCTCATGTCGGACGCCGACGTGAAGCTCGACGTCGGGCGCGATCTCACTCGCGGCCTCGGCGCCGGCGCCGACCCCGAGGTGGGCCGTCGCGCCGCCGAGGATCACGCCGAGGAGATCGAGGAGGCGCTCGCCGGCGCCGACATGGTCTTCGTCACGGCGGGCGAGGGCGGTGGTACCGGAACCGGCGGAGCCCCGGTGGTCGCCCGCATCGCGAAGTCGATCGGCGCGCTCACCATCGGTGTCGTCACGAAGCCGTTCGGCTTCGAGGGCAAGCGGCGCCAGACCCAGGCCGAGCAGGGCGTCGCGCGCCTGAAGGAAGAGGTCGACACCCTCATCGTGGTGCCGAACGACCGCCTGCTCGAGATCAGCGACCGCGGCATCTCGATGCTCGAGGCGTTCGCCACGGCCGACCAGGTGCTCCTCGCCGGTGTCCAGGGCATCACGGACCTCATCACGACCCCGGGCCTCATCAACCTCGACTTCGCCGACGTGAAGTCCGTCATGCAGGGCGCGGGCTCGGCGCTCATGGGCATCGGCTCCTCACGGGGCGCCGATCGTGCGATCAAGGCCGCCGAACTCGCGGTCGCGAGTCCGCTGCTCGAGGCGTCGATCGACGGCGCCCACGGCGTGCTGCTCTCGATCCAGGGCGGCTCGAACCTCGGCATCTTCGAGATCAACGACGCGGCCCGCCTCGTTCAAGAGGCCGTGCATCCCGAGGCGAACATCATCTTCGGTGCCGTCATCGACGACACGCTCGGCGACGAGGTGCGGGTCACCGTCATCGCCGCCGGATTCGACGGCGGCGAGCCGAACGCGAAGCCCGTCGAGGCGCGTCGCACGAACTTCGTGCCGGCAGCCGTCGGCGCGGCGGTCGGCGGCGGCGCCATCTCGAGCGAGGCTGCTGACGTCATCGCCGAGATCGACATCGACGAGCTCGTCGAGACGGCGAACTGGGGCGAGGTCGAGTCGGCGACGGCGGACCAGATCGTCTCGGACCCCGCATTCGACACCGATGACGACGATCTCGACATCCCCGACTTCCTGAAGTGAGCGACGCGACACCGGCCGCGGACTCGCTGGCCGGGCGCCTCGCGGAGGTGGCCGGGCGGGTCTCGGATGCCGCGCGCGACGCGGGTCGCGACCCCGCCGAGATCACGACGATCGTCGTCACGAAGTTCCACCCGGCATCTCTCGTGGCGCAGCTCGCGGAGCTCGGCGTGCGCGACGTGGGCGAGAACCGCCACCAGGAGGCGCAGGCGAAGGCCGCCGAGCTCGCGGAGCTCGACCTGCGCTGGCACTTCGTCGGGCAGCTGCAGAGCAAGAAGGCCCGCCAGGCGCGCGCCTACGCGTCGGCGATCCACTCGGTCGACCGCACGGCGCTCGTCGACGCGCTGCGTTCCGACGAGGCATCCGTCGACTGCTTCGTGCAGGTGAACCTGACCGACGATCCCGGTCGCGGGGGTGTCGCACCGGAGGCGCTCGAAGCGCTCGTCGAGCACGTGCTCGAGACCCCGGGACTGCGTCTACGCGGCCTCATGGCCGTCGCGCCGCTCGGCGAACCCGCCCGCCCCTCGTTCGCCCGAGTCCGCGCGATGTCCGAGCTGGTGCAGAAACTCGACCCGACCGCTCACGATCTGTCCATGGGGATGTCGCACGATTTTCGCGACGCGATCATGGAGGGTGCGACACACCTGAGAATCGGAACGGCAATCACCGGGAATCGGCCGGTCGCCGGTTAACCTCGAAGAGACGGAACACAGACGGAGGCAGCGATGTCGAACCCGCTCAAGAAGACGATGGTCTATCTCGGCCTCGCCGATGAAGAGCTCGAAGAGGAGACCACGCAGGCTCACGCGCCCGCACCGGTGACCCCGGTCGCGAACGCGACGCCAGCACCGAGGACTGGTGCATCGGTCACACCGCTGCGCAAGAACCATGTCCAACCGAGTACACCGCAGGCGGAGATGAACGAGATCCTGACCGTCCACCCGCGTCAATACCGTGACGCGCAGGTGATCGCCGAGTCGTTCCGAGAGGGCGTCCCCGTGATCATCAACCTCTCGCAGATGTCGGATGCGGACGCGCGTCGTCTCATCGACTTCGCGAGCGGCCTCTCGCAGGGCCTCTACGGGAAGATCGAACGGGTGACGAGCAAGGTCTTCCTGCTCTCGCCCGCACACGTGGTCGTCTCGGGGGAGACCGGCGAGAGTGAAGGCGACGTGGACGCGTCGTTCTTCACGCACGCGTAGCCCGTCGTGGGCGCGCTGCTCGTCGTCTGGAACATTCTCTACCTGCTGCTGCTCATCTACTTCTTCGTGATGTGGGGGCGGTTCGTGCTGGATCTCGTGCGCACCTTCAACCGGTCATGGCGTCCTCGCGGCGCCTGGCTGGTGGTCGTGGAGGCCGTCTACAGCCTCACCGATCCACCCGTGCGGTTCTTCCGGCGGCTCGTGCCGCCGATCCGCATCGGCCAGGTCGCATTGGATCTGGGGTGGAGTCTGGCCATGCTCGTCGTGATCGTCGCGATGACCGTGGTGTCCTTTCTGCAGCAGGCGGCAGCGATGCCCGCCTGATGATCTCCTGCGAGGGATGAGGTCGAGACGATCGGCACTCACGACTCTGAGGATGTCTTTGCTACCGTTAGCTGAACGTGATCGAACAGTTCGACAGATTTGAGGGTGGAAAGCCATGGCGCTAACTCCGGAAGATGTGGTCAACAAGCGCTTCCAGGCGACGAAGTTCCGGGAAGGCTACGACCAAGACGAGGTCGACGACTTCCTCGACGAGGTCGTGGTGGAGCTTCGTCGACTGAACGGGGAGAACGAGGAACTGCGTCAGCGGTTGTCCGCGGCCGAGGCCCGTGCTGCGGAGGCCGCCAAGGCTCCCGCCGCCGCTGCGCCGGCAGCTGCCGCGGTCTACACCGAGCCGGCGGCTCCGCCGCCCACGGTCGCGGTGCCGATGCAGCAGCCCGCGTCGCAGCAGTCGGACTTCGACGAGCAGGCGAGCACGACGAACCTCCTGCAGCTCGCGCGTCGACTGCACGAGGAGCACGTCCGCGAGGGCGTCGAGAAGCGCGATGCGCTCATCGCCGAGGGCCACGCCACTGCGGCGCGCGTCGTCGCCGAGGCCGAGGCCAAGCAGCGCGCCCAGATCGGCGTGCTCGACCAGGAGCGCGTCGCACTCGAGAAGCGCGTCGACGAGCTCCGGGTCTTCGAGCGCGACTACCGTGCGAAGCTGAAGAACTACATCGAGGGTCAGCTCCGCGAGCTCGACACCGCAGCGCCGGTGCAGGTCACCGGCAACCAGGGCTTCTCGTCGCCGGTCGGCGCATCGGGCCTGCCCGCTGAGCAGCCTGCACCGACGTTCCAGGGCTTTGGAGGCTGAGCCGGCCGCGAAGGTCGGCTCCGCCACCGCCCTCCTGGTCGTGGCCGGCGCCGCACTCGCGGCGTACGGCCTCGACCAGCTGAGCAAGTTCCTCGTCGTCTCGAACCTCACCGAGGGTGAGATCGTGCCGGTGCTGGGCTCGCTGCTCCAGTGGCAGTTCGTGCGCAACCCGGGAGCGGCATTCTCGCTCGCGAGCGGCATGACGTGGATCTTCACGATCCTCGCGGCCGGCGTCATCACCTTCATCGTGTGGTTCGCCCGGCGCATCCGCTCGATCGCCTGGGCCGTCGTCTTCGGGCTCCTGCTCGGCGGCGTGCTCGGCAACCTGACCGACCGGCTCTTCCGGGAGCCGTCGTTCGGCCTCGGCCACGTGGTCGACTTCATCTCGACACCGTGGCTCATCCCGGCGATCTACAACATCGCCGACATCGCGATCGTGTCGAGCATGGTGCTCTTCATGATCCTCACCATCCGCGGCATCGGGCTCGACGGCTCGCGCGAGCTGCGGCCGGCGAAGCGCGATTCGGCGGAGTCCGTGCAGCGCGACGCACCCGCCGCCGCCGAGGGCGACGCACCGCTTCGCGAAGCCGCGTCCGGAGCCTGATGGAGCACCGTTCCTTCCCCGTTCCCGACGGGCTCGAGGGCTCGCGCGTCGACGCCGGTCTCGCGAAGCTCCTGGGGTTCTCGCGCACCCTTGCGGCCGACATCGCCTCGGCCGGCGGCGTGTCGCTCGACGGTGCATCCGTCGACAAGTCCGACCGGCTCCGCGCCGGCGCCTGGCTCGAAGTGAGCTGGGAGGAGCCGCGCGGCCTCACGATCGACCCGATCGCCGTGCCCGACCTCGGCATCATCCACGACGACGACGACCTCGTGGTGGTCGACAAGCCGGCCGGCGTCGCCGCGCATCCCTCGGTGGGCTGGAACGGTCCGACCGTGGTGGGGGCGCTCGCGGCCGCGGGCTTCCGCATCTCGACCTCCGGGGCCTCCGAGCGCCAGGGCGTCGTGCACCGCCTCGATGCGGGCACCAGCGGCCTCATGGTCGTGGCGAAGTCGGAGCGCGCCTATACCGAGCTGAAGCGCCAGTTCCACGACCGCGAGGTCGAGAAGATCTACCACGCGGTCGTGCAGGGCCACCCCGACCCGCTCGCCGGCACGATCGACGCGCCGGTCGGCCGCCATCCCCGCTCCGAATGGAAGTTCGCGGTGACCGCCGAGGGCAAGCACGCCGTCACCCACTACGAGACCATCGAGGCCTTCCCGTACGCGTCGCTCCTCGAGGTGCACCTCGAGACGGGCCGCACGCACCAGATCCGGGTGCACATGGCCGCACAGCGCCATCCGTGCGCGGGAGACTCGATGTACGGAGCCGACCCGACGCTCTCCGCGAAGCTCGGCCTCGAGCGGCAGTGGCTCCACGCCAAGCAGCTCGCCTTCGCCCATCCCGCCGACGGCGCCTGGACGACCTTCGTGTCGGAGTACCCGGCCGACCTCGCGCACGCGCTCGACGTGCTCCGCGGCGACTGAAGCAGCACCGATCGCGCGCGCAGGGGCCGGGCGTCGCCCGGTCGCCGTAGACTTTTCGAAGACCCCCGAAACACACTCGCCGTACCCGATGAGGAGCCCAGTGGCCACCGATTCCTTCGTCCACCTGCACGTGCACAGCGAGTACTCGATGCTCGACGGCGCCGCCAGGGTGGGGGAGCTCATCCAGGCCGCGAAGGGCGAGGGGATGCCCGCGGTCGCGATCACCGACCACGGCAACGTGTTCGGCGCGTACGACTTCTGGAAGCAGGCCACCGACGCCGGCATCAAGCCGATCATCGGCACCGAGGCCTACATCACGCCGGGCACGGCACGCGGCGACAAGACCCGCATCAGGTGGGGCAACGGCGGTGGCGACGACGTCTCGGGCTCGGGCGCCTACACGCACATGACGCTGCTCTCGGAGACGACCGAGGGCATGCACAACCTCTTCCGCCTCTCGAGCCGCGCCTCGATCGAGGGCTACTACTTCAAGCCGCGCATGGACCGCGAGCTGCTGTCGATGTACTCGAAGGGTCTCATCGCGACGACCGGCTGCCCGTCGGGCGAGGTGCAGACGCGACTCCGGCTCGGCCAGTACGACGAGGCCGTCAAGGCGGCTTCCGACTTCCGCGACATCTTCGGCAAAGAGAACTACTTCGCCGAGATCATGGACCACGGGCTCGGCATCGAGCGCCGCATCATGGAGGACCTGCACCGGCTCGCGAAGGACCTCGCGCTGCCGCTCGTGGCCACGAACGACCTGCACTACACGCACGCCGCCGACGCGAAGAGCCACGCCGCCCTGCTCTGCGTGCAGTCGGGCTCGACGCTCGACGACCCCAACCGGTTCAAGTTCGACGCCGACGAGTTCTACCTGAAGACCGCCGCCGAGATGCGGCACGTGTTCCGCGACTACCCCGAGGCGTGCGACAACACCCTGCTCATCGCCGAACGCGCCGACGTGAAGTTCAACACGAACGCCAACTACATGCCGCGCTTCCCGGTGCCCGAGGGCGAGAGCGAAGACACCTGGTTCGTGAAGGAGGTCGACCGCGGCCTCGCGGTTCGCTACCCCAACGGCATCCCCGCCGAGGTGCGCAAGCAGGCCGACTACGAGGTCGGCGTCATCCTGCAGATGGGCTTCCCCGGCTACTTCCTCGTGGTCGCCGACTTCATCAACTGGTCGAAGAACAACGGCATCCGAGTGGGCCCGGGCCGTGGTTCCGGCGCCGGCTCGATGGCGGCGTACGCGATGCGCATCACCGACCTCGACCCGCTGCAGCACGGCCTCATCTTCGAGCGGTTCCTGAACCCCGACCGCGTCTCGATGCCCGACTTCGACGTCGACTTCGACGAGCGTCGTCGCGGCGAGGTCATCAGGTACGTGACCGAGAAGTACGGTGACGAGCGCGTCGCCCAGATCGTGACCTACGGCACGATCAAGGCGAAGCAGGCGCTGAAGGACTCCGGCCGCGTGCTCGGCTTCCCGTTCTCGATGGGCGAGAAGCTCACGAAGGCGATGCCGCCCGCGGTGATGGGCAAAGACATCCCGCTCACGGGCATCTTCGACTCGAAGCATCCGCGATACAAAGAGGCCTCCGACATCCGGGCCATCGTCGAGACCGATCCCGAGGCGAAGACGGTCTTCGAGACGGCGCTCGGCCTCGAGAACCTGAAGCGGCAGTGGGGCGTGCACGCTGCCGGCGTGATCATGTCGAGCGATCCGCTCGTCGACATCATCCCGATCATGAAGCGCGAACAAGACGGTCAGATCGTCACGCAGTTCGACTACCCGGCGTGCGAGTCGCTCGGCCTCATCAAGATGGACTTCCTGGGGCTGCGCAACCTCACGATCATCGACGACGCCCTCGACAACATCGAGGCCAACCGCGGGCATCGACCCGTGCTCGAAGACCTCGCGCTCGACGACCAGGGGGCATACGACCTCCTGGCGCGAGGCGACACGCTCGGCGTCTTCCAGCTCGACGGCGGCCCGATGCGATCGTTGCTCCGCCAGATGAAGCCCGACAACTTCGAGGACATCTCGGCCGTCATCGCGCTGTATCGACCCGGGCCGATGGGTGCGAACTCGCACATCAACTACGCCCTGCGCAAGAACGGCCTGCAGGAGATCACGCCGATCCACCCCGAGTTCGCGGAGTCGCTCCGCGAGATCCTCGACACGAGCTACGGCCTGATCATCTATCAGGAGCAGGTCATGGCGATCGCGCAGAAGGTGGCCGGGTTCTCGCTCGGCCAGGCCGACATCCTGCGCCGGGCGATGGGCAAGAAGAAGAAATCGGAGCTCGACAAGCAGTACGAGGGCTTCTCGGGCGGCATGAAGGCGAACGGCTATTCGGATGCCGCGATCCAGAAGCTCTGGGAGATCCTGCTCCCGTTCTCGGACTACGCGTTCAACAAGGCGCACTCGGCTGCGTACGGGGTCCTCAGCTACTGGACCGCGTATCTGAAGGCGCACTACCCGGCCGAGTACATGGCGGCCCTGCTCACGAGCGTCGGCGACGCGCGCGACAAGCTCGCGCTCTACCTCAACGAGTGCCGCCGCATGGGCATCAAGGTGCTGCCGCCCGACGTGAACGAATCGATCGGGTACTTCGCCGCCGTCGGCGAAGACATTCGCTTCGGACTCGGCGCGGTGCGGAACGTCGGCTTCAACGTCGTCGACGCGATCCGTGCGGCGCGTGACGCGAAGGGCCGGTTCGAGTCGTTCCACGACTTCCTGAAGAAGTCACCCCTGCCGGTGGCGAACAAGCGCACGGTAGAGTCACTCGTGAAGGCGGGTGCGTTCGACTCTCTCGGACACACGCGCCGCTCGCTCGTCGAGATCCACGAAGGCGCGGTCGAGTCGGTCGTGAAGGAGAAGCGGGCCGAAGAGGTCGGCGACTTCGGCTTCGACTTCGACAGCCTGTTCGACGACGACGAGCGGGATGCCGCGCCGTCGCTCGTGCCCGCCCGCCCCGAGTGGCCGAAGAAGCAGAAGCTGGCCTTCGAACGAGAGATGCTGGGGTTGTACGTGTCGGAGCATCCGCTCGACGGACTCGAAGTGTCGCTCGCGAAGCACGCGTCGACGTCGATCCTCGATCTCACCACGTCGGATTCCACGCAGGATGCCGACACCGTCACGGTGGCCGGCCTCGTCACGAGCGTGCAGCATCGCATCGCGAAGGCCTCCGGCAACCAATACGGCATGATCACGGTCGAGGACTTCTCGGGCGAGATCACGGTGATGTTCATGGGCAAGGCGTACCAGGAGTTCGCGCCCGGCCTGCAGGCCGATTCGATCGTCGTCGTGCGCGGGCGGGTCAGCATGCGCGACGACGGCATGAACCTGCATGCCTACAGCGTGTTCACGCCTGAGATCGGCCAAGACGAGGAATCCGGCATCGTGAAGATCACGTTGCCCGACCAACGGGCGACGCAGGAGACGACCGAGGCGTTGCGAGACGTGCTCGTTCGCCATCGCGGGGAGACCGAGGTCCGGATCACGCTGACGAAGGGCCGCGTCGGTCGCGTCTTCGAGGTGGGGCAGTACCCGGTCAAGGTGACCGCCGACCTCTACGGAGAGCTGAAGAGCCTGCTCGGCCCGAACTGCCTCGTATGACGACGACCGGGAGCGTGTGCTGACGGCTCGGTAGTCTGGAGGCATCATGCTGCGCACCATCGATCTCCGCGGAACCCGACCGACGACCGCAGGGCTCCTCGCCCTCGTGCCCCGGGCCGCGACCGACGTCGCGGCGGCGCTCGACGCCGCCCGCTCGATCATCGACGAGGTGCGCGAGCACGGCGAGTCGGCGCTGCTCGACCAGGCGGAGCGCTTCGACGGCGTTCGTCCGGCCGGCGTGCGCGTGCCGGCCGATGAGCTGGCCGCGTCGCTCGATGGGCTCGCCCCCGAGATCCGTGCGGCGGCGCTTCAGACGATCGAGCGGGTCCGTGCCGCGAGCGAGGCGCAGGTGCCGGCTCCGCAGGTCACTCGTCTCGCGCCGGGTGCCGTCGTCGAGCAGCGCTGGCAGCCGGTCGCACGCGTCGGCCTCTACGTTCCGGGCGGCAAGGCGGTCTACCCGTCGAGCGTGATCATGAACGTCGTGCCGGCGCAGGTCGCGGGTGTGCGCTCGATCGCCCTCGCGTCGCCGCCGCAGTCGGAGTTCGGCGGACGAATCCACCCGACGATCGCGGGCATCGCGGCGCTCCTCGGCATCACCGAGGTCTACGCGATGGGCGGCGCCGGGGCGATCGGGGCCTTCGCGTACGGCGTCGAAGGCATCGGCCTCGAGCCGGTGCAGCGCGTCACCGGACCGGGCAACGTCTTCGTCGCCGCAGCCAAGCGGGTCGTGCAGAGCGTCACCGGCATCGACGCAGAGGCCGGGCCCACCGACATCCTCGTCATCGCCGACGACAGCGCCGACCCCGACTTCGTCGCAGCCGACCTCGTGAGCCAGGCGGAGCACGACGAGCTCGCCGCTGCGGTGCTCGTCACCGACTCGGCAGGCCTGGCGGCCCGAGTGGCCGATCGCCTCGAGGCCCGTGTCGCGGCGACGAAGCACAGTGCGCGCGTGCGCGAGGCGATCGGGGGCGCGCAGTCGGCGCTCGTGCTCGTCGACGACCTCGAGCAGGCGGCCGACTTCGCGAACGCCTTCGGCCCGGAGCACCTCGAGATCCAGGTGCGCGACGTCGACGCGACGCTCGCACGCATCGAGAACGCCGGGGCCATCTTCGTGGGCCCGTTCTCCCCGGTGAGCCTCGGCGACTACGCGGCCGGTTCGAACCACGTGCTGCCGACCGGCGGCCAGGCGCGCCACGCGGCGGGCCTGTCTGCGGCCACGTTCCTGCGACCGCAGCAGGTCGTGCGCTACGACGAGCCGGCGCTCCGAGAGGTGGCGCCGGTGATCGCCGCGCTCTCGACCGAGGAGGACCTGCCCGCCCACGGCGAGGCCGTCACCGCCCGTTTCGGGGGCTGAGTCGACGCGGTCGCCGGCCTCCGATTCAGCACGCGGTCGGCGCCGCCTCGATCGCCGCCCCGAGGGCCGCCGCTAGGCTGGGAGCACCATGTACTGTCCCTTCTGCCGTCACCCCGACTCCCGTGTCATCGACTCCCGCACGAGCGACGACGGGCTCTCGATCCGCCGCCGCCGTCAGTGCCCAGAGTGCGGCCGCCGGTTCTCGACGACCGAGACGGCGAGTCTCGTCGTCATCAAGCGTTCGGGCGTGGTCGAGCCGTTCAGCCGCGAGAAGGTCGTGCTCGGCGTGCGAAAGGCCTGCCAGGGGCGCCCGGTGACCGACTCCGACCTCGCAGTGCTCGCGCAGAAGGTCGAGGAGACGATCCGCTCGACGGGTGCCTCGCAGATCGAGGCGAACGACATCGGGCTCGCGATCCTGCCGCCGCTGCGCGAGCTCGACGAGGTCGCCTACCTCCGCTTCGCGAGCGTCTACCAGGCGTTCGACTCGCTCGACGATTTCGAGTCGGCGATCGATCAGCTCCGAGAAGAGCACGGCCGTCTCCCGGCGCGACCGGTCGAGTGAGGTCGGCCCGGTCGCTCCCACTCCGGTAGCCTGAGGCGCGATGTATCGACTTCTCTTCAGCGCCGTCCTCTCCCACATGGACCCCGAGGACGCGCACCACCTCGCGTTCCGAGTGATCCGTGCACTGCCAACGCTGGGCTTCGGCACGCTCGTCGAGCGTTTCACGGCGCCCGACCCCTCGCTCGCCGTCGAGACGCTCGGTCTGCGCTTCCCGTCGCCCTTCGGCGTCGCCGCGGGATTCGACAAGGACGGGTTCGCGGTTCGCGGTCTCGGCAACCTCGGGTTCGGCCACGTCGAGGTCGGCACGATCACGGCGGTCGCGCAGCCGGGCAACCCCCGTCCGCGGCTCTTCCGCCTCGTCGGCGACCGCGCGCTCGTGAACCGCATGGGCTTCAACAACGGCGGGGCGGATGCCGCAGCCGGCCGTCTCTCGCGACTGTCGCGCCGCCGCGACCGTCCGGTGCTCGGCGTCAACATCGGAAAGAGCCGGGTCACCGCCGTCGAAGACGCGGTCGCCGACTACGAACGGAGCGCCCGCGTGCTGGCTCCGTTCGCCGACTACCTCGTGGTGAACGTGAGCTCGCCGAACACCCCGGGGCTGCGCGGCCTGCAGGAGATCGACTCGCTCGCGCCGCTCCTCGAGGCGGTGCGCGCCGCCGCGGGCGACACCCCGCTCCTCGTGAAGATCGCGCCCGACCTCGACGACGCCGAGATCGTGCGCATCTGCGAGCTCGTCGGGCGACTCGGCCTCGACGGCATCATCGCGACGAACACGACGATCTCCCGCGAGGGGCTGAAGGCCGAGGCATCCGTCATCGAAGCCATCGGTGCCGGCGGCCTCTCAGGAGCGCCGCTCGCCGTGCGGTCGCTCGAAGTGCTGCGACTCATCCGCGCCCAGGTGCCGGCGGAGCTCTGCGTCGTCTCGGTCGGCGGCGTCGAGACCGCCGCCGACGTGCAGGACCGGCTCGACGCCGGAGCCACGCTCGTGCAGGGCTACTCGGCGTTCATCTACCGTGGCCCGTTCTGGGCGAGGCAGGTCAACCGCGGCCTCGCGAGGTTCGCGCGCAGTCGGCGTTCGGCGGTCGCCGCGTAGCGAGCCGGCACGCAGGCGGGAGCCCGACCCGGCGGTCACCGGTCTCCGGTCGTCGGTCGGCCTGAGCTTCAGAGTACGCCGAGTTCGGCGAGACGGTCGGCGATCGCCGATCCGTCGTTCGCCGACACCCAGGGCAGTCCCGAGTCGTGCTGCTCGCCCTTCGTGCGTCCGCCGGCGAGAACCGCCTCTCCTTTGGAGAGGCGGCGGATCGCGACGGCGGCGACCTTGTCGGGGTGCTCCATGGCGAATCGCTCGTAGTGCTCCTCGTCGTGCTGGCCGTCGTCGCCGATCAGGAGCCAGCGCACGTCGGGGAACTCCTCGGCGAGTCGCCGGAGGTTCTCCTGCTTGTGCTCCCGGCCGCTCCGGAACCACCGGTCGTGGGTGGGGCCCCAATCGGTGAGCAGCAGAGGCCCGGCCGGGTAGAGGTTGCGCGAGAGGAACCGGGTGAGGGTCGGAGCGACGTTCCAGGCACCCGTGGAGAGGTAGATGACGGGGGCGCCGGGGTGGGAGCGCACGAGGCGCTCGAACAGCACCGCCATGCCGGGGGTCGGGATGCGGGCGTGCTCGTCGAGCACGAAGGTGTTCCAGAACGCCACGAGCGGCCGGGGGAGCGCTGTGACCATCACGGTGTCGTCGACGTCGGAGATGATGCCGAAGCGAACATCGGGCCCGACGATCCAGATCGGCGCTTCGACCGGCTCGGAGCCCTCTGTGTGCAGCGTGACGCGATGCCAGCCGGGTTCGAGCGAGACGGGAACCTTGGTGTCGACGACGCCGCCACGATCGGCGAGCACCTCGATGCGCGTGCCGCCGACCTCGATCACCACGGGGACGCCGCCGACGGGCACGCTCGTGAAGCTGCGCCATCCGCGGATGCCCTGCTCGCCCCTGCGGCGACGGCGCTTCGACGTCTCATCGGGGTCGACCGGCTTCGCGAGCAGCACACGGCAGAGCACGCGCACCCACTCGGTGGATCCGTAGCCGGTGTACGGCACGATGGTCGGCTGGTGGCCGCGGCGCCGCGCCCAGCGTTCGCGGATGTCGTGCACCCAGTCTTCGAGGCGCGCGGCACGATGCCGGACCTGGCGCTCTCGTTGTCCGGCCGGAAGGGGGGAGCTCGCCGGCATCCACTCAGTCTGTCATGCGTCGACACCGACCCGCGAAACATGCCCGGAGTTGGTCGGATCACCCGTGCCGCTCCGGGTAGAGTGGACGGGCAACTGAGGAGGTTCCGTGCCGAATGTCGACCTGATCCTGGGGGCCGATCCGAGCCGGAGACGCTCGATCCGCACCGAGCCGACCCAGCGACGCAGTACGCAGCGCCTCGACGCCCTGCTCGATGCCGCCGCGGAGATCGTCGACGAGTCCGGGTTCGAGCGACTGACGACGCAGATGGTCGCCGAGCGCGCGGGCGCCTCCATCGGCACGGTCTACCGCTACTTCCCCGATCGCGTCGCCGTGCTGTACGCGCTCCGCGAGCGCTCGGTCCGACGCTTCCGCGAACGCATCGCCGACGACCTCGTCGACATCGACCTTGCCAACTGGTGGCACCTCATGGACGTGGCAATCGACGCCTGCGCCGCGATGTACCGCGATGAGCCGGGCTTCAGCGTCGTGCATGCCGCGCGCCGCGAGACTCCCGAAGACGACATCGAGCCCGAGCTCGCCCACCGTCTGGCGCGCCTCATCGAAGCCGAGTTCGGCGGCGACGACCTCGACCTCGCCGAGCTGCGGTTCCGCCTCGGCGTCTCGATCGAGCTCGGCGACGCGCTCATCAGCCGCGCCTTCGAGCGTGACGAGGCCGGCGACGACCGCTACCTCGCCGAGGCGAAGCGACTCGTGCACGACTACCTCGCCGAGCACCTCGGCGCCGCGCGCAGCGCGAGCACCGCCGCCTGAGCTGACCTCCGAGGCCGACGCGCCGCGTCGCGTTCGTTGCCTCGGCACGTGAATGGTGTTTGGCTGGTAGCCGGTTCGGCGAGCGCCGAGCGTGGAATGAGGCAGCATGATCGAGTTCCGTGGCGTCACCAAGCAGTTCCCCGACGGCACCGTGGCGGTGGCAGGGGTCGACATCGTCGTGCCGCCGCGCAAGACGACCGTGTTCGTCGGGTCCTCGGGATCCGGGAAGACCACGCTCCTGCGCATGATCAACCGCATGGTCGATCCGACCGGCGGGCAGGTACTGATCGACGGCACGGATGTCGCGACGCTCGAGCCCGTCGCCCTGCGCCGCAGCATCGGCTACGTGATGCAGAATTCGGGGCTCCTGCCGCATCGCAAGGTGATCGACAACGTCGCCACGGTGCCGATGCTCCGCGGCGAGAAGAAGGCGGCAGCGCACGCCCGGGCGCTCGAACTGCTCGACACGGTCGGGCTCGACCGATCGCTCGCCGACAAGTACCCGAGCCAGCTCTCAGGAGGACAGCAGCAGCGGGTGGGTGTCGCACGCGGGCTCGCGGTGGACCCCAACATCCTGCTCATGGACGAGCCGTTCGGCGCCGTCGACCCGATCGTGCGGTCGGAGTTGCAGCAGGAACTGCTGCGCCTGCAGGGCGAGCTGGGCAAGACCGTCGTCTTCGTCACGCACGACATCGACGAGGCGTTCCTCCTCGGCGATCAAGTGGTGATCATGCAGCAGGGCGGGCAGATCTCGCAGGCCGCCTCGCCGGCCGAGATCCTCGCGAATCCCGCCGACGACTTCGTCGCGGATTTCGTCGGCGCGAATCGCGGCAAACGGGCGCTGCACGTGACCGAGGTCGACGGCCGCAGGCTCGTCGTCGATGCCGACGGCCGCCCGGCTGGAGTGCTCGCCTCGTGAACTGGCTCTGGTCGAACCTCGACCTGGTCGGTGAGCTGACGCTGACGCACCTGGCATTGTCGGTGCCCGCGATCATACTGAGCTTCGTGATCTCCGTTCCGATCGGATGGCTCGCGCACCGCTACCGGTGGTCGCGGGGCACGCTGCTCGCGCTCTGCGGCCTGCTCTACGCGATCCCGTCGCTCGCGCTGCTCATCGCACTCCCGGTCGTCACGGGGCTGCGGACCACCAACCCGATCAATCTCGTGATCGCGCTGACGCTGTACGGCATCGCCGTGATCGTGCGCACGGCCGCCGATGCCTTCGACGCGGTCGAGCCCGACGTGCGGCAGTCGGCGACCGCGATCGGCTATTCGCCGGCCGGCCGGTTCTGGGGCGTCGAGCTGCCGCTCGCGGGCCCCGTGCTGCTTTCGGGGCTGCGCGTCGTGATCGTGAGCACCGTGAGCCTCGCGACGATCGGCGCCGTCATCGGCGTGCAGAGCCTCGGCAGCCTCTTCACCGACGGCCTCCAGCGCAATATCCAGGCCGAGATCGTCACAGGCATCGTTCTCACCATGGCGCTGGCGATCGGCCTCGACTGGGCGAGTGTCGCGATCGGCCGGCTGCTCATGCCGTGGTGGCGGCCGAGCACGGCCGTTCGGCGTCGAACCCTCGAACGCGTCGAGCGGGTGGACGCCGCATGAACCTCCTCCTCGAGGCGATCGCCTGGATCTTCGATCCCGCCAACTGGACCGGGGCCGGGAGCATCCCCGAGCGCATCATGCAGCATCTCGCGATCTCGGCGACCGTGCTCGTGATCGCCTCGCTGATCGCCTTGCCCATCGGCATGTTCGTCGGGCACACGGGTCGTGGCAAAGATGGCGCGGTCACGGTGTCGGGCGGGCTGCGTGCGCTGCCGACGCTCGGCCTCCTCACACTCCTCGGGCTGTCGATCGGCATCGGCCTGCAGGCACCGATCATCGCCTTGGTCGTCCTCGCACTGCCGCCGTTGCTCGCCGGCGCCTACGCGGGGCTCGAGTCCGTCGATCGTCGCACGGTCGATGCCGCACGGGCGATGGGCATGCGTGAGCGGCAGGTCATCGGCAAGGTCGAATTGCCACTCGGCATGCCGATCATCGTCGGCGGCATCCGTTCGGCGACCCTGCAGATCGTGGCGACCGCGACGCTGGCCGCCTACATCGCCGACGACGGCCTCGGCCGCTTCATCTTCGCCGGCCTCAAGACCCGCGACTACGCCGAGATGCTCGGCGGCTCGATCCTCGTGATCCTGCTCGCCCTCGCGATCGACGGTCTCTTCGCGATCATCCAGCGCCTCGTCGTGCCCGCCGGTGTGCGGGCGACAAGGACCAGAGAGCTCCGCTCGCGGCCGACCCGGCCCCGGGCGGTCGTGGGGCAACCCATCACCGAAGGGAATCGAGAATGAACTCCGCAGGAAAAGGCCGGCTGCTCGCACTCGCAGCAGTCGCGGTCGGGGCGACAGTGGCCCTGGCAGGGTGCGCGTCGGGCGATCCGCTGGACAGCGGATCGGGCACCGACGACGCGTCGTCGGACACGATCGTCGTCGGTTCGCAGGACTACTACTCCAACGAGATCATCGCCGAGATCTACGCGCAGGCGCTCGAGGCCAACGGCTTCACGGTCGAGACGCAGCCTCGCATCGGGCAGCGTGAGGTCTACATCCCCGAGATCGAGGCGGGTGAGATCGACGTCTTCCCCGAGTACACGGGCAACCTGTTGCAGTACTACGTGCCCGACACGACGGCAACCACGAGCGACGACGTCTACGCCGAGCTCGAGACATCGCTGCCCGAGGGGCTGCGCGTGCTCGACCAGTCGCCCGCGACCGACCAGGACTCCTACAACGTGACGAAGGAGTTCTCCGAGGCGAACGGCGTGACGAGCCTCGCCGACCTCGCGAAGGTCACGACCCCGCTGACGCTCGGCGGCAACTCCGAGCTCGAGACGCGCCCCTACGGACCGGCCGGCCTGAAAGAGGTCTACGGCGTCGAGGTCGGGTTCACGCCGATCGAAGACAGCGGTGGCCCGCTGACCATCAAGGCGCTCGAAGACGGGCAGGTGCAGCTCGTCAACATCTACAGCGCGAACCCCGCGATCTCGACGAGCGACCTCGTGACGCTCGAAGACCCCGAGGGGCTCTTCCTCGCCTCGAACGTCGTGCCCGTGGTGAGCGAGAAGGTCACCGACGAGATGGCCGACGTCATCAACACGGTGAGCAAGGCCCTCACCGCTGAAGACCTCGTCGCGCTCAACGCGTTGAGCGTCGACGAGCAGCAGTCGGCCGACCAGATCGCGAAGGACTGGCTCGCCGAGAAGTCGCTGTTCTAGCGGTTCACGTCGAGGTTCGAGGGGTCGGATGCCGCGGCATCCGGCCCTTCGCCGTCGTCGCGCGCCTCGGCGCTCCCGTCAGACGGCACCGTTGCCGGGGCATCCGTCTCGGTCATGTGCTTGGCCTCCGAACGCACGAGGAGCTTCTTGACGCCCCAGGCGGCGGCGAGGAAGAGCGCGATCACCCCGACGAACAGGTAGCCCGCCCAGTGCAGTTCGCGGCTCAGTTCGCGGTAGCTGCCGGCCGCGAGCCAGCCGACGGTCACGTATGAGAAGGCCCAGATGACGCAGGCGGGAATGGTCCACGCCATGAACTTGCGGTATCGCATGGAGCTCATTCCGACCGTGAGCGGAATGAGCGAGTGCAGCACGGGCAGGAAACGGGAGATGAAGACCGCGGGGCCGCCGCGGCGGTCGAGGTAGCGCTCGGCGCGTGCCCAGTTCTCGTCGCCGATCTTGCGTCCGACCCACGACCGGTGGATGTGCGGGCCGAACCAGCGCCCGAGTGCGAAGCCGATGCTCTCGCCGATGAGGGCGCCGATGATGACGGTGACCGTGAGGGCGAAGTACTCGCCGACGCCGCCGACCGCGGTCGAGGCGACGATCACGATCGTGTCGCCGGGCACGACGAGGCCGATGAGCACGGAGGTCTCGAGCAGCATTCCCAGCCCGGCGAGCAGGGTGCGGGCGATCGGGTCGACAGCCTGGACGGTGTCGAGGATCCAGTCGAGGATCTCGTTCATCGTTCGAGCGTAGCGAGGCGCCCTGAACGACGACATCAGACCGCAGGCTGATTCGGCGGCGGGGTGGCTCGTACCGGGGTCGGGGTCAGGCTCGTGGTCGGGGGATCAGGCGACCACGCCGAGGGTGGCGAGCAGGGCGGCGATCGGCACGGCGACGATGATCGCCGCGGTCCACACGACGGCGGAGGCCGTCAGCGGGCCAGAGGGTCGCTGCGGTTCGCCGAGGCGGGCGAGTCTCGCCTCGAGCATCGAGACGTCGGGAACGACGCCGCCGGAGTCGGCATAGGCACCGGGCTCGCCGCCGCTGCCCACTTGCAGCATTGCACGGCGCAGGGCGTCGTCGTCGGCCTCGCGTCGTGCTCGATCGTCGGCGAGCATCTCCGCGAGGAGCACGACTGAACGCTCGGCCCGGTTGGCGATGGGGAACCAGGGCAGTGAGCTGTGCCAGGCGCGGAACGCGAGGAGGACGAGATGGTGCAACTGGTCGAGGTGCGCGCGTTCGTGCGCGATCACGGCTCGCAGCTCCGCTTCGTCGAGGGCGTCGATGAGGCCGTCGGTGAGCACGGTCGCGGTGCGGATGCCCGGCACGCAGTAGGCGAGGGGAACGGGGTGGGCGAGCACGCGGGTTCTCGGCTGACCGGGCATCGGATCGCTGAGCAGGTCGATGAGCTGATGCTGACGGCGACGTTCGCGCTCGGCACGCACGGCGGTCAGCGCGAGGTTGAGCGCGAGGTGCAGCGCAAGCCCGGCGGCGAGCGTGAGCGCCGCGACGTGCACGACTCCGAACTCGGGGGGAATCGGTCCCGTGAAGAGATGGGGGAGAAGCGCCTCAGCCGCACCGAGCAGCGATCCGGCCGGGGAAGCGCCGAAGACGAGCAGGCAGCCGATCATCGACAGGCCGCCGCCGAGGGCGATCGCCTGCCAGAGCGCGAGGGCGATCGCAGGGGAGTGCGCGGGCCAGGCCGCGCGCGACAGCATGAGGGGGATCGGCCAGGCGAGCAGGAGGGCGAACCCGCCGAGCAGTACCGCGACGGCGAACATGATCAGGAGGCGACCATGGTCAGGAGCGGGAGAGGTCGTCGAGCAGGCGTCGAAGCGTCGCGGCCTCGCCGGCGCTCACCGTGCCGACGAATCTGGCGAGCGCGGCATCGCGGTCGCTGGCGCGGTCGAGCACTTCGTGCATGAGCTCGGCGGTGTGCTCTTCACGGGTGAGGAGCGCGCGGTAGCGGTGCGGGCGGGTCTCTCTCGCGCGCGTGACGAACCCCTTGCGCTCGAGTCGCGACAGCACGGTCAGCACGGTGGTCGTCGCGACGGCGCGGCCGGGCTCGTCGTCGCTCAGGGCGAGGGCGTCGCGCAGCTCGTTGGCCGTGAGCGCGGCGTCGCGCGACCACAGCACCTCCATCACGGAGCGCTCCAGTTCGCCGAGACTCGCCATATCTCCAGACTACCGTCCAAGAGCGAAATGTTCTACGCTCTGTAGAAGAACGTTCTACGACGTGTAGAACGAGACGGCATCACAACGCGATCGCGTGTGAAAGGGGCATCCGTGAACGAGCTGCTGGACCCGCTGCTGCTCGCCCGATGGCAATTCGGGCTCACCACCGTGTACCACTTCCTGTTCGTTCCGATCACGATCGGCCTCGCGACGTCCACCGCCGTCTTCCAGACCGCGTGGTTCCGCACCGGCAAGCTCGAGTACCTGAAGATCACGAAGTTCTTCGGCACGATCTTCCTCATCAACTTCGCCATGGGCGTCGTGACGGGCATCGTGCAGGAGTTCCAGTTCGGCATGAACTGGTCGGAGTACTCGCGCTTCGTCGGCGACGTGTTCGGGGCCCCGCTCGCGCTCGAGGGCCTGCTCGCCTTCTTCTTCGAAGCGACCTTCATCGGCCTCTGGATCTTCGGCTGGGACAAGCTGCCCCGCGGCATCCACCTCGCGACGATCTGGTGCACCGCCATCGGCTCGATCGCGTCGGCGTACTTCATCATCGCGGCGAACGCCTTCATGCAGAACCCGGTCGGTTACGAGATGAACGTCGAACGCGGTCGTGCAGAGCTCGTCGACATCGGCGCACTCCTCACCAATCCGGTGGCGCTCGCGGCGTTCCCGCACACGATCGCCGCGAGCTTCATGGTGGCGGCCGGCCTCATCATCAGCGCAGCCGCCTGGCACCTCGCCCGCAACCAGCACCTCGACTCGATGCGCCCCGCGCTGAAGTTCGGCCTCTGGGTGATGGTGGGTTCCGGCATCCTCACGACCCTCTTCGGCGACCAGCTCAGCCTCGCCATGGTGGCGACGCAGCCCATGAAGATGGCGGCCGCCGAGGCGACCTACAACACCGTCTGCGGTGCGGATGCCTCGTTCTCGCTGTTCACCCTCGGCACCCCCGACGGCTCGAGCGAGCTCTTCTCGATCCGCGTGCCCTACCTGCTCTCGTTCCTGTCGACGCACACCTTCGACGGCTGCGTGGAGGGCATCAACGACCTGCAGGCGCAGTACCAGGAGCTCTACGGTCCCGGCGACTACGCGCCGATCATCTGGGTCACGTACTGGGCGTTCCGCTGGATGATCGGGCTCGGCCTCGCTCACGTGCTCGTCGCCGTCGTCGGCCTCTGGCTCACCCGCAAGGGCCGCATGCCCAAGCAGGCCTGGATCTGGAAGGTCGCGATCTGGAGCTTCCCGCTCTCGCTCGCCGCGATGATCGTCGGGTGGATCTTCACCGAGATGGGCAGGCAGCCCTGGATCGTCTTCAGCCTGCTCCCCACCGAATCGGCGGTCTCGCCGAACGTGACCGGGCTCGAGGTGCTGATCTCCCTCGTGGCGTTCACCCTGATCTACGGCGCACTCGCCGTCGTCGAGGTGCGTCTCATCATCCGGGCCATCAAGAAGGGGCCGCCGGAGCTCGGCGAACCCGATCCCGAAACCGGCCGCGTCGAACCCGCCACGACGGTCTACTAGGAGGACACCCCATGGATCTCACCGTGCTCTGGTTCTGGATCGTCGCCTTCATGTTCGTCGGCTACTTCGTACTCGACGGCTTCGACTTCGGCGTCGGCATGTCCCTGCCGTTCCTCGGGAAGGACGAGACCGATCGTCGCGTGCTCATCAACACGATCGGGCCCGTCTGGGACCTCAACGAGACGTGGGTGATCGTCGCGGGCGCCTCGCTCTTCGCGGCGTTCCCCGAGTGGTACGCCACGCTCTTCTCCGGGTTCTACCTCGCGCTGCTGCTCATCCTGCTCGCACTCATCGCTCGCGGCGTCTCCTTCGAGTACCGCCACCAGCGACCCGAGTCGCGCTGGAAGAAGTGGTTCGACGGCATGATCGTGGTCGGCTCGGCGGTGCCGGCACTGCTCTGGGGCGTCGCCTTCGCCAACATCGTGCAGGGGGTGCCGCTCGATGCGGATCACAACTACACCGGTACGCTCTTCGACCTGCTGAACCCGTACGCGCTGCTCGGAGGCGTCACGACGCTGCTGCTCTTCTTCACCCACGGCGTCGTGTTCGCGTCGCTGAAGACCGAGGGGGAGCTGCGCGAGCGGGCACGGCGGCTCGCCGCGAGGTCGGGGCTCATCACGATCGTCGTCGCGGCACTCTTCCTCCTCTGGACCGGCCTCGCGTTCGGCACGTTCTGGTTCTGGATCCTCGCGGTCGCCGCAGCCGTGGCGCTCATCGGCGGATGGCTCGCGAATCGGCGCGGTGCCGAGGGCATCGCCTTCACCCTGCTCGCCGTCACGGTCGCCGCCGCGGTACTGTCGCTCTTCGCGGCGCTGTTCCCCGACGTGATGCCCGCCTCCAACGACCCGGCGAACAGCCTCACGATCGTGAACGCCTCGAGCACGACGTACACGCTCACCGTCATGAGTTGGGTGGCCGTGGTCTTCCTCCCGCTGGTGCTGCTGTACCAGGGGTGGACGTACTGGGTCTTCCGCAAGCGCGTCACGCGCGCGTCGATCGAGGCGGCAGCGCACTAGGTGAAGCCGCTCGATCCGCGCCTCCTTCGCCGCTCCCGCGCCGCTCGCGGCTTCCTCGCCGCGGGCGGTGCCCTCGCCCTCGTCCAGAGTGCCGCGATCGTGGCGTTCGCATGGGCGCTGGCATCCCTCGTCACCGGGTTCATCGACGGAATGGCGATGCCCGATGCCGTACCGCTCCTTGTGCTGCTCGTCGCCGCGGCATCCGTTCGCGCCGTCGCCGCGTGGCTCTGGGACGTCGTGGGGTCGGCCGGTGCCACCCGGGTCAAGGCGGAGCTCCGGAGCGAACTGCTCCTGGCGCTCGAGGCGCGGCCCGAGGGTCTTCCCGACTTTCCCACGGCGCGGATCGCGACGCTGCTCGGTCCCGGCCTCGACGCCCTCGACGCCTACTTCGGGCAGTACCTGCCGCAGCTCGTGTCGACGATCGTCGTCACGCCGATCCTCATCGCGATGGCGTGGGTCGCCGATCCGCTCTCGGGGCTCGTGCTCGTGATCGTGCTGCCGCTCATCCCCGTGTTCATGGCGCTCATCGGCATGGCCACCGAGGCCGTGCAGCGTCGCCAGTGGGAGAGCCTCGCCTCGCTCTCGCGTGGGTTCCTCGAGGTCGTCGGCGGTCTGTCGACGCTGCTGCTCTTCCGCAGGGCCGAGCGCCAGACCGCCAGGATCAGGGCGGTCACCGACGACTATCGCTCGCACACCATGAAGGTGCTGCGCATCACGTTCCTCTCGGGCTTCACCCTCGAGTTCGCCGCGAGCCTGTCGGTGGCGCTCGTCGCGGTCTCGATCGGCCTTCGGTTGGTCGCGGGCGACATGCTGCTGATCGCGGGCCTCTTCGTGCTGGTGCTCGCGCCCGAGGTCTTCCTGCCGCTCCGGAACGTCGGTGCCGCGTTCCACGCCTCGACCGAGGGCGTCGCCGCTTCGGCCGACGCGTTCGATCTGCTCGACGCCGCGGAACGGGCGGTTCGCGCTCCGGCGCGCGCGTCCGCGGTCGCCCCGGCCGACCAGGCGAACGAGGGCGCGGATGCCGCGGGCGGGCTGCACCTCCGAGGCATCCGGGTCATGCGGGGCGACCGGGCCGTGATCGACGGCCTCGACCTCGATGCAGCTCGCGGCGAACTCGTCGCGGTGACGGGGGAGAGCGGCTCGGGCAAGTCGAGCCTGTTCGCGGCGCTCCTCGGCTTCGTGCCGCTCGAGGGCGTCGCGCGGCTCGACGGGGCGGTGGTCGGCGGCCCCGGCCACGGAGCCCCAACAGGTGCCGACGCGAGCGGTCGGTCGCGGATCGCGTGGTCGGGCCAGACGCCGGCGCTCCTCGCCGGGACGATCGCCTCGAACGTGCGACTCGGCGAGGAGGGCGCCGACCCCGGGCTCTGCACGCGCGCGTGCCGGCTCGCGGGTGTTGAACTCGACCCCCAGCTGCGCCTCGGACCCGGCGGGTCGGGCCTCTCGGGGGGCCAAGCGCAGCGTGTCGCGACCGCCCGGGCGATCCATCGACTGCTCGCGCGCGACGCCTCGCTGCTGCTCCTCGACGAACCGAGCTCGGCGCAGGACGAGTACCGCGAGGCGGCGCTCGGCGATGCCCTGCTCGAGCTCGCCGCCGAGGGACGCATCGTCGTGGTGTCGTCCCACCGAGCAGCACTCGCCGGCCGCGCCGATCGTGTCATCGAGCTGGAGCCCGCACATGTCTGATCCCGCCCGCGAAATGCTTCGTCGCGCCGTCCCGAGCCCGCGCCGGCTCCTGCCTGCCGTGCTCTTCGGCATCGGCTCAGCAGGCTCGAGCATCGTGCTGCTCGCGTGCTCGGCATGGCTGATCGCGCGTGCCGCCGAGCAGCCGCCGGTGCTCTACCTGTCGGTGGCGATCGTCGGCGTGCGGGCGTTCGCCCTCGGGCGCTCGGTCTTCCGGTACCTCGAGCGGCTGAGCGGCCACGACGCGTCGTTCAGGCAGCTCGCCATGATCCGCGCGAACGTGTTCGAGCGCATGCTCCCGATCGCACCCGACGGCATCGCGGCGACGCGTCGCGGCGACCTGCTCGATCGCTTCGTGAGCGACGTCGACGAGCTGCAGAACGTGCCGCTGCGGGCGGTGCAGCCGCTCGTGAGCGCGGCGATCGTGCTCGTGGCGGCCGTCGTCGGCATGGGGTTCCTCGCGCCCGAGTCGGCGATCGCCGTGCTGATCTGCCTGGCCGTCGGCATCGGCGTGGCGCTCCTCGTGCAACAGCGGGCGCTCGTCCATGCCGAACGCACGACGGCCCCCCTCCGCGGCGACCTCCAGGCGGCGATCGTCGAGCACGTGCAGGCTCTCGACGTGCTCGTCGCCTTCGACGCCGCGGGCGCCGGGCGGCGCCGCATCGACGCGCTCGGCGCCCGGTATGCCGCGGCGACCCGCTCGCGTGCGGCGGCGACCGGTGTCGCGGCGGCGGCGATGAGCGCGATCGGCGGCTTCGCCGTGGCCGCGAGCCTCGCCGCCGCCGTGCCGCTCCTGCAGGGCGGCCGCATCGACGGTCCGACCTTCGCGGTGCTCTGCCTCGTGCCGCTCGCGATCGCCGAGGTCGCGACGGCGGTGCCGCTCGCGGCGTCGTCGCTCCGGCTCGCGCGCGCCAGCGCCGCCCGGGTCGCGAGTGCCGTGCCCGACTCCGTGCCGGCCGGCATCCCGATCATGCCGACATCGCCTGCGGCACCGCCCAGCGGTGGTGCGCCGCCGATGGTCGAGTTGCGCGGAGTGCAGGCGAGCTGGCCGGCGCTCGTGAACACCGACGGCACGGGCTCCGGCCTGGCCGGCGACGACCGAGGCGCGGCCCTCACCGGTGTCGACCTCGCGATCGCGCCGGGCGAGCGGCTCCTCGTCCGCGGCGGATCCGGAGCGGGCAAGACGACGCTCGCCCACGTGCTCGTGCGCTTCCTCGACTACGAGGGTTCCTATCGTCTCGGCGGTGTCGAGGCTTCGACCCTCGACCCGGCCGACGTGCGCGCCATCGTCGGGCTCGTCGAGCAGCGACCCTGGCTCTTCGATGAAGATGTGCGGCAGAACCTGATCTTCGCTCGCGCCACCGCGACCGACGACGAACTGCTCGAGGTGCTCGAGCGCGTGGGCCTGCGCGAATGGGTCGACGAGCGCGGCGGGCTCGACGCCAGGGTGGGAGAGCGCGGCGCGCTCGTCTCGGGCGGACAGGCGCAGCGATTGGCCCTGGCCCGGGCGATGCTCGCGCGCTTCCCGGTGCTCGTGCTCGATGAGCCCACGGCGAGCGTCGATCCGGCACGGGCCGACGCGCTGCTCCGCGACTTGACCGATGCCGCGAGCCGCTCGGGCAGCAGCGTCGTGCTCATCTCGCACGCGCCCGTCGACCCTTCGCTCGTCGATCGTGTCGTGACGATCGAAGACGGTCGCCTGCCGGCGATCTAGGCTGAGAGGATGCCGCGTCGCGTCCGCCAGCTCGCCCTGCCGGTGTGGCGCGACCCCGAGGCGGTCTTCCGCGCATTCTTCGCCGAGTCCGCGCATGTCGTCTGGCTCGACGGGGGAGCGGATGCCGCGTCGGGCTCGAGCGTGCTCGCCGTCGCGCACGAGGGCTCCGAGTTCGTGACCACCGACGTGATCCGCGGCACCGTCTCTCGCAGCCGCCCGCGGTCGGCCGAGTCGGGTGGTGCCGAACCCGCCACGTCGGCGGCGTCGATCTTCGAGGTGCTCGGCGGTGCCCTCGCCGCGCATCGCCCGGCCGCCGAGACGGACTCCGCCGGAGCGGATGCCGCCGCGCCCCTCGGCTGGTTCGGGTGGTTCGGGTACGAACTCGGCGCCCACCTCGAGGGCGTGCCGATCGCTGAGGCGGAGACGCCGGACGCCGCGTTCCTCTTCGTCGACCGGGCGATCGTGTTCGATCACGGCGCACGATCGGTGCGGCTCGTCTGGATCGACGGCGATGGCGATGGCGGCGACGACGAGCGCGAGGCACGGAAGACGCCTGAAGCATGGGCGGCCGAGCTCGCGAGCGCGATCGAGCGGCTCGACGCGACATCCGTGCCGGTGACCTCGTCGGCATCGCACCCGACGAGCGCGCGGACCGTCAGCGTGCCGAGCCGATGGCGGCACGATGCCGCGCGGTACGCGCAGCTCATCGCCGAATGCCAGGCGGCGATCGTGCGCGGCGACGCCTATCAGCTGTGTCTCACCAACCGCGTCGACGTCGACGTGCATCCCGACCCGGCGACCGCCTATCTCGCCCTGCGGACGTCGAGCCCGAGCCACCACGGCGGCTACCTGCGGTTCGGCGACACGGCGCTCCTCAGCGCCTCGCCCGAGCAGTTCCTGCACGTCGACGCCGACGGGCTCGTCTCCACGAAGCCCATGAAGGGCACGCGGCCCCGAAGCGACGACCCCGACGCCGATGCCGCCCTTCGCCGCGAACTCCTCGAGAGCGAGAAGGAACGCGCCGAGAACCTCATGATCGTCGACCTCATGCGCAACGACCTCGGCCGCATCGCCGAGCTCGGCACGGTCGAGGTGCCCAGCCTGCTCGACGTCGAGGAGTACGCCCACGTGCACCAGTTGGTCTCGACGGTGATCGCGAGGCTGCGGCATCCGCTCACCGCACTCGACGCCGTGCAGTCCGCGTTCCCCGCCGGCTCCATGACGGGAGCGCCGAAGCGGAGCGCCATGACGATCCTGCACGAGCTCGAACAGGGGCCGAGAGGCGTCTACTCCGGTGCGTTCGGCTACCTCGGCATCGACGGCGGCGCCGACCTCGCGATGGTGATCCGCTCGATCGTGCTCACTCCGAGCGGCGCGTCGATCGGCACCGGCGGCGGCATCACCGCGCTCTCCGTCGCGGCCGAGGAGGTCGAGGAGACGCGCGTCAAGGCGCGCGCGCTGCTCGCCGTGCTGGGCGCGGACGTGCCCGTCTCGGAGTGAGTAGGCTGGATGTCCGAGTGCGCCGCGTTCCGGCGCGCCCGGAAGCCCTCCCCGAGCGATACACGATTGAGAGTCACGTGGCACACGACCAGGACCCAGCGCACGCCGACGCCGGCGCGTACGACTTCGCCGCGATCCAGGCGAAGTGGCTTCCCGTCTGGGATGAGTCCGAGCCGTTCCGTGCCGGGCTCCCCGGCGACACGAGGCCCCGCAAGTACATCCTCGACATGTTCCCGTACCCGTCGGGCGACCTGCACATGGGCCATGCCGAGGCATTCGGCTACGGCGACACCGTGGCCCGGTACTGGCGCCACCAGGGCTTCGACGTGCTGCACCCGGTCGGCTGGGACTCCTTCGGCCTGCCCGCCGAGAACGCCGCCATCAAGCGCGGCATCGACCCCCGCGGGTGGACCTACGAGAACATCGAGCAGCAGAAGAAGTCGTTCCGCCAGTACGCGCCGTCGTTCGACTGGTCGCGCGAGCTCCACACGAGCGACCCCGAGTACTACAAGTGGAACCAGTGGCTGTTCCTGAAGCTCTACGAGCAGGGCATCGCCTACCGCAAGGCCGGTCAGGTCAACTGGTGCCCCAATGACCAGACGGTGCTCGCCAACGAGCAGGTCATCGACGGCCACTGCGAGCGCTGCGGTGCGGTCGTCACGAAGAAGGCCCTCACGCAGTGGTACTTCCGCGTCACCGACTACGCCGACCGCCTGCTCGACGACCTGAACCAGCTCGAGGGCGCCTGGCCGTCGAAGGTGCTGTCGATGCAGCGCAACTGGATCGGCCGCTCCTCCGGCGCCGACGTCGAATTCGAGATCGAGGGGCGCGATGAGCGCATCCCGGTCTTCACGACGCGCCCCGACACGCTCTTCGGTGCCACCTTCATGGTCGTCGCCCCCGACTCCGACCTCGCGGCCGAGCTCGCGAGCGGGGCCTCCGCAGAAGTGCGCATGCGCTTCCAGGACTACGTCGACTCGGTGCGGGCCGAGAGCGACATCGACCGGCTCGCGACCGACCGCCCGAAGACGGGCGTGTTCCTCGAGCGCTACGCGATCAACCCGGTCAACGGCGAGCGCCTGCCCATCTGGGCCGCCGACTACGTGCTCGCCGACTACGGTCACGGTGCGATCATGGCCGTGCCGGCGCACGACCAGCGCGACCTCGACTTCGCCCGCGCCTTCGACCTGCCCGTGCGCGTCGTCGTCGACACGAACGCGCCCGTCACCGGCGTGATCCCCGTCATCCCGCTCGATGAGAACGGCGACCCGTACCTGCCCGACGAGCTCGTCACGCTCGAAGACCCGGCGTCGACCGGCGTCGCGCTCGCGGGCGAGGGCCGGCTCATCAACTCGGGCCCCCTCGACGGGCTCTCGAAGTCCAACGCGATCCGCCGCGTGATCGAGATCCTCGCTGAGCGCGGCCTCGGCCGCTCGTCGAAGAACTACCGCCTGCGCGACTGGCTCATCTCGCGCCAGCGGTACTGGGGCACGCCGATCCCGATCATCCACTGCCCCGACTGCGGCGAGGTGCCGGTTCCCGAGAGCGAGCTTCCGGTGCGACTGCCGGATGCCGCGGGGCTCGACCTGAAGCCGAAGGGCGCGAGCCCGCTCGGTGCGGCCGAAGACTGGGTCAACGTCGCGTGCCCGAATTGCGGGGGAGCCGCCCGGCGCGACTCCGACACCATGGACACGTTCGTGGACTCGTCGTGGTACTACCTGCGCTACCTGAATCCCACCGACGACACGCGCGCCTTCGACCCGGCGGAGGCCGAGAAGTGGGCCCCTGTCGACCAGTACGTCGGCGGAGTCGAGCACGCGATCCTGCACCTGCTCTACTCGCGATTCATCACGAAGGTGCTCTTCGACCTCGGCTACCTGAGCTACACCGAGCCGTTCACGTCGCTGCTGAACCAGGGCATGGTCATCATGGACGGCACCAAGATGTCGAAGTCCAAGGGCAACCTGGTCGAGTTCGCGAGCGAGCTGCAGGCGCACGGCGCCGATGCGCTCCGCGTCACCCTGGCGTTCGCCGGCCCGCCCGAAGACGACATCGACTGGGCGGATGTCTCCCCGGTCGGCGCCTCGAAGTTCCTGGCCCGCGCCTGGCGCATCTCGGGCGAGGTCACCTCGAGCCCCGAGGTCGAGTGGAAGACGGGCGACCCGTCGCTTCGGCGCATCACGCACCGCCTGCTCGCCGACGCGCCGGGTCTCGTCGAGGCCTTCAAGTTCAACGTCGTCGTCGCGCGGCTCATGGAGCTCGTGAACGCGACGCGCAAGGCGATCGACTCAGGTGCAGGCGCCGGTGACGCTGCGGTCCGTGAGGCGGCGGAGGTCACGGCGATGATCCTCGATCTCTTCGCCCCGTTCACGGCCGAAGACATGTGGCAGCGACTCGGATACGAGCCGACCGTGGCTCTCGTGCCGTGGCGCAAGGCCGACCCGGCGCTCCTCGTCGAGGAGTCGGTCACCGCGATCGTGCAGGTCGACGGCAAGGTGCGCGACCGGCTCGAGGTGTCGCCGAAGATCTCGGGCGACGAGCTCGAGGCGATGGCGCGCGCCTCGGCAGCGGTCGTGCGCTCGATCGGCGAGCGCGAGATCGTCAACGTGATCGTGCGCGCTCCTCGAATCGTGAACATCGCGACGAAGGGCTGACGTCCCGGCGCGCCCGCGCGAAGCGGGCGGCCGGCGAATGCGTACCCTCCCGAGACGAGTGCGTTGCCGCTCGAACCGCTGCGGGAGTCCGCCTCCCTCAGCGCAATTGCGCGAACGCTTCGGCGCTGCTCGTCGGGCCGACGACGAGGACGGTGTCCCCGTCGTGCAGGAGGGTGTTGTTGTCGGCGTTCCGCCAGGGCTCGTCGTCGTGCTGGTAGGCGGCGATGGTGATGCCGTGGCTGGCACGGATGCCGGTGTCACCGAGGCGCTTTCCGTGCAGCAGCGATGGCGCTGCCGTCTTCACGAGCGCGTATCCCGGCGCCACCTCGATGTAGTCGAGCGCGGCGCCGCGGACCAGGTGCGCGACGCGGCGACCCATGTCCTTCTCGGGGTAGATCACGTGATGCACGCCGAGCTGCTCGAGGATGAGCCCGTGACGATCGTCGACGGCCTTGGCCCAGATCACGGGGATCTGCATGCTGAGCAGGACCGAGCAGGTGAGGATCGAGGCTGACACGTCACCGCCGATGGCGACGACGACACGGTCGAACTCATCGATGGCGAGCTGGCGAAGCGCTTCCTCCTTGGTGGAGTCGGCTCGCACCACTTGGGTGAGCTGGCCGTTGAGGGCCTGGACGAGATCTTCCTCGAGGTCGATACCGAGCACCTCGGTGCCGCCCGCCATCAGCTCGACGGCGAGGGCGCTGCCGAAGCGGCCGAGCCCGATGACCGCGACGGAGTCGGCCTCGGCGATGCGGCGCGACGTGTCTCCGCCGAAGAACGGGAACTTAACCAATGGCTGGCCTTTCCTTGGGGAATTCGTAGAGGACTCGGCGTTCGCGGAGCGCGATGGCGGTGCCGAGGGTGAGCGGGCCGAGCCGGCCCAGGAACATGAGCAGCACGAGCACGACCTTCGCCGCATCGGGAAGGCCGGCTGTGATGCCGGTCGACAAGCCCACGGTGGCGAATGCCGAGACGGCCTCGAAGAGGACCCGGTCGAGGTCGAGGCCGGTCAGCAGCAACAGCACGGCGGTTCCGGCGACGACCGCGGCGACGGCGATCAGCACGACGGTGATGGCCTGGCGGTGAACGGCTCGACTCAGCCGCTTGCCGAAGATGTTCACCGAGCCTTCGCCGCGGAGCTCGGTGAGCATGATGAAGAAGAGCACTGCGAACGTGGTCACCTTGATGCCGCCCGCCGTGCCGGCCGGCCCGCCGCCGATGAACATCAGCACATCCATCCCGAGCCAGCTCGCGTCGTGCATCGCGCCGATGTCGATGGAGTTGAACCCCGCGGTGCGAGTCTGCACCGACTGGAAGAATCCCGCGAGCAGCCGTGCGCCAGGGTCGAGGGTCCCGAGCGTCGCGGGATTGTTCCACTCGATGAGGGTGATGTATGCGGTGCCGCCGATGAGCAGCACCGCGCTGCCCCAGAGCACGAGCTTCGTGTTCATCGACCAGTGCAGCGGCTTCGTGAACTCCTTGCGGAGCTGCATGATGACGGGGAAACCGAGCCCGCCGAGAATGATCGCCGCCGAAATCGGGAGGCAGACGAACGGGTCGGCGACGAACCCCATGAGATTGTCGGTGTAGAGCGCGAAGCCGGCGTTGTTGAACGATGACACCGCGAGGAACGCAGCGTGCCAGGCCGCCTCGCCGACGCCGTACCCGTATCCCAGCATGAACCGCACGCCGAGGAGGAGGAAGACGCCGAATTCGATGAGGACGGTGATCTTCAGGATGCCGCGCACCAGCCCGCGGACGTCGGCGAAGCCGACCGCCTTCGCTTCGGCGGCAGTGTTGAGCCGCGAGCGGACCGAGAGCTTGCGTGCGAGGACGAGGCCGATGAGGGAGGCGAAGATCATGATGCCGAGCCCGCCCAGCTGGATCAGCGCCATGATCACGACCTGGCCGAACGGAGTCCAGTAGGTCGGTGTATCGACGACCGTCAGCCCGGTGACGCACACCGCCGACGTCGCCGTGAACAGTGCATCGACGAAGGAGCCGCCGCCGGGGCCGACCTTCGAAATGGGCAGCATGAGCAGGGCGGTGCCGGCGAGAATCGCGAGCGCGAAGCCCGTGACGACCGTCTGAGCCGGATGCATCCGAAGCCGAACGAGTCGGCGCCGTTGCCGTCCAGCTGCGGCGGGTGCGCGAGTGGTCACCGGAAAACTGTAGCCTCTCCGACACTCAATCGAAGGCACGTCCCGATCCAGATCGCCCCGGCGCCCGAATCCGGCTTGGCGCGCATCTTCGGAGATGAGCCGCCGGGCCGGTGAAGAGGTCTCACCGGCCCGGCCATCGATGTCCTACGCGGGTAGGGTCGCGGTTCCATCGATGGCGCACGCACTCGCGCTCGCGTCATTTCAGGGGCGAAGAGCGGTTGCCCCCCTCTGATCTCTTCGTCCGACTCAACGCGTCCGGTCGAGAGGAGGCAGAGTACCCGAAACAGAGCCGCCGCCGTACGCGCTGGTAAGGCCGAGGCTAGCAGCCGGAACACGGATGGTGCCATGTGTTACGGGCGGCGATCTCCAGTCGATGATCGCTGAAGGGTCGCAGATGGTGCGGCCAGGCTCAGCGGAGCGCGAGACGAGTCTGGGTGTGAGCGGCACCACCCTGCTTCTTCAGGCTTCGCAGGAGGCGGTCGAGCGCCGCAGTGTCGCGAACCCCGATGTGCAGGAGGTAGTCGTAGGCACCGGTGACGTGGACTGCATCGCGGATCTCCGGCACCAGCCGGGCCCATGCCAGGAACGCCTCGGAGTCTTCTGCGGGATCGAGGCGGACGTCGATGAATGCTTCGAGACCCGCGGTGCTCTCCGGCGTATCGGCAGCGAGAACGACCCGATACCCGACGATCACCCCCGACTTCTCCAGGCGACGCACCCGAGCGGCGATCGCGTTCGTGCTGAGACCGACCTGACGGCCGATCGCACTGAACGAAGCGCGCCCGTCGACTCGGAGAACATCGAGAATCTTCTCGTCTACGGCATCCATGCAGATGATTCTCTCAGGCGACAGGATGTTTGCGCAGTGTGCAGGTCAACCAGGGCGGATCATCGTCGTATGCACACGGACCTCATCATCGGCCTCTTCGCCGGCGCGGTCGCCGGCCTGGCGCTGGCAGCGCCGCTCGGCGCGATCGGCGTGCTCCTCGTCCAGGAGGGAATCCTGCGGGGCCTGCCGGGCGGGCTTCCGGGTGCCGCTGCTGTCGCGACGGTGGACACGCTCTACTGCGCCGGTGCGGTGGCGGCGGGCGCCGTGTTGAGCCCCATGATCACCACGTGGGCGCCCTGGCCCCAGATCGGCGGCGGGGCGGTGCTCATCGCGCTCGGCATCCACGGACTCGTGAAGGGCAGGCCCGCGGCACGCCCGACTGCCGCCACGAGTTCGACACGAGCGCTGGGATCGGCGGCTCGTTCGATCCCCGTGACGGGGTCGACCCCGTCGTGGTCGACCCCGTCGACGTCGACCACCGGATGGGTTCGATATGCGCTCTTCCTCGGGCTGACCGCGATCAACCCGGCGACGCTGCTGTATTTCGTCGCGATCCTCCCCGGCCTGAGGGAGACGGCATCGTCGGGCGCCGCCCAAGTCGGCTTCGTGGTCGGCGTCGCCGTGGCGTCGTTCGCATGGCAAGCGCTCCTCGTCGCGCTCGGAGCAGGCCTGCGGCACAAGACCGGCGCCTCGTTCAGGAACTGGACTGCGGTCATCGGCAACGCCATCGTGGCGGTGCTCGGCGCGGTGCTCATCGCGCAGGTGGTGTAGCGCACGGCAAGAAGGCCTGCGATGAGCGCTCCTGTCGGGTCGAGCGACCCAAGATGCAACCAAGGTCCCATACCCGGACATCTCTGTTGAGGAGAAGGTGTACCTGGGGGTGACAACGATGCAGGCTGGCAAGAAGCTCATGCGCGTCGGCGGCGCGGTGACGATGGTCGGTCTCATCGGCATGGTGGTGGGTGCGGCGATGCTCGCGTTCGCGTCGGCGTTCGGCACGGTGTCCATCGACACCGGCGAGCAACGCGACGTCGCACTGCTCGTCGCCGCAGCCGGAGCAGCGGCCGCGATCGCAGGCGTCAGCCTCGTGTGCATGGGGCTCGTGCTCCGGCCGAAGCGCAGCAGTTCGAAGCGCGCGACCCGACGAGCCAGTCGATACGTGCCGGCCGTGCATCGAGCGACGTATGAGCGCCCGGCCAGGCGGACGGGCTCGGCGCTCACCGGCGAGCAGCAGGTGATCACCGGGTGACCTCGCTCGACGACGACCCCAGCAGACAGGAATGAGGTGGCGCGGTGGCGCAGGGTGAGAAGCTCAGGCAAGTGGGTGGGACCATGACGATCGTGGGCGCGGTTGTCATGGTGACCGGAGCCGCGATGCTCGCGCACTCGTCGGCGTTCGGCGAGGGGTCGGCGAGTTCAGCCGACCAGGTCGGCATCGCCCTCATGATCGTCGCATGCGGGGCATCCGTCTCGATGGCCGGCGTGGCGATCGTCTGCATCGGGCTGATCGTACGGCCGAGCCGCGCCGCTCGGCATGGTCGCCTCTACGTGCCCGCGCATCATCGTGAGTCGTTCCTGCGGCCGGCGCGACGACGCATCCGTCGACCCCGCGCACAGGGGTCGAGGACTTCGGAACAGTCAGTCGTCGCCGTCTCTGCCTGAGACCGGATCACAGCTCGAGCCCGTCGGACCCGAGCGCAAACGCAGATGCGCGTGAACGGGTGGGATATGACCCCCGCCCGGCGCGGGTGTACGACGTCGCGTGGGGATGAGACACTCAGCACACCCGCCGCAGGACCGCCTGATGCGAGCAGAAGGGCTTCAGCATGAACGTGAATGGTGAAGAGGAGATTCCGCGCAGTCGCGAGGACCCTCCGTACCAGGCCATCAGCCCGAACCTCGACAAGCTCTCCCGCTCATCGGTCGAGCGCGGAAGCGTGAGCCGGCGGCGCATCCTTCGAGCGGTGCTGATCCTCGGCGGGGTGCTGCTGGCGCTGGCGATCGCCATCATCTGGTCGATGGTGCTGTCGTAGGCTCCGAGGCGCGGTGTTGACGTGAGCCGCCCGGTGATCACGGTGCACCTACTTGGCCTGCCCGCCCCTGATGTAGGGTGTGCGCCAACGGAGGTGGAGGATCACGATGGATTGGATTGTCGTTGCGGTCGTCGTCATCGTCGTGCTCGCAGTCGTCGCGACCGCGCTCCTCGTTCTTCGCGAGCGCCGGAACCGCTCACTCAGCGAGCATTATTCCGGGACTCATGGAGATGCATCGCATGCCGAATCGATGGCGCGTGCCTACGCGGCGGATGCTGGGCGTAGCACTGGGATCGGCGGCGGGGGTGGAAGCTGAGGTAGCTCGATCGCGACGGAACGTTCGCGGGGTTGCTCGAATAGAGAACCCGCTGCCCTCGGTTCGCGCGAAGGAGCATCCCGGCGTGATGAACACGAGAACGCCCCTCCCGATAGGCTCGCGCCGTGACTGAACTCGAAGCGGACAGAGACACGGACACGAACAGAGACACAGCCATCCAGCACAAGCGATCGACCGGTGGACTGGTTTCGATCATCTCTCTGTCGGTCCTGGCGCTGGTGCCCACGATGTACGTCGCGCTTCTGATTTCGCTGAGCATCCACGGGTACCAGACGTACACCGGCGCCACCATGGAGCCCGGTGACAACGCAGCGATGAACGCGAGTGAGGAATACCTCGGCATCGTGATTGCGTCGGTGGCCTTCGTGATCCTGTGGCTCCTCGTCACGGGCATCGCCGCGGCCATCGCTGCATCGACGGGGTGGCCAGTGGTGCGGACCGTGCTGTTCGTCGGCGGCGCGCTGGTACTTGCGGGCGGTGTCTTGGTCGTCGCCGGGCTGACGATCGGAGCTTCTTGACGAAGGTCTCGCAGTCAAAGAAAGAAGCAGCAAGGAGCCCATTGGTGGACCCCCGGCGTGCCCCTTCGCGGGAGGATGTTCACGCGAACCGACGCGAGGAGATCACCATGCAGATACCCGGACTGCCAGCTCTTCAGTGGACGAATGCCGCGTCAGTCGCTGCCTACCACCCCGGGGCAGGAGACGCAGCGAGTGCAGGCGAGCTCGTGATGCGCGCCGCTCCCGGGGTCGACTGGAGCAACGACTCGCTCGGTGGGCCCGGTCAGCACGGGGCGAGCCTGCTGGGATTCACGCCGGAGGGCGACTTCACGCTGAGCGCACGGACCCGGGTCGTGAGCGAGCGCACGACCTTCGATGCTGCGGTGCTCGGCCTCTGGTGCGACGAGGACCACTGGGCGAAGCTCTGCTTCGAGTACTCGCCCGGCGGCCAGGCCATGGTGGTGAGCGTCGTGACCAACGACTACTCGGACGACTGCAATTCGAGCATCGTCGAGGAGGAGTTCGTGCATCTTCGGGTGTCGCGCATCGGAGAGGCGTATGCGTTCCACGCCTCGACGGATGGTGAGCGGTGGGACTTCGTGCGACTGTTCAGGCTGCACACGGACGTCACGCCGGTCGTCGGATTCATGTCGCAGGCGCCGCTGGGGGAGACGTGCGAAGCCAGATTCGATCAGATCCGACTCACCGACGAGACGCTGCTCGACCTGCGTGAAGGATCCTGACACATCGTACATTCGGCACATATGCATCTGTAACTTCTGTTACATTCTTCTCATGGCTACTGAGACCGATGTTCGTTGGCTGCTCGTGATCCCTCGCGTGCCGGCCGAGCCCTCTCGACACCGCGTCGCGGTATGGCGGGAACTCCGCAGGCTTGGAGCAGTGCCTGCCGCGTCGGGGGCCTGGGCCATCCCGGATCTGCCTGCGTTCACGGAGCCACTGCCGAACCTGCGAACGCTTGCTGAGAAGGGCGGGGGGAGTATCGCAGTGCTGAAGGTGGACTCGCACGGCGACGGAGATCTCGCTCTGGTGCGCGACGCGTTCATCGCCACCCGGACCGATGAGTGGAGCGAGTTCATCGCGGATTGCGGAAAGTTCGAGGCGGAGATCGATCGCGAGATCGCGAAGGAGAAGTTCACGTTCGGCGAGTTGGAAGAGGAGGAGCAGAGCCTCGAACGACTGCGACGGTGGCAGCGCGACCTCCTGCGAAGGAATCCCGTCGAACTCGCCATCACCGCCGCGGCAGCACAGCGGCTCGAAGAGGTGGCTGAACGGCTGTCCGGCTACTCGGAACTCGTCTTCGCCGCGAATCTGCCGACCCCCATCACGGACTAGGAGCAGGCGGCTCGGCCGATCTCTCGAACCCACCGCCCGGCGGCAGGACACGCGCCTCGCAGCTTTCCGTCTCGCGGGTTCGGCGGTAACGAGGGTACGACTCTTCCTCGACAGGTGAGGATGTCGCCAACCGGTGCACGGGCGCGGCCCGCTCCCGTTTCGACCGACTTCCGGCGGTCTAGCGTGCGAGCATGCCCGCTCGTGATGCCGTCGACCCGATGGCGGTGCTCGATGCGTCCGCCCGCCGCGCCGGCCCGCGGGTGCGCGTCGGAGTCGGCGCCGCCGTGGTGCTGTTCGTGCTCGCCGTGGCGGTCGCCGCGCTCATGTCGTTCGGCGCCGGCGGCGGCGGCGATCAAGATCGCATCGAGGCATCCGATGACCGAGCGGATGTCTCGGCCGACGCGACCTCGACCGTGGGGGCGCCGTCGGTGCTCGTGCACGTGCTCGGCGCCGTCGTGCGGCCGGGCCTCGTCGAACTCGGTGCGGGCGCCCGGGTCGTCGACGCGATCGCGGCGGCCGGCGGGCTGGCGCCCGACGCAGATCCCGCGGGCGTGAACCTCGCGCGGCCGCTCGTCGACGGCGAGCAGCTCGCCGTTCCCGTCGTCGGACAGGTGGCGCCGCCCGCCGCCGGCGGCGCGTCGGCGCCGGGTGCGGGACCGTCCGACGGGCTCGTGCACCTGAACAGCGCAGGCGTCGCCGAACTCGACACCCTCCCGCGCATCGGCCCCGCGCTGGCGCAGCGCATCCTCGACTGGCGTGACGCAAACGGCCCCTTCACCTCGGTCGACCAGCTGCTCGACGTCGCCGGCATCGGCGACGCCGTGTTCGCGGGCCTCGAACCACTCGTGGCCCTCTGAGTGCGCGACCTCCGCCTGCTCCTGCCCGCGTCGCTCGCGTGGATCGCCGCGTGGTGCGCCATCGGCATCCCTGGCGGCGCCGCACTTGCCGGGCTCGTCGCGGTGGCGTGCTGGGTTGCGGCGTGGCTCGTCGCCGGACTCGTCATCACCGCGGCCATGCGGAGGCGCCATGGTTCCGCGCCGACACATGACGCCGGCGTCGTCGCGCGGGTCGTCCGCGCTGCAGCGGCCACCCTGCTCGTCGTACTCGCGGCGGGTGCGCTCGTCGTGAGCGCCACGGCGCTCGGGCTCGGTGCGAGGGAGTCGTCTCCACTCGCCGAGGCGGCGAATGAGCATCGCACCGCCGTGGTCACGATCGAACTCACCGGTGCGCCGAGGGCGATGCGCTCGAGCTGGTTCGCCGAGGGCGAGGCGCCTGCTCTCCGAGTCGAGGGAAAGCTCGTCTCCGTCGACGGCGCCGCGGCGCGCGCGGTACCGGTGACGACGGCGCTGTCGCTCCCGACTGGGGAGCTGCAGCTCGGCGCGCGGGTCACGTTCACGGCCCGTGTCACGCCGTTGCCGGCCGACGAGGGCTCGGCGTTCCGATTGGCGGCGGTCGGCGACATCCGCTCGGTTGCACCGCCCCCGCCATGGCTCGCCTGGACCGTCGGACTGCGCACCGGTTTCGCCGACGCCGCCGGCGCACTGGGCGGCGATGGCGGAGCGCTCGTACCCGGGCTCGCGATCGGCGACACGAGTGCGGTCGACGAGACGCTCGACGCCGCGATGAAGGCGTCGTCGCTGAGCCACTTGACCGCCGTCTCCGGCGCGAACTGCGCGATCGTCACGGCGGCCGCGTTCGCCCTCGCCGCCCTGATCGGTCTGCCGCGGCTGGCCCGTGTCGTCGTCGCGCTGTTCGCCCTGACGGGATTCGTGGTGCTCGTCACCCCCGAGGCGAGCGTGGTCCGCGCGGCGACCATGGCGATCGTGGTGCTCGTGGCGATCGCCGCAGGTCGCCCCGGCGGCGGTGTCGCAGCGCTCTCACTCGCCGTGGTCGTGCTGCTCGCGATCGATCCCTGGTATGCCCGCGACTACGGGTTCGCGCTGTCGGTGTTCGCGACGGCAGGTCTGCTGCTGCTCGCGCGACCCCTCAGCGAGGCGCTCGCGCGCTGGATGCCGTTGCCCATCGCCGCAGTCATCGGCGTGCCACTCGCCGCCCAGCTCGCCTGCCAGCCCGTGCTCGTGCTGCTGGACCCGGCACTTGCGCTCTACGGTGTGCCGGCGAACCTGCTCGCAGCACCCGCAGCACCCATCGGCACCGTCGTCGGGCTCATCGGCTGCCTCCTGCTGCCGGTGCTGCCGTCGGTCGGGTTCGCGTGCCTCCAGCTCGCGTGGCTGCCCGCGACCTGGATCGCGCTGCTCGCCCAGGCGGCATCGGCGCTGCCCGCCGCACGCCTCGAATGGCTGCCGGATGCCCCGGGCGCGCTGCTGCTCGCGGCGTGCACCGCGATCGGACTCTGGCTCCTGCTGGGATCACGGCGCCGCCGACGACTTCGCATGCTCGCGGCCGCGACGCTGATCGTCACGATCGCGGTGCCCGTTGGGCTCTTCGCCGGCAGTCCGCTCATCGGTGCGGCGACCCGGCCCAGTGGTTGGGATGTCGCTGCGTGCGACATCGGGCAGGGCGACGCGGTCCTCCTCCGCTCGGGCGACGCGACGGCGCTGATCGACACCGGGCCCGATCCCGCTGCACTCTCGCGGTGTCTGACCTTCCTCGGAATTTCGCGGATCGACCTGCTCGTGCTGACGCACTGGGATGCCGACCATGTCGGGGGAGTCCCGGCGGCGGTGGGACTCGTCGACACCGTGGTGCACGGGCCGCTCGACGGCGACCGCTCGACGCGCGCGCTCGATCCGCTCGTCGCGGCGGGCGCCGAGCCGGTCGAGGTCGTGGCAGGGTTCGGCGGTACTCTCGGCGACGCCCGGTGGCGCGTGGTGTGGCCGAAGCGCGACGCGCAACCGGGCAACGATGCGAGCGTCGTCCTCGACGTCTCGACTCCCGACTACCGCGGCCTCTTCCTCGGCGATCTCGGTGAGGAGGCCCAGGCGCGCATGCTGCGGTCCGCCGCGCTCGGACGCGTCGATCTCGTGAAGGTCGCCCATCATGGCTCCGCCGATCAGAGTGAGCGTCTCTACGACGAACTCGGCGCGACGGTGGGGGTGATCGGGGTCGGTGCCGACAACGGATACGGCCACCCGACCGACCGGCTGCTCGACCTGCTGCGTGCCGACGGCACTGCGATCGTGCGCACCGATCGGTCGGGCACGGCGCTGCTGACGGCCGATGGCGGCGGCTTCAGCCTGTGGAGCGAGCGCGACACTGCCGGTGTCGTCGGCGGCCCGTAGACTCGAAGCGACGAACGGGAGGTGCGGTGGCATCGCGCACAGGAGCATCGCGCTCAGGGGCATCGCCCAAGGCGAAGGCGGCGATCCCGCAGCTCGCGTGGCACGCGATCCGGCCTGCTCCCGTCGTGCTCGTGACGGGCGCCGAAGACGTGCTCGCCGAGCGATCGATCACGATGCTCCGTGATTTCCTCCGCTCCGAAGACCCGGCGCTCGAGGTGAGCGACCTCGAAGCAGACGGCTATCGGCGCGGCGAGCTCATGACGCTCGCGAGCCCGTCGCTGTTCGGCGAGCCGCGCCTCATCCGGGTCAGCGGCGTCGAGCGCGCCAGCGACGACTTCCTCCTCGACGCGCTCGACTACCTCGAGCAGACGGCCGAGTCCACGACCCTCGTGCTGCGCCACCGCAACGGCGTGCGCGGCAAGAAGCTCCTCGACGCGATCCGCGCCGGTGGTGGCGGCGGCATCGAGATCGTCTGCGCCGAACTCAAGAAAGACGCCGAGAAGCAGGACTTCGCGGCCGCGGAGTTCCGTGCAGCTGGTCGCAAGATCAGCCCCGGTGCGCTGCGTGCTCTCGTCGGCGCGTTCAGCGACGACCTCCGCGAACTCTCCGCCGCATGCCGACAGCTCCTGGCGGATGCGCCGTCCGACATCACCGAGACCGTCGTCGCGCGCTACTACGGCGGCCGCGTCGAGACCAATGCGTTCGCCGTCGCCGACGCCGCCATCGCGGGCCGCCACGGTGAGGCGCTCATCGCGCTCCGACACGCGCTCGACAGCGGTGCCGACCCGGTGCCCATGGTCGCGGCGTTCGCCATGAAGGTGCGCACGATGGCGAAGGTGTCGGGCACCCGCGGCGGGGGAGCGCAGCTCGCCGGCTCGCTGGGTCTCGCGCCGTGGCAGGTCGATCGTGCGCGACGCGATCTCGCCGGCTGGACTGACGAGGGGCTCGGGCGAGCGATCGAAGCACTCGCGGCCACCGATGCCGCCGTCAAGGGGGCTGAACGCGACCCCGTGTTCGCGCTCGAGCGGCTCGTGGGCGTCATCGCCTCTCGCGGCCGCGCCTAGCCTCGTGCGCCGTATCGCCTGTGCGTGGGCGCCCGTGCGCCCACGCCCGCACGCGCGAGCCCCGATCACCCCACCGTGACGAGCCGTTGCGCACGCCGCGAGGGAACGAAGCGGGGCACGGCATCGAATCACCGCCCCCGCGCATGACGAAGGCCCCGACACATCCGTGCCGGGGCCTTCATCGAGTGCGTGTTCGCGTCAGAGCGCGGCAACCTGCTTCGCGAGAGCCGACTTGCGGTTCGCGGCCTGGTTCTTGTGGATGACGCCCTTGCTCGAAGCCTTGTCGAGCTTGCGGGTCGCGGCACGGAGGGCGGTCGTCGCCTTGTCCTTGTCGCCCGTGGAGATCGCGTCCTTCGCAATGCGGATGACGGTCTTCAGCTCGCTCTTGACGGCCTTGTTGCGCTCCTGCGCCTTGAGGTTCGTGCGGTTGCGCTTGATCTGCGACTTGATGTTTGCCACGTGAGTTCGTCTTTCGTTCTTGTGCGGGTACCGGATGTGCCGGGAAAGGTAGAGGGGCCTCACCGGCGAATCGTGCGGGGTGGGACCCACACGCAAGCCAACAGGCAACGATACCAGCTATGAGAGTGGGTCACCAACGTTCGCGCCTGCGAGTTGCCCGGGGAAACTCGGCGAGCCCGCAGATGCGCCAGCGTGCGCATTTCGACGGCGTCGCCCGGCGGCCGCACGGCGATCGAGCTCCGCGACGGCCCCGAGCACGACCGCCGCGAAATCGTCGGGGCGGATGAGGCTCACGAGGTGCGTCGCCCGGGGCACGATGACGAGGTGTGCGTCGTGGGCGGCGCGCAGCATCCGTCGCTCCTCGATGCGGAAGTGGTCGAAGCGGCCGTTCACGAGCCAGACGGGCACCTCGATCGCCGAGAGCGCTCCGACGGGGTCGAGGTCGCCGACGGCCGCGAGCACCGGCGCCATGACATCGAGGGCGACGCCGCCCGCGAGCACGTCGTCGGCGGCTTCGGGGGAGAGGAAGAGCCGTGCCATCGCATCGTTGAGGCCGCGTCCGCGATCGGGCATGCGGCCGATGAGAGCTGCGAGCCGCCGGTAGCCACCAAGGGGCGCGCCTCGCGGCTGTGTGCTGCACGACGCGGCCACGAGTCCGTCGAGTCGGTCGGGGTTCCGCGCTGCGAACTCGATCGAGAGATACCCGCCGAGACTCAGCCCGACGAGCAGGCGCGGCACCGAGCGGTCAGCGCCGCGGACTCCAGCCTCGGGATTCAGCGCCGCGTCGATGTCCTCCAGCGCCGCCTCGATCGAGAACGCCTCGCCGATCCTGCTGCCGTGTCCGGGCAGGTCGATCGCGACCACGTCGAGGTCGTGCACACCGAGCAGCTCGAGCTGCCTGCGCCACATCGACGATGAGGTTCGGAGTCCGTGAACGAGCACGACGCGAGCGCGAGGCATCCGTCAGCCCGCCCTGATCGCACCTAGTTCGCGTGCCCTGGCGACCGCAGCGGTGCGCGAGCCGACCCCGAGCTTCGTGAAGATGTGCACGAGGTGCGACTTGACGGTCGCCTCGCTGAGGAAGAGCGCGCGACCGATATCGCGATTGGTGCGCCCCTCCGCGACGAGCGAGAGCACCTCGGCCTCGCGAACGGTCAGCCGTTCGCCGCTCGTGCGCGAGGCGTCCAGACGAGACGAGACGCCGGGAGCGAGCGCGGCGTCGCCGACGGCGGCAGCATGCACGGCGGCGATGAGTTCGGCGGGCGGGGCGTCCTTCAGGAGGTAGCCGCTCGCACCGGCCTCGATCGCTCCCAGGATGTCGGCGTCGGTGTCGTAGTTCGTCAGCACGAGCACGCGCGGCGAGCTCTGCTGCGAGCGGATGCGGCGGGTCGCCTCTGCGCCCTGCATCGCGCCCGGGTACTGGAGGTCCATGAGCACGAGGTCGACGTCGGATGCCTCGGCCAGCCGCACCGCGTCTTCAGCCGTCGTCGCCTCGCCGACGACCTCGAGATCGGGTTCGCTCTCGAGCATCGCGCGGATGCCGGCGCGCACGACGGGGTGGTCGTCGCTGAGCAGGATGCGGATCATGGCGCCACCACCGGGATGCGCACCGAGATCGCCGTGCCGTCGCCGGGCGTCGACTCGATGTCGACACTGCCGCCGAGGGCGGCGGCGCGCTGACGTATGGCGCGGAGGCCGAAGCCGCCGGCCCCGGCACCGCCGGGTTGCGAGGCGTCGGCGTCGAGCGTCGACGACGTGCGGAACCCGACACCGTCATCGACGACATCGAGGGCGATCTCGTCGCCGAGGTAGCTGAGCGTGACGGAGGCATGCGTGGCACCGGCGTGCTGCAGCACGTTGGCGAGCGACCCTTGCGCGATGCGGAGGAGCGCCGCGTCGGCCGCCATCGAGAGCATCACGGGCTCGCCGCTCGTGGAGAACTCGACGCGGAGCGGCGTGCCGGACTGCAGCGACTGCTCGGTCGTCGACTCGGTGAGGCGTCGGAGTGCAGCAGGCAGGGACTGCGCATCGAGCGACGGCGGTGCGAGTTCGCGGATGAACCGCCGTGTCTCGCCGAGGTTCTGGGCGGCCGTCTCGCGGGCGAGCTGCAGCTTCTGCTGCGTGGCCTCGTCGGCGACGTCGCGTTCCGCGGCGTGCAGCAGCATCTGGATGCTCGACAGGCCCTGCGCCACGGTGTCGTGGATCTCCTTCGCGAGGCGCTCGCGCTCGGCGAGCGTGCCCGCCTCCCGGCTCGCCGCCGCGAGTTCCTCTCGCGTCGCCATCAGGTCGAGGATGAGCGCCTGCCGTTCCTGCGTCTCCTGCGCCATCGCGCGGTAGCCGAGGCCGATGACGATCGCCACGCCGGCGCTGATGAGCGGCCCGAGGATCGATCCGACCTCGAAGCCGAGGTGCGTCGCGGTGCCCCAGACCGACAGGCCGAAGGTCACGACGACGAGCGGCACCGCGATCGGAGCCGCGAGCACGTGCAGCTCGAGGAAGAAGAGCGGGAACGCGAGGAAGGCGGCGTCGGGGGTCATGGCCGACATGCCGACCCACAGCACGAGGAGGCTCACGAGCCAGATCACCCGCGCCCAGGTCGGGAGGTTCCGATGCGCTGCCGCGATGCCGGCGCCGTAGCAGGCGAGGAACGCGACGGCGAGCACCGTCACCCCGATCTCATCGGGCGCGTCGTCGAGCAGCGCCCGCACGACGACGAAGAGCGTGAGGCCGATGACGAGCACGTGCAGGCCGAGTCGAAGCGCCGTGAAGACGGGTCGCAGGGCCGAGGGAGCGACGCGTTCGCTGGGAATCTGGATGACCGCCATTTGCTCCGAGCGTAGCCCGGGGGCGCGCCACGGGGCATCCGTCGAAAGTCTGAAGCGAAGTCATGGGAGAATCGTCAGGATGTCCCCGAGAGCCACGAACCCGCCGGTGCCTGCTGCCACCGACCCCGCGCTGATCCGCAACTTCTGCATCATCGCGCATATCGACCACGGCAAGTCCACGCTCGCCGACCGCATGCTCGGTATCACGGGCGTCGTGAGCGATCGAGACATGCGCGCGCAGTACCTCGACCGCATGGACATCGAGCGCGAGCGCGGCATCACGATCAAGAGCCAGGCCGTGCGCATGCCGTGGCAGGTCGACGGCGCCTCGTACGCGCTCAACATGATCGACACGCCGGGCCACGTCGACTTCAGCTACGAGGTCTCCCGGTCGCTCGCGGCCTGCGAGGGTGCGATCCTCCTCGTCGACGCGGCTCAGGGCATCGAGGCCCAGACGCTCGCGAACCTCTACCTCGCGCTCGAGAACGACCTCGAGATCATCCCCGTCCTGAACAAGATCGACCTGCCGGCCGCTGAGCCCGAGAAGTACGCGAAGGAGCTCGCCGACCTCATCGGCGGTTCACCCGACGACGTGCTCAAGGTCTCTGGCAAGACGGGCGTCGGCGTCGAAGAGCTGCTCGACCGCGTCGTCGAGCGCATCCCGGCTCCGGTCGGCGATGCGGATGCCCCGGCGCGCGCGATGATCTTCGACTCCGTCTACGACAGCTACCGCGGCGTCGTGACCTACGTGCGCATGATCGACGGTCACTTGAAGCCGCGAGAGCGCATCCAGATGATGTCGACGAGGGCGACGCACGAGATCCTCGAGATCGGCGTGAGCGCACCCGAGCCGACCCCGTCGAAGGGTCTCGGCATCGGCGAGGTCGGCTACCTCATCACCGGCGTGAAAGACGTGCGCCAGTCGAAGGTCGGCGACACGGTCACGACGGCCGCGAAGCCCGCGACCGAGGCCCTGCCCGGCTACACCGAGCCGCTGCCCATGGTCTTCTCGGGTCTCTACCCGATCGACGGCAGCGACTACCCCGAGCTCCGCGAGGCGCTCGACAAGCTGAAGCTCTCCGATGCCGCGCTCGTCTACGAGCCCGAGACCTCCGTCGCGCTCGGCTTCGGGTTCCGCTGCGGCTTCCTCGGCCTGCTGCACCTCGAGATCGTGACCGAGCGCCTCGAGCGCGAGTTCGGGCTCGATCTCATCGCGACCGCACCGTCGGTGATCTACGAGGTCACGACCGAAGACAAGAAGACGGTCACCGTCACGAACCCGAGCGAGTTCCCGACCGGGGCGAAGATCGTCGAGGTCCGCGAGCCCATGGTGCGCGCCGCGATCCTCGCGCCGAAAGACTATGTGGGCACGATCATGGAGCTCTGCCAGTCGCGCCGCGGTGCGCTCATCGGCATGGAGTACCTCGGTGAAGACCGCGTCGAGATCCGCTACAACATGCCCCTCGGCGAGATCGTCTTCGACTTCTTCGACCAGCTGAAGTCGAAGACGGCCGGCTACGCCTCGCTCGACTACGAGCCCACGGGCGACCAGGCCGCCGACCTCGTGAAGGTCGACATCCTGCTGCAGGGCGAGCAGGTCGACGCGTTCAGCGCGATCGTGCACCGCGACAAGGCCTACGCGTACGGCGTGCTCATGACGGGGCGCCTGCGCGAGCTCATCCCGCGCCAGCAGTTCGAGGTGCCCATCCAGGCCGCGATCGGCGCGCGCATCATCGCGCGCGAGTCGATCCGCGCGATGCGGAAAGACGTGCTCGCCAAGTGCTACGGCGGCGACATCAGCCGCAAGCGCAAGCTCCTCGAGAAGCAGAAGGAGGGCAAGAAGCGCATGAAGATGGTCGGCCGCGTCGAGGTCCCCCAAGAGGCGTTCATCGCCGCGCTCTCTGGCGACGTCGAGAAGAAGGACAAGAAGTAGCCTTCGGTCGCTCCGAGGTGCCGGGCGTCACGGCGCGTAGGCGCTGAGCCGCTCGCGGAGCGAACCCGTGTGCAGTTCGAAGAGATGCGCGTCGTCGTCGTAGAAGTAGATCGACTCGCCCTCGCCCTGTACTCGTGAGCGCGGCGGTCGCTGCTCGAGACCGAGCGAATCGATGACCTGACGCAGTTCATCGAGCGAATCGGCGTCGACCTGGAACGCGACGTGGTTGTACGAGCGCGGCAGCCCGCCGTCGCCCTGCATGATCGCCACCCAGGTCGCCGCCGGTTCGTCGCCGACGAGGAAGAAGCGCTCTTCCGACAGGGAGAACGTCTCGGCACCGCTGTCGTACACGCGCACCGCTCCGAGCACGCGCGTGAGGATGGTCTCCATTCGGTCGAGGTCGGAGACGACGAAGGTCACGTGGCTGAGGCCGGAGCTGCCGATTCGAGGGGTGGTGTCTGCCATGCCTCCATTCTCGGAGAGCTCGACCCGGGTTCTCGACGCCGACGCCGGGCCGCGCTAGCGTGGTCGCCGCAGGTGACGAGGCGCACCGCATCGAGCGGTCGCACTCACTCCGAGAGGGGCAGAGCATGGTCCGGATGCTGCGTCCAGGCGCGCTCCGGCCCGGCGACACGGTCGCCGTGGCGGCGCTGTCGGGTGGTCTCGACGCCGACGAGGAGGCGCTCTTCCGGCGCGGGGTCGCCGAACTCGAGGGCCTCGGCTTCGACGTGCAGATGTCGCCGCTCATCGAGACCGGGCGCCACTGGTGGTGGGGCGCGGCAACACCGGTCGAGATCGCAAACGAGTTCAACCGAATGCTCCGCGACCCCGAGGTGCGCGCGATCTTCGCACTCACCGGCGGTCGCATGACCCTGAGCTACCTCGACCTGATCGACTACGCGGCCGTCGAAGCCGATCCCAAGCCCGTCATCGGCTTCAGCGACATCGATGGCGTGCTGCTCGCGCTCCACTCCCGCACGGGTCTCGTCGGCGTGCACGGCGACCTCGTGACGTTCGGGTATGGCGAATGGCAGGGCGCCGGCGCCGAACGACGACAGGAACTCGCCGACGTCTCGAGCCGTCTGCTGACGAGCACGTCGCCGGTCGGCCTCCTGCCGGCCGACAGCGCCTGGGAACGCTGGCGCGGTGGCCACGCGGTCGGCCCGCTGATCGGCGGACTCCTGAACCGTCTCGTGCGTCTGCAGGCGACACCGTTCGCGCTGCCGCCCGAACGCTTCGACGGCGCCATCCTGTTCTGGGAGGATGTCAACACCTCGACCTCCGCCGTCTGGAACGACCTGCACGTGCTCCGCCAGGCGGGCATCCTCGATCGCATCGCGGGAATGCTAGTCGGCCCGGTCGCCGACATCGAGGTCACCGATGGCGGCCCCGGCCTGCGCGAGGTCGTGCTCGACGTGCTCGGCGACCGCGACATCCCGGTTCTCGCGAATCTGGAGATCGGCCACAACCCGCCGAACCTGCCGTTGCCGCTCGGCGTGCGCGCACAGCTCGAAGCGGATGCCGTGACCCTCTCGCTGCTCGAATCGGCCGTCGTCGAACGCTGAGCGCATGGCGATGAGTCGCCATCACCAGTGCGGACACAGGCGACCTCCGTAGAATCGAGCGATGCCTGTCGAGCCTCAATCGCATCAGACGTGCGCGCTCGGCAGGCGCCGCACCACAGGAAAGGCCCACGGATGACCCGCCGAAGCACCTTCACCGACCAGTCGGTCACGTACGGAGCAATCGGGGCGACCCTCGCGCCCGACCTGCTGCGCTATCCGCCGGCCGGCTACCGCCCGTCCGAAGACGCCGTGCGCCTCGGATCCGGCCTCGAGCGCTTCGAGCGCGCCGCGGAGGCACTCATGACCTGGGGCATCCAGCGCGGCTCGGGATTCGAGGTCTCCGACATCTCCACCGGCACCGGCGCCCAGTACCCGGGCATCGTCTACGACGCCGAAGGCGCCCCGCTCGCCGACCAGCCGGCACCGCGAATCGAGGAGCGCTTCGGCGCCGACGGAACGCCCTACATCGCGCCCGGCATGACGGCGACGCTCGAGCGCAAGAAGCGGTTCGGCTCCGAGAAGACCCCCGTCCTCATCGTGTACGTCATCGACGAGCCGCAGCGCCTCGGCTTCGCCTACGGCACGACCGCCGATGGCCCCGAGAGCGGCGAGGAGTCCTTCATCGTCGAGCACCGAGACGACGACACCGTGTGGCTCACGATCCGATCGATCTTCGCGACGACCGGCGTGACAGCGCCGATGCAGCGCAAGCGGCGCCGCGAGCTGACCCGCCTCGAACTGCGGGCGCTCCACCCCGCCGGCGGCGTCTAGTCGTGGGATCCGCCCTGCCCCTGGGCGACCCGGCACCGGCCGACGGGCTCCTGCCGGCGTCCGCCGCCGTCGGCGCCGACGATCGCGCCTTCGGCGTATACCTCCACGTGCCGTTCTGCCGGGTGCGCTGCGGGTACTGCGACTTCAACACCTACACGTCCGACGAGCTGCGAGGCGCGCGCCAGGTCGACTACGCCGACCACGCGATCGCCGAGATCCGGATGTCGCGGCAGATGCTCGAGGCATCCGCTCTGCCTGCGCGCCCAGCATCGACCGTCTTCTTCGGCGGCGGCACGCCGACGCTGCTTCCGGCCGACGACCTCGTGCGCATGCTCGGCGCCATCCGTGACGAGTTCGGGTTCGAACCCGGCGCAGAGGTCACGACTGAGGCGAACCCCGATTCGGTCGGCCCCGACGACCTCGTGCGCCTCGCCGAGGGCGGTTTCACGCGAATCTCGTTCGGCATGCAGTCGGCCGTGCCGCACGTGCTCGCGGCGCTCGACCGCACGCACGACCCGGCGCGGGTGCCGCTCGTCGTGCGCTGGGCGCGCGAGGCAGGGCTCGACGTCAGCCTCGACCTGATCTACGGCACGCCGGGGGAGTCGATCGACGACTGGCGACGCAGCGTCGAGGCCGTCGTCGCCGAGCGACCCGACCACGTGAGCGCCTACGCGCTCATCGTCGAAGACGGCACGAAGCTCGCGCGGCAGATCCGTCGCGGCGAGCTCGCGCAGCCCGACGACGACCTCGAGGCCGACATGTACGAGCTCGCCGACGACCTGCTCGCGGCCGCCGGCTACGAATGGTACGAGGTCAGCAACTGGGCGACGGATGCCTCGCACCGGTCGCGGCACAACCTCGGCTACTGGCGCGGCGACGACTGGTGGGGCGTGGGCCCCGGTGCGCACAGCCACGTCGGCGGCGTGCGGTGGTGGAACGCGAAGCATCCCTCGGCGTATGCCGACCGGGTGACCGCGGGTGTCTCACCCGCCGTCGGCCGCGAGACGCTCGACGGCCCGACCCGCGAGGTCGAGCGTGTGCTGCTCCTCACGCGCATCCGCGAGGGCATCGAGATCGCGAGCCTGCACGCCGGCGGTCGTCATGCGGTGGCCGGCCTCATGGCCGACGGCCTCGTAGACGCGAAAGCCGCCCTCTCGGGAGTGGTGACACTCACCAGGAGAGGGCGGCTGCTCGCGGACGCCGTGGTGCGGCGCCTGCTCGACGAGTCGTCGGAGCTCAGCTCACGAACTTGATCGAGAGCGGGTAGGTGTAGGGCTGGCCCTGGTTGGCCTTCACCGCGGCGATGATGCTGAAGACGATGACCACGATGCCGATCGCGATGGTGATGAGCCATCCGATGAGGATGAGCCACAGGACGTAGCTGACCACGTAGGCGATCGCCATCGTGATCTGGAAGTTCAGGGCGGTCGCGGTGTGCTCGCGCACGAACGGGCCCTTGTCCTTCAGGACCAAGTAGCCGATCAGGGCCGGGACGAAGCTGAAGAAGATGCCGCCGATGTGGATCAGCGTCGCCCAGAGCTTCTCGTCGGCCGGGCTCAGCTGCTGGCTCGGCTGCTCGTAGGGGTTGCCGGGAGGCGGGGGAGGCGGGGTTGCACCGGACATGATGTCTCCTTGGTCGACTCGCCCGGGGGCGAGATTTCGGTCTCGTCGCCCGATGGGCGAAAGGTCGAGGCTCTCTCATGCTGGCACAGCAGAGCGCGCCGGGTGAAGACCTCGCCCGGCGCGCTCGGTGCCGGCTCGCTACTTGATGAGTCGGATGGCGAACGGGTAGCGGTAGTGCTGGCCGTCCTTCGCCTTCAGGAAGGCGATGATCGAGAAGACGACGCTCACGATCCAGGTGGCCCAGACGATGAAGACGCCGATGACGATGAACGTGAGGATCGAGCCCACGATGTAGGCGAAGACGATCGTGATCTGGAAGTTCAGCGCCTCTTTGGCCTCGGTGTTGGTGAACGAGCCGCGGTCCTTGAAGACGAGCCAGATGATGAGCGACGGGAGGAACCCGACGATGCCGCCGAGGTGGGCGAAGGAGCCCCACTGCACGTCCTGCTCCTGCGAGAGGGGCGCCGCGGCGACCGGCTGCGGTGCGCCCTGCGGCGCGGCGGGCGGAGGCGTCGGCTGACCATCGGCGTCGGGGGCGGGAATGTTGGAATCGGTCATGGTGCGTGCCTTTCAGGGGGCTCTCAGATGAACCGCATCTCGCGCGACGGGGGTCGCTGCAAAGGGGGTGACTCGCGGGGGATACCCATAAGCTAGCGCCGCGCCCGGCGGCTGGCAACGGCCGTGTCACGGTATGGCGCGATATGATTAGCACTCACTCAGAACGAGTGCTAAGCGATGGAGGGAAGCGAGGGCCATGGTCTCCGAACGCAGCCTCGCCGTTCTGCGCGCGATCGTGCAGGACTACGTCGCGTCCCGCGAACCCGTCGGCTCGAAGTCGATCGTCGAACGGCACGCCTTCGGCGTCTCCGCGGCGACGATCCGAAACGACATGGCACTGCTCGAAGAGGAGGAGCTGATCGCGGCCCCGCACACCTCTTCGGGTCGCATCCCGACCGACAAGGGCTATCGGGTCTTCGTCGACCAGCTCACCGACGTGCGCCCGCTGAGCGGCGCCCAGCGTCAGGCGATCGAGACTTTCCTCGGCGAATCGAGCGATCTCGACGAACTGCTCGCACGCACCGTGCGACTCATCGCCCAACTCACCAATCAACTCGCGGTCGTGCAGTACCCGAGCTTCGGCAGCGCGCGCGTGCGCCACGTCGAGCTCATCGCGCTCGCCCCCGAGCGCGTGCTCTGCATCCTCATCACCGACTCCGGTCAGGTCGAGCAGCGCCTCGCCGAGCTCGTGGAGCCGGTCGACGAGCAGACGCTCGGCGACCTGCGCGTGCGCTTGAACGAGATCGCCGGCGGCCGGGCGATGGCGGATGCCGCGGACGCGTTGTCGGGCGAGATCGACAACGTCGACCCGCGCCATGCAGCGGTGCTGCACACCCTCGCCGTCACGCTCGCCGAGCAGGCGCGGGCCCAGCGGCAGGACCGCCTGGTCGTCGCCGGGGCGGCGAACCTCGTGCGCACCGAGCAGGACTTCGCCGGCTCGATCCTCGGCGTGATCGAGGCCATCGAAGAGCAGGTGGTGCTGCTGAAGCTCTTCGGCGAGATGGCGACCGACGAGCACGCCGTCACCGTTCGCATCGGCCGCGAGAACGCGTCGTTCGGCCTCGGCGAGACCTCCGTCGTCTCGAGCGCCTTCGCGATCCCGGGCCGCGACATCTCGCGCCTCGGCATCGTCGGCCCCACCCGCATGGACTACTCCCACAGCATGGCGGCCGTTCGCGCCGTCGCCCGTTACCTCTCCCGAACGCTCGGCGAGAACTGAACCAGCCGCCCGTCTCGCACGACCGGCATCCGGCAATCGAAAGGACAAGCCCTCCGTGGCCGACCACTACGAGGTCCTCGGCGTCTCACACGACGCCACCCCCGACGAGATCAAGAAGGCGTACCGCCGTCTCGCCCGTGAACTGCACCCCGACGTGAACCCGGGCGCCGAGGCATCCGAGCGCTTCAAGTCGGTGACGCACGCGTACGACGTGCTGTCCGACCCGAAGCAGCGCCAGCAGTACGACCTCGGCGACCAGGGCGGCTTCGGCGGCGGCCAGAACTTCGGCGGCTTCGGGGACATCTTCGAGACGTTCTTCGGGGCCGGCCAGCAGAGCCGTGGACCGCGTTCGCGCCGTGAGCGCGGTCAAGACGCGCTGCTGCGCGTCGAGGTCGGCCTCGACGAGGTCATCTTCGGCACGCACCGCGACATCGAGGTCGACACCGCGGTGACGTGCGAGACCTGCCACGGCTCGTGCTGCCAGCCCGGCACCGCGCCCGTCACGTGCGACATCTGCCACGGCACCGGCTCCATCCAGCGCTCGGTGCGCTCGCTCCTCGGCAACGTCATGACGTCGAGCCCCTGCGGCACCTGCCGCGGCTACGGCACCGTCATCGCGACGCCCTGCGTGACGTGCCAGGGCCAGGGCCGCGTGCGCGCACGTCGCACCGTTCCGGTCGACATCCCCGCAGGCGTCGACACGGGCGTGCGCCTGCAGATGCCTGGCTCCGGCGAGGCCGGCCCCGCAGGCGGACCGAACGGCGATCTCTACCTCGAGATCAAGGTCAAGAACCACGACGTGTTCAGCCGCAACGGCGACGACCTGCTGTGCACCCTCGAGGTGTCGATGACCGACGCGATCCTCGGCACGCACTCGACGATCCCCGCTCTCGACGGCGACGTCGAGCTCGAGCTCAAGGCCGGCCTCCAGAGCGGCGAGATCCTGACCGTGAAGGACCGGGGCGTCTCGCGCCTGCGCGGGTCCGGCCGCGGCGACCTCAAGGTCGGCATCCAGGTGGTCACGCCGACCAAGCTCTCCTCCAAGGAACGCGACCTCATGCAGCAGTTCGCCGCGTCGAAGAAGGCGCCCGCGCCCGAGCTCAGCCACTTCCAGCAGGGCATCTTCGCCCGCCTGCGCGACCGGTTCCTCGGTTAGGCGGTCGCACCGGTGAGCCACCTCTACCTCGACGAGTCGCTCGATCTCTCCTCCGTCGCGCCCGGTGCCACGGTGGCGATCTCGGGCGACGAGGCGCGCCATGCCGTCACCGTCTCACGGGTGCGCGCGGGTGAGCGCATCGCGATCGGCGACGGACGCGGCACGCTCGTGCACGGCGTCGTCGCCTCGACGGGCGCCCGGGAGCTCGACCTCGAGGTCGACGAGGTGTTCGTAGAAGAGGGTGCTTCACCGCGCATCACGCTCGTGCAGGCGCTCGCGAAGGGCGACCGCGACGAACTCGCCGTGCAGGCGGCGACCGAGCTCGGCGTCGACGCGATCGTGCCCTGGGCGGCGAGCCGCTCGGTCTCCCGTTGGGAGGGACCGAAGGCCGAGAAGGGCCGCCAGCGTTGGGCGACCATCGTGCGCGAGGCGGTCAAGCAGTCCATTCGGGCATGGTTGCCGCCTGTGGCGCCCGTCACGACGACCGCGCAGCTCGCCGAACGCCTCGAGGGCCAGCGGATGCTGCTGCTCGAGCCGACAGCGACGGCACTGCTCACCGACATCCGGCCCGACGGGCGCGACCTGGCGCTCGTCGTCGGCCCCGAAGGCGGCATCTCGCCCGCCGAGATCGAACGTCTCACGGCCGCCGGTGCCGAACCCGTGCGGCTCGGTGCATCCGTGCTGCGCACCTCGACTGCGGGGCCTGCGGCCATCGCCGTGCTCAACGCCGCGCTCGGGCGGTGGTGAGGCATCCGTCGCTACGATGGAGTCATGACCGAGTCCCGCGCAGAACCGACCCTCTTCGAGCGCATCGCCGCCCGTGAGATCCCCGCGAGCCTCGTCGCCGAGACCGACCGCGTCATCGCGTTCCACGACATCGCGCCGAAGGCTCCCGTGCACGTCGTCGTGACGCCGAAGTCGGGCGACTACCGCGATGTCGTCGAACTCGCCGCCGGTGACCCAGGGCTGCTCGCCGAACTCGTGGAGGTCGCGCAGGGCGTGGCCGACGAACTCGCCGACGGCCAGTTCCGTCTCGTCTTCAACACCGGAGCCGCCGCGGGCCAGACGATCTTCCACGTGCACGCGCACGTCCTGGCCGGCGGTCTCGAGGAGGCCACGCTTGCCGGAGACTGATCCGATCGACGACCGCGCCGCAGCCGATCGCCCGACGGAGGCCGCCGCGGCCGACGAGGAGCGGCTCACCATCGACGGAATCGCCATGGTGCGGCTCCTCGGCCCGCAGGATCGACTGCTCGCCCAGGTCCAGCGTGAGTACCCCGGGGTCCAGGTGCACGTCCGCGGCAACGAGATCGCGATCCGGGGCGACGCCGACGGGCGCTTGCACGTGCGCCGACTCATCGAAGAACTGCTCGAGCTCGTACGCGCCGGGCAGGATCCAACACCCACCGAAGTGAGGAGCTCGGCCCGAATGCTCGATGCCGATTCCAATGCCAAGCCGTCCGAACTGCTCGGGCAGGTCATCGTCTCGAGCCGCGGCAAGACCATCCGGCCCAAGACCGAGGGCCAGCGCCGCTATGTCGACGCGATCGACGAGCACACCATCGTCTTCGGCATCGGCCCCGCCGGCACCGGCAAGACATACCTCGCGATGGCCAAGGCCGTGCAGGCGCTGCAGCGCAAAGAGGTCAGCCGCATCATCCTGACGCGTCCCGCGGTCGAGGCCGGCGAGCGACTGGGCTTCCTGCCCGGCACGCTCACCGACAAGATCGACCCCTACCTGCGGCCGCTCTACGACGCGCTCAACGAGATGATGGACCCCGAGCTCGTGCCGAAGCTGCTCGCCTCCGGCACGGTCGAGGTCGCGCCGCTCGCGTACATGCGCGGCCGGACGCTCAACGACTCGTTCGTCGTGCTCGACGAGGCGCAGAACACGACGCCCGAGCAGATGAAGATGTTCCTCACCCGTCTCGGGTTCGGTTCGCGCATGGTCGTGACCGGCGACATCACCCAGGTCGACCTGCCCACCGGGTCCAGCGGCCTGCGGCTCGTCACGCGCATCCTCGACCACGTCGACGACATCGAGTTCGTACGGCTGACGAGCGACGACGTCGTGCGCCATACCCTCGTCGGCCGCATCGTCGACGCCTACACCGAGTACGACCAGCGCCAGCAGGCGCAGCGATACGAGCGCGACCAGGCGCGCGAGTTCGCCAACCGCGCCGAACGGCGCGGCGCCGGCCCCCGCGACCACCTGCCGAGGAAGGGCAAGGCATGAGCATCGAGATCAACAACGAGTCGGCGATCGAGGTCGACGAGGCCGCCATCCAGCGGCTCGCCGTGTACGCGCTCGACGCGATGCACGTGCATCCCGACGCCGAGATCGCCATCGTGCTCGTCGACGAGGGCGCCATGGAGCAGTTGCACGTGCAGTGGATGGACGAGCCCGGCCCGACCGACGTGCTGAGCTTCCCGATGGACGAGTTGCGTCCGGGCACCGATGACGCACCGACGCCCGCCGGACTGCTCGGCGACATCGTGCTGTGCCCGCAGGTCGCCGAGGCGCAGGCGCGCACGGCGGGGCACCAGCTCATCGACGAACTGCTGCTGCTGACGACCCACGGCATCCTCCACCTGCTCGGCTTCGACCACGCCGAGCCCGCCGAAGAGAAGGAGATGTTCGGCGTGCAGCGCGACATCCTCGTCGGATTCTCCATGCAGGAGCGGCGCCGCTGACATGCAGCCCTGGCTCTTCCTCGGCGCGGCCTTCGTGCTCGTCGCCTTCGGCGGCCTCATGGCCGCCGTCGACTCGGCGATCGCGTCGAGCTCCCGCGCCGATGTGACTGATCTCGCGTTCGAATCGCGCGCGCGACGGTCACTGCTTGCGATCGCCGAAGACACCGGGGCTCATGTCAACGCGGTGAACTTCGTTCGCATCATCGCCGAGACGACGGCTGCGGTGCTCGTGACCCTCGCCTTCGCCTCGTTCCTCGACAACGTCTGGCTCGTGCTGCTGTACTCGGCGCTCATCATGACCGCCGTCTCGTTCGTGCTCGTCGGCGCGAGCCCCCGCAGCGTCGGGCGGGTCAACGCCGAGAACGTGCTGCGCCTCACCGCACCGCTCGTGCACTTCCTGCGGGTGCTGATCGGACCGCTCGCCGGCGCGCTCGTCTCGCTGGGCAACCGCGTGACGCCCGGACGCATCAGGTTCGCCGGGGTATCGAGCGAAGAGCAGCTGCTCAGCATGGTCGACGAGGCCACCGAGCTCGACGTCCTCGAAGAGGGCGATCGCGAACTCATCCACTCGATCTTCGAGTTCAACGACACCGTCGTGCGCGAGGTGATGGTGCCGCGCACCGACATGGTCACGATCGAGGCGGCGGCGCACCTGCCGCACGCCATGGCGGTCTTCCTGAAAGAGGGGTACTCGCGCATCCCCGTGGTCGAGCGCGACGCCGACGACGTGACGGGCGTGCTGTACCTCCGCGACCTCGCGCGACTCGGCTTCGAGCGCCCGCTCGACGCCGAGGGGCTCACCGTGGGCGAGCTCGTGCGCCCGGCGCTCTTCGTGCCCGAGTCGATGAAGGCCGACGCGCTACTGCGGCAGATGCAGCTCGAGTCGAACCACCTCGCGATGGTCGTCGACGAATACGGCGGCATCGCCGGCCTCGTCACCCTCGAAGACGTCATCGAAGAGCTCGTCGGCGACATCGCCGACGAGTACGACCGCGAGGCCGCGCAGGTGGAAGACCTCGGCGGCGGGCGGTTCCGCGTGAATGCGCGTCTCCCGATCGACGAGCTCGGCGAACTGTTCGGACTCGATATCGAAGACGAAGACGTCGACTCGGCGGGCGGCCTCCTCGCGAAGGAGCTCGGTCGTCTCGCGCAGTCGGGCGAACGGGTGACCGTGTCGGGACTCCTGCTCGAGGCCGAGCGCACCGAAGGCAGACGCAAGCGCATCTCGACGATCCTCGTCGAGCGCGACCAGGCGCTCATCGACGTGCAGAGCGCGTTCGAGTCGAGCGACACCGATGGAAGGAACTCCCGTGGCTGAGTATCGTGCCGGATTCGTCTCGTTCGTGGGGCGGCCGAACGTCGGCAAGTCGACGCTCACGAATGCCCTCGTGGGCGAGAAGGTCGCCATCACGAGCTCGAAGCCGCAGACGACGCGCCGCGCGATCCGCGGCATCGTGCACCGCGAGCACGGCCAGATCATCCTCGTCGACACGCCGGGCCTGCACCGGCCGCGCACGCTGCTCGGCGAGCGCCTCAACTCCCTCGTGCAGTCCACCCTCGGCGACGTCGACGTCATCGCGTTCTGCGTGCCGGCGAACGAGCCGATCGGCCCGGGCGACCGCTACATCAACGAGCAGCTCGAGCAGTACCCGCGGGCCAAGAAGGTCGCGATCGTCACGAAGACGGATGCTGCGTCGAAGTCGAAGATCGCCGAGCACCTGCTCGCCGTGTCCGAGCTCCGCGAGTGGGCGGCGATCATCCCGGTCTCCGCGCCGCAGGGCGATCAGCTCGACGTGCTCGTCGACGAGCTGCTGGCGCTCCTGCCCGAGTCCGACCAGCCGCTCTACCCGGCCGAGACGCTCACCGATGAGGACACGAGCGAGCGCATCGCGGAGTTCATCCGCGAGGCCGCGCTCGAGGGCGTCTCCGACGAGCTGCCGCACTCGATCGCGGTCACGGTCGACGACATGGTCGAGCGCGAAGACAAGGACCTGCTCGAGATCTACGCGAACCTCTACGTCGAGCGCGACAGCCAGAAGGGCATCATCATCGGCAAGGGCGGTTCGCGACTGCGAGAGGTCGGCACGACCGCCCGTGCGCAGATCGAGGGACTGCTCGGGCGCAAGGTGCACCTGGCGCTGCACGTGAAGGTCGCGAAGGAATGGCAGCGCGACCCGAAGCAGCTCGGCCGTCTCGGTTTCTGAGCCGTCGGCCGTCGCCGCGGTCGCGACCGGGGCGCTTCCTGCTGTCGGCACGTCCGTACGACTCGAGGATGATTCCGGCCTTCCGCTGAGGTCTGGCAACGCCGGAGCGCGTACGGTGGATCGGTGCCCATGACCATCAGCCGCGCGAAGCTCACGACCGACATCGTGCTCGCCGGCGTGTTCGGCCTGGCCTGCCTGCCGTTCGCGCTCCTCGGCGAGTGGGCCGACATCGTCGCCCTCCTCGCCTTCACTGCCGCCCTCGCCGTGCGCCGTGCATCGCCCGGGTGGTCGCTCGGCCTCGCCTGGGGCGGCGCGCTCGTGCAGATGCTGCTGCTGCGCGACCTGCAGCTCTACGACGTCGCGGTGATCGGGGTGCTGTACTCGACCGCGGCGCACGGCGGCCGCCTCGTGAAGTGGCTCGGGCTCGTCTCCGCGGGGGTCGGCGCCCTGTTCGCGACCGGCTACCTCGCGGTCGTCAAGCCGCTCATCGACAACGCGGGCTTCGTCGGTCCGCAGGACACCGTCAGCATGGTCGTGCTGACGCTCGTGCTGTTCGTCGCCTCCATCGCGCTGCTGGTGCTCTCCTGGACAGCGGGGCTGCTCGTCCGTTCGGTGCGCGACACCCGCGAGGTGCGGCGCCGTGAGGAGGCCGCGAACCGCGAGCGCGAGCTCGTCGAGTACCGATACGTCGTCGAGCAGGAGCGCAACCGCATCGCGCGCGACATGCACGACGTCGTGGCCCACTCGCTCGCGGTCGTGATCGCACAGGCCGACGGCGCCCGGTTCGCCGCACCCAACCGGCCCGAGGCCGCCGTCGACGCCCTCGGCACGATCGCCGGTGTCGCGCGCGGCGCGCTCGGCGACGTGCGACTGCTCCTCGCCGAACTCCGACACGACGAGGCCGGGGCTCCGCAGCCGGTGCTCGACGACCTCGAGGGCCTGCTCGATCAGGTCCGCGCTGCCGGACTCGACCTCAGGTTCAGCGAGACCGGCGAGCGGCTGCCGCTCGGCACCGGCCACCAGATCGCGGTCTACCGCATCGTCCAGGAAGGCCTCACGAATGCGCTCCGCCATGGCGACACCTCCGAACCGGTGCACCTCGAGCTCGTCTGGGACGCCGACGGCGTCACCGTCTCGCTCGTGAACGCCAGGCGAGCGGATGCCTCGGCGCCCGAGTCGCACGCCTTCCGGCACGGCATCCCCGGCATGCGGGAACGCGCGCAGCTCACGGGCGGCACGCTGCTCGTCGAGGCCGGCGCCGACGCGACGTTCCGCGTGACTGCGCGGATCCCCGCACAGACGGGTCGCCCGGCATGAGCGGCATCCGCGTCGCTCTCGTCGACGACCAGGCGCTCTTCCGCGCGGGAGTCCGCATGCTCGTCGAGTCTCAGCCCGACCTCGAGGTCGTGGGGGAGGCGAGCGACGGCGCGGCCGGCGTCGATCTCGCGCGTCGCGAGCGCCCCGACGTCGTGCTCATGGACGTGCGGATGCCGGTGCAGGACGGCATCGCCGCGACCGAGCAGATCCTCGCGGCCGCCGATCGCGACGGTACGCCGCCGCCGCGCATCATCGTGCTGACGACCTTCGACCTCGACGAGAACGCCGCGAGGGCCATCCGAGCCGGTGCGAGCGGCTTCGTGCTGAAGGACGCGGATCCCGAGTTCCTGCTTGCGGCGATCCGCACCGTGCACCAGGGCAACCAGGTGATCGCGGCGGCAGCCACGCGAGCGCTCTTCGCGCACGTGGGCCGGGGGAGCGGCCGGCGGCCGGCGCCCGCCGCCTGGGCGGAGTTGACGCCCCGCGAACGCGAGATCTTCGCCCTCGCCGCGCGCGGTCTCAGCAACGGCGAGATCGCGGCATCCGAGTTCCTGTCGGAGGCGACGGTGAAGACGCACGTGAGCCGCATCCTCGCCAAGCTCGGGCTCCGCGACCGCGTGCAGCTCGTGGTGTTCGCCTACGAGCACGAGCTGCCGACGGTGTCCTGACCTTCGCGGGCGATGCCGAGTCATCCTGCAGGATGATGGCGAACCATCCATGAGCCGGATGCCCCGGCACCCGCGCCGTCCGTAGCGTCGAAGACATGCAGATCCAACCCTCCGACCTCGGCCTCATCGCCCGCGTCGCCGAACTCGGCAAGCGCTACGGAACCGGTGCGAGCACCGTCACCGCCCTCGACGACGTCTCGCTCGGCCTCCGCCGCGGCGAGTTCACCGCCATCATGGGCCCTTCCGGCTCGGGCAAGTCGACGCTCATGCACATCATGGCCGGTCTCGACTCGCCGACGGCCGGCCAGGTGTGGCTCGGCGACACCGACATCACCGAACTCTCCGACTCGGCCCTCACCGTGCTGCGGCGGCGCCGCATCGGGTTCATCTTCCAGTCGTTCAACCTCGTGCCGACGCTCGACGTGCGCGGCAACGTGATGCTGCCGTTCGACCTCGACGGGCGCCGCCCGACGCGCGACGAGCAGGCGTGGATCGACGAGCTCCTCGACACGTTGGGCCTGCGACCCCGCATCGGGCACCGCCCGCACGAGTTGTCGGGTGGCCAGCAGCAGCGCGTGGCGATCGCCCGCGCCCTCGCGACGCGCCCCGACCTGGTCTTCGCCGACGAGCCGACGGGCAACCTCGACTCGCGTACCGGGCGCGAGGTGCTCGGCCTCCTCGCCGCGGCGAGCGCGCGCTACGGCCAGTCCATCGCGATGGTCACGCACGACCCCGTCGCCGCGAGCCACGCCGACCGCATCCTCTATCTCGCCGACGGCCGTATCGTGCGCGATTCGGGCCGGTCCAGCGCCGAGGAGATCTCCTCGTTCATGCTCTCGATGGAGGTCGCGGCCTGATGCACACGCGGCTGAAGGACCAGTGGCCGACGCTCCTCGTCGCCGCCCTCGCCGGGACGTTCGGCGTCGCCCTGCTGCACATCACGGGGCTGCTCGCCGCCGCGATCGCCGCCGACGATGTCACGGGCCAGAGCAGCACGGTGGCGCTCATGCTCACCCTGGTCGCTGTGGTCTTCATCGTGATCGCGGTGTACGTGAGCGCGATCGTGACGGCCAACACCGTCTCGACCGTCGTGGCGGGTCGCACCCGGCTCATCGCCCTGCTGCGTCTCATCGGCTCGAGCGCCCGCGCACAGCGTGCGCAGATCGCCCGTGAGGGGCTCCTCGTCGGCGCGATCGGCGCGGCGATCGGCGTGGTCGCGGGTACCGCGATCGCCTTCGGGCTCGAGGAGGTCTCCGTCGCCAACGACCTCATGCCGGCCACCGACTACGACTACCTGAACGTGTTGATCGTGCTGCCGGCGGTCGCGGTCGTCATCACCACGTGGCTCGCGTCGTGGGTCGGCTCGCGCCGCGTGCTCAGGGTGCGCCCGATCCAGGCGATCGGCAATGCCAACGAGCAGGACCGCGAGGAGCTCGGTCGTCGTCGCGGGCGCAACGTCACTGCGCTCGTGCTCTTCGTCGTGGGCATCGCCCTGCTCGTCGCCGGCGTGATCTGGGGCCTCACCGAGCCGTACGGCGTGCTCGTGGGCATGGTCGGCGGTCTCGTCTCGTTCACGGGCATCGTGCTCGGCGCCCACGTCGTGATGCCGCCGGTGCTTCGGCTCGTCGGCCGACTCTTCGGTGCCTCGCCCGCGGCGCGGCTCGCCGCCGAGAATGCGGTGCGTCACCCCGAGCGGAGCTCCCGCATGACGATCGGCCTCGTCATCGGCGTCACGCTCGTGACGACCTTCTCGGTGACGATGGAGTCGTACCGGGCGATGCTGCTCGCCGCTCAGCGGGCCCAGCCCGAGGTCTACGCGGGCATCGAGGAGATGCTGAACGTCACCGTGGCCATCTTCACCGTGCTCATCGGCTTCAGCGCCCTCATCGCCGCGATCGGCATGGTGAACACCCTGTCGCTGAGCGTCATGCAGCGCACCCGTGAACTCGGGCTGCTGCGTGCACTCGGCTTCGATCGCCGGCAGCTCCGCGGCATGATCGTCGTCGAGAGCGCCGCGCTCACCGTCGCCGCCACCCTCATGGGCATCGTGCTCGGGTTCGGCTACGGCTGGGCGGGCGCCCAGGCCCTGCTCGGCGGTGCGCAGGGCGAGCCGACCTTCGTGCTGCCGGGCATCCCGTGGGCGCTGTTCGGCGGACTGCTCGTGGCGGCCGGCGTCCTGACGCTCGTCGCCTCCATCGCCCCGGCTCGTCGCGCGATGCGCGTCTCGCCGGTGGTCGCCCTCGCGGTCGACTAGGGAGCACGACTGCGAGGTGCTGCGGGGAACGGAACGAGCGGATGCGTCGGGGGAGGCATCCGCTCGTTCCGTCATATTGCGCGAGCGGAGAGCGGTGGTGTTAGCCTTGGCGTGTGCTTCACGGCCTGCTTCTCCTTAGCTGCCGCAGCGAGTCCTAGTCTCAGGCCTCCCTCGCTGCGGAGTTCGTCGTCGGCTGAAACCCATCCGTAAGCGAGAAGAGCACCCCATGCAGAACACCCAGCAGCCGTCGTCGATGCCCGTGCATCGCTACCGCCCCTTCCACGAGCAGATCCGCGTCGACCTGCCCGATCGCACGTGGCCGTCGAAGCGCATCGAGGTCGCGCCGCGCTGGTGCGCCGTCGACCTGCGCGACGGCAACCAGGCACTCATCGACCCGATGAGCCCCGAGCGCAAGCGCATCATGTTCGACCTTCTGGTCAAGATGGGCTACAAGGAGATCGAGGTCGGCTTCCCGTCGGCGAGCCAGACCGACTTCGACTTCGTGCGCAGCCTGATCGAGGGCGATGCGATCCCCGACGACGTCACCATCCAGGTGCTGACGCAGGCCCGCGATCACCTCATCGAGCGCACCTACGAGTCGATCGCCGGCGCGAAGCAGGCGATCGTGCACCTCTACAACTCGACGAGCATCCTGCAGCGCGAGGTCGTCTTCCGCACCGACCAGCAGGGCATCATCGACATCGCCCTGCACGGCGCACGCAAGTGCCGTGAGATGGAGGCGTCGATCCCCGGCACCACCGTCTTCTACGAGTACTCGCCCGAGAGCTACACCGGCACCGAGCTCGAGTTCGCGGTCGACGTCTGCAACCAGGTCATCGAGATCTTCGAGCCGACGCCCGAGCGCAAGGTCATCATCAACCTGCCCGCGACCGTCGAGATGGCCACGCCCAACGTCTACGCCGACTCGATCGAGTGGATGTCGCGGCACCTCGCCCACCGCGAGAACGTGATCCTCTCGCTGCATCCCCACAACGACCGCGGCACCGCCGTCGCGGCGGCCGAGCTCGGCTACCTGGCCGGCGCCGATCGCATCGAGGGATGCCTCTTCGGCAACGGAGAGCGCACCGGCAACGTCGACCTCGTCGCCCTCGGCATCAACCTGTTCACGCAGGGCATCGACCCGCAGATCGACTTCTCCGACGTCGACGAGGTCAAGCGCACCGTCGAGTACTGCAACCAGCTGCCGGTGCCCGAGCGCCACCCGTGGGCCGGCGACCTCGTCTACACGGCGTTCTCGGGATCGCACCAGGACGCGATCAAGAAGGGCTTCGAGGCCATGGACGCCGAGGCCGAGCGCCGCGGCGTCACGCTCGGCGAGCTCGAGTGGGCCGTGCCGTACCTGCCCGTCGACCCGCGCGACCTCGGCCGCAGCTACGAGGCGGTCATCCGGGTCAACTCGCAGTCGGGCAAGGGCGGCGTCGCGTACCTGCTGAAGACCGACCACGCGCTCGACCTGCCGCGCCGTCTCCAGATCGAGTTCTCGGGCGTCGTGCAGGCCAAGACCGACGCCGAGGGCGGCGAGGTCTCGAGCGATGAGATCTGGCGCGTCTTCAACGACGAGTACCTGCCGGCGCCGCAGGATCGCCCCGACGAGAAGTGGGGACGCTTCGAGCTGCTGTCGCTCCGCACCGAGAGCGCACTCGACGGCGTCGTCAACGTACGGGTCGGTCTCCGCGACGGCGACGAGCGCGTGGCGGCCGACGCGAGCGGCAACGGCCCGATCTCGGCGTTCCTCGCCGTTCTGGGCGCCGAGGGCGTCGCGGTGCAGCTGCGCGACTACGTCGAGCACACGCTCGCCGCGAGCGGCAACTCTCTGGCCGCGGCCTACGTCGAGCTCGAAGTCGAGGGCCGGGTGCTCTGGGGCGTCGGCATCGACGCCGACATCTCCACGGCATCGCTGAAGGCGGTCGTCTCCGCGGTCAACCGTGCGCTCCGCAGCGCGGCGCCCGCCGAGGCCGAGCGCGAGGTCGTCGGCGTCTGATCGTCGGAATCTGATCGAGGTCGGATGCCGCGTGCACGAAGTGTGCACGCGGCATCCGCTCGTTCAGGGTGCCGTGGTCAGGCTCGACGCCAGACCTTCCAGGATCCGAGGGCACGTTGCTCGGGCAGGCTCCAGCCGAAGCGCACGGAGCCGAGCCTGATCAGCGTGGTGACGACGACGCAGGCGCTGCCCGCGACGATCACGTTGACCCCGAGCGCGACGAGCACGACGAGGAGCGCCGCGCCGACGGTCGCGGCGATCGCGTAGAGCGAACCGACGTGCATGAGGGCGATCGGCAGGTTCAGCGCGACGTCGCGGAGGATCGAGCCGCCGACGGCGGAGAGCACGCCGACGAAGACGGCCGGCACCACCGGCGCCCCGTAGGCGAGCGCCTTCGTCGTGCCGATCGCACCGAAGAGTCCGATCGTGACGGCGTCGAGCGCGATGATGAGCCCATTGAGCCTCGTGAAGACCCGGAGAAGCAGCATGCCGAGCAAGGCGGCGGCGGTCGCGACGGGAATGTACCAGTTGTCGAAGATCGCGGCGGGCGGTTGATTCAGGAGCACGTCGCGGAGCAGACCTCCGCCGAGCCCCACGAGCACGCCGATGAGGGCGACGCCGAGCAGGTCGATGCGGCGCTCGGTGAGGCGGGCCGCGAACATCGCTCCCTGGATGGCTCCGATCGCCACTGCGGTGAGGTCGAGCCAGAGCGGGATGACGAAGAGTGCGGAGCTCACGGCACCAGTGAATCACGCGCAGAGCGGAACCGCTCGAACGTGACGCTCGTGGAGCGCCGCGGCATCCGCTTCGGACGGTTCGACTGCGCGGGGTGGGAGAATGAAGGGTGCCCGTGTATCGAGATGAAGCCGTCGTGCTCCGCACCCACAAGCTGGGCGAGGCCGACCGCATCGTCACCCTGCTGACCCGGCAGCACGGCAAGGTGCGGGCCGTCGCCAAGGGTGTGCGGCGCACCGGCTCGAAGTTCGGGTCGCGGCTCGAGCCGTTCATGGTCGCCGACCTGCAGCTCTACGAGGGTCGGAGCCTCGACGTCGTGACGCAGGCCGAGTCGCTCGGCTCGTACGGCGCGCTCATCACGCAGGACTACTCGGCGTACACGGCGGCGAACGCGATGGTCGAGGCCGCCGACAAGCTCACCGAGGCCGAAGGGTCGTTGCAGCAGTACCTGCTGCTCGTCGGCGCCCTGCGCTCCCTCTCACGGCACGAGCACGGGGCGAGCCTCACCCTCGACTCCTACCTGCTGCGCGCCCTCGCCCTCGCCGGGTGGGCGCCGAGCTTCCAGGACTGCGCCCGATGCGGCAAGGTCGGCGAGCACACGGCGGTCGTCGTGCAGCTCGGCGGCGTCGTCTGCGACGAGTGCGCGCCGCCCGGCACGCCCCGCATCGCCGGGTCCACCGTCGCGCTCCTCGGCGCACTGCTCGCCGGAGACTGGACCTTCGCCAAGGCGTCGAGCGACCGAGACCGCGGGCAGGCCAGCGGCATCATCGCCGCGTACACCCAGTGGCACCTCGAGCGGGGCCTCCGCTCGCTGCCGCACGTATCCAGAGAGACGACCGCCCAGTGAGCCCGAAGCCCTACACCCACCGCGACGCCGTGCCCTATCGGCCGCTCGACTGGACGGGCCTCTACCCGCCCGAGCTCCCGAAGGGCGCGGTGCCGGCGCACGTCGCGATCGTGATGGACGGCAACGGACGATGGGCGAACCGGCGCGGGCTCACCCGCATCGAGGGGCACAAGGCCGGCGAGATCGCGCTGCTCGACGTCGTCGCCGGTGCGATCCAGGCCGGCGTGAAGCACGTCTCGGTCTACGCCTTCTCGACCGAGAACTGGAAGCGCTCGCCCGAAGAGGTGCGCTTTCTCATGGGGTACAACCGCGACGTGCTGCACCGCCGACGCGATCAGCTCAACGAGTGGGGCGTGCGCATCCGCTGGGCCGGCCGCCGGCCCCGCCTCTGGGCCTCGGTCATCAAGGAACTGCAGGTCGCCGAGCAACTGACCGCCGGCAACGACACCCTGACCCTCACGATGTGCGTCAACTACGGCGGGCGCACCGAGATCGCCGACGCCGTGCGATCGATCGCCGACGACGTGGCATCCGGTCGCCTTCGCCCGTCGGCCGTGTCGGAGAAGCTCATCGCGAAGCGGCTCTACGTGCCCGACCTGCCCGACGTCGATCTCTTCGTGCGCAGCTCGGGGGAGCAGCGCACCTCGAACTTCATGCTCTGGCAGTCGGCGTACGCCGAGATGGTGTTCCTCGACACGCTGTGGCCCGACTTCTCACGCGTCGACCTCTGGCAGGCCATCGAGCTCTACGCCGGGCGCAATCGCCGCTTCGGCGGTGCGGTCGACGCGCCGACCGCCGGAAGCTGAGTCGGCCCGACTCCTTCGGCCATGGTGCGCGTCAACCGAGGCCGAGGCCGAGTTCGATGACGAGCTTTCGTGCCTTGGTGAGCACGGCGCTCGATCCCGACCGCGACGCAAGCTCGGCGAGGCCCGGCCAGACGGCGTGCTCGGCCGGAATCCGGCCCGCGACAGCGGCGGCCCGCAGCACCGGGGCTCGAAGCAGCCCGACGTCGAGCACGCGATTGAGCCACGACGGCGGCTTCGGCTGGGATGCCGCGTAGCGGACGGATTCGGTGAGCAGCGGCCACAGCACCGGCAGGGCGCGCAGCTCGCGTTCGATCGACCCCATCATGCGTGCGGGGGAGATGTCGGGCAGCGGCAGGAGCCGTGATGCGGCCAGGCGCACCGACTCCGCGCTGAATCGGCGGTTGGCGACCATCGCGTCGACGCTGTAGCGCGACTCGACGTCGGAGCACAGCGAGGCGAGCACGACCGCGACCATCAGTACCGTCAGCGGCGGCACCGGGCCGTCGCTCATCGGCCCGTCCGTGCCGGTACTGCGATCGCGGAACTCCGAGGGAACGATCCGGCCCTGGGCCTCGTCCCACCGCAGCCAGCGTCGCTCGCCGCCCGCGATCGTGTCCGCGTTGAGCTGACCCTCGTGATCCAGCGCGTAGGACCACGCCATGAGTGCCCGGTAGCGTACGTCGGGTGCCTCGGCCAGGCTGAACTCGAGCGGCACGAACCGCTTCGACCCCCGAGTGTGCGATGACGAGGCGAGGTGCACGCCGTCGTCGATCGCGGGTCCTTCGCTGTCTCCGTCGGGCCAGATCGCGTCGAGATCGACCGAGGGCCGCGGCGCAGCGACATCGGAGCCGGGAGCCGGGTTCGATTCGGGGAGCCGCCCGGCGATCGCCTTCGCTGCGGCAACGGCGCGCGACGAGCCCGGTCGTGCAGCAAGGGTTCGCGTGTGCGGCAGGTCGAGGGTCGACGGGTCGGCGAGTCCTGCCGCGACGGCATCCGCGGCAGCGGTGAGCAGGGTGCCGATCGCCTCGACGATCTCGGCGGTGCCCGCCGTCATCCGAACCGCTCCGAGCGACCGGCCCACGAAATCGTCGAGCAGTGGCCAGACGACCGAGCCGAGACCGGCCTCGCTCAGCTCGAGCGCGACGCGGGCGAGCTGCCCACCACTCGGAGCACCCCGGCCGAGCAGGGTGAGATCCGCCACTCCCGGTCGCAGCAGTCCTCGGTCCCAGGCCTCGAGCACGCCCTCGAACATGTCGCTGGCCGCGCGCGGGTGCGGTGAGCCGAGTCCCCAGAGCATCCGTGCAGCGAGGCGTGGTGTGAGCGGCTCCTTGCGGCGCGCGAGCTGCCGCCACTCGTAGCCGCTGCCGGCTTCGAGCCCGTCGCCCGAGAACGCCCCGTCGCCCCACGTCGGCACGTCGACCGGGGTGCCCCAGCCGTACCTCGTCGTATCGATGCGCCGCGGGAACTGGGCCAGCGATGCCGGAAGTGCGGTGGGCTCGCGACGCCAGTCGCCGTCCTCGTCCTGCACCAACGCGGGTTCGAGCAATGGATCGAGCGCGTATGCCCGTGCTGCCGGGCCGGCCGCGATGGGCATGAGGGCTCCCGACTGCAGCACCACGGGCACGTGCAGCACGGCGAGCGCATCGAGGTGTCGTCGCTCGACGAGCGTCAGGTCGAGCCGGAGCAGCGCGAGGAACAGATCCGCCTCGCTCGAGGTGGCGTCTGCATCGCGGTGCGCCTGCAGACGTTCGACGAGGTCGTCCGGTGCGATCCGAAGGTCGTCCCACGACGGGGTGGACAGCAGCACGGGGACCTCGCCGAGCCGTTGGACGACCGCGGCCTCGCGTGCCGGCGTCGGACCGAAGACCACATCGCTCCGCCAGTCGTCGTCGCCGGGTTGCACGAGTCGGTCGAGCATGCGGATGCGGGTGCCGGCGACCGAGTCGGCAGCGGCGCTCACCCCCGCGCTCCAGTTCGGCCTCAGCCCGCGGAGCGCGGCGCGCGCGGCCGCTGCATCCGCACGCGCGACCGCGTTCGCGAGCTCCAGGAAGCGGTCGACCTCGACGTCCTCCGCGCCGTCCGGGCGAGATGCCAGAACACCCGCGGCCTCGGCGAGCGCGGCAGCGGAGACGACCGACGGTCGGAATCGCGGTACCGTCCACACCTCGGGCGCAGCTTGCCACGGGGTCGACGCGATCGCTGCTTCCGGCACGTGCTCGGTGTCGACACCCCATCGCTCACGGAGCGCCTTCGCCGACTTCGCGAGCGAGCCGTCTCGTCCGGACTCGATCGGAGACATTGCGATCACGGCGGTCGCGGCCGCGTCGCCGGTGAGCGGTCGCACGCGGCGCAGCGCTGCATCGAGTACCGCCCTTCGGGCGGCTCCGGACTTCGCGGCGAGCGAGAGGGAGAGCACGTCGGCGGCCTGATGGTCGTCGCCGTGCTCGATGATCGCCGGCGCGAGCGCCGTCACCACGGGGGCTTCGGCGTGGCTGATGGCTCCGACGAGCGCATCCGCGCGCGCGGCGATCTCGGCGTCGGTGAGCGCGAGCGAACCGACGAGGAGTCCGGCCCACACCTTGCGATCACCAGGGCGCTGGGCGGCATCGAGGGCATCGAGCGCGAGCGAGAGGGCTTCGTCCCGCTCGATCCAGCCCAGTTCGGCTCCGGCGGCGAGGACGCCGCCGAACGGTCCGGTCGCAGGCGCACCGACGGCGACGCCGGTTCGCAGGTGGTCGGCGAAGCGCGATCGAATGAGGCCGGTCTCGATCGGGCCGCGGTCGGCCGGATACAGCTCCGCCTCGACGCCGAGCGCGACGGCCGCGTACACGGCCCAGTCCTTCAGGTACTCCACGCTCTCGGGCACAGGCAGTTCGTGATGGTGCACCAGGCGCACCGCGCGACCGGCGTGCACCGAGGTCGCGTGCTCCCATGGGCGACGGTTGGAACGGCAGGCACGTGCGGTGAACGCGATCGCGAACTCGGGGCCGCGCGTCGCGAGCACCTCGGCAGCGAGCTGATCGGGCACGGAACCCGGCCCGCCGAGCACGGCTTCGGCACGTCGCGGGTCTGCACCCACCCGGATCGCGAACAGTGCGAGCATCCCGTGGTCGGCCGTGCCGACCACGGACTCGCGGGTGAGGGTGTTCCCCTCGGTGATCCAGTCGCTCCAATCGCCGCGCTGGAGACCGATACGCGCCTCGCGCCGTTGCGCTTCGGTCCCGACCGAGAGCTCGAGCGCGTCCGCCTGCGCGGCGTCGGCCCAGCCGAGGTCGCGGAACAGCTCGAGCGAACGGGTGAGGGCGTCGGTCATCGGATCTCCTCCATCAGGATCTGCACGGCGAGCACGTGCTTGCACGGTCCGCGATCGTCGCCGCCGGTGAGCTGCCACGTGCAGTTGCAGCGGAAGCCGCCGTCGGCGCCGCGCACGGCGTAGGTGGCAGGTTCGGTTCTGGTGCCGGCGTGCACGAGCCACTCGCCGAGGTCGGTGCCTCGGTCGACGAGGTGCCGCGTGACGAGGCGTCGCGCGGCTTCGAGGCGCGGATTGTCGCGCGCGACCCGCTCGGGGTCGTCCGGCAGCTCACGATGGAAGTGGGCGCCCGCGTGCACGTCCCAGCCGACGCGTCCGGACGCAGCGAGCACGGCGAGTCCTGACTCGACGTCTGCGGCCGACAGCCCCGACGCGAGACGGAGCCGATCGACATCGATCACTGGCTCGAAGGCCAGCAGCGCGGAGAGGAGCGCTGCGTGTTCGGTCGCCCCAGGGCCGGCCAGGGTGCCCAGCAGCGACCCCTCACCAGAGAAGCCGCGCCACGCCTCCTTCGTGATCCCGAGCAGCAGGCGGGAGTGCGGGAGATCGACCTCGAATGCGGCGGCCCCAGGCTCGCCGTCAGCGGGGCCGTACACGGTGAGTCCGTCGACGTGGGGCAGCAGGCGCTTCAGTGCGCTCAGACGCTGCAGTCCGTACACGTGGACTGCCCCGACGGTACGCCGCGGCGCGATGCGGACCCCTGCACTGGTCTGCGTCAGCCATCCCGCCGACCCTGCCGCGGTCGCCGCAGGGATCGAGGTGAGCAGCGCGCGTGCGGCCGCCCGGTCGAGGGTGAAGGCTCGCGTGAGCCGACGGTGCATCTCCGCGACGTTGCCGAGCGCGTGGACCCAGCGATCGGGCATCTCGACCGGTCGTTCGGTCGCAGCGTCGGAGGGAGTGGCGACCTTCAGACCATGGCGGCCGACATCGAGGTGGAACAGCTCATTTCGGCCGATCGAGGCGAGGGCCCGTCGCGTCGACATCCCGATGTCGACGTTGGTGGTTCCATGCGACACCTCGCCGCCGTCGAGGCCCGAGTCGAGCAGGTCGAGGCGCGCGTACACGCTGTTGCACGCCGAGAACACCTCGGCGCGCAGGCGGTCGCCGTGAGCGGTGAGCACCGGGTCGCGCTGGGTGGTGGGGGTGTACTTGAAGTACCGGGTCGCGGTGATGTCGGCGAGCGACAGCAGTCCGCGTGCCAGCACCTGCGGCTCGGTCGAGAAGCCGTGGAAGAAGCTCGGACTGGTGACCGGACCCTCGGGCGTGAGCGCGGGGGCGAGCGCGAGCGCGAGCCGATCCCGAGTCACCGAAGACGCCGTCGTGAACCCGCGAACACCCATGCGGACGAGGCTAGCGGAGGAGTTCCTCCGTCTTTGGCCGCGCGGATCGATGCGGGCTCGACGGAGGCTTCGGACAGACCCTAGCGGCGGCCCCGGCGGCCGAGCACCCCGGCGAGCAGCGCGTGCAGGAGCGGCAGCGCCGAGGCGATCATCAGCGTCGTCCCGAGCACAGGATTCGGCCCGACGAGCACCGCGCCGCCGATCAGCAGCGCGGCGAACAGCACCGCCGACACCACGCGGCGGGCGACACCCTCGAGCCGGTCGAGTCGCCGCTCGAGACGCGACGTGTCGAACGAGAGCCGGCCCTGATCGGCCTTCGTGATGAGGGCATCGACGCGTTGCGGCATTCGCCAGAGCAGTCCCGCGCTCTTCATCGCCTCGGCAGCGAGATCTCTCGCGAGGTCGCCCCGCTCCTCGTCGAGGAGCCGGCCGGCATACGGCTCGACGGCGTCCCACACGTTGAACTCGGGGTCGAGACCGCTGCACATGCCCGAGGTGAGGGCCATCGAGCGGATCAACAGCAGCAGTCGCTCGGGCAGCTGGAACGGGAGCGAGCGCATGACATCGCCGAACTCGGTGCCGAACTCGCGGAACTCCTGCGGATCGACGTCCTTCAGCTGGGCGAAGCCCATGCCGCCGAAGCGCTCGAAGAGCTCGGCGAGCGCACGCTCGAGCTCGCCGGTCGCGGCCGACGGCATGAGCACCCCGATCTCGCGGGCGGCGTCGATCATCGCGCGGCCGTCACGGGCGGCCACGGCGATGACGAGTGCCCGGAGCCCGGAGCGCAGCTCGGACGGCACCTCGGCCATCATGCCGAAGTCGACGAAGGTGAGCCGCCAGAGCGGGCCGGCCACTTCGCCCGGCCCGTCGCCGCGAACGGCCGCCGGCGGCAGCGGCGTGACGAAGATGTTGCCGGGGTGCGGGTCGGCGTGCACGAAGCCGTGCGTGAAGACCTGGTCGAACATGATCTCGGCGAAGACCCGGGCGACGTCGGCGGGCGCGATGCCGGCGGCCTTCAGGGCATCGGTGTCGTTGATCTTGATCGCCGTGACGTCCTCGAGGGTCAGGACCCGACGTGTCGTGCGCTCCCACACCACGGCAGGGGCGTACACGCGGGCGTCGTCGGCGAACGACTCCGCGAAGCGCTCGGCACTCGCGGCCTCGTGCAGGTAGTCGATCTCCTCGAGGCTCGTCTGCGCGAACTCCTCGACGAGGGCCGGGGCATCCACCCGGTCGGACACGACGCGCGCCCGGCGGAGCCAGCCGGCGACCCGTCGGAGCGCGGCGAGGTCGACGGCGACGATCTCATCGATGCCGGGGCGCTGCACCTTGACGACCACGTCGCGCAGTCCGGTCTCATCGGCGTCGCCGTCGAAGAGCCGGGCCCGGTGCACCTGCCCGAGCGAGGCCGCCGCCACGGGCACCTCGTCGAACCGGTCGAAGACCTGCCCGAGGTGCGCCCCGAGCTCGGCCTCCGCGAGTTCGCGGATCGCCGGGAACGGCACCGGCGGCACCTCGTCCTGCAGCCCCTCGAGCTCCGAGGTGATCTCGGGCGGCAGCACATCGAGGCGGGAGGAGAGGAACTGCCCGACCTTGATCATGAGGCCGCCGAGCTCGACCGCGAGCGTGCGGAAGTCCTCGGCGAGCCGTCGGACCCGTCGTTCGCGCGTGCGCTCGGCGACGCCGGAGAGACCGATCTTCGGCAGCGCGAGCTCGAACCACCAGAGCTGGATGAGCCGTCGGGCGGCGAACGTCAGGATGCGACGCGAGCGCGCACGGCGTGCACCGTCGCTCATCGCACCGTGCTCTCGTCGGTTCCTCGACGGGGAGGCAGCAGCGTCACGCGTCAGCTCTCGGCGAGGATCGAGTACAGCGCGCGACGGGCATCGTCGAGCACGGTCACGGCCTGCTTCACCTGATCGGGTGTTCCGCTGCGGCCGAGCTGGGCCGTGGCGGCGGCGAGGTCGACGGCCGCCTTCGAGAGCGCACGATGCTGTTCGCTGCCGTGCGGTGACGAGGACTCCCACGGGGCGGCACGGTCGGCAGTGCCCTCCACCTCGGCGCGGCCGAGGTCGGTGAGCGAGTAGGTCTTCCGGCCGCGGAGTTCTTCGGCGACGATGAGCTCCTCATCGGCGAGCAGTTGCAGCGTGGGGTAGACCGATCCGGCACTCGGCTTCCATGAGCCGCCGCTGCGCTCCTCGATCTCCTGGATGATCTGGTAGCCGTGCATCGGCTGCTCGGCGAGCAGGGCGAGTACCGCAGCGCGCACATCGCCCCGCGCCATCCGCTTCGCTCCCGGCCGCGAGTCGAACGTGGAGCGCAACTGCTCCATCGCCTCCCAGATCGCGGCGCCGGGGCTGCCTGCGCCGAAGCCGCGCTCACCACCGAAACCTGCTCCACCGAATCCGCCTGTCGGGCGCTGACCGTTCATGATGACCTCCCGGGGTTCGACTTGAACGATACTCAACGATATATCGCTACGACTCCGGATGGAAGGGGTACGTGTCGGCCAGCCAGGCTTCGGCCTCGCGCGGATGCCGCAGCCGCACGACTTCGAGGTGCGGGCGACGCCGGGCGGCCTCCGCGACGAGCTCGCCTCGCGTGCCATGCGTGTTCCACGCCCAGCGGATGATGTGCTCGGGGTCGCTGAAGATCGTCGTCAACGGCGGCTCGAGGTTGCCGTTCCAGAGCTCCTCGCGCCGCACGCGGCGGCGCACCGTACGGGCGACCACCTGCCGCATCACGCGAGACCGCGAGTAGTCGAGGAAGATCAGCAGCTGGGCGCGGTCGGCGAGCAGTTCACGCGCGGAGTCGTACTGCCACTCGGTCACCCAGCCGGGCTCCGAAGTGAGTGCGTCGACGTCGGCGACGAAGCTCGGCCGCGGCGTCCAGTCCTCGCCATGGAACAGCGCGTCGATCTCGGTGTACGGCACGCCGGCCGCCGCGGCGATCCGCCGCGCGAGTGTCGACTTGCCCGCGCCGCTCGCGCCGGCGACGAGGATGCGCCGGGGTGCATCGTCGTGCGGGGCATCGGCGGCGTGAGGCATCCGTTCACCCTAAACCGGGCCGGTACGACGCTCCAGTCGGGAATACGGCGGGCGAATCATCCGTTCGCATACTTCGTGAGTGAACCCATCAAGATCGACATCTGGTCCGACATCGCGTGCCCGTGGTGCTACATCGGCAAGCGCCACCTCGAGAGCGGCATCGCGTCGCTCGGCGACGACGCCCCCGAGGTCGACATCACGTACCACTCCTTCGAGCTCGCGCCCGACACCCCGGTCGACTTCGAGGGGTCGGAGATCGACTTCCTCGCCAAGCACAAGGGCATGCCCGCCGAGCGCGTGCAGCAGATGCTCGAGCACGTCACGGGCGTCGCGGCGACCGCCGGGCTCGACTACGACTTCGACGCGCTGCAGCACACCAAGACGCTGAAGGCGCACGAGCTGCTGCACTTCGCCAAGGAGCAGGGCCTGCAGCTCGAACTCACCGAACGCCTGCTGCGCGCGTACTTCACCGAGGGCCGCCACGTCGGCCGCATCGACGAACTCGTCGAGCTCGGCGCCGAGGTCGGCCTCGACGCCGATGCGGCACGCGAAGCGCTCGACTCGGGCCGCTACGCAGAAGCCGTGCAGGCCGACATCGCCCAGGCGCAGTCCTACGGCATCAACGGCGTGCCCTTCTTCGTCATCGAGGGCAAGTACGGCATCTCCGGCGCGCAGCCAGCCGAGGTCTTCGCCCAGGCGCTCACACAGGTCGCCGAGGAGCGCGACGGGGCCGCCGCGTGAGCGACGTCGACACCGCGACGACGGATGCCGCTTGGCCCGCGCCGTTCGCCATGATCACGGGCGACCCGTCGGCCATGGTCTGCGAGGGCGACGTCTGCTACATCCCCGGCGCGGCAGCAGGGGAGTAGGCGCTCAGGCGCGCCTCGCCGGTCGAGTAGGCGCCCCAGGCGCCGTATCGAGACCCGTCTGCGAGATCTCGATACGCGCCCTCCTTCATCGGGCGCTCCTCGATCGACGGACCCTACTCGGGGTCGGAGATGTCGGCCACGGTCGCGTCGAACGCGTCGATGAGCCGGTCGGCGTCGACGAAGAGGCTGCGGCCGTGCTCGCCGGCGCCCATCGAGACCCGCCGCCCCGCGATCGAGGCGTCGGCGACGACGGGCCACGCCGTGGTCGAGCCGAGCGGGGTGATCGTGCCGCGCTCGTAGCCGGTCGCGGCGAGCGCGAGCGAGGCGTCGGGCAGCTGCAGCTTGTTCACGCCGACGACGGCGCGCAGCTTCGGCCACGAGATCTTGCGGCCGCCGGGCACGAGGGCGAAGACGAAGGTGCCGTCGCTGCGCTTGACGACGAGTGACTTGACGATGTCGGCGGGCGTGATGCCCATGAGCTTCGCCGCCTCCTCGAGGCTGTTCGCCGCCGGGCGCTCGATGATCTCGACCTCGAGGCCGCGCGCCGCGGCATCCGCTCGCACCCGATCCACGCCCGTGAGCTCCGACATGTCGTCCTCCCCAGCCTCGTCCTGCCGAGAATCCTAGGCGCGCACGGCCGAAGCGGGCGAGCGCGCCCCGATCTCTGGGAGAATCGACGGTGATGTCCTCAACCACCACGCTTCCAACGGGCCCGCTCACGATCGGCGGGCTCGCCCTCGACGTGCCCGTCGTGCTCGCCCCCATGGCCGGCATCACGAACACGGCCTTCCGTCGCCTCTGCCGCGAGTTCGGCGCCGGTCTCTACGTCAGCGAGATGATCACCTCCCGCGCCCTCGTCGAGCGCACGCCCGAGTCGATGCGCCTCATCACGCACCACGAGTCCGAGACGCCGCGTTCGATCCAGCTCTACGGCGTCGACCCGAAGACCGTCTCAGAGGCGGTCACCATGCTCGTGGCCGAAGACCGGGCAGATCACATCGACCTGAACTTCGGATGTCCCGTGCCGAAGGTCACCCGCAAGGGCGGCGGTGCCGCACTGCCGTGGAAGAGCGGGCTCTTCCGCGATATCGTCGAGGGAGCCGTGCGGGCTGCCGGCGACAAGCCGCTCACCATCAAGATGCGCAAGGGCATCGACGCCGACCACCTCACCTACCTCGAGGCCGGTCGCATCGCCGAGGGCGCGGGCGTGGCGGCGGTCGCGCTGCACGCGCGCACGGCGTCCGAGTTCTACTCCGGCGAGGCCGACTGGTCGGCCATCGCGAAGCTCAAAGAGACGGTGACGAGTGTTCCGGTGCTCGGCAACGGCGACATCTGGTCGGCCGAAGACGCGCTGCGCATGGTCGCCGAGACCGGGTGCGACGGCGTCGTCGTCGGGCGCGGATGCCTCGGGCGCCCCTGGCTCTTCGGCGACCTCGCCGCGGCCTTCCGCGGAGAGTCGCAGAGCTTCCACCCGTCGCTCGGGCAGGTCGCGCAGACCTTCCGTCGCCACGCCGAACTCCTCACCGAGTTCTTCGACAGCGAAGAGCGCGGGTGCCGCGACATCCGCAAGCACGTCGCCTGGTACTTCAAGGGCTATCCCGTCGGCGGCGACCTCCGCGCTCGTCTCGCGACGGTGGAGTCGCTCGCCCAGCTCGACGAGCTGCTCGGCACGCTCGACTGGTCGATGCCCTACCCCGGTGAAGGCGCCGAAGGCCCTCGCGGCCGCGCGGGCACGCCGAAGAAGCCGGCGCTGCCAGAGGGGTGGCTCGACTCGCAGGAGCTCGCGGGTCACGACCGCGTGACGCTCGTCGACGCCGAACTCGACACGAGCGGCGGCTGAGCATGCGCGAACCACTCTTCGGCGGCTACGAGGCCACCGACACCGAGCGCTGGCTTCCCGAAGAGCACTCCTCGCGGCGCAGCGACTTCGCGCGCGACCGCGCGAGACTGCTGCATTCGAGCGCGCTCCGGCGTCTCGCGGCGAAGACCCAGGTGCTGAGCCCCACGGCCGGCCTCGACTTCGCCCGCAACCGGCTCACGCACTCGCTCGAGGTCGCGCAGGTCGGCCGCGAGCTCGCCTCGAGCCTCGGCCTCGATCCCGACGTCGTCGACACCGCGTGCCTCGCGCACGACCTCGGTCACCCGCCCTTCGGGCACAACGGCGAGAAGGCGCTGAACACCTGGGCGGCCGACATCGGCGGGTTCGAGGGCAACGCGCAGACGCTGCGCCTGCTCACCCGGCTGGAGCCCAAGGTGTTCGGCCCTGACGGGCGCACCTACGGCCTGAACCTCACGCGTGCGAGCCTCGACGCGAGCTGCAAGTACCCGTGGCCTGAAGAGACGAGCGTCGCCGACCCGTCCGGGCGCGCGAAGTTCGGCTTCTACCAGAGCGACACCGAGGTCTTCCGCTGGCTCCGCGCCGGCGCGCCCGAACGACGGCTCTGCATCGAGGCGCAGGTCATGGACCTCAGCGACGACATCGCCTACTCGGTGCACGACTTCGAAGACGCGATCGTCAACGGCTACATCGACGTCGCCGCCCTCGGCGCACGCGTCGACCACGAGAACCTCGTCACGTCGATGCACGAGTGGGTCGGCGGGTCCGTCACGCACGACGAGCTCATCGCCGCGTTCGACCGCCTCGACTCGCTCGACGGCTGGCTCGACACGTGGAACGGCAGCCGCGTCGACCAGGGGCGCCTCAAGAACCTGACGAGCCAGCTCATCGGCCGGTTCGCACACGCGGCGACCTCGGCGACCCGGTCGGCGTTCCCGCTCGCGAGCCTCATCCGGTTCGACGCCGACGTCATCGTGCCGCGAGAGATCCAGGCCGAGATCGCGGTGCTGAAGGGCATCGTCGCGGCGTACGTCATGTCGAAGAACACGCGCCAGCCGATCTACCACCAGCAGCGCGAGGTGCTCACCACCCTGGCCGACGTGCTCCTCGCAAGCGGTGAGCGGCATCTCGACGCGGGCTTCGCCGAGGACTGGCGCGCCGCCGGCGACGACACCGCTCGCAAGCGCGTCGTCGTCGACCAGGTCGCGAGCCTGACCGACCAGTCGGCGCTCGCCTGGTACGAGCGCCTCGTGCAGCAGTGACGGCACCGCGCAGCAGCACGGCATCGCGCAGCGGCGAAGGCGTGGCGCAGCGGTGACGACGCGTGCGTTCGGCCGCCGACGTCCCGCGGCGAACTAGGATGAGAGCCATGGCGGGCCGAATTCGACAGAGCGATGTCGATGAGGTGAAGGCCCGCACGAACATCGCCGACATCGTGGGCGAGCACGTCAGCCTGAAGTCGGCCGGCGTCGGTTCGATGAAGGGCCTCTGCCCCTTCCACGACGAGCGCAGCCCGAGCTTCCACGTGCGCCCCGGGCTCGGCTACTACCACTGCTTCGGCTGCGGCGAGTCGGGCGACGTCTACTCGTTCCTGCAGCGCATGGACCACGTCTCGTTCACCGAGGCCGTGGAGCGGCTCGCGGGGCGCATCGGCTTCGAGCTGCACTACGAAGACGGCGGCCAGGCGTCCGACCACGGCAACCGTGCCCGCCTCCTCGCCGCCAACCAGGCGGCCGCCGAGTTCTTCGTCGAGCGCCTCAGCGCCCCCGACGCCGAGGTCGGCCGGCGGTTCCTCGGCGAGCGCGGCTTCGACGCCGAGGCCGCGCGTCGTTTCGGCGTGGGCTTCGCGCCCAAGAGCTGGGACGCCCTGACCGACCACCTCAAGGGTCGCGGCTTCACGACCGAAGAGCTGTCCGCATCCGGCCTCGTCTCGCAAGGCGACCGGGGCGTCTACGACCGCTTCCGAGGCCGCCTCGTCTGGCCCATCCGCGACGTCACCGGCCAGACCGTCGGCTTCGGCGCCCGGCGGCTGCTCGACGACGACAAGGGCCCCAAGTACCTGAACACCCCCGAGACCGCGATCTACCACAAGTCGCAAGTGCTCTACGGGCTCGACCTCGCCAAGCGCGACATCTCGAAGACCCATCGTGTCGTGGTCGTCGAGGGGTACACCGACGTCATGGCATGCCATCTCGCCGGCATCACGACGGCGATCGCGACGTGCGGCACCTCGTTCGGCGTCGACCACATCAAGGTGCTGCGCCGGGTGCTCGGCGACGCCTCGGGCGTCGGCGAGGTCGTGTTCACGTTCGACGGCGACGCGGCCGGCCAGCAGGCGGCGATCCGCGCCTTCGGCGAAGAGCAGCGCTTCGCCGCCCAGACCTTCGTCGCCGTCGCGCCCGACGGGCTCGACCCGTGCGACCTGCGCCTGGCACGCGGCGACGCCGCCGTGCGCACCCTCATCGAGTCGCGCACGCCGATGTTCGAATTCGTCATCAAGCACACGCTCGCCCGCTACGACCTCGAGACGGTCGAGGGCCGGGTCGCGGCGCTCCGGGCGGCCGCGCCCGTCGTCGCCGACATCCGCGACCCCGCGCTGCGGCCCGGATACACCCGCGAGCTCGCCCGCATGCTCGGCGTCGAGCTCGGCGAGGTCACGCGCGCGGTGCGCTCGGCCGCGAGCCGGCCCAAGTCGGGGGAATCGGGCAGCGGTCAGGCCGCGGCATCCGGCCCGGCAGGTTCCACCGAGGCGACGGATGCCCCAGAGCGCCCGTTCTCGATCACCCAATTGCCGAGCGACCCAGCGACCCGCCTCGAGCGCGACGCCCTCCAGGCGATGGTGCAGCACCCCGACACGGTCGGCGCCGACCTCCTGCGCCACGCGATCGACTGCCGGTTCGGCAACCCGTCGCTCGCGGTCATCCGAGACGGCATCGCCTCCGTGCTCGCTTCTCCCGACCCGCAGGTGCGCGTCGATCGCGTGGTCGCCGAGGTGCCCGCACCGTTCGCGAGCCTCGTGCAGCAGCTCGCCGTCGCTCCCATGCCGCATCGCAACGAGGCCGAGCTCACCGTCTACGTGCAGGGCGTGGTGGGCGCGCTCGTCGATCGCGAGCTGCTGCGCCAGAAGTCGGAGCTGCTCGGGCGCCTGCAGCGCACCGATCGCACCGACGTCGCCGCATATGCGGCGCTGCAGCGCGCGCTCGTCGAGATCGAGACCGAGCGGCGAGCGCTCAGGGCCGACTGAGCGAATCCGCCGAGCACGGGAACGACGCTCATCGGTTGCGCGTCAGGTTGCAGATCGGTAAACATTCCGCCGTCCTGTGGACGAGCCATGCAGCTTTCATGCCTGGTGTGCTACCTGTTGGGGATACGAAAACGCGTCTGCGCGCAACGCAGCGCGATTGAGTCCTGACAGGAAGAGGTAGACGGATATGACATCCGCATCCAAGAACGGGCGGCGCAGCCTCGTCGCAGTGGCCGGTTTCTCGGCCGCAGCCCTCGCATTCGCGGGCTGCTCGGCCGGCCAGCCGGCCGACGAGGCCTCCGGCAGCTCGATCACCGTCGGCACGACCGACAAGGTGACGACGCTCGACCCGGCCGGCTCGTACGACAACGGCTCGCTCGCCGTGCAGACGCAGGTCTTCCCGTACCTGCTGAACACCGACTACCAGAGCACCGACGTCGTGCCCGACCTCGCCGAGTCGGCCGAGTTCACCTCGCCGACCGAGTACACGGTCACGCTTCCCGAGGGCCTCAAGTGGGCCAACGGCAACGACCTCACGGCCGACGACGTCAAGTTCTCGTTCGACCGCCAGATCGCGATCGCCGACCCCAACGGCGCATCGAGCCTGCTCTACAACCTCGACAGCACCGAGGTCGTCGACGACACGACCGTCGTCTTCCACCTCAAGGCCGAGAACGACCAGGTCTTCCCGCTCATCCTCACGAGCTTCCCGGGCGCCATCGTCGACGACGAGGTGTTCGCGGCCGACGCGCTGACCCCCGACGACGAGATCGTCGCGGCGAACGCGTTCGCAGGTCCGTACACGATCACGAGCTACGACTTCAACACGCTCATCTCGTTCAAGAAGAACCCCGAGTACAAGGGCCTTCTCGCCGAGGCGAAGACCGACACGGTCAACCTGAAGTACTACGCCGAGTCGTCGAACCTGAAGCTCGACGTGCAGGAGGGCGGCATCGACGTCGCCTACCGCAGCCTCTCCGCGACCGACATCGACGACCTCAAGGGCAACGACAAGGTCAACGTGGTCGAGGGCCCCGGCGGCGAGATCCGCTACATCGTCTTCAACTTCGACACGCAGCCGTACGGCGCGAAGACGCCCGAGGCCGACCCGGCCAAGGCGCTCGCCGTCCGCCAGGCCGTCGCCGACCTCATCGACCGCGATGAGCTCGCCGACCAGGTCTACAAGGGCACCTACACGCCGCTGTACTCCTACGTTCCCGCCGGCCTCGCCGGTGCGATCGAGCCGCTGGTCGAGATGTACGGCGACGGTTCGGGTGCGCCCGACGCCGACAAGGCCGCCGAGCGTCTCACGGCTGCCGGCGTGACCACCCCGGTCGAGCTGAACCTGCAGTACTCGAACGACCACTACGGCCCCTCGTCGGCCGATGAGTACGCACTCATCAAGGACCAGCTCGAGTCGACCGGCCTGTTCACGGTCAACCTGCAGACCACCGAGTGGGTGCAGTACTCCGAGGACCGCACGTCCGACGTGTACCCGGCCTACCAGCTGGGCTGGTTCCCCGACTACTCGGACGCCGACAACTACGTCACGCCGTTCTTCCTGATCGAGAACTTCCTCTCGAACCACTACGTGAACCAGGAAGTCAACGACCTGATCATCGAGCAGGCGTCGACGCTCGACCCGGCGGCCCGTACCGCGCTCATCGAGGAGATCCAGCAGAAGGTGGCGGCCGACCTGTCGACCGTGCCGTACCTGCAGGGCGCCCAGGTCGCCGTGACCGGCACCGACGTGGAGGGTGCCGACCAGACGCTCGACGCTTCGTTCAAGTTCCGCTACGCGGCGCTGTCGAAGGGCTGAGCCGACTGAACGGCTAGAGTCACTTCTACGCAAGGAACGGATGGCCCGCTCTCCGGAGCGGGCCATCCGCATTCGAGCCTCACCCGATTGGCGAACATTGACCTCAACGACGACGGCGCCCGCCAGTAGCGCGTCCCCCGCAAAACGGAGACCACCCAGATCCTCCGGTGGCGGCCTCGGCCGCTACATCATCGTGCGGGCCCTCCTCATCATCCCGACGGTGTTCATCCTCGTCACCCTCGTCTTCGTGCTCATGCGCTCGACGGGCGACCCGATCACCGCGAAACTCGGCGGCCAGCTCCCGGCCGACCAGCTCGCCGAGCGCATCCACGCGGCCGGCTACGACCGCCCGATCATCGTGCAGTACCTCGAGTACCTCGGCCAGATCGCCACGGGCAACTTCGGCACCACGCTGACCGACAACCGACCGGTCACCGAGATCCTCGTCACCTATGGCGCCGCGACCCTCGAGCTCGCGTTCTACGCCCTCATCGTCGCCTTCGTCGTCGGCATCCCGTTCGGCCTCATCGCCGCGTACTTCCGCGACAAGGGGCAGGATGCCTCGCTGCGCGTGTTCGCCATCCTCTGCTACGCCACCCCGGTCTTCTTCTCGGGCCTGCTGTTGAAGCTCGTCTTCTCGGTGTGGCTCGGTTGGCTGCCGGTCTCGGGTCGAGCCTCGGTCGGTGCGCAGCTCCAGATGGAGCTGCTGCCGAACAAGACGGGCCTCTACACGATCGACGCGATCATGACCGGCAATCCCGCGGTGCTCGGCGACGTGCTCGCCCACGCGGTGCTTCCCGCCATCGCGCTCGGCCTGCTCACCGCGGGCGTGTTCCTCCGGCTCGTCCGCACGAACGTCATCGGCACGCTCTCGACCGACTACGTCGACGCCGCGCGTTCGCGCGGCGTGAGCGAGTACCGGCTCGTGCGCAAGCACGCGTACCGCCCAGCGCTCATCCCGATCATCACGGTCATCGGCCTGCAGATCGCGCTGCTCCTCGGCGGCGCGGTGCTCACCGAGACGACCTTCGAGTGGAAGGGCCTCGGGTTCATGCTCTCCGAGTACCTCCAGGCGCGCGACTTCGTCGCGGTGCAGGGCATCGTGGCCCTCCTCGCTGTGATCGTGGCGCTCACCAACTTCATCGTCGACATCATCGCGGCGCTCATCGACCCGAGGGTGAGGTACTGACATGTCGACCGACACCGTCATCCAGCCGCCGAGGCGGCGCCTGCGCGACCGCCTTCCCGTCGTGCACCAGTTGCGCCAGAGCGTCGGCCTCCAGCGGGGCATGCTCGTCGCAGGCCTCGTGCTCACTGGGCTCTTCGTGCTCGTCGCGATCTTCGCACCGCTCATCGCCCCGTTCGGCTTCGCGCAGTTGCGCGACCTCGAGGGCCCCTTCGGCAGCCAGCAGCCGCCGTCGGCCGACCACCTCTTCGGCACGACGGTCGGCGGCTACGACGTGCTCTCCCGCGTGCTGTGGGGTGCGCAGACCGCCCTGTACGTCATCGTCATCGCGGTGCTCCTGTCGCTGTTCGCTGGCGTTTTGCTCGGCCTCGTATCGGGCTACTTCGGCGGCTGGCTCGACCGTGTGCTCGTGGTGGTGTGCGACGCGATCTACGCGTTCCCGTCGCTGCTGCTCGCGATCGTGATGGCGATCGTCATCTCGGGCGGCCAGTCCAACCTCTGGGGCGGTGTCTTCGCGGCGGCGATCTCGATCACGGTCGTGTTCATCCCGCAGTACTTCCGGGTGATCCGCGCCGAGACCGTACGCATCAAGGCCGAGGCGTACGTCGAGTCGGCCAAGGTGCTCGGGGCCTCGAACGCCCGGGTCATGTTCCGCCACGTGCTGCGCAACGCCACCCGCACCCTGCCGCTGATCTTCACGCTGAACGCGTCCGAGGCGATCCTGACCCTCGCGGGCCTCGGCTTCCTCGGCTTCGGCATCGAGCCGACGGCCGCGGCGGAGTGGGGCTACGACCTCAACAAGGCGCTCTCCGACGTGTCGAGCGGCATCTGGTGGACGGCGCTCTACCCGGGCCTCGCGATCGTGCTCGTGGTGCTCGGCATCACGCTCGTCGGCGAGAGCCTGAACGACCTCGCCGACCCGCGCCTGCGCGGCCGTCGTCGCGTCGCACAGGCCTCCGGCATCGTTGCGGAGACCTCCGTCGTCCCCGGCGGCACGCTGACCGCGGGTCCCGGAGGGCTCGGCGGTCTCGAAGACGGCGAATCATTCGACGAACACGGAATCGGGGTCCGCTCATGAGCACGGTCGTCAACATCGAGCGGCTCGGCGTCTCATTCGCCACCGACGCCGGCGCGGTCAAGGCCGTCGACGACGTCTCGCTGAAGGTCGAGCGCGGCGAGGTGCTCGCGATCGTCGGCGAGTCGGGATCCGGCAAGACCGTCACCGCGAAGACGATCCTCGGTCTCCTGCCCGAGACGGCCACCACGAACGGTGCCGTCATCCTCTCCAACAAGGCCGGCACCTCCGAGAGTGACGTCATCTCCCTCTCGAAGAAGCAGCTGCGAGCCGTCAGGGGCACGGATGTCGCGATGGTGTTCCAGGAGCCCTCGAGCGCCCTGAACCCCGTGTACACCGTCGGCTGGCAGATCATCGAGGGTCTCCGTGCCCACACGTCGATCTCGACGAAGGACGCACGGGCGAAGGCGATCGAGATCCTCGGCCGGGTCGGCATCCCCGACCCCGAGCACCGGGTCGACCACTACCCGCACCAGTTCTCGGGCGGCCAGAAGCAGCGCATCGTCATCGCCATGGCGCTCGTGCTCGATCCCGGCCTGATCGTGGCCGACGAGCCCACCACGGCGCTCGACGTGACCGTGCAGGCCGAGATCCTCGATCTGCTCCGCCGTTGCCGCGACGAGTTCGGCATGGGCATCGTGCTCATCACGCACAACATGGGCGTCGTCGCCGATCTCGCCGACCGAGTGGCCGTGATGTACCAGGGCAAGGTCGTCGAAGAGGCCGATGCCAAGACCCTCTTCGCCTCGCCGAAGGCCGACTACACGAAGGCGTTGCTCGCCGCGGTGCCCTACGTCGGCACCGGCACCGCGAGCGCGATCGAACGCGCGGCGAAGCGACCGGCCGACTGGCTCGAGCAGGCGCCCGTAGTCGAGGCATCCGGTCTCGAGATCGTCTATCCGGGCCGCTTCGGCAAGCCCGGGTTCCAGGCCGTCGGCGGCGTCGACTTCGTCATCCGCCCGGGCGAAGTGCTCGGGCTCGTGGGGGAGTCCGGCTCGGGCAAGACCACCATCGGTCGTGCCATCGCGGGACTGGCGAAGGTCACCGGCGGTTCGCTGCGCGTGCTCGGCCACGAGATGAACGGCGTGCGGGAGCGCGAGTTCCGGCCGTTGCGCAGTCGCATCGGCTTCGTCTTCCAAGACCCGGCGTCGAGCTTCAATCCGCTGCTGACGATCGCCGAATGCGTCGCCGAGCCCCTCGTCATCCACGGCAGGGCTTCGAACCCCGCTGCAGCGCGCAAGCGGGTCGACGAGCTGCTCGAGGCGGTGCAGCTGCCGAAGGCCTACGGCGACCGCTACCCGCACGAGCTGTCGGGCGGGCAGCGCCAGCGCGCGAGCCTCGCCCGGTCGCTCGCGCTCGAGCCCGAACTGCTCATTGCCGACGAGCCGACCTCTGCGCTTGACGTCTCGGTGCAGGCCCGCGTGCTCGAGCTCTTCGCCGAGCTCCAGCGCGAGTTCGGCTTCGCCTCGCTCTTCATCAGCCACGATCTCGCCGTCGTCGACATCCTCGCCGACCGCATCGCGGTGCTCTACCGCGGTTCGCTCGTGGAAGAGGGCACGGGTGCCGAGGTGCTCGGTGCACCGAAGGATCCGTACACGCAGCGACTCCTCGCGTCGTTGCCGGTCCCCGACCCGGTCGCCCAGGCGGAGCGTCGCGAAGAACTCCGGCGACTCCGGGAGGCGGTGTGATGCGTGGCGCCGCCCACGGCTATCCGATCGTGCTCGACGACCTGTCGGTCGAGTATCCGGCCCGTGGCCCGAGTCCGGCGCACGTCGCCCTGCACGGCCTGAGCTTCTCCGTCGCGCCGGGCGAGGTGCTCGGCCTGCTCGGCAGCGCTGGCAGCGGCAAGAGCACCCTCGCGCGGCTGCTCGCAGGCGTCGCGCTCGACGCCCGCGCATCCGAGGGCCGGCCGCTCATCACCGGCGGCGACGCCACCGTGCTCGGGCAGTCGCTGCGCGGCATCCCGAAGCGGAAGCTGCCCGAGTACCAGTTCCATGTCGGCTACCTGCCGCAGGACGCGGCGTCGACCCTGCCCGCCGATCGCACGGTCGCCGAGATCATCGGCGAGCCGATCCTCGAGCGCGACCACCGCTACAACGCGCGCGCCCTCGCGACCCGGGTCGCGACCATGCTCGACGGCGTGCGCCTGCCGCTCGGCAAGCTCGAGATGTACCCGTACGAACTGTCGGGCGGGCAGCGGCAGCGGGTGGCGCTGGCCCGCGCACTCGTGCTCGGGCCATCGGTGCTCATCGCCGACGAGCCCACCGCCGGCATCGACCTCACCGTGCGCGACGTCGTGGCGCAGCTGATCGGCGAGCTGCAGCGCGAGCACACGTTCTCGGCCGTCATCATCAGCCACGACCTGCCGGTGCTGCGCAGTACCGCGAAGCGCGTCGCGGTGCTCGATCGCGGTCGGCTCGTCGCCATCGGCACGATCGACGAGGTGCTCGACGACCCGCAGCATCCGTACGTGAAGGCCCTCGCGGGCGCGCTCGATGCCGGTCATGCCGTGATCGACGACCTCGATCTGGGTCCTTCGGTATGACGGATGCCGCGGCGCCTGCGCTGCGCGCACGGCATCGCGTCGTGCCCGGCGCACCAGGTGCGCGCCGCGCGGCGGTCACGCCGGTCGAAGCGGGTCCGATCGCGATCCTGCCATCGGCCGAGCCTGCCTTCGTCGCCGCCGTCGAGCGCGCCGGGGGAGTCGTCGCCCCGCTGACGGCCGCGACGCGCGGAATCGTGTGGACTGCGGCATCCGGCAGCGAAGATCTCGCGCGCGTGCTCGACGAGCACCCGTCGGTCGCGTGGCTGCAGTTGCCGTGGGCGGGCGTCGATGCGTTCGCCGGCCTCATCGGGCGTGCGGCCGGCGACGGGCGCGTGTGGACGAGTGCGAAGGGCGCCTACGCGCAGCCCGTCGCCGAGCACGCCCTCATGCTCGTGCTCGCGGTGCTCCGGGAGCTCCCACGACGTGTGCGCGCGACGTCGTGGCATGTCGACGAGGTCGGCCGCACGCTCTACGGTGCGAACGTCGTCATCGTCGGCGCCGGCGGCATCGCCGTCGAACTGCTGCGTCTGCTCGCTCCGTTCGGTGCGCGCGTGACGATCGTGCGGCGCAGCGCAGAGCCCGTGGTCGGCGCCGAACGCACGCTGCCGACCACGCGACTCGGCGAGGCACTCGACGACGCCGACGTGGTGGTGCTTGCCGCGGCGCTCACCGGCGACTCACGCGGCCTGATCGCAGCGGCAGAGCTGCAGCGGATGCCTCGTGGCGCCGTGCTCGTGAACGTGGCACGAGGCGGTCTCATCGACACCGGGGCGCTCGTGGAGGCGCTGGAGTCGGGCCATCTCGGCGGGGCAGGGCTCGACGTCACCGACCCCGAACCGCTGCCCACGGGGCATCCGCTCTGGCAGGCGCCCAACTGCATCGTGACGCCGCACGTGGCCGACACCGAGGAGATGACCGTGCCGCTCTTCGGCGAGCGCATCGCGCACAACGTGCGCGCGTTCCTCGGCGACGGCGACTTCGAGGGCCGGATCGATCCGGTCGCAGGCTACTGAGGTCCGTGCGGTCGCGTTCTGCATTGTCGAGGCGGCCTCGGATTGGGAGTCGGGCGAACCTTTTGCTAGAGTATCCATCGCTGAACAAGCGATCCTCCATAGCTCAATTGGCAGAGCAATCGGCTGTTAACCGGTAGGTTCTTGGTTCGAGTCCAAGTGGGGGAGCATTCGCGGCCCGGTCTCTTCGGAGGCCGGGCCGTTTCCGTCTCCGCCCCTCCCGTGGTGGCCTCACGCCGGTGCGACGAGATCCTTGGCCATCCAGTGGTCGGCGTACGGACCATCGCTGAACGCGGGTACCTCGCGGTAGCCGGCGCGACGATACAGCCGCTGCGCTTCGACGAGGTCGCCGCGCACCTCGAGCCGCATGCGTCGCACCCCGTGCTGCTCCGCCAGGCGCTCGACCTCACCGATGAGTGCTGCCCCGACACCTCGGCCGCGCGCCTCCGCCGTGATGAAGACCCGGGTGAGTTCACCGATCTCGGCGCTGACGTACCGCACGCCGGCGCATCCGAGCACCTGGTCGGCGTCGAGTGCGAGGACGAAGGCTCCGGTGCCGCCCTGCAGGTCGTCGCTCGGCTCATCGGCGAGCGTCTCCTCGATCTCGGCGGCCGTCGCGGGGCGCCCGTGGTACCGGCCGATGATGTCGTCGTAGTAGCGGCGGAGGATCAGGCGCGAGGCCTCGGTCGTCGGGTCGGCGTGAACGAAGGTGAGCACTCGCCAACGTTAGCCGAGGCCCCTCGAGCAGGCTTCGGGCCCGCCGCGCCCCGATATTCTGGTGGACGGAACAGGAGGGTCTGTGGACGAGCGCACCGCTGCCGACGCATCCGCCGCCGGCGACGGCGACGACGTTGCTGCCGAGCGCTCGACGGCGGTCCGCGACAGCCTGGCCGTCGGCCTCGCGACCGCCATCTACGGCATCTCCTTCGGCGCACTCGCGGTGGCGGCGGGCCTCGACATCTGGCAGACCTGCTTCCTCAGCCTCGTGATGTTCACGGGCGGATCGCAATTCGCGCTCGTGGGCGTGCTCGCAAGCGGTGGAGTCGCGGCCGGATGGTCGGCAATCGCGACCGCGGCGATGCTCGGCATCCGCAACGTCGTCTACGGCATGCGCATGAAGCCGATCGTCGACGACGTCGATCCGGCCACCGGGCGAGGCAGCATCTGGCGACGCGTCGCTGCGGCGTGGGTCACGATCGACGAGTCGACGGCGGTCGCGCTCGCACAGCCGAACGATCGGGCGGCGCGCATCGGCTTCTGGGTGACGGGCATCACGATCTTCGTCGGCTGGAACCTGACGACGCTCGCGGGTGCCCTCATCGGCGACGCGATCGGCGACACGCGGGCGTGGGGGCTGGATGCCGCGGCCGCTGCGGCCTTCCTCGGACTCCTGTGGCCGCGTCTCAAGCGATTCCAGGCGGGCGCCGTCGCGGTGGCGGCGGCGGTCGTCGCGACGCTCACCACGCCGGTGCTCATGCCCGGCCTCCCGGTGCTGGTGGCGGCCGTGGTCGCGGTCGTCGTCGGCTGGTTCAACCTGTTCGATCGGCGGCGTGCATCGTGACCACGTGGCACATCATCCTCATCGCCAGTGCGGCGACCCTGGCACTCAAGCTCGTCGGGCACCTCGTGCCGGCCGGCTTCCTCGAGCGCGAGCGCCCGGCACGCATCGCCGACCTGCTGACGGTCGCACTGCTCGCCGCGCTCATCGCGGTGCAGACCCTCGGTGCCGGCCAGGAGATCGTGGTCGACGCGCGGGTTCCCGCGGTGATCGTCGCGGCCGCGCTCTACGCGCTCAGGGTGCCGTTCATCGTCGTCGTGGCGGTCGCGGCGCTCGTCGCCGCCGGCATTCGCGCCCTCGCATGAACCGGCGCCGCGCGGCATCCGCTGATCGGGGGCCGCTCAGGCCTCGAGCTCGTCGACGCCCGGCATCCACTGCGCACCGGGCTTGCCCCAGCCGAGCTTGCGGGTGATCTTCGCGACGATGCGCTGATCGCGCTCACCGAGACGGTCGGTGTAGAGCGTGCCGTCGAGGTGGTCGTACTCGTGCTGGAAGATGCGTGCGAGCCACCCCTCGGCCGTGATCTCGAATCGCTCCCCGTCGAGGTCGGTCGCGCGGAGGATCGCGCGTTCGGCGCGTCGAAGCCCGAACCGCTCGCCCGGGAACGAGAGGCAGCCCTCCTCCTCGTCGATGTCGGGCTCGCCTGCCGGCGGCGGGGAGATCCAGAGCTCGGGGTTGATCGCCACGCCGCGCCACCGCGTGCCGTCTTCTTCGACCCATCCGTAGGTGAAGAGCCGGAGCCCCACGCCGACCTGCGGGCCGGCCAGCCCGACGCCCGGAGCGGCATCCATCGTCTCGAACATGTCCGCCACGAGGGTGCGGATCTCGTCGTCGATCTCCTCGATCGGGAGGGCGGGGGAATGCAGCACCGGGTCACCGGTGATTCGAATGGGGAGCACGGCCATTCGGCAAGGATATCCGGCACGGACCGGGTAGGGTCGATGCGTGGAACCGGACCTGAGCGACCTCACCGAGCAGATCGCACTCGACCCCACCCAGTTCATCGGGATCCCGCTGGCCCTCGTCGGCGCGGTGTTCCTCTCCCTCGGCGCGCAGTTCCAGCACCGAGGCGTGGTCAAGGTCGAGTCGCGCACCGTCGACAGCTTCGGCAAAGGGCTGAACTTCAAGCAACTCGCGCTGCTCCTCGCGCGGCCCTCGTGGGTCATCGGCACGGTCATGCTCGGCCTCGCGATCGTCTTCCAACTGTCGAGCCTCTACTTCGCGCCGCTCATCGTGGTGCAGCCGCTCGGCGCCATCGCGCTCGTCATCACCTCGATCCTCAACTCCCGCATCAACCACGTGAAGTTGAACCGCAAGTCGATCACGGCCATCGTGATGTGCGTGGGCGGCGTGTTCCTCTTCGTCGGCGTCGCCGCGTTCACGGCCGTCGACAAGCCGGTCACCGACAAGCAGCTCGTCACGATCCTGATCATCCTCGCCGTCGTGCTCGCGGCCGCCGGTGTCACGTTCGCACTCTTCCGCCAGCACATCCGCGCGATCTACTACGTCATCATGGCCGGCGTGCTCTACGGCTTCGTGGCCACGCTCGCCAAGGTCGTCATCGGGCGGGTGGAGCAGGGGGAGTTCGAGTGGCTGACCACCCTCTGCGTGATCGGGCTGCTCGGTGCCGCCGCGCTGGGCGCCTACTTCGTTCAGAACGCGTATGCCTCCGGACCGCCCGACCTGGTCATCGCCGGACTGACGGTCGTCGATCCCATGGTCGCCGTCGCGATCGGCATCGCGGTGCTCGGCGAGGCGTCGCAGGCGCCGCTCTGGGCGATCGGCGTCTTCATCGTCGCGGGCGTCATCGCGGTGTGGGGCGTCTTCCAACTCGCACGGAACCACCCGCAGACGCGCCTGTGAGCTGAGCGACGACGGCTCCGGCGACATGCGTGCACAGGGGAGCATCCGGTGCGCTGCGTAGACTATCGTCGGATTCAGTCCGCGCGTCGAGCCGCCTATCGCAGCGCCCCGATGCCCCGACGAGGGCCGATCGCCCTCGATCCCTTGAAATGGTGAGGAACAACCCCACGTGTCAGACACCCCCGGTGCGAGTGGTCCCGGCACCGCCGGAGCCGAGACCGAACGACGGCTCACGGTACTGATCGGCGCCGACACCTTCGCCCCCAACGTCAACGGTGCCGCGCGCTTCGCCGAGCGCCTCGCGGCAGGTCTCGCCGAACGCGGCCATGACGTGCACGTCATGGCCCCCGCCGGAAACCGCAAGCACGGCACCTGGAAGGAGGTGCACGAGGGTCAGGAGATCACCGCGCACCGCCTGCGCAGCTGGCGCTGGTACCCGCACGACTGGCTGCGATTCGCGCTGCCGTGGCGCATCCGGCAGAACAGCGCCAAGGTCATCGACCAGGTCAAGCCCGACGTCGTGCACTTCCAGTCGCACATCATCACCGGCCGCGGCCTCTCGGTCGAGGCCCAGAAGCGCGGCATCCGCATCATCGGCACCAACCACTTCATGCCCGAGAACATGCTCGAGTTCACCCTGCTGCCCGCAGGGTGGCAGGAGTGGGCCGTCGGTCTCGCCTGGAAGGCGGCGGGCCGTACCTTCGGCCGCGCCGAGGCCGTGACGACACCGACCCGCAAGGCCGCGCAGTTCCTCGAGAAGCACACCGGTCTCGTCGGCGTGCACGCGATCTCGTGCGGCATCGATGCGCACAAGTACTCGCCCAACTGGGAGCCCCGCACCGAGAACCGCATCCTCTTCGTCGGCCGCGTGACCGGCGAGAAGCAGATCGACGTGCTGCTGCGCGCCCTCACGCTGCTGCCGAAGGAGCTCGACGCCAAGGTCGAGATCGTCGGCGGCGGCGATCAGAAGAAGCACCTCGAGCACCTGGCGGTCGAACTCGGCATCGCCGACCGGGTGAAGTTCACGGGTTACGTGACCGACGACGAACTCCGCGAGGCCTACCACCGCGCGTCGGTGCTCGCGATGCCCTCGATCGCCGAGCTGCAGAGCATCGTGACCATGGAGGCCATGGCCTCGGCGCTGCCCGTCGTGGCGGCGAACGCGATGGCGCTGCCGCATCTCGTGCACGACGGCGAGAACGGCTACCTCTTCGAGCCGAGCAACGCCGAAGACCTCGCCGCGAAGCTGCGCATCGTGCTCGAGGCCTCGCCGGCCGAGTACCGCGCGCTGAAGGAGGGGTCGATCCGGCTCATCGCCGCACACGACATCCAGCGCACCATCTCGACGTTCGAGAGTCTGTATCGTGGGAAGCCGGTGACCGATCCGGTCACCGACGTCGCGCCGGCTGCCACTCCAGAGTGACCCGGCGTGCGGGGCGGTAGCTCAGCTGGTCAGAGCAGTGGACTCATAATCCATCGGTCACGGGTTCAAGTCCCGTCCGCCCTACAAATGGCTTCTGATCTGGGGTTATGTTGATGAAGAAGCATGCATTCGGCGGAATGTGAACCCAATCCCGTACGCGGCGAGGGTACACGAATGACCTCGATTCGACGCGTCAAGGCGCGCTGTACCTAGAGTCAAATGCGCCCACCTCGAACAAAAGGTGCGGTCGGAACGATCAGAACCGGCGTTGCCGGGATCGGCCCGTAGTCCTGGGACTGCAAGAGCCGCCGGTCTTCCGGGGCGCCTGCTGTTAGGGATGGCTCGGTCAGTCGGTCGGTCCGCTGAGCGTTCCGGGGCGGAGCCCCAGGATGCCTTCGGCAGCTTCGAAGACGAGGTTGCTGCGCGAGGCGGGGGCCTCCTGCAGCACGAGTGCCTGTTCGTTGATCCCGTCGATCATCCCGAGTATCTGCCACGCCGCAGTCTCGGGGTTCACGGCGGTGAAGTCGCCGCTGCGTGAACCGTCGGCGATGACGCTGGAGAAGAGCTGTTGCCATGCGTCGAGCGAGGCCCGGACTGACGCAGCGAGGCGTGCGTTGCGATATCCGATCGCCAGAGCTTCCACCCATACGAGCGTGGTCTTGCTCCGATCGCCGTCGAGCAGGGTCGAGCACAGGGCGCCCAACCGCTGCGCGGCTGTTCGTTGTCCGGAAGCGGCTGCCCGCACTTCGCTGAGCTCTCGACCAGCGATGCGGGTGAACGTCTCGGCGACGAGCCCGTCGATGCCGTCGGAGTAGTGCGCCACGAGTGTGGAGGTCACGCCCGCCCGAGCGGCGACGGATCGCAGCGTGAGGGCGGAGAGGCCCTGCTCCGTTGCCAATTCGCAGGCCCGATCGAGAATCTCCGCGGCCCGCTCCGCGGGCGCCTTGCGCAACACTCGCCTGCTGACCGCACCCGTGCTGATTGACATGCCGCCTCCTGCATGACACTCTAGTGCGAGCTTATTTCTCAAGTGATAAATAAGACCGCTCGAAGGAGAGTGACTGTGACCCCCCGCCCCGGAAACACCGTTCCTCGCGAAGACGGCGTCCCCGCTCCGCAGCCCGTCCACTCGTCGCCCGTCGAGGTGCGCGGGATCGATTTCATCCCCGACGCAGAGCGACACGGTCGCCCGTTCGACCTGTTCTGGGTCTGGATGGGATCGAACGTGAACTACTTGTCCTTCACCTTCGGCGGACTGCTGATTCTGATCGGGCTCAACGTGTGGGAGGCGATCATCGTCACCCTGCTGGGCAGCCTCTGGTGGATCGCGGTCGGTTGGCTGTCGGTCAGCGGTCCGGCGTCGGGCACGCCGAGCGTCACGGTGATGCGGGCGATGTTCGGGATCCGTGGCAACCGGATCTTCGGTGCCGGCCAGGGGCTGGTGATCGGGCTCTTCTACGAGATCATCAATCTCACGGTCGCCACGTTCGCCACGCTCGCACTGCTCGAACACCTCGGAGTCCACGTGCCCTCGAACACCGCGTGGGCGGTGCTTCTGGTGATCGCGCTGGCGAGTTTCGTGCTCAGCGTGTATGGCTACGACGCCATCGTGAAGGCATCACCCTACTTCTCGGCCGCACTCGCCCTCGCGTTCGTCGTACTGGGGTTCTTCGTCTTCAGCAAAGCGGATTACGGCTACACGGCGGAACCGCTCGAACCCCGAGAACACTGGGCCGCGCTGCTCCTCGGCTACGCGATCGTAGCTTCGGGGCCACTGTCCTGGGGAACCGGAGCCGATTACTCGAGGTACCTGCCGGCGACGACATCGAAGGCCGCGGTCGCATGGTGGACCGGGCTCGGCGGAGTGATCCCAACACTGTTCATCAGCCTGCTCGGAATCCTCGCCGCGACGGCGATCGACATGACGGATCCGCAGCTCACGATCCACGAGATCGTGCCGCCGTGGTTCACCCCGGTCTTCCTCGGGATCGTGATCGTCGGCTGCATCACCAACAACGCCGTGGTCGCATACTCGGCAGGTCTGTCGGCCCAGGGGCTCGGCGTCAGAGCGTCTCGCTTCGTGATGGTGCTGATCACAGGTCTCATCGCGACCCTGGCCGCGTACTGGCTCACTTTCCTGTCTCCCGGATTCCTCGACACGATGGAGTACGCCCTGGAGCTCACGGTCACCGTCCTCGGCCCGCTGATTGCGATCTACGCGGTCGACATCTTCCTGCGACGGAATCGCTATGACGGCATCGCGCTGAACGATGAACGACCCGGTGCCCCGTTCTGGTACTCGGGCGGCTGGTTCTGGCCCGGCGTCATCGCGCAACTGGTCGGCACCGGGGCCGCGCTCCTCATGGCGAACACCACGCTCTACGTCGGCCCGATCGCGCAGGCCCTCGACGGTGCAGACCTCTCGGCGATCGTGGCGCCGGTGGTCGCCGGAGCACTGTACGCCGTGTTGTGGTGCACCACAGCACCATTCAATGACCCGGCACGCCGCCCCGGGGGAGCGCGTGACCTCCGAGATCTTCACGCAGACCGATTCACCCACCAACTGGAGGAACAGTGATGAACTGGCGGATGCCCAGTGAGACCCACCCGCACGAGCGCACCTGGATGGCCTTCCCCTGCGAAGGCCCAGCGCTCGGCGGCTCTCAAGAGAGCCGCGAGCCCACCTACCGGGCCTGGGCCGAAGTGGCGAACACGATCGCCGAGTTCGAGCCGGTTGCGATGCTCGTCGACCCTTCCGAGGCGCGCCGGGCTCGCTCCATGCTGAGCGCTTCCGTCGAACTGTTCGAGACTCCGATCGACGAGTGCTGGATGCGCGACCATGGACCGACCTTCGTCTTGGACGATGAACGACCCGGACAGCTCGGCGCGGTGGACTGGGTGTTCAACGGATGGGGCGCGCACTCGTGGTCGCGCTGGGAGAAAGCGAACGAGAACGCTCGCTTCGTCGCGGAGCTGGTCGGCGCGACCAGGATCGGCTCGCTGCTGGTGAACGAAGGCGGCGGCATCCATGTCGACGGCGAGGGCACCGTCTTGCTCACCGAGACGGTCCAGCTGGATCCCCGCCGCAACCCCTATGCCGACCGGGAGCGTGTCGAGGCCGAACTCGCTCGCACCATCGGGGCGACCAAGGCGATCTGGCTGCCCCGCGGACTCACGCGCGACTACGAGGACTTCGGCACCAACGGGCACGTCGACATGCTGGCCACGATCACCTCGCCGGGCGAAGTCCTGCTGCACACCCAGACCAACCCCGAGCACCCCGACTACGAGGTCTCACGACAGCTGAAAACCATGCTGTCGGAGGCCGTCGATGCCGCGGGACGCGGGTTCCGGGTCACCGAGCTGCCCGCTCCGGCGATCCTCCACGACGAAGAAGGTTTCGTCGACTACAGCTACGTGAACCACCTCGTCGTCAACGATGGCATCATCGCCTGCGGCTTCGGAGAACCCGAAGCCGATGCAAAAGCGAGGGAGATCCTCGAAGCCGCGTATCCCGGGCGCCGAGCAGTCACCATCGAAGCCCGGCCGATCTTCGCCGATGGCGGAGGCATCCACTGCATCACCCAGCAGCAGCCGAAGGTCGCCACCGCATGAGCCCCGTGAACGTCGTCGAGGCATCCATCCGGGATCTGGCCGCGGCCCTCGCGGACGGCCGCACCACCGCCGTCGAGCTTCTCGACACCTACCTGGAGCGCATCCAACAGTACGACGCGGCCGGCACACCCGTGGCACTCAACGCATACGTCGTCATGAGTTCCCGAGCCCGAGCTGAAGCCGTCGAGTCCGACGAGCGGCGCGCTCGAGGCGCGACGCTCGGCATCCTGGACGGGATCCCGTACTCGGCCAAGAACAGCTATCTCGCGAAGGGGCTGACCGCCGCGGCCGGGTCTCCCGCATTCACCGAGCTCGTCGCTCAACATGACGCCTTCACCATCGAACGCCTTCGGGCCGCCGGCGCCGTACTCATCGGACTCACGAACATGCCGCCGATGGCGAACGGCGGCATGCAGCGCGGTGCGTACGGGCGTGCCGAGAGCCCGTACAACGCCGAGTGGCTCACCTCGGCCTTCGGTTCCGGATCGTCAAATGGTTCGGGAAGTGCGACGGCGGCATCGCTCTGCGCTTTCGGGCTCGGCGAGGAGACCTGGTCGAGCGGACGGGCGCCCGCCTCGAACAACGCGCTCTGCGCATACACGCCGAGCCGGGGGCTCATCTCGATGCGAGGGAACTGGCCGCTCACGCCCACCATGGACGTGGTCGTGCCCCACACCCGCACGATGGACGACCTACTCGTCCTGCTGGATACGATCGTGCATCCCGACCACCGCACTCGTGGGGACTTCTGGCGCGAGCAGCACTGGCTCGACATCCCCGATGTGCTCGCACATCGCCCCGAGAGCTACACGCAGGTAGCCAGCTCGACCGTCAAGGCGGCCAACACCGTTCTGCGCGGCAAACGCTTCGGGGTGCCCCGAATGTACATCAACCGGGACCCGGACGCAGGCACCGGCATCCCCGGCGGAATCGGCGGGCCGACCGGTCAGCGCATCGACACACGCGCCTCGATCATCGAACTGTGGGAGGCAGCCCGCCGCGACCTGGAGGCGGCTGGTGCCACCGTCGTGGAAGTCGACTTCCCACTCGTATCGAACTACGAAGGCGACCGCGCCGGTGCCCCGACCATCAAGTCGCGGGGGCTCGTAAGCACGGACTACCTTCAGGCGGAACTCGTAGATCTCGCTGCCTGGTCGTGGGAGGACTTCCTCAATGCGAACGGTGACCCCGAACTGTGCACGCTCGCGCAGATCGACGGCGACATGATCTTCCCGGATCCCCCCGGGGCGCTACCCGACCGCTACGAGGGATTCGAAGATGGCGTCGAACAGTTCCCCGCGGTCATCGCCGCCAACCCCCGCACGCACTTCACCGAGATCCCGTTTCTTGCGGAAGGCATCGCTGGGTTGGAAGAGACGCGTCGCCGCGACCTCGACGAGTGGATCGACCAGCACGATCTCGACGCCGTCGTGTTCCCTGCCGTTGCGGACCTCGGTCCCGCCGACATGGATGTCAATCCGAGTTCCGCGGACGCGGGCTGGAGGAACGGCGTCTGGGTAGCCAACGGCAACATCGCGATCCGGCATTTCGGAATCCCGACGGTGACGGTGCCGATGGGTGTCATGAGGGACACTCGAATGCCCGTGGGGCTCACCTTCGCGGGCGTTCCGTACAGCGACGTCTCGCTGTTGCGCTTCGCCTCAGCGTTCGAACGTACTGGGAAGCGTCGCGTACCGCCGGCGCGTACGCCCTGACATCGACTCAGGAGCGCAGGTCAGCAGCGCGCTTCTCAGCTGCCCATGCCTGCCAGATGCGCGGCGTGGAGCGTGCGCGTGGCGTACCTTGAACGCGCAAAACGCTGGACCGGGTTTCCCCAGTCCAGCGTTTTGCGCTACCTCCTCCCACGGCGCCTTCCGCGTCCGTTGTTCTGGGCCGAGTGGTCTCTGTGCGCGCGGTCGACTCAGCGGTTGAGCGGAGACATGTCGGTGTACCGGTCGCCTGACGGGGCGGGCACAGCGTTGAGCGCCGCGAGCTGAGCAGGTGTCAGCATGATGTCGTCGGCCGCGATGTTCTCCTCGAGCCGGCTCACCCGCTTCGTCCCTGGGATGGGTGCGATGTCGTTGCCCTGGGCGAGGAGCCACGCGAGCGCGACCTGGGCGGGAGTCGCGCCCACCTCGGCGGCAACCGATTCGACGGCCTCGACGATGCGGAGGTTCTGGTCGAGGTTCTCGCCCGCGAAGCGTGGGGTGCTGCGCCTGAAGTCGCCCGGCTCGAGCGCGTCTGTGGAGCGGATCGCCCCCGTGAGGAAGCCGCGCCCGAGTGGGGAGTACGGCACGAACCCGATGCCGAGTTCGCGCACCGTTGGGAGCACCTCCTGCTCCGGATCGCGCGTCCAGAGCGAGTACTCGGTCTGCACTGCCGTCACCGGATGCACCTGGTGCGCGCGCCGGATCGTTGCCGGTGCCGCCTCAGAGAGACCGTAGCCTGCGATCTTGCCTTCGCCGATCAGATCAGCCAGGGCACCCACTGTTTCCTCGATCGGCGTCGCCGGATCCATCCGGTGCTGGTAGTACAGGTCGAGGCGATCGACGCCGAGCCGCGTGAGCGAGCCCTCGACCGCGAGCCGGACGTTCTCGGGGCTGCCGTCCAATCCATGTGCACCGTCGGTGCGATGGCGGATCGTACCGAACTTGGTCGCGATCACCACACCGTCGCGTCGGTCACGGAGCGCGCGCCCGAGCAGTTCCTCGTTTGCGTAGGGCCCGTAGACCTCGGCCGTATCGAAGAACGTGACTCCCAGGTCGATCGCGCGATGGATCGTGCGAATGGACTCTGCGTCGTCGGTGCCGGCCCCCGCGTAGAACGCCGACATTCCCATGCAGCCGAGGCCGAGGCGCGAGACGTCGAGCGTTCCAAGTGTGATGTGCTTCATTCGTTTCCGCTTTCCTTCGAGTAGATGGCGATCTTCGCGTCGATGGCGGAGAGAGCCTGCGAGATGTCATCGAGTTTCGCGACGACCCTCACGCGATGCCGCTGAAGCAGGTCGAGCCGGGCCGCCCTGGTCGCTTCGCCTAGCCGGACGAGGTCGACGTACTCGCGCACCTGTGCGATCGGCATCAACGCGGACCGGAGCTTCGTCAGGAACCCCACCCACACGATGTCGTCATCGCTGTATCGCCGATGCCTCGACGAGGCACGATCGACCGCAGTCAACATGAGCCCGGCTCGTTCGTAATACCGCAGGGTGTGCGTACTGAGACCCGTGCGTTCGGCGGCTTCCGCGATGGACAAGGAGTGTTGGACCGACTTCACAGACTCAAGATAGGACTTCGAGTGCGCTCGAAGTCAAGGCGCACTCAGGAAATGCTCAGCGGCCCTTTCCCGCAGTATTCAAGGAGGGCGCATCGGCCCCGAACACAATCGATGACTCTAAGAAGGGACTGCTGAAGGTTCGGGTGACTTGGCCGAAATCGCTGATCGGTGGCCTCGCCCGGGCCAGCCAGCGCGCACTTGGAGTCGAGTCAAAGGAACGCGATCGCGACTTGATGCGTTCACGTTTATCCAACGTTTATTCGATCCGAGCCCGGTCGAGTTGCTCCGAGGTATCCCGAGTAGTCTTGAATGCGCAGTTTCAGGATCGGCGAGAAATCCCCGGTCACGTCGAGATTGGTCGAGCATTAGCCGAGATTCGAGATCCGGTGGACCACTATCGGGAGAGTCCATCGGTCACGGGTTCAAGTCCCGTCCGCCCTACAAATAGCCTCTGATCTGGGTTTTTTCTTCGCTGACACCTGCTGGCCGCGGAGTATGCCGGCCTAGGAGACGACCCGCTCGATCCGGCTTGAAATCTGTATTGCACGAGTCCTCGCTCGGGGCCCACGTCCTACTTGGAGGACATCTCCTTCGGCTAGCAACGAGACTGTAGGCTTCGAGATCCCTGGTCGTCGGCATGACACTGGAGGAGCTTGCTCCGAGACGGTTGCCCGCCAGGCGCCAGCGAATTGGCGTTGCAGTCGCGATTGCCACGATAGACGACATCAGCAAGCGGCCTGGCTTTGGTTCGAGGATGTCCCGCCCCGGGCGGCGGGGCTCCGCCACCCCATGGAGGGCGATCGTTCATCGTGCTGAGTCCCCCCGGTTAGGGGAGTCCGGCGACGACTCAGTCGGTGCTCGGCGAAGGGCGTAGATTTGTGCGTGTGCGCAACATTCAACTCCTTCCATCGGTCTCGCAGGTCGGCGCACCGACACGCCGAGACAAGGCCGGGGAGTAGCCGTGGCAAAGAACCGAGCCCCGCAGGCAAGGCGAGTCACCATCAAGGACATCGCCGAGCGGGCGGGCGTCTCCATCGGGGCAGTGTCCTTCGCGCTGAACGGCCGAGACGGAGTCTCCGAGGCCACCCGAGAGCGCGTGCGTCAGGTCGCTGACGAACTCGGATGGGCTCCCTCAACCGCCGCGCGATCGCTCGCCGTCGCGAGCACCGAGATGATCGGGCTGGTGCTTGCCCGCGATCCCGACACGCTTGGCATCGAGACCTTCTACATGCGATTCATCGCGGGCATGGAGTCGGAACTCGCGATTCGCGGTTACGCACTCTTGATGCAACTCGTGCCGACGCCGGCGGCTGAGCTCGAGGCGATCGCGAAATGGCGCGCGACGAGACGCGTCGACGGCGTACTCCTGGTCGATCTCACTCCGGATGACCCTCGGGTCGACCTGCTCGCGGCCTCCGATGACCTACCGACGGTCGTTGTCGGGGATGCGAGCGTCGCCGATGGCCTCACGAGCGTCTCGACCGACGACGACACTGCCATGCGCGAAGCCGTGCGATACCTGGCCAGTCTCGGCCATCGGCGCATCGCCCGGGTCGCGGGCCTCGATCGCTTCGCGCATACCGCGGTTCGCGAGGTTGCATTCCTCGATGAGACCGAGCGGCTCGGACTGAGTTCCACCATCGCCCGGACCGACTACCTGCCCGAGTCCGGCCGGGTCGCGACGAGGTCGCTCCTTGACGAAGCCGATCGCCCGACGGCCATCATCTATGACAATGACGTGATGGCGGTCACGGGTCTCAGCGTGGCGATGGAACGTGGTCTCTCCGTTCCGTCTGACCTATCGATCATCGCATGGGACGATTCCGTGCTCTGCGAGCACACTTTTCCGCAGCTCACCGCCCTCCGACGCGATGTCGTTGGCTTCGGCGCGCACGTGGTCCGTCGATTGCTTGACCTCATCGACGGTGCCGAGCGGGGGGCGTATCTCGACGAGACGCCGCGCCTCGTGGTTCGCGGATCTACCGGACCGGCCTGATCGATCAACGGGACGATTCGGAAAGAGCTGGAGCGCGTTCCCCGCTTCCTCTCGCGATGAGCCTGGTCGGCAGTTCGAGCTGCGTGGTGAAACCAATTGGGTCGCGCATACGTTCGACGGCGAGGCGCGCGGCACGGCGGCCCATCTCCATCGGGTCGTGTCCGACCACGCTGATTCCGAGGACATCGGCGGTCTCGAAATCGTCGAAGCCGATGAGGGCCGGGGGCGCCGGCATCTCGAGGGTCGCCCGTACAGCGCCGATGCAGACGCGGTTGTTACCGGCGATGATCGCCGTCGGGACGGACGGCTGCACCATGAGATCGCGCACGACTGATTCAGGAGAGGATGCGGGGTCGTCCAGCAGACGTTCCCAGCGCGGATCGGGGTCGATGCCCGCGCTTGCCAATGCGGCGCGATACCCCGTGACCCGCTCCACCTGGGTATAGACGGACGCCGGATTGCAGATGTAGGCGATGCGTCGGTGGCCTCGCGAGATGAGAGCTCTGGTCGCCTCATACGCGCCGGCACGGTTGGCGAGAACGACAGAATCCGCGACGAGATCGCGCGCTGGTCGGTCGATCGCAATGACTGGTGTGCCCAGCTGTCGTTCGCCCTCCAGATAGGACTGATCCTCGCCCACCGGGATCATGAGTAGCGCCCCGACCCGCTGGGAGAGGAGCGTGTCCGCGACGCGAGCCTCGCCCTCGACGGAATCGTCGGTCGTGGCGACGATGAGCGCGAACCCGTGCAGTGCGAGTTCTCGCTCGATGCCCGCGGCGACGGTGTAGTAGAAGGGGTTCAGCAGTTCGCCCATGATGAATCCGACAGTCGTCGCCCCGCCGCCGCGCCGCAGGCTCTGGGCGAGGAGGTTCGGTCGGAAGCGCAATCGCTTCGCAGCGCTCATCACGCGCTCGACGGTGTCGGGTGCGACGAGGTCGCGTTGCGAGTAGACGCGTGAGACGGTCTTCGCGCTGACGCCGGCCAGCCGCGCGACATCGTGCAAAGTCGCCCTGGTCTGCACGGCCATAAATTCTCCTCACATTTGGGGTGGTGCCGGCCGATGTCTGTCGTGAGACATTCGGGAAGACATTTTCGAATTCCGGCAACTGTCGCACCCGAAGAAACGCGAGGCCAGGCGCTATATCGGGGAAACTACCGATCCGGGGACAGAACGAGACAGCGATGACACTAGCACTTGCTAAAGCGCTTTAGAAATGCGTATGCTCACTTCTGCCACCCCCGCTGTCGAGGGCACCTTCGACTGCATTCCGAGGGTGACCACACACAAGGGAGAGTTCACATGGCATCACGCAAGGCAATCGTCGGCCTCGCCGCCGTGGCCGCCGCGACGTTGCTGCTGACGTCGTGCGCCGCAGGCGGTACCGACGACAGCGGCGATTCCGGCGAGGTCAACGGCGACATCACGTTCCTCACCAACCGCACCGACCTGGAGACCGACGGCACCTGGGACGAGTACGTCGCGGAGTTCGAGGAGAAGTACCCCGACGCCACGGTCAAGGTCGAGGCGATCACCAACTACGAGGATGACGTCAAGACGCGTCTCAGTACGCCCAACGGCTACGGCGACGTGCTGCTCATTCCGAACGGCGTCTCGCCCGATCAGTATGCGGACTTCTTCGAGCCCCTCGGCGATGCCGCCGACCTCGCTGACACGTACCAGTTCCTTGCGCCGAAGACGGTCGACGGCACGCAATACGGCCTCGCCCTCGGCGGCAACGCCAACGGCGTGCTCTACAACACCGAGGTGTTCGCCGACGCCGGTATCACCGACCTGCCGACCACGCCCGAGGAGTTCCTCACCGACCTCGAGGCGATCAAGGCCAAGGGCGTCACGCCGCTCTACACGAACTACAAGGACGGCTGGCCGCTCGGCGGGCAGTGGACCAACATCATCGGCGCGGTGACGGGCGACCCGACCGCACAGACCGTCATGGCGCACGACCCGGCACCGTGGACCGAGGGCACCGACATCTACGCGCTCGACTCGCTGCTCTTCGACGCCGTGAACCAGGGCCTCACCGAGGCCGACCCGCTCACGACGAACTGGGAGCAGTCGAAGGGCGACTTCGCGACCGGCAAGATCGGTGCGATGGTGCTCGGCTCGTGGGCGATCTCGCAGTTCCAGGCCGCGGCGACGGATGCTGGGGCCGACCCGAGTGTCGTCGGATTCATGCCGTTCCCGACGAACCTCGAGGGCCAGCAGTACGCGACCGTCGCCGGCGATTACTTCCTCGGCGTGAACAAGAACTCGTCGAACAAGGCGACGGCCGAGGCCTGGATGAACTGGCTGATCGAGGACTCGGGCTTCACCGACACGCAGGGCATGATCTCGGCGATCAAGGCTGCCGATCTCCCGGAGAACCTCAGCGGCCTGAGCGAATCGGGAACCGAACTGCTCGAGATCGCCGCGGCACCCGCGGGTGAGGAGTCGCTCTTCAGCGACACCGCCGACCTGTCCCAGGTCGACGTCTGGGGCAACATCTACCGCCAGAAGCTCATCGACGTGGCCCGCGGCCAGGCCGACGGCGACAAGAAGTCGTTCTTCGCGCAGCTCAACGAGCAGTGGGGTGCGGCGGTCGACGAACTGGCCGAGTAGCACTTCGGATCCCGGCGCCCCGGCCCGAGGCGCCGGGATCTCCCTGCATCCCGCACCACCCGCACCACCGCACCGAGCCCGACCCCGAACGGCCGAGTGCATGACGAAGGAGCACCGCATGTCCGTGTCGACGACAGGACCCGACCCCGTGGGCATCTCCGGTCCGCTTCACGGCGTCGCATCGCTCGAGGACCCCCCGCCCACGCGCGCCAACCGCGCGGTCCGGGCACCTCGCCGCAGCGGCCCGGCCGGCAGCAAGCCACTCATCTCGCGGTTCACCCCGTACCTGTTCCTCGTCGGTGCGGTCGGACTCCTGCTGCTGCTGACCTACCTGCCCGCGGCGAACATGATCTGGTACAGCTTCACCGACTGGAACGGCCTCGGCCGGATCGAGAACGTGGTCGGCTTCGACAACTACGTCGAGGTCTTCACCAACCCAAGGATCTTCTCGGTCTTCGGCGTGAGCCTCTACTACTTCGTGGGCGCGTTCGTGCAGATGGCGCTCGCCCTCTACTTCGCCACCCTGCTCAGCTTCAGCACCAAGTTCTCGAACTTCTTCCGCGGGGTCATCTTCTTCCCGTATCTGATCAACGGCGTCGCGATCGGGTTCGTCTTCCTCTACCTGTTCCAGCCCGACGGCACGCTCGATACCGTGCTTTCGTGGTTCGGACTGAGCGACCCGCCGCAGTGGCTCGGCGACGCATCGATCGCGAACTACTCGCTCGCCGGGACCTCGGTCTGGCGCTACACGGGCCTCAACTTCGTACTCTTCCTCGGCGCGATCCAGTCGATCCCCGGTGACCTCTACGAGGCCGCGGAACTCGACGGCGCGAGCCGGTGGCAGCAGTTCACGAACATCATCTTCCCGGGCATCCGCCGCATCATCGGCCTCTCGTTCATCCTCGCCGTGGCCGGCGCGCTCTCGGTGTTCGAGATCCCGTTCATCATGACCGGCGGCGCCAACGGCACCGCGACATTCGTGATCCAGACCCTGCAAACGGCGTTCTCGTATCGACAGGTCGGCCTCGCCTCCGCGATGGCCGTCGTGCTCCTTGTGATCGTGCTCGTCGTCACCTGGATCCAACGCAAGCTCTTCCCCGACGAGAAGGTGGACCTCACGTGACCCGCGTACTGCCCGGCGTTGGAAAGTACGCCTCCCTCATCATCGCCGCGGTCTTCGTGATCCTGCCGTTGTCGGTCGTGCTTTTCGCCAGCTTCAAGAGCTCGAACGAGTACGGTTCGACCGGCCCCCTCACCCCGCCTGTGAACTGGCTCAACTTCGAGAATTTCGCGACGGCGTTCACGAGCGGCGACATGGTGGAGGGCTTCATCAACACGACGGTCGTGCTCATCATCTCGCTCACCGGCACGATCATCATCGGCACGATGGCCGCCTACGCGATCGACCGGTTCCAGTTCCGCGGTCGCAAGCTGATCATGGGCCTCTTCCTCGTGGCCACGCTCATCCCGAGCGTCACGAGCCAGGTGGCGACGTTCCAGATCATCTCAGGGCTCGGCCTCTTCAACACGAAGGCGGCCCTCGTGCTGCTCTTCCTCGGCACCGACATCATCGCGATCTACATCTTCCTGCAGTTCATGGCGGGCATCCCGATCTCCCTCGACGAGGCGGCCATGATCGACGGTGCGAACCGCTGGACCATCTACTGGCGCGTCATCCTGCCGCTGCTGAAGCCCGCGATCGCCACCGTGGTGATCATCAAGGGCATCGCGATCTACAACGAGTTCTACCTGCCCTTCCTGTACCTGCCGTCGGAGGGCATGATCTCGACCTCGCTGTTCAACTTCAAGGGGCCGTTCGGCGCGCAGTGGGAGGTGATCGCGGCGGGCACGATCCTCGTGATCGTGCCGACCTTCGTCGCGTTCCTGTTCCTGCAGCGCTGGATCTACAAGGGCCTCGTGGCCGGAGCCGTCAAATGAACCCGGAGATCATGACCACCACATCCCAGCAGCACGTGCACCGCATCGAGCGCCGCCTGCACACGGCATGGCGCGTGCGCGCCGCAGCCGGCCCTGCTCCCGAAGCCGTGGGGGGCTCGGCGATCCCGGCCACCGTGCCCGGCGTCGTGCACCTGGATCTCATGCGGGAGGGGCTCATCCCCGACCCGTACCTCGACGACAACGAATCGGCGGTCGCGTGGGTGGGGCTCGTCGACTGGACCTACGAGACCACGTTCGAGCTGCCGGCATCCGACCGCGCCGCGGCATCCGTGCACGAACTCGTCTTCGACGGACTCGACACCGTGGCGACAGTCTTGCTGAACGGCACGGTCGTCGCGGAGGTCGCGAACCAGCACCGGGTGCACCGCATCGACGTCACCGCGGTGCTGCAGGACGGAGTCAACGAGCTCGTCGTCGCGTTCCGCAGCCCGCTGAAGTACGCCGCCGCCCAGAGCGCCGCCCTCGGCGCGCGCCCCGGGCCCTACGCCATGCCCTTCGACGCGATGCGCAAGTCGGCCTGCAGCTTCGGCTGGGACTGGGGCATCGCCACGTACACCAGCGGCATCTGGCGCCCCGTGCGCCTCGATTCCTGGTCGACGGCGCGCTTCGACGAGGTGCTCGTGCGGGCGACGCCCGACGGCGAGGGCGGCAGCGTCGAGGCTGTTGTGCGCGTGCAGCGGGCTGCGGGGGCTGCCGGCGCAGGCGCCGAATTGCACCTCGACCTCGAGGTCGGCGGCGTGCGTGCGGCCGTCGACCTGCCGGCCGGATCCGACGAGGCAGTCGTGCGCGTCGAACTCGACCGTGTCGAGCGCTGGTGGCCGATCGGCTACGGCGACCCCGTCCTCCACGATGTGCATGTGCGTCTCGGCGTCGAGGGCTGGGTGCTCGACGAGACCGCGCGTCGCGTCGGCTTCCGCGAGCTGGAGTGGAACACGACGCCCGACGCCGACGGCACCCCGTTCCAGCTCGTGGTCAACGGGCAGCCCGTCTTCGTGAAAGGCGTCAACTGGATTCCCGACGACGCCTTCCCGTCCCGCGTGGGCCGCACCAGGTACCGCGCACGGCTCGAGCAGGCGGCATCCGCCGGTCTCAACCTCATTCGCGTCTGGGGCGGCGGCATCTACGAGGCCGATGACTTCTACGACCTCGCCGACGAGATGGGCCTGCTCACCTGGCAGGACTTCCTGTTCGCGTGCTCTGCGTACTCCGAGGAGGAGCCGCTGCGCTCCGAGGTCGCGGCAGAGGCGCGCGACAACATCGTGCGCCTCGCCCACCACGCCTCGCTCGCGCTGCTCACGGGCAACAACGAGAACCTCTGGGGCTACGAGGATTGGGACTGGAAGCTCGCGCTCGACGGCAAGACCTGGGGCGCGTACTACTACCACGAGCTCTTCCCCGGCCTCGTGGCCGAGCTCGCACCGCAGGTGCCGTATACGCCGGGCAGTCCGTTCAGCCCGAACGGCGCGCACCCGAACGCCGAGGCGCACGGCACCATGCACGTCTGGGACCTGTGGAACCAGAAGGACTGGCCGCACTACCGCGACCTCGAACCGCGCTTCGTCGCCGAGTTCGGCTGGCAGGGCCCGCCCGCATGGTCAACGCTCACCCGTGCGATCAGCGACGACCCACTGACGCCCGCATCGCCGGGCATGATCGTGCACCAGAAGGCCATCGACGGCAACGCGAAGCTCACCGCTGGCCTCGTGCGTCACTTCCGCGTGCCGAACGACATGGAGACCTGGCACTGGGCCATGCAGCTGAACCAGGCGAACGCGATCTCCTGCGCACTCGACCACTACCGCTCGCACTGGCCGAAGACCGCGGGTGCGGTCGTGTGGCAGTTGAACGACTGCTGGCCGGTCACCTCGTGGGCGGCGATCGACGGCGACGGGCACGCGAAGCCGCTGCTGCACGCGATCCGCACCGCGTTCGCGCCGCGCGTCGTGACGATCCAGCCCCGGGGTGATGGTCTCGCGGCGATCTTTGGCAACGACACGGGCGACGCCTGGTCGGGCGAGGTCGTGTTCGAGCGGCGCGGGTTCGACGGATCGGTCATCGCGCGCGCCGCTGCATCCGTCGACGTGGCACCGCGCGCCTCGGGCACCGTGCCCATCCCCGCCGAGGTCGCCGAGGCGACGGATGCCGGGGGAGAACTGCTCACGGCGTCGATCGGTGAGGTGCGCGGCCTCTGGTGGTTCGTCGAGCCGCGCGACAGCGCCCTGAAGGCCGCCGACCTGGTGGTGAAGAGCACCGGTTCGGGCGACGACGGGATCGCCGTCACCGTGACCGCCGAGGACTCGGTCGTCCGCGACCTCACGTTGCTCGTCGACAAGCTCGACGTGCGCGCCTCGGTCGAGTCCGGCCTCGTGACGCTGCTGCCGGGGGAGTCGTGGACCTTCCTCGTCCGCGGCGTCGACGCGCTCGACCTCGACGCGGTTCGCGACCCCCGAGTGCTGCGCAGCGCGAACCAGCTGGTAGCAGGGTGAGCGCCGTCGACGCCGCGGCGACAACTGCCGCCTCGGCCGTGCAGCTGCTGCGCGAACCCGTCTGCGGCATGACCTGGGGCTGGACCGGCATTCGCGGAACGTGGACGTCCCCGGCCGCCGAGGAGTCGATGCGCAGCATGGCCGAACATGCCGTGACCTGGACGGCGATCGCGTACGCGGCCGAGCAGGCGACGCCGTTCTCGACTGAGATTCCGTTCGAGGCCGAGCCCACGGTGACCGACGACGAGATCGTCGCGTCGATCCGGCGCGCGCACGGGCTCGGCATGAAGGTCTGCCTGAAGCCCGTCGTGAACGTCGCCGACGGCACGTGGCGTGCCAACATCGGCTTCTTCGACTGGGACGTGCCGGGCGAGCCGAGCTGGACCCAGTGGTTCGCCTCGTACCGCGACTTCATCCTGCACGCGGCGCGCATCGCCGAAGCCGAGGGCTGCGAGATGCTCTGCATCGGCTGCGAGATGGTGCGCGCCGACGGCCAGGAGGCGCATTGGCGTGCGCTCATCGCCGAGGTGCGAGCCGTCTACACAGGCCCGATCACGTACAACTGCGACAAGTACCAGGAAGACCGCGTCACCTGGTGGGACGCGGTCGACGTGATCAGCTCGAGCGGGTACTATCCGATCGACTCCTGGCAGGAGCAGCTCGATCGCATCGAGCGGGTCGCCCTGCAGCACGGCAAGCCGTTCTTCTTCATGGAGGCCGGGTGCCCGTCACGCGAGGGCTCGGCCGAGCTCCCGAACGATTGGAACCTCGTCGGTTCGCCGTCGGGCGCCGAGCAGGTGCGTTACTTCGAGGCGATGTTCGCGGCGTGCCGGGCGCGGCCGTGGGTTCGCGGGCTCATGCTGTGGGATTGGCCGGCCGACCTCTATGCCCCCGAGCAGGCATCGTTGAACGACGACTACTGCCCGTACGGCAAGCCGGCCGCTGACGTGATGATGCGCGAGTACCGCGCTTGGGCCGCCGAGGCGAGCGCATGACCCGGTCCGTGCTCGCCATCGACGCCGGCCAGACGGGCATCAAGACCCGCCTGGTCGTCGACGGCGCCGTTGTTCGAGAGACGCTGCTCCCCGGCATCCGCACGCATGAGCCGTTGCTCGCACAACTCGCACAGGTCACCGCGCAGCTCGCACCGAACACGGGGACGGACGTCTCCGGCGGAATCACCGGCATCGACACCGTTACCGCGGGCGTCTCGGGCCTGACGCGGGCGGATGCCGATGCCGCTGCACTGCTCGCCGCCGTCGCCCCGCTCGGGGTGCGCCGCGTGCTCCTCGCGCACGACTCCATCTCGTCGTTCGTCGGCGCGCTCGGCGATGACCGCGGCGCGGTCGTCGCGTCGGGCACAGGTGTCGTCACCCTGGGCGTCGGGCGGGAGCGTGTTCGGCGCGTCGACGGCTGGGGCAATATCATGGGCGACGCCGGAAGCGGCTACTGGATCGGCCGCGAGGCGCTCGAGGCGGGCATGCGCTCCTACGACGGACGAGGCCCGGAGACGCTGCTCAGCGGGCTCATCACCGATCGCTGGCCTGACATCGAGCAGGCCTACATCGACCTGCAGGCCGACCCGCACCGGGTCAGCGTCGTCGCAGCATTCGCCGAGCAGGTCGCGGCGCTCGCGTCGGTCGACGACGTCGCGGCCGACATCTGCCGCGCCGCCGCCGATGAACTCGCGCTCTCCGTCCTCGCCGCGCTGCAGAGCGTCGGCGAAACCGGACCCGATGCCGAACCGCACCTGAGCGCGATCGGCGGCGTCTTCCGCTCGGACCGCATCCGCAACCGGTTCGAGCACCGCGTGCGGGACGCCGTGCCGCACATCCAGATCATCGCGCCCAAGGGCAACGGGCTCGACGGCTCCGCCGCGCTCGCGGCGCTCGCCGAGCGGCATCCGTTGCGGGCGCACCTGACCATCGCGTCGGTGGAGCATTCGGCCACCACGTGAACCAACCCCCGGATCGGGCGCCGGGTTCCCCGAGGTGATCGTCGATCACCTCGAGCAGCACCTGACAGGAGTCGAAGATGACACACAGATCCACCTCGCGGGCCCGAGTGCTCGCGACCGCACTCGGGGCGGTGCTCGCGGCGACCAGCGTCGTCGGGCTCGCCGGCCCGGCCGTCGCAGCACCGGCCTCCGCCGCGGCATCCGTCTCGTCGAAGGCGACGCCGACCCCGTTCGTGAAGGCGAGCGGTTCGAGGCTGACGCTCGCCGGCAAGGCCTACGAGTTCGCCGGCACGAACAACTACTACCTCGGCTACAAGTCCGAGGCCATGGTCGACGCCGTGCTCGATGACGCGAAGACCGCCGGGTTCGACGTGATCCGCACCTGGGGATTCCAGGACTTCCAGAACCCCGACGGCTCGGACTCGGTGCACCAGAACTTCGAGGGCGTCTGGTACCAGGCGTGGGACGAGGCATCCGGTGCGCCGATCGTGAACACCGGCGCCGACGGGCTGGAGAAGCTCGACTACGCGATCGCGGAGGCGGGCGAACGCGGGCTGAAGCTCGTGATCCCGTTCACGAACAACTGGAACGCCTTCGGCGGCATGGACCAGTACGTGCGTTGGGCGGGCCTCGACGAGCACGCCGACTTCTACACTGACCCCACGATCCGCGGATGGTTCCAGGACTGGATCTCGACGCTCTTGAACCGCACGAACAGCGTCACAGGCGTGCAGTACAAGGACGACCCGACGATCCTCTCCTGGGAACTCGCGAACGAGCCCCGATGCACGAGCGCCGGCGTCTACCCCGACGGCGACTGCGACACGACGACCATCACGACGTGGGCCGACGAGATGAGCACGTTCGTGAAGTCGATCGACCGCAACCACCTGCTCTCGGCCGGCGACGAGGGGTTCTTCTGCCGCCCCGCCGACCAGTGGATCCTCACCCAGAAGTACGGTGCCTCGGGCTACGGCCCGGGCTTCGGCGAGGACTGCGCCGATGGCGTCGACACCGTCGCACTCGCCTCCCTGCCGAACATCGACCTCATGTCCATGCACCTCTACCCCGACCACTGGAAGACCAGCACCGCCTGGGGCACCGGCTGGATCACCGAGCATGCGAAGGCGGCCGCCAAGATCGACAAGCCCGTCTACCTCGGCGAGTTCGGTATCACCGACAAGGCCACGCGCATGCCGGTCTACGAGGAGTGGCTGAAGACGATCCGCCTTCTCGGCGTCGACGGTACCCTCTACTGGATGCTCGCCTCGCAGCAGGATGACGGCACGCCCTACGCCGACTACGACGGCTTCACGGTCTACTGCCCGAGCCCCGTCTGCGAGCTCATGAGCGATCAGGCGAAGCTCGTCCCGCTCTCGCTGAGCGGCGCGAAGACCCTGCTCGAGATCATCGCCGACCACGACGCCGTCACGATCCAGCGCGACACGACCGCGGTCGTCGACGTGCTCGCCAACGACGTCTCGTTCACGCTCCCCGTGCGGGCGAAGACGCTCGACCTCGACCCCGCGACGAAGGGTCGCCAGACGAGTATCGTGCGTGCCGGCGGAACCGCGGCGATCCAGGCGGGCGAGACCGTGCTCGTGACGCCCGACGCCGGCTTCACCGGCAAGGTCGAATTCCCGTACTCCGTGGGCAACGGCATCGACACGGCACAGGCAACCCTCACGGTGACCGTGAAGCCCGCGCCAGGCGATCCCGTGGTGCTCGCTTCGTGGGAAAGCGGCCTCGAGGGCTGGGCACCGGCGAACTGGCAGTCGGACCCCGGGGCCCTCTCGACCGGCGCGGCGGGGGCCACCGACGGGCCATCCGCCCTGCAGGTGAGCTCGAAGGGCGCCTGGTTCGGTTCACCCGCGGACTCGCCCCTGCTCGACCTGTCGACGAAGTCCTCCCTCGAGTTCGACGTCACGACCGCGGCCACGGGATCCTCGGTCTCGATCGCGGTGCGATCGGGCGGGGACTGGACCTGGTGTCAGTCGCCGTGGACGTGGGTGCCCGAGAACACCTCGACCACCGTCACCGTGCCGATGGAGACCTTCGGCTGCGACGTGACGACCCTCACCGAGGTGCACGACGTGCTCGTGTACTTCAACGTCGGTGAGTACTCGATCGACCGCCTCACGCTGCGGTAGTCGACGGGCGGATGTCGGGCGTCGCCCGAGGCTCGGCATCCGCCTCCCACCCACAGATGCACCGAGGAAACGATGACCCGAATGCCGCCCTTCTTCACCAAGCTCGCGAACGACCCCAAGGGATACGAGTGGGGGGCGGTCGACGGCGTTTCGTTGTGCTCGGGCATCCGCCGACGGGCGAGCGGCAGGCCGAGCTGTGGCTCGGAGCGCACCCTTCGGGTCCGAGCCGGGCGGTGACGGATGCCACGGGCGGCCCCGATGCCGCGGGTCTCTCCGATGCGCAGGCTCACGCATGGGCCGATCTCGCCGAGTGGGAGCAGGCGAGCGGGCGCAGCCTGCCGTTCCTCCTCAAGATCCTCTGCGCGGCGTCGCCGCTGTCGATCCAGGCGCATCCCGGCCCACGGACGAAGCTGTGCGGCCGGGCCAACCTGCTGGCCGAGCCCTACGGACGGATGAGTACCTTGAGCGCTTCGCGGGAGTCCATGAGTCGGTAAGCCTCGGCGATCTCATCCAGGGGAAGCTCGCGATCGAACACTCGACCGGGGTCGATCGTTCCATCCAGGACCTGCGGCAGCGCGGCCTCGAGGTAGGCGCGAACCGTTGCAGGCCCACCCGTCAGGGTCGCGTTCTTTCCGAACAGAGATGCGAAACCGACGGGGGCATCCTCGTACTGCGGTACTCCGACACGTGAGATCGTGCCGCCGGGGCGGACGATGCCATAGGCCTGCTCGTAAGCGGGCATGTGGCCGACGGCTTCGAGCACCACGTGCGCGCCTTCCCCGCCCGTGATGCCCAGGACCTTCGCGATCCCTTCTTCTCCGCGCTCGGGCACGACATGGGTGGCGCCGAACTCTCGACCGAGGGTGGTGCGGTCTTCGTGGCGGCCCATGAGGATGATCGTTTCAGCGCCGAGTTGCTTGGCGGCGAGGACCGCCGACAGACCGACCGCACCGTCGCCGATGACGACGACGGTCTTTCCGGGCTCGACTCCGCCCTTGTGGGCGGCGTGGTACCCGGTGAGGTAGACGTCGGAGAGGGTCAGCAACGACGGCATCAACGATTCGTCGGTGCCCTCCGGAATCACGACTGCGGTACCGTCCGCCTGCGGCACGAGCAGCTTCTCCGCCTGCGTCGCCGACGAGGCCCCGTCGAAGAATCCGCCGTGCACACAGGACGTCGTGACACCGTCGCGACAGAACGAGCAGGTGTTGTCCGACCATGCGAACGGCACGATCACGGTGTCGCCGACGGACAGACGTGCGACGTCCGAGCCGATCTGTTCGACGACGCCGATCGCCTCATGCCCCATGCGACGCCCTTCGGGCGTCTCCTCGAGCGAGTGGTAGGGGTGCAGGTCCGATCCGCACACGCACGCGTACGTGACGCGAATGATGGCGTCGGTCGGTTCTTGGATGGTGGGTTCGGGGACGTCTTCAACTCGGATGTCGCCGGCGTTGTACATCAGGGTTGCTCGCATGAGCAGTCCTTTCTTCTGGAACTCAGCGGTGGAGTTCGTTCAGCGGTTGCCGTACTCGGCGTCGGTCACGTGTGCACCCCAGTGGGCGCTGTCTTCGCCGTCGGGCGTTTCCCAAAGGGCGAGATGCGTCATGAAGCTGTCGGGGGCGGCGCCGTGCCAGTGTTCCTCGCCCGGAGGTGTGTACACGGTCTGGCCGGCATGGACTTCGATCACGTCTCCGCCGCGGGCCTGGACGAGCGCGGTGCCCTCCATGATGCGAAGCGTCTGGCCCAGCGGGTGCGTATGCCATGCAGTGCGGGCGCCCGGGCTGAACCGCACCAGGCCAGCGCTCAACCGCTGGCCGTCGTCCTGCGGTGAGATGACCTGGTCGAGCCACACGTCACCGGTGAACCACTTCGCGGGATTCTTCACCGTGGGGGCGATGGGAAGGATGTGCATGGTTCGGTCCTCTCTTGCGTTACTGGATCGACGGAGCTTGTTCGCTCGCCATGCACTCGGCAAGAGCGGGGAGCACTGCGACGGCGATCAGTCCTGCAGAGATGGCGCGTCGATTGGTCACGTTGCAAGTCAAGCCGCGGAAGGCCTGCCGAGGGAGTCCCTTGCGGAAGGTGTACCCGCAGTGCATCCCTCCCGCGTACGGATCGTCCTACTGTGGATTGCATGGACAACAAGGCGGAGGTGCGCGAGTTCCTCATGTCACGACGCGCGCGCATCTCACCCGCCGACGTCGGGCTCCCGGCCGGCGCGAACCGGCGCGTGGCCGGGCTGCGCCGTGCCGAGGTGGCGATGCTGGCTGACGTCAGCGTCGAGTACTACGCGAAGCTGGAGCGCGGCGACATCGCCGGCGCATCGGCAGGAGTCCTGGAAGCACTTGCACGCGCACTACGTCTGGATGAAACCGAGCGGATGCATCTGCTCGATCTCGCACGGGCGGCCGATGGCATCCCGACCTCCGGTCGTCCGCGTCGGCGCGCGACGGCACAGCAGCCAGCCCGCGCCGGTCTGCAACGCACGCTCGACGCGATCACCGGAGGGCCTGCGTTCGTCCGGGACCGTCACCAGAACCTCATCGCCACGAATGCCCTAGCGGCAGCGTTCTACTCACCCGTCATCGGGACCAGCGGCAGGGTGCCGAACCTGGCACGATTCCAGTTCCTCGACCCCGCATCCCGTGACTTCTACCCCGACTGGGAGCTCTTCGCTCAGATGTGCGTCGGCATCATGCGCGTCGAAGCGGGGCGAGACCCACATGACCGCGCCATGCAGGACCTGGTCGGCGAACTCACCACCAGAAGCGAGACCTTCGCCAGACTCTGGTCCGCACACGACGTCCGGACCCATGGCACCGGCACCAAACGCTTCCAACACCCGATCGTCGGCGAGCTCACCCTGCTCTACGAAGAACTCACCGTCACCGCCGAAGACGGCCTCAGCCTCCTCATCTACACGGCCGAGCCCGGGTCACCGTCAGCGGAGCGACTCCAGATGCTCGCCAACTGGAGTGCCGACGTTCCGGCCCGCACGGCGCCGTCAGAATGACAGCGCTCAGCCGTCCCATCCCGATCCACACAGAGGCACGCATGACGCTCACAGAACTTCTCGCACTCCTCGACGCCGGCGAGACCATCACCGGCGGTTCACCCGCCCACGCCGTCATGCATGACACCAGTCAAGACGCACTCCGCATCGCGGGCGAGCTCAACACCGGCTACCACGAGCCGGCGGAAGTACGGGAACTCCTGGCGCGACTGACCGGAAAGCCCGTCGACGAGACCGTGACACTCTTCCCGCCGTTCACCGCTGACTTCGGGAAGAACATCACGCTCGGCAAGCGCGTCTTCATCAACTCCGGCTGCCGATTCCAAGACCAAGGCGGCATCACGATCGGCGACGACTGCCTGATCGGCCACAATGCCGTCATCGCCACTCTCCAGCACGACATCGACCCCCGCCGGCGCAGCGACCTCATACCCTCCCCGGTGGTCATCGGGCGAAACGTCTGGCTGGGAGCCAACGTCACCGTCCTCCCAGGCGTCACCATCGGGGAAGACGCGGTCATCGGTGCCGGCTCCATCGTCACCAAGAACATCCCCGCGGGCGCGATCGCCGTCGGCTCACCCGCACGCGTGGTCCGCACCATCGAGGAGTAAGCGGCCTCGCCAACTCGTGTCTCACTCCACGAGCGCCGTGAACACTTCGTAGACCATGAACGCCGGCCAGAAGAGGCCCTGGAAGAACGCTCCGATGAACTCCCAGAACGCATCGGCCTGTTGGAAGAAGAACACCCACGCGCCGATGATGCCGAGTCCGTAGATCGCACCGCCGCCGGCGAAGCATCCGGCATTCGAACCTCTGTCATTCATGTTCGGCCTCCCCAAGGCTCACGATACGCCCCCGGAAGCGGGTCGGGATACGCGATTCCTGAGGCGATCGACGTCTTTCCGAGCGCGACGGAGCACGATATTTTGGGGACACCCGATGCAGAGGAGCGTGCCATGGGCAAGGTGGTCATGTACGGCTCGGTGTCGGTGGACGGCTTCATCGCCGACGCGAACGACCAGCCCGGACCGCTGTTCGACTGGTTGACCGGCGGCGACGTCCCGTTGGACGCGAGCGGCGTGCTGAAGGTCTCGCAGGCGACGTACGACTACACGCGGCCGTACTGGGATCGGATCGGTGTGACGATCGCGGGCCGCCACGTCTTCGACCTGACGGACGGCTGGGACGGCACGCCTCCGAGCGGGATCGACCACGTGGTCGTCGTGACGCACCGACCACAACCCGAGGGTTGGGATTCCGATGCGCCGTTCACCTTCGTCGACGGCGTCGAGGCGGCCGTGGCCATCGCACAGGAGCTTGCGGGCGACCGCATCGTCGAGGTCGCCGCCGGCGATGTCGGCGGCCAGGTGCTCGCCGCGGGCCTCGTCGACGAGGTGCGCATGGACGTCGCTCCGGTCGTGTTCGGGTCGGGCAAACGATACTTCGGCTCCGTCCAGGCGCAGCACCTGTTGGAGGATCCAGATGTGGTCATCCAGGGCGAACGGGTACTCCACCTTCGGTATCGAGTACGCCGCTGATCGACCCGGCTGCTCACTCGAACTCGGGCAACAGCGGCGGCGACCAGCCCGGATCGCGACCGAGCTGCGTCGCCCGCGCGACGGAGGTCGCCCCGAAGCGGTCGCGTACCGCGTCGAGCGCCGTGTCGAGGCGCATCCCGTCGTCCCAGTCGATCGGCAGCTCCGGCTGGAGGTCGGCGGCGCGGCCGAGCTGCGACAGCGAGACGCCGATCAAGGTGATGCCCCGCTCGTCGATCTCGGGTTGTGCGCCGGCGAGCAGCTCCCGTGCGACGGTGAGCAGCACCGCGGTGCGGCCGGACGAGGAGCGGAGGGTGCGAGATCGGGTCGCCTTGGCGAAGTCGGCGTAGCGAAGCCGCAGCACGACCGTGCGGCAGACCCGGTCGCCGTCCCGGAGTCGGCGGGCGAGACGGTCGACGAGCTGGGTGAGGATGAGATCCAGCTCTTCGGCTGAGCGCGGGCGGCTGCCGAGTGCACGCTGGGAGCCGATGGCGCCGCGGCGCTGCGTGGCGACGACCGGGCGGGGGTCCCGCAGACGGGCCAGCGCGTGCAGGTGGGCGCCAGTTGCCCTGCCGAGCAGCCGCTCCGCGGTCGCGGCCTCGAGCTCGGCCAGTTCTCCGACCGTGCGGATGCCGAGCCGATGCAGTTTCTCGGCGGTGACGGCACCGACGCCCCACAATCGTTCCACCGGAAGCGGCAGCAGGAACGCCTCCTCTCGTCCTGGCTCGACGATCAGGAGGCCGTCGGGCTTGCTGACGGCGCTCGCGACCTTCGCGAGGAACTTGGTCCGTGCGATCCCGACCGAGATGGCCAACCCCACCTCGACGCGAACGCGCTCGCGCAATCGCACCGCGATCTCTTCGGGCGTGCCCGCAATGCGACGCAGGCCCCCGACCTCCAGGAACGCCTCGTCGATGGAGAGCCCCTCCACGAGCGGCGTGGTATCTCGGAAGATCGTGAACACGGCCCGACTCGCCGCCGAGTAGGCGTCCATGCGCGGCGGGACGACCACGGCATCGGGGCACAGGTCTCGCGCCTGTCGGCCGCCCATCGCGGTGCGCACGCCACGTGCCTTCGCCTCGTAGCTCGCCGCCAGCACGACGCCTCCGCCGACGATGACGGGCCGGCCGCGCAGTTCGGGCGCGTCGCGCTGCTCGACCGAGGCGTAGAACGCGTCGAGATCCGCATGCAGCACGGTGGCCTCGCCCCGCATCTCGCTCCCAACGATCGTCCGTCCTGCGGATCGTCGCATGCCCCGACGACACCGGATGCTCCGTCTTCGCGTTCATCGAACGGGTCGCGCGCGATCGGCACGGTCTCTGCCGCGCGATCCCGCGTGTCAGGGCTCGAGCGGGAGAGGATGATGGACCTATGCCCGCAGCCCACCGTCCCGGTCTCCGGGTCGACGCCGGACTCACGATCCCCGAGTCCGAGCTGTCATGGCGGTTCTCGCGGTCTTCCGGTCCCGGCGGGCAAGGCGTGAACACGGCCGACTCGCGGGTGGAGCTCGTGTGGGATGCAGCACGCTCGGCCGCGCTCTCGACGCTCCAGCGGGAGCGGATCCTCGAACACCTGAGCGGTCGCCTCGTGGACGGCGTGCTGACGATCGCGGCATCCGAGCACCGCGCCCAGCTGCGCAACCGGGATGCGGCGCGCGCTCGGCTGGCTGCCGTCGTGGCCGACGCCCTGCGGCCGCCGTCACCGTCGCGACGAGCGACGAAGCCGAGTCGCGGAGCCAAGGAACGGCGCCTCGATGCGAAGAAGCGGCGCACCGACGTCAAGCGATTGCGTCGCCCGCCTCACGACTGATCACGGGGTGGCGGTCGCGATGCTCGTCGAGGGCGTCGCGTCGCATCACGAGCCCGAGCTGCCGCGTCGGTGGCCGGCCGTACACTCGCGGTGTGCCGAACCTCGACGATCTCCGCCGCACTGCCGCTCAGCTTCCCGGCAGCGAGGAGCGCTCGACGACCGGCGGCGCCGCGTGGTTCGTGCGCGGCAAGCTCTACGCGTGGGAGTGCCACCCGTGGCCGAGCATCCCGGCCGACATGCGCGCGATCATCGCGGCCGAACTCGTCGTGGGGGTGAAGGTCAGCGATCCCATCGACGCCCTGGCCCTCGTCGAGATGGCGCCCGACGTGTTCCTGCGCACGACGACGAGGTGGGGCGAGCCGAAGGTCGCGTTCCGCATGGCGGCCGTCGACGAGCGGCATCTCGCCGAACTCGTGACGGAGGCGTGGCGGGTGCAGGCGCCGAGGTACCTGCGGGCCGAGCTCGATGGCGGCCGCCTGAGCGGGCGGTGACAACGCGCTCGGCCCGCTCGCGTTCGCTGCCGGCCTCGCGTTCAGTCGATCGGCTCGACCTCGTTCAATCGCCACGTCTGTTCGAACCAGGGCTCGAGCGGGCCGTAGATCCGGAGGATCGGGAACCAGGACTTTCCAGGCACCGTCTCGACCCAGTTCGACTCCTTTCCGGCGGGTGCGCTCGGGCCGAAGTACAGGTCGAACGACCCGTCCTCGTTGGCCTGCATCTTGCCGTCGTTGCTGGCAAGGGCGGGGTACGGGGTCGATGGCACGACGAGCAGCGATCGCGTCTGCGTGTCGTAGACGTCGACCGCCCAGAAGTTCTTCGCCGGGGGATTGGCTTCGACGTGCAGACGGTACGTGCGCGACCCGTCGAAGAGATTGCCCGCCGAATCGTGCACGGTGTACGCGTACGCCGAGCCCGCACCGACCTGGGCATGCGCCATCGCCGGGGTGATGACGGTCGCGATGTAGTGGAACTGGGTGCGCGCGTCGAGGAGCCGTGCTCCGTCACGGAGGAACTCGTAGTCGCCGCCGACGAAGGCGTTGCGCCACGATCCGTAGAGCACTGCCTCGGGGTCGCGGGGCGCGTAGCTGACCGTCCGAGCGAGCCCGGCGGCGATCGGCGCCGCCTGCTCGAGGATGCCGCGCAGGCGTGCATCGGGGGCGAACGGCTGACCGCTCGCGATGCCGATCGCGGCGAGCTGCCCGGCACGCTCCGGGTCGAGTGCCGATGCGGGTTCCTCCTGCACGAGCTCCGCCACCTCTTCGAAGAACGAGAAGTCGTTCGCGTGCACCGTGTTGAACGGGGTCTCCGCGAGGTTGATGAACTCGTTGTCCGCGGGGTTCGCTGCGTCGGCGAGCGGATAGATGCGGGTCTGCTTCATCGCCGGCACGCCGCCGAGCGCGCGCAGCACGACGAAGTTCGTGTACGTGGGTGTGTGGTAGACGAAGTAGCCGTCGGGCACGTCTCCCTCGTACCCCGGCGGCAGGAAGAGGTACTTGCCGCCTGCGCCCTGGTCGGGACCGGCGATGCCCATGTCGGCGACATAGCGGAACCAGAAGTCGTCCACGACGCACAGCGACTGCGGCGGCGCCTCGATGACGGTGGGTCCCCACGCTTTGAGATCGAGCATGGTGACGCCGTAGGTCGTCTCGGTGTTCGGCGTGAGGAACAACGCCTTCGACGTCGCCCGGGGTTCGGTGATGCCGATCTGTCTGGGAGAGGTGACACCGGCGACGCGCAGGCCGGCGCGGAACGCGACGAGTGACGCGCCGGGTACGGCGTTCAGGAACACGTCGATGGCCCGAATCAGGTCGAGCGCGTCGTACGCGGTCTCGACCGTCTCGGGCAACGGCACCCCGTCGAAGAAGTGAAGTTCACCGAATGGCGACGCTACGGTGTCCGGTGTGCTCACCGAGGCCACTGCCTCCGCCATTTCGGCCGCGGTGAATCCTGGACGCTGCTGCTCTGACATGTTCCCCCTTGATCGAACGTCCTCTCACCTTGGCAGTGGGTCGCGCCGACGTCGATCAAGGGGTACGGCGCGTCAGTCCGTCGTGGCGTCGGACTTCACGAGCTGGCCGCCCGCGAGTCCCGCGAGGATCGAGCTGACATCGAGTCCGGTCAGCGACTTCACGACCTCGGTGCCCTCGCCGAGCACCTGGCCGACGGTCTTCGTGACGGCGCTCGCCCCGTCGGTCGACACGACAGTAAGCGTCTTGATGTTCGAGATCGGCTCCGCTGCGGCGCGCACGATCTCGGGCAGGCGAGAGATGATCTCTTGCGCGAGCGCGGCCTCGCCGTACTTCTTCAGTGCCATGGCCTTGGCATCGGTCGCTGCCGCCTCGGCGAGACCTTCGGCCTGGATCGCGGCGGCGCGGGCCTCGCCATCGGCGCGGATACCGGCGGCGAGTGCCACCTGCCGGTCGCGCTCGGCCTCACCGGCGAAGCGCACCGAGGTCGCCGACGCCTCGGCGTCCTGCACCGCGGCGACCTTGTTCGCCTCGGCGATCTTCGTGCGCTTGTAGGCCTCGGCCTCGGTGCTCGCGTTGGCGGCGTCGCGGATGGCGGTGGCGCGCTGCACTTCGGCGTAGGCCTCGGCCTCGGCGGGCTTGCGGATCTCGATGTCGAGGCGCTCCTGCGTCACGAGCGCCTGCTCCGAGAGGGCGTCGCGCTCCTGCACGGCGACCAGTTTGTCTTGCTCGGCCTTCGCGAGCTGACCGGATGCCTCGGCCTCGGCGTTGGCCCGATCGGTCTCGGCCTTGATCGTGGCCTGCTTCAGGCTCAGCGCCTTCTGCCGCTCGGCGACCTGCTCGGCGGCTTCGATGCGAGCGAACTCGCTGACTCGGGCGGCCTCGGCCTCGCTCACCTCGGCGACCTGACGGGCGCGGGCGGCCTCGGCGCGGCCGAGGTTCGCGAGGTACTCGCTGCCGGGCGTCGAGATGTCGGAGATGTTCAGCAGGTCGACCTGCAGGCCCTGCTCGACGAGGTCGGTCTTCGTCTCGGCGACGACACGGTCGGAGAGGCTCTTGCGGTCGGAGATGATCTGCTCGATCGTCATGTCGCCGACGATGGAGCGCAGTGAGCCCTCGAGGGATTCCTTGATGATCTCGGTGAGCAGGCTCTGCTGCGAGAGGAAGCGCTGGGCTGCACGGCGCACGCCGTCTTCGGTGCCGCTGACCTTGAAGTTGATCGACGCCTTGATGGCGATCTTGATGCGGTTCTTGTCGACGCCCTCGACAGTGATGCCGATCTGGCGCTGCTCGAGCGAGATCGCGAAGCCCTGCTGCAGGATCGGCCAGATGAAGGTGCGACCGCCGATGACCACGCGCTGGGCCGACGACTGCTCGGGTGCGGCGCGGCCGGCGCCGCGCCCGACGATGACGAGGGCCTCGTTCGGCGGCACACGGCGGATGCGACGGGCGATGAAGGTCAACAGTGCGAGCAGCGCGATGACGATCGCGACGACCGAGATGACCTGGATCAGCAGGGGGGAGAGCATCGGGTTTCCTTTCGGGAGGAGACGCAGGGAGGTGGTGCAGGAGGGGTGGTGCAGGGGGTTCGGGGGAGGAGTGGGGCGTGGCGGGCGAGGGCCGAGGTCAGCCCGCGACGACCTTCACGCGGCTGCCGGCGTGCTCGACGACGCGCACGCGGGCGCCCTCGGCGATCGGCTCGTCGGAGTAGGCGAGCCGGCGTTCGAGCTCTCCGGGGCCGTCGAGGCTCACTTCGCCGCCCGCGGTCGTGATGCCGGACCGCGCGACGCCCGAGAGACCCACCGCCGAGGCGGGCACGCCGTCGGAGCTCCGGGTGAGGTTGCGGATCGTGAGCACGCAGAGCAGGTACGCGACCGCGGCGAGCACGATCGAGAGCACGTAGACCCAGACGATCTCGAGGCCCATGCTGGAGACGAGCGCGCCGGAGGCACCGAACACAACCATGCCGACCGCGAGTGCCGTGCCCGAGAGGGCACCGTCGCCGATCTCGAGATGGTCGAAGATGTCGCCGAGCACGAGCGAGATCACGAGGAGGACGAGGCCGATGCCTCCGACGATGAGGAACGGAAGGAGCATCGACTGCCTCTCTGCGCGCGCGAAAGCCCGGGCGAAGAGGGGTGCTCGGGTCGACTCACCCTATCGGTCGAACGCCCTCCGTGCAGCGATGTCTCCACAGGGCGTCGGTGGGGATCAGGGACGCGATGTGCGCGCGGTGTCGCCGACGCTCAGACCGCGTGCCGGCGGGTCACCAGGAGGGCGTCGACCGCGGCATCTCCCCGAATGCGCCGCATCTGCGCCACCACCTCGTCGACGACCTCGACCGTGAGGCTTCGGCACACGATGCTGCCGGGGCCGAGTGATTCGAGCCCGCCGGCGCGGATGCGGATGACCTCCCAGCCCACTTCGCGGAGCGCTTCGTCCTTCTCGAGGTCGGAGGCCTCTTTCAGACCGAGATGCGCGCGCCTCGAGCGACCGGGATCGTCGTATTCGACGGCGACGCGCAACTGCGGCACGAGGATGTCGGGCCAGACCTCTTGCTTGCCATAGAACATGCGCGCGATGCGCACCGCGTTGACACGGTGGTGGAGGCGGATGCGTTCGCCGAGGAGCATGCGCAGTCGTTGCTCGACCTGCGAGGTGCCGAGCCTGAGCCCCGGCTTCATGAAGGCCATGCCCGCCTCGCGGCGTGCGCCGGGCGCCGCTGCGTTCGATCGGCACTTCGCGCAACTCGGACCGGTCAGCACGTCGCCGACCGTCGCGGGGTACCGATCGTGCCCGCGGGCGCAACGCCACTCGTAGCTCGCGCCGATGCGCGTCTCTCGTGCGAGTGCGGCACGTTGCGGCGGGGCGACGCGCGCGAGCAGCTCGGAGCGTGAGCGCTGCGTCTCGTGGAGCAGCATGCACAGCGGGCACACGCGTGCGAGGGCGACCGCGCCGGAATCGGGCTCGGCACCGTGTCCGCACCGGAAGCTCACCGCGACCATGGGCGCCGCCCGCATTCGTTCATGGATCCGATCATCGACGCCGCCACCGACATTGCCGGCACGGGATGTCGGACGCAGCGGCGAGAATGGGACCATGCGGATCGTGGTCGGCGCGAACGGCCCCGGCCGGGTCGCACTGGTCGACCCCGCGGTCTCCGGCGCACCGTTCGAGACGGTGCCGCTGCTCGAGCTCCCGACGGTCGTTGGTGAGCTCGAATCGGCGCGCCGTCCACGCTGGATCTGGGCCGACACCCGCCGGTGGTACCCACGGCTGCTCGCCGAAGGGGTGCGCGTCGAACGCTGCCATGACCTGGTGCTCGCCTCCGCGATCCTCGACCACTCGACGGCGACGACGGCGGCGCGCGACGGCGGCATGCTTCCGCGGCCCGACTGGCTGCCGCTCGGGCCGGCGGAAGCCGGGCAGCCGATACCGGCCGCCCCCGCGGCATCCGTTGCGCACTCGGCACTCTTCGACCTGCTCGACTTCGACGGCGAGGCGGATGCTTCGGCGCGCGAGCCGGCCCACGGCCCTCGCGACGTGCTCGGCGTGCCGGTCGAGGCCGTGCTCGCCGAGCACGCACGGCAGCTCGCTCTCGTCGAGGCGTCGGAGCGGCCCGGCGCGCTTCGGCTCCTGCTCGCGGCCGAATCGGCAGGTGCGCTCATCGGCGCCGAACTGCATGCCGCCGGGTTGCCGTGGCACCGAGGCGTGCACGAGCGCGTGCTCGAGACCGAGCTCGGCCCGAAGCCGGCGCCCGGCCGCAAGCCCGCCCGCATGGAGGAGCTCGCGAGCGAGGTCCGTGCGCTGCTCGGCGCCCCCGCCGTGAACCTCGACTCGCAGGTCGACCTGTTGAAAGCGCTCCGCCGTGCCGGCATCCAGGTCGAGTCGACGAGTCGGTGGCAGCTGCGCGAGCACGAGCATCCGGCCATCGAGCCCCTCGTGGCGTACAAGAAGCTCGCCCGCCTCTACAGTGCGAACGCCTGGTCGTGGCTCGACGAGTGGGTGGTCGACGGCCGGTTCCGGCCCGACTACGTTCCCGGCGGCACGGCCACCGGGCGCTGGGCGACGTCGGGCGGCGGCGCCCTGCAACTGCCGAAGAACGTGCGCAGCGCGGTCGTCGCCGATCCCGGTTGGTCGCTCGTCGTCGCCGACGCGGCCCAGCTCGAGCCGCGCGTGCTCGCCGGCCTGGCGCACGACGAGGCGATGGCGGCCGCGGGCCGGGGCCGCGACTTCTACAGCGGCATCGTGGGTGCGGGCGTCGTCGAGACGCGCGACCAGGCGAAAGTCGCGATCCTCGGCGCCATGTACGGCGCGACGACCGGCGAGAGCGGCCGCCTCGTGCCGCGTCTGGCCCGTGCCTACCCGCGCGCCATGGCGCTCGTCGACCGCGCGGCGGCCGAGGGGGAGCGCGGCGCCAGCGTCACGACCCTGCTCGGCCGGTCGTCGCCGTTGCCGGGCGCCGAGTGGCGTGCCACGCAGTCACTCGCCTCCCAACCCGACGCGACACCGGCCGACGAACGACGTGCGCGGTCGCGAGCGCGTGACTGGGGCCGTTTCACCCGCAACTTCGTGGTGCAGGGCACCGCGGCGGAGTGGGCGCTCTGCTGGATGGCCGGCCTCCGCTCGAGGCTCGTGGCGATCGCGGGCGATGCCGCCCCGCCAGGGGCCGTCGCCTCCCGCTCAGGACCGGCATTCGAGCGGATGCCCCACCTCGTCTACTACCTGCACGACGAGATCATCGTGCACACGCCCGACGAGGTCGCCGACGAGGTAGCCGCCGCCGTGCGGTCGTCCGCGACGGAGGCGGGCAGGCTGCTCTTCGGCGACTTCCCCGTGGAGTTCCCGCTCGACCTCGCGATCGTCGAGAGCTACGCGTCGGCCGACACCTGAGCGGCGGCTTGGCCATTCGACGACGCCGATCGCGTCGATGGGCGACGGCCGCGTCGGGGCCGCTCCATGCGCGGCGCGAAGGCCAGTTCATGCCGACCGGCGACCGCCGTCACCTCGTCGAGCCACTCGAGGGCGGCGCGAGCCCGCGCCGCTTCCGCGGCGGCGGCCAGCGCTGCCAATCGGGGGAGGGGGCTCGCATCGGCACCGTCACCCACCGCCTCGTCGATCACGGCCCGAGCGGATGCCTCGACCGCTCGCTCCTGCCAGCGCAACCGCTCCGCCGCGACGATCGGGTCGGCGTCGACGCCCGGCAACGAGGCCGCGACGAGCACCCGGTCGACGGTCTCGTCCCACGGGTCGCTGCCCGAGGCATCCGCTCCGGCGAACCAGGCCGACGTCGCCGCCGAGCCCGCCTCGGTCGCGCGGTAGAGCGGCAGGCCGTCGTCGGTGGCGCCCGCCGACTCGATGAGACCCTGCTTGCCGAGGCGCTCGAGCGTGGCATAGCTCTGCCCCACGTTGACCTCCCGCCGGCCGCCCGTGCGCTCGGCGAGGTCCCCGTGCAACTGGAACCCGTACCCGGGGCCGGCGGAGAGCAAGGCGAGCAGTGCGTCGCGAACAGCCATTCGTACTCCGATCGAAGTCAACGTTTCACTGAGTATATGGTTTCGTGCCTTGTCAATGAGCCTGATGCGGGGCATAATCGGCGGTGACGGCTCGCTCGTCGACAACCGAATACCGTCATCTGTCCGTTTTGAGGTCGTTGGGGAAGACGCACCTCGAGAACGGAGACAGACATGACGAAGAATGCCACGCGGGCAATGCGCACCGCGCGAGGCGTGCTGTTCGTGCACTCCTCGCCGAGGGCGCTGTGTCCGCATGTCGAATGGGCCGCCGGCACCGCGCTCGGTGTCGCGGTGAACTTCGACTGGAGCGAGCAGCCGGTGCTTCGCGGTGCCATGCGCGCGGAGTTCTACTGGGAGGGCGACGCCGGCAGCGGCGCGAAGCTCGCCTCTGCGCTGCGCGGGTGGGAGCAGCTGCGCTTCGAGGTGAGCGAAGACCCGACGCCCGGCTCCGACGGTGCCCGATGGATGCACACGCCCGAGCTCGGCGTCTTCTTCGCCCAGACCGACACCGCGGGCAACACCGTGGTGCCCGAGGACCGCATCCGGTACGCGATGGATGTCGGCGGAACCGACCCCATCGAGCTCCATCGCGAACTGCGTCTCGCCCTCGGCCAGGCGTGGGACGACGAACTCGAACCGTTCCGTCACGCGAGCGACTTCGCCCCGGTCGTCTGGTTGCACCAGGTGGGCTGAGCGAACCTCGGTCCGCCGGCGGCGTGACGCGAGGTCGGATGACCATTCCCGGCAGCGCATGAGCGAAACCCTCGGACCGTTCACGAGAAGACCCCGGCGCAGCGGGTGCGACCGGGGTCTTCTCATGCGTCCGGCTCAGTTGAGCCCGGACCTGCTACGGGGTGCGGATCGCGACGACGGCGTTGTGGCCGCCGAACCCGAAGGAGTTGCTGATCGCGAGCTGCGGTCCGTCGCCGAGCGGCTGCGGCTCGCCCGAGACCCGCAGCGGGATCGCGGGATCCTGCGTGGTCAGGTTGATCGTCGGCGGAGCCAGGCGGTTCTGGAGCGCGAGGATCGTGAACACCGCCTCGAGTGCACCGGTGCCGCCGAGGAGGTGACCGGTCGACGCCTTCGTGGCGGAGACGGGGATCTCGTGCACTCGATCACCGAAGACGTTGCGCAGCGCCGTGTACTCGGCGATGTCGCCGACAGGCGTGCTCGTCGCGTGGGCGTTGATGTGCGTCACGTCGTCGACCGTCGCACCGGCCTGCGCGAGTGCGTCGAGCACTGCGCGGCTGGCGCCGCGACCCTCGGGGTCGTTGGCCGTGATGTGGTACGAGTCGGCGCTCACCGAACCGCCCGCGAGCTCCGCGTAGATGCGTGCGCCACGTGCGAGGGCGTGCTCCTCGGTCTCGAGCACGAGGCTCGCAGCACCCTCGCCCATGACGAAGCCGTCGCGGTCGACGCTGTACGGACGAGAGGCGTGCGCGGGGTCGTCGTTGCGACGCGAGAGCGCCTGCATCGACGAGAACGACGCGAGCGTGATCGGGTGCACCGCGGACTCGGAGCCGCCGGCGATCACGACGTCGGCGTAGCCGAGCTGGAGGTGCTCGTAGGCGTTCGCGAGCGACTCGGTGCTCGACGCGCAGGCCGACGCGACCGTGCGTGCAAAGGCGCGGGCTTCGAAGTGCATCGAGATGGCGGCTGAAGCGGCGTTCGGCATGAGCATCGGCACGGTCATCGGCAGCACGCGGCGGGGGCCGCGCTCGCGCAGCGTGTCCCAGGCGTCGAGCAGGGTCCAGATGCCGCCGATGCCGGTGGCGTAGTCGACGCCGAGGCGTTCGGGGGCGACGTCGGGTGAACCTGCGTCGGCCCACGCCTCCTTCGCGGAGATCAGGGCGAACTGGCTCGAGGGGTCGAGGCGCTTCGCGACGGGGCGCTCGAGCACCTCTTCGGGCCGGACCTTCGCCTCGGCGGCGAAGGTGACGGGCAGCTCGTACTTGGCGACCCAGTCGTGCTTGAGGGAGCGCGCGCCGGACTCGCCGGCGAGCAGGGCATTCCAGCTCTCGGGGGCGGTGCCGCCGAGCGGCGAGGTCGCACCGATGCCGGTGATGACGATCTTCTTGGTCATTCGAGAAACACTCCGATGGAGGGATTGGTCGCACTGAACGAGCGGGCCGGGCAGAAGGCGCCGGCCCGCTCCACGCAGCTGCTAGGCCTGAGCCTTGACGATGAAGGTGACGGCGTCGCCGACGGTCTTCAGGTTCTTGACCTCTTCGTCGGGGATCTTCACGTCGAACTTCTCTTCGGCGTTGACGACGATCGTCATCATGGAGATCGAGTCGATGTCGAGGTCGTCGGTGAACGACTTGTCCAGCTCAACCGTGTCGGTCGCAATGCCGGTCTCGTCGTTGATGAGCTCGGCCAGGCCGGCAAGCACTTCTTCGGTGGACAATGCCATTGTTTTCTCCTTGGGGGTGTCTCGTTTGACCGAGAGACAGTCTAGATGGACGGAGGGAGGTGGTTCAGGGAAGAACCACCACTTGGGCGCCGAACACGAGTCCGGCGCCGAAGCCGATCTGGAGGGCGAGGCCTCCGGAAAGTTCAGGGTGCTCCTCGAGCAGGCGGTGCGTCGCGAGCGGGATCGAGGCGGCAGAGGTGTTGCCGGTAGTGGCGATGTCGCGGGCGATCACGACGGTCTCGGGCAGCTTCAACTGCTTGGCGAACTCGTCGATGATGCGCATGTTCGCCTGGTGCGGGATGAACGCGGCGAGGTCGTCGCTCGTCACGCCCGCGGCATCCAGTGCCTGCTTCGCGACCTTCGCCATGTCCCACACGGCCCAACGGAAGACCGTCTGGCCCTCCTGACGGAGCGTCGGCCACTCGGCCGCCCCGTCGCGGTATTCGGTGAGCGTGCCGTTCATGCCGACCGCGCCCGCCTTCGAGCCGTCGGAGCCCCAGATCGTGCGCGCGATGCCGGGCGTCTCGCTCGGGCCGACGACCACGGCACCGGCGCCGTCGCCGAGGAGGAACGAGATCGAGCGGTCGGTCGGGTCGACGACGTCGGAGAGCTTCTCGGCGCCGACGACGAGGGCGTAGGTCGCCGCGCCCGATCGGATCAGCGCGTCCGCCTGGGCGACCGCATAGGCGTAGCCCGCGCAGGCGGCGTTCATGTCGTAGGCGGCCGCCGGATTGGCTCCGACCCGGTCGGCCACGACGGCCGCCATCGACGGCGTCTGCTGCACGTTGGAGATGGTCGCGATGATGACGAGGTCGATGATCTCGGGGGCGATGCCCGACCGCTCGATCGCCTCGCGGGAGGCGGTCGTGGCCAGGTCGGTCGCCGAGACGCCGGCGCCGGCACGCGTGCGGGTCACGATGCCCGTGCGCTGCTGGATCCACTCGTCGGACGAATCGATCGGGCCGATCAGATCGGTGTTGGGCACCGCGTTCTCACCGCGCGCCGCACCGACGGCATAGATGCGCGTGAAGGCGGGCCCGTGCGACTGCTGGAGGGTGGGATTCGTCATGCTCGGCTTTCTCGTCTTTCGTCGCCGGCTCAGGCGTGCTGCTCGATGAGCTCGATCGCCGCCGACAGGTCTTCGGGAGTCTTCACGGCGACCGTCGGCACGCCCTTGAGCGCGCGCTTCGCCAGGCCGACGAGAGCGCCGGCCGGTGCGAGTTCGATGATTCCCGTGACTCCTGCCGCCTGGAAGGACTCCATGCAGCGATCCCAGCGTACGGGCGAGGAGACCTGGCCGACGAGCAGTTCGAGGAATGCGGCACCGGATGTCACGGCGCTGCCGTCGCGGTTCGTCCAGAGGGGAAGCGTGGGATCGGCCGGAGCGAGACCGGTCGCGACCTCGGCGAGACGGTCGACCGCCGGGCGCATGTAGCGGGTGTGGAAGGCGCCGGCGACCTGGAGCGGAATGACCCGCGATCCGGCCGGGGGCTCCGTCTTCAGCGCCTCGAGCGCGTCGAGCGCGCCGGCCACGACGATCTGGCCGCCGCCGTTGAAGTTGGCCGGCTCGAGTCCGAGCTCGGTGAGGCGGGGGAGCAGGGCGGCTTCGTCGGCGCCGATGACCGCGCTCATGCCGGTGGGCTCGAGTGCAGCGGCATCCGCCATCGCCCGGCCGCGCTCGGCGACGAAGCGGATCGCGTCGGTCTCGCTGAGCACGCCCGAACCCGCGGCGGCAGTGATCTCACCGACCGAGTGGCCCGCGATGCCGCCGATGAGAGCCGCCCGGCCGTCGGCGAGGAGCGAGCCGAGCGTCAGGATGCCCGCCGCGACGATGAGCGGCTGCGCGACCGCGGTGTCGCGGATCGTATCGGCGTCCGCCTCGGTGCCGAAGTGCGCGAGATCGAGCCCCGCGGCGTCGGACAGCACCGACAGCCGTTCGGCGTAGGCCGACTCGGCCAGCCAGGGAGCGAGGAATCCGGGGGTCTGAGAGCCCTGTCCAGGGCAGACGACGACGATCACCACCCCAGTCTGCCAACCGGTGGGCGGCCTCGGGTGTGCACACGCGACAAGCTCTCGGCGGAAGCCTTGTACGAACGGTACAGAAGTGACCTCAGTTGGTGGGTCGCCGGCGCGGTGCCAGCTCGTGGTCGCTCATGGAGCCGATGATGAGGGCCGACTGCAGGATGAGCGCCTCGCGCGCCCCCGTCGCGTCCCAGCCGATCACGTCGGAGACGCGCTTCAGGCGGTAGCGCACGGTGTTCGGGTGCACGAAGAGCTCGCGCGCCGTCGCCTCGAGCGAGCGCCCGTTGTCGAGGTAGCTCCACAGCGTGGTCAGGAGTTCGGTCGAGTGCGCCTGCAGCGGCCGGTAGATGCGGTGCACGAGCGTCGCCCGGGCGAGCGGGTCGCCGGCGAGCGCACGCTCTGGCAGCAGGTCGTCGGCGTGCACCGGACGGGGCGCGTGGCGCCACGACCGGGCGACCGCGAACCCGGCGAGTGCCGCCTTGGCGCTCTTGGAGGCGTCGACGAGATTCGGCACGGCGTGACCGAGCACGAGGTGCCCGGGGCCGAAGTGCGGCTCGAGCTGGCTCGCGATCTCCATGAAGGTCAGGGCCGGGGCGGTTCCGATCGCCTCTTCGGCCTCACGGGCGAGCGGATCGGCGCGACCGATCACGAGTACGAGGCGGTTGCCCTGCACGCCGATGAGGACGTCGGCGTGCATGTGGCGGGCTGCTCGGCGCACGTGATCGACGTCGAGCTGCTTCGGTGCGGTGCCGACGAGCACCGACACCTCGCCGTGCCCGTGCCAGCCCAGCGCCGCGATGCGGCTCGGCAGCTCGTCGTCGGCCTCGCCCGAGAGGATCGAGTCGACCACGAGCGCCTCGAGGCGCGCGTCCCAGAGTCCTCGCGCCTCAGCGGCGCGAGCGTAGACGTCGGCCGCAGCGAAGGCGATCTCCCGCGAATACAGGAGGATCGCCTCACGCAGCGGCTCGCCGCCGTCTTTCACGCGGTCTTCGACGACCTCGACCGTCACCCGGATGAGCTGCAGCGTCTGCTGCAGGCTCACCGAGCGGAGCAGCTCACGAGGGGCAGCGCCGAAGACGTCGGCCGCGATCCACGGGGTCGACCGCGGGTCGTCGAACCAGGCGACGAACGAGGAGATGCCGGCTTGGGCGACGAGGCCCACGGCAGAGCGGCGGCTCGGAGGCATGTCGCCGTACCACGGCAACGTGTCTTCGAGACGCTTGAGCGTCGCCGTCGCGAGTTCGCCCGCGATGGTGCGCAACCATGCGAGCGTCTCCGCCTTCGTCTTGGGCCTCGTCGCCACCTCGTCGCCTGCTAGCTCTCTCCGCCGGCCGATCCGGTGGTGCCGGCGTTCACGTCGTGCAGGCGGTACTTCTCGATCGCCTGGGCGGGGAGTGAACGGTCGACCTCACCGCGGTCCGCGAGGAGTTCGAGCGTGCGGACGACGACCGACGGTCCGTCGATCTTGAAGAAGCGACGCGCGGCCGCGCGCGTGTCGGAGAACCCGAAGTCGTCGGCGCCGAGCGTGGCGTACTGACCGGGCACGTACGCGCGGATCTGGTCGGGGACCGCGTGCATGTAGTCCGAGACCGCCACGAACGGGCCGTTCGCCCCGGTGAGCTTCTGCGTGAGGTACGGGACCTTGCGCTCGGCATCGGGGTTCAGGAAGTTGTGCTCGTCGGCGGCGAGGCCGTCGCGTCGCAGCTCCGCCCAGCTCGTGACCGACCAGACATCGGCCGACACGCCCCAGTCTTCGGCGAGGAGCTGCTGCGCCTCGAGGATCCACGGCACCGAGACGCCAGAGGCGAGCAGTTGCGCCTTCGGTCCCGCCACACCGGACTCGTTCAGGCGGTGGATGCCTCGGATGATCCCGTCGACATCGACGCCCTCGGGCTCGACCGGCTGCACGAGCGGCTCGTTGTAGACCGTGACGTAGTACATCACGTTGGGGTCGTCGTGCGACCCTCCGTACATGCGCTCGAGGCCCGAGTGCATGATGTGCCCGATCTCGTAGCCGTACGCCGGGTCGTACGAGACGACGGCCGGGTTGGTCGAGGCGAGCAGCGGCGAGTGGCCGTCGGCGTGCTGGAGGCCCTCGCCCGTGAGCGTCGTACGACCGGCGGTCGCGCCGATGATGAACCCGCGGGCCATCTGGTCGCCGGCGGCCCACATCGCGTCGCCCGTGCGCTGGAAGCCGAACATCGAGTAGAAGACGTAGACCGGGATCAGCGGCTCGCCCTGCGTCGAGTACGACGTGCCGACGTTGGTGAACGCCGCCATGGCGCCGGCCTCGTTGATGCCGACGTGGATGATCTGGCCCTGCGGGCTCTCCTTGTAGGCGAGCAGCAGTTCGCGGTCGACCGAGGTGTAGTGCTGGCCGTTCGGGTTGTAGATCTTCGCGGTCGGGAAGAACGCGTCGATGCCGAAGGTGCGCGCCTCGTCGGGGATGATCGGCACGATGCGGTGGCCGAAGTCCTTCGAGCGGATCAGGTCCTTCAGCAGTCGTACGAACGCCATGGTCGTGGCGATCTCCTGCGTGCCGGAGCCCTTCTTCGCGATCGCGTAGGCCGAGTCGTCGGGGAGCGAGATCGCCGTGTGGTTCGACCGGCGCTCGGGCAGATAGCCGCCGAGTTCGCGGCGACGCTCGTGCAGGTACTGGATCGCCTCGTCCTGATCGCCGGGCGTGTAGTACGGCGGCAGGTAGGGGTTCTCCTCGAGCTGCGCGTCCGTGATCGGGATGCGCATCTGGTCGCGGAACGTCTTGAGGTTGTCGAGGGTCATCTTCTTCATCTGGTGGGTCGCGTTGCGCCCCTCGAAGGCCGGACCGAGGCCGTAGCCCTTGATCGTCTTCGCCAGGATGACCGTCGGCTGGCCCTTGTGCTCGCTGGCCGCCTTGAACGCCGCGTAGACCTTGCGGTAGTCGTGACCGCCGCGCTTCAGGCCCCACACCTCGTCGTCCGACAGGTGCGAGACGAGCTCGAGCGCTCGGGGGTCGCGGCCGAAGAAGTTCTCCCGCACGTACGCGCCCGACTCGGCCTTGTAGGTCTGGTAGTCGCCGTCGGGGGTGACGTTCATGAGGTTGCGGAGCGCGCCGTCGTGGTCGCGGGCGAGCAGGTCGTCCCACTCGCGGCCCCAGACGACCTTGATGACGTTCCAGCCGGCGCCGCGGAAGAAGCTCTCAAGCTCCTGGATGATCTTGCCGTTGCCGCGCACGGGACCGTCGAGACGCTGCAGGTTGCAGTTGATCACGAAGTTCAGGTTGTCGAGGCCCTCGTTCGCGGCGACCTGGAGCTGGCCACGGCTCTCGACCTCGTCCATCTCGCCGTCGCCGAGGAACGCCCAGACCTGCTGGTCGCTCGCGTCCTTGATGCCGCGGTTCGTCAGGTACTTGTTGGCCTGCGCCTGGTAGATCGCGTTGATCGGCCCGAGGCCCATCGACACGGTCGGGAACTGCCAGAACTCCGGCATGAGGCGCGGGTGCGGGTACGACGAGAGGCCGTCGGGCGCGTGCGACTTCTCTTGGCGGAAGCCGTCGAGCTGGTCGGACGAGAGGCGACCCTCGAGGAACGCGCGGGCGTAGGTGCCGGGGGAGGCGTGGCCCTGCACGAAGATCTGGTCGCCGCCGCCGGGGTGGTCCTGGCCGCGGAAGAAGTGGTTGAAGCCGACCTCGTAGAGCGCGGCGGACGACGCGTAGGTCGAGATGTGACCGCCGACGGAGATGCCGGGGCGCTGCGCGCGGTGCACGAGCACCGCCGCGTTCCATCGGATCCAGGCGCGATAGCGGCGCTCGATCTCCTCGTCGCCGGGGAACTCGGGCTCGTTCTCGGGCGCGATCGTGTTCAGGTAGTCGGTGGTCGGAACCATCGGCACGCCGAGGTGCAGCTCCTTCGAGCGCTTCAGCAGGCTGAGCATGATCTCTCGCGCGCGCTGGTGTCCCTTCTCGGCGACAAGTGCATCAAGGGATTCAGCCCATTCGGAAGTCTCTTCCGGATCGGCGTCCATCGCCTCGACCGAGTAGGGATCCTGGTCGTTGACAGTCACACTCGACCTCTCTCTTCAGCAGATCGTGCCTGCGGGGTGTGGGATGTGCGCACGCCGAATGGGCCGGTTCACGGCCGGGTGGCACCACGCCATCCTAGTGATTCTATGCCCGCGAGGTGGGGGCTAGGCTGAGGCCTCGGTCGACCGAACGTCCCGCGGAAGGAAGCCGTCCCGTGATCCTCGCTCCCGGCGCCGCTGCGCCCGACTTCACGCTCGTGAACCAGTTCGGCCAGCCCGTGCGGCTCTCCGGGCTCCGCGGTCGCCCCGTCGCGGTCGTCTTCTTCCCACTGGCCTTCTCGCGCATCTGCCATGGCGAGCTCTGCGAGCTGCGCGACAACATCGCCATGTTCGAGGGGCCGGATGTCGCGCTGCACGCGATCTCCGTCGACTCGAAGCACACCCTGCGCGCGTGGGCCGAACGCGAGGACTACGACTTCCCGCTGCTCGCGGACTTCTGGCCGCACGGCGCGGTCGCGGACTCGTTCGGCGCGTTCGATGCCGGCACCGGGCTCGCCGAACGGGCGACGTTCGTGATCGACGCCGACGGGGTCGTCGCCGCGAGCTTCGCGACCCCTCGCGGCGAGGCCCGGTCGCTCGATCAGTACCGGCAGGCGCTCGCGTCGCTCTGATCGTGCGGATGCGGCATCCGCTCGCTCGTACCGCCTCGGACGTCAGCCGAGGATGTTGACGGAGCGGGCGATCACGAGCGCGAGGATGAGGAACCCGCCGAATGCCTGGAGCGCCATCAGGAGCTTGAAGCGCGGCGAGAGCGGCATCGCGTCGGTCGCGCTGAACGCCATCGAGTTCGACAGGGCGGTGTAGAAGTAGTCGACGAATCGCGGCATCCAGTCGCGCACCGCAGACGAGCGCGCCGCGACCTCGGTGACGGCGTCGTCGTCCTCGTCCTGCGGGAACCGGAAATCTGCCGGAGGCAGGTCGGCACGAGCTTCCATGGTGCGCATGACCGGGCCGCCGCGATCGAGTTCCCAGTAGAGCAGCGTGAAGCCGATGACGTTCGCGACCCAGATCTGCACCGCGGCGAGGAGCAGTCCGTGGGCGTCGTCGGCATCCCCGCCGGCGAGTGCCGCGAGCAGGAGCACGAGGGTGAGCTGGTTCGTCACGACGAGGCCGCCGGCGAGGGCGATGGACACCCACTTCGTGAACGTCGACCGTCGCGTCAGCCGGTGCGGGTTGGTGACGACGAGCGGCACGAGAAGGGCGACGCCGAAGACGACGACGATGAAGCGCTGCGGGCCGAGGAACTCGTTCGGCAGCGCGGCGTAGAGGCCCAGCGCGACGACGAGGGCGACGACGGAGGGCCACCGGTGCTCCGTCGGCGTGCTCCGGCTCGGATGCTGCTGCATCGGCTCCATGGCCGTGAGTCTAGGCAGCCCGCGGTAGCATTGGCGTGCGCCGCGCGCGGTCGCGGGCCTTTAGCTCAGTTGGTAGAGCGCCACGTTTACACCGTGGATGTCGTCGGTTCGAGCCCGGCAGGGCCCACCGGAATCGAGGGTGGTCCCCGGCGACACGCGGTCGGGTTCTCCGAGCCTCACGCCTCGGTCGTTCGATGGCTGGTCGAAGCGCCCTGCCGCGTCGATCTCAGTCGCACGCAGCAGTAGCCGTCGCGAGGCTCGAGCACGGCTGCGACGTCGCGCTCACCGAGACCGTGGACCGCGCCGTCGAGCAGCGCCGCGTTCGCCGCGCAGATGGTCGCGGTGTGGTTGCGCGCCACACGATCGAACGGGCAGTTGGTGAGCAGCATGCCGTCGTCGCCGTCGTCGACGGGCGCATAGCCGAGCCGCTCGAGCACCGCCGGCATCGAGTCGGCGGCATCGCCGAGCGCACGCCCCAGCCTCGCCGAGACGCGCTCGAGTGTCGGGCCGATCGGCGTGCGCGCCCGATCGGATTCCTCCACCGCGCGGCTCAGCAGCTCTGCCGCGAGGTCGTAGTGACGCTCGGGCACCGACACCGAGATCTCGCCGGGCATCGCGCGGTAGAGCTTCGCGGGGCGACCGGCGCCAGGACCGGTGCGACCGTTCCGACGCTGGAACTCGGTGCGGAGGAGGCCCACCTCCACCAGCCGGTCGAGGTGGAACGCCGCCGTTCCGCGCGCCATGCCGAGGGCGGAGGCTGCTTCGTCGCGCCCGACGGGCTCCGGATGCCTCGCCACGAACTCGAAGAGAGCCCGTCGTTGCGGGTCGGCGATCGAGGCGACCGCCGCGAGGTCGTCCTGACGTGCGGAGTCGTCCATGCGCGACATCCTAACTCTAAAACAGGGTTTCCTGACGAAAGAAGGAATCTAAAACAAGCGTCGTTGACTTAAGAAATCGCGACTCGTAGGGTCGGGAACATGAGATGTGCTCGAATCGCATCGAGAGGCGGACCATCGTGACCCAGGCGCCGAGTTTCGTCATCGTCGGCGGGGGACTCGCCGGCGCCACTGCGGCGAAGACACTCCGAGAGGAGGGCTTCGACGGCGGCATCCACCTGATTGCGAACGAGGCGCATCATCCGTACATCCGTCCGCCGTTGTCGAAGGACTTCCTCGCCGGCGCCGCCGATCGCGATTCGGTGTTCGTCGAGTCGTCGGAGTGGTACCGCCGACGCGAGATCGACCTCCGGCTCGGAACCACCGTCACCTCGTTCGATCCCGCGGCCCACAGCGTGCACCTCGACTCGGGGCCGCCGCTCCACTACGACGCGCTGCTGCTCGCGACCGGGTCGACCGCTCGGCGGCTGACGATCCCCGGCGCAGATCTGCACGGCGTGCGGACGCTCCGCACGCTCGATGACTCCGAGGCGCTGCACGACGAGCTCGCCGACGGCGGACGGCGACTCGTGCTGATCGGCTCCGGCTGGATCGGCATGGAGGTCGCCGCGACGGCGCGCACCCTCGGCAACGAGGTGACCGTCCTCGAGCGCGATCCGGTGCCGCTCGCGAACGCGCTCGGTGATGAGCTCGGAGGCATGTTCGCCGAACTGCACGTCGAGCACGGCGTCGAGTTGCGAGCCTCCGTGGTCGTCTCCGAGATCACGGGCGAGCACGGCCGCGCCACGGGTGTGCGACTCGACAGCGGCGAGCTCTTCGCCGCCGACCTCGTGCTGGTCGGGGTCGGCGCGATCCCGAATCTCGACCTCGCCCGCGGCGCCGGCGCCGCGATCGACTCGGGCGTGCTCACCGACGCCGGCCTCCGCACCGATCTGCCCGATGTCTACGCGGCGGGCGACATCGCCGAGGCGTATCATCCGCTGGCCGGCATACGGCTCCGGAGTGAGCACTGGGCGAACGCCCTGCACGGCGGCGCCGCTGCCGCCCGCTCGATGCTCGGAAGCCCGGTCTCCTACGACGACATCCCGTACTTCTACACCGACCAGTACGACCTGGGCATGGAGTACTCGGGCTTCGGTCCGCTCGCAGGCGGCGCCGACATCGTGTACCGCGGCGATCGGGCGGCCCGCGAGTTCATCTCGTTCTGGATCGCCGACGGCCGGGTGGTCGCGGGCATGAACGTCAACGTGTGGGACGTCAACGAAGCGGTGCAGGGCGTCATCCGTCGCGGCAACCATGTCGACCCGGTGCGTCTCGCCGATGAGCGGGTTCCGTTGGAGGAGCTGTGAACCCCCGCGGCATCCTCGACCGCTGCACTCGAGAGCGCACGGACCGGACGGCGATGACGGATGCCGCAGCAGACCGAGACGGTGCTCCGAAGGTAGGCTGAGCGGGTGACCGCCACCCTCGCCGACCTGCTGACGACGATCGAACGTCTCTGGCCGACCGCGGGTGCGGAGTCGTGGGATTCGCCGGGGCTCGTGACCGGCGACCCGAGCGCCCCGGTGCGGCGAGTGCTCTTCACGGTTGACGCCGTGGTCGAGACCGTCGACGAGGCGATCGCCGAGCGTGCCGACCTCGTGATCGCGCATCATCCGCTGCTCCTGCGCGGCGTCACCTCGATCGCTGAAGACCGGTACAAGGGCTCGCTGCTCGCGCGACTGATCCGTGCGGAGTGCGCACTGGTCACCGCCCACACCAACGCGGATGTCGTCTCCGCGGGTACCTCCGCAGTGCTCGCCGACCGCCTCGGGCTCGTCGAGACCACGCCCATCCAGCCGTCGACCGACCCGTCGCTGGGGCTCGGCCGCGTCGGTCGCCTGCCCGAACCCACTACCGTCGGTCGTCTCGCACGCATGCTCGCCGACCTCCTTCCTCCGACGGCGACGGGCGTGCGCGTCTCGGGCGGCTTCGACGACCCCGTCGAGACGGTCGCCGTCTGCGGCGGCGCCGGCGATTCGCTGCTCGGCGACCCCGCGGTGCGCCGCGCCGACGCCTACATCACCGCCGACCTCCGCCACCATCCCGCGTCGGAAGCACGCGAGCAGGCGAAGCTCACCGGCGGACCGGCGCTGCTCGATGTCTCCCACTGGGCGAGCGAGTGGCTCTGGCTCGACGTCGCGGCCGCGCAGTTGGGTGCAGCCCACCCCGAGCTCGTCGTCACCGTCTCCGAACTGCGCACCGATCCCTGGGACTTCCAGATCGTGCAGTGACCAGCCGCCCCACCGACCCCCGTCCTCACCGACGACCCGATCCCTTGAGGAGCACCACGTGAAGGCCAGCCCCGCCGAACAGGAACAGCTGCTGCGACTGCAGTCCCTCGACACCCGCCTCGCGCAGCTCGCGCACAAGCTCGGCTCGCTGCCGCAGGCCGGCCGGCTCGCCGAGTTCGCAGCACGCGACCAGGCCGTGCGCGGCACGCGTGCCGAGGCGCTCGGCACGCTCGAAGACGCCCGCGTCGAACTCAAGCGGCTCGAGTCCGATGTCGCCATCGTCGAGGCCCGCATCGCGCGCGACAGCGAGCGCCTGCAGCACACCTCCTCGGTGAAGGATGTCTCGGCGCTCGAGTCCGAGCTCGCCTCGCTCCGACGGCGGCTGAACGACCTCGAAGAGCAAGAGCTCGTGGTGATGGAGCGCGTCGAGGAGGCCGATGTGGCCGTCTCGAGCATCGACCTGCAGCGCGAGGCGATCATCACCGAGGTGGCAGCGCTCGAGGCCGAGCGCGACGAGGCTGCCGGGGATCTCGGCGTCCAGCGCGAGCAGACCGAACGCGATCGTGCCGTCGTCGCCGAGGGCGTCGCCGAGCGGCTGCTCGCCTTCTACGAGCAGCGTCGTGTGCGCGGCGGGGGAGTCGGAGCCGCCCTCCTTCGCGCCCGAACGTGCGGTGGCTGTGGCATCACGCTCACCGGTTCCGACCTCGAGTCGGTACGTCGCTCAGCGCCCGACGAGGTCGTGCTGTGCCCCGAGTGCGATCGCATCCTCGTGCGCACCGACGAGTCGGGTCTCTGAGCCGCAGCCGACCCTGGGATCGGGCAACGGTGGTCGGCGATCGGATGCCTCGGCGATCCGGTCCCGGCCGCCGACGATAGACTTGAACCGCGAGTGGGTCGGCAAGACGGTCGCGTCGCACGGTTTCGGTCGTGCGCCGAGGAACGTCCGGGCTCCACAGGGCAGGACGGTGGGTAACTCCCACCCGGGGCAACCCGCGAGACAGTGCCACAGAAAGCAGACCGCCCGGTGCGCAAGCGCCGGGTAAGGGTGAAACGGTGGGGTAAGAGCCCACCAGCGACCGCGGTGACGCGGTCGGCTCGGTAAACCTCGTCCGGAGCAAGGTCAGACAGGGAACGATGGGGCTGCCCGTCCCGTTCCCGGGTGGACCGCTGGAGGGCTGCGGCAACGTAGTCCCGAGAGAGATGGCCGTCCAGCCGGTGTCGCGAAAGCGCCCGGTGAACAGAACCCGGCGTATCAGCCGGCCCATTCGCACTCTTCGCACATCGACTGGCGGCACCATCTCCCGAGAGGGCCCTGCCGAGCGTCAGCTCCAGAACTCGGCGAGCGCCGCTGCGAGGGATCGACCTTGGTCGTAGCCTCCTCGCGCCGCCGGACGGCGGGTCGCCGGATCGAGCGCGTTGGCGTTGAACACGTCGCCCGAGGCGGCATCCGGGAAGACCGTCTCGACCAGGCTGCCACCCGCTCGGAGTTCCTCGACCTGCGTTGCGAGGTCCAAACCCCACTCGGCGGGCGTTCGCGACCTCCCGCTGAACGGCTCCAGCACGAGAACACGTTCGTATCCGGCCGCGAGGTCGGCATTCGAGCTGCGCCGGTATCCGCCGTTGAGATAGCGGTCGTCTCCGATGCGATACGGCGTCAGGGCCGAGGTGCTGGCGGCGACGGCGTCGACCAGGTTGATTCCGCTCTCGCGGTCGAACACGACCGGTTCGCCCGTGCGAGCGTCGAGGGCGGGGATGAGCACGCGCTGCCGCGGCCAGTCGTGGTTGGGAAGCCGGGCGGCGACGATGTCGCGCCAGCGGGACGCACCCGAGCCGTCGGAGGAATCGAGGTCGAGCGCTGCAGCGCTCATGCGTCGACGCATGTCGCTCACATCAGCAGCAGAGTCGATGATCCGGCTCGACCACGCCATGTAGTTCGGCCCCGAGAGCGCCGGTGCCCGCCTCCGATCGGATCCGACGGATGCTGCCTGCGGCTGGAGCGGCTCGGCGAGGATGGCCGCGTACAGCTCGGCCGGCCGGGTGCCGCTCGTGATCTGGGCAGCCACCGTCGATCCCGCGGACGTGCCGATGATGACGTCGGCTTCGGTGAGATCGACGCCGTCGTGGAACAGGCCCGCGATGAGCCCGAGTTGCCAGGCGTTGCCGGCCGCGCCGGCGCCGGCGAGCACCAGGGCTCGCGAGTGGTGGTCGTGCGTTGAAGATGTCGTGTGCATGGGAGTCGCCTTTCGCGAATTGCGTGTGGGGCGCTCCCGGTTGCGACTACTTCAGTCGCGCGATCGCGGACTGCGGGGGAGCACCCATTGCGGATACTGCGTTCATGGGTCTCACCTCCTGGTCGTCGATCACGATCATCGGTACGCTAGCACGCCCGCCCTAGTGCACCGCGAGGGACGCCGCGCCGAGGATGCCCGCGTTGTTGCGGTGCACCGCCGGCACGATCGGCGTCTTCAGGTCGAGCAGCGGCAGGAACTGGGAGTGGTGCTTCGACACGCCCCCGCCGACCACGAAGAGGTCGGGGGAGAAGATGAACTCCACGTGCGCGTAGAACCGCTGCAGCCGGCTCGCCCATTCCTGCCAGTCGAGCGAGTCCCGTTCCATCGCCGAGTACGCCGCGTTCTTCTCGGCTTCACGCCCGTCGAGTTCGATGTGCCCGAGTTCGGTGTTCGGCACGAGCACGCCGTCGTAGAGGAACGCGGAGCCGATGCCGGTGCCGAGCGTCGTCAGGATCACGAGGCCGTCAGCGTCGACGGCGGCGCCGTAGCGGGCCTCGGCGTAGCCGGCGGCATCCGCGTCGTTGATGAAGTGGATCTCGCGGCCGAACGTCTCCTCGAAGAGCTCCTCGGCGGGCAGGCCGATCCATTCCTTCGAGATGTTCGCCGCCGAGAGGGTGCGGCCGTGCTTGACGATCGCGGGAAAGCACACGCCGAGGGGGAGTGCGTCGCCGAACTCGTCGGAGAGTCCGTCGAGCAGTTCGGCGGTCGCGGCGAGGATGTCCGTCGGGCGACCGCCCTCGGGCGTCGCGACCTTGCGCCGATCCGAGAGGAGCTCGCCGGTGCCGAGGTCGACGACCGCGCCCTTGATGCCCGTGCCGCCGATGTCGATCCCGATCGCGTGCTGTGTCGCCATAGCGGCCACACTATCGCGGGCCCGTGCGGGTGCCGTTCAGGGCAGCGTCAGGAGCTCGGCTCCGCGTTCGGTGACGACGAGGGTGTGCTCGAACTGGGCGGTGAGCGATCGGTCGCGCGTCACGATCGTCCAGTCGTCGGCCCAGACGTCCCACTCGATGCCGCCGCCGAGCGTGAGCATCGGCTCGATCGTGAAGACCATGCCCGGCTCCATCACGGTGTCGAACTCGGGGGCGTCGTAATGGGGGATGATCAGCCCCGAGTGGAACGCCCGTCCGACCCCATGGCCCGTGTAGTCGCGAACGACGCCGTAGCCGAAGCGCTTCGCGTACGCCTCGATCGCGCGGCCGATCACGTTCACCTCGCGGCCGGGAGCGACGGCACGGATGCCGCGGCGCAGCGCTTCACGGGTGCGCTCGACGAGCTGGACGGTCGCTTCGTCCGCCTCGCCGACGACGAACGTGTGGTTGAGGTCGCCGTGGTAGCCGTCGAGGTACGCCGTGACGTCGATGTTCACGAGGTCGCCGTCGGCGAGCACGGTGTCGTCGGGGATGCCGTGGCAGATCACCTCGTTGACCGAGGTGCACGACGACTTCGGGAACCCCCGGTAGCCGAGGGTCGACGGGTAGGCGCCGTGCGCGACCACGAAGTCGTGTGCGATGCGATCGAGCTCATCGGTCGTCACGCCGGGGCGGATCGCTGCCGACGCCGCCTCGATCGCACCCGCCGCGACACGCCCGGCTGCCCGGATGAGCTCGACTTCTTCGGGCGTGTAGCGATCACCGCCGGAGTACGGGGCCGGCGCGCGCTTGCCCACGTACTCGGGTCGCGGGATCGAGGCGGGCACCGCTCGAAGCGGCGACAGGCGTCCGGGGATCAGGTGGCCTGAGGCGTCCTTGGGCATAGGATCAGCCTATGGCCGAGGATGTCGAGCACATGTTTTGGTACAACCTGAACACCGGTGAGGTGGAGCAGGGATTCGTGTCGCCGTCGGTCGATCGGGTCGGGCCCTTCGAGACTCGTGCCGAGGCCGAACGGGCGCTCGAGATCCTGCGCGCGAACAGCGCGAAGTGGGCCGAAGAAGAGGCCGCCGAAGACTGAGTCGTCGGGTCGGCCTCGCCGCCTGCCTTACTCGTACGAGTGCTCGGAGTTCGGGTACACGCCCGCCTCGACGTCGGTGCGCCATTCCTTGGCGGCGGCGCTGAGGATGCCCGAGAGGTCGGCGTACTGCTTCACGAACTTCGGCACACGACCGATCGTGAGGCCCGCCCAGTCGGTCCAGACGAGCAGCTGGCCGTCGGTGTGCGGGCCGGCTCCGACGCTGATCGTCGGGATCTCGAGCAGCTCGGTGACCTGACGCGCGGCATCTGCCGGAACCATCTCGAGCACGACGGCGAACGCGCCGGCGTCCTGCACGGCCTTGGCATCGGCGAGCAACCGCTTGACGCCCTCGCCGCGCCCCTGGATGACGTGGCCGCCGAGGCCGTGCTCACTCTGCGGCGTGTAGCCGATGTGCGCCATCACGGGGATTCCAGCAGCCACGATGCGACGGATCTGCTTGTGGCTTCGCTCTCCGCCCTCGAGTTTCACCGCGTGCGCCCCGGTCTCCTTCATGAACCGCACGGCGGTGTGGAGGGCGTCTTCGGGGCCGTTCTCGTACGACCCGAACGGCATGTCGGCGACGACGAAGGCGCGCTTGACGGCCCCGGCGACCGCGCGGGTCAGCGGGATCAGTTCGTCGACCGTGACAGGCAGCGTGGTCTCGTAGCCGAAGACGTTGTTGCCGGCCGAGTCGCCGACGAGCAGGAAGTCGATGCCGGCCTCGTCGAAGATGCGAGCGGTGAGCTGGTCGTAGCTCGTGAGGCCCGTGATCTTGATTCCGTCGCGCTTGGCATTCTGGAAATGCCGGGTGCGCACGCGCTTCGGCCCTCCGGATGCGGCGGCACCGCCGTAGGGGTTCTGCTCGGTGCCGGCCGACGTGTCGGATGCTGCGTTCTGGGGCTCGCCTGACATGGGGCCAGTCTGGCACACGCGCCATCCGTCGCCGCCTCGCGCGCGAGCGCGAGCGAGCACCGCGAGCCAGTACGCTGAGAGGTGCGAGAGAGGGTGTGGATGGATAAGCAGCGCGACTTCGTTCTTCGCACGATCGAGGAGCGAGGGGTCAAGTTCGTCAGGCTCTGGTTCACCGACGTGGTCGGAACCCTGAAATCGGTGGCGATCGCGCCGGCCGAGGTCGAAGGGGCGTTCACCGAGGGCATCGGCTTCGACGGCTCGGCCATCGAGGGCCTCAGCCGTACCTTCGAGTCGGACCTGCTCGCCTACCCCGACCCGACGACGTTCCAGACGTTGCCCTGGCGCGGGGACATCGACCCCACGGCGCGCATGTTCTGCGACATCACGACGCCCGACGGCGAGCCCGCGGTCTCCGACCCGCGCAACGTGCTGAAGCGCACCCTCGCACGTGCAGCCGATCGCGGATTCACGTTCTACACGCACCCCGAGATCGAGTTCTACCTGCTGAAGTCGTCGAAGTACGGGGCATCCGGCCCCGAGCCCGTCGACTCCGCCGGCTACTTCGACAACGTTCCCGGCGGCACCGCACACGACTTCCGCCGTCGCTCGGTGCGCATGCTCGAAGACCTCGGCATCTCGGTCGAGTTCAGCCACCACGAGGCGGGCCCGGGCCAGAACGAGATCGACCTGCGCTACGCAGATGCGCTGACGACCGCTGACAACATCATGACGTTCCGCACCGTCATCAAAGAGGTCGCGATCGAGCAGGGCGTCTACGCGACGTTCATGCCGAAGCCGTTCTCCGGCCAGCCGGGCAGTGGCATGCACACCCACATGTCCTTGTTCGAGGGCGATGCAAACGCCTTCTACGAGCCCGGTGCGCAGTACCAGCTCTCCAAGGTCGGCCGGCAGTTCATCGCCGGACTGCTGACCCACGCTCCAGAGATCACCGCCGTCACGAACCAGTTCGTGAACTCGTACAAGCGGCTCTGGGGCGGGGTCGGGCCCGACAAGCTCGCCGAGGCGCCCAGCTTCGTCTGCTGGGGGCACAACAACCGTTCGGCGCTCGTGCGCGTGCCGCTGTACAAGCCCGGCAAGGGGCAGAGCGCTCGGGTCGAGTATCGGGCGATCGACTCTGCGGCGAATCCGTATCTCGCATTCTCGCTGCTGCTGGCCGCGGGCATGAAGGGCATCGAGGAGGGCTACGACCTTCCGCCCGAGGCCGAAGACGACGTGTGGGCGCTGACCGATCGTGAGCGACGTGCACTCGGCTACGACCCGCTGCCCGCGAGCCTCGATCACGCGGTGCAGCTCATGGAGGAGTCGGAGCTCGTCGCCGAGACGCTCGGCGAGCAGGTGTTCAACTACGTGCTGGCGAACAAGCGGGCCGAGTGGCGCGACTACCGCTCCGAGGTCACCCCGTTCGAGCTGCAGCGCAACCTCGAGATCCTCTGACGCAGCGGATGTCTCGTCAGGCCCCCACGCTCGGAAGAGTCGCTCGTGCGGGCTTCGGCGATCTGAGCGGCGCCGCATCGGCGCTCGAATCGCTGTCGACCGGCACGGGCGTCGAGCTCGACTCGCTCCTCGAGGTCTTCGCCCAGGCTGCCGATCCCGACGAGGCGCTTGCGGTCGTCGCGCGACTCCACGAACAGGCGCCGAACGAGCTCGCGACAGTGCTCGAGCACGAGAACGCCGCGGCGCGTCTGGTTCGCCTCGTCGGGGCGTCACGCGGATTCGCCGACTTCCTGCTGCGGCATCCGTCGGATCTCGCGATGTTCGCGCAGGTGCCAGGTCCGCCCCCGAGCGTCGGCGAGGCACGTGCATCGCTGCTCGCCGCGCTCGACGACGTCCCCGCTGCGACCGCCGACGTCACGGAGGCGGCCGCGCGGGCGATCCGCATCCGGTACCGCCGGCTGCTCGCGGATGTCGCGGTGTACGACCTCACGCGTGCCGATGCGGTCGACGTCGTCGACGTCGTCGCCGCGGGTCTCGCGGATCTCGCCGGCGCGACGCTCGATGCGGCGCTCGCGGCCGCTCGTCGTGTCGTCGGCCGCACACCGGGGGAGCCGGCGGCGCCTGGGCGTTATCCCATCGCGGAGGTCGAGGCCACGAGGCTCGCGATCATCGGCATGGGCAAGGCCGGCGCTCGCGAGCTCAACTACGTGAGCGACGTCGACGTCATCTTCGTCGCCGAGTCTGCCGATGAAGAGATCGTCTCCACGCCGAGGGCGCTCGACATCGCGACCAGGCTCGCCATGCTGACGATGCGCATCATCGGCGAGCCCGGCATCGAGCCGCCGCTCTGGGAGGTCGACCCGAACCTTCGCCCCGAGGGCAAGGACGGCGCGCTCGTGCGCACGCTCGAGTCGCATCTGCAGTACTACGACCGGTGGGCGAAGAGCTGGGAGTTCCAGGCGCTGCTGAAGGCGAGGCCGCTCGCCGGAGACCTCGAGCTCGGCGGGCGCTACATCGCCGGCGTCGCGCCGAAGGTGTGGTCGAGTTCTGGTCGCGAGGGCTTCGTCGAGTCCGTGCAGGGCATGCGCGAGCGAGTCACCCAGCACATCCCGGCCGACGAGGTCGACGTGCAGATCAAGCTCGGGCCCGGCGGCATCCGCGACATCGAGTTCACGGTGCAGCTGCTGCAGCTCGTGCACGGCGCGTCCGACGACGGCATCCACCAGCGCGGAACGCTGCCCGCCCTCGCCGCTCTCGCCGAGCTCGGCTACGTCGGCCGCGAGGAGGCGGCCGAGTTCGCGCGCGACTACCGTGTGCTGCGCGTGCTCGAGCACCGGGTGCAGCTCGAGCGGTTGCGCCGCACGCACCTGATGCCCCGTGACGAGCACCGGCTCCGCGTGCTCGCCCGTGCTTCGGGCCTCGGTCGCACAGCAGACGAGCTCATGGCCGTCTGGCACGCCACCCGCTTGCGGGTGCGGGGCCTGCACGAACGCCTTTTCTACCGGCCGCTGCTGTCGGCTGTGGCGGCTCTGCCGGCATCCGGTCTCGGACTCACGAGCGCGCAGGCCGAAGCGCGTCTCGCCGCGATCGGCTTCCGTGACCCGCGTGGAGCGCTCGCCCACATCGCGGCGCTCACGACCGGCGTCTCGCGGCGCGCGCAGATCCAGCGCAACCTCATGCCCGTGCTCATCTCGTGGTTCGCCGACGGCACCGACCCCGACTTCGGGTTGCTCTCGTTCCGGCGTCTCAGTGACACCCTCGGTACGACCCACTGGTATCTGCGGCTGCTCCGCGACTCCTCCGACGCGGCGTTGCGGCTGACCAGGGTGCTCTCGGGATCCCGCTTCGCCGCCGAGCTGCTCGAGCGCAGCCCCGAATCGGTCGCGTGGCTCGAAGACCTCGACGAGCTGCGGCCTCGATCCATCGCGGCCCTCGAAGACGAGGGCCGGGCCGTGCTCCGGCGCCACGAGGAGCCCGACGTCGCCGCCAAGATCTTCCGCGCCATCCGTCGCCGTGAGGTGCTGCGGCTCGCGCTGTCCGGAATCCTCGACGTCTGCACCGTCGAGGAGCTCGGCCACGCGCTCAGCGACGTCACCGAGAACCACATCGCCGCCCTCGTCGCCGCGATCCGCGGCGCCGAGCCCGACGGCATCGAGTTCGCCGTGATCGGCATGGGCCGCTTCGGCGGCCGCGAGCTCGGCATCGGTTCCGACGCCGACATCATCTACGTCTACCGCCCGACGGATGCCGCGCCCGACGCGGCCCACTCGCGGGCGCTCCGCATCGTCTCCGAACTCGTGCGCCTCAGCGAAGACGCGCGCCTGCCCTTCGACCTCGATGCGGATCTCCGCCCCGAGGGCCGCAACGGCGTCGTCGCCCGTTCACTCGACGCCTACCGCGCGTACTACGCGAGGTGGTCGCTGACCTGGGAGGCCCAGGCACTCCTGCGGGCCCGCGGGGTGGCCGGCAACCGCGCACTCATCGAAGAGTTCACCGAGCTCGCCGACACCGTGCGATACCCCGAGGCGATCAGCGAGCGCGACGTGCGCGAGGTGAAGCGCATCAAGGCTCGCGTCGAGAACGAGCGGTTGCCGCAGGGTGCCGACCCGACCCGCCACCTGAAGCTCGGGCGCGGATCGCTGTCCGACGTCGAGTGGTTCGTGCAGCTCATCCAGCTGCAGCACGCCGCCGCCGTTCCGGCGCTGCGCACGACGTCGACGCTCGACGCGCTGGCCGCTGCGGTCGAACATGATCTCGTCGAAGCATCCGATGCCGAGACCCTTCGCGCGGCGTGGATCTTCGCCTCGCGAGCCCGGTCCGCCCTCACGCTCTGGCTCGACCGCACGACCGACGTGCTGCCCGTCGAGCGCTCGCAGCTCGAGGGCGTCGCCCGCATCATGGGCTACCCACCGGGCTCGGCGACCCAGCTCGAACAGGACTACCTGCACGTCACGCGACGCGCTCGAGTCGTCTTCGATCGCGGCTTCTACGGGGTCGAACCGCGGCGCGAGCCATCCATCAGCTGAGCCGGACCGCGCTGTAGACGGCGATCCCACCGCGATCGGTGCTTGGCGCCGCGATGCCGTGGAACGACGAATGGGCCCGCACCGCCGAAGCGGTGCGGGCCCATCCAAGGTCGGATCCTACGGCTGCAGGGGGGATGCAGCTTCGGATCCTGGGGACTGCAGAGGGGGCTGCAGGATCAGACGCCGTAGTAGAGCTCGAACTCGAACGGGTGGGGACGCTGAGCCAGCGGCTTCAGCTCCTTCTCGCGCTTGTAGTCGATCCACGTCTCGATGAGCTCCTTGGTGAACACGCCGCCCTCGAGGAGGAAGTCGTGGTCGGCCTCGAGCGCGTCGAGCGCCTCACCGAGGGAGCCGGGAACCTGCGGGATCGCCTTGGCCTCCTCGGGCGGGAGCTCGTAGAGGTCCTTGTCGACGGGCTCGTGCGGCTCGATGCGGTTCTTGATGCCGTCGAGGCCCGCCATGAGCTGCGCGGCGAACGCGAGGTACGGGTTGCCCGAGGCATCCGGCGCGCGGAACTCGATGCGCTTGGCCTTGGGGTTCGTGCCCGTGATCGGGATGCGGATCGATGCCGAACGGTTGCCCGCCGAGTACACGAGGTTGACGGGAGCCTCGAAGCCCGGAACGAGGCGGTGGTAGGAGTTCACCGTCGGGTTCGTGAAGGCCAGCACCGCGGGGGCGTGCTTCAGCAGGCCGCCGATGTACCAGCGCGCGAGGTCGGAGAGCCCGCCGTAGCCCGCCTCGTCGTAGAAGAGGGGCTTGCCCTCGCTCCAGAGCGACTGGTGGGTGTGCATGCCCGAGCCGTTGTCGCCGAAGAGCGGCTTCGGCATGAACGTCGCGCTCTTGCCCCACTGGTCGGCCGTGTTCTTGACGATGTACTTGAACTTCAGGATGTCGTCGGCCGCGTGCACCATGGTGTCGAAGCGGTAGTTGATCTCCTGCTGGCCGCCGGTGCCGACCTCGTGGTGCGAACGCTCCAGCACGAAGCCTGCGTCGATGAGCTTGAGCGTGATGTCATCGCGCAGGTCTGCGGTCTTGTCGACGGGGCTGACCGGGAAGTAGCCGCCCTTGTAGGGGGTCTTGTTGCCGAGGTTGCCGCCCTCTTCGACACGGCCGGAGTTCCAGGCGCCCTCTTCGGAGTCGACCGAGTAGAAGCTCGAGTGCTGGTTGACCTCGTAGCGCACGTCGTCGAAGATGTAGAACTCGGCCTCGGGGGCGAAGAACGCGGTGTCGGCGATGCCGGTCGAAGCCAGGTACTTCTCGGCCTTCTTGGCGACCTGACGCGGGTCCTTCGAGTAGATCTCGCCATTGCGCGGGTTGTAGATGTCGAACACCATGATGAGCGTGCGCTCGGCGCGGAACTGGTCGATGTACGCCGTCGTCACGTCGGGGATGAGCTGCATGTCGGACTCGTGGATGTTCGCGAAGCCGCGGATCGAGGAGCCGTCGAACAGCTGGCCGACGGTGAAGAACTCTTCATCGACAGTGGAGGCCGGGATGTTGAAGTGCTGCTGCACGCCCGGAAGATCGGTGAAGCGGATGTCGAGGAACTTGACATCCGTCTCCTTGATGAACTTGAGAACTTCGGACGAATCGCTGAACATGTTTGCGCAGTCTCCAAGAGGACTAGTACCGGACGGACTTTCACAGCCGGTAGCGACGCTAGCCGGGTGCCGTTTCCCACCCGTGACCGGAATGTTTCGGCCATGTTACGCCCAGCGGGGCTCGGTAGACTCATCGGGTGCCTGACGCGAAACCCCAGACCTTCGGAGACCTCGAGCCGAGCCGGTGGCCGGGGGAGCGGCTCGGGCTGCCGAGTGAAGGGCGCGGCTCCGTGGCCCGAGCCGGTCGCCGCATCGCCGCGTTGCTCGTCGATTGGGCGAGCGCGATGCTCATCTCGCTGCTCTTCACGCCGTACGAGTCGGTCGCCTACACCTGGGTCACGCCGCTCGTGTTCGCCGTGCTGCAGATCGTCTTCATCCCCACCATCGGCGGCAGCATCGGACATCGACTGCTCGGCATGCGGGTCATCCCGCTCGAGGGCGGCTGGATCGGCGTCTGGCGCCCGGTCAAGCGAACCGCGCTGCTGCTCATCGTGGTGCCGGCCCTCGTGTGGGACTCCGACCAGCGCGGCTTCCACGACAAGGTCGCCGGCACGGTGCTCATCCGCTACTGAGGTCCCCATCCGCTCCGGCGGCGCCGAGGCATCCGCTCCCTGAAGCACGAACGCGGCATCCGTCATCGGATGCCGCGTTCGTTTCGTTCAGTGCCGGGTCAGCGCATCTTGCCGCGCTGCGGCCGCGCCTTCATCGGGTCGATGCCCTTGGGGATCGGCAGGGAGGACTGGAGCGAGTTGAGGCGGTTCGAGACCGCGAGGACCTCGGGCTTGGTGAGCGCCTTCTTCGTCTTGCGGAGCGTCACGGGAAGCTTGTGGAGCGCGATCGATCCGTGGTCGTCGCCGACCGAGATCTGCGTGACCGGGACGTTCGGGAGAATGCGGGTGACCTTGCGCTGCTCGTCGTCGAGCATGCGCTTCGTGCGAGAGACGGGACCCTCGCTGATGAGCGCGACCCCGCCGCGACCGACGGCGCGGTAGATGGCGTCTTGGGTCTTGCCGTTGACGGCGACGGGCATCTCGTTGCCGACCCAACCGCCGCGGAGGCCGCTGCGGAGAACCGCACCGACCGCGCCGGGCTGGCCCTCGATCTGCGAGTACGCGGCGCGCTCGGCACGACGGCCGAGGATCACGAGCGCGATGAGGAGGCCGGCGAGCACGCCCGCGACGACCCAGAGGGCGATCGTGAAGCCGTTGCCCTCGCTCAGCCAGAGCGCCAGGCCCAGGCTCACGAGTACCGGAGCGAGGAAACCGAGGAGCATCAGCCACTGCGCGGTGGAATCGTAGCGGCGGGTCATCTGGAAGACCTGCCACATCTGCTTCATGCGGCCGGGCTCCTTCTGAGCCTTCGATGCGTCCTTGGTGCGTGCCATGTTCTCAAGGATACCGGCGCGGAGGGCCGTCTCGGACCGCGATCTGCGCACGGTCCGAGACGGCGGATGCCGCTAGCCGACCGCCTGGGCGAAGCCGAGCGACGCATCGGCGAGATGCGAGAGCTCGGGGGGCAGCTGTCGCCCCTTCGCCTGCATCGACTGCGCCCAGAGGCGACCTGCGCGGTAGGACGAGCGCACGAGCGGTCCGGCGAGCACGCCGAGGAATCCGATCGCCTCGGCCTCCTCCTTGATCTCGACGAATTCCTCGGGTCGAACCCACCGGGCCACCGGCAGGTGCCGGGGGCTCGGACGCAGGTACTGGGTCACCGTGATGATGTCGGTCCCCGCGTCGTGCAGGTCCTGGAGCGCCTGCGACACCTCGTCCCGCTCCTCGCCCATGCCGAGGATGAGGTTCGACTTGGTGATGAGGCCGGCCTCGCGTCCCTGCGTGATCACGTCGAGTGATCGCTCGTACCGGAAGGCCGGGCGGATGCGCTTGAAGATGCGAGGCACCGTCTCGACGTTGTGCGCGAACACCTCGGGTTCGGCGTCGAACACCTGCTGCAGCAGTTCGGGCACCCCGTTGAAGTCCGGCACGAGGATTTCCACTCCGGTGCCGGGCGACTGACGGTGGATCTCGCGGATCGTCTCGGCGTAGAGCCAGGCGCCGCCGTCGGCCAGGTCGTCGCGGGCGACGCCCGTGACGGTCGAGTAGCGCAGCTGCATGCGCAGCACGGACTCGCCGACGCGACGGGGTTCATCGGCGTCGAAGTCGGCGGGCTTGCCCGTGTCGATCTGGCAGAAGTCGCAGCGCCGGGTGCACTGCGATCCGCCGATGAGGAAGGTCGCCTCGCGGTCCTCCCAGCACTCGTAGATGTTGGGGCATCCGGCTTCCTGGCACACGGTGTGCAGGTCCTCGCTCTTCACGAGCGACTGCAGCGCCCGGTACTCGGGCCCCATCTTCGCTCGCGTCTTGATCCACTCGGGCTTGCGCTCGATCGGCGTCTGGGCATTGCGGATCTCGAGGCGCAGCATCTTGCGCCCCTCGGGTGCGGTGCTCACGCGGCGATCGCCGCCTCGGCGCGGAATCGCGCGGAGATCGGCTCGACGAGATCGACCGGGTTCACGGTGCGACCCAGCTCACGGCTGATCGTGGTCACTCCCGCGTCCCGGATGCCGCAGGCGACGATCCGCTCGTAGGCATCGAGCTCGTTGCTCGCGTTGAGGGCGAAGCCGTGCATGGTGACGCCGTTCTCGACCCTGATGCCGATGGCGGCGATCTTGTTCTCGTGGCCGGGCGGCCCGACCCAGACGCCGGACCTGCCGTCGACGCGACGCGACTCGAGACCGATGCCCGCGAGCACGTCGATGAGGATGCCCTCGAGCCGCCGGACGTATCCGACGACGTCGATCGGTTCCGGCAGGCGCAGGATCGGATAGCCGACGAGTTGGCCGGGGCCGTGCCAGGTGATCTTGCCACCGCGATCGACGTCGATGACGGGAGTCCCGTCGGTCGGCCGTTCGTCGGGCGCTGTGCGCTTGCCGGCGGTGTAGACGGAGGGGTGCTCCAGGAGGAGTACGGTGTCGGGGCGTTCGCCCCTGACAACCGCGCGATGGACGGCGCGCTGAAGGTCGAGACCCTCGATGTACGGCACGGAGTTGGCGCTTAGCCCCGTGACGACGATGTCGAGCATGGGATCCAGCTTAGGTCACTCGTCCTCGACAGCGGTCGTCGACAGGGCGGCTTCCCCAGACATGCGGCGGGTGCCTCGGCGGCGCGGATCGCGGAGCACGCTGGCTGCATGGTTCGATCCAGCAGACGCAAGAGCCGTGGCCACGGCCAGGCACCCGACTCCGCCTCCGGTCCCGGCGGCAGCTCCGAGCCGGCGCGCGATCGACGCCCGCCATCGGAGACGACGCTCGCGGGCTATCGCCTGCTCCGGCGCATCGCATCGGGTGAACGTGCCGATGTCTTCCTCGCGGCCGTCGACGGCCCTGCCGAGGATCCGGCGCCGCTCGTGGTCGTACGGGTCTACGACGCCGCAGCGAGCGGAGCGGCGATCGCTCTCGAGATCGAGGCGATGTCGACGGATGCGTCGGGGTCGCTGCCCGCCCTCTTCGACATCGCGACACTCGACGACGGGCGCTGCGCGCTGGCCGTCGAACGAATCGCCGGCGCCCCGATCTCCCGCGTGATCGCCGAGCGCCGTCTCGCCCCGGGCGAAGCGGTGACCGTGCTCGCCCCGATCGCCGTCGCGGTCGGCGAACTCGCGCGTCATGGATTCGTCCACACCCGGCTGTCGCCCGGAGACGTGCTGCTCGACGGCCGAGGGCGACCCCGACTGATCGGCCTCGGCGGGCTCGAGCGGCTCTCGGTGTCGCCCCAGGAACGCACACCGCTGCTTCGCGCGGGCCACGTCGCCCTTGCCGAGCTGGTCGCCGAGGTCGTGGCGGCGACCGAGCGACCGGAACTCTTCGCGGACGTCCTCGATCTCGTGGAGTCACGTCTGACGATGCGGCCGTTCGCTCCGTGCGAGGCGGAACTCGAGCGTGCGCTCTTCGCAGCCGCCGATCCGGCTCCGGTCCGCGGCATCGCCGCCGCCGCTCCAAGGGGGCTGCCCTCGCGAGTGACGGTGCCGCTCGAGCTCGGGACGCGGGCCGACCGGCGCGACGGTGCGTACGACGGAGATGACGGGGGCGCATCCGACCCGCCGGCGCGGAGCGCGATCCGTGCCGTCCTCGACCTCGCGCAGTGGCCTGCATTCCTCGCCGATGGTCGTCGGAGCGGCGACGTCGCCGAGGCTCCCGAAGCACGAGGCGCGCCGCCGGACGTCAGGAAGGGGGTGCAGGCGATGCTGCGGCGGCGACGCCCGGCACTCGTCGTCGCCTCGCTCATCGGCGGGGGAGCGCTGGTCCTGCTGCTGACGCTCGTGCCGCCGAAGTCGGTCGATGCCGCGCCCTCCGAGACTGGAGCCCGGACCGCTGCGCCGGTGGCCGAGACCTCCGACCGTGACCCGGCGACGAACCCGCCCTCGCTCGATGCGGTCTCCGGTGACGACCCTGTGGCTGCCGTTCAGGCGCTGCTCGTGCAGCGTGCCGAGTGCTTCGACCGGCTCGATCTGGCATGTCTCGAGTCGATCCTCCAGCCCGGTTCCGCTGCTGAAGCCGCCGAAGTCGCGGCGATGGGCATCGCGCGCGACGGCGGAGAAGCGCCGCCGGCGTTCGACGCCTCTGGCGCCGCTGTGACCGCCGAGATGGGTTCGGCGGTACTCGTCACCGTTCCCTATGCATCGGGCGAACGAGAACCGGCCTCGCTCCTCGTGATGAGGGGCGAGGCCGGTTGGCGACTCCGAGAGATCTTCGACTAGATGCCGAGGTCCGACTCGAACGCGCCCTCTTCGAGCCGCTGCTTGACGGCGGTGAGGAAGCGGGCTGCGTCGGCGCCGTCGATGATCCGGTGGTCGTACGAGAGCGCGAGGTAGACCATCGAGCGAACGGCGATCGCGTCGGCGCCGTCGGTCGAGACGACCACGGGGCGCTTCACGACGGTGCCGGTGCCGAGGATCGCCGACTGCGGCAGGAACACGACCGGCGTGTCGAAGAGCGCACCGCGCGAACCGGTGTTCGTCAGGGTGAAGGTGCCCCCGGACAGCTCGTCGGGCTTCAGCTGGTTGTTGCGCGTGCGCTCGGCGAGGTCGGCGATCTGCGCGGCGAGGCCGGCGATGTCGAGCTCGGCCGAGTCGCGGATCACCGGGGTGAGGAGTCCGCGCTCGGTGTCCACCGCGATGCTCATGTTCTCCTGCGCCGGGTAGACGATGCTGTCACCGTCGACCGTGGAGTTGATGATCGGGTACGCACGCAGTGCCTCGGCCGCGGCCATGGCGAAGAACGGCAGGAAGGAGAGCTTGTTGCCGGTCTTCGCGAGGAAGTCGCCCTTCACCTTGTCGCGCAGGCGCGCAACCCGGGTCACGTCGACCTCGACGACCGTCGTGAGCTGCGCGGTCGACGTCATCGAGACGACGGCGCGCTCGGCGACGACCTTGCGAAGGCGCGTCATCGGCACGGTGGTGCCGCGCAGCGGCGAGACCTCGAGCGGCTGACGTGCGGGAGCCGCTTCAGCGGACGCCGCAGGCGCGACGTTCGCGGAGATGACGTCCTGCTTGCGGATGCGACCGCCGACACCGGTGCCGGTGACACTGGCGAGGTCGACGCCCTGCTCGTTCGCGAGCTTGCGGACGATCGGCGTGACGTAGCCGGCGGGACCGGCGTGCGAGCCACCGGTCGGGGCAGGCGCAGCAGGAGCAGCAGGTGCCTGGGCAACGGGCTCGGCGACCGGCGCAGCAGGAGCAGCAGGAGCAGCAGGTGCCTGGGCAACGGGCTCGGCGACCGGTGCAGCCGGAGCAGCAGGTGCCTGGGCGACCGGCTCGGCGACCGGCGCAGCAGGAGCTGCCGGTGCCTGGGTGACCGGCTCGGCGACCGGAGCTGCGGGTGCCTGGGCAACCGGCTCGGCGGCCGGCGCCGCGGGGGCGGCCGGTGCTTCGGGCTCTGCAGGGGCCGCCGGAGCAGCCTCGGTCGCGGGCGCTGCGGCCTCGGGCGCGGCGGGAGCAGCAGCTGCACCCGATCCATCGCCGATCGTCACGAGCGCGGTGCCGACCTCGGCGGTCTCGTCCTCCTGGACGAGGATCGCCTCGATGACACCCGCGACGGGCGACGGGATCTCGGTGTCGACCTTGTCGGTCGAGACCTCGAGCAGCGGCTCGTCGACCTCGACACGGTCGCCGACATTCTTCAGCCAGCGGGTGACCGTGCCCTCAGTGACACTCTCTCCGAGTGCCGGGAGGCTGACGGATTCGCTCATGCGCTTGTCTCCTTCACAGCGTGGGAACGCTTTCTAGCTTATTGCAGTCGTGGATGGGATCGACGGGATCAGATGGCGTGGAGCGGCTTGCCGGCCAGCTTCAGCACGGCTTCGCCGAACGCCTCGCCCTGGGTCGGGTGGGCGTGGATGAAGGGGGCGATGTCTTCGGGGTACGCCTCCCAGTTCACGGCGAGCTGCGCCTCGGCGATGAGCTCGCCCACCCGGCCGCCGATCATGTGGACGCCGACGATGGGGCCCTCGTTGACTCGGACGACCTTGATCGAACCCGACGTGCCGAGGATCGAGCTCTTGCCGTTGCCGGCGAGGTTGTACTCGAAGGCCGACACCTGGTCGGCGCCGAACTTCTCGGCAGCCTTGGCCTCGGTGTAGCCGACGGAGGCGACCTCGGGCTCGCAGTACGTGATCTTCGGGATGTTCACGTCTTCGACGACGATCGGAGCGAGGCCCGCGATCTCCTCGGCGATGAAGATGCCCTGCTGGTAGCTGCGGTGCGCGAGCTGGAGTCCGGGGACGATGTCGCCGGCTGCGTAAACGCCGGGGACGCTCGTCCCGAGTCGGTCGTTCGTGATGACGAAGCCGCGGTCGATCGTGATGCCGGCCTCTTCGTAGCCGAGGTTCTGCGTGACGGGCCCACGGCCGACGGCGACGAGCAGCAGCTCGGCCTCGTAGGTGGTGCCGTTCTCGAGCGTCACGACGACGCCGTCGTCGTTCTGGGTCACGCTCTGGAAGCGCACGCCGAGCGAGTACTCGATGCCGCGCTTGCGGAACGCGCGCTCGAGCTGCTTGGAGATCGTCTCCTCCTCGTTGGGCACGAGGTGGGGCAGGGCTTCGATGATGGTGACGTCGGCGCCGAAGGAGTTCCAGACGCTCGCGAACTCGACGCCGATGACGCCGCCGCCGAGCACGGCGACCTTCTTGGGGATGAAGTCGAGCTCGAGGGCCTGCTCGCTCGTGATGACGCGGCCGCCGATCTCGAGTCCGGGGAGCGAACGCGAGTACGAGCCGGTGGCGAGCACGACGTTCTTGCCGACGTAGCGGTCGTCGCCGACGGCCACGGCGTTCGCGCCGACGAGGCGGCCCTCACCGGCGACAACGGGGATGCCGCGAGCCTTCAGAAGGCCCTGCAGGCCCTTCCACTTGCTCGCGACGATGCCCTCGCGGTAGGCCGAGACGCCCGCGATGTCGACGCCCTCGAAGGAGGCCTTGACGCCGTACTTCGCAGATTCGCGGGCCACCTCGGCGACCTCTGCAGAGTGCAGGAGGGCCTTCGTGGGGATGCAACCGCGGTGCAGACATGTGCCGCCGAGCTTGTCCTTCTCGATCACCACGGCGGTCATGCCGAGTTCGACGGCACGGATCGCAGCGGCGTAGCCGGCGCTGCCTCCGCCCAGGACGACAATGTCAAAGTTCTGCTCGGACAAACGCTCTCTCCCTTGCGCACCAGATCTGCGACACGGACTGCCCCCGGTTCGTTGCCGGGACAGGGTGTATGGGCGACGTTCTCGCCCATATGACCTTACTACCCTGCGGCGAGCTGCTCGCCCAGGCGGACGAGCGTGCGGACGGCGACCCCCGTGGCGCCCGACCCGGTGAAGCCGTAGCCGGCCGCGGTGTTGTTGGAGGGCCCCGCGATGTCGAGGTGCGCCCACGGGATCCGGGTCTCGGCTTCTCGGCGGACGCCGACGAACTCCTGCAGGAAGACGCCCGCGAGGAGCATCCCCGGCACGGTCATGCCGAGCTTGGTGTTCGCGAGGTCGGCCACATCGGACTTCAGGTACTGCATGAGGTCGCGGGGGAGCGGCATCGGCCAGGTCGACTCGTCGACCGAGTCCGCGGCGGCCCGCACCTGTCCGACGAGGTCGTCGTCGCCCATGAGGCCTGCGATGCGGTGGCCGAGGGCGACCACCTGCGCGCCGGTGAGGGTCGCGACGTCGACGATCGCGTCGGGCTGATCCTCGCTCGCGGCCACCAGTCCGTCGGCCAGCACGAGTCGGCCCTCCGCGTCGGTGTTGATGACCTCGACGGTCTTGCCGCCGCGGATGCGCAGCACGTCGTTCGGCCGCACCGCGGTCGACGAGGGCAGGTTCTCGGCGATGCAGAGCCAGCCGGTCACCCGGAGCGGCACGCCGATCTCGGCGAGGGCCACCATGGCCGAGAGCACCGTCGCGGCGCCCGCCATGTCGGTCTTCATGCCGACGAGGGAGTTCATGGGCTTCAGCGAGATGCCGCCCGAGTCGTACGTGATGCCCTTGCCGACGAGGGCGAGGTGAACGGATGCCCCGGCAGGAGTGTAGTCGAGGCGCACGAGTCGGGGGCCGCGGCTCGAGCCCTGGCCGACCGCCAGGATCCCGCCGAAGCCGTCGTCGGCGAGTGCCTGCTCGTCCCAGACCTTCGCAGCGATGCCGACGGCCGCGGCGGTCTCGACGGCGATGTCGGCGAGCCGTGCGGGGAAGAGGTCGGCCGGTGGCATGTTGACGAGGTCCTTCGTCGTCGCGACGGCCGTCACGACCGCTCGGACCCGGTCGACGCCGACCACGGCGTCGTCGAGCACGGAGTGCAGCACGATGGCGGTCGGGCGGGGCTTCGGCTCCGAACGGAACCCGTCGTAGCCGTATGCGCCGAGGCCGGCGCCCTCGAGGAGGGCTGCTGCCGCGTCGGCGTCGTCCGTCGGAACGGCGATCGCCACCGTGAGCTCGCCCTTCAGCTGGCGGAGGGCGGCACCTGCGGCGAGACGGAGGCTCGCGGCATCCGCTCGCTCGCCGACGCCGACGATCGCGACGACGCGCGGGCCACCGGGCGTGCCGGGGATGCGGGTGAACTCCTCGGCCGCGCCGCTCAGTTCGAGCGCCTCGAGCGCGGATTCGACCCACTCGAAGCCGGTCTCGGCCAGGAGTTCCGGGCCCTCGGCCCCCTTTCGGACGGCCAGCAGCACGACGTCGGCGTCGGAGGTGGAGGCGGGGGAGTCGGTCACGGAGAGGGTGGGAACAGCCATGCGGTCGATCGTACGTGTTCGCTCTCGGCATCACGTCGACGACCGGTGACCCGGAGGAGGCCGCGACGGGCGTCAGTAGGCTGGAAGCATGCGAGACCCCCGCTCCCTGTACGAGCTGAACCCCGACGTGAACGTTCCCGCCGGGCTTCCGCTGGTCGCGGGGCTCACCGGCTACGCCGATGCCGGCGGAGCCGTCGCGCAGACCACCGAGTACCTGCTCTCAACGCTCGACAGCACCGTCGTGGCATCCTTCGAGGCCGACGAGCTGCTCGACTACCGCGCCCGCCGACCGATCATCCTGTTCGAGGGCGACCACCTCACCGACTACACGCCACCGCGCCTGAGTCTCGACCTCGCCGTCGACGAACTGGGCCAGCAGTTCCTGCTGCTCACCGGATTCGAGCCCGATTACCAGTGGCAGCGGTTCAGCTCGGCGGTGCTCGACCTGATCGAGCGATTCGAGGTGTCGTCGACCACGTGGATCAACTCGATCCCCATGCCCGTGCCGCACACCCGACCGGTCGGCGTGACCGTGAGCGGCAACCGCTCGGAACTCATCGAGGCGATGTCGATCTGGCGCCCGACGACGCAGGTGCCCGCCAACGTGCTCCACTTGGTCGAATTCCGGCTCCAGGCGCTCGATCACCCCACGACGGGGTTCGTGCTGCTGATTCCGCACTACCTCTCCGACGCTGAATACCCCTCGGCCGCGATCACCGCGCTCGAGGCGATCAGTGCCGCGACCGGGCGCATCTTCCCGACCGATGCGCTGCGCGAGCAGGGCCGGGACTTCGTCGCCCGCATCGACGAGCAGGTCTCCGAGAACGCCGAGCTCGCGAAGCTCGTCGGCACGCTCGAGCAGCGGCACGACTCGTACATGGAGGGCACCACGCTCCGGTCGCCCCTCACCGACGAAGACGGCGAACTGCCGTCGGCCGACGAGATCGCCGCCGAGCTCGAGAAGTTCCTCGCCTTCCGCCGCGCGAACGACGACGACACGCCGCGCGGGCGCTGAGCCGCGGGGGAATGCCCGTCGGCGGCTCGATGTTGTAGCAACGAGAGGGCGAGTCGGACCCCGATCAGGCGTACTGCGGAGCTGACGTCTGTATAATGGGGGCAGGACCCGTTCTGGCCCGCTGGCGTGGTGAAAGACCATGCCGATGCAGCGGACTTGACATGGGTCCTCATAGTGTCCGAAAACGACCGGACCGAGTGCATGAGCCGAGTCCGCGAGGGCACGCGGGCACGACGGTAGGAGAGGTAACGAATGGCAACGACGAAAGCGACGACGGCTGCGAGCGAGGCGGAGAAGCCTGCTGCGAAGCGCGCGACCGCCGCGAAGTCGACCGCCGCGAAGACGACGGCGAAAGCCGCGGCCACCCCCGCGACGAAGACGCCGCGCGCAACTACCGCGAAGACCGCGACGAAGCCACGCGCGAAGGCGAAGGCCAAGAGCGACGACGATGAGGGCGAAGAGGTCGTCGACCTCGAGGTCGTCGAGGGCGCCGACGATTCGGCAGCCGACGGCGACGACGACGACACGAAGGCCGTCGCGGTCGAGCCGCATCCCACCGGCGCGCTCGTGCTGCGCGCCGTCGACGACGAAGACGAGGTCCCGGTCTACTCGAGCGCCATCACCGGCGCGACGGCCGACCCCGTCAAGGACTACCTGAAGCAGATCGGCAAGGTCGCGCTCCTGAACGCGGCCGAAGAAGTCGAGCTCGCGATGCGCATCGAGGCGGGCCTGTTCGCCGAAGAGAAGCTCTCGCACATGACCGACGCCGAGAAGCGCTCGCAGCTCGGCCGCGAACTCCAGTGGGTCGCGAAAGACGGCCAGCGCGCCAAGAGCCACCTGCTCGGCGCGAACCTCCGCCTCGTGGTCTCGCTCGCCAAGCGCTACACGGGTCGCGGCATGCAGTTCCTCGACCTCATCCAAGAGGGCAACCTGGGCCTCATCCGTGCGGTCGAGAAGTTCGACTACACCAAGGGCTTCAAGTTCTCGACCTACGCGACGTGGTGGATCCGCCAGGCGATCACGCGCGCCATGGCCGACCAGGCTCGCACCATCCGCATCCCCGTGCACATGGTCGAGGTCATCAACAAGCTCGCCCGCGTGCAGCGCCAGATGCTCCAAGACCTGGGTCGCGAACCCACGCCCGAAGAGCTCAGCCGCGAACTCGACATGACCCCCGAGAAGGTCATCGAGGTGCAGAAGTACGGCCGTGAGCCCATCTCGCTGCACACGCCGCTCGGTGAAGACGGCGACAGCGAGTTCGGCGACCTCATCGAGGACACGGAAGCGGTCGTGCCGGCCGACGCGGTGGGCTTCACGATGCTGCAGAAGCAGCTCGAGTCGCTCCTCGACTCGCTGAGCGAGCGCGAGGCGGGCGTCATCCGCATGCGCTTCGGCCTCGGCGACGGCATGCCGAAGACCCTCGACCAGATCGGCGACACTTTCGGCGTGACGCGCGAGCGCATCCGCCAGATCGAGTCGAAGACGATGGCGAAGCTGCGTCACCCCTCGCGTTCGCAGTCGCTCCGCGACTACCTCGAGTAGGCCGCCAGTGCGCTACGCCCCGGCGATCCTCGTCGGCAGGCTCACCCGATTCGCCGCCCGGCTGCGCAAGCCCGGCGGCGGATCGGCTGTTCCGGGCCTCGTCGTCAACCGCATCGCACCGAAGTACCTGAAGCGCACCCTCTCCGGCTTCCCCCAGGGGCTCGTGGTCGTCTCGGGATCGAGCGGCAAGTCGACCACGACGAAGATGCTCGTCGCGATCCTCCGCGCGCACGGCGTCGACGTCTTCACCAATCCGTCGACGGCGAACATCAGCCAGGGCCTCACCTCCGCTCTGCTCGAACAGGCCGACTGGCGCGGGCGCGTGCCCGGCGACGTCGCGGTGCTCGAGATGGACGAGGGCCACGGCGCCCTCGTCATGCAGGGCGTCGACGCCCGCGTCGTGTGCCTCACCAACGTCATGGTCGACCAGATCGACCGGTTCCACGACTCGGAGATGGTCGCCTCGATGCTCGGCCGCATCGCGGCACGGGCCGGCGAGTCGATCGTCGTGAACGCTGACGACGCGTACCTCGAGCGCCTCGCCGAACGGGTGCGCCCCGAGGTCGCCGTGCACCGCTTCGGCGTCACCGAATCCGTGCTCGCGGCGTCGCCCCGCGGCCTCGGCTACACCGAGACGAGCGACACCCGGCTCTCGAGCGGCACCGATGTGCTCGTCGAGGCGGTCGACGGCGCCGCTGCGGTGCTCGACGACGCCGGTGCATCCGTCTCGATCGGCCTGCCGGCACGCGGCGTGCACTACGCCGTCGATGCGGCCGCCGCGTACGCCACCGCGAAGGCGGTGCTCGGCGACCGCTTCTCCAGCTCAACCGCGGCGGACGCACTGAGCGCGATCCCCGCCGTGTTCGGGCGTGGCGAGCGCACCGTCGTTCGCGGCCACGACGTCGAGTTCGTGCTCGTGCAGAACCCTGCGAGCTACCAGCTCAACGTCGACAGCATCGCGCCGGGCACCGAGCAGATCCTCTTCGCGATCGGTTCCGATGTGCGCGATCCCTCCTATTTCTGGCCGACGGATGCCGGCTCCCTCGGGAGGGTTTCTATCGTGTCGGGTTCGAAGTCGGCGGAGGCCGCGCTCATGCTCGCCTACGACGGAGTCGAGATCGATCGCGTCGAGCCCGACCTCGGTACGGCCGTCGACGACTTCCTGGCGATGCCGGAACCCGCTTCCGGCGTCAAGACGATCGTCTTCACCGCCGACGCGATGCGCCGCACTCGTGCCCACCTCGGACTCGCTGGAGCAGAATGACCCTCACGATCGTCTCGTTGCTTCCCCGGCTGCAGAACACGAACGGCGATGCCGAGAACGCCCGCGTGCTCTCGACGCGCGCGCGGTGGGCCGGCCTCGACGCCGAGGTCGTCGAGGTCGAGTCGGCCGCAGAGCTGCCGCCGCGCGTCGACGCGATCGTGCTCGGGTCCGGGAGCGACTCGTCGCTCGACGAGAGCCGCGGGCTGCTCCTCACGATGCACGACGAGTTCCGCCGGTGGGGCACCGAGGGCGTGCCGATCCTCTCGATCGGCACCGGCTGGGAGCTGCTGAGCTGGGGCATCGAGCTCGCGAGCGGTCGGAGCGTCGAGGGCCTCGGCATCCTGCCCGGCCGCTCGGTGCCGCGCGCGAGTCGCGTGACCGGTGACGTCGTGGTGAAGAGTCCGCGCTTCGGAATGCTCGTCGGATTCGAGAACCACGCGCGTGACTACGTCGGCGCCGAGGCATCCCCGCTCGGCCGCATCCGTGCCGGTCACGGCAACGGCCGCGACTCCGGGCAGGAGGGCGCGGTCATGGGCGACGTCTACGGCACCCACCTGCACGGCCCGGTGCTCGCCAAGAACCCCGTGTTCGCCGATCGCCTGCTCGAGACCATGGCCTCCAGGGTCGGGCTCGAATACGTGGCGGGGGAGCAGGCGCAAGCTGTCGACGCCTACGCCTCGGCAGCTCGTGCCGCGCAGCTGGCTGCGGCGGGCGTCTCACTGCCCACGACCTGACGCGTTCGCGCGCTGCGATGTCGGACGTGCGCACGTCGACCCGGGCGTCGGCGAGCCGTGCTCACGCGTCGTCCCGAGTGGTGAAACGACGAACGCCCCGGACGAGCCGGGGCGTTCGTTCGTGAAGCCGGTGGGTCAGCTGCGGTCGGCGAGCAGCTTGCTCGACTCGTCGTGCCAGCTGTGCGCGATCTGCGAGAGCTTCTCCTGGTGCTTGCGGCCGTGGTGGGCGCAGAACAGCAGTTCGCCGCTCGCGACGACGACGCGGATGTACGCCTGCGCACCGCAGGCATCGCATCGATCGAGCGCGGTGAGCTCGTAAGGGGTCTCGAGTTCATCGACCGCACCGGTGGTCTCGGTGTACTGGGTCATGGCTCCTCCTTCGTCGCTCACGCGTGGTGTTCCGTTCATCAATGAAAACACGAGTGAGGGCAGGTTCCTTCCGTTGGGCCGGGCATTTCGCTCAGCGCGTAGTGGCTGAATGGATGTGTCGGCGGCGCTCAGTAGGCTTGTTCGACGTGAGCTCCGATTATTCCGCCCGCCATCTCTCCGTGCTCGAGGGCCTCGAGGCCGTGCGCAAGCGACCCGGCATGTACATCGGTTCGACCGACTCCCGGGGGCTCATGCACTGCCTCTGGGAGATCATCGACAACGCCGTCGACGAGTCGCTCGCGGGTCACGGCACCGAGATCGGCGTGACGCTGCACCCCGACGGCAGCGTCGAGGTGCGCGACCGAGCGCGCGGCATCCCGGTCGACATCGAGCCCAAGACCGGGCTGTCGGGCGTCGAGGTCGTGTTCACGAAGCTGCACGCGGGCGGCAAGTTCGGGTCGGGCTCCTACGCGGCCTCCGGCGGCCTGCACGGCGTCGGCGCCTCGGTCGTCAACGCGCTCTCCGAACGTCTCGACGTCGAGGTCGATCGCGATGGCAAGACCTGGGCCATGTCGTTCCACCGCGGTGAGCCCGGCAACTTCGCCGACTCCGGTGCGCCGTCGCCCGACGCACCGTTCACGCCGTTCGAGCAGCGCAGCGAGCTCCGCGTGGTCGGCAAGGTGGCGAAGGGCGTCACCGGCACGCGTATCCGGTACTGGGCCGATCGCCAGATCTTCACGAAGGGCGCCGAGTTCCAGACCGAGGAGCTGCTCGGTCGCGCGCGGCAGACCGCATTCCTCGTCCCCGGGCTCGCGATCGACGTCACCGACGAACGCGGCGAGGCGCCGCACACGACGTCTTTCCAGTTCGAGGGCGGCATCTCCGAGTTCGTCGAGCACCTGGCAACGGATGCCCCGCTCACCGACGTCTGGCGCCTGACCGGCATCGGCCACTTCACCGAGACGGTGCCCGTGCTCACCGATGGCGGCGCGATGGTGCCGACCGAGCTGAAGCGCGAGTGCGTGGTCGACATCGCGCTGCGCTGGGGCACCGGTTACGACACGGTCATCCGCTCGTTCGTCAACATCATCGCCACGCCCAAGGGCGGCACGCACCAGGCCGGGTTCGATCAGGGGCTCCTGAAGTTCCTGCGCCAGCAGGTCGAGCTCAACGCCCGTCGCCTGAAGGCCGGCAATGACAAGCTCGAGAAGGACGACGTGCTCGCGGGGCTCACCGCGGTCGTCACCGTGCGCCTGCCCGAGCCGCAGTTCGAAGGCCAGACGAAGGAGGTGCTCGGCACTCCCGCGGCGCGCGCCATCGTCTCGAGCGTGCTGACGAAAGAACTGGGTGCGCGTTTCTCCTCCACCAAGCGCGACGACAAGAACCAGTCGGCATTGCTGCTCGACAAGGTCGTCGCCGAGATGAAGTCCCGCATCTCCGCCCGCGCGCACAAAGAGACGCAGCGCCGCAAGAACGCGCTCGAGAGTTCGTCGCTGCCCGCGAAGCTCGTCGACTGCCGATCGAATGACGTCTCGCACAGCGAGCTGTTCATCGTCGAGGGCGACTCCGCGCTCGGGACCGCCAAGCTCGCCCGCGACAGCGAGCACCAGGCTCTGCTGCCGATCCGCGGCAAGATCCTCAACGTGCAGAAGGCGAGCGTGGCCGACATGCTCGCGAACGCCGAGTGCGCATCGATCATCCAGGTGATCGGCGCTGGGTCGGGTCGCAGCTTCGATCTCGAGGCCGCGCGCTACGGCAAGGTCATCCTGATGGCCGACGCCGACGTCGACGGGGCGCACATCCGCACGCTGCTGCTCACCCTCTTCTTCCGCTACATGCGACCGATGATCGAGCACGGCCGAGTCTTCGCCGCGGTGCCGCCGCTGCACCGGGTCGTTGTCATGAACCCGGGTTCGAAGCCGAACGAGACGATCTACACGTACTCCGAAGCCGAGCTCAAGGGCGTGCTCGCGACGCTCGATCGCCAGAAGAAGCGATATCAAGACCCTATCCAGCGGTACAAGGGCCTCGGTGAGATGGATGCCGATCAGCTCGCGACCACGACGATGGATCGCCGGCAGCGCACACTGCGTCGCGTGGGCATCGGCGACGCCGAGAATGCCGGTCGGGTGTTCGAGCTGCTCATGGGCACCGATGTCGCGCCTCGCAAGGAGTTCATCATCGAGAGTTCCGACGCGCTCGAGCGCGACCGCATCGACGCGTGACGTTCGACCGGTGCTCGGGGCTTCGGCTCACGACATGCCGCTGGGCCCGGTCGAGGACGACCGAGCCCAGCGGACTCTGACAACGCTCCGATGAGCGCGCGGTGACTCAGTTGCCGTAGAGCGCGACGGCCCCCGTGCGGTCGGAGTTCGTCATCGACAGGTCGTCGGACGAACCGTTGCACTGCGGGTAGTGCATGATCGATGACGAGTCGTACGGCGTCAGCGGCCGCCAGTTGTTGTCTTCGAAGCACGTGCCCGATTCCGGGCGCGTGTGCTCGTGCCGGAACCCGAGGGTGTGGCCGAGCTCGTGCCCGAGGATGTTGGTCGGCGTCCAGGAGCCGGAGCTCCAGATCGAGTCGTCGATGAGCACGTTCTGCTGCCGATCGGCCGTGCTCGGGAAGAACGCGCGGGCGATGTACTGCGAGGTCTGCACAGGCTCGACCGAGAACAGCACCGACTTGTTCCGCGTCGTGCACTGACCGTCGGCGCTGCCCACGTACACGAAGTTGATCTTCGAGGATGCGGACTCCCAGAGCGCTGCGCCGCTCGCCATCGCGTTGACGACGTCGGCGTGACGCGTTCCGAACTTCGTGCTGACGCAGTAGGTGAGATTGCCGACCTGCGAGGCCGACCACTTGTCGTCGGCGCCGTTGACCGTGTTGACGATGAGACCGTCGGTCGGCGTCTCGGGACCGACGAGCAGGTCGTAGAACTTCTTCAGGTCGCCCTTGTCCGAGAGCACCTCGTCTCCGTTGACGATGTAGCTGCCGTCGACGTCTCGGTAGGTCGACTCCGCGAACTCCTGGTAGGAGGGAACGTCATCGAGCGGGGTTGCGCCGGCGGCCGGGATTGCCGTGCCGACGGCGAGCGCGGCCGCCGCGGTGGCGGCGAGCGCGAGTGTTCTCGTGATTCTCATGCAGTGTGCTCCTTCTGAGATGAGCGATCTCCGTTCGCCTGGTCGGCGAGCGGATTCGGGTCCATGGAACGGGCGTCGTTGCCCGTGGATGAGCGTCATTGCTTGTCCCCCGAAGTGGGCACAAAAGTAGCCTGTGCGATTCCTGCGTGTCAAGGATTTCCAGGTGTTCCGCGTCAGGCGTGACCGGCGCGACCGTCGGTCGGCCTGATGTTCTGATTCAGGTGGAAGACGTTGCCGGGATCGTACGCGTCCTTGACGGCGGTCAATCGTGCGAGCTGTTCGGCCGGGTACGCGCGCCGAAGACCCGCGTCTCCATCATCGCCGAGCACGTTGACGTAGGCGCCGCTGGCGTAGCCGTCCATTCCGCTCGCGTAGCGGCGGGCGGCCGCCATCCGCGGCGCATCCTCGTCGGGCAAGCGCCAGCGGGAGGCGGCGACGAACTCGAACGCGGTGTCGCGCCTCGAGAAGGCGGTGGCGTCGCCGGGAACGTCTGCGATGGCGCCGCCGTAGGCCTGCAGGCTCACGTCGGGCGCGAGGTCGTCATCGCGGTCGAGGAGAGCGTCGATCAGGTCATCAGCGAGTTCGCGAAAGTAGTGACCCTTCCAGTACCGGCGCCAAGCGTGGCCCTCGACGTCGTCTTCGCGTGTCTGCAGCTGCAAGTAGCTGAGCGGATCGACGGAGTTCGCGATCGGCTCGGCCGCCTGGCGCAGGCGGGTCTCGAGGGAGTCGATGTGGCGACGAGCGTCGACGGCATCCCCGACCCACACGAAGCCGAGGGCGAGCGTCCGGCCCGAGATCGTCGCGGTGAAGGTCGCCTCGCGTGGGGCGTCGATGCTGAGGTCCCGCCACGCTCGCATCGCGGCGGTGGTCGAGCCGCCATCGAGCGAGAAGTGGAACTCGACGGCGATCGCGTCGCCGGGCACCGGGTGCAGTGCGAACTCGAACGCGGTGACGACACCGAAGTTGCCGCCGCCACCGCGAAGCGCCCAGTCGAGTTCGCGGTGCGAGTCGTGGTCGACCCGAAGTGACTCGCCGTCGGCCGTGACGAGCTCGAATGCGACCACGTTGTCGCAGGCGAGCCCGAGGCGCCTCGCGAGCCACCCCATGCCGCCGCCGAGTGCGAGCCCGCCGACGCCGGTGTGCGAGACGTTGCCCGCTGTCGTCGCGAGGCCGTACTCCTGCGAGGCTCGATCGAGAGCGCCGAGGAGAGCACCGCCCTGCACTCGCGCCCGCCGTCCGACCGCGTCGACCTGCACGTCGCCCATGGGGCGGAGGTCGATCATGAGACCGCCGTCGGGTACGGCGTGCCCGACGATGCCATGGCCACCGCAGCGCACGCCGATCTCGAGGTCGTTCCGGGTTGCGAACCGCACGGCGGCGGCGACGTCGGTCGCATCAGTGCAACAGACGACGTAGCGTGGATGCCGGTCGATCATGCCGTTCCAGACCGTGCGGGCCTCGTCGTACCCGTCGTCGCCGGGCTCCAGCACGTTCCCTGCGATGTCGTGCAACGTCGCGTGCGCCATGAATGCTCCCGTTCGCCCGTGGACCGGCGCGAGCGAACGCGGCGTTCACCGGCCGGCACGGCCGAATATGCTCCTCGGCAGTGCCGGCGTCAAGTCCGGCGGGCGTCGTCAGCCGATGCGCGTGCCGATCGCACCCACGACGGCCTCGAGGGGCTGTCCGGAGGCGTCTCGCTTGGCCCCGCTGTCTGGCAGGGTGCGAGCCGTGCCGTCAGGGCCGACGGCGAGGGCGGGGGAGGGACCGACCCAGGCGAGGTGCAGCGCATCTTCGCCCTTCAGGAACCGCTGCGCCCGCACACCGCCGGTCGCTCGGCCCTTCGCCGGGAACTCGGTGAAGTCGCTGACCTTGGCGCTGCCGGGGTCGGTGCCGAGGAGCGTGTCGGTCGTCGCCGCGATCGTGACGACGACGGTCTGCGGCACGTCATTCGCGGCGAGGCTCGTGAAGTGCACGACGTGCGCGCCGCTGCCGAGGTTGATGCCGGCCATGCCCCCTGCCGGGCAACCCTGCGGGCGTACCGACGAAGCCGGGAAGCGCAGCAACTGCGCGTCGCTCGCCACGAACACGAGTTCGTCGCCCTCGTCGCCCTGCACGGCGCCGACGACCTCGTCGCCGGCCTTCAGCCCGATCACCTCGAACTCGGGCTTGTTCGGGTACGCGCCGATCGCGACGCGCTTCACGACGCCCTGCTTCGTGCCGAGCGCGATCGAGCGATCGGCGTCGAGGGAGACGATCGCGAGCACCTTCTCGTCGCGGTTCGGCAGCGCCAGGTAGTCGCCGATCTTGACCCCCGCCCCGAGCTGCACCGAGGTCGGAGGCAGCATCGGCAGGTCGACGGGCGTGAATCGGATGAGTCGGCCGAGGCTCGTGACCGCGCCGATCTCGGCCCGGCTCGTCGTGTCGAGCGTCGAGCGGATCGCATCGTGCTTGCTGCGTCGGGCGGGCACGGTGATGACCGGGGGGCCGTCGTCGCCGACCGGCAGGTCGACGCGCGCGATGCGGCCGGTGGCCGAGAGGAAGACCCGGCACGGCACATCGGCGACCTCGAGGATCGCGGCGGCGCGCTTGGCCGCTGCGCCGGCGATACTCGGCCTGGCATCGGTGAGCAAGGTGCGACGGGGAGTGCCGAACCGTTCGGCGATCTCGGCGAGCTCATCGGACACGAGGGCCTCGATGCGGTGCCGGCTCGAGAGCAGCGCCTCGAGTTCGGCGATCTCGGCGCGCAGCTTGTCGCGCTCGGCCTCGAGCTCGATGCGCGAGAACTTCGTGAGTCGACGGAGCTGCAACTCGAGGATGTAGTCGGCCTGCACCTGGCTCAGGTCGAAGACCTCGATGAGGCGGGCGCGGGCTGCGGCGGTGTCGTCGCTGCCCCGGATGAGCTGGATGACCTCGTCGATGTCGAGGATCGCGATGAGCAGCCCGTCGACGAGGTGGAGCCGCTCGCGACGACGGGCCAGGCGGTACTCGGATCGGCGGGTGACGACCGAGATGCGGTGCGCAACGTAGACCTGGAGCAGTTCGCGCAATCCGAGGGTCTGGGGGCCGCCATCGACGAGGGCGACGTTGTTGATGTTGAACGAGTCCTCGAGCGGTGTGAGCCGGTAGAGCTGTTCGAGCACCGCTTCGGGGCTGAAACCGGTCTTGATGCCGATGACGAGCCGCAGACCGTTCGTGCGGTCGGTGAGGTCGGTGACGTCGGAGATGCCGTTGATCTTCTTGGCGTTCACCCCGTCTTTGATCTTCTCGATGACCTTCTCGGGGCCGACGAGGTAGGGCAGCTCGGTGACGACGAGGCCGGTCTTGCGAGCCGTGATCGACTCGACGCTGACCTTGGCTCGCGTCTTGAAGCTGCCGCGGCCGGTGGCGTAGGCGTCTTTGATGCCGGACAGGCCGACGATCGTGCCGCCCGTGGGCAGGTCGGGGCCCGGGACGTACTCCATGAGCTCGTCGAGCGTGGCGTTCGGGTGCGCGATGAGGTGCCGGGCAGCGCCGACGACCTCGATGAGGTTGTGGGGCGCCATGTTGGTCGCCATGCCGACCGCGATGCCGCTCGCACCGTTGACGAGCAGGTTCGGGTAGGCCGCAGGCAGCACCTCGGGCTGGGTGAGCTGGTTGTCGTAGTTCGGCACGAAGTCGACGACGTTCTCGTCGAGGCCCTCGGTCATCGCCAGGGCGGGGGAGGCGAGACGGGCCTCGGTGTAGCGCGAGGCTGCGGGGCCGTCGTCGAGCGAGCCGAAGTTGCCGTGGCCGTCGATGAGGGGCACGCGCAACGTGAAGGCCTGCGCCATGCGCACGAGGGTGTCGTAGATCGCGGTGTCGCCGTGCGGGTGGAGCTTTCCCATGACCTCGCCGACGACGCGCGCCGACTTGACGTGGCCGCGATCGGGTCGAAGCCCCATCTCGGTCATCTGATACAGGATGCGCCGTTGCACGGGCTTGAGACCGTCGCGGGCGTCGGGCAGGGCCCGGGAGTAGATGACCGAGTACGCGTATTCGAGGAACGAGCCCTGCATCTCTGCGGCGACGTCGACGTCTTCGATGCGCTCGACGATCGGGTCTTCAGCGGGCTGATTCTTTGCTCGGGTCATCCGTCGTCTCTGGGGCGGGCGTGCCGGGCACGCGGGAAACAGGGGCGCGCCCGGCCTGTGCCAGACTGGGCGCGATGTCTGCCATGCTACCGGTGCCCGCCGATACCGTCCCGCGCCTTGCCGGGGTGCTCGGCAGTTCGATGTCGGCCGTCCAGGGCCTCCCGAACGAACTGGGCCTTCCTCCGGCATCGGCCGTCGTCGTGGTGCTCGTCGACGGGCTGGGCGCCTCGAACATCCAGGCGCGGGCCGGGCACGCCAGGTTCCTCGCCTCGCGCATGGCGAAGCGCGACGTGCTGCGCACCGTGTTCCCCTCGACGACCGCGGCAGCGCTCGCGACCTTCGCGACAGGTCGCCCTCCCGGGGAGCACGGCCTCGTGGGCTACCGCGTGCTCGATGCCGCCCACGATCGTCTCGTCAACCAGCTCAGCGGGTGGGACGCGGGCATGCCGCCCGAGACCTGGCAGCGGCTTCCGACGCTCTTCGAGACGATGCGCGAGGCTGGCATCGCGAGCTACGCGATCGGCGCGGCACGCTACTCCGACTCGGGGTTCACCCGCGCCGTCCTCCGCGGGGCGGAGTACCGCCCCGGCGCATCCGTCGCCGATCGGTTCGCCGAAGCCGACCGCATCCTCGCGACCGGCGAGCGCGCCGTCGTCTACCTCTACGTTCCCGAGCTCGACCAGGCCGCGCACGCGCACGGTTGGGAGTCCGACAAGTGGCTCGGCCAGCTCGAGACGCTCGACGCCGAGCTGGCGGCGTTCGAGCGACGGATGCCGCGTGGCACGGGCCTGCTCGTCACCGCCGACCACGGTGTGGTCGATGTGCCCGCGCACCGACACGTCTTCGTCGACGACCGGCCGGAGCTGCTCGTCGGGGTGCGTCACGTCGGGGGAGAGCCGCGCTGCGTGGCCCTCTACTTCGAACCTGGGCTCGAGGCATCCGCTCGCACCGCGCTCGTCGAGGGCTGGCGCGCAGCCGAGGGCCACCGGTCGTGGGTGCTGAGCCGTGACGAGGCGATCGAGTCCGGGCTCTACGGCGAGGTCGCCGATGAGGTGCGCGACCGCATCGGCGACCTCGTGATCGCGGCTCGCGCGGGCATCGCGTACTACGACCGGCGGGAGCCGAACCGACAGGCTGAAGCCATGATCGGCCAGCACGGGTCGCTCAGCGACGAGGAGACCCGGGTTCCGCTCATCCGCGGCGGAGTGTTCAGCCGCAACTGACGCAGTCGACGATACCTGGGCCCGAGGCGGGCGACGGCGCCGCCCCGAGCCGTCCGATCATTCGGGGTAGTTCCAGCGCTTGACCTGCGGCTTCGGCAGGCGCAGCGGGCGCAGCTGCAGCGCGCGCATCGCGGCGTACCAGCGCACGCGCTCGACCTTGTCGGCGCCGAACTTGGCGGCGAGCTTCTTCGTGACGATGAAGCCGAGCACGACCGAGTCGATGACCGCGACGAGGAAGAACGCCCAGAGCGCCAGGATGCCGATGGACTGCACTTCGGGACTCGGCACGAAGGTCAGCAGGATGACGGCGAACATCACGGGGATGAGGACCTCGCCGATGGAGAACCGCGCGTCGACGTAGTCGCGCACGTACTTCTTCTGGGGGCCGCGGTCGCGGGCGGGCAGGTAGCGCTCGTCGCCGACCGCCATGCCGATGCGGGCACGCTCGCGCGACTCGGCAGCCTTGCTGCGCGCCTGCTTCGCCGCCTCCTTGCGGTCGTTCGGCACGAGCGGACGCTTGCGCGCCGCCTCCTGCTGCGCACGGCTCGGCGTGGGCGCACCCTTGCCGGCCTTCAGGCGAGCCTGGGTCTCTTCGAGCGTCTCTGCCTGCTTCGGCGTCTGGGCGCTCGGTTCTTCGGTGTTGTTCGGGTTCTTGGCCACGGGATTCCTCGAATCGGTCCCCTTAAGATTACCGGCATGACCGAGTCTCATCCCGCCGCCGGCGGAACTTCCGACCCCACCTCCACGAGCGATGCGCTGCGCAGCGCCGTCGAAGCCGCTTTCCCCACCACGATCGCCGATCTCACACGGCTCGTGAAGATCCCCTCGGTGTCGTGGGCGGCGTTCGACGACGCCCACGTCGAGGCGAGTGCCGAGGCGGTCGCCGAGCTCGTACGCGGCCTCGGCGTCTTCGACCTCGTCGAGATCCGTCGCGCCGCCATCGGCGAGGGCGAAGGCCCGGATGCCGCGCTCGGCAAGCCTGCCGTCGTGGCGCGCCGTGCTGCGCGCAACGGCCGTCCGACCGTCCTCCTCTACGCGCACCACGACGTGCAGCCGCCCGGCGACGACGCCGACTGGGAGTCGTCGCCGTTCGAGCCGACGCTTCGCGGGGACCGCCTGTACGGCCGTGGCGCTGCCGACGACAAGGCCGGCGTGATGGCCCACATCGGCGCCATCCGAGCGCTCACGGAGGTGCTCGGCACCGACTTCGACCTCGGCATCGCGCTCTTCATCGAGGGGGAGGAGGAGTCGGGTTCGCTCTCCTTCGCCAATTTCCTGCACGAGAACCGCGACCTGCTCGAAGCCGACGCGATCGTCGTCGCCGACTCCGGCAACTGGGACCTCGAGACGCCGGCCCTGACGGTCGCGCTCCGCGGCGCGGTGGCCTTCCGCATGCGGGTGTCGACGCTCGCGCACGCCTCGCACTCCGGCATGTTCGGGGGAGCGGTGCCCGACGCCATGCTCGCCGCCATCCAGCTGCTCGCGACCCTGCACGATGCCGACGGCTCCGTCGCCGTCGAGGGGCTGACCTCAGCCGACCTCGAGACGCCGGCCTACGACGAGGCCCAGCTCCGCGCCGAGACCGGGCTGCTCGACGGCGTCTCGCCGATCGGGCGCGGCGAGATCCTCTCCCGCATCTGGGCGCAGCCGGCCATCACGGTCACGGGCATCGACGCCCCCACGGTGGCGAACGCATCCAACACGCTCGTGCCGAGCGTCGCCGTTCGCGTGAGCGCTCGCGTGGCGCCGGGCCAGCACGACGTCGACGCCCTCGCGGCCATCCGCTCGCACCTCGAAGCACGGGCGCCGTTCGGCGCGAAGCTCGAGTTCGACGCGGTGGAGCTCGGCAACCCGTTCCTCGTCGACACCTCGGGCTGGGCCGTCGCCGAGTCGAACGCGGCGATGGCCGAGGCCTGGGGCAAGGAGCCCGTCGAGATCGGCGTCGGAGGATCCATCCCGTTCATCGCCGAGCTCGTCGCGGAGTTCCCCGCCGCGCAGATCCTCGTGACCGGTGTCGAGGACCCCGACTCACGTGCGCACAGCCCCAACGAGTCGCTGCACCTCGGCGTGTTCCAGCGAGCCCTGCTCAGCGAGGCGCTCTTCCTCGCCCGCCTCGACGCACGGGACGGCGATTCCTGAGAGCGCGCAGGGCGCGACCGCCGTTCCTGCGGTTACCATGGAAGCAGGTTCCGCGTTCCCTGACGCACCGAGGAGAGACATGAGCGACACGATCATCGAGACCGCGCACGGCGTGAAGCTGAGCGACCCCGCCGCCGACAAGGTGCGCAGCCTCCTCGAGCAGGAGGGCCGCGACGACCTGCGTCTGCGCGTCGCCGTTCAGCCCGGCGGCTGCTCGGGCCTCATCTACCAGCTCTACTTCGACGAGCGCCTGCTCGACGGCGATGCCGTCGTCGACTTCGAGGGCGTCGAGGTCGTCGTCGACAAGATGAGCGTGCCGTACCTCGATGGCGCATCGATCGACTTCGAGGACACGATCCAGAAGCAGGGCTTCACGATCGACAATCCGAACGCGGAAGGCAGCTGCGCCTGCGGTGACTCGTTCCACTGACGCATCCTGATCAGCTCCGAAGGGAGGTCGCGAGAGCGGCCTCCCTTCTGTGTTTTCGCCGATGGAGCCGGAAATCAGTGGATCGACGCGCCCGACACCGGCCCCGAGTGCACACCCCGGGGGTCGAGTCGGAGTAGGCTAGACACCGATCACCGCGCTTCACTGTGAAGCGCCTTCGAGTCTCCCGAAAGGTCACCGGTGCGCAACAACCGCCGACTCCGATGGGCTGCAATCCCGATCGCAGCGTCGCTCAGTCTCGTCCTCGCAGGGTGCACGCAGGCCCAGTTGAACGGATTCCTCCCCGGATTCGTCGAGGGGGATGCGCCGGTGACGAATCACACCGAGCGCGTCTCAGGCCTCTGGGTCACCTCGTGGATCGTGCTGCTCATCGTGGGTGTCATCACCTGGGGCCTCACGATCTGGGCCGTCGTCGCGTACCGCCGCCGCAAGGGCCAGACCGGCCTCCCGGTGCAGCTTCGCTACAACATGCCGATCGAGGTCTTCTACACGATCATCCCGCTGATCCTCGTGCTGGGCTTCTTCGCCTTCACCGCACGCGACCAGGCTGCGATCGAGCAGCGCTTCGCCGAAGACCAGATCGACGTCAAGGTCGAGGTCATCGCGAAGCAGTGGGCGTGGGACTTCAACTACGTCAAGGAAGACGTGTACTCGCCCGGCATCCAGGGCCAGCTCTCCGAAGAGGGACCCAAGGGTTCGCTCGTCCAGGAGGAGCTGCCGACCCTGTACCTGCCCGTCGGGGCGAACGTCGAGATCGAACTCGAGTCGCGCGACGTCATCCACTCGTTCTGGGTCGTGGACTTCCTCTACAAGAAGGACATGTACCCCGGCAAGACCAACTACATGTCGTTCGTGCCCGAGCGCGAAGGCACGTACGCGGGCAAGTGCGCCGAGCTCTGCGGCGAGTACCACTCGCTCATGCTCTTCAACGTCGAGGTCGTCTCGCAGGCCGAGTACGACGACTACATCGAGTCGCTCCGCGACGCCGGCCAGGAAGGCCAGCTGTCGAACGAGTACGACCGCAACCAGAACCTGCCCGGTACGGGCGCGCCCGAATTGAAAGAGGAGCACTAAGCCGCGATGAGCACCACGACCGCACCGGCTCGCCCCTCTGCGAGCACGCTTCCGTTCGGCGCTTCCAAGGTCGAACGCAAGGGCAACATCCTCGTCAAGTGGATCACGTCCACCGACCACAAGGTCATCGGGTACATGTACCTGATCACCGCGTTCATCTACTTCTGCATCGGCGGCGTCATGGCGCTGATCATCCGGGCGCAGCTCTTCGAGCCGGGCCTCGAGATCATCCAGACGCGTGAGCAGTACAACCAGCTGTTCACGATGCACGGCACGATCATGCTGCTCATGTTCGCGACTCCGCTCTTCGCGGGCTTCGCGAACGTGCTCATGCCGCTGCAGATCGGTGCTCCCGACGTGGCGTTCCCGCGTCTGAACGCACTCGCGTACTGGTTCTTCAACTTCGGTTCGCTGATCGCGGTCGCCGGCTTCTTCACCCCGCAGGGTGCGGCGTCGTTCGGATGGTTCGCCTATCAGCCACTCGCGTCGACGACGTTCTCGCCAGGTGTCGGCGGAAACCTCTGGATGCTCGGCCTCGGCCTCTCCGGTTTCGGCACGATCCTCGGTGCCGTGAACTTCATCACGACGATCATCACGATGCGCGCGCCCGGCATGACGATGTTCCGCATGCCGATCTTCACGTGGAACACCCTCGTGACGTCGATCCTCGTGCTCATGGCCTTCCCCGTGCTCGCCGCGGCGATCCTGGCTGCCGGCGCCGACCGCATCTTCGGTGCCCACGTGTTCGACCCGGCCAACGGCGGTGTCATCCTGTGGCAGCACCTGTTCTGGTTCTTCGGCCACCCCGAGGTCTACATCATCGCGCTGCCGTTCTTCGGCATCGTCTCCGAGATCTTCCCGGTGTTCAGCCGCAAGCCGATCTTCGGATACAAGACCCTGATCTACGCGACGATCGCGATCGCGGCCCTCTCGGTCACGGTGTGGGCTCACCACATGTACGTCACCGGCTCCGTGCTGCTGCCGTTCTTCGCGCTCATGACGATGCTCATCGCAGTGCCGACGGGTGTGAAGATCTTCAACTGGATCGGCACGATGTGGCGCGGCTCGATCACCTTCGAGACGCCGCTCATCTGGTCGCTCGGCTTCCTCATCACCTTCGTGTTCGGTGGCCTCACCGGCGTCATCCTCGCGTCGCCGCCGCTCGACTTCCACGTGTCCGACACGTACTTCGTCGTCGCCCACTTCCACTACGTGGTGTTCGGCACCGTCGTCTTCGCGATGTTCGCCGGCTTCTACTTCTGGTGGCCGAAGTGGACCGGCAAGATGCTGAACGAGACGCTCGGCAAGTGGCACTTCTGGCTGCTCTTCATCGGCTTCCACACGACGTTCCTGATCCAGCACTGGCTCGGCGTAGTAGCGATGCCCCGCCGGTACTACTCGTACCTGCCCGAAGACAACATCACCTGGATGAACCAGTTGTCGACGATCGGCGCCGGCATCCTGGCGGTCTCGATGATCCCGTTCTTCCTGAACGTGTACATCACGGCTCGTCGGGCTCCGAAGGTCACCGTCAACGACCCGTGGGGCTACGGCGGTTCGCTCGAGTGGGCGACCAGTTGCCCGCCGCCGCGACACAACTTCACCTCGATCCCGCGCATCCGTTCGGAGCGCCCTGCGTTCGACCTGAACCACCCCGAAGCCGGCATCCCGGTCGGCATCGGTCCGGCGAAGGACGCACCGCAGGCGCCCACGTATGACGCTGCCACGGAGGAGATCAAGTAATGCGCGCCAACGTCAACCTCTTCTGGATCCTGACGGTCTTCCTCGCGATCGTCGCCGGCGTCTACATCGGCTGGAGCTGGGCCGACAACGCGGCGCACGGCCTCGACCACCCCGAGTGGGCCGGCACGGTCGCCATCACGCTGACCGCGGTCCTGAGCGCGTTCATCGCGTTCTACCTCGGTCGGGTGCACAAGGCGCAGGGCGCTGAACTGCCCGAGGACCGACTCGACGCGAACATCGACGACGGCGACGCCGAACTCGGGTTCTTCAGCCCGTGGAGCTGGTGGCCGATCGTGCTCGCCGCCGCTGCCGCGCTGATGTTCCTGGGCCTCGCGATCGGGTTCTGGATCTCCTACATCGCGGTCGGCCTCGGAATCGTCGCCCTCGTGGGCTGGGTCTACGAGTACTACCGCGGCAACTTCGCCCGCTGAGATTCAACCCGAAGAGCCCCGAGACGGAAACCGTCTCGGGGCTCTTCGCGTACCTGCGACATCGCATCGTCAGGCGGTCGACGTCGTCGCCGCGCTGCCGATCGGTGCCCTGAGGGCCACGGCCACGTTCCAGTTGCCGACGCGATCGTGGTCGCTGACGACCATGCCCGAGCGTCGTAGCACGTCGATCATCGCCTCAGGGGAGTGGACGAAGCCGCGGTACCGACTCCCACGCATCGCCATCCACGCGTTCTCCAGTCGAACCAGTGCGCGGGTCGCCCACGACGGCGACGGGTAGGTGAAGACGATCGCGAGCCGCGCATGGGCCGCCGCGGCGCCGAGGAGATGCGTGAAGTCGGGATAGCAGCACACGACGCGGTGGAGAATCACGAAGTCGGCCGGTGCGATGTCATGGCCTGGCACGGCGAGATCGATCCCGATGATGCGGATTGCCGCGGATTCGACTCCAGCCTGGCGAATCAACTCCGCAGCCTCCGCTTCGTAGGCGTCCGACAGTTCCAGGTTCACGGCCGACGCCGCACCTCGCGCCAGCAGCGCGAGCTGCATGGCGCCGATGCCGCCGCCGATCTCCAAGACCGACCTGCCGTCGACGCCGAGAGCCGAGATGAGGTCTGTCACGCGGCGCTCGGAGTCGGTCAGGCCGTGCCGTCGATAGCGGCGCGCCAGCTTCGCGGCGAATCTGGCACCGAATACGTCGCCGAATCCGCATGGGACCCGCGGATCGCAGCACTCGTCCATGGCTTCATTCTCGTCCGGATGCCGATCGATGGCGAGACCCAGGCATGTCGTCGACCGGTCACTGAAGAGCAGGCGAACGCACGAACGTCACGACGTCGACCGACACGGTCACCGAGAGGTCATCGGATGCCGCTGCCCGTTCGCCGTCGGCCCGATGATGTGCGGTGGGGCCCATGTCCACGAGCAACTCGCGGGTCTCGGCGTCGGCGACAAGGGGATACTCGACCCGCGTGGTCCCGGACGCTGTGAAACCCACGTCGGAGAACTGTGCGGTCACGAGTTCGGCCTTGCCGTCGGGAATGTCGAGCGCCGCTCCGATGCGCCGCAGCTCGATGAAGTGCAATGCAGTCGGCACGACGACGAGCAGGACACCCCCGGGACGCACGATACGTGCGAACTCCTCCGGATTCCGCGGGGCGAAGACGTTGAGAGCGACGTCGGCGCTGGCGTCTCGGATCGGCAGCGGTCGCCAGAGGTCGAGCACGACGCCTGTCGAGCCGGGAACGGCCCGCATGGCCGTTCGGACGGCCGCGGGGGAGCGATCGGCGAGCAGCACGGAGGCGCCCGGCGCTGCGTGCTCGAGCGCGCGGGCGTAATAGCCCGTGCCGCAGCCGAGGTCGACGATTCTCGACGCGTCGGTCGCAGCGCGCTCTGCAGTGGTTCCGTCGTCGTCAGAATCGGACCGTGGTCGAGGTCGAGCGTCGCGCATGGCCTCGACGAGCGCGGCGGCGATCGGCGAGTAGGCGCCGGAGTCGAGCAGGCGAGTGCGGGCCTCGAGCATCTGCCGATCATCGCCGGTGGTGCGGGGCGCTCGTGGCGGCAGCAGGGTCACGCTGTGATGCTTCGAGAGGTCGAATCGGTGCCCGAGCTCGCACCCCAGCACTCGCTCGGTGACCGACTCCAGATCTTGGAAACAGTTCGGGCACCGCAGCCAGGTCGAATCGATCGACATGGCGCGGTGCCCGAATCTCTCTGACGGGATCGTCAGTGGTGGGTGTCGTGGCCGGACTCGAGTTCGCCCTTCGTGACCGGCGCGATGCGGTCTTCGAAGAACCAACGCGAGAGCGCCGCACGAACGTGCTGACCCGCAGTGATCTTGCCACGCGCATTGGGGCGGATCATGAGCGGCGCGTACGACTCCTGGCTCACGAGCCTCCAGCGGTCGTACTCGTCGAGGGGCTGGTGCACCTCGATGAACTCGCCGCCGGGCAGCTTCACGATGCGGCCGGACTCGTAGCCGTGCAGCACGATCTCGCGGTCCTTCTTCTGCAACGCGATGCAGACGCGCTTCGCGATGAAGTAGGCGACGAACGGGCCGATGATGACGACAGCCTGGAGCGCGTGGATCACGCCCTCCATCGTGAGCGAGAAGTGCGTCGCGAGGATGTCGGAGCTCGCCGCAGCCCAGAGGCCGGCGTAGAACGTGACACCTGCAGCACCGATCGCCGTGCGCGTCGGGGAGTTGCGCGGCCGGTCTGCGATGTGGTGCTCGCGCTTGTCGCCCGTGACCCACGCCTCGATGAACGGGTAGATCAGCACGGTCACGATGAAGATGCCGATCACGATCAACGGCACGAGGATGTTGAACGACCACGTGCGGTCGAGCCAGACGAACTCCCAGCCCGGCGGGATCAATCGCAGGGCGCCGTCGGCGAAGCCGATGTACCAGTCGGGCTGGGTACCGGCGGAGACGGGGGAGGGGTCGTACGGACCGTAGTTCCAGATCGGGTTGATCGTGAACATCGATGCGATGAGTGCGAGGACACCGAACACGATGAAGAAGAACCCGCCGGCCTTGGCCGCGTAGATCGGGAGGATGGGCGGGCCGACCGCGTTCTGCTGGCTCTTGCCCGGGCCGGCGTACTGCGTGTGCTTGTGCACGACGACGAACACCAGGTGCAGCGCGACGAGCGCCACGACGAGCGCGGGCAGCAGCAGGATGTGCAGCGTGTAGAGACGGCCGACGATCTGCGTGCCCGGGAACTCACCGCCGAACAGCAGGAACGAGGTCCAGGTGCCGATCAGGGGGATGCCCTTGACCATGCCGTCGATGATGCGGAGGCCGTTGCCCGAGAGCAGGTCGTCGGGAAGCGAGTAACCGGTGAAGCCCTCGGCCATCGCGAGGATGAAGAGCGTGAAGCCGATCACCCAGTTGAGCTCGCGCGGCTTGCGGAACGCACCCGTGAAGAAGATGCGCAGCATGTGCAGGCCGATGGCCGCGACGAAGAGCAGAGCCGCCCAGTGGTGCATCTGGCGCACGAAGAGGCCGCCGCGGATGTCGAAGGAGATGTCGAGCGTCGATGCCATGGCGACCGACATCTCGACGCCCTTGAGGGGCACGTACGAGCCGTCGTAGTGCACCTCGACCATCGAGGCCTGGAAGAAGAACGTCAGGAAGGTGCCCGAGATGAGCACGACGACGAAGCTGAAGAGCGCGACCTCGCCGAGCAGGAACGACCAGTGGTCGGGGAAGGCCTTACGGCCGAGCTCCTTGACGAATCCCGCGATGCTCGTGCGCTCGTTGACGTACACGGACGCAGCTGACGTGAACGACCGCTTCTGCGGCGCGGTTGCGGACGGTGCGGTGGTCAATTGCGCTCCCAGAAGCTCGGACCGACGGGTTCGGTGAAGTCGTGCTGCGCGATGAGGTAGCCCTCGTCGTCAACGTCGATCGCAAGTTGAGGCAGGGGACGAGCGGCCGGGCCGAAGATGACCTCGCAGGCGTTCGCGACGTCGAACTGCGACTGGTGGCACGGGCACAGCAGGTGGTGCGTGTGCTGCTCGTACAGGGCGACGGGGCATCCGACGTGCGTGCAGATCTTGGAGTACGCGACGATGCCCTCGTAGGCCCAGTTCTCGCGACCGGGCGCATGGTTGAGCTCGCCAGGCTCGAGGCGCATGAGCAGCACCGCTGCCTTGGCCTTCTCTTCGAGCTTGCCGTGCTCGAGGTCTTGGAGACCCTCGGGGATGACATGGAACGCGCTGCCGATGGTGACGTCGCCGGCCTTGATCGGAACGCCCGACGGGTCGAGCGCGAGTCGGGTGCCCTTCTTCCACATCGTGTGGCTGAGCAGCTCGACGGGCATCTGGTCCTGCGGGGCGAATCCTCGGAACAGCACGATCGCGGGGAGCGGGAAGACGAGCAGCGCACCGATGAGGCTGTTGCGGATCGCGGCACGGCGGGTGAAGCCCGACTCGCGGTCGGCGTCAGCGAAGACCTTGACCGCGGCCGCCTGCGTCTCGGGGGAGCCGCCGATGGGGTGGCGCTCGTCGACGAGCTCGACGTCGGCCATGATCGCCTTGCCCCAGTGCACCACGCCGAAACCGATGGCGAGCAGGGCGAGGGTCGCGCCGAGACCGAAGAACATGTTGTTCAGGCGGACCGCACCGACGTCGTTGGACTCGATCGGGAACAGCATGTACGCGGCGATCGCCCAGACGCTGCCGAGGATCGACAGGTAGAACAGCGTGTAGACGGTGCGCTGGGCACGCTTCTCGCGCTTGGGCTCCTGGTCGGTGACTCGGGGCCGGTGCGGCGGGAAGCCGGGGTTCTCGAACGAGTCGGCGGCGATGACCGCGGTACCCGGCGAGACGGCGATGTCGTGCGCGGCGTGCGACGAGTCGGCAGCGGCGAGCTCTGCGCCGCTGTGGTCGTCCTGTGCCATGGTTCTCCTTCTTCAGCTACTTCTGTGCCGGGGCGTGCGCTAGTTGGACTTCGCCGTGATCCACACGGTGATCGCGACGATTGCGCCGAGACCGAAGATCCAGATGAACAGACCCTCTGCGACCGGCCCGAGGGAGCCGAGTTCGATGCCGCCGGGTGAGCGGTTGTCCTGCACGTACTTGAGGTACGTGATGACGTCGCGCTTGTCTTCCGGCGAGATGTTGAGGTCGTTGAAGACGGGCATGTTCTGCGGGCCGGTGACCATGGCTTCGTAGATGTGCACGCCGGAGACGTCCGTCAGCGGGGGAGCGAACTTGCCTTCGGTGAGCGCACCGCCGGCGCCGGCGACGTTATGGCACATCGCGCAGTTGATGCGGAAGAGCTCCGCACCGTTCGCCGCGTCTCCGCCGCCGTTGACGAGGTGGTCGCTGGGGATGTCGGGGCCGGGGCCGAGCGAGGCGACGTAGTAGGCCAGCTGCTTGACCTGCTCGTCGGTGAACTGCGGCGGCTTCTGCTGTGCCTGGGGGCCCTGCATCTGCATCGGCATGCGGCCGGTGCCGACCTGGAAGTCGACGGCTGCTGCGCCGACGCCGATGAGGCTGGGGCCCTCGTCGGTGCCCTGGGCCGAGAGCCCGTGGCACGTGGCGCAGTTGGCCTGGAAGAGCTTCTTGCCCTCCTCGATCGTCTGCTGCGAGCTCGGGTCGACCTCGGCCTGCGCGATCGTGCCGCTGCTCAGCGCGGCGTATGCGCCGCCGGTGAAGACGAGGCCGAGCGCGAGGAGCGCGACGGTGGCGAGCGGGTGCCGGCGTCCGGTGCGTCGCTTCTGGCGAGTCATGGGTATCTTCCTGTTCACGGGCATGCTGTGCTGACGCTCCTGATGCGACTTACTTGAGGACGTAGATGACGAAGAACAGCCCGATCCAGACCACGTCGACGAAGTGCCAGTAGTACGAGACGGCGATCGCGCTCGTCGCCTCGCGGTGACCGAAGTTCTTGACCGCGAAGACGCGGCCGATGACGAACAGGAACGCGATCAGGCCGCCGGTGACGTGCAGGGCGTGGAAGCCCGTCGTGAGGTAGAAGGCCGAGCCGTACGCGTTCGAGTCGAGTGCGATGCCCTCGGACACGAGCGTCGCGTACTCCCAGACCTGACCCGCGACGAAGACGCCGCCCATGGCGTAGGTGAGGAAGAACCACTCCACCACGCCCCACTGGGTCGGCTTCCATCCGGTCGCATACGGCTGGAGGCGCTCGGCCGCGAAGACGCCGAACTGGCACGTGACCGACGACAGCACGAGGATCAGCGTGTTCACCGCCGCGAACGGAACGTTCAGCCTGCCGGCCTCGAAGGACCACAGCTCGGGTGATGTCGACCGCAGCGTGAAGTAGATCGCGAAGAGTCCCGCGAAGAACATGACCTCGCTGCCGAGCCAGACGATCGTTCCCACCGCTACGGTGTTCGGTCGTTTGATCAGGGGCGCGCTCGCCTGATAAGTGATTGAGGTGCTCGTCACCATCCCATTATGGCTGAAACGAGGCCTGAGTTTTCGTCATCCGGGGGAGTCGTGTCGCTCCCGACGGGTAAGGCGAGCCTAAGTTGGGCTGGGCGAAGGCCGCGAATCCGCCGTGAATCACGCAGATAGGATCGACGCATGCCCGCAGGACAGAACTGGCCAGACATCTTGAATTCCCTCCTCGAGGGGTCCGATCTCAGTGTTTCGGATGCCGCGTGGTGCATGGAGCAGGTCATGACGGGCTCGATCAGCGAGGCCCAGCTGGCCGGTTTCCTCATCGCCCTGCGCGTCAAGGGGGAGACGGTCGACGAGATCGTCGGCTTCCGCGACGCGATCCTGGACCACGCCGTGGCGCTCCCGGTCGACCCGATGGCGCTCGACATCGTGGGCACCGGCGGCGACCGCTTCGGCACGGTCAACGTGTCGACGATGGCGTCCATCGTGGCCGCGGCATCCGGAGTGCCGGTGATCAAGCACGGCAATCGCGCCGCGAGCTCGTCGTCGGGCTCCTCCGACGTGCTCGCCGCCCTCGGACTCGACCTCGAACTGCCGGCCGAGCGGGTCGCCCAGGTGCTCGGCGACGCCGGCATCACCTTCGCCTACGCCGCGGCGTTCCACCCTGGCTTCCGTCACGCCGGACGCGTGCGCGCCGAGCTCGGCGTGCCGACGGTCTTCAACTTCCTCGGCCCGCTCGTGAACCCCGCCCGCCCCGAAGCATCAGCCGTCGGGGTTGCGCAGCTCGACCGGGTGCCGCTCATCGTCGGCGTCTTCCAGACCCGCGGGGCGACGGCGCTGGTGTTCCGCGGCGACGACGGTCTCGACGAACTCACCACGACCGGCCACAGCCATGTCTGGGAGGTGTCGCTCGGCACGGTGAAGGAGCACGACCTCGATCCCCGTGACCTCGGCATCGCGCGTGCCACGATCGATCAGCTCGCGGGCGGTGACGCGCAGCACAATGCCGTCGTCGTGCACGAGGTGCTCGCCGGTGCCCGGGGTCCGGTGCGCGACATCGTCGTGCTGAACGCCGCCGCCGGCCTCGTCTCCTTCGAGCTCGCGAAGGATCCGAGCCAGTTCCAGCGCGCGATCCTCGATCGATTCACCGAGAAGATCGCGATCGCGGAGGCGGCCATCGACAGCGGCGCCGCCGCACGCAAGCTCGAGCAGTGGATCGCGGCCACGAAGGCCTGATCTTCCCGCGCCCTGAGCCTGTCGAAGGGGAATCCCGATTCGACAGGCTCAGCGAGCACGGAACGTCACTTCACGTCGGCGTCGACCCAGTCGAACGTCTTCGTGACGGCCTTCTTCCAGAGGCGGATCTGGCGGTCGCGCTCGGCCTCGTCCATCGAGGGCTCCCAGCGAGAGTCCTCCTGCCAGTTGGCCCGCAGTTCGTCGAGGCTCGACCAGAAGCCGACCGCCAGCCCCGCCGCATACGCGGCACCGAGTGCCGTGGTCTCGGCGACGACCGGTCGCACGACCGGCACGCCGAGGATGTCGGCCTGGAACTGCATGAGGGTGTTGTTGGCGATCATGCCGCCGTCGACCTTCAGCTCCGTCAGGTCGACGCCGGAGTCGGCGTTCACCGCTTCGAGCACTTCGCGTGTCTGGAACGCGGTCGCCTCGAGGGCGGCGCGGGCGATGTGGCCCTTGTTCACGTACCGGGTGAGGCCCACGAGCGCGCCGCGGGCGTCGGGGCGCCAGTACGGCGCGAACAGTCCAGAGAACGCGGGCACGAAGTAGGCACCGCCGTTGTCCTCGACAGTCTTCGCGAGCGCCTCCACCTCGGGAGCGCTCGAGAACAGGCCGAGGTTGTCGCGGAGCCACTGGATGAGCGACCCGGTGACGGCGATCGAGCCTTCGAGTGCGTAGTGGGGAGCGGCATCCCCGAGTTTGTAGCCGAGCGTCGTGAGCAGTCCGTTCTTCGAGTGGACGATCTCCTCGCCCGTGTTGAAGATCAGGAAGTTGCCCGTGCCGTAGGTGTTCTTCGACTCACCGGCGTCGAACGCCGCCTGGCCGAACGTCGCGGCCTGCTGGTCGCCGAGGATGCCGGCGACCGGGACTTCGCGCAGCAGGCTCGAGGAGTGCGCGTGGCCGTAGACCTCCGAGGACGACTTGATCTCGGGAAGCATCGACTTCGGCACGCCGAACGCGGCGAGGATGTCGTCGTCCCAGGCGAGGGTCTCGAGGTCCATGAACATGGTGCGCGAGGCGTTCGTGACATCCGTCGCGTGCACGCCGCCGTCGACGCCGCCCGTGAGGTTCCAGAGCACCCAGGTGTCGGTCGTGCCGAAGAGCAGGTCGCCGGCCTCGGCCTTCTCACGCGCACCCTCGACGTTCTCGAGGATCCACACGATCTTCGTGCCCGAAAAGTAGGTCGCGAGCGGGAGGCCGACCTGCTGCTTGAATCGCTCGACGCCGCCGTCGGCCGCGAGCCGGTCGACGATCGGCTGGGTGCGGGTGTCCTGCCAGACGATGGCGTTGTAGACGGGGCGACCGGTCGTCTTGTCCCAGACGACCGCGGTCTCGCGCTGGTTCGTGATGCCCACCGCGGCGATGTCATGACGGGTGAGGTTGGCCTTGCCGAGGGCCTGGCCGATCACCTCGCGCGTGTTGTCCCAGATCTGGGTGGCGTTGTGCTCGACCCAGCCGGCCTGCGGAAAGATCTGCTCGTGTTCGAGTTGTCCGGTCGAGATGATCGATCCGGCCTTGTCGAAGATGATCGCGCGCGACGAGGTCGTGCCCTGGTCGATCGCGAGGATGTAGTCGGCCATTCGGTTTCTCTCTCAATCTGCTCAGCCGGCCGAGACCGGCGGTCGTGCCGCGGATGACGCGGGGCCGGCCCGACGGACCGGCCCCGACGTCATCAGGTGATGATGGGCAGCAGCGGGATCGCCAGCCACCCGGCCAGCAGTCCGCCGATGACCGGGCCGATCACGGGTACCCATGAGTACGACCAGTCGCTGCCGCCCTTGCCGTGGATCGGCAGGATGGCGTGCGCGATGCGCGGGCCGAGGTCACGGGCCGGGTTGATCGCGTAGCCGGTCGGGCCACCGAGGGAGACGCCGATACCGATCACGAGCAGTGCCACGGGCAACGCTCCGAGGGCCGCGAGACCGCCGTCGCCCTGCCTGCCGCCGCCGAAGCCGATCACGACGAAGACCAGCACGAAGGTGCCGATGATCTCGGTCACGAGGTTCCACGCGTAGTTGCGGATGCCGGGGCCCGTCGAGAAGACGCCGAGCTTCGAGGCGGGTTGCGGCTCCTCGTCGAAGTGCTGCTTGTAGGCGAGCCAGACGATCACGGCGCCGATGATCGCTCCGATGAACTGGGCGCCGATGTACGCGCTCACGGAGACGGGATCGACCGGTACGGTGAGGCCGAGCCCGGCGTTGCCGAACTCGGTCGCGCCGTTGGCGACGAGACCGAGGGTGACGGCCGGGTTGATGTGCGCGCCCGACGCGTAGGAGACGATGACGCCGGCGAAGACCGCGAGGCCCCAGCCGATCGTCACCATGAGGAATCCGCCGTTGAAGCCCTTCGTCTTGGCGAGGGCCACGTTGGCCACGACACCACAGCCGAGGAGCACGAGCATCGCGGTACCGACGAGCTCGCTGAGGAACAACACTCCGAGATTGTCCACGTTGACCATCCATCCTTTTCGCTAGCCCGGGGGCATCGCCCAGGGGCGGAACACAGCCCACGATACTCAGAGCGGCTTCGGCGCGGAATGGGGCGGGTGAGATTCGCGCTGCCCCTTACGGTTGAGCGCACGTCGGGCGTAGGTTGGCGGGGGAATGCTGCGTCGACGTCGCTGCACGGCTGAACGGCGCCCGGCAGTCGAGGGAAGGGGATGTCGTGAAGAAGATCATCAACGATCCCAAGCGGGTCGTCGACGAGTCGGTCGCAGGGTTCGGCCTGGCCCATGCCGAACTCGTGCGCGTGGAGTTCGATCCGATCCATGTCGTACGTGCCGACGCGCCGATCGCCGGCAAGGTCGGCATCGTGAGCGGCGGCGGCAGCGGGCACGAGCCCCTGCACGCGGGGTACGTCGGCTTCGGCATGCTCGACGCCGCCGTGCCGGGTGCGGTGTTCACCTCGCCGACGCCGGATCCGATCCTCGCCGCGACGAAGGCGGTCGACGGAGGGGCCGGGGTGCTCCACATCGTGAAGAACTACACGGGCGATGTGCTGAACTTCGAGACGGCCGCCGATCTGGCCGCCGCCGACGGCATCGAGGTCCGCTCCGTCGTCACGAACGACGACGTGGCCGTCAAGGACTCGCTCTACACGGCAGGTCGCCGGGGCGTTGCCGGCACCGTGCTCGTCGAGAAGATCGCCGGCGCCGCTGCCGAACGCGGGGACTCGCTCGACGAGGTGGTCGCCGTCGCGGAGCGCGTGAACGCCAATGCGCGCTCGATGGGGCTCGCCCTGACGCCGTGCATCGTGCCCCACGCCGGCGAGCCGAGCTTCACGCTCGCCGAAGACGAGATCGAGATCGGCATCGGCATCCACGGGGAGCCCGGGAGGGAACGCGTCAAGCTCGAACCCGCCGATCGCCTGGTCGATCGGCTGCTCGAGCCGATCCTCGAAGACCTCCCGTACGAGCGCGGCGAGCGAGCGCTGCTCTTCGTCAACGGCATGGGCGGCACGCCGCAGATCGAGCTGTATCTGGCCTATCGGCGGGCGGCGGAAGTGCTCGAGGAGCGCGGCATCGAGATCGCCCGCTCCCTCGTGGGCAATTACATCACCGCGCTCGAGATGCAGGGAATGTCGATCACGTTGCTGAAGCTCGATGACGAGATGATCGAATTGTGGGATGCCCCGGTGCAGACGGCTGCGCTGCGGTGGGGCCGCTAGGCCCGAGCGAAGGATCGAAGGGGGAATCTCGGTGGGATTGGACATCACCTGGGCCGTGGACTGGGTCAGACGAAGCGCGCAGGTGATCGCCGATCACCGAGTCGAACTCATCACGCTCGACCGCGAGATCGGCGACGGCGATCACGGCGAGAACATGGATCGGGGGTTCCAGGCGGTGCTGCCGAAGCTCGACGATCTCGCCGCGGGATCGACGCCGGGCGATGTCCTGAAACTCGTCGCGACGACGCTCATCTCGACGGTCGGTGGTGCGGCTGGTCCGCTCTACGGCACCGCCTACCTGAAGGCCGCGGCGGCCGCCGGTGGTGCCGTGTCGCTCGACGGTACGGCGATCGCCGCGATCCTGACGGCAGCGCGCGACGGCGTCGTGTCGCGCGGCAAGGCGGAGTCCGGCGACAAGACGATGATCGACGCGTGGACTCCAGCCGTCGATGCAGCGGATGCCGCGGCCGCGGCGGGTGTCGATGCCGCCGGCGTCTTCGCGGCGGCTGCCGATGCCGCGGAGGCGGGCGCCGTCGCGACGGAGCCGCTGGTCGCGCGGAAGGGCCGCGCGAGCTACCTCGGCGAACGATCGGCCGGTCACCGGGACCCGGGTGCCGAGTCGAGCGCACTGCTGCTTCGAGCGGCCGCCGACGCGGCGGCGGCATCCGCGGGTGCCTGACATGGCCGTTCCGGGAAAGGTCGGGCTGCTCTTCGTCTCGCACTCGGCGGCGATCGCGACGGGGCTCGTCGAGCTCGCGAGGCAGATGGCGCCGACCGCAGCGCTCGTCGCCGCGGGCGGCACCGATGACGGTCGCATCGGCACGAGCTTCGATCTCGTGAGCGCCGGCATCACCGAGGCCGATTCCGGCTCAGGAGTCGTCGTGCTGTGCGATCTCGGTTCTGCGATCCTCACGGCCGAGACCGCTCTCGACTTCCTCGACGACGATGCTCGCGCACGAGTGCGCATCGTCGACGCTCCGCTCGTCGAGGGCGGCGTCGCCGCAGCAGTCGCCGCCGAGGCGGGGGATCCGCTCGGGGTCGTCGTCGCCGCTGCCGAGTCGGCACGAGGGGCGGCCACGGCTGCGAGCGCGGGGGCCGTCTCGAGCGGGGAGACCGCGGATGACGGAGCGAACATTGGCGCCGCGGCATCCGGCTACACCCGAAGCATCCGTCTGGTGAACTCCGACGGGCTGCACGCCCGGCCCGCCGCGGAACTCGTGAAGCTCGCGAGCACGTTCCCGCAGAAGGTCACCGTGAACGGCACGGACGCGAAGAGCCTGCTCGGCATCATGTCGCTCGGCCTGACGAAGGGGGCCCAGGTCGACATCTCGAGCCGAGATCTCAGCGGCCGCGAAGCGGTCGACGCGTTGGCGGCACTCGCGGAGTCCGGGTTCGGCGAGAGCTGAATGTGATCTCGTCAGTTGCCGCCCGCGACACGGATGTCGGCACCCGTGGTGTACGAGGCATCCGCTGAGAAGAGATAGGCGACCGCACCGGCGATCTCGTGCGGCTCACCGGCACGGCGCATCGGGATGTTCGGTGCGCGCTCTTCGGGGGCATTGGGTCGCCCGGCCGCCGCGTGGATCTCGGTGTGCGTCGTACCGGGGGAGACCGTGTTGACCCGCACGCCGACGGGGCCGAACTCCTTCGACGCACCCGTCGTGAGCGCGTTCAACGCCGCCTTGCTCATGGCGTAGGGGATGTAGGTGTTCGGGGATCCGCTGCGAGCCGCACCCGAGGAGATGTTCACGATGCTGCCGCCGGCACCGCCGCGATCGGTCGCCATGTGCGCGATCGCGGCCCGCGTGAGCGCGATGGGGGCGAGTACGTTCACCCGGAAGAGCACCTCGCTCTCGTCGAGACTCGCATCGAGGAACCCCCCGATGCGCCCCGTGATGCCGGCGTTGTTGACGAGACCCGTGACCCGACCGAACTCCGCGATCGCTGCGGGCACGACCGTCGCGGCGGCCTCGAGATCGGCGAGGTCGACCTGTAGCAGGAGCACTCGAGCGCCGGATGCCGCGCAGCGACGTGCGATCGCATCGGCCTCGTCACGACGCTCGCGATAGGTCAGCACGAGGTCGTGCCCGTCGGCGGCGAGGCGTTCGGCGATCGCGGCACCGATTCCGCGGCTCGCACCGGTGATGATCGTGACCTGGCGTGGGGCTGAGGCATCCGTCATGCATCAAGCCTATTCGCGATGCCGTGCCGCGTGCCGCGGACGGTGGGGGAGCGGGCAGTGGCGGTGCGGACCGAAGCGGGCGTACCATCAGGCGCATGATGGCACGTGACGAAGCGAGCCGCGACGACGGCAACGCATTCACCCACTTCTTCGAGAAGGTCGACCGGGTGCTGGAGCCGGTCTTCACCAATCCGCCGACCCCAGCCGATGAAGCGGAACTCGAGCCGACCGATGGCAAGGCCTGCCCGATCTGCGGGCACCCCATGTTCGAGCACTTCATCGATCACTCGACGCCGAACACCGTGCTCGTGTGCCCGACCGATGAACGCCTGCCGGAGCGCGAGGTCGATGGGCCGTACAACGAGCTCGGCATGCCGGCCACCGGGCGGCGACTCGAGAAGTACGCTGAACGGCACGCGAACGACTGACGATCGAGGGTCGTCGCCGTTCCTCGTGCGGAGCGATCGCATCGAACCGCGATAGTCGGGTGGAGCCCCTCATCGACGAGCAGGATGGACGTCGAAGGGGGAAACCGTGATCGCACTGCTCAATCGACTCGTCGACTTCGTCGAGGATCACCTCACCGAGGAGATCGACATCGCCGGCCTCGCGGGCCGACTCGGCACCACGGAGTACCACCTGCGTCGGATGTTCTCATCATTGGCCGGTATGCCGTTGTCCGAGTACGTGCGTCGTCGCCGCATGTCGGTGGCGGCGGCCGAGGTTCTGGGAGACGACGACCTGCTCGGCATCGCGACCAGGTTCGGGTACGGCTCGACCGAGGCGTTCAACCGGGCGTTCAGATCGGTTCACGGCGCCGGCCCGGCCGACGTTCGCAGGAACGGAGGCCCCCTTCGCATGCAATCGCAGCTCAGGTTCCGCCTGACCGTAGAAGGGAGCACCCCCATGGACACCCGCATCGCTGATCGACCGGCATTCCGACTCATCGGACACTCGGCACGCGTACCCCTCATCCACCACGGCGCCAACCCGCACATCCAAGCGCACATCGCCTCGCTGCCGCCGAGCGAGCACCAGCGCCTGAAGGGGCTGGGGGACACCGAGCCGGCGGGGCTCCTGCAGGTGAGTGCCGACGTGGATCCCGACTACGCGGAGGGCAGCGAGCTGACCTATCTCCATGGCGTCGCGGTCGCCGAGGCGACCTCGGTACCGGAAGACCTCGACGCCATCGAGGTCGGCGCCGGCACCTGGGCCGTCTTCCGCGTCGAGGGCGCCTATCCGGCGGCCCTGCAGGCCACGTGGGCTGCGACCGCCACCGAATGGTTCCCCTCCAACCCCTGGCAGCTGAGGCCGGGCACCTCGATCGTGGCGGTCCTCGACCGCGCGCCCGACTTCAGTACGGCGACCTGCGAGTTGTGGTTGCCGGTGGAACGCACCGAAGCGGATGCGCCGGGTTGATCGCCCATTCGGCGTTCGCCGCAATCCTCCGCTGGATTGCACCGGCGATCGCGATCGTGTTCACCGCGTCGGCGACCGCTTCACGACCGGGCGATCGGCGCGGCGCACGAACCTCAGTTCTGCATATGCACCTGCTGGCCTGTGACCAGCGGATACGCAGCAAGATCGGTTCCGTCGAGGTCTTCCTTGTGCATGTCGACCCCGGTCACCTGACTGTTCTCGTAGGTCGTGTAGTAGTAGATGCCCTGGTCGGTGTTGCAGCACGACGAGTAGATCGTGATCTCGTACTTGTCGGGCGACACTTCGACGCACCCCCGTTGCTGCGCGACAGACGCGAGTATGTGGAAGAACTGGCTGATCGACTCGGATTCGGAGTCACCGGACACCGAGTTCATCTTCGTGAAGGCCGCCTTGACGAAGCGAGATGCCGACGACAGGTCTCCGGGAAGGCCGATCGCGCCCATTCCCCGGCTGTACACGTCGAATTCCAGCTCGCGTGAGAAGTTCGGCTCGGGCGGGTTCTTCGACAGGTGCATGAAGTTGTTCAGGTTGAAGGACTGGATGTCGAAGGTGGGGTTGTTGGTGAGCACCCCGATGGGGTTCTCGTACACCTTCAGACCGTCCTTCACACTTTCGACCGTGATCGACGTCGTGCGGTCGGAGATGATCCAGTGCAATGGGGAGAGTGGGAACGTCTCGCTGAAGTCGATCTTCACGAGGTTCAGCGTCGAGAGGGCCGTCTTCACCTCGTCGACGGTCTCGAACTGCCCGAGAATCCAGGGGATGAATTCGAACGGCGTGATGTTCGTCTTGCCCTCCGCTTCGGGCTTGTAGTCGGCGTTTTCCGGGAAGTTGAGCCCCGCCATGCTGAGGCCCTTCTCGTTCGTCGCTTCGTAGTACAGCGGGTAGCCGTCCGCGATGGTCGCCATCCCGATGATCGCGTGATGCGTCGGGAGCGCAGACGCCTTGCGGAACTCGAACGGGAAATTCCGTGGTGTCACGGTGACGGTCTCGTTGTACGAGAACTCCAGGTCGAGATTGCGACCGAAGTAATGATCCCGCGTCGTGTAGCTCAGTCCTGTGCACATGAAAGGCCCCCACTTTCCATTTCGTGGTCGAGTGGGCCCAACGCTAGCTAGGCGAGAGACTTCTTGGCTACCCCTGTGTCTTCGGTCCAGCCATGTGCGAAACCTGTCCCCGTGGGTGCCGTCGACTAGCATTCGGGGATGACGAACCCGGATCCCATCGACGACATCCACATCGGCGGTGAGGTCATCCGCCTCGGGCAGTTCATGAAGTTCGCTGGCCTGTTGGACTCCGGTGGCGACGTGAAAGAGGCCATCGTCGACGGCCATGTGGCAGTGAACGACGAGGTGGATCGTCGACGTGGACGGCAGCTGCAGCTCGGTGACATCGTCAGCTTCGAGGGGCGCGGGGTTCGCGTCAGCGCGTGACGGCGCCCCGACCTGGGAGGCGACGACGCGCGGCCGCCGACGAGGCTGCGGGCTGCCGAGACGACATAATGAAGCATGTCTTCCTCTGTCGAACGCTCCAACCCGGCGGCCTGGGCCGCGTTCTGGTTTGCACTGGCCGGCCTCGTGCTCATGCCCATCCCGCTCTTCATCGGGCTGATCGTCGGCGGCGCCCTCTCCATCATCGCCGCGATCCTCGCGGTGATCGCGCTCTTCAAGGGGCTCGCGCGCAACGGCAAGGGCATCGCACCGGTCGTGTTCGCGGCGATCTTCATCGCGCTCACCTGGGGCGGAATCTCAGTCGGCGGCGGCACCGTCTGGTAGTCGAGCGGCGTGATCCACGTCAGCCGGCAGCGTGCACCGGCCGGTAGCGCATGGCGACCGCGCCAGACCGGAACTCGTGGCGATCCACGAGTTCGAGCTGAATACGCTCACGGAGACCGGCGAGCAACGTGGGACCGTGTCCGGCAAGGACCGGCTGCACGACGAACTCGTACTCGTCGATCAGCCCCAGATCCGCCAGCGCCAGGGGGAGTGTCACACCGCCGACCCACAGGCCGTCGCCTGGCTCCTGCTTGAGCCGCTGAACCGCCGGCCGCAATTCGCCGCGCAGGAGTTCGGCATTCCAGTCGACCTCGCTCAGCGTCGTCGACACGACGTGCTTCTTCGCCCCATCGATCGCCTCGGCGAACGGCACCTGCCACGCATCCATCCAGTCCGGCCACGAGCCCGCGGCCGGCTTCCGCCATGCGGACTCCATCATGCTGTAGGTCACCCGCCCGAACAGCAGGGCATCGGCTCGTTCCATCTCCGAGGTCCAGTAGCGCATCGAATCCTCATCCGGTGGGAGTCCCGCCTCGTGATGGCAGCAGCCATCGAGCGTCACGTTGATCGAGTATCGAAGCGGCCTCATTCTCGTCGCTCTCCCTTCCTGCGTCCCTCGCGTAGACCGGACCGAGGTCAGACGTCGGCCGGCGCCATCGTCATCGGCTCATGCTCGTCGAACGAGGCGGTTCTCAGGCCGCCGAGCAACCCCAGAGCGGTTGCGTTCTCCACGGCCTCGGACCTGGTCGATGCGGCGAGCTTCCGGAAGATCGAGGACACGTGGCTGCCGATGGTGTTCCTCGAGACGTAGAGTCGCTTTCCGATCTCCGCGAGGGTCAAGTGGGTCTGGAGGTAGGGGAGGACGCGCTGTTCGGCGACCGTCAATGCCGTCGACGCAGCGTGTCGACCGAGACGGTCCTTCTCATCGATCGCTCGCACTGCCGCAGCCACGCGAGCGTCCAGTACCTCGCGGCCCTCGCGCGGCGGCAGGATCTCCTTGATTTCTCGGGACAGCATCCGGGCGGCCTCGATATCGCCCATCTGCAGGCTCGCGTGGATGAGGAAGAGACGCGTGGGGATGCTGATCAAGGGAACCGCGCTTCCGCAGCGGCCGCGTTCAGTCATCGCCAGAGCCAGGAACTTCTGCCCGGTCACCCGGCGCCCGGCGTGCAGTGCGCAGTATGCCGCGGCCGCATGCGCATAGGCGCACATGACGTAGCCGTCGATGTTGCCGGTACGAATCGCGTCGAGTGCTCGCTGCACGTGTGCGTCGGCCGTGACCCAGTCGTCCGCATCGATCGAGAGCTGTGCGAGTTCGATCTCGCACATGACGATGGTGGCGGGGTTGCCGTGTGCCTCCGCCGTGTGGATCGCTTCACGCAGGACTTCGCGCGCTCGGGTCTCGTGTCCCGTATAGAGGAGGGTGCTGCCCAGGATCTGGAGCGCTGGATCGCGCCACGGACTCTCGACGGCCTCCGCCTGAACCCCGAATTCGGCGTCGGCGAGTGCTTCTCGCATGCCGCGTTTCATGGTGATGGCCCGCACCATCGCCTTCGCCGACGAAACATCGATTCCATCGACCCGCGGGGCGCCGTCGGGCATGCTGCCGAGCAGCGAGGCCCACTTCTGCGCAGCGCCGTCGGTACCGGACAGGAGCGAGTACCACGTCACGACCACGACGGCGAACGGATTGGCGAGCAGGTTCGCGTCGCCGATCTGCTCGATCCACCGCCCGAGGGTCGTCGTTTCGCCTGCTGTGTACGTATTGAGCGCCGCGAGCGCCACGAGCGAGGAGGCCGTCGCGAAATCACCTGCCGCGATCGAGTGGTTGACCGCCTCCGGGAGGAGGCCATGCTCCTGGCACCAGCCGGACGCCCGTCTGTGGAGGTCGGGAACCGTCGAACCGGCGTCGTGATCGAGTTCGGCCTGCAGGTACTCGGCGAACAACGGGTGAAGTCGATAGGAACGGCGCTGAGGATCCGCGGTGATGAAGAGCTGACGAGCTTCGAGATCACGGAGGATGCCCGCGGAGTCGGAGCGCCCCAGCACCGCATCGCACATCGCGGGAACGAGGGACTTCAGAATCGACGTGGAAACGAGGAACCGGCGGATGTCGTCGGGCAGCTCGCGCAAGCACTCGCGGTAGAGATAGTCGGCGAGCAGATCCTGGCTTCCGATCGATGCGACCGGCCCCCTTCGCGACAACAAGGCGCACATGTGCAGGCCCGCCGCCCAGCCGCCGCTCTGCTCGACCCAGCTCCCGAGCATCTCGGGGGAGACCTGTGCGCCTGCACCCTCGGCGATCCTGGCGGCCCCGGAGACATCGATTCGGAGATCTTCCGCCGTGACATGGGCCGCAGATGCTGCCACGCGCCCGCGGGCGAAGGAGGTCGGCCGATGCCGGCTGGCTAGCACGACCTGGGAGCGCGCCGGCACGCCCGCAAGCACGACGTTGAGCGCGTCGATCGAGTCGAGTGATTCCAGCACGTGGGTGTCGTCGATGAAGAGCACGAACGGTTGCTCGCATTGGGAGAGGGCACGCGCGAGTACCGGTGCGATCCGGCCGAGCACACCACGATCGGCGGTCAGGATCTGATCGTCGAGTGAAGCAGCCACAGGTGTGAAGGGGGAGCAGGCGCGAGTCAGCAGACGCACGAGCGCTGCGGGGTCGTCGTCGTCGCTGCTGAGGGTGAGCCATCCGGTGGCGCGATCTTCGCGCTGTCGCCATTCCGCGAGGAACGAGGTCTTCCCGTAGCCCGCAGGGGCAGTGACGGTGACCAGCCGAGACGGACCGGACCTGACGCTCTCGATGAGGTCATCGCGATGCACGAAACCCCGATCGAAGTCAGGACCCGTGGTCTTGACTTCAAGGATCAGATCCCTGAGCTCGCGTTCAACGGTCACCATCTTTGTCTCCCCATCGACCGACTTCAGCAGTGAACGCACACCCCGATGCACTGCGCGGCTTTCAGATACTACCGATCCGGCGAATTGGTTCGCAGCGAGTCTGCGTGCAGTCGGCGTGCCTATTGTTGTGCCAAGGAGCTGGTGCTCGACTACCGATCGAAGCGCGCACCTTCGTGTCGGGGTCCGAATACTTCGCGGAAGCTTCCCAGAAGAGGGGAGGAGGGAATCCGCGGAGCGCTTCGAGGGGAGAGATCTGCCCCTTCCGGGCTTTCGTTCCGACATAATGTGCATTATCGGTGATTGAGGATCAGCCCCGGGAGCAGGGCTTTCGCGTTCGAATAGCCGATTTGGTTCACTGAGAGAAGATCTAAGAGACGTTCGCGATGTAGCCGCCTCATGGCAAATGCGCCGAGATCGGCGTGCCGATGATCCACCTGAACCGACGACTGCAGTGCCTGCTTGACGTACTACGGCACACATAGTACGTTCAGGGTGGTATCGCCACGAAGTTCGAATGGAGGTCAGCATGATCAGCGCCGATGCGATCCGCGGCTACGTCGACCTCATGGTGCTCTCACTGCTGCGCCAGCGGCCGTCGTACGCCTATGAACTCGCGCAGCAGATCCACGCCGTGACGGGTACCGAGTACACGATCAAGCAGACCACCCTCTACACGGCGGTCAAGCGGCTCGAGGGGGCGAACCTCGTCACCTCGTACGCCGGCGCTTCGGCGTCGGGCAAGCCGCGCACCTACTACCAGATCACCGCGAACGGGCTCGAGCACCTCGAGCAGAAGGTCGCCGAATGGCACGACACGAAATCGGTCGTCGACCGGTTCATCGAAGGAGTCGAAGCATGAACGTCATCACCGCCTATCTCGAGACGATGTTCAGCGCCTATCCGCACAACCCGCGCATGCTCGAGGCAAAGGCCGAACTGCACGCCATGATGGAAGACGCCTACACGGGCTACCTCGCCGCGGGGCTGAGCGAGAACGAGGCCGTCGGCCGGGTCATCACCGAATTCGGCAACCTCGACGAGCTCGCGCCGCAGCTTGGCATCTCGGCCGAAATCGCGCCGGGGTCGTCCTCGACCGCACCCGTCCTGTCGACCACGACGGTGCCCCCGGCGTACGCCGGCTCCGACACTGCGAGGCGCCCTGCGCCGGCGCCTGTCACTCGCGACGAGGCTGAGCGGTACGGCGACGTGCGCCGCCGCACCGAACCCCGGCTCGCGTTGGCCGTGGCGATGTTCGTCGTCTCGCCCGCAGCGCTCGTCGCGCTCGTGACGCTCAGCTCCGGCGGAGCGATCGGGCTCGGCCAGGATCCTGCCGTGCTGATCGGACTCGCGTGCCTGCTCGTCGTCGTCGTGACTGGTGTGCTCATGGTCGTGCGTCGTGACCAGGAGCTTGCCCCGTTCCGTCGCCTCGCCGCGGGAGAGTTCACGAGGACTCCCGGCGTCGATCGGTGGGCAGACGAACTCGCTGCGGAGGTCGCTCCCAGACGGGCGACTGCGCTGCAGGTCGCCATCGGGCTCTGGATCCTCGCCGCATCCCCGGTGCTCGCGATGAGCCTGCTCGCTCCGCCCGCGGTGACGAACAGCTGGATCGGCGTCGCCGTCGCCGGCACGCTCGTCATGGTCGCGACGGGGCTCGTCGTCTTCATCCCCACCAACTGGGCGCAGTCGGTCGCCGAAACCCTGACGAAGACCGATAGTGACGGGTACGCCAGCGACGAACGGCGCAGCATCGTTGGCGTGATCGCCGCGTTCTACTGGCCGCTCGTGGTCGCGATCTTCCTCGCCTGGAGCTTCATCGGCAGCGCCTGGGGCATCTCGTGGGTGATCTGGCCGATCGCTGCCGTGCTGTTCGGCGCCCTCGCCTCCGGGCTGAGCGCGGTCGAGCGGTACCGCGCCGCCCAATGAAAGCGGGCACGGGGGCCCGTTCCCGCCGCATCGTCACGCCACGCCGTCACCTCTCCGTGCAACCTTGAGGCTGCCGCCCGTCGACGATCCTTCTCCACGGTTGGCGTCTCGACTCCCCCGCCGTCCGTTCCTGCTCAGGCATCGTCTGCCTCAGGCGTGAGACGTTCGGTCGGGCCATCCCCGAAGACTGAGTAGAGGTCCAAGCGAACGCCCATACGCTGGATCGAGACCAACGGATGCCTCGGAGGCGACTGACTCCGAGGCATCCGCCCTGCACCGGCTCGAGAGGCACTCCCCCGTGACGATGAAGAACAGCACGAAGATCCAGCTCGCGGTGATCGGAGGGCTCGTGGTCGCCGCCGTAGGGATCGTCTTCGCGGTCACCGCGAACCAGGCTCCTGATGCGGCGCCCGGCGCCGCAGCTTCGACGCCTCCGCCCGTCGTCGCCGAGAACAGCCACCGACTCGACGTCGCCGAGGGAAGCGCGGTGACGTTCACCGAGTTCCTCGACTTCGAGTGCGAGGTGTGCGCTGCGGCGTACCCCTTCGTCGAGGAGCTCCGCGCCGACTACGCCGGCGAGGTGACCTTCGTGACGCGGTACTTCCCGATGCCGGGGCACACGAACTCGCGAACTGCTGCGATCGCCGTCGAGGCTGCGGCTCAGCAGGGTGAGTTCGAGGCGATGTACGACCGCATGTTCGAGACGCAGGCCGAGTGGGGTGCGCAGCAGGTGTCGAAGGCAGACGTCTTCCGCGGGTATGCCGACGACCTCGGGCTCGACATGGCGGCCTACGACGAAGCGGTCGCCGATCCCGCCACCGAGGCGCGAGTGCAGTTCGACTTCGATGCCGCCGTCGCGCTCGGCGCGCAGGGCACCCCGACGATCTTCATCAACGAGGAGCTCGTGCCCCTCACCTCCCCCGACGACATTCGCGCCGCCCTCGAGCGAGCGGTCGCGACGTCGAAGTAGCCGACTCGAGCGTGCAGTTCAGGTGAGCGCCTCCACGATCGACCGCTCGCCGGGGATCCCCGCTTCGACGACAACGGGCTGATCGGACCCCGACCGCCATTCCCTGAACCTCCGGAATGCCAGCGGCAGTCCCTCGGCGTTGGATGGGTCGACGCGGTCCATCACCTGCAGGTGCACATGGGGCTCGGTGGAATTCCCTGAGTTGCCGCACTCCCCGATCGTCTGCCCCGCCGCGACGCGGTCGCCGACGGCGACAGGGATCGAACCCGGACGCAGGTGCGCGAGCGAGACGAACGCATCTCCGCCGCGGAGCGCGATGGTCACGGTGTTGCCAGCGATCGCGTGCACTCCCTGCCGGAGTCGCCCGGCCTGGCCCAGCGCATACGGCACGAGGGCGAGCTGGGAACGGCGGCCCTCGTGGTCGGGCTCGCCGTCGTGTAAGTCGACGACGACGCCGTCGGCCGGCGCGAGGATGGCGCGTCCGAACCCGAGGAATCGTTCAGGCGGTTCGGTCGTCAGGACGGTTCGCCAGTCGCGTTGCTCCGAAGTGCGGCGTCGCCGGTCGACCGCGACGAAGTCGATCGCGTACCGCTCACCGAAGAGGTCGACCCCGTGGCTCGGCACGCGCCGAGCAGGGCTGTTCTGGGCCATCCAGAGGCCCGTGAACGGGAGGTGCAACAGCTCTGCCGTCATGCTCCGATACTGTCAGCCCTGTTCTCGCAGGCGTCGGATCCAACGAATTCGGCCATCTACACCACCACATGGTCACCCCGCGACATCCGAAGACTCGCGCATTCACATCCGACACTCAGGCGATCGACGGCCATAACCTGACCCTGCACGGCACCCGCCGCCAGAAAGGACACAACCATGTCTACGTCGCAACCCACCGGGGTCTTCGCGTCATTCTCGCTCGACGCATCGTCACTGACGAAGTCGGCGATCAACACCATCCGCGCGACGCTCGGCATCAGCGGCGCCGTCGCACTCATCTTCGGCCTCCTCATCACGTTCTGGCCGAAGAACTCGGCCATCGTGATCACGGTGCTGTTCGGCATCTACTTCCTGATCGCCGGCATCGCCTACCTCGGCCTCGGCATCTTCTCGAAGGGCATCTCGGGCGGCGCACGCACGCTCGACATCATCCTCGGACTACTGTTCGTCGTCGGTGGCATCATCGTGCTCGCCAACCCGAGCGAGTCCGCCGTCTTCTTCGGCATCTTCCTCGGCATTCTCGTCGGCATCCTCTGGATCATCGAGGGGATCGTCGCGTTGGCGCAGTCGAGCGACGCGGGCTCGCGAGGATGGGCGATCTTCTTCGGAATCCTGAGCATCGTGGCGGGTATCGTGGTGCTGTTCTCGCCGCTGTGGGGAATCGCCATCCTCTTCGTCATCGCGGGCATCAGCCTCATCATCCTCGGCATCGTGCAGATCGTGCGCGCGTTCACCTTCGGACGCGGCGTCACGCCGGCCGCGGAGTAGTCCCGACGAACGACGAAAGCCCGCCGAAGCAGTCTGCTTCGGCGGGCTTTCCGCTGTCTCGGCCGAGCCGGGACGACGTTTCAATTGATCAGGCGTCGCCCTCGCGCGCGAAGCCCGACGTGTCGCCGACGTAGCGCGTGTGCTCAGCGGGCACCGGCTCGACCGCGGCCGAAGCGACCTCTGCGGCGAACTCGGCGACGTTGAAGAGGCGACCGGCGTCCTGCTTGCGGGCCTCGATCGCTCCGGGGTTCGCGCGCTCGAGGAGGGTCGCCGTGATGGTGCCCTCGATCATGTCGCCCGAGACGACGACGAACTCGAACCCGGCGGCCTCGAGTTCGGGGAGCTTCGCACGGAGCGCGTCTTCGCCGGCGCGCTTCGAGAGGGCCACGGCCTCGTACTCGGGCATGGTCGGCGTCGTGCGGATGAAGTGCGCCTGGTGGCTCGTGACGAAGACGATGCGGGCGCCTGGCGCGAGGTGCGGGAGCGCGCCCTCGACGACGTTGACCTGCGCGTCGCGGTTCAAGCGCATCGCGTAGTCCTCGCCCATGCCGGTCTCCATGCCGCCGGAGGCATTCAGCACGAGGACGTCGATGGGTCCGAGCTCAGCAGCGGCACGCTCGAACATCGAGGCGACGGAGGACGCGTCGGTGAGGTCCGCCCCGACGGCGACGGCGGTGCCACCGGCCTCGGTGATCTCGGCGACGACCTTCTCGGCGCGGGGGGCCTTGCTGCGGTAGTTGATGACGACGGATGCCCCGGCACCCGCGAGGTAGCGGGCGGTGTCGGCACCGATTCCACGCGAAGAGCCGGTGACGAGGGCGACGCGGCCGTCCAACGATCCGGGGGCGAGCGGGTTGGTCACAGTGGAACTCCTCGATGCTTGACGGACGTGGTCCGCAGGGAACAGGCGAACCGAGACTATCAAGTCCACAGGCACGGCCCACTGGGTCGACCGCCCTGATAGTTTCAGTAGAAGGCCGTGCGAAGGAGAACGAATTGGATGTGCTGACCCAGTACGCGTGGATCGTGTGGCTCGTGTTGATCCTGGCGTTCGCCACGATCGAGGTCTTCACACTCGAGATGACGTTCCTGATGCTCGCGCTCGGCAGCGTCGCCGGTCTGCTGTCGGGTCTGTTCGGCATCCCGTGGTGGGCGCAGTTCATCATCGCCGCGCTCGTCGCGGTCGCACTGATCCTGCTGCTGCGGCCACCGCTCCTGCGGATGCTCCGGCGCGGCGGTGATCCGACGCGCAGCAACATCGACGCGCTCATCGGCGCCGACGGCCAGGTCGTGCGCACCGTCACCTCCGCGGGTGGCCAGGTGCGCCTGCAGAACGGCGACGTGTGGACGGCCCGACTGTCGCCCATCACCGAGCAAGCGGATGTCGCGGTCGGCGAGCGTGTGCTCGTGACCGGTATCGACGGAGCGACGGCGGTCGTCGTTCCGGTGGAGAGGAGCACTGGGGTTTGATGGAAGTTTCCGGCATCATCGCGACGGTCGTCGTCGTCGCGATCGTCATCTTCGTCATCGTCGTATTGGCGAAGTCGATCCGAATCATCCCCCAGGCGTACTCGGGCGTGGTCGAACGGCTCGGGCGCTATCACAAGACCCTCAGCCCGGGACTGAACATCCTCGTGCCGTTCATCGATCGCCTGCGGCCGCTCGTCGACATGCGCGAGACCGTGGTCTCCTTCCCGCCGCAGCCGGTCATCACCGAAGACAACCTCGTCGTCTCGATCGACACGGTCGTCTACTTCCAGGTGACCGACGCCCGTGCCGCCACGTACGAGATCGCGAACTACCTCGGCGCGGTCGAGCAGCTGACGACCACGACACTGCGAAACGTGGTCGGCGGCCTGAACCTCGAAGAGGCGCTCACCTCGCGCGACAACATCAACGGCCAGCTGCGCATCGTGCTCGACGAGGCCACGGGCAAATGGGGCATCCGCGTCGGACGCGTCGAGCTCAAGGCGATCGACCCGCCCCACTCCATCCAGGACTCCATGGAGAAGCAGATGCGCGCCGAGCGCGACCGGCGTGCACTCATCCTCACCGCCGAGGGCACCAAGCAGTCCGCCATCCTCACCGCGGAGGGTGCCCGACAGGCGGCCATCCTCGAGGCCGAGGGCGACGCCAAGGCCGCGGTGCTCCGCGCCCAGGGCGAGGCCGAGGCGATCCTCACCGTCTTCGACGCCATCCACAAGGGCGATCCCGACCCGAAGCTGCTCGGCTACCAGTATCTGCAGATGCTCCCCCAGATCGCGCAGGGCGAGTCGAACAAGCTCTGGATCGTGCCGAGCGAACTCACCGAGGCGCTGAAGGGCATCGGCAAGGCCTTCACGCCCACCGCTCCCCCGCAGGCACCGGAGGCCCCCGGGGCTTCCGGCCAGCGGTTCTGACGGCAGGTCCGTGGCCACCACCTATTTCGAGCCGGCGAGGCCGCGAGTGCTCGCGCACCGCGGCCTCGCCCTCGAAGCACCTGAGAACACTCTCCTCGCCTTCGCGAAGGCCGTCGCGATCGGAGCGGAGTACGTCGAGACCGACGTGCACCTGACCGCCGACGGCGTCGCCGTCGTGGCCCACGACCCCACGCTCGCGCGCGTCGCCGACCGCGACGTCGAGGTCTCGAAGCTCACGATGGCGGAACTGCGACGCATCGACCTCGGCCACGGTCAAGGATTCTGCTCGCTCGAGGAGTCACTCGCTGCGTTCCCCGACACCCGATTCAACATCGACGTGAAGATCGAGAGCGCCGTCGAGGCGACCGTCGCCTCGGTGGCGAAGCTCCGGGCCGGGTCGCGCGTGCTGCTCACGAGCTTCTCCGAGGGCAGGCGTCGGCGACTCGCGGCGTATGTGCTCGACGCGGCGACCTCGGTCGGCGGCGCCGGAGTCATCCGAACCCGCCTCGCTTCGCTGACGGGTTCGACCCGAGCCGTGAGCCGCGCGCTTCGCGGCGCGCACGCCCTGCAGGTGCCCGAGCGGATCGGCGTGCTCCCGCTCGTCACCGAACGCTTCGTCGCCGCCGCTCATCGCGCCGGCGCCGAGGTGCATGTCTGGACCGTCAACGACCCCGCCGACATGACACGACTGCTCGACCTCGGCGTCGACGGCCTCGTGACCGATCGCGCCGACCTCGCTCTCCCCCTCATCCTCGCTCGAAACTGAGAATTCCCCGGTAAACCTCAGGGTCCGGAAAGGGAACGCCCAGCTTGATCGTTTAGACATAGAGACGAGCGAGAGGAGTACGCCATGGCGGACAGGAGCCTTCGAGGCATGCGCATCGGCGCACAGAGCCTGCAGAGTGAAGACGGTGTGGTGTTCGCCGACCGTGCGGAATACACCTATCGCTGCGAGACCTGCGGGCGCGAGACCGTGATGACGTTCTCGACCGAGGCCGAGCTGCCCGAGTCGTGGGAATGCAAGCACTGCGGAGCATCCGCTGTGCTGCTCGTCGACTCGAAGCCGGTCGAGATCGACCGCTCGGGCGAGAAGGTCGCCCGCACGCACTGGGACATGCTGCTCGAACGACGCACACGTGCCGAGCTCGAGGAGCTGCTCGAGGAGCGTCTCAGCTACCTGCGGGCCCGTCGCGGCCAGCAGAAGATCGGCGCCTAGGCCGAATCGGTTCCGACGGCTTCGTCGCCGCCCAGGTCGCGAGACCGACGGCGTGCGATGAAACCGGCGGCGATGAGTGCTGCCAGCGACCCCAGCACGATCACGTTCGGCACGCTCGAACCGAGCGCGACCGACGGCGTCAGTCCGTCGCGCAACTCGACATCGGTGACCATCGCACCCGGTTCATAGGCCGGCAGCGAATCGATCGTGCGACCCGACGGGTCGATCACCTGGCTCGTGCCCACTGTCGAGATGTTCACGACCGAGCGACCGGTCTCGATCGCGCGGAGCCGCGCAATGGCGAGCTGCTGCTCGTTCTCGTCGGTGCCGCGGAAGTCGGCGTTGTTCGTCTGGAACATGTAGAGCTGCGCACCGTCGCGTGCGCCCTCCCAGACGAGGTCGTCGTAGATGACGTCGAAGCAGATCGCGAGCCCGGTGACGGCCTTGCCGAGATCGAACACGGGCGCATTGGTGCCCGGGGTGTATCCACGCTGCACGAGACCGATCAGGTCGGGCGCGAGCGAGTACCAGAAGTCGCGGTCGGGGATGTACTCGCCGAAGGGCACCGGATGCCGCTTGTCGTAGAGATCGACGGCCCCCTCCCCTGCGCGCCACAGCATCGACGTGTTGAAGTACTCGTCGTCGCGATTCGTCACGGTGTTGAGTACGAGGGGCGCGTCGAGGTCTTCGCTCAGCCGATCGAAGATGCGCGCGACCGAATCGCTGCGGGTCGGGTCGATGTCGGAGCCGCCCTCGGGCCAGAGCAGCACGTCGATGCCCGGCTCGTCGAGGATCGGTTCCGTCGCCGCGAGCTGCGCGGCGAGCACGTCGCCCGGTTCGCGCTCGTCGAAGTACCCGGACGGCCCGTTGCCCTGCACGCTCGCGACCCGGAGCTCACCCGCCGGCGTGGTCTGCCACGCGGGAACGAGCATCGCGACGGCCACGAGCGCGGCGACGGGCAGGGCTGAGACCGGCCGCCGCCACCCGGTGAGCCGAACCCATTCGATGACTCCGGCCACGATGGCGACCATGACGAAGCTCAAGCCCGTCGAACCCGCCCACGAGACGACCTCGGCGAACGGGCTCTGCGACTGGCTGAGCGCGGCCCGCCCCCAGGGGAAGCCTCCGTACGGGATGCTGCCGGTGGCGGCCTCGCGCACGCACCAGAGGCCCGCGACGAGCAGCGGCAGTGCGATCAGCCGGACCCACCGGGAGCTGCTCACCAGCGGTATCCACCGGTAGGCGAGCGTGATGAGCACGCCGCCGGCCGACACGAAGAGCGACTCGAGGATCGAGAGCGCGAGCCACGGCACCGGCCCGAGGTAGAGCGAGGTCCACGAGACCTGCAGCAGGTAGAAGGAGAGCCCGAACACGAGCCCCACGAGGGCCGCCCCCCACGCCGATCGCCCGACCAGGCTGACGAGGGCGAGCGCGATGCCGACGAACGCGAGCGGCCAGATGCTCGCACCCGGGAAGCCGAGGTCGTAGGCGAACCCGCCGGCCGCGGCGGCCAGCACCGCGCCCCAGAGCGGCAGAAGGGGGCGGTGGACGTTCTCGGGCACCCGATCAGCCTAAGCGACCGCGGCGGCCGCTCACGCGGGTGCGCCGTAGGCCACGACCCCGCGCCGCACGGCATCGATCGCGGATCGCGCCGTCGCCCCCAGCTCGGCATCGGCGACGATCGAGATCTGGTCGAGCAGGTCGACCACCTGCTTCGAGAGACGCACGAAGTCGCCGGCCGCGAGCTCGGTGTCGGCCAGCACCGTTCCGAGACCCGTGCCGCGCGCCCACGAGTGCATCGCCGAGGCCAGCGCAGGCGACGGCACCTCACTGCCGGGCAGCCGATGATCGCGCTCGACGTCGTCGAGCACCGCCCAGGTGTCGGTGGTGCGCTCGAAGGCTTCTCGGAAGCGGCCGCGCGGGAGCCGGTACTCGACGTTGCTGTCGTCTCGACGCGGCTCGTAGACGAGCGCTGCCGCCATCGCGGCGATGCCGGCCTCGTCGAGACCATCCCAGATTCCACGACGCAGGCATTCGGCCACGAGCAGGTCGCGTTCGCCGTAGATGCGCTTCAGGATGCGGCCCGAGGTGGTGGAGACGAGGGCACCGGATGCGTCGCGGTCGAGATAGCCGAGCGACTCGAGCACCTCGGTGACCCGGTCGAACCGCTTCGCGACCTGACCGGTGCGGGTCCTGATCTGCCGGGAGAGCTGCTCGTGCTCCGTCTTCAACCGCCACCAGCGCTCGGCCCAGCGGGCGTGCGACTCGCGCTCGGCGCACCCGTGGCAGGGGTGCGCCCGCATCGCCTTGCGCGCCGCCGTGAGCTCGCGCTGCATCCGTTCGCGCTGCGCATGCGTGGGATTGCCCTTCGATGATTGGCGCTCGATCTCGCCGATGCGGCGCCGGAGCGTTGCGTACTCCCCGAAGTCCCCCAGGTGGCAGCGCATGGCCTGCTCGAACCCCGCCATCGACTCCTCCTGCTTGCGCAGGGTGCGCGCGAGGTCGACGACGGCCCGGTCGGCCTGGAACTGCGCGAACGAGAGTTCGAGGATCTGACGGGTGCGCTCGCGACCGAACTGGTCGATGAGGTTGACCGCCATGTTGTAGGTGGGCCGGAAGCTCGAATTGAGCGGATAGCTGCGGCGGGAGGCGAGCGACGCGACGGCCTCGGGGTCGAGCCCGTCGACCCATTGGATGACCGAATGGCCCTCGACGTCGATGCCGCGGCGACCGGCACGGCCCGTCAGCTGGGTGTACTCCCCCGGCGTGATGGGCACCCGCGCCTCGCCGTTGAACTTCTCGAGCTTCTCGAGCACCACGGAGCGCGCCGGCATGTTGACGCCGAGCGCGAGCGTCTCGGTCGCGAAGACGACCTTCAGCAGCTTCAGCTGGAAGAGCTCCTCGACGATCTCCTTGAACGCGGGCAGCATGCCGGCGTGGTGGGCGGCCACCCCGCGCTCGAGCCCCTCGAGCCACTCCCAGTACCCGAGCACCGCGAGATCCTCATCGCGCAGCATGCGGGCACGCGACTCGACGATCTCCCGGATCTCGGAGCGTTCAGCCGCTTCGGTGAGCCGGATGCCGCTGCGCAGCACCTGACGCACCGCCTGATCACACCCGGCACGCGAGAAGATGAACACGATCGCCGGCAGCAGGTTCTTGCCCTGCAGCATCGCGACGACTTCGGGACGATCGGCCCGGCCGTTGCCGACGCGCGCGTCGCGGTGATAGCGACCCCGGTCGCCGCCCCGCTGCCCGCGGGTGGATCGGCTCGAGATCGAGCGACCGCCCGCGCGGGCGAGCTGCTTCAGTTCCGGGTTCACGCGATTCGTGGAGGCCTGCCCCGACGAGTCGAAGAGGTCGAGCATCTTCGACTTCACGATGACGTGCTGCTCGAGGGGCACCGGCCGCTCCTCGGAGACGATGACGTCGGTGTCGCCGCGCACCGCCTGCAACCAGTCGCCGAACTCCTCGGCGTTCGAGACGGTAGCCGAGAGCGAGACGAGTCGCACCGCTTCGGGGAGGTGGATGATGACCTCCTCCCAGACGGCGCCGCGGAATCGGTCGGCGAGGTAGTGCACCTCGTCCATGACGACATACGCGAGCCGGTCGAGGAGCGGCGAGTCCGCGTAGAGCATGTTGCGGAGCACCTCGGTCGTCATCACGACGATGCGCGCGCCCGAGTTGACGTTCGTGTCGCCGGTGAGGAGGCCGACGGACTCCGCACCCCAGACCTCGACGAACTCCTGGTACTTCTGGTTCGAGAGCGCCTTGATCGGGGTCGTGTAGAAGACCTTCGCACCCTGTTCCTGCATGGCGAGGAACACGGCGAACTCCGCGACCACGGTCTTGCCCGCCCCCGTCGGCGCGGCGACGAGGACGCTGCGTCCTTCGTCGAGCGCACCGCAGGCGGCGAGCTGGAACGGGTCGAGGTCGAATCGCTGGCCCGCGACGAAGTCGGCGAGACGCGGCTGGCGGCGCTGCTGGCGAGAGAGCGCGTAACGCTCGGCGGGCGAGAGGCTCATCACCCCTCCAGCCTAGACAGGCTCCCCGAATTCGAGGAGGTTGCGGCGCGCGACACGGCGATCATGCAGGTGCGCGATGAACCAGGCGGCGAAGTAGAGCACGATCATCGGGATCGCCAGCATGAACATCGAGACGACATCGGCCGACGGCGTCGCGATCGCGGTGAACAGCACGATCACGAGGATCGCCACCCGCCACGACTTGATGATCGCCGCCGCGCTGATCACGCCTGCGAAGTTCAACAGCACGATGAACACCGGCACGACGAACGCGATGCCGATCGCGACGACGAGCTTCAGCACGAAGTCGTAGTACTCCTTCGCCGTGAGCAACGACTCGGCGCCATCGGGAACGAAGCTCATCATGAGCTTCACGATGTTCGGCAGCACGAACCATCCGGCCGCGCAGCCCGCGAAGAACAGCGGAATCGCGCTCGCGAAGAAGGCGAGCGAGAACCGTCGCTCCTTCTTGTTCAGTCCAGGCACCAGGAACGCGAAGATCTGGTAGAGCCAGACCGGACTCGACAGCACGATCCCGAGGGTGAACGCGACCTGCAACCGCAGGTCGAACGCACTCGAGATGGTCGGGAAGATGACTGCAGCGTCATTGCCCTGCGCCTCGGCGACCCGTGTCACCGGCTCCTGAATCGCGTCCCAGATGAACGCATCGGTCAGCCACCACCCGAGGGCGGTGCCGACGACGATTGCGATCGCCGAGATGAAGAGGCGTTTGCGGAGCTCGATCAAGTGCTGACCGAGCGACATCCGCTTCTCGCGGTCCTTCTCGCCGCGATCTTTCACCGCGGTCACCGTGGTCAGGAGTTCTTGCCGGAATCCGGGCCGTCGGCCTTGGGCGTCTCGTCGCCACTCGCGTCGGGATCGGTCTTGTCGGAACGAACCTCGGTCTTGAGGATCTTCATCGACTGGCCGAGGCTACGGGCGAGCGCGGGAAGCTTGGGAGCTCCGAAGAGCAACAGGATGACCACGAGGATGATCAGCGCGTGCCAACCAGTGAAGCCTTGCCACATGGGGGTTCGTCCGTTTCGTCAGTGAGGGTGACGACAGTCTACCTGTCGTCGATGTCAGGCTGTTGCCGCCCGACATCGGAGGGAACAGCTTCAGCGTAGCCTGCGAGGCCCGCCGACGCCCACTCGGCGACGACGGCGCGTGCTTCTGCCGGCGCCACGACGGTCACGAGGCCGGGAAGTCCGGCCACGAGTCGCTTGAGCCCGTGCACGTGCGCAAGTCGCAATGTGACGCGCAGTCGCCCGTCGACCTGCTCGGTGCGGGAGTCGGCGAGGTAGTCGGCGAGCAACGGCAGTGTCTCGGGCGCGACATCGACGACTACGTCGAGATCCGAGTCGGAACCCTGGAACAGGGTGTCGGGCACCGTTCGGTCGGAGTGGTCTTCGATCGGGGCGTCGGAGACGAGCAGCTCGCTCATGCGGTCGACGCGGAAGTTGCGCACGTCTTCGCGCGTGTGGCAGTAGGCCTGCAGATACCAGTCGGCGTCCTGCGACAGGATGCGGAGCGGGTCGACCCGGCGCCGGCCCGCGACGCCGAGGGCGTTGCGGTAGTCGAACTCGAGCTGGCGACCACCCGTGACCGCCTCGCGGATGCGGGCCAGCGAGGCATCCGCTTCGGATTCGGCGACGGCGAGCCGACTGGGTGCTGCGGATGCCCCGGCCGTGAGCTTGCCCATGAGCGCGGCGAGCGAGGCCCGTCCGGCGTTCTCGGGCGAGGCCGAGAGGTACTGCAGCCCGGCGATGAGGGCTGCCGCCTCGCGAGCGGAGAGCCGCGGCGCATCGTCGATCGCGACGTGGTGCACGATGACGATCACGTCTTCTTCTTCGAAGGAGTCCCAGTCGATGTCGAACAGGTCGTTCGGCTGGTAGGTGCCGGTCTCCCCGGGCAGGCCCGAGGTCGCGATGAGTCGCACGGCGTGCCTGATCTCGTCTTCGGAGAGCCCGAAATGAGTGGCGGCCTCGGCCACGTCGACGACGCGCTGTTCGAGCAGGTACGGCACGAACGAGAGCAGGAAGACGAGCTTGTCGGGCGCCTTCAACGGCTTCGGCCGCTTGGCCATCATCGGTCTCCCCCATCGGTGGCATCGTCCGCGTCGCGATGCGCGGCGGCAACGGCGCGCAGCCGGTCGCGGACGGCATCTCGCAGCGACGCCGGTGACAGCACTCGGACCTCGGGACCGTAGGCGGCGAGTTCGTCGGCGAAGACGGCGGCGTCCGTGTAGTGCAGGCGGATGACCCCGGCGTCCTCGTCGCCCTCGATCGCGCGCTTGCCGAGCCGCACCTCGGCATCGCTGCCGCCGGTCACCGCCAGATCGGCGACGTTGCGCTGGTGCAGCTCCTGCAGCTCGGCGATGATGCGGTCCTGCACGCCGAGCGGCGGAGCATCGAAACTCGACCCGGGCACGGGCGTGACCTCGCCGATGATGCGCGAGAGCAGGAAGGTGCGGGAAGCCGCCGCATCGTGGTCGTACGCGTGGAGGTGCCACCGGCCGTCGTGCAGCACCACGGCGAGCGGATCGACCGTGCGACGGCGCGGCTCGGGCTCACCGGGCTTGAAGTAGCGGAACCGCACCGACTGGCGACGATCGAGCGCCTGCCGCAGCGGTTCGAATGCGGTGTCGCGCACTCGCAGTCGCGGGGCGTAGCCGATCACCGGTTCGCGTGGCTCGATGCCGAGCGAACGGAGCTTCGTGAGTGCGCGCTGCGAGTCGGCCGAGAGCGAGGCCTCGCGCCAGACCTCGGCGGCGAGACCGAGCAGGGCGAGCTCGTCGGGCGTGAATCGCACGTCGGCGGGCAGGTCGTACTGCCCTTTGGGGATGCGGTAGCGCAGCGCCTGGTTGTCGCCCGGACGGTCGGGCGACTCCACGGTCTCGAGCGGGATACCGAGTTCGCGGATATCGTCTTTGTCGCGCTCGAACTGGCGCTCGAGATTCGCATTCTGACCAGCGGAATCGAATCGCTCGGCATAGCCGCGCACCGTCGAGAGGATCTCGGACTTCAAGAGGCCCGTCTCAGTCGCGAGCAGAGCCAGGACGAGGCTGAACAGGCGATCCTCGACCGGGATCTTCGACTCGCCCTTGTTCACTCCGCCGCTCGCCACAGGTGCGATCTTACTGAACCGCGGTGACGGCGAGGGCCGCCGCGACTGGCTCAGATCACGCCCAGGATGTCGATCACGAAGAACAGGGTCGAGTTCGGCGGGATGTTCTCGCTCCCCTGGTCGCCATAGCCGTCACTCGGCGGAATCACGACCGCGACCTGCGAGCCGACCTTCTGTCCGATGATCGCCTCAGAGAAGCCCGGGATGACCTGGCTGTCGGCGCCGTCGGAGACGGTCATGATCGCAGGTGCGCCCTTCTCCCAGCTCGAGTCGAAGACCTTGCTGTCAGCCCAGGTCACGCCCGTGTAGTGCACGACGACGGTGTCGCCGGACTCGACGACCTGACCCGAACCCTCCTTGAGGACCTCGACCTCGGTGGTCTCGAACGGGTCGGCCTTCGGTACCGTGATGCCGGGGCGGCCGTCGGGTGCCAGGACCACGGCCGGGAAGCCGTCGCGACTGAGGCGCACTGCACCGTCGGCGCGAGCCGGGAAGGCGCGCTGGATGTCGAGGACGAACACCAGGCTGTCGCCGGGCTCGATGCCGAGGGACTGGTTGCCGTTCGGGCCGAATCCGTCCTTCTCGGGAACGACGACGGCCACCCGCGACCCGACGGAACCGCACGAGAGGCCCTTGTTGAGACCGGGAAGCGTGTTCTCGGAGATCGCGAGCGGCACGGGGTCGCCCGTCTCGCCGCCGAAGCCGGTGACCTGCAGCTCTTCGCCCGTGGCTCCGTTGTACACGGCGAGCCCGACGAGGCTCTGCTGCCCGTCGACGAGACGCTCGCCGTCACCGGCGATGACCTCGGTGCACTGGGTCTCTTCGGGAGCGAGCGGCGAGGGGAACTCGACGCGGGGCGTGTCGCCGAAGTCGCCCTTCACCTCGACCGCGTTGGAGGAATCACCGGACCCCGCTTCGGGAGCGGGCGCCGAAGCGCACCCCGACAGGGTCAGGGCGATGATGCCGGCCGTGGCGATGAGCGCGAATGACGAGCGCACTGATCCTCGATTCTTGGGTGATCGGTGAGGGGCGATGAAAGCCTACCCGCCCAGACCGGCGGGGTTCGTCTCGGGCGATTCGGGGTCGGACGGGTCGGCGACGCCGTTCGCTTCGGTCACGGCGGACTCGTCGCCTGCGCGCGAACGGGTGGCTGCGGCATCCGCCTGCCTGACGCGCTTGCGCAGGCTCTTGTCGCTCACGTTGCGCTCGCCGAGCGCGCCGGGGGTCCAGGCCTCGAAGTCTTCATCACTGAACTCCGTCTTCGACGGGCGGCGCTTCAGCTCGGGCAGGATCGTGTCGGGTGCGAGGCGTCGAGCGGTGATGAGGAAGCCGGTGTGCGCGATCATGCGGTGATCGGGCCGCACCGCGAGACCCTGCACGTGCCAGCCGCGCACCATCGTCTCGGACGACTGCGGCTCGGTGTACTCCCCCGTCGCGCGGATCGCCTCGGCGACGCGCGAGAGCTGAGTGGCCGTGGCGATGTAGCAGAGCAGCACGCCGCCGGGCTTCAGCGCCGCGGAGACCGACGGGAGGCACTCCCACGGCGCGAGCATGTCGAGCACCACGCGGTCGACGGATGCCTCGTCGACCGTCTCGGGCAGCACCTCTGCCAGGTCGCCGAGCGTGATCGACCAGTTCTCGGGGTCGGCGCCGTGGAAGGTGGCGACGTTGGCCCGGGCCACGCTCGCGAAGTCGTCGCGCCGCTCGAAGGAGAACAAGTGGCCGGCAGGGCCGATGGCGCGGAGCAGCCAGAGCGAGAGTGCACCGGACCCGACGCCGGCCTCGACGACGCGGGCGCCCGGGAAGATGTCGGCCTGCGCGAGGATCTGCGCGGCGTCCTTCGGGTAGACGATCGCGGCGCCGCGCGGCATCGACATGACGAAGTCGGTGAGGAGCGGACGAAGCGCCAGGTACTCGACGCCGGCCTGGTTCGCGACGACGGAGCCGTCGGGCCGGCCGATGAGGTCATCGTGCGCGAGCAGGCCCTTGTGCGAGTGGAAGTGCTGACCCGGCTGGAGCGTGATCGTGTGGAGCCGGCCTTTGGGACCGGTCAGCTGCACGCGGTCGCCCACGCGGAACGGACCGCTCTGCTCGCCCCTGCTCTCGATCATGCCGTGACCTCGCGAATCTGCAGAAGTGCTGCGACGTCGTCGACGCCCGTGCCGTCGAGCGTCGGCCACAGCGCGCCGGCGGGAAGTCCGTCGAGCGGGATGAGGTTCGGCACGGCGAGGGCGAACGCCCCGGAAGCATGTGCGGAAGCGAGCCCCGGGGGCGAATCCTCGATGGCGACGCACTCGGCGATGTCGACGCCGAGTTCGGCCGCAGCCGTGAGATACGGCTCGGGGTGCGGCTTCGCGTTCTCGACGCTGTCACCCGAGACGATCACGTCGAAGGCCTCGAACGGGATGGCGGCGACGATGTCATCGGCCATCGAGCGGATCGACATGGTCACGAGCGCGGTGGGCACGGATGCCTCGCGCAGCGCCTCCAGCAGCTCGCGGGCGCCGGGCCGCCACGGAACGCCGTGCGCCTCGAGCTGCTCGCGCACGCGGTTCGTGAGGCGCGCGACGATGGCGTCGGCCTCGAGCGCGACGCCCCGCAGTTGGAAGAACTCCGCCGCCTCCCAGAGGCCGCTGCCGACGAGTTCGAGGGCGTCGTCGTGGCTCCACGGGAGGCCGAAGGACTCCATCATCTCCGTCTCGGCGGCCATCCAGTACTGCTCGGTGTCGACAAGGGTGCCGTCCATGTCCCAGAGGACTGCGGCGGGGAGGCGAGTGGTCACAACCGACAAGTCTACGGGCACGGCCTATTGTGGAGGTGAACCCGGAGATCCGGGGCGGAAAGCGGGGCACCAGGAGTGAATCAGCCGGCCGGTTTCGAGGGCGGAAGGCTGCTCGTCGTCGCATTCGAGGGATGGAACGACGCCGGAGAGGCGGCGACCGGGGCGGCCAAGCTCCTCGTCGAGCGCCTCGGCCTCGTCGAGATCGCCGCAGTCGATCCCGAGTTGTACTTCGACTACCAGTTCACGCGCCCGACGATCGTGCTCGGCGACGACGGGACACGTCGCCTCGAGTGGCCGGGCGCAGCGATCATGGGCCCCGGCGGGCTGCCCGCATCAGAAGAAGACGATGACCGGGTGACCGGCCCGGGCGCCGAGGCGCTGCACGTGCTGCTCGGCGCCGAGCCCGCCCGCAGCTGGAAGGGATTCGCCGCCGAGCTCATCGACGCGGCCCTCGCCGCCGACATCGAGGGCATCGTGCTGCTCGGCGCGATGCTCGCGGACGCGCCGCACACGCGGCCGCTCTCGGTCTTCGCCTCGAGCGAGAACCCCGAGGTGCGTTCAGCGCTCGGCGTCGAGCGTTCGACCTACGAGGGCCCCGTCGGCATCCTCAGCGTCATCGCCGATCAGGCCGAACGCGCCGGCATCCCGACCGTCTCGCTCTGGGCGTCGGTGCCGCACTACGTGCACAACGCCCCGTCGCCGAAGGCGGTGCTCGCCCTCCTCGGCAAGGTCGAGGAGCTCACCGGGCTCTCCATCCCCCGCGGCAGCCTCGAGGTCGACGCGAAGGCGTGGGAGGCGGGGGTCGACGCCCTCGCCGCCGACGACGACGAGATGGCCGGCTACATCACGCAGCTCGAACAGGCGCGCGACGCCGTCGACGCCCCCGAGGCGAGCGGCGAGGCCATCGCGCAGGAGTTCGAGCGCTACCTCCGTCGCCGCGGCGAGGAGCCCGGGGGCCGCGCCGACGGTCGGGGCGACGGCCCGCGCTGATCCGCCGCCGGCGGCCTGCTCCGAACTAGCATTGGGGCATGGAACAGCGTCGGGCTGTGCATGTGGTCACCGGGGCCTCGGGCGGTGTCGGGCGCAGCATCGCCGAGGCGCTCCTTCGGACCGGCGCCGGTGTGGTCGTGGTCGACATCCGATCCGCGGGATGGCTCGACGAGATCGCCGAGGGCACGGTGGTCGTGGGCGACGCCGGAGATGCCGCGGTGCTGTCGGCCGCGATCGAGCGGGCACGAGAGTTCGGCGAACTCACGGGATGGGTCAACAACGCGGCCGTCTTCCGAGATGCCTGGCTGCATGAGGCGGGCAGTGAGGTCGTGCTCGACATCGTCGACGCCATCCTGAGGCCGACCGTGGCCGGCGCAGCGGCCGCCATCGGGGAATTCGTCCGGACCGGCGTCGCCGGGTCCGTCGTGAACGTGTCCTCGCACCAGGCGCAGCGCGCGGTTCGGGGCGCACTGCCCTACTCCGTGGCGAAAGCGGCGCTCGAGGGGCTGACGCGCGCCCTGGCGGTCGACTACGGGCCGCATGGCATCCGCACCAATGCGGTCGCCCTGGGCTCCATCGTGACCGATCGCTACTCGCGGCAGCTGGAAGGCCTCGATGTCACCTCTCGTGCAGCCTTCGAGCGGCAGATCACGCACCTGCATCCGCTCGGCCGTCCCGGTGAGCCCGGAGAGGTCGCGGATGTCGTGACGTTCCTGCTCTCCGACGCTGCATCGTTCATCAACGGCGCCGTTCTCCCGGTCGACGGCGGCCGTGCCGCGCAAGGGCTCGACCCCGAGGAACGCTGAGCATGGCGTCGACCCGGAGTCAGGCGCTCAGCACTCCCGTGCCGAGGAGCACGAAGATCGTCGTGCCGAGCAGCACCCGGTAGATCACGAACGGCAGGAAGCTGCGCTTCGAGATGTAGCTCATGAAGAACGCGATCACGAGCAGCGCGACGACGAATGCGACGAGCGTCGCAGCAGCGGTCTCGATCGGGCCGTACACGGTGGGCTCGTCGAGGCTCTTGAACAGCTGGAAGAACCCGCTGCCGAAGACCGCCGGGATCGCGAGGAGGAAGGCGTAGCGCGCGGCGGCCGCCCGCTCGTAGCCGAGGAAGAGCCCCATCGTGATGGTGCCGCCCGAACGGGACACGCCCGGGATCAGCGCCAGCGACTGCGCGAGGCCGAAGAAGATGCCGTGCGGCACCGTGAGCTCGTCGAGCTTGCGGCGCTTGGCGCCCGCCCAGTCGGCGAGGCCGAGGATGAGGCCGAAGACGATGAGCATCGTCGCGACGATCCAGAGGGAGCGCAGGCTCGTCTCGATCTGGTCCTGGAAGACGATGCCGAGCACCACGATCGGCACCGAGCCGATGATGATGAGCCAGCCCATGCGGGCATCGGGGTCGTTCCGCGGCACACGGCCGGTGAACGAACCGAACCAGTGCGAGATGATGCGCACGATGTCGCGCCAGAAGAACACCACGACCGCGGCCTCGGTGCCGAGCTGCGTGATCGCCGTGAACGCGGCGCCCGGGTCCTGGGCTCCGGGCAGGAACTCCCCGAGGATGCGCAGGTGAGCGCTCGAGGAGATCGGCAGGAACTCGGTGAGGCCTTGGACGAGGCCGAGGATGAGCGCTTCGATCACGTTGGTGCATCCGCCTTCCGCCTCCGCGGAAGCTGGAGGGCTGAGTTCGGTCGGTAGTCGAGAAGGGTCGGTCAGTAGTCGAGGAGGAGGTCGCGCAAGACCTGCCTCCCGAAGACTAATGCGTCGAGTGGCACCCGCTCGTCCACGCCGTGGAACATCGCCGGGAAGTCCAAGCCTTCTGGCAGCTTCAGGGGCGCGAAGCCGTATCCGGCGATGCCCAGCCGGCTGAGCGCCTTGTTGTCGGTGCCGCCCGAGAGCAGGTAGGGGAAGACCGGGGCGCCGGGATCGTGCACCCCGAGCGTGCGCTTCACCGCATCGACGAGGGCACCGGATGTCGCGGCCTCGAGCCCCACATCGCGGTGCACGATCTCGACCTCGACCTCGTCGCCGACGAGCGCACGCACCTCGGCGAGCACCGCCTCCTCCTCGCCGGGCAGGGTGCGGATGTCGACGAGCGCTTCGGCCCGATCGGGGATCACGTTGTGCTTGTAGCCCGCCGTGAGGAGCGTGGGGTTCGTCGTCGTGCGGAGGGTCGCGGTGATGAAGCCCGATGCCGATCCCGTGGCGAGGGCCAGCTCGTCGGGCGAGACCTGCTCGGGGTCGACACCGAGCACGCCCGCGATCTCGCCGAGGAGCTCGCGGGTGGTGTTGGTGAGGCGTACGGGCCACTCGGTGCGGCCGAGGGTCGCGATCGCCCCGGCGAGCTTCGTGATGGCGTTGTCGCGGATGAGTCGAGACCCGTGGGCGGCGGTGCCCTTCGCGACGAGGCGCACCCAGAGCAGCGACTTCTCACCGGTCTGCAGCAGGTAGGCGCGGCGTCCGCCGACCGTGATCGAGTAGCCGCCGACCTCGCTGATCGCCTCGGTGGCGCCCTCGAAGAGCTCGGGGTGGTGGTCGACGAGCCAGCCGGATCCCACGCCTCCCCCGGCCTCCTCGTCGGCGAAGAAGGCGATGACGAGGTCGCGCGCCGGCTGCGAGCCCGAGCCGATGATGTCGCCGAGGGCGGTCAGCATCATGGCGTCCATGTCCTTCATGTCGACCGCGCCGCGCCCCCACAGCATGCCGTCGCGCACCTCGCCCGCGAAGGGGTCGACGCTCCAGTTGCGCGCGTCGGCGGGCACGACGTCGAGGTGCCCGTGCACGACCAGTGCGGGCTTGGAGGAGTCTCGGCCGGGCACGCGTGCGACGACGCTCGTGCGTCGCGGCTCTGGCTCGAAGAGCTGCGGGGCGAGTCCGAGGGCGGCCAGGCGCGCCTCGACGTATTCGGCGGCCTCGCGCTCGCCGTTGGCCTTGCCCTCCCCGTAGTTCGAGGTGTCGAAGCGGATCAGGTCGCGTGCGACGATCGCCGTCTCATCGAGTTCTGCGTCGGAAGGGGTGCCGGTGGGTGACGGGGCCATGGCACTCACGCTAGCCGGGGCATCCGTGGTTGGCCACCGTGGTCGAAGGCACCTCTGAAACCGTGCTAATGTCTTCTCTCGGGCCACCGAGTGATCGGAACGGCCTGACACGAGCGCGGGTGGCGGAAATGGCAGACGCGCTAGCTTGAGGTGCTAGTGCCCTAACGGGCGTGGGGGTTCAAGTCCCCCCTCGCGCACGCTTGTGTCGAGAAGGCCGGATCAGTTTTCTGATCCGGCCTTTTCGCATTTCCGGGGCAATGCCACCGGGTCGTGCGAATTTCTTTTCCGCGATTTCTCCGGGCTCATCGGACGTCTGTCCCGAGGTCGTCGGATGTTCCGGACGGTCGGCACTCTCGACTTGCCGTATTCGAACATGTGTTCGAAACTGTGAGGGTGACCATGACCGCTCCCCTCGCTTCGCCCGATGCGCCATCGCGCGTCGAAGAGCTGCAGGCCCGCATCCGGGGCATGCAGGCGACGCGGCTCGATTCGAAAGCGGTGCCCACGCATCCGGCCTTCGAGCAGGTGCTGCCCGGCGGCAGCCTCCGCGAGGGCACGGTCGTCTCGGTCGAGGGGTCGACGACCCTGCTCATGGCGCTGCTCGCCGGCCCCTCGGCGAGCGGGCGGTGGGTCGCCGTCGCCGGCATGCCCGAATTCGGCGTCGAGGCCGCCTCGCGGTTCGGCATCGACCTCGAGCGGCTCGCGCTCGTGCCCGACCCCGGGCGGCAGTGGCTCGCCGTGGTCGCGGCGCTCGCCGACGTCATCCCCGTGGTCGCCGTGCGGCCGGTCGGCCGGGTCTCCTCCGCCGAGGCGTCGCGGCTGACGGCCCGCCTCAGGCAGCGCGGCACCGTGCTGCTCGTCGCCGGCCAATGGCCGGGCAGCGACGCGAGCCTCGGCGTCGAGACGAGCCGGTGGCACGGCCTCGAGCTCGGGCACGGGCACCTCAGCGATCGCGACGTCGTCGTCTCGGCGGGCGGGCGCGGGGAGTTCGGCCGCCGTGGCCGCTCCCGGCTCCAGCTGCCGGGACGCTCGCTCGAGTTCAGGGTCTCCGACGACGAGCCGGCGCAACTGGGCGAGCCGGTGCGCCTCGACGAGTACGTCCGGCGGGCCGTCTGATGGCGGTCGACCTCGTGCACGTCGATCCCACTCGCACGATCGTGCTCTGGTGCCCCGATTGGCCGGTGTTCGCCGCCTGCCGCGAATCGGGCCTCGATCCCGGCTCGCCCGTCGCCCTCACCGAGGGCGGGCAGATCTACGCCTGCTCGGCCGCAGCCCGCCGCGACGGCGTGGTGCGCGGTCTGAAGCTCCGCGAGGCGCAGTACCGCTCCCCCGGGCTCGCCTTGCTCGACTACGACGCCTCGCTCGACATGCGCGTCTTCGAGCCGGTCGTGCGACGGGTCGAAGAGACGGTGCCCGGGGTACAGCTCGTCCGCCCGGGCACGCTCGCCATGCGCGCCCGCGGCCCGGCACGCTACTACGGCGGTGAGGATGCCGCGGCGCGGGCGCTGCTCGACACCGTCGCCGCGCTCGACGTGGTGGGCGCGAGGGTCGGCGTGGCCGACGGTCCGTTCGCGGCCGAGCAGGCGGCACGGGCGGCGGGCGGCGAGGGCGGATCCCCCGTGGGCATCATCGCGCCCGGGGCATCCGCTGCCTTCATCGCGCCGCTGCCGGTGCGCCTCGTCGTCGACGCCCGCATCGGCACGCTGCTCAACCGCCTCGGGGTGCGCACGCTCGGCGAGTTCGCAGCCCTGCCCGAGGCGGACGTGCGTCGCCGGTTCGGCGCGGCGGGCGCCTTCGCGCACGATCGGGCCGCGGGGCGCGAGCAGGCGAGGGTGCTCGCCCGCACGCCGCCGCCCGAGTTCGAGGTCGCACAGGAGTTCGAGCCCCCGCTCGACCGCATCGACCAGCTCGCCTTCGCCTTCCGGCTCCGGGCAGACGGGTTCATCGAGCGCATGCGGGCGAAGCGGCTCGTGTGCACCGGCATCCGCGTCGAGATCGACGACGAGGCCGGCGGGCATTCCAGCCGCAGCTGGCTGCACCCCCGCTGGTTCACGCCCGCCGACGTCGTCGACCGCGTGCGCTGGCAGCTGCAGGGCGCGGGCACCGCCGACAGCGCGCTCACCCGCCCGATCGTGCGCCTGCGCGTCGTGCCCGAACGCATCGACTCGACCGGCAACCACGAAGAGGGGCTCTGGGGCGGCGGGCCCGACGAGCGCGTGCACCACGGCCTCACGCGCGTGCAGAGCATGCTCGGCCACGACGCCGTCGTCACGGCCGCGATCGGCGGGGGTCGCATGCTCGCCGACCGCCAGGTGCTCGTGCCCTGGGGCGATCGGGCGCCCGAACGCGCCGGTGAGGGTGCCGGTGCGGGTGCACCGTGGCCCGGCAGCCTGCCGGCGCTGGCCCCGGCGAGCGTGTTCCGCGAGCGGCTGCCGATCGGGCTGCTCGACGGCGGGGGCGCCGTCGTCACGATCGACGCACGCGGAGTGATCTCGGCCAAGCCCGAGCGGTTCGCGCTCGCAGGTGCTGAGCCTGCTCCCGTACGGGCCTGGGCCGGCCCCTGGCCCGTCGTCGAGCGATGGTGGGACGCCGAGCACGCGAGACGCGTGCACCGGTTCCAGATCGTCGACGACGACGGTTGCGCATGGCTGCTCGTGCGCGATGAAGCGGGTTGGTGGGCCGAGGCGAGGTACGACTGAGCCCCGGCTCGACGGAAGACGCAAGAGGAACGAGGGGGCGGTGACTGATGGGGTGGAACAATCCGGGCATTCCGTGGTCGGAGCTCGAGCGCAAGCTCTCCGACGAGCGCCGGCCGGGCGCCCCGAAGACCATCGGCGACGGCGGCGACTCGCCCGCATGGAGCCGCAAGCGCCATCCGTACCGTCCGTCGGAGGGACTCGCGGCCCCGACCGGCCCGATCGTGCCCTACGCCGAACTGCACGCGCACTCGAACTTCAGCTTCCTCGACGGCGCCTCCTCACCCGAGCAGCTCGTCGAGGAGGCGCAGCGCCTGGGGCTCACGGGGCTCGCCATGACCGACCACGACGGTTTCTACGGCATCGTGCACTTCGCCGAGGCCGCCGAGAGCTTCCCCGAGCTGCAGACGGTCTTCGGCGCCGAGCTCTCGCTCGGGCTGCAGGGGCCGCAGAACGGCTTCGCCGACCCCGAGGGCGAGCACCTGCTCGTGCTCGCCCGACGGGAGGCCGGCTACCACCGGCTCGCCGGCGCGATCACCGACGCCCAGCTCGCCGGCGGCGAGAAGGGGCGACCGGTGTACTCCCTCGAAGCGCTCGCCGAACGCGCCGACGGCGAGTGGGTCGTGCCGACCGGGTGCCGCAAGGGTGCCGTGCGCCGTGCGCTCGCCGAGGGCGGGGCGGATGCCGCGGCGCGCGAGCTCGATCGCCTCACCGCGCTCTTCGGGCGCGACAACGTCGTCGTCGAGCTCTTCGACCACGGGCATCCCTTCGACCAGGAGGCCAACGACGCCCTCGCCGGTCTCGCCGAGCGGGCGGGGCTCCCGCTCCTCGCGACGAACGCCGTGCACTACGCGACGCCGCCCGAGCACCGCCTGGCCTCCGCCCTCGCCGCGGTGCGGGCTCGCCGCAGTCTCGACGAGCTCGACGGGTGGCTGCCGGCCTCCGACCAGCTGCACCTGCGCAGCGGCGCCGAGATGGCCGCCCGGTTCGCCCGCTACCCCGGCGCCGTCACGCGCTCGGTGACGCTCGCCGACGATCTCGCCTTCACCCTGCGCAGTGCCCGCCCGAAGCTGCCGAGACAAGAGGTTCCGGCGGGGCACACGCCGATGAGCTGGCTGCGGGTGCTCGTCTGGCGGGGCGCCGAGGAGCTCTACCCAGGTGTGCCGCAGCACGTACGGGAGCGGCTCGAGCGCGAGCTCGACGTCATCGAGCTGAAGGACTTCTCGGGCTACTTCCTGATCGTGCACGACATCGTGGCCGAGGCGCGGCGCCGCGGCATCCTCTGCCAGGGTCGCGGCTCGGCGGCGAACTCGGCGGTCTGCTACGCCCTGCGCATCACCGCGGTCGACTCGATCGGGTACCGGCTGCCGTTCGAGCGCTTCCTCTCGGCGCTCCGCGACGAGGAACCCGACATCGACGTCGACTTCGACTCCGACCGGCGCGAGGAGATCATCCAGTACGTCTACGCGAAGTACGGCCGGCAGAACGCGGCGCAGGTGGCGAACGTCATCAGCTACCGGCCGAAGGCCGCGGTGCGCGACATGGCGAAGGCGCTCGGGTACTCCACCGGACAGCAAGACGCCTGGTCACGGCAGGTCGAGCGATGGGGCGCCGTCGTCGAGAGCGACGACCACGACATCCCCGACGCCGTCGTCGAGCTCGCCGGGCAAGTGCTCACCTTCCCGCGTCACTTGGGCATCCACTCGGGCGGCATGGTGCTCACCGACCGGCCCGTCGGCGAGGTGGTGCCGATCGAGCACGCTCGCAAGGAGAACCGCACCGTGGTGCAGTGGGACAAAGACGACTGCGCGTGGATGGGCCTCGTGAAGTTCGACCTGCTCGGCCTCGGCATGCTCGCCGCCCTGCAGTACACGTTCGACCTCGTGCGCGAGTCGACGGGCGAGGTGTGGGAGCTCGCGACCCTGCCGAAAGAGGAGGGAGCGGTCTACGACATGCTCTGCCGCGCCGACTCGATCGGCGTGTTCCAGGTCGAGAGCCGTGCGCAGATGGGCACGCTCCCCCGGCTGAAGCCCCGGTGCTTCTACGACCTCGTGGTCGAGATCGCGCTCATCAGGCCCGGTCCGGTGCAGGGCGGCGCGGTGCATCCGTACATCCGCCGTCGCACCGGCGAAGAGCAGGTCAGCTACCTGCATCCGAAACTCGAACCGGTGCTCGAGCGCACGCTGGGCGTGCCGCTCTTCCAGGAGCAGCTCATGCAGATGGCGGTCGCGGTCGGCAACTGCAGCGCCGCCGACGCCGACCTGCTGCGGCGGGCCATGGGCTCCAAGCGCGGGGTCGAGAAGATCGAGCGGCTGAAGGCGAAGCTCTACGCCGGCATGGCCGAGAACGGCATCGAGGGCGAGGTCGCCGACTCGATCTACGAGAAGATCGAGGCCTTCGCGAACTTCGGCTTCGCCGAGAGCCACGCGCTGAGCTTCGGGCTCCTCGTGTACGCGAGCTCCTGGCTGAAGCTGCACTACCCCGCGGCGTTCCTCGCGGCGCTGCTGCGCGCCCAGCCCATGGGCTTCTACTCGCCCCAGACGCTCACCGCCGACGCACGCCGCCACGGCGTGGAGGTGCTGCGGCCCGACATCCTGCGATCAGGGGTGCACGCGGGGCTCGAGGCGACAGGCGGCGGCCCGGCCGATGCCGAATCAGGTCGCGACGACGGATGCCGCGCACCCACCGGTCTCGAAGCGTGCGCCGAGGCCGTGCAGGCGCCCGTCGGCGGGTTCGATCGTCGCGCGCCCGACCGCAGCACCGAGCACCGGCGTGACGGCGCGTTCGCGGTGCGGCTCGGGCTCGCCGACGTCTCCTCGATCGGGCAGGCGGTCGCCGAACGGCTCGTCGCCGAGCGCGAGGCCCGCGGGCCGTATCGCGACATGGCCGACGTCTCGCGTCGGGGCGCGCTCGATGCCGCACAGCTCGAGGCGCTCGCCGCGGCCGGCGCGTTCGACGGATTCGGCCTCGAACGTCGCGAGGCGCTCTGGATGGCGGGTGAGGCGGCGCTCGACCGCGAGGAGTACCTCGCGGGTTCCGTCGTCGTCGTGCAGCCGCCGTTGCTGCCGATGCTGAGCCCGGCCGAGCAAGTCGTCTACGACCTCTGGGCCACCGGCATCTCCCCCGACGACCATCCGATCAGGCACGTGCGCGAACGACTCGACGAGCGCGGGGTCATCCGCATCGACCTGCTGCAGCAGGCGGAGTCGGGGCGGCGCCTCGAGGTGGGCGGGGTCGTCACGCACCGCCAGCGGCCGGCGACCGCGAGCGGCATCACCTTCCTCAACCTCGAAGACGAATCGGGCACGCTGAACGTCATCGCGGGCGTCGGGGTGTGGAACCGCTACCGCCGCATCGCCCGCGAGGCACCGGCCATGATCGTGCGCGGCATGCTCGAGCGCTCGCAGGAGGGCGTCACCAACCTCGTCGCCGATCGATTCGAGCCACTCACCGTGACGGCGCCGCACCGATCGCGCGACTTCCGCTGAATCTCGCAGCTGCCGGGAGCGGTCGCGCGGAATACCCTGAGGTCGTGGACAGCTGCGATCCACGTGCACCGAGCCGAGGCGCCCCGCGATGACGGGCCCGCCTGCCGCACAGCGCCTGTTCTCGCCCGCCTTCATCGCGCTGGGCGTCGCGGAGCTCGCCTACTTCACCGCAGTCGGGGTGTCGATCTACGCACTGCCGCTCACGGTCACCGGACCGATCGGCGGCGACGAGGCGATGGCCGGCTTGGCGTTCGGGGCCTTCGCCCTGTCCGCCCTGGTACTGCGTCCCGTCGCCGGGCGCCTCGCGGACACCCTCGGCAGGCGGCCCCTGCTCTTCGGGGGCGCACTCACCGCAGCGCTGAGCCTGGCATTGCTCGCGACCGCCGGCGACCTCGTCACGATCATCGCGTTGCGCCTCCTCGCCGGCGTCGCCGAGGCGGCGTTCTTCGTCGCCGGATTCGCGGCCCTCGCCGACCTGGCGCCGCCCGCACGCATGGGCGAGGCCCTGTCGTACAACTCGCTCGGCCTCTACCTCGGCATCGCCCTCGGACCGCCACTCGGCGAGGTGCTCGTCGGCGTCTCCGGATTCGGGCTCGCGTGGATCGGTGCTGCCGCCCTCGCCGTGTTCGCCGCCGGTCTCTCGCTCCTCGTCGGCGAGACGAGGGAGGGGCCGCCGCCCGCGAAGGCGGATCGGCGGATCATCCACCGACCGGCGGTGCCGATCTCGCTCGGCTTCCTCGCATCCCTCGTGCCGATCGGTGGCTTCCTCACGTTCGCGGCGTTGCAGGCGGAGGCCGTCGGCTCGGTGGCCGCAAGCGCCCCGCTGCTCGTCTACGGAGGGGTGGTCGTGGTGTGCCGCATCGTCTTCGCCCGTCTTCCCGATCGGGTGCCTCCGCTCGCCCTCGGAGCAGCGGCGCTCGTGACGATCGGCATCGGCCTCGCGCTCATCGCGGCGTGGGCGTCGCCGATCGGCCTCGTGCTCGGCACTGGCGTCGCAGCGATCGGCGTCGCGTTCAGCACCCCGGCGTTCTTCGGCGCGATCTTCGCGACCGCGTCACCGTCGCAGCGCGGCGTGGCATCGGGAACGGCGAGTGCCGCCATCGACCTCGGACTCGGGCTGGGGCCGATCGTGCTCGGACTCGTCGCCCACGCCGCCGGTATCCCGTGGGCGTTCGCCGTCGGGGCGGCCGTCGCCGCCATGGGTGCAGTGTGGACGCTCGTCCTCCTCCGCCGCACCGGTGCATCCGCTCGCTCGCAGGCGAACCTGCCCACCTGACGCCAGGTCGGATGTCGCCAGAGGTGGTTCGCCGCACCACCGTGTCGGCGCAACGCCGACCACGCGGCATCCGTTAGCCTCGATCGGTGCCCGCGACGCCTCCTGATGCCTTCCGCAGCGACCCCCATGACCGATACGGCGGCGATGTGCTCGCCGGCGATTGGAAGGCGCGTGGGCGAACGGTAATCCCGACGGTCGAGGCCGAACGTGATCTCGTCGTCGAACTCGCCGAGAACGGGTTCTGCGGTGCCGTGATCGGCATCGAGAAGAACATCGTGGTGCTCGAGGACCGATTCGGCGCCAGACGCATGTTCCCCTTGGGCCCGGGCTTCCTCATCGACGGCGAGGCCGTGCAACTGGTGAAGCCGAAGCCGAAGGCGCCGACCGGTCGGCTGCGCACGGCGTCGGGCTCGTTCGCCGTAGAGTCGTCGCCCGCGCGAGTCGCCCTGCCGAGCCGCATCTTCGTCGAGGGGCGACACGACGCCGAACTCGTCGAGAAGGTCTGGGGCGCCGACCTCCGCGTCGAGGGCGTCGTCGTCGAGTACCTCGAGGGCGTCGACGTGCTGGCCGACGTGCTCGCCGAATTCCGGCCAGGACCCGGCCGCAGGGCCGGGGTGCTCGTCGACCACCTCGTGGCCGGCTCGAAGGAGCAGCGCATCGCCGACGCCGTCATGCGCGGTCCGCACGGGGCGAACGTGCTCGTCGTGGGGCATCCGTTCATCGACATCTGGCAGGGCGTGAAGCCGGCGCGCCTCGGCAAGGAGGCGTGGCCCGTGATTCCGCGGGGCATCGAGTGGAAGCACGGCGTGTGCGACGCGTTCGGCTGGCCGCACGGCGAGCAGGCCGACATCGCGCGGGCCTGGCAGCACATCCTCGGGCGGGTGCGCGGCTACGGCGACCTCGAACCCGCTCTGCTCGGCCGAGTGGAGGAGCTCATCGACTTCGTGACGGCACCCGCCGGCTGACGAGTCGACAGCGCGCGAGTGCCCGTGGCGCTTCCCGCTAGACGATCGTGGTGCCGAAGGCGAGGCCGAGCAGGTACGTGACCGCTGCGGCGCCGAGGCCGATGCCGAGCTGGCGCAGCGCCCGCTTCAGCGGTGAGGCGCCCGAGAGGAGGCCCACGATCGCACCGGTCGCGAGCAGGGCGATGCCCACAAGCACCGTCGCCGTCAGGATCGCCGGAAGACCGGACATTCCGAAGAGATAGGGCAGCACCGGGATCAGGGCGCCCGATGCGAAGAAGCAGAAGCTCGAGATCGCTGCGGAGAGGCCGGTGCCGACGGCCTCGTCGTCGTGCTCGACGACGCTCAATGCATCGGTCGGCGCCTGCAGCTGCTCGGCCGCGTGCACGCGCGCGACGACGAGGGCGGCGTGGTCGACGGCCTCCTGCTGCTCCATGCCGCGGGCACGGTAGACGAGCGCGAGCTCGTTGGCGTCGATGTCGAGGTCGGGCAGCGCCTCCCGGGCGGAGGGGTCGGGAGCGGATGCCTCGAGCAGCTCGCGCTGCGACCGCACCGAGACGTACTCGCCGGCACCCATCGACAGGGCGCCGGCGAGGAGGCCCGCGATGCCCGTGAAGAGCACGACCGCCGCGGGCACGCCGGTTGCGCCGATGCCGAGCACGAGGGCCAGGTTCGAGACGAGTCCGTCGTTGGCGCCGAAGACCGCGGCTCGGAAGGTGCCCGCGAGCCGTCGCCGGCCGCGCGAGGCGAGCCCGCGCACGACTTCGCCGTGGATGCGTTCGTCGGCGGCCATGGCGGCCGTGGCATCGGGATCGGTGGCATACGGTGATCGGGCTTCGGCGCGCTGCGCGAGCGCGAGCACGAAGATCGAGCCGAATCGGCGTGCGAGGGTGCCCAGCAGGCGTGTGCGCACATCGGCTCGGGGCATGCCGCGGTCATCGCCGCCGAGCAGGGCGAGCCAGTGGGCTTCGTGACGCCCCTCTGCTGCTGCGAGGGCCAGGAGGATGTCGCGCTCCTCGCCGTCGCGGCGTGCTGCGAGTTCGCGGTAGACGGCGGCCTCTGCGCGTTCGTCGGCGAGGTACCGCCGCCATCTCGCCCGGTCGGCGGCCGTGCCGGTCGCGCCGGTCGGCTGTACGTCGTTCATCCTGCTCCCGTCATCGCGGGCGCTCGGCTGCCTGCGACCCGAGCTCGTCCCGCGCCATCGCATGCGGCCGTTCGAACGGCCTCCGCCACGCTATCGGGCAGGGTCGTCGCGATCGCCGCATTCGCGCGGATTGGCAGGATTTCGGATCGCCGAACCGGGTTCAGCCGACGAGCTTGTTCCAGCCGTCGCCGTCGGCGTGCTCGAAGATGAGGTTCGTCTCGGTGTGTGCGACGGCGGGGTGCCCTGTCAGGTAGTTCAACACGAACTCCCGCAGTTCTTCGGCATCGCGCGCGGCGACGTGGATCAGGTAGTCCTCGGCGCCGGCCATGTGGAAGACGCCGATCACGCCCGGCAGGTGCGGCACGGCCTGCCGGAAGGCGTCGATCTCGCTGCGGTCGTGCTTGACGAGACGGATCGCGATGAGCGCCTGCAATGAGACGCCGAGCGAGGCGAGGTCGACATCGACGCGATAGCCGCGAACGGTACCGAGGGTCTGCAGGCGTCGGAGCCGGAGCGATACGGTGGACTCGGCGACCCCGACTTCCGCGGCGAGGGCGGCACCCGAGGCGCGTGCATTCGTCGAGAGGGCCTGTAGGAGAGCCCGGTCGACTCGATCGAGTTCCGGCTTCTGCGCCACGGTGGTCTCCTCAGGGGTCGAAACTGCAGAACATTCGAGATTTCGAGCGTATCGCATCGAACCTTCACGTTGGTTTGCCGAACGTCACAGATTCTGCTTGATTCGACCCATGCAGACATCGTCGTCGCATCTCGAGACCCGCGCCGTCCACGGCGGTATGACGGGCGTTCGAGAGAGCGGATCCCATGTGCCAGTGATCGACTTCTCCACCACGAACCCGCTCGGCGACGTCGAGACCGGCGGCGCCTCCTACGAGGAGCTCGCGACGGGCCACGACCTCGGCGAGGGCCGGTCGGCGGTGTACCAGCGGCTCTGGCAGCCCGGCGTGGCACGATTCGAGGCGTCGCTCTCGGGGCTCGAGGGCACCGAGGGTGCGGTCGCGTTCGCGAGCGGCATGGCGGCGCTCGCCGCCGTGCTCATCGCCACGGCGTCCGCTGGTCGCCCCCACATCGTCGCGGTGCGCCCCTTGTACGGCGGCACCGACCACGTGCTTGCGAGCGGTCTCCTCGGCACCGAGGTCACCTGGACGGATGCCGCGGGCATCGCGAGCGCCATCCGGCCTGACACCGGCCTCGTCGTCATCGAGACGCCCGCGAACCCGACGCTCGAACTCCTCGACATCCGGGCGATCGCGGATGCCGCGGGCGACGTGCCCGTGCTCGTCGACAACACCTTCGCGACCCCCGTGCTGCAACGCCCGGTCGAGCACGGCGCCACCCTCGTGCTGCACAGCGCGACCAAGTACCTGGGCGGCCACGGCGATGTCATGGGCGGAGTCGTGGCCGCCGACGCGGCCTGGGTCGAACGCCTGCGGCAGGTTCGCGCCTTGACCGGCGGGCTGCTGCACCCGATGGGCGCGTACCTCCTGCACCGCGGCCTCCGCACCCTGCCGCTGCGCGTCCGCGCGCAGCAGGCGACGGCGGCGGTGCTCGCCGAGCGACTGCTCGCCCACCCTGCCGTCGCGAGCGTGCACTACCCGGGGCTCCCCGGCCAGGATCCCGCAGGCCTCATCGGTCGTCAGCTCGAGGGCCCTGGTTCGATCATCGCGCTCGACCTCGTCGGCGGATACGACGCCGCTGCGAGATTCACCGAGTCCTGCGAGCTCGTCACCCACGCGGTCTCGCTCGGCGGCGTGGACTCGCTCGTGCAGCATCCGGCATCGCTGACGCACCGGCCCGTGGCCGGCGAGGCCAAGCCCGGCGCGGGCATCGTGCGCCTCGCGATCGGCCTCGAACACGTCGACGACCTCACCGACGACCTCATGGCGGCGCTCGACCGGGCAGCCGAGCTCGGTGGGCTCGACGGCGGCGCCGAAACCAGGGAAGCCGCGAACGCGCGCTGAGGAGCCCGGGACCGTCCCGGCGCGCGCTGAGTGAGTCCCGGCTCAGTCGCGCGCCGGCTCATTCGCCGGCGTCGAGGCGGCGTGCACGGGGTTCCTGATGCCGATCCACGACACGATGCCGCCGACCACGAGGAACGCCGCCGTCGCGATCGCCGCCCGATGGAAGCCCGCGACATCGAGCTGCGTCCCGACGATGACACCGATCGAGGCGATCGCGACGAGTCCGGCGATTCGAGCGACCGCGTTGTTGACGGCCGATCCGATACCCGCCCGGGCCGGGTCCACCGCGCCGAGGATCGCAGCGGTCAGCGGCGCCACCGTCATCGCCATGCCGAGCCCCATCACGATGATGCCCGGCAGCAGTTGGGTCCAGTACGACACCTCGGTCGTGACCGTGAGCGTGAGCAGGTACCCGACGGCCACGGTGATCGGGCCGAGCGTCATGAAGATGCGCGGCCCGAACCGGGTCGACAACCCGCCGAACCAGGAGCCCAGGAAGACGATCATGATCGTGGGCGGCAGCGTCGCGAGCCCGGCGGCGGTCGCGGAGAATCCCGCGAACTCCTGCAGGAAGATGGTGATCGCGAACGGCCCGAGCGAGAACGCCGCGTAGATGAAGAGCGTGGCGAGATTTCCCGCCGCGAAGTTGCGCGCCCGGAAGAGGCTGAGGGGCAGCATCGGCTGCGGAGTCCGGTTCTCCCACCACACGAACACGACGAGGGCGATGAGCCCGACGACGAGCGGGATGTAGACGACGGGCGACGACCAGCCGAATCGCCCCTGCTCGATGAGCGCGAAGACGGTGCCGCCCAGGCCGACGACGCCGAGCGCCGCCCCCGGCCAGTCGATGCGCTCCTTCGCAGGGTTCGCGGCGTCGCGACCGAGCGCGTGCATGAAGACGAGGGAGAAGGCGATCGGCACCAGGTTGATCCAGAAGACGAGCCGCCAGGAGACGAGGTCCACGAGCACACCGCCGAGCAGCGGTCCGACGAGGAACGCGACGGTCGTCCACGCCGTCCAACGTCCGATCGCCTTTCCCTGTGCCGCAGCGGGGAACGTCGCGATGATGAGCGCGAGCGAACTCGGCACGAGCAGGGCGCCGGCCGCACCCTGCAGCCCACGCCCGATGACGAAGACGAGGCCGTCGGGCGCCATGGCGCAGAGCACGGATGTCGCGGCGAAGCCGTAGAGCCCGATGCGGATGATCCGGAGGCGCCCGTACGAGTCCGACAACGAGCCCGCGAGCAGGATGAGCGAGCCGAGCGTCAGCAGGTAGGCGTCGACGGCCCACTGCTGCAGCGCGAGTCCGCCGCCGAGCTCGGCCTCGATCGCGGGAAGCGCGACGTTGATGACCGCGCCGTCGAGGAAGGCGATGAAGGAGACGACGATGGCGACGACGAGTACGCGCGAACGACGGTCCATACGGCCATGCTAGACCCGCTCCGGATGCCGCGAGCCGAGGCATCCGCTCGCTGCAGTCGACCCCGTCAGCGGCTGCCGAGTCGCTTCCGCAGGAACTCGATGCGCGCCTGCAACTGCGTGACCGTGGCCTGCGCGACGGCCGGCCCGCCGCAGATGCGGCGGAGCTCACCGTGCACCTGCGAGTGCGGCTCGCCGGTGTGCCGCGCCCAGAGCCCGACGAGGCTGTTGAGCAGCGACCGCTGCTCTTTCAGCGTGCGGAAGAGCGCGACCGGCTCGGGGTTCTCGTCGGCGACCACGTGCTTGCGGCGCTCCCCCGCGCGCCGGGCCTGCCGTGCCTGGCGATGCCTGAGCAGCTCGGAGACCTGCTCGGGTTCGAGGATGCCGGGGATGCCGATGAAGTCGTACTCCTCGTCGCTGCCCGGTTCGGCCAGCGTGCCGAACTCGGTGCCGTCGTAGAGCACGCGGTCGAACGAGGCATCCGACCCGAGGGCCTCCCAGGTGCCGAGCCCCAGCTCCTCCTCGGAGGCGCGCTCCTCGCGGTTGGCGGACTCGAGCAGGCTGTCGTCGAGGCCGTCGTCGTCGTCATCGCCTCCGCGTCGGTCGAGGGCGTGATCGCGCTCGAGCTCGAGCTGCGAGGCAAGCGCCATGAGGCCGGGCACGTTCGGGAGGAAGACCGTGGCGGTCTCACCGCGACGACGCGCCCGCACGAAGCGGCCGATCGCCTGCGCGAAGAAGAGCGGCGTCGAGGCGCTCGTGGCATAGACGCCGACCGCGAGCCGCGGCACGTCGACGCCCTCGGACACCATGCGCACGGCGACCATCCAACGGCTGGTGTTCGCCGAGAACTCCTCGATGCGCGAGCTCGCCTCCTTCTCGTCGGAGAGCACGATCGTCACCTTCTCGCCGCAGATCTGCTCGAGGATCTGAGCGTAGGCGCGGGCGACGGTCTGGTCGGTCGCGATGACGAGACCGCCCGCGTCGGGGATGCCGTGCCGCACCTCGGTGAGACGTCGATCGGCAGCTGCGAGCACCGCGGGGATCCACTCGCCGCTCGGCTCGAGGGCGGTGCGCCAGGCCGAGGAGGTGATGTCCTTCGTGTTGTCTTCGCCGAGCTTCGCCTCCATCTCGTCGCCGGCCTTCGTGCGCCAGCGCATGTGGCCCGCGTAGACCATGAAGAGCACCGGGCGCACGACGCCGTCGGCGAGGGCGCGACCATAGCCGTAGTTGTAGTCGGACTTCGAGAGCCGCACACCCTGGGCGTCGGGCACGTACTGCACGAACGGGATGGGCGCGGTGTCGGATCTGAACGGCGTGCCGGTCAGCGAGAGTCGCTTCTCGGCGCGCTCGAACGCCTCGCGGATCGCGTCGCCCCACGAGAGCGCATCGCCGCCGTGGTGCACCTCGTCGAGGATGACGAGGGTCTTGCCCGAGAGCGTCACGTCGCGGTGCAGGCCCGGCCGCATGGCGACCTGCGCATAGGTGACGGCGACCCCGTGATAGTGGCGCGAACTGCGGCCGTGGGCATTGCGGAAATCGGGGTCGAGCCGGATGCCGGCGCGGGCTGCCGCGTCGGCCCACTGCCGCTTCAGGTGGTCGGTCGGCGCCACCACGGTGATGCGGTCGATGATGCGTCGGGCACGCAGCTCGGCCGCGAGCCGGAGGGCGAAGGTCGTCTTGCCGGCACCCGGCGTCGCGGCGGCGAGGAAGTCGCGCGGCAGCTCGGCGAGGTACTGCTCGAGTGCATCGGCCTGCCAGGCCCGGAGCTTCGAGGCCGTGCCCCACGCAGCGCGTTCGGGGAACGAGGGTGAGAGGTGCTCGGCGGCTGACGTGCCCGGTTGGGGGCCGAAAGGGATCGCTGTGCTCACTGGATCCGAGCGTAGCGGAGGCGCCCGACATCCCCGAACCGGGAACGAGATCCCCGAACCGGGAACGAGTTGGCACAATGGAGGAATGGTCTCCCCGCAGCATCCCTGGTCGCGCTACGTCGCCCTCGGCGACTCCTTCACCGAGGGCATCGGCGACCCCGAGCCCAACGCTCCCGGCGGGCACCGCGGCTGGGCCGACCGCGTCGCCGAGCAGCTCGCGCAGGGCACCGAGGACTTCGCCTATGCGAACCTCGCCGTGCGGGGCAAGCTCATCCAACAGATCATCGACGAGCAGATCGAACCGGCGCTCGCCCTGCGCCCCGACCTCATCACGATCTCGGCCGGCGGCAACGACGTCATCCGTCCGCGCACCGACCCCGACGAGATCGCTGCCCGCTTCGAGTACGCGATCGAGCGCCTCTCCCGCGACCACGCGACGATCGTCATCTTCACCGGCGTCGACGTCGGCTTCTCCCCCGTGTTCCGCGGCATCCGCGGCAAGGTGGCGATCTACAACGAGAACCTGCGCACCATCGCGGCGAAGTACGACTGCATCGTCGCCGACCAGTGGGCGCTCACGGCCATCCAGGACCAGCGCATGTGGGCGCCCGACCGGCTGCACCTCAACTCGCTCGGCCACCACACGGTCGCGAGCATGGTGATCGACGCCCTCAACGTCGAGCACGACCTCGAGCCGCTGCGCCCCGAGCCGCTGCCGTCGAGCACCTGGCGCCAAGCGCGCGTCGAAGACCTCTCCTGGGCGAGGGAGTACCTCGTGCCCTGGGTCGTGCGACGCATCCGCCACCAGTCGTCGGGCGATCTCATCAGCGCCAAGCGACCGGATGCCGCGCCGTACGAGTCCCTCGAGTAGGCGACGCCGGTCGGGCGGGCCGGCTCAGCCGAGCGCGCCCGGATTCGAGAGGCGCCACCACGTGCCGGGGTCGACGATCGCGGCGTCGAGCACGAGTGGCACGCTGATCTCCTGCGAGCCGGCGCGGACGATCGCCGAGCCGACCTCGTCGCCGCGCTCCGCGAGCGTGACGGGCTCGGCCTGCACCTCGACGTCGACGGGCGTGTCGCTCCAGACGACGAGGGTGGCGCCCTCGGCCGCCCGCGCCCGCGCCGTCTCGCCCCACGGGGTCGTGTACTCGGCGAAGACCTGGTTCGCCTCGAGCGGTACTACCTCGTGGAAGCCGGGGGCGACCGAATCGAGCAGCGCCGCGATGGCCTCGTCGAGCACGGAGTGCGTCTCGCCGCCGAGCAGCACCCCGACGACGGTCACCGTCGAGGAGCCCACGGCGTAGTCGGCCGTGAAGAGCAGGTTCGCCGCATCATCGGTCGTGCCCGTCTTCATGCCGTCGACGCCGTGCGTGCCGAGCAGCTTGTTCGAGTTCTCGAGGGTGCCGAGTTCGGGGATCTCGACGCTCTTCGACGCCACGATGGCCGCGATCGTCGGGTCGCGGAGTGCGATCTCGCCCAGGAGGACCATGTCGGCGGCGGTCCCGACGTTGTCGTCGGAGATACCGCTCGAGTCGACGACGTGCGTGTTCGCGAGTCCGTTGGCTGCGAGCCACGCGTTGGCCTTCTCGACGAGCGCCTGCTCCGAGCCGAAGGCCCAGTTCGCGATGGAGATGCCGTAGTTGTTGCCCGACGGGATGAGGAGCGCCTCGAGGCTCTCCTTGAGACTCAGGGTGGCGCCCGCCTCGACGGGGGCGACCGAGCCGTTCTGGGCGACCATGTCCCAGTAGATGTCGACGTCGGCATCGGTGTACGCGATGTCGGGACCGCTCTCGCCGGCGGGGATCGGATGCTCGGCGAGCACCGTCAGCGCGGTGATGACCTTCGTGATGCTCGCCATCGCCATCGGCGTGGACTCGTTGCCGGCTGCCATCAGGCCGTCGAAGCCGACGGCCCCGACGGCATAGCTGCCGAAGCCCGGCAGCGCGAGCGGCTGCGCGGCCGCCGCGACCGGCTCGGGGTCGGTGATCTGCGGTGCGGCCGCGGGCACGGCGGCGCCGAGCGCGTTCGCCGTGTAGACGCCACCCGTCGTGACGAGCGCGATGACGACCGCGAGGGCGCTGAACACGACGATGCGGCGACGGCGGTACACCCGCGCCTTCGACGCCTTCGCGTCGACGTCGGTCACGATGCATCCCCTTCGGGGAGGGCCACCGCATAGAGCACCACGGCTGCCGCGGCCGCGACGTTCAGGGAGTCGACGCCGTGTCGCATGGGGATCGTGACGACGGCGTCGGCCGACTCGAGCGCGGTGCGGCTGAGCCCGTCGCCCTCGGCGCCGAAGACGAGCGCGAGCCGCTCGGGTGCTGCGGCGGCGAGGTCGGGCAGCGAGACCGCGTCGTCGGCGAGGGCGAGCGCTGCGATCGTGAAGCCGCCGGCGTGCAGGAGCTCGGCCGCCTCCGGCCACTCGGGCAGCCGGGTCCACGGCACCTGGAAGACCGTGCCCATGCTCACCCGGACACTCCGGCGGTAGAGCGGGTCGGCACAGCGAGGGCTCACGAGCACCGCATCGGCGCCGAGGGCTGCGACGCTGCGGAAGATGGCTCCGACGTTCGTGTGGTCGACGATGTCTTCCAGCACGACGACCCGTCGCGCGTTCGCGAGGAGCTCGGCGGGGTCGACCAGCACGGGCCGTTCGAAGGCGGCGAGGGCGCCGCGATGAACGCGGTATCCCGTGATCGCCTCGAGCTGGTCGGGGTCGGCGAGATGCACCGGGATGTCGAATGGAGCGAGCACCGGTTCGAGGCCCGCGAGCCACTTCTCCTCCATGAGCACCGAGCGCGGTCGATGGCCCGCGGCGATCGCCCGGCGGATCACCTTCGCAGACTCGGCGATGTAGAGACCCTGTTCGGGCTCGTGGGCGCTGCGCAGCGCGACGTCGGTGAGCCGTGCGTAATCGGCCACCGCATCGGATGCCGCGTCGCGGACTCGTTCGATGTGCATGGGTCTCCTTCACCCTCCAGCCTGCCAGTGCCCGAAACATTCCGGAAAACGGAGACGTCTAGACTCGGGTCATCGCTGAAGGGAGAGTCGCGTGAGCACTGGTATCGAGGCCCCGGTCGCAGCCGAACAACACCTCGCCGAAGCGATCGAACTGCTCCGCGGCGCGCGTGTCGCGGTGCTCACCGGTGCGGGGGTCAGCACGGATTCCGGCATCCCCGACTATCGCGGCGAAGGCGCCCCTGTTCGCACTCCGATGACCGTGCAGACCTTCCTCGCCTCCGAACGGGCCCGCAAGCGCTACTGGGCGGGCAGCCACCTCGGCTGGCGCAGCTTCGGCAGCGCCGTGCCCAACCGAGGCCACCTCGCACTCGCCGACCTCGAGTCGCGCGGCATCGTCGGCGGCGTGATCACGCAGAATGTCGACGGACTGCACCGCCGTGCGGGCAACCGGCACGTCATCGAGCTGCACGGCAGCATGGACCGCGTGCTGTGCCTCACGTGCGGCCAGCACTACGCCCGTCAGGCCATCGCGGCACGTCTCGAGGAACTGAACCCCGAGATCGACCTCGAGACCGCGATCCGCCCGGCACCCGACGGCGACGTCGAGGTCGACGACGTCGACGCGATGGTGATCCCCGCGTGCACCGTGTGCGGCGGCATCCTGAAACCCGACGTGGTGTTCTTCGGCGAATTCGTGCCCAGCGACCGGTTCCAGGCCGCGGCCTCCCTCGTGCAGGGCGCCGACGTGCTGCTCGTCGCGGGCTCCTCACTCGTCGTGAACTCGGGCATGCGGCTCCTCGAGCAGGCTCGTCGCAAGCGACTGCCGATCGTTATCGTCAACCGCGGCGTCACGAAGGGCGACGGCCGTGCCGCCGTCAAGGTCGACGCCGGCGCGAGCGAGACGCTCGTGGCGATCGCCGACGCCCTCGATTCGTGACGGCTGCGGTCGTTCTGCAAGAGTTGTCGCCATGACGGATGCCGCGACCGACGAGACCCGCACCGACTCGGTGCTCATCGCCCTGGTCCGGCACGGCGAGACCGAATGGAACCGCCAGCGACGCCTCCAGGGCATGACGGACATCCCGCTGAACGACACGGGCCGGGCGCAGGCGGTGCGCACGGCGACCTGGCTCGCCGGCGACGACGGGTGGCACGTGGTCTACGCCAGTCAGCTCTCACGCGCCGCCGAGACAGCGGAGATCATCGCACGCGAACTCGATCTGCCGGCGCCCACGATCAACCCGGGACTGGCCGAGCGCGCGCACGGGGTGCTCGAAGGGCTCGACCACGCGAGCGCCCGCGCCGCCGTCGAGGCGCAGGTCACGACGATCGAGGGGCTCGAACCGCGCTCATCGGCGATCGCGCGGGTGACGGGCGCGCTCGAGGAGATCGCCGCATCTCACCCCGGCGGCAACGTCGTGGTCGTCACGCACGGTGACGTGATCCGCTCGCTCATGCTGCATCTGAGCGACTGGACGCTCCCGGGCGCCGGCTACGCAGTCGCCAACGGCTCGGTGCATCTCGTGCGCTTCGATGCCGGCGAGCTCTCGCTCGTCGATCCCGAAGCACTCACGGGCACCGACGCGTAAGCACCGACTCGTCGGCGCCGTCGGCACCGACGTGTCGCAACGTCTCAGCCCGCGCGACGCCGGCGACGCCGCCCGTTGCCGGCGACCGTCGACTGCATGAGGGCGAGCAGGCGCTCGGCCGACGCCGCCCAGTTGTAGCGGGCGGCGACGACGACGGATGCCTCGGAGCGCCGCTCCCACTCCCCCGCCCGCTCGAGCGACCACAGCGCGGCGACGAGCGACTCGGGGTTCTCGGGGTCGAAGTAGACGGCGGCGTCGCCGCCGATCTCGCGGAAGATCGGGATGTCGCTGACGACCACGGGCGTGCCGAGGCGCATCGCCTCGACGAGCGGGATGCCGAAGCCCTCGGCCTTCGACGCGTGCACGAGCGCGGTGGCGTTCGAGAGCAGCTCGGCGTACGCGGCATCCGTCACGCCGTCGTGGAAGACGAGCCTGGCCTGCGGTGCCAGGCGAGTGAGCCGGGAACGCTCGTCGGCGCTGATGCGGCTGAGCAGGTGCAGCTCGTGGTCGGGCAGTGCCGCGACGGCCCGCACGAGCGTGTCGACGTTCTTGTACGGCATGTACGAGCCCATGTACACGAGACGATGCCCCTCGGGGCGCGTGCGGGGCAGGGCGGGAGCGCCGAGGTCGTCGGCGGCGTTCGGCACGACGGTGACGGGACGATCGGTGAGGTGGTGCTCGTGGATGAGGCCGGCGGTCGTCTCGGAGACCGTCACGACCTGGTCGGCTCGGTTCAGCAGCATGCGCTGCGGCCACCAGGCGAGGTGGTAGAGCCGCCACAGCAGCCGCACGGGGGCCGGCAGGTCGCGCGGCGGCGTGCGGTTCTCGTAGTAGATCAGGTCGTGCAGCGTCAGCAGCAGTTTGTAGTCGCGCCCCCACGAGCCCATCGTCTGCATGGGCGTGAAGACGACGTCGGGGCGCAGCTTCTTGACCTGCAGGGCGACGAGCGGTTCGCGGACGCTCGTGGGCGAGCTCACGAGCTGCCACGGCATCGCCGGGAGCATGTCGAGCTGGCGGTGGTCGCTCACGAGCATGGTGAGCGGATGCCGCTTGCCGAGCTCCGTCACGATGCCCGCGGTGAAGCGGCTGATGCCGTCGTGCTGCCCGATGCGGGTGTAGCGGCAGTCGACGACGATCCTCACGCGCGCGCCCCGGCGCCGAGGAACGTCAGGATGCGGGATGCCGCGTCGCCGGGCGTCTCGTAGTGGATGAGGTGGCCGACCTCGGGGATCACCTCGAGGGTCGCGTCGGGGAAGAGCGTGACGAGGCGGTGCTGCGCCGAGAGCGGCGTGACGTCGTCGCGTTCGGCGGCGACGAGGAGCGTCGGCACCGGGATGTCGGCGGCGTACTGGCTGACGTCGTTGCTGACGGAGGCCTGGAACGCCTCGAGCACTGCGTCACGGTCGCCGAACGCCGAGAAGTACTGGTCGTGCTGGTCGTGGATGAAGCGGCGGAGCGGCTTCGAACGGGTCTTGGCCATCGTGACGCTCATGACGCGCACGATGGCGCCATTTCGGAGCAGGGCGAAGCCGGCACGCTCGGGCAGCGCCGCCGCGGTGCGGTAGTAGAAGACCGCCAGCCGGGTCATGACGCCGCGCGGACCTTCGAGGGCGGGCGCGCCGATCGGGTTGACGAGCACGAGGCGCTCGGGCGCGAGGCCCCCCGCCACGGCGGCCGACGAGACGATCGAGCCGAACGAGTGGCCGAGCAGGATGTACGGCCCCGTGATGCCGACGGCGTCGATGAACGCGCCGAGCCATGCAGCGTAGGCCCCGATGTCGTGCGGGCGGTCTGCGAAGGTCGCGGATTCGCCGAAGCCCGGCAGGTCGGGCGAGATGATGCGGAATCCGGGCAGCTGGGCGACGACGGGTTCGAGGCCGTGGTGGTCACCGCGGAAGCCGTGCACGAGCACGAGCACCGGGGCATCCGCTCGGCCGTACTCCCACCAGGCCGTCTCGGTGCCGTCGACGTCGACGCGATGCGCTCGCACAGGGATGCGAGCGAGCTGCTCGGCGTAGGGAGAGGTGATCATCCCTGCCATTCTATGGTTCGTCCCGGAGTGCCCGCTGATCGCCGTGGAGAGCGGGAAGCCCGCCGATGCCGCCGACACGCGCCCTCGCGCGACGCCGATGACGGTGGCCGACCATAGCCTGACGACATGGATCTTCTGGGTGGCCACTGGGCCGACACGCTCGCCGTCTTCGACCTCGAGACGACGGGCATCGACGTCGACACGTGCCGCATCGTGACGGCCCACGTCGGCGTGATCGGCGCCTCCGGCGAGGTGCTCGAGCAGCGCGAGTGGCTCGTCGATCCGGGGGTCGAGATCCCCACCGCGGCGTCGCTCATCCACGGCGTCAGCACCGAACGCGCCCGCCTCGAGGGTCAACGGGCTCCGGTCGCGGTCGCCGAGATCGTCGGCGCGTTGACGGATGCCGCGTCGCGGGGCCTGCCGATCGTGGCGTACAACGCCGCGTACGACCTCACGATCCTCGACCGCGAGGCCACCCGCTACGGCGTCGCTCCTCTCCCCGTCCCCGGCGCCGTCATCGACCCGCTCGTCATCGACAAGGCCGTGGACAAGTACCGACGCGGCAAGCGCACGCTCACCGCGACCGCCGAGCACTACGGCGTCACCCTCGACGACGCCCACGATGCAGGGGCCGACGCCGTGGCCGCAGGCCGCGTCGCCCAGGCGATCGCCCGCACCTTCCCCGAGCTCGCGGCGACCGCCGTCGCGGAGTTGCATGCACGCCAGGTCGACTGGAGTCGCGAACAGGCCGAGAGCTACCAGGCGTGGCGCCGCAAGAACGGCGAGCCCGAGTTCACGACGTCAGGCGCGTGGCCGGTGCGCTGAGTCGCGTTCGACTCCCCCGGTTCGCGGATCCTCGAGGAGACGAACAGCTCGCGTCCCTCCGAACCGATCACGACCTGCGGGCACGACGAAGGCCCCGCCGATGGCGGGGCCTTCGTGGTACGACAGTGCTTACGCGCCGAAGTTCTTGAAGCGCTGGTTGAACTTCTCGACGCGGCCGGCCGAGTCCATGATGCGCTGCTTGCCCGTGTAGAACGGGTGCGACTCCGACGAGATCTCGACGTCGATGACCGGGTAGGTCTCACCGTCGAGCTCGATCGTCTTGTCGCTCTTGGCCGTCGAGCGGGTGAGGAACGTGGCGCCCGAAGCGAGGTCGCGGAAGACGATCGCGTTGTACTCGGGGTGGATGTCGGTCTTCATGGAGACTTCCTTGGATTTCAGCTGGTGAAGCATTCGGACGGTGGATACGCAGCCTGCGCGTGCGCAGGGAAGAAAGGTGGCCCACGGGCCAGCTATCGATCTTAGCAGAATCGACAGCGAGGTGCGGTCACACGGCGCGAGCCGCGTATCGACCGTCGGTCTCGGTCAGTTCGATCTTCATGTCGAACGTCTTGGAGAGGTTCTCGGCGGTGAGCGACTCCGCGAGCGGACCCGCCGTGACGATGCCGCCCTTCTGCAGCAGCAGGGCGTGCGTGAAGCCGACGGGGATCTCTTCGACGTGGTGGGTGACCATCACGATCGCGGGAGAGGCCGACGACGCGGCATAGCCGCCGAGCAGCCCGACGAGCTCTTCGCGCGCGCCGAGGTCGAGGCTCGCGGCCGGCTCGTCGAGCAGCAGCAGTTCGGGGTCGGTCATGACCGAGCGGGCGATCTGCACGCGCTTCTGCTCGCCGTCGGAGAGGCTGCCGAAGCGGCGGTCGGCGAAGCCGTCGAGACCCCATTCGGTGAGGACCCGCTGCGCGCGGCGGAGGTCGATCGCCTCGTACTCCTCGTTCCAGCGGCCGGTGACCGAGTACGCCGCGGTGAGCACGACGTCGATCACGGTCTCGTTGCGCGGGATCTTGCGGGCCATCGCAGTGGACGCGAAGCCGATCATGGGGCGCAGCTCGAAGACATCGACCTTGCCGAGGGCCTCTTGCAGCACGTCGGCCTTGCCAGAGGTCGGATGCATCGCCGCGGCAGCGATCTGCAGCAGCGTGGTCTTGCCCGCGCCGTTCGGACCGAGGATGACCCAGCGCTCGTCGGAGGCGACGCTCCAGTTGACCGAGTCGAGGATCGTGTTGCCATCGCGGACCACCGACACATCGTGGAACTGCAGAACCGTGCTCGCCATACGTCCCATGCTATCGGCAGCGCGGAGGTCGCTCGGCACGCCGAGGCACGCCACGCGCGTCGACCCGGTTCACCGGGCGAGCACGCGCCCGTAGAGCTCGAGCGTGCGTTCGGCGATCGCATCCCAGCCGAAGTCGGTCTCTGCGCGGCGTCGTCCGGCGGCACCCATCTCGGCCGCGCGAACCGGGTCGCTCACGACGGCGGTCAGCGCAGCCGCGAGATCGGCGACGAACCGGTCGGGGTCGACCGGCGTGCCGGTGCCGTCGTCGAGTTGCTCGATCGGCACGAGCACCCCGGTCACGCCGTCGGCGACGACCTCGGGGATGCCGCCCGTCGCGGTGCCGACGACCGGCGCACCGCACGCCATGGCCTCGAGGTTCACGATGCCGAGCGGCTCGTAGACCGATGGGCAGACGAAAGTGGTGGCGGCGGTGAGGAGTGCTGAGAGCTCCGCGCGCGGCAGGTGCCGATCGATCCACACCACACCGTCGCGCTCCGTGCGCAGCTCGTCGACGAGCGAGGTCACCTCCGACATGATCGCCTCGGTGTCGGGGGCGCCGGCACACAGCACGAGCTGGACGTCGTCGGGCAGCAGCCGTGCAGCCCGGAGCAGGTAGGGCAGGCCCTTCTGCCGAGTGATGCGGCCGACGAAGATCACGGATGGCCGATCGGGGTCGACTCCGAGCGAGCGCACGAGGTCGGGGTCGTGGTGCGGCGCCCAGTCTTCGAGGTCGATGCCGTTGTAGACCACCTCGACACGGCTCGGGTCGATGGAGGGATAGGAGCGGAGGATGTCGCGGCGCATGCCCTCGCTCACGGCGATGACCGCATCGGCGTCTTCGAACGCACTGCGCTCGACCCACGACGAGAGGCGGTAGCCGCCGCCCAGCTGCTCGGCCTTCCACGGCCGCAGCGGCTCGAGGCTGTGCGCCGTCACGACGTGCGGCACCCCGTGCAGGCGCTTCGCGGTGAACCCGGCGAAGTTCGCGTACCACGTGTGCGAGTGGACGAGATCGGCCCCGGCCGCGTCGCCGGCCATGAGCAGGTCGACGCCCATCGTGCTGAGCACCGGATCGGCCGCCACGAACTCGGGTGGGACGGGATACCCGAAGGTGCCGGGCTCGTCGCGCGGCGCGCCGAAGCATCGGACTCGCACGTCGATGCTCGAGCGCAGCGCTCGAACGAGCTCCGCGGCGTGCACACCGGCACCGCCGTAGACCTCGGGTGGGTACTCGCGGGTGAGCAGGTCGACGCGCATGATGCAAACGTAGCGCAGCGACATCCGTCACGCTCCGACTCGACTGGCCCGCGGACGGCTCGCGCTGACTAGGGTTGTGGCATGGCGACGCGCAAGGTATTCGGCATCGTCCTCGCCGGCGGCGAGGGCAAGCGACTCATGCCCCTGACAGAAGATCGCGCGAAGCCGGCGGTGCCCTTCGGGGGGCAGTACCGCCTGATCGATTTCGCGCTCTCGAACCTGCTGAACTCGGGGCTGCGGCAGATCGTCGTGCTCACGCAGTACAAGTCGCACAGCCTCGACCGGCACGTGTCGCAGACCTGGCGCATGAGCGGGCTCCTGAACTCCTACGTGGCCTCGGTGCCCGCGCAGCAGCGCCTCGGCAAGCGCTGGTTCTCCGGTTCGGCCGATGCCATCCTGCAGAGCCTGAACCTCATCTACGACGAACAGCCCGACATCATCGTCGTGGTCGGCGCCGACCACGTGTACCGCATGGACTTCAGCCAGATGATCGACGCGCACATCGAGTCCGGCGCTGCCGCCACGGTGGCCGCGATCCGGCAGCCCATCGGGCTCGCCGACCAGTTCGGCGTCATCGAGGTCGACGCCGCCAACCCGGGCCGCATTCACCGGTTCCTCGAGAAGCCCACCGATCCGGTCGGGCTCCCCGACTCCCCCGGTGAGGTGCTCGCCTCGATGGGCAACTACGTCTTCAACGCCGACGCCCTCATCGACGCCGTGTTGCGCGACGGCGAACGCACGGACTCGAGCCACGACATGGGCGGGGACATCATCCCGGCGTTCGTGTCCCAGGGTGCAGCGGGCGTCTACGACCTGCAGCGCAACGAGGTGCCCGGGTCGACCGACCGCGACCGCTACTACTGGCGCGACGTCGGAACCATCGACTCGTTCTTCGAGGCGCACCAGGACCTCATCTCGGTGCTGCCGGTCTTCAACCTCTACAACCGGGAGTGGCCGATCTTCAGCCAGCAGCTGAACTCGCCGCCGGCGAAGTTCACCCGCGACGCCCGCGGCACCCTCGGCACGGTCATCGACTCCATCGTCTCGCTCGGCTCGGTCATCTCGGGCGCACACGTCGAACGCAGCGTCATCGGGCCGTGGGCGAAGGTCGGCTCGGGCGCGCACGTCTCCGACTCGATCCTCTTCGACCGGGCGCGCATCGATGCGCGCGCGACCGTGCAGCGGGCGATCCTCGACAAGGAGGTCATCGTCGAGGCGGGGGCACGCATCGGCGTCGACCGGGCCGAAGACGTCGCTCGAGGCTTCATCGTGACCGACAGCGGCATCACCGTGGTGGGCAAGGGCTCGCGCGTCCGGGCCACCGCGTGAGCGCGCGCACCACCGGCCGCGCGAGCGGCCCCCTCCTCGTGCTCGACGCCGACTCCACCCTCATCCGCGAAGAGGCGATCGAGCTGCTGGCCGAAGCCGCCGGCACGCTCGAGCACGTCGCGGCGGTCACCGAGCGCGCCATGCGCGGGGAGCTCGACTTCGCCGAGAGCCTGCGCGAGCGGGTCGCAACCCTCGCGGGCCTCGAGGTCACGGTGCTCGCCGCAGCACGCGAACGAATGACCCCGACCCCGGGCGTCCAGCAGCTCATCGACGGCGTGCACGCCGCAGGCGGACGCATCGGCGTCGTCTCCGGCGGCTTCCACGAGCTGCTCGACCCGCTCGCCGAGCGCCTCGGGCTCGACTTCTGCCGCGCGAACCGTCTCGAGATCGCAGGCGGCCGCCTGACCGGTCGGGTCGACGGTCCGATCGTCGACGCCGCCGCGAAAGCGGCCGCACTCGCCGAATGGGCGGATGCCAGTGGCATCCCGATCTCGCGCACCGTCGCGGTCGGCGACGGCGCGAACGACCTGCAGATGCTCGACCGTGCTGCGCTCGGCATCGCCTTCTGCGCGAAGCCGATCGTGCGGGCCCAGGCGGACCTCGTGATCGACCGCCCAGACCTGTCGCCGGTGCTCACCGTGCTCGGCCTGCGTGGATGAGTCCGCGGCAGTCGCGCGTTGACCCTGCCGAGGGCCGCGGCGTAGCATCGCGGCATGGCTGAGGTCGAGGGCGCGCCTTCCGCGCGGCCGGTGATCGTCGGCGTGGTACCCGGCCAGCCGGCCCACGTGGTGCAGGAGGCCGCGGCCTTCGCGAGCCGGTTCGAGTCCCCGCTCGTGTGCGCATACGTCAATCCGGCGCGGTACCCGGTCGAGGAGTCCGCCGATGGGTCCGTCGAGAGCGCGTCGATCGATCCCGACTTCGCCGACGACCACGAGGCGGTCTTCGACGAGGCCCTCGCCGAATCGCTGCGCGCCGCACTCGTGGACACCGCAGTGCCCTGGCGCTCGCTCGCGCTCGCCGGCGACGTCGCCGGTGCCCTCGCACACCTCGGGGACACGCTCGACGCCGCCATGATCGTCGTCGGCGCCCATGACCATGCGTTCGGCGGGAGCCTGCGCGAGTTCTTCAACCGGTCGGTGGGCGCGCAGCTGGCGCACCGCCAGGGGCGACCGGTCGTGGTCATCCCCGCGCGGCGCATGGACTCGCAGCGCGGCTCTGGAACCGCCTCGTGACGGGTGAACGGCCGCCCCACCTCCGGTGGAGCGCCATCGCACTCGTCGTGGTGGGCGGCATGGCCGGGTCGGCCGCCCGCGCCGGGCTCGCACTCGTGATCCCCCCGGTCGCGCAGGTTCCGCTCGCCATCGCGATCGTCAACCTCGTGGGCGCGTTCGTGCTCGGCTGCCTGTACGCCGCCCTGGCGCACCGCGGTCACGACGATGCATCCGCCGTGCAACTCCGACTGCTGCTCGGAACCGGGTTCTGCGGCGGCTTCACCACCTACAGTGCACTCGCGAGCGACACCGTCCTGCTGGCGGTCGACGGTGCCGTGGCGGTCTCGATGGTCTACGCCCTCGGCACGGTGCTGGTGGGCGCACTCGCCACCTGGGCCGGCATCGTCGTCGGCACGGCTCTCGGCAGAGGTCACGGACGCGCCGTTCGAGACGGCGGGCCGGCATGACGCTTCCGCTCTTCCTCCTGGTCGTCGTCGCCGGCGGGCTCGGTGCCGGCGTGCGCTTCGTCGTCGACGGCGTCATCCGATCGCGAGTCCGCACGGCGTTCCCGTGGGCGACGACGATCATCAACGTCTCCGGCTCGTTCGCGCTCGGTCTCGTCGTCGGCGCGACACTCGCGAACCTGCTGGCGCCGGAGTTCGCCATCGTGCTCGGCACCGGCTTCCTCGGCGGCTACACGACGTTCAGCACCGCGAGCTACGAGACCGTGCAGCTCATCCGCCAGCGACGGGTCGCCGCGTCGCTCGTGAGCGGCGTGCTGATGCTCGTGTCGTCGGTCGCCGCGGCCGGCCTCGGTCTCTGGCTCGGCAGCGCGTTCTGACCGCGGCGAGCCCGGTACACCGCTCGGCGAGCCTCAGCGCACTGGACGCCCGTCGATTCGGACCTAGTGCCCCATGCCGAGGCCGCCGTCGACGGGGATGACGGCACCGGAGATGTACCCGGCCTCGTCGCCGGCGAGCCAGGCCACGACCTTCGCGACCTCTTCAGGGGCGGCGAAACGACCGAGGGGGATGCTCTTCTGGTATTCGGCCTGCTGCGCCTCGGGCAGCTCATCGGTCATGTCGGTCTCGATGAACCCGGGCGCGACGACGTTCGCGGTGATGTTGCGCGCCCCGAGTTCGCGGGTGAGCGACCGGGCCATGCCCACGAGTCCCGCCTTCGATGCCGAGTAGTTGACCTGCCCCGCCGAGCCGTACTGCCCGACGACGCTGGAGATGAGCACGATGCGGCCGAACCGCGCCTTCAGCATGCCCTTCGAGGCGCGCTTCACGACCCGGAAGGCGCCCGTCAGGTTGGTGTCGATGACGCTCGTGAAGTCGTCTTCGCTCATGCGGAGCAGCAGCATGTCGCGCGTGATGCCGGCATTCGCGACGACGACCTCGACCGGGCCGAGAGCCGCCTCGATCGCGGTGAAGGCCGCGTCGACGGATGCCGCGTCGGTGACGTCGGCGCGGACGGTGAGCGAGCCCTCGGGCCCCTCGCCCGAGCGGGCGGTCACGGCCACGCGGTGGCCCTGGGCGATGAACTCGCGGGCGATCGCGAACCCGATTCCCCGGTTGCCACCGGTCACGAGAACGGTGCGGCTCGTCGTCATGCGTATTTCTCCTTCAGGCGTCGGGCCGATCGGCCCGTTTCAGCTTAGAGGCTCCTGTATTCCGGGCATCCGTCACCCGCTGACGGACGTAGGCTTGAAGCAAGAGGAGTGCCGCAGAACCACGGCGAACACCATGAAGCAGCAGCAGTCGATCACCACGCTGCCGCTCTCGCCCGAAGCGGAGCGGCGGTCGCGCATGATCAAGTACTCGATCGCGATGTCGATCCGCGTGCTCTGCGTCATCGGCCTGCTCTTCGCACGCGGCTGGTGGCTCGCGGTGTTCGCGGCCGGGGCGATCTTCCTGCCGTACATCGCGGTCGTGCTCGCGAACGTGCAGGGCTCCGGTCGACGCAGCACGGTGCTCCGCCCCGGCGTCCTCATGCGCCGCACCTCCCCCACGACTCCCCCGCCCTCGGCGGGTGCCCCCGGTTCCGAGCACCCAGCGCCGCACGACGACGGAACGCGCCACGACGAACGCGGCGCCGCATGATCGGTGGACTGGGCGCGTCGCCCGACCACGGCACCTGCTCGCGCGCGCAATGCCGTGAGCCGGCGACCTGGCGCATCGACTGGCGCAACCCGCGCATCCACACGGGCGACCGCGGCAAGACCTGGCTCGCGTGCGACGAACACGTCGACTACCTGCGCGGCTTCCTCGAGGCGCGTTCGTTCCCGGTCGCGGTCGCCGGGTTCGCCGACCTCATCGAGCCGCGGCCCGACGCCGCAGACGGAGACGACGCGTGAACGACTGGCGATTCCTGTTGCATCGGCGATGGGCCGGCTACCTGCTGCTCACCGTCGTCTTCGCGATCGTCTGCGCCGCGCTCGGCGCCTGGCAGTTCAACCGTCGCACCGAAGCGCTCGCCGAGGTCGCGCGCATCGACGCGAACTACGACGCTGCGGCCGTGCCCGTCGTTGAGGCGCTCCCCGACCCCGACGACTTCGACATCGACCAGCGCTGGCAGGTCGTGTCCCTTTCCGGCGAGTACCTGACCGATGAAGAGGTGGTCGTGCGCAACCGCCCGTTCGAGGGCAGCTCGGGCTTCCAGGTCATCACGCCGTTCCTCCTCGACGACGGCGCGGTCTTCATGGTCGATCGCGGCTGGATCGCGCAGAACTCCGAGGGCCGGCCGAGCGAGGTGCCGCCGCCGCCGAGCGGGCACGTCGAGGTCGAGGCCCGGCTGAAGGCCGGCGAGGGGCGCATCGAGGGTCGCACCTCGACGGGGAACGAGTTCGCGACGATCGACCTCGAGGAGCTTTCTGAGCGCGTCGGCGAACCGGGCTACACCGCCGCATACGGCGTGCTCGTGCAGACGGGCGCCGACGCCGATGAACCGCCGCTGGCGGCGGCGCGACCCGAACGCGACGAGGGCCCGCACCTCTCGTATGCGCTGCAGTGGTACGTCTTCGCGCTCATGGGCTTCGTCGGCCTCGCGTGGGCGGCGAACCAGGAGCGCAAGGCGCTCGCCGAGACCTCCGGTTCGACGGATGCCGCGACTCGCGCCGCCCGCAAGCCGAAGGTGAAGCGGCGCGACGCCGACGCCGATCTCGAGGACGGCGTGCTCGACCGGCGTTAGCTGTACAGCTAAGCCAGCTCGATGAGCTCCTGGTACTCGCGGCTCCAGTGGTCTTCCGTGCCGTCGGGCATGATCAGCACGCGCTCGGGGTTCAGCGCCTCGACGGCGCCCGGGTCGTGCGAGACGAGCACGACCGAGCCCTCGTAGTGCGCGAGGGCGTCGAGGATCTCGGCGCGGCTCGCGGGGTCGAGGTTGTTCGTCGGTTCGTCGAGGAGCAGCACGTTGGCCCCCGAGACGACGATCATCGCGAGCGCGAGTCGCGTCTTCTCGCCGCCCGAGAGCACGCCGGCGGGCTTGTGCACGTCATCGCCGGTGAAGAGGAACGAGCCGAGCACCTTGCGGGCCTCGGTCTCGGTGAGGTTCGGAGACGCGCTCACCATGTTCTGGAGCACCGAGCGCTTGACGTCGATCGTCTCGTGCTCCTGCGCGTAGTAGCCGACGCGCAGGCCGTGGCCGGCTTCGACGACCCCGGTGTCGGGCGCGTCGACGCCCGCCAGGATACGGAGGAGCGTGGTCTTGCCGGCACCGTTCAAGCCGATGATGACGACCTTCGACCCACGGTCGATCGCGAGGTCGACGGCGGTGAAGATCTCGAGCGAGCCGTAGCTCTTCGAGAGGTCGGAGGCCGTGATGGGCGTGCGGCCGCAGGGCGCGGGCGTCGGGAAGCGGAGCTTCGCCACGCGGTCGACCGCGCGCACCTCTTCGAGGCCGGCGAGCAGCTTCTCGGCACGGGCGACCATCTGGTGCGCCGCGGCGGCCTTCGAGGCCTTGGCACCGAACTTCGCGGCCTGCAGCTGCAGGACTCCCGCCTTCTTCTCGGCGTTCATCCGCTCCTTCTTGCGGCGCTCCTCGTCAGCGGCACGCTGACGCTGGTAGTGCTTCCAGCCCATGTTGTAGATGTCGATCGCCGAGCGGTTCGCGTCGAGGTAGAACACCCGGTTCACGACCTCGCCGACGAGCACGACATCGTGGGAGATCACGATGACGCCGCCCCGGTAGTTCTTCAGGAACTCGCGGAGCCAGACGACGGAGTCGGCGTCGAGGTGGTTCGTCGGCTCATCGAGGATCATCGTCTCGGCGTCGGAGAAGAGGATGCGGGCGAGCTCGATGCGGCGTCGCTGACCGCCGGACAGGGTCTTCAACGGCTGGTCGAGGATGCGGTCGGGCAGGTTCAGGTTCGAAGCGATCGAGGCGGCCTCGGCCTCGGCGGCGTATCCGCCGAGCGCGTTGAAGCGGTCGGTGAGATTGCCGTACTTCTTCATCGCCCGTTCAGCGACCTCGGGGTCGTCACTGCCCATGTTCAGGCTCGCCTCGTGCATGCCGAGTGCGATCTGGCCGAGCCCGCGCGCGTCGAGGATGCGGGTGCGGGCGAGCATCTCGGGGTCGCCCGAACGCGGGTCCTGCGGGAGGTACCCGATCTCCCCGCTGCGATCGATGCGACCGCCGGTCGGCAGCGTCTCGCCAGCGAGCGTCTTCGTGAGGGTGGTCTTGCCGGCGCCGTTGCGGCCGACGAGGCCGATCTTGTCACCGTCGGAGACGCGGAAGTCGACGTGCTCCATCAGCACGCGCGCACCGATGCGGATCTCGAGATCATGAACGGCGAGCACGGGGGTTCCTCCGAAACGGACGGGGTGGGATGGCGTGCCGAGCGGCACAGCCTCCCAGTCTATCCCGCTGGGCGGGGTGGCGAACGTCGTCGGCCTTCATCGGGCGAGATGTCACAGGCATCCGGCAGACTCGCAGCATGACGATGGATGCCTCGGGCGCTTCGATCTCGGCGGTGCGCGCGGCCCGGCTGGCCGCCCAAGGTCTCGACGACGGCTTCGACTCCCCAGCCTCGGCGGTCGAACGCCTGGTCTGCCTGCAGGCACAAGACCTCGCCGCCGCGAAGTGGGTGCTCGGGGCCCGGGTCGCCGGCACGACCGAGGCGACGATCGACACGGCCATCGACGAGCGAGAGCTGCTGCGCTCATGGCCGATGCGCGGCACCCTGCACTTCGTCGCACCCGAGATGCTCCGGCCGATCCTCAGCCTCACAGCGGCGCGACTCATGCAGCGGGCGGCGAAGACCCACCGTGACGAGGGCATCGACGACGAGGTGCACGCCGTCGCCCGCCGGGTTGCGGTGCACGAGCTCGAAGGCGGGCGCGCCGCGACGCGAGATGAACTGCAGGCCGCCTGGACTGCAGCGGGCATCGACACCACCGGCCAGCGCGGATACCACCTCATCTGGCGCCTCGCGAACGAGGGGCTGCTCTGCTGTGGCCCGGTGGAGACCCGCGCGAGACAGCGATTCGTGCTGCTCGACGAGTGGTCGCCGCGCCGGTCGGACGAACCCGAAGACGCCGACGAGATCCTCGGGCGCCTGTTCGCCGGGTACGCACGCGGCCATGGTCCGGTCACGGTGCGCGACTTCGCCTGGTGGACCGGGCTCACGCTGACGCAGGCGCGCATCGCGCAAGCGGCGGCCGCCGACGCGGTGATCCCGTTCGACGCCGAGCGCTTCGTCGCCGCGGACGCCCCCTCGGCACCGACAGCGAGGGTGCCTGCCGCGCCGACGGGCCGCCACGTACTCGCTTCGTTCGACGAGTACTTCCTCGGCTACGGCGATCGCGCGGCGTTCTGCTCCGACGTCGACGCCCTGCGCGTCGTGCCCGGCAAGAACGGCCTGTTCCTGCCAATCCTCGTCGCGGGTGGCGAGGTCGTCGGCACGTGGCGCCGCGCGCCCGAACGCCGAGGCACGACGTCCATCGAAGTGAAGCGGTTCCGTGGCCGGCCCGCGGTGAGCGGATTCCGGCCGGCGTTCACGCGCTGGGCCGCATTCTGGTCGACCGAACTCGGTGAGATCACGACCGGGTGAGCCGACGACGAAGGGCCGGGTGCCGAGGCATCCGACCCTTCGTGAGCTTTCGCTCGGCGCTTACTGCTCGAGCGCAGCCTGGAGCTCGAGGGTGATCGTGACCTGGTCGCCGAGGAGCACGCCGCCGGTCTCGAGCGCTGCGTTGTACTGCAGGCCGAAGTCCTCGCGGTTGATGACGGTCTTCGCCGTGGCGCCGCCCTTGTAGTTGCCGTAGGGGTCGCCGCCGAAGCCGCCGAACTCGAAGTCGAAGGTGACCGGCTTCGTGATGCCGCGGATCGTGAGATCGCCGTCGACCTTGAAGTCGCCCTTCTCGACGCGCACGCCGGTCGAGACGAAGTCGATGGTCGGGTAGGTCTCGGCCTCGAAGAAGTCGCCGGTGCGGAGGTGGGCGTCGCGGTTCGGCTCGTTCGTGGTGACCGAGGCGACCTCGGCGGATGCGGTGACGCTCGAGTCGAGCGGGTTCTCGGCGGTGATGAACGTCGCGTTGAAGCGCTCGAACTTGCCCTTGACCTTGCTGATCATGATGTGGCGGATGCTGAAGCCGACCTCGCTGTGAGTGGGGTCGATGTTCCAGGTGCCAGCGCGGTAGCCGGGGATCTCGATCGTCGGTGCAGTCGTCGTCATGTTGGGCGGTCTCCCGTGTTCGGTGTCGTGGCGGCCGTTCGGCCACGCCTATGCAAACGCATGGACAGTCGGCATATTCCCGTCCGGCGGAAATGTCTCAGGAAATTCTCCGGTTCAGCTCGCGAGCGTGCGTCGCAGGGTCAGGACCCGTTCGACGGCGTCATCGAGTTGTTCCGCGGTGATGCGCCCCGACTGCACCCCGCCGGCGATCGCGCCGACGAGGCCGTCGATCGAGATGCCCATCGACGCGGGATCGGCGGGGAGCACGTAGAGCAGGAGGTCGGCGCCGGCGGCCACCGCACGCACGGCGTTCTCGCCCGGATCGGCGAACTCGGCCAGTCCGTTGTGCTGCAGCATGAGCATGTCGTCGGTCACGACGACGCCGTCGAATCCGAGTTCGTCGCGGAGGAGGCGGTGCCACTCGGGTGAGAGCGAGGCCGGAGCCGGGTCGACGGCGGGGTAGCTGAGATGACCCGTCATCACGAGTTCGGCGCCCGCGTCGATGCCGCTCGCGAACGGCAACGCGGGGCCGGCCCGCCATTCGTCGATGGTCAGCGGCGCAGACGGCACGCTCGAGTGGGAGTCGCCCGGCGCCGCCCCGTGCCCGGGGAAGTGCTTGAGCGTGCTCGCGACGAGCCCCTGCTCCCCCGCCACCGAGCCCGCGACCCGTTCGGCCGAGCTGGCCGGGTCGGTTCCGAGCACGCGGCCGAAGATGAAGGAATCCGGGTCGGCGGTGACATCGGCGACGATCCCGAAGTTCACGTTCACGCCGCTCGCGGCGAGCGTTCCCGCGCGGGCGGCGTAGGCCGCGTTCGCAGCGGCCGGCGGCTCCGCGCGCAGGCCCTCGGCGCCGGGCTCTCCATCCCAGGGCAGCCGCTGCACCTCTCCGCCCTCCTCGTCGATGCCGATCAGCACGGGGGCCTCGGGGTCGGCCTGCACGGCGGCGGTGAGCGCTCCGAGCTCTGCCGGGCCCGCCGGCACGTTGTCGCCCATCAGGATGAGGCCCGAGACGCCCGCGTCGACGTACGCCCGCAACGGCGCGGGGTCGGTCCCGGGTGCGTGCACCATGAGGAGCGCCGCGGCCTTCTGTTCCGTCGTGAGCTGCGACATCCGCTCGTCGACCCACGCGGCGATCGGGTCGATCGGGGTTGCCGTCGGGCTGGGCGTCCGCGTCTGGTCGGTCGGCCTCGAGGGGCCGTCGCCGGCGGGAGGCCCGGCGCACGCCGTCAGCGCGACCAGCACCGCCGTCATGACGAGCGGCAGTCGTGCAGTTCGGGTGGCGCGCATTCGAACGACTCTACGGTGCGTGTCCGAACGAGCGCCGAGAGTCGTCGTGGGTAGACTCACCGCCTCGAAGGGGGTCTCGTGCGAGCTGGACCGAGGTACGCGGCAATCGCGGCGGCACTCGTGGCCGCGACGCTGGTGCTGCCCCCTGCAGCGGCCTTCGGCGAGGACTATCCCAGCTGGGAGGAGGTCGCCGCCGCCAAGCAGGACGTCACGGCGCGCGAAGCCGAGGCGACGCGCATCAGCGGCCTCGTCGCCTCGCTCGAGACGACCGCCGCCGCGCTCGGCGACGCCGCCGTCGCGGCAGCGGGCGAGTCGGCTGCCGCTGCAGCGGCACATGCAGCGGCCGAGCAGCGGGCCGCGACCCTCGACGGCCAGGCGACCGCAGCGGACGCCGAGGCCACGGCATCGGGTGAACGACTCGGGCGGGTCGGCGCGATGCTGGCACGATCGGGCGGAGCGGATGTCACGCTGCGGCTCCTCCTCGCCGACGACACGTCGACCGACCTGCTGCAGGGCCTCTCGCGTGCGGCACAGCTCGCGAACATCTACGGCGGGGTCGCCGACCGGGCCGAGGCCGCGAAGGCCGAGTCCGCCTCGCTCTCGGCACAGGCCGACGTCGCCGAGCAGGAGCGAGCGCGCCTTGCGGAGGCCGCGGCGGACGCCGCCGAGGCAGCCGAGTCGGCGCATGCGGCCGCCGAGGCCGAACTCGCCGCGCAGCGAGTCGTCGTCGACACGCTCTACGCGCAACTCGCGAGCCTGCGCGACAGCACCGCGGTGCTCGAACGGCAGTACCGCGCCGGCGAAGAGCTCCGGCAGGCCGAGGAGGCCCGCCGACTCGCCGCCGAAGCAGCGAGCGGCGACACGGTCGACGTCGGCGGCGCTCCGCCGCCCGGCGTCGTCGTCGACGTCGCCGGGGCGAAGGCCTACGCAGCGTCCGCCGTCGCACGCTACGGCTGGGGTTCGGGCGAGTACCAGTGCCTCCTGAAGCTGTGGACCCGCGAGTCGAGCTGGCGCGCCGACGCCTACAACGCCTCGAGCGGCGCCTACGGGATCCCGCAGTCGCTGCCGGGCAGCAAGATGGCCAGCGCGGGCGCCGACTGGCGCACCAATGCCGCCACGCAGATCGAGTGGGGCCTCTCGTACATCGCCGACCGCTACGGCGCCCCGTGCGGTGCGTGGGCCCACTCTGAGCGGTTCAACTGGTACTAGCGGTACAACTGGTACTGATGCATGCCGACACGAACGACGACGAACTCGCGGTCTTCCGACGCCACGGCGCCGAAGGCGTGCTGCTCCTCGGCGGCGGCGCCGCGATCCTGCTCCAGCTCGCCGATCCCCGCGTCGCGCGCGGCGTGGCCCGGCACAGCGGGTTCCGCGATCGCCCGCTCGATCGACTGATCGGCACCCTCGACTACGTCTACGCGATCGGCTTCGGCGACGAGGAGGTCGCCGCCGAGGCGGTGCGCGCCGTGAACCGCCGCCATGCGCCCGTTCGCGGTGACGCCGAGGGCGGGCAGCCGGCTTACAACGCGTTCGACGCCGACGCCCAGCGCTGGGTCGCGTCGACGCTGCTCGCGGTCGCGCTCGAGCTGCACGAGCGCCTCGAGGGCCCCTTGCCCGAGGCGACGGCCGACGTCATCGTGCGGGGCTACGCTCCGCTCGGCATGCGGCTCCAGGCCGCCGGGGAAGGCTGGCCGGAAACCAGGGCCGAGTTCGACGCCTGGTGGACGGCGCAACTCGGCGCCCTCGAGGTGGGCGAGGACGCCAGGTCGGTCGCGAGGAGCCTGCTGACCGGGACATCCGCTCTGCCGTTCGGCGCCGGCCTGCTGCTGCCGCTCGTCCGACTCATGACGGCCGCACTGCTGCCCGCTCCGGTCCGGGCCGCCTATGGGTTCCAGTGGACACCTCGCGTCGAACGCGTCGGGAACGGATGGCTGGGCGCCATCGCCGTGGTCTGGCCGTTGCTCCCCCGCGTCATCAGGCACGCCCCGCTGCGGGCATCCCTTCGGCGCGCGAAGCGTCGCAGCCGGTACGCTGGAACCGAGCAACGAGGACGAAGATGACCCAGTCAGTACCGCACCGCAACGATGCGCTCGACAGTATCGACCGCAGCATCGTCGCCGAGCTGAGCCGCGACGGTCGTCTCTCGGTGCGGACCCTCGCGGAGCGCGTGCACATCTCCCGCACCGCGGCGCACAACCGCGTGCAGCAATTGCAGCAGCGCGGCGTCATCACGGGCTTCGGCGCTCACATCGACCGCAAAGCGATCGGCCTGAACATCTCAGCGCTCGTCGTGGTGCGCATCGGCGAGGTCTCGTGGGAGGAGATCGCGGCCAAGCTCGCGACGTTGCCGTTCGTCGAGAAGGTGCAGGCGGTCTCGGGCGACATCGACATCATCCTCACGGTGAGCGCGCCCGATCACGAACAGCTGAGCCAGGCGATCCTCCGCGACATCCACGACATGCCGGGCGTCGTGTCGACTCGATCGCACCTGATCCTCGCCGAGATCGAGGGTCACCCGCCCGCGCAGACCCTGGACATCTGGCGCACCTGACGCCCTCCATCGCGGACGAACGGCCTCGCTTTCGGGCCCGCGGTGCCGTTCGTTCACGGTTGTTCGAGACCGCCGTCGCGGCCCGCGAGAGTGTCCGACGATGAGGGCATGAGCCTCAATGTCGAGCATGCATCCGTCCGCACCCTGCCGAGTGAGAAGCCACTGCGCCTCCTCGACAATGCCGGTCACGCGGTGACAGGTGCGGCGACCGGCGGCTTCGGCCTGGCGAGCACCGAGACCCTGCTCGAGCTCTACCGCAAGATGGTCATCGCCCGCCGCTTCGACGTGCAGGTCACCGCGCTCACGAAGCAGGGTCGCCTGGCAACCTATCCCTCGGCGTACGGCCAGGAGGCCTGCGAGATCGGCGCGACGGCGGCGCTCACCGCGCAGGACTGGCTCTTCCCGACCTATCGCGACAGCATCGCCCTGCTCACCCGCGGCATCGAGCCCGCCGACATCCTGCAGTCCTTCCGGGGCGACTGGCACAACGGCTACGACCAGCACGCTCACCGCACCGCCGCACAGGCCACCCCGCTCGCGACGCAGGCGCTGCACGCCGTCGGCCTCTCGCACGCGGCACGCCTCCGCCACGACCCGATCGTCGCGCTGACCTTCCTCGGCGACGGCGCCACGAGCGAGGGCGACGCCCACGAGGCCTTCAACTTCGCGGCGGTCTGGCAGACGCCCACCGTCTTCGTCGTGCAGAACAACCAGTTCGCGATCAGTGTGCCCCTCGAGCGGCAGACCCGCGCCGCGACCCTCGCCGACAAGGCGGTCGGGTACGGCATGCCCGGCTATCACGTCGACGGCAACGACATCGCGGCGATGTACGCCGTGACGAGCGCCGCCGTCGAGCGCGCCCGCAGCGGCGGCGGCCCCACCCTCATCGAGGGCGTGACGTATCGCATCGAGGCGCACACGAACTCCGACGACCCCACTCGCTACCGCGCCGCGCGCGATGTCGAGCACTGGAAGCGCCGCGACCCGATCGAGCGACTCGAGAAGTTCCTGGTCTCCGAGGGCGCGCTCACCGAGGCCATGCGCACCGAGATCACGGATGCCGCCGAGGCCCTCGCGGCCCGCACGCGCGACGTCATGACGACCGAGGCCGTTCTCGATCCGCTCGAGCTCTTCGACCACGTCTACGGGCGGGAGCGCGCCGCTCTGCTCGAGCAGCGCGCCGCACTCGAAGCCGAGCTCGCAGCCGGAGCCTTCGCGAGCCACGAGGGAGCCGCACGATGACCGCGACCGCGACGAGCACCCCGGCCGCCGAGGCCTCCGCCCCGACGCAGCTGACGATGGCGGGTGCCCTGAACGCCGCGCTTCGCGACGCGATGATCGCCGACGACCGCGTCATCGTCTACGGAGAAGACGTGGGGCCGCTCGGCGGCGTGTTCCGCGTCACCGACGGCCTGCAGGCGGAGTTCGGCGACCAGCGCATCTGGGACTCGCCGCTCGCGGAGTCGGGCATCATCGGCACCGCCGTCGGCATGGCCATGTACGGCATGCGCCCCGTCGTCGAGATGCAGTTCGACGCGTTCAGCTACCCCGCGTTCGAGCAGATGGTCTCGCACGTCGCGAAGATGCGGAACCGCACGAAGGGTCGGGTGACGCTGCCCATGGTCGTGCGCATCCCGTGCGCCGGCGCGATCGGCGGCGTCGAGCACCACTCTGACTCGTCCGAGTCGTACTGGGCGTCGACACCCGGCCTCACCGTCGTCATGCCGTCGAACCCCGCCGACGCGTACTCGATGCTGCGCGAGGCGATCGACAGCGACGACCCCGTCGTCTTCATGGAACCCAAGAGCCGGTACTGGTCGAAGGCCCCGCTCGCACTGCCCGTCACGACGGCGCCGATGGACCGCGCCGAGGTCGTGCGCGAAGGCACCGACGTCACGCTCATCGGCTACGGCCCGACCGTGCGCACCGCGCTCGAGGCCGCCGACGCCGCCGCAGCCGAGGGCCTCTCGATCGAGGTCGTCGACCTCCGGAGCCTCTCCCCCTTCGACGACGCCACCGTGAGCGCCTCGGTGCGCAAGACCTCGCGCGCCGCCGTGATCCACGAAGCCGCGCAGTTCGGCGGCTACGGCGCCGAGGTCGCCGCACGGGTCACCGAGCGCAACTTCCACCACCTCGCCGCGCCGGTGCTGCGCATCGCGGGCTTCGACATCCCGTTCCCCTCGCCGAAGCTCGAGGAATACCACCTGCCGACCGCCGACCGGGTGCTCGCCGCCCTCGACACCTGGGAGTGGGACGCATGAGCCGCGAATTCATCCTGCCCGACCTCGGTGAAGGGCTCACCGAGGCCGAGATCGTCGCCTGGCTCGTCGCGCCGGGCGACGAGGTGACGATCGACCAGGTCGTCGTCGAGCTCGAGTCGGCGAAGTCCGTCGTGCAGCTGCCGACGCCGTTCGCGGGCGTCGTCGAGTCGCTCGGCGGCGAGGTGGGCGAAGTGCTGCATGCCGGCACCGTCCTGCTGACGCTGCGCAGTGACGCTGAGGTTCCGGATGTCGCCGCGCCCGCCGAACCCGGCATCGTCACGAGCGAGACCGCGCTCGCCGAGGAATCGGGCGCCGTGCTGATCGGCTACGGCACCCGGCAGTCGACCGTGACGAAGCGGGCGGCCTCGGCGCCGGCACGCTTCGGGCGTCGCACCGGCGGCGGCGCCTCCGCACCAGGTGCCGGCGGGGCGGGATCGACCGGCCCCCGCTCGAACGGTGCGGCACGGCTGGATGCCGCCCGCCGCTCCCCCGTCGTCTCACCCATCGTGCGACGTCTCGCCCGTGAACACGGCTTCGACGCGAGCCAGTTGCTCGGGTCCGGTCACGACCATCTCGTGATGCGACGCGACGTGGAGTCGTTCATCGCCGAGCAGGAGTCACCGACGGCCGCCGACGTCGGCGAGGCATCCGCTGGATCTGCGACGACGCTGCCGACGACGCCCGAAGCCGTCGCTTCCCTCGCGGGCGACCGCGAGGGCGACCGGCGCGTGCCGCTCGACCGCATGGGCCGCGCCGCCGCCGCGCACTTCTCGCGTTCCCGCCGTGAGATCCCCGAGGCGACCGTCTGGATGGACGTCGACGCGACGGGCCTCTTGGCCGCGCGAGGGCAGTTGCGGGAGGCGACCGGCGAGCGGTTCGGCATCACCGCGCTCATCGCGCGATTCGTGATCGCGGGGCTCGCGAAGCACCCCGCCCTCAACTCCAGCTTCGACGCGGAACGCGAGGAGCTCGTCTACCACTCGGCCGTGAACCTCGGCCTCGCCGCGCAGACCCCGCGAGGCCTGCTCGTACCCGTCGTGCACGGCGCCGAGCGGATGCCGCTGCGCACGCTGCGCGATGCGATCACCGCCCGTACCGAGGAAGCGGCCACCGGCGTGTTCCCGCCGTCGGCGCTGACCGGGGGCACCTTCACCCTCAACAACTACGGCACGCTCGGCGTCGACGGCTCTGCGGCGATCATCAACCACCCCGAGGCGGCGATGCTCGGCGTCGGCCGCTTCATCGAGCGCCCGTGGGTGGTCGACGGCGCCCTGGCCGTGCGCACGGTGACGGAGCTCACGCTGTCGTTCGATCACCGGGTCTGCGACGGCGCCGAGGCCGCAGCGTTCCTCACGTTCGTGGCGCGATGCATCGAGCGCCCGGTCTCCGTGATGGCCGAACTCTGACATCCGTGCAGGGCAAGCGCCTCGCTCGTGGAGCTGCGTGCTCCGCTGGGATCAGAAGAAGTCGTCGGGGGTGCCGGCGGCGCGCTCGACGTCACGGGTGTCCTGGGCTCCGGCCTTGAGCTTCGCGACCGCGACGCGCAGGCCGGACTCCATCTGGGCTGCCCACGCGTCGGACTCCCGAGCCGTCTGCTCGGCGGCGCGGGCGCGGGTCTCGCTCGCCGCTGCAGTGTCGCGCGCATCCTTCACCTGCCGGAGCGCGAGGGAGATGCCGTAGTACGCGGCGACCATGGTGGCGATCGGCGCCGCGATGATCGCGAGCGCGCTGATCGCCGCTCCGGTGGGGCTGAAGGCGATGAGAAGCGCGAACGCGAGGAAGAGCGCGACGATCGCCGCGAGTACCACGAGCATGAACCGCAGGTCGCTGCTCCACTTGCGGCGCTCGGCAGGATCCTTCGCCGCAGGGGCCGACGATGAGGTCGGCTCACCTGCCGGCGGCGGTGCGAAGTTCGGCAGGGCCGTGGTCGTCGCCGCCCCGTCGTCGATCGGACGTGTGTACGCGTCGGACATTCGTGCTCCGCTCCCCTAGGCATTCGGATCAACCCCCCAATTGTGGGCCGGGTGCGCCGAAGGGTCAAGGTGCCGCGCGGCTCGCCTCGGAAGCCGGTCGGCTCCGAGTTCAGGCGGCCTTCGCCTCGGCGAGTCCCGCCTCGATCGCGGCGATGACCGCAGGATCGTCGGGCTGCGTCGTCGGGCGGAACCGCTGCACGTCGCCGCCCGGCTGCACGACGAACTTCTCGAAGTTCCACTTCACTCGGCCGGCCTTGCCGTTGCCGTCTGCAACCGCGGTCAGCTCGGCGTACAGCGGATGCCGGTGGCGCCCGTTGACCTTCACCTTCTCCATCAACGGGAAGCTGACGCCGTACGTCATCGAGCAGAACTCCTTGATGTCATCGCTGTCACCCGGCTCCTGCCCGGCGAACTGGTTGCACGGGAAGCCGAGCACCGTGAACCCGCGATCGCCGTATTCGCGCTGCAGCGCCTCGAGCTTCTCGTACTGGGGCGTGAGGCCGCATTTCGAGGCGACGTTGACGATCATGACGACCTGATCGGCGTACTCGGCGAGTGAGGTCGGTGCGCCGTCGATGGTCGTGAGGGCGATGTCTCTGATGTCCACCGTCCGAGCCTACGTGGGGGCGCGGCATCCGACGACGCATTCACATCGAATGCGAAGTCATGGTTCCGTGCCGGCACGAAGCGCGGCAGACTCGCTCTGTGGGCATCACCGACGAAGACCTGGCGTTCCTCGATCGCGCCGTCGCACTCGCACGTGAGGCGGCCGCCGACGGTGACGGAGCGTTCGGCTCCGTGCTCGTCGACGCCGCCGGCGTCGAGCGCTTCGCCGACCGCAATCGCGAGACCACCCTCGGCGACGAGACCAGGCATCCCGAGTTCGAGATCGCGCGCTGGGCTGCGGCCAACCTGACGACGACCGAACGGGCCCGATCCACCGTGTACACGTCGGGCGAGCACTGCCCGATGTGCTCGGCCGCGCACGCATGGGTCGGCCTCGGGCGCATCGTCTACGCGGCGTCAGCGGCGCAGATCGTCCAGTGGCGAACAGAAGTCGGCATGGCGCCGTCGCCGGTGGCCGTCCTCCCGATTACGACCGTCGCGCCCGGCCTCATCGTCGACGGGCCCGCCGAGCGATTCGCGGACGAGCTCCGCTCGCTGATCGTCGGCTCGGCGACGAACGCCTGATCCGCGCTCCCACAGCCGGGAGCGACCGCCGGTGTCAGCGCTCCGCGATACGGTCGGACGGCACGGCTCGAGGTCGTGAGGTGACGAGCGGTGCGCGCACGTCGACTACCCGCATCGGGTGACGATGCACGCCCACCGAGAGGACCACCCCAGCACGATGATGGGCGTCAACCATGCCACCAGCGGGGCCGCCGCGTGGATCGCCGCGACCGGAGCCATGCCGTACCTCACGAGCGGCGCCTACCCCCTCGACCCGGTCGGCGTCATCGCGGGATCCTTCGTCTGCGCCGGTGCGGCCCTGCTGCCCGATGCCGACCATCACAGTGCCACCATCGCGCGATCGGTCCCGATCCTCGGCCGTCTCACCGCCGGCGCCGTCAACTCGGTCTCCGGCGGACATCGGCACGGCGCGCACTCGCTGATCGCGGCGGCGATCGTCGGCGTCAGCGCCTGGGGGCTGACGCTCGTGACCCTCACGACCGAGCGGCTCGGCACGTTCTCGCTCGGCACGGTGATCGGCGCCGCGGCGCTCATGTGCTTCGCACTGAAGGCCCGGGACATGGTCGAGTCGTGGCTGATCGCCTGGGTGCTCGGGGCGCTGTTCGGCGTGCTGCTCGTGACGCTCGCGCCGAGCAGCATCGCATGGTTCCCGCTCGCCGTCGTCGTCGGCTTCGTCGCCCACCTCGCGGGCGACCTCCTGACGACCGGCGGCCTGCCCGGCCTGCTCTGGCCGATCAGGCCACGGCCGCCGAGACTGCTGCGGAGGGCGCCGATCATCAGCAGCATCTGGCGATCGAACGGCTTCGTGGCGTTGCCGGTGCTCGGCGACACGGGGTCCGTTCGAGAGATCGCGTTCGGCACCGTGCTCGGGCTCTACGTGCTCGTCGGGAGCGTGCATGAGACGCTGCTCTGGTTCGGCGTCGACCTGTTCCGCTTCATCTCATGGCCGTCATTCATCTGACGCCCGTCACGGCCTGACGCTCGGACCCCGGATCGCACTCGCCGACGCTCCGAGTGCGTCCGTCGCGGATCGCCGGAACTGACGCATCGCGCGTGCCCAGTACGTCGCCGGTCTCAGTCCGCACGCCAGCAGTGCTCCGCGATGGTCGACGGCGAGCACCGTCGACGCGCCGGCGGCGACGACGCCCCATGCGAGTCCCAGGAACACCCGTCCGATCGCGGAGGTCCCGGCGAACCCCGCGCCGAGCCGGTCCACCTGGAACCGCAGGTGCTCGACCTCGTCGGTGCTGATGCGCCGCCCGATGCCACGGAGCACCGGGTCGGGAGCCGACGTCGCCAACGCGCGGAAGTACTCCATCGCCGTCGCCTCCGCGATCAGGAACAGCGCGATCTCCGTGCGCAGCCCGAGCATTCGGCGGAACCGGGTGAAGACGGCGTCCGACCAGTGGCTCGACAGCGTCGACCCGTTCAGGTGGTCGAGTCCGCGTGCGAAGAGTCGCGAGTGCTTCTGCTCCTCCTCGACCAGCAGTGCGAGGGCGCGGGTGTAGGCGGGATCGCCGGCACGCTCTGCACGCGCGAGGAGATGCACGCCATCGCCCCCTTCCCCGAGCTGGAATCGCTGGAACGAACGGATGAAGGCCCGTCGGGTGGCCTCGGGCAGGCGGCACGGAGCATCCCATCGGATTTCGGATTCCATTGCCGGATGGCGAGATCGGTTCAGCACGAAGTAGTCGACCCAGAGCGTGAATCCGAACTCCCCCGCGTCCGCCGTCGTCGTCGTGGTCCCGACGCCTTGTTGCCCACTCATCGCTGCCTCCACCTCGTCGATGCGGCGGACGTCCCGCTCGGATCGATCGTCCGGCGTGTGTCCTGTGCCCTGCCGACGATAGAAGAGCGCTGCCTCCGGCTCGATAGGCCGAAAGTCGCATTCCCTGCAGGGGCAGCGTGCACCCGTTCGAGGTACCCCTTTGGTGGGATCTTCTGCAGGCGTCGGCCGTCTCATCGTTCGAGCTCATCGCATGCCGTTACCGTTGAGCGAGGTGCTGAGGAGGAGGCCGAGTGATCGCGACGACACGACCCGACGAGCTGCTGACGATTCCCGACGAGATCCTCGAGGAGCTCCGGAGCCGTCTTCTCGCTCGAGGCAGTTCGCTCGCGAACGAACGCTCGGTCGACGGCGGCCTCGAGTTCCAGGTGCGGGCCATCGTCGCTGAGACACTCGCCGTGCTCGATGGTGCGGCCGAGCAGCCCGAGGTCTCCGTGGAGTACCACGACCTGTCCGAGCTCAGTTCGCACGGTCGGCGATCCGCAGCGATGGAGATGGACCCGGCAGAGCCGCTGATGGCCGCGGAACTGCTGTTCGCCATCGCCCTGCCGGTGATCGTCGCGCGGGTGGACGTCGCTCATCGCGGACATGAACTCGACATCGCGGGGGCGCTGCACCACGCGATCTGGCGTCGATTCCCGCCGGGCGCGATCGCGTACGTCGAAGTGCTCCGCGACAGGCTGCAACAGGCGCAGTACGACACCAGGCAGCGCATCTCCCGCGAACTCCACGACCGGATCGCCCACGGCATCGCGGCCGGGCTCCAGCGTCTCGAGATCGCGAACTCCACCAGGCCGGATGCATCGGTCACCGCGGCCATGCGGATCCTGCACGTCGCCCTCGCCGACACCCAGGACCTCGCCCTCGACCTGCGTTCGCTCGTCGGAGAGCGCCCGCTCCTCGACGCCATCGACGAATACGCCTATGCGACGGGTGGCAATGGATCGCTTCCCGTCCATGCCCGTGAGACAGGCACCCCTCGCCCGCTCACGATCCTCGCGAAGGAGGAGCTGTTCACGATCGTCATGGAGGCGACGCGCAACGCCCGAGCGCACTCGGCGAATGCGACGGCCGTCTCGGTCCGACTCGCCTGGTCGCCGACCGAGGTGACGATCACCGTGACCGATGACGGAGACGGCTACGACGCGGGGGCGACGCAGGCCACGTCGCTCGGCCTCCGGGGCATCGCCGAACGCGCCTCGCTTCTCGGCGCCTCGGTCGAGTTCCTCACCGCCCCCGGCGCCACGGGCCTGAAGCTCGCGCTCCCCTTCGTGGCATCGCGCGCCGCATGAGTGCCGAGACTCGGATCCGCATCGTCATCGCCGACGACCACGACCTCTTCCGCGACGGCATGCGTGCCATGCTCTCGGTCGGCGGAGGGATCGTCGTCGTCGGGGAAGCGTCCGACGGAGACGGCGCACTCGCGACGACCGTGGAGACGCGCCCCGACGTGCTGCTGCTCGATGTGGAGATGCCCGGCGTGCCGGTCCTGTCGACGATCGCCCGTGTTCGCGCTGAATCGCCGGGAACCCGCATCGTCATCGTCACGATGCACCGCGACCGGGTGCTCGCCGGGCACCTCCTCGCCGCGGGGGCGAGCGGATTCATCTCGAAGTCGGCGACCTCCTCGGAACTGGTCGACGCCGTCCGCAGCGCCGCAGGAGGCATCGCTCGCAGCGGCTCAGTCCCGCCTACGCCGCCACGCTCGGTGCTCTCGCATCGCGAGCGCGAGGTGCTGAAGCTGATCAGCGACGGACTCTCGAACCAGATGATCGGCCAGCGACTCTCGATCTCCATCGGAACGGTGAAGCGGCACAACACGCACATCTTCGCGAAGCTCGGCGCGAGTTCCCGCACGGACGCGGTTCGGCGTGCCCGGACCCTGGGCGAGTTCGCCGATCCACGCCCGTGATCACCCGTTCGCGGCGGATTCCGTGTCGCGCGTACGCGGACGCGCTTCGGTATGCGGCTCCTCGCGCCGTCGATGCTCGATCGGGTGTGCGAGGCGCGCAGCGACTGGGCCGTCGGCCCGTCGACGGGCACCGGCTCGGTTAGGATAGCCTCACCTCCCCGCTCGAAAAGGACTCCCCTGCATGCGAAACCGACTGATTCGAGCTGCCGTCGCACCCGTCGCGATGGCCTCATTGCTGCTCACTGGCTGCGCCGCCGCCGACGAGGGGCCTGCCGCCGACGCCACGACCGACGCCCTCGTGATCTACAACGCCCAGCACGAGCAGCTGACCGAGGAGTGGACCGCCGCGTTCACCGAGGAAACGGGCATCGAGGTGTCGCTCCGCAACGGCGGCGACAGCGAGCTGTCGAACCAGATCGTCACCGAGGGCGCCGCCTCCCCCGCCGACGTGTTCCTCACGGAGAACTCCCCCGCGATGTCGCTCGTCGAGGACGCCGGCCTGTTCGCGCCGGTGGACCCCTCGACGCTCGAACTCGTTCCCGAGCAGTACCGCCCGTCGTCGGGCGCGTGGACCGGCATCGCCGCGCGCTCCACGGTGCTCGTGTACAACCCGTCGATGATCACCGAGGCGGAACTTCCCGCATCGTTGATGGACCTGCAGGACCCGAAGTGGAAGGGCCTCTGGGGCGCAGCGCCGAGCGGTGCGGACTTCCAGGCGATCGTCTCGGCCATGCTCGCCATCGAGGGCGACGACGCGACCGGCGCATGGCTCGACGGGATGCACGAGAACGCGACCGTGTACAACAACAACATCGCCACCATGAAGGCCGTGAACGCCGGCGAGGTGCCGGTCGGCGTGATCTACCACTACTACTGGTATCGCGACCAGGACGGCACCGCGGAGAACAGCGGCAACACGAAGCTGCACTACTTCGGAAACCAGGACCCGGGCGCGTTCGTCAGCGTGTCGGGCGGCGGAGTCCTGAAGTCGAGCACTCGCATCGACGAGGCCCAGCAGTTCCTCGCCTGGCTCGCCGGCACCGAGGGCCAGACGATCCTCGGCGAGGGGTACAGCTTCGAGTACCCCGTCAGCACCGGCATCCCGGCTCGGGACCCCCTTCCCGCTCTCGATACGCTCGACGCACCCGTCGTCGACCCCTCGACGCTGAACGGCCCCGACGTGGTCGAACTGATGACCGAAGCCGGCCTGCTCTGAGCCTGACCACGACACCGAAGCCGACGGGGGCACGAGACCGCAAGCGTCCCCCCGTCGGCCTCGTCGTGTTCGCCGTGTTGTTCGCGGCTGCCGCGCTGATCCCGCTGGGATACGTGATGCTGGCGGCCTTCGACATGGGGTGGGCGCAGTTCGCCGAACTGGTGTTCCGCCCTCGCGTGGGCGAACTGCTGACCAACACGGTGCTGCTGGTGCTGCTCGGCGTCCCGTTCACGGTGATCCTCGGAGTCGGGGGCGCCTGGCTCGTCGAGCGCACGGACCTGCCCGCTCGGCGCGTGTTCGCGGTGCTGCTCGTCGTGCCGCTGACGATTCCCGCGTTCGTCGCCAGCTACGGCTGGGCGAGTGCGATTCCGTCGATCCACGGACTCGGCGGCGGCCTGCTCGTGGCGACGCTCGCATACTACCCGCTCGTGTACCTGCCCGCGCTCGCCACCCTCCGCGGGCTCGACCCCGCACTCGAGGAGTCCGCTCGTTCCCTCGGCATGAACGGATGGCGGGTCTTCATCCGCGTCGTCCTGCCCCAGTTGCGACTGGCGATGCTCGGCGGCGGCCTCGTCGTCGCGTTGCACCTCCTCGCCGAATACGGGGCGTTCGCCTTCCTTCGGTTCGAGACGTTCACGACGGCCATCGTCGTCGCCTATCAAGCGACGTTCGCCGGCCCGAACGCAGCGGCGCTCGGCGTGGTGCTCGCCGGTCTGTGCTTCGTGGTGCTGGTCATCGAAGCCGCTGCGCGCGGGCGCCTTCGATACGCCAGGGTCGGCAGCGGCACCCCGCACCCGGCATCCCGGGTCGCGTTGGGCCGCGCCACCCCGTTCGTCGTCGCCGCCCTCGTGGTGCTCGTCGGCGCTGCAGCGGCCGTACCGTTGACCAACGTCGCCCGATGGTTGTTCGCCACCGACGCCTCGGACTGGCAGCCCCTGCTGGGCGCCACCTGGCAGACCGTGATCCTCTCGGTCGCGGGCGCTCTGGCCGCGATCGTCGTGGCGTTGCCGATCGCGTGGATCTCCGCCCGTTACCCCGGGCGCACGGCTCGCGCGCTCGAGGGCACCTACTACGTGGCGAGCAGTCTCCCGGCGATCATCGTGGCGCTCGCCCTCGTGACGTTCACGCTTCGCGTCATCCCGGTGATGTACCAGACCGTGGCCACGGTCGTCGCCGCCTACGTGCTCATCTTCCTGCCCCGAGCGCTCGTGTCGGTCCGGGCCGGCATCGCGCAGATCCCCGAGAACCTCGAGGAGGTCGCGCGCTCGCTGGGCGTCTCGCCGCTCGTCGCGAAAGGGCGGGTCACGATGCCCCTGCTCGTCCCGTCCCTCGCGGCCGGTGCTGCGCTGGTCGCGCTCGGTGCCGCGAACGAACTCACCGCCACGCTCCTGCTCGCGCCGACCGGCACCCGCACGGTCGCGACCGGGTTCTGGGCCGCGGCCTCGGCGATCGACTACGCCGCGGCGGCACCGTACGCGCTCACGCTCGTCCTGCTGTCGATCCCGGCCGTGGTGCTCATGTTCGCCCAAGTCAAGGCCCGGAGGAGCGGATGACGCTGCAATTGACCGACGTATCGAAATCGTTCGGCGCGACGACCGTGCTCGAAGCCGTCGGCTTCGAGGTCGAACGCGGAACACGGCTGGCGATCGTCGGGGCATCCGGGAGCGGCAAGAGCACGCTCCTCAGGATCATCGCGGGCTTCGAGGAGCCGACGACGGGGTCGGTCGGCCTCGAGGGCCGTCGCCTCGCCGACTCGACCACGAACGTCGGCGCACATCGCCGCGGCATCGGCTACGTGGCCCAAGACGGCGCGCTGTTCCCCCATCTCACCGTGCGAGGCAACATCGCGTTCGGGCTGCGTCGATCCCCTTCCCGGGAGAAGCGGGTTCACGAGGTGATGGAACTCACCTCCCTCGATCCCGAGCTCCTCGAGCGGTACCCGCATCAGCTCTCGGGTGGACAGCAGCAGCGAGTCGCCCTCGCCCGGGCGCTCGCGCCGGCGCCGACGGTGATCCTCCTCGACGAGCCGTTCTCGGCGCTCGACACCGGCTTGCGCGCGCACACGCGTGAGGCGATGGTCGCGGCGTTGGAGCGCAGTGGCGTGACCACCATCCTCGTCACGCACGACCAGGAGGAGGCGCTGTCGTTCGGGCACCAGCTCGCCGTGATCTCCGGCGGCCGCCTGGTGCAGGCCGGCCCACCGTCGGAGGTCTTCGACGCACCGCTCAGCGCCGAGGTCGCCGAGTTCCTCGGTGCCGCACTGTTCCTGCCCGCGCGCACGACCGGTTCCGGCCAGGCGGTCTGCGCGTTCGGCGAGCTGGACGTCCGCCATGACCTGAGCAACGGCGGCCAGGCCGTGCGAGCGATGCTCCGCCCGTCGCAGCTGCACGTCGGCGAGCCCACCGGTGAGGGCGACGCCCGAGTGACGGCGGCGCGGCAGAATGGCAGCACCGTCGAGCTCGACCTCTCGCTGCACGACGGATTCGCCCTCACGCATCGGGTGCCGCTGTACGACGGGCACCGCTTCCCCGCAGGCTGCGCGGTCTCGGTGCGGGTGGACGGCGGCGTGGTGCTCTACGCGGCGGCCGCGACATCCGATCGGGCGGGCACGCGCTGACGGCCGCCTCGGAACGCGGCGATCGATCTCTCGATGACGCGGTAGCCGTACCAGGCGGCGACGCCGACCAGCAGTGACAGCACGGTGCCGAGCCAGGGTGCCGTCTGCTCCCATGCCGGGTAGACCACCCAGTGGGTCAGGTAGATGAACAGCGATGCGCCCGCGAGCAGGCGGACGACCGGCACCATCGGACGGGGCAGCCGAAGCTGCGGAGCCCAGATCAGCACCAGCAGTCCGACCACGATGACCGCTTCGCGGACCGGTTCGCCGAAGAAGCCGAACGTCGCGACGACGACCGCGGCTGAGACCGCGGCACGCTTCCACGTCGAGTTCGCCCGTGCGATGACCCAGCCGAGCGCGAGGCACCACAGCACGAGCACCGCCGAATAGCGGTCGATGCGCTCCGCCTCGATGCCAGTGACCGCGAGGCGGGCTGCGAGCGTGACGGCCAGCAGTGCGACGGCGAACGACCACGGATGGCGACGCTCGAAGCGGTCGATCGGGCGGATCGCGAACAGGAGCGCGAGCGCCGCCATCGCCCAGACCGCCGCTTCGAGGAACCAGAACTGCCACTGCTCGTTCCACGTTCCGTCGCCGGGAACGAGATTGTTCGCGAGGAGCGCGGTCGTCCAGGTGTACTTGCCGCTGATCACGGCCACGGCTGCGATCCAGAGGACGGCCGGGATCGCGACCTGCCCGGCGCTCCGCAGCAGTCGTCGCACCCTGGTCGCGCCCGGCACGTCGGCCAGCTGGAACCGCGCGAGGTTGTACCCGGCCACGGCGAGCAGGAGGTGCGCGCCGCCCTTCAGGTTGATCAGGTCGGCGTGAGTGGCGACGATGAGCACGATCGCCAGGGCGCGCAGCACGGCGGGCGTCTCGATACGGGGGAAGTTCGGCCGACGGATGCTCCGGTGCCGGGTTCCCCCTACGGCGGGATCGCTCCCGTGCGGAACGGCGACGGCTCCGGTCGCGGGGACCACGGCCGCGGCGAGGTCGCGCGCAGGTCGCGACGGCCAGTCCGCGGGGAGCCGGCCGAGCAGGCCCTCGAGTCGCAGCGAGACCTCGACGTAGCTCAGCGAATCGCCACCGAGCCCCGCGAAGCTGTCGTCGATCGTGGCCGCGGGGCATCCCAGCAGTTCGACGAACACGTCGCGAACGGTCTCGGCGGTCACCGCACCGTCGTCATGGCGCGGGGAGGCGAGCGGCTCGTCGATCTGGGCCGCGTATCGCACGAGCGCCCTGAAGTCCGGCTTGCCGCTCGAGGTGCACGGGAACTCGGCGATCGGGTGGACGCGCACGGCGTGCACGGGGATGCCGAGCAGGGCAGCGGCACGATCGCGCGCGGCTGCGACCTCGCGTTCCGCGCGGACGAAGACGAGCAGTCGCTCCCCGGCACTCGCCGTCCGGGTCTCGATGCCCGCTTCGGCCAGTAACCGCTGAACCGCATCGAGATCGACCCGCAGGCCGTACACCTTCACGAAGCGATTCATCCGACCGACGATCTCGAAGAGCCCGTCGGCTCGTTGCCGCGCCAGGTCGCCCGTGCGCAGCTCGTGCACCGTCCGTCCGAGGGCGAAGTCCTCCGGGCTCTCGGCGTAGCCGAGCATGACGTTCGGCCCCTCGTAGACGAGTTCGCCGATCTCGGCCCCCGGCTCCGCATCGATGCGGAGCCGTCCCGAGGGGATCGGCCGGCCGATGGTCCCCGCCGCCTGCTCCGCCAGCTCGGCGGGCACGTAGGCCATGCGGGCGGTCGCCTCGGTCTGCCCGTACATGACGAAGAACTCGAAGCCACGGCGCTCGCCGAGCCTCGCGAAGCGACGCACGGCCTCGGGTGCGAGACGGCCTCCGGCCTGCGTCAGGTACCGGATGCTGGGCGGCATCCCATGGACGGCCCCCGTCGTCTCGAGCAGTTCGAACGTGTACGGGACCCCGGCGAACGACGTGATCCGGCTCGAGTGCGCCTCGTCCCAGAACGCCGGCTCGGTCACCGACCGACTGGTGAGGACGATGCTCGCACCCGCCACGAGGTGACTGTTGATGACCGAGAGGCCGTAGCAGTAGTGCATGGGGAGGGTCGTGGCGGCCCGGTCGGCCGGACTGAGGTGCAGGTACTCGGCGATGGCGCGCGCGTTGCTCTCGAGGTTCTCGTGGGAGAGCCGCACCAGCTTCGGGGATCCGGTCGATCCCGAGGTGCTGACGAGGAGCGCGAGGTCGGGGCTGAACTCGTGCGCGGTGCCGATGCGGATCTCGTGCAGCACGGCTCCGTTCCCCCGCCCGGCAGCGATCACGTCGGGATCGAACCGCTCCGCCAGCGACGCACGATGGCGAACGGATGCCTCGTCGTCACCGGGAGCGACCAGGAGGATCGGATGCCCGCCCTCGAGCGCGGCCAGGTAGGTCACCACCGAGTCGACGTCGTTGGAGGCCTGCAGCATGATCAGGCGACGTGTGTCGCCGAGCATCCGCCGGCGTTCTACGACGAGACGTTCGAGCTCGCCGTAGCTGAGGGCGGCTCCATCGGCGACCAGTGCGGTGTCGTCATCGGCACCGCCGCGGAGCAAGAGCCGGGGTGCGGCGAGAGTCGTGGGCACGGCAGACGCCTCCGGACAGCCAGGGGTTGGGAATGAGGCAAGCCTACCCTCAGCAGCATGTGGCAGTACCGGACACGGCCGCCCGGCCTGCTGATGCTAGCCGGGTCACTGCCGCACTCCCAGGTTCCGCCGGCCACGACTCGCGTCCTCGGAGCGGACCAGTTCTCGGTTCGCGGGAAGATTCCGGACGGCAGGCATGTTGTCGGTGACATGGGTTGGAATGACGATGTCATCGAGAAGTTCCGCAGCAGCAAGGGCACCGAGAACTACTGGGGTCGGAAGCTGATCATTCTGCATTCGATCGGAGCGAAGTCGGGCGCGACGCACCTGAATCCCGTCGTCGGCTTCCGCAACGCGAACGGATGGCGCGTGGTGGCGTCGAAGGGCGGCACGCCGGAGAACCCCGCCTGGTACCACAACCTTCGGGCGAATCCGTCGTTCGACATCGAGGCCCTCGTCGACGGCGAGGTCGTGACGGTGCCGGTCACCGCGACAGAGATCCCGGCCGACCAGTGGCACGAGGCATACAACGCGATCGTGGCCGAGGAATCGCAGTTCGGCGACTACCTCGAGAAGACCGATCGCCGGATCCCCGTCCTCCAGCTGACCCCGCGAACGGACTGATCCGACGCCGATTCGTCGCTCACTCGTTCGTCCAGGAGCGGCTGATGAGGGTCACCGCGAGGTCCGCGGCCTCGCCGATCGGGAGCTCGATCGACACGACGTGGCCTCCCTCGTCAGCCTCGAGACACTCGAGCGTGGCAAGCTGCGAAGCGAGCATCGTGGCCGGCATGAAGTGCCCGGCCCGTTGCCCGATCCGTTCGGCGAGCCGTGCCTCGCTGCCGTGCAGGTGCACGAACGCGAGGTCCGTGCCGCTGTCCCGGCGCAGAGCATCGCGGTAGGAGCGTCGCAGCGCCGAGCACGCGACGACGACCGCGTGGCCCGCAGCATCCGCGTCTGTGATGCTCGCCGCGACCCGGGCGAGCCACGGCCGACGGTCGTCGTCGGTGAGCGGGACGCCGGATGCCATCCGCGCCCTGGCATCGGGCGAGTGCAGGTGGTCGGCTTCGATGAAGACCGCACCGAGTCGTTCGGCGAGAGCGGCGGCGAGGGTCGACTTCCCCGAACCGGCCACTCCCATCACCACGATGGCGACCTGTTCGCCGTGCAGCCTCGCCATGGTCACCAGTCGTGGACGGTGCCGTCGAGGAGGCGGTTGTACGGCAGGTAGGCCTGCGCGTACGGGTACTTCCCCGCTTCGTCCACGTCGAGTTCGACGCCGAGGCCCGGCTTGTCGCCGGGATGCAGGTAGCCGTCGTTCCACGTGAAGGACTGCTCGAAGACCTGGTCGGTCTTCGAGCCGTGCCGCATGTACTCCTGGATGCCGAAGTTGTGGATCGACAGACCGAGGTGCATCGCCGCCGCCATGCCGACCGGGGAGATGTCGGTCGGGCCGTGCATGCCCGACTTGATCTGGTACATCGCCGCATAGTCGAGCGTCTTCTTGAGCGGTGAGATGCCGCCCATGTGGGTGACGGCACCGCGCACGTAGTCGATGAGCTGGTCGCGGATGATGTCCTTGAAGTCCCACACCGTGTTGAAGATCTCGCCGATCGCGAGGGGCGTCGTGGTGTGCTGGCGCACGAGTCGAAGCGCCTCCTGGTTCTCCGCCGGGGTGCAGTCCTCGAGCCAGAACAGGTCGTACGGTTCGAGGTCCTTGCCGAGTCGGGCGGCCTGGATCGGCGTCATGCGGTGATGACCGTCGTGCAGCAGCGGGATGTCCGGACCGAACTCGTTCCGGACCGCCTCGAACACGCCGGGCAGGTGGTTCAGGTAGGCGCGGGTGTCCCAGTCCTCCTCGACCGGCTTGGCTCCGCGGCGCGCCGGTTCGTGGTCGTAGCGCACGGTCGCGTCGCCGACATCGGCGCCCTGCGCCGCGATGCCGTAGATCGCCTTCAGCGTCGGCACGCCGGTCTGCACCCGGATCGCGCGATAGCCCTGCTCCTGGTGCGAGCGGATGGAGTCGAACAGTTCGGGGAGTTCCTTGCCGGAGGCGTGCCCGTACGCCATGAGTCCGTTGCGCGACGCACCGCCGAGCAACTGGTACACCGGCATTCCGGCGGCCTTGCCCTTGATGTCCCAGAGCGCCATGTCGACCGCCGCGATCGCGGCCATGGTGACGGGTCCGCGCCGCCAGTACGCCGACCGGTAGAGGAACTGCCAGGTGTCCTCGATCCTCGACGCATCCGCCCCGATGAGCAGCGGCACGACGTGCTCGGTCAGGTAGGCGACTACGGCGAGTTCGCGGCCGTTCAGCGTGGCATCGCCGAGGCCGGTCAGGCCGTCGTCGGTCGTCAGCTTGAGGGTGACGAAGTTGCGGTCGGGACTGGTGACGACGACCTCGGCCTTGTCGATGATCATGTTGGGCTCGTTCCGTGGGTTTCGTGGTTCAGCAGGGGAAGGGATGCGAGAGTGCCGGATGCGCCGAGCGCGCTGATTGCGGCCGCGACACGTGTCGCGAACAGCTCGTCGGCGGCCAGCCGTTCGTCGAGCGCGCAGAGCAGGGCACGGCGAGCGGATGCGTCGAGCGGTCCCACCGCCGTCGAGTCGATGCCGACCGGGGCCGGGACGACGCCGTGGCCGACGCCGAGCATCCATGCTGCGAGAGCAGTCGCGCAACCGTCGGCGGTGCGGCCGGCATCCCGCTCACCGAGCGCGACGGGAACGATGCGGAGTCGGACCTTCGTCGTCGAGTCCTGCGCGATCTGCGCCAGGTGATGCTCGATCCGCGGATTGCGGAACCGCTCGAGCAGCGAGGCCCGGTAGGGGGCGAGATCGAGGCCGGGCAGCTGCCGAGCGTCGTCGTCCCAGAGCGCATCCACGATCCGAAGGCAGACCGGATCGTCGATCGCGCTGCTGACGAGCGCATGCCCGCGAACCTGCCCGACCGCGGCCAGCACGGTGTGCGCACCGTTCAGCATCCAGAGCTTGCGGTTCTCCCACGGCTCGAGGTCGTCCACGAAGCGGGCGCCGGCCGACTCCCAGTCGGGGCGGCCCGCCGGGAACCGCCCGGAGAGCACCCAGTCGGCGAACGGCTCGGTGACGACCGGCGCGGCGTCGCGCCATCCGGTCGCCTCACGCACGTTGGCGGATTCGGCGTCGACGTCGATCGCAGGGGTGATCCGATCGACCGAGGTCGACACGACGGACACCGACTGGGCGAGCCAGGCCGCCAGGTCGGGTGAGGCCCGCCCCGCGAGATCGGCCACGGCGCGCTGCAGGAGGCCGCCGTTGTCGGGGAGGTTGTCGCACGAGACGAGCGCGATCGGGCCTGCACCGGCTCTGCGGCGCGCATCGAGGGCGAGCAGGATTCGGCCGAGCGCGGTCACCGGCGCTGCGTTCGCGGTGACCGCATCCGAGCCGTCCGAAGGGCCCGCCGCGAGCGCGACCCGAAGGAGCTCCAGGTCGGATGCCACGTCTGGATCGGCCAGGTCCGGGGTGCCGTCGGCGGCGAGTCGGTATCCCGCCTCGGTGATCGTGAGCGTGAGGATGGCGATCTGCGGGTCGGCGACCGCCGCGACGAACGCGGCGACATCGTCGCCCGCCTCCACCCGGACGATGCTCGGCACGACCTCGAACCGGTCGGCATCGGCGCCGCGCTCCACGAGTGTGTACAGGCCGTCCTGCGGGTCGAGCCGCTCGGCCAGGTCGCGGCTGCGCCCGGTGAATGCGACGATGCCCCACCGATCTGCGTCGGAGGCACGCGCGGTGTACCAGGCCTCGTGCGCGCGGTGGAACGCGCCGAGGCCGAGGTGCACGATCCGCTCCGGCGGCGTCGGCAGGTGCGCCGCTGCCCGGGACAGCCGGACTGCGGTCCGTTCGGCTGCGGCCGGGCTGAGCTCGTTGGCTGCGCCGCTCACAATTTGAACACCTCACGTGGGATCGCGCCGACGAGGTCGTCCATGATGCGCTGCGCGGCGTCGAGTCGCACCCGGCCCTCCGCGACGAGCCGGGCCAGGAAGCCGGCGTCGACGCGCCTGGCGGTGTCGTGGCGTGCAGGGATCGAGAGCAGCGCGCGGGTGTCGTCGATGAATCCGCTGCCACGATAGAACCCTGCCGTCTCGGTCACTGCCGACCGGTGGCGCGCGATCGCGTCCGGCGCGTCGAGGAACCACCACGGCGCCCCGAGGTAGACCGAGGGGTAGAACCCGGCCAGCGGGGCGAGTTCGCGCGAATACGCGGTCTCGTCGACGGCGAACAGCACGAGGTGGAAGTCCCGTTCCAGGCCGTACTTCTCCAGCAGCGGTCGGATGCCGCGGGTGAACTCCGTCGCGACCGGGATGTCATGTCCGGTGTCCGGTCCGAACCGGTCGAGGGTCGCCGACGAATGGTTCCGAGCGACGCCTGGATGAATCGTCATGACGAGGCCGTCGTCGACGCTCATCCGCGCCATCTGCACGAGCATGTGGCCGCGGAACGCACGCCGTTCAGCACCGTCCGCGGTGCCCGCGATGACGGCTTGGAACAGTCGCTCCGCCTCCCCCAGGTCGAGGTCGAGCGTGAACAGTTCCTCGACGCCGTGATCGGCCGAGACTGCGCCGTGCCGGATGAAGTGCGCGCGCCGCTCCTCGAGTGCGCCGATGTAGCCGGCGAAATCGCCTGGTCGACCGGTCGAGGAGAGGAGCCGCTCGACATTGCCCGCGAACCCGATCACGTCGGGATCGAGATATCGATCGGGCCGGAACGTCGGGGCCACCCGGCCCTTCAGGTTCGAAGCCGCAAGGGCGGCATGCGCCTGGAGTTCATCCAGCGGGTCATCCGTCGTCGCGAGGAATTCGATCGCGAACCGCTCGAACAGCGCCCGCGGGCGGAACCCGGGGCGTGACAACGCGGCCGCGATCTGATCGAAGATGGCATCGGCCGAGTCAGGGCCGAGCGGTGTGGTGATGCCGAAGACGCCGTCGAGCTCCTCCTCGATCCAGTACCCCGATGCGGTGCCCGCGAAGCGGTGCCAGTGCGCGGCGAGCGTGCGCCAGACCGTGCGTGCGTCACGCCCGGCCGACGCATCAACGACGAGATCGGCCAGATCGACGCCCGCGGCGTGCAGCAGGCGGGTCACGTAGTGGTCGCCGGTGACGAGCAGCGCCACCGGGTCGATGTACGGCTCGTCGCGGAGCAGCAGCGACGGCGGCACGTGCCCGTGCGGGGAGATGATCGGTGCATCAGCGACGCGTTCGTACAGGTCGAGCGCGATCGCCCGCGTCGACGGCTCGACCGGCAGCAGGCGTGCGGAGTCCCGGTGCACCTGGATCACTTGGCGATGAGGTTCAGCCGGGAGTTCAACGCCGCCACCGCCTCGATGGGCACGCCGCCTGCCTGGCGGATGAGGTTCTCCACGCTCATCCGGTCGACGATCGCCTGCATCGCCGGCGGGATCTCGACGCCCTGGCCGACCTCGCCGCGGCTGGTCGACACCGCCTCGAGTACCGAGGCGATGACGCGGGCACCGTCCTCGGACTGCTTGATGTCGGCGAGCGAATCGCGGACGGAGAAGAAGCCGGCAGGGCTCGGCAGTTCGGCCTCGTCGAACCAGTTGGCGATGGTCGTGGTGGGCATGACGCTCGCCGCGGAGACTTCGTCCACCTTGCGCAGCGCGATGGTGTCGGAGAGCCCGCCCGACCTCGCGGTGATCTCGTGCTCGCCCGACAAGGGCACGTTGAAGCGGAACGCCCGGATGCCCGAGACGGTGCCGACTTCGACGCCGTCCACCGACAGTGCGACCTCGCCCTGGTTGGAGTACACGATCACCTCGGTCGCATCCTCAGCTCGTTCGGCCCGCCGTCGACCGGCGATGTGCACGAAGGGCTCGCTCGACCAAGCGGCCTTGTAGAGGTAGAAAGCGTCCTTCCTCACCGTGCGGTCGAAGGACACCAGCCCCTTCTGGTTCCGTCCGGCTTGCCCTCCCTCATCACGGCCGGCGGATCCGAAGTCCGCGAGGTTCCAGACGTGGGTGGCCCACAGCCACGGCCGCTCGTCGATCATCGCGAGCATGTGCTCGTGATACAGCGCCTGGTATCCCTCGGTGTAGTCGCCCTTCTCTGGCGCGGCCGACTGGTACTGCACGTTCGCGTCCGCTCCGTACTCGGCGAGGCCGATCGCGATCTCCGGGAAGGCCGCATGGAAGTCGTCGAGCCAGGTGTCGTTGTCGCCGACCTCACCCACGTACCAGCCGAAGTAGAGGTTGTACGACATGACGTCGGGGAGCCCGACCAGCGGGTGATCGGTCTCGAGCAGGAACAGGTTCGCCATCGCGGTCAACCGGGTGGGGTCGAGTTCGTGGGCGAGGTTGTTCAGCTCCCGATGCGCGGCGAGCACGTCCTCGCCCGATCCGGCGAGGGTGATCTCGTTCGAGAGGCCCCAGCTGATGATGCTCGCGTGGTGGCGGTTCTGCACGATCAGCTCGGTGAGCTGGTCACGGGCGTTCTCGGTCGCGCCGGGGAGGAAGACGGTGATCTGCGGGATCTCAGCCCAGACCACCAGCCCCGCCTCGTCGCACAGGTCGTAGAACCGCTGATCGTGCTGGTAGTGCGCGAGCCGCACGGTGGTCGCACCGAGCTCCTTCAGCAGCCCCAGGTCCTCCTGTTTCATCTCCTCGGTGATCACATTGCCGACGCCCTCGCGATCCTGGTGGCGCGAGACGCCGCGCAGCGGGTACTCCTCGCCGTTCAGGAGGAAGCCCCGCTGCGGGTCCACCGCGAACTCCCGGCAACCGAAACGCAGTTCGACCGCGTCGAGCACCGTGCCGCCCGCGAGCAGCTCGGCACGAGCGGCGTAGAGGTGCGGGTCCCGAAGACCGTGCCAGCGGCGCACATGCTCGATGGAGACGCTGGCGTTCGCCTCGCCGTCGACGACGGGGACGATGAGGTCGGCCTCCCCGTCGACGGTGAAGCGCACACCCGTGGCGACACCGGTGGCCGGGTCCGCCACACCGGCACGGAGCGCCACCTCAGCCCGGTCGCCGTCGAGCTTCGGGGTGATGGTCAGGCCAGGGCCGCCGTGCTCGGAGAGCGTGAAGTGCTCGCGACCGACGGTGATGAGGTGAACGTCGCGGTAGATGCCGCCGTAGAACGTGAAGTCCGCCTGCTGCGGATACACCCGCTCGTTCGCGGCGTTGTCCACGATCACGAGCAGGGTCGCCGCGCCGTCGGCGAGCCCCTCGGTCAGATTCACCCGGAAGGTCGAGTAGCCGCCGTCGTGTCGGGCGAGCAGTAGCCCGCCCAGGTAGACCTCGGCGGACGAGTTCACGCCCGCGAACTCCACCCAGGTCTCGACGTCGCCCGTTCCTGCGCTGACGAGTCGCGCGTACGTCGACCGCCCGCGACGATACTCGCCGCCGGCCTGCCCGTCGACCGCGTTCCAGGTGTGGGGCAGGGCGACCTGCTCCCCCGCCGCGGCGACGTCCTCCCACCCCGCGGTCGACGGGAGCTCGACAGGCGCGAACGCCCATCCGGTGAGGAGCGGCTCCACCCGTCGGGAGGCGGAAGCGGCAGTCGACGTCATGGGGATCTCCTTCGGCGAGATGGCACCGGCGCGCGCCGGGGGCACCACTACGGTACGAATACCCTCGCGGGGAGAGATAGAATCGATTACGCATGTTCAGCACCGATTCGGCACAGATTGCACGGCTCGACGAAGGGTCCAACACATGACGACGACGTCGGAGACCGAGGCCGAGAGGCCGCTCGAGGCGGTCAGCGGCGTGCTCGCCGAAGTGCTCAGTTGCCCCGTGGTCGTCACGACCGATATCGCAGCCACCCTCGAAGCCTTCGAGGCCGCGCACTGCCTCGACCCCCGCATCCAGCCGGCCTTCACCGCCACGACGCTCCGGGGGTTCGTGCGGGACATGGCTCCGCAGATCGTCCATGAGATCCTCGAACCGCTCGGGATGGCCATGGTCATGGTGCGCTGGGATGACCGGTTGCTGCTCATCGGCCCGTACACGCACGAACCGATGCATCCCGGAGTGGCGGAGGAGGCGATGAGCCGGCTCGGCATCCCCAGTGCACACCTGCCCGTGTACAAGCTCTACCGCACCCGGTACGCCATCGTGGACGCTGAGCACGCGCACCGAGCAGCCGCAGCGCTGCTGCACGCAGCCGGGAGCGAAGATCTGCTGGGCGGCCTCCATCAGGTCGAGGCGGAGGGTGGGACGATCGCGCCGGGGTACGGGGAGGCACCGCAGTCCGCGTCGTTCACGGTGATCGAGGAACGGTATCGGCTGGAGCGCGATTTCATGGACGCGGTCGCCGACGGCGACGCAGACCAGGCGCTCGGCGCCCTGCAACGACTCGCGGGCATGCCGCAGACGATCAGTTACCTGAACACCCCATTCCTCGGCACGACGATCCTGCGGATCATGGCACGGGTCGCGGCTCAGCGCGGCGGCCTGCCACCGGCCACCATCGACGCGATCTCCCAGGAGTACGCGCAGCGCCTGCACCGGATCGGCCATTCCGTCGATGCGCGACGCACCGTCGGCTTCACCGCGCAGATGGTCACCGATTTCTGCCGGCATGTGCGCCGCCACCGGCAGCGCAGCTACTCCCAGCTGGTTCGGCAGGTGACCGACGAGATCGACCTGCATCTCAGCCATCATGTCTCGACGACGGAGCTCGCGGAGCGTCTCGGGGTGTCGGCATCCACGCTCGCACGGCGATTCAAGACCGAGACGGGGCTCACCGTCGCCGCCTACACCGCCCACGCTCGAGCCGAGCGTGCAGCAAGGCTGCTCGCCACGACCTCGCAGAGCGTTCGCGAGATCGCGCTCTTCGTGGGCTACGACGACCCGAACTACTTCGTCAAGGTGTTCCGTGCCGCGCACGGCATGACCCCGTCGGCCTATCGCGGCGCTCACGCCGAATGACGCGCGGGCCGAGACTGCGGCGCGTGATCCCCGAGGCCGCGGTTCTCGCACCCGCGACCCCGGTGAGCGGCGAGGTCAGACGGCGACGTCCGCGAGTTCCGTCGACGCGAGCGATCCCTTGCGCTCTGCAACGCGCTTCTGCACGTCGATCATCTCGGTACGGGTGAGCTTGTAGCCGCGCATCGCGACCAGGGTGCACGCCCAGCCGAGGATCGGAAGGCCGAAGAACAGCACCAGGCTCATCACCAGGATCGGAGTGGTCGGGCTGTCCGTCGGCTGGGGCATGACCGTGGTGAATCCGATCAGCGCAACGGCTCCGAGGGCGAGCGTCGCTCCGAGCGACGAGATGATCTGGTCGACGATGTTGTACGTGGCGGTCACCGTTGCCGGCAGGTACTTGCCGGTGCGGTCCAGTTCGTAGTCGATGACGTCCGCACGCATCGTGCCAGACGCGACGGTGACCACCATCGATGCCCCGTTCAGCAGCAGGTAGACGAGGAAGAAGGCGATCGTGAGCGGGAGGCTGGCGAGGATCGACCCCATGTCGACGGACAGGCAGAACACGGTCAGGACGACGGCCAGCACGAGGCAGATCCAGGTCCAGGTCACGGTCGCGGCTTTCGAGCCGTACTTCCCGGTGTACCGGGCGCCGAAGATCGCGAACACGATGCCCGGGAGGATCGCGATCAGGCCGAGAACCGAGCCGAGCTGCATGTTGCCGAGCAGGATGCCCCACATGAGCGTGGCGATCACCGCCTGCGATTTCACGACCTGGGCGAGCTTGTCGGATGCCCCGCTGATGAGGTAGCGCTGGAACGGCCCGTTCTTCGTCAGCAGGTTCCACATGTCGCGCATCGAGACGTCGGCCTTCGCGCGCGCATCGGTGAGGTGGGCGAAGTTCTCGGGCTTGTCGATCCGGGTCACGCCGATGCAGGCGAGGATCTGGAACACCAGCGAGCACGCCACGAAGGTGATCGCGGTCTCGCTGAGCATCTCCACGGTGAACCGGTTGCCGTGCCTCGGGAGGAACACGACCGTCGACACGATGGAGAAGATCGCGGGGACGAAGTACGCGTAGACCGTGGACCAGACCTGCACGGTCGGTCGCTGTCGGGGGTCGTTCGTGAGCACCGGTCCGGTCATCTGGCCGGCGATGTCGTTCATCGATGAGCCGACGATGTACACGAGGTAGATCGCGATGAAGAACACCGCGCCGAGCCCGGTGTCTGGGGCCCAGACGAACAGCATGAGGATCGCGAGCGATCGGATCAGCCAGCCGCCGAGCATGAAGAAGCGGAGCTTGCCGAACGGGAAGGTCACCCGCTCGATGATGAGCGCGAGCACCGGGTCGATCAGGCCGTCGAAGACGCGCGTGACCGTGAGGATGATGCCCGCCGCCGCCACCGCGATGCCGTAGCCCGCGTTCTGCACGTAGCTCATGAGGCCGACCAGCGTGTAGAAGATCATCGCCGAGCCGTTGTTCATCTGGGAGAGCGCGATCTCCCAGGTTCGGGCACGGCGGTAGGACACGCCGTCTGCCTCGCTGGCCGTCTGCTTCGGGTTACGCGCCATTGCGTTTGCTCCTTCGGATTCCGCTCCGGTGGCCGACGGTCGTTCCGTCGGCCACCTCATGAGCCGAGGGCAACACTAGGCAAGCACTGCGATCCGCCAGTAGAACGAGATCAGCGGATCCAGCAGGTATTCGGCACGCGGTGCACGCCGGGCAAGGACGACGGCAAAGGTCGCTGATCTGCTCCGCGACGAGGGTCATCGCGGAGCATCGGTTCGAACGCGGACGCGGGTCAGTCGAGCCGATTGACGATGCCGGGCGTGACGCCCGCTTCGTTGAAGCCGTCGACGGCGAACCAGTACGAGTGACCTGCGTTCAGGGATCCGATCTCGAGGTCGGTGCGGTCGTACACGAGCCACGAGTGATAGAGCTTCTCCGGCGAGATCCCGTAACGCACGTTGTAGCCGACGGCGCCGGATGCGGCGTCCCAACGCAGCGAGGCGGTGCGCGCGTCGCGCCGTTCGCCCCGGACGTCGGTGACACCGGGCAGCGGCACTTCACCGACGCCGAAGACTCGCAGACCGCTCACCGTGAACGGCCCGCCGAACGGCATCTCACCGGCCGTCACGCGGACGAACCGTGCTCGCTGCACCTCCGGGAGGGTGATGAAGGCGTGCGGCGCATCCGTGCCGGCGCCGATCGTGTCGTGCACGACGCTCCACTCGACTCCGTCGAGCGAGAGCTCCACGCGGATCCCGGTCGCTTGCGAGTCCGGGAACACGGCGCGCCTGCCGAACGTGGCCTTTGCGAGGTCCCGACGCTTCGGGGCACGCGCGGCGACGTCGTGGTCCGCGAGGTTCACCTGCAGGGCGTGCACGTCTGCCTCGGCACCCAGGTCGAGCCGAAGCCACTCCCCCGGCCGGTCGCTCTCCGCGACCCACCAGGTGCGCACTGATTCGTCCGTCGCGAGCGCGGGCGCATGGCCCACCAGCGATGACGAAGCTGTGGCCGCAGCCCGGTAGGACAGCAGCATCGAGCCGGCGGATGCCTCGGTCCACGGGTCGAACGCGCGATCGGGCACGTTCATCGGGAAGTCGGCGAAGTTCTGGTTGCAGAACAGCACGCCGTCGTCGTCGAACCCGGCCGGGAACAGCCCGATCCTCCGCTCGAAGTCCGCGTTGACCGAGACGCGCATGGTGGCGACGTGCCACCAGTTGCCGTGCCGGTCCTGGAAGGTGCTGCCATGACCGGCACCCGTGATGAATCCCCCGGGCTTTGACGAGAACGGGCTGTGCGGGTCGTAGTCGAAGGGACCGAGCGGGCCGTCGCCGACGTAGGTGCCGTCGGCGTAGGTGTTGAACTGCGTGCCCGGCCCGGCGTACTGCAGGTAGTAGCGGTCATCGACCCGGTTCACGTAGGCGCCCTCGATGAAGGGGGCGTCCCCGATGTAGGCGTCCATGACCTTGCCCATGAGGCCGCGGCGAACCACGGGCACGTAGTCGTCGCCGGTGCGCTCCCAGCCGCGGTTCGACGTGTCCGCGGCGATGAGCGGCACCGGGTCGCCGATCCGCTGGTAGGTCTGCCGATCGAGCTCCACCCCCTGGATCGGTTCCTTGTGCGAGCATCCCCAGTAGAGATAGAGGCGGCCGTCGTCGTCTTGGAACGTGTCGGGATCCCAGAACGCGATGTCGCTCGGCGCGATCTCCTCGAAGTCGTCGGCCATCGGATCGACACTGCGGAAGAACCGGCCGTTCGAACGACGGGACGCCGTGAAGAGCAGCGCGCCGTCGACCTCGCGGACGTCGGGCGCGTAGTCGACCGCCGGGATCTTCTCGCTCGGGCGGAGCGTCCACTCGACGAGGTCGTCGGAATACCAGAAGCCGCGAGTCATCGAGGCGAACAGGTAGTACCGGTCGCGGTAGAAGACGACCGTGGGATCGGCCGCCTCACGGTGCACGCTACGGCCGGCGAACGGTGTCCGCACGTCCTGATAGCGGTAGGCGAGATCGAGCGGGTTGCAGACGACGCGGGTCATCGGGCTTCTTTCAGTCGGCCTGCGACAGGGTCGCCCGCAGGTGCACGATCGACTGGGCGATCGCCTCGAAGACGTCACCGTCCACATGGTCGAACTCGACCACCGGGAGGTAGTCGCCGGGTGCGGCCGCGAGTATCGCGTCGATCTCGAGGTTCCCGCTGCCGAGCGCGCACTGGCCGAGCACGGCGGGGTCGTAGTCGCCGGCATCGGCGAAGACGTCGACTGCCCGCGCCGCGTCCTTCAGGTGCAGCGCATGCACACGTGACCCGAGCCGCCCGACGAGGGCTGGGACATCCTCCCCCGCTGCCGCCGCCCAGTACACGTCGACTTCGAGCGCGGCGCGTTCGTCGAGGAGCGAGACGAAGTACTCGTACGCCGTCAGGTCGCCGATGCGGTGATGGAACTCGAACGAGTGGTTGTGGTAGCCGACGCGGAGTCCCTCCGCGGCCGCCGCTTCGACGACCGCGTTCATGCGATCGGCGGTGCGGGCGACGTCGTCGGCGGTGCGCCAGCGCTCGGCTGCCACCATCGGATCGATCACGAGCGATGCGCCGAGTGCCCCTGCCGCGGCGAATGCCGCCGTGGCAGGAGGCACCGGCACCGCCCGCCCCCCGTACTGCATCTCGTCGGAGAGCAGTGGCGCGTGCACCGTCGGGATCGCGAGCCCGTTCGCCGCCGCTGCCGCCGAGAACTCGGCCGGTCGGTCGTAGGCGGAGAACGGCTCGATCGCGTCGGCGCCGGCCGCCGCGAGCCGCCGGACCGCGGCATCGAGATCTGCGAGTTCAGTGCGCACGGAGTAGAGCTGCACGCTGACGAGCGCTGCGGGTGCGATGGCCTGCGCCATCATCAGATCGTCTCGCCGGCGTCCGCGAGGAGGGTGCTGCCGGTCATGATCGTCGCCAGGTCGCTCGCCGCGAAGAGCACCACGCGGGCGATGTCGTCGGGAGTTCCGACGCGCCCGATCAGGCTCTGCGACATCGCCGAGGGCATGTTCGACGCATCGATGCCGGCGTCGCCCATGGCGGCGAGGGCCGCCGCCGCGGCAGCCATGTTGCCCTCGGTCGGTACGAACGTGGGTGCGACGCCGAGCACGCGGATGCCGCGCGGCGCGAGCTCGAGCGCCATCTGCTTCGTCATGCCGCGCACGGCGTGCTTCGAGCCGACGTACGCCGCGAGACCCGGAGCGGTCCCCCGGAACCCGGCGGTCGAGATCACGTTCACGATGACGCCGCCGTCGACCATGCGGCGGGCGGCCTCCCGGGCGCCGTTCCTGACGCCGCGGGTGTTGACCGCGAACACGTGGTCCCACTGCTCATCGCTCATGTCGAGCACCGACGCGCTCGGGAACACCCCCGCGTTGTTGACCCAGGTGTCGACGCCGCCGAATTCGGCGACGACCCGCGACGTGGCGGCTTCGACCGACGCGGAGTCGGACACATCCATCTGCACGCCGATGGTCGAAGCGCCGCGAGCTTCGGCGATGCCGGCCGCCGCGGAGGCAGCACGGTCCAGGTCGAGATCTGCGATCGCGACCTGGGCGCCGGCCTCGGCCAGTCGTCCGGCGATCGCGAGGCCGAGGCCCTGCGCGCCGCCCGTCACGACGGCGCGGCGGCCGTGGAGCGAGAGGAGGTCGGCGAGTGCGACGGCGGAGACATCCGCGAACGCCCCGGTCATGCCGCTGCCTCCGTCGCCTCGAGCGCATTGCGCTGAGCGACCTGCCCGAGCCAGGCGAGGCTCGGCTTCGGCGTACGTGCGAAGGTGTCGCGATCGACTGCGATGAGTCCGAAGGTGGGCTCCCAGTGGCCCCACTCGAAGTTGTCGAGCAGCGACCAGTGCAGGTAGCCGCGCACGTCGATGCCGTCGGCGATGGTGCCGGCGAGTCCCCGCAACGCCTCGTCGGTGTAGCGGATGCGCTGGGTGTCATCGGCGGTCGCGATGCCGTTCTCGGTGATCACGATCGGGGTGTGCTCGCTGACCTCCCATGCATGGCGCACCGCCATGGCGAGCGAATCCGGACGGTAGGAGGTGCCGACGAGCGTGTTGTCGGGGTGCGGCGGGTGCGGCACGAGGCCGTTCGCATCGACCTGCTGGCTCGAGTACGCCTGCACGCCGACGAAGTCGTCGCCGCGGCTGCCCTCCCAGTAGACGTCCTCCTTGCCGTACCGGATCTGCAGGAGCTTCTCCTCGCCGCCCGGCGCCGCGGTCAGCGCGCCGGCCGCGATCGTCCATCCGACCTTGGCACCGGTGCGTGCGCGGACGATCTCCCGTGCCGCGTGGTGGATGCGGGTGAACATGCGACCGATCTCGGGGTCGGCGTACGTCAGGAAGTCGCTGTGCGACTGCTTCTGCTCCTGGTCGCCCTCGGCCTCGACCGTGGGGCTGGTCCAGCTTCCGCCGGATGCCGCGAGGTGCCGCATCGCCGTCATGATCGCGGCCTGCATGTTCGGCTCGTTCATCGTCACGACCCACTCGACGCCGTCGAGGATCGTGCACGCCTGCTCCGTGAATGCGCAGAACAGCTCTTCCGCCTCCGGCGAGTCCCATCCGCCGAGCGCTGCGAACCACTGCGGCGTGGTGAAGTGCTGCAGCGTCACGACCGGTGTCACGCCGAGCTCGAGGCAGAACTCGATCATCCGGCGGTAGTGCGCGAGCTCCGCCTTCGAGAAGTGCCCGCGCACCGGTTCGATCCGCGACCACTCCAGGCTGAACCGGTACGACGTGAGGCCGGCGTCGGCGAGCAGCTGGATGTCCTCGCGGTAGCGGTGGTAGCTGTCGACGGCGTCGCCGGACAGCTCCATTCCGGGCATCATCTGCTCGCGCGCCCACCAGTCGCTGTTCACGTTGTTGCCCTCGATCTGGTGGCCCGCGGTCGCGGCACCCCAGAGGAATCCATCGGGGAAGGCGGTCATGGGATCGGTCCTCTCGTTCGTTGAGATTGGAAGTCGGAAGTTCACGTCTTCAGCCGGCGATCGGCACGGCCTGGGTGATGGGCAAGAGAGCGGATGCCTCGAACCGCCCGGCGCCGATGCGGTGCTCGGTGCCGTCGGGCATGACCACGCGAGCGGTCGTTCCCGACGGGATCTCGGTGCTCAGATGCATCCGCTCGCCTTCGATGCGCCACTCGACGGCGATCGACCCCTGCGGACTCTCGTGCGTGCCGCGAGCCCAGGTGACACCGCCGCCCGGAACGGGAGCGATGACGAGCTGCTCCCACGCGATCGAGCCCTCCTCCTGTCGGAGGCCGAGCGTGTGGGTGTGCAGGAACCGAATCGCTGCGCCCTTGCTGTAGTGGTTCAGGGACTCATGGGCGTCGCCGTGCTCGTCGATGCCCTCCCAGTCCTCCCAGACCGTGGTGGCGCCGCGGTCGAGCATGTACCGCCACGACGGAGCGGTGCGCTGCTGCAGGAGTTCGTACGCGACATCCGCTCGGCCTCCGTCGGCGAGCACCGGGAGCAGGTCGCCGGTCGCGAGGAAGCCGGTGCCGAGGTGGGTGCCGGCATCACGGATCAGCTCGACGAGCCGGTCGAGCGCGCGTTCGCGGCGGTCTTCCGGGATGAGTCCGAAGGCCAGGGCCCGGACGTAGGACGCCTGGGTGTCGATGGACGTGGTGCCGTCGGGGTGCAGGTACGCCCGGCGCCACGCGTCGGCGACGCGATCCGCCGCGACGGCGTAGGTGGTGGCGTCGTCGGTGCGGCCGAGGATCTCGGCGATCCGCGCGAGTGTCGCGGTCGAGCGGTACAGGTAGGCCGTGCCGACCTCGCCCTTGTCGGCCATGAACCACGCCATCGGGTTGTGCTTGATCGGGTCGATGCGGGTGCCGTCGGCCGCGCGTTCCCGGGGTTCGGTCCATTCGCCCCAGTGGAACGTGCCATCCCAGAGGTACCGCTCGAACGGCTCAGGCTCTGGCGACGCCTGCACGCGGGCGTGGTGACGGGTCGAGCGCGCCTGCTCGAGGGCCCACTCGACCCAGCGGACCATCGCGTCGACGTTCTCGGCGAGCACCTGCTCGTCGCCGTACGACAGGTACAGCTCCCAGGGCACGGCGACGATCGCGTCGCCCCACCCCGATGAACCGGTCATCATCGCGAACTGGTCGTCGAGGTGGTGCTTGATGCGGCGCCCGTCGGGCGAGAAGTTCGCGATGCGGCCGTCGTCCAGTTGATCGTCGCGCACCGAGCGCAGCCACTTGCGACTGAAGCCGTGCACGTCGTAGAGACGCGTCGCGGTGGGGGCGAAGACCTGATAGTCGCCGGTCCAGGCCAGCCGCTCGCGGGTCGGGCAATCAGTGGGCACGTCGACGGCATTGCCGCGGAAGCTCCAGTCGGCGATCTCGTGCAGGCGGTTGAGTTCGACGTCGCTGCACGCGAAGGTGCCCGTGCGCTCGAGATCGGTGTGGACGATCCGCATCTCGATCGACTCCGGCGCGAGCGGGCCGTCGTCCGATCGGGTGATCCGGGCGTAGCGGAACCCGTGCACGGTGTGGCGGGGCTCGAACGCAGCGTCGGCACCACCGGATTCGCCCGCCACGACCTCATCGCGCTGGACGAAGGCGAGCGGCGCCTCGCCCGGGCGCTCCGAATCCAGGTGACTGGTCGAGAGGTCGCCGTCACGGTCGAGGGCCTCGCCGAATTCGATCACCGTGCGCGTTCCCGGCGAACCGAGATCGCTCAGTCTGATCCATCCGGACGCATTCTGGCCGAAGTCGGCGATCCACGCTCCGCTCGGGAGCTGCCGGAGTTCGTGCGGTATCCGCGTCTCGATGACCCGGACCGGCGGCGAGGGCGACCAGTCGATGGCCGGCGCCGCCACGACATCGACCAGGACCGACGCGGCATCGCCCACGGGCGCCGAGAGGTCGAGGGTCTGCCCGCCCATCAGGTCGGCGCTCGTGATGACCGAACGAGCGCTCGTCCAGCTCGCATCGCTGCAGACGACCCGGCGGGAGCCGTCGGCGAACTCGAGGTGCAGTTCCGCGCGGGCTCCGATCACCGTCCCCCATCCGGCGGGCAACCGGAACGCGCCGACCTGCCCGCGGTACCAGCCGTCGGAGAGGACGATCTCGATCCGGTTCTCCCCCACGCGCAGCGCTCCCGTCACATCGGATGCCTGCGCGTAGAGGGTCCGGTCGTACGACGTCGAACCGGGCGCGAGCTCGATCGTGCCGACGCGTTCGCCGTTGACGGCCGCCGTGTACACGCCGAGTGCGGTGCTGTACAGGCGGGCCGAGACAGGGTCCGCGTCGATCGTGAACCGACCGGCGAGCACGTGCGCCGCGCGCTTCCCGTACCCGGCGTCCTCAGCCGAGCCGAGTTCCGGCTCCACCGGCGAGACCCACGACGCCGACCAATCCGCGTCCAAGAGGCCCGACTCGAACTCGCTCCACTCCGACCAGCCGGCCTCGGGCGCGGCGGCGCGCACACGCCACCGCACCCGTTGCCCGCTGCCGAGCGCCTCGAACGGCCAGGCCACCAGGCGCCGCCCGGTCACTTCGGCGGCGATCGGCTCTGCACGACCGATCATCGATTCCACGAGATAGGCCGAGCGGATGTCGCGATCCACCGGGTCCTTCCACGAGAGCCGTGGTGCCGGCCCGGTGACGGTGAACCCGTCACCGCCGCTGTCGACGCCGAGGTCGTAGGGTGCGCTGCGCATGGTCGATCGATTCCGTTCGGAGGTGTTCGTCGTTCGTCGGGCGAGTCGGTCGCTAGCGGATCGACTTCACCTTCAGCAGGATGATGAGGCCGCCGATGAGGGCGAAGACGCCGCCCACGAGGTACAGCAGGGTGTAGTTCTTCTCGCCGCCGACCGCGCCGATCGTAATCGCCAGGCCGGCGAGCATCGGAGCGATCGCGCTCGGGATCTTCTGCGCGAACTGGATGACGGCCATGTAGCGGCCAGCCTCGTTGCGCTCCGGGATGATCGCGAACACGATCGCCTGGTCGACGGTGGCGAAGACGGCGATCGAGAGCTGCATGGTCACGGCACCGGCGATGATCTGCGGGAGCGACCAGGCCGTCGCCTCGAGCACCGCGCCGATCACGAAGAGCACGGCGGCGATCATCACGAACAGGCGACGGCGCTGCAGCTTGTCGGAGAGGAAGCCGCCGACGAGTGCACCGATCGTGGCGGCCAGCACGCCGACCATGCCGACCGTGGCGACCACCCCGGCGACCTCGCGAACCGGCATGTCGAGTCGCTGGGCGTAGAAGAAGGTGCCGAACGTCGTGTTGAAGTAGAGGCCGATGAAGAAGACGAAACGGCCGAGCCAGTTCCATGCGAAGTCCGGGTACTTGCGGATGCTGAAGCCGTAGCTCATGAACACCGACTTGGCGGTGACCTGGGTGGTCGGCGCGAGGGCCTTCGAGCTGCCCTCCGGCTTCACGAGGGGGAACAGGACGATCAGCACCGCGCCGATCAGGCCAGGAACCAGGAACACGAGGAGCGTGTTCGACGAGACCGCATAGGCGACCCCGATACCGAGCACAGGCGCGATCTGCGTCATCAGTCCGGTCAGCGCCGAGACGCGACCGCGCTGTTGTTCCGGCAGCTTGTCGGCCTGCAACGTCTGCAGGGCCGCTCCGGCGATCGACCAGCCCACCATGCCGAAGATCCAGCCGGCGCCGACGAGGAGGAGGTTCGGAGCGACACCGATGATGAGGAGACCGACGAGACCGATCGCGGTGCCGAGGAAGAGGAACGGCGACCGTCGGCCGAACCGCGACCGGGTTCGATCGCTCCAGATCCCGACGAGCGGGCTGATCACCAGGTACGCGACCTGGGCGATGCCCGTGATGTATCCGAGCACCTCCTCGTGGCCGGGGGCGAGTTCGGTGATCCGCACCGCGATGCCGTACGACAGCGGCACCATCATCGCCATCGACGCGCCGAAGCTCGCCAGCATGAGCCAGAAGATGTACCCCTTGCTCATGAGCTGCGTCGGCTCGAGTCCGGTGCCGACCTCGCCATCGGCGACGTCGCGCGTCGTGGCATCCAGATCGGACTGTGCCGCGACGCCGATCGGCACGCTCGCGGCGATGCCGACGGCGCTGAGCTGCTCTGCGTCGGGCTCGTTCTTCGTCACCATTGACTCCTTATCGGGGTGAATCCGACCACGCGATCGTACGCGCACTCGGCTGGGTAACCACCCAAAAGTAACCACCGTGGTTACTTGACGGCAACTGTAACCATGGCGGTTACAATTGGCAAGTCGACAGTACCGGCGAGACTGCCAGACTGGGACGGTGGAACCGGGAACAGGAGAAGCGATGCAGGGATCGACGGCCGTCGCGCCGACGGATCGACCATCGGGCGCCGCGAGCCCCGTGGCCGACACCCCGACGACATCGGGGACGTCCCGCCCTTCGCGACGCGGCCCGTACTCCAAGACGCCCGCCCGGCGCGCCGAGATCGTTCGCGCCGCGCTCGCGAGCTTCGCGGAGCACGGCTACGAGCGAGCGTCCCTCCGCGACATCGCCGCTCGGGCCGAGGTGACGCACGCTGCGCTGCTCCGTCACTTCGCGAGCAAGGACGAACTCCTGCTCGCCGCCCTCGCCCAACGCGATGCCGACGACGAAGAACTCGCGCACCGCATCATGCAGTCGCAGGTTCCGGCCGAACGCGTGCTCTCGACCGTGCTCGCCGACGAGTTCGCCCACCCCGAACATCAGCGCAACTGGCTCGCGATCACCGTCGCGGCGACGAATCCGGAACACCCCGCGCACGAGTTCTTCATCGCTCGACGCGAACGGATGCGCTCGCACCTCTCGAGCGGACGACTGCCGACGGCTTCGACCGGCGAAGAGGTCACCGCCGACGAGAAGGTCACGATGATGATGGCCATGATGGACGGCCTGCGAATCCAGGCGCTCCTCGACCCGAGCCGGCCGACCCTTCCGCTCCTCGAGACCTTCATGCGACTGTTCGTCACCGACGACGACCGGACGTGAATTCGTCGGCGTTCGTCATGCCGACGTACTGGAGCCGAGATGCCGACTGGTCGATGACGTTGCTCTTCTCCGAGATCCACCTCAGCCGATGGTCGACGCCCGCACGATGAGTTCCGGTTGGAACACGATCTGCTCCGCCGAGAACCTTTCGGCATCAGCGGCCTCTCGAAGGAGCAGGTCGACGGCCGTGTGACCGATGAGCGCAGCAGGCTGGCGGATCGAGCTCAGCGGCACGACCGCCGCAGCCGCGAAGTCGATGTCGTCGTATCCGATGAGCGCGATGTCCTGGGGCACTCGCAACTCGCCGTGCATCACGAGCGCCTGCAGCAGCCCCACGGCGAGCAGGTCGTTCGCAGCGAAGACCGCGTCGGGTCGGTCGCCTGCCGCGCGCTCCAACACGGCCATCCCCGCGGCACGCCCTTCGAGCACGGTGAGCGCTTCGGTCGAGATCACTTCGAGCGACGCACCAGGCACGTCGTCGACGGCGAGCCCGGCACCTTCGATTCGATCGGCGACCTGCCGGATTCCCGAAGGGCCTCCGACGAAGGCGAGCTTCCGCCGCCCGAGGCCGAGCAGGTGAGCTGCGGCCAGTCGTCCGCCCGCGACGTCATCGACCGAGACGGAGGACAGGACGCCGTCGGGAGCGACGCGGTCGACGAGCACGACCGGCACGCCTCGCTCGCGGAGACGCCGGAGCCGGGCCAGATCGTCGCCGATCGGTGAGACGAGCACGCCGTGCACGCGCTGCTCCTCGAAGGAGGCGACGTAGGCGCTCTCGCGGGCTGCGTCTTCATCGCTGTTGCCGAGCAGCACGGTCAGTCCGTCGGCGTCGGCACGATCCTCGGCGCCGCGGGCGACCTCAGTGAAGAACGGGTTGCGCACGTCGAGTACGACGAGTCCGATCGAGCGGCTGCGGCCGGCGCGGAGCTGACGTGCTGCGTCGTTGCGGACGAAGCCGAGGTCGTCGATCGCCGAGAGGACTCGTTCGACGGTCGCGGGTGCGACCTTGTCGGGGCGATTGAGCACGTTCGAGACGGTTCCGACCGAGACGGACGCCGCTGCAGCGACCTCTCGCACACTGACTGCCATCGCCACCCCCGGGTCCCGGCTCGTTTGACACAACCGGCACGCATGATCATACTTCCATTGAATCGTTTCATTCCACCTTCGAGCCAAGTCAGACGAGCCAACACATGGTCACCTTCCATTCGACAACCCGATTCGCCCTGGAACAGCAGGCGATCGAACTCCCGAGCTGGGCATTCGGCAACTCGGGCACCCGCTTCAAGGTGTTCGCGACGCCGGGTACGCCCCGCGACCCCTTCGAGAAGATCGCGGATGCCGCGCAGGTGCAGAAGTTCACGGCGCTCGCGCCCACCGTGGCACTGCACATCCCGTGGGACAAGGTCGACGACTACTCGGCGCTCCGGGCCCACGCGGAGGAGCACGGCGTTCAGCTCGGCACCGTCAATTCGAACACCTTCCAGGACGACGACTACAAGTTCGGCGCCCTCACCCACGAAGACGCCGCTGTGCGCCGCAAGGCGATCGACCACCACCTCGAGTGCATCGACATCATGCACGCGACCGGTTCGCGCGACCTGAAGATCTGGCTCGCCGAGGGTTCGAACTACCCCGGCCAGGCCGACCTGCGCGGCCGCCAGGACCGCCTGCAGGAGTCGCTCCAGGAGATCTACGCGCGCCTCGGCGACGAGCAGCGCCTCGTGCTCGAGTACAAGTTCTTCGAGCCGGCGTTCTACCACACCGACGTTCCCGACTGGGGCACGAGCTATGCCCAGGTCGCCGCGCTCGGCGACAAGGCCATGGTCTGCCTCGACACCGGCCACCACGCGCCGGGAACGAACATCGAGTTCATCGTCATGCAGCTGCTGCGACTCGGCAAGCTCGGCTCGTTCGACTTCAACTCGCGCTTCTACGCCGACGACGACCTCATCGTGGGCGCGGCCGACCCGTACCAGCTGTTCCGCATCCTCTTCGAGGTCATCCGCGGCGGCGGCCTGAACAACCCGGATGTCGCGTTCATGCTCGACCAGTGCCACAACGTCGAGGACAAGGTGCCGGGCCAGATCCGCTCGGTGCTGAACGTGCAGGAGATGACGGCGCGCGCGCTCCTCGTCGACACCGAGGCGCTTCGTGCCGCACAGGTCTCGGGCGACGTGCTCGAGGCCAACCGCATCTTCATGGACGCCTTCTACACCGACGTGCGCCCGGCCCTCGCCGAATGGCGCGAGTCGCGTGGCCTGCCCGCCGATCCCATGGCCGCCTTCGCGGCATCCGGCTACCTGCAGCAGATCGCGGCCGACCGCGTCGGCGGCGTGCAGGCCGGCTGGGGCGCCTGAGCCTCCCATCGACCACCCTCCGCACCACCGAAGGAACCTCCTCATGACGAACCAGGCAGCAGCAGACCTCATCGCGCGGTCGAACCGCCTCGGCGCCGACCCGAAGAACACGAACTACGCGGGCGGCAACACCTCCGCGAAGGGCACCGAGACCGACCCGGTCACTGGCGAGCCCGTCGAGCTGATGTGGGTCAAGGGCTCGGGCGGCGACCTCGGCACGCTCACCGAGCAGGGCCTCGCGGTGCTGCGCCTCGACCGGCTGCGGGCCCTCGTCGACGTCTACCCGGGCGTCGACCGCGAGGACGAGATGGTCGCCGCGTTCGACTACACGCTGCACGGCAAGGGCGGCGCGGCCCCCTCGATCGACACGGCCATGCACGGCCTGGTCGACGCGGCACACGTCGACCACCTGCACCCCGACTCGGGCATCGCCATCGCGACCGCCGCCGACGGCGAGGCCTTGACGGGGCAGATCTTCGGCGACCAGGTCGTGTGGGTGCCGTGGCGCCGCCCCGGCTTCCAGCTCGGGCTCGACATCGCCGAGATCAAGGCGCAGCACCCGCAGGCGATCGGATGCATCCTCGGCGGGCACGGCATCACCGCCTGGGGCGACACCTCGGAGGAGTCCGAGCGCAACTCGCTGTGGATCATCGACACGGCCGCCGCCTACATCGCCGAGCACGGGAAGGCCGACGCGTTCGGTTCCGTCTTGGAGGGGTACGAGCCGCTCGAGCCCGCCGAGCGCCGCGCGAAGGCCGCGGCGCTGGCCGCGACCATTCGCGGGCTCGCAAGCCACGACCGCCCGATGGTGGGTCACTTCACGGATGCCCCCGAGGTGCTCGACTTCCTCGCTCGCGCCGAGCACCCGCGCCTCGCCGCGCTCGGCACGAGCTGCCCCGACCACTTCCTGCGCACCAAGGTCAAGCCGATGGTGCTCGACCTGCCGGCATCGGCCAGTATCGAGGACTCGGTCGCCCGCCTGAAGGAACTGCACGAGGCGTACCGCGCCGACTACCAGGCGTACTACGACGCCCACGCCACTTCCGAGAGCCCCGCGATCCGCGGCGCCGACCCCCTCATCGTGCTCATCCCGGGTGTCGGCATGTTCAGCTACGGCGCGAACAAGCAGACCGCCCGAGTGGCCGGCGAGTTCTACATCAACGCGATCAACGTGATGCGCGGCGCCGAGGCGCTCTCGACCTACTCCCCCATCAGCGACGCCGAGAAGTTCGCGATCGAGTACTGGGCGCTCGAGGAGGCCAAGCTCCAGCGCATGCCGAAGCCGAAGCCGCACGCGGGCCGCATCGCCCTCGTCACGGGCGCGGCATCCGGCATCGGCAAGGCGATCGCGACCCGCCTCGCGGCGGAGGGCGCGTGCGTCGTCATCGCCGACCTCGACCTCGAGACGGCGCAGGCCGCCGCTGCCGAGCTCGGCACCACAGATGTCGCGATCGGCGTGCAGGCGAACGTGACGGATGCCGCGGCGATCCAGCGTGCGATCGACGACGCCGTGCTCGCCTTCGGCGGCCTCGACCTCGTCGTGAACAACGCCGGCCTCTCTCTCTCCAAGCCTCTCCTCGAGACCACCGAGGCCGACTGGGACCTGCAGCACGACGTCATGGCCAAGGGTTCCTTCCTCGTCTCCAAGGCCGCCGCGCGCGTGCTCATCGACCAGGGCCTCGGCGGCGACATCATCTACATCTCGTCGAAGAACTCGGTCTTCGCCGGGCCGAACAACATCGCCTACTCGGCGACGAAGGCCGACCAGGCCCACCAAGTGCGCCTCCTCGCGGTCGAGCTCGGCGAGTACGGCATCAAGGTCAACGGCATCAACCCCGACGGCGTCGTGCGCGGCTCAGGCATCTTCGCGTCGGGCTGGGGCGCGAACCGCGCGAAGACCTACGGCATCGAGGAACAGGACCTCGGCAAGTTCTACGCCCAGCGCACCATCCTGAAGCGTGAAGTGCTCCCCGAGCACGTCGCCAACGCGGTCGTCGTGCTCACCGGGCCAGAACTCTCGCACACGACCGGGCTGCACATCCCCGTCGACGCGGGCGTCGCCGCCGCCTTCCTGCGATGACCCGCTCGAGCGCGGGCTCCGTCGCAGCGGTCGACCTGGGGGCGACGAGCGGACGCGTCATCCTCGGTCATGTCGACGGCCGCGCGGGCACGCTCGCGCTCGACCACGTCGCACGCTTCCCGAACGGACCGGTGCGGCTGGCGTCGGGACTGCACTGGGACTTCACGGGCCTCACCCGCGACCTGAACGCGGGCCTCGCCGAGGCGTTCCGGCGCGAACCGGGCGTCTCGTCGATCGGCGTCGACTCATGGGCGGTCGACTACGGACTCCTGCGCGGCGACCGAATGCTCGGCGAGCCGTTCCACTACCGCGACAGCCGCAACGACCGGGGCGTCGCGGCCGTGCACGAGCTCGTGCCGTTCGACGAGCTCTACCGTCGCAACGGCCTGCAGTTCCTGCCGTTCAACACCCTGTACCAGCTCGCCGCCGAGCGGGAGAGCGGATGGCTCGGCTTCGCCGACTCGCTCCTCCTCGTGCCCGACCTCGTCGGGTTCCAGCTCACCGGGGCCCGCCTGGCCGAGCGCACGAACGCCTCGACCACGGGCCTCCTCGGCGTCGCATCGGGCGAGTGGGACGACGAGCTCATCGAGCAGCTCGGGCTGCCTGCATCCGTGTTCGCACCGCTCGTGAGCCCGGGCGAGCGGTTCGGCCCGCTGCGCGCCCCCGTCGCCGCCGAACTCGGCGCTCCCTCGGGCGTCGAGGTCGTCGCGGTCGGATCGCACGACACCGCCTCGGCGGTCGTCGCGGTGCCCATGCGCGCCGAGTCGGCCGCCTACATCTCGTGCGGCACGTGGGGGCTCGTCGGCGTCGAACTCGAGCAGCCGGTGACCACGGATGCCGCGCGCGAGGCGAACTTCACGAACGAGGGCGGCGTCGACGGGCGCGTGCGGTTCCTGCACAACGTCATGGGCCTCTGGCTGTTGTCGGAGTCGGTGCGCTGGTGGGAGCGGGACGGCGATCGCATCGACCTGTCGGAGCTGCTCGCCGCCGCGGCATCCGTCACCGTGCCCGTCGCGGTCTTCGACGCCGACGACCCTCGCTTCCTGGCACCGGGCGACCTGCCCGGCAGGATCGCCGAGTGGTGCGCCGAACGGGGCCTCGCCGCGCCAGCGAGCCGTGCCGAGTTCGCCCGCTCGATCGTCGAGAGCCTCGCCGAGGCGTTCGCGACGACCGTGCGCACGGCATCGATCCTCTCGGGCGTCGACGTCCTGACGATCCACGTCGTCGGCGGCGGAGCGCTCAACGAGCTGCTCTGCCAGCGCACCGCCGACCGCTCCGGACTCCCCGTGCTCGCCGGCCCCGTCGAGGCCACCGCGATCGGCAATGTCCTCGTGCAGGCGCGAGCGCAGGGATTCGCGAAGGGCGACCTCGAATCGCTGCGCGGCCTGGTCACGCGCGCGTTCCCGCCCCTGCGCTACGAACCCCGCACCTGATCTCAGCCGGTCGGCCCGGGCAGACTGCCCGGGTCCCGACCAGGAGACCGGGTTCGTCGACGAGTCAGGCCCGTTCGAACACGGCCGCGAGCGCCTGGCCGCCGCCGATGCACATCGTCTCGACGGCGAGTTCGCGGTCCAGGTCGACCATCTCGTGCGCGAGTGTCGCGAGCATGCGGATGCCGGTGGCGCCGATCGGGTGGCCGATCGAGATGCCGCTCCCCCGCGGGTTGAGACGCGGGTCCTCGGCGTCGACGCCCCAGTCGGTGAGGCAGGCGAGCACCTGCACCGCGAAGGCCTCGTTGAGTTCGATCACGTCGAGGTCGTCCAAGCGGATGCCGGCGCGCGCGAGCGCGAGGTTCGTCGCCGGCACGGGCGCCACGCCGAAGCGCAGTGGATCGTTGCCCGCCACAGCCCACGAGACGAGGCGCAGCATGGGCTCGAGGCCGAGCTCGGCGGCACGGCCGGGAGTCGTGACGATGCATGCGGCCGCGGCGTCGTTCTGGCCGCTCGAGTTGCCCGCGGTGACGGTCGCGTCGGGATCGCGGCGCAGGATCGGACGCAGCGCACCGAGCGCCTCGAGGCCGGTGTCGGCTCGCGGATGCTCGTCGCGGTCGACGAGCACCGTGCCGCGTCGGCCCGGCACCGGCACGGGCACGAGCTCGGCGGCGAAGGCACCCGACTCCTGCGCGGCGACCGCCCGACGGTGGGAGCGGAGCGCGAGGGCGTCCTGGGCATCACGGGAGATGCCGTACTCGGCTCGCAGGAGTTCCGCGGAGCCGACGTTCCCCTCCGGCGTCGGGAACCGGTCGCCACCGACGGTCTCGCGACCGCGCGAGAGTGCGTCCCGGAGCAGCAGGCCGGCGCCGGTCACGCCTCGGCGCCCCTCGACGGTGTACAGGGGCGCGTTCGACATCGACTCCACGCCGAGCGCGATCACCGCGTCGGCGACACCGGTCTGCACCTCCATGGCGGCGTTCAGCACGGCCTGCAGCCCGGAACCGCAGCGGCGGTCGAGCTGGTAGCCCGTCGTCTCGACCGGGAATCCGGCGTCCAGCGCGGCGACGCGTCCGAACGCGGGCGCCTCCATGGTCGCGTAGCCCTGGGCACCGATCACGCCGTCGACCCCGGCCGGGTCGATGCCCGTGCGCTCGAGGAGCGCACGCAGCACGGTGGTCGCCAGCTCGAGGGCGGTGACGGGTGCGAGTGCGCCGCCCATTCGCCCGACGGGCGTGCGCAGCGGTGCGCAGATGACGACGTCGCGCAGCTCGGTCATCAGGCGGCCGAGGTGACGAGTGCGTCGGCGACGGTGAACGGCGCCCCCGTGGCATCCGCGACCTGGTCGATGCTGACGCCGGGTGCAAGTTCGACGAGCACGAACCCGTGCTCGGTGACATCGAAGACGGCGAGGTCGGTGATGACCCGGTCGACGCACGCCCTGCCGGTGAGGGGCAGGGTGCACTCCTCGACGAGCTTCGCGGTACCGTCCTTCGCGACGTGCTCCATGACGACGATCACTCGTTCGGCGCCGTTGACGAGGTCCATCGCCCCGCCCATGCCCTTGACCATCTTGCCCGGAACGGCCCAGTTGGCGATGTCGCCGGACTGGGCGACCTGCATCGCACCGAGCACCGCGGTGCCGATGCGACCGCCGCGGATCATCCCGAAGCTCGCCGCGGAGTCGAAGTACGCGGCGCCCGGAAGCACGGTCACCGTCTCCTTGCCCGCATTGATGAGCTTCGGATCCGCCTCGCCCTCCCACGGGTACGGGCCCACCCCGAGGATCCCGTTCTCGGAGTGCAGCACCACCTCGACGTCGTCGGGCAAGTGGTTCGGGATGAGCGTCGGCAGCCCGATGCCGAGGTTCACGTACGTGCCGTCCACGAGCTCACGGGCGGCGCGGGCGGCCATCTCGTCACGCGTCAACGGCATCAGCGGGCTCCTTCGATCTCGTCTCGGCCGGCTTCCGCGGCGCTGAATCCGGATGCCGCGGGCTCGGCGGATGCCCCCGGTCGGGCCCGCACGGTCGTCTTCTCGATCGGCAGCTCGGCCGCTTCCTCCGGGGTGAGCACGACCAGCCGATCGACGTAGATGCCCGGCAGGTGGATGTCGTCGGGGCCGAGCACGCCCGGTTCGACGAGCTCGTCGACCTCCGCGATCGTGACCCGGCCGGCCATCCCGGCGAGCGGGTTGAAGTTGCGAGTCGACTTCTCGAACCGGAGGTTGCCGTGCCGGTCGCCGACCGCGGCGCGCACCAGGCCGTAGTCGGTGCTGATCGCCCGCTCCAGCACGTACTCCCGAGTGCGGCCGAACGCGTCGAACGGGCGCAGCTCCTTCGGCTCGGAGGCGAGCGCGACCGACCCGTCGACGGCGTACCGCAGCGGCATCCCGCCCTCCGACACGGCCGTGCCGGCGCCTGTTGCGGTGTAGAACGCCGGGATGCCGACTCCTCCGGCCCGGAGCCGCTCGGCGAGTGTGCCCTGCGGGGTCAGTTCGACCTCGACCTCACCGCTCAGGTACTGCCGCGCGAACTCCTTGTTCTCGCCGATGTAGCTCGCGATGACCCGACGGATCCGGCCGGCGGCGAGCAGCTCGCCGAGGCCCCAGCCGTCGACGCCGCAGTTGTTCGAGACGACCTCGAGGTCGCCGACGCCTCGCGCGAGCAACGCGCGGATCGTCACGATCGGCACGCCCGACAGGCCGAAGCCGCCGACCGCGAGCGATGCGCCCGCGGGGATGTCGGCGACCGCGTCGGCAGCGGTCGCGAAGGTCTTGTCCATGGTGCTCCGGGTTCAGTCGTTCGAGTCGGGTGAGGGTTCGGATGCGGCATCCGTTTCGGCGAAGACCGTTCGAGCGATCGCGAAGGCCGAGTTCGCTGCAGGGAGGCCCGCGTAGAGCGCGGTGTGCAGCAGCACCTCCGAGATCTCCTCACGCGTGAGGCCGTTGCGGAGGGCTGCACGCACGTGCATGGCGATCTCGTGCTCGTGCCCGCCGGTCGTCAGGCTCGCGAGGGTCGCGATCGAGCGCTCGCGGCGAGCGAGGCCGGGCCGATCCCAGACCTCGCCCCAGGCGTAGCGCGTGAGGAAGTCCTGGAACGCGGCCGTCTCGGACGTGGTGGTGGCCACCGCTCGGTCGACATGCGCATCGCCGAGCACGGCTCGACGCACCCGCATGCCGCGGTCGAGGGCGACGGATGTCTCGACGGACCGCTCGATCGCGACGAGGTGCTCCGCCATGAGCTCGGCCACCGCCTGCGGCTCCTCGAGCACGGCGAGGTGCGAGGCGCCGTCGAGCACGACGTGCCGGGCGCCGGGGATGTCGTCGGCGAGGTCCTGCATCGAGGCCGGTGTCGTCACGGCATCGTGCTCGCCGCTGAGCGCGAGGGCGGGCACGCCGAGCGAGGCGAGATCGTGCGTGCGATCGAAGCCGCCGAGCGCCTCGGCGCAGCGGGCGTACGACTCGTCGTCGACGTCGACGAGCGCTGCGAGCGTGCGTGCACCCGGTCCGCCCGACTCGCGGTCGAGGAATCCGGGTGCGAACCATCGCTCGGCACTCCCGGTCACGAGCGACGCGGTGCCGCTCGACCGGACCGTGGCCGCCCGGGCTGCCCAACTCTGGCGCGTGCCGATGCGGGCGCCGCTGCAACTCATGACGAGCCCCTGCACGCGATCGGGTCGCGTGACGGCCAGCTCGAGGGCGACCGTGCCGCCGAGCGAGACGCCCGCGACGTGGAAGGCGCCCCCGCCCGCCTCGTCGACGACGGCCACGACGGCCGCGGCCAGGTCGGCGATCGAGAACGGGGCCGCTGCTGCCGGGCTCGCCCCGTGACCCGGGAGGTCGACGCGCAGGATCCGGAGGGCAGCGGTGCGCGGGTCGGCGCGCAGCGCACCGACGACCCCGTCCCAGATGGCCGTGGTCGTGCCGAGCGACGGCAGCAGCACGAGGAGCGGGTTCGAGGCGGCCGGCGCGGTGCCGGGAGCGAAGGAGCCGAGCAGGCGTGGGACGGTCATGGGCGAGGGCTCTCTTCTGAGACGGCGGAGAACCGGGCGACGGCCCGGTCGACGATGCGGTCGGATGAGGCTGCGAGCACGCGGCGATCCGGACGTTCGCCGGCTGGGCCGGACCCGGCGAGGATGCGCCCGGCACGGTCGCCGTCGAACTCGAGACCCCTGATGAGTCGTACTGCAGCGACCGAGGCGGAGCGCGCGAGGCGCACGAGGCGGCGGAGCGGCACCCACTCCGCATGCCAGCGGCCCGACGACCGCTCGTCGCCCGAGATCATCGCTGAGGCGACGACCTGCAGCAGGCCGGGAGCCTCGACCGCGGCTGCGGTGACGGCGACCGCGTCGACCGGGTTCCGCTTGTGCGGCATCGCCGACGAGCCGCCGCCTCCGGCGAGGCGCACCTCGCCGAGCTCCTGTCTCGAAAGGAAGGTTGCGTCGCCTGCGATGCGCCCGAGTGCCCCGACGACGCTCGCGCTCGCGGCGGCGATCGCGAGGACGGGGGTCCGCTCCGCGTGCCACGAGCGATGCGGATCGCCGAGCCCGAGCCGGGCGGCGAGCTCCGCTCGCACGGCCTCGACGGCGCCGGGCCGCCCGGATGCGGCATCCGCCGCGCTTCCGGTGCCGACCGCACCGCCGAACTGCACCGGGAACCCGAGGACGTCGATCGCCTCGATGGACGAGGAGACGCCGTCGAGCCAGCCGGCGGCCAGCACCCCGATCGTGCTCGTTTCGGCGTGCCGCGCGACCGAACGGGCGATGCGGAAGCTCTGCCGCTCGGCATCGGCCAGCTCGGCGAGGCGCTCACCCGCCTCGACGAGCGACGCCCGCGTTGCGCGGAGTGCGTCGCGGGCGACGAGCACGAGCGCGGTGTCGAGCACGTCCTGACTCGTGGCGCCGAGGTGCAGTCGGTCGCTCGCGAGGCCGGCCGCGTCGAGCTGCGCCCGGAGCGACGGCACGAGGGCCACGACCGGAACCGCGTCGCGGGACACGCCTGCGACGAGCGCCGCCCGATCGAGCGCGGCCGCATCGAGCGCGTCGGCCTGCGCGTCGAGGGATTCGGCGAGCTCGCTCCCCCACGCTCGCAGCAGCGCGCGCTCGACTTCGACCATCGCCGCGAGCACGGCATCGTCGTCGGTCCCGACGGTGTCGGCTCCTCCGGGATCCAGCAGTCCCCAGTCCGTCATCGCCGCGCCTCCATCATCGTTCGGTGCCGTAGTCGAGGAACACGGTCTCGCCCTCGCCCTGCAGGCGCACGTCGAACCGGTACGACGAGGCCGCGTCGGGCTCGGCCAGGAGCGTGCCACGACGGTCGGGGTCGATGCGCGTGAGGAGCGGGTCGACGGCGTTCGCCTCCGGCTCGTCGCCGAAGTACGCCCGCGTGAAGAGGTGATGCAGCACACCGCGGGCGAACACCGTCACGAGCAGGTACGGGGCCGACCCGTCGCGCATGGCACCGGGCTTGATCGTCGTGAAGGAGTAGTGCCCGTCGCGGTCGACCGCGGCACGCCCGAAACCGGTGAAGGCGTGCCGATCGCGGTCGAGGGATCCGCGTTCGGTCGAGGCCAGCCCCGCGGCATCCGCACCCCAGATCTCGACGATCGCGTCGGGAATCGGCTCACCTGCACCGTCGAGGACCGTGCCGTGGACGCGCACCGCGTCAGGCTGCCATGGCGCTCGCACCTCGGGCCCGCCCGGGTACGGCAGTGCGTAGCCGAAGAACGGGCCGACCGTCTGCGACGGGGTCTGCCCGAGCGGTCGGTGCTGCTCAGGCATGGTCGGCGTCCTCCGGTTCCATCCAGGTCGAGCGCGGACCCGTGAGCACGACGTCCCAGCGGTAGCCGATCGCCCACTCGGGCTCGCTCACCTCGTGGTCGTACCCGGCGACGAGTCGCTCCCGAGCGGCCGGGTCGACGATCGACTGGTAGATCGGGTCGAGCGCGAAGAGCGGGTCTCCCGGGAAGTACATCTGGGTGACCAGGCGCTGCGTGAACGCCGAACCGAAGAACGAGAAGTGGATGTGCGCCGGCCGCCAGGCGTTGCGGTGGTTCTTCCAGGGGTAGGCGCCCGGCTTGATCGTGGTCAGGCGATACGAGCCGTCGTCGCCCGTGACGATCCGCCCGACGCCCGTGAAGTTCGGGTCGAGGGGGGCCGGATGCTGGTCGCGCTTGTGGACGTAGCGCCCGGAGGCGTTGGCCTGCCAGATCTCCACGAGCTGTCGCCGCACCGGCCGCCCCTCGCCGTCGAGCACGCGCCCCGTGATGATGATGCGCTCGCCGAGCGGTTCGCCCGCATGCTGGATGGTGAGATCGGCCTCCTCGGGCGCGACGTCCGTGTGCCCGAACGCGGGCGACACGAGTTCGATGTCCTCGGGATCGGCGCGCACGAGCTCGTGCGTCGGATGCCGCAGGAGGGTCGAGCGGTACGGCGCGAAGTCGCGGCGCGGGTGCGCTCGAAGTTCGCGGTCGGATGTCGCCACCCGACGTTCGCGGTCATGCCGGTCGGCGATCCCGTCGCTGATGGCCTGCTGCGACGGGTCGGGGTGGGAGACGGTCGGATGCATGGTCACTCCGTCGTGAAGGGGAGGCCGGCGTACTGCTCGGCGAGGCTCTGCCGCGCAGCGCGCGACCCGGTGACGTACTCGAGCCGGCCGACCTGGCTGCGGTACGAGAAGGCCCGCGCCGCGGCATCCGCCCCCTCGTGGACGTGGAGGAGGTCGGTCATCCACTCGGAGAACTGCTGCACCTTCCACTGGCGGGCGAGGGCCGCGTCGCTGTAAGCCAGGAGTCCGCGCTCGTCGCCGAGCTGCAGGGCGGCGATGAGCGCGCGCCCGAGGAGCACGACGTCGGCGATGGCCGAGTTGAGGCCTTTCGCGCCGGTCGGCGGCACGATGTGCGCGGCATCGCCGACGAGGAGGAGCCGGCCGTGCGCCATCGTCGAGGCGACGAACGAGCGCATCGGCGTGATGGACTTCTCGAGCACCGCGCCCTCGTGCAGGGTCCAGCCGTCGACGCCGAGCCGGGTCTGCAGCGCGTCCCAGATGCGGGCGTCGGACCAGTCGTCGATGGATTCGTCGTGACCGACCTGCAGGTAGAGGCGCGAGACCTCGAGCGAGCGCATCGAGTGCATCGCGAAGCCGTCGGGGTGCAGCGCGTAGATGAGGTCGTCGGTCGATGGCGGGACGTCGGCGAGGATGCCGAGCCACCCGAACGGGAACGAGCGCTCGAACGCCCTGATGCCGGGGATCGCCGGTCGGCAGACGCCGTGGAACCCGTCGGCGCCGACGACGACCTCGGCGTCGATCGACGTCGTCGCACCGGCATCCGTGAAGCTCACGCTCGGGCTCGAGCCCTCAAGCCCGGTCGGGGTGACGTCGGCGACCTCGAACCGGATGTCGCTGCCGAGCCGGTCGTGCTCGGCGAGCAGGTGCCGAACGAGGGCCTGCTGGCCGTAGATCGTGACCGTGCGGCCCACGAGCTCGACGAAGTCGACGTGGTGGCGGCCGCCCTCGAACTGCAGGTGGATGCCGTGGTGGGTCAGCCCGCGTTCGCGGAGATCCGAGTCGAGGCCGAGCTCGGCCAGCGCATCGACCGAGCCCTGCTCGAGCACGCCGGCACGGATGCGGCCGAGCACGTACTCGCGCGACCGGGCCTCGAGGATCGTGAACCCGATGCCTGCTCGGTGCAGGACGTGCCCGAGCAGGAGTCCGGCCGGGCCGGCTCCGATGATGACCACCTGGGATCGCAACGCTGCATCCTCTCGCGTCTGTGGGAAGGTGCTGCCATCGTGCGTCGCACGAGGGTCGCACCGCATCCCCGATTCCATCCGATGGAATCGTGCGACGTCGCGAGAGCCCTGCACACCGGGCGGAACGACGGACGTGCGCCTACGGTCGGTGTCCGAGCGCCGCGGAGATGCCCCGGCCCGCGATGCGCACTCCGAGGGCGAACTGCGGCTCGTCCAGGCGCTCGACGTGCGCGATGATCGACACCGCCGCGACCACGTCGCCGGTGGCGTCGCGCACCGGGGCGGCGACCGAGAAGGCGCCCCGCGTCAGCGCCTCGACGGACGTCGCGATGCCCGATGCGCGGATCCGGGCCATCCGTTCGCGAAGCGCATCCTCGTCGATGATCGTGCCGGGAAGGAATCTCCGCGGACCCGCGGCGATGACATCCTCGAAGACCCCCGGCGGCGCGAACGCCAGCAACGCCTGGCCGACTCCGGTCGCGTGCAATGGCAGCCGGGAACCGATGTCGGTGATGGACGGCACGGCGTGAGCTCCCGACATCCGCTCGAGGTAGACCGCGCCGAGTCCCTCGCGAACCGCGAGGTGCACATGCTCGCCCGTCGACTGGAAGAGGTCCTCGAGGTAGGGCTTCGCTGCGATGCGGAGCCGCCTCGACGAGGGCTGGCGTACCGCGAGCCGCCACAGCTTGATGCCCACGCGATACCGGCCGTCGCCGGAGCGCGTGATGCCGCCCCAGGCCACCCACTCCCCGAGCAGCCGGTGCGCGGTCGACATCGGAAGCCCCGCCCGCTCGGCGATCTCGCTGAGCGTCAGTTCGTCGCCGCGCTCGAACGCGTCGGCGATCGCGAAGAGCTTCTCGGCGACCCGGCGGTCGTCGTCACCGCGGGGCATGGGCCGGCCCGTCGAGGGCGGGCGCGGCGGCGAGTGCGGTGCCCGCTTCGGCGAACAGACCGCGCATCCACTCGTGCTCGGGATCACGTCGATGCACCGGATGCCACCAGAGGGCGTTGTGGATCTCGGTCGCCTCGAACGGGGGCGCCAGCACGCGGAGCCCGGGCATTGCGCGCACGATGCCGGCGAGGCCGGCCTGCACGAGGCCGAGGCGACGCGTTCCGGCGACGAATCCCGGAAGGCTCAAGAAGCTCTCGACGACGACCTCGACGCGCGGTTCGATGCCGAGCTGCTGGATCTGCCGGGTCGCCGACGTGAACGCCGATCGCGACTGGTACGTGAAGACCCACGGCAGCGCGGCGAGATCCTCCATGCTGAGCGACTCGCCGACGTCGGGATTGTCGTCGGCAGCCACGATGACCCAGCCGTCGGTCCAGAGGTCGGTGTAGGGAAGTCCGTCGAGGAATCCGTGCGGCATCAGCATGCCGTCGGCGCTCCGGAGCCGAGTGGCCGCGTCGTCGACGATCTGCGGGGTGTGCAGCAGGAAGCGGAATCGCACGCCCGGCGCTCGCTCGGCGGCGAGCATCGAGACACGACGCCCGATGGTGGCGAATGCGTAGTCGGAGCCGTATACGGCGAACTCGCGGGTCGACTCGCGCGGGTCCCACTCCGCTTGCGACTCGAAGACGCGACGGGCGGCGTCGAGGGCCGAGGCGGTGTGCTCGGCGAGGCGCGACGCGAGCGGCGTCAACTCGTAGGTGTTGCCCTGCCTTGCGAGGATCGGGTCGTTGAAGTGCGCGCGCAACCGTGAGAGCGAGGCGCTCAGTGCCGGCTGGCTGAGCCGTAGGCGCTCGGCGGCGCGCGTCACGCTGCGTTCGGTCAGCAGGGCGTCGAGCGAGATGAGGAGGTTCAGGTCGAGGCGCGAGAGGGAGCGATCGGACACGGCATCGTGCTTTCGGATCGGGTGGAGCGGAATCCGAGCTTATCAATCCCCGCGATGGGCCATGGGTTGAGTATCAGAGCCGTCGATGAGAAATCGACGGCTCGGCCTGCACAGCAGGCCCGCACGCCCGGCGCCGCGCTGGTGGCGGACGCCGGGCGTGGCCGGCTCAGGCCGAGACCGTCTCGGAGTCCACCAGGGCGGGCCGTCGCAGCAGCACTCCGAGGACGATCGCGACGACGGCGGCCGCGATGCCGACGACGCCGACCGCCACCGACAGGCCGCCGACCGCGGCCCCGAGCGCGCCCATGAGGATCGGCGTGAGGAACTGGCCGAGGTAGAACGAGGTCTGCCACCATCCGGTCGAACGACCGCGCTGCTCGAACGCGATCTTCGACAGCGCCCAAGTGAGGAGCGTCGGCAGCAGCAGGCCCGAACCCGCCGAGGCGATGATCGCGCCGACGATCACTGCCGGGAGCGCCCCGCCCAGCCAGATCACGAGCATGCCGATCGCCTGCAGGCCGAACGCGATCGGCAGCTGCACCCGCGGCGCCAGCTTGGCGATCCGCGCGAACGTGAACGCTCCGGCCGCGGTGGCGAGCGAGGCGAGCGCTGCGGCGAGCCCGATGACGCCAGTGTCGGTCGCCGCCACGCCCGTGCCGACGACGAGGTAGCTCGTCTCGATGATGAGCACGTAGAACGTGAAGCCGCCGAAGAGCGTCACCACGAGCGGAGCCGCGAGCAGCTTCCAGGGCACGCGCACCTTCTCGCCTGCGGCGATGCCCGCCACGTGCGCGTCGGTGCGGTCGTCGCGGCGAGGCTCCCACAGCAGGAAGATCATCGGGACCGCGATGAGGATGCTGATCGCGTACACCCAGAACGGCGTGTGCCAGCCGGCGACGCCCAGCGCGCCGCCGACGGCGATGAAGACCGTTGCCGCGAGCGTCGTCACGACGGTCTGCAGGCCGAGGTACCTGGTGCGACGCTTCTCCTCGTGGAAGTAGTCGACGATCAGGGTCGTGCAGACGGTCATGATCGCCGCCTCGCAGACGCCGACGAGCACGCGGCTGAAGAGGATCAGCTGCAGATCTTCGAGCCAGGCCGGCGCGGTGCCGACGAGCGCGTACGCGAACATCGCGACGATGAGGAGGTTCTTACGCCCGAGCCGGTCGACGATCTGGCCGGCGAACGGGGCGAAGATCGCGATGATGAGCGCCGGGATCGCGACGATCATCGGCACGAGCACCTCGGAGCCGGGCTGGTCGCCGAACACCTCGGAGAGCTGGGGCAGGATCGGCGTGATGAGCACCGATCCGAGCACGGGCATGCAGCTGCCCGCGAGCAGGAGGACCGCCTGCCAGAAGCCGGCGGTGCGGGCGGCGACGGGCTGCGTCGCCGGGCGGGTATTCGTCATTGAATCTCCTCGATCGGTGGTGGGGATGGGTGGTGCGTTCGTGGTGGCGGGTGGCGGGTGGCGGCGGTCTGGCACGTCCCGGTCAGTGCGCGGCCGCAGGCGAGACGTACGACGGATCGACGGGTGCTCCGGGTCTCGCGCGCGAGCGGGTTCTCGCAGGGCCGATCCGCGGAGCGGCGATCGCCGCCCCGACGACGTTGCGGATCTCGCCGATCCCCTCCACGCGCATGACGACCTGATCGCCCTCGACGAGAGGCGCCGGCACGAGCGTTCCGGCCCGTCCCCAGAGCTCACCGAGGCATCCGCCGTTTCCGGCCGTGCCGGACCCCAGCACGTCGCCGGGCACGACCCGCGAGTTGCGCGAGGCGTAGGCGACGAGCTCGGCGAAGGGCCATCCCATGTTCGAGAGCAGGTCGATGCCGATGCGGTCGCCGTTCACGAGCACCTCCATGCCGATGGGCAGGAAACCCTCGGCGTCGTGGCGTCCGGCGAACTCGTCGGCCGTCACGATCCACGGGCCGAGGGTCGTGGCGAAGTCCTTGCCCTTGCACGGCCCCAGGCGCACCTTCATCTCGCGGGCCTGGATGTCTCGTGCCGACCAGTCGTTGAAGATCGTGTAGCCGAAGATGTGGTCGGCGGCTTCGACCGGGTCGAGGTTCGAGCCGTCGCTACCCTCGACTCCCCCGATCACCGCCGCGACCTCGAGTTCGAAGTCGAGCCGCTCCGTCACGGGCGGGTGCACGGTCGCGCCGGTCGCGATCACGGAGTGCGGGTTCGTGAAGTAGAACGTCGGGAACTCGTACCACTCGGCGTCCACGCCCTGCCCGCCCGATACCGAGCGCACGACGCCCTCGACATGCTCCTCGAACGCGACGAAGTCGCGCACGCTCGGCGGCACGATGGGCGGCAGCAACCGCACGTCGCCGAGAGGCGTCCGCCGGGCCGGCTCGGAGTCGGCAGCGGCGGCCGCAGCATCCGCGATCCCGGGCAGTTCGGTCAGCCCCATGCGCAGTACATCGAGCACGGTGAGCTCATCGGGGAACCGCTCGACGTGCGCATCGACGACGAAACCCTCGCCGAGGACGCCGAGGTGCTCCCATCGCGCGATCCTCATGGCGACACCGCCCGATCGAGCGCGGGAGACAGCGCCGGGATCAACGACCGGATACTGCCCGACAGGATCGCGCGCTCGGCGACCTCGCCCAGCCCTGCCTCGCGCACGAGTGCAATGGGATCCTCCACGCCCATGTCGAACGGGAAGTCGCTGCCGAGCACGACCCGGTCGGCACCGGCTGCGCCGACGAGCGTGCGGAGGCCTGCGGCGTCGTGCACGAGCGAGTCGAACCAGAGACGTCGCAGGTAGCTCGACGGCGGCTCGATGCATCCGTGCGCCTCCGGCCGCACGCGCCACGCATGGTCGCTGCGGCCGAGGTACCCGGGCAGGTAGCCCCCGCCGTGGGCCGCGACGACGCGCAGACCTGGATGCCGGTCGAGCACTCCCGAGAAGATCAGGTGCGAGAGCGCGACGGCGTTCTCCGTCGGCTGGCCGACCGTGTTGGCGAGGTAGAAGCGGTCGAGCCGCTCGTCGAGCGTGCAGCCGAACGGGTGCAGGAAGACGACGGCCTCGAGCTCCTCGGCCCGTGCCCAGAACGGTTCGAGGCGCTCGTCGGAGAGCTCGACGTCGCCGGCGCTCGAGGAGATCTCGACCCCGGCGAGCCCGAGCTCGAGCACGGCGTACTCGAGTGCAGGAACGAGGAGCGCCGGATGCTGCAGCGGCACGAGGCCGAGGCCGAGGAGCCGGGCGGGGGCGGCGGCCACGAGCTCCGCGGTCGCGAGGGATGCCGCCCGTGCGATGCGGTCGGCGAGCGAGGCATCAGCCCACGGATAGTAGTGCGACGGCGACGGCGAGACGACCTGGATGTCGATGCCCGCGTCGTCCATGGCCGCGAGGCGCGTCGGCAGGTCGGTCAGCTTCGCGAACCGCTCGCGGATCATGACCCCCGACGCTGCGAGCGACTCGGGCCCGTTGCGTCTGGCCTCGAGGTCGGCGGCGGCCGCGAATCCGTCGGGATCGCTCGCCTGCACCAGGCCCCGCAGGGCGGGCAGCAGCACGTGCGCGTGCACATCGACCACGGGCTCGTGCGCGTCGATCACGGGCTCGCGCGCGCTCATGCCGGCTCGCTCACGAGCGAGCCGACCCGGTACATGAGGCCGGGCACGTCGGCGTCGCGCTCGTGATCGAGCATCCACTGCCCGACCTGCACGGATGCCTCGACGACCGCTTTCGCCCGGGGAATCCGCCGTGCATGGAACTCGTCCCAGAGCGATGCGTCGACCGTGTCGCGGCCGAGCAGGAGTTCGGCGAGCACGAGCGCGTCCTCGGCGGCCTGCGCGGCGCCCTGCGCGATCGTGGGCGGGCAGCTGTGCGCGGCGTCGCCGATGATGACGACGCGCCCGCGGTTCCAGGCGTCCGGCACCAGGTGAGCGGTGAACCAGGTGTAGTTGACGCGGGCCGATGCCGTGAGCGAGGTGCGGATCTCGTCCCACGGCCCGCCGTAGCCCTGCGACAACTCGCGCATGCGGTCGATGCGCTCGGTCTCCCCGAGGTCGCCGTGATCCTGCGCCGCCTCGACGAGGTACGCGTACATCGTGTCCGCGCCGGTCGGGCAGTAACCCGCGATGAATGCCGGGCCGCCGTAGTAGAGGTCGGTGTGCGTGACCGACTCGGGTCGGGGCACGAACGCCCTCCAGATGCCCATGCCGGTGCGGTGCGGAGCCACGTCGATGCCGAGCTTCGCGCGGATGCCGGAATGCAGGCCGTCGGCGCCGATGAGGAGGTCGTAGCGGTCGGTGCGCCCGTCGGAGCGCGTCACGTCGACGCCGGCGTCGTCCTGCTCGAACGACGTGACCGTCGCGGCGAGGTGGATGTTCGCCCCGACCTCCCGCGCGCGCTCGGTGAGGATGCGGGCGAGGTCGGGCCGGTACATGCCCGCCGTGGCCGGGTACTCGTCCCCGCCGGTGCGCTGGTCGGGGATCTGCGCGAGCACGGGTGCTTCCGGTCCGGGCGCACGGATACCGAGCACGTCGAAGGAGTAGGACTCCTCCTGCACGGCCGGCCAGATGCCGAGCCGTCCGAAGACGCGGAGCGCGTTGCCCTGCAGGGTGATGCCGGAACCGAGCGCGCCGGGGTCGGGCTTCTGCTCGAACACGTCGACGTGCACGCCGCCCTCTGCCAGGAGGATCGCGGCGGCGATGCCGGCGACCCCGCCCCCGGCGATGGCGACTCGTGAGACTGCGGTCATCGTTGACTCCTTGTGGTTCTGCGGTGGTGCGTCGTGGTGGTTCTGCGGCGCAATCGCGCCGTCGCTGAGCGGGCTACTTGAGGGCGATGGGGTTCACGGGTGACCCGACTGCGCCGGTGATCGGCAGCGGCGGTGCGGTGAGGAGGAACTCGTAGCGACCATCGGCGGCGCAGTCCTCGGCGAGCGCGTCGAGGTCCCACATCTCCCCCACGGTCAGCCCGATGTTCGGGATGACGACCTGGTGCAGCGGCTGGAACGCGTCGTCGAACTCGTTGGGCCGCACCTCGAAGCCCCACGTGTCGGTCGCGATCGCGGCGACCTCGGTGCGGTGGATCCAGCCGGCCGTCGTGAACGAGAGGCCGGCGCTCGGGCCCCCGGCGTACCCGTTCCAGCCTTCGCGACGAGCACGGGTGTAGCGGCCGGTCCGCACGAGGACGAGGTCGCCGCGCCCGACGCGCGAGGTCGGCCCCTGCGCATCGATGCACGCCTCGAGGTCGTCGACCGTGATCGCGTAGCCGTCGGGCAGCTCGTCGCGGCCGGCCTCGTCGAGCCGGGGCCCGAGGAATCGGCCGAGGTCCAGCAGCACGCCTCGTCCGACGATGGCGGATGCCGCGTGCTCGATGCCCGTGACGAGGTCGCCCTCGCTCGTGACGACCCGGCCGGCTGGCCGGCCATTCCAGGCCATGCCGCGATCGAAGATGTGGCCGAGGCCGTCCCACTGCGTCGAGCACTGCAGGGGCATCGCGATGACGTCATCGGCGCCGCCGAGGCCGTGCGGGAACCCCTGGCCGATGTACTCGGCGTCGGTGCCCGTGTCGAGCATGGTGTGCACGGGGTTCGTGCGGCGGCGCCAGCCCTGCTGGGGGCCGTTCATGTCGAACGGCTGCGAGAGCGAGAAGGATGCACCGCGTCGCACGAGCGCCGCTGCCCTGGCCCGGGCGTCGTCGTCGATGAGGTTGAGCGTGCCGAGCCGGTCGTCCTCGCCCCAGCGGCCCCAGTTGCGGTATGCCTCGGCGGCGGCGGCGATGTGGCTCAGCGGGTCGGCGCGGTCCAATTCGCGTGGATCCTCGGTGAGGATGCTCGGATGCTCGCTCGTGGTCCTCATGCCGGCACCCGTGCAGCCGCGGCGTGCACGACCTGCGAGCCGAGGCCCTCGATGGTGCCGACCATGACGTCGCCGTCGCGCAGCATCCGGCCGTGCACGACCCCGTTGCCCGCTGGACTTCCGGTCAGCAGCAGGTCGCCGGGCAGGAGCGGCATCGTCTCGGAGGCTGCGGCGATCAGGGCAGGAATGTCGAAGAGCAGGTCGTCCGTCGTGGCATCCTGCATCGTCTCCCCGTTGACGGTGAGCGTGAGGCGGAGGCCTCCCGCGTCCGCGATGTGCCGTGCGGGCACGAGGAACGGTCCGGTGGGCAGGAACCCGGGCGCATTCTTCGCCCGGTACCAGTCGGTGCCGATCTCCTTCATGTCCTGGCGGAACACGAGGTCGCGCGTCGTGACGTCGTTGACGATGGTGTAGCCGGCGACGTGCGCGAGCGCGTCCTCCCGGCTCACCCGGAAGGCCGGCGCGCCGATGACGACCGCGAGCTCCAGCTCCCAATCGTGCTGGTCGCTGTAGGCGGGCAGCTCGAGGATCTCCTCGGTACCGACGACGCACGCGGGCAGGCCGATGAAGAAGTACGGGATGCCCTCGCGGGCGCGCCGATCCATGAGTTCGGCGGCCCATTCGCGCAATTCCTCGACCGGGCGGGGGTCCTGCTTCGCACGGCCGGCGACGACGAGGTCGATGACGTGCGTGCGGTAGTTGGCGCCGGTCTGCAGCACCTGGCGCGGCTCGACGGGCGCGAGCAGGGTGGCGGCCTCGAGGGGCTGCCAGGCAGCATCCGAGGACCGGTCACCTGCCGCGGCGAGGGCGGCGATGCGATCCCAGGCCGCTTCGCCCTCAGCGAGGAAGTCGTTGAGCGACTCGGCACCGAGCTCCTCGGCGGAGAGCTGGCGAATGCGATCACCGACGACGAGTCCGGGCACTGGGCCGGTGTCGGAGGCGAAGCGTGCGAGGGCGAAGGGGACGGTCGGGCCTGACGACGTCGTCACGTGTGGATCTCCGTTCGCCGGATGCTTCGGTGCATCCGGTGTGCTCGATCCAAGTGCGTCCGTGCGCATCAGGAAAGCGGAGATCGCTGATGCGACACATCAGCCTGAGTGATACTCCGCCCCAGTCGGCGGTGAACTCACGAGCATCACCGCCATCGATGCGCGGTATCCGTAGATTCACCTTCCCGGATACCACTGCGGCGCTCAGGGTGGTTCTGTGGCGCCACGTGCGCACAGCCCAACCGGAACGACCGAAGGATCAACGATGATCAAACTCCTCTCCCACCTCGCGCACGTCGAGATCGCGGCACCCGACCCCGCGGCATCCGTCGCCTTCTACGAGCGCCTCGTCGGCGTTCGTGCGATCGCGAGCGAAGGCGGCAAGACGTACCTGCGCTCGTGGGGCGACTACTACGACTACAGCCTCGTGATCTCGCACGGCGCTGAGCCGGCCCTCGTCGAGATGGCGTGGCGCACCACGAGCGACGAGGCCCTCGACGAGGCGGCTCGCCGCATCGAGGCCGCCGGCGTGACCGGTGTCTGGCACGACTCCGGCTTCGGCCACGGTCGCTCGTACACGTTCACCGGGCCCTTCGGCCACACCATGAAGCTCTTCTGGGACGTCGACAAGTACCGCGGCGAGGGCGAGTTCGCCTCGGTCTTCCCCGACCGCCCCGAGCGTCGCAGCCGGCATGCGGTGGGGCCGCGCTCACTCGACCACGTGACCGTCGCCGCCCGCGACGTGCGCGGCTTCGCCGAGTGGTACCGCGACGTGCTCGGCTTCCGCATCATGGCGTACACCGTGCTCGACGAGGCGCCGGTCACCGTCTTCGGCGTCATCACGACGAACGAGAAGTCGCACGACCTCGGGGTGGTGCTCGACACCTCGCAGCGCGCCGGCCGGGTGAACCACTACGCCTACTGGGTCGACACCCGCGAAGACCTCCTCCAGGCTGCCGACGTGCTCATGGAGAACGGCGTCGCAATGGAATACGGCCCCTCGATCCATGGCATCGGCGAGCAGAACTTCCTCTACTTCCGTGACCCGAGCGGCATGCGCGTCGAGGTCAACACCGGCGGCTACCGGAACTACGTGCCCGACTGGGAGCCGAACGACTGGAAGCCGTCACAGGGCTCGAACAACCTCTACCGCAACGGCGCGATGCCGATGTCGATGACCGAGTCGTTCCCGCCGGATGCCGCACCGTCGGCCACCGAGGAGGGACTGCACCCCGACACGGCCGAGGTGATCATCGCCGACGCTCTCGCGAACCCGTACGCGAAGCAGGGTCGCGGCTGATCGTTCCCAGCAGAGTCGGGCCGCTCGCCCCGGGAGACCGGGACGGGCGGCCTCGTTCATGCTCCAATGCGGAACGCGGTCATGCGATCACACAGGTACGGCCCGCGTGCTCCGTCGCGCCGTGCCCGGCCGGCTCGGCGGCGGCGTCACGGCCCGGGATCACGCGAGCTCCACGCGCATCGGCATGCGCTTCCACGCCCGGAGCGTGTTGTTCAGGTGGCGCTCCGGGGTTCCGATGAGCTGGACCGACGCGACCCGGCGCGCCAGCGCCGTGATGAGCGACGTCGCCTCGAGGCGCGCGACATGCTGGCCGACGCACTGGTGGATGCCCATGCCGAACCCGACGTGGCCGGAGGGGTCACGGGACAGGTCGAAGCGCTCGGGATCGGTCCAACGTCTCGGGTCGGAGTTGGCCGAACCGAGGAACATCAGGATCTTGCTGCGGGCGGGGATGCGCACGCCGCCGAGTTCGATGTCCCGCGTGGTGGTCCGGAAGAACGTCTGCACTGGCGCCTCGAGCCGGATCGCCTCATCGAAGGCCACGCGGGCCAGCCCCGGCTGGGACCGAAGCTGCGCCCACGCCTCCGGATGCGTCGCGAACGCGTGCAGGACCGCCCCGATCGCGTGCACCGTGGTGTCCACGCCCGCCGAGAGCAGCGACCGCACGACGAGCGGTGCCTGGGCGGCGGTCAGGTCGCCGCGGTCGGCGGCGGCCCAGATCCCAGACCCGAAGCCGCCGGGGCTGAGGCGATCCCGCAGGCACTGCGCGTTCACCCAGGCCGAGTGCTCGCCGATGTGCGGCGCTCCGTGCTGCACGAGGAAGTTCTCGGGCCCGAAGCTGTTGAACAGGTGGTCGCCGTACGGCAACAGATGTTCTCGACCCTCGGCCGGGATCCCTACCGCATCGGGGAACACGCGAAGCGGAAAGGCCTCCGCGAACGCCTCGACGGCATCGAACTCCAGCCCCTGCCCGAGCACCTCGTCGACGAGGCCCTCCGCATCGGCCTGCCAGCGAGGCGCCAGTTCGCGGAGTTCACGCGGGCCCAGGATCTTCTCGAGTACCGAACGCGGCGCATCGTGATGCGGGGGGTCGGCCTCCAACAGCAGGCTCGGCGGTCGCCACGGCGCCTCGCTCCGGAAGTCGGTGATCCCGACGCCGGCCGAGGACTCGAACCCCTGCCAGTCGAGCAGCGCTGCTCGCACGGTCTCGTAGCGTCCCATCGCGTAGACGCCGTAGCGCTCCAGGAGGACGACCTCCCCCGCTTCGCGGAGCCGATGCTGGAAGGGAAGGGGGTCGGCGAGGACCTCCTGGCTGAACGGGTCCTCGTCCGTGGTGGGAATCGCCGTGGCGAATGGTGGCGTACGGGTGGTCATCTGGGCTCTCTTCGTCGAGGCGGGTGTCGTGGTGGGTCGGTCGTGCAGGCGGTCCGCGGAGGGCGCCGCCTCAGAGGGAGACCACCAGGCGGTCGCTCTTCGCCCTCGAGACGCAGGGGAAGAAGCAGGTGCCGTCGGCGCGCTCCGCGTCGTCGAGGATCGAGTCGCGGTGGTCGGGCACGCCGGCGACGACCCTGGTCTCGCACGTGCCGCAGACGCCGCGCGAGCACGAGGTGAGCAGGTCGAAGCCCGCGCTTCGGAGCGCGTCGGCGACCGGCACTCCCGGCACGACGCGGATGCTCCGCCCGGTGCCGATGACTTCGACGTCGAACGCCGTGGTGCGAGCAGGCTCGCCGCGGTCGGCCGCCGCGAACCGCTCGACCCTCGTCCAACCGGGCCTGCGCTCGGCGGCGAGTTCGGAGATCGCCTCGATGAGGCGCGTCGGCCCGCACGCGTAGAACTTCGTCTCGGCCGGCGCCGCGGCATCCGGCCCCGACTCGAGCCACGAGCGGATGTCGGTGGGACCGACCTCGTCGGACGCCCGGACCGTGACCCGGTCGCCGTACCCGGCGAGCTCGTCGACGAACGCCATGCGCGAGCGCGAGCGGCCGAGGTAGAGCAGCCGCCAGTCGGAGCCGAGCAGGCTCGCCGCGCGCAGCATCGGGAGCATCGGCGTGATGCCGATGCCACCGGCGACGAACGCGAACGCGGGCGCAGGGGTCAGGCGGAAGTTGTTGCGCGGGCCGCCGAACCTCACCAGATCGCCCTCACGCAGCTCGTCGTGGACGTAGCGCGAGCCACCGCTCCCCTCGGCTTCGCGAAGGACGGCGATGCGATAGGCGGCGGCCTCTCGGGGGTCGCCGTGCAGGGAGTACTGGCGCGTGGTGCCATCGGGCAGCACCAGGTCGAGGTGCGCGCCGGGCGTCCAATCGGGGAGGCGACCCCCATCGCGGCGTTGCAGCACGAGGGAGACGACATCGTCGGCGACCTTCGTCTTCGCGGCGACCACGAGGACGTCGTCCCCGGTCTCGATCAGCGCCATCGCTGCCTCCCTGTCTTCGTCGACGATCGGTAGGGACACGGTAGGTCGAGCGAGACCACGATGGTGGGCGTTTTCGAATCAATCGAAAGCCGAATAGGCTCGACGTGCGAAGGAGGCATGATGGCACGCGCATCCGCAGGCCGATCGACGCTGAGTCGCCAACTGCAGGTGCTCGACGCGTTCAGCATCGACTCGCCGTTCCTCAGCCTCTCCGAGCTCTCGAGGCGCAGCGGGCTGCCGGTCGGCACGACGCACGCCCTGCTCGCCGACCTCGAGGAACAGCGGCTCGTCGAGCGCGGCGCCGATCGCACCTACCGTCTCGGCATCCGTCTCTGGGAGCTGGCCTGCCGCACCCCCGGTGCACTCGGGCTGCGCGAGATCGCCATGCCGCACCTCCAGGAGGTGCACGGCTCGATCGGCCAGCACGTCCAGCTCGGCATCCTGAGCGGCGGCGACGTGCTCTTCCTCGAACGGCTCTCGAGCCGCGACGCCGTCGTGAACGCGACGATCATCGGCGGACGCCTCCCCCTGCATGCCTCGGCCGCGGGCCTCGTGCTGCTGGCGGACGCCGATGCCGCCACCCGCGACGAGGTGCTGGCCGGCCCCCTGCGCTCCCTCACCGACGCCACCATCGCGGATGCCGCGGAGCTGCGCCGTGTCCTCCACCGCGTTCACACCCAGCGCTTCGCCGTCGCCGACGGGTACATCCACCCGAGCGCCCGCGGCATCGCGGTGCCGGTCACGGGCGCGGCCGGCGAGACCGTCGCGTCCGTCGGCGCGGTCGTGCCGAACGACGACGCACCATGGATCCCGCTCGTCGACTCGCTGCAGTCGGCCGCCGAGCACATCTCGGCAGCACTCCGCGCGGCAACGCTGCCTCAGGCCCATCCAGAGGCGAGCCCCGGCGGACGCTACCGCGCGCTCGTCAGCTCGTCGGACGAGTCGATGCAGTACCTGGCCGGTCCTGCGAACCGGCGGCAGCCGCACTCACCCGCAGGAGCAACTCCTCGCTGAGGGCGTTGCCGGCATCCACTGCGAGCCGGTGGATGGGAAGCCCGCCGATCATGAGCAACGCGGTCGGATTCGTCAGCATCCCGACCGTCGCGCCGGTCGGATCCGCGGCGCGAAGCTCGTCGAGCAGCATCGCGCCGGCGATCGGGTGGTCCAGCCATTCGACCAGGGTCGAATGCGGGGTCAGCGGCAGGTCGGGTTCCGTTGCGTCGATCTCGACGGCGACGCTCTGGCGGAGGTCGCGAGATGACGCCCCGAAGGCGAACACGTGCGTTCCGCCGTCGGCGACCCACTGCCCCGCGGCCTCATCCCAACGCTCGATCGAGCGGCGGTCGACGCGTACCGAGACCGATCCGGACGCGCCCGGCTCGAGCTCGATGGCCGCGAACCCGGCGAGCGTTCGCACGGGCCGGCGGACCTGGGACTCGGGCGGGGACACGTACACCTGCACGACCGCACGAGCGGCCCGTGTACCGGTGTTCCGGACGGTCGTGCTAGCGACCCAGCCGGAGCCGTCGGGCGTGACATCCGCGTCGTCGAACTCGAACGTCGTGTAGGTCAGTCCGTGGCCGAAGGGATACGCGACCGGCGACCCGGCGCTGTCGTGCCCGCGGTATCCAACGAACACGCCCTCGCCGTAGACGCTGCGGCCGGCCTCACCCGGGAAGCTCAGGTAGCTCGGCGAATCCGAGAGCGCGAGCGGCACCGTCTCGGCGAGCCGACCGGAGGGCGCCGCCGCGCCTACGAGCAGTCCGGCGAGGGCGTCGGAGACGCCCTGTCCGGCCAGTCCGGCCAGGAGGATCGCATCGACGTACGGGCGCCAGGGCTCGAGCGAGACCACGCCGCCGGCGATCACGACGACCACCGTGCTGGGAGCGGCGAGGGCGACCCTGCTGATGAGTCGGACCTGCGCCTCCGGCAGGTCCATCGTGGTGCGGTCGTAGCCCTCAGATTCAGCGGTCTCGGGAAGTCCGACGATGACGACGGCGACATCGGATGCAGCGGCGACGCGGACCGCCTCGGCGAGCAGTTCATCGCTCGTCGTGACGGCATCTGGCAGGTACCCGGGCGCGTGATCCACGGTGCCGACGAGCGGGCGGAGCGCCTCAACGATCGAACCGGCCGCGGGAGCGTTGACGCCGGCGCTTCCGGCGCCTTGGATCCGCGGCTCGTCGGCGAGGGCGCCGATGACGCCGACCCGAGCGGCACCGCCCAAGGGCAGCGTCTCGTGCTCGTTCCTGACGAGCACGGCTGCCTTCCGAGCCGCCTCGACGGCGAGCGCGGCGGCACGTTCGCGGTCGACCGGGCGCGCGTCAGCTCGTGCCACGACCCGTTCGCCGAGTGCGATGATCCGCTCGGCGGACCGACGCACGACGGACTCGTCGAGCACGCCCGCTCGCACCGCCTCGACGATCTGCGCGTCGGATGCCCCCGAGGTCGACGGCATCTCGAGGTCGAGACCGGCGCTGACGGCGCGGACGCGGTCCTCGACCGCACCCCAGTCGGAGACCACGACCCCGTCGAAACCCCACTCCTCGCGCAGGACGCCGGTGAGCAAGCGTCGGTCTTCGCTCACGTAGGAGCCGTTCACCCGGTTGTAGGACGCCATCACGAGCCAGGGCTTCGCCTCGGTGACGACGGCCTCGAAGGCCGCGAGGTAGAGCTCCCGCAAGGCGCGTTCGGAGACCTCGGCGCTCACGCGCATGCGGTCGGTCTCCTGGTTGTTCGCGACGAAGTGCTTGACGCAGGCGCCGACGCCCGCATCCTGCACGCCGCGGACGAAGGCCGTTGCGAGGCGAGCGGTGAGCAGGGGGTCTTCGGAGTAGTACTCGAAGTTGCGGCCGCCGAGCGGCGAGCGCTTGAGGTTCATGCCGGGGCTCAGCAGCACGTCGGCGCCGGCAGCGCGTGCCTCGTCACCGATCGCACGGGCGACGCGTTCGACGAGCTCCGGATCCCAGCTCGACGCCAACGCGGACGACGTCGGGAAACAGGTCGCGGGCATCTTTCCCGACCAGTCGGGCAGGTTCATGGCGACGCCGTTGGATCCGTCGGTCATCATCACGGCGCGGATGCCGCGCTCCGGCAACGCCTTCGTCGAGGCGAAGTCGGCGCCCGACAGCAGGCTCGCCGCATCTTCGAGTGGGAGCTCGGCAGAGAGCGCCTCGGCGCTCGCGCTCGCGCTCGCGTTCGCGTTCGCGCTCATCGTGCACCCTCCAGCATCATCTGCGCGCGCTCCTCGGGATTGTGGATGTTCCATCTTCGCGGTCGAGCAGCATCCTCGTCGGGTGTCCGATGGGCGAACTCGAACCGGTGGGCACCGGCCCCCACGGTCTCCACCTGGTCGGTTCCATCCGGCAGGACCACCTCGGCGGTGACCCCGACCGGGATACGAAGTTCGACCGTCATGCGGCCGCCCTCGCGGACCCATTCGCACGAGATCGTGCCGAATGGGCTGTCGTGACGCACCGACGCGCGTCCGAGTCCCCCGCCGGGCCGCGGCGCGATGCGCACCCGCCGGTAGCCGGGTTCCAACTCCTCGAGCCCGCCGACGACGCGGTGGAGGAAGTCCGCCACCGCTCCGAGGGCGTAGTGGTTGAAGGACGTCATCTCGCCGGGGTTGATGCGGCCGTCGGGCAACATGCTGTCCCAGCGCTCCCAGACCGTGGTCGCTCCCATCGTCACGGCGTACAGCCACGATGGCGCTTCGGTGCGGAGGAGCAGGTGATAGGCGTCGTCGAGGTGGCCGGTCGAGGTGAGTGCATCGCACACGATCGGCGTCCCGACGAATCCCGTGGCGATCAGGTGATCGCCCTCGGCAACGAGGACCGCGAGGCGCTCACCTGCCTCGCGATACTGGTCGCCCTCGAGCAGTTCGAAGGCGATCGCCACCGAAAGGGCGGTCACCGTGTCGCTGACGACCCTGCCCGAGGGCGCGACGTAGTTCGTGCGGAACGCCGTCGCTGCGAGGTCGGCGATGTGCGCGTAGCGCGCCACCGCGGCCGTGTCGCCGAGGAGTTCCGCGGCAGCCAGCACCAACCGCGCGGTGCGCGCGTGGTACGCCGTCGCGACGAGGCTGGCATCTGTTCGAGAGTCGCCTGGGCGTTCGGGCGGTGCCGCGGGATCGAGCCAGTCCCCGAGTTGGAAGCCCTCGTTCCAATGGCCCGTCTCGTGTGTGAGCGCGAAGACCTGCTCCACCCACGCGCGCATGCTGTCGAAATGGGTGCGCAGGAGCTCGAGATCCCCGGTGCGGCGGTAGAGGGTCCACGGCACGATCACGGCCGCATCACCCCAGGCCGCGGCGGGGTCCACGGGGAAGCCGCAGTCGATCCACGGGTGGAAGTTCAGCACCGATCCCGTTGCCTGCTGCTCGGCGGCGAGGTCCCGAAGCCAGTTCTCGAGCACGCCCGTGGCATCGAACAGGTACGACGCAGTCGGCGCGAAGACCTGGATGTCACCGCTCCAGCCGAGCCGTTCGTCGCGCTGGGGGCAGTCGGTCGGCAGGTCGACGAAGTTGTCGCGCATGCTCCAGACGACGTTCTCGTGGAAGCGGTCGAGCAACGGGTGGTCTGCCTCGAACCAGCCGGTCCGGCGCATGTCGGAGTGGACGACGAGGGCCTCGATGCCGTCGGTGCCGGCATCGGCCGGCCATCCGATGATCTCGGCGTACCGGAAGCCGTGCAGTGTGAACCTCGGGGTCCAGGTGACGGGCTCGGCGGTGGCGAACGTATAGGCGTCCTCGGACGTGGCCGAACGGAGCGGGCGGAGCGCCAGCTCCCCGGCCTCGAGTACCTCGGCGTGCCGAAGGGTCACGGTCTCCCCCGGCGTTCCGGCCACGGTGAATCGCAGTTTGCCCGCGATGTTCTGGCCGAAGTCGAGCAGGAGGCGGCCGTCGTCTCGCCGTTCCGCGGTGACGGGACGGATCGACTCGATCACCCGCACGGGTGGTCCAGTCGGCGCCTCGAGTTCGGCGGAGAACTGCCGACGCGGAAGCGTGTTCGCGGCCTCCCAGTCGTCGGCGGCGAATCCCGGCGCGGACCAGCCGTCGGGCTCGAGGCGGGCATCGTGGCGTTCGCCCTCGTACAGCCCGGTGGCGACGATGGGCGCTGGTGCGTGCGTCCAGTGCAGCGGAACGACGCGCACGCCGCGGTCGTCTTCGATCTCGAGCTGCAGCAGGAGCGAGACATCCGTGCCGTAGTTGTCCCACAGCCCGCCGTTGAACCCGAGCCTGCCGCGGTACCAGCCGTCGGCGAGCCATGCGCCGATCGCATTCCGCCCCTCGGCCAGCGTCTCGGTGATGTCGAGCGTGCGATAGCGGAGGCGATGGAGGTAGCTCGACCATCCGGGCGCGAGCACCTCGTCGGATGCCGCGGTGCCATTCACCTCGAGATCGTAGACGCCGTGCGCCGTCGCGTAGACCCGTGCCCGGCGCACGCGTCCCTCGACGTCGAACTCCGCACGCAGGAGGGTTGCGGCTCGCGCGCTGTCATGCGGCGCACGCAGGGACGGGGAGACCCAGTCCACGACCCAGTCCACGGCGTCGAGGAGTCCGGCTTCGACCCGGACCGGTGCGCTCCAGGCGGTGGGCGCCTCGTCGCCGACGAGATGGGAGCGAACGCGCACGTGTGCCGCTTCGCGGGACCGGAGCGGCCGTGCAGGCCAGGGCTGGTAGAGCGTGTCGGTGGAATCCACGACGACCGTCGTCGATTCATCAGTGCCGATGAAGCTCACCTCGACCTCGTACGCGCGCTGCGAACGCTCGCCGCTCAGGGCCCAGCTCAGGCGAGGGGCGGCGACGCCGATCCCGAGTGTGGCGGCAGCGTGCTCGAGCCGGAGGCCCTCGATGCCGGTCATCCCTTCACCGAGCCCGCCGTGAGGCCCTTCATCACGCGCTGGTTCAGGAAGAGGTAGATCGCCAGCGTGCCGATGACGTTGACCGCGATGGCCGCGAACGTCGGGCCGTACTGGATCTGCCCGAACTGCCCGGTGAAGTTCAGGAGGCCCACCTGGATGGTGCGGAGGTCGTCGCGGGTCGTGAACGTCAGGGCGATGAGCAGGTCGTTCCAGATGAAGAAGAACTGCACGAGCGCGACGGTGAAGATCGCGTTGCGCACGAGCGGGAAGCCGATCGTCCAGAACATTCGGAAGATGTTCGCCCCGTCGAGGGTCGCGGCCTCGAAGATCTCGCGCGGCACGGAGCGGAAGTAGGTCGCCATCATGAATACCGTGAGCGGCAGGCCGATCGCGGTGTACGTGATGATGAGCGGCCAGAGCGAACCGGTGAGGCCGGCACGGAAGTAGATCGTGAACAGCGGCAGCAGGATCATCTGGCCCGGGATCATGATGCCCGCGAGGAACGCCAGGAGCACGGGCCCGCGACCCTTCCACACCATCACCTCGAGGGCGAAGCCTGCGGCCACGCCGAACACGATGGTGAAGAAGAGCGCGGGGACGACCGCGAGCACGCTGTTGCGGATGTAGACCCCGAGGTTGCCGGTGGTCCACGCCTCGACGTAATTGCTGAAGTTCGTCCAGTCCTCAGGCAGCGCCCACGTCGGGTTGTTGAGGAACTCCTCCTGCGTCTTCAGGGAGCCGGTGAGGAGCCAGAACAGCGGATAGACCACGACGACGAGCAGAATCCCGACGATGATCCAGACGGGGATGCGTCGAACGAAGCGGATGAGGCGTGGCGAGCGATCGGTGAAGGTGGCGGTCATGGTTCAGCCCTTGGTCAGATCGCGGCGCGAGGAACGGAAGATGAAGATCGTGACGAGCAGGCAGATGATCGTCAGCAGCAGTGCGATCGAGCTTCCGTACCCGTACTCGCCGTAGGTGAAGGAGGTCTGGTACATGTACAGGGTCAGCGGGGTGGTCGTGTTGCCCGGCCCGCCGCCCGTAAGCGCAAGCACCGAGTCGAAGACCTTGAGCGTGCCGTTGACGCTGAAGATGATCGAGGAGAGCAGCACGGGGAGTGAGAGCGGGATCACGATGTGGCGCACGAGCCGCCATCCAGATGCCCCGTCCAGCCGTGCGGACTCGAACAGGTCGTCGGGGATGTCGACGAGGCCGGCGTAGAGCAGCACCGCGTAGAAGCCCATCGAGCGCCAGAGGTCCATGAGGATGAGCACGAGGAACGCGGTGTCGGGCGAGGCGAACCAGTCGACTGACGGGATGCCGACGAGGTTCAGCAGGTCGTTCACCAGGCCGTTGACCGGCGCGATCTTGAACAGCTCCTGGAAGAGCAGGGCGACGGCGACCGTGGGCAGCACGACGGGGAAGAACGCCAAGGTTCGAATGAGGCTCGACGCCTTGCGGAGCCAGAACACGTAGATGAGCGCGAGCAGGTAGCCGAAGCCGACCTGGGCGACGGTCAGCACCACCGCGTACTTCAGGGTGAACACCAGCGCGTCGGCGATCTTCGGATCGTTGAAGAGCTCGACGAAGTTGTCGATTCCGACGAACTCGAAGCCCGTGATCGGGTTGCCTTCGAACACCGTGTAGCCGAGCGACCAGAAGATCGGCACGAGCATGACGAGCGTGTAGACGAGCAGGGCGGGGCCCAGGAGGATGAGGATGGCGCGCGGGTCGCCGAGGACGCGGTTCACAGGGTTGCTTTCGATCGGGATGTGGGCCGGAGGTCGCGTGCGGGCGCGACCTCCGGCCTGTTCGGGTGGGGAGCTACTCGAGGTCCGCCTGGACCATCTCCATGAACTCCTCGGGCGAGATCGCACCGGTCACGAGCTGCGACGCGTTGGTCTGGCTCGTGGTGGCCGCCTTCGCGTTGAACAGGGCCTCGAACCAGAGCACGCTCTGCGTGGTCGCGTCGATCTTCTCCTGCACCGCCTGCGTGAGCGGCGGCAGGTCCTCGACCGGTTCGTTGACGGCGAAGCCGGTGATGACGCCCTGCTCGCCGAGCGAGGTCGAGCCGAAGTTCTCGGCGAAGCAGCCGAGCCACGCCGAGACGTCGTCGCCGTAGCTCGCCTCGGAGAGCGCGAGCGGCACGCCGACGTTTGCCGCGAGCTGGTCACGGCTGCCTTCGCCACCTTCGACGTCGGGGAACGGCATGAAGCCGATGTTCTCGGCGCCGATCTTGTTCTGCTCGGGGTCGTTGAAGTTCGCGAGGATCCAGCTGCCCATGTAGAACATGCCGGCTTCGCCCGTGAGGAACTGGTTGACGGCGGTCATGTAGTCGATCGAGCCGACCGACGGGCCGAAGTACCCTTCCTTGCCGAGGTCGGCGACAGCTGCCGCCGCTTCGACGTACTCGGGGTCGGTGAGCGAGGCCTCGCCGTCGATAACCTTCTGCAGGGCATCCGGGCCGATGGTGCGGAACAGGTAGTTGCCGACGAGACGCGTGAGCGGCCAGCCGTCCTGACCGTCGGCGGAGAACGCCGTGACGCCCGCCGCGCTCAGCTTCGCCGCAGCATCGACGAGCTCGTCCCAGGTGGTTGGCTCCTCGATGCCGTTCTCGGCGAAGAGCTGCTTGTTGTACCAGATGCCCTCGACGTTGAACTCGGTCGGGAGCACGTAGACGTCCCCGCCGTAGAGTGCCTCGATGGTGGAGCGAGCTGCGGGGATGATCGCGTCGCTCTGGTCGAGTTCCTCGAGTGCCGCATCGACATCGACGAGCTTGCCGCCGTCATTGAGGTCCTTGGCGACCTGCGGCGAATTGCCGCTGGCGAAGAGCACCGGCAGCGCGTTCTGACCGGCGAGCAGTTGGAGCTGCTGGTCGTAACTGGCCTGCGGCTGGGTAGTGATGTCGAGCGGGAGCGCCTCGTTCTCAGCAGAGCAGCTGCCGGTGCTGAGCGAGGTCAGCGTGTCCTGGATGCTCGTGTTCTCAGCGAACGAAAGGTACGTGAAGTCCGTCGGCGCCGCGGTCTCGCCGCCGCTGTCGCCCGAACAGGCGGTCAGCAGGAGCGCGGTGGCCCCGAGTCCCGCGATGAGCGGCGCGAGTCGTCGCGCTCGGATACGTGCTGTGGTCACAGTTCCTCCTTGAATGCGGCCGCGCCATCGAGTTGTAGCGCTGCAAGAGGATGCTAGGCGGATGCGCCGTGCTCCGCCGCGGCTCAGCCGTGATTTCGGGCATGCGTATCCTGATACCCGCTATCGAACCCACGAATACCCGCGTCGTTGCGTGGCTTGGAACGCTGCAACGATCGCGTACGCTGTGCTCATGACGATCACCTCGACGATGAGTTCCGGCGGCCAGAGGGCACCCGGTGCGACGAGCACCGGAACCGCGGGCATCGCCGATGTCGCCTCCCTCGCAGGCGTCTCCCAGTCGACCGTGTCGAACGTCCTGAACCACCGCGAACGGGTCGCCGCCGAGACGATCGACCGCGTCGAACGTGCCATTTCGATGCTGGGCTACGTGCCGAACGGGGCCGCTCGATCCCTCGCCGCCGGGCGCTCCAGGTCCATCGGGCTCGTGCTCTCCGACCTCGGCAACTCACTGTTCGTCGACATCGCCCGCGGCGCTGAACGCGCAGCTGAGGAGCACGGGCTGTCGCTGCTCGTCGCCAATGCCGACGGCCGCCTCGAGCGCGAGGACCGGTACGTCGACCTGTTCGCCGAGTCGCGCGTGCTCGGCACGCTGCTCACGCTGAACGACGAAACGCACTACAGGGCGCTCTCGACGCGCCGGGCGCGCGGCACTGTGCTGACCCTGCTCAACTTCCACGCGGATGCCGCGGCGTTCTGCAGCGCCTACTTCGACAACGAGGCCGGCGGCCGATTGGCGACGCAGCACTTGCTCGACACGGGCCGCTCCCGGCTCGTGTTCGTGGGCGGTCCCAGCGCGCTCCAACCCGTGGCCGACCGCCGCGAGGGTTTCCGGAGAACGCTCGCAGCGAGCGGCATCCGCCCCGTCGACGAGCTCTCGCCCGACGGCATCAATCGGGCTGACGGGTGGAAGGTCGGCCACGCCCTCGCGGCCCGCGTCGTCACCGGGGAGATCGACGGCGTGGTCGCGGCATCCGACCTGCTCGCCGCCGGCATCGTGCAGGCCTTCACCGAATCGAGCGGCATCGGCGTCCCAGACATCGTCGGGGTCATCGGGTACGACAACAACCAAGCAGCCTGGGATTCGCCGATCCAGATCTCGACCATCAGCCAGCCGGGTGCCGAGCTGGGGTATGCGGGCGTGGGCCTGCTCCTCGACGACCTCGATTCGGGCGAACACGAGCATCGCGCCGTTCGACTGGAACCTTCGCTCGTGGTACGACAGAGCACGGGGCGCTAGCCCGCCGAGGTGAAGGGACCGTGTCGATGGCGACAGAGGGAACGCAACGACCAGGCGCAGCGGAGCCAGGCGACCGGCACCGCGCCCCGATGCAGCTTGGATCCATCGACCTCAACCTGCTCGTGCCGCTGCAGGCACTGCTCGAGGAGCGCAGCGTCAGCCGGGCGGCCGAGCGCATGTTCATGAGCCAGCCAGCGCTCTCGGCCGCGCTCTCGAGGCTCCGCCGGCACTTCAATGACGAGCTGCTCATCCGCTCGGGCAACGCATACGTGCTGAGCTCTCTCGGGGCCGAACTGCTCGACGAGGTGCACAGTGCGACTGGCGTTCTCAGCCGGCTGTTCGGAACGCAGGCCGAGTTCCGCCCGTCCGAGAGCCACCGCGAGTTCCGCCTGGTCTGCTCCGACTACATCGCCGCGATCTTCGGTGCACCGCTCGCCCGCGCGGTCGCCCGCGCTGCGCCCCACACGCAATTGCGATTCGAGCACGTGCAGGACCAGGTGGTCGACAACGCACCCGAGTCGCTCCGAGACATCGACGGGCTCGTCCTGCCGCACGGGTACTTCGAACACGCCGAGCACCTCGACCTCTTCATCGATGCGTGGACGTGCATCGTGGCAGCACCCCAAGACGGTGCGGATGCCCCGGCACTGACGGTCGACGCACTCGGCGAGCGTCCATGGGCCGTGACCTACAGCGGGCGCACCGCCGTGACGAGCGCCACGCGCCAGTTGCTCACCCTCGGACTCTCGCCGCGCACGGAAGTCGTCACGCGAAATTTCCTGACCCTGCCCGACATGGTCGCGGGCACCGATCGCGTGGCGTTCGTGCCCGAATCGCTCGCCACCCGCTTCGCCACCAGGGCGGACGTGGTCGTCGTCGAGTCGCCACTGCAACTGCCAGAGATCCGCCACGCGTTCTGGTGGAGCGCCTCGCACGATGAGGACGCGGGGCACCGATGGCTCCGGACACAGGTCGCCGCGGTGGCCGCTGAGATGCGTGCGGGCCCGTGACAGGTCCCTCTCCGCATCCGGTGGGGCCGTCAGCCGATGCGGCTCTCAATACACGAAAACCCCCGAAGAACCTGAGTTCTTCGGGGGTAATTGGTGGATCTGAGGGGACTCGAACCCCTGACCCCCTGACAGTGCTGCATATCGCTTGAGCGCACGTGTTTGGTTGTGGATGCCAGTAATCATAAGCCCCAGGCGGCCGCGCGAGAGACGCCGTGGTGTCCGTTGGCTGCGGTCAATTGCCGTTGCCTGCGGATGAAAAGGGACCCAAAAGCGTCCCACGCAATCCGCGCCGACCTCATGCCGACTCGTGCGACCGGATCCACATCGAGCAGTCCCACGCCCGACCAGACAGTTCGTACCCGAGACATGGCAGACGCATCCCGGTGACGATGTCGATACCGTCGATCTGCAGCCCACGGATTCCGGCCCCGACCTGTGTGATCGTCGCGCTCAGCTCATGATTAGGCGTGCTGAATGAGAGCTCGTATTGTTCACCGGTGGGTAGACGCATACTCAGGTAGTCTTCGTTACTTTGGCTAGTCCGGCGGGGCGATCCGGGTCGAGTCCACGGCGCAAGGCAAGCTCGAGAGCCAGCCGTTGCAGCGGGAAAATATCGACGAGCGGCGAGAGTTCAGATGCGACCATTGCCGTCGGCACCTGCACCTGCGCGACATCGATGACGCAGCCACCGACTTCGGCAATCACGCCGCCCAGTCGGCGCGCTGCATCGGCGAACGAGATGACCGAATCGCGACCTGCTTCGCCGCTGGTCAACGCAACCACACCTGTCCCTCGCACGACTTGCCCGAGCGGTCCATGCGTCGCATCGGCCGCGCTCCAGCCAGAGGCGGCGATCGCATTCGTCTCCATGAGTTTGAGGGCGCCTTCCTTTGCGGTAGCCATCGAGATGCGCCGCCACCGATCGGCGCCGACATATCAGCAGATCCGTGGAGGATAAGGGTCGGGGTAGTGAGTTCGTTGGCATGCGTGATCCAATCGAAGCGGCGCAGCCCAACTGGCGCAGCGAGACCTGTGATGCGTGATATCTGCCGGTTGTCGAGCCACGGCACGGCGAGCGCGCCCGGTCCATGGGGGCAATCCCGATCTAGCGCAATTCGCCTTGATTGTCGGCGAGTTGCAGCGGCTAGAATCCTTGCGGGTCAAGTCATGATACGCGTACCATGCGGCTACGGGCATTCCATTGGATATTTGCCCTCGTCGACGGTGACGGGTCTGCGGTCGACTTTCCATTCGAATGAAGGGCGCAGTTCAATGACGTCTCTGTCACTTCAGAGGGACCGGGCGCGCAGGCGCTTGGCCCCGACCGTTGCGGTCGCGGTCACGGCCGCACTCGCTGTCGCGATGATCACTGGCTCGCCGGGTGCGGCGTATGCCAGCGATGGCGAACCTGATGCTCATGGTTCGCTAAGTAGTACTGCGGCGTCTCCAGCGATGCTGATGGCCGGTGCTGCGGCTCGCACCGACGGGGCAGTCGAGGTCCATCAAGCCGACGCCCACTACTGGGTTGAGGGCTTCAACGACTCGGGCGCCACGCTGACGTGGACGGTCACCTCGGATGCGGCTGTCTCGTACAACATCGTCGCTCTGTTGTCGTCTTCCTCATCCGTAGCCCTTCGGCTGACCAGCACCAAGAGCGGGCAGCCGACGAGGACTCTCGACGTTGCGACGCACTCCTTCGGATGGGATCGGCTCAGTATGGGATCGATCACGATCCCCGAGGGAACCAGCACCCTGGAGTTGAAGCGGACCTCCGTGGGCAGCTCGGCCATGGACATCAAGTCTCTCGAGTTCTTGGCGACCTCGCAGCAGTCGACTTTCGATGCTGCCGTTGCCGATTCCAAGCGCCCTGCCAATCAGTGGTTCAGCGACGCCGGGTATGGCTTGTTCTTCCAGTACGGAGCGTGGGGGTATCCGCAGTCCGGCGCAAAGAAGTCAATGCTCGACCAAGCTTGCGACTTCGATGTGCCAGCGTTCGTGAACAACGTGAAGTCCACGGGGGCGGCCTACGTCGTCTGGTCGTACACCTGGTGGACCTATCAAATCAGTGGAGGGAACTCTGCAATCGACACGATTCTCGGGGGGGCGCCGAACAGCAACACCCTCACGGGTCAGACGTGTTCGGACGGAAGCTCAGCCGATCTGAACCGCAAGATCGGGGCCGCACTCACTGCGCAGGGGATCCGGTTCATGCTCTATTACCACAACGGTCATGATCAGGACGCGAACTGGTGGGACCGCCAGGACTTCCCCTCGTCGTTCCGGCTCACGGGTGTTGGTGATCGCGCGACGTTTTTCACCAACTGGAAGAACGTGATCACGGCGATCGGAAATCAATTTGGAACCGATCTTGACGGCTGGTTCTTTGACGACGCCTCGTACTACTACCCGGCGAAGTTCGAGGAGCTGCAGGAGACGGCCCGGGTAGGAAACCCGGATCGGCTGGTTTCCTGGAACAATTGGGAGGCTGCGGCATACACCCCGTTCTCGGACTGGCTGAACGTCGACAGCTGCGGACCACTCGGTCCCCGCGCCGGCTCGCCGGTGGGTTCGACAGGGGTTTACACGAGTGGACCCTTTGCAACGCTGCGCGCGCACTGCAACTATCTTCTCAATGGCGGCTGGGGGGTCTACCAGCCAAACACACCCATTTCGCTGAGCAGCGGGCTCACCACCGACAGGGTACTGAACGACCTGCAGACCGCGCGATCGGATCACAAGACAATCAGTTTCGTGCCGATGATGTGGGAGGGGGGCGTCTGGGATCCGGAAACCCTCGCGCTGCTCCGTGAGGTTGGCCAGAGGTATCGAGCCGCGACATGTGGAACGCGCTGCTTCGAGCTCAACAACACCGCGTCGTCGATCACCTACACGGGCTCGTGGGCCCACTCCGCGAACCGCAACGCGGGCGACTATCAGAACGATGTGCAGTACACGACCACGAATGGCGACGCGGCGACGGTGACGTTCACTGGAACGGGAGCGCGCGTCTTCATGCCGACCCACAGTTCCTACGGAGCATTCACAGTCACAGTCGACGGGGTCGCCAAACCGGGCACATTCACCGCATACGCCGCGAGCGGATACAACCCGAAGCAGAAGACGGTCGACATCGACGGGTTGGCATACGGCCCGCACACGCTCACGATCACCAAGACCGGAGGCAGCTACTTCCAAGTCGACTCAATCCAGTACGACGATTGCGGCACGTCGGCGTGCACCCGTATGAACAACGACAACGCCTCCATCGCGTACAGCGGATCGTGGACCACGGCAAGCAACCGAAACGCTGGCGACTGGAACGACGATGTCCGGTACACGATGACCAACAACGACACCGCAACCATCACGTTCTCGGGCGCGGCGGCATACGTGTACATGCCGACCAACCCGTCGTATGGAACCTTCACGGTGAAGGTCGACGGCGTGAGCCAACCAGGCACCTTCACTGCCAGCAACTCAGGCGGGTACAGGGCGCGGGTGCTGACTTACTCGGCAACTGGATTGTCGGCCGGCCCCCACACACTGGAACTGAAAAAGACAGGAGGCAGCTACTTCCAGATCGATCACGTCGACATCCGCCAATAGCTAGCCCCTCCCCAGGGCCCGGCTGCGACATCGGTGTCGCGCCCTCGGCTCGTGTTCGATCGCGTTCGTTGAATGAGTCTCGGTCCTGCGATCGCGAAGCGAGTCCGAACCCGCGCGCGCGTGGTTGACGCACTACTCGAACTCGCCGGCATCGACTAGGGCGCACCTATCCGCGCGCGCCTCGATTGCGCCGCTCACCACGAGTGTCGTTGATGCTTGACGGCGCTCAGTGAATTCCTCAGTTTCGCTCATCGAAATTCCCAACTCCGGGTCGCTTCCGCTCATGAGGGCGGGCCCTTCTCGATGCTGATGGTCTTCGACCACACACCAGCACGAGAAGGGCCCGCTCTCATGCTCTCGGAAGAGGCCGACGTGGACATCCACGCGCTCAAACGACAGGCGATGACGATCAGCGAAATCGCCCGTCGCACCATCCATGACCGTAGAACGATCCGGGCCTACTTGTCCGGCCAACGCACGCCGGGCGTACGGGCGAAGTCGGTGCACATCGCCAAGAAGATCCGACGGCCGCGGCCCCATCCGGTCCTCGCGATTCTGGTAGTCGCGAATGATCGCCCGAAAGTGCTCCAAATCAATCGCATCGGGCGCGTGATCGGCTTCGGCCGTTTCTTGACGCTCCTCACCTCTCGAGCTGGATTGGCGATCATGAGATCGTTCATGACGCATACGAACGGATCTGACTGATCAGCGCCTTGTATGTATCCGCCTGTCTGTGCATCTCCCTGTGGATGGACTTGTAGACCCGCAGGATCGCGCTCGCCTTGATGTCCCGAAGTGAAAGGGCTCCCATCAGCGGCGCGATCTTCTTCTGGATCAGTCGCCGGTTCTCGTGCCGCGTTGTATCGCGTTGATCGCCGGTGAACGCCGTTTGTTCCATGTACTCATGGGCGAGCTCGACGAAGAACGAGTCCGGCGTCAGACCGTCACCCGTCGCGTGGGCGGCTTCGTACTCCTCACCAACAGCTTCGATGAGCGTCCGCCGTGCGCGCGCCTTGGAGGTCGCGCGGATGCGGAGCGTGCCGTAGCTCCCGTCGATGCGACGAAAGATGCTGGTTCCTTCGAGACGCCAGTGGTAGATCGTCTCTTTGGACAGCTGCAGGTACTGCGCCAGTTCGTCGACGCTCAGATAGTCCCCGAGCTTGTCGACGAAGCGGGATGCCGGAACGGTGGGTTGGGTTGATGTGCTCATACTCCTCAGGAGTGCGCATCACGCCGAAATACTTGCCGTCTCAGGACTTCGCATGTGGATGCCTGTGGCGACCCGTCATCGCTTCGAAAAAGGCCCCAACGGCCCATTTTCCGCAATTTTCAACGAAAGAACCCCCGACGAATCTTGCGATTCATCAGGGGTTTTTGGTGGATCTGAGGGGACTCGAACCCCTGACCCCCTGCATGCCATGCAGGTGCGCTACCAGCTGCGCCACAGACCCGTTCTGCCTCGTTCGAGGCAACGAATTGAGCTTACACCAGCCTCCGCCCGCAGACGAAATCGAGGGACCCTCGACCGGTGAAGCTCGATCCGATCAGCTGCTCGCGGCGAGCAACGGCGCCACGGGAAGCGCCGGGCAGTCCGCCCAGAGCCGCTCGAGGCCGTAGTACAACCGTTCCTCCTGGTGGAAGACGTGCACGACAAGGTCGCCGAAGTCGAGCAGGATCCAGCGCCCGACCTGGTGCCCTTCACGGCGCTTCGTCGGCGTGCCGGCGCGGCCCAGCACGTCTTCGATCTCATCGGCGATCGCGATGACGTTGCGCTCGGAGTTGCCGGTGACGATGAGGAACACGTCGGCGAACGGGATCTGGCGCGACACGTCGAGGGCGACGAGGTCGTCGCCGCCCTTCGAATCAGCCGCACGCGCTGCCAGCGCGAGCGTCTCGAGGGCCTGGTCGGATGCAGTCATGCGCTCACTTCCGGTGCGTTGTGGTTGTCTCGGATCAGAACAGCCCTGCGACGGCACCGATGACGAGGGTGGCGACGACACCGAGTGCGAGCACTCCGGCGGTCACGGCGAGCACGAGCGGAACGTTCATGCCCTCCTTCTTCGGCGGGGCGATCATGGCGCGGGCTGCGCCCTGGGTGCTGATGGCGCGCGTCGCCGCGACGGGCGCCGCACCGGTGCCGACCTCTTCGATCTGATCGAAGAGGCGGTCGACGTCTGAGGAATCGATGCGGTTGGGGTGGACGCCCGTCGCGCCGTACGAGCGCGGCAGGTCGATCGAACCCGTGGCGATGATCTCGCCGCTCGATGCGAGCGGAGCGCCGCCGAGCGAACCGTGGTCGGGCAGCGTCGGCAGGATCAGGGCGTTGGTCGTCGTCGGCACTCCATGGCTGACACCACCGCGAGACAGCATCTGGTCGAACGGCTCGGCCGTCTCGATCGGGGCGTTCAGCTGCGAGGTCCAGTGGCCGACAGCCGGCGACGGCGACGAGATCTCCTCGTCAGGGCGAACCGGATGCACCGGGCTCGCGGCCGCCGGGAAGGGGGCGACTCCCCCGGGCAGCTGCTGATGCGGCGCCGGGTCGTCGATCTCGTCGTCTTCGAGATCGAACTCGTCGAGCTGGTTCGCGTCGAGCATCGCTCGGAGTTCGCGACGGGTGAGTGTTCGCTCGGGCGTCGTCGACTCGCCGAGGCCGAACTGCGGCGGTTGCGGCTGCGACTGTTCGACGGCCGGCCGGCCGTATGCCGCAGCGGCCGCGGGCGGTTGGATCGGTACCGCAGGAGCGGGAGCAGGAGCGACCGGACGCGGCGCGAACGGACTCTGCTGAGGCACCGCTGCGGGCGGAGCCGAGGGGAACGACACGGCGGACTCGCCGAAGGTGCCGGCCGGGCGGGGTGCCGCGTACGCGGGACTCGTCGCGGCAACGGGCAACGAGGGCGCGGGCACGGACTGCGCCGGCGCGGGCGGGAGGGGTTGCTGCGGCGGGGCCGGAGGAAGGGCGTCGGCAACGGGTCGCGCCTGGCCGGCGGCATCCGGGGTCGCCGAAGGCTCCTGCTGCTCCAGCAGTCGCTCGCGTTCGCGCATTTCGCGGCGCGTCAGCGGCGGATCCTGCGACGACGTCATTCGACACTCCGGTAGAGATGGTGCTTGGAGATGTACTGGACGACCCCATCGGGCACCAAGTACCACACCGGGAAACCCCGGCGCACCCTGCTCCGGCAATCGGTCGACGAAATCGCCAGAGCCGGAACTTCCAGCAAGCTTACGTCTTGCTCCGGCAATCCAGAAACAGAAAGCACATGTCCCGGACGACTCACAGCAACGAAGTGCGCGAGATCCCAGAGCTCCTGCACGTCTTTCCAGGAGAGGATCTGCGCGATCGCGTCGGCGCCCGTGATGAAGTAGAGGTCGGCATCGGGGCGTTCGCGGCGGATGTCGCGGAGGGTGTCGATCGTGAACGTCGGCTTCTCGCGATCGATGTCGACGCGGCTCACCGTGAACCTCGGGTTCGACGCCGTGGCGATGACGGTCATCAGATACCGATGCTCCGCCTGCGTGACGTTCGACTTGTAGCCCGGCTGGCCGGTCGGCACGAAGACGACCTCGTCGAGGTCGAGCGACTGCGCGACCTCACTCGCCGCGACCAGGTGGCCGTGGTGGATGGGATCGAACGTTCCGCCCATGACTCCGATGCGAGGCCGGCGCTCCGCGACCGTCATCGCGCGCTCGCCAGCCTCAGTGGCCGCCGTGCTCGTCTCCGGCGTGGCGCGCGGCGTACGCCGCGGCCTTGGCGGCGTGGCGGTTGGCCACGTCGCGGTACGAGGCGACGACGAACCCGAGGGCGGCGAAGATGGCGAGGGCGATGAGACCGTAGACCCAGGACTCCATCGGCAGCTCCCTCGCGTGCACCGTCTCGGTCAACACCGTCGCGGTCTGCACTGCGGTGACAAGGCTCATTCGCCGTTCCTTTCGAATCCTGCGGGTCGTGCTCCAGACAGTCTAGCGAGGTCAGCCGCGCACATGTCCGGCACCGCGCACGATCCACTTCGTGCTGGTCAGTTCGGGCAGTCCCATCGGGCCGCGCGCGTGCAGCTTCTGCGTGGAGATGCCGACCTCGGCACCGAATCCGAACTCGGCGCCGTCGGTGAACCTCGTCGACGCGTTCACCATGACGGCGGCGGCATCGACCTCGTTGAGGAATCGCTCGGCGTTGCCGAGGTCGTTCGTCACGATCGACTCGGTGTGCTTCGTCGAATACCTGCGGATGTGCGCCATCGCATCGTCGATCGAGTCCACGACGCCCACTGAGATGTCGAGCGACATGTGCTCCGTCGCCCAGTCATCGTCGGTCACCGGCGCCACCTCCGGCCGGATCGCCCGAACGCGCTCGTCGCCGTGCACGGTGACGCCGGATGCCTCGAGGCGCTCGATCACCGGCGGCAGCAGCCGTTCGGCCGAGCCGACGTGCACGAGCAGCGTCTCGAGCGCATTGCACACGCTCGGCCGCTGGGTCTTGGCGTTGTGCACGAGGTCGACCGCCCAGTCTTCACGAGCGCTCTCGTCGAGGAACATGTGCACCACGCCGGCGCCCGTCTCGATGACGGGCACCTTCGCCTCGTCGACGACGGCGCGGATGAGTCCGGCACTGCCGCGAGGGATCAGCACGTCGACGTAGTCGCGGGCCTGCATGAGGTGCCTGGCACCGGCTCGGCCGAAGTCGTCGACGGTCTGCACCGCGTCTGACGGCAGCCGGGCCGCGGCGAGTGCGTCGCGGAGCACGCCGAGCAGCACCCGGTTCGTCTGCTCGGCCGCCGTGCCGCCGCGGAGGACCACGGCGTTGCCGCTCTTCAGTGCGAGCACGGCGATGTCGATCGTGACGTTGGGTCGTGCCTCGTAGATGGCGCCGATGACGCCGAGGGGCACCCGGATCTGGTCGATGCGCACGCCGTTGGGCAGGGAGCGACCGCTCACCGTGTCGCCCACCGGGTCGGTGAGTCCGATGACCTCGCGCACCGCGTCGGAGAGTGCGGTCACGCGTCGCTCGTCGAGTGCGAGTCGATCGAGCAGGCCGCTGCCGAGACCACCGGCGCGACCGGCTTCGAGGTCGAGTGCGTTCGCCGCGATGATCTCGGCCGAGCGCGCGGCGAGCAGCACCGCCACCTGCTCGAGCGCGGCGTCCTTCTCGGCGGTCGAGGCGCGGGCGAGGCGCCGTGAGGCGTCCTTCGCCGCGGCGAGACGGGCGTCGATCACCGAGACGTCGAGGTCGGGCTGCTCCATGCCCCCAGCCTAGGCGAGCGGTGCGTCGCGCTCCGCCGTGTGACGAGGCGGCACCGGATCGAACCAGGTGCCGATGTCGTGCCCCGCGAGCGCCTCCGCCACGAGCGGTGTCGCCGTGATCAGCACGGCGGTGCCCGCTTCGGCCGCGATGCGTGCCGCCGAGACCTTGGTCTCCGCTCCCCCGGTGCCGACGCCGGCGCGACCGGCGGAACCGATCTCGACGCCGGCCAGTTCGTCGCCATACGGCACGTGCTCGATGCGGCGCGCGCCCTCGAGGTGCGGCGGCTTCGTGTAGAGCGCGTCGACGTCGGAGAGGAGCACGAGGAGGTCGGCGCCGATGAGCTCGGCGACGAGGGCTGCGAGGCGGTCGTTGTCGCCGAAGCGGATCTCGTGCGTTGCCACGGTGTCGTTCTCGTTGACGATCGGGAGGATACGCAGAGCGAGCAGCCGGTCCATCGCACGCTGGGCGTTCGATCGGGGGGTGGAGTTCTCGAGGTCGCCCGCCGTGAGCAGCACCTGGCCGGCGAGCACGCCGTAGCGGTCGAGGCTCGTCTGGTAGCGCCACATGAGCACGTTCTGACCGACCGCCGCCGCGGCCTGCTGGGTCGCGAGGTCGGTGGGTCGCCCGTCGAGGCTCAGGAACGGGATGGCAGTCGCGATCGCTCCGGATGAGACGAGCACGATCTCGGCGCCCCTCGCATGCGCAGCCGCGAGTGCATCGACGAGTGGCCCGATCTGATCGGAGTTCTCACCGCTGATCGACGAGGAGCCGACCTTGACGACGATGCGCGACGCTGCGGGGACCTCTGCTCGGCTGGCGGGGGTCATTCCCGATCCTCGCCGTTCGAGTCCTTCCCGGCTTCGGCACCTGCAGCGGCCTCGGCGTCGGTCTGCTCGTCGAGCTCGGTCCACATGCCCGCGGTGCGCTCGCGCTCGAGCTCGGCCCTGGCCTCCGCCTTGGCGTCCATGCGCTCGTAGTACTCGCTGCGTCGCTGGGCACGCGTGGCGCGACGGTTCTCGTCGAGGCGGACGTCGGTGCCGCGCGGCGCCGTGATGAGCTCGGCCGTCGAGGTGAGCGTGGGCTCCCAGTCGAAGACGACGCCCGAGCCCTTGCCGATCACGACGGTCGAACCGGCGTCGGCGCCGGCGCGAACGAGGGCGTCTTCGACACCGAGCTTCGCGAGGCGGTCGGCGAGGAAGCCGACGGCCTCGTCGTTCGTGAAGTCGGTCTGCTGGACCCAGCGTTCGGGCTTGTGGCCGAGCACGCGGTACATGGTGCCGTAGCTGCCGCCCTCTGCGCGCACCGTGAAGCCGGGGTCGTTGGAGGCCTTCGGCCGCATGACGATGCGCTCGGGTGCCGGCGGTGTCGCGGCTTCGGCCTCTGCACGGGCGGTGTCGACGAGCTCGCCCAGGGCGAACCCGAGCTGGCGCAGGCCCTCGTGGCTGACGGTCGAGATCTCGAACACGCGGTAGCCGCGCGACTCGAGGTCGGGGCGCACGAACTCGGCCAGCTCGCGTGCCTCAGGCACGTCGATCTTGTTGAGCGCGATGATCTGCGGGCGCTCGAGGAGCGGCAGCTGCCCGTCGGGCACCGGGTAGGCGGCGAGCTCCGCGAGGATGACCTCGAGGTCGGAGATCGGGTCGCGGCCCGGTTCGAGCGTGGCGCAGTCGAGCACGTGCAGCAGGGCGGAGCATCGCTCCACGTGCCGGAGGAACTCGAGGCCGAGGCCCTTGCCCTCGCTGGCGCCCTCGATGAGCCCGGGAACGTCGGCGACCGTGAACCGGTGGTCGCCGGCCTGGACGACGCCGAGGTTCGGGTGCAGCGTCGTGAAGGGGTAGTCGGCGATCTTCGGCCGCGCGGCGGACATGGCGGCGATCAGGCTCGACTTGCCGGCCGACGGGTAGCCGACGAGCGCGACGTCGGCGATGGACTTGAGCTCGAGCGTGATGTCGACCTCGTCGCCGAGGGTGCCGAGCAGCGCGAAGCCCGGGGCCTTGCGCTTCGTGGTCGCGAGGGCGGCGTTGCCGAGGCCTCCGAGGCCTCCGGCCGCCGCGACGAAGCGGGCGCCGGGCTCGGTGAGGTCGGCGAGTTCGACGCCGTCGGTGCTCTTGACGACGGTGCCCACGGGCACGGGCAGTTCGAGGGTCTCGCCGACGGCGCCGGCGCGGTGGTCGCCCATGCCGGGCTGGCCGTTCGCGGAGGAGCGGTGCGGTCGCCCGTGGTAGCCGAGCAGCGTCGTCACCTGGGGGTCGGCGATGAGCACGATGTCGCCGCCGTTGCCGCCGTTGCCGCCGTCGGGACCGGCGAGCGGCTTGAACTTCTCACGGCGGACGGAGACGCATCCGTTCCCGCCGTGACCTGCACGCAGGAACAGCGTCACCTCGTCGACGAAGCTGACCATGCTGCACTCTCCAAACCCAGTAAAACACGTGAGGGCGGGCCGAAGCCCGCCCTCACGATGAACGTCGATCGACTATTCGCCGACCGCCACGATGTTGACGACCTTGCGGCCGCCCTTGTTGCCGAACTGCACTGCACCGGCCTCGAGCGCGAACAGGGTGTCGTCGCCACCGCGACCGACGCCTGCGCCCGGGTGGAAGTGCGTGCCGCGCTGGCGGACGATGATCTCGCCTGCGCCGACGACCTGGCCACCGAAGCGCTTCACGCCGAGGCGCTGCGCGTTGGAGTCACGACCGTTGCGAGTGGAGCTAGCTCCCTTTTTGTGTGCCATTAGCTGCTCTCCTCAGGCTCTACTTGATTCCGGTGACCTTGACGCGCGTGAGGTCCTGACGGTGCCCCTGGCGCTTCTTGTATCCGGTCTTGTTCTTGAACTTCTGGATCACGATCTTCGGACCGCGGAGGTCGTTGAGGACCTCGGCCGTGACCGTGACCTTCTCGAGCGCCTTGGCGTCGGAGGTGATCTTGTCGCCGTCGACGAGGAGCACCGCGGCGAGCTTGACGTTTCCGTCCTTGTCTGCCTTGATGCGGTCCATCGTCACGATGGTGCCGACTTCGACCTTCTCCTGCCGACCGCCGGCGCGCACTACTGCGTAAACCACTACTCGTACCTATCTCTGGGGAACCCGAGGGGCTCCGACTGTCTGATGGGGTGTCACTGCGCGGTCGCCCCAGCGGGAAGAAGGGTGGTGACTGGCAGAAAACTGATGTGCAGGCGATTCTGGAGCTCGGAGAACCGAACACCGGAGACCTACGGGTGGGCGCACCGTGATAAGCGGCGGCACCAACGGTCGAGTTTACCGGATCTCGGGGGGCCGGTCAAACGCACTCCACCGGCGAGTCGCACTCGTCACGCGTAGGATCGGCGCATGACCGTGCTCATCGACACGCCGCTCTGGCCGAAGCACGGCACCGTCTGGGCGCACCTCGTCAGCGACGAGTCGATCAGCGAACTCCGGGAGTTCGCTGAGAGGACGGGACTGCCGCCGAGATCGTTCGACCTCGACCACTACGACGTCCCAATCGAACGCTACGACGACCTCGTCGCCGCAGGCGCCGAGCCGGTCTCGCCGAGGGAGCTCGTCGAGCGCCTTCGGCGAAGCGGACTGCGCGTCACGCCGCGTGAACGGCGTGAGCGCGCAGCCCGGACATCACTCGGCTGAGTCGGATGCCGCGGAGTCGCCGGAGCCGTCGGCCCTGGTGATCACGGGCTGGCCGCCGGCCGTCGTGCTGAGCGCAGCGGTGGAGACGCGACGACTGCGCGTGCGCCCCTCTCCCGCCTTCTTCGGAGCGGGCAGCGCGTCGAGCACCGAGTCGAGGAGCACCTCGGTCTCGGCGACCCGTACCGGGCGCTTGCGCGAGACCGGGGGAACCGGCAGGTCGAGGATCGGCGGGATCTCTGCCGACGGCGGTGCCGCCGGCGCCTCGACCGGCGGAGCAACGTCAGCCGATGCGGCGGCGGCCGGCTCGGCGTCGGACTCGGGAGCTGCAGTCGCTGCCGCCTGATCCTGCGACACCCTGCGGTGACGACCGCGACGGCGGCCACCTCCCGAGGTCTCGGCCGACTTCTCGTCGGCGTCGGCCTTCGGTGCGCGACCGGCGTCGGCCGTGGCAGCGGGCTGCTCGCCCGCGACATCCGCTGCAGGCTCTTCGGCCTTGTGCTCGGTGTGCGGAATCGTCGACGCGGCGATCTGCGCGAGCGCATTCTTCACGTCATCGGTGATCGCGTGGGTGCCGGTGTGGGCCTTGGGCTCGGCGGGAGCCTGCGCGGGCTGCTGCTGGCCGTTGCCGCCGCGACCACGGCCGCGGCGCTCGGGCTGCTGCGACTGCTGGGCGCTGCGGTGCTTCACGACGGGCTCGTGGTGCACGATGATGCCGCGACCCGCACAGATGTCGCAGGGCTCGCTGAACGACTCGAGGAGGCCGAGCCCCAGCTTCTTGCGGGTCATCTGCACGAGGCCGAGCGAGGTGACCTCGGCGACCTGGTGCTTCGTTCGGTCGCGTGAGAGGCACTCGACCAGACGGCGCAGCACGAGGTCGCGGTTGGACTCGAGCACCATGTCGATGAAGTCGACGACGATGATGCCGCCGATGTCGCGCAGGCGGAGCTGGCGCACGATCTCTTCAGCAGCTTCGAGGTTGTTCTTCGTGACGGTCTCCTCGAGGTTGCCGCCGGAGCCGACGAACTTGCCCGTGTTGACGTCGACGACCGTCATCGCCTCGGTGCGGTCGATGACGAGCGAACCGCCGGAGGGCAGCCAGACCTTGCGGTCGAGCGCCTTCTCGATCTGCTCGCTGATGCGGAACTCGTCGAAGGAGTCGCGCTCACCGGCATACGCCTCGACGCGCTCGAGCAGGTCGGGGGCGACGGCGCGGAGGTACCGCTCGATCGTCTGGCGAGCCTCGTCGCCCTCGATGACCATCTTCTGGAAGTCCTCGTTGAAGACGTCGCGGACGATCTTGATGAGCAGGTCGGGCTCGGAGTGCAGGAGCGCGGGCGCCTGGACCTTCTCGAGCTGGGTCGAGACGTCGGCCCACTGCGCGATGAGGCGGTTCACGTCGAGGGTGAGCTGCTCTTCGGTCGCGCCTTCGGCCGCGGTGCGCACGATGACGCCCTGGTTGTCGGGCAGCACCTCTTTGAGGATCTTCTTGAGGCGCGCGCGCTCGGTGTCGGGCAGCTTGCGGCTGATGCCGTTCATCGAGCCGTTCGGCACGTACACGAGGTAGCGGCCGGGCAGCGAGACCTGGCTCGTCAGTCGGGCGCCCTTGTGGCCGACCGGGTCCTTCGTGACCTGCACGAGCACGCGGTCGCCGGGCTTGAGCGCGAGCTCGATGCGGCGGGGCTGGTTCTTCTCGCCGTTCTCGGCGGCGGCATCCCAGTCGACCTCGCCCGAGTACAGCACGGCGTTGCGGCCGCGGCCGATGTCGACGAATGCGGCCTCCATGCTCGGCAGCACGTTCTGCACGCGGCCGAGGTAGACGTTGCCGATGAGCGACGCTTCCTGGTTGCGCGCGACATAGTGCTCGACGAGCACGCCGTCTTCGAGCACGCCGATCTGGATCCGGCCGCCCTTCTCGCGCACGACCATCGACCGGTCGACGGACTCGCGACGCGCCAGGAACTCGGCCTCGGTGATCACCGCGCGGCGACGGCCGGCATCGCGACCGTCGCGACGACGCTGCTTCTTCGCCTCGAGTCGCGTCGAGCCCTTGACCTTCTGGGGCTCGGTGATGAGCTCGACCTCGCGCGGCCGGCGCACCTTGACGACGGTGTTGGCGGGCTCGTCGGTGTTGGCGCGGCCCTCTTCGCCGCTGCGACGGCGCGTACGCCGACGAACGGTCGACGATTCGTCGTCGTCGCGCTCGCGGCTGCCCGCTCGCTCGTCACGGGCCGACTCGCGACCGCCCCGGTCGCCGCCCCGCTCGTCACGGCCGCCGCGGTCGTCACGACCGGTGCGCTCGTCGCGCTCGTCGCGATCGAAGCCCACGAGCACCGGCGGTGCGTGGAAGATCAGCGATGTCGTCGTGAGCGTCGCGGGGATCGGCGAGACCTCGACGGCCTCGACCACGGCTTCGACGTCGACCTCGACGGTCGCAGCCGATGCGTCGGAACCCTCCGCGGCGGCCGGCACGACGTCGGACGTCGCGGTCGGGTTCGTCGCCGGCGGGGTCGCCGCAGCCGCGTCGACGCTCGTGGCGTCGGCCGGCTCGGGAGCGACCGGCGCCGCGGCATCCGCAGTCTGGGCCACCGGCACCGCCGGCACCTCGACCTCGGGCGTCACGCGGGGTTCGACCGTCTTCGCGCGACTCGCGCGCCGCGCGCCGAAGAGGCCTCCGCGTCGCCGTGCCCCGCCGCTGCCGGCCTCGGGTTCGTTCGTGTTCTTCTCGTTGCCTTCCACCATCTCTGGTGCACTCCTACGCCGGTTCCGACAGCCGCGCCGTCGTCCCGTACTCGTCTGGAGCAGCTCCGCGCGTGCGCCGAGCCGCCGAATCCTTCATTACTGCGACCGGCAGGTTGCCTGTGTCGCCACGTCTTGCGGTGCCTTCACCGCCTACTCGGATGCGCTGCATCCTCAAAGCCCTCATTGGCGTCGTGCCGGGCGCGGCCCGGACGACTCCTTCGATTATCGCATGCTCTCGCAGCTGAGGGCGGAATCGGCATGCCATAATCCGAGCATGCCGGACTCCCCCAGTCGCTCCAGACCCGTCGGCCTCGCCGTCTTCCTGCTGATCGCCGGGGGCCTCGGCCTCCTCGCCGCGTTCGAGCTCTCCATCGAGAAGGTGCTCTCGCTCAGCGATCCATCGCACATCCCCTCGTGCAATGTCGGAGTGCTCGTCGGCTGCAGCACCAACCTGGCGTCATGGCAGGGCGGGGTCTTCGGCTTCCCGAACCCGTTCCTCGGCCTGATGGCCTGGCCCGTGGTCATCACGATCGCCGTGGCGATCCTCGCCGGCGCGACGTTCGCGCGCTGGTTCTGGGCCGCGTTCAACGTCGGCGTCGCCGGCGCGCTCGTCTTCGTGGGCTGGCTCATCTACCAGAGCATCTACGTGCTCGACGTGCTGTGCCCCTGGTGCATGCTCACGTGGGCCGTCACGATCCCGACGTTCTGGGCGCTGACGCTCTACAACCTCCGCGAGGGGCATATTCCGGCATCGGCACGCATCCGCCGCCTCGCGGGCAGCTGGCTCTCGTGGGTGCCGCTCATCACGGTGATCTGCTTCGCCGTGGTCGTGCTGCTCGCGCAGGCGCAGATGGACGCGATCCCGAGGGTGATCCTCGACCTGCAGAACGCGTTCAGCTGATTCTGGATGTCGCGGCGCCCGGTGACCCGGGCGCCGCGACGTCGTTCAGGGGTGCGAGGCGGGAAGCCGCCTCGAGGCGCGGAGCCTCAGAACCAGAGGGCGAGCTCGCGCTCGGCCGACTCGACCGAGTCGGAGCCGTGCACGAGGTTCTGCTGCACCTTGAGGCCCCAGTCTCGGCCGAAGTCGCCGCGGATCGTGCCGGGTGCCGCCGTCGTGGGGTCGGTGGTGCCCGCGAGCACGCGGAAGCCCTCGATCACGCGGTTGCCCGCGACTCGCATGGCGACGATCGCGCCGGACTCCATGAACTCGATGAGCGGCTCGTAGAAGGGCTTGCCCTCATGCTCGGCGTAGTGGCGGGCGAGCAGTTCGCGGTCGGGCTGCACGAGGCGGATGTCGACGAGCGAGTACCCCTTCGCCTCGATGCGGCGCAGGATCTCGCCGGTGAGGTTGCGAGCCACGCCGTCGGGCTTGACGAGCACGAGGGTCTCTTCGATGGGGCTGGTCATTGCTGTTCCTTCCATTGCGCGGCCGCGGCCGCTCGGTCTCGGTCGATACGTGCGCCGGTCACCATGCAGTACCACCACATGCCGCCGAAGAGCGCGCCCACGACGAACATCGCGGGGTTGAGGAAGCCCGACGCGAGGATGAGCACCTGGATGACCCAGCCGAGCGGATACGCCCAGCTGAACCGCAGGAGCCCGATCGTCACGATCAGGGCGAGGATGATGACGCCGCCGGCCGCGAGCGCGACCCATGACGGCAGCGAGCCCTCGACGCCGCCCTGGGAGAGACCCCAGATGACGAGCGCCGCGAGGAACACCACGATGACCTCGAAGCCGAGCACGATGGCGGCGAGGCTCTGACGGATGGAGCGAAGCGGTCGGACGGGCGCGTCGGCTGCCGTCTCGTCGGGTTCGGGTACGGACGTCGAGTCGCTCACGAGCGCCCCCATTCGCGGTCGGCGGCCACGGCGATGGCCTCGCCGACGAGCACGATGGACCCGGCGACCACGACCGCTCGCTTCGGAGCGGCCTCGGCCCAGGCGCGGGCCTCGTCGAGCGCGTCGTCGAGTCGCTCGACGGCCTCGACGTTCGCTGCGAGCTCCGGCCCGACCGCTCGGGCGACGGATGCCGCGAGCTCCTCGGCCCCGATCGCGCGGTCGGAGTCGGGGGCGGTGACGATGAACCGGGTCGCGTGCGGTGCGAGCGCACCCGCGATGCCGGCGACGTCCTTGCCGGCGAGCACGCCGAGCACGAACGCCACCTCGTCGAAGTCGAAGTACTCCTCGAGCGCGGCCGCGAGCGATGCGGCCCCATGCGGGTTGTGGGCCGCGTCGACGAGCACGGGGGGCTCGGTGCCGACCATCTGCAGCCGGCCGGGCGACGTCACGGCGCCGAGCCCCTGCTGCAGCACCTCGTCGGCCATGCGCATCGTGCCGGCGCCGAGGAACGACTCGACCGCGGCGATCGCGACGGCGGCGTTCTCGGCCTGGTGGCGGCCGAAGAGCGGCAGCGCGAGGTCGCGGTACTCCCCCGCGAGACCCTTGACCGAGATGAGCTGACCGCCGACGGCGACCCGGGAGTCGAGCACCGCGAAGGCGCCGCCCTCGACGGCGAACGTGCCGCCCCGAGCGGCGGTCGCGTCGCGCAGCACGGTCAGCGCCTCAGGCGACTGGAACGCCGTGACGACCGCAGCCTCGGGCTTGATGATGCCCGCCTTCGTGCGCGCGATCTGCTCGATCGTCGTGCCGAGCGCCGACTCGTGATCGAGGGCGATCGGCGTGAACACGGCGACCTGGCCGTCGGCCACGTTCGTCGAGTCCCACTCGCCGCCCATGCCGACCTCGAGCACGACGACATCGACGGGCGCGTCCGCGAAGCACGCGAACGCGAGCACCGTGAGCGCTTCGAAGAAGGTCAGCCGGGGCGTGCCTGCGGCCTCGAGTTCGGCGTCGACGATGGCGACGAACGGCTCGATCTCCTCCCAGTTGCGGGCGACCGCCTCATCGGCGACCGGCGCGCCGTCGATCAGGATGCGCTCGGTGAACCGCTCGAGGTGCGGGCTCGTCATGAGGCCCGTGCGCAGGCCGCCGGCGCGCAGGATCGACTCGATCATGCGACTGGTGGAGGTCTTGCCGTTCGTGCCGGTGATGTGGATCACGGGTGCTGCGCGATGCGGGTCGCCGAGGATCTCCACCGCGCGTCGCGTGGCGTCGAGCCGTCGTTCGGGAGCGGCTTCGCCGACCCGTTCGAGGAGGCTGCGGTACACCGCGTCGGCGGCGTCGGTGAAGTCGAGTTCGTCGGTCATGCCTTCGCCACCTCCACGGTCAGCCGGGAGGACTCGCCGACGGACTTCGCGTCGTCGCCGGGGTCTCCGGCGATCACGGACAGTTCGGTCGCGAGCGTCTCGCCCGCGATGAGCTCGCGGTGACGCTCGGCCGCCGCGGCTCCGGTCTCGTCGAGCCGGAGCGTCAGGTTGATGCGGTCGCCCACTTCGAGGCCCGCCGCCTTGCGCGACTCCTGCACGGCGCGCACGACGTCGCGAGCGAGGCCCTCTGCCTCGAGCTCGGCAGTCGTCGCCGTGTCGAGGATCACGAATCCCCCGTCGGCGAGCAGCGCGAGCGCACTCGATCCGTCGCCCGAGCCGCCGGCTTCGAGCACGAGGTCGTACTCGCCCGCTTCGAGGGCGATGCCGCCGGCGACGACCGCGTCGCCGTCGACGGTCCAGTCGCCCGAACGGGCTGCTTGGATCGCCTGCTGCACGGTCTTGCCGAGACGCGGGCCCGCGGCGCGGGCGTTGACGGTGAGCCGCTTCGTGACCCCGAAGCGCTCAGCGCTCGAGGCGTCGAGCGTGACGAGGTCGACGGCCTTGACGTTCAGCTCGTCGCGCAGGATCGCCTCGAAGGGCGCGAGCGCCGCGGCATCCGTCGCGACGACCGTGAGGCGCGCGAGCGGGAGCCGGACCCGACGACCCGACTGCTTGCGCAGCGAGAGGGCGGCCGAACTGATCTCGCGCACGGAGTCCATCGCGGCGACGAGGTCGTGGTCGACCGGGAAGGCCGCCGCGTCGGGCCAGTCGGCCAGGTGCACGCTGCGCCCGCCGGTGAGACCGCGCCAGACCTGCTCGGAGACGAGCGGCAGCAGCGGTGCCGAGAGCCGTGTGAGCGTCTCGAGCACCGTGTAGAGCGTGTCGAACGCCTCGCTGCCGGAGCCGTCTTCGCCGACGCCCGCCCAGAAGCGGTCGCGGGAGCGGCGCACGTACCAGTTCGTCAGCACGTCGCCGAAGTCGCGCAGCTTCGCCGCCGCCAGCGGCGAGTCGAACGCCTCGAAGTCGGCGGTCACCTCGGTGACGAGCGCACCGAGCTTCGCGAGCAGGTAGCGGTCGAGCACGTCGGTCGAATCAGTGCGAGCGGATGCCTCGTAGCCGCTCTCGCGCGCCGAGTTGGCGTAGAGCGAGAAGAAGTACCACGTGCTCCAGAGCGGCAGCATGAACTGGCGCACGCCCTCGCGGATGCCCTCTTCTGTGACGATGAGGTTGCCGCCGCGGAGCACCGAGCTCGACATGAGGAACCAGCGCATCGCGTCGGAGCCGTCGCGCTCGAAGACCTCCGAGACGTCGGGGTAGTTGCGCAGCGACTTCGACATCTTCTGCCCGTCGCTGCCGAGCACGATGCCGTGGCTCACGACGTTCGAGAAGGCGCGCCGGTCGAACAGGGCGGTCGAGAGCACGTGCATGACGTAGAACCAGCCGCGCGTCTGCCCGATGTACTCGACGATGAAGTCGGCGGGGTTGTGGCTGTCGAACCACTCCTGGTTCTCGAACGGGTAGTGCACCTGTGCGAACGGCATCGAACCCGAGTCGAACCACACGTCGAAGATGTCGGGGATGCGCCGCATCATCGAGCGACCGGTGGGGTCGTCGGGGTTCGGGCGCACGAGATCGTCGATGTAGGGGCGGTGCAGGTCGGGCTCGCCGTCGGGGTTCACCGGCAGGCGGCCGAAGTCGCGCTGGAGCTCCTCGAGCGAGCCGTAGACGTCGATGCGCGGGTACTCGGGGTCGTCGCTCTTCCACACCGGGATCGGCGAGCCCCAGTAGCGGTTGCGGCTGATCGACCAGTCGCGGGCGCCCGCGACCCACTTGCCGAACTGGCCGTCCTTGACGTTGTCGGGCACCCAGTTGATGTCCTGGTTGAGCTCGCCCATGCGGCCCTTGAACTCGGGCACGCGGATGAACCAGCTCGAGACGGCCTTGTAGATGAGGGGGTTCCGGCAGCGCCAGCAGTGCGGATACGAGTGCTCGTAGCTCGCCTGGCGGAGCAGGCGCCCCTCGGCCTTCAGGAGCTGGGTGAGGGGCTTGTTCGCGTCGCTCCACAGAAGCCCCGCGACATCCGTCACCGCCGGCAGGAAGCGGCCGCCCTCGTCGAGCGAGATGATGACCGGGATGCCGGCGGCCTCGGAGATCTTCTGGTCCTCTTCACCGTAGGCCGGAGCCTGGTGCACGATGCCGGTGCCGTCTTCGGTCGTGACGTAGTCGGCGACGAGGATGCGCCAGGCGTTCTGCAGGCCGTGCTCCTCGACGTCGGCGTAGTAGTCGAAGAGCCGGTCGTAGGCCACGCCCTCGAGCTCGCGACCGCGCACGGTGCGCGACACCGCGGCGCGCGCGTCGTCGGCGGAGTCGTAGCCGAGCTCCTTCGCGTAGTTGCCGACGAGGTCGATCGCGAGCAGGTACTCGCCGCCGAGCACCTCGGTGTCGGATGCCGCGGCGCCCGTCTCGGCCGTGCCGGCCTCTTCACGCAGCACGGTCGCGTCGGGCGTGCCGTTCGGCCCGGCGGGCACGACCGCGTACTCGATGTCGGGACCGACCGCGAGGGCGAAGTTCGTCGGCAGGGTCCAAGGGGTCGTCGTCCACGCGAGCGCGCGCACCGCCGTGAGCCCGAGGGTCTCGGCCTTCGCGCCGACGAGCGGGAACGTGACCGTCACCGTCTGGTCCTGGCGCATCTTGTACACGTCGTCGTCCATGCGCAGCTCGTGGTTCGAGAGCGGCGTCTGGTCGCGCCAGCAGTACGGCAGCACGCGGTAGCCCTCGTAGGCGAGGCCCTTCTCGTGCAGCGTCTTGAACGCCCAGATGACACTCTCCATGAACGTCACGTCGAGCGTCTTGTAGTCGTGCTCGAAGTCGACCCAGCGCGCCTGGCGGGTGACGTACTCCTGCCACTCCTTGGTGTAGCGGAGCACGGCGTCGCGGGCGGCCTGGTTGAAGGCCGCGATGCCCATCTCCTCGATCTCGCTCTTGTCGGTGATGCCGAGCTGGCGCTCGGCCTCGAGCTCCGCGGGCAGGCCGTGGGTGTCCCAGCCGAAGCGGCGGTGCACCTGCTTGCCGCGCATGGTCTGGAACCGCGGGAACAGGTCTTTCGCGTAGCCGGTCAGCAGGTGCCCGTAGTGGGGCAGGCCGTTGGCGAACGGCGGGCCGTCGTAGAAGACCCACTCGGGAGCGCCCTCGCGCTGGTCGATCGAGGCTTGGAACGTGCCGTCGGCCTTCCAGAAGGCCAGCACGTCGCGCTCGACGGCGGGGAACTCGGGTGAGGCGGCGACACCGTGGTCGTCTGGGGTACGGGGGTACACGCTCGCTCCTTGCGGGGACGGATGCTCTCACGAGGACGCCGGTGCTCGATCGAGCGCCGCCGCGGTACCACCTCGCTTGCGAGTCGCGCCTTGCGACCGACTCGCCCCTCATTGCCGGCTGTGACGGGCCGCCCCGTTCGGTTCTACTGCCGAGCGGATGCCGCGTGGCGCCCGCGTGGGTTCTTCCGAAGGCTCCCCGGTGATGGCCGGATCGACGCCGAACTGCTGACGACGGCTTCTCCGGCCAGCAGCCGGATCGACATCGTCGCCCTCAAGACTACCGCGTCGGCAAGGGACGCAGCACGCCCGAGGCGCGCGGCGCCGAGCGATACGCCTCGCTGACGAGGGCGAGCAGCGCGGCCTCGGGCAGCTCGTGGTTCTTCGCCTCGTCGACGAGGTCGTACACCGCGCCCGCGAGCGCGACGTGCCCGCCGACGCGGACGGCGACGACCGCACCCCTGCCGCGATGGAGCTCGATGAGGCGCTCGTCGCGCAGCCGGTGATAGGCGCGAAGCACGGTATGCACGTTGACGCCGAGCGAATCGGCGAGCTCGCGGGCTGCGGGCAGGCGCTCGCCGCCCGAGAGCCGACCGTCGATGATCGATGCGCGCACGCCCGAGGCGAGCTGCTCGAAGAGCGGCGCATCGAGCGTGGGGTCGAGACGGATCAGCATCCCCAAAGTCTATTGTTCTAGTGAAATGCGAACAAGTTGCTTGTCGTGGCCGCATTGCGCTGTCAGGATGAGTCCGGGCCCACGCCGACGCGAGCCCGCCCATATCCCCACCGCAAGGACCCCGATGCGTGCTGCACCCGTGACCACCTCCCCGACTCCGCGACGGATCGGCATCGCCGCCGTCGCCGTCGTCTCGACGATCGCCCTCACCGCGTGCCAGGCACCCGCGCCCGAGGCATCCGGCGAACCGGTCTCCGGCGGCACGCTCGCCTACGCGAGCGGTGACGCGGAGCCCACCTGCCTCGACCCGCACGTGGGCGGCAACTACCCGCAGGCCCTCCTCGCCGGGCAGTTCCTCGAGTCCCTCGTCTCGCGCGACGACTCGGGCGAGATCATCCCCTGGCTCGCCGAGTCGTGGACGGCGGCCGACGACGGGCTCTCGTGGGAGTTCACGCTGCGCGACGACGTCGCCTTCACCGACGGCACGCCGCTCGACGCCGAGGCCGTGAAGGCCAACGTCGAGCACCTGAAGGACCCGGCCACGCAGTCCTCCACCGGCTACCTCGCGCTCGGCAAGGTCGACCGCGTCGAGGTCGTCGACGAGCAGGTCGCGCGGTTCGTCATGAGCTCGCCCGACAGCGCGCTGCTCGAGTCCCTCACGCAGCCGTGGGTCGCCATCGAATCGCCCGCCGGGCTCGCCCGAGGCATGGACGAGAACTGCCAGGCGCCGATCGGCACCGGGCCGTTCATCGTCGACGAGTGGGTCAAGCAGGATCACGTGTCGCTCGTGCGCAAAGACGACTACACGTCTCCGCCGGCCGATGCCGCGCACGACGGGCCCGCCTATCTCAAGGCCATCGACTGGCGCTTCGTGCCCGACTCCGCGTCGCGATACGCCGCGCTGCAGGCGGGCCAGGTGGACGTGATCGACAACCCGCAGCCCGACACCATCTCGGCGGCGAAGTCGAACGACTCGCTCGTCTGGCTCGATGCGCCCCGCCCCGGTGCGGCGAACCGCATCGAACTCAACTCGGGCCAGGCACCGTTCGACGACGAGCGCGTGCGCGAGGCGTTCATCCGCGCGGTCGAGGTCGACGAGGGCATCGACGCGCTCTTCTTCGGCACGGCGGAGCGCTCCTTCTCGCCGCTCTCCTCGGTCGAGGCGCTCGCGTACTCCGACGAAGCGCTCTTCGAGCCCGACCTCGACCGGGCGAACGCGCTGCTCGACGAGGCCGGTTGGACCGAACGCGACGCCGACGGATACCGCGTGAAGGACGGCGCCCGGCTCACGCTGCGGTTCCCGGTCAGCACGAACCAGTCGATCCCGGCCGAGCAGTCCCTGTTCGAGCAGGTGCAGGCGACGGCGAAGGCCGCGGGCTTCGACGTGGTGATCGAGCTCCTCGACCTCTCGAGCTGGTACGGAGCACTCGCCGAGCACGAGTACGAGATCGTGAGCGCGCCGTACACGAAGGTCGGTCCCGACGTGCTGCGCATCCTGTACCACTCCGACAGCATCACTCCGGCGCCCAGCGGCTACTTCGCGAACCTCGCACAGCTCGACGACCCCGAGGTCGACTCGCTCCTGACCGACGCCGCGTCGACGAGCGACGCCGACACCCGCGCCGACCTCTACGAACGCGCGCAGCAGCTCATCCTCGAGGGGTACTACCTGCTGCCGCTCTACGACCAGCAGAACAGCTTCCTCCTCAGCACCTCGGTGCAGGGCGCGCGAGCGATGCCCACGGTCTCGACGCCGACCTTCTATGACGCCTGGCTCGCCGACTGACGAGCGCCGCTCGATCCGCGGCGCGACCCTTCGCCGCGCCGGCCTGCTCGTGGCCGGCGCGGTGTTCGTGCTGTGGGCTGTCGCCACGCTCACCTTCTTCGCGATCCGCCTGATCCCCGGCGACCCGGCGCAGGCGATCCTCGGAGGCCCGGGCTCGCAGGCCTCCCAGGAGGCGCTCGACCAGGTCCGCCGCGACTACGGGCTCGACCAGCCGCTCATCGCGCAGTACTTCGCGATGCTCGGCCGGCTCCTCACGGGCGACCTCGGCGTGTCGTACGCCCTGAAGCTGCCCGTCGCCGACCTGCTCGGAGCCCAGCTCGGCGGCACGCTGCTCCTCGCGTCACTCGCCCTGATGCTGGCATGGATCCTGGCGCTCGGCCTCGCGATCTGGTCGACCGGACGCGGGCGGGTCGCGAGTGCCCTTGGCGAGGGCGTCGAGATCACGGCGGCGGCGCTCCCCCATTTCTGGCTCGCTGCCGTGCTCATCGCGGTCTTCAGCGTCGGGCTGGGCTGGCTGCCGCCGGTCGCCACCGGCACTCCAGCCGGATTCGTGCTGCCGGTCGTGACGCTCGCGGTCCCGCTCGCGGGCTTCCTCGCCCAGGTCATGCGCGAGAGCCTCCTCGACGCGATGCAGCAGCCGTTCGTCGTCTCCGCCCGCGCTCGCGGCGAGAGCGCGCTCGGCGTGCGCGCGCGTCACACGATCCGGCACGCGTCACTGCCGGCCATCAGCCTGTCGGGCTGGGCGCTCGGCTGGCTCCTCTCCGGGGCCGTGGTGGTCGAGACGATCTTCGCGATGCCGGGCCTCGGTCGCACGCTGCTGCAGGCGGTGACGCTCCGCGACATCCCGGTCGTCACCGGCGTGGTGCTGCTGGTCGCGCTCGTCTACGTGCTCATGACCGTCCTCACCGACCTCGCCGCTCGCATCGCCGACCCCCGACTGCGTCAGGAGGCCGGCCGATGAGCGATCTGGAGCTGCAGCAGGCCACGGCCGTCTCGGCGGCATCGCATGCGCCGGCACGGCGCCGAGGTCGGATGCCGCGGATCGGCACCGTCCTCGCAGCGGCGTTCGTCGTCTTCCTCCTTGCGGCCACCGTCGCCCCCGAACTCGTCGCCACGCAGGACCCGAACGAGATCGCCCCCGGCGATGCCTTCCAGTCGCCGTCCCTCGCGCACTGGTTCGGCACCGACGAGTCGGGTCGAGACGTCTACAGCCGCGTCGTCGCGGGCACCGCGACCTCCTTGCTGATCGGGGTCACGGCGACCGCGATCGGACTCGCGCTCGGGCTCGGGCTCGGCGTGCTGGCGAGCTTCGGCGGGCGCATCGCCGATTTCAGCGTCAACCGGCTCGTGGAGGTGCTGTTCGCCTTCCCCGGCCTGCTCCTCGCGCTGCTCGTCATCGTCGTGTACGGCCCCGGGCCCGTCACCGCGACGGTCGCGGTCGGACTCTCCACGGCGCCGGGCTACGCCCGGATCATCCGCGGCCAGCTGGTCGCGATCCGCTCATCGCAGTACGTCGAGGCCGCGAGGGTGCTCGGCCGCTCGCCGGCCCGCATCATCTCGAGGCACGTCCTGCCGAACGCCCTCATCCCACTGTTCGTGCTAGCGACGCTCGGCATCGGCCAGGCGATCGTCTGGGCGGCCGCCCTCAGCTATCTCGGGCTCGGCGCCCAGCCGCCCGCCGCCGAGTGGGGTGCCATGCTCGCCGCCGGGCGCACGTACCTCGCGACGGCCTGGTGGATGACGGTGTTCCCGGGTCTCATGATCGTCGGCACGACCATCGCCACGACCGTGCTCGGTCGCGCACTCACACGTCGCGGACGGGGTGAGCGATGAACACGGAACAGGCTCCGGTGCTCGACGTCTCGCGACTGCGGGTCGCGTTCGACGGGATCGAGGTCGTGCACGGCGTCGATCTCACGATCTCCCCCGGCGAATGCGTCGCCATCGTCGGCGAGTCCGGCTCGGGCAAGTCGGTGACGGCTCGCGCACTGCTCGGCCTCGCCGGTGCCCATTCGCAGGCCACGGCCGAGCGACTGCACATCGACGGCCTCGATCTGCGAGCGGCGGGTGAACGCGAGTGGCGGGCGGTTCGCGGGCGTCGGGCGGGACTCATCCTGCAGGACGCGCTCGGCTCCCTCGATCCGCTCAGGACCGTCGGCCGCGAGATCGACGACCCGCTCAGGATCCACCTGCGACTGTCGGCGGCCGAGCGATCGGCCCGAGTGCTCGAACTCCTCGCCGACGTCGGCATGCCCGACCCGGCGTTCGCCGTCGGGCGCCGTTCGGGCGAGCTGTCGGGCGGGCTGCGACAGCGCGCGCTCATCGCCGCCGCGATCGCGCTCGCTCCGCCGCTCCTCATCGCGGACGAGCCGACGACCGCACTCGACGTCACGGTGCAGGCCCGCATCCTGGCGCTGCTCGACGAGATCCGCGGGCGAGGCACCGGGGTGCTGCTCATCAGCCACGACCTCGCCGTGGTGTCGCGCATGGCCGACCGCATCCTCGTCATGCGCGAGGGGCGGATCATCGAGCAGGGCTCCACGCGCACCGTGCTGGAGTCGCCGCAGGAGGACTACACGAAGGCCCTCATCGCGGCGGTCCCGGCGCGGAGCCCGCGCGGCGCACGGCTGTCGATGACACCGGAGCAACCGGCGATCATCGCGACGACGGCCGTGCCGATGCCGCCGGCCGCGGCTTCCGCGGCCGAGGCGGCTCCGCTCCTCGAGCTGGCGCACCTCACCAAGACGTTCGCCGTGCCCGGCGGCCGCTTCACCGCCGTCGACGATGTGTCGCTGTCGCTCCGGCGCGGCGAAACGCTCGGACTCGTCGGCGAATCCGGCTCGGGCAAGACGACGGTGGCACGACTCGCGCTCGCCCTCACGGCGCCCGACCGCGGCACGGTGCGCTTCGACGGAGGGGCGTGGTCGGAGCTGGCCGAACGAGACCGGCGCCAGAGCCGTCACCGCATCGGTGCGATCTACCAGGACCCGCTCGCCTCGTTCGACCCGAGGTGGAAGGTCGGGCGCCTCATCGCGGATGCCGCGAACGGCGCTGCGAGCGACGGGGCCGCCCGCCCTGATGCCGTCCGGCCCGACGTGCCGGAGCTGCTCGCGCAGGTCGGCCTCGCGGCATCCGTCGCCGATCGGCGGCCACTGACGTTGTCGGGCGGCCAACGCCAGCGCGTCGCGATCGCGAGGGCGCTGGCAGCGTCGCCGGAGCTGCTCATCTGCGACGAACCCGTGTCGGCGCTCGACGTGACGATCCAGGCGCAGATCCTCGACCTGCTCGACGAGCTGCAGCGGCAGCGCGGCCTCGCCCTGCTGTTCATCTCGCACGACCTCGGAGTCGTAGCGCACATGGCCGACCGGGTCGCCGTCATGCAGGCCGGCCGCGTGGTCGAGAGCGGCGCCGCCGACGAGGTGTTCGCACGCCCGGAGCATCCGTACACCGCCAGGCTCGTCGCCGATTCGCCTCGCCTCCCCCGCTGAACCGGTCGGGCGAGGCACACCGATGCCGTCCAGCCGTCTCGCGGCGCGCTCTCCGGTAGGCTGGATCGTCGCACATTCAGGCACCTCACCACCGACACGGTGCCGCCGATATCGAACCGGAGCATCATGACCGACACCGCGCGCATTCCCGACAAGCCCGCTCTCGAAGGCCTCGAATCGGTTTGGGGCGGCGCCTGGGAGCGCGAGGGCACGTACCGGTTCGACCGGAAGTCGGCGACGCGCGAGTGCATCTACTCGATCGACACCCCGCCGCCGACGGCCTCGGGATCGCTCCACATCGGCCACGTCTTCTCGTACACGCACACCGACGTCGTCGCACGATTCCAGCGCATGCGCGGCAAGAGCGTCTTCTACCCGATGGGCTGGGACGACAACGGCCTGCCGACGGAACGCCGCGTGCAGAACTACTACGGCGTGCGCTGCGACCCCACCCTCGCCTACATTGAGGGCTTCGTGCCGCCGTTCGAGGGCGGCGACGGCAAGTCGACGAAGGCCGCCGACCAGGTGCCGATCAGCCGGCGCAACTTCATCGAGCTCTGCGAGCGGCTGACGGTCGAAGACGAGCAGCAGTTCGAGGCGCTCTGGCGCCAGCTCGGCCTGTCGGTCGACTGGGCCCAGACCTACCGCACGATCGGCGACGAGTCGCTCTTCGCGTCGCAGCTCGCCTTCGTGCGCAACGTCGAGCGCGGCGAGGCGTATCAGGCGCTCGCCCCGACCCTGTGGGACGTCACGTTCCGCACCGCCGTCGCCCAGGCCGAGCTCGAGGACCGCGAGCAGCCGGGCCACTACCACCGCGTCTCGTTCCACCGCCCCGACGGCGGCATCATCGAGATCGAGACGAGCCGTCCCGAGCTCATCCCCGCCTGCGTGGCCCTCGTGGCCCACCCCGACGACGAGCGCTACCAGCCGCTCTTCGGCACGACCGTCACGACGCCCGTCTTCGGCGTCGAGGTGCCCGTCCTCGCCCACCATCTCGCCCAGAAGGACAAGGGCACCGGCATCGCCATGATCTGCACGTTCGGCGACATCACCGACGTCGTGTGGTGGCGCGAGCTCGACCTGCCGAACCGCGCGATCATCGGCTTCGACGGCCGCGTCATCGCCGAGGCCCCCGACGTCATCACCTCAGACGCGGGCAAAGCGGCGTTCGCCGAGCTGGCCGGCAAGACCACCTTCTCGGCGAAGCAGGCCGTGGTGCAGCAGCTCCGCGACTCGGGCGACCTCCTCGCCGACCCGAAGTCGATCACCCACCCGGTGAAGTTCTTCGAGAAGGGCGACAAGCCGCTCGAGATCGTCTCGACGCGCCAGTGGTACATCCGCAACGGCGCTCGCGACGAGGCACTGCGTGAGCGACTCCTCTCGCACGGCCGCGAGATCGACTGGCACCCCGACTTCATGCGCGTGCGCTACGAGAACTGGGTCGGCGGCCTCTCAGGCGACTGGCTCGTCTCGCGGCAGCGGTTCTTCGGCGTGCCGATCCCCGTCTGGTACCCGCTCGACGCCGCAGGCGACCCCAAGTTCGACGAGCCGATCGTCGCGACCCGCGAGATGCTGCCGGTCGACCCGTCGTCGGCCGCCGCGCCCGGCTTCGACGAGTCGCAGCGCGGCGAGGCCGGCGGCTTCATCGGCGAGCACGACGTCATGGACACCTGGGCGACATCGTCGCTGACCCCGCAGCTCGCCGGGGGCTGGGAACGCGACCCCGAGCTCTTCGACCTGGTGTTCCCGTATTCGCTCCGGCCCCAGGGCCAGGACATCATCCGGACCTGGCTGTTCTCGACCACGCTCCGCGCCGAGCTCGAGCACGGCGTCGTGCCGTGGGCGAACGCGTCGATCTCGGGCTTCATCGTCGACCCCGACCGCAAGAAGATGTCGAAGTCGAAGGGCAACGTCGTCACGCCGGCCGGGCTCCTCGACCAGCACGGCTCCGACGCGGTGCGCTACTGGGCGGCATCCTCGCGCCTCGGCACCGACGCGGCGTTCGACCCGCAGAACCCGACGCAGGTCAAGATCGGCCGCCGCCTCGCCATCAAGGTGCTGAACGCGGCGAAGTTCATCCTCGGCTTCGACGGCCGAGCGGATGCCCCGGTCACCATGCCCGTCGATCGCAGCATGCTCGCCGAGCTCACCGGCGTCGTCGAGCGCGCCACGCGATCGCTCGAGGCCTACGACCACGCACGTGCGCTCGAACTCGCCGAGACGTTCTTCTGGACGTTCTGCGACGACTACCTCGAGCTCGTGAAGGAGCGCGCCTACGGCGAGCCGAGCCCCGAGCAGGCGTCGGCCGTGGCGGCGCTGAAGACCGCACTCGACGTGCTGCTCCGTCTGTTCGCTCCCGTCATCCCGTTCGCGACCGAAGAGGCGTGGCGCTGGTCGCACGAGGGCTCGGTGCACGTGGCGTCGTGGCCGAGCGTCGACGAACTGGCCGCGCGGGGTGAAGCCGGTGTCGAGCTCCTCGAGATCGCCGGCCTCGCGCTGACGGGCATCCGACGGGCCAAGACCGACGCGAAGGCGTCGCAGAAGACGCCCGTCGCGAGTGCCGTGATCGCAGCGCCGGCCGCGACGATCGCGTTGCTGGAGTCGGTCGCATCAGATCTGCGTGCGGTGGGGCGCATCGCCGAGCTCGGCTTCGTCGAAGCCGAGTCGTTCGAAGTCCGCGACGTCGTCTTCGAGGCGCCGTCGGAATAGGGGGAACCATGAACTACGAGATCCGATCGGCCGGTGACGACGACTTCTTCGGTTGGCTGCCGCTGTTCGAGGCGTATTGCCGCTTCTACGAGACCGAACTCGACGACGCCAAGGCGCTGATCGTCTGGAACTGGATCCGCGACGAGTCCGAGCCGCTGCACGCCGCACTCGCCGTCGACGACGAGGGTCGCCCCGTGGGGCTCGCCCACTACCGGGCGGTGCCGAACTCGCTCACGGCGACGCGGGGTATGTATCTCGACGACCTCTACGTCGACGAGGGCGCTCGCGGGTCGGGGATCGGTCGAGCGCTCATCGAGTACGTGCACGCCCGTGCGGCCGAGATCGGCCAAGGCGGCGTCAGCTGGATCACGGCTGAGGACAACGCGCCCGCGCAGCAGGTCTACGACCAGCTCGCCAAGCGTACGAGCTGGGTGACGTACGAGATGGACGCCTGATGCGGCTCGGCACCCGTTGGGCGTTCGGCGCCGAGCCGCCGGCATCCGTGCCCGTGGAGCTGCGCGAGCGCATCGCCGCGGCCGAGACGGCGTTCACCGGCGACGGGGCGGACCGTCACTGGACCCTCACCTGGCTCGAGGGCCGACCGATCGCCGAGCTCGACGACGGCACGGTCGTGCGCGACACCATCGTCGACGCGCACGACGCCGACGAGGACTGGTAGCGGGCACCAGCGCACGCGCTCTGCGCTCTACACCCGCGCGATGATCTCGCCGTGCGGCATGAGCAGCCAGCCGTCGTCATCGGCGGCCCAGCTGCGCCAGGCGTCGGCGATGCGCCGGAGCTCATCGGGGTTCGAGTGCCCGGATTCGATCGCGTGCGCCGCGAACTGCGACTCCGTCGCGCGCTCGGCCCAGGCGCCGCCCCACCATTCGCGTTCGAGGGCGGTGGAGAAGACCCACACGGCGCCGGTCGTGGCGATGTCGACGAAGCCGGCGTCGCGCGCCCAGCCCTTCAGGTGGCGGCCGGCATCGGGCTCGCCCCCGTTCCATTCGTGCACCGCGTGATAGAGCTCCAGCCAGCGAGCGAGACCGGGTGATGCGGGATTCCAGATGACGCCGCCGTAGTCGACGTCGCGCACGGCGACGATGCCGCCGGGCTTCACGACGCGGCGGAGCTCGCGCAGCGCGTCGACGGGTCGTGCGAGGTGCTGCAGCACCTGGTGGGCATGTGCGACATCGAAGGTGTCGTCGTCGAAGTCGAGCGCATAGGCGTCGCCGACGGCGAAACCGACGTTCTCCACGCCCTCGCTCTCCGCGAGTCCGGTCGCTGCGGCGACCACTTCGGCCGAGGCGTCGATGCCGACGACCGTTCCCGGTCGCACACGACGGGCCAGGTCGATCGTGATGGTGCCCGGTCCGCTCCCCACGTCGAGCACGCGTGCTCCCTCGCGCAGATGCGGCACGAGGTAGGCGGCCGAGTTCTCCACCGTGCGCCACGAGTGCGTGCGCAGCACACTGGCGTGGTGGCCGTGCGTGTAGGCGTCTCGAAGACCGGGTGCAGGGCGTTCGGTGCTCATGTTCCGAGCCTAGGCTCATGTCCGCCGGCGTGACAGCGAACTACGGTGGACGGATGACGACCGAGCACTCCAATCCCTTCCTCGAGCCCAGTCCGTTGCCGTATCGCCTCCCCCTCTTCGCCCTCATCCGGCCCGAGCACTATCGCGAGGCGATCGATGCCGGCATGCGCGAGCAGCGCCGGGCCATCGAATCGATCGCCACGGATGCCGCGGCGCCGACGTTCGAGAACACGATCGTCGCCCTCGAACGCTCGGGAGAGCTGTTGCGCCGAGTGCTCCCGGTCTTCGAGAACGCGAGCTCGGCCGACAGTGATTCCGCGATCGACGCCATCGAGGTCGAGCTCGCACCGCTCCTCTCGGCCCATCGCGACGCGATCAGGCTCGATCCTCGGCTCTACGCCCGACTCTCCGAGCTGCAGGCTGCACGCGACGGTCTCGAGCTCGATGCCGAGTCGGTCGAGCTGCTCGACAAGTACCACCGCACCGCGACGCTCGCGGGCGCCGCGCTCGGTGAAGCGGAGCGCGGCGAGCTCACGGCACTCAACACCCGGATCTCCGAGCTCACGACGGCGTTCCAGCAGCATCTCCTCGCCGACGCGAACGATCTCGCGCTGCACCTCACCGACCCCGACGACCTCGCAGGACTCGACGAGGGGCGGCGCTCAGCCGCGCGCGAGGCCGCGATCTCCCGAGGCCTCGACGGCTGGCTCATCACGCTCGTGCTGCCGACGGGCCAGCCGACGCTCGCGGCCCTCGAGCGCGACGCCGTGCGCGATCGCCTGCTCGCCGCATCACGGGCACGCGGATGCCGCGGCGGCGCCCACGACACCCGCGAGACGCTGCTCGAGATCGTGCGGCTCCGCGCCGACCGTGCTGCGCTCCTCGGCTTCACCAGCCACGCCGCTGCCGTCACCGTCGACGAGACCGCGGGCACGCCCGACGCCGTGGCCGAACTGCTCGACCGACTCACGCCCGCGGCGACGGCGAACGCCCGACGCGAAGCGCTCGCCCTCGCCGAGCGGGCCGCAGCCACCGGCCGGCGCCCGATCGAGGCATCCGACTGGGCGCTGCTGAGCGAATCGGTGCGCCGCGAACGCTACGCCGTCGACCTCGACGAGATGCGTCCATACCTGGAGTTCGATCGGGTGCTGACGCGGGGCGTGTTCCACGCTGCGCACCTGCTCTACGGGCTCACGTTCGCCGAACGCACCGACCTCGTCGGCTACCACCCCGAGACCCGCGTGTTCGAGGTGTTCGAGGAGGACGGAACGCCCGTCGGCCTCTACCTGCTGGACCTGTACACGCGGGACTCGAAGCGGGGCGGCGCATGGATGAGCTCCCTCGTCGAGCAGTCGAAGCTCGAGGGCACCCTGCCGGTCGTGGTGAACAACATGAACGTCGCCCGGCCTGCCGCGGGCGAGCCGACCCTGCTCACGCTCGACGAGACCGAGACGCTCTTCCACGAGTTCGGCCATGCGCTGCACGGGCTGCTCTCCGACGTCGTGCATCCCTCGATGTCGGGCACGAACGTGTACCGCGACTTCGTCGAGCTGCCGAGCCAGGTCAACGAGCTGTGGGTGCTGCGGCCCGAGGTGCTCGGCGAGTACGCGGTGCATCACGAGACGGGCGAGCGGATGCCGCAACAGCTCGTCGACCGACTGCTGGCGTCGCGCACGTTCAACGAGGGGTTCTCGACGACCGAGTACCTCGCCGCGGCGGTGCTCGACCAGGCGTGGCACCGACTCTCCCCCCCCCCCCCCCCCCCCCCCCCCCCCCCCGCGGCCGGACTCGACGATCCCCTCGTGCCGCCGCGCTACTCGAGCACTTACTTCGCGCATGTCTTCGCGGGCGGCTACGACGCCGGGTACTACTCGTACATCTGGAGCGAGGTGCCGGGCGCCGACATCATGGCGTGGTTCGAGTCGAACGGCGGCGCGACCAGGGAGAACGGCGAACGCTATCGGGCCGAGATCCTGGCCCCGGGCGGATCACGCGATCCGCGGGAGTCGATCCGGCGCCTCCTCGGGCGCGAACCCGAGATCGGCGCGCTCCTCGAGCGCCGCGGCCTCGCCTGAGACGGCGGATGCCCCGTGCAGCGTGCTGCACGGGGCATCCGAAGGTCTCGAGCGGGTGGCTCGCGTCGCGGGACTCAGATCGCGAAGCCGAGAGCCCGCATCATGTCGCGGCCGTCGTCGGTGATGCGCTCGGGGCCCCACGGCGGCATCCACACCCAGTTGATGCGGAACGCATCCACGGTGCCGTCGAGTGCTTCGGCGGTCTGCTCCTCGATGACGTCGGTGAGCGGGCATCCGGCGCTCGTGAGCGTCATGTGGATGACCAGCGCGTCGTTCTCCTCATCCCAACCGAGGTCGTAGATGAGGCCGAGGTCGACGATGTTGACCCCGAGCTCGGGGTCCATGACGTCTTTCAGCGCTTCTTCGACCTGGTCGTAGCGCTCTGGTGCGAGGGAGGTGACCATGCTGGGATTCTACTCTCGGCCTATTCCGCCGTCACCGCTTCGGCCGCCGACTCCGCGACCTGGTAACGGTCGTAGCCCTCTTCTTCGAGGCGGTCGGCGAGCTCTGCGCCGCCCTGCTCGGCGATCTTGCCCGCGACGAAGACATGCACGAAGTCGGGCTTGATGTAGCGGAGGATACGCGTGTAGTGCGTGATGAGCAGCACGCCGAGGCCCGTGTTCGAGTGCGCGCGGTTGACGCCCTCGGAGACGATCTTCAGTGCGTCGACGTCGAGGCCGGAATCGGTCTCGTCGAGCACGGCGAACTTCGGCTTCAGCAGCTCGAGCTGGAGGATCTCGTTGCGCTTCTTCTCGCCGCCCGAGAAGCCCTCGTTGACGTTGCGCTCGGCGAACGCCGAGTCCATCTTGAGGTTCGACATCGATTCGCGGACGTCCTTGATCCAGCCGCGGATCGCAGGCGCCTCGCCGTCGATCGCCGTCTTGGCGGTGCGGAGGAAGTTCGTCACGGTCACGCCGGGGATCTCGACGGGGTACTGCATCGCGAGGAAGACGCCGGCGCGTGCGCGCTCGTCGACCGACATCTCGAGCACGTTCTCGCCGTCGAGGAGGATCTCGCCCTCGACGACCTGGTACTTGGGGTGGCCGGCGATCGTGTACGCGAGCGTCGACTTGCCCGAGCCGTTGGGGCCCATGATCGCGTGGATCTCGCCCTCGTTGATGACGAGGTCGACGCCGCGCAGGATCTCGCGCGTGCCCTGCTCGGTCTCGACGTTGACGTGGAGGTTCTTGATCTCGAGAACGGACATGTTCGTAATGATCTCTTTCGGTTGCCGGCCGTTCCGGGCCGGAGAAGGTGTGTCAGACGGCCAGGGTGACCGCGGGATCGATGTGGACGTCGCCGTCCTTGAGCTCGACCTGGTAGACCGGGACGGGCTCATACGCGGGCAGCGTCAGCGGCTTGCCCGTCTTGAGGGAGAACATGGAGCCGTGGGCCCAGCACTCGAGGGTGTCGTCTTCGACGAAGCCCTCGGCGAGCGAGATGTCGCCGTGCGTGCAGGTGTCTCCGATCGCGAAGACATCACCCGCAGCGTCTTTCACGACCGCGATGGGAACGCCCTCGAGCACGAAGCGCGAAGCTTCGTTGACAGCGAGGTCGTCGATGGCGCACACACGCACGGATGTCACGTCAGCGACCTTCCAGTTCAGCCTCGATCGCCGCCGTGAGGCGGGCTTCGAGGTCGGCCGAGCCGATCTTCTGCACGATGTCGGTGAGGAAGCCGCGCACGACGAGACGACGCGCCTCGTCTTCGCGGATGCCGCGTGCCATGAGGTAGAACAGCTGCTCGTCGTCGAAACGACCCGTGGCACTCGCGTGTCCGGCGCCTTCGATGTCGCCGGTCTCGATCTCGAGGTTCGGCACGGAGTCGGCCCGCGTGCCCTCGGTGAGCACGAGGTTGCGGTTCTGCTCGTAGCTGTCGGTGCCGACCGCGGCGTTGCCGATGAGCACGTCGCCGATCCACACGGTGCGCGCACCGGCGCCCTGCAGGGCGCCCTTGTAGGTCACGCGGCTCTTGGTGTGCGGGGCGTCGTGGTGCACGAAGACCTGCTGCTCGAGGTGCTGGCCGGCATCGGCGAAGTACAGGCCGAGGGCCTCGATGTCGGCGCCCTGCTCGGCGAGGTGGGTCGAGGGGTTCACCCGGACGACGTTGCCGCCGAGGGAGACCACGATGTGCTTCAGGAACGCGTCGCGGCCGAGGCGGGCGAACTGGCTCGAGAGGTGCACGGCCTCGTCGTCCCACTCCTGCAGGGAGACCACCGTGAGGGATGCCCCGGCGCCGACGAGGATCTCGACGTTCTCGCTGAGGCGGGCAGTGCCCGTGCCGGCGAGCACGACGAAGCCGCGGCTGTTCGGTGCGGACTCGATGACGGTGTGCGCGGCACGCGGCGCGTCGCCGAGTCCCGTGCGGGTCACGAACGCGATCTTCTCGTCTTCACCGGTGACGGAGACGAGCAGGGCCTCGTCGAACGTCGACCACGCGTTGGCGCTCGCGCGCTCTTCGGGCGTGCCCGCCGTGCCGATGCGGACGTCGTCACGCGGGATGTACGAGAAGGCGATGCCCGAGGCATCCGTCGTCTCGATCGGCAGACGCGACCCGTCGAGCTCGCCGCCGATCAGGTCGGCGAAGGTCGCGATCGGGGAGAACTTCCACTCGTGCTCGCGACCGGTGACGGGTGCGAACTCGTCGACGTTCACCGAGCGGAAGCGCTCGGAGCGGGTCTGCACGGGCACGAAGGCGCCGTCGGAGTGCGCGACGAGGCCGTGCTGCTCCGCGGTGGGCATGGCTGTGCTGGTCATCTGGGCGGTCACTACTAGCCCACCGATCCTTCCATGCCCATTTCGATGAGCTTGTTGAGTTCCATCGCGTATTCCATGGGGAGCTCGCGCGCGATCGGCTCGATGAAGCCGCGCACGATCATCGACATGGCCTCGGTCTCGTCGATGCCGCGGCTCATCAGGTAGAAGAGCTGCTCTTCGCTGACCTTGGAGACGGTCGCCTCGTGTCCGAGCTTCACGTCGTCGACGCGGATGTCGATCGCCGGGTAGGTGTCGGAACGGGAGATCGTGTCGACGAGCAGGGCATCGCAGACGACGCTGTTCGCCGAGTGGTGCGCGTTCGCGTCGATGCGCACCTCGCCGCGGTAGCCGGCCCGGCCGCCGCCGCGCGCGATCGACTTCGAGACGATCGACGACTGCGTGTACGGCGCCATGTGGATCATCTTGGCGCCCGCGTCCTGGTGCTGGCCCGGGCCCGCGAAGGCGACCGAGAGGGTCTCGCCCTTGGCGTGCTCGCCCATGAGGAAGATCGACGGGTACTTCATCGTGACCTTCGAGCCGATGTTGCCGTCGACCCACTCCATGGTGGCGCCTTCGGCAGCGGTCGCCCGCTTGGTCACGAGGTTGTAGACGTTGTTCGACCAGTTCTGGATCGTCGTGTAGCGCACGCGTGCGTCTTTCTTCACGATGATCTCAACGACGGCCGAGTGCAGCGAGTCGCTCTTGTAGATCGGTGCCGTGCAGCCCTCGATGTAGTGCACGTAGCTGCCCTCGTCGGCGATGATCAGCGTGCGCTCGAACTGGCCCATGTTCTCGGTGTTGATGCGGAAGTAGGCCTGCAGCGGGATCTCGACGTGCACGCCCTTCGGGACGTAGACGAAGGAACCGCCCGACCACACGGCCGTGTTGAGCGCCGCGAACTTGTTGTCGCCGGCGGGAATGACGGTGCCGAAGTACTCCTCGAAGAACTCGGGGTGCTCCTTCAGCGCGGTGTCGGTGTCCATGAAGATGACACCCTGGCGCTCGAGCTCTTCGTTGATCTGGTGGTAGACCACCTCGGACTCGTACTGGGCTGCGACGCCGGCGACGAGGCGCTGGCGCTCGGCCTCGGGGATGCCGAGCTTCTCGTACGTGTTCTTGATGTCGTCGGGCAGGTCTTCCCAGGTCTGGGCCTGCTTCTCGGTCGAGCGCACGAAGTACTTGATGTTGTCGAAGTCGATCTCCGACAGGTCGGCGCCCCACGTGGGCATCGGCTTGCGCTCGAAGAGCTGCAGGGCGCGCTGGCGACGCTGGAGCATCCATTCGGGCTCCGATTTCAGCGCGGAGATGTCGGCGACGACCTCCGGCGAGATGCCGCGTCGGGCTGATGCCCCCGCGGCGTCGGAGTCGGCCCAGCCGAACTCGTAGGTGCCGAGTCCTTCGAGTTCCGGTCGGTCGATCAGTACGTCCGTCATGCTCTCCCTCTTCTCCTCCCGTGCAACCGGCTATCAGGCCGGCTCATTCCCCTCGTGAGTCGAGGTGCTCGTTGAGTGGGTGATGATGTGCCCGGTGGCGCTAGTGCCAACCTAAGATGGTATGCGGCCCGTGGCGCGCGATCTCGCGCGGTCGGCGGGCCTACCAACCCCTCAAGTCTATAGGGTCGCGGCAGGCGCCGGGCAGGACTCCCAGTGCCGTCACAGCGCGATCCGGATCAGGAACGACCCGCGTGACCCGCTCTCTCCGCTTCTTCGCCTGGGCCTCGTTCGTCGCGCAGGTCACGATCATCGCGACGGGCGGCGCGGTGCGGCTGACCGGGTCCGGCCTCGGCTGCCCGACCTGGCCCACCTGCACGGCCGAGTCCCTGGTGCCGACCGACGAGCTGACGTACCACTCGCTCATCGAGTTCGGCAATCGCATGATGACGGGCGTGGTCGGCATCATCGCGCTCGTCGTGTTCGTGCTCGTCTGGCGCATCCGTCGCGAGCGGCGCGACCTCTTCACCCTGTCGTTCATCGTCGGCGTCGGCATCGTCGCGCAGGCGATCGTGGGCGGCATCACTGTGTGGACCGGGCTGAACCCGTTCATCGTCGGGTTCCACTACGTCTCGTCCCTCGCGCTCGTCTGCGTCACCGCGGCGTTCCTCGCCCGCATGGACTCCCCCGCCGGTCCGCGCGAATCCGCGGTCCCCGGATGGTACGCCGGCCTCACCCACCTCACGAGCGCGGTGCTGCTCGTCTCGATCGTCTTCGGCGTGCTGACCACCGGCTCTGGGCCGCACTCAGGCGACGCCGAAGCCGGTCGCACGGGCTTCGACTCCGAGATCCTCGAGCACGTGCACGCGTGGCCCGGCTACGCGCTGCTCGTGCTCACCCTCGTGCTCGTCGTCGCGGCGTGGCGGCTGAAGCTGCCGACGCTCCGCTGGTCGATCGCACTGCTCGCGGTCGAGCTCGTGCAGGTCGCCGTCGGCCTCTACCAGGCGCGGAACGGCCTACCGGCGTTCGCGGTCGGCGTGCACATGGTGCTCGCAGCGCTCACGGCGGCCGCGATGACGATCGTCATCATGCGGCTGAAGCGCCCGGTGGCGGCGGATGCCGCGGCCGAAGCGTCGCCCGTCGAGGCATCCGCTCACTGACGCCGCCGCAGCTTCGGAGATCTGCATCCGACCGGACTCCGTTCGCCGATCTCCTCCGATCTCGTGCAGGCCACCTGCCTCATGCCGCGCGAAGGTGCAGACCCTGGCCGACTGCACGGACGATGACGTGCTGCACACCCGGCCAATCGTCGACCACCTGTCGGTACCCGACACGGATGACACGGTAACCGCTCAGCAGCAACGCCGCGTCATGGGCGTTGTCCGCGACACGCTGGCTGCCGATGTGATGCCCGCCGTCGATCTGCAGCACCAGGCGATCGCCCAGCAGGAAGTCGACCCTGTGACCCTCGATCCACGCCTGCGGAACGATTCGGATGCCGAGCCATCGAAGTCGCGGCAGCACGATCGATTCGAGCCCGGAATCGGCGAACGGGTTCGCGGCGACGAGCAGATCGCGCGCCCGACCGCGCAGTGCGAGCCGCGAGAGCCCCTCGAGATCGACGATCCCCTTCCGGAGGGCCGACTCCCACACCGTGAGCGCCGCCTCGAACGGCTGGCACGCAGCGACCAGCGCGAGCACGTTCTCGATCGGATCGACGAGCGAGTCCGGATGCCGCGGCAGCACCGGTCGCGCCCAGTGCACAGTGCCGTGGAGCTCGGGCACGGCAGCGTGCGGAGCGGCGGCGACGTGCAGCCTCGGATGCGCGAGCACCCAGAGCCCGAGGCGACGCGCCTGGGTGATGCACGAGAGCACCACTCCCGCCGTCGCTGCCGCGCGGAGGTCGCGATCGGCGTCGGGCAGGGCCAGCCAGTTGCGGCGCACTCGAATGACGATGCCCTGGTCGACCGCGGTCCGGAGGTGATGGCGTGAGTACCCGACCGCCTGGAGGCTCGTCGCCCTGGCGACTCCACCTGCACGTCGCATCGCGTGTTCGAGGTCTCTCATGTCGACGACGATGCCGCGGCGGCGACCGACGAGACGCGGCGCGAGGCGATCTGTGGCGAGACGGTGAGGAACGGGGCAGAGGAGGAGGAGTCGCCTCCAACGCCAGATCGGCGATCCGCGCCGGATCGGACGCGGCAGCCGGATCGCTCCGATTCTGCGCAGATCTCCGATACGGTGGCGGCCGCCGAATTGACGGCAGGACGACGGGCCGGTCGGCGGGCGCGGGCCGAACCGGCGGCCGGCCGCCGTCCGCCGGCTGCCGGTAGGCAGAGGCTACGCGGACGGTGCGGCTAGAACGGCAGCAGCGGGTCGATGCCGACCGCGAGGAACAGCAGCGACAGGTAGGCGATCGAGCCGTGGAAGACCCGCATCGGCGAGACCTGCTGGTGGCGGATCGCGAGGTTGTACAGCCGGTGGGTCTCGTAGATGAACCAGACCCCGGTGACCACGGCGACCGTCGAGTAGACGAGCCCCATGCCGGCGATCGGGATGAGCAGCAGGGAGCACGCCACGGTCGCCCACGCATAGAGGATGACCTGGAGCCCCACCTGCGCGCGACCGCGGACGACGGCGAGCATGGGCACGCCTGCAGCCGCGTAGTCGTCCTTGTACTTCATCGAGAGCGGCCAGTAGTGCGGCGGCGTCCAGAGGAAGATGATGAGGAAGAGGATGAACGGCGGCCAGCTGAGGTCGCCGGTGACCGCGGCCCAGCCGATGAGCACTGGCATGCATCCAGCGACGCCGCCCCACACGATGTTCTGCGCCGTGCGGCGCTTCAGGATCAGGCTGTAGAAGACGACGTAGAGCAGGATCGCCCCGAGCGAGAGCGTCGCGGCGAGCCAGTTCGTGAAGAGGCCGAGCCAGACGATCGACGCGATGCCGAGTCCGTAGGCGAACACGAGGGCCTCTCGGTCGCTCAGTTCGCCGGTGACGAGCGGGCGCCCCTGCGTGCGCTTCATGACGCGGTCGATGTCGCGGTCGATGTAGCAGTTGAACGCTCCGGCCGAACCGGCGCTCATCGCCCCGCCGATGAGGGTCGCGATGAGCAGCCAGAGGCTCGGCAGCCCTTGCTGGGCGAGGATCATCGTCGGTGCGGTCACGACGAGCAGCAGCTCGATCACGCGCGGCTTGGTGAGCGCGAGGTAGGCGGCGAGCTTTCGCCGTACGGTCATCGCCGGTCGGTCGTGTCGGGTCTCTACGGCTGCCTGCATCGTTCCTCTTCCGGCGCGCGGGCGCGCATGTGCCGCCACGCCCGCGTTCGATTCTATGACATCATGTGTCGATGGTGCAGGTAAGCGTTTTCCCGCCCTGCCTCGCGCCTCACTCCCCCCGACGGGTCGCGTGAACTTCCCGTCACGGTCACGAAACGTGAGGAGTCCATATACTTGGCATTGCGCGCCCGACGGCGCGAATTCGAACTGCCGTCCGGTGCCGACGACCAACGGGTCATCCGCCGGGCACATCGCGCCGTAGCGACTCCGGCGGTGACGGGGAACATCGGTTCCCGGCGCCGTCCATGACCGGAAGGAACAGCACATCGTGGCAACTCTGCAGTGGGAATCTCTCGACGACCAGGCGGTCGACACGGCCCGCGTCCTCGCGGCCGACGCCGTCGAGAAGGTCGGTAACGGGCATCCCGGCACCGCGATGAGCCTCGCGCCCGCCGCCTATCTCCTCTTCCAGAAGGTCATGCGCCGCGATCCGTCCGATCACGCGTGGCTCGGCCGCGACCGCTTCATCCTCTCCGCGGGTCACTCCTCGCTGACCCAGTACGTGCAGCTCTTCCTCGCCGGCGACGGCCTCGAGCTGTCCGACCTCGAGTCGCTGCGCACCTGGGGTTCGAAGACCCCCGGCCACCCCGAGTACGGCCACACCGCCGGCGTCGAGATCACGACCGGCCCGCTCGGCCAGGGCCTCGCCTCGGCCGTGGGCTTCGCGTACGCCGCTCGCTTCGAGCGCGGCCTCTTCGATCCGGATGCCGCGGCGGGCACGAGCCCGTTCGACCACTTCGTCTACGTCGTCGCGGGCGACGGCGACCTGCAGGAGGGCATCACGAGCGAGGCATCCTCGCTCGCAGGCCACCAGCAGCTCGGCAACCTCGTCGTGATCTACGACTCCAACCAGATCTCGATCGAAGACGACACCAACATCGCCTTCACCGAAGACGTCGCGAAGCGCTACGAGTCCTACGGATGGCACGTGCAGACCGTCGACTGGAAGAAGACGGGCGAGTACGTCGAAGACGTCGCCGAGCTGCACGCCGCGATCGAGGCCGCCAAGGGCGAGTCCGACAAGCCGTCGATCATCATCCTGAAGACGATCATCGGCTGGCCCTCGCCCGGCAAGCAGAACTCCGGCAAGATCCACGGCTCGGCCCTCGGCGCCGCCGAGCTCGCCGCGACGAAGGAGGTGCTCGGCTTCGACCCCGAGCAGAGCTTCGTCGTCGCCGAAGAGGTGCTCTCCCACACGCGTGGCGCCGTCGAGCGCGGAGCAGCCGAGCACGCCGAGTGGCAGCTCGCCTTCGACGCATGGGCGGCGGCGAACCCAGACCGCAAGGCGCTCCTCGACCGCCTCGAGGCCGGCGAGCTCCCCGCCGACGTCGAATCCGTCCTCCCCGTCTTCGAGGGCGGCACCGAGGTCTCCACGCGCGCCGCGTCGGGCAAGGTCATCAACGCCCTCGCCGGCGTGCTGCCCGAGCTCTGGGGCGGTTCGGCCGATCTCGCCGAGTCGAACCTGACCACGATCAACGGGGCGGCGTCGTTCATCCCGGCCGAGTGGTCCACGCACGAGTTCTCGGGCAACCCCTACGGCCGCGTGCTGCACTTCGGCATCCGCGAGCACGCAATGGGCGCCATCGTCAACGGCATCGTGCTGCACGGCAAGACGCGCGCCTTCGGCGGCACCTTCCTCATCTTCAGCGACTACATGCGGCCCGCCGTGCGCCTCGCGGCGCTCATGCAGGTGCCGTCGATCTTCGTCTGGACCCACGACTCCGTCGCGCTCGGCGAAGACGGCCCGACCCACCAGCCCATCGAACAGCTCGCGACGCTCCGGGCGATCCCGGGCCTCACGGTTGTGCGTCCCGCCGACGCCAACGAGGTCGCGCACGCCTGGCTCGAGATCCTGAAGCGCACGGATGCCCCGGCGGGCATCGCCCTCACCCGCCAGAACATCCCCGTGTTCGAGCGGGGCGCGGCCGAGGCATCCGGCGACACCCTCGCTGCCGCATCGAACGTCTCGAAGGGCGCCTACGTGCTCGCCGAGGCGGCATCGGGCACGCCCGACGTGATCATCATCGCGACCGGCTCCGAGGTGCAGCTCGCGCTCGCGGCCCGCGAGACGCTCGCAGCGGAGGGCATCGGCGCACGCGTCGTCTCGGCTCCGTCGCTCGAGTGGTTCGAGGAGCAGCCGGCCGAGTACCGCGAGCAGGTGCTGCCCGCCGGCGTCACGGCCCGCGTCTCGGTCGAGGCCGGCCTCGCGCTGTCGTGGCACCGCTACCTCGGTTCGCGCGGCCGAGCCGTGTCGATCGAGCACTTCGGCGCCTCCGCCGACTACAAGACCCTGTTCCGCGAGTTCGGCATCACGGCTGAAGCCGTCGTCGCCGCCGCGAAGGAATCGCTCGCGTCGGCCTGACGCGCGCCAGAAGAGGAGATACTCCCATGACCAGCTCCCCCACTGCAGCACTGTCGGAGGCGGGCGTCAGCATCTGGCTCGACGACCTCTCACGTGAGCGCATCGCCTCCGGCGACCTCGCCCGACTCATCGCCGAACGCGACGTCGTCGGCGTGACCACCAACCCGACGATCTTCGCCGGCGCCCTCGCCAAGGGCGAGCGCTACGCCGCGCAGGTGCACGAGCTCGCCGCCGCCGGCGCCGACGTCGACACCGCGGTCTTCGAGATCACGACCGACGACGTGCGCGACGCGGCCGACGTCTTCCGTCCCGTGTACGACCGGTCGAACGGCTTCGACGGGCGCGTCTCGATCGAGGTCTCCCCCGCGCTCGCTCGCGACACCGCCGGCACGATCGCCGAGGCCAAGACGCTCTGGGCCAAGGTCGACCGCCCGAACGCCATGATCAAGATCCCCGCGACCGCCGAGGGCCTCGACGCGATCACCGAGGCCATCGGCTCGGGCATCAGCGTCAACGTCACGCTGATCTTCAGCCTCGACCGCTACCGACAGGTCATCGCCGCCTACCTCGCCGGGCTCGAGCAGGCGAAGGCCGCCGGCATCGACCTGTCGACCATCCACTCGGTCGCCTCGTTCTTCGTCTCGCGCGTCGACACCGAGATCGACAAGCGACTCGAGGCCATCGGCACCGACGAAGCGCTCGCGCTGAAGAGCAAGGCCGGCATCGCGAACGCGCGCCTCGCCTACGAGCTCTTCGAGCAGGAGTTCGGCGGCGAGCGTGCCGCGGCGCTCCTGGCATCGGGTGCGAACCGCCAGCGCCCGCTCTGGGCGTCGACCGGTGTCAAGGACCCCTCGCTGCCCGACACGTTGTACGTGACCGAGCTCGTCGCACCCGGCGTCGTGAACACGATGCCCGAGAAGACGCTCGAGGCCACCTTCGACCACGGCGTCATCATCGGCGACACCGTCACCGGCGCGTACGCGCAGGCCGGCACGGTGCTCGACGCGCTCGCGGGCGTGGGCGTCGACTACGACGACGTGACCCTGCTGCTCGAGAACGAGGGCGTCGACAAGTTCATCGTCTCGTGGAACGAACTGCTCGACACCGTTCGCGGCGCGCTGGAGGCCGCACGATGAGCTTCCGCATCTCGGTGAGCGGAGCCGCGGCCGAGGCGGTGCGCAGCACGGTTCCCACGCTCGTCGCCGACCTCGTCGCGAGCGGCATCACTGCGCAGGACGCCTCCCTCTGGGGCCCCGAGGCGGAGGCGGAGGCCGCCAAGCGCCTCGGCTGGACCGAGGCCGTCGCGATCTCCCGACCGCTCGTCCCGCAGATCGAAGCCCTGCGCGAAGAGCTCGAGGCGGCGGGCGTCGACCACATCGTGCTCGCGGGCATGGGCGGTTCCTCGCTCGCTCCCGAGGTCATCACGCGTACGACGGGCGTCGACCTCACCGTGCTCGACTCGACCGAGCCGGGGCAGGTTCGCGCCGCTCTCGCCGACCGCCTCGAGACGTCGGCACTCGTCGTCTCGTCGAAGTCGGGCTCGACCGTCGAGACCGACAGCCAGCGCCGCGCGTACGAGCAGGCCTTCCGCGACGCCGGCATCGATCCCGCGACCCGCATCATCGTCGTGACCGACCCTGGTTCGCCGCTCGACGAGTCGGCCCGGGCCGCAGGCTATCGCGTCTTCAACGCCGACCCCGAGGTCGGCGGCCGCTACTCCGCGCTCACCGCCTTCGGCCTCGTGCCCTCCGGCCTCGCCGGCGTCGACATCTCCGAGGTGCTCGACGAGGCCGAGACGATCGAGCTCTCGCTCGCCATCGACAGCCCCGAGAATCCGGGCCTCGTGCTCGGCGCGGCGATCGCGGCGACGGTCCCCCTCCGCGACAAGCTCGGCATCATCGCCGACGGCACGCACATCGTGGGGCTTCCCGACTGGGCCGAGCAGCTGATCGCGGAATCCACGGGCAAGAACGGCACCGGCCTCCTCCCCGTGGTGCTCGACGCCGATGCACCCGAGCTCGGCGAGGACCTCGCCGACCTGCAGATCGTGCGCATCGTCGACGACGCGGGCGACGAGATCTTCGGCCGCGACCACTCCGGGGAGATCCGCGTGTCGGGCACGCTGGGCGCGCAGCTCCTCGTCTGGGAGTACGCGACGGTCGTGGCCGGACGCCTCCTGGGCATCAACCCGTTCGACCAGCCCGATGTCGAGTCGGCGAAGATCGCTGCGCGCGGCCTCCTCGATGCACGCCCCGAGCCGACGCCCGCCGCCTTCGTCGAGCAGGGTATCGAGGTGCGCGGCACTCCCGAGGTCATCGGCGCCTCGAGCGATCTCGCCTCGGCGATCGACGTGCTGCTCGAAGAGCTGCCGGCCGACGGCTACCTCTCGATCCAGGCCTACGTCGACCGGGTCGCCCACCCCGAGCTCGAGCGGCTCCGCGGCCTCCTCGCGGCGCGTGCCGGCCGCCCGGTCACGTTCGGCTGGGGCCCGCGCTTCCTCCACTCGACCGGCCAGTTCCACAAGGGCGGTCCAGCCGTCGGCGCGTTCCTCCAGATCACGCAGAAGCCGGCCGAAGACCTCGCGATCCCCGATCGCCCGTTCACCTTCGGCCAGCTGATCGCCGCTCAGGCCTCCGGTGATGCGAGCGTTCTCGCCGAACACGGTCGACCGGTGCTCACCCTCACCCTCGCCGACCCCTCGGCCGGCGCGGCGACGCTGTTCGACGTCGTCGCCTGAGAACCGGAGGAACGATGCAACCGGCCGAGATCACCGCGAAGCACAATCCGCTCCGCTCCCCCAAGGACTACCGGCTCAACCGCATCGCGGGGCCGTCGAGTCTGATCATCTTCGGAGTCACCGGCGACCTGTCGCGCAAGAAGCTGATGCCCGCGGTCTACGACCTCGCGAACCGCGGGCTCCTGCCTCCCGGCTTCGCGCTCGTCGGCTTCGCTCGGCGCGAATGGGCCGACCAGGACTTCGAGAAGGTCGTGCACGACTCGGTGAAGCAGTACGCACGCACCGAGTTCCGTGAAGACGTCTGGAAGCAGCTGGCCAGAGGCATCCGCTTCGTGCCCGGCGACTTCGACGACGACGCGGCGTTCGACCGGCTTCGACAGGTGGTCGCCGACCTCGATCGCGAGCGCGGGACGATGGGCAACCACGCGTTCTACCTCTCGATCCCGCCGAAGTCGTTCCCGCTCGTCACCGAGCAGCTGAAGCGTTCCGGGCTCACCGAGCAGCGTGACGACCAGTGGCGCCGCGTCGTCATCGAGAAGCCGTTCGGCAGCGATTTGAAGACGGCCCGCGAGCTGAACGACGTCGTGGCCTCGGTCTTCCCGCCCGACTCGGTGTTCCGCATCGACCACTACCTCGGCAAGGAGACGGTCCAGAACATCCTGGCGCTCCGGTTCGCGAACCAGCTCTACGAGCCCATCTGGAACGCGAATCACGTCGATCACGTGCAGATCACGATGGCCGAGGACATCGGCGTCGGTGGACGTGCCGGGTACTACGACGGCATCGGCGCAGCGCGCGACGTGATCCAGAACCACCTGTTGCAGCTCCTCGCCCTCACCGCGATGGAGGAGCCGATCTCGTTCGAGGCCGGCGACCTGCGGGCCGAGAAGGAGAAGATCCTCGCGGCCGTGCGTCTGCCCGAGGACCTCGCGGCGGGCACCGCGCGCGGGCAGTACGCGGGCGGCTGGCAGGGCGGCGAGAAGGTCATCGGATTCCTCGACGAAGACGGCATGAACCCCGAGTCGACGACCGAGACCTACGCCGCCATGAAGCTGACCATCGGCACGCGCCGATGGGCGGGCGTGCCGTTCTACCTGCGCGCGGGCAAGCGCCTCGGCCGACGCGTCACCGAGATCGCGGTCGTGTTCAAGCGCGCACCCCAGCAGGTGTTCGCCGACAGCCAGACCTCGCAGCTCGGGCAGAACGCGCTCGTGATCCGCGTGCAGCCCGACGAGGGCGTCACGATCCGCTTCGGCTCGAAGGTGCCGGGTGCCGGCATGCAGGTCCGCGACGTGACGATGGACTTCGGCTACGGCCACGCCTTCACCGAGGCGAGCCCCGAGGCCTACGAGCGCCTGATCCTCGACGTGCTGCTCGGCGACCCGCCCCTCTTCCCCCGCCAGGAGGAGGTCGAGCTCTCCTGGAAGATCCTCGATCCGATCGAGGAGTTCTGGGCGACGCAGGGACAGCCAGAGCAGTACCGCCCCGGCACCTGGGGCCCTGCCTCCGCCGATGAACTCCTCGAACGCGACGGACGAAGCTGGAGACGCCCATGATCGTCGATCTGCCCGACACGACGACCAGTCAGGTCTCGAAGACCCTCGTGAAGATCCGCGAAGAGGGCGGCGTCGTCGCCCTCGGCCGCGTCCTCACGCTCGTCATCGCCACCTCCCCCGGGGTCGAGGAAGAAGCGATCGAAGCGGCCAACGACGCCTCTCGCGAGCACCCGATGCGCGTCATCGTCGTCTCGACCGAGCCCGGCACCGAGACCTCGGCGGTCGCGCCGCGGCTCGACGCCGAGATCCGTGTCGGCGGCGACGCCGGTGCGAGCGAGGTCATCGTGCTCCGCGCCTGCGGCGATGCCGCGCGCGACGAGGAGAGCCTCATCATGGCGCTCCTCCTCCCCGATGCCCCGGTCGTCACGTGGTGGCCCGGCGCAGCACCCGAGGTTCCCGGACGCTCACCGCTCGGTCGCATCGCGCATCGCAGGATCACGGATGCCTCGGCGCAGCCCGACCCGCAGGCCGCGCTACGCGCACTCGCCGGCAACTACACGCCCGGCGACGCCGACTTCGCGTGGACCCGGCTCACCCTCTGGCGTGCGCAGCTCGCCGCGGTGCTCGACCAGCCCCCGTTCGAACCCGTGACCAGGGTGCAGGTCAGCGGGGCGGTCGACTCGCCCTCGACCACGCTCCTCGCGGCATGGCTCCGACTGCAGCTCAACGCACCGACCGAGTACGAGCTCGCCGGGCCAGAGGCCGGGTACCACGGCATCCACGGCGTGCGCCTCGAGCGCGACGGCGGGGCGATCGAGCTCATCCGCGACGTCCCGGGCATCGCGACTCTCCGTCAACCGGGCCAGCCGCGGCACGACCTCGCGCTCGCGCGTCGCAATCTCCGCGACTGTCTCGCCGACGAGCTCCGCCGCCTCGACCCCGATGAGTTGTACGGTGAGGTCATCACCCGCGGGCTCGAGCTCCTCGACGCCGGCGGCGAAGGAGGAACTGCATGACCAACGAACGACGCGTGCTCGTGCACCCCGACAAGGCCTCGCTCGCGGGGTCGGTCGCGGCGCGCTTCATCACGAAGCTCCTCGACATCCTCGACACCCAGGCCGTGGCGCACGTCGTCCTCACCGGGGGTTCGATGGGCGCCACGGTGCTGCAGTCGGTGGGAGCCTCGCCCGCGCACACCTCGATCGACTGGTCGCGCGTGCACTTCTGGTGGGGCGACGAGCGATGGCTGCCCGCCGGTGACGCCGAGCGCAACGACGAGCAGGCACGTGTCGCGTTGCTCGACGCGCTCGACCTGCCGGCCGGGAACCTGCACCCGTTCCCCGCCGCCGACGGCGAGCTCGACCTCGACACGGCTGCAGAGGTCTACGCGGCCGAACTCGCGGCACATGGCGTTGACGGGCTGCCGCACCCGATCTTCGACATCACCTTCCTCGGCGTCGGGCCCGACGGGCACATCGCCTCGCTCTTCCCGCATCGCTCCGGCATCCAGGTGACCGATCGCACTGTCATCGCGGTGCGCAACTCGCCGAAGCCCCCGCCCGAGCGACTCAGCCTCACCCGACCCGTCATCAACGCGTCCCAGCGTGTCTGGATGGTGCTCGCCGGCGCCGACAAGGCATCGGCACTCGGTCTGGCCCTCGCCGGCGCGAGCCGTGACGAGGTTCCCGTCGCGGGCATCAAGGGCCGGCGACGCACCGTGTTCTTCGTCGATGCCGACGCGGCATCCGAGGTGCCCGAATCGCTCATCGCGCGCGACTACTGACGCGCTCGACATCGCGACGTACGCAGAAGGGGGCGGCCACAGGCCGCCCCCTTCTGCGTACGTCGTCGCTGATCAGGCCTTGGGAGCCTGACCGCGGCGCGTGCGCAGCTGCGTGAGTGCGTCGTCGAGCAGGGCCGCGGCCTCTTCATCGGTGCGGCGCTCCTTCACGTACGCGAGGTGCGTCTTGTACGGCTCGAGCTTCGACACCGACGGCGGGTTCTCGCGGTCGCGGCCGGCCGGCAGGCCGGTCGACGGACTGTCGATCGTCTCGGGGATCTCTTCTTCGGGGAGCGTCGCCGAGAAGTAGCGCACGGTCTCGTTGCCGTGCGCGTCCCAGTAGCTGATGGCGACACGATCGGCGTGGAACCCGCGATCCTGCTCGCCCATGGGGCCCGCGCCGACGCGCGACCCGCGAATGGCGCTGTTTCCTGATGCCATGATGCTTCCCGTCAGATTCCGGAGTCGAACTTGGTGATGAGGCCGAGCACGACGATGCAGGTGATCCACACGAGCGCGAGGATGATCGTGATCCGGTTCAGGTTGCGCTCGGCGACACCGGATGCTCCGAGGCTGGAGGTGACACCGCCGCCGAACATGTCGGACAGACCGCCGCCACGACCCTTGTGCAGCAGGATGAGCAACGTCAGCAGCAGGCTCGTGAGACCGAGCAGCACCTGCAGGACGACCTGGAGAATCTCCACGGGGTGAACCTTTCCGGGCACGACAGATGGGTCGATGCCGACACTCGAGTATAGCCGGAAGCATGACCGTACCCGGGAGCGCTCGCGCTCCCGGGTACGGGAAATCAGGCTCCGACGTGCTTCTTGAACCGCACGATGCTCGCGAATTCGGGGATGTCGAGGCTCGCGCCGCCGACGAGAGCCCCGTCGACGTTCGGTTCCCGCAGGAACGAGGCGATGTTCGCCGCCTTCACCGAACCGCCGTACAGGACGCGAGTCGACTGCGCGACCTCTTCGCCGACGAGTTCGACCAGGAGTGCACGCAACGCCGCCGCGACCTGCTCGGCCTGTGCAGGCGTCGCCGCCTGACCCGAGCCGATCGCCCAGACGGGCTCGTACGCGACGACGAGGCCCTTCGAGCCGTCGACGCCGTCGAGGGCGGCACGCAGCTGCGCGACCGGAACGGCGCTCGGACCGTGCGCCTCCAGGTCTTCCGCCGTCTCGCCGACGCAGACGACCGGCACGAGGCCGTGCCGGTGCGCGGCCTTGACCTTCGCGTTGACCTCGGCGTCGGACTCCGCGTGCAGCGTACGCCGCTCGGAGTGGCCGATGATCACGTAGCGGCAGTCGAGCTGCTTGAGGAACGCGCCGGAGATCTCGCCCGTGTAGGCGCCCGAGTCGTGGGCCGAGACATCCTGCGCGCCGTAGCCGATCGGCAGCGAGTCGGCCGCGACGAGCGTCTGCACCGAACGCAGGTCGGTGAACGGCGGGAAGACCGCGACCTCCGCGTCGGCGAAGTCGTGCTTCGCGTCGGCGAGAGCCCAGGCGAGCTTCTGCACGAACGCGATCGACTGCAGGTGATCGAGGTTCATCTTCCAGTTGCCTGCGATGAACGGGGTGCGCTTCACTGCCATCCGAGGACCTCCAGTCCGGGAAGTTTCTTACCTTCGAGGAACTCGAGGCTCGCGCCTCCGCCGGTCGAGATGTGACCGAACTGAGCGTCTTCGAAGCCGAGTTGACGTACGGCGGCCGCCGAATCGCCGCCGCCGACGACGCTGAGGCCGTCGACCTGGGTCAGGGCTGCCGCGATCACCCGCGTGCCGGCCGCGAACGGAGCGAGCTCGAACACGCCCATCGGGCCGTTCCAGAACACCGTCTTCGAGCCGCGGATGCGGTTGGCGAATTCGGCGGCCGTGTCGGGGCCGATGTCGAGGCCCAGGCCGGATGCCCCGAACGGGGTCTGCTCGATCGCGTCGGCCGGAGCGACCACGTGCTCGGCTTCACCCGAGAACGACGCGGCCACGACCACATCCGTCGGCAGCACGATGTCGACGCCGCGCTCGGCGGCCTCGGCGAGGTAGCCCTTGACGGTGTCGATCTGGTCTGCCTCCAGGAGGCTCGAGCCGACCTTGTGGCCCTGCGCGGCGAGGAACGTGAACAGCATGCCGCCGCCGATGAGGAGCGCGTCGACGCGCGGCAGCAGGTGCGCGATGACTCCGAGCTTGTCAGAGACCTTCGAGCCGCCGAGCACGACCGTGTACGGGCGCTCGGGCTTCTCGGTGAGCCGGTCGAGCACGTCGAGCTCGGCCGCGATGAGGAGGCCCGCGGCACTCGGACGCAGCTGCTCGAGCTCGTACACGCTCGCCTGCTTGCGGTGCACGACGCCGAAGCCGTCGGAGACGACGGCGTCGGCGAACTCGGCGAGCTCGCCGGCGAACGCCGTGCGCTCAGCCTCGTTCTTCGAGGTCTCCCCCGCGTTGAAGCGCAGGTTCTCGAGCACGAGCACCTCGCCGTCGGCGAGAGCAGCGACCTTCGCCGCGGCATCCTCGCCGACCGTGTCGGTCGCGAAGGCGACCGGTGCGTCGAGGAGTTCGCCGAGGCGGCGCGCGACGGGGCCGAGGCTGTACTGGGGGTCGGGTGCGCCGTCGGGTCGACCGAGGTGGGAGACCACGATCACGCGGGCGCCCTGGGCGACGAGCGCTGCCAGGGTGGGGACCGATGCCCGCACGCGGCCGTCGTCCGTGATGACCCCGTCCCGGAGGGGGACGTTCAGGTCACAACGGACGACGACGCGCTTGCCGGCGAGCGGACCGAGGGAATCGATCGTTCGCAGGGTCACAGGGGCTCGATTCAGAGTCGGTCGGCGACGTACTCGGTGAGGTCGACGAGACGGTTGGAGTAGCCCCACTCGTTGTCGTACCAGCTCGAGAGCTTGACCTGGTCGCCGAGGACGCGGAGCAGTCCGGCGTCGAAGATCGACGAGTGCGGGTCGGAGACGATGTCGCTCGAGACGATCTCGTCTTCGGTGTACTTGAGGATGCCCTTCATGGGGCCCTCAGCCGCAGCCTTGTACGCGGCCTTGACCTCGTCGACGGTCACGGGGCGCGACGAGGTGACGGTGAGGTCGGTGATCGAGCCGGTCGGGACCGGAACGCGCAGTGCGAAGCCGTCGAGCTTGCCGACGAGCTCGGGGAGCACGAGGCCGATGGCCTTTGCCGCGCCCGTCGAGGTCGGGACGATGTTGATCGCGGCGGCACGCGCACGACGCAGATCCTTGTGGGGGCCGTCCTGGAGGTTCTGGTCGGCCGTGTAGGCGTGCACCGTCGTCATGAGGCCTCGCTCGATGCCGAACGCGTCGTTGAAGACCTTCGCGAGGGGCGCCAGGCAGTTCGTCGTGCACGATGCGTTGGAGATGATGTGGTGCGAAGCGGGGTCGTACTCGTGCTCGTTGACGCCCATGACGAAGGTCGCGTCCTCATCGGTCGCGGGGGCCGAGATCAGGACCTTCTTCGCGCCGGCCTCGATGTGCTTGCGCGCGTCGGCGGCCTTGGTGAAGAAGCCCGTCGACTCGATGACGATGTCGACGCCGAGCTCGCCCCACGGGAGGTTCGCGGGGTCGCGCTCCGAGAACGCCTTGATGGCCTTGCCGTCGACGATGATGCTGTTCTCGTCGTAGTCGACCGTTGCGTCCAGACGACCGGTGATGGAGTCGTACTTCAGGAGGTGTGCGAGCGTCTTGTTGTCGGTGAGGTCGTTCACGGCGACGATCTCGAGGTCGGCGCCCTGAGCGAGGGCGGCACGGAGGTAGTTGCGGCCGATACGGCCGAAGCCGTTGATGCCGATCTTAACAGACACAGAAGTCTCCTGATTGACGATGGCGCGAACGCGCACTTTCACGGGTGAACTGGTCGGACGGCGGTGTCCCCGGACAGGTCCGGGGACACCATCCGTTTACGACAGTAGCAGCAGCCCTGAGGTCTTCTCACCAGCGGTCGTGAAGCGCTTCTGGACGTTCTCCCAGTTCGCGATGTTCCAGAACGCCTTGACGTAATCGGCGCGCACGTTCTTGTAGTCGAGGTAGTACGCGTGCTCCCAGACGTCGAGCATCAGGAGGGGCACGATACCGGCGGGGAGGTTGCCCTGCTGGTCGAAGAACTGCACGATGATCAGGCGTTCGCCGAGCGAATCCCACGCGAGCACGGCCCAGCCGGAGCCCTGCACGCCGAGCGCCGTCGCCGTGAAGTGCGCCTGGAACTTGTCGAACGACCCGAACTGGTCGTCGATCGCCGCGGCGAGGTCGCCGGTCGGCTTGTCGCCGCCCTCGGGCGAGAGGTTGGTCCAGAAGATCGAGTGGTTGACGTGGCCGCCGAGGTTGAAGGCGAGGTCCTTCTCGAGCTTGTTGACGTTCGCGAGGTTGCCCGAGTCGCGGGCCTCTGCGAGCTGTGCGAGCGCGGTGTTCGCACCCGTCACGTACGCCTGGTGGTGCTTCGAGTGGTGCAGCTCCATGATCGTGCCGCTGATCGCCGGCTCGAGCGCCGAGTAGTCGTAGGGCAGATCGGGGAGGGTGTAGTCGGCCATTGCTTCTCCTTGTCAGATGCGCCTGGTCCTCCGGGCGTATCCCCGGGATTCCGCGGCTGCCTCTCGAGTCTATGCCCGTCGCCGCCGCGGCACCCGTGGTGCGCTGCCGGCTTGACACACTGTGACGGATGCCGCGGCGACCTGCCCGGCCGAACGTGCATGCTCCGAGCGGCTCGGCCGCCGGAGCATCCGCTCAGACCTCGTCGAGATCGGCGGGAAGGCTCGCCTCGGTGCCCGGCACGCCGAGGTCGGCGGCCTTCTTGTCGGCCATCGCGAGGAGTCGACGGATGCGTCCGGCGACCGCGTCCTTCGTCATGGGCGGGTCGGCGTAGTGGCCGAGCTCGTCGAGGCTCGCCTCGCGATGGGCCAGACGCAGCTCGCCCGCGTACTTCAGGTGATCGGGGATGCCCTCACCGAGGAGTTCCATCGCGCGCTCCACGCGGGCGCACGCCGCGACCGCGGCCTGTGCGGATCGCCGGAGGTTCGCGTCGTCGAAGTTCACGAGGCGATTCGCCGTCGCACGCACCTCGCGGCGCTGACGCAGCTCCTCCCAGTTGCGCACCGTGTCGGTGGCACCCATCACGGCGAGCATCGCGCTGATGGCCTCGCCGTCGCGGATGACGACGCGGTGCACCCCGCGCACCTCTCGCGCCTTCGCCGAGACGCCGAGACGGCCCGCCGCGCCGACGAGGGCCATCGCGGTCTCGTTGCCCGGGCAGGTGACCTCGAGTGCGGCCGAACGACCGGGGTCGGTCAAGCTGCCCTTCGCGAGGAATGCGCCGCGCCAGATCGCCGCGACCTCGTCGCGCGATCCAGTGGTGAGCTTGTTCGGCAGGCCGCGCACCGGGCGGCGACGCGCATCGAGGAGGCCCGTCTGACGGGCGAGCGTCTCGCCGCCCTCGAGCACGCGCACGAGGTACTGGTTCGAGCGTCGCATGCCCGTCGGCGAGATCACGGAGACGTCGGGGCGCACGCCGTAGATCTCCCCCAGGTCTCGCGTCACGCGGCGCACGAGCGTCGGGGAGTCGAGTTCGGCTTCGATCGCGATGCGGTTGGAGATGATGTGCAGGCCCCCGGCGAACCGGAGGATCGACGCCAGCTCGGCGACCCTGACCCCGGTCTTCGACACCTCGACGCGCGCCAGTTCTTCTTTCACGTCAGCGGTCAGTGCCACTTGTCGTCCCATCTCTCATGTGTTGCAGGGCCGGCGATCACTCGCGGCCGAGGTCCCGGTCTTTCACGCTCACTGCGACGCCGGGCAGCGCGGCGATGCGCTTCGCGAGCTCGCGTACGAGGGCGACCGAGCGGTGCTTGCCGCCGGTGCATCCGATCGCGATCGTCGCGTGCCGCTTGTTCTCGCGCTGGTAGCCGGCGAGCACGGGTTCGAGCGCCTTCACGTAGGCGTCGACGAATTCCATCGCCCCGGGCTGGCTCAGCACGTACTCCGAGACGACGGCGTCGTCGCCCGTGAGGTGGCGGAGCTCGGGGATCCAGAACGGATTCGGGAGGAATCTCGCGTCGGCCACCAGATCGGCGTCGGAGGGCACGCCGTACTTGAACCCGAAGCTCTGCATGGTGACGCGGAGACCCGCGTGGCCGGCCTCGGCGAAGGTCTCGGTGATGAGGGTCGCGAGCTGGTGGATGTTCAGGTCGGACGTGTCGACGACGATGTCGCTCGCCTCGCGCAGCTCCGCCAGGCGGGCGCGCTCCGCGCCGATGCCGTCGAGCAGCGTGCCGTTGCCCTGGAGCGGGTGCGGACGGCGGACCGACTCGAACCGGCGCACGAGCACGGCGTCGGTGGCGTCGAGGAAGACGACGCGCACGCTCACCCCGGTGCGGAGGGCCTGGATGATCTCGCGGAGCTCGGAGAAGAAGTCGCGGCCGCGGATGTCGACGATCGCCGCGATGCGCGGAAGCGAGGTGCCGGCGCGCTCGACGAGCTCGACGAGCGGACGCAGCATCTGCGGCGGAAGGTTGTCGACGACGTACCAGCCGAGGTCTTCGAGCGCGTTGCCGACCGTCGAGCGCCCTGCACCGGACATGCCGGTGACGATCAGCATCTCCTGTTGCTCGGAATCTGCGGTCATCGTGTCGAGGCCCCCTTCCGCGTGTCGACACCCAAGCCTATCTGGGTGCGGGGGCCCCATCGGCGTGCAGGGAGCGGTGCACGGTGGAGGCGAGGGCCGGGCCGATGCCCTTCACCTCGGCGATATCGGTCTCGGATGCCGCGCGCAGCTGTTTGACGGAGCCGAAGTGCCGAAGCAGCTCCTTCACACGCGAGGGCCCGAGACCGGGGATCTCGGAGAGCACACTGCCCATGTCGCGCTTGCGGCGCTGCCGCTGGTGGGTGATCGCGAAGCGGTGCGCCTCGTCGCGCACCCGCTGGAAGAGGAAGAGCGCATCGCTGTTGCGCGGCAGGATCACCGGATAGTCGCCGTCGGGCGTCCAGATCTCCTCGAGACGCTTCGCGATGCCGCAGAGGTAGATGCCCTCGACGCCGGACTCCTCGAGTGCTCGCGCCGCCGCCGCCACCTGGGGCTGGCCACCGTCGACGATGAGCAGGTTCGGCCGGTAGGCGAACTTCTTGCGGCGCTCGGATGCCGCGGCATCCGTCTCGCCCTCGGGGACGTCGGCGCCGTCGGTGACGCTCGGTTCGATGGGCGAGCCGATCGAGTCGGGTGTCTTCAGGTAGGCGAGGCGACGCGTGAGCACCTGGTGGAGCGAATCGGTGTCGTCGGTCGAGTTCGGGATCGTGAACCGGCGGTACTCGTCTTTGCGAGGCAGCCCGTCTTCGAACACGACCATCGAGGCGACGATGTTCGTTCCGCTCAGGTGCGAGACGTCGTAGCACTCGATGCGGAGCGGGGCGTCGGCCATGCCGAGCGCCTCCTGGATGTCTTCGAGGGCGCGCGAGCGCGTCGTGAAGTCGGCGCTGCGTCGCGTCTTGTAGAGCATCAGGGTCTGCTTGGCGTTCTGCGTCGCTGTTGCGAGCAGTGCCGCCTTGTCGCCGCGCTGCGCGGCCCGCAGGCGCACCTTGCGGCCCGCGATCGTGCCGAGCCACGTCTCGAGCGCCTCGGCGTCGTCGGGGAGCTCGGGGATCACGACCTCGGCCGCCGGGACTCCCCCGTCGCCGTAGGCGTTCTGCACGACCGAGTCGACGAGTTCGCCGAGTGGCACGTCGAGCTCCTTGTCGACGGTCCACGAGCGCACGCCTCGGATGCGGCCACCGCGCACGATGAAGAGCTGCACCGCGGCCGCGAGTTCGTCGTGGTCGATGCCGAACACGTCGATGTCGACCTTCTCGCCGAGCACCACGGCGCTCTTCTCGAAGAACGACGTCGCGGCCTGGAGCCGGTCGCGCAGCCGTGCGGCGGACTCGTAGTCCTGCACGGCGGCGGCCGAGCGCATGCGCTGGGTGAGCTCGCCGAGGATGCGACGGTCTTGGTTCTGCATGAACGAGACGAAGCGGTCGACGCTCTCGCGATGCTCCTCGATCGTCACGAGTCCGGAGCACGGGCCGAAGCAACGGCCGATCTGCCCGGCGAAGCACGGCTTGCCACTCGCCATCGCCCGCCGGTAGTCGGAGTCCTTGCAGGTGCGGATCGGGAAGAGCTTGAGCAGGATCTCGAGCGTCTCGTTGACCGCCCACACCTTGGGGTAGGGCCCGAAGTACTTGGCGCCGCGGATATTGCGGTTGCGCGTCACGACGGCTCGGGGCGCCTCGTCGGCGAGCGTGACCGCGAGATACGGGTACGACTTGTCGTCCTTGAACTGCACGTTGAACGGCGGATCGAACTCGTTGATCCAGGTGAACTCGAGCTGGAGCGCCTCGACCTCGTTCGCGACGACGGTCCACTCCACCGAGGCCGCCGTCGTGACCATGCGCCGTGTGCGCTCGTGCAGTGTGCGCAGCGGCGCGAAGTAGTTCGAGAGCCTGGCCCGGAGGTTCTTCGCCTTGCCGACGTAGAGCACGCGTCGATCGGCATCGCGGAACCGGTACACCCCGGGTTGAGTGGGGATCTCGCCCTTCTTCGGGCGGTACGGGACGGTGTCGTCCCGTCGCGACACTGAGGTGCTCATCGCCTCAGCTGGCGACCGCGGCTCGCACCGACGCCGCGTCGAGGATCTCGCGCAGGAAGAACCCGGTGTGGCTGTCGGGCACTGCGGCGACCTGTTCGGGCGTGCCGGTCGCAACGATCTGACCGCCGCCCGAACCGCCCTCGGGGCCGAGGTCGATGATCCAGTCGGCCGACTTGATCACGTCGAGGCTGTGCTCGATCACGATGACGGTGTTGCCCTTGTCGACGAGTTTGCCGAGCACCTTGAGGAGCTTCTGCACGTCTTCGAAGTGGAGTCCGGTGGTCGGTTCGTCGAGCACGTAGACGCTGCGGCCGTTCGACCGGCGCTGCAGCTCGGTCGCGAGCTTCACGCGCTGCGCCTCGCCGCCCGAGAGCGTCGTGGCGCTCTGGCCCAGCTGCACGTAGCCGAGGCCGACGTCGACGAGGGTCTTCAGGTAGCGGTGGATCGCCGAGATCGGCTCGAAGAACTCGGCCGCCTCGCTGATCGGCATCTCGAGCACCTCGGCGATGTTCTTGCCCTTGTAGTGCACCTGCAGCGTCTCGCGGTTGTAGCGCTGGCCGCCGCACACCTCGCACGCGACGTAGACGTCGGGCAGGAAGTTCATCTCGATCTTGATCGTGCCGTCACCCGAGCACGCCTCGCAGCGGCCGCCCTTGACGTTGAAGCTGAACCGGCCCGGCAGGTAGCCGCGCGCCTTCGCCTCGGTCGTCTCGGAGAACAGGGTGCGGATGCGGTCGAAGACGCCCGTATACGTCGCCGGGTTCGACCGCGGCGTGCGCCCGATCGGCGCCTGGTCGACGTGCACGACCTTGTCGAGCTGGTCGAGGCCGGTGACCCGGCGGTGCTTGCCGGGAACCTTGCGGGCGCCGTTCAGACGGTTGGCGAGCACCCGGTAGAGGATGTCGTTGACGAGCGACGACTTGCCCGAGCCGCTCACGCCGGTGACGGCGGTCAGCACGCCGAGCGGGAACTCGACGTCGACGCCGCGCAGGTTGTTGGCCTCGGCACCCTGCACGGTGATGATGCGCTCGGAGTCGATCGTGCGGCGCTGCTCGGGAATCGGGATCTCGCGGCGCCCCGAGAGGTAGTCGCCGGTGAGCGAGCGCGTGTTCTTCACGAGGTCGGCGTAGCTGCCCGAGTGCACGACGGTGCCGCCGTTGACGCCGGCGCCGGGGCCGATGTCGACGATCCAGTCGGCGGTGCGGATCGTGTCTTCGTCGTGCTCGACGACGATCAGCGTGTTGCCGAGGTCGCGGAGCGCGATCAGCGTGTCGATGAGGCGACGGTTGTCGCGCTGGTGCAACCCGATGCTCGGCTCGTCGAGCACGTAGAGCACGCCGGTGAGCCCGGAACCGATCTGCGTCGCGAGACGGATGCGCTGCGCCTCACCGCCGGAGAGCGTGGCTGCGGCTCGCGAGAGGTCGAGGTAACTGAGCCCGACGCGGATGAGGAAGTCGAGTCGCAGCTTGATCTCGCGCAGCACCTGTGCGGCGATCGCCTGCTCGCGGTCGGTGAGTGCGAGACGGTCCATGAAGGAACGCGCGTCGGTGAGGCTGAGCAGCCCGACGTCGGCGATGCTGTGGTCGTGGATGAGCACCGAGAGGACTTCGGGCTTCAGCCGCTTGCCGTCGCAGACCGGGCACGGCACCTCGCGGAGGTACTCGGACCACCGGGCGCGCTGCACGTCGGTCTCGGCCTGCAGGTACTGGCGCTCGATGTAGGGCACGACGCCCTCGAAGCCCGAGGTGTAGCTCATCTCACGGCCGTAGCGGTTGCGCCACTTGACCTTGACCTCGAAGTTGTCTCCGCGGAGCACCGCCTGGCGGGCGACCTCGTCGAGCTCCTCCCACGGGGTGTCGAGCGAGAAGTCGAGGTCTCGTGCCAGGCCGCCGAGGAGCTTCTCGTAGTAGTTGTAGAGGCTCTTGCCCTGCGAGGTCCACGGGATGATGACGCCGTCGGCGATGCTGAGGCTCTGGTCGCCGAGCAGCAGCGCGTCGTCGACCGACATGCGCGTGCCGAGGCCCGAGCACTCGGGGCAGGCGCCGAACGGGGCGTTGAACGAGAAGGTGCGCGGCTCGATCTCGGTGAGCTGGATGGGGTGCTGGTTCGGGCACGAGAGCTTCTCGGAGAACGTGACCCACGCGGCAGGGCCGGTCTCGTCGACGTAGTTCACTTGCACGAGCCCGTCGGTCAGGCGCAATGCGGTCTCGAGCGAGTCCGTAAGCCGGCCGAGCAACTCGGGGGCGGCGACGAGGCGGTCGATGACCACCGAGATGTCGTGCTTGATCTGCTTCTTGAGCTTCGGCGGGTCGTCGAGGCGGATGACGTCGCCGTCGACGACGGCGCGGGAGTAGCCCTGCGCCGCGAGGTCGCGGAAGAGGTCGACGAACTCGCCCTTCTTCTTCGACACGACGGGGCTGACGACCTGGTAACGCGTGCCCTCGGGCAGCTCCATGAGCTGGTCGGCGATCTGCTGCACCGTCTGGCGCTGGATGCGCTCACCGCACACCGGACAGTGCGGCACGCCGATGCGCGCCCAGAGCAGTCGCATGTAGTCGTAGATCTCGGTGATCGTGCCGACGGTCGAGCGCGGGTTGCGGTTGGTCGACTTCTGGTCGATCGACACCGCGGGGCTGAGCCCCTCGATGAAGTCCACGTCGGGCCGGTCGACCTGCCCGAGGAACTGCCGCGCATAGGCCGAGAGCGACTCGACGTACCGACGCTGTCCCTCGGCGAAGATCGTGTCGAACGCGAGGGACGACTTGCCGGAGCCCGAGAGCCCCGTGAAGACCACCATCGCGTCGCGAGGGATCTCGACGTCGACGTTCTGCAGGTTGTGCACGCGAGCACCGCGGACACTCAGGTGCGAATGGGCATCGAGACGTGAAACTGGCACCCTACGAGTCTAAGGAGACCCACCGACACGGATGCCTCGAGCACGCGTGCTCTGAGCGAACATACGTTCGAATCGGGCGGCGGTCAGCCGAGGTGGCCGGCCTTCTCCATCTGGCGGAGCTCGCGCTTGAGATCGGAGACCTCGTCGCGCAGGCGCGCCGCGAGCTCGAACTTCAACTCCCCGGCCGCGACCAGCATCTGGTCGTTGAGGTCGCGGATGATGTCTTCGAGATCGTTCGCACCTGCGGCCGCGATGCCTTCTCGACGGAGGTTCGGCACCGAGGTCTTCTTCTTCGCGTCGCGACCGGCGAGGAGCGCCGCCGTGTCGGCCTCTTCTCGGGCGAGTACGTCGGTGATGTCGGCGATGCGCTTGCGCAGCGGCTGCGGATCGATGCCGTTGACCCGGTTGTACTCGAGCTGCATGTCGCGGCGACGCGTCGTCTCGTCGATCGCCGACTTCATCGAGTCGGTGAGCACGTCGGCGTACATGTGCACCTCGCCCGAGACGTTTCGAGCAGCTCGACCGATGGTCTGGATGAGCGAGGTCGACGAGCGGAGGAACCCCTCTTTGTCGGCATCGAGGATCGCGACGAGCGAGACCTCGGGCAGGTCGAGGCCCTCACGGAGGAGGTTGATGCCGACGAGCACGTCGTAGACGCCGGCTCGGAGTTCGGTGAGGAGCTCGACGCGGCGGAGCGTGTCGACGTCGGAGTGGAGGTATCGCACCCGCACGCCCGCCTCGGTCAGGAAGTCGGTCAGCTCTTCGGCCATCTTCTTCGTGAGCGTCGTGACGAGCACGCGCTCGTCGCGGCCGGCGCGGGTGCGGATCTCTTCGAGCAGGTCGTCGATCTGGCCCTTGGAGGGCTTCACGACGATCTGCGGGTCGACGAGGCCGGTGGGGCGGATGATCTGCTGCACGACGCCGTCGGCGATGCCCATCTCGTAACGTCCGGGGGTCGCCGAGAGGTAGACGGTCTGGCCGACGCGCGCCTTGAACTCATCCCACTTGAGCGGCCGGTTGTCGAGCGCGCTCGGCAGGCGGAAGCCGTGCTCGACGAGCGTGCGCTTGCGCGAGGAGTCGCCCTCGTACATCGCACCGATCTGCGGCACCGTGACGTGCGACTCGTCGATCACGACGAGGAAGTCGTCGGCGAAGTAGTCGAGGAGGCAGTGCGGCGCCTCACCCGCCTGTCGTCCGTCGATGTGGCGCGAGTAGTTCTCGATGCCCGAGCAGAACCCGATCTGCTCCATCATCTCGAGGTCGAAGGTGGTGCGCATGCGCAGCCGCTGCGCCTCGAGCAGCTTGCCCTCGCGTTCGAGCTCGGCGAGCCGCTCCTCGAGTTCGATGCGGATCGTGCCGATGGCGCGCTGCATCACCTCGGTGCTCGCGACGTAATGCGAGCCGGGGAAGACGGGTACCGAGTCGAGCTTCGCCACGACCTGGCCGGTCAGCGGATGCAGGCTGTAGAGCGCCTCGATCTCGTCGCCGAACATCTCGATGCGGATCGCGAGCTCTTCGTAGATCGGGATGATCTCGATCGTGTCGCCGCGCACGCGGAAGTTGCCGCGGGAGAAGTCGACGTCGTTGCGCTGGTACTGCATCGAGACGAACTTGCGGATGAGCCAGTCGCGATCGACCTTCTGGCCGACCTGCAACGGCATCATCGCGCCGAGGTACTCTTCGGGCGTGCCGAGGCCGTAGATGCACGAGACCGACGACACGACCACGACGTCGCGACGGCTGAGCAGCGAGTTCGTCGTCGAGTGGCGAAGTCGCTCGACCTCGGCGTTGATCGAGCTGTCTTTCTCGATGAAGGTGTCGGTCTGCGGGACATACGCTTCGGGCTGGTAGTAGTCGTAGTACGACACGAAGTACTCGACGGCGTTGTTCGGCAGCAGCTCGCGGAACTCGTTGGCGAGCTGCGCCGCGAGGGTCTTGTTGTGCGCGAGCACGAGGGTCGGCCGCTGCACCTGCTCGATGAGCCAGGCGGTCGTGGCGGACTTGCCGGTGCCGGTCGCGCCAAGCAGCACGACGTCGGTCTCACCGGCGTTGATGCGTGCCGCGAGCTCGGCGATCGCCGCCGGCTGATCGCCGCTCGGCGTGTAGTCGCTGATGACCTCGAACGGCCGGACTGAACGGGTGGCCTGCATGCTCTCCAGTCTAGGAGCGCCCGCCGACACTCCCCCTGTGTGCCGGCTGTCAGCTCATGACAGGGCCGGTCAGGCTCGTGCGCGACGCTCTTCGACGATGCGGTGCCAGAGCTCGTCGGTCTGGCTCATCGTATGAGCCAGCGAGCCATCCGTGTCGATCACGACGTCGGCGATCGCGAGGCGGGCCGTGTTGTCGACCTGGGCATCGACGCGGGCCTCCGCCTGACCCCGGTCGAGACCGCGGTTCTCGACGAGTCGCTCGACCTGGGCGCGCCGGGGCGCGTTGGTCACGACGATCAGGTCGAACGGGTGATCGACGGATGCCTCGACGAGCAGCGGCACGTCGTAGACCACGACGGCGTCGGGGTCCTCCTGCTCGGCCTTCGCGATCAGTCGGGCCGACAGCTCGCGAACCGCGGGGTGCACGATCGCGTTGAGCTTCGCGAGCTGTTCGCCATCGCCGAAGACGCGCTCGCCGAGCTTCGCGCGGTCGAGCGAGCCGTCGCGGCGCAGCACGTCGGTGCCGAACTCCTCGACGATCGCGGCCAGCGCCGGCGTGCCCGGCTCCACGACACGACGCGCGAGCTGGTCGGCGTCGATGTGCACGGCGCCGTGTTCGTAGAGTCGACGCGCGACCGTGGACTTGCCAGAGGCGATGCCGCCCGTGAGACCGATCAGATACACGCCTCCACTCTAACGGCGCGACACCGGACGCGACGGCCGGCGGCGACGATGATGCCCTCGGCGTCTCGGTCGGCAGTTCGACCGCGTGCCGATCGCGGGTGAGACGCCGGAAGGCCGGCCCCCGAGGGGACCGGCCTTCCGTGTCGAACCGCGACGAATCGCGGGAGCGACTAGTTGTTGCTCGAGAGCTTCTCGCGCAGCGCCGCGAGCGACGCGTCGTCGGCGAGAGTGCCCGCGCCGGCGGTGTCGCTCGAGTACGAAGCACCAGCCGAGGCGAACGAGTCGTCGGCCACAGCAGCAGCGTTCGCCGCGGCGACCTGCTTCTTGTGAGCCTCCCAGCGAGCCTGGGCAGCAGCGTAGTCCTGCTCCCACTTCTCGCGCTGGGCCTCGAAGCCCTCGCGCCACTCGTTGGTCTCGGGGTCGAAGCCCTCGGGGTACTTGTAGTTGCCCTGCTCGTCGTACTCGGTGAGCATGCCGTAGAGCGCCGGGTCGAACTCGGTGCCCTCGGGGTCGACGCCCTCGTTCGCCTGCTTCAGCGAGAGCGAGATGCGGCGACGCTCGAGGTCGATGTCGATGACCTTGACGAAGACCTCTTCGCCGACCGACACGACCTGCTCTGCGAGCTCGACGTGCTTGCCCGACAGCTCGGAGATGTGGACGAGGCCCTCGATGCCGTCTGCGACGCGAACGAACGCACCGAACGGAACGAGCTTCGTGACCTTACCCGGGGCGACCTGACCGATCGCGTGGGTACGGGCGAAGACCTGCCACGGGTCCTCCTGCGTCGCCTTGAGCGACAGCGAGACGCGCTCGCGGTCGAGCTCGACGGAGAGCACCTCGACGGTGACTTCCTGACCGACCTCGACGACCTCGGAGGCGTGCTCGATGTGCTTCCACGAGAGCTCGGAGACGTGGACGAGACCGTCGACGCCACCCAGGTCGACGAACGCACCGAAGTTGACGATCGACGAGATGACACCCTTGCGGATCTGTCCCGGGTGGAGGTTCGCGAGGAACGTCGAACGCGACTCGGACTGCGTCTGCTCGAGGAGCGCGCGGCGCGAGAGCACGACGTTGTTGCGGTTCTTGTCGAGCTCGAGGATCTTCGCCTCGATCTCCTGACCGAGGTACGGCGTGAGGTCGCGCACACGGCGGAGCTCGATGAGCGACGCCGGGAGGAAGCCGCGCAGGCCGATGTCGACGATCAGGCCGCCCTTGACGACCTCGATGACCGAACCGGTCACGACGCCATCGGCTTCCTTGATCTTCTCCACGTCGCCCCACGCACGCTCGTACTGAGCGCGCTTCTTGGACAGGATGAGGCGGCCTTCTTTGTCTTCCTTCTGGAGGACGAGGGCCTCGACGGTGTCGCCGACGCCGACGACCTCGCTGGGGTCGACATCGTGCTTGATCGAAAGCTCACGCGAGGGGATGACACCCTCGGTCTTGTAGCCGACGTCGAGGAGAACCTCGTCGCGGTCGATCTTCACGACGGTGCCCTCGATGAGGTCGCCGTCGTTGAAGAACTTCAAAGTCTTCTCGACCGCGGCGAGGAAATCGTCAGCAGATCCGATGTCGTTGATCGCGACCTGCTTGGGTGCCTTGGTCGTTGCGGTTGTCATGTAGTGAATGCTCCGTAAAGGACAAAATCGAGCCCATCGCGAGGGAGAGCGATATGTTGATTCCGCGATGGGCATGCGGACAGGGATGTCACACGAGTGACGCTCAATCCTAACGGAATCGCTCCCGTGTTGGCAAACGGCCGCGTCACTCCCCCGGCGCCGACGCCGGTACGGCCTCGGAACGCACCGATTCGGGCCTCAGGATGCTGCGGAGCGCCGGTTCGAGATCGGGATGCACGAACTCGTAGCCCGCGTCGAGCAGTCGCTCGGGGACGACCCACCGGCTCTTCAGCACCAGTTCGGTCTCGGTGCGGATCACCGCGGATCCGGGCTCGAGCATCCAACGCCATGCCGGCATGCCGAACGGCACCCCGAGCAACCGCCTGATGGTGCGCATGAGCGTGCGATTGTCGGTGGGGTGCGGAGCGCTCACGTTGACGACGCCGTCGAGATCGGATCGCGCAGCGAGGAAGTCGATGATGCCGGCTACGTCGTCGAGGTGCACCCAGCTGAAGCGCTGCCGGCCGCCGCGGGCCCCGAACTCGTGCTGGGTGCCGGCGTGCCTGCGAGCGCGCGTCGACGGCCACCGACCGTCGAGCTGCGGCCCACCGAGGCCGAGTCGTGCGAGCCGGACGAGCGGCCGCATGACGCCGCCGTCGCCCAGCACGATCGCGATGCGGAGGGCGACCCGTCGCGTCGCCGGCAGCTCACCCGCGAAGAACTCCGACTCCCAGGCCTTGGCGACCTCGACCGAGAACCCGCGACCGAGTTCGCCGTCGCGTTCGGTCATGGGTCGGTCTTCGGCATGCCGGTAGATCGTCGCCGTCGACGAGTTGACCCAGACGCGCGGTGGCGCCGCTGCGGATGCCACTGCCGCCCGCAGCGCCGCGGTGGTCTCGACCCGCGACCTGATGATCTCGGCGCGGTTACCCGGCGTGTACCTGCAGTTCACGCTCTTGCCTGCGAGGTTGACGAGCAGGTCGCAGCCGTCGACCGCACGCGCGATCGCCGCAGGGTCGCCCCACGCGGCGTCCGCCGAAGCACCGCGCCCGATCGTGCGCACCTCGATGCCCGCCGCCCGATACCTCGCGACGAGGTGCGCGCCGATGAAGCCGGATGCCCCGGCGATGACGACGCGCGTCATGCTGGCCTCGCCCGGTGCGGTGTCGACACGGTCGCGATCAGCCGAGAAGCGCCGAGCGCAGGGTGTCCAGCCCGACGCCGCCGAGCGAGAGCGCGTTGCGGTGGAACTCGCGGATGTCGAACGACGCGCCCTCTCGGCGCGCCACCTCGTCGCGCAGCTGCTCCCAGATGCGCTGGCCGACCTTGTACGACGGCGCCTGGCCGGGCCAGCCGAGGTACCGGTTCACCTCGAAGCGCACGAAGCCCGCGTTCATATTGACGTTCTGCCCGAGGAACTCGAAGGCGTACTCGCCCGTCCACACGCCCTGGCCGTCTGGCCGCTGCTTGCCGAGGTGAACGCCGATGTCGAGCACGACGCGCGCGGCGCGCATGCGCTGGCCGTCGAGCATGCCGAGTCGGTCGGCCGGGTCGTCGAGGTAGCCGAGGCCTTGCATGAGCCGCTCCGCGTACAGCGCCCAGCCCTCGGCGTGGCCCGACGTGCCGGCGAGCTGGCGCCGCCAGGTGTTCAGCTGGCCGCGGTTCACGACGGCCTGGCCGATCTGCAGGTGATGACCGGGAACGCCCTCGTGGTAGACGGTCGTGAGTTCTCGCCAGGTGTCGAACTCGGTGACGCCCTCGGGCACCGACCACCACATGCGGCCCGGGCGCGAGAAGTCGTCGCTTGGCCCGGTGTAGTAGATGCCGCCCTCTTGCGTCGGCGCGATCATGCACTCGAGCGTGCGGATCTCGGCGGGGATGTCGAACTGCGTTCCCGCAAGCTCGGCGACGGCGCGGTCGCTCGTCTCCTGCATCCAGTGCTGCAGCGCATCCGTGCCGTGCAACTTCCGGGACGGGTCGCCGTCGAGGAAGGCGATCGCCTCATGGACGGATGCCCCTGGCAGGATCTCGTTCGCGATGGACTCCTGCTCGGCCACCATGCGGGCGAGTTCCTCGATGCCCCACTCGTAGGTCTCGTCGAGGTCGATCACCGCGCCGAGGAAATGGCGCGACTGCAGGGCGTAGATCTCACGCCCGACGCCGTCGCGCTCTCCCGCCACGGGGTGCAGCTCGGCCTCGAGGAATTCGGCGAGCCGGCCGTACGAGGCTGCGGCAGCCTCGGCACCGGTGCCGAGGCGGCTCGTGATGGAGACGGGGAGGTCGGCGCCACCGGCGGCCTTGGCCGAACCGGCGAAGGTGCCGAAGAAGCCGTCGGGCTTCGCGATGCGCCGGGCCTGCGCTGCAACCTCGCGCACCTGGCGAACCGCGGGCACGGTGCCACGGGCGATGCCCTCGCGCAGGGTCTCGATGTACCCGTCGATCGCGCCCGGAACCGCCGCCAGACGAGTCGCCACGCGGTCCCATTCCTCGGGGGCGTCGGTCGGCATGAGGTCGAAGACCTCGCGGATGTCTTGAGCGGGGCTCGCGATCACGTTGAGGTCGCGCAGGTGGAGCCCGGCATCGTGGCGCTCGAGCTCGAGCTCGAGTTCGCTGCCGAGGTCGGCGACGGTGATGCGATCGACGTCGTCGACCGGCGTCGCGGCACGGAGCGCGGCGAGCGCCTCGCGGGTGGCGGCGATCGAGCGCTCGTGGCCCTCGGGAGAGTAGTCGGCGAGCTGTTCGTCGAACGTCGTGCGGCCGATGTAGGTGCCGACGCCGGGGTTCAATTCGACGAGTGTGTCGACCCACCCCTCTGCGATGCGATCGACGTCGGTCGGGGTGCGTTCACTCGATGCCATGGAGCGAGCCTATGGCAGCCGACCGACGTCACGCATCCCGGCGGCGGCGCACCGATCAGTGCGCCGCGTCCTCCCAGTTGGCCCCGCGACCGATCTGCACGTCGAGCGGCACGAGCAGCTCGGCCGCACTCGCCATGCGCTCGCGAACGAGCGTCTCGAGCGTGCCGGACTCGCCGTCGGCGACCTCGAAGATGAGCTCGTCGTGCACGGTGAGCAGCATGCGACTCGCCATGCCCTGCGCCGCGAGGTCGTGCTCGACCCGCGACATCGCGATCTTGATGATGTCGGCCGCCGAACCCTGGATCGGCGAGTTCAAGGCGGCGCGCTCGGCGTTCTCGCGAAGCACCCGGTTCGGGCTGTTGAGGTCGGGGAACGGACGACGGCGACCGAAGATCGTCTCGGTGTAGCCGTCGATCTTCGCCTGCTCGACGACCATGCGCAGGTAGTCGCGCACCGCGCCGAAGCGCTCGAAGTACTCCTTCATGAGCTGCGTCGCCTCGGCGCGGTCGATGCGGAGCTGCTTCGAGAGGCCGAACGCGCTGAGACCGTACGCGAGGCCGTACGACATGGCCTTCACCTTCGTGCGCATCACGGGAGTGACATCGGCGGGATCCACCGAGAAGACGCGGGCGCCGACGAAGCGGTGGAGGTCTTCACCGGCGTTGAACGCCTCGATGAGGCCGGGGTCGCCCGATAGGTGCGCCATGATGCGCATCTCGATCTGCGAGTAGTCGGCCGTGAGCAGCTCGGTGTACTCGGGTCCGTGACGGAAGGCCTTGCGGATGCGGCGGCCGTCTTCGGTGCGGATCGGGATGTTCTGGAGGTTCGGGTCGTTCGACGACATGCGGCCCGTGGCGGCGCCGATCTGGCCGTAGCTCGTGTGGATGCGACCGTCGCCCGCGATCGACTTGTCGAGCGACTCGACGATCTGGCGCAGCTTCGTGGCGTCGCGGTGCTCGAGCAGATACCCGAGGAAGGGGTGCGGGTTCGACTCCTGCAGGTCGGCCAGCGCGCTCGCGTCGGTCGTGTACCCGGTCTTCGTCGCGCGCGTCTTCGGCATGCCGAGCTGGTCGAAGAGCACCTCTTGCAACTGTTTCGGCGAACCGAGGTTGACCTCGCGCCCGATCTCCGCGAACGCGGATTCGGCCAGGCCGGCTGCGCGAGCGCCCAGTTCGGCCGAGAGCGCGCTGAGCTCGGCGTGGTCGACCGTGACGCCGCGCACCTCCATGGCGGCGAGCACCGGCACGAGCGGCATCTCGACATCGGCGAGCAGTTGCCGCGAGCTCTCAGGCAGGGCCCGGAGCACGACGGGCGCGACGCGCAGCGAATACCACGCGTACTCCGGAGCGCCCGCGTCGGTGCACTCTTCGGGCACGAGCTGAGCGGGGTCGCCCTGGGGAACAGTCTCGCCGAGGTAGCGCTCGACGAGGTCGGCGAGCGTCTTCTCGGCGAGGATCGGTCGCACGAGCCATCCGGCGACGAGGGTGTCGACGACGAGCCCGTCAAAGGCCAGACCCGACCGCATGAGCGCCTTCAGCTGCGGCTTCGCGTCGGTCATGATCTTCGGGGCGTCGCTCGCGAGCCACGCCTCGAACGGCGCGTAGTCGGTGCGCCCCTGCTGCCACGGCAGGTGCACGGACTCCGTCGCCGTCGCGATCCCGGCGCCGATCACGGCGCCGTCGAGCACCTCGATGCTGAGGCCGAGGCCGGCAGGCTCTGCGGCGACGGCGCGCTCGATCCAGGCGGCGAGTTCCTCGTCGAGGAGCCGCCGCGGAGTCGGCGCCGCGGGAGCGGCGGGAGCGTCTGCGACCGGGGCCACGGGCGCAGCGGATGCCGCGGCAGCACCGTTGCCGTTGCCGTTGCCGGCCACGATCTTCTTCATGCGCTCGAACAGCGTGCGGAACTCGAGCCGCTCGAAGATCGGCTGCACCGCCTCGATGTCGATCGGCTTCGCCACGAGCTCCTCGATCGCGACGTCGAGCTCGACGTCGGTGACGAGCCGGTTGAGCCGGCGGTTGCGGATCGCGTTCTCCTTCTCGTCGCGCAGGTTCTGCCCGACGACGCCCTTGATCTCTTCGGCGTGCTCGAGGATGCCGTCGAGCGAGCCGTACAGGCCGAGCCACTTGACGGCGGTCTTCTCGCCCACCTTCGTGATGCCGATGAGGTTGTCGCTCGTCTCACCGACGAGTGCGGCGATGTCTGGGTACTGCTCGGGGCGGATGCCGTAGCGCTCGACGACCGCGTCGGTGTCGTAGCGCTTCAGCTGCGAGACGCCCTGCGTGTTCGGGTAGAGCAGCGTGACGTCGTCGTTGACGAGCTGGATGGTGTCGCGGTCGCCGGAGACGAGGAGGACACGGTAGCCCTCGGCGCGGCCGCGGGCCGCGAGCGTCGCGAGGATGTCGTCGGCCTCGTAGTCCTCCTTTTCGAGGGTGCGCACGCCCATCGCCTTCAGGGCGTCTTGCAGCAGGGGCACCTGGCCCTTGAACTCGACCGGCGTCTCACCCCGAGTGCCCTTGTACTCGGGGTACTCGCGCGTGCGGAACGAGGCCCGCGAGATGTCGAAGGCGACGGCGATGTGCGTCGGCTTCTCGTTCGCGAGCAGCAGGAGCAGCATCGACAGGAAGCCGTGGATGGCATTCGTGTGCTGACCGTCGCGGGTGGTGAAGCTGTCGACTGGGAGGGCGTAGAACGCCCGGAAGGCCAGCGAATGGCCGTCGACGACGAGGAGGGTGGGCTTTTCTGCGTCCGACACCCCCCAAGACTACAAGCGGCCGACGACACCGCCCGACGCGTCATCGAGGACCGCGTGGCCGCCTGAGACGCAACGAGAACAGCGGATGCCGCGGCGACACGTGTCGCCGCGGCATCCGCTGTTCTGGAAGCCTGTGGGTGCTACTTCTTGGCCGCGAGCTGCTCGATGATGGCCTGCGAGACGTCTTTCATCGTCAGGCGGCGGTCCATCGAGGCCTTCTGGATCCAACGGAACGCCTCGGGCTCCGAGAGTCCCATCTTCTCGTTGAGGAGGCCCTTCGCCCGATCGACGAGCTTTCGGGTCTCGAAGCGCTCGACGAGGTCGCCGACCTCGGCCTCGAGCGCGATGATCTGCGCGTAGCGGGCCAGGGCGATCTCGATCGCGGGCAGGAGGTCGTTGGGCGTGAACGGCTTCACGACGTAGGCCAGGGCGCCGGCTTCGCTGGCGCGCTCGACGAGCTCCTTCTGGCTGAACGCCGTGAGGAGCACGACCGGGGCGATGTGGCCCTTCGAGAGCCGCTCCGCCGCGGAGATGCCGTCGAGCTGGGGCATCTTGACGTCCATGATGACGAGGTCGGGTCGCAGCTCGGTGGCGAGCGCCACTGCCGTTTCGCCGTCACCGGCCTCGCCGACGACCTCGAAGCCGTTGTCGCGCAGGATCTCGACGATATCGAGGCGGATGAGCGACTCATCTTCCGCCACGACCACGCGGCGCGGTGCCGACTGAGTTGGTTCGGTGTCTGTCACGGAGGAAAGCCTACGGTATTCTGAGCGAGGCCTTTGGCCGGTGTGGCGGAATGGCAGACGCGGAGCACTCAAAATGCTTTGCCCGAAAGGGCGTGTGGGTTCGACCCCCACCACCGGCACCACGTCCCGAATCGGGCGAGGCACTAGCTCCAGAGACCGACCAGTGCGGTCGCGAGCTCGCGGTCGATGTCGGCCGGCACTCCGAACGGTCCGGTGAATCCGACCCCGCCGCGTGCGATGGCGGCGAGGCTCGCCGCCTGCAACGAGAGTCCGAGGTCCATCGCCTGGATGGGATTGCCGCCGGCTGCCACGAGGTTGATCATCTTGGTGCCGTGCAGCACCACGATCTCGCGTCCGTCGGCCATCTCGTAGAGGATCCGGGCGTCGGCGTCGCCCGATGGCGTCGAGAGCGACGAGGTCCGGAGGGCGCGCGACCGCAGCGCGGGCAGATCGATCTCGTCGGCCTCGTGCCCGACGCCGACGAGCATGGCACCGTTGCCGAGGAGGTCGAGCCGGTCGCCCGAGATCACGCCGGGATGGCCGGTCGCGAGGAACACGAGCTGCGAGTCCGGAAGCAGCGCGTCGACCGGGGCGACGCGGTGGCCGTGCATGATCGCCTCGAGCGCCCGGTAGGGATTGGTGTCGGCCACGCTCACCCGCGCCCCGAGCCGTGCGAGCGTCTCCGCGACGCCCTTGCCGCACGGACCGTACCCGATGACGGTCGCCCGGGTCCCCGGCAGCATCGCGTTCGTGGCGTTCATGAACCCCTGCACGATGCTCTGGCCGACGCCGAACTCGTTCTCGATCAGGAGCTTCAGCGGGCTGTCGTTGATGACGACGACCGGGAAGTCCGCAGCGACGTCGAGCTCGCGGAGTCGCCGCCCGCCCGTCGTCGTCTCCTCGGTCGCACCGAGGAAGCCTGCGCCGCGGGGCCCGCCGCGGAGGATCCGCTCGATCGTCTCCGCCCCGTTGTCGAGGAGGAGGTCGGGCTGGGCGGCGACGAGGGCGTCGAGGTTGCGCGCGTGCTGGGCGGCATCGTCGTCGTGACCGCCGATCACCGTCGCGCCGAGCGCACGCAGCGTGTCGACGGTCGCCTGGTCGGTCGTCCCGAGGTTGCCGGTGATCGTGACCCCCGCCCCCACCCTGAGCAGCCAGTGCACGAGCACCCCGGTCTTGGGCTCGATGTGCAGGCAGATGCCGACGTGCCGCCCGGCGAAGTCGTCGGCGTGCGCCGCCATGGTCGCGGCGAGGAGCGGCATCGAACGTGCGGCCCAGTCGAGGGCGGGCGATCCGCTTGCAGGGAGAACGGATGTCGGCATGGTCGACCTCATTTCGTGGACGGAGGAGCCTCGTCTGAGGCGAGGATTGCATTCCGGTGCTCGATGAGACGCCGCAGGTAGGGTCCGAGCACGAGCTCCGCGGCGCGACCCAGTGGCCCGAACGGCGCGGCGAACCGCACCCGATCGACCATGAGCGTGCCGCCCGCGGCATCATCCGAGAACTCGTGCTCGTGGCGGAAGGAACGGAACGGCCCGGCGACCTGCTCGTCGACGAACGACGACGGCGGGTCGAACTCGCTGATCCGGCTCGTCATCCGGAACGGCACGCCGAAGTGCCGGGCCCGCCACGTCACCTCTTCGCCCGCGCCGATGAGGCCCGTCGTGACACCGGCGATCGCGCGCTCTCGCGAATCGGACATGGATGCCACGTGCACGTCGATGTTCCGGGAACGGTCGAAGGCCTGCTGCACCGTCATCGGCAGACGGGTGCTGCACTCGAACTCGACCATGCTCCGAGTCTGGCACCTCGAGCAGCACGACGACGGCCGGCGGTCGAACGGTGGCTGCGACATCCGCTGCTCGTCACCGCGGACACGCGAAAGGAGCCGGCCCTCGCGGACCGGCTCCTCTCGTCGTACGGGCTAGAGCACCTCGCCGACGACGTGCACGCGCACGTCGTTCGTGGTGCCGGGGATTCCGGGAGGGGAACCCGAGATGATGACGACCTTCTCGCCATTCACCGCCTTGCCCGTCTTCGCGAGCGCCTCGTCGACCTGGCCGACCATCTGGTCGGTGTGGGTCACCCGGGACACGACGAACGACTCGACACCCCAGTTGAGCGCCATGCGGCGGCGGATCGCGGGGTCGGGCGTGAACGCCAGGATGGGGATCTTCGAGCGCAGGCGCGTCATGCGACGCACCGTCTCGCCCGACTCGGTGAAGACGCAGAGGTACTTGGCCTCGACGAAGTCGGCGACCTCGACCGCGGCGGCCGTGATCGCGCCCGACTGGGTGCGCGGCTTCGTGCCGAGGGGCGCGATGCGGTCGAGCCCGTGCTGCTCGGTCGACTCGACGATGCGCGCCATGGTCTGCACCGTGATGACGGGGTACTCCCCCACGCTCGTCTCGCCCGAGAGCATGACCGCGTCGGCCCCGTCGAGCACCGCGTTCGCGACGTCGGAGGTCTCGGCGCGCGTCGGCACGGGGCTGTGGATCATCGACTCGAGCATCTGCGTCGCCACGATGACGGGCTTCGCGAGACGGCGAGCGATCTCGACCGCGCGCTTCTGCACGATCGGCACGGCCTCGAGAGGCAGCTCGACGCCGAGGTCGCCGCGGGCGACCATGATGGCGTCGAACGCCTCGGTGATCTCCTCGAGGGCGTCGACGGCCTGCGGCTTCTCGATCTTCGCGACGACGGGCACGCGGCGGCCCACCTCGTCCATGATCTCGTGCACGCGGGTGATGTCGGACGCGTTGCGCACGAACGAGAGCGCGATGAGGTCCGCGCCGAGTTCGAGTCCCCAGCGGAGGTCGGCCTCGTCCTTGTCGGAGAGTGCCGGCACGTTGACGGCGACGCCGGGCAGGTTGATGCCCTTGTTGTTCGACACCGGTCCGGCCACGATGACCTTGGTGGTGACGACGACGCCGTCGGTCTCGACGACCTCGACGCGCACCTTGCCGTCGTCGATCAGCAGGAAGTCGCCCGGCTTGACGTCGTGGGGCAGCCCCTTGAAGGTCGTTCCGACGAGTTCCTTCGTGCCGACGACGTCTTCGGTCGTGATCTTGAAGATGTCGCCCTCGGCGAGCTCGTGGGGTCCGTCGGCGAACTTGCCGAGACGGATCTTCGGCCCCTGGAGGTCGACGAGCACTGCGACGGCACGACCCGAGTCGCTCGCCGCCTTCCGCACGTTCTGGTAGACGCCCTCGTGGACGTCGTAGCTGCCGTGGCTGAGATTCATCCGCGCGACGTCGACGCCTGCATCGAGAATCGCCCGGATCTGCTCATAGCTCGATGTCGCCGGCCCGAGGGTGGCGACGATCTTCGCTCGTCTCATTATTTTGTGCTCCCATGTTCCGCGCCGAAGCGCCGGGTGTTGGTCGAAGCGCGCCATGCGGCGCGCAGTGGTCAGATGGAGAAGGCGCGTGCCGTCGAGGCGATCGGCGACGGCAGCAGGGTCTCGCCTTCAAGGTAGCGGTCGACGGCGGATGCCGCAGCTCGCCCCTCTGCGATCGCCCAGACGATGAGCGACTGCCCGCGGCCGGCATCGCCGGCGACGAAGACGCCCGGCTGCGCGGTCGCGTAGTCGGCCTCGCGTGCCAGGTTGCCGCGATCGGTGACGGACAGCTGAAGCTGGTCGTCGAGCGCGGCGGTCTCAGGGCCGGTGAAGCCGAGTGCGAGGAGCACGAGGTCGGCCGGGATCTCCCGTTCGGTACCAGCCTTCGGCACGCGGCGGCCGTCGAGGTACTCGGTCTCGGCGACGCGGATGGCGCGCACCTCGCCGACGTCGTTCGAGAGGAACTCGACCGTCGAGGCGAGGAACTGGCGGTTGCCGCCCTCTTCGTGGGCGCTCTGCACCTCGAACAGGGTCGGGTGCATCGGCCACGGCTGGTGCTCCGGCCGGTTCGCGCTCGGCTCCTTGCCGATCGCGAGGTTCGTCACCGACAGGGCACCCTGGCGGTGCGCCGTGCCGATGCAGTCGGCACCGGTGTCGCCGCCGCCGAGGACGACGACGTGCTTGCCCTCGGCCGTGATCTGGTCGAAGACCTGGTCGCCGGCGAGGTGGCGGTTCGACTGCACGAGGTAGTCCATGGCGAAGTGCACACCGGGCAGGTCGCGGCCGGGAATCGGCAGGTCGCGCGGAACGATCGCTCCGGTGGCCACCACGACGGCGTCGTAGCGCTCGCGCAACTGCGCCCACGTGATGTCGACGCCGATGTTCACGCCGGCACGGAACCGGGTGCCCTCGGCGGTCATCTGCGCGAGCCGCAGGTCGAGGTGCTTCTTCTCCATCTTGAAGTCGGGGATCCCGTACCGCAGAAGACCGCCGATGCGGTCGTCGCGCTCGAAGACGGCGACCGTGTGCCCGGCGCGCGTGAGCTGCTGCGCTGCCGCGAGGCCGGCGGGGCCGGAACCGACGACGGCGACCGTCTTGCCGGTCAGGCGACCCGGCGGCTGCGGCTGGACCCAGCCGTTGCCGAACGCCTCGTCGATGATCGAGACCTCGACCTGCTTGATCGTCACGGCGGGCTGGTTGATGCCGAGCACGCAGGCCGACTCGCACGGTGCCGGGCAGAGCCGACCCGTGAACTCGGGGAAGTTGTTCGTGGCGTGGAGGCGCTCGGACGCTGCGCGGCCCTCGCCGCGGTACATGAGGTCGTTCCACTCGGGGATCAGGTTGCCGAGGGGGCAGCCCTGATGGCAGAACGGCACGCCGCAGTCCATGCAGCGGCCGGCCTGTCGCCGGAGCTGCGCCGGGTCGCCCTGCTCGTAGACCTCTTTGAAGTCCATGATCCGCACCGGAACGGGCCGCCGCTTGGGCAGCTCTCGCTCGGTGACCTTCAGAAAGCCCTTCGGGTCAGCCATTGGTCACTTCCAGGATTCTCGTCCAGACCACGTCGCCGTCGGGGTCGAGCCCTTCGTCGACCGCGCTCTGGCGGGTTCGGAGCACTGCGGCGTAGTCGCGCGGCAGCACCTTGGTGAAGCGGTCGAACGCCTCGTCGCCGGCGGCGAGGAGCGAGGCGGCGACCGCGGAGTCGGTGTTCGCGACGTGCTGTTCGAGCAGGTCGCGCACGATCTCGCGATCGGCGCTGCCGAGCGGGTGCAGCTCGAGCTCTCCGGTCGTCAACGATTCGCGGTTCACGCGTTCTTCGCGGAGGCCGAGCACATAGGCGGTGCCGCCCGACATGCCGGCACCGAGGTTTCGGCCGGTCTCGCCGAGGATGAGCGCGAGGCCGCCGGTCATGTACTCGAGCGCGTGGTCGCCCACGCCCTCGACGACCGCGGTGGCTCCGGAGTTGCGCACCAGGAAGCGTTCGCCGACGATGCCGCGGATGAACATGCTGCCCTGGGTGGCGCCGTAGCCGATGACGTTGCCGGCGATCACGTTGCGCTCGGCGACGAAGCCGCTGTCGCGGGACGGACGGACCACGATCTGTCCGCCCGAGAGGCCCTTGCCCACGTAGTCGTTCGAGTCGCCCTCGAGGCGGAGCGTGATGCCCGCGGGGAGGAACGCTCCGAGGGACTGGCCGGCCGAGCCCGTGAGCGTGATGTCGATCGAGCCGTTCGGCAGGCCGTGCTCGCCCCGCCGCACGGTGACCTCGTGGCCGAGCATGGTGCCGACGGCCCGCTCGGTGTTGCGGATCGGCAGCGCGATCTCGACATTGCCGCCCTGCTCGAGCACGAGCCGGCTGCGCCGGATGAGCTCGTTGTCGAAGTGCTCCTCGAGCTCATGGTCCTGGCCGCGGATGTTGCGACGCGCTTCGGATTCGGAGAAGTCGGGTCCGACGAGCATCGGCGTGAGGTCGAGGCCCGACGCCTTCCAGTGGTCGAGCGCACGGTCGATGTCGAGCAGTTCGCGACGGCCGACGATCTCGTCGATCGAGCGGTAGCCGAGCTCGGCGAGGTACTCGCGCACCTCTTGGGCGATGAACTCGAAGAAGTTGACGACGAACTCTGGCTTGCCGGTGAAGCGCTTGCGGAGCTCGGGGTTCTGCGTCGCGACGCCGACAGGGCACGTGTCGAGGTGGCAGACCCGCATCATGACGCAGCCCTGCACGACGAGCGGCGCCGTGGCGAAACCGAACTCCTCTGCGCCGAGCAGCGCGCCGATCACGACGTCACGGCCGGTCTTCAGCTGGCCGTCGACCTGCACGACGACGCGGTCGCGCATGCCGTTCAGCATGAGCGTCTGCTGGGTCTCGGCCAGGCCGAGCTCCCAGGGCGTGCCCGCGTGCTTCAGCGAGTTGAGCGGGCTCGCGCCGGTGCCGCCGTCGTGACCCGAGACGAGGATGACGTCGGCGAGGGCCTTGGCGGTGCCGGCGGCGACCGCACCGATACCCGACTGGCTCACGAGCTTCACGTGCACCCGTGCCTTCGGGTTCGCGCGCTTCAGGTCGAAGATGAGCTGCTTCAGGTCTTCGATCGAGTAGATGTCGTGGTGGGGCGGCGGCGAGATGAGGCCGACGCCGGCGGTGGCATGCCGAGTGCGGGCGACCCACGGGTACACCTTCGTGGGCGGCAGCTGGCCGCCCTCGCCGGGCTTGGCGCCCTGGGCGAGCTTGATCTGGATGTCTTCGGCGTGGGTCAGGTACATGCTCGTGACACCGAAGCGACCCGAGGCGACCTGCTTGATCGCGCTGCGCCGCTCGGGGTCGAGCAGCCGGTCGAGGTCTTCGCCGCCCTCGCCCGTGTTGGACTTCGCGCCGAGGCGGTTCATCGCGATCGCGAGCGACTCGTGCGCCTCCTTCGAGATCGAGCCGTAGCTCATCGCCCCGGTCGAGAATCGCTTGACGATCGACTCGACGGACTCGACCTCGTCGATCGGCACCGCAGGGCGCGTGCCCGTGCGGAGCGCGAACATTCCCCGCAGGGTCATGAGGTCTTCAGCCTGCGAGTCCACGAGCGAGGTGTACTCGCGGAAGACGTCGTAGCGGCGGTTGCGCGTCGCGTGCTGCAGGCGGAACACCGTCTCGGGGTTGAAGAGGTGCGGCGAGCCGTCGCGGCGCCACTGGTACTCGCCGCCGGTCGCGAGGCGCTCGTGGGCGCGCACCGCGACATCCTGCGGGTAGGCCTGCGTGTGCCGGTCGAGGTTCTCGGACGCGATCGTGTCGATGCCGACACCGCCGAGCTTCGAGGTCGTGCCGGTGAAGAACTCGTCGATGAAGCCCTGGTCGAGCCCGATCGCCTCGAAGGCCTGGGCCCCCGCGTACGACGAGATCGTCGAGATGCCCATCTTCGACATGATCTTCAGCACGCCCTTGCCGAGCGCCTTGATGACGTTGTGCACCGCGTCTTCGGGCGTGACGCCCGTGATGACACCGGAGCGTACGAGGTCTTCGCACGTCTCCATGGCGAGGTACGGGTTCACAGCGGATGCCCCGTAGCCGATGAGCAGGGCGACCTGATGCACCTCGCGCACGTCGCCGGCCTCGACCACGAGCCCGACCTTCATGCGGTTCTCGGAGCGGATGAGGTGGTGGTGCACCGCGGAGAGCATGAGGAGCGACGGGATGGGCGCCAGGTCTTTGTTCGAGTCGCGGTCGCTCAGCACGATGAATGCCGCGCCGTCGGCGATGGCCTGGTCGACCTCGCCGCAGATGGCGGCGATGCGGTTGCGGAGTGCCTCGGGGCCCTCGTCGAAGCGGTAGAGGCCGCGGATCGTGACCGTCGTGCGCGCACCCGGCGCCGGGTCGATGTGCACGATCTTCGCGAGCTCGTCGTTGTCGATCACCGGGAAGGTCAGCGCGACCTGACGTGCGTGCTCGGGCCCCGCGTCGAGGAGGTTGCGCTCGGGGCCGAGCGAGGTGCCGAGCGAGGTCACGACCGCTTCGCGGATCGAGTCGAGCGGCGGGTTCGTCACCTGCGCGAACTGCTGTGTGAAGTAGTCGAAGAGCAGGCGCGGACGCTTCGACAGCACCGCGATCGGCGTGTCGGAGCCCATGGCGCCGAGCGGCTCCTGCCCGGTGCGCGCCATCGGCGCGAGCAGGATCTTCACCTCTTCCTCGGTGTAGCCGAAGGTGCGCTGACGACGGTTCACGGATGCCGGCGGGTGCACGATGTGCTCGCGTTCGGGCAGCTCGGCGAGCTGGATGCGACCCTGCTCGAGCCAGTCGCCCCACGGCTCGGCCGCGGCGAGTTCGGCCTTGATCTCGTCGTCTTCGATGAGGCGACCCGCCTCGGTGTCGACGAGGAACATGCGACCCGGCTGCAGCCGGCCCTTGCGCACGATCCGGCTCTGCTCGATGTCGAGCACGCCGATCTCGCTCGCGAGCACGACGAGGCCGTCGTCGGTCACGACGTAGCGGCCGGGGCGCAGCCCGTTGCGGTCGAGGGTCGCGCCGACGAGCGAACCGTCGGTGAAGACGATGGCCGCGGGGCCGTCCCACGGCTCCATGAGCATCGAGTGGTACTCGTAGAACGCGCGGCGCTCGGGTGCGATCTCGGTCTGGTTCTCCCACGCCTCGGGCACCATCATCATGACGGCGTGCGGGAGGCTGCGGCCCGCGAGCGTCAGCAGCTCGACGACCTCGTCGAACGAGGCGGAGTCGCTCGCGCCGGGGGTGACGATCGGCCGGAGCGGCGCGAGGTCGCCGAGCACCTCGGACTCGAGCTGCGACTGGCGCGCCCGCATCCAGTTGCGGTTGCCCTGGATCGTGTTGATCTCGCCGTTGTGGGCGATCATGCGGAACGGCTGGGCGAGCGGCCACGACGGGAACGTGTTCGTCGAGTACCGCGAGTGAACGAGGGCGAGCTTCGACGCGAAGCGCTCGTCGGAGAGGTCGGGGTAGAACGGCTCGAGCTGCAGCGTCGTGACCATGCCCTTGTAGACGATGGTGCGACTCGACAGCGAGGCGAAGTACAGCTCGAGCTCGCGCTCGGCGCGCTTGCGCAGTCGGAACGTCAGCCGGTCGAGGTCGATGCCCGACACGGTCGCGCCGGTCGACGACGTGGCGACCGCCTGCACGAAGAGCTGCTGCACGACGGGCATGGCCGCACGAGCGAGCGAGCCGAGTTCGTCGGGACGGACCGGCACCTCGCGCCATCCGATGACGGACAGGCCTTCGGATGCCGCGAGCCCGACGAGTGCCTGCTTGATCCGGCTGCGCGCGGTGGGGTCGACCGGGAGGAAGGCGTTGCCGACCGCGTAGGCGCCGGCGTCGGGAAGCCCGAACGCGGTCACCGCGCGGAGGAACGCGTCGGGCACCTGCGTGACGATGCCCGCGCCGTCACCGGTGCCGGCGTCGGAGCCGACCGCGCCTCGGTGCTCGAGGTTGCGGAGCGCATCGAGCGCCGCCGTGATGATGTCGTGTCCGGCGGTGCCACGGAGCGTGGCGACCATCGCGAGGCCGCAGGCGTCTTTCTCGGCGGCAGGGTCGTACATGCCCTGGGCAGCCGGTACGGTACCGAACCTCGAGAAGGGTGGGGTGAGCGACACGTGAACCGTCCTCATCAACTAAGTGTGCAGCGGGGGACGTCGTCGGCCCATCAGGGAGATGTCGCGACGCGTGGTGCGGCGTCGGTTCGGAGAAGCGTTCTACGTGGGCGCTTTACGCTGAGGTGGATCGGCTCGGGCTTGTGGCCGCCGTCACGCCCGTTTCGCTCTCACCCTCGACATCATCGTCGAGAGAGTCGGAGTCGGACTCGATGTCTTCGGAGTCTACCTCAGCATTGGGCGCACTCCATTCACGTCCCGGCACGTACGGGCTCGCCTCGTCGCCGGTGTGCCGGCGACGCTGCACGAGGATCAGCACGATTCCCAGCACGACCGCCGCGAGCGAGGCCCAGACGTTGACCCGGATGCCGAAGAACATCTCGCTCGGGTCGAGTCGGATCGACTCGAAGAATGCACGGCCGGCGCCGTACCAGATGAGGTAGACGCCGAACGCCTTGCCCCAGCGCAGGTTGAAGCGGCGCTCGAGCAGGACGATCGCGGCGGCTCCGAGGAGGTTCCAGACGAGCTCGTAGAGGAACGTCGGGTGGAAGAGCGTGCCGTCGACGAGGCCGGCCGGGAAGGCCGGGTTGTCGGAGGAGATCTCGAGACCCCACGGCAGGTCGGTGGGCGAGCCGAAGAGCTCGTGGTTGAACCAGTTGCCGAGGCGGCCGACCGCCTGCGCGACGAGGAGTCCGGGTGCGAGCGCGTCGGCGAACGACCAGAAGCGGATACCCGTGAACCGGCAGCCGATGATCACACCGACGGCACCGCCGAGGAGGGCGCCGTAGATCGCGTTGCCGCCCTCCCAGATGTTCCAGATCGCACCCGGCTGGAACGGGTTCCAGACGTTGGCGCCCGCGTAGAAGTAGTCGTCGGGGTGCGTGAACACGTGGTAGAACCGAGCGCCGATGATGCCGAGCGGCACCGCCCACAGGGCGATGTCGAGCACGATGCCGGGCTCGGCGCCCCGCTTCGTGAGCCGGCGCGAGGTGATGATGACGGCGAGGACGATGCCGACGAGGATGCAGAGCGCGTACGTCTGGATCGTCAGCTCGCCACCCCACGGAAGCGGGATCTCGAGGGCGCGCCACGCGGGGTCGGGGCTCGGAATGCTGAACGGTGCGATCACGCCGGCTGCTGCCTTTCCTCAGTTTCTTCGGCCGCTGACGGCCTCAATGAGCGTACTTCACTCAGGCGCGCGTGCCGCGCGCGAGTTCGGCCGCGAGCTCGCCCACCGCGGCAACGCCGCCGGTGGCGAGTGCATTCACGAGCGCCGACCCGACGATCGCGCCCTCGGCGTACTCGAGCACCTCGGCGACCTGGGCGGCCGTCGAGATGCCGACGCCGACGCAGCTCGCGGGAGCCTCTGCAGCGGTCAATCGCTCGACGAGCGTCCGAGCGGCCCGGTCGACGTCGCTGCGGGCGCCCGTGATGCCCATGGTCGAGACGGCGTAGACGAAGCCGCGACTCGCGTCGATGACCTGCCGGATGCGGGCGTCCGTCGAGGTCGGCGCGGCGAGGAAGACCCGGTCGAGACCGGTGCGCTCCGATGCCGCGATCCACGCGGCGCCCTCGTCGGGGATGAGGTCGGGCGTGATGAGGCCCGCTCCCCCGGCCGCCACGAGGTCGTCGGCGAACCGGTCGACGCCGTACTGCACGACGGGATTCCAATAGGTCATGATCAGCACCGGGGCATCCACCCGTTCGGTGATGCGGCGCACGGCCTCGAAGCCGTCGGAGAGACGGAAGCCGTTCGCGAGCGCCTGCTGCGTGGCCGCCTGGATGACCGGGCCGTCCATGACGGGGTCGGAGTACGGCAGGCCGAGCTCGAGGATGTCGACGCCGTTCTCGACCATCGCCACCGCGGCCTCGACGCTCTCGTCGAACGTCGGGAAGCCGACCGGCAGGTAGCCGATGAGCGCGCCGGACGCTTCGTCGTTGCGACGGCGGATGACGGAACCGACCGTGTTCATCGGGCGTTCTCCTGGTCGTAGAGCTCGAAGTAGTGGGCGGCCGTGTCCATGTCCTTGTCGCCGCGACCCGAGAGGTTCACGAGGATCGTGGCCTCGGGCCCGAGTTCTCGACCGAGCTCGAGCGCCCCCGCGAGGGCGTGCGCCGACTCGATCGCCGGGATGATGCCCTCGGTCCGGGTGAGGAGGCGAAGCGCCTGCATCGCCGCGTCGTCGGTCACGGGTCGGTAGTTCGCGCGACCGAGGGCTGCGAGCCACGAGTGCTCTGGGCCGACGCCCGGGTAGTCGAGTCCGGCCGAGATCGAGTGCGACTCGATGGTCTGGCCGTCGTCGTCCTGCAACAGGTAGCTACGCGCCCCGTGGAGCACGCCGGGGCGGCCCTTCGTGATGGTCGCAGCGTGCCGTTCGGTCTCGGCCCCCTCGCCGCCGGCCTCGAACCCGTAGAGGGCGACGCCCTCGTCGTCGAGGAAGGCGTGGAAGATGCCGATCGCGTTCGATCCGCCGCCGACGCAGGCGGCGACCGCCGTCGGCAGCCCGCCCGTGAGGTCGATGACCTGCTGGCGGGCCTCCTCGCCGATGATCTTCTGGAAGTCGCGCACCATCTCGGGGAACGGGTGCGGGCCCGCGACCGTGCCAAAGATGTAGTTGGTGGTCTCGACGTTGGTGACCCAGTCGCGCATTGCCTCGTTGATCGCGTCTTTCAGCGTGCGAGAGCCCGCCGTCACGGCGATGACCTCGGCGCCGAGGAGCCGCATGCGCGCGACGTTCAGCGCCTGACGCTCGGTGTCGACCTCGCCCATGTAGATGACGCAGTCGAGTCCGAAGAGGGCCGCAGCCGTCGCCGTCGCCACGCCGTGCTGGCCGGCGCCGGTCTCGGCGATCACGCGCGTCTTGCCGATGCGCTTCGTCAGCAGCGCCTGGCCGAGCACGTTGTTGATCTTGTGCGACCCCGTGTGGTTCAGGTCTTCACGCTTCAGGATGACCCGGGCGCCGCCGGCGTGCGCGGCGAATCGCGGCACCTCGGTGATGATCGACGGTCGGCCCGTGTAGCTGCGGCCGAGTTCCGCGAGCTCTTCGCCGAACGCCGGATCGAGCTTCGCGAGGTCGTAGGCCTCGCCGAGCTCGTCGAGGGCGGCGACGAGGGACTCGGGCACGAAGCGCCCGCCGAAGTCGCCGAAGTAGGGACCGGTCTGCGCTCTGAGCGCCATGTCACACCGCCAGGAAAGCTGAGAGGTTGGCAATCGGGTCGCCGCCCGTGACGAGCGCCTCGCCGACGAGGACGACGTCGGCGCCCGAGGAGCGGTAGTGCGCGACATCCGTCGCCGACAGCACGGCGGACTCCGCGACGCGGATCGCGCCCTCGGGGAATCGCGGCGCGAGACGACCGAAGAGGTCGCGGTCGAGTTCGAACGTCGAGAGATCGCGGGCGTTCACGCCGATGAGGCGCGCGCCGAGTGCGGCCGCGCGCTCGAGCTCGTCGGCCGAGTGCGTCTCGATGAGCGGTGTCATGCCGAGCTCGATGATGAGGTCGTGGAGCTCGCGGAGCGTCTGGTCGTCGAGCGCGGCCACGATGAGCAGCACGAGGTCGGCGCCTGCCGCGCGTGCTTCGAACACCTGGTAGGGCGTCGCGATGAAGTCCTTGCGCAGCACGGGCAACGAGACGGCCGCACGCACGGTCTCGAGGTCGGCGAGCGACCCGCCGAACTTGCGGCCCTCGGTGAGCACGCTGATGGCACTCGCGCCGCCGAGCTCGTACTGACGAGCGAGGGCGGCCGGATCGCTGATCGTCGCGAGCGAACCCCGTGAAGGGCTCGAACGCTTGATCTCGGCGATGACCTTGACGTGGGCGGCAGGGCGGAGCGCCTCGAGTGCGTCGAGTGCCGCCGGGCGCGCGAGCGCCGCGGCTTCGACGACTGCGAGCGGTGCGCTCTCGCGGCGCGCCACAGCGTCGGCGACCGCGTTCGCCGTCAGCTCGGCGAGCACTAGTGCGCCTTTTCGGCGACCTTCGAGCCGCCGACACCGTAGCCGGCGCGCGCGAGCACCCAGCCGACGATCATGCCGACGACGAGGAGACCTGCCGACGCCCAGACCAGCCACTGCGCGTCGAAGAAGAAGGCGACCGTGCCGATCGTGAATGCGATGAGCATGATCGTGACGGCGGTCCATGCCGCGGGCGAGTGTCCGTGGCCGGGATCTGCGGTCTCAATGCTCATGATGCTCCTTCGTGCTGGGGTTTCGTCGGCCAGTCTAGCGGTCGTCGTGACGTTCGGTTGTCTCGTCGGTCGGGTCGTCGCCCCGGCTGAGGCCGTCCCAGTCGTCGATGGCGCGGTCGGAGGCCGGGCGTTCGACGGGCGTCGCGGCAGCGTCGTCGGCGGCCATGCGGGAATCACTGTACCGCCGCGAGGAGGCGGGCCAGCGGGTGCCGGTCACGAGTATCGCGATGCCGGCCAGGACGAGCAGGGCCCCGCCGACGATCGCCAGCACCGGCCAGACCGTCGCGGAGACGGATGCCACGAGCTCGGCGGTCGGTGCGGCGCCGGCGACGCCCGTGGCATCCGTCACGGCAGGCGACACCGAAGCAATGGGGTCGGCCAGCGACAGGACGGCTGCGAGCAGCACGCAGCCGCCGAGGAGCACCTCGAGCACGCCGAGCACGACGCGGATGCCGGGACCTGCGATCGCAAGCGCGGCCACGAGCGCGAGGCCGGCGAGGCCGAGGGCTGCGAGGGCCGGGGACGCGACGCTGCCCGTGACGTCGATCGGTTCGCCGGTGCCGCCGGTCGTGCTCGCCTCGATGAGGAGCTCGAACCAGGTCTGGCTCCACGAGAGCAGCACGAGCCCGGCGCCCACGACCGTCGCGACGATCACGGGCAGCTTCATGCGGGCCGGATTCACGACTCCACCCGGCGCATCGCGTTCGCCACGGCGACCGCACGCAGGGGCGCCGCGGCCTTGTTGCGGGACTCCTGGTATTCGGACTCGGGGTCGGAGTCGGCGACGAGGCCGCCGCCGGCCTGCACGCGTGCGACGCCTCCGGAGATCGTCGCGGTGCGGATCGCGATCGCGAGGTCCGCGTCGCCGCCGAATCCGAAGTAGCCGACGACGCCGCCGTAGAGGCCCCGCTGCGAAGGCTCCAACTCGTCGATGATCTCGAGCGCTCGCGGCTTCGGCGCGCCCGACAACGTGCCCGCCGGGAAGGTCGCGCGGAAGACGTCGATCGCGTTCGCGTCGCCGACGAGGTCGCCCTCGACCGAGGAGACGAGGTGCATGATATGGCTGAACCGCTCGACCCGCATGAACTCGGTCACCTCGACCGTGCCGGCGGTGCAGACCTTCGCGAGGTCGTTGCGGGCGAGGTCGACGAGCATGAGGTGCTCGGCCTGTTCCTTCGGGTCGGCGATGAGCTCGGCCTCGAGGTCGGCGTCGGCCTCGGGGGTCGCCCCACGCGGCTTCGATCCGGCGATCGGGTGCGTGAACACGCGGCCGTGCTGCACCTTCACGAGCGCCTCGGGCGAGGAGCCGACGATCCAGTACGGCTCCCCCGCCGTGTCCTCGAGGTGCAGGAGGTACATGTACGGACTCGGGTTGAGGCTGCGGAGCACCCGGTACACATCGATCGGATGCGCCGTCGCCTCCTGCTCGAAGCGCTGCGAGATGACGACCTGGAAGATGTCGCCCTCACGGATGTACTCCTTCGACCGGTCGACCGCCGCGAGGAAGTCGGACTTCTCGGTGCGGTGCACCGGGTCGGCGGCGCGCGCAAGGTCGATCTCGGCGAGCCACGCCTCGGTCGGCTGGGCGAGGCCCTGCTGCATGCGGTCGAGGCTCGCCTGCGCGCCCTGCCAGAGCTGCTCCGGTGCGTCGCCCCGGTCGTTCAGCGCCGAGGCGATGAGCTGCACGGTGCCCGTGCGGTGATCGATCACGACGAGCTCGGAGACGAACGCGAACGCCTGGCCCGGCATCGGGAACTCCGACGGCGGGCGGTTCGGCAGGCGCTCGATCTGACGGATCGCCTCCCAGCCGATGAACCCGACGAGCCCGCCGGTGAGCGGCGGCGCGCCCGGAACGTCTTCGGTGCGCCAGCGTTCGAAGAGCGCCTCGAGTGCGGCGAGGGGCGCGAGTTCGGCAGCGTCGCCGAGTGCGCGCTCGGCGCTCAGCCCGTAGTCCTGCCACTCGACGCGGTCGGATGCCTCGGTGAGCACGCCGTACGACGAGACGCCCACGAACGAGTAGCGCGACCAGATGCCGCCCTGCTCGGCCGACTCCAGCAGGAAGGTGCCGGGGCGTCCGCCGGCGAGCTTGCGGTAGATGCCCACCGGCGTCTCGCCGTCGGCGAAGAGCTCGCGCACGACGGGCACGACCCGGCGCCCCGAGAGCAGGGCGGTGAACTCCTCGAAGGTGGTCGTGGCGTCGGCCAACGTGTGCTCCTCGTCGTCAGTCGTCAGTCGGCGGGCGGGAATCCGGGGGTCACGGCGATCGGGTCGCCGTCGAAGCAGGTGCGGGTGCCGGTGTGGCATGCCACCCCGATCTGCTCGACGCGCACGAGGAGGGTGTCGGCGTCGCAGTCGAGCGCCGCGGAGCGCACGTACTGGGCGTGCCCCGAGGTGTCGCCCTTGCGCCAGTACTCCTGGCGCGACCGCGACCAGAACGTGACGCGCCCCTCGGTCAGCGTGCGCCGGAGCGCCTCGCGGTCCATCCAGCCGAGCATCAGCATCTCGCCGGTGTCCCACTGCTGGATGACGGCGGGCAGCAGCCCGTCGGCGTTGAAGGCGGCGCGCTCGAGCGCAGCTTCGACGGTCGATTCCGTGGTCATCGGACGATCCTTCCGTCGGCCGCCAGCGCGGCCTTCACCTCGCCGATGGTCAGCTCGCCGTTGTGGAAGACGGAGGCCGCGAGCACCGCATCGGCTCCGGCTGCGATCGCCGGCGGGAAGTCGGCCACCGCACCGGCACCGCCGGAGGCGATGACGGGCACGCTCGAGAGCTCGTGCATGAGCGCCGTGAGCTCGAGGTCGAACCCGGCCTTCGTGCCGTCGGCGTCGATCGAGTTGACGAGCAGCTCGCCGGCGCCGAGCTCGATGCCGCGACGGGCCCACTCGAGCGCGTCGAGGTCGGTCTCAGTGCGGCCGCCGTGGGTCGTCACGACGAATCCCGACGGCGTGCGGTCGGATCGCTTGACGTCGAGCGAGAGCACGAGCACCTGCGCACCGAACCGGTCGGCGATCTCGCCGATGAGCGCGGGGCGTGCGATCGCGGCGCTGTTGACACCGATCTTGTCGGCGCCGTGGCCCTGCAGGCGCGCGACGTCGTCGGCCGAGCGGATGCCGCCGCCCACGGTCAGCGGGATGAAGACCTGCTCGGCGACCCGCTGCACCATGTCGTACGTCGTGGAGCGGTCGTCGACGGTGGCGGTGACGTCGAGGAAGGTGAGCTCGTCGGCACCCTGCTCCGCGTAGCGGGCCGCGAGTTCGACGGGATCGCCCGCGTCGCGCAGGTTCTGGAAGTTCACGCCCTTCACGACGCGGCCTGCTGCCACGTCGAGACACGGGATCACACGGACGGCGAGAGACATGCGCGCTGCCTCACAACCGAGCTGCGTGGATCGCGCTCACGAGGATCGCCCTCGCGCCGAGCTCGTACAGCTCGTCCATGACGTGGTTCATGTCGGCGCGCGGGATCATGACGCGCACGGCGACCCATTCGGGATCGTGCAGCGGCGAGACCGTGGGCGACTCGAATCCGGGCGCGGCGGCCGTCGCCCGCTCGAGGTGCTCGACCGGCACGTCGTAGTCGAGCAGCACGTACTGGCGTGCCACGAGCACGCCCTGGAGGCGGCGGAGCAGTGTCGCGGCGCCCGGCTTGTCGATGCCGGACCCGATGAGGACGGCCGTCGAGTCGAGGATGACCGGGCCGAAGATCTCGAGACCCGCCTGGCGGAGCGTCGAGCCCGTCGAGACGACGTCGGCGACCGCGTCGGCCACGCCGAGCCGTACCGCGGACTCGACGGCGCCGTCGAGCTTCACGAGCTTGGCGGGCGTGACGCCGTGGCCGGCGAGGAAGTCGCCGACGAGGCCCGGGTAGCTCGTGGCCACCCGAACGCCCTCGAGGCCCGTGAGGTCGGTGAAGGCGCCCGCCGGCCCCGCGAAGCGGAACGTCGAGTCGCCGAATCCGAGCGGCGCGATCTCGGAGGCATCCGAGCCGGAATCGAGCAGGAGGTCGCGACCCGTGATGCCGACGTCGAGCGCGCCGGATCCGACGTAGGTCGCGATGTCGCGCGGGCGGAGGTAGAAGAACTCGACCCCGTTGCGCGGGTCGGCGGTGTGAAGGTCGCGCGGGTCGCGGCGACCGGTGTACCCGGCCTCCCACAGCATCTGCGCGGCGGTTTCGGCGAGCGAGCCCTTGTTGGGCACGGCGATTCGGAGCATTTCGGTACTTTCGTGTCGACGGTTCTGATCGGCCATGGGCGGGATCAGAGATGTCGGTACACGTCGGCGGGCGTGAGCCCCTTCGCCAGCATCAGCACCTGCAGGTGGTAGAGCAGCTGGGAGATCTCTTCTGCCGTCTCGTCGTCGCTCTGGTACTCGGCGGCCATCCACACCTCGGCGGCCTCCTCGACGATCTTCTTGCCGATGGCGTGCACGCCGGCGTCGAGCTCGCGTACGGTGCCTGAGCCCTCGGGGCGGGTGGCGGCTCTGTCAGCGAGCTCGATGAACAGCTCGTCGAAGGTCTTCACCCGTCAAGACTACCGGTGCCCGGCCCGGCTCAATGCCGGTGCGCGATCGCGGCGTCACGAAGGGCGATGATGCGGTCGGCGGGCACCTCGGCCCCGAAGACCGCTGAGCCGGCGACGAAGGTGTCGGCCCCGGCATCTGCTGCGATGCCGATCGTGTCGAGCGAGATGCCGCCGTCGACCTGCAGCCAGACGTCGAGGCCCGTCTCTCGCACCACGCGCGAGAGGCGCTCGAGCTTCGGCATCGTCTCGGCCATGAACGACTGGCCGCCGAAGCCGGGCTCGACGGTCATCACGAGCACCTGGTCGAACTCGGGCAGCAGCTCGAGGTACGGCTCGACGTCGGTGCCGGGCTTCAGCGCGATGCCGGCGCGCGCGCCGATCTCGCGGAGCCGGCGCGCGAGCGCCACGGGCTCGTCGGTGGCCTCGGCGTGGAAGGTGACCGAGAACGCGCCGAGTTCGGCATAGCCGGGCGCCCAGCGATCGACGTCGGAGATCATGAGGTGCACGTCGAGCGGGATTGGGCTGACCTCTTGCAGGCGGCCCACCATCTGCGGCCCGAACGTCAGGTTCGGCACGAAGTGGTTGTCCATCACGTCGACGTGCACGAGGTCGGCGCTCGCGATGCGCCCGAGCTCGTGCTCGAGGTTCGCGAAGTCGGCAGCGAGGATGCTCGGGTTGATCCGCGTCGTCATGCAGCCACCCTATCGAGGGTCGAGGCGGCCGTTCACGCCTGCCGCTTGCGCACGAGCGCGATGAACATGGCGTCGGTGCCGTGCCGGTGCGGCCAGAGCTGCACGGTCTCGGGCGCACCGGCGAGGTCGAGCGGATGCCGCGAGACCGCCTCGATCACGGAGCGCGTGTCGAGCTGCTCGGCCGAATCGCCCGCGCGACGGAGTGCGGCCGCGAGCGTGCCGTGGGTCTCCCCGGTGTGGGGCGAGCACGTCACGTACGCGAGGATGCCGCGGGGCGCGAGGGCCGCGAAGGCGCTGTCGAACAACTGGCCCTGGAGCTTCGTGAGCTCGGCGACATCCGATGGAGCCTTGCGCCAGCGGGCCTCCGGCCGGCGACGGAGCGCGCCCAGCCCGGTGCACGGTGCGTCGAGCAGGATGCGGTCGAACCCGCCGGGTGCGCCGAGCGCCTCGAGGTCGAGCTCGCGTCCGTCGCCGACGTGCACCTCGACGTCGAGCGGCACCCCGACGATCGCATTGCGCACGAGTTCGGCACGAACCGGCACGGTCTCGTTCGCCGCGAGCACCGCGCCGGTCGCGAGCGCCTCGGCCGCGAGCACCGCCGTCTTGCCGCCCGGGCCCGCGCACAGGTCGAGCCAGCGCTCCCCCGCGCGGACCGGCTCGGCACGACTGAGTGCGAGGGCGGCGAGCTGGGACCCCTCGTCCTGCACGCGGATGCGACCGCCCGAGCGCTCGGCCGTGGCGATCGGGTCGGCGGCGACCGCGCCGATCGGCGAGAAGCGATCGGGCTCGAAGCCCTCGATGGCGTCGGTGTCGAGGTCGAGGCCCGGCAGCACCGCGAGGTTCACCCGGGGCGAGGCGTTGTCGGCCTCGAGCAGCTGTTCGAGCTCGCCGGCCCGTCCTTCGTGGTCGAGGGCGGTTCGAAGCGCCCGCACGATCCACTCGGGGTGGCTCGTGACGGCCGCGAGACGCGCATCTTCACTGCGCGCGCCCTCGGCGACGAGCTCGCGCCACTCCTCGGGCGACGTGCGCGAGATCGTGCGGAGCACGGCGTTGGCGAACCCGGCAGCCTTCGGCGCGACCCGACGTGCGAGTTCGACCTGCTCGTTGACGGCCGCGTGCGTGGCGACCCGGGTGGCGAGGAGCTGGTGCGCCCCGAGCCGGAGCACGTCCAGCACCGCGGTGTCGATCGCGGAGGCGGGCCGGTTCGCCGCGAGCTCGATCACCCGATCGTAGAAGCCCTGCATGCGGAGCGTGCCGTAGGTGAGTTCGGTCGCGAAGGCGGCGTCGGCGCGGTCGAGGCCTGCTCGGCGGATGCGGGTGGGCAGGAGCAGGTTCGCATAGGCCTCGTCGGCGCGCACGGCCTCGAGCACCTCGACGGCGACGATGCGCGCGGGGGCGATGCGCGCTGGCGTCGAGCGAGCGGAGACTCCGCCGCCGCCACCACCACCACGGCGCTGGCCGCCGGAGCCGCTACGGCCGGTGCTCCCCCCGCGTCCGCCGTTCCCGCCGCTCATCGAGCCACCGCCGTGCTGCGTCCGGACCCGCGCCACCAGTCTCCGGCATCCATCGCCGGTCTGCCCGCCGGCTGCACCCGGCGCAGCTCGAGCGGCGTGGTACCGGTGCCGATGAGTACTCGGCGCGCCGAGGGCACGAGCTCGCCAGGGGCGAGAGCGGGGATGTCGTCGCCGACGGGAGCGCCGAGGTCGAGGAGCTTCACCCGCTGCTCGTCGATCGTCGTCCAGGCGCCGGGTTCGGGCGTGACGCCGCGGAATCGGGAGTGCACCTCGTGTGCGGGCAGCGTCCAGTCGAGCCGCGCGTCGTCGATCGACAGCTTGGGAGCGAGACTCGGCTCACCGAGCTGGGGCACCGATCGCGCCGAGCCGTCGGCGATGGCGTCGACGACGTCGGCGAGCAGGCCTGCGCCCGAGTCCGCGAGGGCGTCGAGCAGCTCACCGGCCGTCTCGTGGCCCTGCAGCGGATGCCGCAGCTCGGCGAAGACCTCGCCGGCGTCGAGCTCGGGCACGAGCTGGAACACGGATGCCCCGGCGACGGTGTCGCCCGCGATGAGGGAGTGCTGCACGGGCGCCGCCCCGCGCCAGGCGGGAAGCAGCGAGAAGTGCAGGTTGATCCAGCCGTGCACGGGGGTCGAGAGCAGGGGTTCTCTCACGAGGCCGCCGTAGGCGACGATGACGCCGAGATCGGGCTTGAGTGCGGCGACCCGCGCCGTCACGTCGGCATCGAGCCGGTTCGCCTCGATGAGCGGCACGTCGAGTGCGGTCGCCGCCTGCGCGACGGGCGACGGGGTCAGCACGCGCTTGCGCCCGAGCGGAGCCGGCTCCCGGGTGACGACGCCGACGAGATCATGCCCGCTCGCTGCGAGACGGTCGAGTGATGGAACGGCGACGGCAGGAGTGCCGGCGAAGACGAGGCGGAGCTTCTGCACACTCCATTGTCGCCGACGAAGGCGGACTACGGGACCTCGGGGTCGTCGAAACGCACCCGGAGCACCGCGGGCCGCTTGGGCGGCTGCCCGGCGACCGGGCGCCGTCGCTCGGTCGCGACCCGGATCATCTCGGCTCGGAGCGCCTTCGCGACCGCTGCACCTGCGGCGTAGTCGAACCGCACGATGCCGCGCTCGAGTCCCTCGTCGGCCGGCACCGGGCCGAGCGAGTCGACGCCGGCGGCGGCGTCGCGGGCCGCATCGAGCGCCCTGGCGACGAGGGCGGGCGCCGCCGTGACGCTCGCGACCCGCACCGCAGGCGGGAATCGCAGCGCCCGGCGGCTCGCGAGTTCGCCGCTCGCCCACTCGGAGAGCCGCCATGATGTGAGCGACTGCGCGAGCGCGCCCGCCACCCCGACCAGGTAGACCGGTGAGCCGGGCGCCGCGAGCGCCGCGGCGTTCGCCCACCAGCGCAGGCAGTCCTCAGCCACGCGAAGCGACTCGCGCAGCAGCATCCGCTCGCCGTCGAGGAGGAGTACGGCACGGTAGCCGCCCTCGGCGATGGGTTCTGCGCCTCGAGTCGCGACGACGAGCGCGGGCTCGGCACCGACCTTCAGCACCGGCCGTTCGCCGTCGGAGAGGATCACGCGGGCCTTCGGGAAGGCACGACCGAGCTCCTCGGCCGTGCGGCTCGCGCCGACCGTGACCGCGCGCAGCTTCGTGGCCTCGCAGACCGGACACCTCCAGGCGCTCGCGCTCGTGCCGCACAGCACGCATCGCGGGTCGCCGCCGCTGCGTGGCACGACCAGGGCTCCGCCGCACGCTGCGCATCGGGCCGGCTCGCGGCAGCGATCGCAGGCGAGCAGCGGCGCGTTCCCCGGCCGCGCGACCTGCACGAGCACGGGCCCCTCGGCGATCGCCTGCTGCGCCGCGCGCCACGCGCTCGACGGGATCCTGGCCGAGCCCGGCTCGGGCGAGGCCTGCTGCTCGGTCGGGATGACCTTCGGTCGAACGTGCCTGACGGCCGGCACCTCGTGCACCCATCCGATCTCGACGAGGCGTTCGACCTCGACGCTGCGGCTGTGCCCGAGGAAGAGCAGTGCCGCACCCGACTGCTCCTGCCTGATGAGCGCGGCATCCCGCGGGTGCACGCCCGGCGAGAGCTGCTCGTTCTGGAGCGAGTCCCCGTCGTCCCAGATGGCGATGAGGCCGAGACGCGACGCCGGCGCGTAGACCGTCGAGCGGTTGCCGATGACGACGCGGGCGTCGGTGCCCGTGGCGTCGAGGAACGCGCGGAACCGCTCGCCGCCCGTCTGCCGCGCATCGGTGCGGAGCACCCGGCGAGGGTCGACGCGATCGGCGAGGGCCGCCTGCAGTTGCTCCTGGTCGCGATAGTCGGGAACGACGATGAGACTCGAACGGTCGGCCGCGAGCGTGTGCGCGGCAGCTGCAGCGAGCGTCGCCGCCCATGCGCCGACCCACTCGCCCGACGAGAGCAGCACCGGGCGGGGATCGGCGGCCAGCGCCATCCGCTCGCCCGCGTCGATGCCCGTCTCGATACGGCCCGGCTCGTAGCCCGGAATCGGCGCGGCCGGACCCGGCAGCTCGCCCGCGTCCGGCTCGGCCGCCCGCCACGCCCGCTCGGCCCGCACATAGCGGCTCGGAATGGCCACCCGCAGGATGTCGCCGGCGTTGCCGGCCGCGCGGTCGGCAGCGGCACGTGCGAGCGCCCACACCTCTGGCGTCAGGAGCGGCACTTCGGAGACGACGTCTTCGAGCTCGCTGAGACGCCCGTCGTACTCGCTCGAGGACGCGAGCTCGACGAGCCATCCGTTGGCGATGCGCCCGCCGGAACGCAGCGGAACGCGCACGCGCACACCGGCGACCGCGGCGTCGCGGAGCCGCTCGGGCACCGCATAGTCGAAGAGCTGGTCGAGCTGCGGGAGCGGCGAGTCGACGAGCACGCGGGCGACGGAGCCGCCGGCCACGTCAGAGTCCGGCAGCGGAGCGGAGATCGTCGACGCGGTCGAGGCGCTCCCACGTGAAGTCGGGCAGCTCGCGGCCGAAGTGGCCGTAGCTCGCGGTCTGCGCGTAGATGGGGCGCAGCAGGTCGAGGTCGCGGATGATCGCCGCCGGTCGCAGGTCGAACACCTCGCGGATCGCCGCGGTGATCTGCTCGTCGGGCAGGGCACCGGTGCCGAAGCTCTCGACGTAGAGGCCGACGGGCGCAGCCTTGCCGATGGCGTACGCCACCTGCAGCTCGAGACGGTCGGCGAGGCCCGCCGCGACGGCGTTCTTCGCGACCCAGCGCATCGCGTACGCCGCTGAGCGGTCGACCTTCGACGGGTCCTTGCCGCTGAAGGCACCGCCGCCGTGCCGGCTCGCGCCGCCATAGGTGTCGATGATGATCTTGCGGCCGGTGAGGCCCGCGTCGCCCTGCGGGCCGCCGATCTCGAAGCGACCGGTCGGGTTGATGAGCACGGCGAGGTCGGGGCGCGCGAGCTCGACGGTGTCGAGCACGGGGCGGATCACGAGCTCTTCGACCTCGGCGCGCAGCTGCTCGGTCGACACCGCCAGGGTGTGCTGCGTCGAGAGCACGACGGTCTCGACCGTCTTCGGCACCTGTCCGTCGTAGCCGATCGTGACCTGCGTCTTGCCGTCGGGGCGGAGGTAGTCGAGCTCGCCGCTCTTGCGCACGGCGGAGAGGCGCTCGGCGAGGCGGTGCGCGAGCCAGATCGGCACCGGCATGAGCTCGGGGGTCTCGCGCGTGGCGTAGCCGAACATGATGCCCTGGTCGCCGGCGCCCTGCATGTCGAGGGCGTCTTCGCTCGATCCCTCGCGCGCCTCGAACGCATGGTCGACGCCCTGCGCGATGTCGGGCGACTGCCCGCCGATCGAGACCGAGACGCCGCACGAACGCCCGTCGAACCAGGCGTCTGCGGAGTCGTAGCCGATCGAGGTGACGCGCTCGCGCACGATGGCCGGGATCTCGACGTACCCGCTCGTGGTGACCTCGCCCGCGACGTGCACGAGACCCGTGGTCACGAGCGTCTCGACCGCGACCCGGCTGTGCGGGTCTTCGCGGAGCAGCGCATCGAGGATGGAGTCGGAGATCTGGTCGCAGAGCTTGTCGGGGTGGCCTTCGGTGACGGACTCGGAGGTGAAGCGGCGGAGTGCGCTCATGCGGTTTCTGATTCCTTCGAGGTCGTCGCGGCGGTGGCTGCGGTCACTTCCGTGACCACCACATCGAGGATGTCATGCGCCACCGACTGTTTCGTTCCGTGTGCTCGTGTGACGACGTCGCCGTCACGGCCGATCACGACGACCCGGTTCTCGTCGCTCGCGAAGCCCTCGTTCCAGCCGACGCGGTTGACGACGAGCAGGTCGGCGCCCTTCGCCTCGCGCTTGCCGCGGCCGAGCGCGATGAGGCGGTCGTCGTCGGGCTCGGTCTCGGCCGCGAAGCCGACGAGCAGCGTTCCCGCATGCGGCGCATGGCCGAGGCCCGAGAGGATGTCGGGGTTGCGCACGAGTTCGAGCGTCAGCCCGTCGTCGCTCTGGTCCTTCTTGATCTTGCCCTCGCTGACGCTCGCGGGCCGGTAGTCGGCCACGGCTGCGGCCATCACGACGACGTCGGCGCCGCTCGCGGCCTCGGTCACCGCGGCCTGCAGTTCGAGGGCGGTCGAGACGCGGCGGATGTCGCAGCCGTCGGGCTCGGCGACCTCGAGATTCGCGGCGATGAGGGTGACCTTCGCTCCGCGTTCACGCGCCGCCTCGGCGATCGCGATGCCCTGCTTGCCGCTCGAACGGTTGCCGAGGAAGCGCACGGGATCGAGCGGCTCGCGCGTACCGCCGGCGCTCACCACGACATGGCGGCCTGCGAGATCACCACGGCGAGCGGATGCCTCGGCGCCGGCGCCGCGCCCGAGCACGCGCTCGAGGGCGATGCGCACGATCTCGTCGGGCTCCTCCATGCGACCCGGGCCGCTGTCGGAGCCGGTGAGCTGGCCGACCGCGGGACCCACGATCGTGACCCCGCGCGAACGGAGCGTCTCGATGTTCGCCCGGGTGGCGGGATGACGCCACATCTCGGTGTGCATGGCCGGAGCGATCACGACGGGCGCCTCGCTCGCGAGCAGCGTGTTGCCGAGGAGGTCGTCGGCGAGGCCCGTCGCGAGCTTCGCGATGGAGTTCGCGGTGGCCGGCGCGATGACGATCAGGTCGGCGGCCTGGCCGATGGCGACGTGCCGCACCTCGGCGACACCCTCGTACAACTCGGTGTGCACCGGATTGCGCGAGATCGCCTCGAGTGTCGGCCTGCCGACGAAGCGCAGCGCGCCCTCGGTCGGCACGACGTGGACGTCGTGGCCGGCGAGCACGAGCGCGCGCACGACCCCGACGGCCTTGTACGCCGCGATGCCGCCCGTGATGCCGACGACGATGTTGAGCCGAGTCATCCGGCCCTCCGGATCACTCGGCGATCGGGCGGAGCCGGAGCTTGTCTTCGTTGATCTCGTGCATCGCGACCGACAACGGCTTGTCGTCGATCGAGGAGTCCACGAGCGGGCCGACGTTGTCGAAGAGGCTGCCTTCGTGCAGGTCGGCGTAGTAGTCGTTGATCTGGCGCGCGCGCTTGGACGCGAAGATGACCAGCTGGTACTTCGAGTCGACCTTGGAGAGCAGGTCGTCGATGGGCGGGTCGATGATGCCGGACAGCTTCTCAGCCATGGAATGACTCCTTAGATCGTGGATGCGCACCCTCGGTGCGCGGAAAGTCGTGACGAGGGCAGCTCAACGCCGACCCTTGCGAGATCTCATCAAGTCTACGACCTCCTGCGCCGCTTCGGCGACGTCGTGGTTCACGACCTGGTGGTCGAACTCCTCGACGGCCGCCAATTCGACCTTCGCGGTCTCGAGACGGCGCTGCTGTTCGGCCGGGCTCTCAGTGCCCCGACCGACGAGTCGGCGCACGAGTTCGTCCCAGCTCGGCGGCAGGAGGAAGACGAGCGTCGCCTCGGGTGCGGCGCGTCGAACCGATCGGGCGCCCTGAATGTCGATCTCGAGCAGCACGCTGTTGCCCGCCGCGATCGCCTCTTCGACCGCCTTGCGGGGCGTGCCGTATCGCGACGCGTTGTGCACGGTCGCCCATTCGAGCAGTTCGCCGGCCTCGACCATGCGGTCGAACTCGGCGTCGTCGACGAAGAAGTAGCTCTCGCCCTCGACCTCGCCGGGTCGCGGCTGACGCGTCGTCGCCGAGACGGAGAGACGCACATCGGGGTGGTTGCGGCGGATGTACTCGGCGACGGTGCCCTTGCCCACCGCGGTCGGTCCGGCGAGGACGACGAGACGGTCGCCCGTGCCACCGTGCGCGGCGACCCAGTCCGCGAGGAACTCGCGGAGGCGCCGCCGCTGCAGGCGACCGAGGCCACCGAGACGCTTGGACGGCGAAATCTCGAGCTCCTCCATGATGCGCGCCGACTTCGTCTGCCCGATCGCGGGGATCGAGGTGAGGAACTCGGTGACGCGAAGGCGCCCCTCGACGCCTTCAGGCGATTCGAACGCCTCGCGCAGCACGTCGAGCGGGCTTCGCGAGCCGGCGGCGATCGCGGACTTGACGGTGGCGCGTGCGCGACGCGCTGCGACTGCGGCACGGGATGCCGCCACCCGATCGACGTCGGGGGGTGTGGGGCGCGCAGCCCCCGAGACGGTCGTCTGCTCAGACACTCGTCGCCCCCACATCGCCGACGCGGCGCGTGATCGCCTCGGCGAGGCCGTCGGGCCCTGCACCGAGGATCGATCGCGACTCGCTCACGATGACGCCGGCGGCGAGCGACCCGAAGATCGCGCGGAGGTCGCGGAGTTCGGCACCCTGATGTCCGAAGCCGGGTGCCAGCACCGGGAGCCCCGGTCGCGGCGGATCGACGTCGAGGTCGATGCCCGAACTGCGCAGGTCGATCGTCGCGCCGAGCACGACGCCGACCGAGCCGAGCCCGCGCGTCGCGGCATCCGCCCGACCCTGGTTCCAGGCGACGACTCCGCTCGTGACGGCCTGGGCGACCGTGGAGCCGGCACGGCTCGACTGCTGCAGCACGGCGCGCTGGATCGCGGCGGCCTCGGGGTTCGAGGTCGCGGCGAGCACGAAGGCGCCCTTGCCGGTCGACTCGGCGGCCTCGAGCACGCCGGCGATCGAGCCGAGGCCCTGGTACGCGCTGATCGTCATCGCGTCGGCTTCGAGGCTCGATCCGGGCGTCAGCCAGGCCTGCCCGTAGGCCTCGACGCTCGAGCCGATGTCCCCGCGCTTCACGTCGGCGATCACGATCAGGCCGGCGTCGCGGGCCTCGGCGAGCACGCGCTCGAGCGCCGCGTAGCCCGCCGCCCCGTGCCGCTCGAAGAAGGCGACCTGCGGCTTCACGATGCCGACGCGCCCTGCGGCGGCGTCGATCGTGCGAAGGCCGAACTCGCGCAGACCCTCTGCCGAGTCGGGAAGCCCCCACTGGTCGAGGAGCGAGGCGTGCGGGTCGATGCCCACGCAGAGCCGGCCGTACGCGGCGAAGACGGCTTCGAGCCGGTCGCCGAAGGGCGTGATGTCGCTCATGCGCTGGCCTCCCGACGGCGGGCGTACTCCTGCAGGCTCGTGACCTCGAAGCCGTCGCGCTGCACGTCGAGCGAGGCGACCGCCGCCGAGAGCTCGGCGATGGTCGTGAACAGCGGGATGTCGGACGCCACAGCCGCTGCACGGATCTCGTAGCCGTCGGCGCGCGAAGAACGCCCGCTGGGCGTGTTCACGACGACGTCGATCTCACCGCGGTGGATGAGCTCGACCACGGATGCCGCGTCCTCGCTCGTCTTCTCGCTGAACTTCAGCACCTCCTTCGCCCGGATGCCGTTCCGACGCAGCACCTCTGCGGTGCCCTCGGTCGCTGCGACGTCGTACCCGAGCTGCTGCAGTCGCAGCACCGGCAGGATGATCGCACGCTTGTCACGGTCGGAGACCGACACGAACACCGTGCCCGAGGTGGGCATGCCGCCGTAGGCTGCGAGCTGGCTCTTCGCGAACGCGGTCGGGAAGTCCTTGTCGATGCCCATGACCTCGCCGGTCGAGCGCATCTCGGGGCCGAGCACGGAGTCGACGATGATCCCCTCGCGGGTGCGGAACCGGCTGAAGGGCAGCACGGCCTCCTTCACGGCGACCGGCGCGTCGAGCGGCACTCGCGAGCCGTCGGAGGCGGGGAGCATGCCCTCGGCGATGAGCTCGGCGACGGTCGCACCGACCATGATGCGCGACGCGGCCTTCGCGAGCGGGATGCCGAGCGCCTTCGAGACGAAGGGCACGGTGCGGCTCGCACGGGGATTGGCCTCGAGCACGTAGAGCACGCCGGCGCCGATCGCGAACTGCACGTTCAGCAGGCCACGCACGCCGATGCCCTCGGCGATGGCGCGGGTGGCCTCGCGGACCCGGTCGACCTCGGCGCGGCCGAGCGTCACGGGAGGCAGGGTGCAGCTCGAGTCGCCGGAGTGGATGCCGGCCTCCTCGATGTGCTCCATGACGCCGCCGATGTAGAGGTCGGTGCCGTCGTACAGCGCGTCGACGTCGATCTCGATCGCGTCGTCGAGGAACCGGTCGACGAGCAGCGGATGCGTGGGGCCGACGATGCCCTGACCCTCGATGCGTGCGAAGTAGTCGGCCAGCGAGGGCGAGTCGTAGACGATCTCCATGCCGCGGCCGCCGAGCACGTAACTCGGACGCACGAGCACCGGGTAGCCGATGCCCTCCGCGACGTGCACCGCGCCGGCGAGGTCGATCGCCGTGCCGTTCTTCGGCGCGAGGAGGCCCGCGGCGTCGAGGATGCCGGAGAAGAGACCGCGCTCTTCGGCCAGGTCGATCGCATCGGGTGTCGTGCCGAGGATCGGGATGCCCGCGGCCTCGAGGCCCTTGGCGAGCCCGAGCGCCGTCTGGCCGCCGAGCTGCACGACGACGCCGACGAGCTCGCCCGACTGGGACTCGGCGTGGATGACCTCGAGCACGTCCTCGAGCGTGAGCGGCTCGAAGTAGAGCCGGTCGCTCGTGTCGTAGTCGGTCGAGACCGTCTCGGGGTTGCAGTTGATCATGATCGTCTCGAAGCCCGCCGCAGAGAGGGCGAAGGAGGCGTGCACGCACGAGTAGTCGAACTCGACGCCCTGGCCGATGCGGTTCGGGCCCGAGCCGAGGATGACGACCTTGCGGCGGTCGCTCGGCTCCACCTCGGTCTCGCGGTCGTAGCTCGAGTAGTGGTACGGCGTGAGCGCCGGGAACTCCCCCGCGCAGGTGTCGACCGTTTTGTAGACCGGGCGGATGCCGAGGATGTGGCGCACCTCGCGGGCGTCGGCCTCTCCGAATCCCCGGAGCTGGCCGATCTGCGCGTCGGAGAAGCCGTGGTCCTTCGCGAGCAGCAGCAGTTCGGTGTCGAGGTTCTCGGCCGAGGCGATGGTCTCGGCGACCTCGTTGATCAGCACGATCTGGTCGAGGAACCACGGGTCGATCTTGGTCGACTCGAAGAGCTGCTCGATCGTGGCGCCCTTGCGGAGCGCCTGCTGCACGACGACGATGCGGCCGTCGGTCGGCACGGATGCCACCTCGAGGAGCTCCTCGATCGAGCGCTCCTCTTCACCCCAGTGGAACGAGGAGCCGCGCTTCTCGAGCGAGCGGAGCGCCTTCTGCAATGCGGTCGCGTAGTTGCGGCCGATCGCCATCGCCTCGCCGACGGACTTCATGGTCGTCGTGAGAGTGGGGTCGGCGGCCGGGAACTTCTCGAACGCGAACCGGGGCACCTTGACGACGACGTAGTCGAGCGTCGGCTCGAACGACGCCGGGGTGACCCGGGTGATGTCGTTCGGGATCTCGTCGAGGCGGTAGCCGATGGCGAGCTTCGCGGCGATCTTCGCGATCGGGAAGCCGGTGGCCTTCGATGCGAGGGCGCTCGAACGGGAGACGCGCGGGTTCATCTCGATGACGATGACGCGGCCGTCGGCCGGGTCGATCGCGAACTGGATGTTGCAGCCGCCGGTGTCGACGCCGACGGCGCGGATGATGTCGATGCCGATGTCGCGCAGGTGCTGGTACTCGCGGTCGGTCAGCGTGAGGGCGGGTGCCACCGTGATCGAGTCGCCGGTGTGCACGCCGACCGGGTCGACGTTCTCGATCGAGCAGACGACGACCGTGTTGTCGGCCGTGTCGCGCATGAGCTCGAGCTCGTACTCCTTCCAGCCGAGGATCGACTCCTCGAGGAGCACCTCGGTGGTGGGCGAGTCGTGCAGGCCCTGGGTGACGATGCGAACGAGGTCTTCCTCGGTGTACGCGAAGCCCGAGCCGAGGCCGCCCATCGTGAACGACGGGCGCACCACGAGCGGGTAGCCGAGGTCGAGGGCGAACTCCTTCGCCTGCTCGAGCGTCTTCGCGACGTGCGAGCGGGCGACGCCGGCACCCGCCTCGATCACGAGGTCCTTGAAGAGCTGACGGTCCTCGCCCTTGCGGATGGCGTCGACCTTCGCGCCGATGAGCTCGACGCCGTGCTTCTCGAGGATGCCCGCGTCGTGCAGCGCGATGGCCGCGTTCAGGGCCGTCTGGCCGCCGAGGGTCGGGAGCACCGCATCCGGGCGCTCCTTGATGATGATCGATTCGATGATCTCGGGCGTGATCGGCTCGATGTACGTCGCGTCGGCGAAGTCGGGGTCGGTCATGATCGTCGCGGGGTTCGGGTTCACGAGGATGACCCGCACGCCCTCCTCGCGGAGCACGCGGCACGCCTGGGTGCCCGAGTAGTCGAACTCGGCGGCCTGTCCGATGACGATCGGACCGGATCCGATGACGAGGACGCTGTTGATGTCGTCGCGCTTGGGCATTACTCGTTGCTTCCTTCGGTCGCGGTGCTCGTCGTCGTGTTCGCGATCACCATGTCGCGGAATCGGTCGAAGAGGTAGTTCGCGTCGTGCGGGCCTGCCGCCGACTCGGGGTGGTACTGCACGCTGAACGCCGGGATGTCGAGGCAGTTGAGTCCCTCGACGACGTTGTCGTTGAGGCCGTAGTGGCTGACCTCGACGCGGCCGAAGCCCTCGCTCGACTCGCTGACGCGATCGATCGGGGCGTCCACGGCGAAGCCGTGGTTGTGGGCCGTGATCTCGACTCGGCCGGTGGACTTGTCGAGCACCGGCTGGTTGATGCCGCGGTGGCCGAAGGGGAGCTTGTAGGTGCCGAAGCCGAGTGCGCGTCCGAGCAGCTGGTTGCCGAAGCAGATGCCGAAGTACGGCAGCCCCTCGCGGAGCGTGGTGCGCAACAGCTCGACATGGCGGTCGGATGCCGCGGGGTCGCCGGGCCCGTTCGAGAAGAACAGCGCGTCGGGCGCGAGGGCGAGCACCTCTTCCGCGGTGACCGACTGCGGCACCACGTGCACGTCGAAGCCGCGCTCCGCCAGGTACTTCAGGGTCGAGGTCTTCACGCCGAGGTCGAGGACCGCGACGGATCCGACGCGCTCGCCCTCGGCCGGCAGCGAGTAGGGCTCGCTGGTCGAGACGGCACCTGACAGGTTCGCGCCGGTCATCGCCGCACCGCTCTGCACGAGGTCGAGCTGCTCGCCGGGGGTGAGCAGCGCGTCGTCGCCCGAGAAGATGCCGGCCCGCATGGCGCCGGCCGAGCGGAGGTGCCGCGTGAGCGCTCGCGTGTCGATGCCGCTGATGCCGACGACTCCCGACGAGTCGAGGTCGTCGTCGAGGCTCCGCTGCGAGCGGAAGTTCGAGACGACCCGTGAGGGGTCGCGCACGATGAACCCGGCCACCCAGATGCGGGCCGACTCCATGTCTTCATCGTTCATGCCCGTGTTGCCGATGTGCGGCGCGGTCATCATGACGATCTGGCCGGCGTACGACGGATCGGTCAGGGTCTCCTGGTAGCCGGTCATGCCGGTGGCGAAGACGGCTTCGCCGAGCGTGCGGCCGCGCGCACCGTAGGCGCGTCCGTCGTAGCGGCGTCCGTCTTCGAGGACGAGCACGGCGGAATCGCTCGTGCCGGCGGGGGTCTCAGTCATGCGAGGCCTCACTCTCCTGCTCTGGCCGCGGCGCTGCTGGCGCTGCGGCGATGTCGTGTTCCGGCCGCGGCGCTGCTGGCGCTGCGGCGATGTCCTGTTCCGACCGCGGCGCTGGCGCTGCGGCGATGTCGTTGACCGCCTGGATGATCCTGGCGGGGTCGCCCGGGTACCGGGCGCGCACGTAGCTGTCGACCCGGGGTTCGGTCGGTTCGAGCGTTCCCTGCTCCCGGGCGATCCAGGTGAGGGCGACGAGGCCCTCGGGCTCGACCCCCCGGTCGATGGCGTAGCTCGCCAGCTGCGCGCCGACGAGGCGATCGGCCGGGATGAAGGTCAGCGACTCCCCCGCGATGCGGAGGATCACGCCCTCGGGAATCACCTCGACGTGACCGGAGCCGCGGAACGCGAGCCCGTGCACCGCGAGTCGCTCGAGGGGCTCCCCGAACGGCGTGGTCGCGACGTAGAGCACCTCGGCGTCGACGACCGGCGCACCGTGCTCGGCTGGCACGGGATAGGACCCGAGCGACTCGTCGCGCACGGTCCGGCGCTTCCACGAGCGGTACATGAGCCAGCCGACGAGCGCGACGACCGCGACGGCGACGACGGTGCCGATCACCTTATCCATGCACGACCCCCTGAGCGGATGCCGCGTTGCGCGCGACCTCGTCGCGCGGGCGCACGGCACCGTCGAGGAAGGTCGGGTAGCCCCCGTGGAACGTCGCGACGACGCGCCCGGGCAGGCGACGGCCGAGATAGGGCGAGTTCGTGCTGCGGCCGGCGAGCCGGTCGAGGTCGAACTCGGATGCCGCGGCGGGGTCGTAGAGCGTCAGCTCGGGCGCTGCCCCGACCTCGATCGCCTCGCCGTGGCCGTGCAGCCGGCCGATGCGCGCCGGCGTGGACGACATGACGCGCGCGACGTCCGCCCAGTTCATGAGGCCCGTCTCGACGACGGCGGCGTGCACGACCGCGAGGGCGGACTCGAGTCCGACCATGCCGTTGGCGGCGGCCTGCCACTCGCTCTCCTTCGCCTCGACCGGGTGCGGAGCGTGGTCGGTCGCGACGATGTCGATCGTGCCGTCGGCGAGGGCGGCGCGCAGCGCCTCGACGTCTTCGGCGCGGCGGAGGGGCGGGTTCACCTTGAACCGGGGGTCGTAGCCGGCGATGAGGTCTTCGGTCAGGAGCAGGTGATGAGGGGTCACCTCGGCGGTCACGTCGATGCCGCGGGCCTTCGCCCAGCGGATCACCTCGACGGAACCGGCGGTGGAGACGTGGCACACGTGCAGACGGGATCCGACGTGCTCGGCGAGGAGCACGTCACGCGCGATGATCGACTCCTCGGCGACGGCCGGCCAGCCGGTCAGGCCGAGTTCGCCCGAGAGGGCGCCCTCGTTCATCTGCGCACCCTCGGTGAGCCGGGGCTCCTGCGCGTGCTGGGCGATGACGCCGTCGAAGGCCTTCACGTACTCGAGGGCCCTGCGCATGAGCAGCGGGTCGGAGACGCAGAAGCCGTCGTCGGAGAAGACGCGCACGTTCGCGCGGGAGCGGGCCATGGCGCCGAGCTCGGCGAGCTGTTCGCCCTTGAGGCCGACCGTGACGGCGCCGATGGGCTGCACGGTCGCGTACCCGGCGGCGCGCCCGAGGCTCGCCTCCTGCTCGACGACGCCGGCCGTGTCGGCGACGGGGAAGGTGTTCGCCATCGCGAACACCGCGGTGAAGCCGCCGGCGGCCGCTGCCTGCGTGCCGGTCAGCACGGTCTCGCTCTGCTCGTAGCCGGGCTCGCGGAGGTGGGTGTGCAGGTCGACGAGGCCGGGGAGGGCGATGAGCCCGTCGGCGTCGACGACCGTCGCGCCCGAGGCATCCGCGATGCTGCCGACGCCGGCGATCACGCCGCCGTCGAGCAGGATGTCGGCGCGCTCGCCACTCGCGAGGGTCGCGCCGGTGATCAGGAAACGCTCGCTCATCAGGCGTCCCCCCGATCGCCGGACATCAACAGGTAGAGGGCGGCCATTCTCACTGAAACTCCGTTCGCAACCTGCTCGCGCACCGTCGACTGCTGGGAGTCGGCTGCGCGGGCGGCGATCTCGAGCCCGCGATTCATCGGGCCGGGGTGCATCACCATCGTACTGGGGGGCAGTGCGTCGAACCTGGCATCGTCCAAACCCCAGGTGCGCGCGTATTCGCGGCTGTTCGGGAAGAACGCCGCGTGCATGCGCTCCGCCTGGATGCGCAGCATCATGACGACGTCGGGGGTGCCGGCGAGGGCGGCGTCGAGGTCGTAGCCGACGCGTGCGGGCCACGAACTCGTGTCGACCGGTACGAGCGTCGGCGGGGCGACGAGTTCGACCTCAGCGCCGAGGGTCGCGAGCAGCCAGACGTTCGACCGCGCGACGCGCGAGTGCAGCACGTCGCCGACGATGACGACGTGCACGCCGTCGAGGGCTCGCCCTCGGGACGCGGCGCCGTGCAGGCGCCGGCGCATCGTGAAGGCGTCGAGCAGCGCCTGGGTGGGGTGCTCGTGCGTGCCGTCACCGGCGTTGACGACACCGGCGTCGATCCATCCGCTCGTCGCGAGCGTGTACGGAGCCCCCGACGCGTGGTGGCGGATCACCACGCCGTCGGCGCCCATCGCCTGCAGGGTCTGCGCCGTGTCCTTGAGGCTCTCGCCCTTCGAGACGCTCGAGCCCTTGGCGCTGAAGTTGATGACGTCGGCCGAGAGCCGCTTCGCCGCAGCCTCGAACGAGATGCGGGTGCGGGTCGAATCCTCGAAGAAGAGGTTCACGACCGTCTTTCCGCGGAGCGTCGGCAGCTTCTTGACCTCGCGCTCCTGCACGGCGGCCATGTCCTCGGCGATGTCGAGGAGTTCGACGGCCTGCTCACGGGAGAGTTCGCGGGTGCTCAGGAGGTGACGCATCACGCCTCGCCTCCTTCGGTCGCGGCCGTGTCGTCGATCGCGACGCCGTCGTCCCCGTCGATCTCGGTCAGTCGCACGTTGATGCGCTCGCGCGTCGAGCTCGGCAGGTTCTTGCCCACGAAGTCCGCCCGGATCGGGAACTCGCGGTGGCCTCGGTCGACGAGGACGGCGAGTCGCACCGCCCGGGCCCGGCCGAGATCGCTGAGCGCATCGAACGCCGCCCGGATCGTGCGGCCCGAGTACAGCACGTCGTCGACGAGCACGACGGTCTTGCCGTCGATGCCGCCCGGCGGCAGCTCGGTCGGCTGCGGCGTGCGGGTGCGCGTGCGGGTGAGGTCGTCGCGGTACATCGTGACGTCGAGCGCACCGGCCTGCGGGGGTGCGGCATCGGGTTCGATGCGGGCGATGGTCTCGGCGATGCGACGGGCGAGGATCACGCCCCTGGTCGGGATGCCGAGGATGACGAGATCGGAGCTTCCGCGATTGGACTCGAGGATCTCGTGCGAGATGCGGGTCAGCGCCCGCGAGATGTCAGCTTGACTGAGCACGGCACGTGCCATCAAACGACTCCCTTCTCCGCCTCACAGGACGGCCTTAAAGGTTGTCAACTCCCCCATCCTATCGGATCCGCGGACGACCCCCCGCCGCGAACGGCGGGGGTCGTGAGCGAGACGGGCCGAATGCACGGCGTCACCGGATCGGACGCGTGAATGCCTTCGCCGCGATCACCATGGCCGCGGCCACGAGCACGACGTCCTTCAGGATGTACTGCGCGGCGAGCGAGGGTCCGGCCGCGGTGAAGAGTTCGCCGGCGAAGAACACGAGCGGCGAGAACACGCCCACGAAGGTCACCGCGAGGGCGAGCAGGCCGATCCGGAGCAGCACGCCCGTCACGAGCGTGACGCCGACGAACACCTCGAGCGCCGCGGTCAGCGCGAGCGCCGCGTATCCGTCGATCACGCCGAACGACAACACGTTCCAGGTTCGGGTCACGAGCGCTTCGACGGGGCTCATGCCCGGGAAGAACTTCAACGCGCCGAAGACGAGGAAGACGAGGCCGAGCGCGACGCGGAGCGCGGGCACGCCTGCACGAGCGAGGAAGCGCTGGACGACCGCCTGGGCGGAGTTCGCGCGTTCGAGGATCGAGTCGAGCCCGGTTCCGGTCGCGACGCGGCCGGTTCCGATGGTGGTGCTGGACATGGTGCTCCTTCCGAGAGCAATGCGGGAGATGCGGCCGGAATCGGCGGCGCACTCATCACATCGCCACGGCGGGCGCGCGTCGTCGGGAGTGTCGCTGAACCGCGCTCGGTGTTTCCACCGAGCGCGGGCTCAGGGACATGGCCACAGAACCCCCCGAGTGCGGGGGCGCTGAAGCGGGCTCATCCACGCGGATCGAGCGGAAGCCGGAAGGAGCTCGGGCGTCAGGCCTTCGAGTGCGAGATCGCCGCGAGCAGGCCGTTCACGAAGCCGGCCGAGTCGTCGGTCGAGAGCACCGTGGCAGCCTCGACCGCCTCGGAGATCGCGACGGGGTCGGGCACGGCGTCGTTGTGGATGATCTCCCAGACGCCGATGCGCAGGATCGCACGGTCGACCGCCGGCATCCGCTCGAGGGTCCAGCCGTGCGAGTGGGTCTCGATGAGTTCGTCGATCTCGTCGCGATTGTCGACGATGCCGTCGACGATCTCGCGTGCGTAGAGCCACGAGGCGGCTCGTTCAGGTTCGCTCGCCGCCTTCTCGGCCTCGACGACGAGCATCTGCTCGACCGGCACCTGACGCATGTCGGCCGAGTACAACAGGTCGAGCGCCCGCTTGCGCGCCTTGGTACGAGCGCTCACTAGTCGTTCACGCGGCCGAGGTAGTCGCCCGTGCGGGTGTCGACCTTGACCTTCGTGCCGGTCTCGAGGAAGAGCGGCACCTGGATCTCGTAGCCGGTCTCGACCGTCGCGGGCTTCGTGCCGCCGGTGGAGCGGTCGCCCTGCAGGCCCGGCTCCGTGTAGGTGATCTCGAGCACGACCGAGGCGGGCAGCTCGACGTAGAGCGGGTTGCCGTTGTTCAGCGCGACGGTCACCGACTGGTTCTCGAGCATGAAGTTCGCGGCGTCGCCGACGACGGTGCCGGGCACCGTGAGCTGGTCGAAGTCGGTCTGGTCCATGAAGACGAAGCCGTCGCCGTCGCTGTAGAGGTAGGTGAAGTCACGACGGTCGACGTTCTCGATCTCGATCTTCGCGCCCGCGTTGTACGTGCGGTCGACGGTCTTGCCCGAGACGACGTTCTTCAGCTTGGTGCGCACGAACGCACCGCCCTTGCCGGGCTTGACGTGCTGGAACTCGATGACGCTCCAGAGCTGACCGTCGATGGAGAGGACGACGCCGTTCTTGATGTCAGCGGTGCTTGCCATGCGTGTGTGTTCCGTTCAGTTGCGAAGAGGCTCGGCCGGAATCGGCCGCAGAAGTTCAGTCGGTCGAGTTTAGTCGCTCGGTCGAGACTGCGCCAATGCACCCGGATGCCGCGCACCCGGCGTCGTATTCAGCGGTTCCTGACGACCCATTCGACGGCCATGCGGTACGAGTCGCTGCCGAAGCCCGCGATCACCCCGGTGGCGACACCGGAGATCACGCTCGTGTGCCGGAATGTCTCACGAGTGTGCGGGTTCGAGAGGTGGACCTCGACGAGCGGCACCCCGGCCTGCTTCAGCTGGGCCGCCGCGTCGCGCAGCGCGTAGCTGTAATGGGTGAACGCGGCCGGATTCAGCACGACCGGGAGCTTCCGGTCGACGGCCTCGTGGATCCAGCCGATCAGCTCCGCCTCGTCGTCGCTCTGGCGCAGGTCGATCTCGACGTCGTCGGGCACCGCCCCTGCGATCGAGTCGCGGATGTCGGCGAGGCTCTCGCTGCCGTAGACCTCGGGTTCGCGGGTGCCGAGTCGGCCGAGGTTCGGGCCATTAAGCACGAGGATCGTCGTCATGCCCGCAAGCCTACCGAGAGGTGGTCCTCCGGCCGGTCGACCGAAGCGGACCTCGGGCGACGGCACGTACTCGGTGAACGGTGCGATGACGGCGGGTGGCGGGTCGGGTGGCCGAGAGGGCTCGGGTTCACCTGCCGGTCGCACCGCATTCCGCACACGGCCACCGCGACGTGCCCTGCGCCCGATTGGCTCGCCGTATGCCAACAGACACTGTACGAACACGCACGCGCCTCCTGGTCGCTGCGGTCACCACCGTCACGGCGGCCGCGCTGCTCGCCCCCTCGGCCGCGGTCGCCGCCGGGAACGGCGGCGACGGACCGAACGGTCCGTCCGTCAAGAAGACGGAACCGGCCCTCGTCGCCCGGGCGACCCTTTCGGCCGATCACCTCGAGTCGGGCCCCTCGAGCGGAGCGGCGCTCACCACTCCGGTGAACGGGCGTACGGGACCCTTCGCCGGCCAAGTCATCCCGGGCTTCTCGGCGATGACCGACAACGGCGACGGCACCTTCTGGGCCCAGCCCGACAACGGCTTCGGCGCCAAGGGCAACTCGGCCGACTTCCTGCTCCGCACCTATCTCGTCCGGCCGGCGTGGCAGACGGCGGAGGGCGGGAGCGGCGAGATCCAGGTCGAGCGGTTCGTCTCGTACAACGACGCGAACCACGTGCTCGACTTTCCCATCACGAACGAGACCACACAGGATCGCCTCCTCACCGGTGCCGATTTCGATGTCGAGTCGGTCGTCCGCGCGAAGGACGGCAGCTTCTGGGTCGGCGAGGAATTCGGCCCGTTCCTGCTCCACTTCGCCGCCGACGGCACCCTGCTGGAGAAGCCGCACCCGATGCCGGGCAACGCGAAGTCGCCGCAGAATCCCTACCTGCAGGCCGGGGAGACCCCTCGCGTGCGGGCGAGCCGCGGGTTCGAGGCGCTCGCGTCGTCGGTCAACGGACGCTACCTTTACCCGATCGTCGAAGGGTCCTACGCGGATGACGCGGACCTCCGCCGTCGCGAGATCCTCGAGTTCGACACCAAGGCGGGCGCATACACGGATCGCACATGGAACTACCAGACCGACCAGGACGCGAACGTGGTGGGCGACGCCTTCGCCGTGCGGAACGGCGTGCTGCTGCTCGTCGAACGCGACGACTTCGAAGGCGACCAGTCGGTGACGAAGCGCATCTACGAGGTCGATCTCACGCGATCCGACGCCGAGGGCAAGCTGGAGAAGACCCTCGTGCTCGATGCGCTGCGCATCGCGAACCCCGATCTGCTCGGCGCAGGCGACGGCTACGGCACCGGCGACCCGTTCTCGCTGCCGGTGCAGTCGTTCGAAACCATCGTGCAGTTGAAGAACGGCGATCTCCTGATCGCGAACGACAACAACTACCCCGGCAACGACGCGCGCATCCCCGGCGTCCCAGACGACACCGAGATCGACGTCATCGCCCTCGATCGCACGCGAGTGCAGCCCTCCGGCGTCACCGTCGTCGCGCATCGCGGCGCGAGCGGCTCTCGCCCCGAGCACACGCTCGCCGCCTACGAGACCGCGATCAACGAGTGCGCCGACTTCATCGAGCCCGACGTGGTCTCGACGAAGGACGGCGTGCTCGTCGCCCGCCATGAGAACGAGATCAGCGGCACGACGGACGTCGGCACCCGCCCGGCGTTCGCCGACCGCAGGACCACGAAGCTCATCGACGGCGTCTCGGTCACGGGCTGGTTCACCGAGGACCTCACGCTCGCCGAGCTGAAGACCCTGCGAGCGGTCGAACGACTCCCGCAGATCCGCCCCGGGAACACGACCTTCAACGGGCTCTATCAGGTGCCGACCCTCGACGAGGTGCTCGACCTCGCCCGGCACTCGGTGAGCTGCGACGGCCTGCCCGTCGGCGTCTACCCCGAGACGAAGCACCCGAGCTACTTCGACTCCATCGGCCTCTCCCTCGAGGAGCCGCTCGTCGCCGAGCTCTCGCGCAACGGGCTCGCCGATGCCGATGCACCGGTCATCGTCCAGAGCTTCGAGACCGCCAACCTGCGCGAGCTCGACGGCGCCACCGACGTCGCGCTCGCCCAGCTCGTCAACTCGAGCGGTCGTCCGTACGACTTCGTGCTCGCGGGTGACGCCCGGACGTACGCCGACCTCGCGACCCCTGCGGGGCTCGCCGAGATCGCGACGTACGCCGACGGCGTCGGCGTCGAGAAGAGCCTCGTGATCCCCCGCACGGCGACCGGCACGCTCGGCGCGCCCACGACGCTCATCGCCGACGCTCACGCGGCCAGACTCGAAGTGCACGGCTGGACGTTCCGCCGCGAGAACGCGTTCCTCCCGGCAGAGTTCCGGTCGAGCGCCGATCCCGCGGGCATCGGCGACCTCGCCGGTGAACTGCGCGTGTTCCTCGACGAGGGGCTCGACGGATTCTTCAGCGACAACCCCGGCCTCGGCGCGGCGACCACGGGCTGATCGGGCTCATCCACGAGAGCGAGCGGATGCCCGAGGCATCCGCTCGCTCTCGCGTGCACCGCTCAGGACGCGATCTCCTGGTACGCGGCGAAGAGCAGCGACTGGTCGGGTGCGAGCATGACCGTGGGCTTGGCCAGGTCGTCGAGCACGATGAAGCGGAGCTGGCCCGCGCGAGCCTTCTTGTCGCGCTGCATCGTGGCGAGCAGCGTGTTCCACCGGCCCGCGGGGTACGACGTCGGCAGGCTCAGCAGGTCGAGCACGCGCTTGTGACGGTCGGCGACCTCGTCGGGGAGCCGGCCCGACAGCCGGCCGAGCTCGGCCGCGAACGCCATGCCCACGGCGACCGCAGCGCCGTGACGCCACTGGTATCGCTCGGCGTGCTCGACGGCGTGGCCGAGCGTGTGGCCGTAGTTCAGGATCTCGCGGAGCCCCTGCTCGGTGAAGTCCTCGGAGACGACGTCGGCCTTCATCTGGATCGCGAGCTCGATCACGCGACGGAACTGCGGAGTCGAGGGGTCGGTCGCCGCCTCGGGGTCGGCCTCGATGATGTCGAGGATCTCGGGGTAGCGGATGAAGCCCGCCTTCACGATCTCGGCGAAGCCCGCGAGGATCTCGTTCTTCGGGAGCGTGTCGAGCGTGTCGAGGTCGCAGATCACCGCGGCCGGCGCGTGGAACGCACCGACGAGGTTCTTGCCCTCGTTCGTGTTTATGCCGGTCTTGCCGCCCACTGCGGCATCGACCATACCGAGCACCGTGGTCGGCACCTGCACGACCTTCACGCCGCGGAGCCACGTCGCGGCGACGAAGCCGGCGAGGTCGGTGATCGCTCCCCCGCCGAAGCCGACGACCGCGTCGGTGCGGGTGAAGTCGGCCTGCCCGAGCACCTGCCAGCAGAACGCGGCGACCTCGACGCGCTTGCCCGCCTCGGCATCGGGCACCTCGGCGAGGAGCACCTGGTAGCGATCGGAGAGCGCTTCGCGCAGCTCTGCTGCACGCGCGCCGAGCGTCGCCGGGTGCACGATGAGCACCTTCGTCGCCGCGGAGCCGATCGCATCGCCGAGCTCGGCGAGCACGCCTCGGCCGACGACCACGTCGTAGCCCGACTCGCCACCGACGCGGATGCTCGTGCGGGTCTCGTCTGCGGTCATCGTGTTCCTCCGAAGTGCGCGGTGATGTCGTCGACGATCCGCGCGACCGAGCGACGCGAGGTGTCGATGCTGAAGTCGGCGACCGATTCGTAGAGGGGACGCCTCGCGTCGAGGATGGCACTCCACCGTTCGACGCCGCCATCGGCGAGGAGCGGACGGTTGCCGCCCGTGAGTCGCGGCGCCACCGCCGACGCGGAGACCTGCAGCCAGACGACGGGCAGGCCCGCGAGGTCGTCGCGCGTGTCGTCGTGCAGCACGGCGCCGCCGCCGAGCGAGATCACGGCCTCTTCGCGCAGCGCTTCGCCCACGACCTCGCGTTCGACGATGCGGAAGTACTCCTCGCCCTCGCGGTCGAAGATCTCCTCGATCGGCCCATAGCGCTCGACGATGCGCAGGTCGGTGTCGACGAACGGTGCGCCGACGGATGCCGCGAGCCGCTGCCCGACCCGGGACTTGCCAGCGCCCATCGGGCCGACGAGCACGATCGGCAGGGCGATCCGCGGCGTGTCAGACACGATCTGCCGCGGTGTCCGCAGCAGCGCCGGCCGTGCGGAGGGTGTCGGGGATCGCCGCGAGGTACGACTCGAGGTTGCGCCGGGTCTCGTCGACCGAGTCGCCGCCGAACTTCTCGAGCACGGCGTTCGCGAGGGTGAGGGCGACCATCGCCTCGGCCACGACACCCGCTGCGGGCACGGCGACGACGTCGGAACGCTGGTGGTGCGCCGCGGCAGCCTCGCCGGTCGCGACGTCGACCGTCGGCAGCGCGTGCGGCACGGTCGCGATGGGCTTCATGCCGGCGCGGACGCGCAGCACGGTGCCGGTGGACATGCCGCCCTCGGTGCCGCCGGCGCGATCGCTCGCACGGGCGATGCGACCGTCCTCGACGTGCAGTTCGTCGTGTGCGGCCGAGCCGCGGCGACGAGTGGTCTCGAAGCCGTCGCCGACCTCCACGCCCTTGATCGCCTGGATGCCCATGAGCGCTGCAGCGAGCTGCGCGTCGAGCCGCCGATCCCAGTGCACGTGCGAGCCGAGGCCGGGCGGCACGCCGTAGGCGAGCACCTCGACGACGCCGCCGAGCGTGTCGCCCTCCTTGTGCGCGAGGTCGACCTCGGCGACCATCGCCGCGGACGTCTCGGGGTCGAAGCAGCGCAGCGGATCGGCATCGAGCACGTCGACGTCGTCGGGCGTCGGCAGCGGGCGGCCGTCGGGCACGCGGACCGGACCGATCGCGAGCGTGTGCGCGACGAGCCGGATGCCGAGCTCGGCGAGGAAGGAACGGGCGACCGCCCCGAGCGCGACACGGGCGGCCGTCTCGCGGGCGCTCGCCCGCTCGAGCACCGGGCGGGCCTCGTCGAATCCGTACTTCTGCATGCCGACGAGGTCGGCGTGACCGGGACGCGGGCGCGTGAGCGCGGCGCCGCGACCGCGGCCGAGCTTGGCGGGGTCGATGGGCTCGGGGCTCATCACCTCCTGCCACTTCGGCCATTCGGTGTTGCCGATGCGCAGTGCCACGGGGCTGCCGAGGCTCAGGCCGTGGCGCACTCCGCCCGAGATCGCGAGTTCGTCCTGCTCGAACTTCATGCGCGCACCTCGGCCGTAGCCGAGCTTGCGGCGTGCGAGGTCAGCACGAATATCGTCGAGCGAAACGGGGATACCGGCGGGAAGACCCTCGAGGATCGCGACGAGCTCAGGGCCGTGCGACTCTCCGGCAGTGAGCCAACGGAGCATGGTCCTATCCTTCCACAGGCTCGGGGACGCGGACGTCGCATGACGGCGACGCAGGAAAGCGACACCCCGAGCGGTCAGGAGATCGCGGCGCGCATGACGCCGAGCACGGCGTCTTCGTCGACGAGCGGCTCGTTCGGGTCGCCGTTCACGAAGATCCGCACCTGGAGCAGTGCCTGGTGCAGCAGCATCCCGAGTCCGTGCACGACCGTGCCGCCGCCGGCGATCCAGCCGGCCGCGAGCGGGGTGGGCCACGGATCGTAGGCGACGTCGAGCAGCGTGGCCGAGGCGATCAACCCAGCGGATGCCGCGACGCCGAGGTCCGTGCCGCCGGGCACGGTGCTCACGACGAGTTCGGCACGGCCGATCGTGTCGAGCTCCTCCATGCGGCCCTCGTCGACCCGCACCCCGAGGCGGGACCCGAGCTCGATGAGCGCCACGGCTGCGCCGGGTCGACGCACGAGCACCCGCACCTCGCGCGAACCGAGTTCCGACATCGCGACGAGCGCGGAGGCGGCCGTCGCCCCGCCGCCGAGCAGCACCCCGCGCGACACCGCGTGAACGCCGGCCTCGCGGAGCGTGCGCACGATGCCGCCGACGTCGGTGTTGAAGCCTCGCCGGCTACCGGCGTCGAAGAGCACCGTGTTCGCGGCACCGGTGATCGCAGCTACCTCGTCGATCGAGTCGAGGAGCGGGAGCACGTCCTGCTTGAGGGGCATCGTGAGCGAGAGCCCTCGCCACGAGGCATCCAGGCCGCCGATGAACTCACCGAGCCGGTCGCCGTCCATCTCGACGGCCGAGTACTGCCACGACAGGCCCAGCAGGTCGTACGCCGCCCGGTGCAGGGCCGGGCTCTTGGAGTGCGAGATGGGCGAGCCGAGCACCGCGAGCCGTCGGAGGTCACTCACAGTACGCGGCGTTCTCGTCGAGCGCGCACCATTCCTGCAGGCGCTCCACGGCCGCCTCGTGCTCCTCGACCGTGGTCGAGAAGACCGTCTCACCGGTCGCGAGGTTCACCGGCACGAAGAACAGCCATGAGCCGTCGGCCGGGTGGATGGCGGCGTTGATCGCCACGTCGCCCGGGTTGCCGATCGGACCGATCGGGAGCCCGGGGTTGGCGTACGTGTTGTAGAGGTTCGACGCATCGGCGCGCTCCTCGTCGGTCGTCCAGACGGTGTGCGTGTTGCCCGTGCCGTAGGCGACCGTCGCGTCGGACTCGAGGTTGATGCCCTGGTCGAGGCGGTTCTGGAAGACTCGCGCGACCTTCGGGAAGTCGTCGAGGTTCGAACCCGCTTCACGTTGCACGATCGACGCGAGCACGATCGTGCGCCACCGCTGATCGGCCGGCACTCCCGCGGCGTCGAGCGCCTCGAACTGCCGGTTCACGAGCGTCTGCAGCACGGCGTGCGCGTCGAGGCCCGGCTCCAGCGTGTAGGTCGCCGGGAAGAGGAAGCCCTCGAGCGTCGTCGCCTCGGCGGGCAGTCCATAGCTCGCCGGCGGTTCGACGGCCGCGGCCTGCAGGTTCTCGAGTGGCACGTCGGTGCCCTCGGAGATGGCGACGAGCGCATCGGGCAGCGAGGTGCCCTCGGGGATCACGAAGGTCTGCTCGAGCTTGTTCGCCGGATCCTGCAGCGCATCCAGCGCTGCCTGCGCGCTCATCTCCTCGGCCAGCTGATAGGCCCCGGGGTGGAACTCCGGTTCGGGGCTCTGCTCGAGCAGCAGGTCGTAGAAGGCGTCATAGGAAGCGGTGACGCCTTCGTCGACGAGGTTCGTCGCGATGTCGGAACCGTTCTCGCCGTCGTGGATCATGAAGACGACCTCACCGGTGCCGGTGCCCTCGAAGTCCGCTGCCGGCGTGAATCGCTCGATGACGGCGTTGATGGGCCCCTGCAGGAAGAAGTACGCCCCCGCGCCGAGCGCGGCGACGATGAGCAGACCGACGAGGCAGCCCCATGCTCCACGTCGCTTCGGCTTCTCGGGCTCGTAGGGGTCGGCGTTGACCGCACGCCGTTCGGCTCGCGAGGGCCGGGCCGGGTCCGGAGCGACCGGATCCGCCACGATCGGCTCGAAGAGCGGCAGGCTCGATGCCGGCTCGGCCGGCGGGCCCGCCTCGGCGAGCACTGCCGCCGCTTCCGCCTCGGCAGCCTGACGCTGCTCGGCCTCCCTCGCCTCGCGACGGGTCAGCGGTCGCCCTTCCGACGGCGGCTGCGGCTGGGCCGGCCCGGTCGGTGTCGCGGCGACCGGTGAGGTGCGGGGCGCGGCATCCGATGATCTCGGTGCTCGCACCGGCTCGTTGCCGGCGAGCATCGCGTGCCAGTCGGCGGTTGCACGGTCTGCGTCGCGCTCGGAATGGGGCTGGGTCACAGGGGGGATGGCCCTTCGGGGATCTCGATCGTCCGGCCGGGCGGGCGGTTGAAGTCCCGCTCGGCGTCGATGGCGTGTTGCAAAATGATAACGGCTGCAACCTGATCGACGATGGGACGCTGCTTGCGCGTCGACTTCCCTGTCGCACGAAGCGCCTGCTGGGCGCTCACGGTCGAGAGCCGTTCGTCGACGAGCCGCACCGGGATCCCCGCACGCGTCAACCGCTCCGCGAACGCGACCGCGTCGTCGGTCGACGGCGTCGAGGCGCCCGAGAGCGACAGCGGATTGCCGACGACGATCTCGATCACCTCGTACTCGCGCGCGAGCTCGAGGATGCGCGTGACATCGGCATCCCCATCAGTGGCACGCGCGACCGTTTCGATCGGGGTCGCGATGAGACCCCCGGCATCGCAACGGGCGACGCCGATTCGGGCGCGCCCGACGTCGACGCCGAGCCTCGCCCCGGTGCGCACGCCGACTACCCGCGGAGCGCCGAGCGCACCGCGTCGAGCGCGGCCGGGATCGCCGAGAGGTCGCTGCCGCCGCCCTGGGCGAGATCGGGCTTGCCGCCGCCGCCGCCGCCGAGCACTCCGGCCATCGTCTTCGCGAGGGCACCGGCGTTCGCGCCGGCATCTCGAGCGGCAGGCGACGTCGCGACGATCGCGACCGGCTTGCCGCCGACCTCGGCGGCCAGTGCCACGACGGATGCCGCGTCGCCGAGCTGCGATCGCACGGAGAGCGCGAGTGCGCGCAACTCGTCACCGGTGCCGAGCGAGCCGACCGTCTCGGCGACGAGCAGCACGTCACCGGTACGCACGGCCTTCGCGGCGAGGGCGGGCACGCGGTCGTTCAGTGCGCGGGCCTCGAACTGCTGGATGCGCTTCTCGGCGGCCTTCAGGCTCGAGACGAGTTCGCCGACGCGGTCGACGAGCTGCTCGGGCCGCGTCTTCAGCGACGACGTCAGCTCGGAGACGAGCGCGCGCTCCGAGGCGAATCGGCGGAAGGCGTCGAGGCCGACGAGCGACTCCACGCGGCGGTTGGACGCACCGACCGAGGACTCCCCCACGATGTTGATCATGCCGACCTCGGCACTCGTCGACACGTGCGTACCGGCGCAGAGCTCACGCGACCATGGGCCGCCGATGTCGACGACGCGAACGACGTCGCCGTACTTCTCGCCGAAGAGCGCCATCGCACCGAGCGACTTCGCCTCGTCGAGGGGCATCTCACGCGTGACGACCTCGAGGTTGTCACGGATCGCGGCGTTCGAGATCTCCTCGATCTCGCTGCGGGTCTCGGTCGAGAGGGCGGAGTTCCAGCCGTAGTCGAGACGCAGGTATCCGGCCTTGTTGAAGGAGCCGGACTGGTGGGCGTTCGGGCCGAGCACCTGGCGCAGCGCAGCGTGCACGAGGTGCGTGCCCGAGTGCGCCTGCGTCGCCCCGCGTCGGTACTGCTCGTCGACGAGCGTCGTCGCGGGCACCCCGACTCCGACCTCGCCCTTCGTCACCTTCACGGTGTGGCTGATGAGGCCCTTGATGGGCTTCTGCACGTCGAGCACCTCGAGCTCGAAGCCGTCACCGACGATGCGCCCCTGGTCGGGCGCCTGTCCGCCGGACTCGGCGTAGAGCGAGGTCTCCGCGAGGATGACCTCTGCGGTCTGGCCCGCGGTCGCGAACGGCACCGGTCGGCCGTCGACGAGGAGGCCCAGCACGCTCGACGCCGTCGTCAGCTCGGTGTAGCCCGTGAAGATCGTCTCGCCCTTTGCGCGGAACTCCGCGTACACCGAGAGGTCGGCGAGCACCTTCTTCTTCGACTTCGCATCGGCCTTCGCCCGCGACCGCTGCTCGGTCATGAGCGTGTCGAATGCGGCGCGGTCGACCGCGAGGCCGGCCTCATCGGCCATCTCGAGGGTGAGCTCGATCGGGAAGCCGTACGTGTCATGCAGGAGGAACGCCGTGTCGCCGGCGAGCTCGCCGCGACCGGAGTCCTTGGTCTTGGAGACCGCGAGGTCGAGGATCGACGTTCCCGCGGTGAGCGTGCGGAGGAAGGTCTCCTCCTCGCCGAGGGCGAGCTGCTCGATGTGCGCGTAGTCCTTCGCGACCTCGGGGTAGGCGGTCTTCATCGCGTCGCGCGACGCTGCGAAGAGCTCGCGGAAGGTCGGGCCCTCGACGCCGAGAAGGCGCATTGCACGGATGCTTCGGCGCAGGAGTCGGCGCAGGATGTATCCGCGCCCCTCGTTCGACGGGCTCACGCCGTCGCTCATGAGCATGAGCGCGGAGCGCACGTGGTCGGCGATGACGCGCATGCGCACATCGTCGTCGTGGTTCGCGCCGTAGCGGCGACCCGAGAGCTCGGCGGCGCGGTCGAGCACCGGGCGCACCTGGTCGATCTCGTACATGTTGTCGACGCCCTGCTTGATGAAGGCGACGCGCTCGAGACCCATGCCGGTGTCGATGTTCTTCTTCGGCAGTTCCTTCACGATGCGGAAGTCGGTCTTCGACACGACGTCGTCGATGAGGTACTGCATGAACACGAGGTTCCAGATCTCGACGTAGCGATCGTCGTCGGTGGCCGGGCCGCCGTCGATGCCGTACTCGGGGCCGCGGTCGAAGAAGATCTCGGAGCAGGGACCCGCAGGGCCCGGCTGGCCGGTGTGCCAGTAGTTCGTGTCCTTGCCGAGTCGCTGGATGCGCTCGTCGGGCAGGTCGGCGACCTTCTTCCAGAGCTCGATCGCCTCGTCGTCGTCTTCGTAGACGGTGACCCAGAGGTCGTTTCGGTCGAAGCCGTAGCCGCCGTCGGCCTCGGGCGTCGTCAGGAGCTCCCACGCCATCGAGATGGCGCCCTCCTTGAAGTAGTCGCCGAACGAGAAGTTGCCGCTCATCTGGAAGAACGTGCCGTGGCGCGGAGTCTTGCCGACCTCTTCGATGTCGTTCGTCCGGATGCACTTCTGCACGCTCGTCGCGCGGGGGTACGGAGCGGGCACGAGACCCGTCAGGTACGGCACGAACGGCACCATGCCGGCGACGGTGAAGAGCAGCGTGGGGTCGTCGGAGACGAGTGACGCCGACGGGACGACGGTGTGTCCGCGCTCGGCGAAGAAGTCCAGCCAACGCTGGCGGATGTCGGCAGTCTGCATGGTTCCGTTCTCGGTCGTGCCCGGGGCATCCGGGCCTTCGCATTCGTGGCGGCGAGGTCGCGCCGACGTGGTTCTCGTCGACCCGGCTCGCGTCGGCTCAGAGCGCCGCGTGCGTCTCGCCCTGCTCGGCGCGGAGCTCGGCGTCGCGGGCGTGGTAGCCCTCGGCGATCGCGTGGCCGAAGGCGCGGGCCTTCGCGTCCACCGCGGAGAAGAAGTCTCGCCCCTGCTTGGTCTGGTTGACCTGGTGTGCGACCGCGAATCCGGCCGCGACGCCGACGGTGAACCACAGAATGCTCTTCACGAGGTGCTCCTGCTCCCTGATCGATGTGTCGCCTGGCGGTGCGCTCGGCACGCCTCGCATCAGTCTAGTGGCCGTGTCGCAGGCACTCGCCGGGTACGACACAGGGGCCGCGGGAAACCCCGCGACCCCTGTCTCAACTGCTCTGCGTCAGCGACCGGCGTAGTACTCGACGACCAGCTGCACGTCACAGGTCACGGGGACCTCGGCGCGCTTCGGGCGACGGACGAGCTTCACCTGGAGCTTGTCGAGCTCGACCTCGAGGTACGCGGGGAGCTTGGGCAGCACGTCGACGTGACCGCCGGCAGCGGCGACCTGGAACGGCTCGGTGCCCTCGCTGCGCGCCTTGACGTGCACGAGCTGGCCCGGCTTCACGCGGAACGACGGGCGGTCGACGAGCTGGCCGTCGACGAGGATGTGACGGTGCACGACGAACTGGCGAGCCTGCGAGATGGTGCGGGCGAAGCCGGCACGCAGCACGATGGCGTCGAGACGCATCTCGAGCAGCTCGACCAGGTTCTCACCGGTCAGGCCGTCGGTGCGCTTGGCCTCGACGTAGGCGATCTTCAGCTGCTTCTCGCGGATGCCGTACTGGGCGCGCAGGCGCTGCTTCTCGCGCAGACGGACGGCGTAGTCGCTGTCCTGCTTGCGCTTGGTGCGGCCGTGCTCACCGGGAGCGTACGGGCGCTTCTCCATGTAGCGGGCGGCCTTCGGGGTGAGGGCGACGCCGAGCGCACGGGAGAGGCGGGTCTTGCTACGTGACTGGTTCGACACGAATGTCCTTTCGGAAGAATCTCAAGTGAAATCACGGCGCGAACGTGCGCCGGGAATCTGTGTCAGAGGGATTCGCCAAGGGTGGATCGGCTACAGATCGCACCCGTTCGCCGGTGACTCCCTCGCAGCCGCGCTCGGGAATCAGGCTTCAGGCCAACGGAAATGATATCACGATGACGACGTGCGCTTCGACGTCACCGCTCGCCGCGCACGATGCGTCGCAGCTTCGCGAGCCGTGCCGAGACCTCGCGCTCGTTGCCGTGCTCGGTCGGCTCGTAGTACACGGCCCCTCGCAACGAGTCGGGAAGGTACTGCTGCTCGACCACGCCGATCTCGTCGTTGTGCGGGTACTTGTAGCCCTTGCCGTGCCCGAGCCGCTTCGCCCCGGGGTAGTGCGCGTCGCGCAGGTGCTTCGGCACCCGGCCCGCTTTGCCTTCACGCACGTCGGCGATCGCCTGGTTGATGCCGAGGTAGGCGGCGTTCGACTTCGGGGCGGTGGCCAGGTGCACGACCGCCTGCGCGAGCGGGATGCGACCCTCCGGCATGCCGATGTACTGCACGGCATCGGCGGCGGCCACGGCCACGCCGAGCGCGCTCGGGTCGGCGAGACCGATGTCTTCGGAGGCGAGCACGATGATGCGCCGCGCGATGAACCGCGGATCTTCGCCCGCCTCGATCATGCGGGCGAGGTAGTGCAGCGAGGCGTCGACGTCACTGCCGCGCACCGACTTGATGAACGCGCTGATGACGTCGTAGTGCTCGTCGCCGTTGCGGTCGTAGCGCAGCAGGGCGCGGTCGACCGCGCGAGCCACGATCTCGGTCGTGATCATCGGCGGAGCGGATGCCGCGGCATCCGCGTCGTCGCCTGCCGCCGTGTCGTCGGCCGGGCGGTCTGCCGTGTCGCCGTCTTCGGCCTCGTCATCGGCTTCAGCGGTATCCGCCGCCGGAACGGACTGCGCCGCGGCCACCGCGGCCGCCTCGAGCGCCGTGAGCGCTCGGCGTGCGTCGCCCGACGCGAGCCGGATGATGGCGGCCCGCGCCTCGGGGTCGAGGGCGACCTTGCCGGCGAGGCCCCGCGGATCGGTCACCGCGCGGTCGACGAGGACTCCGAGGTCGTCGTCGGTGAGGAGCTCGAGGGTCAGCAGGAGGGATCGGGACAGGAGCGGCGAGATCACGGAGAACGAGGGGTTCTCGGTCGTCGCCGCGACGAGGATGACCCACCCGTTCTCCACGCCGGGCAGCAACGCGTCTTGCTGGGCCTTCGTGAAGCGGTGGATCTCGTCGAGGAAGAGCACCGTCGAGAGCCCGTAGAGGTCGCGGCTCGCCCGCGCCTCCTCCATCACCTGGCGCACGTCGCGCACGCCCGCCGTCACCGCGGACAATTCGACGAACTTGCGGCCTGAAGAGCGCGCAATCGCCTGGGCGAGCGTCGTCTTGCCGGTGCCGGGCGGCCCCCAGAGGATCACGGAGACGGAGCCCGACTCCCCCGAGCGATCGCCCGCGAGGGCGACGAGCGGCGACCCCGGGGTCAGCAGATGCCGTTGGCCGGCCACCTCGTCGAGGCTCGTCGGGCGCATGCGCACCGCGAGCGGGGTCGCGCCTGAGCGCAGCCCCGGGCCGGAATCAACCATGTCTTCAAGCGTAGTCGCGGCATCCGACACGGGATCTCCGGCCCGAATCGACCACGACGCCACACGAGTCGCGGCATCCGACACCGGATCTCCGGCCCGAATCGACCACGACGCCACGCGAGTCGCGGCTTCCGACTGAGGATCTCGGCGCGGAGTTCGGTGCGGCGATTGGTCTGGGCACCCCGCCTTGCGTAGAGTCGGCACGCAGGAGTCCCGAGAAGGAGCATGCGTGGCATCGAACGACCGACAGGCGCGTGAAGAACGAGCGCGCCTTCGCACCTACCAGGCACGCCAGGAAGTCCACACCCGGAAGCAGCGCCGGCGCACCCGCGACAACGTGATCGCGGTGCTCGCGCTCGTCGTCGTACTCGCCCTCGCCACGGCCGCGCAGATCTTCTACTTCAGCGGCGGACCGGGCGCCGAGCCCGTTGCCACCGACACGGCGACCCCGACTCCGACTCCGGCGGCCGAAGAGGAGAACCAGGGCGACGTGCCCTCCGCGGACATCGCCGAGGACCGCACCTGGACCGGCACGCTGACGCTCAACGACATCCCGCTCGGCGTCGAGCTCGACGGCGCGGCCGCCCCGCAGGCCGTCTCGAGCGAGATCAGTCTCGCCCAGTCGGGCTTCTACACCGGCACGAGCTGCCACCGTCTCACGACCGAGGGCATCTGGGTGCTGCAGTGCGGCGACCCGAGCGGCGACGGCACGGGTGGCCCGGGCTACAGCTACGGGCCCGTCGAGAACGTTCCGTCCGACGGCGTCTACCCCGCCGGCACGATCGCGATGGCCCGTGCAGCATCGCAGTACAGCCAGGGCAGCCAGTTCTTCATCGTCTATGAAGACACGACGCTGCCGGGCGACACCGGCGGCTACACCGTCATCGGCAAGGTGACGAGCGGTCTCGACGCGCTCCGAGCCGGCGTCATCGACGCGGGCACCAGCGACGGTGCCGGCGACGGTGCCCCCGCCGTGCCGACCACGATCACGGCGTTCACGATCGAGTGAGCGCCCGCACCGCCCCTCGGCGGTGCAATAGGCTTGATGCCGTCAACGTCGCCCACGGGCGGCATCCGACATACGACAGGGTGAGGCCGTGACCGATTCAGATCAGCAACCGTGGGGCCGCGTCGACGAGACGGGCACCGTCTTCGTGCGCACGAGCGACGGCGAACGAGCGGTCGGGCAGTACCCCGACGGCTCGGCTGAAGAGGCACTCGCCTACTTCGAGCGCAAGTACGCCGATCTGGCGGGCCAGGTGGGCCTGCTCGAACAGCGCGTGCGCCGAGGTGCGCCCGCAGCGGATGTCTCGAAGGCCGTGGCCTCGCTCCAGTCCTCCGTCTCCACGGCCAACGCGGTCGGCGACCTCGAATCGCTCGGGCGTCGTCTCGAGGCGCTCTCGGGCACGACCAAGGAGCTGACCGAACAGCAGCAGGCCGAGTCGAAGGCCGCGGTCGCCGAGGCCGTCACCGAGCGCACCGCGATCGTGGAGGCAGCCGAGGCCCTCGCGGCCGGCGACCCCGCGAAGACGCAGTGGAAGCAGGCCACCGCAGAGCTCGATGAGCTCTTCGCGCGCTGGCAGCGCCACCAGCAAGACGGACCGCGCCTGCCGAAGAACGAGGCCAATGAGCTCTGGAAGCGCTTCCGCGCCGCCCGCTCGACGATCGAGACGCACCGCAAGGCGTTCTTCGCCGAGCTCGACGCAGCGCACCGCGACGTGCGTTCGCGCAAGCAGGCGCTGATCGAGCGGGCCGAGGCGCTCGCCCCGCGCGGTGCCGACGCGGTGGGCGACTACCGTCACCTGCTCGACGAGTGGAAGCTCGCGGGCCGTGCCGGCAAGAAGCTCGACGACGCCCTCTGGGCGAAGTTCAAGGCCGCCGGCGACGTGCTCTTCGGCGCGAAGGCCGAGATCGACGCGCAGGAGGACGAGAGCTACCGCGCGAACCTCGAGGAGAAGCTCGCGCTGCTCACCGAGGCCGAGCCCCTGCTCACCGAGCAGGACCCGAAGCAGGCTCGTGCCGGGCTCAACAAGATCCAGCGCAAGTGGGACGAGATCGGCAAGGTTCCGCGCGATCAGGTGCGCGTCGTCGAAGACCGCCTGCGCAAGATCGAGAACCACGTCAAGTCGCTCGAGGAGGAGCGCTGGCAGCGCGAGGACCCCGAGAAGAAGGCGCGGTCCGAGGGCATGCTCGGTCAGCTCCACGACGCGATCGACAAGCTCGAGGCCGAGCTCGCGGCTGCTGAGGCATCCGGCGACGCGAAGGCCGCGGCATCCGCTCGCGAAGCCCTCGATGCGCGCAAGGCCTGGCTCAAGGCCGTCGGCGGCTGATTCCCCCTCGCGATGTCGCGGTCTCGGCCGCGCTACTGTCGTGAGCGCGCCGTTGTCCACAGATCGCGCCTGACTGCGCCCTGAAGGGCACCAGTGCCGGAGCATGTCCGTATGGCCAAGCTCCCGAACGTGCTCAGCATCGACGACCTCTCGCTCGCGGAACTCTGCGCCGCCCGCATCGACGGCGAACTGATGCCCATCGGCGACGGGTGGGCACCCGTCGATGAGCCCGATCTGCCGTCACTGCGAGCGGCGGCCGTTGCGCTCCGCGCGCCGCGTGCGCTCGTGGTCGAACGACGATCGGCAGCCTGGGTGCACGGCGCGCTCGACGCTCCCCCGATGCTCGCGCAGTTCTGCGTGTCCCGCACCGCACGGGTCGCGCTCGTCTCGGTGCCGCGCGTCGTCGTGCGCGAGGTCGCGATCGAGCCCGACGAGATCATCGAGTTCCCGTTCGCGCGATGCACCAACGTCGTGCGCACGGGCTTCGACCTGCTGCGCGAGCACGCCGAAGACGACGGGGAGGTCGAGTCGATCGTCACCGCGCTCTGCAGGGCCGACGCGAAGCTCGCTGCCCGGTTGCGTCGGCGGTTCGACGAGGCGATCCGCATGCCGCACCGGAGCCTCGCCCTCGATCGGCTCGATCACGTCGATGCGAGGCTCGTCGAATTCGATCCGACGGAATTCGATCGGGCTCGGCCGGCCGCCGTCAGCCGTCGCTGACGCGATACACGTCGTAGACGGCGTCGATGCGTCGAACCGCATTCAGCACACGATCGAGATGCGTGGTGTCGCCCATCTCGAAGACGAAGCGGCTGAGCGCGAGGCGGTCGGTCGACGTCGAGACGTTGGCGGAGAGGATGTTGACGTGGTGCTCCGAGAGCACGCGCGTGACATCGGAGAGGAGCCCCGCGCGGTCGAGTGCCTCGATCTGGATCTGCACGAGGAAGACGCTCTTCGAGCTCGGCGCCCACTCCACGTCGATCATGCGTTCGGGTTCCTGCATGAGGCTCTGCACGTTGTGGCAGCTCGCCTGGTGCACCGAGACGCCGGCGCCGCGCGTGACGAAGCCGACGATCTCGTCGCCGGGCACGGGAGTGCAGCAACGGGCGAGCTTGACGAGGATGTCGGGCGCACCGCGCACGAGGACTCCGGAGTCCGAGTGCCGCGGCAGGGGCCGCGAACGCACCGGGATCGGCAGGTCGGGCTCGTCGCCCTCGTCGACGTCGCGCACGAGCGCGACGACCTTCTCGAGCACCGACTGCGTCGACACGTGGCCTTCGCCTACGGCGGCGTACAGCGAGGAGACGTCGTCGTAGCGCAGCTGGGCTGCCACCTCGGCGAAGGACTCCTGGTTCATGAGCTTCTGCAGGGGCAGGTTCTGCTTGCGCATGGCGCGGGCGATCGCGTCGCGACCCTGCTCGATCGCCTCGTCGCGCCGCTCCTTGGTGAACCACTGCCGGATCTTGTTGCGGGCACGCGGGCTCTTGACGAAGCTGAGCCAGTCCTTGCTCGGCCCCGAGTCGGGGTTCTTCGAGGTGAACACCTCGACGACGTCGCCGCTCAGCAATTCGCTCTCGAGTGGGACGAGACGGCCGTTGACCTTCGCTCCCATCGTGCGATGACCGACCTCGGTGTGCACGGCGTAAGCGAAGTCGACCGGGGTCGCGCCGGCCGGCAGGCCGATCACCCGACCCTTCGGGGTGAAGACGTACACCTCCTTGGCGCCGATCTCGAAGCGCAGCGAATCGAGGAACTCCCCCGGGTCGGCCGTCTCGGCCTGCCAGTCGGAGATGTGAGCGAGCCACGCCATGTCGGTCTCGTTCTGACCCGACTTGTCGGCGGTGCGCCCTCCGGCCATCCGTTCCTTGTACTTCCAGTGCGCCGCGACACCGTACTCGGCGCGCTGGTGCATGTCGTGCGTGCGGATCTGGATCTCGACCGCGCGCCCCTTCGGGCCGATCACGGTCGTGTGCAGCGACTGGTACAGGTTGAACTTCGGCGTCGCGATGTAGTCCTTGAAGCGGCCGGGCAGCGGGGTCCACCTGGCATGGATCGCGCCGAGCACCGCGTAGCAGTCGCGCACCGAGTTCACGAGCACCCGGATGCCGACGAGGTCGTAGATCTCGTCGAAGTCACGGCCTCGCACGATCATCTTCTGGTAGATCGAGTAGTACTGCTTGGGCCGACCGACGACCTTGCCCCGGATCTTCGCAGCCTTCAGGTCGTCTGCGATGAGGTCGATGACGTTCTGCACGAACTCTTCGCGCTGCGGAGTGCGCTGCTTGACGAGGCTCTCGATCTCGGCGTAGAGCTTCGGGTAGAGCACGGCGAACGAGAGGTCTTCGAGCTCCCACTTGATCGTCTGGATGCCGAGGCGATGCGCGAGCGGTGCATAGATCTCGAGGGTCTCGGTCGCCTTGCGCGCAGCCGACGCCGCCGGCACGAAACCCCACGTGCGCGCGTTGTGCAACCGGTCGGCGAGCTTGATGATGAGCACCCGGATGTCTTTCGACATCGCGACGATCATCTTGCGAACGGTCTCCGCCTGCGTCGAGTCGCCGTACTTGACCTTGTCGAGCTTCGTGACGCCGTCGACGAGCATGGCGATCTCGTCGCCGAAGTCGGCCCGCACCTGGTCGAGCGTGTACGCGGTGTCCTCGACGGTGTCGTGCAGCAGCGCCGCGGCGACCGTCTTCGATCCGATGCCGAGATCGGCGAGGATCTGCGCGACCGCGATCGGGTGCGTGATGTACGGCTCACCGCTCTTGCGCTTCTGCCCCTCGTGCGCGCGCTCCGCGACCGTGTACGCCCGCTCGATGAGCGAGAGATCGGCTTTCGGATGGTGCATCCGCACCGTGCGCATGAGGGTGTCGACCGCGCCAGAGGGCTGTGCCTTGGAGAAGATGCGCGGTACCAGACGGCGCAGCGATGCCGTCGAGTTGACACCCGTCTCCGTCATCGCTCACCTCCGGAACTCAATTATCGCCGCTCCGGAGGCTTCGACGCGCCACACGGCTCACGCCGGCCGCGAACATCATGCGGTGGGCAGCGCCTCGGCCCCCGTCGAGACGGATGCCGCGCGCTCGCGCTCCTTCAGGACCTTCTGGTCGTGGCGGTGGATCGCCGGCTCCCCTTCACGCAACTGCGAGTAGAGCGGAGCGGCGACGAACACCGTCGACCAGGTGCCGACGAGGATGCCGATGAGGAGCGCCAGCGAGATGTCGCGGAGCGTGTCGGCTCCGAGCACGCCGGCTCCGATGAAGAGGATCGCCGCGACGGGAAGAGCGGCCACTACGCTCGTGTTGATCGAACGCACGAGGGTCTGGTTCACCGCGAGGTTCACCGATTCGGCGAAGGTGCGCCTCGACTCCTGACCGTCTTCCGCGGTGTTCTCACGGATCTTGTCGAAGACCACGACGGTGTCGTACAGCGAGTAACTGAGGATCGTGAGGATACCGATGGTCGCTGCGGGACTGATCTCGAAGCCGACCGCAGCATAGATGCCCACGGTCACCACGAGGTCGCCGATGAGCGCGAGGATCGCCGCGAGGGACATCTTCCAGGTGCGGAAGTACAGCGCCATGATGATGCCCGCGAGCAGGAGGAATGCGACGAGGCCGACGAGGGCCTGCCGAGTGACATCCGCGCCCCAGCTGGGACCGATGAACGAGGAGGTGACCTCCGACTCCGGTACGTCGTACGCTTCGGCGAGAGCACCGCTCACGTCTTCCGAATCCGCCTGCTCGAGCTGGTCGGTCTGCACGCGCACACCGGATCCTCCGACGATCGCCACCCGCACCTCGGCGTCGGGCACGACGGAGTGGACCGCCTCGATCGCCGGCTCGGGTGTCGCGTTCTCGACCTCGGCGATCTGGAACTGCGATCCGCCGCGGAACTCGATGCTGAAGTTGATTCCGGTGAGGAGCGGAACGACGATCGACAGCAGGATCAGGACCCCGGCGATCGCGTACCACTTCTTGCGGCCTCCGACGAAGTTGAAGGACCGCTTGCCGGTGTAGAGGTCATTGCCGAAGGTCGTGAGACGGTTCGCCATCAGGACTCCTTCCCTTCGTCGGACGAATCGGAGGCGCCCACTGCTGCAGCTGCCTTCCGTTCGGCGATGGTCTGGCGGCGCTGCGCTTCTTTCGCGCTGGCCGCGGTCTTCTTCGCCGGCGCTCCGACGGGCTTGCGGAACTCGGCACGACCGCGGTACACGGCGCCGAGTGCGTTCGGGTCGAGGCCCGACCATGGGTTGCCGCTCGAGAAGAAGCGGGTCTGCGCGAGCAGCTGCAGCATCGGGTGCGTGAACAGGATGACCACGACGACGTCGATGATCGTGGTGAGACCGAGCGTGTACGCGAAGCCCTTGACGCTGCCGACGGCGAGCACGAACAGCACGATCGCGGCGAGCAGGTTGGTGGCCTTCGACGCGAGCACTGTTCGGAACGCGCGCTTCCAGCCGGCCTCGACCGCGCCGACGAGTGGCCTGCCGTCTCGGAGCTCGTCTCGAACGCGTTCGAAGTAGATGATGAACGAGTCGGCGGTGAAACCGATCGAGACGATGAGTCCCGCGATGCCGGCGAGCGACAGGCGGTAGCCCTCTCGCCACGACAGGATCGTGATCATCAGGTAGGTGATGATGCCCACGATCACGAGCGAGGCGATGGTGACCGACGCGAGGGCGCGGTACTGGAAGATCGTGTAGATCACGACGAGGATCAGGCCGATGAGGCCGGCGATCAGGCCGGACTGCAGCTGCGAGGTACCGAGCGTCGGCGAGATCGTGTCGGAGGACTGCACCGTGAAGCTGAGGGGCAGCGCGCCGAACTTCAGCTGGTCGGCGAGCGCCTTCGACGAGGCCTGGTCGAAGCTGCCGGTGATCTGCGGCTTGCCGTCGGTGATCGCGCCGTTCATCGACGGTGCCGTGAGCACCTGACCGTCGAGCACGAAGGCGAACTGGTCGCGAGGGGTCTGGCCCTGCAGGCCGTACAGACGAGTGCTCACGTTGGCGAAGTCTTCGGTGCCTTCGGCGTCGAAGACGATGTTGACGGCCCACTGACCCGTCGACGCGCCCGTCTGGGTCTGCACCATGCCGTTGGTGGCGTCGACGATGTTCTCGCCGCTGGCCTCGACCGGTCCGAGGAGGTACTTCGCGGTACGGGTGACGTCGCACGTGACGAGCGGCTCGTCGGCGGGTGCCACGTTCGCCGAGTTCTCATCGATCTGCGAGCAGTCGAAGTCGTCGAACTCCTGCTGCAGCGCGGGCGTGACCCAGGCCGGGTCGCTGCCGTCGGTCGGTTCGGTGGTCGGCGTCGACTCGAGTTCCTCAGCAGGTGCTTCGGTCGGCTCGGGGCTCGCGCTCGGGTCGATCGCGGTGTTCGTCGCCGCGTCCGCGAGCAGCACGGCCCGGAGCTCGAGCTTCGCGGACTGCTGGATGCGAGCGCGGGTCTGGTCGTCGAGCTCGCCCGGGATGCGAACGACCACGTTCTCACCCTCGGTGTTGATCTCCGCTTCCGAGACGCCGGAGGCGTCGACGCGCTGGCGGATGATCGAGACCGCCTGGTCGAGCTGCTCCTGCGAGACGTTGGCGCCCGTCTCGACCTTGGGCTCGAGGATGATCTGCGTGCCGCCCTCGAGGTCGAGCGCGAGCTTCGGAGTCCACGACCCGCCGCCCCAGATGACGCCGGCGGCATTGATGCCGAACAGCAGCGCGATGATGACACCCAGCCAGATGAGTGATCTCCATGCCTTGCGCACGGGGGTCGGCCGAGATGACCGCTTCGATGGTGCAGCCACGTGTTCCGCTTTCTCTGCAGAGAGCCCGCGCGTCAGCGCACGGGCCCAACCTGGGGTTGAGTCTTAGTCGTCCGACTTCTTGGTGTCGGGCTTCTCGTCGGTCGCGTCCGTGGACGTCACGTCGGTCTCGGCATCGAGACGCTCGCCGAACTCGGGCTCGCCCTCGACCGCGACGGTCTCTTCGACGACGTCGGCCTTGGGCTCGACGACGCGAGCGACGGTCTGACGGTGCACGGTGAGGACGGTGCCGGGCGAGGTCTCGAGGAGCACCTGGTTCTCCTCTTCGTCGATCGAGAGGATGGTGCCGAAAACGCCGAAGTTGGTCATCACCTTCGCGCCAGCCTGCACCTTCGACTGCAGTTCGCGGGCGTCGGCCTGACGCTTGCGCGAGTTGCGGAACATGAAGAAGATGAGCACCGCCAGGACGGCGAGCATGATGATGGTGAACGGATCGAACGTCATGAGAGGAGAAGTACCTTCCGGAGTGCGGCGCGCGCACGAAGTCATCGGTGCTGAGGGGTCAGCTTCAAGGATTATAGGTCATCGATCGGAAGCGCCGCTGCCGTATCGGGTGCGTGCGCTGCGAGACCGAAGTGCCGCCAGGCCGCCGGGGTCGCCATGCGGCCTCTCGGGGTTCGCGTGATGAGCCCGATGCGCACGAGGAACGGCTCGACCACGGCCTCGATCGTCTCGGCCTCTTCTCCGACGGAGACGGCGAGCGTGTTGAGGCCCACCGGCCCTCCGCCGAAGCGGGTCAGGATCATCTCCATCACCGCGCGGTCGAGACGGTCGAGCCCGAGCGGGTCGACGTCGTAGAGTTCGAGCGCTGCGCGGACGGCTGCGAGGTCGGCGCGTTCGCCGTGCACGAGCGCATAGTCGCGAACCCGGCGGAGCAGTCGGTTGGCGATGCGAGGTGTGCCGCGGCAGCGCCCGGCGATCTCGGCGAGGGCCTCTTTGTCGGCGTCGAGGCCGAGCATCGTGCCGGCGCGCGCGAGCACCTGCTCGAGCTCCGCCTCGTCGTAGAACTCCAGGTGCGCCGTGAAGCCGAACCGGTCGCGCAGGGGGTTCGGCAGAAGCCCGGCCCGCGTGGTCGCGCCGACGAGGGTGAAGGGCGACAGGTCGAGCGGCACGGAGGTGGCTCCCGCCCCCTTGCCGACCATGATGTCGATGCGGAAGTCCTCCATGGCGAGGTAGAGCATCTCTTCTGCCGAGCGCGCCATGCGGTGGATCTCGTCGATGAAGAGCACCTCGCCGGGCACGAGCGAGCTCAGGATCGCCGCGAGGTCTCCGGCATGCTGGATGGCCGGGCCGCTCGACATGCGCAGCGGTCGGCCGCCCTCGTGGGCGACGATCATCGCGAGCGTCGTCTTGCCGAGCCCGGGCGGACCCGCGAGCAGGATGTGGTCGGGCGTGCGCTGTTGCAGCGTCGCCGCGGTGAGCAGCAGCTGCAACTGGCCGCGCACCCGGGTCTGTCCGACGAACTCGCCGAGGCTCTTCGGCCGGAGCGCGCCCTCGAAGGCGAGCTCCGCCTCGGAGGCGAGCACCGGGTCGGTCAGGTCGAGGTCGTCGCTCATCGCGTGCGCCCTGTCTGCTGCGCGGGCCCGAGCCGAGCGAGCGTGAGCCGCAGCAGTGTCGGTACCGAAGCGGCCTCGATGTCGGATGCCGCGGCGATCGTCTCGTCGACGGCCTCAGCAGCCACCCGCTCCGACCAGCCGAGCCCGGTGAGCGCGGCGAGCACGCTGTCGGCGGCACCACCCACGACGACGGGCGCGTGCGGAGTCGATGAGACGGGTGCGATGAGCTTGCCGGCCAGCGAGACGGTGATGAGCTTCGCGGTCTTCGGGCCGATGCCGCTCACCTTGCGGAAGACGGCGTCGTCGTCGCGCTGCACCGCCTCGGCGATCTGCCCGGGCGAGAGCACCGAGAGCACGCCGAGCGCGGACTTCGGCCCGACGCCGGTGACGCCGATGAGGAGGTCGAAGACGTCGAGCTCGTCGCGCGTCGCGAAGCCGAAGAGCGTCAGCGAATCTTCGCGCACGACGAGCGTCGTGTGCACGGATGCCTCGTGCCCCTCGCGCATCGACAGGGCCAGCGCCGGGGTCGTGTTGACGTGGAACCCCACCCCGCCGACCTCGATCACGACCGAGCCACCGGCAGCTGCGAGCACACGGCCACGAAGAGAGGAGATCACCGCTTCAGCCTACGGGCCGCCCCCGACACGGAGGCGGAGCGCTCCGCGGCGAGCCACGCCCGTTGGGCCGGTGTGAGTGCCGAGTCACCGGCGGATCCGTCGGCGCTGTCGCGGACGGCAGTGCCCGCGACTCCCCCGGTGCGCCAAGCGTGGCAGATCGCGAGGGCGAGGGCGTCGGCGGCATCCGCCGGCTTCGGCACCTCGTCGAGCCCGAGGATGCGCGCGACCATGGCGCCCACCTGCTTCTTGTCGGCGCGGCCGTAGCCCGTGATGGCGGCCTTCACCTCGCTCGGCGTGTGCAGGGCGACGGGAAGCGCACGGCGTGCGGCGATCAGCATGGCGACGCCCGAGATCTGGGCGGTGCCCATGATGGTCGACACGTCGCTGCGGGCGAACACGCGCTCGAGGGCGACGGCTTGCGGCCGGTGCTCCTCGATGATCGCCTCGAGCCCCTCGGCGATGCGCACGAGCCGGCGCGGGGTGTCGAGCTCCGCGGGCGATCGCAGCACGACGACGTCGACGAGCCGCGCCGTGCGGTTCGGCTCGACATCGACGACGCCCACGCCGCAGCGCGTGAGTCCGGGGTCGATGCCGAGCACTCGCACGGCGATCGGCTAGTCCGCTTCGAGCTCGGCCTGCACCTCGGGGGTGAGGTCGAAGTTGCTGTAGATGTTCTGCACGTCGTCGCTGTCTTCGAGCGCGTCGATGAGACGGAAGACCTTGCGTGCGGTCTCGGCATCGATCTCGACCTTGAGCGACGGCACGAACGCGGCATCCGCCGAGTCGTAGTCGATGCCGGCCTCCTGCAGCGCGGTGCGCGCGGCGACCATGTCGGATGCCTCGGTGATGACCTCGAAGGTCTCGCCCTCGTCGGTGACCTCTTCTGCGCCGGCGTCGAGCACCGCGCCGAGCACGTCGTCTTCGCTGAGGCCGTCGGTCTTGGCGACCACGATGACGCCCTTGCGCGCGAAGTTGTAGGCGACGGAACCCGGGTCGGCCATGGTGCCGCCGTTGCGGCTCATGAGCGTGCGCACCTCGGCGGCGGCGCGGTTCTTGTTGTCGGTGAGGCACTCGATGAGGAGCGCGACGCCGTTGGGGCCGTAGCCCTCGTACATGATCGTCGTGTACTCGATCGACTCACCGGTCAGGCCGGCGCCGCGCTTGATGGCGCGATCGATGTTGTCGTTCGGGACGGAGGTCTTCTTCGCCTTCTGCACGGCGTCGACCAGGGTCGGGTTGCCGGAGAGGTCGGCGCCGCCCATCTTCGCGGCGACCTCGATGTTCTTGATGAGCTTCGCGAACGACTTCGCACGGCGCGAATCGATGATCGCCTTCTTGTGCTTGGTCGTCGCCCACTTGGAATGCCCGGACATGCGTCTCCTGAATCGAATCCTCGCGCGGCCGGGTCGCGGCTCGCGCGCCACCATTCTAAGTCAGCGACGCCCGCCCTCCACGCTCTTCTGCGGCATGGGATGCAGCCGGCGCATGGCTCGCTCGTAACTGCGGTGACCGAACAGGCGGTACGCCGTGCGCATCGGGGCGGGCAGTTCGCGGGCCATCCACGCGGCGCGCTCGGATTCGGGAACGGCGTCCATCATGAGTCCCAGCAGCAGGAACAGCGGCAGCGGCGGCTTCTCTCGCTGGGCATGCGCGGAGATCTCGTCCCACTCGGCCTCCGAGAGCACCGCGTCGAGCACCGGGAACGCCTCGCGCTCCTCGTCGGCGAGATGTTCGGCGAGGCTCCGGTCGACCTCGTCGAGCGCCGTCGCGAGGTGCTCGGCCGCCGCGGCATCCGCACCGCTCGCCGTCCAGTCGTCGATCCGGGTGTCGATCTCGTCCAACTGGTCGGAGACCGACTGGTGCTGCTTCCGCATGAGCGCGACGTGGAGTCCGCACGCCGGCGCCCGCTCGGTCATCCGATCCCAGAAGAAGTCGTCTTCGGCGTGGTGGTGCACGTGGAGGAGCTTCGTGAGGCCGTGCAGGTGCTTCGAGAGGAAGGCGGCGCGCGGAGCGTCGCCGGGCACGACCTCCCGCACGAGCGCGGGAGCCTCACCGAAGAGGCGTCGGAACAGCCGGTGGATGAGTACGATCTCGTCGCTGCGGCAGGTGGTCGCAGGCGCGCCGCTCATCGCGGGCGCGCCGGAACTGGGAAGTCGAGTGGTCATGGGAAGACAGCGAAGCGGATGCCTCGGCGTCCCGCCCCGGTGCCGACCCGACTCGCGGCTCGGTGCATCCCCTGAACTCCGTCGCCGGAGAGAGCGCCGGCCTCGGGCTCAGCCGACCATCTTGCGGAGCGTCCTCAGGTTGCGATTCGTGGTCGTCGGCTTGAACCTGGCCTTCGCGAGCAGCTTCGCGAACGGCGTGTCGACCGTCGTGCCCTTCACGGGGTTCCAGTAGACGACACCATCGCCGCGCGCGATCGGGTCGACCTCGGCATCGGCGTCGCCCGCGAACGCGGCGAGCTCGTCGAGGACGTCGTCTTCGGAGGCGAAGATCACCCACGGCTGCCGGTGCTCGTCATCGGCATCGAAGGGGAAGCCGTCGATCGCGCGCTGCAGTTCGGCGCGCGTGACGAGCACGATCCAGGCGTCGTAGTCGAACCGGTCGCGGAGCGCCTGCTCGATGCGGGCCTTCAGCGCCGCATGCGACTCCTTCGCCGAGCTCTCGAACACGACGTTGCCGCTCGCGAGCACCGTGCGGACCGAGACGAAGCCGAGGCCCTCGAACAGTTCGCGCAGATCTGCGGATCTCACGGTGATGCCCCCGACGTTGACGCCGCGGAGCAGAGCGATGAAGTCGGCCATGCTGCGACCCTACCGAGCACCGCCGACCACGCGCATCGTCGGCGTCGCCGGCCGTGCAACTACGCCCGAGCGCGGACCTTGGCGAGGAAGTACTCGTGGAAGCGGTGCTCCCCCGTGATCTCGGGGTGGAAGCTCGTGCCGAGCAGGTTGCCCTGCTCGACGGCCACGACCCGACCGTCGGCGAGCGAGGCCAGCACCGAGGCATCCGGCCCTACCGACTCGACGACCGGCCCGCGGATGAACACCGCGTGCACCGGCACCTCGCCGAGGGCGGGGATGTCGAGGTCGGTCTCGAACGACTGGTTCTGCGAACCGAAGGCGTTGCGTCGCACGACGACGTCGAGGCCGCCGAGCGACTCCTGGCCCGCGATCGCGTCGAGCACCGTGTCGGCGAGCATGATGAGCCCCGCGCAGGTGCCGTAGACGGGCATGCCGCCGGCGATCGCGGCCTTCAGCGGGGCCTGCAGTCCGAACATCCGCGAGAGCTTGTCCATGACGCTCGACTCGCCGCCGGGGATCACGAGACCGTCGATCGCCTCGAGCTCCTCGGGCCGGCGCACGAGCGAGACCTCGGCGCCGAGCGTCCCGAGCACGTGCGCGTGCTCGCGGAAGTCTCCCTGCAGTGCGAGCACCCCGACGCGGGGCCCGGCAGAAGCCGGCCGCCCCGCGTCGAGTGACGCGCTCCTGAGGCTCGTGGTCACCAGCCGCGCTCTGCGAGGCGGTGCGGTGCGGCGAGGTCGGCGACGTTGATGCCGACCATGGCCTCGCCGAGGCCCCGCGAGACGGCGGCGACGACCGAGGGGTCGTCGTAGAACGTGGTCGCCTTGACGACGGCGGCCGCACGAGCCTCGGGGTTGCCCGACTTGAAGATGCCCGAGCCCACGAACACGCCGTCGGCGCCGAGCTGCATCATCATTGCGGCATCCGCCGGAGTGGCGACGCCACCGGCGACGAAGAGCACGACCGGGAGCTTGCCGGTTTCGGCGACCTCGAGCACGAGCTCGTACGGAGCCTGCAGCTCCTTCGCCGCGACGTAGAGCTCGTCCTTCGTCATCGAGCGGAGCACGTTGATCTCGGAGGAGATCTTGCGGATGTGCTTCGTCGCCTCGGAGACGTCGCCGGTGCCGGCCTCGCCCTTCGAGCGGATCATCGCGGCACCCTCGTTGATGCGGCGGAGCGCCTCGCCGAGGTTGGTGGCACCGCAGACGAAGGGGGTATTGAACGCCCACTTGTCGATGTGGTTCACGTAGTCGGCCGGCGAGAGCACCTCGGACTCGTCGATGTAGTCGACGTCGAGGGCCTGCAGCACCTGCGCCTCGACGAAGTGGCCGATGCGGGCCTTCGCCATGACGGGGATCGACACCTCGGCGATGATCGCGTCGATGAGGTCGGGGTCGCTCATGCGGGCGACGCCGCCCTGCGAGCGGATGTCGGCGGGCACACGCTCGAGGGCCATGACGGCGACGGCGCCGGCGTCCTCGGCGATGCGCGCCTGCTCGGGAGTGACGACGTCCATGATGACGCCGCCCTTCAGCATCTCGGCGAGGCCGCGCTTCACGCGGCTCGAACCCGTTTCGGATACGGTCACAAGGGATCCTCTCGGCGGTGCGCGACGCCCTGTCGCACATCAGAACAGACGAACAGAACTATTGTCCTAGGCCAAAAGATATCATGGGCGCAGACACGAAGAAGGGGGCGGTGCACATCATCGACATCGAGGGCCGCTCAGCGGCCGAGATCGCCGACAGCCTGCGCACGCTCATCGAGCGCGGCGCCCTCCGCCCGGGCGACGCGCTCCCTCCGGTCCGCACCCTGGCCGAGCATCTCGGCGTGAACCGGAACACCGCCGTCTCGGCCTATCGGCAGCTGATGAACGCCGGAGTCGTGATCACGCTCGGCCGCGGCGGCACGCGGGTCGCCGGCGGTGCCGCCGTGGCGCAGGAGGGGTTCGCCGCGGACACGGCGCTCCGCGACATCGGCACCGGCAACCCCGATCCGGCGCGCATCCCCGACCCGTCTCACGCGCTCGCGAGCATCGCCCGACGCCCCGTGCTGTACGGCGAACCCGTCATCGACCCCGACTTGGCTCGCTGGGCGCAGGATTGGATGAGCGCGGACCTGCCGCCCGAGATCCCGATGCACCTCACCGTGACGAGCGGCGCCGGCGACGCCGTCGAGCGGCTCCTCGCGCAGGCACTCACTCGCGACGACGCCGTCGCGCTCGAGGACCCGTGCTTCCTCACGAGCATCCACACGGTGCGCGTCGCTGGCTACCGCCCGGTCCCGGTGCCCATCGACGACGAGGGCATGACGGTCGAAGGCCTTCGAGCCGCGCTCGACCACGGCGTGCGTGCCGTCATCTGCACGCCGCGTGCGCAGAATCCCACTGGTGCGAGCCTCACCGAGCGGCGCGCCGCCGAGCTGCGGGCGGTGCTCCGCGACCATCCCTACGTGCTCGTCATCGAGGACGACCACTACTCGCTGCTCTCGCAGCTGCCGTACCACTCGCTCATCGGCCCCGAGCACCGGCGGTGGGCGCTCGTTCGCTCGGTGTCGAAGTTCCTCGGCCCCGACATGTGCCTCGCCGTGACGGCGTCCGACCCGGAGACCGCCGACCGCCTCGCGATGCGGCTGACGCCGGGAACCACCTGGGTGAGCCACCTGCTGCAGCGGCTCGTACGTGCGCTCGCGACGGACCCCGAGATCACGGCCGGGATCCGTGCGGCAGGTCAGCACTACGCCGCCCGCAACACCGCGTTCGCCGAGCTGCTCACGACCGAGGGCATTCCGACCAGCGCCGGCGACGGCCTGAACGTCTGGGTGCCGCTCGGCGCGCCCGCTCGGGCCGTCTCGGAGCAGCTCATGCGCCGCGGGTGGCTCGCGAGACCCGGTGACGAGTTCGCGCTCGGCGGCGGCGAGGCATCCGATCACCTGCGCCTGACGGTGCACGACCTCGACGACGACGACCTGCAGAAGCTCGCGGCCGATCTCGGCGCCTCTGTCAGGGCCGTTCGCCGCTGACCTCCCAACCGCGGACGGAGCACCGACGGAGATGCGATGATCGAGCGGTGAAGATTCTCTCGATCCAGTCCGCGGTCGCCTACGGCCATGTCGGCAACTCGGCCGCCGTCTTCCCCCTGCAGCGCATCGGCGTCGAGGTGTTGCCGGTCTACACCGTCAACTTCTCGAATCACACCGGCTACGGCGCGTGGCGCGGGCCGATGATCAGCCCCGACGACGTGCGCGAGGTCATCACCGGCATCGAGGATCGCGGCGTGTTCCCGCAGATCGATGTCGTGCTCTCGGGCTACCAGGGCGGCGAGGGCATCGCCGACGTCATCCTCGATGCGGTTTCACGCGTCAAGGCCGCGAACCCCGACGCCGTCTACGCCTGCGACCCGGTCATGGGCAATGCGAAATCCGGATGCTTCGTGGCCCCCGCCATCCCGATCCTGCTGCGCGACCGCGTGGTGCCGGCGGCCGACATCATCACGCCGAACCAGTTCGAGCTCGGCTTCCTCACCGAGACCGAGCCCGACACGCTCGAGTCGACGCTCGCCTCGGTCGACCTCGTTCGCGCCACCGGCCCGCGCACCGTCCTCGTGACGAGCGTCGAGCGCCCCGACCGCGAAGCCGGCACCATCGAGATGCTCGCCGTCGACGACTCGGGCGCCTGGATCGTGCAGACCCCGCTGCTGCCGATGAAGGCGAACGGTTCGGGCGACGTCACCGCGGCGCTCTTCACGGCGCACTACCGGCGCACGGGCGACGCGGCCGACGCCCTCGCTCGCGCCGCGTCGAGCGTCTTCGACCTGCTCTCGCTCACGCACAGCTCGGGTGAGCGCGAGCTGCAGCTCGTCGAGGCGCAGGAGTTCTATGCGTTCCCGAGCCTGCAGTTCACCGTGCGCCAGGTGCGCTGAGCGAACGCCGGTCGAGGAGCGAAGCAGGAGCGTCGAGAGCCCACGCTCAGGCGGGCCACGCGTCGGCGATCTCCTGACGCACTTCGCCGAGCAGGCGCGGCAGCGCCTTCGTGCCGGCGATGATCGGGAAGAAGTTCGAGTCGAGCGCCCAGCGCGGCACGATGTGCTGGTGCAGGTGCTCGGCGATGCCCGCCCCCGCGATGCGGCCCTGGTTCATGCCGATGTTGAACCCGTCGCACCTCGAGACCTGCTTCACGACCCGCATCGCGATCTGCGTGAGCTCGCCGATCTCGGCGACCTCTTCGGGCGTCGCCTCGTCGTAGGTCGCGACGTGGCGGTACGGGCAGACGAGCAGGTGCCCGCTGTTGTAGGGGTAGAGGTTGAGCAGCACGAAGGCGTGCTCCCCGCGCGCGACGATGAGCGACTGCTCATCGCTCATCTCGGGTGCACGGCAGAACGGGCACGAGTGCTCGTCGGGCTGCTGGCCGTGCTGGATGTACACGAGTCGGTGCGGCGTCCAGAGGCGTTGAAACGCGTCGGGCACGCCGGCGAGGTCGGCCGCGGCATCCGTCGGCACGCCCTCGAACTCGTCGGGCTGGTACGCGCTCATGAGAACAGGTCGTCGCGAGTGACGACCTGGCGACGCTCCTCGATGACCTGTTTGATGCGCTCGACCGCCTCGGCGATCGCGACGCCGTTCTCTTGAGTGCCGTCGCGGAAGCGGAAGCTCACCGTCTCACCCGAGCGGTCGTTGTCGCCCGCGATGAGCTGGATCGGCACCTTCTGGGTGGTGTGCGTGCGGATCTTCTTCTGCATGCGGTCGTCGCTCACATCGAGCTCGGCGCGAACGCCGGCGCCCTTCAGCTGCTCGATGATCGCACCCAGGTACGGTGCGAAGTCTTCAGCCACGGGGATGCCGACGACCTGCACGGGAGCGAGCCACACCGGGAACGCACCCGCGTAGTGCTCGAGCAGGATCGCGAAGAAGCGCTCGATCGAACCGAACAGCGCCCGGTGGATCATGATGGGGCGCTTCTTCTGACCGTCGCTGTCGGTGAACTCGAGGCCGAACCGCTCGGGCAGGTTCGGGTCGACCTGCACCGTCGAGAGCTGCCAGGTGCGGCCGATGGCGTCACGGGTCTTCAGGTCGATCTTCGGGCCGTAGAACGCGGCCTCGCCGGGCATCTCGGTGAGCTTCAACCCGCTCGAGCGCGCGACGTTGCGGAGCGCGTTCGTCGAGTACTCCCAGAACTCGTCGGAGCCGATCCACTTCTCCTTCTCGTCGTCGCGCATCGACAGCTCGAGCTCGAAGTCGTCGAGGCCGAAGTCGCGCAGCATCGAGATGACGAACTCGATGACCTTGGTCGCCTCCTCCTCGAGCTGGTCGGGCGTGACGAAGAGGTGCGAGTCGTCTTGGGTGAAGCCGCGCACACGGGTCAGCCCGTGCAGGGCTCCGGAGAGCTCGTTGCGGTAGACGGTGCCGTTCTCGGCGAGCCGCATCGGCAGGTCGCGGTAGCTGCGCCCGCGCTCCCTGTAGATGAGGATGTGCATCGGGCAGTTCATGGGCTTCAGGTAGTAGTCCTGGCCCTGCTTGGTGATGTTGCCCTCGGCGTCGCGCTCCTCGTCCATGACGATCGGCGGGAACATCCCGTCTTTGTAGGTGACGAGGTGGTTCGAGGTGAGGAAGAGGTCCTCCTTCGAGATGTGCGGCGTGTACACGTAGGTGTACCCGCCCTCGATGTGCCGGCGACGGGCGTGCTGCTCCATCTCCATGCGGACGACTCCGCCGCGCGGGTGCCAGACCGAGAGCCCCGAACCGATCTCCTCGGGGAAGCTGAAGAGGTCGAGGTCGCGCCCGAGCTTGCGGTGATCGCGACGCGCGGCCTCTTCGAGTCGGTGCTGGTAGGCGCGCAGCTCGTCCTTCGTCGGCCACGCGGTGCCGTAGATGCGCTGGAGCTGGGGGTTCTTCTCGGAACCGCGCCAGTACGCCGCGGCGATGCGGGTGAGCGCCCAGCCGTTGCCGATCATGCGGGTGTTCGGCAGGTGCGGACCGCGGCAGAGATCCTTCCAGACGGTCTCGCCGGTCTTCGGGTCCACGTTGTCGTAGATCGTGAGCTCGCCGGCACCGACCTCGACGTTCTCGTTGTCGCCGCCCGTCGACGCCGAACCCTTGAGGCCGATCAGTTCGAGCTTGTACGGCTCGTTCGCGAGTTCCGCGCGCGCCTCGTCGTCGGTGACGACGCGGCGCATGAAGCGCTGGCCGGCACGGATGATTCGAGACATCTCCTTGTCGAGCGCCTTGAGATCTTCGGGGTTGAACGGCTCGGCGACGTCGAAGTCGTAGTAGAAGCCGTCGGTGACGGGCGGGCCGATGCCGAGCTTCGCCTCGGGGTTGATCGACTGCACGGCCTGCGCGAGCACGTGCGCGGCCGAGTGGCGGAGGATGTTCAGGCCGTCGGGCGAGTCGATCGTGACGGGTTCGACCACGTCGGAGTCCGTGACCGTCGTGGCGAGGTCCTTGAGCTCGCCGTTGACGCGCATTGCGACAACGGAACGGTCGGTGAAGAGCTCGAAGCCGTCGGCCACCTGGATCCACTCCTTGAATTCGGTCTACAGAACCCTTCAACTGTAGTCGCCGAAGGGGTGGCCGCCCGGCACTTCGGTGCTGCCCCTGACCCGGCGCGCACATCACAGTTCTAGAGTTTCCCTCATGTATGACACATCGAAAGAACTGGGCTCCCGCAGCGAGTTCGACGAGCGCGTCGTCGAATTCGCCGACTTCGAGCCGGACATCCGCCTGGAGGACTGGGCAGAGAAGTACCGGATCGGCGAGCTCGTGCTCGGCCCGATCTTCTGGGCGCCGATCGACTTCCTCTCCCCCGTGCACACGATCGGCAAGGGGCGCACGAACCTCACCCTCATCCGCCCGACGATCATGCAGACCGATGCCGTGACGCCCTACGCCGGCTTCGACCGCCGCGAATCGCCGACCCGCAACCCCGCAGTCTCCATCCACTTCGAACCGGCCGCCTACGGCATCACGGGGGTGGGCACCTATGTCTGCACCTTCTCGGTGGAGTCCGGCGCCCCCGTGACGCTGAACGCGAGCGGCTATGCGGCATCCGGAACCGTCGTCGGCGCCGGGCCCAGGAGCGTGAACGGCAAGCAGACCGTGAGCCTCACCCTGAAGAACCTGCCCGCATACGGAGGCTGGGCCGCCATCGAGCAGACCGCAGGTGCGTCGTGGGCGTGGTACACGACGCGCATCAGCTATCCCCCGCTCGTGTTCGAGCAGGTCGGGTGATCGAGCCGGTCGGCGAAGCGAACGGCCGGAAACAACGAAAGCCCCGGCGATGCCGGGGCTTTCTCATGGTGGGCGATACTGGGATCGAACCAGTGACCTCTTCCGTGTCAGGGAAGCGCGCTACCGCTGCGCCAATCGCCCAAGTCGAGAATGGAAGTTCTCAGCTTGGAGGTGGATACGGGATTCGAACCCGTGTATACGGCTTTGCAGGCCGCTGCCTCGCCTCTCGGCCAATCCACCGTGTCTGGGTTCACCACCAAAAGAACAGGAATGGGGCTTTCGCCCCATCCTGATCAGAGCGGATGACGAGATTCGAACTCGCGACCCTCACCTTGGCAAGGTGATGCGCTACCACTGCGCCACATCCGCGTTGCTCGCATTTCTGCGTGCAGGAAGACTCTAACTGATTCCCTGAACGATTCACAAACTGACGGGGTCGAGCGGCGGATTCGCGCTGGTCACGGGCCGAATCCGACCCCGCGTCCCGGGCGTGTCGAGGGGGTTCGGCACCTGTTCAGGCCTCCTCCGAATCTGCACCGTCCGCTCGATGTGCATTCACCCCACGCGGTCGGCTAGTATCGAGTCCGCGGTCATTCGCGTGACTCGCGAATCCCACATGGGCGATTGGCGCAGCTGGTAGCGCGCTTCCTTCACACGGAAGAGGTCGTCGGTTCGAGCCCGGCATCGCCCACGAAAGCCCCCTCTCCACAGGGGGCTTTCTTCATTTCCAGGGCGTGCACCGGCTCCGGGCCTCTCCCGGCCCACCGACCGCTGCCCGCCGCCACCCGTTGTGGCCGCTCCCGCCGCCGACTACCGTGTGCCCTGTCCACGCGTCGAAGCGAGGGGGAACCATGTCCGGCGAGGTCTCATTCATCGAGTTCGGGGCTGCGGATGCCATGACGGCCCGCACCTTCTACGGCAAGCTCTTCGGCTGGACGTTCGAGTCGGGGCCAGGCGGCGACGGTTACGCGGTGACCGGGGCCGGCGTGCCCGCGGGCGTCCACGGCAGCGACCCGGGCGCCGCGCCGTACGTCTTCTTCAGGGTCGACGACCTCGATGCCGCCGCGGCGGCAGTCGAACGTCTCGGCGGCACGGTCGAGGCTCTCCCCGGCGACGATGCGTCGACAGCGCTGTTCGGCGAGTTCCGCCTGTGCCGTGACGACCAGGGATCGCCGTTCGGGCTGCATCGACCGCCACGAGCCTGATCGGCCCACGCAGCATCCGACGTCCACGACACGGAGGCGTCAGCGCCAGCCGTACCGCGCATCGAGCTCGGCAGCCACGCGGCCGTAGCGCTCGGCGTCGAGCGAGGCCGCCTCACGACGCATGCCACCGGCGCGCACGCGGAAGACCCGGTCGATGCGCGCCCAGCTCGGGCGCCCCTCGCCGTCCCATGCGCCGGTGCCGAGGGACACGAAGTCGCGATCGCCGTCGTGCGCCTTGCTGGTCAGTTGCACCGCCAGGTAATCGCCTGCGCCGGATGCCGCGACGACGACGACCGGCCGGTCCTTGCCGCGCCCGTCGTTCTCCTCGTACGGCACCCACGTCCACACGACCTCGCCCGGATCGGGCTCGCCATCACGCGACGGCGCATAGCTCAGCTGCACGCCGCGGAGACGCCGCGGGTCGATCTCGATCGTGGCGGAGTCCCCCGCCTGCCCCGGAGACGGCGAGTCGGTCGATGACGACCGCTCAGGGGCATCCGCTGTTCGCATCGTGCCGGCCGTCTGCGGGCGTGACGGCGCCTGCGCCTGGCCGACCGACGATCGAGACGACCCGCTGCCGAAGAGCGCCCCGACGACGCGGACGAGGGCGGTGAGGAAGCGGCTGGTGTCTGACACACCGGCACACTACCCCACCGCCCTCGCGGTGATTCCGTCAGGTTCAGACGGTCTCGAGCTTGTACGCGTCCTCGCCGTGGACGACGGTGTCGACGCCTGCGATCTCGTCTTCGTTCGTCACTCGGAAGCCGATGGTCTTCTGGATGATGAAGCCGATGACGTACGCCAGCACGAACGAGTAGATGAGAACGGTGAACGCCGCGATCGCCTGCACCATGAGCTGGGTGCCGTCGCCGCCGGTGAACAGGCCCTTGTCGGTCGCGAAGAAGCCGAGGTACAGCGTGCCGATGAGGCCGCCGACGAGGTGGATGCCCACGACGTCGAGCGAGTCGTCGAAGCCGAACTTGAACTTCAGGTCGATCGCGAGGGCGCAGACCGCACCTGCGATGAGACCGAGCACGATCGCCCATCCAGGCGTGAGCGACGCGCATGCCGGGGTGATCGCGACGAGACCTGCGACGGCACCGGATGCCGCGCCGACCGACGTGGGCTTGCCGTCCTTGATCTTCTCGACGAGGAGCCAGGCGAGCAATGCCGCGGCCGGTGCGGCAAGCGTGTTGATCCAGGCGAGGGCGGCGGTGCCGTCAGCGGCGAGCTCGGAGCCCGCGTTGAAGCCGAACCAGCCGAACCACAGGAGACCGGCGCCGAGGAGCACGAAGGGCGGGTTGTGGGGAACGTGGGCGCCCTTCGAGAAGCCGACGCGCTTGCCGAGCACGAGCGCCAGGGCGAGGGCTGCAGCACCGGCGTTGATGTGCACCGCGGTGCCGCCGGCGAAGTCGATGACGCCCGTGCCGAACGCCTCCTGCATGCCGAACGTGGTCCAGCCGCCGTAGGCGAACGATCCGTCGTCGGCGAGGCCGAAGTTGAACACCCAGCTCGCGACCGGGAAGTAGACGATCGTGGCCCAGACCGCGGCGAAGATCATCCAGGCGCCGAACTTCGCGCGGTCGGCGATGGCACCCGAGATGAGCGCGACCGTGATGATCGCGAACGTCGCCTGGAAGGCCACGAAGGCGAGCGGCGGGTAGGCGGCGCCCTCCGGCGTCTCGAGCAGGCTCGTCAGGCCGATGGCCGACCAGTCGATGGACCACGGGGCGACGAGTCCCTCGGAACCGGGGAAGGCGATCGCGTAGCCGTACAGCACCCAGAGGACGCCGATGAGGCCGATCGCACCGAAGCTCATCATCATCATGCTGATGACGCTCTTCGCCTTGACGAGTCCGCCGTAGAAGAATGCGAGTCCGGGGGTCATGAGCAGCACCAGGGCCGCCATGATCAACAGGAACGCGGTGTTGCCTTGATCCATCTCGAACCTCTCTCAGGAATACAGGCGGGGGAACCTGTGTCGCCAAGTTTCACGAGAGGACGTTTCGAGCGGGACCGTCTACTGTTTCGCGTCTGTTACGTGCGGTGCCCGCAGGTAAACAGCACGTTTCGCGACGCCGCTCAAGGCATGTGAATCACGCACGAGCGGGAACACGAGCCGGATTCAGTCGTGCGGGGGCAGCTCGCCGGTGGTGAGTGCGATCATGCGCGACATCGCCCGGAGGTACTTCTTGCGGTAGCCGCCCGCCATCATGTCGGCGGCGAAGACCTCGTCGAGCGGCAGTCCGCTCGCGATGATCGGCACCTCGGCGTCGTAGACGCGGTCGATGAAGGCGACGAGGCGCAGCGCCGCGTTCTGGTCGGTGAGCTCGTGCACGCCCTCGAGGGCGATGAACTCGAGCCCGGTGACGAGCTTGACGTACTTGGAGGGGTGGACCGTGGCGAGGTGGGCGATGAGGTCGTCGAATCCGTCGAGCGAGACGCGGTGGCCCCGCTCGGCGAGTGCGGCGGCCGTGCGTGCCACGTCGGCGTCGCCCGAGAGCGATTCGGCGTGGCCCTCGGTGTCGCGGCGGCGGTAGTCGAGCCCGTCGATGCGCAGGGTCTCGAAGTTCGATGAGAGGGCGTGGATCTCGCGGAGGAAGTCGGAGGCGGCGAATCGTCCCTCGCCGAGCGCGTTCGGCGGCGTGTTCGACGTCGCGGCGACGCGCGTGCCGCCGGCCATGAGCTCGCCGAGGAATCGCGTCATGAGCATCGTGTCGCCCGGGTCGTCGAGCTCGAATTCGTCGATGCAGACGAGTTTCGCGCCCCTCAGCAGTTCGACCGCCGGCTGGTAGCCCAGCGCGCCGACGAGCGCCGTGTACTCGATGAAGGTGCCGAAGTACTTCGGGCCGTGCGCCACGTGCCAGAGCGCCGCGAGCAGGTGCGTCTTGCCGACGCCGAACCCGCCGTCGAGGTAGACACCCGGCAACTCGATCCGCGCAGGGCGCTTGCGCGAGAAGAACCCGCCCGGTCGCTGCGCTGCGCGCCACGCACCGGCGAACTCCTTCAGCCGATCGAGCGCGGCCTGCTGCGACGGGAAATCGGGGTCGGGCCGGTACGACTCGAACGACGCGTGCTCGAACTGCGGCGGCGGTGAGAGCTCGGCGGCGATCTCGGCGCCCGAGATCGACGGGTTCCTCTCGACGAGACGGATGAGTGACTGGCTCGATGCCGTGGTCATACTGGAGGAGCTCCCGGTGTGCATCTATTGCATCGGATGACAGGGCCTGTGACTTCACCCCGTGCGCCGCGTAGATTCGTGGTGGACAGGTGATCAGCCTAGTCCGCTCCCCTCGAACACCCCGCCGACCAGGCGATCCCAGGAGGTACCCCATGTCCGCCGAGTTCGATGCCGCAGGCAAGCTCGCCGAGTACGCGCACCCCGAGCGTCTCGTCACCACCGAATGGCTCGCAGAGCACCTCGGCGAACCCGGGTTGGTCGTCGTCGAATCCGATGAAGACGTGCTGCTCTACGAAACCGGGCACATCCCCGGCGCCGTGAAGATCGACTGGCACCTCGACCTCAACGACCCGGTCGTGCGCGACTACGTCAACGGCGAGCAGTTCGCCGCCCTCGCCGGTTCGAAGGGCATCGCGCGCGACACGACCGTCGTCATCTACGGCGACAAGAACAACTGGTGGGCCGCCTACGCGCTCTGGGTGTTCACCCTCTTCGGGCACGAAGACGTGCGCCTCCTCGACGGCGGCCGCGACCTCTGGATCGCCGAGGGCCGCGAGATCACGACGGCGGCTCCCGAGGTGACTCCGGTCGAGTACCCCGTGGTCGAGCGCGACGACAGCGCCGTACGCGCCTACAAGGACGACGTGCTCGCGCACTTCGGCAACCCGCTCATCGACGTGCGCTCCCCCGAGGAGTACAACGGTGAGCGCACGACCGCCCCCGCCTACCCCGAAGAGGGCGCGCTTCGCGCCGGGCACATCCCGACTGCGGCATCCGTGCCGTGGGCGCGCGCCGCGGCATCCGACGGCACGTTCAAGTCGCGGGCCGAACTCGACGCGATCTACCGCGACGAGGTCGGTCTCGCCGACGGCGACGACATCATCGCCTACTGCCGCATCGGCGAACGCTCGAGCCACACGTGGTTCGTGCTGAACCACCTGCTCGGCTTCGAGAAGGTGCGCAACTACGACGGCTCGTGGACCGAGTGGGGCAGCGCCGTACGCGTGCCGATCGTCACCGGCGACGCACGCGGCGAGGCGCCGAAGCGCTGACGCCCGGCGGGCCGGGTCGCTGCACGACATGGGAGAATGGATCCCGATGAACGCGACGACCCTGCCCGCACGACTCGCCGAGACCCGCGACGACTTCCTCGCCCTCGGCGTGCGCGACCGCCTGCAACTGCTGCTCGAGTTCTCGAACGAGCTGCCCGAGCTGCCCGAGCGCTACGCCGACCACCCCGACCTGTTCGAGCGGGTCGAGGAGTGCCAGTCGCCCGTGTTCATCTTCGTCGAGGTCCTCGACGGTCGCGTGCACCTCTTCGCCACGGCGCCGGCCGAGTCGCCGACCACACGCGGGTTCGCCTCGATCCTCGTGCAGGGACTCGACGGGCTCACGGCCGACGAGGTGCTCGACGTGCCCGCCGACTACCCGCAGTCGCTCGGCCTCGGCGAGGCGGTGTCACCGCTGCGCGTGCGCGGCATGACCGGCATGCTCGGCCGCATCAAGCGGCAGGTGCGGGAGCGCGTCGCCGCCGCATAGGCCCGGCCACGCGCTCGCGTCGGCCTCAGCCGACGATCTCGGCCTCGTCGCCGAACGTCGCCGGCGCGAGCGAATCGCGGCGTTCCAGCCAGGACCGGATGAGCCCTGTCCAACGCTCGGGCTCGGCGTTCCACAGTTTCGTGTGCCGCGGTCCCTCGAACACCTCGAACTCGATCAGGTCGGGCCGGGCCGCGGCGAACCGGCGAGACCCGTCGATCGGCACGAACCCGTCGTCGACGCTGTGCATGAGGAGCATGGGCACGTCGAACTCGTCGGCTCGCGCAACAGGGTCGAGCTCGAGGACATCGATCGGGGCCGCGATGCCGGTGAGACCGGCGCCGAGCGGTCCGCCGAGCACACGGACGACGAGGTCGCCGAGTTCCGGCGGCATGCGGTTCAGCGTGCCCTGGAATCGCAGGATGTCGGTCCAGTCGATCGCGGGCGAGTCGAGCATGACGCCCACGAGCCGCTCTCGCACGTCCGCCGATCGCAGCACCGCCTGCAGCGAGATCGCTCCGCCCATCGACCATCCCATGAGCACGATCTCCTCGGCGCCGTGCTCGACGGCGAACCTCGTCGCCGCGACCACATCGGCCCACTCGGTGCCGCCGAGACCGTACTTGCGGTCTTCGCTCTCGGGCGCCTCACCGTCGTTGCGATAGGTGATGAGCAGCGAGTTCCACCCCGCGTCGCGGGCCGGCTGCACCGCACGAAGCGTCTCAGGTCGTGTCGCGCCGCGACCGTGCACCTGGATCACCCATCGCGCCGAGGCATCCGCTGCAGGGATGAGCCATGCGGGAGCCGGGCCGAGCTCGGTGTCGACGACGACGTTCTCGTACGGCGCATCGAGCTCCCACGGACCGAGGTGGTAGTACCCGTCCATGCGGCCGCGTGTGGCGCGATCGAGTCGGCCGAAGTCGACGGACTCGATCGGGCGGCGCACTTCGTGCTCGCCGTCATCGATGACGTCACCGAGGCGCGCGTGCCCGGTGTCACGATCGAACCAGAGGCCGTATCCTCCGCGCATCCGCGTCTCGTCGGAGGCGAGCAGCGTGATCTCGCCCGCCGCGAGGTCGACGCGCGCGATGCGGACGTCCTCTTCCCGCCTCTCGGGCGGCGTCACCACCTTGCGGGCGAAGAACACCGCGGTGGCGGCGGTCGCGGCGCCGATCGTCAGGGCGATGAGCCCGACGGCGCCTGCCGCGATCCCGATCGCTGACGCTGCACCGCGCCTTCGTGGCATTCGTTTCCTCCCGAAGCAGAACCGTGTGCCGGTGGCGCGGCGTGCCGCCGACGTCCCCCGTATCCGAGACTCTAGTCTGCACTCGTGCCCGACTCAGCGCCTCCGCTTCCACCCGAGTTCGAGGCCGCCCTCGAGTCGCTCAGGGCCGCCTCTCCCAGGAGCGAGCTGCGCATCTCTGAGATCCCGGCGCCGGGCTCGCTGGCGCCGAACGCCGTGGCCCTGTCGGCCGACGTCACGCCGAGCCGTCACGACGACTCCGAGCTCGGCACCGGCCGGTTCGTGCTGCTCTACGACGAGAGCGAGCCCGAGGCCTGGGGCGGGCGCTTCCGCATCGTCTGCTTCGCGCAGGCCCCGCTCGAGACCGACATCGGCCTCGACCCGTTCCTCGCCGACGTCGCGTGGTCGTGGCTCGTCGACGCCCTCGATGCGAGGGGCGCCAGATACATCGCCGCGTCGGGCACGGCGACGAAGATCCTCTCCACCGGCTTCGGCGAACTCGCGCGTCAGGGCGACGGCGCGCAGATCGAGCTGCGTGCTTCGTGGACGCCCCTCGACTCGGCCATCGGCCCGCATGTGGAAGGCTGGGCTGAGTTGTTGTGCATGCTCGCAGGACTGCCGCCCCGATCAGAAGGGGTGACGCCCCTGCCCCGTCGGAGGACGAACCGTGGATGAATTCCAGGTGATCGAGACCCCCGCCGCCTTCGATGAGGCGGTGGAGCGGCTCCTCGACGGCGAGGGGCCGATCGCGGTCGACGCCGAACGGGCGAGCGGATTCCGCTACTCGCAGCGGGCCTACCTGATCCAGATGTTCCGGCGGGGGTCGGGCACCTTCCTCTTCGACCCTCCGCAGATCCCCGACTTCTCGGCACTCCAGGACGCGATCCACTCCGAGGAGTGGGTGCTGCACGCCGCCAGCCAAGACCTGGCCTGCCTCCGTGAGGTCGGCCTCGACCCCGAACGCATCTTCGACACCGAACTCGGTGCGCGCCTGCTCGGCATGCCGCGCGTCGGCCTCGCGTCGGTCGTCGAGGAGCTGCTCGACATCAAGCTCGCGAAGGAGCATTCGGCGTCCGATTGGTCGACACGCCCCCTGCCCCAGTCGTGGCTGAAGTACGCGGCGCTCGACGTCGAACTCCTCGTCGACGTGCGCGAACGGCTCGGCGCCCGACTCGAAGAGGACGGCAAGGCGGAGCTCGCGGCCGAGGAGTTCGATGCCGTGCTGCACCGAGCCGCGAAGCCGCCGGCCGCCGAGCCCTGGCGACGCCTCTCCGGCATCCACGCCATGCGCAGCCCCCGCAACCTCGCGGTGGCCCGCGAGCTCTGGCTCTCCCGCGACGCGCTCGCGACCGAGCTCGACGTCGCGCCCGGCCGCCTGGTTCCGGATGCCTCGCTCCTCGCAGTCGCCCGAACCCTGCCGTCGACGCGGCGCGCCCTCGCCGATCTCCGCGAGTTCAACGGCCGCGCGAGCCGCACCGAGCTCGATCGGTGGTGGGCCGCCGTGGAGCGCGGACTCGCGACCACCGAGCTGCCGCAGGTGCGGGTGCCGAGCGACGCTCCTCCCCCGCCGCGCGCATGGGCCGCGCGGCATCCCGAAGCGGATGCGCGCCTGAGGCTCGCGAAGGCCGCCGTGACCGAGGTCGCCGAGCAGATGAACATGCCGGTCGAGAACCTGCTCACCCCCGACCACCTGCGCAGGGTGGCGTGGACGCCACCCGCCGACGCGACCGCCGATGCCGTGAGCGAGGCCTTGCTGGCCCTCGGCGCACGCCGCTGGCAGGTTGCCGCAACCTCACAGAGAATCGCCGATGCATTTGTCGAGGCGGCACAATCCGTCGAGGACGCCACGTCTGAGGGTTCGTAGGTTCCGTCAAGCGATTCAGCGCCTCCTCAGCGGCGTTCGTAGGATCGAAGCATCCTGACCGAAAGTGAGCTGCAGCGTGGCTGATCAAGCTGAAGTCGTATTCGTCGACGGGGTCCGCACCCCGTTCGGCAAGGCCGGCGACAAGGGCATGTACTGGAACACCCGGGCCGATGACCTCGTCGTGAAGGCGATCGTCGGACTCCTCGAGCGCAACCCGAACATCCCGAAGGACCGCATCGACGACGTCGCCATCGCCGCGACGACCCAGACCGGCGACCAGGGCCTCACCCTCGGCCGCACGGCCGCGATCCTCGCCGGCCTGCCCAAGACCGTGCCGGGCTTCTCCATCGACCGCATGTGTGCAGGCGCCATGACGGCCGCCGCCATGATGTCGGGCTCGATCGGCTTCGGCATGTACGACATCGCCATCGCCGGCGGCGTGGAGCACATGGGCCACCACCCTATGGGCTCAGGTGTCGACCCGAACCCCCGTTTCCTCAGCGAGCGCCTCGTCGGCGAGGACGCCCTCGTGATGGGGGCCACGGCTGAGCGCATCCACGACCGCTTCCCGCAGCTCACGAAGGAGCGCAGCGACCGCTTCGCCCTCGCGAGCCAGCAGAAGACGGCGGCGGCCTACGCCGCGGGCAAGATCCAGCAGGACCTCGTGCCGGTCGCGATCCGCACCGAAGAGGGCTGGGGACTCGCCACGCGCGACGAGGTCATGCGTCCCGAGACGACGCTCGAGGGCCTCGCAGCCCTGAAGACGCCGTTCCGCCCGCACGGCCGCATCACGGCCGGCAACGCCTCGGGCCTGAACGACGGTGCCACCGCTGCGATCCTCGCCTCGGGCGCCGCAGCGAAGGAGTTCGGCCTCTCGCCGAAGATGAAGCTCGTCAGCTACGCCTTCGCGGGCGTCGACCCCGAGATCATGGGCATCGGCCCGATCCCCGCCACCGAGAAGGCGCTCCGCAAGGCGGGCCTCTCGATCGAGGACATCGGCATCTTCGAGATGAACGAGGCGTTCGCGGTGCAGGTGCTCTCCTTCATGGACCACTACGGCATCGCCGACGACGACGCCCGCGTCAACCCGTGGGGCGGCGCGATCGCGGTCGGCCACCCCCTCGCCTCCTCGGGCGTGCGCCTCATGAACCAGCTCGCGAGCCAGTTCACCGAGCGTCCCGACGTCCGCTACGGCATCACCAGCATGTGCGTCGGACTCGGCCAGGGCGGCACCATGGTCTGGGAGAACCCGAACTACGACAAGAAGGCGAAGAAGGCCTGATGACCGACTACACGAAGATCGACTTCGACTCGCTCGCCGCCCTCTCCGACGACGAGGTCGTCACGCACTCGTTCGTGCGCGACGTGCCGATCTCGGGCGGCAAGACGCTCGCCCTCGTCACCCTCGACAACGGCCGCGACCACACCCGCCCGAACACGCTCGGCCCGGTCTCGCTGCTCGAGTACGCGAAGACCCTCGACGAGCTGAAGGCGCGCGCCGCAGCCGGCGAGATCCACGCCGTGGCGATCACGGGCAAGCCGTTCATCCTCGCCGCTGGTGCCGACCTGTCGAAGGTCGCCGAGATCCCCGACCGCGACACCGCGCGCAAGATGGGCCAGCTCGGCCACTTCGCGCTCGGCAAGGCATCGGAACTCGGCGTCCCGTCGTTCGTGTTCATCAACGGCCTCGCTCTCGGCGGCGGCCTCGAGATCGCGCTGAACGCCGACTACCGCACGGTGGATGCCTCGGTGCCCGCCGTGGCCCTTCCCGAGGTGTTCCTCGGTCTCATCCCCGGTTGGGGCGGCGCGTACCTGCTGCCGAACCTCATCGGCATCGAGAACGCCCTCAAGGTCGTCATCGAGAACCCCCTGAAGCAGAACCGCACGATGAAGGCCGACGACGTGATGGAGCTCGGCATCGCCGACGCGAAGTTCGACTCGGTCGCCTTCCTCGAGGACTCGATCAAGTGGGCCGACGGCGTCGTCTCCGGCCGCATCAAGGTGAAGCGCCCGAACGAGCCCGGCAAGGTCGAGCGCCTCGTCAAGTGGGATGCCGCGATCGCGATCGCCACGAAGATGCTGAAGAGCCGCATCGGCTCGGTTCCGAAGTCGCCGTACGCGGCGCTCGAGCTCATGAAGGCCGCCAAGAGCGGCACGAAGGCCGAGGGCTTCGAACGCGAAGACGAGGTGCTCTCCGAGCTCATCGTCGGCGACCAGCTCCAGGCCTCCATCTACGCCTTCAACCTCGTGCAGAAGCGGGCCAAGCGCCCCGCGGGCGCGCCCGACAAGGCGATCGCCAAGAAGGTCACGAAGGTCGGCGTGCTCGGTGCCGGCTACATGGCGAGCCAGCTCGCCCTGCTCTTCGTGCGCCGCCTGCGCGTGCCGGTCGTCATCACCGACATCGACCAGGCACGCGTCGACAAGGGCGTGGCCTACATCGCGGAAGAGATCGACAAGCTCCTCGAGAAGAGCCGCATCTCCCCCGACGAGGCGAATCGCCTGAAGGCGCTCGTCACGGGCACCACCGACAAGGCGGACTTCGCCGACTGCGACTGGGTCATCGAGGCCGTCTTCGAAGAGCTCGAGATCAAGCAGAACGTCTTCGCCGAGGTGGAGCAGTTCATCTCGCCCGAGGCCGTGCTCGCCACGAACACCTCGTCGCTGTCGGTCGAGCAGATCGGCGCGAAGCTCGCGCACCCCGAGCGCCTCGTGGGCTTCCACTTCTTCACCCCGGTCGCAGTCATGCCGTTGATCGAGGTCGTGAAGACGCCGCACACCGATGAGGCGACGCTGTCGACCGCCATGGTGACCGCGAAGAACCTTCGGAAGAACGCCGTGATCACGGCCGACACGCCCGGCTTCGTCGTCAACCGGCTCCTGGCCGTGCTGCTCGGCGAGGCGATGCGCGCGGTCGACGAGGGCACCTCGTTCCAGACCGTCGACGAGGCGATCGCACCGCTCGGCCTGCCAATGGCCCCGTCGGCGCTGCTCGACCTCGTGGGCCTGAAGGTCGGCGCGCACGTGCTCGACACCCACCACGCCGCGTTCCCCGAGCGGTTCTACCGCAGCGAGAACCTGCACAAGCTCGCCGACTACGGCAAGCTGCTCGACAAGGACGACAAGGGCAAGGTCAAGGGCTTCGACAAGGGCGCCCTGAAGCTCGTCGCCGGCGGCAAGAACCCGCGCTCGGCCGACGACATCCTCGTGGCCCTGCAAGACGGTCTCGCTCGCGAGGTGCGCCTCATGCTCGACGGCGGGGTCGTGGCAGCTGCCGAGGACATCGACCTCTGCATGGTGCTCGGCGCCGGCTTCCCGTTCCAGATGGGCGGCCTGACGCCGTACCTCGACCGGGTCGGCGCGTCCGAGCGGGTCTTCGGCGACACGTTCCACCACCCGACGATCACGGGCGTGGGCGCGTAGCCACCAGCTCCACGAGAACGGCCCCTGGCGAGAGCCAGGGGCCGTTCCTCGTTCCGGGCGCTGCACACGCCGGGGCATCCGCTCACTGCGGCTCGCGTCGCGCGAGCGCGAACAGGGGCGCTCGCGTCAGACGCGCGGTTGCGGGCGCGTGTCGGTCGAGACGCCCGTATCGACGCCGGCACCGCGCGCATGCGGCAGCTTCGAGCCGAGCACCATCGCGGTGACGTCGCGCGCGATGTGCTGCGGCGTGAGGCCGACGCGCTCGAGGATGTCGCCGCGCGAGCCGTGATCGAGGAACTCGTCGGGAAGGCCGAGCTCGGTCACCGCGGTGTCGACTCCGGCCTCCCGCAGGTCTTGGCGGATGCGTGTTCCGATGCCGCCGACGCGGATGCCGTCTTCGATGCTGACGACGAGGCGGTGCTCCGCTGCGAGCTCCATGATGCTGCGGGGCACCGGCACGACCCAGCGGGGGTCGACCACGGTGGCGCTGATGCCCTGCGCCTCGAGACGCTCGGCGACCTGGAGACCGGTCTCGGCCATCGGGCCGACGGTGACGATGAGCACGTCCTTGCGCTCCGACTCGGCGAGCACGTCGACGCCGTCGTCGGTGCGCCGCACCGCGTCGAAGTCGACGCCGACGGTGCCCTTCGGGAAGCGGATGACGGTGGGCGCGTCGTCGACGGCGACGGCCTCGCCGAGCTCTTCGACGAGACGGACCGAGTCACGGGGCGCCGCGATGCGGATGCCGGGGACGACCTGCAGGATCGAGAGATCCCAGACGCCGTGGTGGCTGGGCCCGTCGGGACCGGTCACGCCGGCGCGGTCGAGCACGAAGGTGACGCCCGCCTTGTGCAACGCCACGTCCATGAGCACCTGGTCGAACGCGCGATTGATGAACGTCGCGTAGACGGCGACGACCGGGTGCAGCCCACCGAATGCGAGACCCGCAGCGGATGTCGCGGCGTGCTGTTCGGCGATGCCGACGTCGAACACGCGACTCGGGAACCGCTCGGCCATACGGTGCAGGCCGGTCGGGCGCAGCATCGCCGCGGTGATGCCCACGAGGCGATCGTTGCTCTCGGCGAGGTGCACGAGCTCGTCGGCGAAGACGCTCGTCCACGACGGCGCCGACGCCGTCTCGAGGGACTCCCCGGTCTCGGGGTCGATCTGGCCGACGGCGTGGAACTGGTCGGCCGCGTCGCGCAGGGCCGGTTCGTAACCACGGCCCTTGTCGGTGATCGCGTGCACGATGACCGGCGCTCCGTAGTCTCTCGCCTGTCGGAGCGCCTCCTCCATGGCGTGTTCGTCGTGTCCGTCGATCGGCCCGATGTACTTGATGTCGAGGTTCGAATACAGGGCCTCGTTGTTGGTGAAGCGGGCCAGGAACCCGTGCAGACCGCCGCGAACACCGCGATAGAGCGCCCTGGCCGGTGCACCCATGCGGTCGAACGCGCGGCGACTCGAGAGGTGCAGGTTGCGGTAGGTCTGCTTCGTGCGCACGGTGTTCAGGAAGCGCGCCATGCCGCCGATGGTCGGGGCGTAGGAGCGACCGTTGTCGTTGACGACGACGATGAGCTTGCGCGTGTTGTCGTCGGAGATGTTGTTGAGCGCCTCCCACGTCATGCCGCCCGTGAGCGCGCCGTCGCCGACGACCGCGATGACGTGCCGGTCATACTGGCCGGTCATCTCGAAGGCCTTGGAGATGCCGTCGGCCCACGACAGCGAGCTCGAGGCGTGAGAGCTCTCGACGATGTCGTGCTCGGACTCGGAGCGCTGAGGGTAGCCCGCGAGGCCGCCCGTCTTGCGGATCGTGGAGAGGTCGCGCCGCCCCGTCAGCAGCTTGTGCACGTACGACTGGTGCCCGGTGTCGAAGACGACGGCGTCGCGCGGCGACTCGAACACCCGGTGGATCGCGATCGTGAGCTCGACGACCCCGAGGTTCGGTCCGAGATGGCCACCCGTCTTCGAGACGGACTCGACGAGGTACTCGCGGATCTCGCGCGCCAACTGATCGACCTGTTCGGGACTCAGCGCGTCGAGATCACGAGGTCCCGAAATGGTCTCGAGCAGGGTCATGCAATTGCCTCCGAAGGGTTGCGGGCGGTGCCGCTGGACGGGACGAGTCTACGCCGGGCTGGCTGCGAAGCCGGGCAGAGAAGGGGGCGATCGGCAAGATGCCGACCGCCCCGAATCTCTGTGCGCGTGCTAGACGAGCGAACGCAGCACGTACTGCAGAATGCCGCCGTTGCGGTAGTAGTCGGCCTCACCCGGAGTGTCGATGCGCACGACCGCGTCGAACTCGACCGTCTGCTTGCCGGCCGGCGAGTGCTCGCTCGGCGCCGCGACGACGTGCACCGTCTTCGGGGTCACGCCCTCGTTCAGCTGCTCGAGCCCCGAGATCGAGACGATCTCGGTGCCGTCGAGGCCGAGGGACGACCAGCTCTCGCCCACGGGGAACTGGAGCGGAACGACGCCCATACCGATCAGGTTCGAGCGGTGGATGCGCTCGAAGCTCTCGGTGATGACGGCCTTCACGCCGAGGAGGCTCGTGCCCTTGGCCGCCCAGTCGCGCGACGAGCCGGAGCCGTACTCCTTGCCGCCGAAGATGACGAGCGGGGTGCCCTGTGCCTGGTAGTTCTGGCTCGCGTCGTAGATGAACGACTGCGGCGCGTCGGCCTGCGTGAAGTCACGCGTGTAGCCGCCCTCGACGCCGTCGAGGAGCTGGTTCTTCAGGCGGATGTTCGCGAACGTGCCGCGGATCATGATCTCGTGGTTGCCGCGACGGGAGCCGTAGGAGTTGAAGTCCTTACGGTCGACGCCGTGCTCGGTCAGGTATCGACCGGCGGGGCTGTCGGCCTTGATCGAACCGGCCGGGCTGATGTGGTCGGTCGTGACCGAGTCACCGAGCTTGGCGAGCACGCGGGCGCCGGCGATGTCGCTGACGGGCGTCGTCTCCATGGTCATGCCGTCGAAGTACGGGGGCTTGCGCACGTACGTCGACTCGGCGTCCCATTCGAACGTCGCGCCGGTCGGCGTCTCGAGCGAACGCCACCGCTCGTCGCCGTCGAACACGCCTGCGTACTGCGTGACGAACATGTCCTTGTTGATCGAGGTGTCGATCGTGTGCTGCACCTCGGCGGCGTCGGGCCAGATGTCCTTCAGGAAGACGTCATTGCCGTCGGTGTCCGTGCCGAGCGAGTCGACCTCGAAGTCGAAGTTCATCGAACCGGCGAGAGCGTACGCGATCACGAGCGGCGGGCTCGCGAGGTAGTTCATCTTCACGTCGGGGTTGATGCGACCCTCGAAGTTGCGGTTGCCCGAGAGCACCGCGGTCACGGCGAGGTCGGAGTCGTTGACCGCCGCCGAGATCTCGTCGAGCAACGGGCCCGAGTTGCCGATGCAGGTCGTGCAGCCGTAGCCGACCGTGTAGAAGCCGAGGGCCTCGAGGTCGTCGGTGAGGCCGGCCTTCTCGTAGTAGTCGGTGACGACCTTCGAGCCGGGAGCCAGGGTGGTCTTCACCCACGGCTTGGCCTTCAGGCCCTTCTTCGCCGCATTCCGGGCGAGGAGGCCCGCGGCGAGCATGACCGACGGGTTCGAGGTGTTCGTGCACGAGGTGATCGCCGCGATCGCGACGGCACCGTGGTCGAGCACGAACTGCTCACCGGTGCCGAGCGTGACATCCGTCGGCTTCGAGGCCGTCGTCGGAGCGTGGCTCTTGTGGTGGTGCTCGTGCTGGCTGTACTCGTCTTCGGGCGAGTTGCCGGGCGGGTCGGAGGCCGGGAACGACTCGGCGCCCTCGAGGTCGACGAGGTCGTGGTCGACGGTCGCGTAGTTCAGGAGGTCCTTCTCGAAGGCGCTCTTGGACTCGGAGAGCTCGATGCGGTCCTGCGGACGCTTCGGGCCGGCGATCGACGGAACGACGGTCGAGAGGTCGAGCTCCATGTACTCGCTGAACTCGGGCTCGCTGTCGGCGTCGTGCCAGAGCTTCTGCGTCTTGGAGTAGGCCTCGACCAGGGCGATCTGCTCGTCGCTGCGGCCCGTGAGGCGCAGGTAGTCGAGGGTGACGTCGTCGATGGGGAACATCGCGGCGGTCGAGCCGAACTCGGGGCTCATGTTGCCGATGGTGGCGCGGTTGGCGAGCGGCACGGATGCCACGCCCGAACCGTAGAACTCGACGAACTTGCCGACCACGCCGTGCTTGCGGAGCATGTCGGTGATCGTGAGCACGACGTCGGTCGCGGTGACGCCCGTGGGGATCGCGCCCGAGAGCTTGAAGCCGACGACCTTGGGGATGAGCATCGAGACGGGCTGGCCGAGCATCGCGGCCTCTGCCTCGATGCCGCCGACGCCCCAGCCGAGCACGCCGAGGCCGTTGACCATGGTGGTGTGCGAGTCGGTGCCGACGCAGGTGTCGGGGTAGGCCCGGAGCACGCCGTCGACGGTGCGCGTGAAGGTGACCTTCGCGAGGTGCTCGATGTTGACCTGGTGCACGATGCCGGTGCCGGGCGGCACGACCTTGAAGTCGTCGAACGCCGTCTGGCCCCAACGGAGGAACTGGTAGCGCTCGCCGTTGCGCTCGTACTCGATCTCGACGTTGCGCTCGAGTGCGTTCTCGGTGCCGAAGAGGTCGGCGATCACGGAGTGGTCGATGACCATCTCGGCGGGAGCGAGGGGGTTGATCTTGTTGGGGTCGCCGCCGAGGGCGACGACCGCCTCGCGCATCGTGGCGAGGTCGACGATGCAGGGAACACCGGTGAAGTCCTGCATGACCACGCGCGCCGGCGTGAACTGGATCTCGGTGTCGGGCTCGGCGGTGGGGACCCACGAACCGAGCGCCTCGATCTGCTCCTTGGTGACGTTCTTACCGTCTTCGGTGCGCAGGAGGTTCTCGAGCAGCACCTTCAGGCTGAACGGAAGCTTCTCATGCCCTGGCACGGTGTCGAGCCGGAAGATCTCGTAGGACTCATCACCGACGCGGAGCGTGTCCTTCGCCCCGAAACTGTTCACTGCAGACACGATGTCCTCTCCTTCGCGGATGCCGCCGGACATGCAGGCGGCACTCCATCTTCTCCGTCAGACATGGGGCTGTTCCAGCAAGGGTAACCTAAGCCACTCGCCCGCCGACAGGCCTCGCACGGTGTGCGGATTTATCTTGACGTCGAGATAACTCTATCACTCGGCGGAGCGGGCGGATGACGGGTAGATTGCCCGCACGACGAGCCACGAGAAGACCAGCACCAAGGCGTAGAGAGGTACGCCCATGAGCAGTCGCGTGGCCCCGAGGGCCTCCACGTTGTCGACGAGGTAGAAGGGCACCTGCACCGCGAGACGCGCGACGAACAGCCCGATCCAGACGAGCGTGAGGAACTGGGCGGCGCGGTACTTGCGCTTGTCCTGCTTCCAGGCGACGCCGTCGCCCATGAGGAAACCGACGATCAGGCCGATCGCGGGCCAGCCCACGAAGAGGGACACGGTCAGCGCGAGCGCGTAGGCGGCGTTCGTGTAGAAGCCGATCACGTAGTTGTCGCGGGCGTCGCCCGACCAGAGCGCGAGCGCTGCGGAGGCGAGCACGCCGATGAGGCCGGCGATGGCCTGGGTCGGCTGCCCCTTGGTCACGAGACGCGCGACGGTGAACACGACGGCGAGGCCGACGGATGCCACGAGGGCGGGCACGAGCGCCGCCTGCGGGTCTTGGCCGGCGAAGCTCGTGAGCCCGCTGTAGACGATGAGGAACACGAGCCCGGGCAGCAGGGCCTCGAGGATGCCGCGCACGCCGCCGACTGCGGTGAGGAGGTCGCGCCCGCTCAGCTTCTCGTCGCGCGCGAGCGCACCGAGGCCGCTCTTCTCGGCGGCTGCGGCGAACTGCCGGCCGAACTCGCCGGCCGCACTGCCGGTTCCGGCATCGACGTCGGCTTCGGCTTCGGCCTCGGCCTCGGCCTCGGTCGGACGTTCCGCCGGGGCATCCGCTCGCTCGCCCTCGTCGGGGCGCGGCGAGCCGTCGGCGTTCGCCATCGTGGTCACACCGTGGGCGCACCCGCGGAGGACGCGGGCATGCGCAGCGGGATGAGGTCGCGCGGCGGCATGGGGGTGCTGCCGCGCACCACGACGATTGAGCGGAAGAGGTCTTCGACCTTCGCCGCCGCCGTGGGGTCGACGGCCGCCTCGCCGGCGATGACGCCGCGGAGGAACCACCGGGGCCCGTCGACGCCGATGAAACGAGCGAGGCGCATCTGACCCTGCTGCCCCTCGCCTGCGGCGACGGGGATCTGCGCGAGCAGCTCGGGTCCGAACGAGCCCTCGCGCACGGTGGTCGAACCGCCCTGGCGCGCGATCTGGTCGGCGATCTGCGCACGGATCTCGTGCCACAGTCCGCTCGAGCGCGGCGCCGCGAACGGCTGCACCTGCAGGGTCGAGTTCGCGTAGTCGAGGCCGATCGCGACGACGCGCTTCGTGCCCTCCTCGACCTCGAGGCGGAGGTGGAGCCCGTCGCGCGGCAGCACCTTCACTCCGCCGAGATCGACGTACGGGCGAACGGGGTTCGCCTCGGCCTCGTCGAACGGGCCCGCTTCCGCGCGGTCCTCGGGTGCGGACTTGGGCTGTTCGGCGGGCATGTCGCCGCCGGTTTCGATGTCGCTCACGCGTTCACTCCTGACTTGTGCTCCCCGAAACCGGTGGAGCCGAATCCTGCTTCGCCGCGCAGACTGCCGGGCAGCCGCTCGACCTCGACGAATCGAGCGCGGCTCACCGGCATCACGACGATCTGGGCGATGCGGTCGCCGACCTCGATCGTGTGCGCCTCGCGGGCGTCGGTGTTCAACAGTGCGACCTTGATCTCGCCGCGGTAGCCGGCATCGACCGTGCCGGGTGCGTTGACGATCGTGATGCCGTGCTTGAAGGCCAGGCCCGAGCGCGGCACGACGAAGGCGACGTAGCCGTCGGGCAGGGCGATCGCGACGCCGGTGCCGACCGTGGCGCGTTCGCCGGGGCCGAGCACGACGGACTCTGAAGCGTGGAGATCTGCGCCCGCGTCGCCCGGATGGGCGTAGTTCGGCACGCGGTCTGCAGTGATCAGCACATCGACGGAATCGGTCACTGTTCGAGGGTAGTGCAGAAGTCTGGTCGAATAGAGCCATGCCCGACTACCGCGAGAAACTCTGGCCGACGCCCTGGATCTACGTCGTCAGCCTGCTGCTGATCCCGTCCAGCATCCTGGTCCTGGCGCCCGTCTCGATGCCCGCGGGCATCGCCACCGGGCTGATCCTCTACGGCGCGACGGTCGCAGCGCTCAGCGTGACCGCGCCCGTCGTCGAGGTGGCCGACGGGCGACTCCGGGCGGGGCGCGCGTCGATCGCGCTGGCGGACACGGGCGTCGCGACCGGGGCGACGGATGCCGCGGCTCGCGTCGAACGCGGCACAGGTCTCGACGCGCGGGCGTTCCTCGTGATCCGCGGCTGGGTGCAACCCGTCGTGCGGGTGCCGATCACCGACCCGTCGGACCCCACGCCCTACTGGCTGGTCTCGACGCGTCATCCCAAAGAACTGGCCGCCGCGATCAATGGATCGCGACGGCCTGAAGGTACCGAGCCTGGCGTCTAGGACGCGCACTCCAAGCAGATCGGTCCGAGCTTCGTCTCGTGGTCCATCTGCGAACGGTGCTTCACGAGGAAGCAGTTCACGCAGGTGAACTCGTCGGCTTGCGGTGGAAGCACCACGACGTCGAGTTCGACGTCGGAGAGATCGGCACCAGCGAGGTCGAACCCACCGGGGTTATCGGCATCGTCGACATCCACTACGCCCGACATCTTGTCGGGGACGCGCTCCTTGAGGGCCTCGATCGACTCGGAGTCGTCTTCGGTCTTCCTCGGTGCGTCGTAATCCGTTGCCATTCCCATCCATTTCTTCATCGCCGATGATTCGGCGGCCATAGTCTGCATCAAATCGGTGGCGTTAGCAAACCACTTTCGCAGCGTGTCCACAGCTGCTACGTGCTCAACTTCCGGCGCGCCCGTCCTATTCCCACGAGCACCCATCCGGACGTGGCATCCTTGGGCGGAGACGAAAGCACGGAAGGGCTTGTCGCGATGCAAGAACTCAAGGTAATCGGAGTCGAGAACGGCGCGTTGCTCGCCGCTTCCGACGATGGAGCGCGCTTCCGAATCGAGATCGACGAGGTGCTGCAATCACGCATCCGTCAGGCGCAACCCGAGCAGCACGTCGGACCCAAACCCTCGCCCCGCGAGGTGCAGGCCCACATCCGAGCCGGCATGTCGGCCGAGGAGGTCGCCCAGGTCACCGGCGCGGCCATCGACTACATCCGACGATTCGAGGGGCCGGTGCTCGCTGAGCGCGAGCACATGGTCACCTCCGCCCTCGCCGTGCCCGTGCACGTCACCACCGAGTCCGACCCGGCCGACGAGCCGCCGTCGTTCGGCGGCGTCATCCGCGAACGCCTCGCGCAGCTCGGAGCCCACGGTGAACGTTGGGCGAGCTGGAAGGACGAGGAGCGGGGCTGGATCATCAAGCTCGAGTTCACCGCCGAGACCATCGACCACGACGCCCGCTGGAGCTTCGAGCCCCGCAAGCAGGCGCTGCAGCCGCTGAACTCCGAGGCGGTCACGCTCTCGCAGCAGGGCGAGATGAAGGGCGGGCTCATCCCCCGGCTCCGCGCCGTCGGCCCCGAGTCCGAGGAGTCGCGCTTCGACAGCGGTGCGTTCACCTTCGAGGAGCCCGAACACGGCGACTTCGACACGGCGCCGCACCTCGAGCCGCTTCCGTACGCACGTACGCCTCAGACATCGAGCCCCGCAGTCGCCCGCGCCGCGATCAAGCGAGCGGATGAGCCGAAGCAGACGCTCGGCGAGACCGCCGACCTGCTCGAGGCGCTGCGCCGGCGGCGCGGCGAACGCGAGGCAGCAGGCAGCGAGCCCGAGCGCCCGCAGGCCGCTCCCGCCCCGGCACCCGCGCAGGAGACCCCCGAGCTCGAGCAGCCCGAGGAGAAGCCCGGCACCGCCGCACGCAGCATCTGGGGCGGCAAGGGCGTCTCGGCCAGTCCCGGCGCCCGCGGAGGCTCCAAGAAGGGCCGCGCATCAATGCCGAGCTGGGACGAGATCGTCTTCGGCGCGCGCACGGACGACGACCTGGCCTGACTCCGGCGGCACCACCGAGCGCACTCGTCGAACGCCGTCGTGCTTCTGCACGGCGGCGTTCCGCGTGCCAGCACGTCGAACGCCGTCGTGCTTCTGCACGGCGGCGTTCCGCGTGCCAGCACCCGGTGGTATCATTCGAACATATCTTCGAATCGGTGAGGTGCCCATGTCGCTCGTCCAGGAGTACGTCGAGCTGTGGACCAGCGACGACGGGCGCCCCGTGCGACTCGTCTGGCGTGCCCGACGGTTCCGGGTGAGCGATACACCGACCACCCTCGTCGGCCCGTGCGACTGGTGGGCGCCGGTGGCCCGGCACGATGTGTCTCCCGGGCGTCCGCCGTTGCAGATCACCGGATGGCGCTTCCAGGCGAGTGCCGACGACGGCGAGACCCGTGTCTTCGATGTCCGCCGACGCGACGAAGATCGCTGGGAGCTCGTGCGCGTCTTCGACTGATCAGGCGTGCTCTGGGTCGCGATCCAGCTCTTCGTCGCCTGAGCCGGTCGTTGCGGCCCCCGCAGAGGGCGCTGCTGCGGCTGGCCCCTGTGCCGGCGCGGCGGGACCCGCCGCTCCCCTGCCGATCCACAGCATGAGCACCCCGCCGACGACGAGACCCCAGAACGCGGAGCCGATGCCGACGACGGCGACGCCCGACGCAGTGACGAGGAAGGTGCCGATCGCGGTGATGCGCTGGCGCGGATCCTCGAGCGCGCCGGTCAGCGCGGTGACCATCGCCCCGAGCAGGGCGAGCCCGGCGACCGCGGTGATGATGATCGGCGGCGAGGCCTGCACGACGGCGGCGGCGAGCCCGGCGCCGGCGCCCAGCGCGAGGTAGACGATGCCCGAGGTGAAGGTCGCCACCCAGCGCCGACGCGGATCGGGGTTCGACTCGGGGCTCGCCATGATCGCCGCCGTGATCGCTGCGAGGTTCAACGCGTGTCCGCCGGCGAACGCCGCGCCCACCGAGGCCACGCCCGAGGCGACCAGCACCGGCCTCGGCGCGAGCCGGTAGCCGAACGTCGACATCACGGCGAACCCGGGCACGTTCTGCCCGGCCATCGTCACGATGAAGAGCGGGAGGCCGAGGCTCACGATCACGAACGGGTCGAAGACCGGAGCGACGAACTGGAGCTGCGGCCGGACCGCCTCGCTCGCGAGCACGGCGGGGCCCGCCAACACGGCGATGCCGATCACCGCGACGAGCATCGCGGCCGGCACGGCCCAGCGCGGTGCGAGGCGTGCGAGGAGCAGCCAGACGAGCACCATCGGCACGGCGATCGCCGGCTGCTCGACGGCGGCGAACACGGGGGCCACGCAGATCGGGAAGAGGATGCCTGCGAGCATCGCGCTCGCAATGGGCTTCGGGATACTGGTGATCGCTCGTCCGAGGGCGGGCCAGAGCCCGGCGAGCACGATGAGCACGCCGCAGACGATGAACGCGCCGATCGCGGCGGCGAACTGCTGCGTCGTCGCCGCCGCGGCGACGAGGAGCGCCGCGCCGGGCGTCGACCAGGCGAACGAGACGGGCATGCGCGTCGCGAGCGGCAGCACGATGCAGAGCAGACCCGTCGCGATGCAGAGCGCGAAGAGACCGGATGCCGCCTGCGTCTCGGAGGCGCCCACTGCGATGAGGCCCGCGATCACCAGGGCGAAGGAGCTCGCGAATCCGGTGATGGCCGCGATGACGCCCGCGACGACGGTGTGGAAGATGGGTGGCGCTCGCTCTCGGCCGGGCTACGCCGACTTCTCGGTGCGGCGCTGCTTGGCGTGCGGCACGATCGTCGGCGCGGCGTTGTCGAGCACCGCCGCCTTCGTGACGACGACGCGGGCGACGCCGGTGGAGGACGGCACCTCGAACATGATCGGCCCGAGCACCTCCTCCATGATGGCTCGGAGCCCACGGGCGCCCGTCTGACGCAGCACCGCGAGATCGGCGATCGCCTGCAGCGCCTCCTCTTCGAAGTCGAGCTCGACGCCGTCGAGCTCGAACATGCGCTGGTACTGGCGCACGAGCGCGTTGCGCGGCACCGTGAGGATCTCCATGAGGGCATCCCGGTCGAGCGGCATGACCGTCGCGACGACCGGCAGACGACCGATGAACTCGGGGATGAGACCGTACTTGTGGAGGTCCTCGGGGAGCACCTCGCTGAAGATGTCGGCTTCTTCCTCCTTGTTGTGGAGTGGTGCGCCGAACCCGATCCCACGCTTGCCGGCACGCGAGGAGATGATGTCTTCGAGGCCGGCGAACGCGCCGGCCACGATGAACAGCACGTTCGTCGTGTCGATCTGGATGAACTCCTGATGCGGGTGCTTGCGGCCCCCCTGCGGCGGCACCGAGGCGACCGTGCCCTCGAGGATCTTGAGCAGCGCCTGCTGCACACCCTCGCCCGAGACGTCCCTCGTGATCGAGGGGTTCTCCGCTTTGCGGGCGATCTTGTCGATCTCGTCGATGTAGATGATGCCCGTCTCGGCGCGCTTGACGTCGAAGTCGGCAGCCTGGATGAGCTTCAGCAGGATGTTCTCGACGTCTTCACCGACGTAGCCGGCCTCGGTCAGCGCAGTCGCGTCAGCGACGGCGAACGGCACGTTGAGCTGCTTCGCGAGCGTCTGCGCGAGGTAGGTCTTGCCGCAACCCGTGGGGCCGATGAGCAGGATGTTGGACTTGGAGAGCTCGACGTCGTCTCTGGCGTCGGCCGAAGTCAGGGCGGTGCGGGCGCGCACGCGCTTGTAGTGGTTGTAGACCGCGACGGCGAGTGCCTTCTTCGCGGCCTCCTGGCCGATGACGTACTCCTCGAGGTAGCCGAAGATCTCCTTCGGCTTCGGCAGTTCGAACTCGCCGGCTTCGGTCTCGCCGGCCTCGGCGAGCCGCTCCTCGATGATCTCGTTGCAGAGCTCCACGCACTCGTCGCAGATGTAGACGCCGGGTCCGGCGATGAGCTGCTGCACCTGCTTCTGGCTCTTTCCGCAGAACGAGCACTTGAGCAGGTCGGCGCTCTCTCCGATGCGTGCCATCGAAACCCTCCCTGTCGACGAATCTGTTCCGAGCCTAGCCCGAGATCGGGCGGATCGAGGGTAGCGCGCGGGATTCGACACGCTCGGCCGTTCGCGGGTCGCGAACCGGGACGCTCAGTCGAGGAGATGTCGAAGGTAGCGCCGCGGATCGTCGAGGTACCCGCGCCAGTGCGTGACGAGTTCGAGGTCTTCCCAGGTGGTCTCGCGGATGCCCCACTCCCCCAGTTCGAGGATCGTCGCGCCCGGTACGGAGGCGAGCACCGGCGAGTGCGTCGCGCAGATGATCTGGGTGCCGCGTGCGACCATCCGGTCGAGGCCGGCGATCCATCCGAGGATCGAGGAGAACGAGAGCGCCGCTTCGGGCTCGTCGAGGCACACGAGTCCGGCGCGGTAGCGGGGATGGTTCAGCTTGTTGTCGAGCAGGTCGTTGAAGGACTCGCCGTGACTGAGCGAATGCAGGTGCCGATCGGGGCTGTCGGGCAGCGCCTCGAGGTAGCTGTAGTAGCCGTGCATCGTCTCGGAACGGAGGAAGAACCCCCATCGCGGGGCCGACGGGCTGCGCTCGATGCGCAACCAGTCAGCCAGCGGCGACTCGCTCGGTCGGGTCGTGGTGCCGCCGTTGGTGCTGCCGCCCTCGGGCGGCAGCCCGTAGGCCGTCGCGATGCCCTCGAGCAGGGTCGACTTGCCGCTGCCGTTCTCGCCCACGAGGAAGGTCAGCCCGGGAGCGAACTCGAGACCGCCTTCGCCGATCACCTGGTCGATCGCGGGAATGCTCGCCGGCCATGCGACACGGTCGATCGCGGCATCCGGAGACAGCGAAACGCGGCGGATGGCGCGGCTGTCGTTCAGCCGGTCATCCGCCGCGTTCACGGTGCCGCGAGCTATCGCGTGATCGCCGGGAGGCTCTTGCGCGAGCTCAGCACCTGGTCGATGAGACCGTACTCGAGCGCCTCGGCCGCCGACAGGATCTTGTCGCGGTCGATGTCGGTGTGCACCTGCTCGGGCGTGCGGTTCGAGTGACGCGAGAGCGTCTCTTCGAGCCACGAGCGCATGCGCATGATCTCGGCGGCCTGGATCTCGATGTCGGACGCCTGGCCGTGACCCGCCTCGCCCATGGCGGGCTGGTGGATCAGCACGCGGGCGTTCGGCAGCGCGAGGCGCTTGCCGGGCGTGCCGGCGGCGGCGATCACGGCGGCCGCCGAGGCTGCCTGGCCGAGCACGACCGTCTGGATCTGCGGACGGATGTACTGCATCGTGTCGTAGATCGCAGTCATGGCCGTGAAGGAGCCACCGGGCGAGTTGATGTAGAGGATGATGTCGCGGTCGGGGTCCATCGACTCCAAGACGAGCAGCTGCGCCATGATGTCGTCGGCGGATGCGTCGTCGACCTGCACGCCGAGGAAGATGATGCGGTCCTCGAAGAGCTTGGCGTAGGGGTCTTGGCGCTTGTAGCCGTAGGCCGTGCGCTCCTCGAAGCTCGGCAGGATGTAGCGCGAGCCCGGTGCCTGGACGCCGTTGAAGGCGGTGCCACCGAAAGCAGGGATGTTCATTCGCTCGTTCTCTCTTCTCTCGAGTGCCTACGCCTGGGTTCCGCCGCCACCGGCGACGTCGAGCGCCGATTCGCGGATGTGGTCGACGAAGCCGTACTCGAGGGCCTCTTGCGCGTTGAACCAGCGGTCGCGGTCTCCGTCGGCGTTGATCTGCTCGACGGACTTGCCGGTCTGCGCCGCGGTGATCTCGGCGAGCCGCTTCTTCATGTCGAGGATGAGCTGCGCCTGCGTCTGGATGTCGCTCGCGGTGCCGCCGAAGCCGCCGTGCGGCTGGTGCAGCAGCACGCGGGCGTTGGGCGTGATGTACCGCTTGCCCTTGGTGCCGGCCGTCAGGAGCAGCTGGCCCATGGAGGCGGCCATGCCGATGCCGACGGTGACGATGTCGTTCGGCACGAACTGCATGGTGTCGTAGATCGCCATGCCTGCCGTGATCGAGCCACCGGGCGAGTTCACGTAGAGGTAGATGTCTTTCTTGGCATCTTCAGCGGCGAGCAGCAGCAGCTTCGCCGCGATCTCGTTCGCGTTGTCGTCGCGCACCTCGGAGCCAAGCCAGATGATGCGGTCCTTCAGCAGTCGATCGAAAACACCGGTGCCTGGTGTCGGTTCGGCCATGTGTCGCTCCGTTTCCGTTGTCGCGTTCACTCGAATCTATCCGGTGCAACGCGCGTGAACGGGGCTGTTCGCCCTAGGCGGATGCCGCGAGCTCCGCAGCGTATGCGGCGAGCGACACCCGGTACCGCGGCAGGTGCGGTGCGAGGGCTGCGAGGGCCTCGGATGCCGCGAGCCGCGCGTCGCCCGCATCGACCCGAGCGAGGGCACGGAACGCGACCACGGCGTCGCGCAGCTCATCGGCCTCGGGCTCGATCTCGTCGAGCATCGAGATGGACTCGAGCGGGCGCCCGAGGTTGCGGATCGTCGAGGCCAGCTGTACATGCGCCTGCACGCGCTCGGAGCCCGTGAGCCCGCCCGCGATGGCCTGGCGGTACAGCGGCTCCGCTTCAACCTCGAGACCGGCCGAGTCGCGTGCACCAGCTCGCTCGAACAGTGCGAGCGGGTCCCCCGCCGGCCGCTCGCCCGCGAGGGCGTCGATGCGGCGGATCACCTCTGCGTCGCCGAGTTCGTCGGCCGAAGCCCAGACGGCGTCGACTCGCTGCTGCCATTCCTCGTTCGAGCTCATTCGCATCTCTCTGGCCTCCGTCTCGTCCCGCGATGTTCTGCGGCGTGGAGGACATGCGCCACGCGTCCTCCACGGCGCAGACCGTCGTCGGAACGTTTCCAATACAGGAAAGGGCCGGGCGAAATCGCCCGGCCCCTCTTGTCGAATCCTGCTCGATTACTCGGCGTCGGACTTCTTGGTCGCGCGCTTCTTCGGCGCGGGCTTCTCAGCGGCGTCAGCTGCGTCGTCGGCGGCGGCCTTCTTCGGCGCGCGCTTCTTCGGCGCGGGCTTCTCGGCGGCTTCGGCCTCTTCGACGATCTCTTCGGCCTCGTCGACGACCTCTGCCTCGGCTTCAGCCTCTGCAGCGGCGACGGCGGTGAACTCGGAGAGGTCGACGGGCTTGCCCGCGGCATCCGACACCTTCGCCTTGCCGAGCGCGATCGCGAGCGCCTTGTTGCGCGCGACCTCGCCGACCATGGCGGGGATCTGACCGTTCTGGCTGAGGATCTGCACGAACTCGTTGGGGTCCATGCCGTACTGGGCTGCGCCCTGCACGAGGTACTGGGTCAGCTCGTCCTGGCTGACCTGCACCTTCTCGGCCTCGGCGATCGTGTCGAGCAGGATCTGCGTCTTGAACGCCTTCTCGCTCGATTCGGCGACCTCTGCGCGGTGCTCGTCGTCTTCGAGGCGGTTCTCGTTCTCGAGGTGACGGTGCACCTCGTCGTCGATGACGGCCTGCGCGACGGGAACCTCGACGAGCTCGAGGAGCTTGTCGACGAGGAGGTCGCGGGCCTGGCTGCCCTGACCGAACGACTTGTTGCGAGCGACCTGCTCCTTGAGGCTGTCGGTCAGCTCGGCGAGCGTGTCGAACTCGCTCGCGATCTGCGCGAAGTCGTCGTCGGCTGCGGGGAGCTCGCGCTCCTTGACCGCGGAGACGGTGACGGTGATCTCGGCCGTCTCGCCCTCGTGGTCGCCGCCCAGGAGCTTCGACGCGAAGGTGGTGGTCTCGCCCGCGGAGAGCGTGTCGAGGGCCTCGTCGATGCCCTCGATCAGGTCGCCCGAGCCGAGCTCGTAGGAGATGCCGCTGGCCGTGTCGACCTCGGCGTCCTCGATCTTGGCGACGAGGTCGAGGGTCACGAAGTCGCCGGTCTTGGCGGGGCGGTCGACCGTGATGAGCGTGCCGAAGCGGCTGCGCAGGCGGTCGAGCTCTTCGGCGACCTCGTCATCGGCGACCTCGACGGAGTCGACTGTGAGCTCGAGGCCGTCGTAGGCGGGCAGCTCGATCTCGGGGCGCACGTCGACCTCGATTGCGAGCAGCAGGTCGCCCGTGAAGTCCTTGTCGCTGGGCCACTCGACGATGTCGGCCTCGGGCCGGCCGAGGGGGCGCAGTTCGTGCTCGGCGACGGCGGCGCGGTAGAAGCCGTCGAGGCCCTCGTTGACGGCGTGCTCGAGCACGGCGCCCTTGCCGACGCGCTGGTCGACGATGGGCGGCGGCACCTTGCCCTTGCGGAAACCGGGCACGTTGATCTGCTCGGCGATGTGCTCGTACGCGTGGGCGATGCTGGGCTTCAGCTCCTCGGGCGTCACCGAGATGGTGAGCTTGGCGCGAGTGGGGCTCAGCTTCTCAACCGAAGTGGTCGGCATGTGGAAGTTCTCCTGTTGTGTGGAAGTTCGTGTCGAGTCGTGGAACTCGTCGGGGCGACAGGATTCGAACCTGCGACCTCCCGCTCCCAAAGCGGGCGCTCTACCAAGCTGAGCTACGCCCCGAGTCGCGACTCAACTCGTCGATTCAGCCGCGCGGGCATGCGAAAGCATGCGTCAGACGGATGGACCCCGGAAAGTCTACTGCACAGCGTGAGGCGCCCGTTGTGCATCCCGGGTTCCGACCCCGAACACGACTTGTGGAGGATCCCCCGCAGCCGCCCTCGACCATGGCAGAGTGTGGCCATGCCTGAGCGCCCCGCCGATGCCCGCGACGTCCGACGCTGGCCGTCCGGCCCATTGCAACTGATCGACACCACGCTCTGCCCCTCGTGCTTCACGGCGCTGCAGGGAGCGGTGTGCGGCACCTGCGGGCTCGACCTCTCGGTGCCCGCCGCGGTCGACCTGCTGAATGCGGGTCGCGCCGTGCACGATCGGGAGATCGAACGGCAGACGCTCATCACCGCCATGCGTGCGGCGCAGTCGGCACGCGTCCGTCAGGTGGCGGCGTCGAGTGCGACGGATGCCGCGGCACACGCCGCCCCGACGGCGGGCTCGCCCGCTACGATCCCTGTCGCGGTCGCACCGATTCTCTCCGTACCCGTACCCGTACCCGTACCCGTGCCCGCATCGGCTCCGGTACCGGCGCCGGTCGCCCAACCGTTGCCCGTCGCCGCTCCCGCCGCTGCGGCCTCGGCCGCACCTCCGGCTGCGGGTGCGCCTGCAGCCCCATCTGCGCCTGCGGCCGCCCCTCGCTCCGGTCGCTCGGGCGTGCAGGTGCTGCTCCTGACGCTCGGCGTCGTGCTCATCTCGATCACGGCGATCGTCTTCCTCTTCGTCGCCTACCTCGTCGCGACCCTCGAGGTGCGTTCGATCATCATCGCCGTCGCGAGCGTCGCCGTGCTCGGCGTCGCCTGGCTGCTCCGGGCCCGCCGCCTTCCGGGCACGGCAGAGGGCGTGGCATCCGTCGCCATCGTGCTGCTGCTGCTCGACGTGTGGATCGTGCGGGCCAACATGCTGTTCGGCACCGAGACCGTCAGCACGTCGGCGTACTTCGGCGGCGCCCTGCTCGTCGTCGCGGCGGTGCTCGCGGGTGTGCGGGCGGCGAGCGGCATCCGCGTCACGGGATTCGCCGCGGCGGCCTTCGCACCCGTCGGCGTGTTCCTCCTCGCCAGTGACGCGGCACCCGACGGCCAGCTCAGCACCCCGTTCTGGGTCGCGTTCCTCGCCGTCTCGCTCCTCGGCTCGCTCGCGGTGCTCCTTCCCCCCATGCTCGAGCGCACGATCGTGATGACGGCGGGCTTCATCGCCGGGGCGCTCGCGCTGCTTCCCGCCTACTGGGCGCTGCCCGAGGTGCCGTGGAGTCAACTGTGGTGGTACCTCGCAGTGGCGGGCGCGTGGCTGGTCGCACTCGTCGCGGTGCGCCTGCGACCCGGCGTGTCGGCCATCTGGGGCCGGATCGCGGCCCCGGTGTTCGGGCTCAGCCTCGCCCTCGCCCCGACTCTGGCGATCTTCCGCGAACTCGACAGCGAGGTCGCACTCTGGCTCGCGCCGGCGGCGGCGGGCGTCGTGGCCGCCGCGTTCGCCGCGGGCACGCGCCTCGGAGCCGCTGCTGCACGCGATTCGTTCGCCGCGTGCATTGCGGCACTCGCGGTCGCCGCGTGCGCGGTGCTGTCCAGCGTGGTCCTGTACCTCGGTACTGTCTGGACGCGGCTGGCGGGAAGCGTACCGCCGTGGAACCTCGAGGTCAGCGAGCCGCTGCCGCCCGCCGTCCCCGATCACGACCTCACCACGGTGCTCGTGCCGGTGGTCGTCGGCGTCGGCGCGCTCGTCGTCTCCGTGCTCCTGCGCCGCGGCCGGGCATTGGCCGCGATCCCGACCGCCGCCGCGTTCGCGAGCGGCATCGCCCTCGCCTGCGTCGCACCGGGCCCCGCGATCGCCGTGGCTGTGCTCCTCGTGCTCGCCGGCGGGGCGCTCGCGCTCGCAGCCGTCCGGCATCGCCTCGCAGTTCCGGCCCTCCTCCCAGCCCTCGCTGTGGGCGGCGTCGCCAGCGCCGGGCTCGCCTGGTGGGTGGGGTACTCCAGCGCCGTGGTGTGGCCCTGGGTCGCGGTCCTTGTGATCGTGCTCGCCGTCGCCGGTCGCATGCTCGCGTCGCGGGTCTGGCCCGCCGCTGCAGCGCCGGTGGTGGGCGCGGCGCATCTCGCGATCGCCTCGACGCTCTTCGTCTTCGCCGTGTTCTCCATCCCGTTCTGGCTGGCGCCCGACGACGTGCGACTGGTCGAGCCGTGGATGTGGCTCGCCGTCGTCTCCTCGGTGGTCCTCGTCTTCGCCGCGGTCGTGCGCTTCGGCAGCACGATCGACCGGGTGTGCACGGTGACACCGCTGTTCGCGGCATCCGTCATCTCGATCTGGGCGCTCGCCTTCGAGACGGATGCCTCGTGGCGCTGGGTGCCCGCGACCGCCCTCGTCATCGCCGGGGTGCTGTGGGTGCGGCTCGGGGCGCCCGAGGGGCTGCGGATCGCGTTCGCGGCGCTGACCCCGCTCGCCCTCGGCTTCGTCTCCGCAGTCGTCATCGACGAGGCGTTCGGCGCGGAGTTCGTCGGCATCGGCATCGCGGGCTCCGCGTTGCTCGCCGCCGCGCTCGCCCATGTCGTGCCGCTGCGCACGGGCCGCACGCGTCTCGTCTGGGCCGTCTCGGCCGGCGTCGTCGGCGCGTTCGCACTCGTCGCCGGCGCCACCGGCTCGTTCGGCGCCGGCGATGTCTGGGTCGTGCTCCTGCTGCTGACCCCGGTGCCGATCGTGCTCGCCGCGCTCTCGGGCGATCCCATCGGCGGCGCGTCGCCCAGCCGCCACCTCGGATGGCTGAGCCTCGCGCTCGGCGTCGCGACGGTCTGGGCGTGGCTCTCGGAAGACCGTGCCGGCGACCCGGTCGGCGTCGAGGCCTACACGCTGCCGCTCGCCGCCGCCCTCGCCCTGGCGGGCGCCTTGATCACCTGGCGGCGCACCAGCGGGAGCGCCCCCGCGCAGGGACGCACCGCCCTGTTCGCGACCGCTGCGGCGATCGCGGTGCTCCCGAGCATCGGCATCGCAGGCGAAGCCGAGCTGCGTGCACTCCTGCTCGTCTCGATCGGCATCGTCGTCGCGATCGCCGCGGTGTTCCTCCCCGAACTCGCACGCGGGGTGCCCGTGCGACTCCTCGGCGTACTCACGGGCTGGGTCGCCTTCACCGGTGCCGGCCTCATTCGCGGGGCCGCCGTCGCCACCGAGGTCGCCGACAGCGTGCTCATCGTCGAGTTCTGGCCGCTCATCGCTCTCGCGGCGGGCGTGACGATCGCGGTGATGTGGGCGCGCACCACGTCTCGGCCGCTCTGGCTGGCAGAGGCGCTGCTCGCGGCATCCGTCGCCTTCGCCGCCGTGCCGACCCTGCTCGAGATCGTCGACGGCGAGGCCGCCCTGGTGCGCGCGGCCGCGCTCTTCACGGCGCTCGCACTCGCGCACATCGCCTCCGCCGCGACCTCGGCGCGCCCGGTGGCGGGCCCGATCTTCGGATGGACGACGCTCGGCGTACTCGTCATCGGCGGCACGATCGCCCTCGCATCGGCCCAGGTCGACCCGTTCGACCTCGTCACCGCCGCCGTCGGAATCGCCCTCATCGGCGCCGGGTGGTTCCGCATGCGCCGCTCCCCCGAGCTCGGCAGCTGGCCGGCGCTCGGCCCCGGCCTCGCCGTGCTGCTCGTCCCGCCGCTCTTCGCCGACTTCACCGATCCCCAGCTCTGGCGAATCGTGACGCTCGGCATCGTCGCGGTCGTCGTGCTCGTCGTCGGCGCCGTGCGCCGGCTCCAGGCACCGCTGCTGCTCGGCGGTGCCGTCCTGCTCATGCACGCGCTCGTGCAGCTCTGGCCGTGGATCACGGACCTCTACGAGGCCGTGTGGTGGTGGCTGTGGCTCGGCATCGCCGGCGTGCTGCTCGTCGTGCTCGCGGCGACGTACGAGCGCCAGCTTCGGCTCGCTCGCGGCACCATCCGCTCGATTGCCGCCCTACGTTAGGCCGAGGACCCGGCGCGCGTCACAAGACGGGGGTCATCGTGTACTACGATGATCCAGTGCCCGCGAGCGGGTACGCGGGGATGTAGCTCAATGGTAGAGCCTCAGTCTTCCAAACTGATCACGCGGGTTCGATTCCCGTCATCCCCTCCACAGAGCCACCGCTCCCGCCGCGGTGCACCCCGATCACCGGCACCGCACCGCCCGGACTTCTTCCGGAACAGACCCGATGACCATCGACAGCGACGGCGAACACGTGCACGGCGCCACGTGTCAACCCCGGATCAGCCCAGCCTTCCCTTCCTTGAAATATGTGAGCACCCGCGTAGCGTTGAACCCGACATACGTTCAGGGAAGGTGGACCACATGACCGACACGAAGACTGCTCCCAAGACCCCGAAGGCCGGCGCGAACGCCGATGTCGCATCGGGCGTCGCCCAGTTCCTCACCCCCGTCGTGCAGGAGCTCGTCGCCCTCGCCGTCAACGGCAAGCAGGCGCACTGGCACGTGCGCGGCGTGAACTTCATCGCGGTGCACGAGCTGCTCGACGTGGTCGTGGCGCACGCGCAGGAGTGGGCCGACCTCGCCGCCGAGCGAGTCGTCGCGCTGGGCCTGCCCGTCGACGGACGCCTGAAGTCGGTCGCCGACAAGAGCGGCGCCGCGAACCCCAAGCTCGGGTTCCAGCCGTACGACGAGGCGATCGCCGACGTCGTCGCCCAGATCGATCTCGCGGCCGAGAAGGTCGCCGAGGCGATCGAGGGACTCGACGAGCTCGACCCGGTGAGCCAAGACGTCGTGATCGAGATCCGCCGCGGCCTCGACAAGGACCGCTGGTTCCTCTTCTCCCACGTCGCCGTGAAGTAACACGCGATGGCGGGCTGACGGGCCCGGGTGCAGAATGCCGGTATGACGGCGGATGCACCCGGGCCCGTTTCGTCTTCGGCGGATGCCGCGGGCGCCAGTTCGGCCGCGGCATCCGACCCGCCCTTGACCGATGCCCAGAAGTCGCTGCGCGCGCAGATGCTGGCCACCGAGCACTGGAGCCTGCTCGCGTCGCGGTCGACGACGCAGAGCGAGGTGCTCACCCGCATCGCGATCTTCCTCACGCTCGTCTCTGCGGGGCTCGTGACGCTCGGAGTGCTCGGCAACGCCACCGAGTTCCGCGGATGGTTCGGCATCGCGGCGCTCGGCGTGCTGGTGCTGCTCGTGCTGCTCGGGGTCATCACGCAGTTCCGCGTGTTCAACACCGCGACCGAAGACCTCGCGTACGTGCTCGCGATGAACCGGCTACGCGGTGCCTACCTCGACCTCGATCCGGGCATCGAACGGTACTTCCTCATGGGCACGACCGACGATGAGGCGGGCATCGGCCAGACCTATTACCCGTTCGCCGCGCGCGACCGCACGCAGGTCTTCGCGAGTTCGGCGATGGTGATGCTCGTCGTGAACACCGCACTCGTCGGCCTCCTCACCGGTGCGCTGGTCTACGCATTCACCGCGTCGGTGGGGTGGTCGGTCGCCGCCGGGGCGATCCTCGCGGTGGTCTCGTTCCTGTTCTGGATGTTCCGCGGCTACCGCAGCTACCTGGAGGTGCTGCGCACGCATGTGCCGCTGCGGCGCAGCCCGACGAATTGACACGGGGAGTCGACCCCTGCTGTCGGGCCCGCCGTACCCTGTGCTCATGCGACACTTCATGGTCGCCGTCCTGGCTGCGGCACTGCTGCTCACCGGATGCACGGCGCACTCGACGCCACCCGCTGCGTCGCACGCGCCGCCGACGACGATCCCGCCCGTTTCGGGTACATCGACGGCCATCGGCCTGGTCGGGCTCTGGCGCGTCTCCGATACAGCGGGTGAGCGGCCGTACACGTGGCTGCGTCTCGACGCGAACGAGTTCCAGCTCTGGCGCGAGTGCGGCATGGTGATGGGCTCGTGGAGTGCGGGCGAATCGGTGTTCGTCGCCTCCGTCTTCGGAGCTGACGGCGCCTGCGTCGAGGGTAGAGTGCCGAGCCTCGATTGGCTGGAGTCCGCGACCTCCTACGAGCGGGATGGTGAGGGATGGACCCTCACCGACGACGACGGAGCTGCGGTGGCCCGCCTCGCCATCGACGGCGCACCCGAACCGATCGAGACTGCGGCCGAGTTCTACACGCGACCCCCTGAGCTGACCGGTGAGACGCTCGCCGCCTTCCGGAGGCCGGCCCCGCTGCCGCCGAACATCGCTGCGGCGACTCCAGAGCAGCTCGTCGGGCGGTGGGAACCCATCGGGAGTACGGGCACGACCGACCCGCATGTCGAGTTCGCCATCGATGGATCATGGCTCGGATCCGACGGGTGCAATGGAGGCGGCGGGCGCTGGGCGGTGGGTCCGGATGGCCAGTTCTTCGCGACATCCGGCCCGACGACCCTCATGGGTTGCGACGGCGCCTTCGTGCCGAGCTGGGTCGCGACGGCGCGCTTGGCTGGCTTCGACGGGACCCGGCTGCTGTTGCTCGACCAAGAGGGCCGCGAGATCGGCCGCCTCGTGCGCGGCTGAACGTCAGCGCTGCAACCAGGTGAGCACCGCGAGCACGCGGCGGTGGTCGGTGCCCGAGTCCTCGAGGCCGAGCTTCTGGAAGATCGACGTGACGTTCTTCTCCACGGCGCCGACGCCGATGAAGAGCTCCTTCGCGATGCCGGCGTTGGTGCGGCCCTCGGCCATGAGCGTCATGACCTCGCGCTCGCGGGGCGTCAACGTCTCGAGGGGGTCGCTGCGGCGGGCGAGCAGTTCGCGCACGACCTGCGGGTCGAGCACGGTGCCGCCCTGGCTCACTCGCTCGACGGCGTCTTCGAGCTCATCGAGGGACGCAACCCGGTCTTTCAGCAGGTAGCCCATGCCGCCCTCGCCCGAGGAGAGCAACTCGTGGGCGTAGGTGCCCTCGACGTACTGGCTGAGCAGGAGCACCCCGACCTTCGGCATGCGGCGCCGCAGCTCGATCGCCGCGCGCACTCCTTCGTCGCGGAAGGTCGGCGGCATGCGCACGTCGAGGATCGCGAGGTCGGGCTGGGTCTCGTCGAGCGCCGCGAGCAGCGAATCGGCCTCGCCGTACGCGGCGACCGTCTCGAAACCGGCCTCGTCGAAGAGCCGGACGAGCCCCTCGCGGAGCAGCACCGAATCCTCGGCGAGCACGATGCGGAGCGGGGCGCGATCGGTCATGCCCCCACACTATCGGCGGGCGAGCGGATGCCTCGTGGCCGCTTGGGCCACGAGGCATCCGCTGCTCGATGTCAGCTCAAGGGCGCTGTCTCGCCCGCGGCGAGCGGCGCGAACGGGATGTGCGCCCCGATCGTCGTCGGGCCGCCGACGGGGCTCTCGACGACGAGCATGCCGCGCAGGCCCTGCACGCGCTCCTCGAGGCCGGCGAGGCCGTGCCCGGCGGTGAGCGCTGCGCCACCGCGGCCGTTGTCGGTCACCCAGAGGTCGATCCAGTGCCCCGTCGCGCCCGTGTCCCGCGTCGAGACCGTCAGGCGGATGCCGCTCGCCTCGGCGTGCTTCACGGCGTTGGTGAGCAGTTCGGCGGCGACGAAGTAGGCGTTGCGCTCGATCGAGGCGGGCAACGTGGCATCCGCCGGCAGTTCGATCTCGACCGTGACCGGGATCGGGCTGCGCGCCGCGACCGACTGCAGGGCGACGGCGAGACCGCGGTCCTGCAGGATCGGCGGGGCGAATCCGCGCGAGAGCGCGCGCAGCTCCTCGAGGGTCTCGCGGGCCTGCTCACGGGCCTCGCCGAGGAGTTCGCGTGCCGCATCGGGATCGCGTTCGAGCTTGCGCTCGATCGCGGCGAGATCCATCTGCAGGCGCACGAGCCGCTGCTGCGGGCCGTCGTGGATGTCGCGCTCGAGGCGGCGGAGCGACGCGTCTTCGGCCTGCACTGCGGCGCCGCGTGACGCGTCGAGCTGTGCGACCTCGCGCTCGAGGGCCTCGGAGCGCCAGGAACCGAGCACGCCGCGCGCGATGACGTCGTGCAGCAGGGTGAGGCCCCGGAACACGAACGGCAGGGTGGCGAGGAAGATCAGGCCGACGACGAACTCGAAGGCCGCTTCGCCGATGCGGGGGTCGACGCTCAGCGTGTTGCCCGGGAACAGCCAGTCGACGACGACGTCGTAGAGCCAGAAGTCCTGGTCGCCGCGACCGTCGGGAATGTACCGCTGCCAGATCCAGCCGGTCGTGCCGCCGAGGGCGACCGACGTCCACGCGACCGTGAGACTCCACGAGACGATGCTGACGATCGGGTTGATCACCATGCCGTGCAGCAGGTACAGCCAGTAGTGGCCGTCGATGAACGGCACGAACATCGTGCGCCAGAAGCCCTGCTCGCGGTTGTCGCGGTTCCAGATCGGGCGGGTGATCTCGCGGCGGCCCGCCCAGCGCAGCCGCACGAGCTCGAGCGTGCCGAAGCCGCGGGCGGTGAAGAGCGACGCGACGACGATGAAGATGCCGAAGATCAGTGCGATCAGGCCGAGACCGGTGAAGAACGTGGTCGCGAGCACGACGAGACCGGTGATCGCGATCGGCATCGTGAGGATGAGGAAGGCGAACTCGCGAGGCACCTTCGCCCAGAGCGACCAGTAGCTTCGGCGCTTCGGCGCGGCATCCGCGCTCGCGGCCGACGCGGATGTCGGCGGCGTGGCTGCGATGGTGGTGTCAGTGCTCATGGTGGGTTCCTTCAGTCATCGTGGCATGCTGACCGGGCTCGACGACGGCGAACTGGCCCATCATCCCCTGATCCTCGTGCCAGAGCAGGTGGCAGTGGTACATGTACGGCGTGTCGGAGTCGGCGTAGTCCTCGAAGCGCATCAGCAGTTCGTACTTCTTCTCGGGCTCGGTGAAGATCGTGTCCTTCCAGCCCGCGAGCTCGGGCGGCGGCGCTGCGCCGTCGATCGACGCGACGCGGAACTGCACGTCGTGCACGTGGAAGCTGTGCGGCAGCGATGTCGCGTTGTCGACGATCCATCGTTCGAGGGTGTCGACGGTCACGGTCTCGTCGATGCGACCCATGTCCATCGCCTCACCGTTGATCTCGAAGCTGTCGTTCAGGGTGAACGTGCGGGTGGTCGCGACGTCGGCCACGTCGAAGTCGTCGATGGTGTTGAGGGCGGCGGGCACCGGCGATGCCGGGTCGAGTTGCTCCGCGGCCCGCACCTCGAGCACGTCGAACGCGTCGCTGCCGCCGTTGGTGTCGGCGACCGGCCCGACGAGTGCCGCGATCTCGGGGGTCATCTTCGACTGCAGCACGACGCGCTCACCGGGCGAGACCCGCAGCAGCACCTCGGCGCGTTCACCGGGCGACAGCCGCACGTGGTCGAGCAAGACGGATGCCTCGAGCAGCCCACCGTCGGTCGCGATGAGTTCCACAGGGCGCGCATCGCTCCACGTGAAGGCGTAGGTGCGCGCGGTCGAGGCGTTCAGCAGCCGGAGGCGCACGAGCTCGTCGGAGACGTCGAGGTATGGGCCGCGGGTGCCGTTGACGATGAGTTCGTCGCCGAGGCCGCCGGCGTAGCCGCGTTGCTTCGACTCCTGCTCGCCTTCTGCCGAGAAGCCCGTATCCTGCACGATGACGGGCACGTCGTCGACGCCGTACTCCGACGGCAGTCCGAGGGAACGCTCCTGCTCGTCGTGCAGGATGAACATGCCCGCGAGTCCCCTCGCGACATGGTCCTCGGTCTCGCCATGCGGGTGCGGGTGGTACCAGAGGGTCGCGGCCGGCTGGTCGATGTCCCACTCGGGCGACCACGAGGCATCCGGTGCCACCATCTGGTGCGGGCCGCCGTCCATCTCGGCGGGCAGGTGCATGCCGTGCCAGTGCACGGTCGTCGGCTCCTCGAGGGAGTTCGCGACGTCGACACGTACGTGCTCGCCGCGCTCGGCGACGAGCGTCGGGCCGAGGTAGCTGCCGTTGAAGCCCCAAGTGGTGCTGGGCTCCCCCGCGGTGAACTCGGTCGTGCCCGCCTGGGCGTCGAGCGCGAACACACGCGTACCGTCGGCATCGACGGAGGACTCGGCGAGCGGCGGAATGGCGAGCGGCGTCTCGAAGTCGACCTTGCCGACCGTCGAGATCGGTCCGGGTCCGACGACGCCGCATCCGGCGAAGGCGATCGCCACGAGTCCGCCCGCGGCGACCGCGGCGAGCGCGGTGCCGAGCACGGCGCGGGGGCGACGGAGTGGTGGGGGTCGAAGGCGTGTTCCTGGCATGGTTCAAGCCTCGCGAGGGGCGCGAACCCGGCACAGCCGGTACGCAGCCGAATCGGGGCGGGGGTTTTCCCCCGGTGTCGCATCGGCCCTTCGTGGTCAACCCCGCCGGCGCCCTGCGCGCTCCGCGAAGTCGTCGAGCGCGACGAGCACCTCGTCGGCACGCCAGACCTGGCCCATCTTGTACTCGGCCTTCTGCTTCAGGACACCGAGCTCGGCGAGCCTTCGCAGATGCGGATAGATGTTCGTGGTGCCGATGCCGAGATCCGCGGACGCCGAGGCCGCGGTGAAGACCGGCTGTCGGGCCGCGTAGTCGAGCACCTTCTCGAGTTGCGACCCGGTTCGCGGCCTCACGGTCTCTCGCCACCCCGTGGTCGTGTCGCGCAGCTGGGCGATGAGCGTTCGGGCGTTCTTGATGGCGTCGTCGCTGGCGATGGCCATCTGCTCGACGATCGGTGCGACCTCGCCGGCTCGATAGGCGGTCAGCGCATCGTGGTACGCGTTCACGTCGGTGAGGAGTCCCGCGGAGACGGGCACGGTGACAGAGCGGGTGATGTCCTTGCCGCGGAGCATCGACTGCACGAGCGCGCGGCCCGTGCGGCCGTTGCCGTCGGTGAAGGGGTGGATGGTCTCGAACTGGGCGTGCGCGACGGCGACCTGGGCGAGCACCGGAAGGTCGTCCCGACGCGCGAACGCCATGACGTCCTCCATCAGTGCGGGCACCCGTTCGTACCGTGGTGCGACGAACGCGGCGCCGACGGGGCTGCGCGCACTCGTGCCGATCCACACGGGCTCGGTGCGCCACTGTCCGGGCGTGTGCTTCGTGCCGTCCATGAGCACCTCGTGCATCTTCTGCACGGAACCCGGCGTGAGCTCGTCGGCGAGCGCGAGGGCGGACTGCATCGCCCGGGTGTTGCCCACGATCTCCGTCGCGTTGCGCTTGCTCGTGTCGCCGATCTCGGCCGTCAGGATGGCACGGGCGCTGGCGGAGAGGTGTTCGATCTGCGACGACGCAGCGGCTTCGGAGCGCAGCAGCAACGGCGCGAACCCCGTCATCTCGTCGTTCAGGGACGCGTCGAAGCGAATCAGCTCGTTCTCGGCAGCCCGGGCGAGCGCGGCAGTTCGAGGGCTCAGCTGCAGCGCACGCTCGGCGATGAGCGGCGGCACCGCAGCGTCGTACGTTGTCGGCCGTGGGTCGAAGCGATCGAGCGCGGATGCCTCGGCGTAGCGGCTCTCCCAATCGAGCGTCTCTGCACCGATGGCCGGCCAGGGGTCGGTTCCACTCATGGCTCTCCTCGAGCGGTTGCATATCCCGCTCCGCCCATTTTATGAGAAATCGGCGAAAATCATAAGAGCAAACGAGTATTTTATGACTTCGCTACCCGAACGAGTGCGTGAAGCGCCCGCCGAGCAGGGTCGCCGCAACGGGCATACTGCGCAATTCGTCGACGGATGCCGCGTAGGGGTCGAGTTCGATCACGGCGAGGTCGGCGCGCATCCCCGTGCGCACCGAGGCTCCCTGCCCGCCCGTCGATGCGGTGAGCGCGGCGCGCAGCTCGAGCGCCTGCTCGGGATGCCACGGCTCTCGCCCGTCGCGGGCACGACCGACTGCGGCGGCGATCGCCACCCACGGGTCGAGCGGCGCCACGGGTGCGTCGGAGCCGAGGGCGAGCTCGACTCCGGCCGCCGCGAGGTCGGCGAGCATGAACGCCCGGTCGGTGCGCCCGGCCCAGTACCGGTCGGCGACGTCGCGGTCGTCCATGGCATGCTCGGGCTGCACGCTCGCGACGATGCCGAGCCGTGCGAAGCGGGCGATGTCGTCACGGCGCAGGAGTTGCGCATGCTCGATCGAGCCGGTGCATCCGACCGCTTCGAACGCGTCGAGCACGCGGGCGTTGGCCTGGTCGCCGATGGCGTGCACGGCCGGAGTGATGCCCGCCTGGTGTGCGCGGCGCATGAGGGGCACGAGCTCGTCGTACGACACCGTCGCGAGGCCGTAGGGGTGCTCCTCGGCCCCGAGACCGGGATACGGGTCAAAGCACCACGCGGTGCGCGTGTTCAGCGAGCCGTCGGTGATGACCTTGTACCCGCCGACCGTGAGGAGTCCCGAGGTGCCCGGCACTTCGTCCCCCGTGCGGAGCCCCTCGGCGATGGCGCGGTCGAGGTGCTGCGTGTAGATGCCGAACGTCACGCGCAGGGCGTCGAGTCCCCCGGCGACCCGGCGCACCCAGTCGTCGCGGTTCCACTTCATCTCGTACTCGGTGACTCCCACCACGCCCCGGCGCGACGCTTGACGTGCGGCGTCGGCGACCCAGCCGTCGAGCACTTCGTCGGCGATGTCGTCGATCTCGCGCACGAGCCGGAAGCAGTCGTCTTCGCGGAGCACTCCGCTCTGCCCGGCGAGATCACTCAGGCCGTGCCGACGCAGCGCAGCGGAGTTCAGCCAGCAGGCGTGCAGGTCGGCCGCGACGAGCACGACGGGCACGTCGCCTGAGACTGCGTCGAGCACGGCGCGAGTCGGGGCGTCGGCCCAGAGCCCGTCGCGGTAGCCGAAGCCGATCACCTCGCGCTCGCCGCCATCGACGGAAGCGGCGACGAGCGCCGCCACGGCCGCCGCCGACTCCGCACCGGCGAGATCGAGCCGGCGCGAGACCATGGCCCACTGGGAGAAGTGCACATGCCGGTCGTGCAGCCCCGGCACCACGAAGCGGCCGTCGAGTTCGAGGCGACGGATGGCGCTCCGCGGCGTCTCTCCCGGCGTCGCCCCGTTCGGCACCACCGCGACGACGCGGCCATCGGCGAGGTGCAGGTCGACGAGCCCCTCGGCGCCCGGCAGACGCGCACCCGCGAGGATGAGTGGCTCAGCGGCATCCACTGGGCTGGTCGAAGCGCCCTCGACGATCGCGTCGCTCATGCCGTGGCCGCTCGCATCTCGTCGTGCGTACGGCGCATCTCCGCGGCGAGCGCGGCACTCGCGTACGGGCCGTGGCCCTCGAGTTCGCCGATGATGCGCTCGACGGTCTCCGCCGGCTTGTTCTGGCTCATCTTGTTCTTCGCCACGAAGCGCGTGATCGGGATGCGGAGGCCGACGGTCCCCGCGGCGATGCGGTCGGCGTACTCGGCGTTCGCCGCGGTGCCGCGCATGCGCCGGGGCTCGGGCATCGCGTCTTCGAAGTGGTCGACGAGCGCCTCGAGGACCCGGAGGTTCTCGGAGTCCGAGAGCAGTTCGGGGGTGCCGTACATGTGGGCGGAGACGAAGTTCCAGGTCGGCACGGCGGGCTTCGCGTCGTACCAGCCGGGCGAGATGTAGCCGTGCGGTCCCTGCGCGATCACCATGACCTCGTGGCGACCGAGTTCGTGCACGATCTCATCGGGGCGACCGACATGGGTGAGCAGCACGATGCCGTCCACGGTGTCGTCGAGCAGCACCGGGTAGTGCGAGGCGACGAGGCCCGAGGCATCCGTCATGCTCACGATGGTCATCCACGGATGCTCTCGCACGAGGCGCTTCACGCCGTCCTCGTTCGCGAGGGTGAAGCTCGGGCTCTGACGCATGCGGCTCCTTGGTCTCGATACGCTCCGCTACCCGACCGGCGACGGACGGTTCATGCCTGGCAATAGGGGCACCAGTAGAGCTTGCGGGCACCCATCTCTTCAAGTGCGATGTTGGTGCCGCAGACCCGGCAGGGAAGGCCCTCGCGCTTGTACACCCAGTGGCGGTCGTCGCGGCTGGCCATCGCGGCGCGGTACGCCTCGGGGTCGAGGTCGTCCATGGTCATCATCTGACCGGTCTCGACACCGATGCGCAGGAGCTTCGCCCAGTCGCGCCACAAGTGGCGCACGTGCTCATCGGGCACGAGCTTGCCCGGCGTGTGCGGGTTCTGCTTGGCGCGGAAGAGGAGCTCCGCCCGATACACGTTGCCGATGCCGGCCACCACGTTCTGGTCCATGAGCAGCAGGCCGATCGGGGTGGCCTTCTTCAAGATCGTGCGGGTGAAGCGCTCTTCGGCCTCTGGGCCGTCATCGAGCAGTGGATCGGGGCCGAGGCGGCCGACGACGGCCTCGACTTGGGCGGGGTCGAGCACCTCGCAGGCGGTCGGGCCGCGCAGGTCGGCGCAGATCGTGTCGGTGAGGAGCCGCACCCGCACCTGCCCGATGGGTTCGGGCGGGAAGGTGTCGAGGCCGTTGCCGTCCTTCTCCTTCTCGGACTCCGACATGCGAAGGCGGGTCTTGCGCGGAGCGCCGATCGACTGCAGCGAGTTCTCACCGGCCGAATCGAAGACCACGGCGTCGGGGTTCGGAGCATCGAGGAAGGTGCCGCGCTGGTTGGTGTGCCCCATGCGGCCGTTGGCCGAGGCGATCGTCGCGTCCATCAGGATCTCGCCGGCGAAGTCCCACGCGCCGTACATGCCGAGGTGCACGCGCAGCCAGACGTCGCCCTCGAAGCCGAGGAACATCTGCTTGCCCACGGCTCGGGCATCGGTCATGCGCCGCCCGTCGATCTCGGCGGCGCCTGCCGCGAACCGCCCCTGCGGACTCGAGGCCCGCACGACGTGCCCGACGAAGTTGCGCTCGAACTGACGGGTGATGCGATGGACGGAGTGACCCTCGGGCACTCGACTACTCCGCCGGTGCCTCGACGCGCCGTGCTGAGCCTGTCGAAGTATCGACACCCTTGCCGGCGATGTCGCCCGTCGTCTCGTACTCGGCGAGCTGGGCGATGCGGCGCACGTGGCGCTCGTCACCCGAGAACGGCTCGGCGATGAACGCGTCGATGTAGCGGATCGCCTCTTCGACGGTGTGCTGGCGCGCACCGATCGAGATGACGTTGGCGTCGTTGTGCTCGCGGGCCAGGATCGCGGTGTCCATGCTCCAGACGAGGGCGGCGCGGATGCCGCGGACCTTGTTGGCCGCGATCTGCTCGCCGTTGCCCGAACCGCCGAACACCACGCCGAGTGCGCGAACGCCTGCGGCCTGGTCGCGGGCGACGCCGAGCGCCGCGTTGATGCAGAACGCCGGGTAGTCGTCGAGGGCGTCGTACTCCGCCGGGCCGTGGTCGACGACCTCGTGACCGCCGTTGGTCAGGTGGTCGACGAGCGTGCGGCTGAATTCGAGGCCGGCGTGGTCGGTCGCGATGTGGATGCGCATGCGCCAAGTCTAGGGATTCGGCGCCCACGTGAGCGCACGCCCGTGCGGCTGCGCCCAGGCCCGTTGCACCCCGTCGACGGCGAGCACGAGGTCGCTGCTCTCGTTCGGCACATCGTCGCGCACGCGGATGCCTCGGACGACATTGCGCCCCTCGACCGAGAGCCAGTGCCCGGGCAGCGCGCCGACCTGCCGCACGAAGGCGTCACGGCCCGCTTCGTCGAGGTACATCAGCACGGCCGTGTGGAAGACGACGAGCGTGGCATCGGAGGGGGCGGATGCGGCGAGCGCGGCGAGTCGCTCGTTGAGGTCGCCCCTGACGAGCGTGGGCGGGGTGCGGGCGGCGATCTCGGCGGCGGCACGCAGACGGGCCCGTCGATCGTCGTGCTCGGGCCACACCAACGCGTCGAGCCAGTCGACGTCGGCCTGCGAGCGCACGTCGAGCGGGTGCAAGTCGATGCCCGCGCGCCAGACGACCTCGGGCATGGCAGCCGGCACGGGCGCCGGCACGTCGCCGCGCAGGGAGCAGTCGAGCACCACCGCGCTCGGGCCGGTGACGGGGTCCAGTTGCGCGGTGCCGGTATACGCGTGGCCCGAGTACCGGTAGCTGTACTGGTCGGGGTAGAGGCAGAGGCCCGCGGATGCCCCGACCTCGAGCAGCGCGATCGGCCCCTCGATGCCGCCGAGCACGGGCAGGTGCAGGGCGCAGCGGGCCGCTTCGTTGGTCTGCGTCGCGTGGGTCAGCGCGACGCCCCGCACCTCGCTCCAGTGGGCTGCGAGCCACTTCGCGAAGACCGCGTACGTCCCGCTCGGTGCGCCGAGCAGGCGCGCTGCCGAGAAGACGAGGTTCGGCTGGCGCTTCTGCGGCGGCAACTCGTCGATGAGCGCGAGCACCGCGGCATCCGTCGCGACGCCCGCCGCCCAGGCCTCATAGGTGGCGGACATGGCGCGCGCCTCGACCTCGGCGAACGCGCGATACCGGTCGGCGGTCGACGCGGAGGCATCGGTGCTGGTGCTCATGGCCGTCACGCTACTCCGGCGCGCGGTGGTCTCGACACGCTCCTCGCATCGCTGCTCGACGAACGGAAGCGGCACACAGGTGATCACGGGGTGCCCGCCCGTAGAATCGGGGGATGCCCTCCGACGACTCCGCCTCCGTCAGCGCGCCCACGATCGACGCGCGCGATCTCGAGACGACGCTGCGGGTGCTCGCCACGCTCAGCGAGCTCGACCAGGACGACCCCGACTTCGAGACCGTCCGCCACGCGACCGCGAAGATGTTCAAGGCCGTCAAGGTCGCCCGCCGGCTCGCGAAGCGGCGCGTCATCCAGGACGCCGATCGCGCCGTCATCGCGGCGACCGCGACCGGTGCGCCGACGCGCATCGACGACGAGACCCGGGGCGCCGACCTCGTGAGCGGCACCGACGCACGTACCGCGGGTGAACTGCAGGTCGCCCGCCCCTGCTACATCTGCAAGCAGCGCTACACCCTCGTCGACGCGTTCTACCACCAGCTCTGCCCGACATGCGCAGCCATGAGCCACGCGAAGCGCGATGCCCGCACCGACCTCACCGGCAAGCGGGCCCTCCTCACCGGCGGCCGCGCGAAGATCGGCATGTACATCGCGCTGCGGCTGCTGCGCGACGGCGCGCACACCACGATCACGACCCGGTTCCCGCGCGACGCCGCCCGCCGGTTCGCCGCCATGCCCGACGCGGGCGACTGGCTGCACCGCCTGAAGATCGTCGGCATCGACCTGCGCGACCCCGCCCAGGTCATCGCCCTCGCCGACGACGTCGCCGCCCAGGGCTCGCTCGACATCCTCATCAACAACGCAGCCCAGACCGTGCGCCGCTCCCCCGGTTCGTACTCGCCGCTCGTCGAGGCCGAGTCGTCGCCGCTGCCCGACGGCCCGATGCCCGAGCTCGTGAGCTTCGGCCACACGAACGACGCGCACCCGCTCGCGCTCGCCGACTCGGTGTCGAGCCACCCGGTGCTCACCTCGGGTCTCTTCGCGGGCACGATGACGGCCGACGACCTCACGGCGCTCGCACTCGCACCCGGATCGAGCTCGCTCGCGAAGCTCGCCGACCGCACCGCGATCGACGCCGGCGGCCTCGTGCCCGACCTGCACCACGAGAACAGCTGGAGCGCTGTCGTGCAAGACGTCGACCCCCTCGAGATGCTCGAGGTGCAGCTCTGCAACACGACGGCGCCGTTCATCCTCGTGAGCCGTCTGCGAGCATCGCTCGCCGCGTCGACCGCTCGTCGCACGTACATCGTGAACGTCTCGGCGATGGAGGGCCAGTTCGGTCGCGGCTACAAGGGCCCGGGGCATCCGCACACCAACATGGCGAAGGCCGCCATGAACATGCTGACGCGCACGAGCGCGAAGGAGATGCTCGACGACGGCATCCTCATGACGAGCGTCGACACGGGCTGGATCACCGACGAGCGCCCGCACCCCACGAAGGTGCGGCTCGCCGAGGAGGGCTTCCACGCGCCGCTCGACCTCGTCGACGGTGCCGCTCGGGTCTACGACCCCATCGTGCGCGGCGAAGCAGGCGAAGACGTGACCGGCGTGTTCCTGAAGGACTACTCGCGCGCCGACTGGTGAGGAGCCTGCGGCGTCGCATCCGCTGCGCCGCGATGGCCGTGCGTCCGTGACCGCGGGCCGCCCGAGAGCTAGGCTGATGCACGTTGCCTGCGGCCACGAGCCGCGTCGATGACTGCCGAAGGAGCAGACGTGCCCGGAGAGAACCTCACCCGAATCGAAGCCGAGGAGCGTGCTGCGCTCGTCTCGGTGCGCGACTACGACGTCGTGCTCGATGTCACCACCGGTCCGGAGGTGTTCCGCAGCCAGACGACCGTGCGGTTCACTGCGACCGCGGGTGCGTCGACGTTCATCGACGCCATCACGGCGACCGTGCACTCGGTCACCCTGAACGGCGCCCCGCTCGACCCCGCCGAGGTGAGTGACGGCGTGCGCATCCAGCTGCCGAACCTCGCCGCCGAGAACGAGCTCGTCGTCGTCGCCGACGGCCGCTACATGAACACCGGCGAGGGCCTGCACCGCTTCGTCGACCCCGCCGACGGCGAGGTCTACCTCTACACCCAGTTCGAGGTGCCCGACTCGCGCCGCATGTTCGCCGTGTTCGAGCAGCCCGACCTGAAGGCCGAGTTCAAGTTCACGGTCACCGCGCCGTCGCACTGGCAGGTCATCTCGAACCAGCCGACCCCCGAGCCCGAGCTGCACCCCTCGGGTCGCCGCGCCGACGACGTCTCGACGGCCACGTGGGCGTTCGAGCCGACGCCGCGCATGTCGAGCTACATCACCGCGCTCATCGCGGGCCCCTACGACGTCGTGCGCGACGAGCTCACGAGCTCCGACGGGCGGGTCATCCCGCTCGGCGTGTTCAGCCGCAAGAGCCTGTCGCAGTACCTCGACGCCGACTACATCTTCGAGAAGACGAAGCAGGGCTTCGAGTACTTCGAGGCGAAGTTCGACGTGCCCTACCCGTTCGCGAAGTACGACCAGCTCTTCGTGCCCGAGTACAACGCCGGCGCGATGGAGAACGCGGGCGCGGTGACCTTCACCGAGGTCTACGTGTTCCGCTCCAAGGTCACCGACGCGATCAAGGAGCGCCGGGTCGTCACGATCCTGCACGAGCTCGCGCACATGTGGTTCGGCGACCTCGTCACCATGAAGTGGTGGAACGACCTGTGGCTGAACGAGTCGTTCGCCGAGTGGGCGTCGACGATCGCCACAGCCGAGGCCACCGAGTGGCACCACGCGTGGACGACCTTCAACTCGATGGAGAAGAGCTGGGCGTACCGTCAAGACCAGCTGCCCTCGACGCACCCGATCGTCGCCGAGATCCGCGACCTCGAAGACGTGCTCGTGAACTTCGACGGCATCACGTACGCCAAGGGCGGTTCGGTGCTGAAGCAGCTGGCCGCCTGGGTCGGCATCGAGGCGTTCTTCACTGGCGTCTCGGCGTACTTCAAGAAGCACGCGTGGGGCAACACGACCCTCGCCGACCTGCTCGGCGAGCTCGAGGTCGCGAGCGGCCGCGACCTGTCGGCCTGGTCGAAGCTGTGGCTCGAGACCGCGGGCGTCAACACCCTGCGTCCCGAGATCGCGACGGATGACGCGGGCACGATCACGGCCTTCACGGTGCTGCAGTCGGCGCACCCCGACTACCCGACGATCCGCCCGCACCGCGCCGCGATCGGCTTCTACAACCTCGTCGACGGCAAGCTCGTGCGCGAGCACCGCGTCGAGCTCGACATCGACGGTGAGCGCACGGATGTCGCCGAGCTCGTCGGTCTCGCACGCCCCGACCTCGTGCTCCTCAACGACGACGACCTCGCCTACGCGAAGATCCGTCTCGACGAGGCGTCGCACCAGGTCGCCCTCGGCAACCTGTCGAAGATCGAGGACCCGCTCGCCCGCGCCCTCGTCTGGAGCTCCGTCTGGGACGCCGTGCGCGACGCCGAGACCAGCGCGAGCGACTACCTCGACCTCGTGCTCGGCAACATCGCGAGCGAGACCGAGTCGACGACGCTGCGCATCATCCTCGCGAACGCGCAGCTCGCCGCGAGCTCGTATGTCGCGCCCGAGCACCGGGCCGGCGCACGCCGAGCGCTCGCCGACGGGTTCTGGCAGCTCGCGCAGCAGGCTGCGGCCGGCAGCGACGCCCAGTTCCAGTTCGTGAAGGCCTTCGCCTCGATCGCCGAGGCCGGCTCGCACGTCGACGACCTCGCCGGCCTGTTCGACGGGTCGATCACGCTCGACGGCCTCGACGTCGACACCGACCTCGGCTGGGAGCTGCTCATCGCACTCGTCGCCGCGGGCCGTGCCGGCGACGCCGAGATCGACGCCCGTCTGGAGTCGGACAAGACCGCCACCGGCCAGGAGTCGGCCGCGCACGCACGTGCGGCGACGCCGACCGCCGAGGGCAAGCAGCGCGCCTGGGCGTCGGTCATCGATGTCGACACGGCGACGAACTCGGTGGTGCGCACGACCGCCACCGGCTTCGTGCGCGCCGACGACCAGTCGCTGCTGACGCCGTTCATCGAGCGCTACTTCGGCATGCTCGACGGCATCTGGAAGAGCCGCAGCTACGCGATCGCCGAGAAGCTCGTCGACCTGCTCTACCCGGCGCCGCTCGCGAACCGCGCCCTCGTCGACGCCAGTCACGCCTGGCTCGCGGCGAACGCCGACGCGGCACCCGCGCTGCGCCGTCTCGTGGTCGAGAACGTCGCCGGCGTCGAGCGCGCACTCGCCGCGCAGGCGCGCGACGCGCAGTAGCACCCGGCACGACCGCTCAGGGCGGGTCGGCATGGTACTTCGGTACCACGCCGGCCCGCCCTGAACCATTCTCCAGACGGATGTCCCAGGCGCACCCGATCCGTAGCGTTGAAGCATGATCACGGCAGAAGGGCTCGTCAAGCGCTACGGCGCGAAGACCGCCGTCAACGACATCAGCTTCACCGTCCGCCCCGGGCAGGTCACCGGGTTCCTCGGACCGAACGGCGCAGGCAAGTCGACCACGATGCGCATGATCGTCGGGCTAGACCGCCCGACCGGCGGCAGCGTCACGGTCAACGGCAAGCCGTACGCGGCGCACCGCGCGCCGCTGCACGAGGTCGGCGCCCTCCTCGACGCCAAGGCCGTGCACACGGGCCGCACCGCCTACAACCACCTGCTCGCGATGGCCGCCACGCACGGCATCGGCGCGAGCCGCGTGCGCGAGGTCATCGAGATGACGGGCCTCGAGTCGGTGGCGCGCAAGCGCGTCGGCGGATTCTCGCTCGGCATGGGCCAGCGACTCGGCATCGCCGCTGCGATGCTCGGAGACCCGTCGACGCTCATCCTCGACGAGCCCGTCAACGGCCTCGACCCCGAAGGCGTGCTGTGGGTGCGGCAGTTCGTTCGGCACCTCGCGTCCGAGGGCCGCACGATCTTCCTCTCCTCGCACCTCATGAGCGAGATGGCCCTCACGGCCGACCACCTCATCGTGCTCGGCCGCGGCGAGATCATCGCCGACGCACCGGTCGCCGACATCATCGCCGGTGGCACGCGCCCCCGAGTGCTCGTGCGTTCGCCGCACGCCTCGCAGCTGGCCGACCTGCTCGCCGCCCCCGAGGTCGCGGTGATCCGCTCCGAGGCGGGCGTCCTCGAGGTGACGGGAGTCCCGGCATCCGGAATCGGCGACCTCGCAGCCCAGAACGGGCTCGCCATCCACGAACTCACCCCGCTCAGCGCGTCGCTCGAAGATGCCTACATGGCCTTGACCGCCGACGCCGTCGAATACCGCACGGAGGCAGTCCGATGACCACGACCACCCCGCAACTGGCGCACCCCTCGCAGCGCGCGCACTCCACCTCGCTCTCCTTCGGCGGCGTGCTCCGTTCCGAATGGATCAAGCTCCGGAGCCTCCGCTCGACCACCTGGTCGTACCTGATCGTCATCGCGATCTCGCTCGGCATGGCGCTCATCATGTCGCTCAGCATGGCGAGCGACATGAACGGCGGTGCGGATGCCTCGGGCATGCCCGCCGACGGTCAGGTCTCGCTCATCGTGCAGTCGTCGGTGTTCGGCGTCTTCTTCGGCCAGCTCGTCGCCGGCGTGTTGGGCGTGCTCATCATCAGCGGCGAGTACACGACGGGCATGATCCGGTCGACGCTCACCGCGGTGCCCAAGCGCCTGCCGGCACTCGCGGCCAAGGCGATCGTGCTGTTCGTCACCACCTTCCTCGTGGGCCTCGTCGCCAACCTCGGCGCCTTCGTCGTCTCGTCGGTGGTCTTCGCCGGTGTCGACGTCTCGGCGAGCCTGGTCGAGCCGGCGGTGTTCCTGCCGATCCTCGGCGGTGCGCTCTACCTCGCGCTGGTCTCGGTCTTCGCCCTCGGCGTGGGCACGATGCTGCGATCGAGCGCCGGTGGCATCGCCGCCGTGCTCGGCGTCATGCTGCTCCTGCCGACGGTGCTGCAGATGATCCCGGCCGAGTGGGCGCACGACCTCATCCCGTACCTGCTCTCGAGCGCAGGCCTCGGCATCTTCACCTCGGCCACGGCGGAACCCACCGCCGACGCGCTCGGCGCCTGGCTGAGCCTCCTGGTCGTGCTGGCGTGGGTGGGGGCATCCATCGCCGGCGCCGCGGTGCTCCTCAAGCGACGGGACGCGTAGAGTCCAGTCCATGACGGAAGCACCCATCTCCCCCGGCTACCCGGCTTCGGTAGTCGGGGGAGAACTTCGTCTGCCGAAGCCGCCGGGCGTGATCCGGCAGTTCTGGGCGCGGCATCCGTGGCTCACCGACTCGCTGATCACGGCGCTGTACTTCGTGCCGACCTTCGCGGGGACGATCGCACTCCTGTTCGGCTCTGATCCGCCTCCCGCATGGATCGCCGTCGCCCAACTGGTCGCCATTGCCGTGGCCGCCGCCGCGATCCTGCTCCTGCGCCGCAGGGAGCCCTGGCTGCTCGTCGCCATCGCCTGGCTCGTCTGCCTCGTCGTGTACCCGTTCGGGTCCACCGACGTGTTCCCGTTGCTGCTCGCCCTCTACGCCCTCGCGGTGTACGGCTCGACGCGCGCGGCCTGGATCGGGTTCGCCGGATCGGTCGTCGTGACGACGGCCTCCTCGTACATCGCCGTCTGGGCGCATGCCGGCGACACGGTGGCGCCGTTCGGCGCCGACGCACCGGCATCCGCTTCGCAGTTCACCGTGCTGCTGCTGATCGCCACCCTCATCGGAGTGACCGTCGGCAACCAACGCCGCTACCTGAACGCCCTCATCTCCCGCGCCCACGACCTCGCCCGTGAACGCGACCAGCAGGCGCAGCTCGCCACCGCCGTCGAGCGCTCGCGCATCGCCCGGGAGATGCACGACATCGTCTCGCACAGCCTCACCGTCATGGTGACGCTCGCCGACGGGTCGGCGGCGACCGCCGCGCGTGATCCGGAGCGCGCCGCCGAGGCGATGCAGCACGTGGCCGACACCGGCCGTGCCGCACTCGCCGACATGCGCCGCATGCTCGGGGTGCTCGCCGAACCCGCCGAGGCCGCGGGCCACCCCGAGGAGCTCGCTCCGCAACCGGGCACGGCGGCGCTGCCGGTGCTCGTGGAGCGATTCCGCGCCGCCGGGTTGCCGGTGCAGCTGACGACGGTCGGGCCGCCGATCCTCAACTCGAACCTGCAGCTGACCGTCTACCGCATCGTGCAGGAGGCGCTCACGAACGCGCTGCGGTACGCCGCGACGGCTCACCGCGTCGACGTCACGGTCGAGCACGCCGACGGCGTCGTGCGGGTCGACGTCATCGATGACGCCGCCGTCGCGTCGACGTCCGAACTCACGAGCGGCGGCAAGGGCCTCGTCGGCATGCGCGAACGCGTCGCCCTCTACGGCGGCGCCCTCGAAGCCGGTCCGGGGCCGCAGCGGGGATGGCGGGTGCACGCCGAACTCCGCGACGAAGAGCGCAGCACGCCGCAGTCCGACGCCCCCACCACGAACCCCGATGACCCGGAGGAGGACGCATGACCACCGACCGACCGATCCGCGTCGCGATCGCCGACGACCAGTCGCTCGTGCGCATCGGGCTCCGCATGGTGCTCGAGTCCGAGCCCGACCTCGAGGTCGTCGGCGAGGCCGCCGACGGGCGCGGCGCGATCGCGCTCGTCGAGTCGCTCGAGATCGACGTCATGCTGATGGACGTTCGCATGCCCGATCTCGACGGCATCGCCGCGACCGAGTCGATCGTCGCAGGTGGGCGACCGACCCGGATCCTCGTGCTCACGACCTTCGACCTCGACGAGTACGCGTTCGCCGCCATCCGGGCGGGCGCGAGCGGGTTCCTGCTGAAGGATTCCCGACCCGCCGACCTGGTCGGTGCGATCCGAACCGTGCATGCCGGAGAGGCCGCGCTCTCCCCGCGGGTCACGCGGCGGATGATCGAGCTGTTCGCAGGCGAGCTGCCCGGCACCGAGGCTCCGATCGAGGCCCCCGGCCTCGACTCGCTCACGCCCCGCGAACGCGAGATCCTCATCGGCATCGCCGAGGGGCGGAGCAACCCCGAGCTCGCCGAGCAGTTCTTCCTCTCGGAATCGACGGTGAAGACCCACGTCGGCCGCGTGCTGCAGAAGCTCGACGCGCGCGACCGCGTGCAGCTCGTGATCTACGCCTACGAGCACGGGCTGCTTCCCATGCCCGGCTCATCCTGAGTCAGTAGGCTGACGGGGCAAACGAACCCCACGGAGGCCCCTGCATGCCCGCTGCCGATCTGACCCGAGTCGAAGCCGAACAGCGCGCGCAGGTCGTGCGCTCGCCGCGCTACGAGATCCGCCTCGACCTGTCGGGGCCCGGCGACACGTTCCGCAGCGAGACGCTCGTCTCGTTCGACGCCGAGCCGGGTGCATCGACCTTCATCGAGGCGTGCACGACCGAGGTGCACGAGATCTCCCTGAACGGCCGCCCGCTCGACGCAGCCGCGGTCAGTGACGGCACGCGCATCCGCCTCGACGGTCTCGCGGCTGCGAACGAGCTGCGCGTCGTCTCGACGGCGGCGTACACGAACACCGGCGAGGGCCTGCACCGCTTCGTCGACCCCGTCGATGGGGCGACGTACCTGTACACCGAGTTCGCCGTCGCCGAGGCGAACCGGGTCTTCGCGGTCTTCGACCAGCCCGACCTGAAGGCGTCGTTCACGTTCACGATCACGGCTCCGGCCGCATGGACCGTGCTGAGCAATGCTGCGACGCCCGAGCCGGCGCCGGGCAAGCTCGTCACCGGTGCAGCGGCCGCGGCGACCGTCGCCGTCTCGACCTGGTCGTTCGAGCCCGGTCCCGTCATCTCGAGCTACATCGTCGCGATCATCGCCGGGCCCTACGCCGCATGGCACGGCAGCGCGCGCAGCGTCGACGGCCGCGACATCCCGCTCGGCGTGCTGACCCGCGCCTCACTCGCGCAGTACGCCGAGCCCGAGGTCATGTTCGAACTCGTGCAGGCGGGCCTCGCGTTCTACGAGACCGCGTTCGGCGTGCCCTATCCGTACGGCAAGTACGACCAGATCTTCGTGCCCGAGTACAACTGGGGCGCCATGGAGAACGTCGGCGCGGTCACCTTCAACGAGTCCTACCTGTTCCGCTCCCGCGTCTCCGACGCGCGGCGCGAGCAGCGGGCCATCGTCGTGCTGCACGAGCTCTCGCACATGTGGTTCGGCAACTCCGTCACGATGAAGTGGTGGAACGACCTCTGGTTGAACGAGTCGTTCGCGACGTGGGCCTCGACCCTCGCGACCGCTGCCGTCACCGAGTTCACCGGTGTCTGGGCGACGTTCGCGAGCGATGAGAAGACCCACGCCGCCGAGCAAGACCAACTGCCCTCGACCCACCCGATCGTCGCCGAGATCGCGAACCTCGCCGACGTCGAGGTCAACTTCGACGCGATCACCTACGACAAGGGCGCCTCGGTGCTGAAGCAGCTCGTCGCGTGGGTCGGACTCGACGCGTTCCAGCGCGGTGTCGGCGCGTACCTCACCGCCCACGCGGGCGGCAATGCCACGCTCCGCGACCTGCTCGACGAGCTCGAGACCGCGAGCGGCCGCGACCTCACACGCTGGTCGGCGCTGTGGCTCGAGACCGCGGGCGTCAACACCCTGCGGGCCGCGATCGAGACGGACGGCTCGGACACGATCACCGCCGCACGCATCGAGCAGAGCGCGGCTCCGGGGCATCCGACGCTGCGCCCGCATCGCCTCGCCCTCGGCTGTTACGAACTCGGCGACGACGGGCTCGCGCGCACGAACCGCATCGAGCTCGACATCGACGGCGCCGTCACCGAGGTGCCCGAGCTCGTCGGCCTCCCGCGCCCCGACCTGCTGCTCGTGAACGACGACGACCTCACCTATGCGAAGGTGCGGCTCGATCCCGACTCGCTCCGCGTCGCGATCGACCACCTCCCCGAGCTCTCCGACCCGGTTTCACGGGCCGTCGTGCTCGGCTCGGCGTGGGACGCGCTGCGCGACGCCGAAGTGCCGACGATCGACTTCGTACGCCTCGTCATCGGCAGCATCGGGCACGAGACGCAGTCGGCGGCCCGCGGGCTCGCCCTCGCCCGCCTCGAACTCGCGATCAGCCGCTACCTCGCCGAAGAGCACCGCACGCAAGTCGCCGCCGAGGCCGGCGACGCCGTCTGGGCGCTCGCCGAGCTCGCCGCGCCGGGATCCGACACCCAACTGCAGTTCGTCAAGGGATTCACCCGCATCGCGTCGACCGCGGCGCACGCCGACGTGCTCGGGAGCCTCCTCGACGGCTCGATCAAGCTCGCAGGGCTCGACATCGACCTCGACCTGCACTGGGAGCTCGTGGTCGCACGGGCGACGCTCGGCGCGGCGTCCGACGACGAGATCGACGCGGCCCTCGCGCGAGACGACACCGCCAAGGGGCGCCTCCTCGCCGAGACCGCCAGGGCCGCCCGACCCGACCAGGCGGTGAAGGATGCCGCGTGGCGACGCGTCGCGACGGATGCCTCGCTGTCGAACGACCTCGCGCGCGCGATCGCCGACGGCTGGCAGCGCACCGCGCAGCCCGAGCTGCTCGCGACGACCGCGACCGAGTACTTCGCGATGCTGCAGGGCGTCTGGGCGAGCCGGAGCTTCACGATGGCCTCCCTCGTCGTGAAGCGCCTGTACCCGGCGCCGCTCGTCTCGCCGGAACTCGCGGTGATGACCCGTGCCTGGCTCGAGGCGAATCCGACGCCTGCGCCGCTGCACCGGCTCGTCTCCGAGCAGCTCGACGAGCTCGAGCGGGCACTCGCCGCGCAGGCGCGCGATGCCAGCGTGCTCTCGGGCGGGGCTCAGTAGACTTTCACACCATGTTCGGTTTTGAAGATCCAGATCCCACGCCGGTCAGCGGCGACTTCTGGGCGGGCATCGTCGACTACTGGGTCGGCAACTGGGACGTCGTGCTCGGGAACCTCATCTCGATCATCTTCATCGTCGTCTTCGCCCTCCTGATCCGGTGGGTCCTGCATTTCGTCATCGAACGGATCGTCAAGCAGGTCGTCACCGGCGTCAAGAAGAAGCAGGACGTCACCGACACGCAAGCGCTCCAGGCATCGCCGCTCGCCGCCGTGCGCCTCGTGCAGCGCACGCGCACGCTCGGCTCCGTACTGACGAACATCGTCAACGTCACGTTGTTCATCGTGGTCGTACTGCTCATCGTCAACACGATCAATCCGACGATCCTGAGTTCGTTCGCGCTGCTCACCGCAGCTCTCGGTGCGGGGCTCGGCTTCGGCGCCCAGAACATCGTGAAAGACGCGCTGAACGGCATCTTCATGGTCGTCGAGGACCAGCTCGGCGTCGGCGATGTCGTCGACCTGGGGCCGGCGACGGGCATCGTCGAGGAGGTCCGCATCCGCGTCACGAAGATCCGCGACGTGAACGGCACCCTCTGGTTCGTGCGCAACGGCGAAGTGCTGCGGGTCGGCAACATGTCGCAGGGCTGGGCGCGCGTCATCGTCGATCTCGCCGTGCCCTACGACGTCGACGTCGACGAGGTCGAGGCGACGCTCCTGCGCACCGCCACCGAGATGGCGCACTCCCCCAAGTGGCGCTCGCGCGTGCTCGAGAAGCCCGAGGTGTGGGGTCTGGAGTCGATCACGGCGGAAGCCCTCGTCATCCGCGTGGTCATGAAGGTGCGCTCCTCGGCGAAGGACGACGTGGCGCGGGAGCTCCGCATGCGACTCAAGCACGCGCTCGACGAGCTGGGCGTGAAGCTCCCGAGCCTCAACAGCGTCGTGCTCGCCGGCTTCGAGGGTGCCACGCGGGTCAAGGGTGCGAAGCCGCCGAAGACGACCCCGAACGCCGTCGTCGCCGCGGGTGACACGGGGGCCGCGGCGGCTCGTGCAGCCGTCAAGAAGCCGCGTGCGCCGCGCGCACCGAAGCCGCCGGCACCGCCGGCTGGAGGAGCATCATGAGCGAGCAGCTGCCCGCCGAGGCATCCGGCCCCCCTCGACCTGCGAACGTGCCGCTGCGCGGCACCGAGCACGGCTCGGCGCTCGGACCCTCGTTCTACGAGACCGTCGGCGGTCGCCCGACGTTCGAGCGGCTCGTCGCGGAGTTCTACCGCGGCGTCGCCGACGACCCCGTGCTGAAGCCGATGTATCCCGAGGAGGACCTCGGCCCCGCTGCTGAACGGCTCACGATGTTCCTCGAGCAGTACTGGGGCGGACCGGGCACCTACAGCGAACAGCGCGGGCACCCCCGGCTGCGCATGCGGCACCAGCCCTTCAAGGTGAACCCCGACGCCCGCGACCGCTGGCTCCTGCACATGCGGAACGCGGTCGACTCGCTCGACCTGCCTCCGCTCGCGGAGGAGACCCTGTGGGATTATCTCCAACGGGCCGCCTACGCGATGGTCAACACGTTCGACGAGTAGCAGCACCCGACCGGCCCCGCCCGAACACCAGCACGATCCACCCGAACACCCCTGCACCACCCGAGACGAAGGAGTCCTTGTGGCCGCTTCCCCCGCACCCGCCGCGACCGACCGCACGCAGAAGCCCGTCGACGCCATCGTCGTCGGTGCAGGCCTCTCCGGCCTCGTCGCCGCAGCCGAGCTCGTCGATGCGGGCAAGCGCGTCCTGATCGTCGATCAGGAGCCGGAGGCCAGCCTCGGCGGCCAGGCGCACTGGTCGTTCGGCGGACTGTTCCTCGTCGACTCTCCCGAACAGCGCCGCATGGGCGTGAAGGACTCGCTCGAGCTCGCGAAGCAGGACTGGGACGGCACCGCCGGGTTCGATCGCGACGAGGACGAGTGGGGGCGGCGCTGGGCCGAGGCCTACGTCGAGTTCGCCGCGAGCGAGAAGCGCGCCTGGCTGCATGAGAAGGGTGTGCGCTTCTTCCCGATCGTCGGCTGGGCCGAGCGCGGCGGGTACAACGCCATCGGGCACGGCAACTCGGTGCCGCGATTCCACATCACCTGGGGCACGGGCCCCGGGGTGCTCGCACCGTTCATCGCCAAGGTGAAGGCCGGCGAGGCCGCCGGACTCGTGGAGTTCCGCCACCGCCACCGCGTCGACGAACTCGTCGTCGCGGGGGGCGCGGTCGTCGGCATCCGCGGCGCCGTGCTCGCACCCGACCCTGCAGGGCGCGGCGAGCCCTCGAACCGCGACGAGGTCGGCGAATTCGAGCTGCGCGCGCCCGCCGTCGTCGTCGCTTCAGGCGGCATCGGCGGCAACCACGACCTCGTCCGCCAGTTCTGGCCGAAGCGCATGGGCACGCCGCCGAAGTCGATGCTCTCCGGCGTGCCCGCGCACGTCGACGGCCGCATGCTGCCGATCACCGAGCGCGCCGGCGCACGGCTCGTCAACGGCGATCGCATGTGGCACTACACCGAGGGCATCACCAACTGGGACCCGATCTGGCCGTTGCACGGCATCCGCATCCTGCCCGGCCCGTCGTCGCTCTGGTTCGACGCGACCGGCAAGCGACTGCCGGTGCCGCTCTTCCCCGGCTTCGACACCCTCGGCACGCTCGAGCACATCACCGCGACGGGCCACGACCACTCGTGGTTCGTGCTCACCCAGAAGATCATCGAGAAGGAGTTCGCCCTCTCGGGCAGCGAGCAGAACCCCGACCTCACCGGCAAGGACCTGAAGCTCCTCGCCCAGCGACTGGGCTCCGGTGCGCCCGGCCCCGTCGAGGCCTTCAAGGAGCACGGCGTCGACTTCGTGGTCGCCGACACGCTCGACGAACTCCTCGACGGCATGCGCGCCCTCTCGCCCGAGACCGAGCTCGACACGGCGAACATCGAGCGCGAGATCGTCGCCCGCGACCGCGAGGTCGACAACGAGTTCACCAAGGACCTGCAGCTCACCGCCGTGCGCGGAGCCCGCAACTACCGCGGTGACAAGCTCATCCGCGTCGCGACCCCCCACCGGATCCTCGACCCGAAGGCCGGCCCGCTGATCGCAGTCAAGCTGCACATCCTCACGCGCAAGAGCCTCGGCGGCATCCAGACCGACCTCGACTCGCGTGCGCTCGGTGCCGACGGGTCGCCGGTTCCCGGGCTCTACGCCGTCGGCGAGGCATCCGGATTCGGCGGCGGCGGCGTGCACGGCTACCGGGCGCTCGAAGGCACCTTCCTCGGCGGATGTCTCTTCACCGGCCGCGCGGCCGGGCGGGCGATCGCGAAGCTCTGACCCGATCTCGTAGGTTGAGCCTGTCGAAACCGGCGCTGCAGGGTTTCGACAGGCTCAACCGGCAGAAGTCAGGCCTTCAGGGTCCAGGGCTTGCGCCGCACGAGCACGTGCCCGCGGCGCGAGGAGAGCCGGGTCCACGGGCCCGTCTCGAAGAGCTTGACCTCGTCGTCGCCGAGGAACCCGAGGCTGTACGCCGCGAATGCAGCGCCGGTCGGGATGTACTCGGCCCCTTCGACCCCGCGCCCCCACACCTCGGAGCGCACGCGCTGCACGAGCTGCTCTCCCGTGCCCGCGGGGATCGCCTCGGCGACCTCGTCGATGCCCGCACGGGCGGCCGCCTCGAGCGTCGCGGCATCCGTCGTGCCGAGCGGGCGCCAACCGCCGCGCGGGGGCGAGATACCGGCCCACGTGACGGTGTTGACCTCGGGCGGCCGCGACATCGACACGGGGCGCGAGTCGTCGTCTTCGCCGAGCTCGCCCCGCGCACGCACGATGCGCTCGACGAGGGAGCGCATCGGCACGACCGAGTCGAACTCCTCGTCGTCGGCCAGGGCGAAGGTCCGGAGGCCGAGCACCGTGGGACTCTCGTCGAGGATGCCCCGCGGATAGAGGATCGCGGTGTACACGGCGAGGATTCCGGAGCCCGCGATGAGGCGCACGGAACCGTCTTCGACGCGTCCTGCGCGCTGCAGGTAGGTGTGCAGATCTCCGAGCGACAGGCTGTCGGCGAGCGTGAGTTGTTGAGCCATCTGCTGTCTAAACTACCAAGAGAGCGCCGCCGCCCCGGCGGTCACACGCTCAGAGGGTCACGAGCGGTCACCGACCACCGACACGGAGGAACGATGAACGGTCCGATCGACGGCCTGCTGAGCACCCTGCACCTCACCGACACCGGTGCTCGCACGACTGAAGACATCTTCACCGGGCCGTCGCAGTGGATGCCGCTCGGGCGTGTCTTCGGCGGGCAGGTGCTCGCCCAATCCCTCATAGCCGCGATGCGCACCGTGGCCGACGACCGCACCATCCACTCGATGCACGGCTACTTCCTGCGCCCTGGTGACGTGGCGCACCCGATCACGTTCAGCGTCGACCGGCTGCACGACGGCCGATCGTTCTCGACGCGGCGCACGCATGCGTTCCAGAACGGCGTGCCGATCCTCTCGCTCATCGCCTCGTTCCAGACCGAAGACGCTGGCGTCTCGCACCAGGTCGAGATGCCGACCGACCTGCCCGATCCCGAGACGCTGCCGTCGACGGCCGACGTGCTCGGCTCCTTCGACCACGACATCGCCCGGTACTGGTCGAACGAGCGCGCCTTCGACGTGCGGCACATCCCCTCGCCCATCTACCTCACCGTCGATGGCGAGCGAGTGCCGCGCCAGGCGGTGTGGATGAAGGCGTTCGGTCGCCTGCCCGACGACCTCAACATGCACCGGGCCGCGCTCGCATACGCAAGCGACTACTCGATCCTCGAACCCGTCCTCCGCGCACACGGCGTCGCCTGGGCGACCCCCGGCTTGAAGGTCGCGAGCCTCGACCATGCGATGTGGTGGCACCGCGACGCCCGCGTCGACGAGTGGCTGCTCTACACGCAAGACTCCCCGTCGGCCAGCGGTGGCCGCGGCCTCTCGCTCGGGCGCATCTACACTCGCGACGGCGTGCTGATTGCGAGCGTTGCCCAAGAAGGCATGGTGCGGGTACCCGAATCGGCGCGTTCGTCGGAGACGACTGAATAGATCCTGTGGAATCCACCGTCCCCCATGGATGGTGACCCAGAATGGTGCCATGGGCGCTCGCGAGTCGCGAGCGACGCGGACGAAGGAGTTCTGGCGATGACCGATCCCACCCGACGCACCATCCTCACGATGGGTTCCGCCGGCGCCATCGGCGGAGCCTTGGCGCTCGCAGGGTGCGCAGCGGATGCCCCGAGCCCGAGCACCTCTGCCACTGAAGCGCCACCGAGCCTCGTCGAAGATCCGCCGACCTCGACCGGTCCGACTGCAGCCCCCGACGCGCCTGCACTGGGCGGCGATGTCGCGGCCCTGGCCGACGTTCCGGTGGGCGGCAGCATCGACGCCACGATCGACGGCGAGCCTGCGCTGGTGGCGCAGCCGACCGCCGGCCAGGTCGTCGCGTTCAGCGCGATCTGCACGCACCAGCAGTGCGTCGTGGCCGCTGCCGGCGACGAGTTCCATTGCCCGTGCCACGGATCGATGTTCGACGCCGCCACCGGCGACGTCATCCAGGGCCCGGCACTCGAGCCGCTGACGCCGATCGCCGTCGCGGTCTCCGGCGATCGCATCGTCGCTGCCTCCTGACGATGGACTACACGTTCGCAGGGCTCCCCCTGCACGTGCTGCTCGTGCACGCCGTCGTGGTGCTGACGCCGCTGCTGGCGCTGCTCCTCATCGTCCTCGCGGCGTGGCCCGCCGCGCGCCGAGTGCTGTGGGTTCTCGCGCTCATCGCGGCGGCACTGCTCCTGCCGCTCGGGCTCGTCACGATCGAAGCCGGCAAGTGGCTCGAACAGCGAGTGCCTCCGGCACCGCTCATCCAGGTGCATACCGCGCAAGGCGAAGACCTCGTGCCATGGCTCATCGCGTTGCTCGTCGTGGCGCTCGCGATCGCCGGTTGGGCGCTCGTCGAGCGCGCGGCACGTCGGCGCAGCTCCCCCGGGAACGGGGATCCGCGAGGCGGGGCGCCGAGCCGCGGCACCCGTGTCATCGTAGGAGTCGTGCTCACCGTCGCGGCCCTCGTCGTCGCGGCAGGCTCGATGTGGACGCTCGTGCAGATCGCAGAGGCGGGCAGCCGCGCCGTCTGGGAGGGCTCGTTCAGCGACGAGCCGCTCGAGGGCTGACCCGACCGGTCGCGGTGACGCCGGGTGATCGACCGGCTGTGGTCAACGCCGACGGAAGGTGACGGGTTCGCCGAGGTAGGGCTCCCACGCGGCGCGTTCGGTGTCACCGATGCGGCGCGGCCGCTCGGTCTCTGCGTCGACGAGCACGATCGTCGTGACCGCACGCGTGTAGAGCACGCGCGGCTCGACACCGACCGGCGAGTAGACCTCGTAGCAGACGTCGAGGCTCGCCCCGCCCATGTGCCCGATCCAGAGCTCGATGTCGACCGGTTGCCGCTGGTACGGGATCGGCGCGAGGTACTCGACCTCCTGGCGCGCGATCAACGTGATCGTGGTCGCGCCGGGTGTGGCGTCGAGCACTGCGGTCGACGCACCCGCGGCGTGCTCGGACGTGTCGTCGCTCACCCAGAACGCCTGGATGCGAGCCTCTTCGAGGAGGCCCAGCATCCGGGCGTTGTTCACGTGCCCGTAGGCGTCGAGGTCGCTCCACCGCAGCGGAGTGGGCACGTGCAGGCGCATGTCAGTCCCTGGTGAGCTTGCGGTAAGCCGAACGGTGCGGCTTCGCCGCGTCGGGGCCGAGCCGCTCGATCTTGTTCTGCTCGTACGACTCGAAGTTGCCCTCGAACCAGTACCAGTTCGCGGGGTCCTCCTCGGTGCCCTCGTAGGCGAGGATGTGCGTCGCGATGCGGTCGAGGAACCACCGGTCGTGGGTGATGACCACGGCACAACCGGGGAACTCGAGCAGTGCGTTCTCGAGGCTCGACAGGGTCTCGACGTCGAGGTCGTTGGTCGGTTCGTCGAGCAGCAGCAGGTTGCCGCCCTGCTTCAGCGTGAGCGCGAGGTTCAAGCGGTTGCGCTCACCACCCGAGAGCACGCCGGCCTTCTTCTGCTGGTCGGGTCCCTTGAAGCCGAATTGCGAGACGTAGGCGCGCGACGGGATCTCGGTCTTGCCGACGATGATGTAGTCGAGGCCGTCGGAGACGACCTCCCACAGGTTCTTGTTCGGGTCGATGCCGCCGCGGCTCTGGTCGACGTACGAGATGTCGACCGTCTCGCCGATCTTGAGGTCGCCGCCGTCGAGGGGTTCGAGCCCCACGATGGTCTTGAACAGCGTCGTCTTGCCGACGCCGTTGGGGCCGATGATGCCGACGATGCCGTTGCGCGGCAGGCTGAAGCTCAGGTCGTCGATGAGGATGCGTTCGCCGAAGCCCTTGCGGAGCTTCTTGGCCTCGATCACCTGCGCGCCGAGGCGCGGGCCGACGGGGATCACGATCTCCTCGAAGTCGAGCTTGCGCGTGCGCTCGGCCTCGGTCGCCATCTCCTCGTAGCGCGCCAGTCGCGCCTTGGACTTCGCCTGGCGCCCCTTCGCGTTGGAACGGACCCACTCGAGCTCTTCAGAGAGGCGCTTGGCGAGCTTCTGGTCCTTCTTGCCCTGCACCTGCAGGCGTTCCTGCTTCTTCTCGAGGTAGGTCGAATAGTTGCCCTCGTAGGGGTAGAGGCGACCGCGGTCGACCTCGCAGATCCATTCGGCGACATGGTCGAGGAAGTACCGGTCGTGCGTGACGGCGAGCACGGCGCCGGGGTACTTGGCGAGGTGCTGCTCGAGCCAGAGCACGCTCTCGGCGTCGAGGTGGTTGGTGGGCTCGTCGAGGAGCAGCAGGTCGGGCTTCTGCAGCAGGAGCTTGCAGAGCGCGACACGGCGCTTCTCACCGCCCGAGAGCACGGAGACCTGCTCGTCGCCCGGCGGGCAGCGCAGTGCGTCCATCGCCTGCTCGAGCTGGGAGTCGAGGTCCCACGCGTCTGCGGCGTCGATGGCCTCCTGCAGCACGCCCATCTCGGCGAGGAGCGCGTCGAAGTCGGCGTCGGGCTCGGCCATCGCCAGCGAGATCTCGTTGAAGCGGTCGAGCTTCGCCTTGATCGGCCCGACACCCTCTTGAACGTTCTCGAGCACCGTCTTGGTCTCGTCGAGCACGGGCTCCTGCATGAGGATGCCCACGGAGTAGCCGGGGCTCAGCCGCGCCTCGCCGTTGGACGGCTGGTCGAGGCCGGCCATGATCTTGAGGATCGTCGACTTGCCGGCGCCGTTCGGGCCGACCACGCCGATCTTCGCTCCGGGGAGGAATGCCATCGTCACGTCATCGAGGATGACCTTGTCGCCGACCGCCTTGCGGGCGCGAACCATCGAGTAAATGTAATCAGCCATGTCGCCTACCAGTCTATGGGGCGGGTCTGCCCGACAAGACAGGTGCCGGTGCCGAGCGGCGGCCGGACCGCGCCGTGGTATCCACCGGAGGCGGGACCGTACTGGCCGACCAGGCATTCCCCTTGGAAGAGCACGGAGAACTGCACGGAATCGGCTGCCAGGTCGACGGTGGTGCGGTCGGCGGTGACCTGCATCTGGGCCTTGTCGAAGCCCGCGGCCACGAGCGCGTCGATGAAGTCGCGCCCGCCCGCTGAGGCGTTCGCGGCGACGACGCCCGCGTTGACCCAGTCGAAATACGGCAGGTTCTCGGACGCGGAGAGTTCGGGACGGAACTCGGGTGCGGTCGGCGCCGCGGTACCGGGTGTCGACGGCGTCGGTCGCGCGGTCGCGGGTGCTGTCGGCTGGGGGTCGTCGAACGTGCACGCTGTGAGCCCGACGAGCAACGCGACCCCCGCGATCGCAAGGCCCGCGCTGGTACCGAATCGCCGTCTCATCGTTCCCCTCACCGGCGGTGGCGACCGCCCGAGCCGATTCTAGGCGGTACGCCCTCGATCGAGGCTCGGGCGGGCCGTGCGAGGCCTCGAGCACCTGCTCAGCGGGCGAACGTCGCCTCGAACTCGGGGAGCTCGACGCCCTCGGCATCGTCGTCGTCGCTGGGGGCGGTGTCCGCGTCGTCATCGGTGTCGGCGTCGAGCCCGAGGGGTCGCAGCGCCGAGGAGGTGCCGGGCCACGTGGAGGTGCCGCCGTCGAACGCCGCCCCAGAGCCCGCCGGCGGCACCTCGGCGCCGCCGAACGCGTCGCCCTGCGGCGACCCCGCCTCCGCGGCATCCGCTGGACGCGTCGGCCGGACCTTGGCGTAGGTGCTCACGCACCATGCGAGGTCGTGGCCGATGGAGTCGGCCTCGATCTCGACGGCCGTGCCGGACCGTTCGCCGGTCTCCCAGGCGCGCAGCCGGAGCCGGCCCCGGATGATGAGTCGCTCGCCCTTGCGGATGGAGAGGCTCGCATTCGTGGCGAGCTGACGGAACGCGGAGACGGTGTACCAGTTGGTCTCCCCGTCTTCCCACGTCGCCTTCTCGCGATCGAACACGCGCCTCGTCGAGGCGAGTCGGAAGGTGGTGATGGCGAGTCCGCCGTTGGTGACGTGGTGCTTGGGATCGGTTCCCACGACTCCCGTCACGGTGATGATGTCGGTCATGTGCTGCACTCCTCGGTCGGATGCCGCCGCGAGTCGACGGCACGCGGCCCCGGGAAGGCGCTCGTGCCGGATCGTCACCCCGGAGCCGCGTTCCGAACAGCATCGCGTCGGCCCCGAGGCATCCGGTGGTCGCCGACATTGGTCGTGCAGAAGCCGGCCGTCACGCGAGTGTGGAGGACGAGTCGGGCGACCTAGAGTTGCTCCATGAGCTACGCCGCCCTCCCCGAACGCTACGACCGCATGCAGTACAACCGGGTGGGCCGCAGCGGCCTGAAGCTCCCGGCTCTCTCGCTCGGCCTCTGGCACAACTTCGGGCACGAACGCACCTACGACACCCAGCGCGCGATCGTGCGTCGCGCCTTCGACCTCGGGGTCACGCACTTCGACCTCGCGAACAATTACGGACCGCCTCCCGGTAGTGCGGAGGTGAACTTCGGCCGCATCCTCGCCGACGACCTCGCCGCGTACCGCGACGAGATCATCGTCTCGTCGAAGGCGGGCTACGACATGTGGCCCGGCCCGTACGGCGACTTCGGTTCGCGCAAGTACCTGCTCTCCTCCCTCGACCAGAGCCTTGGGCGCCTCGGCCTCGACTACGTCGACATCTTCTACTCGCACCGGCCCGACCCCGAGACGCCCATCGAGGAGACGATGGGCGCGCTCGCGAGTGCCGTGCGACAGGGCAAGGCGCTCTACGTCGGCATCTCGAACTACGACCCCGACCAGACTCGGGCAGCAGCAGCGGCGCTCGAGGCCGAGGGCGTGCCGCTCCTCATCCACCAGCCGCGCTACTCGATGTTCGACCGTCACATCGAAGACGGCCTGTTCCCGGCGCTCGAAGAGGTCGGCGCTGCGAGCATCGTGTTCTCGCCGCTCGCGCAGGGCCTCCTGACCGATCGCTACCTCGGCGGCGACGTGCCCGCGGACTCGCGGGCGGCGACGAGCCGGTTCCTCTCCCCCGACCGCATCAGCGGCGAGTACCTCGAGCGCGCCCGTGCGCTCGACGCGATCGCGAAGGATCGCGGCCAGACGCTCGCCCAGCTCGCCCTCACCTGGGTGCTGCGCCAGCCGCTCGTGTCGAGCGCCCTGATCGGCGCCTCGAGCGTCGCGCAGCTCGAGCAGAACATCGCCGCGCTCGATGCTGCACCGCTCACCGAGGCGGAGATCGAACGCATCGAGCCGTTCGCCGCGCACGGCACCGTGCTCGGCTGAGCTCGGCGGGCCATGCAGTGCCCAGCCGGGTTCGGCCGGGCACTGCATGCCGGCGACCACCGGCAACGGCCATCGGCGGCGGTCACCACGCCGAGCGGATGTCGGTGGCCGGCCGTACTCTCGTGACACACCGCAGGGCCGGCTGCACCAACGAGAGGAGCGAAATGTCCGCCATCGCCACCGACGCGTTCGCAACGCGCACTCGCGAACCGTTCCCCGACGACGTGCCCGGCCTGCAGATCTCGCCCGCAGCACCCGGCCTGTGGCGGGTCACCCGCCCGCAGGGCGCCGTGCTCGGACACATCGAGCAGCGCGGGTTCGGCGACGAGGTCCGCTTCGGTTCGAAACGACTCGTCGCGGGTGGCATCCGCTCGATCGAACTCGGCGAGTTCTGGTCGTCGCGCGCCGCCGCCGAGGTCTTCCGCTGAGCTCGCGCCACGCGTATTCGGGCACGCCGCCGGCGCTCGCCGACCGCGACGCGAGCCGGGGGTAATCTGCGGCCATGCAGTGGTGGAACGATCTCATCTCATGGCTCGATTCGAGCGCCTCGCAGCCCACGGTCTTCTCGGCCGTCGTGCTGTTCTTCGCGGTGCTCGCCGCCGGCCTCCTCGCCGCGTGGATCGCCAGTCTCGCGATCAAGCGGCTCGTGGCACAGCGCGATCGTGAGTCGAAGGCCGCAGCGATCGCCGCCCTCGTCGATGCCGCCACCGAGGCATCCGTGTGGAACTCGCTGACGCCGCAGGAGCAGGTGCTCGCCGATCGTGCCGTCGGCCAGGCCGACATCGTCGTACGGCTGCTGCCGATCCGCGGGTCCGACGTCGCGGCGAACTGGGCCGCTCACCAGCTGCATGAACTCAAGCGGGCATCGGCGACGTTCGGGTACCAACTCGACCCGGCTGTCGTGGAGTTCCGCGATCGACTCCTCGAGTGGCAGCGCCGTCCTGGGCGAACGCGCCGCCAATTCCAGAACGACCTCACGCGGTGGCGCACCCAGCGCCAGGAGCCCGAGCAGACGGCCATCGACCAGCAGGACAGCTGGGTCGCCGAGCAGCACCAGCAGCGGTATCAGGGCAGCGTCACCATCGCCGACGAGAACGCCGACGACTCGACGACGACCGCCAACACCGCGCCGACGGTCACCCTGCAGGGCGAGCAGCAGCGCTGAAGCGGCTCGCTCGATTCCGCTGAGCGTCCCGGACCACGCAGGTCGCTGAGGGCCGCGCTGCTGAGCGCAGCGTGCGGCCCTCAGCAGCGGGTCGCGACGATCAGCGCCACCAGTCGTCGAACATCGACACGGGAACCGTGCGCTTGTGCCGTGTCTGCAGGAAGCGGGCTTCGATGCGCTCGGCGACTGCCTCGTCGATCTCCTCGCCCTCGAGGTAGGCGTCGAGGTCGGCGTAGCTCAGGCCGAGGTTCGCCTCGTCGGACTGCCCCGGGTTCGCATCGAGCAGATCCGCCGTCGGCACCTTGAGATACAGGCGCTCGGGCGCACCGAGGTGTTCGAGCAGCGCGCGCCCCTGCCGCTTCGTGAGACCCGTGAGGGGAAGCACGTCGGCTCCCCCATCGCCGTACTTGGTGAAGAATCCCGTGACGGCCTCGGCGGCGTGGTCGGTGCCGACGACGAGCAGCCCGCCCTCTCCAGCGAGGGCGTACTGCGCCACCATCCGCATACGCGCCTTGACGTTGCCCTTGCCGAAGTCGCTGAGCGGCACTCCGGTCGCCGCAGCGAAGTCCTCGGTGAGTCCATCGACGCCGCCCTTGACGTTGAAGACCACCGTCTCCTGCGGCTCGATGAAGTCGAGGGCCAGCTGGGCATCATCCTCGTCGCGCTGCACGCCATAGGGCAGGCGCACGGCGATGAACCGCGATGCCACGCCTTCTGATTCGAGCTCGGCGACTGCGAGCCGGCACAACCGGCCCGCGAGGGTGGAGTCCTGCCCACCGCTGATGCCGAGGACGAGGCCCTTGGCGCCGGTGGCGCGGAGGTAGGACTTCAGGAAGTCGATGCGCGCCCGCACCTCCTCGGCGGGATCGATGACCGGGGTGACATTGAGTTCGGCGATGATTCGCGACTGCAGCTCTCGCATGCCACGACGATACCGCCGTCATGTTTCCAGCAGACAACCGGATGCCACGGTCCGGCGCCACGGCACCGCCCGCTGCCTCCGCTAGCATCGCGACGGGCACACCTGCCGCCCTGGAATGGAGTGCCCCTCGTGGAGATCTCGATCGGAACAATGGTGCTCGTCCCGGCGATCGCCGTCGCGGCGCCGCTCCTCGTGCGAGCCATCGGCAAGTGGGTGGCCATTCCCCTCGTCGTCTTCGAGATCGTGCTCGGGCTCCTCCTCGGCCCGGCACTGCTCGGGTGGATCGTGCCCGACGACTTCATGACCCTCCTCGCCGACTTCGGCCTGGCCATGCTCTTCTTCCTCGCGGGCAACGAGATCGACTTCCGGGCCATCCGCGGTCGACCGCTCAGCCGCGCGGCGATCGGCTGGATCATCTCACTCGCAGCGGGCATCGGCCTCGCGACGCTCCTGGCGGCCGATCTTCCCGCGGCGGCGTTCATCGGCATCGCGCTGACCTCGACGGCACTCGGCACGATCATGCCGGTGCTGCGCGACTCCGGCGATCTGGGCACCCCGTTCGGGATCGCGGTCATCGCCCTCGGTGCGATCGGCGAGTTCGGACCTCTGCTCGCGATCTCCCTGTTCCTGAGCGGCCGCAGCCCGCTGCTGGCCGCCGTCGTGCTCCTCTCGTTCGCCGTGATCGCCGGCATCGCCATCTGGCTCGCCGCGAAGGGCGTCGGCAAGCGCATGCACCGGGTCATCACGGCGACGCTGCACACGAGCGGGCAGTTCGCCGTGCGGCTCGTCATCTTCGTGCTGCTCGCGCTCGTGGCGCTCAGCATCGTGCTCGATCTCGACATGCTGCTCGGGGCCTTCACCGCCGGCGTGCTGTACCGACTGCTGCTCTCCGGCGCCCCGGAACGCGACGTCGAGGTGGTCGAGACCAAGCTCGAGGCCGTCGGCTACGGCTTCCTGGTGCCCGTCTTCTTCATCAACACCGGCGTCGCGTTCGACCTCGAGTCCCTGTTCGCGGATGTGCGCACGACGGTGCTCCTGCCGATCTTCCTGGTGCTCCTGCTCGTCGTACGCGGCCTGCCGTCGCTGCTCGCCGCCCCCAAGGGATCGAGTCGGCGCGATCTCGTGGCGACGGCGCTGTTCGGGGCGACCGGACTGCCGATCATCGTCGCCGTCACCGCGATCGGCGTCGACAACGGCGATCTGCCGAGCGGCACCGCGGCCGCGCTGGTCGGCGCCGGCATGCTCTCGGTGCTGCTGTTCCCGCTCATCGCGCTGGCGATCCGCAAGGGGCGATCGGATGACCCGGCTCGCGCCTCGGCGGACGACCCCTTCGTGCCCATCGAGGGCTGACCCGGCTCGTCCCGGTATGCTGGCACCGCCGCCCCCGTAGCTCAGCGGATAGAGCAGGAGCCTTCTAATCTCTTGGTCGCAGGTTCAATTCCTGCCGGGGGCACCGTTGCAGTCGTTCGCTCCGGGCTCCACACGGTGGCAGCCTCGTTGATCCTGCGACGGGGCCCGATCAGCGACGTCGGAGCACCCGGATAGACTCTCGACATGCCTTCTTCGAGCGACCGCCTGGTCTGGATCGACTGCGAGATGACCGGACTCGACCTCGCGGTCGACGAGCTCGTCGAGATCGCCGTCGTCATCACCGACTACGACCTCAATCCCGTCGACGCCGGACTGAGCATCGTCATCAAGCCCGACGCCAGCGCACTCGAGAACATGGGCGACTTCGTCCGCGGCATGCACACGACGTCTGGGCTGATCGAGGAGATCCCCAACGGCGTGAGCGTCGCCGATGCCGAGTACCAGGTGCTCGAGTACGTGCTGCAGCACATCCCCGAAGAGCAGAAGGCACCGATCGCGGGCAACTCCATCGGCACCGACCGCGCGTTCCTGGCGAAGTACATGCCGCGCCTCGACGCGCACCTGCACTATCGCAGCGTCGACGTCTCCTCGATCAAGGAGCTCGCCAAGCGCTGGTTCCCCCGTGCCTACTTCAACTCGCCGCCGAAGAACGGCGGGCACCGTGCTCTCGCCGACATCCTCGAGTCGATCCGCGAGCTGCACTACTACCGTCGTGCGGTCTTCGTAGCCGAGCCCGGCCCCTCGACGGCGGAGCTCCAGAGCCTCTCGACGTCCGTGGTGAACGAGTTCGCCTCCAAGGTGTAGTAAGCTCGTCGAGTTGCCAGATCGCCCCGGCGGTCGACACATGGTGGGTATAGCTCAGTTGGTAGAGCGCCTGGTTGTGGTCCAGGAGGTCGCGGGTTCAAGCCCCGTTACTCACCCCAATACTTCTTCACCGCCTCCGATCGGAGCCGCTCGTGGAACTCGACGCCGAAGCCTTCGAGGCGATCGTCGTCGATGAACTCGATCAGTTGCCCGACGACATGGTCGACGGCCTCGAGAATGTGGTGTTCGTCGTCGAGGACCGCCCAGAAGACGGTTCGCTCGACCTGCTCGGTCTCTACGACGGCTTCGCACTGACCGAACGCGATCGGTACGGATTCGGCGAGATGCCCGACCGCATCATCCTCTACCGCGAGCCGCTGCTGGCGATCTGCGCCGACGAAGACGAACTCCGCGAGGAGATCCACGTCACGCTCGTGCACGAGATCGCGCACTTCTACGGCATCGACGACGACCGGCTCCACGAGCTGGGCTGGGCATGATCCGCACCGGGTTACGCTGATTCCATGAGCATGACCCCCGGCCGCATCGTCGGCATCGCCGTCGGCGCGATCGCGATCCTCGGCATCGGCGTCTACGGTCCGGCGATGCTCCTCGGCCCGCTTCCGTCGGTGTCCGTCACCATGGCCGAGAGCGACGAGGCGCCCGACGAGAGCGCGGCGACCGTGACGCTCCCCGCCGACGGCGCCAGCGCGATGGCGGTGCTCGGCGACGACGGCGCTGCGACGACGCTCGCGGTCGCGGGCGACACCGAAGCCGTGCCGATCGGCGGCGCCGTGAAGCTCGTCACCGTGCTCGCCACCCTCGATTCCCTGCCCCTTCCGAGCGACGGCGGCGGCCCCGACCTCACGATCGGCCCGGCCGACTACACCGACTACCTGCGGTACGTCGCCGAGGACACCCGTACGCTGCCGGTGCTTCCGGGCCAGAAATGGAGCGAACGCGACGTCGTGCGGGCCACGCTGCTCGCCTCGAGCAACAATCACGCCGACACGCTCGTGCGGTGGGCGTTCGGCAGCACCGACGCCTATGTCGAGGCGGCCAACGCTTGGCTCGCCGAGAACGGATTCACCGCCACGAGAGTCGCCGACGCCACCGGGCTCTCGGGCGACAACGTCGGCACGCCCGAAGAACTCACCCGGCTCGCCGCCCTCGTGTTCGCCGATCCAACCCTTGCAGGGATGTTCGGCGTCGGCGACGCCCCCGCGGTCGCCGGCGAGCGGGACATCCCCGACAACGTCGCGCGCCCGGGCGACGCCGGTGTTCGCGCCCTCGCACGGAGTTACACCGACCAGGCGGGCGTGAGCTTCGTGTACACGACCACCGTGCCGGGGCTCGCCGACCAGCCGCCGTACCGCCTCGTGGGCGCGACGACCCTCATGCCCGACTACGAGGCGCTCGACGCGGGAGTGAGCACCGCCGTGACGTCCGCCGCCGCATCGGCGACGCCGGTCGAGGTCATCACCGCCGGCACGCCCTACGCGAGCGTCGAGGCCGCATGGGGCGACCGGGCCGAGCTGATCGCCTCGGTCAGCAGAACGGATGCCTCGTGGGGCGACGGGGGCGCAGAGGCATCCGTCACCGTCGAGCCCTTCACGACCGCGTCGTCGGGCAGCGATGTCGGCCGCGTCAGCTTCGCGACCGCGGGCGGCGAGGTCGCCTCACCGCTCGAGCTGACGAGCGCCATCCGTGACCCAGGGCCGATCTGGCGCCTCACGCACCCTGCGGCGCTCATCGGCGCGTTCATCGACGATCAGCAGGGCTGACCGGCCGACGGGTCCGAGGCTCAGTCGTTCTCGTCGTCGGACTCGACCGGATCGGAGTCGTCGGCGTCGAAGCGGAACTGCACGCGCACCTGGCCGTTGACCTCGCGCTCGTCGACCGCGTCGTACCAGAACAGGGACTCGAGACCGTCGACAGCGGCGACCATGCCGACTCGCTGCTCGGGCTTGCCGCCCACGAGGATGCGGTGCTCGAATTCCCCCTCGAGCGGGCCGTCGAGGAACTCCGCGACGTACTGGGCTCCCGTATCTGTGCTCATGTCACTACCGTAGCCCTCGCGATGACGAAGCGGCAGGTCGCGCGCGCGGTCGCGGATCGTGTCGCCGACCTCCCGTCTCAGTCGTCGGCGACGCGCACCCGCACGTCGGCTCGGCGCGCGGGTGCGGTTCGAGCGACGTAGCGGCGCCACTGGCGGTCCCACAGCTCCCAGTACGGATCGAACGCACCGGCATCCCGTTCGAGCGCCCGGCGCTTGCGCACACGCGGGGATGCCTCGACCCACACCGCGAGCGTTTCGACCGGAGCAGTCGCCGCGAAGGCGCCGCAGCCTTCGACGATCAGCACCCGACCCGGCCGGCTCCGTTCGATCGAGGCGACGCGCTCGGCCGCCCAGTCCCACCGGCGCCATCGCCCGACCGCGCCGCGTGCGTGACGCGCGACGAGCTCGTGCGCCACCGTGGCGCCGGCCGGCTCGAGGCCGTTCCAGCCGGGATAGACGTCGTCGAGACGCACGAGCTCGGGAGCAGGGCCCGGCCACGCCCGTACGAGCGCGTCGGCAAGCGTGCTCTTGCCCGAACCGCTCGGTCCATCGATCGCCACGACCTGGGCACCCGCGGCCCGGCGCCGTTCGAGCACGACTCGCACTGCGGATGCCGCGGCGCCCGCCGCGGCGGCGCCGTGCGGATCGATCCCGCTCACGCCCACACCGCGTGGAAGGTTCCCGCCCAGACGGCGCAACCGATCGCGAGGACCGCGATGGCAACGGCGATGCAGAGCAGTAGGGCATCCGGCCAGCCGACTCGCGATTCCCGCGCCCATGTTCGCGGGTGATCGGAACCGAACCCGCGAGCCTCCATCGCGGTGGCGAGCTTGCTGCCGCGCCGGATCGCGAGCACGAGCAATGCGAACGCCATCGTCGCGAACCTGCGGATCACGCCGTGATCGCCGATGCCGCGTGCACGGCGCGACAGCGCCATCGCCCGCCAGTCCTCCATGAAGAGCCCCACGAGTCGCGCTCCCGCGAGCGCACCGAGCACGAAGCGACTCGGGAGCTTCGCGATCTGCGCGAGCCCGTCGGCGAGTTCGGTCGGATCGACGTTCATGAAGAGGAGCACCGCGGGCAGCCCGATGGCGAGCACGCGCACGGTCACCGCGACCGCGAGCTCGATCGATCCGTCGGTGATGCGGGCGAGCCAGAACGACCAGTACTCGGTTCCCTCCGGCTGGCCGTAGAGCAGCATGCTCAGCCCGGCGATCGGTGCGGCGATGAGGATCGGCCATCCGCGCGAGATGAGCACCCTCGGGGTCACGCCTGCCATCGCGAAGAGCACGAGCTGCACGCCGAGTGCGACGGCGGCACTCACCCAGTCGACGGTCAGCAGCAGCGGAGTGGTGAGCAGCATCGCCGCGGCGAGCCGGCTCACGGGGTTCACCCGGTCGACGAGGTGCAGTCGCTGGGTCGCGATCATGCCGCAGCCTCCATGCGCAGGGCGTCGCTCCCGAGGTCGAGGTGCTGGTCGCCGAGCGCATCGAGGTAGGCGGCGTCATGGCTCACCGAGAGCAGCGTCGTGCCCTCGTCGACGAGACCCCTCAGCAGCATCACGAGTTCGATCCAGGTCAATCGGTCCTGCCCGAACGTCGGCTCGTCGAGGATCACCACGCCGGGCTGCGAGACGAGCGCGCATCCGACGGTGAGCCGCCGCTGCTCGCCGCCCGACAGCGTGAAGGGGTTCGCCTCGGCGAGGCGATCGAGGCCCAGTCGCTCGAGCACCTCACGGGTGCGCCGAGCAGTCGTCGCGGCATCGAGTCCGAGTGCGCGAGGTGCCACCTCGAGTTCGCGATGCACGGTCGACGCGACGAATTGGTGTTCGGGCTCCTGGAAGACGGTGCCGATCCGCGAGAGGAGCTCGCGTGATCGCCAGCGGATGGGGTCCGTCTTGAGGCCGCGTGCCAATGCCTCCGAGGCGCGCACGCGACCGCCGAGCGGTGGCAGCAGGCCGCCCATCGTGAGCGCGAGCGTCGACTTGCCCGCACCGTTCGGACCGGTGAGCACCGTCGACGCCGCCCGCGGCAGCGCGAGCGAGAGATCGCTGCGCACGACGGCGTCGCTCCGTCGCCCGATGGCGAGACCGATGCCCTCGAGGTCGACGACGGATGCCGCGGGCACGGGCCGTGCGGCCGACACCGCCGGTGGCACGCCCGGAACCCAGACGCCGGCCGCGAGCAACGCGTCGCGCTGCGTCGAGATGACCTCCTGCGGCTCGCCGTCGGCGATGAGGCGCCCATCACGGCCGAGCACCACGACCCGGGTGACGAGATCGATCCAGACGTCGACGCGGTGCTCGACCACGACGAACGTCGCGCCCGTGCGATCGAGCGTGCGAGCAACGGCCTGCCGCACCTCGTGGACGCCTGCAGGATCGAGGTTGGCCGTCGGCTCGTCGAGGAGCAGCAGGCCCGGGCCCATCGCGAGCGCACCGGCGAGGGCGAGCCGCTGCTTCTGACCACCGGAGAGTGCACTCGTCGAGTGGTCGAGTGGGAGGTCGAGACCGACCTCGTCGAGGGCTCGACGCACGCGCGGCCAGATCTCGTCGCGCGGAATGCCGAGGTTCTCGCACCCGAACGCCACGTCGTCGCCGACCCTCGCGAGGATCACCTGCGAGTCGGGATCCTGCAGAACGAGGCTCGCCCGACCGCGTACGGCGCCGGGCCACTCGCCGTCGATGAGGAGGGAGCCGAACTCCTCACCCTCCTCGGCCCCGCCGTGAACTCCGGCGAGCGCGTGCAGGAGGGTCGACTTACCCGACCCGGATGGCCCGAGCAGCAGGACCCGCTCCCCCGGCGAGACGACGAGGTCGATGCGGTCGAGCGCGGTTCGCTTGCGACCGGCGTGCCGCCACCCCCACCCGCGCGCCTCCACGCGCGCGGGTCGGGTGGTTTCGGAAACGCGCCCCACGTCAGACCCGTTGCGCCACGTCTTGACCGGCGGCGAAGCGACTGAGAGCACCCGTCGCAGCGAGACCGCGCACGATGAGCCAGCCGAGGAGCCCTGCGAGCACGGCACCCGAGATGACGACGGTCGTGAAGTAGAGCCCGAGGAACTCGGCCGACTTCGCGAGGTTGCCCGAGACGAAGAGCTCGAGCGTCCACGCCGCGGCGCCGGCGGCCGCACCCGCGAGCATCGCGGGCACGAGGCCGAAGCGGCGGTAGGCGAAGATCGCGAACACCAGTTCGGCGCCGAGACCCTGTGCCAGGCCCGAGTAGATCGTCTCGATGCCCCACTGGTTGCCGACGAGCGCCGAGACGATCGCCGCGAGCAGTTCGACGAAGAGCGCCGCACCCGGCTTGCGGATGATCAACCCGCCGAGCACGCCGCCGATGAGCCAGATGCCGACGGCGACGCCGCCGAGCCCGGGCGTGAGGGCATCGGCCGCGCTGAACCATGCGTAGCCGACGTTGTTCCAGAACAGGAACAGGAGCCCTGTCGCGACGCCGATGACGCTGGCGACGACGATGTCGACGACCCGCCAGCGCAGGTCGCGTGACGTGCGGGGGGTGGAGGGGCTGCTGGTTTCTGATGCTGCAGTGTGCACTGTCGTGCCCTTTCGATTCGTGGAAAGAGGCACGGGAAATTGAGATGTGGTTGGCCTCCCTGCGCTGGCATGACCCAGATCAGGTTCGACGGTCGAAGGTTGAGAACCTTCCTCTCAGCCCGGCTCACCGGACTCCCGTGTTCGAGCACGAGTATACGCCGATGGCCCGAGCGACGGCGGCCACGACCCCTCGCGCGACCGCAGGACGGCCTCAGCGCTTGAGCGCGCGGATGACCATTCGCAGTGCTTTACCGGTGACCCAGACGAGGGGCGTGGCGACGAGCAGGAGACCGATGAGGTTCGGTTCGAAGCGCACATCGCCCGAGCGTCCGACGTATGCGCCGAGCGGAATGGAGAGTCCGCCACCGCCGCCACCGCCCGCCTGGTCGCCAGCTCCGTCGGAGCCGCTCCCCGCGCCGAAGCCGTAGTATCCGAGCGCGACGGGCACGACCGTCGTGCCGTCGATGTCGACGGCATCGCCGTACGAGGTCTTCACGCCGACGCCGGCGACGGTCTCGGCAAGGTCCAGAACGAGTTCAGCCATGGGTCCACGCTACCCGCGCGCCCCTCCGCGAACCACCCCTTGCGGGAATCGCCGGCAGCGTGTTCAGCGGACGTCGCCGCGGTCGGGATCCTTGCGACGCGACGACTCGACTCGGTCTGCCGCACGGCTCACGAGCGACGCCGGGCGCACCGCCCCGCGACCGAACCGCGCGGTCACCTCATCGATCGTGCGTTCGGCCTCGCGCCATTCCTCGTCGGGGTCCCACAGCATGGCGCCGCTCCCCGAGGGCCGCAGCTGCTCGGCCCGCACCCCGATGAGACGGATGCGGGCACCGTCGCCGGCGAGCTCGCCGAGCGCAGCGGATGCCTCGTCGTAGATGCGTCTCGCGACGTCGGTCGGCTCACCCAGGGTGCGCGACCGCGTGACAGTTCGGAAGTCGCCGTACCGAAGCTTCAGCACGACCGTGCGGCCCACGACACCCGCACGTCGGAGCCTCACCGCGACGTCGTCGGAGAGCCGCAGCAGCTCGCGCCGCAACTGCTCGAGATCGGTGAGGTCGTACCCGAACGTGACCTCGTGCCCGATGCTCTTCTCCTCACGCCCGGTGACGACGTCGCGGGCGTCGATGCCCATCGACAGGTGGGCCAGCTTCGCGGCGAGTGCGGGCCCGAGAGCCCGCTGCAGCGCGTCGCCCGGCATGGCAGCCACATCGCCGACCGTGCGGAGCCCGATGCGGGTAAGCGATTCCTCGGTGACCTTGCCGACGCCCCAGAGCGCGGAGACCGGCAGCGGGTGCAGGAACTCGAGTGTGCGGTCGGCCGGAACGACGAGCATGCCGTCGGGCTTGGCACGGCTCGAGGCCACCTTCGCGACGAACTTCGTGGCCGCGACGCCCACCGAGCAGGTGAGGCCGGTCTCGTCGTGCACGCGCCGACGCAGGCGCCACGCGATCTCGGCAGGGCTGCCGTGGAGCCGGCGGGCACCCGAGACGTCGAGGAACGCCTCGTCGATCGAGAGCTTCTCGACGAGCGGCGTCACCTCTTCGAAGATATTCATCACCCGGCGCGAATACTCGGTGTAGCTCGCGTAGTCGCCGCGCAGTACGACTGCGTTCGGGCAGCGTTGCAGCGCGAGCGACATGGGCATGGCCGAGTTCACGCCGTATCGTCGCGCCTCGTAGCTGGCCGCCGACACGACACCGCGACCTGCCGTTCCCCCGACGAGCACCGGCTTGCCGCGCAGATCGGGTCGTTTCAGCAGTTCGACGGAGACGAAGAACGCATCCATGTCGACGTGCAGGATCGGTGTCGCCGAATCGTCGACCGGACCGGTGGTCACTTGGCGCGACGAGCCGTCCTGCTTGCTCATGGTGCGACCCTATCCGTTGCCGCCGTCATCGCAGATGCTGCCCGCGGTGGCCGGGCCGGCCGGCACGAGGCGATCAGAACCCGAAGTCTCCGCCGCCGCCGAAATCGCCGCCGCCGAAGTCGCCGAAGCCTCCGAAGTCACCACCGGAGTCGCCACCCGTCCCGTCGTAACCATCGGATGCCGCGGCATCGCCGCCGGTGTCTCCGGCACCGGCGTCGCCGCCATCGCCGCCCGCCTCGAACGCCGCGGGATCAGGGAGGAACGCCTGCGCGATCGCCGAGCCGACGACCACGCCTGCGACGGAGCCGAGCAGCGAGCCCGCGAACATGCCGCCGAACGACGGGCCGCCTTGCTGGGGCCGACCGCCCGAGACATCCGCTCGGTTGAAGGCGCGCTCGACGCTGCCGGGTGATCGGAGCTCGGCGCGGGTCGCGGCGCGGGCCAGCGCGCTCGGCTCATCGGAGACGAGTCGCTCACCGGCGGGCGCGTCGGCACTGAGCGAGGCGAAGACGGCCTGGCGCTGCTGCGGCGTGAGCTTCGCGAACGCCTCGGCGTGCACCGCCTCGACGGACTCGGGCGGAGCGGTGCGCAGGAGGTACCGGTAGCGCTCGACCGCGAGTTCGTCGTCGCTCAGCCGGCGGGCGGGCTGGGCCTGCGGGCGCTGCGGTTCGGCGGGAACTGCTCCGAAGAGACGGTCAAGGAATCCCATGTTGTCCTCGTCAATCGTTCAGGGGACGACCACTGTACGGTCGCGAGCATTGAACATGCTGAGAGCCGAGCGGATGTCTCCGCTCGGCCCTCGTGCACGGTGTCGGGTTACGCGGTCTGCGCGGCGCGTTCGAGCACGAGCTCGCGCACGCGGGCGGCGTCGGCCTTGCCTTGCATCGCCTTCATGACGGCGCCGATGACCGCGCCAGCGGCCTGGACCTTGCCGTCGCGGATCTTCGCGAGCACGTCGGGCTGCGAAGCGAGCGCCTCATCGATGGCGGCGATCAGTGCACCGTCGTCGGAGACGACCGCGAGACCGCGAGCGTCGACGACCTGCTGCGGCGAACCCTCGCCGGCGATGACGCCCTCGAGCACCTGGCGGGCCAGGCGGTCGGTGAGCGTACCCGAGTCGACGAGCTGCGCGAGCTCGGCGACATGCTCGGGCGACACGAGGCCCGAGGCGTCGACGGCGGCGGCGTTCGCGAGGCGGGCGATCTCGCCGGTCCACCACTTGCGGGCGGCGGCGGGCGTCGCGCCGGCCTTCACGGTCGCCTCGAGCTCGATGAGGAGGCCCGAGTTCGCGACATCCTGGAACTCGAGGTCGGTGAAGCCCCACTCGGACTTGAGTCGGCGACGGCGCACGGCCGGCGGCTCCGGAAGTGCGGCGCGCAGCTCGTCGACGAGCTCCTTCGAGGGCACGACCGGGAGCAGGTCGGGCTCGGGGAAGTACCGGTAGTCGTCGGCGTCGGACTTCGGACGACCAGCGCTCGTGGCACCGGTGTCTTCATGCCAGTGACGCGTCTCTTGGATGATCGTGCCGCCGCCGGCCAGGATCGCAGCCTGACGCTGGATCTCGTACCGCACGGCTCGCTCGACCGAGCGCATCGAGTTGACGTTCTTCGTCTCGGTGCGCGTGCCGAGCTTCTCCTGGCCACGGGGCCGGAGCGACACGTTCGCGTCGCACCGCAGGTTGCCGCGCTCCATGCGGGCCTCGGAGATGCCGAGCGAGAGCACGATGTCGCGGATCGTGGCGACGTACGCCTTCGCGAGCGCAGGAGTGTCGGCCTCGCCGCCGAAGATCGGTCGCGTGACGATCTCGACGAGCGGAACGCCGGCGCGGTTGTAGTCGACGAGCGAGTACTCGGCTCCCTGGATGCGGCCGGTCGAGCCGCCCACGTGCGTCAGCTTGCCCGCGTCCTCCTCCATGTGCGCGCGCTCGATCGGCACCGTGAAGGTGCGACCGTTCTCGAGCTCGACCTCGACCTCGCCGTCGAACGCGATCGGTTCGTCGTACTGCGAGATCTGGTAGTTCTTCGCGAGGTCGGGATAGAAGTAGTTCTTACGGGCGAACCGGCTCGACGGAGCGATCTCGCAGCCGAGCGCGAGGCCGAGGCTGATCGAGTACTTCACGGCCTCGCCGTTGACGACGGGCAGCGAACCGGGCAGGCCGAGGCACACGGGCGTGATCAGCGTGTTCGGCTCTGCGACGTGGAACTGCGAGTTCGCGGGGTTCGGAGCCGACGAGAACATCTTCGTCGTGGTGTTCAGCTCGACGTGCACCTCGAGGCCGATGACCGGCTCGAAGAGCTCGAGGGCCTTGTCGAAGTCCATCAGTTCAGCGCGGGCCATCAGAGTGCGCCTTCCTCGGTCGCGGTGAGCTCATGAGACGAGAGATCGGGTGCCTGTGCGAGCAGCGGGCCGCCCCAGCGCGCTTCAAGCAGCTGTTCGAGCGCGGCGCCGACGTTGTAGAGACGAGCGTCTTCACGCGCGGGTGCCAGGAATTGGATGCCGACGGGCAGGCCGTCTTCGGGAGCGAGCCCCGACGGCAGCGAGATGCCGGGCACGCCGGCCAGGTTGGCGGGAATCGTCGCGATGTCGTTGAGGTACATCGACACGGGGTCGGCCATCTTCTCGCCGAACTTGAAGGCGGTCGTCGGTGCGGTCGGCGAGGCGAGCACGTCGACGTTCGCGAACGCCGCGTCGAAGTCGCGCTGCACGAGCGTGCGCACCTTCTGCGCTGAGCCGTAGTACGCGTCGTAGTAGCCCGCCGAGAGCGCGTAGGTACCGAGGATGATGCGTCGCTTCACCTCGGGGCCGAAGCCGGCCTCGCGCGTGGCGGACATGACCTGCTCGACCGTGCCGCCGCCCTCGGGCGTGACCCGGAGGCCGAAGCGCACCGAGTCGAACTTCGCGAGGTTCGACGACGCCTCCGCCGGGAGGATCAGGTAGTACGCCGCGATGGCGTACTCGAAGTGGGGTGCGGAGACCTCGACGATCTCGGCGCCCTGCTTCTCGAGCAGCTCGAGCGACTCGTGGAACCGCTGGCGCACGCCTGCCTGGAAGCCCTCGCCGTCGAGCTCCTTGATGACGCCGATGCGGAGGCCGGAGACATCCGCTCGGCGCACCGCGTCGGCCATCGACGGCCATTTCTCAGGGATCGACGTCGAGTCGAGCGGGTCGTGCCCGGCGATCACGTCGTGGAGGAGGGCGGCGTCGAGCACGTTGCGCGTGACCGGGCCGATCTGGTCGAGCGAGGAGGCCAGGGCGATCGAGCCGTAACGGCTGACCGCGCCGTACGTCGGCTTCACGCCGACGGTGCCGGTGACGTGCGCCGGCTGGCGGATCGAGCCGCCGGTGTCGGAGCCGAGCGCGAGCGGGGCCTCGAACGCTGCGACGGATGCCGCGGAGCCGCCGCCTGAGCCGCCGGGGATGCGGTCGAGGTCCCACGGGTTGTGGGTCGGGCCGTAGGCCGAGTGCTCGGTCGACGAGCCCATGGCGAACTCGTCCATGTTGGTCTTGCCGAGCGGGATCATGCCCGCCTCGCGCACCTTCGTGACCGGGGTCGCGTCGTAGGGCGGGATCCAGCCCTCGAGGATGCGCGAACCGGAGGTCGAGGGCATGCCCTTCGTGACCAGGACGTCTTTGATCGCGATCGGCACGCCCGCGAGCGGGCCGAGAGGCGCGCCTGCCGCGCGCTGGCGGTCGATCTCGGCGGCCGTCTCGATGGCGCGATCGCCCTCGACATGGAGGAAGGCGTGCACGGCGCCGTCGACGGCCGCGATGCGGTCGAGGTGGGCACGGGTCGCCTCGACCGAGGAGACCTCGCCGGACGCGAGCTTCGCGCCGAGTGCCGCGGCGGACAGGCGGATCAGTTCGTCGCTCACTGCTCTTCTCCCAGGATCGCCGAGACCTTGAAACGCGAGTCGTCGGACTCGGGGGCGCCCGCGAGCGCCTCGTCTGCGGTGAGCACGGTCGTGCCCACGACGTCGTCGCGGAAGACGTTCTGCATCGGGATCGGGTGGCTCGTCGGCGGCACGTCGGGTGTGGCGACCTCGCTCACCTGCTCGACCGCGTGCATGATCTGGCCGAGCTCCGTGGTGAGGTGCTCGATCTCTTCATCGGTGAGCGCGATGCGGGCGAGGTTCGCGAGATGCGCGACCTGCTCCGCAGTGATTTCGGACATGCTGCTCCGTCGTCTCGGGATGGGGATGCATCGATTCTATCGGGGCGCGCCGAAGAGCCCGTCGCCGTACTTCTGCAGCAGCTCGTACGCGTCGGCGTACGTCTCGGGCTCCTCGTCGTCGGGGCGCCCGAACTTCGCGAGCAGGAGCCCGAGCAGGCCTCGCGCCGGCGGACTCAAGGGCTTGTCCTTGTGCGCGTGCCCCGGATGCGGCGACTCCGCCTGCGGGTTCGGCGGGATGTACTGCGGGGTGGTCGACGGCCAGGTCAGCGGATGCCTCGGCGAGTCGAGGTTCACCGCGGTGAACATGTCGTTCGCCTCGGCGTCACGGCGGGTCAGCGGCTTCAACCCGTGCAACTTCGCGAGGGTCGCGATGACGGCTCCGTGGTGCATCTCGTCGTTGATCACGCTGCCCGCCCGGGTGTAGGCCGAGACGGCGATCGCCGGCACGCGGCATCCGAGCCGATCGAAGCGGAAGCCCATCTCGCCCGTGGGCTCGTCGACCTCGGGCGGCGTCGCAGCGGGCGGCGGCACGTGGTCGTAGCATCCGCCGTGCTCGTCGAAGGTGATCAGGAGCATCGTGTTGAGCGCGTTCGACCCGTCGGATGAATCGCTCGCCTTGATCGACGAATAGATCTCGTGGATCAGCGCCTCGCCGGCCCTGACATCGGAGATCGCGCTGTCGACGACCTCGGTGCCGTCGACGTCACTCTCGCGCAACTTGCCGAACGGCGGGTGGAAGTCGTTGTGGTTGTAGATCATGCGCGGCTCGATGAACGCGTAGGCGGGCAGCTTGCCGCCCTTCACGTCGTCGTGGAACTGCGACATCGTCGCGAAACGCTTGGTGCGCCAGTACTTCTCGAGGACCGGCGCGTGGAGCACTCCGGTGAAGGAGACGAGCTGGAGCTCGTCGAAATAGATGCGCCACGAGATGCCGGCGTCTTCGAGTCGGTTGAAGATCGTGGGCGTCGCAGGTGCGTCGAGCCATTTCGTGTACCCGCCGCCGTGCTTGTTGGTCACGAAGCCGTGCGAGGTGGAGGCGTGGAAGAAGGACCGGTTGCAGAACGTCTGCGACGGCACCCCGGCATGCCACGCGTCGAAGACCGCGAAGTTCTTCGCGAGCGTCGACAGCACGGGCAGCATCTGGGTGGAGAACGACCCCATGATCTGCGCGAGCTCTCCGGGGTCGGGTGCCGTGCCCTTCTTGAGCCGCTCGTAGTTGACGAGGTAGTCGGTCACGAAGCCGCTCATCGCCGCCTTCGCGTTCGACGCGGGCGCGTTGTACGGCGCCTCCATCTGCTCCACGAAGAGCTCGCGGTTGCCCGGCGGGTCGATCGTGTTGAAGATCTGCGTGTTGACGTGCGGGAACTCCTCGCCCGGATCGGGATTCGGTCGCCCCATGATCTGGTCGGTCGGCCCCTCGTAGACGTGCGCGGCGATGCTCGTGCCGTCGGGTGCCGTGTTCGAGTAGTCCCCGAACGAGAGTCCGTCGAACTGCTGCCCGTCGGGGAGGTCGTCGGGCGAGTACAACCAGCCGAGCAGGTTGTCGAAGGAGCGGTTCTCCCCCATGACGACGACGAGGTGGTCGAATCCGGCCTTCTCGCGTGGACTGAAGGCTGCGAAGTCATCGGCGCCGGCCTCGTAGCCGAGGGCGTGCCCGATCGTCGCGCCGATCGCGGCTCCGACCCCGCCGCCCACGACCGCGCCCGCGGCCGCGGCCCCGCCGAGCTTCAGGAAGTCGCGGCGACTCGACCCACCGGGGCCGTTCGCCCTGCCCTCGGGCTCCCCGTGCACGGTTTCGTCACCTGCCATGTCCCCTCCAACATCGCCACGGTGCCGCGCCGCGACTGCGATCAGTCGAGTGCGGCCGGCCCCTCACTCACGAGCAGCGCGAATTGCGCTGCGTCGAGCACCCGAATGCCGAGTTCTTCGGCTTTCGCGAGCTTCGAACCGGCGCCCGGCCCTGCGGCGACGAAGTCTGTCTTCTTCGAGACGCTCGACGCCGCCTTGCCGCCTGCGGCGATGATCGCCTCCTGCGCGCCCTCACGGCTGAAGCCGTCGAGCGAGCCGGTGGCGACGACGGTGAGGCCCGAGAGCACTCCCCCGGCCTCGGCGGCGGCGCCCGGCCCCGGATGACCCGGGGTCGCGAACTGCACGCCCGCCGCCGTCCAGCGGTCGACGATGTCGAGGTGCCAGTCGACGCCGAACCATTCGATGAGCGAGTCCGCGATGATGCCGCCCACGCCCTCGACCTCGGCGAGCTGTTCCCGGGTGGCGGCGCGGATCGCGTCGAGCGACCCGAACCAGTCTGCGAGCGCACGGGCGGCGACCGGCCCGACGTGGCGGATGTTGAGCGAGACGAGCAGACGCCACAACGGCTTCGTCTTGGCCTTCTCGAGTTCGGACAGCAGCTTCGTCGCGGCCTCGGAGGGCCCGACGACCCGGAAGTCCTTCTTGACCCCGGCGGCACGCCGCTCGGTCGGAGTCATCGTCTCGGTGCCGGGCGGATAGCTCGCGGCGCTGAGCTTCTGGAATGGGGCGCGCCGGATCGGCACGCCGGTCTCCTCGTCGACCTTGGGTTCGCCCGTCTCGGAGTCGCGCACGACGACCTCGATCGGAACGAGCTCGTCGAGAGTGAGGTCGAAGAGTCGGGCCTCGGTCGCGAGGGGCGGATCTTCGGGCACCGACGGCTGGGTGAGCGCCGCGGCGGTGACTTCGCCGAGCGCCTCGATGTCGAGGCCTCCGCGCGACCCGATGTGCTCGACGCGGCCGCGCACCTGTGCGGGGCACGACTTCGCGTTCGGGCAGCGCAGGTCGATGTCGCCCTCTTTCATGGCACGGAGCGGAGTGCCGCACTCGGGGCAGAGCTCGGGCATGTGCCACTCGACCTCGGTGCCGTCGCGCAACTGCTCGACCGCCCCGAGGATCTCGGGGATGACGTCGCCCGCCTTGCGGAGCACCACGGTGTCGCCGATTCGGACGCCCTTGGCCTTGACGACCTGCTGGTTGTGCAGCGTCGCCTGGCGCACGGTCGAACCGGCGACCTTGACGGGCTGCATCACCGCGTAGGGGGTCGCCCGGCCCGTGCGGCCCACGCCGACGACGATGTCGAGGAGCTTCGTGTGCACCTCTTCGGGCGGGTACTTGTAGGCGATCGCCCAGCGAGGGGCGCGGCTCGTGGCGCCGAGCTCGTCGTGCAGGGCGAGCTCGTCGACCTTGACGACGATGCCGTCGATCTCGTGCTCGACGTCGTGGCGGTGCTCGCCGCGCTCGGCGATGTAGCCGGCGACCTCGTCGACCGAGTCGAACACGCGCGAATGCGGCGAGACCGGCAGGCCCCAGCTCGCGAGCAGCGCATAGATCTCCGACTGGTTCCGAACCTCTGGCCCGAAGGATGCGGCACTGCGCCACGCGCCGATGCCGTGCAGGTACAACTCGAGGCGGCCCAGCCGCTCGCGCATGAGGGTCAGCTCGAGGGCGTTCTTCTTCTCACGGCGCTGGCGGATGCTGCCCGCGGCGGTGTTGCGGGCGTTGGCGAACTCGGGGTACTTCGTGGGGATGTCTTCGAGCGCACGGCCCTTCGCGAGCTGCTCGGCCTCGAACGCGGCCTGCAGCTCGTGCTGCCGTTCGTTGAGTGCCTCGAAGTCGGCCGTGCGCAGGAACACCTCGCCCCGCACCTCGAAGAAGGCCGGATAGCCCTCGCCCTCAAGTTGCTGCGGAATCGCAGGGATCAGGTCGACGTTCTCGGTGATGTTCTCACCGACGACGCCGGTGCCGCGGGTCGTCGCCGTCTCGAGCACGCCGTCGCGGTAGGCGAGGCTGATCGCGAGCCCGTCGATCTTCAGCTCGGAGAGCCAGTGCACGGCTCGACCGGCGGCGGCCACAGTCTTCGTCGCCCAGTCGCGGAACTCGTCGATCGAGAACACGTTGTCGAGGCTGAGCATGCGCTCGGCGTGTTCGTGTTCGGGAAACCCGGCGGAGACGATCGCTGCGCCGACCTGCTGCGTCGGGCTGTCTTGGCCTGCGAGCTCGGGGAACGCACGCTCCAGGGCCTCGAGCCGGTGGAACGCCTCGTCGTACTCGGCGTCGGAGAGGGTCGAGTCCCCGTCGCCGTAGTATGCGAGCCGCGCACCCTCGATGCGATCGGCGAGCGCGGTCGCCTCCGCACGTGCCGCGTCGAAATCGGTCGGAAGGCCGCCGCTGTCACCGGAGATGTCGCTCACACGCCCATAGTACGAGGCGGCACCGACGCCCACCCGGCGCTCGAGGCGCCTTTCGCGCTATCGATCGAACCCGACGAGATCGATGCGGCGGTGGTAGCGCACGCCGACGACGCCGCCGAGGAGCGCCCCGCCGACGGTCACGAGACCCGCCACGACCGCGATCGTGATGCCCGCGATCGTGAGGGCGCTCTCGGGCACCGAGATCCGCGGGAAGGTGTTCAGGGCACCCAGCAGGTCGCCCTGAACGCCGAGCAGCATGCTGGTCACCGCGACCACGATGGCGATGAGGACCGCCCAGAGCCAGACCGCGAGACCCTGCAGCACGCCGCTGAATCGCGCCATCCGCCCGGCGACGTAGCCGCCGCTGTAGAACGCGACCAGGGCGATGGCGAGCAACGTGCTGACGCCGATCCAGCCGACGGCATCGGCACCGAGCAGTGCGTCGCTCTTCGAAGTGCCCGCCTCTCGCACCGGCGCGAGGCCGAGAGCGACACCGGCTGCCACGAGCACGCCGGTGAGGATGGACGTGAGGCCGGCGACGGTGATCCACCCGAAGAGGGCCGAGCCGATCTTCATGCCGCCGAATGCCTGTCGTTGACGCTCGACGACCTCATCGGCGGTGATGGGAGCGACCTCGACGATCGGTTCCCATTCGTCGGCGGGCGGCGCGACGATCGTGATGCGGCCGGTCGTGGGTGCCGGGTCGAGGTTTCGGAACGGCTCGGCCGGGTCGCGGTTCGGATCGGCGGGAATTTGTGGGTAGGACACAACGACTCCTCGTCATTCACGCGGCGCCGGGGGTAGCGCCAGCGCGAATCTACGCGATGCACGTCGTCGAGGCGAGCCTCCGTGCCCTACGCGTCGACCGGAACCGCGCTGACCGTGCGGTCGATCGTGAACTGTCCGAGCACGCGCGTGCCGACGTAGATGACGGCGGTCTGACCGGGCGCGACACCATCGAGCGGATGCCCCGGCGTGACGACGAGCTCGCCGTCGACGAGCTGCGCGACAGCCGGCACGGGGTCGGCGTGGGCGCGGATCTGCACCTCGCAGTCGAACGCCGTTTCTGGCTGCTCGGGTGCGAGCCCGGCCCATGAGAAGCGCGACCCGGCGATGACGCCGATCGCGAGCGCCTCCTTCGGGCCGACGACGACGGTGTTCTCCTTCGGGCGCACCTCGAGCACGAAGCGCGGCTTGCCGTCGGCGGCGGGCGTGCCGAGCCGCATGCCGCGGCGCTGGCCCACGGTGAACGAGTGCGCTCCCTCGTGCGAACCGACCACGGCGCCCGTGCGGTCGACGATGTCGCCCGTCTCGGTGCCGACCTTGTCGGCGAGCCAGCCCCTCGTGTCGCCGTCGGGGATGAAGCAGATGTCGTAGGAGTCGGGCTTCTGCGCGACGGAGAGCCCGCGCTCGGCGGCCTCGGCGCGCACGAGCGTCTTCGAGGGCGTGTCACCGAGCGGGAAGTAGGCGTGGGCGAGCTGCTCGGCCGTCAGCACTCCGAGCACGTAGCTCTGGTCTTTCGCCTCGGCGCTCGCGCGGTGGAGTTCGCGGTTGCCCGCGTCATCCGTCACGATCTTGGCGTAGTGGCCCGTGGCGACGGCGTCGAAGCCGAGGGCGATCGCCTTCTCGAGCAGGGCGGCGAACTTGATGCGCTCGTTGCAGCGCATGCAGGGGTTCGGGGTGCGCCCGGCCGAGTACTCGGCGATGAAGTCGTCGACGACATCGGCCTTGAACCGTGCGGAGAAGTCCCACACGTAGTACGGGATGCCGAGCACGTTGGCGGCCCGCTGCGCGTCCATGGAGTCTTCGATGGTGCAGCAGCCGCGACTGCCGGTGCGCAGGGTGCCGGCGTTGCGGCTGAGCGCCAGGTGTACGCCGACGACCTCGTGACCCGCCTCGACGGCGCGCGCGGCCGCGACGGCGCTGTCGACGCCGCCGCTCATCGCTGCAAGAACCTTCACCCCTCCAGTGTAGGCAGGCCTCCTGAGCGGATGCCCCGTGCCCGGGCTGCCCGGGCCCGTCACCGGGTCAGCGATCGAACGAGGTGGCGCGGGCGGCGAGCCCGGCGCGGGCCGCTTGTGCGTGCGCGGCGGGCAGCGCCGCGAGGAACGCGTCCACGTCGGCGTCGGTCGACCCGTGGCCGATCGTGATGCGGAGCGCCCCGCGGGCATCCGCCTCCGACCGGCCCATCGCCATGAGCACGTGCGAGGGCTCGGGCACCCCGGCCTGGCAGGCCGAGCCCGTCGACACGGCGACGCCGGCCGCGTCGAGCAGGAAGAGCAGCGAGTCGCCCTCGCACCCGGGGAAGGAGAAGTGGGCGTTGCCGGGCAGGCGAACGGATGCCCCGGCGCCCGCGTCGCCCGAGAGGCGCGCCTCGGGCACCGCATCGGCGACGCCCGCGATGAGCCGGTCGCGCAGCGCCGCCATGCGGGCGGTGTCGGCGTCGAGCCGGTCGGCCACGATCTCGGCAGCGGCCGCGAACGACGCCGCAGCGGCGACATCCTGCGTGCCCGAGCGCACCTTGCGCTGCTGCCCGCCGCCGTGGATGAGCGGCTCGACGGCCGCCGAGCGGTCGAGCACGAGCGCGCCGATGCCGGCGGGCCCGCCGATCTTGTGCGCGGAGACGCTGAGGGCGACGAGACCGGAGCCGCGCGGGGCATCCGTGGCACGCCGGATGCCGTGGAAGTCGATCGGCAGCTGTCCGTAGGCGGCGATCGCGTCGACGTGCAGCGGCACGCCGGCTCGCGCGGTCAGGCGCGCGACCTCCTCGACGGGCTCGATCGTGCCGACCTCGTTGTTGGCCCAGAGCATCGTGACGAGGGCGATGGACGCAGCGCCCCGCTCGAGCTCGTCGGCGAGCACGTCGAGGCGGAGGCGCCCGACCTCGTCGAGCGGCAGCTCCACGACTTCAGCGCCCTCGTGCGCGACGAGCCACTCGACGGTGTCGATCGTGGCGTGGTGCTCCCCCGCCGGCATGAGGATGCGGCGACGCGCGGTCGGCGACCCGGCGGCGGGCTCGGCGGCACTCGCCGCAGCCGTGCGCCGCTGCCACCAGAGCCCCTTGATCGCGAGGTTCACGGCCTCGGTGCCGTTGCCCGTGAAGACGACCTCGATGCCGTCGGCGCCGAGGGTCGCGGCGACACGCTCGCGGGATTCCTCGAGCAGGCGCTTGGCCTGCTGGCCCGCGCTGTGGATCGACGAGGGGTTGCCCACCACGGCGAGCGCGGCGGTGAGCGCGTCGATGGCCTCGGGCAGCATCGGCGTGGTCGCGGCGTGGTCGAGGTAGACCATGACCATGTGACCTCCGAATGGTGACCGGGGTGTGTGCGCGACACGGACGTGCACGCGCTTGCAGGCGTCTCGCCTCCACGAACTACTGTAGATCGCATGCCTGAGCGCGATCCCCTGCACGATCTCGGTGTGCGCGCGGGCGCCGACGGCGGTGTCGCCCGGGTCTGGTCGCAGCACGCGACATCCGTCGACCTCGTCGTGTTCGACGCCGACGACCTCGACTGGGCGATCGCGCGCACGCCCCTCGTGCGCGATGAGCACGGCGTGTGGCAGGGCGAGTCGGCCGAGCTCCGCCCCGGCGCCCACTACGGCCTGCGCGTCGATGGTCCCGCGGGCGTCGAGCACGCGTTCAATCCCGTGCACACCCTGCTCGACCCCTACGCCCGCGGTCTCGTGCGCGCCGACGACGGCTCGTGGCGCGGCATCGCCCTCGAGCCGCTCACCGCGACGGGCTTCGAGTGGGGCGATTCGGCCAAGCCCCGCGTGCCGCTCGACCGCACGGTCGTCTACGAGACGCATGTGCGCGGCTTCTCGAAGCTGAATCCCGCCGTGCCCGAGCCCCTGCGCGGCACCTACGCGGGCCTCGCGCACGATGCCTCGCTCGACTACCTCGTGAACCTCGGCATCACGACCGTCGAGCTGCTGCCGGTGCACGCCTTCGTGTCGGAGGATCGCCTCGTGCGCCAGGGCAAGATCAACTACTGGGGTTACAACACGCTCGCGTTCTTCGCCGCCCACTCGCCGTACGCGAGCGCGGCGGCTCGCGCCGAGGGGGCCGCCGCCGTGCGACGCGAGTTCGCCGGCATGGTGCGGCGCCTGCACGAGGCCGGCCTCGAGGTCGTGCTCGACGTCGTCTACAACCACACCGCCGAAGAGGGCCGGGAAGGGCCGACCTCCTCGTTCCGCGGCATCGACAACGCGTCGTACTACCGGCACGACGCGCACGGCCGCTACGTCGACACCACCGGCTGCGGCAACAGCCTCGACTTCGCGGGCGAGGCGCCGCAGCGACTCGTGCTCGACTCGATGCGCTACTTCGCCGACGAGCTGCAGGTCGACGGGTTCCGCCTCGACCTCGCCGCCACGCTCGGCCGCGACGAGCGCGAGACGTTCACGCCCGATCATCCGCTGCTGCGCGCCATGCTCGACGACCCGGTGATCGGCGCGTCGAAGCTCATCGCCGAGCCGTGGGACGTCGGTCCCGGCGGCTGGCAGACCGGAAACTTCCCGAACGGCTTCACCGAGTGGAACGACCGCTACCGCGACCGCATGCGGGACTTCTGGCTCGGCGACCTGCGGCGCGAGCGCGAGACCGGCTCGGCCGGCAGCGGCATCGGCCGGTTCGCCACGCGCCTCGCGGGCTCGTCGAACACCTTCTCCGGCGAGCGCGGGCCCCTCGCGAGCCTCAACTTCGTGACAGCCCACGACGGGTTCACGCTCGCCGACCTGACCGCCTACGACGTCAAGCACAACCAGGGCAACGGCGAGCAGAATCGCGACGGCACCGACTCCAACAACTCGTACAACCACGGCGTCGAGGGCGAGGCGGCCGACCCGGTCGTGCGGGCCGCGCGGCGCCGGAGCATCCGGAACCTGCTCGGCACGCTGCTGCTCTCGGCAGGCGTGCCGATGATCACGGCGGGCGACGAGTTCGGCCGCAGCCAGCGCGGCAACAACAACGCGTACTGCCACGACTCCCCGCTCACCTGGCTCGCGTGGGAGGCGTCCGACCGTCCCCGCTTCGCTCCCGCGCTGCTCGAGACCGCGCGCCACCTGATGCGGCTGCGCGCCGAGAACCCGGCGCTGCGCCCCATCCGCTTCGGACGCCTCGGCGAGACGGTGCCGAGTGCCTCGCAGATGGACTGGTTCAACGCCGAGGGCGAGACGATGGGCATCGACGACTGGAACTCCCCCGCCGAGCGCACCCTGCAGTTCCTCGCCGCGTCGACCCCCGAGACCGAGGCGCCGAACCGCATCCTCCTCGTCGTGCACGCCCATGAGGCCGACACCGAGGTCGTGTTGCCGCGGCATGACGAGGTGAGCGGGTACACCCTGCTCTGGGATTCCGCCGACGAGGCGCCGTCGGCGCCTGCCGCTGCTCCGCTCGCACCCGGGGCCACGATCACCGTCGGCGCCCAGTCGATGCGACTGTTCCGCGCTGAGGGCGCAGCCTGATGGCCAAGCGAGCGGATGCCTCCGCGGGCACGCCCGCGACCGTCGCCCTCAGCCGGGCGGGCATCGCCTTCACCGCACTCGGCTACGACCACGACCCGCGCGCCGCCGCCTACGGCCTCGAAGCCGCCGAGAAGCTCGGCCTCGACCCTGACCGCGTCTTCAAGACGCTGCTCGCGAGCGTCGACGGCGCACTCGCGGTCGGCATCGTGCCCGTGGCGATGCAGCTCGACCTGAAGGCGCTCGCCGCCGCGCTCGGCGGCAAGCGCGCCGAGATGGCCGACCCCGCCGTGGCGGAGCGTAAGACGGGCTACGTCGTCGGCGGCATCAGCCCGATCGGCCAGAAGACGGGGCTGCCGACGGTGCTCGACGAGTCGGCGATCCTGCACGAGACGATCTACGTCTCGGGCGGGCGACGCGGCCTCGACCTCGAGCTCGCTCCCGACGACCTGCTCGCCGTCACCGCGGGTCGCTACGCGCCGATCGCCCGCACGCGCTGACGCTCAGTCGGCGACGGCGACGAGCCCCAGCTCCGCCGTCGACAACAGCAGCGGATGCCGCGGCACCACGCGCACCGTGTAGCCGAACGCGCCCGCGCGATCCAGCACGAGGGATCCCGTGTAGAGGTGCTCGCCCGCGGAGAGCTGCGCCGCGGCATCCGCGACCTCGAGCTCGGCGTGCTGGGCGGCGTCGATCGTCTCGTCGGCACGGCTGCGCCCGTAGACGACCTCGACCCGCACGTCGTCGGGCGACAGCTCGCCGAGCCGCACGACCGCGCGAAGCTGCAGCTCGTCGCCGACGTGCGGTGCGTCGATGCCGCCCGACTCGACATGTGCAACCTGCACGCCGGGCCATGCCGCACGCACCCGGGCACCCCAGCTCGAGAGCTCACGGGCACCGCGAGCACTCTCGGCCGCGACGGTCGCGAAGTGCTCGGCCGCCGGACGGTACAGGCGCTCGACGTACTCGCGCACCATTCGATCGGCGCCGAGGTCGGGCGCGAGCACCGCGAGGGTCTCACGCACGCGGCGCACCCACTCGACCGGAACGCCGTCGCCGTCGCGCTCGTAGTAGCGCGTCGCGACCCGGTGCTCGAGCAGGTCGTAGAGGGCGGCCGCCTCGAGAGCGTCGCGCTCCCCCGCGTCACCCGCGGCATCGGCGGAGGGGATGACCCATCCGAAGTCGTCGCCCGCGAACTCCGCCCACCAGCCGTCGAGGATCGAGAGGTTCAGGGCGCCGTTCATCGCCGCCTTCATGCCCGAGGTGCCGCACGCCTCCAGCGGGCGCAGGGGGTTGTTCAGCCACACGTCGCAGCCGGGGTAGAGCTTCTCGGCCATGTTCATGTCGTAGTCGGGCAGGAAGACGATGCGCTCCCGCAGCTCGGGCTGCTGGGCGAACTGCACGAGCTGCTGGATCAGTCGCTTGCCCTCGTCGTCGGCTGGGTGCGACTTGCCCGCGATGACGAACTGCACCGGGCGCTCGGGATTCGTGAGGATCGCCTTCAGCCGCTCGGGATCCTGCAGCATGAGCGTGAGCCGCTTATAGGTCGGCACCCGGCGGGCGAAGCCGACCGTGAGCGTGTCGGGGTCGAGCACCTGCGACACCCACTTCGGCGGCTCGGCGCCAGAGTGCTGTTCACGCCAGGATGCCGCGAGCCGACGCCGTGCGTCGTCGACGAGCTGCTGGCGCATGGCGCGCTTGACGGTCCAGAACTCGCCGTCGGCGAGCGCGGGGCTGCGCCACTCGGCGTGCTCCGTGTCGCCCGTGCCGAGCCGCGTCTCGGCGAGGCCGAGCAGGGCGGGATCGGTCCACGTCGGGGCGTGCACGCCGTTCGTGATCGAGGTGATCGGCACCTCCTCGGCGTCGAAGCCGGGCCAGAGGTCGCCGAACATGCGCCGGCTCACCTCGCCGTGCAGCTTCGAGACGCCGTTCGCGTGCTGGGCGAGCCGCAGGCCCATGACCGCCATGTTGAACGCGCTCGTCGCCGGGTCGGCGCCGGGCTCCACCCCGAGGGCGAGCGTGTCGGCCGGGTCGACGCCGGGCAACAGCGAACCCGACAGGTACCGCTCGACGAGGGCACGGTCGAAGCGGTCGATGCCCGCAGGCACGGGCGTGTGCGTCGTGAAGACGGTGCCGGCGCGCACGAGTTGCAGGGCGGCGGCGAACGTGAGTCCTTCGCCGATGTATGTCGCGATGCGCTCGAGCCCGAGGAAGCCCGCGTGGCCCTCGTTCATGTGGAAGACGTCGGGGGCGGGGCATCCGCTCAGTTCCGTCCACGCGCGAATCGCACGGGCGCCGCCGATGCCGAGCAGCAACTCCTGCAGCAGGCGGTGCTCGCCGCCGCCACCGTAGAGGCGGTCGGTCACCGATCGCAGCTCGTCGGAGTTCGTGGGGATGTCGGTGTCGAGCAGCAGCAGCGGAATGCGGCCGACTGCCGCCTTCCACACCCGCGCGTGCAGCGAGCGGTCGTCGGGCAGGGCCAGGGTCACCTGCACCGGCGCGCCGTCGGGTGCGCGCAGCAGCGTGAGCGGCAGGCCGTCGGGGTCGAGCACCGGGTAGCGCTCCTGCTGCCACCCGTCTGGAGAGATCGACTGCGAGAAGTAGCCGGCCTTGTAGAAGAGCCCGACACCCACGATCGGCACGCCGAGGTCGGATGCCGCCTTCAGGTGATCGCCCGCGAGGATGCCGAGCCCGCCGGAGTACTGCGGCAGCGCGGCGGTGATGCCGAACTCGGGCGAGAAGTACGCGATGGTGCGCGGCGTCTCGGCGCCGAGCGACTGGAACCAACGGGGCTCGGCGAGGTATTCGCGCAGCGCCGCTCGCTCATGCTCGGCCCACTCGACATAGCCGCGGTCGCTCGCGAGCTCGGCGAGTCTCGCAGGGGCGACCTCACCGAGGAACGCGACCGGGTCATGATCGGAGGCCTGCCAGAGCTCTGGATCGACGTGCTGGAACAGCCGGCGGGTCGGTTCGTGCCACGCCCAGCGGAGGTTCGCGGCGAGCTCTTCGAGCGCACCGAGCTCGGCAGGGATGACCGCGCGGACCGTGAACTTGCGAATCGGCTTCACGGTTCCACCCTAGGAGCCGCAGATGTCGGTTGCGTGAACGCCGCCTACGCGAGTGCAAGGTACTGGTGCACGAACGCGACCGCCATGCCGCCCTCACCGACGCCGGCCGCAACCCGCTTCACCGAGCCCGAGCGCACGTCGCCGATCGCGAACACGCCCGGAGTACTCGTCTCGAGCGCGAACGGCCGGCGGTCGAGACCCCACTGCGGGCTCGCTGCCGCGTCTGCCCCGGTGAGGATGAACCCGTGCGCGTCGCGGACGACCTCCGACGGCATCCACTCGGTCACCGCGTCCGCCCCGATCATGACGAACACGACCCCAGCCTCGGTTCGCACGGTCTCCCCGCTGGTTCGGTCGGCGACGTCGATGGCGTCGAGGCTCGATCCGCCGTGCAGGCCGACGATCTCGCTGCGGGTCTGCACCCGCACGCCGTCGTTGGCGGCGATCTGGTCGATGAGGTACCGCGACATGCTGGACTCGAGCGACTCGCCGCGCACGAGCATCGTGACCGATCGCGCATGGCGTGCGAAGAAGAGCGCGGCCTGGCCGGCCGAGTTGCCGGCGCCGACGATGGAGACGTCGGCGCCCTGCGCGATCGAGGCGTCGCTACGGGCAGCGCCGTAGTAGACGCCGTTGCCGCGGAAGCGGTCGATGCCCGGCACCGGCAGCGAGCGCCACGCCACGCCGGTCGCGATGATGACCACGGGCGCCCGCAGCACGTCGCCGCCGTCGAGCACGATCTCGACCCCTGCGGCTTCGGCGCTCGGCACGATCGACTCCACCGTGCGGGTCACCACGATCTCGGCGCCGAGCCGCTTCGCCTGCTTCAAGGCGCGGCTCGCGAGATCGTCGCCCGAGATGCCGAACGGGAACCCGGTGTAGTTCTCGATGCGCGTCGAGGTGCCGGCCTGCCCGCCCGGAGCGACGGACTCGATCACGACCGTGCGCAGTCCCTCCGCGGCGCCGTTGACGGCAGCGGTGAGCCCCGCGGGCCCGGCACCGAGGATGACGACGTCGTAGTCGGATGTCGCGGGCACGACGTCGAGCCCGACCGCTGTTGCGACCTCACGCAACGAGGGGTCCACCGTACGCGCGCCCCCGTGCTCGAGGATCGGGTACCGCTCCCCGGGCACCGGATCGTCGAGGGTCGTGCGCTCGAACGCGACCTGGTTGCGGATGAGGAAGCCGGTGACCTCATGGGTTCGGGCATCCGATCGGGGCCCGATGACCCGCACGTCGGTCTCGAGCCGCTCGGCTGCCATCTCCTGCAGCGAATCGAGGTAGCGACGAGCGAGGCCCGCGACGCGGGCGGGGATCGACGGCGCCGCCGCTGCGAGCGTGTAGTAGACCGTGACGTCGAGCTTGATGATGCGCGCGCCCTCCGCGGCATCCGCTGCCCGACCACTCGCGGGGAACGGCGTGCTCAGCGTCATCGGCACCTCGCCGAAGAACTGTCCCGGCTTGCGGCGGCCGATCACCCGCTCCTCGCCGTTGATCACCTTGGTGATCTCGGCACCGCCCTCGACGACGATGAAGAGCGCCCGCTCGTCGCCCTCGTGCGCGAAGTACTCGCCGGGCATGAGGCGGATGTCCTCGACCGCGCGCGCGAGTTCGTCGAGCGTCGCCTCGGGCACCGGCGCGAAGATCGGGATGCCGCGGAGCGTCTCGGCGGTGATCATCGGTCTCGCCCTGGCACCATGCGCTGACGGTATCCACGCCGAGACCTGCCGTCAACAGATCCGGCCCGGCCATGACGATCCGGCCGCGTTCGCGAGTGCGATCCGGTTGAGACGCGCTACGGTCGAAACGTGACGACCGCCCCCGTGCTCGCCGGCCGGATCCCAGTGACCCGGCTGACTCCCGCTGTGCCCGATGCGCGTTGGCGCCCCAAGGCGTTCGAGGGCGAGGTGGTGCCGTTCCGCGCGACCGTGTTCCGCGAGGGGCACGATCAGGTGGGCGCGATGCTCGTCATCACGAGCCCGTCAGGGCAGGTGCGACGCGAGCGGATGTCTCCGCTGGCGGCCGGCACCGATCGCTGGGAGGTCGAGGTACTCCTCGACCAGGTCGGCGAGTGGCACTGGCACGTGACGGGGTTCGACGACGAGGTCGCGACGTGGCGGCACGACGCCGCGCTCAAGGTCGACGCAGGGGTCGACGCCGAGCTCATGTTCGAGCTCGGCGCCCGCCTGCTCGACCGGGCCGTCGCCGAGAAGGCCCGGCCGCTCGCGGCACGCAAACGGTTGTCGACGCTCGCCGCCGGGCTGCGCGATGGCGCGGCATCCGTCGCCGCTCGCCGCCCGCTCATCGACGACCCGGCCCTCGCCGAGTTCGACGTGCGGCCCCTCGCGCGGCTCTCGACGGACTCCCCCGAGCACTCGATCCTCGTCGAACGACGCCGATCAGGCGTCGGCGCCTGGTACGAGTTCTTCCCGCGGTCCGAGGGCGCGAAGCAGCTGAAGGACGGCTCGTGGAAGTCGGGCACCTTCCGCACCGCGGCAAGACGCCTCGACGGGGTCGCCGCAATGGGCTTCGACGTCGTCTACCTGCCGCCGATCCATCCGATCGGGGTCACCAACCGCAAGGGGCGCAACAACACCCTCGATCCCGGACCGCACGACCCCGGCTCCCCCTGGGCCATCGGCGGACCGCTCGCCGACGGCTCCCCCGGCGGTCACGACGCCGTGCACCCCGATCTCGGCACGCTCGCCGACTTCCGCGCGTTCGTGCGACGGGCCGCCGCACTCGGCATCGAGGTCGCCCTCGACCTCGCCCTGCAGGCCGCGCCCGACCACCCGTGGGTGACGGAGCACCCCGACTGGTTCACGCAGCTGCCCGACGGCACGATCCGCTACGCCGAGAACCCGCCGAAGAAGTACCAGGACATCTACCCGGTGAACTTCGACGACGACCCCGAGGGCATCTTCGCCGAGGTGCTGCGGGTCGTCCGGCACTGGATGAAGCAGGGCGTGCGCATCTTCCGCGTCGACAACCCGCACACGAAGCCCCTCGCGTTCTGGGAGCGGCTGATCGCAGCGGTGAACGCGGATGACTCGGGCGTCGTGTTCCTCGCCGAGGCCTTCACCCGGCCGGCGATGATGCAGGCCCTCGCGATGGTCGGCTTCCAGCAGTCGTATTCGTACTTCACCTGGCGGAACACGAAGGCCGAGCTCGAGGAGTTCCTGACGAGCGTGTCGCAGGAGACCGCCGACTTCATGCGGCCGAACCTCTTCGTCAACACCCCCGACATCCTCACCGAGTACCTCCAGTTCGGCGGCCCGGCCGCGTTCACCGTGCGCGCGACCATCGCCGCGACGGCCGCGCCGCTGTGGGGCGTGTACGCGGGCTTCGAGCACTTCGAGTCGGTCGCCCGCCCCGGCGCCGAAGAGGCGATCGACAACGAGAAGTACGAGTACAAGCCTCGCGACTTCGCGGCCGCCGAGCGCGAGGGTCGCTCACTCGCCCTCTACCTCGGCATCCTCAACCGCATCCGCGCCGAGCACCCGGCGCTCGGCCAGCTCCGCAACATCCGCTTCCACGCGAGCGACGACGACTCGGTGCTCGTCTACTCGAAGCACCTCGAGGGCCGCTTCACCGGCAACGGCAACGGGCACGGCGCCGACGACACGATCATCGTGGTCGCGAACGTCGACCCGCACTCGGTGCGGGAGACGACCGTGCACCTCGACCTCGAGGCGCTCGGCCTCCCGCCCGGCGCCCGCTTCGAGGTCGACGAACTCGTCACCGGTGAACGGTGGGAGTGGGGCGCCGACAACTACGTGCGGCTCGACGCCTTCACGCGGCCCGCGCACATCCTGCACGTGAGAAGGGTCACGGATGCCTGAACCGCTCGCCGCTCCCGTCATCGCCGACGAGGTGCTCGCCGCCGTCGCCGAGGGGCGCCACCACGACCCGCACTCGGTGCTCGGCCAGCACGGCTTCGAGGAGCCGCACCTCGAAGGGCCGCTCACGGCGATCCGCACGCGACGGCCACTCGCCGAGTCGGTCGCCGCGGTGTTCGCCGACGGAGGCGAGATCGCGCTCGAGCACATCGGTCACGGCATCTGGGCGGGGGCCGGCATGTTCGGCCCGCGCGACTACCGGGTGCGCGCCCGCTACGCCGACCGTTCGGAGTGGACGAGCGACGACCCGTATCGCTTCGCGCCGACGATCGGCGAGCTCGACCTGCACCTCATCGGCGAGGGCCGGCACGAGGAGCTCTGGCGCGTGCTCGGCGCACACTACCGCGAGCACTGGGGCGTCTCCGGCAGCGTGAGCGGCACCGCGTTCACCGTGTGGGCGCCGCGCGCGTCCGCAGCCCGCGTGGTGGGAGCGTTCAACCGCTGGGACGGCACGGGGCACGCGATGCGCAGCATGGGCCCGACCGGCGTCTGGGAGCTCTTCATCCCCGACGTCGAGCCCGGCGCGGTCTACAAGTTCGAGCTCCTCACGGCCGCCGGCGACTGGATCATGAAGTCCGACCCGATGGCCCAGCAGGCCGAGATCGCCCCCGCCACCGGATCGGTGGTCTCCGTGAGCACGCACGGCTGGGCCGACGGCGAATGGATGTCCCGCCGTGCCGCCGCCGACCTGCACGCGCTGCCCATGAGCATCTACGAGCTGCACCTCGGCTCGTGGCGCCCCGGCAAGGGCTACCGCGACGTCGCCGACGAGCTCATCGAATACCTCGAGTGGCTGGGCTACACGCACGTCGAGTTCATGCCGCTCGCGGAGCATCCGTTCGGCGGCTCATGGGGCTACCAGGTGACGGGCTACTACGCCGCCACCTCGCGGTTCGGCTCCCCCGATGACCTGAAGTACCTCATCGACCGGCTGCACCAGGCGGGCATCGGCGTGATCATGGACTGGGTGCCCGGGCACTTCCCGAAAGACGAATGGGCGCTCGCCCGCTTCGACGGGCAGCCGCTCTACGAGCACGCCGACCCGCGCCGCGGCGAGCAGCTCGACTGGGGCACCTACGTCTTCGACTACGGCAACCCGCGGGTGCGCAACTTCCTCGTCGCCAACGCCCTCTTCTGGTTCGAGGAGATGCACGTCGACGGGCTGCGGGTCGACGCGGTCGCCTCGATGCTCTACCTCGACTACTCGAGGGCCGAGGGCGAATGGCTGCCGAACGTGCACGGCGGCCGTGAGAACCTCGAGGCGATCGCCTTCCTCCAGGAGACGACCGCGACCGCCTACAAGCGCAATCCCGGCATCGTCATGATCGCCGAGGAGTCCACGAGCTGGCCGGGCGTCACCGCCCCCACCGAGAGCGGCGGCCTGGGGTTCGGCTACAAGTGGAACATGGGCTGGATGCACGACTCGCTGCAGTACATCCAGAACGACCCGATGTACCGCTCGCACCACCACCACGACCTCACGTTCTCGTTCCTCTACGCGTTCAGCGAGCACTTCGTGCTGCCGATCAGCCACGACGAGGTCGTGCACGGAAAGGGTTCGCTCGTACGCAAGATGCCCGGCGATCACTGGCAGCAGCTCGCGAACGTGCGCGCCTACCTCGCCTTCATGTGGGCGCACCCGGGCAAGCAGCTGCTCTTCATGGGGCAGGAGTTCGGCCAGCTCTCCGAGTGGAGCGAGGAGCGCGGCCTCGACTGGTGGATCCTCGACCAGCCGAGCCACCGGCAGCTCGCCGAGTTCGTCGGAGCGCTGAACCGAGGCTACCGTGCCACGCCGGCGCTCTGGCAGCTCGACGACGACGCCGCGGGGTTCGAGTGGATCGAGGGCGGCGCGGCAGCCGAGAACGTCATCGCGTTCCTCCGGTACGACCGCGAGCGACGACCGCTCCTCTGCGTCGTGAACTTCTCGGGGGTGCCGCACGAGGGCTTCCGTCTCGGCCTGCCGAGCGCCGGGCGCTGGCGCGAGGTCATGAACTCGGATGCCGCGGAGTTCGGCGGCTCAGGGGTCGGCAATCTCGGCGGGGTCGATGCGATCGAGGCGCCGTGGGCGGGGCGGCCGGCATCGGCGTCGTTCACGCTGCCGCCGCTCGGGGTGGTCTGGTTCGCGCTCGAGACGACCGACTGACCGGTCGGGCGCGTCAGTACAGCAGCGTCGTGAGGCGTCGCCGTGCCACGGCGACCCGCGGGTCGTCGGTGCCGACGACCTCGAAGAGCTCGACGATGCGCTCGCGCACGAGCTTCTTGCCGTCGGCGTCGAGCTCGGGGAACATCGTCAGCAGTCGATCGAACGCGTCGTCGACGTGGCCGCCCGAGAGGTCGAGGTCGGCGACGTCGAGCTGCGCGTCGAGGTCCTTCGGGGCGGCAGCGGCGGCGTTGCGGATCTCATCCAGCGTCTTGCCGTGCAGCCGTCCGAGCAGGTTCGCCTGGGCGAGACCGGCGACGGCGAGCGAATCGCGAGGGTCCTGCGCGATCGCCGTGCGGTACGCGGATGACGCGGCGGCGAAGTCGCCTCGCTCGATCGCGTCGTACGCCTCTTGGTGCAGCGGCGGAAGCGGCGGCTCGACGGGTTCCGCCGGAGCACCGTCTTCGGCGGCACCGGGCTCACCGGTCTCGATGCTGCCGGTCACTCCGTGCTGGCCGGCGAGCTCGAGCAGTTGGTCGAACACCTGGTCGATGACCTCGTCGGGCTGCTCGCCCGTGAACAGCGGCACGGGCTGACCGGCGACCACGGCGACGATCGTCGGGATGGCCTGGGCCTGGAAGGCCTGCACGAGCTGCGGGCTGCGATCGGCGTCGGCCGCCGCGAGCACGAGTCGACCCGCGCGAGCACGGACGAGGCGTTCGAGCGTCGCGAGGAGGGCCTTGGACGGCTCGCTCCAGGTCGCCCACAGCGCCACGATGACCGGGACCGTGCGCGAGAGTTCGAGCGTGGAGCCGAAGGCTGCGTCATCCGTCTCGAAGACGATCTGATCGCTCGGGCCGGATGCCGCGTGCGCACCCTGTGCGCCCGCGGGGCTCTGCGCCTGACGCTGCACGAGCGCCGAGAGGTCGACGGCACCGCGAAGCGCTGCGCCGGAAGGGGGAATCGGGTTGGTCACGGTACCTCCGAAGCTCCGATGAGACTCTCCGACCAGCCGAGCAGACGGATCTGGTCCTCAGATTCGTTGCCGACGCCCGGAACGTAGAACAGCAGTTGGATGCCGATGACGCGCTGCACGCCCTTCGCGCTCTTGCCGGTGAACCCGGAGAGCGCCGCAGCGGGACCGGGCTGGAATCCGATCGTACCGCCGTCGTTGGGGACGACGTTCTCGGTCTGCTCGATCGAGACCGACACGAGCGCGCCGGCGTCGTTCGTGGCGAGGGCGATCGTGGGGCTGTCACCCACCGCGTTCGAGTAGCTCGCGTCGACGGTCGCCGGGAGGCCGTCGTTGATGGCCTTCTGCCCGGCCGGCCCGAGCTGCTGCATGAGGGTGTCGCCCTCGGCGTCGAACATCGGGTAGAACTCGGATGCCTCGCCCTTCAGCAGCACGTCGGCATACGCAGCGGCCACCTGACCGGTCGGCATCACGAGCCCCTTGAACTCGGGCGAGATCGGCGCCGCGCCGATCGACGCGGGAGCGACCTCGGGCACCTCGGCGTCGGGTGCGAGGGAGATGGCGTAGAGGATCTTGTAGTTCTCACGCGGCGACTGCTGCACGAGCGTGAGGGCGCTCGGAGCGATCGTCGGGTCATCCGAGTTCTTGGCGATCGTGAGCACCGTTCGGGGCCAACCCGTGGCCTGCTGCGGCAGCGTCAGGGTGAGCGGCGAAGCCGGGATCGGCGTCGGAAGCGGGTGCTCGGCGAGGGAACCGCGGATGGCGTAGTTGGCCGTGCGCGCCTCGAGTGCCGGGCCGGTGAAGCGCTCGGCGGCGACCGTGGCGTCGCGTGACGCGTCGACGTCGGTGGCGAAGACCGCGACGCGGCGCATGATGCGCTCCATCTGGGGCACGGTCACCGCGGGCTGGGTCACCGGGGTGTCTTCATCGGGCTCATCGGTCGGCACGGGCGTCGCCAGAGCCGTCGCCGGTGCCGTGGTCTCGGGTGCCGCCTGCTGGTCGAAGTTCGGCCAGTAGTCGGCCGAGCATGCGGAGAGCGCCAGCGCCGGGATGACGAGCAACGGGACGATGGCGACGCGCTTCGCCCGGCCGATGGAGCGACGTCCGCCGCCGATCTGGGTGCGACCCGGCTTCGGAGCGCTCGGCAGCTTGCCGCGCGGGCCCTTCGGCAGGTTCCGGCGGGGGCCGCGCATGCGCCGGTGGTTCATGAACCCGGCGATCACGAGTGCGATGCCGACGAGGAACACCAGCGCGCCGCCGACGATCAGGGGGCCGGCCCACGGCGTCGCATTGTCGAGCGGCCAGTCGATCTTCACGCGCGAGGGCAGCTCGTCGCCGCCATCAGCACTGACCAGCAGGGCGATGTCGTCGGGGACGTCGATCGTCGTGGTGAGCACGAGGTCGTCGGTGAACTCGTCGAGCCAGAGGTCGGAACCGGAGGGTGACGGCTCTTCGGGGGCGACGGCGTCGGCCTCGGTCCCGGTCGTCGGCGGCGTCGTCGGGGCCACGGGAGTCGAATCGTCGACCGGCTTCGGGACGACGATCTCGTTCGTCAGCTCGTCGGCCCCCTCGTCGTATCCGACCGAGACATACGGAGTGTCGCCCAGCCAGGCCTCCACGTCGGAGCTGCGCCCGTAGGAGAGGAACGCCTTCGGGGATCCCGACACCGTGATCGTCTGCTTGCCCGGATGTGCGGCCAGCGCCTCGGGCTCGACGACGATGAAGTCGGCCTCGCCGCCCGAGAGCTCGGCGGACATCGAGACACGGTCGGGCTCGAGGAAGACCGTGCGCTGGGCGATGCCGAGCCCGATCATCACGGCCGCGGCGATGAACGCCACGATTGCGAAGACGAAGCGCACGAACGGAACCTCCATTGCCGCCCTGGGCGGCCTCTGACACAGACATTCCAGACTACCGACGATTTCTGGGAGATCGCTAACCGATGGCTGCAAGTCCGGTGTCTCCGGGCGCCTCGCGCAACCCCGTACAATCGGACACACCATCCCGCATGCGCCCCCACGAACGCGGGACAGAGCCCGGAGGAAGAATGGCCGTCGAAGAGACCGAGTTCACGCAAGTGTTCCGCGGATATGACAAGGACGAGGTCGACAAGGCGATCAACGGCCTGCGTCGCGACATCATCGCCGCGAACAACCAGAGCACCGACAGCGTCAAGGAGAACAAGCGCCTCCTCGCTCGCATCGAGGAGCTGACGGCCGAACTCGAAGAGGTCGGCAGCCCCACGTTCTCCGGTCTCGGCACCAAGCTCGAGAACACCCTCCGCGTCGCGGAGGAGCAGTCCACTCGCCTCATCGCCCAGGCCGACATCGACGCGGAGAAGCTCCGTCGCGCGGCTGAAGACGAGGCGCACCTCATGCGCTCCGACGCGCACGAACTCGCCGAGCGCACGCTCACCGAGGCTCGCGCACAGGCCAACCGCATCCTCGAGAACGCTCGTTCCGAGGCCGACGACATGGTCTCGCGCTCCCACGAGGCGAGCGAACAGCTCCGTCAGGATGCTGCGCGCGACGCGGCAGCGATCCGTGGCGCAGTCGCCACCGAGACCGCGGAGATCCGCACGAGCGCCAAGCGCGAATCCGCGGCGATGATCGCGTCCGCCGAGCGCAAGTCCGCCGAGATCCTCCTGGCGGCCAACGCGGAGGCCACCGAAGCTCGCGCCACCGCTGCCGGCCTCACTCAGGAGACCGAGCAGACTCGCGCAGAGGTCGCCATCGAGCTCGACCGTGCCCGCGCCGAACTCGCTCGCGAGAGCGAGCAGGCCCGCATCGACCTCGCCGCCGAGACCGAGCAGTCGCGCCTCGACCTCGAGCGCGAATCCGCCGAGGCTCGCGCCGCCATCGACGCCGAGATCGCCGAGCGCCGCGCAGCACTCGTGCACGAGCTCGAACAGGCTCGCAGCGACCTCGACCGCGAGCTCGAAGGCAGCCGGGTCGAACTGGTCCAGCAGCGCGAGCAGGCGAAGGTCGACCTCGAGCGCGAAGCCGAGGCGGCTCGCCTCAAGCTCCAGCACGAACTCGAGCGCATCCGGGCCAAGCACGCCGCCGATCTCGAGCAGATGCGAGCCGACCTCGCCCTCGAGCAGGAGCAGGCGCGCGCCGACTTCGACGCGGAGTCCGAGCAGGGCCGCATCGATCTCGACAACCAGCTCACCGCCATGCGCAAGAAGACCACGCACGAGGTCAACCGCATGCGTCGCGAGATCGAGAAGGCGCACCTCGACCTCGAATCCGAGTTGTCGACGAAGCGTGACGAAGCGGAGCAGGAACTGCTCGCCGCCCACCAGGAGGCGGTCGCGCAGACCCAGAAGTTCCTCGAGGACGCCAACGCCGAGCTCGCCGAGGCCGTCGCACGCACGGCCGAGAGCCGCGCAGAGGCCGACCGTCTCGAGACCGAGGTCCGGTCCGACATCGCGGTCGTTCGCGACAAGGCCGACGACGAGGCGCGCGACCGCATCGCGGCCGCGCACGAGCAGGCCCGCAAGCTCATCGCCGACGCCGAGGAGCGCACCCGCGCGCTCGTCGCCGACGCCGAGGACCGACTCTCGCAGATCAAGATCGAGCGCGACGCCGTCGCCGGCTACTTCGAGAGCCTCCGCGGCGTGCTCACGCAGGCGGAGCAGATCGCGGCGAAGACCAAGTAGTTCGAGCAGAGGCGGCGGACCGTTCCATGAAGATCCAGAACGCGTTCCGCATCGGGCTGGTCGGCACCCTCGGCGTGGGTGTCGGCCTGCTCATCCTCAGCTCCATCGCGACGCTGTCGACGATCATCGCCTACGTCGGCATCGCACTCTTCCTGGCCCTCGGCCTCGATCCGGCAACCAGCTGGCTCGAGCGCCGAGGGCTTCCTCGTTGGGCGGCGATCCTGATCGTCATGAGCGGCGTTGGACTGCTCGTCGCCGCCCTCGTGGTCGCCGTCGTGCCGATCATCGTCGACCAGGTGAGCCAGCTCGTCGAGGAGATCCCGCGGATCATCGACCAGTCGAGCTCTCAGGACTGGATCGAGTACCTCGAGGAGCAGTTCCCGCAGGTCCCGGTCGACGAGATCAGCGATCAGGTCACGACCGGCCTCACCGACTTCTTCACCAATCCCGACAAGCTCAGCGAGCTCGCCGGCGGAGTGCTGCAGGTCGCCGTGGCGATCGGTGCCGGAGTGTTCGGCGTCGTGATCGTCTTCATCCTGACGCTCTACTTCGTGTCGTCCCTGAACACCATGAAGCGCGCCACGTACCAGCTCGTGCCGGCCTCGAAGCGCGAGCGGTTCGCCGACCTGACCGAGCAGATCACCCAGTCGGTCGGCCGCTACGTGCTCGGCCAGGTCTCGCTCGCCGCGGTCAACGGTGTCGCGAGCTTCGTGTTCCTCTCGATCATCCAGGCCCCGTTCCCGGCGGTGCTCGCCTTCCTCGCCTTCCTGTTCTCGCTCGTGCCGCTCGTCGGAACGCTGAGCGGCTCGGTGCTCATCGTGCTCGTCTGCCTGATCCCCGGGCTCGGTTCGCCGCTGACGGCCTTCGTGGCAGCGATCTACTACGTGATCTACATGCAGGTCGAGGCATACGTGCTGAGCCCGCGCATCATGAACCGCGCCGTGAAGGTGCCCGGCGCGCTCGTGGTCATCGCGGCGCTCGCGGGCGGATCGCTCGGCGGCGTGCTCGGCGCACTCGTCGCGATCCCGGTCGCCGCGGCCATCCTGCTCATCATCAAGCAGGTCGTCGTCCCGCATCAGAACGAGCGCTGAGCCGGGCGCAATCCATCCGTCGGGCGCTGGCGCAGCTCGATCCGCTCTTCAGTCCGCTCGGTTCAGCTCGGGTCTGCGGGCCACACCGTCGGCAGCGGCAGGGCTGCGGGGTTGACCACTCCGACGATCTCGTCGAGCACCCGGCGGGTCTGGGACTCCCCCACCCACAGGTGCTTGCCGCCCGTCACGTCGATGCGCGTGACCTTCGGCACGCTCGCGAACCGCTCGGCGGCCTCGGCCGGTCGCAGGTAGTCGTCGAACTCCGGAATCAGTGCGACCAGTTCGGGCGCGGCGTGCTGCCACCGGGCGAGCTCCGCAGCACTTGTGCGGTGCAGCGGCGGCGAGAGCAGGATCGCCCCGTCGATGCCGTGGTCGAGTCCGTACTTCAGCGCGAGCTCCGTGCCGAAGGACCAGCCGACGAGCCACGGGTGCGGCAGTGCGCGCTCCGTCACGAACGACATCGCCGCCGCGACATCCGCTCGCTCTGCCACGCCCTCGCCGAAGGAGCCCTCACTCGTGCCGCGTGGCGAGACCGTGCCGCGCGTGTTGAAGCGCAGTACCGCGAGATCGGCGAGCGCCGGCAGCCGGGCCGCTGCCTTCCTGATGATGTGCGAGTCCATGAAGCCGCCGGCGGTCGGCAGCGGATGCAGCGTGACGAGCGTCGCGACGGGCGGCCGATCGAGCGGCGTCGCGAGTTCGCCGACGAGGGTCAGGCCGTCGGCCGTGTGCAGTTCGATCTCCTCGCGACGAGCGGGCAGCTCGACGCTCGCGCGGATCTCGATGGACGTGTCGCTCATGCTGCGCCAATCCTCCAGCAGTGGGTGTGCCAATGACGGCGCGAGGCCAGGTCGGCCGCGTCGCCGAGGACGCCGTCGGCGCGCCAGGCCACGAGATGCGCCACGCCCGGCGCGACATCCTGCCCGCAGCCCGGGCAGAGATACGCCTTCGCGGCCTGCGCCTCCGAGACGGGCTGGACGTTCCACTCGCGACCGCCGCGCACCTCGGTGCGTCGCCATCCCGAGGTGAGTCGTTCGACATCGAGCTCGGGATGCTCCTCGCGGGCTCGAGCCGCCCGACTCCGGGATCGGTTCGAACGCGCCATGGAATCCAGTCTAGGCTGCGCGCGGCGCGGGATCCGCTCCCCACCGCGACCCGGGAGTGATCAGTACCAGCCGACGTCCTGCGAGTGCGCCCACGCGCCGCAGGGCGTGCCGTAGCGCCCGGAGACGTAGCCGAGCCCCCACTCGATCTGGGTCGCCGCATTGGTCTCCCAATCGGCACCGGCGGTCGCCATCTTCGAGCCGGGCAGCGCCTGCGGAATGCCGTACGCGCCGCTTCCGGCGTTGTACGCGTTCACGCGCCATCCGGATTCCTTGCTCCAGAGGGCCACGAGGCAGTCGAACTCGCTCGACGGCCATCCGCGAGCGGCGACCGCGCCCGCAGCGTACGCCTGGGCCGAACCGGGGTCGGGAGTCACCGCAGGAGGAGCCCACCCGCTCCCCTGGCTCGTCGAAGCGGGGGCGAGCTTGACCTCGGGCTTCTTCTCGACGTCGTAGCTCTCGTGGCCGACGTCGATCGAGTACTCGCCGGCGACCTCGATCGCCTGCACCGCCTCACCGCCGAATCGGTCGCCTGCGCCGGCGCTCGCGAGATTCGACGATGCGATCGCCCCCGAGAACGGGTCGACGACGTTCACGAGGAGGAAGCTGACGGATGCCGCGAAGGCGAACACGACGGTCACGGCCTGCTTGACGCGGCCGACGCGAGGGGCTCTGGCGGCCGCCGCTCCGACCGTCGGCGCCGGTCGGACGAACGGCGAGGAATCGACGGGCGACGGGGTTGCGATCGTCTCAGGACGCGGCTGCCCGGCCTCGTCACTTCCCGCATGTCTACCCACGATTCGACGAGTGTATCGAAAGAGCGAGCAGAGATTCCAACTCGACGCGCACGTCAGCGAACCGCGAGCATCACGTCGACGACCGCGTCGAGCAGCAGGTCGACCTGGGCCTCGCGATAGCCGCCGCGCTGGGTCTTGAAGACGACGCCGCGCACGTCGTCGATCGAGATCGGCCAGCCGTCGCTGAAGTACCTCGTGAGCTTGTCCGCGAAGCGGTCGACGTCGCGAGTACTGTACCCGCGCACGAGCGGCGCGACGCGATCGAACCGGTGGCCCTCGGGGCGCGCCAGGCGGTTGGAGACGACCTGTGCCGTCGCGCGCGCCTCGGTGAGCCACGCCTCCCCGCCGTGCAGGCGAGCGGCCACCTGGCGCTCCTGGGCGGCGAAGGCGTCTTCCAGCCGCTCGAGGGCCTGATCGACATGGGTCGTGGAGTAGCCGCCCTTCTGCATCGCGAAGGCCGTCAACCGGATGCGATCCGAAGTCAGCGGCTCGTCGTCGGGGCGAGCGGTGCCGTCGTACGCACGCCGCGCCACCTGCAGGAACGATTCGACCTGAGCCGTGTTGTATCCGAGCTTGGGCTTGCGAGCGCGAGGGAAGGTGGAGTCCACCGCTCCATTATCACCGAGGGTCGGCGCGGAAACGGTCACCCGAAGATCCGGAATGCCACGAACGCGACGGCCGCGGAGGGAAGGATCGAGTCGAGGCGATCGAGGAAGCCGCCGTGCCCCGGGAGCCACGAGCTCATGTCCTTGATGCCGATGTCACGCTTGATCAGGGACTCGACGAGGTCGCCGAGGGTCGCGGTGAGGAAGATCGCCGCCCCGAAGATCAGGCCGAACCACCAGGTGTTGCCGAGCATGAGGGTCGAGAGCAGCACACCCGCGACAAGGCTGACCCCGGCGCCGCCCGCGAAGCCCTCCCAGGTCTTCTTCGGGCTGATGATCGGCGCCATCTTGTGCTTGCCGAGCATGAGGCCGAACGCGTAGGCACCGGTGTCGGCCGCGACGGCCACTGCGATGAACGCGAGCGTCCACAGCTCGCCGCCCTCTGCCGCGGTCAGCACCACTGCGAAGGTCGCGAGGAAGGTCACGTAGCCCTGCACGAAGGCGCCTGCCGCGAGATCGCGGCCGAATTCGCGGCCCGAGCGGCGCAGTGTCGGCACGGCCTGCTCGCCGAGTCGCCAGAGCGAGACGATGAGGATGCCGCCGAGCACCGCGATCAGCTGCCCGCCGGCGCCCCCGTAGTACGCGAGCGGCACGGCCGCCACCGCGACGACGACGGTCGGGATGCGCGGAACGTGATAGCCGCCCTTGCGGAGGGCCTGCGCGAGTTCGTAGCTCGCGAACGCGGCGATGACCACCGCGAAGAGCATGAACAGCTCTTTGATGACGAGGAGGCTGAGGAGCAGCACGGCGCCGAACCCGAGCCCGATGAGCGTCGCGAGGATCAGGTTGCGGCCCGTGCGAGCCTTGATCTTCTCCTGGGCCTGGTCGAACTGGGCCCTGCCGACCTCGAACTGCCGTTCCAGGTCGGCCTTCCGGGCGTGCACTTGCGCTCGGAACTCCTCGCGCGAGGTTCGTTCTGCTCCCCCGGCGTCCGACTGATCCTCTTCTGGGACGCCCGACATCGTGTGCCTCAGACCTCGAGGAGTTCGGCTTCCTTGCGCTTCAGGGCGTCGTCGATCGCGTCCACGTTGGACTTGGTGATCTGCTCGAGTTCCTTCTCCGCGCGCGAAACCTCGTCGTCTCCGACGTCGCCCTTGAGCGCGTCGAGGTCGTCCTTCGCCTTGCGGCGGATGTTGCGCACCGACACGCGCGCGTCTTCGGCCTTGCCGCGCACGATCTTGACGAACTCGCGGCGACGCTCCTCAGTGAGCTCGGGCAGCGTGACACGGATGATGTTGCCGTCGTTCGAGGGATTCGCCCCGAGGTTCGGCGTGTCGCGGATGGCCTGCTCGATGTCCTTCAGCGCACCCTTGTCGTAGGGCGTGACCACGAGGGTTCGCGCTTCGGGGTTCTGCATCGATGCGAGCTGCGCGAGCGGCGTCGGGGTGCCGTAGTAGCTCACCATGATCTTCTGGAAGAGCTGGGGGTTCGCCCGACCGGTGCGAACGCTCGAGAAGTCGTCTTTGGCGACCTCCACGGCCTTCTGCATGCGTGTGGTGGCATCGGAAAGTACGTCCGCGATCACGGGGGCTCCTTCTGGTTCGCTACTCGGGACAGTCTATCGACTGGTGGCGGGCTCGCCGTTGCTGACGATCGTGCCGAGTTCGGCGCCGAGGATCGCCGCGGTGACGTTGCCGTGCGGCGACATGCCGAAGACCTGCATGGGCATGCCGTTGTCCATGCAGAGGCTGAACGCCGTCGAGTCGACGACCTTGAGCCCGCGCTGCAGGGCCTCCTGGTAGCTGATGCGGTCGATCTTGTGCGCGTCGGGATTGGTACGCGGATCGTCGGAGTAGACGCCGTCGACCCCGTTCTTCGCGACGAGCACGACCTCGGCGTCGATCTCGAGCGCGCGCTGCGCGGCGACCGTGTCGGTCGAGAAGTAGGGCAGACCGGCGCCGGCACCGAAGATGACGACCCGGCCCTTCTCGAGGTGCCGCTCGGCACGACGCGGGATGTACGGCTCCGCGACCTGCGTCATCGAGATCGCGGACTGCACGCGCGTCTCGGCGCCCGCCTGCTCGAGGAAGTCCTGGAGGGCGAGGGCGTTCATCACGGTGCCGAGCATGCCCATGTAGTCGGCCCGGCCGCGGTCCATGCCGCGCTGGGAGAGCTCGGCGCCGCGGAAGAAGTTGCCGCCGCCGACGACGATCGCGATCTCGACCGTTCGAGCGGCGTCGGCGATCTCGCGTGCGAGCGCACTGATCACATCGGGGTTCACCCCGAGGGCACCGGCGCCGAACGCCTCCCCCGAGAGTTTCAGCAGAACCCTGCGCTTGCGTTCCGTCATCCCGACCGATCCTTCCCCTCTGGGGTCAAAGCTACTGGTTCGCCGAGCCCGGCGCAGTGCCGGGACTCGGGCGTGTTCGACGGGCACGACCCGCCAGGCATCCGGAATCGATCCGGACACAGCAAAGGAGTCCGGATCGCGAACGATCCGGACTCCTTCGGGGCACTTACGCGCCGACCTTGAAGCGAGCGAAGTCGCTCACCGTGAGGCCTGCGTCCGAGAGCACCTTCGCGACGGACAGCTTGTTGTCCTTCGCGTAGTCCTGCTCGAGCAGTGCGACCTGCTTGAAGAAGGCGCCGATGCGACCCTCGACGATCTTCGGGAGGGCGGCCTCGGGCTTGCCCTCCTCGCGGGTGATCTGCTCGACGATCGCGCGCTCCTTGTCGACCGCCTCGGCGGGCACGTCTTCACGAGTGAGGTACTCGGGAGCGGCGAACGAGATGTGCTGAGCGACCGAGCGGGCGGTCTCAGCGTCGGCACCGGCGTAGCCGAGCACGACGCCGACCTGCGGCGGGAGGTCCTTCGACGTCTTGTGCAGGTAGATCGAGAACTGCTCGCCCTTGACGAGGCGGACGCGACGAAGCTCCACCTTCTCGCCGAGGATCGCAGCCTCTTCGTCGATCACGGTCGCGACGGTCTTGCCGTCGGCCGGAGCGGCGAGTGCGGCGTCGAGGTCCTCGGCGCGGGCAGCTGCGACTGCAGCGAGCACGCGGTCGGCGAGGCCGACGAACTTGTCGCCCTTGGCGACGAAGTCGGTCTCGCAGGCGAGCTCGATGATGGTCGCGGTGCCGTCGCCGTTGTCGACGGCAGCCACGAGGCCCTCGGAGGTGGAACGGTCGGCGCGCTTGGCATTGCCCTTCGCGCCCTTCAGGCGGAGGATCTCGACCGCCTTCTCCATGTCGCCATCGGCTTCGACGAGGGCGTTCTTGGTGTCGACCATGCCGGTGCCGAGGCGCTCGCGCAGGTTCTTGACGTCTTCGAGAGTGAAGTTGGCCATATCTCGTAAGTCTCCTGAACTCGTGGTCTTACTTGGACTCGGCGGCTTCAGCAGCCTCCGCGCCTTCGACGTCTGCAGCGGTCTCGGTCGCGGCGACCTCGGTCGCGGCTTCGTCGACGACCTCAGCCGCTTCGGCCTCGGCCTCTTCGACGGTCTCGGCTACAGCCTCGGTCTCGGCCGAAGCCTGCTCCGGGGTGGTCTCGGAACCGGCCTGGAGGAGCTCCTGCTCCCACTCGGCGAGCGGCTCGACGGCGGAGACGTTGCCTTCGGCCTCGGGCTTCTGGTGGCGCTCGATGAGGCCCTCGGCAGCAGCGTCGGCGACGATGCGGGTGAGCAGGCTCACGGAACGGATCGCGTCGTCGTTGCCCGGAATCGGGTACTGGACCTCGTCGGGGTCGCAGTTGGTGTCGAGGATGCCGATGACGGGGATGCCGAGCTTCTTGGCCTCGTCGATCGCGAGGTGCTCCTTCTTGGTGTCGACAACCCAGAGCGCCGACGGCGTCTTCGTCAGGTTGCGGATACCGCCGAGCGACTTGTGCAGCTTGTCGAGCTCGCGCTTCTTGATGAGGAGTTCCTTCTTCGTGAAGCCACTCGTGGTGCCTTCGAAGTCGAGCTCCTCGAGCTCCTTCATGCGCGCGAGGCGCTTGGAGACCGTCTGGAAGTTGGTGAGGAGGCCACCGAGCCAGCGCTGGTTCACGTAGGGCTGGCCGACGCGGGTCGCCTGCTCGGCGATCGCGTTCTGCGCCTGCTTCTTGGTGCCGACGAAGAGGATGGTGCCGCCGTGGGCGACGGTCTCGCGCACGAAGTCGTACGTCTTGTCGATGTAGGCGAGCGACTGCTGCAGGTCGATGATGTAGCTGCCCGAACGCTCCGTGAGGATGAAGCGCTTCATCTTCGGGTTCCAACGGCGGGTCTGGTGCCCGAAGTGAACGCCGCTGTCGAGCAGCTGGCGAATGGTGACGACGGCCATGAGCCGTACTCCTTTGTTCTCAGTTGTCGCTCCGGCCGGCGGCTGGAGCCCTGGCGCCCGGCACGGCTCCGCCGGTTTCTGCGGTGAGGCAGAGAACTGGACTGAGTGGAGTCGTTGGCCGAAATGGCGCGCGTAGTCACCCCGGAAGACCGGGGTGCTCCCGATACTCTACCATCGGCACTCCCCCTCCCCAACCGCGGTCGACGCCGGTGCGTCCACGCACCCGGCCTCGGCGCGAGCGGATGCCTCGTACGAGCCGATCATCGGATCATGAACGCTCGAACAGCACGACGCCGACGCGCGGCTCGTCTCGCCTCGTCCATACCCGCGATCGTCGTGCTCGCGCTCGTTGCGACGGGCTCGCCGGCATCTGCAGCGGAGGGGCCATCGTCGGTCGCGATGCCCGAGACCGGGAGGCTCGACGTCTCATCTCCCCGCGATGCATCGGAACCGCCGGCGGAACCGTGGCGGTGGCCGGTGGCCGCGCCGATCCGCATCCTGGCACCCTTCCGCGCCCCGCCGACGCCGTACACGGCCGGTCATCGCGGTATCGACGTCGCTGCGGCGGCCGGCGCCCCCGTGGTGGCACCCGCTCCAGGGGTAGTCAGCTTCAGCGGCATGGTCGCCGGACGCCCGGTCGTCGCGATCGACCACGGCCACGGCGTCGTCAGCGCGGTCGAGCCGGTCGCGGGGGTCGTCGAGGCGGGCACCCCGGTGACGGCCGGCGACGCGATCGGCTCCGTCGCGACCGGTGGCCACTGCGATTCGGGCTGCGTGCACTTCGGCGTGCGGGTCGACGGCGAGTACGTGTCGCCGTTCCTCTTCCTCGGCGGCCTGCCGCGGGCGGTGCTGCTGCCGCCGGCGTGAGTCAGGCGCGCGGATGCGCCGTGCGGTAGCTCTGCTTCAGACGCTCCGATGAGACGTGGGTATAGATCTGCGTCGTGCCGAGGCTCGCGTGCCCCAGGAACTCCTGCACGGCGCGCAGGTCGGCGCCACCGTCGAGCAAGTGCGTCGCCGCGGTGTGACGGAAGGCGTGCGGACCGCTCGGGCCCGTGCCCGGGATCTCGGCGAGGATGGCGGCGACGAGCCCGTAGACGCTGCGCACCCCCATGCGACCTCCTCGAGAGCCGAGGAAGACTGCATTCGTAGCAGCTGGTGCGCTCGCGACCTTCGAGCTCACAACTTTCTCGCTCGCGTTCGCAATGAGCTTCGGGCGTGATTCGTCGAGATACCGGTCGATCGCACGGGCCGCAGGAGCCCCGTAGGGAACCATCCGCTCCTTGGACCCCTTGCCGAGCACGCGCACGATGCGTCGGCGCCGGTCGACGTCGTCGAGATCGAGGCCCACGAGCTCCGAGACGCGGAGGGCCGAGGCATAGAGCAGCTCGATGATCGCGAGGTCCCTCACTTCAGTGGGCGAACCTCCGGCGGCCCGGGCCGACAGCGCCGCGAGCGCGTCGGTGACGGCCTGCTCGGTGACGACGCGGGGCAGGGTGCGCTGAGCCCGCGGCGCCTTGAGGCGCATGCCGGGATCGGCGCCGAGCAGACCGCGGCGGGTCAGCCAGGCGGTGAATCCCCGAGCGGATGCCGCGCGCCGCGCGATGCTCGTCCTGGCGAGGCCGCGCTCGGTGGCCGCCCAGAGCCAGTCGCGCAGGAGCGGCAGGTCGATCGCCGCGGCATCCGTCGACCCACGTGCCTCGGTGTAGGCGATGAGCTCGACGAGGTCGCTCCGATAGGCGGCGACGGTGTGCGGCGAGTAGCCGCGCTCGATCGCCACATGCGACAGGTAGTCGTCGAGCAGCTGGTCGAGGTTCACGACTCCAGCTTGCGCCCGGAACGGCCGGCGCGGCACACGGCGCGCCCGCAGTCGCGGGTCACACCGTGCCGAGCTTGCGCGAGAAGCGCTCGAGACGCGCGTCGGGCGACAACGACTCGATCTCGTCGAGGAAGGCCTCATCGAGCGTCGTGACCGGCGGGTACGGCCCGACCGGCACGACCGACGTCACGACGCCGTCGGGGTAGAGGTGCACGAGCGAGAAGCTGCGGCCGCCGTCGACACCGACGAGATCGCGCGGCGACGCCGAGAGATCCATCGTGTATGCGGTTGCTCCGGCGACGGAGACGGGGATCCCGGCGAAGGTGCCGTTGGTCGCATAGTGCAGGTGCCCGCCGAGGATGACCCGAACGTCGCGGCCGCGCACGACGTCGGCGAGGCGGTCCTGCCCGCGGAGTTCGAGCACGTCCATGAGCGCGAGCGGCGTGGCGATGGGTGCGTGGTGCAGCGCGATGACGGTGCCGTGCTCGGCGGGCTCATCGAGGGCCGCCGCGAGCCAGTCGAGCGCGGCGTCGTCGAGTTCGCCGTGATGGTAGTCGGGCACCGTGGAGTCGAGCGCGATGATGCGGAGGCCGTCGACCTCGACGACGCGGTGCACCGGTGCGTCGCTCGCGGGCTCGCCGAGCAACTCGCTGCGGAACGCGGCGCGCTCGTCGTGATTGCCCATCACCCAGACGAGTCGGGAGCCCATGCGGTCGGCGAGGGGCTCGAGCGCGGAACGCGCGAGACGGTACGCATCGGGCTCCCCCAGGTCGGCGACATCGCCGGTGACGACGATCGCATCGACCCGGCCGCCGAGCCGCTCGAGCTGCGCGGAGACCTGCGCAAGCGCCAGGACCGTGTCCGCGACACCGCCGAGCGGCGCGCCGCCGCGCAGGAGGTGCGTATCGCTCACCTGGGCGATCACGTGTCGGGCTGCGGGGTACCGACCGAGTTGCGGGTGCTGCATCGCGCCCTCCTTTCGCCGCCAGCCTAGGACGTGCCGCCGACGCCGAGCGGAGGACGCGGATGCAGCGCGGCAGCCGACGCGAGAAAGTGCAACAAATTGGTTGCACTAATCGGACGGGCTGGCTAGCGTTGCTTGCATCATGCAAGCACCACCGACGAGAGGCTTCCGGGAATGAACGACTTCAGCACCTCCATCACCATCAAGCGACCGCCCGAGGACGTCTTCCGCGCTGTCCTCGACGCTCGGGGGTGGTGGAATGAGGCGATCGAGGGCCCGACCTCGGCGGTGGGCGACGAGTTCGGATTCGAGGTCGCCGGGCTCCACCGCACGCGGATGCGGATCACGGACGTCGAGCCCGACCGACGCATCACCTGGCTCGTCGTCGACAACTTCTTCGCCTTCGTCGAGGACCAGAGCGAGTGGGTCGGCGACCGGATCGAGTTCGACGTCGTACCGGATGGCGATGGAACCCGCCTGACGTTCACGCAACGGGGATTGGTGCCGGGCCTCGAGTGCTACGACGTGTGCTCGAATGCGTGGGTCTTCTTCGTGAGGGACAGCCTGCGTCGGCTGGCCGAGGACGGGAAGGGCATGCCCGAGTCGTCGGCCGGGAGGGCGGCACCCGCTGCGCGAGCGCGAGCCGCGGCGGAGGCCCTCGCCGAAGGTGCTGCTCCTGCGTGACCGGTCGTCGCCGGCCGCCCCATCGATCCTGGTCTGGCGGCCGGGTCGTTCATCACTGCAGGCCAGGGCCGGGCACGGCGACGATCTCCCCCGGAGGAAGCGAGTCGCCGCACGTGTCGCACCGCAGGTCCAGGTGTACCGGGCTCTCGCAGCGGCGGTGCCGGTAGACGATCGGGGCGCCGTTCGGTGCGGCCCACGTGTCGCCCCACGCGCTCAGCGCGAGAATGACCGGTTCGAGATCGCGGGCTCGCGCCGTCAGCACGTACTCACGGACTTCGGCGCCGTCGGCTGCGCGCCTGCTCTCCATGAGGCCGTTCTCGGTGAACAGCTCGAGTCGAGCCGCCAGCACGTTCGAGGCGATTCCGAGCGATCGCTCGAAGTCCGTGAACCGGCGAGCGCCCCCGAACATCGCGTCCCTGATGATGAGCAGGCTCCATCGTTCGCCCACCACCTCGAGCGCGCGGGCAGCAGAGCAGTTCTCCCGCTCGTAGGTTCTTCCCAGCACGGCGCACCCTCCTGACATCCGCGGGCCCCTCAGCAGCCGCCTGCATCACGCTAGCCCTCGGTGCAGGCGGTTGCGAAGCGTCAGCTCCGAGCGACCCGCAGCCACCCGAACGGATGCCGCTTGACATGGCCCACCGCCTCGAGGCCGCCGAGCACGCCCATCACGCCCGACGGCGTCATGCCGCACCGACGTGCGATGTCGGCGAGCTCGCGAGGGCTTCGGGTGCTCAACGCATCGAGCACACGCACCGTCTCAGGTGAGGCCGCAGCGCCGCGGGCGCCTCGATCGTCCGACTCCGGCTCCGACACCGACTCCGACACCGATCCTGGCGACCGCCGCTCGGAGGCGGCGCTGCGCGGTCCTCCCCCGACGAGTTCCGCCATTTGCTCGGCATCCGTGACGCAGATGGCGTCGTACTCGCGCAGGAGCCGGTGGCATCCGGCGGAGGCGGGACTCGTCACGGGTCCGGGAACGGCGCCGAGCGGTCTGCCGAGGGCAGCGGCATGGCCAGCCGTATTGAGCGATCCGGAGCGGTACCCGGCCTCGAGCACGACCGTCGCCTCGCTCGCCGCTGCGATCAACCGGTTGCGCTGCAGGAACCTCCACTTCGTGGGCGCGGCCCCGCACGGCAGTTCGGAGACGACCGCTCCGGTGTCGACGATTCGCGAGAGCAGGGTCTCGTGCCCCATGGGATAGAACCGGTCGACGCCCCCGGCGAGGAAGGCGACGGTGGTGCCTCCGCTCGCGAGCGCCGAGCGGTGGGCCATGCCGTCGATGCCGTATGCGCCACCGCTCACGACCGTGAAGCCCCGATCGACGAGCCCGGCGGATGCTTCCATGGTGACGTGCTCGCCGTAGCCGGTCGCGGCGCGCGCACCGACGAGCGAGATCGACGCCGACGACCCGTCGAGGGCGTGCTCACGACCTCGGATCCACAAGCCGAGTGGGGCGTGAATGCCGAGCTCGTCGACCCCGGCCGGCCACGCCGCATCGTTCGGGAGGATGAGGCGGGCGCCGACCCGAGCCGCCTGCTCGAGCGCCCTGCCGAATGCACCGAGGTCGAGGCGCGGCGACCATCGCCCGAGGCCCGACTCCGCCTCGCGAAGGTCGGCAGAACCACCCGCATTCGTCAGCGCCTCGACGAGGTCGGCGGGACTCGCCGACTCGAGGAGCAACGTTGCGGCGCCGACCGCACCGAACACGTCGATCGCGCGGCCGAGGAAGCCGTCGCCGGGCTCGGCGACGGAGCCGAGCAGTGCTCGAGCGTAGATCTCGTCGAGCGCATCGGCGTCGGCGATCGGTACGGATCGCACCGACGAGAGTGCGGCACGCAGCTCGGTCGCACCACGATGGACGGCGTTCACAGCGGGAGTCCCTTTCTGAGGAAGAGTGCTCGGCCGACGTGATCGAGCAGGGGGATATCGGCGCCGTCGAGGTCTGCGAGGGTCCACGCGACTTTCAGGATGCGGTCGTAGCCGCGCATGGTCACGCCCCCGAGTTCGAGCGCACGGTCGAGGTCGGCGGTCGCGCGACCACCGGGGTGGAGCCCGCCGGCACCGCGCATCCACGGACCGGGCATCTGGGCGTTCGTTCGCCACGGCGTGCCGCGCAGCCGACGGGCGGCGCGGGCTCGGGCCTCGACCACCCGGTCGCGTGCGACCTCGGTGGACATGCCCGGGCGCTCGGCTGCGATGCGGAGGCCGGCCGCGGTGATGCGCGGCACCCGGAGTTGCACGTCGATGCGGTCGAGGAGCGGGCCCGAGATGCGGGCCAGGTAGCGTCGGCGTGCGTTCGGCGGGCAGGTGCACTCCGCGCCCTTCGAGCCGTGATTGCCGCAGGGGCATGGATTGGCGGCGAGCACGAGTTGGAAGCGGGCCGGGAACGACGCGACGGCATTGGCCCGATGGATGGCGATCGAGCCCGACTCGAGCGGTTGACGCAACACGTCGAGCACCGCGGACGGGAACTCGGGCGCCTCGTCGAGGAACAGCACGCCATGGGAGGCGCGCGCCGCCGCACCGGGTCGGATGAGTCGGCTGCCGCCGCCGACCATCGCCGCAGCGGTGGCCGTGTGGTGCGGCGCTTCGAACGGCGGGCGACGAGAGAGCCCCGAGATGGGCGGGCGGCCGGACAGCGAGCGGAGCGACGCGACCTCGAGCGCCTCATCGGCCTCGAGATCGGGCAGGATGCCCGGCAGGCGCGATGCCAGCATCGTCTTTCCCGCGCCCGGTGGACCGAGCAGGAAGACGTGGTGTCCGCCCGCTGCCGCCGCGAGCAGCGCCTGCACGGCGTCGTCGTTGCCCGAGACGTCCGCGAGGTCGCCGTGCGGCTCGTCGACCGATGCGGTGGGATCAGGGCGATCGGGTGCCGGTACTGCATCGAACTCCCGCTCGTCGTAGACGCCCCCGTGATGCACCGCCGCATCGAGCAGCGACGCCACGCCGATGACGCTCACCCCGGGCACGAGCCGTGCCTCGTCGCTGTTGGCAGCGGGAACCATGACGGTGTCGTAGCCGGCCCGCACGGCGGCGAGTACGGCAGGGAGGATGCCGTCGATCGGCCGGAGCCTGCCGTCGAGACCGAGTTCGCCGAGGTGCACGACCCGCTCGATCGACTCCGCGGAGATCTCGCCGGCCGCCGCGAGGCAGGCGACGGCGATCGCGAGGTCGAACCCCGAGCCGTGCTTGGGCAGTGCTGCCGGCGAGAGGTTGACGGTGAGCCGCCGCTGCGGGAGCGGGCAGCCGGCGTTCACCGCCGCGGCCCGCACCCGATCACGCGCCTCGCCGAGGGCGGCATCGGGCAGGCCGATGATCACGAAGGCCGGCAGCTGCGAGGAGAGATCGGCCTCGACCTCGACGACCGAGCCGCTCAGGCCGAGGAGGGCGACGGATCGCGTGCGAGCGACCGGCATCAGTTGATGCCCTCGAGGTGCTCGATGAGCGCCGGCGCCTCGATCGGCGCGAGGACGGCGACCGCGTCGATGCGGATGCGGGACACCGGGGCATCCGTCGCCTCGCACCAGGCGATCGCGAGGCGCCGCATGCGCGCGAGCTTCAACGGCGTGATCGCCTCGAAGGGATGTCCGTAGTCGCCCGAGGTGCGCGTCTTGACCTCGACGAACACCGTGTCGTGGCCGTCACGCGCGACGATGTCGATCTCGCCGATGCGGCACCGCCAGTTGCGCTCGAGCACCTGCATTCCGCGAGCCTCGAGATGCTCGACCGCGAGTTGTTCGCCGCGTCGGCCGAGTTCTGCATTGTGCGACATCCGCACCACCTCCGCGTCCAGCGTCGCGGGCCGAACGGGGCGGCAGGCTCGCCCGCTGCGAGGCAGTGGGGAACTCCGGGAGTTCGCGACTGGGGAGACCGAGTGACCGGGCCTGCAGGGCGAGCATTCGCTCGACGGCGCGGCGCGGTGCAAGGCTGGCGCGATGGTCACCGCGACGTGCGGTCAGTTGCTCCCGCCGGGCGCGAAGCTCCGCGAGACGCTCGTCAAGGGCCTCGGCGACACCGAGACGGTGCACCTCGAGCGCCGCCTCAGCTGAGCCGGCCTCGGCCGAGCCTCGACCAGGCAGTCGACTACTCGTCGAGCGCGAGCTCTTTCGGCAACTCGAACTCGCGCGTGGCGAGCTCTTCGACGTTGACGTCCTTGAACGTGAGAACACGCACGGACTTCACGAAACGGTCGGCACGGTAGACGTCCCACACCCAGACGTCTTTCATCGTCAGCTCGAAGTAGAAATCGTGCTCGGTGTCCCGGCGCACGAGTTCGACCTCGTTCGCGAGGTAGAACCGTCGCTCGGTCTCGACCACGTACTTGAACTGCGACACGATGTCGCGGTACTCCCGATACAGGGCCAGCTCGACCTCGCGGTCGTAGTCTTCGAACTCGTCCTCATCCATCGCACTCATCCTACGCTGAGGTCGAAGAGCGTCGGCGCGGGTTGCGACTGCTCGTGCAGCCACGTGGTGCGGTGGAGCTCGCTCGGACCGTGCTCGGCGATCGCGGCGAAGTGCGCGCGACTCGAATATCCCTTGTTCTCGTCCCACGAGTAGAGCGGGCGCTCGTCGTGCGCGCGTCGCATGAAGCGATCGCGGTGCACCTTCGCGATGACGGATGCCGCGGCGACCGACGCGCAGTCGCGGTCGGCCTTGATCCGCGTGACGACACGGGCCCGACGCTCGATCGAGGCGCTCAGCCAGTCGTGGTTGCCGTCGAGGAGGAGTGGCACGTCGGCGATGAGCTCGTTGGCCGCCGACAGCTCGGCGAACGCACGGGCCCCGGCGAGCCCGAGGCAGGCCATGATGCCGAGTTCGTCGATCTCGGCTGCAGTGGCCTCGCCGACGGCGGATGCCCGCACCCAGGCGGTGGCCCGAGGGGCCATCGCCTCACGGCGGGGTTCGCTCAGCAGCTTCGAATCACGGAGCCCGGCCGGCATCCGGCGGACGCCGGAGTCGATGAGCACGAGGCCGATCGTGACGGGCCCGGCGAGGGCACCGCGGCCGACCTCGTCGCACGCGAGCATCATGGGCGATTCGGCGAAGAACTCTCGCTCGACGCGGAGCGTCGGCACTGCTGCGGGCGCCATCTCAGTCGCCGGCCTCGTCGACGCCGTCGAAGACCTCGGGGTAGTTGCCGAGCCACGCCCAGTGATCGACGGGCCAGCTCACGACGAACGCCCGGCCCACGACGTTGTCGATCGGCACGAAGCCCTTGAGCGGCGTCTCCCGGTTGTACCGCGAGTCCTTCGAGTTGTAGCGGTTGTCGCCCATCACCCAGAGCGAGCCCTCGGGAACGACGACGTCGAAGTCGTCGGCGGAGACCTTGGTGTCACCGGGCGGCAGCGCCACATACGGCTCGTCGAGCGGAACGTCGTTGACACTCATCTGCCCGAGGGCGTTGCAGCAGACCACGTGGTCGCCGGGCAGCCCGATGAGGCGCTTGACGAGATGGTCGTTGGAGTCGGGGGCGGCGAGCCCCACGAACGCCAGGAACCAGTCGACGGCGGCCACGAGGGGCGGCTGTTCGACCTCGGTGCGCGCCGGCAGCCATCCGCCGGGATCGCGGAACACGACGACGTCGCCGCGTTCGAGCGGCGTCACCTCGGGAACCAGTTGGTTCACGATGATGCGATCGTCTTTCACGAGCGTCTCCTCCATCGACTGCGATGGGATGAAGAACGACCTGATGAGGAACGTCTTGATGAGGAACGAGACGAGCACGGCCACCACGAAGATGACGAGCAGGTCTCGGAGGAACAGCAGAACGCCGCGTCGTCTACTCGGCGTCGCCGAATCCACGCGATCTGTTCGCGTTCCTGTGTCTTCTTCTGTCATTTAACCGCCCGAGCTCCCCACCCAGTCTAGGGGTGGGGAGCTCGGGGAGGAGTTCGCGTGGAGCGCGATCCGCGAAGCGGATCAGGCGTCGCGCTTCTCCTTGATCTTCGCCTTCTTGCCGCGGAGCTTGCGCAGGTAGTACAGCTTCGCGCGACGCACGTCACCGCGGGTGACGACCTCGATGTGATCGATCACGGGCGAGTGCACCGGGAACTTGCGCTCGACGCCGACCTGGAAGCTGACCTTGCGGACCGTGAAGGTCTCGCGCACGCCTTCGCCCTGGCGGCCGATGACGACGCCCTGGAAGACCTGGATGCGGGCGCGCGTGCCTTCGATGATGTTGACGTGCACCTTGACGGTGTCGCCGGGGCGGAAGTCGGGGACATCCGACCTCAGGCTCGCGGCGTCGACGTGGTCGAGGATATGCATGTTGGTTCGCTCTCTGCGCCCGCAACCGGTCGAACGCGGATCATTGGATGGAAGTTCTGGTGCCGCCTCGCACGAGGAATCGTGCGTGCGTGCTCCCCGGAGGCAGAGACCTGCGGCGGCACAATCCTCTATTGTGCCACGCTGACGGGCCACAGGCCAAAAGCGGGCTTGAATGGCCCGCTCGCGCGTCTGCCCGAACGCCGATCAGTCTTCGCGGACCTCGTGGATGATGATCACGTCGTCGCTGCCGTCGTCGAAGGGCGGACGCCGGGCACCCGGGCCTGCGGCGCCCTGAGCACCGCTCGTCGAGCCGCCGTTGGACGAACCCGGCTGTTCCCCGGCGAGCCGCTCGAACTCCGCCATGGAGGCCTTCATGCGATTGGCGCCGTCGGTGACGAGCTGCCACACGGCGACCCAGAATGCGGCGATGCCGAGCAGGATCGCGAGCACGCCGAAGCCGGTGGCCGTCGCGCCGTAGAACCCCGTGGCGATGATCGAGAGCTGCCAGGCGGTCAGCACGCCGACGTCGATCCACGACAGCGCGCGCTCGTGGCGCACGGTCGGCCGCACGTTCGTGAGCAGAGCGACGATGCCGAGCACGACGAAGGCGATCGGCACGACGAGCACGAGTCCGAGCGTGCCCCAGCCGCCCCCGCCGAAGATCGCCCAGCCGACGGCGAGCCAGATCGGCAGCACGACGACCGAGATCATCTGCCATCTGTACAGGGCGCGCCGCAGGAGCATGATCACAGCGTAATCCGACCGGCTCGGCGCGCGCCGGGTGTTCACTCAGGGCGGAGCCGACAGAATGGACTCGTGATTGAACTTCGGACCCCTGCAGAGATCGAGGAGATGCGGCCCGCCGGCCGCTTCGTGGCGAGCGTACTGGAGGCCACCTCGGCCGCGGCTGCGGTGGGAGTGAACCTGCTCGAACTCGACGCCCTCGCGCACGAGATGATCCGGAAGGCCGGCGCCGAGAGCTGCTACATCGACTACCACCCGTCGTTCGGCGCGAGCCCCTTCGGAAAGGTCATCTGCACCTCGGTCAACGACGCGGTGCTGCACGGACTCCCCCATGACTACACGCTGCGCGACGGCGACCTGCTGAGCCTCGACTTCGCGGCGTCGGTGAACGGATGGGTCGCCGACTCGGCGATCTCCCTCGTCGTCGGCACACCGCGCGAGGAAGACCTGCGCCTCATCGACACGACTCGGCGGGCGCTCGATGCCGGCATCGCCGCCGCCCGCACTGGCAATCGCATCGGCGACATCTCCCGGGCGATCGCGGATGTCGCGAAGGCCGAGGGCTACTCGATCAACACCGACTTCGGCGGTCACGGCGTCGGCCGCACGATGCACGGCGATCCGCACATCCCGAACAACGGGCGACCGGGTCGAGGCCTGCCGCTGAAGCCCGGACTCGTCATCGCGATCGAGCCGTGGTTCCTCGAGACGACGGATCGCATCTTCACCGATCCCGACGGCTGGACCCTTCGCAGCGCCGACGGTTCGCGGGGCTCGCACTCGGAGCACACGATCGCGATCACCGACGGCGACCCGATCGTGCTCACGCAGCGTTCCTGACGACGGGGCCGGTTGACGGCTTCCACCGGGGCGCTCGCGCTCAGCGCTCGAGTTCGACCTCGATCATGCCGCCGACGATTCGGGTGCGATAGGTCCGCAGCGCCAGAGCGCTGTCGGTGAAGCACTCCCCCGTACCGAGGTCGTAGACCTCCTTGTGCAGCGGCGATGCGATCGTCGGCCGGTCGCCTCGCGAGCCGAGGATGCCCCTGGCCATCACGGGTGCGCCCGTGTGCGGGTCGTGGTGGTCCACGGCGTACACCTCTTCCTCGTCGAGGCGCAGCAGGGCGACCTGCGTGCGCCCGAGCAGCGCGACCTCGCCCCACCCGGGCTCGAGGTCCGCGACCTCGCAGGTCGGCACCCACGTGGTGGTCGTCTCCATCGTCAGCGACATGCCGGCTCCTCTCTCCCTGCCTCCGAGGCTAGGTTCCGGGTGTTTCCTCGGCGGCATCCGCATGTTTCACCGACGTGAAACCGTGCTCACATCGCCCATCGCCGCTCGTGCGTCGGACGACCCCTTCGGTTACCGCCCCGAAACAGGGCCGAAACCGGCCGGTCGTACGCTCGCCTCATTCGGACCCCGGAGGCAGCCATGAGCTCGCCTCCATCGAGCCCGGGAGGCAGCCATGATCGAGAGCACCCAAGAGCATTCGGGCGTGCGAGACGTCGTCATCATCGGCGGAGGACCCGCGGCGCACCGGCTCGCCGACAGCCTGCACGCCCGCGACTCCGGCCGCGCACTGCGCGTCACGGTCGTCGGTGAGGAGCTGCACCATCCGTACGACCGCGTCGCACTCAGCACGCGACTCGCGGATGGCGCGGCCGACCTGACCCTGCAGCCCTCGTCGATGTGGGACGACGACCACATCAGGCTCGTCACCGGCGAGCGCGTCGTCGCGATCGATCGCGAGGCGCAGACGGCCACGACGTCGAGCGGGCGAGCCCTGCACTGGGACGAACTCGTCTTCGCCACCGGCTCGAGTGCGCCGGTGCCCGAACTCCCCGGCCGCGACCACGCCCGCGTCTACCGCACGATCGACGACGTCGACGCCCTCGTGGCCGAGACCCGGGAGCTCGCTGATCGGCACGGGCGCCCCGCGCAGGTCGTCGTCGCCGGCGGCGGCCTCCTCGGCCTCGAGGCGGCAGGCGGCCTCGCCAAGCTCGGCGCGCACGCCGCGGTCGTGCACTCGGGCGGCTGGCTCATGTCGGCGCAGCTCGACGAAGGCGCCGGGCGCGCGCTCGGCCGCATCATCTCGGGGCAGGGCATCGGCCTGCACCTCGGCACCCGCCCGGCGGCGGTGCTCATCGAGGCCGACGCCGTCGTCGGCGTCGAGCTGACCAACGGGCGCCGCATCGACGCCGACCTCGTCGTCTTCGCGATCGGCATCAGTCCTCGCGACGAACTCGCGCGCGACCTCGGACTCGAGCTCGGGCCGCGCGGCGGCATCGCGATCAGCACCGCGTGCGCGGCATCCGCTGCCCGGATCTGGGCGATCGGCGAGGTGGCGAGCTTCGAAGGGCGCTGCACCGGGCTCGTCGCCCCCGCAAACGCGATGGCCGAGGTCGTGGCCGACCGGCTGCTCGGCGGCGCAGCGGAGTTCACGAGCGTCGACGACGCGACGAAACTGAAGCTCTCGGGCGTCGATGTCGCGAGCTTCGGCGACGCACTCGCGCGCACCGAGCAGGCGCTCGAGATCGTCTACGCCGACCCGGCTCGCGGCCTCTACCAGAAGCTCGTCATGACCGACGACGCGAAGACGCTGCTCGGCGGCATCTTCGTCGGTGACGCATCGCCTTACGCGTCGCTGCGCCCGATGCTCGGAATGCAGCTCTCGTCGGAGCCCGCCGCCTACCTCTCGGCATCCGGCATGGAGGCGCCCGCGGGTGACGAACTGCCGGCATCCGCTCTCGTCTGCGCTTGCAACAACGTCGCAGCGGGCACGATCCGCGACGCGGTGAACGGCGACGAGCACACCGAGGGGTGCACCGAGCTCGGTGCGTTGAAGTCCTGCACGCGTGCAGGAACGCAGTGCGGGTCGTGCGTGCCGCTCGTGAAGAAGCTCATGGAGACCGAGCTCACCAAGGCGGGCATCACCCCGTCGCGGGCGCTGTGCGAGCACTTCGAGCTCTCGCGCCAGGAGCTCTTCGAGTCGATCCGCGTGCTCGAGCTCACCTCGTTCGACGAGATCGTCGCGCGGCTCGGCAACGGCCGCGGATGCGACGTGTGCAAGCCGGTCGTCGGCTCCATCCTGGCGACGCAGCACGGGTCGTACATCCTCGACGGCGGTCGCGGCGGGCTCCAGGACACCAACGACCGTGCAATGGCGAACATGCAGAAAGACGGCACCTACTCGGTGGTGCCCCGTATCCCTGCGGGCGAGATCACGCCCGACAAGCTGTTGGTCATCGCCCAGGTCGCCACCGACTTCGGGCTCTACACGAAGATCACCGGTGGTCAGCGCATCGACCTGTTCGGCGCCCGACTCGACCAGCTGCCCGATATCTGGAAGCGGCTGGTGGACGCCGGCTTCGAGTCGGGACAGGCGTACGGCAAGGCGCTGCGCAACGTGAAGAGCTGCGTCGGCTCGACCTGGTGCCGCTTCGGCGTGCAGGACTCCGTCGCGATGGCCGTGCAGCTCGAGCTTCGCTATCGCGGCCTTCGATCACCGCACAAGCTCAAGTTCGGCGTCTCGGGGTGCGCCCGCGAATGCGCGGAGGCCCGTGGCAAGGACGTCGGCGTGATCGCCACCGACCAGGGCTGGAACATGTACGTCGGCGGAAACGGCGGCTTCCAGCCGGCGCACGCCCAACTGCTCGCGAGCGACCTCGACGACGAGACGCTGCTGAAGTTCATCGACCGCTACATCATGTACTACGTGCGCACGGCCGACCGCCTGCAACGCACGGCTCGCTGGATCGAGGACATCGAGGGCGGACTCGACCACGTGCGCGACGTCGTCGTGAACGACTCGCTCGGTCTCGCGGCGGAGCTGGAGGCCGCCGTCGACGCTCACGTGGGCTCCTACGAGGACGAGTGGGCCGCGACGCTCGCGGATCCCGAGCGCCTGCGGCGCTTCCGCTCCTTCGTGAACGCACCCGACCTGCCCGACCCCTCGATCGCCCAGGTGCCCGACGGACGCGGTCAGATGCGTCCGGCGACGCCTGAGGAACGCGAGCGCGGCGAAGCGGTGCTCATATCCGGCGCGTCGATCCCGGTTCGAAAGGTGGACGCATGACCGGCCGCGTGACCCTCGTCGGCGGCGGGCCCGGCCGAGAGGACCTGCTGACGCTCGCCGGTGCGCGTGCGCTCGCCGACGCCGACGTCGTGCTCTTCGACCGGCTCGCACCGCACGAGCGGCTGCACGAGCTCGCGCCGGGCGCCGAGCTCGTCGACGTCGGCAAGCGTCCCGGCCACCACGCCGTGCCGCAGCACGAGATCGAGGCGCTCCTGGTGGAGCACGCGCTCGCGGGCCGCCACGTCGTGCGGCTGAAGGGCGGCGACCCCTACGTGCTCGGGCGCGGCGGCGAGGAGGTGCTCGCCTGCCACGCCGCGGGAGTGCCGGTCGAGGTGATCCCGGGCGTCACGAGCGCCGTCGCCGTGCCCGGTGCCGCGGGAATCCCGCTCACGCACCGGGGCGTCAGCCACCTCTTCACGGTGGTCTCCGGTCATGCGCCGCTGACCGAGACCGAGCTGGAGCACCTCGCCGGGCTCGGTGGCACGATCGTCGTGCTCATGGGCGTGAACTCGCTGCCTTCCCTGACAGCCGGCCTCGCCCGGTACGGCATGCCCGCGCAGATGCCCGTCGCGATCATCGAGCGGGGCTTCCGGCCCGACCAGCGCACGACGAGCGGCGACCTGGCCGACATCGTCGTCTCCGCGGGACGAGCCCGTGTCGCCTCCCCCGCGGTCGTCGTGGTCGGCGAGGTCGTACGCCTCGCGCACGACGGCGATGCCGGCGCCGCCGAGCTCATGGAGCGCGCGGCCGGCTTCACGGCGGTGGCCCGGTGAGCGACCTCCTCGAGTGCGCACCAGGGTTCCGCGCCGACCAGCTCGCGGGATTCCGCATCGGCGTGACGAGCGACCGGCGCTCGGCCGACCTCATCGACGCCCTCGCCCGCCGCGGCGCGACCGTGATCCATGCCCCGACGCTTCGCATGGCAAACGCCGTCAGCGACGATCCCGTCATCGCCGATACTCGAGCCATCATCGAGGCGCGGCCCGACGTACTGCTCGCCACGACCGCCTACGGGGTGCGCCGCTGGTTCGAGGTCGCGGATGCCGCGGGGCTCGGCGAGGAGCTCGTCGACGCGCTCGCCGAGACGGCGATCCTGGTCCGCGGGCCGAAGGCACGCGGCGGCATCCGTGCTGCCGGACTGAACGACGTGGGCATGAGCGCCGAGGAGACCACCGAGTCCCTCATCGACGAGGTGCTCGCCACCCGGCCATCGGGGCTCACCGTCGCCGTGCAGCTGCACGGGTTCCTGAACCCGTCGCAGCTCGACCGCTTGCGCGACGCCCACGACCGGGTGCTGACCGTCGAGCCCTACCGCTGGATCGAGCCCGACGAGACCGACGAACGGGTCGACCGCCTCATCGAGTCGGCCTGCAGCGGCGGGCTCGACTGCATCACCTTCACGAGTGCCCCCGCGGTCCACGCGCTGTTCGCCGCGGCGGAAGCGCGCGGCAGGCTCGAGGACCTGATCGACGCGATGTGCGGTCCGGTCGTCGCGGCGGCGGTCGGCCCGGTCACGGCGGCGCCGCTCGTCGCGGCGGGCATCGAGCCGATCCAGCCGGAGCGCTTCCGCATGGGCGCACTCATCAGGCTCGTCTGCGAACACCTCGAATCGGAACGGGTGCTGCGACTCGACACCCGTCACGGCCCGCTCGAACTCCGCGGCTCCGTGGTCGACGTCGACGAGCGCCGCGTTGCGCTCGCACCCGTCGCCCTCATGATCCTCCGAGCGCTCGTGCAGGCGCGGGGTTCCGTCGTGGCGCGCGACCGGCTCACGTCCGCGCTGCCGGGCACCGACGACGAGCACGCCCTCGAGGTCGCCCTGAGCCGCCTGCGCCAGACGCTCGCCGTACCGGGACTCATCGCCACCGTCGTGAAGCGGGGATACCGCATCGACGTGTGAGCATCGCCTCACATCCGCCGCCGTCACCGGTGAGCAGGTGGAGACGCAAGGTTTACGACCGGACCGATCCGCAGAAACACGACGTCAATAGCTTCGAGTCGAAGGATCCACTCGTGATCGAACCCCGGAGGCCCCGATGACCCAGACCGTGAGCACCGCTCCCCCCGCGACATCCGCAGCACCAGAGACGACCGCCGCAAAGCCCGGGCTGAGCACGCGCCCCGGCCGATGGATCGACGGCTGGGACGCCGAGAACACCGAGCAATGGGAGTCGCAGGGCCGGGCCATCGCCCGGCGCAACCTGAACTGGTCGATCTTCGCCGAGTTCCTCGGGTTCGTCGTCTGGCAGCTCTGGTCGATCGTCGCCGTCATGCTCCCGAAGGCGGGCTTCGAGCTGACCACGAGCGAGATCTTCTGGCTCATCTCGATCCCGAGCCTGGTCGGCGCGACCCTGCGGATCCCGTACTCGTTCCTCGTGCCGAAGTTCGGCGGACGCAACTGGACCATCATCTCGGCGGGGCTGCTGCTCGCACCGGTCATCGCGATGGTCGTCTGCGTTTCGAACCCCGAGACGCCGTTCCCGGTGCTGCTCGGCGCGGCCGCACTCGCGGGCTTCGGCGGCGGCAACTTCGCCAGCTCCATGTCGAACATCACGTTCTTCTACCCGCAGCGCGAGAAGGGATGGGCCCTCGGATTGAACGCAGCGGGCGGCAACCTGGGCGCTGCGGTCGCCCAGTTCGTCGTGCCGATCGCGGTCACGATCGGCGCCGCTGCGACCCTGAACCTGCCGGTCGCCGGCTGGATCTGGATCCCGTTCATCCTCGTCGCGATGTTCGGCGCCGCCCGCTACATGGACAACCTCTCGAACGCGAAGGCGGACCTCAGCGGATCGGCGGCCGCGCTCAAGGAGCCGCACCTGTGGCTGCTCTCGCTGCTCTACATCGGTACCTTCGGCTCGTTCATCGGCTTCGCGAGCGTCTTCCCGAAGCTGATCGCCGACCAGTTCCCGGAGTTCTCGGGCATCGCCGTCGGCGGCGCCTCCGTCTCCCTCGCGTTCCTCGGCGCGCTCGTGGGCTCACTCGCCCGCCCCTACGGCGGCCGACTCTCCGACCGGTTCGGCGGGGCGCGCATCACGATGGTCGCCTTCGCGTCGATGGCCCTCGTCACGGTCGCGGTGCTCCTGACGCTACCGCTCGGCAACTTCTGGCTCTTCCTCGGCCTGTTCCTCCTCCTCTTCGCCTCGGCGGGCATCGGCAACGGCTCCACCTACCGGATGGTGCCCGTCGTGTTCGCGGTTCGCGGCGGCGGCACGGGCGACGTCTCGACCCAGCGCAAGGCCGCGGCCGCGCTCGGCCTCATCTCGGCCATCGGCGCCTACGGCGGCTTCCTCATCCCGCAGGCGCTGAACCTCTCGTTCCAGTCGACCGGCGGGTACGGCGCCGCGTTCGCCGGCTTCATCGCGGCATACGTGCTGCTGCTCGTGCTGACCTGGGCCGTGTACGTGCGGTCGGGCAAGCTCAGCGCCCACAAGATCTGAATCGAGGCCAGCTTGACCCGTTCCGCCGACACCCACTGCCCGTACTGCGCGCTGCAGTGCGCGATGACCCTCACCCCGACGGATGTCGCGGCAGACGCCGCAGCGGATGCCGCGGCCACGCCGGTGACCGTCGCGGGCCGCGACTTCCCGACCAATCGGGGCGGCCTCTGCAAGAAGGGCTGGACGTCGGCGGAACTCCTCCGGGCCCCGTCCCGCCTCGGCGCCCCGCTCGTGCGGGGCGCCGACGGCGTGCTGCACGAGGCGAGCTGGGAGGACGCGCTCGACCGCGTCGCGGCGTCGCTCCGCGGCATCCGCTCGGAGCACGGCGCCGACGCCGTGGGCGTCTTCGGGGGCGGCGGCCTCACGAACGAGAAGGCGTACCTGCTCGGCAAGTTCGCGCGGCTCGCTCTCGGCACGAGCCGCATCGACTACAACGGCCGGTACTGCATGTCGTCGGCCGCGGCCGCCGGCAACCGCGCCTTCGGCGTCGACCGTGGGCTGCCGTTCCCGCTCGTGGACCTCGACGACGCAGACACGATCCTGCTGCTCGGCACGAACGTCGCCGAGACGATGCCGCCCTTCATCGGCCACCTGGCGGGCGCCCAGGCTGCCGGGGGCCTCGTCGTCGTCGACCCGCGACGCACCGCGACCGCCCGACTCACCGACGACGGCAAGGGGCTGCACCTGCAGCCGATGCCCGGCACCGACCTCGCCCTCCTGCTCGGCCTGATCCACATCGTCATCGCCGAGCGACTCGTCGACCTCGACTACGTCGCCGCTCGCACCGTCGGATACGAGGCGATCCGCCGCAGCGTGGCGTCGTGGTGGCCCGAACGCGTGCAGTCCACGACCGGCGTGCCGGCACTGACGCTCCGCCGGCTCGCGCGGCGCCTGGCCGCGGGCGGCAACGTGTACATCCTGACCGGCCGCGGCGTCGAGCAGCACGTCGACGGCACCGACACGGCGACCGCGGCGATCAACCTCGCCCTCCTCCTCGGGCTGCCCGGGCGCCTCGGCAGCGGCTACGGCACGCTGACCGGACAGGGCAACGGGCAGGGCGGGCGGGAGCACGGCCAGAAGTGCGACCAGCTGCCCGGCTATCGCAAGATCACCGACCCCGAGGCACGGGCGCACGTCGCACGGGTGTGGGGGGTGTCGCCGAGCGCGATCCCCGGTCCCGGCGTGCCGGCCGTCGAACTCCTGCGGTCGCTCGGCGAGCCCGGCGGCGTGCGTGCGCTCCTCGTGCACGGATCGAACCTCGTCGTCTCGTCCCCGAACGTCGCCAACGTGCGCGAGCGCATCGCCGCGCTCGACCTCCTCGTGGTGTGCGACTTCTTCCTCTCCGAGACGGCCGCCCTCGCCGACGTGGTGCTGCCGATCACGCAGTGGGCCGAGGAGGAGGGCACGATGACCTCGCTCGAGGGCCGCGTCATCCGTCGCCGTCGTGCCATCTCCCCTCCTGCCGGCGTGCGCGACGAGCTCTGGATCCTCGCCGAGCTCGCTCGGCGGCTCGAGTGCACCGCGACGTTCGACACCGAGCCGGAGCTCGTCTTCGAGGAGCTGCGCCTCGCCTCCGAGGGCGGCATCGCCGACTACTCGGGCATCGACTACGCCATGCTCGACCGGGGCGAAGCCGTGTACTGGCCCTACCCACGCGGCGGCACGGGCACCCCGCGGCTCTTCGCCGATCGCTTCGCCCACCCCGACGGGCTCGCACGACTCGTCGCCGTCTCGGTGCGGTCGTCCGCCCACCCCGCTCCGCTCCATGGCGAGCTCACGCTCGTGACGGGCCGTCTGCTCGAGCACTACCAGAGCGGCGCGCAGACGCGGCGCGTGCCCGAGCTGGCAGACGCCCAGCCCGAGGCACGGGCGGCGCTGCATCCGTCGACGGCTGAACGCCTGGGCGTGGCCGACGGCGAACTCGTCGAGCTCTCGAACGACCGGGGAACCGTTCGCTGCCGCGCGCGACTCACGACCGACATCCGCCCCGACGCCGTCTTCCTGCCGTTCCACTACGGCGACGAGCAGGCGGCGAACCTGCTCACGTCCGACGCGGTCGACCCCGTCTCGGCGATGCCCGAGTTCAAGACCAACCTCGTGCGACTCGCACGCCTCATCGAGATCGAGGTGCCGGCATGAGCCAGCTCAGGATCGTCCTCATCGGCTACGGCCCCGTCGGCGCGCGCTTCGTCGAGGAGGTGCTGCCGGCCGTCGAGGACGGCTCCATCGCGCTCACCGTCGTCGCGGGTGAGGACGTCGAGGCGTACAACCGGGTGCTCGTCGCCGAGTACGCCGTCGGCAACACCGAACTGGGCGCCATGCTCGTCGGCGACCGGGCAGCCGCAGAGGCCGCCGGCGCGCGCGTGCTGCTCGGCGTCGCCGCCACCTCGATCGACCGCTCGGCACGGATCGTGCAGCTCGACTCCGGTGAGGAGCTCGAGTACGACCGGGTCGTGCTCGCGACCGGGTCCCGGGCGAACGTGCCGACCCTCGACGGGGTCGAGCGGCACCGCCGCGACGCCGACTCGCTCCGGAAGTACGCCACGCAGCTCGTCGCGCGCGACGACGCCCTGCCCGCGGGCATCACCGCCCTTCGCGATCTCGCCGACGCCGAGCGCGTGCTCGCGGCCGTGCAGTCGCGCAAGCGCATCATCGTGCTCGGCGCCGGCGTGCTCGGCCTCGAACTCGCACTCGCCGCCGCCCACGCCGGCGCGCAGGTCTGCGTCGTGCACCACGGCCCGCACCCGATGCCGCGCAACCTCGACCGGGGCGGCGGCCTCGTGCTCCGTGCGGCCCTGCGCCGATCGGGTGTCACGGTGGTCGCCCACAGCCGCGCGGAGGCCGTGGCGTTCCGCACCGACGATGACGGCAGTCGTCGCTTCGACATGGTCGTCACGGCCGACGGCAAGCAGTTGCGCGGCGACCTGCTCGTGCTCTCCTGCGGAGTGAGCCCCCGCAACGAGCTCGCGACGCTCGCGGGCCTGCGCACGGCCGTCGGCGTCGTCGTCGGCGCGGGGCTCGCGAGCTGGACGGATCCTCACGTGTTCGCGATCGGCGATTGCGCCCAGGTCGTCCCGCGCACCGAGGAGCTCGCCGGGCAGCGCGTGCTCCCGGGGGCTCCCTCGGGGCTGATCGGACCGGGGTGGCGGCAGGCGGAGTGGCTGGCAGCGCACTTCATCGCGTCGGTGACGGACGACGGCTCGACGGATGCCGCGGCGCCCGCGGAACGCGACGCGATCGTGATGCTCAAGGCGGAGCACATCGACGTCGTCGCGGTCGGCGACATCTCGGCGGATCCGTGGGACGACGACGCCGTGCACCCGCGACGACGGGTCTCGCAGTGGGCGGACCCCGAGCACCTGCGGTACGTGAAGATGGTGACCGAGGACGGTGCGCTCACGGGATTCGTGAGCGTCGGGATGCCGCGCACCGCCGCCGAGCTGACGCTCCTGTTCGAGCGGCGCGGCGAGCTGCCGGCCGATCGCTCGGTGTTGTTGCGCTTCGACGGCCCCGACTACGACCCGAGTGCCGATGCGGACGCCTTCGCGCCGGGCTCGACGGTGTGCTGGTGCAACGGGGTCACGGTGGGCCGCATCGAGGAAGCGGCCGTCTGCGGTGCCACCACGGTCGAGGGGGTGGGTCGGGAGACCCGTGCGGGCACCGGTTGCGGCGGTTGCAAGGGACGCGTCGCCGAGATCCTCGCCCGTGCGGCCGAGACCGACGAGACGCCGAGCGTCACGGCCTGAACGGGATCACCAGGGCAGCGGGAGGGCGCAGGCGGGTTCGCCGTCGGCGACCGGTGAGACCAGCAGTCCGTCGGCGCCGGCGAGCCCTCGGAGCATCGCCGACCCCACCCAGGGACTCACCGCCGCGCGCCCGGCTCGCCAGCTGAACGGCGCGAGGCGGCGCTGCAGCCCGGTGGCCGGGAGGTCGTGGGCCGCCACTTCGTCGAGTGCGGTGATCGGCCGGCCCGATGCACCGTCGAGCCACGGCGGGAAGAAGCTGAGGAGGCAGGTGAAGGCGGCGAGCGGATTGCCCGGCAGGCCGAGCACCGGCACCCCCGCGCTCGTGCGGGCGAACAGCACGGGGTGCCCCGGACGCATCCCGACGCCGGCGACGTCGATCGTGCCGCCCTCGGCGACGATCGCCCGCCGCAGCAGGTCGCCATGGCCGCCGGCGGTTCCCCCCGTCGTGACGAGGAGGTCGGGGCGGGCCTCGGCCAGGAGCTCGATGAACGGGTCGAGCCGATCGGGGACGCGCCGCGTCGACGCCCGTGCGCCGAGTCGCTCGAACAACGCGGGAAGGGATGGGCCGAAGGCGTCGCGCACCGCGCCGGGCGTGGGCCGGCCGGATGCGACGAGCTCGTCGCCCGTGACGATCAGCTCGACCCGCGGGGCGGCGAGCACCTCGAGGGTGTCGTGACCTGCGGCCGCGGCGAGGGCGAGGCGCGGCGGCGTCATCCGTGCGCCGGCCGGGATGAGCGGCTCGCCCCGTCGCAGTTCCTCACCGCGGCGCCGGATGTCGCGCCCCGCGAGCGGCGTGGAAGCAGTGGGCCGGAGCCACCCGGGGGCTTCGGGAAGCAGGTCTCCGTGCTCGGCACGCAGCACCCCGACCGCGCCGGGCGGCACGGCCGCGCCGGTCGTGATGATCCGAGCGGTGCCGACCCGCATCGGCCGTGACGGCGGCGCACCCATCACGACCGTGCCGTCGAGCCTCCATGGGCCCGCGCCCGCCACCGCCCAGCCGTCCATCGCGCTGACGTCGACCGTGGGCAGGTCGACGCGCGCATGCACGGCGTCGGCCAGCGTCCGACCGTCGGCCCGGTCGACCGGCACCGGCTCAGCAGCGAGCGGTCGGGTGCGACCGGCATGCCAGACGACGTCCCTGGCCGACTCCCAGGTCGTCGAGCTCACGGCGCGTCCTCGCCGAGTCGGCGTTCGACGGCGGCGACGACGACGTCGAGCGGGATGCCACGTGCCGAGGCGTACCCCGCGAGATAGGTCGTCAGCGGCGCGGCCGGACGGGCCACGCCATGTGCGGCGATGCGTGCGAGATCGAGCACCGCCGCGACGTCGGGCGCGATGTCGAGGCCGAGTTCGGCGACGAGCTCGCGAGACCAGCTCTCGACGTCACGCGACGCGGACACGGCGCACCTCCCCCATCGGCAGCACTACGCCGTGCCGTGCGGCGTCGGCCGGAGTGTCGACGTCGGCGCACCAGCTCCCGCGGAGCGCGACTCCGCGAAGTTGCATCCGCGCGAGCACCGCGCCCATCGACGCGCCCTTGCCGCCGGCCGGCGACGCGCTTCGCGTCACCGCGAGCACCTCGGCGACGGCGCCGCGAAGCGCCGCCGTGCGGTAGACCGCGAGCAGTGGCTGCGAGAACCCGTCGGGGTCGACCCCGACCACGCCGTCGATCGCGTGGACGGCCCGGCCGAGCAGGTGGGCCACGGCGGGTGCCGCCCCCACCAGATCGCCCGCCAGCACCACCGTGAAGCGCTGCGGACGGTCGGCGAGCCCCTCGAGTCCCGCCGCAATGGCCGCGACCGGGCCGCTCCAGGGCGGATCCTCGGCGGCGACGCGGATGCGCCGCTCCGCGAGCACCCACCGGGGCGCCGGCGCACTCGAGACGTAGGCGATCGCACGAGCGCCGCCGACCGCGGCGACAGCGCGCGCGGCGAGACTCGTGCCGTCGATCATGAGCGCCGTCTTGTCGATGCCGCCGAACCGAGAGGCGCGGCCACCGGCCAGCACGATCGCGTCGTACGCGGCGATGGTGGGCGCCGCGGCCGGCGCCGTCGCCGTCATGCCCGTTCCAGTCGGGGCGCACCGACGTCGGCGTACCGATCGAGCACGAGTTCCACCAACTGACGGGGCGCCACCTCGTCGGGTAGCAACAGGGGCGCCGCGATCGCGTCGGCTCCTGCAGACGCGGCGGTGTCGTAGAAGGTGCCGGGTGCCAGCAGGTAGCTGCCGACGATCACGCGCACCCCCGGGTGCACCTCGCGGATCATCTCGATGGCGTCGTGCAAGCGCGGGATCGCCGCGGCGATGAACCCGACGGTCACCGAACGGCCGAGGTGGTGCCCGAGCCTGCGCGCGGTCTCGAAGCACTCGCGCACCGCGCGTGGATCGTTGGAACCGGCCGCGGCGAGCACCACGGCGTCGGTGTCGGCGAGCCGGAGCCGGCCCAGCCGCTCGGCGAGCACCTCGACGATGCGATCGTCGGGGCCGAGTTCGTCCGCGAGCCGCGAGCCGGTGGGTGCGTCGACGCCCGAGCCGCGCCGGTCGAGTCCGAGCGAGAGCCCGGTGCGCACGTGGAAGCCCGCCGAGAGCACGAGTGGCACGATGACCGCCCCGGCGTCGTCGTCAGGGCCGAGGGCGGCCGCGACATCCGACCGGCTGGCGTCGACGAAACTGATGGAGACGTCGAGATCGGGACGCGCGGAGGCGACGCCGTCGACGAGCCGGATCACGGCCTCGCGATTCGCGCTCGACGGCGCCCCGTGCGTGACCGCGACGAGCCGGAGCGGAGGGGCCTCGACATGCTCGGCCGCGGCACCGATGACTCTGGACCCGACCATGTGCTGACCCGCGCTCTCCGGCGGAACCCGTCTCAGCCGCCGATTCGACGCTAGGGAGAGCGTGTTTCACGCACCGCACCCACGTGTTTCCGGCACGTGAAGAACGGCTCACGCCGTGCGCAGGGGGTACTCGGCCCCGCTACTCGCCGAGCAGTTCGGGGCGGACGCGGCGCGTGCGCTCGATCTGCTGCTCGTGCCGCCAGGCGGCGATCGCACCGTGGTTGCCCGAGAGCAGCACGGGCGGCACGTCGAGCCCGCGCCAGGACGCCGGCTTGGTGTAGCTCGGGTACTCGAGCAGGCCGTCTTCGTGCGACTCCTCGACGAGGCTCTCGGGGTTGCCGACGACGCCGGGCACGAGCCGGCCTGCCGCCTCGATCATCGCCATGACGGCGACCTCGCCGCCGTTCAGCACGTAGTCGCCGAGGCTGATGAGGCGCACCCGCATGCGGGTGGCGTAGTGGTCGACGACGCGCTGGTCGATGCCCTCGTAGCGACCGCAGGCGAACACGAGGTGCTGCTCCGCAGCCAGTTCGCGGGCGATCTGCTGCGTGAACGGCTCGCCGGCGGGCGACGGCACGATGAGCAGGGCATCGGATGCCCCGTCGCCCACGATGCCGTCGATCGCCTCGCCCCACGGCTCGGGCTTCATCACCATGCCGGCGCCCCCGCCGTACGGCGTGTCGTCGACCGTGCGATGCCGGTCGTGCGTGGCATCGCGCAGGTCGTGCGCGGTCACCTCGATGAGGCCCGACTGCCGCGCCTTGCCGAGCAGCGACAGGTCGAGCACCGAGAAGAACTCGGGGAAGATCGTGACGATGTCGACGCGCATCGGCGGACTACTCGTCGCGATCGGCCTCGACGGGCGCCGCGGCATCCGTCTCGGCGGTCTCGACGGAGTCGGCTGCCGGCGCGGTCGGGGCCGCGGCCTCGACCTCGGGAAGCTCCTCGAAGAGGCCCGGCGGAGGCGTCACGGTGACCGTGCCCGCGGCGAGATCGACCTCGGGCACGATGGCCGAGACGAACGGCACCATGACCTCGCCGTTGCCGGTCTTGACGACCAGCAGGTCTTGCGCCGGGAAGTGCTCGACGTGCGAGACCTCGCCCACCCGCTCGCCGTCGCGGACGACGGCGAGGCCGATGAGCTGGTGGTCGTACCAGGCGTCGTCTTCGGGCGCCTCTTCTTCGACGTGCGAGACCCAGAGGATCGCCTTCGCGAGGCCCTCGGCCTCGGTGCGGTCGTCGATGCCCTCGAAGAATCCGACGGCATGCCCGTTGTACCAACGGAGCTCACGGAGCGTGAGACTCTTGCCGTGCCAGGGCGAGTCGCCGGGCACCTGCAGCGAGAACTCCGCGCCCGGCACGAAACGCCGGTCGGGGTCGTCGGTGTAGAGCTCGATCTTGATCGCGCCCTTCAGGCCGTGCGCCTTCAGCAGGCGCCCGACCCGAAGCTGTGTGCCTGAAGTGTCGGCCACGTCAGTCGTCGGTGTCGACGACGTCGACGCGAACGCGGCGACCGTCGGCGAGAGCGGTGACGAGCGTGCGGAGCGCCTTCGCGGTGCGGCCTGCGCGGCCGATCACGCGACCGAGGTCCTCGGGGTTCACATGAACCTCGAGGACCTCGCCACGTGCGCTCGACGCGGAGACGACCTTCACCTCGTCAGGGTGATCGACGATCCCCTTGACGAGGTGTTCGAGCGCGGACTGGAGCAAGGCTTACGCCTCGTCCGTCGCGGTCTCGGCGGGAGCCTCTTCGACCTTGGCCGCGGGCTTCTCGGCCTTCGGCTTCAGCACCGGCTTCTTCTTCTCGTCGGCGACGAAGGCGGCCTTCGGCTCTGCGACCTGAACGGTCGAGACGGCGTTCTTGTCACCCTTGAACTTGCCCCAGTCGCCCGTGAGCTTGAGGATCGCGGCGACCTGCTCGGTCGGCTGCGCGCCGACGGAGAGCCAGTACTGCGCACGGTCGGAGTCGACCTCGATGAACGAGGGGTTCTGGGTGGGGTGGTACTTGCCGATCTCCTCGATCACGCGACCGTCGCGCTTGGTGCGCGAGTCGGCGACGACGATGCGGTAGTACGGCGCACGGATCTTGCCGAGACGCTTGAGACGAATCTTGACAGCCACAATTCTCCTGAAATGTTGTGAGTTGGCGAACTGACAGCCGTGAGCGTGGGGTGCACACTCGGCGGAAGCTCAAAGGGGTTCTGCGCGCCTGATAGAGGGTCGGGCGATACAGAACTCGACTGATCATTCTTGCAGATTCCGCGCCGAAACGAGAATCGGACCGTGCCGGGCGTCCCGAAGCGGCTCGCGACCGCTGCCGATGCGTCCGTCAGCGAGCGGATGACGCGTCGAGCGCCGCGTGCGAGGGCTGTCCCGCTCGGGCAGCAGCCAGCCACGTCTCAAGGCCCGCCGCATCGATGGGGAGCCCGCTCGAGAGCACCTCATGCCCGGTCGACGTCACGACGAGGTCGTCCTCGATGCGCACGCCAAGCCCGCGGAGCTCGGGCGGAACCGTCTCGTCGAAGGCGTGGAAGTAGAGTCCGGGCTCGACCGTGAGGGCCATGCCCGGCTGCATCACGGCGCCCTGGTAGGCGGCATAGCTCGAGCCGGCGCAGTCGTGCACGTCGATGCCGAGGTGGTGGCCGACCCCGCACACGATGTAGCGCCGGTGCTGCTGCCCGTCGGGGGCGAGCGCCTCGTCGACCGAGACCGGCAGCATCCCCCAGTCGTGGAGCCCCCGCGCGATGACCTCCATGCTCGCGGCGTGGAAGTCGGACCAAGGGCGGCCCGGTCCGACCGCGGCGAGCCCTGCCCGGTGCGAGGCCTCGACGAGGTCGTGCACGGCGCGCTGCGCCGAGGTGAACGTGCCACCGGCCGGGATCGTGCGGGTGACATCGGCCGTGAACCCCGACCGCCGCTCGACGCCGACGTCGAGGAGCAGGACCTCGGCGGGGTTGATGTCGCCGTCGGCACGCACCCAGTGCAGGATCGGCGCGTGGGCGCCGGAACCGACGATCGAGGCGTAGCCCGGGCCGTTGCCGACCGTGCGGGCGTAGCGGTCGAAGGTGCCCTGCAGCCACCGCTCCCCGCCCCACTCGATGGCCGAGGAGAGCTCGCGCGCCATCGCCGCGAAGCCCTGCTCGGTCGAGGCGACGGCGGCCGCGAGTTCGGCGAGCTCCCATTCGTCCTTGATCATGCGGAGCTCGGCGAGCACGCGCCGCAGCTCGGCCGAGCGCGGGGTCGCCGCGAGCGCGGCGGCGGCCGGCCCGGCCGGGGTCGGCGCGCCCGCGACGAGGGCGTCGTCGCCCAGCACGAGCTCCTCGATGCGGCGGGTGCGCACGTCGAGCGCCTCGGCGTACTCCGCGAGGCCGGGCATCGGCCCGACCCAGAGCTCGCCCCGGAGCGGGTCGGCGTGGAAGCCGTCGTCGCCCGGCCGGAAGGGCGCCGGCAGGTACAGCGTGGCGTCGTGGCCGCCCGGGATCGAGTCGATCACGAGCACCGCGTCTTCGATGCCGCACCCGAGGAGCCAGAGGAAGTCGCTGTCGGCGCGGAACTCGAAGCTCGTATCGTTCGCCCGCACCGGCGCACGACCGGCGGAGATGGCGATCGTGCGGCCGGGCAGCGCCTCGGCGAGACGTGCCCGGTGGTGGTGCGCCGCGAGCGCCGCACCCGACGGAATCACGGGGGTGCGCACCGGTGTGGCCCAGCCTCGCAGCATGGACTCGTTGAACCCCGGCGACTGCGCGAGCCGCGGCATCCGGGGGTCGCGCTCGTCGGGGGCGGGCATCGAGGATGCCGCGGCTCCCCCGTCGGCGGGCCGGCTCGGGGAATCGGTGTGCGTGTGGGCGTGTCCGGTCATTCCGGGTCCTTTCATCGGCGCTCTCGCGTCATTCGGCGCTGTCGGGAGCGCGGGGCGTGGGCAGAGCCGGCGACGCGCCGGTCGAGCGCGTCGAACAGGCGCCCGGCGACCTTCCCGGTGTGCAGTCCGTCGTGCTCGAACTCGTTGGTGATCCAGGCCTCGAGACCCCCGACGCGGTCGACGGTGTCGAGCGAGAACGCCGCGTCGGCGTACATGTCGTCGAGGTAGACGACCGCCTCGATCGGCACGACGTTCGCGGCGAGCCGGTCGTGGTCGTACAACTCGATGGGCCTCGCCGTCTCGGCGAGGCGTTCGACCCCAGCGCGGAACCCGCGGAGCGCCCGCATCTCGTCGAACATCCAGGGGAAGACCATCTCGCCCGTGAAGAGCAGCGGTCGGGCGTCGGGCGCGAAGTCGGGATTCACGTCTCGGGCCCGCTCGGCCGCCCAGGCGGTCGGGCCGGGGCCGTAGATGCTCTCCTGCAGGGCGATGAAGAGCGGATTGCGATCGAAGCCCGTGAGCGCGCCCACGCTCGACAGGAACGTCTCGCTGAGCACGCTCTCGTCGGCGTCGGCGAACGCCTCGTCGAACACCCAGTGCACCCGGTCGAACCCCGGCGCCATGCCGAAGTCGAAGCCGAGGGTCTGCAGGCGCCGCACGGTCAGCCGGTCGCCGTCGGGCAGGCGCACGTCGCCGGCGTCGAGCAGGTCGGCGACCCGTGCGATGCGCGACCCGAGGTGCGGAAGTCGCTCGGCGAACCGCCGGTTCTTCGTCCGCACCCGAGGGAACGTGCGCGCGTACACGGCGTCGGCCGACGGGTCGAGGCTCGGCAGCCCGCCGGCGATGGCCGAAGCCGCGATCGCCTCGGGCGCCACCGAGAGGTAGTGCAGCGTGAGGAACCCGCCGTAGCTCTGGCCGAGCGTCCACCACTGCACTCCCCCGTAGTGCGCGCGCCGCAGCGCCTCGAGATCGCGCACGATGGAATCGGCGCGGTGCAGCTCGAGCATCCGGGCCGATGCCTCGGCGCCGAGCCCCTCGAGCTGCCGGCCCTCGAGCGGCGTCGAGCGTCCGGTGCCCCGCTGGTCGGGCAGCACCACCCGGAACCGGGCGAGCGCCTCGGCGAGGAATCCGTCGCGCCCGAGCGGCCTCGGCGACTTGCCGCCCGGGCCGCCCTGCAGGTAGACGAGCACCGGGAGATGCTCGTCACGGCGGGCCGCGTCGACGAGCTCGCGCGCGAAGACGCGGATCGTCGGTCCGTCGGGGTCGGCCCAGTCGAGCGGCACGTCGAGCCACAGCTCGCGCGCCGCGACATCCGGACCGATGGGGTACCAGTGCACGCTCATCGGGCCGCCGTCCGCACCCGCGAGTCGAGCAGTGCGTAGGTCGTGTCGACCACGAGGTTGGAGATGACGACGAAGACGCCGCCGAGGAGCACGATCGCGATCACCACCGGCCGATCCTGCATGGCGACCGCGGTCACCGCGAGGCTGCCGACACCGAGCAGGCCGAAGACCTGCTCGATCACGATGACGCCGCCGAGCATGAGTCCGATGTCGATGCCGAGCTGGGTGACGAGCGGCGGCATCGCGCTGCGGAACGCGTGCACGTACGTCACGCGCCGCTCGTCGACGCCCTTCGCGCGAGCGGTGCGGATGTAGTCCTGCCCGAGCACCTCGAGCATCTGGCCGCGCGTGAGCCGCGCGTACACCGCCGCGACGACGAGCGCGAGCGTGAGCCACGGCAGCAGCAGATGCCACGCCCACTCCAGGGGGCTCTGCTCGAACGGCACGTAGCCGCTCGGCGGGAAGAGCGTGAAGCCGAGCTTCGTCGGAACGAAGTACAGCAGGTAGAGCGCGAGCATGCCGAGCACGAAGGTCGGGAAGCTGATGCCGACGATCGCGAACCCCTGGCCGAACCGGTCGCGTGCCGAACCCGGATGCCTCGCCGACGCGATGCCGATGGGGATGCCGATCGCGAGCCAGAACACCATGCCCCCGAAGACGAGCGACATCGTCACCGGGATGCGGGAGACGACGAGCTCGGAGACCGGCATGCTCGAGCGGTAGGAGTAGCCGAGGTCGCCCTGCAGCAGGTTACCGACGAAGGCCGCGTACTGCTCGGTCATCGGCCGGTCGAGCCCGAGGTTCGAGCGGATCTGCGCCATGAGCTCCTCTGTCGCCTTGTCACCCGCGATGATGCGGGCCGGGTCGGACGGCGAGACGTAGAAGAGCATGAACACGAACACGCTGAGCAGGAACAGCACGAGCACGCCGAAGGCGATGCGGGAGAGGATGAATCGGGTCATGCGCGCTTGCCCTTCGAGACGGCGGCGGGGTCGAGGGCGTCGCGGAGCCCGTCGCCGAGCAGGTTGAACGCGAGGGTCAGTGCGAGCAGCGCGCCGCCAGGCACGACGACCATCCACCACGCCACGAGGTAGAGCGAGCCGTTCGCGGCATCCGCGAGCATGTTGCCCCAGCTGGGCGTCGGCGGCACGATGCCGAGGCCGAGGAACGAGAGCGTCGCCTCGAACACGATCGCCGCCGGGATCATGAGGGTCGTGTAGACGATGATCGGCACGACCAGGTTGGGCAGGATGTCGCGGAACATGATCGAGGTGCGCGAGGCGCCGAGCGAACGCGCCGCCTCGACGAACTCCCGGTGGCGGAGGGCCAGCACCTGGCCGCGGATGACGCGAGCGAGCCCCGTCCAACTGAAGAACACGATCACGGCGATCGACAGGCTGAGGCTCGGTCCGAGCACCGAGACGAGCGCGATCGCGCAGAGCAGGAACGGCACGCTCATCACGAGGTCCATCGTGCGGCTGAGCACGGTGTCGACGATGCCGCCCGAGAACCCCGAGATCGTGCCGATCGCGATGCCGATCACCGACGCCACGATCGAGGCGAGCACGCCGACGAGGAGCGAGACCTGAGCGCCGTAGGCGAGGCGCACGAGCACGTCGCGGCCGAGCTGGTCGGTGCCGAGCAAGAACTCGGGGTTGGGGCCGACCGGGATGCCCTCGGGCGTGAGCCCGGTCTCACGGAACTGCTCGGTTGGGCCGTGCCCGGTCCACGCCGCGATGAGCGGCGCGCACAGCGCGAACGCGATGATCAGGAGGATCGCGATCAGGGAGGCGATGCTCGCCGGGTCGCGCAGCAGCCGGGTGAGCGTGAGCCGGCCGGAGCCGCGCGCCTGCACCTCGGTCGAGGCGCTCGCCGCCGCCGCAGGGGTTTTGGGAAGGATGCTCACGAGGCGACCTCCACCGCGAGCTGCTCGGCATGGTGCCGATCGGCGTGCGCGCCAGCGGAGCCGGTCGGCGGCAGCAGTCGCCGCTCGCGCGGCTCCCGAGGGATCTCGGGCGCCGCCGCGGCCAGCAGCCGCCGAGTGAAGGGCTGCTGGGGATCGTTCCAGACCTGGTCGGCGGTTCCGAGCTCGACGATGCGCCCGCCCTCCATGACGGCGATCCGATCGCAGACGTGGCGCACGACCGCGAGGTCGTGCGAGATGAACAGGTAGGTGAGGCCGAGCCTGCGCTGCAGCTCGTCGAGCAGGTTCAGCACCTGCGCCTGGATCGACACGTCGAGCGCGGAGACCGGCTCGTCGAGGATCACGAGCTCGGGATTCAGGGCGAGCGCCCGCGCGATGCCGATGCGCTGACGCTGTCCGCCCGAGAACTGCGACGGGAAGCGGTTGTAGTGCTCGGGGTTCAGGCCGACGAGCTCCATGAGGTCCTGCACCTTCGCCCGCCGCTCGGCGCCGCTCGCGAGCCGGTGGATGCGGAACGGGTCGCCGATGATCGACCCGACGCGGCGCCTCGGGTTCAGCGAGCCGAACGGGTCCTGGAAGACGAGCTGCACGCGGCGCCGGAGGTCGCGCCACTGCGCGCGGTCGAGGTTCGCGGTGGGCGCGCCGTCGAACTCGACGGTGCCGGCGGTCGGTGCCACGAGACCGGCGATCGCGCGGGCGAGCGTGGTCTTGCCGCAGCCGCTCTCACCGACCAGGCCGAGCGTCTCGCCACGTCGCACCTCGAGCGAGACGTCGTCGAGCACGACGCGCGGCTCGCCCCGCCGCTGCGGGAAGGCGAGACGCAGCGCGTCGACGGTCACGATGGCGTCGTCGCCGGTCGCGATGAGGCTCGGCGGCGGGAGCACCGGCGGCTCCGGTTCGACCGGCGTCGACTCGAGCCAGCAGGCCACCTCGGTGCCGTCGTCGTAGTGGCGCACGGGCGGCTTGGTGGTGCAGATCGACATCGCATCGGGACACCGGTCGCGGAACGCGCAGCCTTCGGGCGGCGCGAGCAGGCTCGGCGGCCGTCCGCCGATGGGCACGAGTGGTGTTCCAGGCTCCCGGTTGAACGACGAGGAGCGGAGGAGGCCCGCGGTGTAGGGGTGAGCAGGACCGCAGAGGACGGCATCGGCCGCCCCGAGTTCCATGCGACGGCCGCCGTACATGACCATGACCCGGTCGGCGACGCGGGAGAGCACGCCGAGGTCATGGCTGATCATGAGCACGGTCGTGCCGAACTCGCTGCGCATCTCGCCGAGGAGGTCGAGGATCTGCGCCTGCACGGTCGAGTCGAGCGCGGTGGTCGGTTCGTCGGCGATGATGAGCGCCGGGCCGAGCGAGAGCCCCATCGCGATCATGACGCGCTGTCGCATTCCGCCCGAGAACTGGTGCGGGTAGGCGTCGAAGCGCGCCGCGGCATCCGGGATGCGGACCCGGTCGAGCAGATCGACCGCGCGCGCCTTCGCCGCCTTCGCGCTGACCTTCTCGTGCGCCTGGATCTGCTCGACGATCTGCCAGCCCACGGTGTACTGCGGGTGCAGGCTCGAGAGCGGATCCTGGAAGATCATGCTGATCTCCCGCCCGCGCACCGAACGGAGCTGCTCGGGCGCGAGCGAGAGCAGGTCGCGGTCTCGGAACAGCACGGAGCCGCTGGTGCGTGCACCGGGCACGAGCCCCATGATCGACTGCACCATCACGGACTTGCCGGAGCCGGATTCGCCGACGACGCCGAAGAACTCGCCCTCGTTGACGGAGAAGGAGACATGCTGCACCGCGTGCACCGTGCCGTCCTCGGTCGGGATGTCGACGGCGAGGTCGCGCACGTCGAGGAGGATCGTCATTGGGTTCCCTCGATCAGACCCGGCGGCCGGCCGTGACCGGCCGCCGGGTACTGGGTTTGCGAATGATTCGGGCTGCTACTTCGTGAGCCAGACGTTCGTCCAGTCGCCGTTCTGGCTCTGGGCGTACGGCTCGAAGCCGCCGACGCGGGCCGAGTGGTAGTTCGGCTTCAGCCGGTAGGCGATGCTGACGATCGGCGCGTCGGCCATGACGGCCTGGTCGACCTGGTGCCAGAGGTCGGCCGCCTCGTCGGGCGTCGCCGCGGCGAGGGCCTCTGCGGCCAGTTCGTTCGCGGCGTCGCTGTTGAAGTCGACGTAGTTGTACGTCTGCGGGGTTCCGTCGAACACGAACTGCGGCTGGAAGACGCTGCGCGCTGCGCCGCCCTGCCAGTCGGGCGACCAGCCGACGAGGGCGATGTCCCACGCACCCGAGCTCGCGTTGTCGGGGTTGGTCATGAAGTTCGCGTAGTAGTCGGTCGGCGGCACGGGCGTGAGCTCGACGGTGATGCCGGCGCGTTCGAGGCTCGCCTGCACCGTCTGGGCGATGTCGGGCTGCGTGCCGACATTGCGGTAGGGCATCTTCAGGGTCAGGCCGTCGGGGTAGCCCGCCGCAGCGAGGAGCTCCTTCGCCTTCTCGGGGTCGCCCTTGCCGCCGTCGGTCGCGTACTCGTCGGACTCCTCGTAGCCGAGGATGCCGGGGCCGAAGATGCCGTTCGTGACGCCCGCGAGCTCGGCGCCGCCCATCGTCTGCACGACAGCCGCCTTGTCGACGGCGTACTGCAGCGCCTGGCGCACCTCGAGCTTGGTCAGCGCACCGCCGTTGTTCGCCGACGCCGTGTTCATCCACATGAACTGGTCGACGCCGCCGTTCTCCATCGTGGAGAACTTCTCGTCGTTCGCCGCCTTGAGCTGCTGGATGTTCGCGGGGCTCGGCGTGAGGTCGAAGAGCATGTCGGCGGATCCGGCCTGCAGCTGCTGCATGGCGGCGTCGCCCTCGACGCCCATCGTCATCTCGATGCCATCGACGTGGGCCTTGCGGAGCGGGTCGCTCTCGGGGTCCCACGCCGGGTTGCGCTCGAGCACGAGCTTCGCGTCGGGCGTGTACTCGGCCACCTGGTAGGGACCGGATGACACGAAGGCGCGACGGTACTCGGGCGAGTCGGGCAGCGCGTCGAGCGCCTCGATCGGCGCGGGGTCGGCCGCGTCGAGCGAGAGCATGAAGGGGAAGTCGCTCGCGGGCTCGACGAGCGTGAACTCGATCGTGCGGTCGTCGGGGGTGCGGATGCCGGAGATCTCGTTGCCCTCGATGTACTCCTTGATCGGTCCGACCTCGGGTGCGACCGCGGCGAAGCCGGTGCAGAACTCGTCCATGCCGGCGATGAGGCCCTGGAAGTAGCCCGCGAGGGCACCCGAGATGTGCGGATTGCAGAGACGCTCGATGCCGCGGGAGACATCGCTCGCGACGATCGGGCGAGCACCGTCTGGTGCACCCCAGGTGACGCCGTCGCGCAGCGTCACGGTGTAAGTGAGGCCGTCGGCGCTCGGGGTCGGCACCTCTTCGACGAGGTCGGGCTGGAGCACGATGCGCTCGGCGGCATCGTCGCTCGCCGCGTAGCTCAGCAGGGACCGCGACACCGAGCGCATGACGTTGTAGGTCGGGACGTACGCGACGAGCTGCGGGTCGAGGTGGTCGACGTCGCCGTTCGCGAGCACCTTCAGCGTGCCGCCGGTCTGGGGTTCGCCGTCGCCGGAGTCGGTGCCGGGCGAGGTCGTGCACGCGGTCAGCATGAGCGCCGTCGAGACGGCGAGCACCGCCGCGGCGCGAAGAGTGGATCGAGCCATGAGTCACCTTTGAATCATTCGCTGTCCGCGCGTCGGACGACAAGCGGATTGCCGTGCTCGAGCACTGCGCGGGTTCCGGCGCTCGTGGCGGCGGATCCGGGGGCAGCTCGTCGGGTTGGGAGCCCGAGCATTATGCAATATGTGACATATTACGCATTACCCGTACGATGTGTCCATGCCCGGCATCTTCGACTCGCTCCGTCTGCTCGACGGCCCCGCCATCGCCGAGCGCATCACCATGCGCCAGGCCATCGTCGCCCTGCAGCAGGCCCTCCGCGACGGGTTCGACCCCGACGACGATCCGGCACGCGCGATCGTCGACGTGCGGCACGGCCAACTCCTGCTCATGCCGTCGGACCTCGGCGCCTACACCGGCCAGAAACTCGCGACCGTCGCGCCCGCGAACCCCGCACGCGGCCTCGAGCGCATCCAGGCGCTCTACATCGTGCTCGACGCCGAGACACTCGCGCCCGTCGCCCTCCTCGACGGCACGGAGCTCACGAGCCTGCGCACCCCGGCCGTGTCGGCGGCCGCCGTTGACGTCGTCGCCGCTCCGGATGCGACATCGCTCGTCGTCTTCGGCACCGGCCCGCAGGGCGTGAGACACGTCGAGGCCATGCGCGCCATCCGCCCGATCGAACGGGTGCGATTCGTCGGTCGGGACCGGGCGAGGGCCGAGCAGGCGGTCGCCACGGTCACCGCGAACGGTCTCGACGTGGCCGTCGGCAGTGCAGCGGATGTCGCGGACGCCGACATCGTCGTCTGCGCCACCACCGCCCGCGAGCCGCTCTTCGACGCCGCACTCGTCCGCGACGGCGCCGCGGTCGTGGCCGTCGGCTCGCACGAACGCGACGCCCGCGAACTGCCGGGCGAGCTCCTCGGGCGCGCCCGCGTGATCGTCGAGTCGCAGCGGGTCGCCCTCGCCGAGGCCGGCGACGTCATCCTCGCCATCGCCGAGGGGCACCTCTCCCCCGACTCGCTCACCCCGATGGCGCGGCTGTTCGGAGGCGACGAGCCCGAGGCATCCGCTCGGCCCGTCGTGATCAAGACCTGCGGCATGGGCTGGCAGGATCTCGCCGTCGCGCAACTCGCCCTGACGCCCGACGCCCACTGAACGACGAACGGAACGCACATGCACTGGAAGACCGAAGACTGGCACACCGCGGGCGAACCGTTCCGCATCGTGCTCGATGTTCCGACCGAGGGCGGCACCGTCGCCGCCCGCCGGGTCGAGGCCATGACCGGCGAGGCCGACGCGGTGCGCCGGTTCCTCTGCCTCGAACCGCGCGGACACGACGACATGTACGGCGGTTTCATCACGCCGCCCGACGACGACGGCGCCGACTTCGGCGTGCTGTTCTGGCACAAGGACGGCTTCTCGACTGCGTGCGGGCACGGCACCATGGCGCTCGGCGCCTGGGCCGTGCGCACGGGCCGCGTCGCCGCACCTGATGACGGCGAGGCGATCGTCACGATCGACGTGCCGAGCGGACGGGTGCAGGCGCGCGTGCAGCGCAGCGGCGGCGTCACGACGGGCGTCGTCTTCCGCAACGTGCCGTCCCGGGTGCTCGCGACGGGCATCCCGCTGTCGACGAGCCGGGGCGACGTCCTCGTCGACCTCGTGTTCGGCGGCGCCGTCTACGCGACCCTGCCGGCGGCCTCCCTCGGCCTCACCGTGGCGCCCGCCGACACGACCGAGCTCATCCGTCTCGGCCGCGAGATCAAGTGGGCGCTGAACGACCACCCGGCCGCCCAGCTCGACGACGACCGGCTGTCGGGCGTGTACGGCACGATCCTCGTCGACGACCTCGGCCGCACCGCCGACGGCCCGTGGCAGCGCAACGTCACCGTCTTCGCCGACGGCGAGGTCGACCGCAGCCCCTGCGGCTCGGGCACCGCCGCCCGCGTCGCGCTGCTCGCGCACACGGGCGAACTCGCCGACGGCGAGGTGCTCACGCACGACTCGATCATCGGCACGCGCTTCCTCGCGCGGGTCGCCGAGCGCACGGAGGGCGCCGTCGTGCCCGAGGTCACCGGCCAGGCGTACCGCGTGGGCTCGTGCGAGTTCGAGCTCGATCCGGCCGACCCGCTCGCCGAGGGCTTCAGCCTGCGCTGACGCCGCGGCGAACCGCCGTGCGACACTGCTGGGATGGAATCACCGCAGTCGCTGAGCGAAGCCGACCGGCGTCACGTCGCGTTGTGGGCGGCGGACTGCGCTGAGCGGGTGCTCGGCCTCTTCGAGTCCGAGGCCCCGACGGACGACCGACCGCGAGACGCGATCGCGCGAGCCCGGGCATTCGGCCGCGGCGAGCTCGAGACCGCGGACGAGATCCGCCGGCGGTTCGTCGCCGGACGGGCTGCGAAGTCGGCGGAGTCGCCCGCGGCCGTGGCCGCGGCCAGGGCCGCCGCACAGGCCTCCGGCGTCGCCCACATGGGTGCGCACGCGCTCGGCGCCGCCGCCTACGCCGCGAAGGCCGCCGGCCTCGCCGCTCCGGACCGACCCGACGCCCTCGACGACGAGGTCGCCTGGCAGCTCGGGCGGATGGACGAACGAACGCGGTCGGCCCTTCGGCAGTTGCCGATGGTCGGCGAGGACTCCGCCGGACCACTCGGCCCGGGACTGCTCGCATCGGGAACGCTCGGGTCGGTCATCCGGGACATCCAGTCCGCGCTGGCCGGCGCTCGCTGATGGATGTCGCGCGGCCGGGGCTTCACCGGCCACGCGACATCCGCTCGCTCAGAACTCGCCGGTGAGGCCGCCCCAGCCGTTCGACCGGCCAGCCTCGCTGCGGCGCTGCGGGATGCCCCAGGGGTTGTCGTCGCGCAGCGCAGCAGGCAGCAGGGCCTCCGGCGCATTCTGGTAGGCGACGCCGCGGAGGAACCGCGAGATCGCCGCCGTGCCGACGCTCGTGGCATCGGTCGTCGTCGCCGGGAACGGCCCGCCGTGCTGCATCGCAGCGGTCACGGAGACCCCGGTCGGCCAACCGCCGAAGAGCACCCGGCCGCTCGTCTCGGCGAGAGCGTCGACGAGCTCGCCGAGCTGCCCCGCCTCCGCATCCGTGGCGTGCACGGTCGAGGTCAGGTTGCCGGGGAACAGCTCGCGATGGAGCGCGGGCAGTGCAGCGGCATCCGAATACCGCACGATCACCGACAGCGGACCGAACGACTCCTCGAGGAGCGCATCCGGTTGCGCCCGGAGCTGCTCGACCGACACCTCGACGACGGTCGGCGTCACGAACCGCTGCCCGTCGTGGTCGACTCGCACCTCGCCCTCGGCGAGCACGGTGACGCCGTCGGCGCCGAGCACGGCGCCGCGCCGCTCCTCGAACGCCCGGCCGATGCCGGGGTTCAGCAGCCGATGTTCGCCGACGGCGGCGGCGGCTTCGGCCAGGCCGCCGAGCTCGGCATCGTCCGGCACGAAGAGGAAGCCCGGCTTCGTGCAGAGCTGGCCGGCCGAACCCGCGACGGAGGCGAGGAACCCCTGGAGCAGCTCGGGTTCGGCGGCGACGGCTCCGGGCGTCGCATAGACGGGGTTCACGCTGCCGAGCTCGCCGAAGAACGGGATCGGGCGCGGCCGGGTCGCCGCGATGTCGGCGAGCAGCCGGCCGACGTGCGTCGATCCGGTGAAGGCGCCCGCGCGGATGCGGTCGTCCTTCAGGAGGGCGACGCCGTTCTGCTGGCCCTCGATGAGCTGGAAGACGCCGTCGGGCATGCCCGCACCGGCGAGCGCGTCGACGACGACCTCTGCCGTGCGCCGGGAGAGCTCGAGGTGGCCCGAGTGCGCCTTGACGACGACCGGGCAGCCGGCGGCGAGCGCCGCGGCCGAGTCGCCGCCCGCGACCGAGAAGGCGAACGGGAAGTTCGACGCCGCGAAGTTCAGCACGGGGCCGACCGGCTCGAGCACCCGCCGCACGTCGGGCCGCGGGCCGATGACGTACTCGGCATCGGCGGCGTCGATGCGCGCGTCGAGGTAGGCGCCGTCGACGATCGCCTCGGCGAACAGCCGGAGCTGGTTCGAGGTGCGGCGCACCTCCCCGATGAGGCGGGGCGCCGCGAGCCCGGTCTCGCGCATCGCGATCGCGATGAGCTCGGCGGCGTTGCGATCGAGGGCGTCGGCCACGGCGACCAGCGCTGCAGCTCGAGCGCGAGGTTCGGTCGCGGCGAAGGCGCGCGCGACCGCGGCGGCCCGTTCGGCGACGCGGTCGAGGTCGGGGTCGGTGGAGGTCGTCATGGGTCGATCCGCTCTGTGCTGTGGGTCGGTCACGGTGGTCAGAAGACGAAGCCCTCGGGGAACGGGTCGTCGTCGTCGAGGAAGTACTGGCCGAGCCCGGTCACCCATGCCCGCCCGGTGATGGTGGGAACCACGGCGGGCACGCCGCCCACGGTGGTCTCGCGGAGGAGTCGCCCAGTGAACTCGGTGCCGATGAACGACTCGTTGACGAAGTCGGTGTCGAGGGCGAGCTGACCGCGCGCGTGCAGCTCGGCCATGCGCGCCGAGGTGCCGGTGCCGCACGGCGAGCGGTCGAACCACCCCGGATGGATCGCCATCGCGTGCCGGGAGCGCACGGCGTCGGAGCCGGGAGCGATGAACTCGACGTGATGCACGTGGTTGGCGCCGTCGAGCTCGGGATGCCGCGGCGGGGCCTCGGTGTTGATCGCCTCCATGATCGCGAGCCCTGCGGCGACGATGTCGTCCTTCCTGGCGCGATCGAACGGCAGCCCGACGTCGTCGAGCTCGACGAGCGCGTAGAAGTTGCCGCCGAAGGCGACGGAGTAGGGCACGGCGCCGTAGCCGGGCACCTCGATCGAGGCATCCAGGCGCTCCACGAAGCTCGGCACGTTCTCGATCGTGACGTGCACGGCGCGACCGCCCTCGACCGCGACGCGCGCGATGACGAGCCCGGCGGGCACGTCGAGGCGGATCTCGGTCACGGGCTCAGTCACCTCGACCATGCCCGTCTCGACGAGCACCGTCGCGACGCCGATCGTGCCGTGACCGCACATCGGCAGGAATCCGCTCGCCTCGATGAAGACGACGCCCCAGTCGGCGTCGTCGCGCGCCGGCGGCTGCAGGAGCGCTCCGGACATCGAGGCGTGGCCGCGCGGCTCGTTCATGAGGAGTCCGCGCAGCCCGTCGAGGTGCTCCATCGCGTAGAGGCGCCGGTCGTTCATGGTGGCGCCGGGGATCCGGCCGACGCCGCCGGTGACGACGCGGGTCGGCATGCCCTCGGTGTGCGAGTCGACGGCCGAGAGCACCCGGCGCGCGCGCATCAGGCGACCGCCGCCGACCGAGCCGCCAGCGCTGCGAGTGCCCGCTCGGTGTCGGCGGTGACCTGGGCGCGCTGCTCATCGCTCAGCGCACCGCGCGGCGGGCGCGTCGGGCCGCCGTAGGAGTTGCCGCAGATGTCCATCGAGAGCTTGATCGCCTGCACGAACTCGGTGCGCGAGTCCCAGCGGAAGACGGCGACGAGCTGCGTGTAGAGCTCTCGCGCCTCGAGCCACTTGCCCTCGACGAGCAGGTTGTACAGCTCGACGGCCTCCTTCGGGAAGGCGTTGGGGTAGCCGGCGAACCAGCCGACGGCGCCGTTGACCATGAGCTCGAAGAGCACGTCGTCGGCACCGGCGATGATGTCGATGTCGCAGCGCTCCTTGATCTCGTAGACCCGGCGCACGTCGCCCGAGAACTCCTTGATGGCGACGACCTCGGGGATCTCGGCCAGCTTCGCGACGAGCGACGGCACCAGGTCGACCTTCGTGTCGAACGGGTTGTTGTAGGCCATGATCGGCAGCCCGACCTTGGCGACCTCCTCGTAGTGCGCGATGACTTCGCCCTCGTTCGCGCGATAGAGCGTGGGCGGCAGCAGCAGCACGCCGTCGGCACCGTCTTCGCGAGCCCACTCGGCCCACTTGCGAGCCTGGTGGCTGCCGACGCCGTGGGCGCCGGCGATGACGATGCCGCGGCCGTCGACGGCCTCGACGGCGACCTGGATCACCTTGCGCCGCTCCTCGTCGGTGAGCGAGGAGTATTCGCCGAGCGAGCCGTTGGGGCCCACGCCGCGGCATCCGTTGCTCATCAGGAAGTCGACGTGCTCGGCGAACTTGTCGTAGTCCACCGCGAGCCCGGCGGGCGCCGAGTCGTCTTCGGTGAAGGCGAGCGTCGTGGCGACGACGACGCCGCCGAGGTCCATGGTGCTGGTCATCTGATCTTCCGTTCTCTGGTCCGTCTTCGACGGATCGGTAATATGTGACATATTACTGCTCTGGTCCCCCGGTGGCAACCGCTGCCACCTCGCCGAGCCGCACCGGTGCGAGCACCGGTCGGCGGTCGAATCCCTCGGGCGCACCGCCGGCGTCCGCGACGATCGCCTCCACCGCGCGCCCGCACGTCCGACCCTGGCATGCGCCGAGCCCGGCCCGCGTCGCGAGCTTCATCGCCCGCAGGGGTGCATCGGCCCGGTCCGCGATCGTGCGGCGCGTGACGTTCTCGCAGCGGCAGACGACCGTGTCGTCGGAGAGCCACGAGGTCCAGCCGGGCTGGATACCGTGGGCGCGCTCGAGCCGTGCCGCGAAGGCGCGCATGCGTCGTCGTACCGCGAGCGGGCCGCGCATGCGGTCGTCGTCGAGCGCACCGCCTGCGGCCATGAAGCCCGCCACGACTCCCTCGGCGAGCGCGGCATCCGCACCGCCGATGCCCGTGACCTCGCCGGCCGCGAAGACGCCGTCGACGCTCGTGCGCTGGGACTCGTCGACGACGACGAACCGCCCGCGGCGGTCGCCCTCGATCACCGCGCCGAGGGCGATCGCCACCTCGAGCCGCGGCGTGAACCCGTGCCCGAGCGCAACGGAGTCGCACGCGACCTCGCGCTCGGTTCCGGGAATCGGCCGCCAGTCCGCGTCGAGCGCGGCGATGACGACGCCCTCGACCCGGTCGGTGCCGAGCACCCGAACCACGCCGCTGCCGATCCGATACGGGATGCGATGGCGGGCGAGCGCGCCCACGTACTCGACGAGTTCGCCGGCCTTGCCGACGAGCTGCCACGGCCGCGGCAACCAGCCCGCGGCGAGCCCGCCGAGCCGGGATGCCTCGTGCACGCCGACCACCTCGGAGCCCGCGACGGCCAGCGACTGCGCGACCGGCAGCAGGAAGGGTCCGGCGCCGCTCACGACCGTGCGCCGGCCGACCGTGACGCCGTCGCGCTTCGCGAGCGCCTGGGCGGCGCCTGCGGTCGTGACGCCCGGCATCGTCCAGCCGGGAACGGGCAGGGCGAGATCGTGGGCGCCCGTCGCGACGACCACGGCATCGGCCTCGATGTCGAGCGCGACGCGCCCCGCGGCATCCGCTGCGCCGACGACGGCCCGCAGGCGCACGACGCCGTCGGATGCCTCGGCCGACCAGACGCTCGCACCGGTGTGCACCTCGGCGCGGTCGAGCACTCCCCTGAGTCGTTCGAACCGCGCCCACCCGTGCTGGAGGCGGCGATCGGTCAGGCCCTCGTGATGCCGCCAGTACTGGCCGCCGAGCCGCCCGCCCTCGTCGAGCAGCGTGACCGCGGCCCCGGCGGCGAGGGCGGCCTGCGCCGCGGCGAGCCCGGCGGGGCCGCCGCCGAGGATCGCGACGCGCGTCGCACCCGTCGTGCCGGTCGTGGCGGCCGTGCCGGTCGCGGCCGTCATGCTCGCACCTCGCGCTCCACCCGATCGCCGTCGACGGCCTCGCGCTGGCAGGCGCGCACCCCTTCGACGTCGTTCACGGTCACGAGGCAGTCGTGGCAGACGCCGATGCCGCAGAACACGCCGCGGTCACCGGTTTGCGCGGTGCGCCACGCCGTGCGGCCGGCGCCGATGAGCACGCCGGCGATGGTCTGGCCGTCACGCCCTTCGATCGCCTCGTCGCCGACGGTGATGCGGATCATGCGGTCTCCTGCAGACTGGCCCGGCCCGGCAGGAACGGGGTCGGGTCGAGGGCGGTGGGTGCGCCGAGCACGGCGTGCACGACGAGCTCGGCGGTGGCGGGTGCGAGTCCGATGCCGGCCCCCTCGTGCCCGGTCGCGTGCACGAGCCCCACGATCTCGGGGTCGGCGCCGATGACGGGCAGGTGGTCGGGCGCGTACGGACGGAACCCGAAGTAGCTCCGGAGCAGCAACGTCTCCTCGAGGAACGGGAACAGGCGCACCGCCTTCGCCGCGATCGCCGCCGCCGGGGCGACCCCGGGGCGATCGTCGAAGCCGACGCGCTCCCGGCTCGACCCGATCAGGACGGTTCCGCCCGGGGTCGACTCGACGACCGTGGAGGTCTGCAGGGCGGCGTCGCCGGAGCCCACGGCACCCACGTAGTCGCTGTCGTACACCTTGTGGAAGACGCGCTGCGGCATCGGGGTCGTGACGAGGATCACTCCGCGTCGCGGCCGGATGTCGAGCCGGGCACCGAGACGTGCCGCGACCTCGCCGGCCCACGGCCCCGCGCAGTTCACGACCACGTCGGCCTCGATCGGCCCGGCAGTCGTCATCACGCCGGAGAGGCGGCCGGGCCGACCCGCCCGGCCGAGCGCGCCGGTCACCTCGCCGATCACGAGCCGCGCGCCGGCGCGGACCGCGGTATCGAGCAGCGCCTGCGTCGCCGTCGACGGCTGGATCTGGGCGTCGTCGGGGTAGTGGACGGCGTGCACGACCTCGCGGGACAGGAACGGCTCGGCCGCGGCGAGCGCCGCGACATCCATCGCCTCGGCGCGGATGCCGGTGGCGCGCTGCGCCTCGGCGAACCGCTCGAGTGCCGGCTCCCCGCCGTCGAACGCGACGACGATGCCGCCCTTCGCCTCGAACTCCGTCAGCGGCTGGCTCGAGGGCCGCTCGGCGTCGAGCCGCGCGGCGAGCACACGCCACATGGCGTTCGAGGCGACCGCGAGGTCGGCCTCGGCGCCCGGCGCCTTGTCGCTGACGAGCAGGTTGCCCTCGCAGCGACTGGATGTCTCGCCTGCGACGCCGACCCGGTCGATCACGACGACCTCGGCGCCGCCCTCGACCAGCGCGAGCGCGCACGCGGCACCCACGATGCCTGAACCGATCACCGCGACGCGCACGATGCACCTCCTCGTCGCAAGTCAACCACCGAGGTACGCCTCGATGATGCGCGGATCCTTCGCCAGATCGGCGGCGGGGCCCTCGAGCGTCGCGCTGCCGGTCTCAACGACGTACGCGCGATCGGCGATCTTCAACGCGGCGCGGGCGTTCTGCTCGACGAGCAGCACGGTCGTGCCCGCCGCATTCACCGCCGCCACGATCTCCATCACCTGCTTCACGACGAGGGGCGCGAGCCCCATCGAGGGCTCGTCGAGCAGGAGCAGCTTCGGCCCGCCGATCAGCGCCCGGCCGATCGCGACCATCTGCTGCTCGCCGCCCGAGAGCGTGCCGCCCTGCTGGCCCCGCCGTTCCGCGAGGCGGGGCATCATGCCGTACACCTCGTCGAGACGCGTCGCGATCGCCTTCTGGTCGCGCACCGTGTAGCCGCCGAGGAGCAGGTTCTCGTGCACCGTCATGGTCGAGAAGATGCGTCTGCCTTCGGGCACGTGGATGAGGCCCGCCGCGACGATGTCCCACGGCTTGGCGGTCGTGAGGTCCATCCCCTGCCAGGTCACCGAGCCGGAACGGGGACGGACGAGCCCCGAGAGCATGTTCATGGTCGTCGACTTGCCCGCGCCGTTGTTGCCGAGCAGGCACACGATCTCGCCCTCGCCGACCGTGAAGCTCAACTCGCGGAGTGCGTGCACCCTGCCGTAGACGACATCGGCGTCCTTCACCTCGAGCAGCGTCATGATGCGTCCTCGCTCTCGTCGACACCGAGGTAGGCCTCGATCACGGCGGGGTTCCGCTTCACGTCCTCCGGAGCGCCGTCGGCGATCTCCTTGCCGTAGTTCAGCACCACGATGCGCTCGGCGAGTTCCATGACGAGCCCCATGTCGTGTTCGATGAGCACCACGGCGACGCCGAGCCCCCTGATCTTGCGGATGAGCCGCATGAGCGTCTGCTTCTCGTTGAAGTTCAGGCCCGCGGCGGGTTCGTCGAGCAGCAGGAGCTTCGGGCTCGTGGCGAGCGCCCTCGCGATCTCGACCCTGCGCTGCTCGCCGTACGGCAGCTGGGTGACGTAGAGCTGCTCGTCGTCCTCGAAGCCGACGAAGTCGAGCCATCCCCGCGCCTCGCGGACGCACGCCGCTTCGGCGCGGCGGTAGCCGGGCGTATGCAGCAGTGTCGACCAGAACCCCTCGCGGAGGTTCGCGTGCATCGCCGTGGTGACGTTCTCGAGCACCGAGAGCTCGCGGAACAACCGCAGGTTCTGGAAGGTCCGCGCCATCCCCCACTTCGTCACCCGGGACGGCAGCACCCGGTAGAAGCCGAAGCTCTGCAGGAGGTTCACGAGCCCGAGCCGGCGCCAGATCGCGGGCACCGCCCGCACGATCGCCTTGCCGTCGAAGACGACCGAACCCGCGGTCGGCAGGTAGAAGCCCGAGATGCAGTTGAACGCACTCGTCTTGCCGGCGCCGTTCGGCCCGATGACGGCGAGGATCTCGCCCTCCCGCACCTCGAAGCTGAGGCCGTCGACGGCGGTCACGCCGCCGAACTGCAGCCGGAGGTCGCTGACCTCGAGCAGGGCGCTCATGCGCGGTCTCCTTCGTGTGCCTCGGTCGTCGGCGTGCCGTCGACCGACTCCATGACGCTCGCCGGGACCGCCGTCGCCTCGGTGAACGCCGGCGGGGTGGGACGCGTGCGCCGGAGCCACGGCAACACCGCGGTGGCAGGCCAGAGTCCCGACGGGCGGAACAGCATCACGACGACGAGCAGCACACCGAAGATGAGGTAGCGCCACTCGGCGAAGTCGCGCAGCAGCTCGGGTGCGAGCGAGACGAACAGCGCGCCGATGATGACACCCGGCGTCGACCCCATGCCGCCGAGCACCACGGCCATGAGGATGAGCGCCGAGTACAGGAACTGGAAGCTGTTGGGGCTGATCGCCGAGAGGTGGGTCGCCATGAGCTGCCCGGCCATGCCGGCCCAGACGGCACCGATGATGTACGCCGAGATCTTGGCGATGTAGGTGTTGATGCCCATCGCCTCCGCGGCGTCCTCGTCGTCGCGAACGGCCTTCCAGGCACGCCCGAGCCGCCCCTTCGCGAGCCGCCCGGCACCGATCACGCCCACGACGATCACCACGGCCGCGACGAAGTAGTAGAACACCACGCGCTCGGGGAAGTCGATGCCGAACAGGTTGAACCCGTCGTCGAAGCTCCAGGGGCCGAAGCTCCAGGTGGGGATGCCGTGGATGCCCGACGGGCCGCCCGTGATCTTCAGGTTGTTGGCCGTGATGCGGATGATCTCGCCGAACCCGAGGGTCACGATCGCCAGGTAGTCGCTGCGCAGGCGCAGGGTCGGCGCACCGATGATGATGCCCGCCGTGATGCACGCGACGATCGTCGCGATGAGCGCGGCCCACATGGGCCAGCCCAGCACGGTCGTGAAGATGCCCGAGATGTAGGCGCCGACGGCGAAGAATGCGATGTAGCCGAGGTCGAGGAGGCCGGCGTAGCCGACCACGACGTTCAGGCCCATGCAGAGCATCACGTAGATGAGCGCACTCGTGGCGATCGACATCGTGTAGCGGGAGGCATCCATGAACGGCAGCACCGCCACGAGGAGGACGGCGACGAGGCCGAGCGCGCGCATGAAGCCGCGCTGCGAGGTGAAGACGCCCTTCGGCGGCTGCGGCCGCTCGTAGAGGGGCGCAGGGGCACGCAAGGGCACGTGCTTCAGGGCGTGATCCAGATCGCGCGCCATGTCACATCCTCTCCACGACACGGGCGCCGAGCAGGCCCGTCGGTTTCAGCGTCAGGAACAGGATGAGGAACCCGAAGGCGAACACGTCCCGCCATTCGCCGCCGAACCAGGCCGAGCCGAACGACTCGAGCATCCCGAGCAGCACGCCGCCGAGCATCGCGCCGTACAGGTTGCCGATGCCGCCGATGACGGCGGCGGTGAACGCCTTCAGTCCGATGATGAAGCCCATGAGGAAGTCGATGGACCCGTAGTAGGCGCCGGCCATGACGCCGGCAGCGCCTGCGAGCGCGGAGCCGATGAAGAACACCATCGCGATGACGCGGTCGACGTTGACGCCCATGAGCTGCGCGCCGGTCGGATCGAGGGCGATCGCGCGCATGGCCCGCCCCTGCCGCGTGCGCTCCACGATGTGGGCGAGCACGAGCATGAGCACGGCGGCGATGACGACGAGCACGATCTGCGACGCGGTGACGCGCATGCCGAGCACGTCGAAGCCGCTCGACTCCAGGCGGATGGGGAACGCCTCGGGGTTCGGGCCGAAGATCTGGCGCACGCCGTACTCGAGGGTGAACGAGACGCCGATCGCCGTGATCAGCACGGCGAGCCGAGGGCTCCGGCGCAGCGGCCGATAGGCGATGCGCTCGATGCCCACGCCGATGAGGCCGGTGGTCACCATCGAGAGCAGGAGCACGACGAGCAGGAGCGGGATCGAGGTCTCGTTCGAGATGCCGAACGCCGAGAGCGTGAAGAACCCGACGAACGCGCCGAGCATGTAGATGTCGCCGTGCGCGAAGTTCAGCAGCTTGATGATCCCGTAGACCATGCTGTAGCCGAGCGCGACGAGGGCGTAGAACGATCCGACGATGAGACCGTTCCAGATGAGCTGCATCATTGCAGAGGAATCCTTCCGACGAGTCGGGGCGGGGCCGGAGCCCCGCCCCGCTGCGTCAACCCTGCAGGTCGTCCTTGAGGACGAACGCGCCGGTCGCGGGGTCGATGGAGACGATCACGAAGCCGCCGCCCGACAGGGTGTGGGTGTCGGTGAACGTGAGGGGCCCGGCGAAGGTGTCGAAGTCCTTGAGACCCTCGAGACCGGCCACGACGTTGTCGAACTCCGTGTCGCCGGCGTCTTCGATGGCCTGCGCCATCACGCGGACCGCGTCGTACGCCTGGGTCGAGTACGGTCCGGGCGGGTCTCCGGCGAGCTCCTCGTAGTCGGCGATCCACTGGTCGGCGCCCTCGATCATGTCGGGCGTCTGCGTGAAGGTGCCGACGACGTTCTCGGTGTACCCCTCGCCCGCGATCTCCGCGAACTTCGCGTCGACCGATCCGTCGGCGACGAGGAACACGCCGTCGAATCCGGCATCCTGCGCCTGACGGGCGATGAGACCGCCCTCCTGGTAGTAGCCGGTCCAGTAGACGAGCGCGGGCTGCTCGGTCGCGAGCGTCGTCGCGACTGCGGAGTAGTCGTTCTCACCCGGGGTGATGGTCTCGCTCACCGCGACGTCGAGCCCGGCGGCGGTCGCCTGCTCGGTGAACGCGCCCGCGAGGTCGGCCGAGTAGCTCGTCGCGTCGTCGACGACCGCGACGTTGGTCGCGCCGATCTGCTTCGCATACGTCACCGCCGCCTCGGCCTGCTGGTCGCCGGTGCCGTTGATGAGGAAGACGCCGGGCAGGCCCTGGTCGACGAGTTCGTTCGAGTTCGCCGCCGGAATCACCATGGGGATGCCGGCCTCGTCGAAGATCGGCAGCGTCGGGAGCGTGGCGCCCGAGCAGTAGCCGCCGACCGACGCGACGATGCCGTCGGTGACGAGCTTGTTGGCGCCCGAGACCGCCGTCGTGGCATCGCACGCGTCGTCTTCGACGAGCAGTTCGAGGTCGCGTCCGAGCACGCCGCCGTCGGCGTTGATCTCGTTCACGGCGAGCTGCGCGCCGTTCTGCATGTACTCGCCGAACGCCGACTCGCTGCCCGAGAAGGGCGCGAGCATGCCGATCTTGATGGGGCCGTCAGCGGCCTCTTCCGATCCTCCGCCGGCGAGGCCGCTCGAGCACCCCGCGGTCAGCGCGAGCACGCCGGCTGCTGCGGCGACGTGGAGGAGGCGCTTGGGGCGCCGAGATCCGAACTGCATGTGACTCTCCTTCGAGTACGACAGTGCCTCATCGCCGGATGGCGATATGTGACATATTACTGCCGCGAAGGCATCGCGCAAGTCGCGGACGACGAACGGCGCGGGAGCACGACGAAGGGCCGGCGCCCACCACCGCGGATGTCGCGCCGTCACGCCGCCCGAAGGCCGCCGTCAGTCCTCGTGCTCGCCGCTCCAGATGCCGCCGACGTGGCCGATGTGGCGACGCATCAGGGCGGTCGCCGCCTCGGCCTCTCCGTCGAGGAGGAGCTGCACGAGTTCGGCGTGCTCGAGCGCCGATTCGGTCAGGGCGCCCTGCTCCGCGAGCTCGACGAGCCCCGTCAACCGCGTCTGCTGACGCAGCTCGCCGACGAGCGACACCAGGAACTGATTGCCGGTCAGCCCGAGCAGCGTCAGGTGGAAGCTCGTGTCCGCCTCGAGGTAGTCCTGGAACCTGCCCTCATCGCCGGCGCGCACGATCTCGGCGGCGAGTTCGCGGAGCCGCACGGCCGCCTCCTCGGACACCTGCCCGGCGAGCTGTCGCATCGGCGGGACCTCGAGCAGCAGTCGCACCTCGCGGAGCTGCCGAAGCTCCTCGAGCGACACCTCGGTCACCCGGAACCCCCGGTTGCGCATCGGGGCGAGGAATCCGCGGCGGGCGAGGTTCAGCATCGCTTCGCGCACGGGCGTCGCGCTGACGCCGAATTCGGCGGCCATCGTGGGAACGGTGAGCACCGCGCCTGGCTCGTACTCGCCGGCGACGATGCGCGACGACATGGCGCGCTCCACCTGCTCGCGCAGGCTCACGACCTGCGCGAGCAGCGTCGAGTCAGTCATGGCGGCTCTCCTGGTACGTCATGCACCACAGCGTAGTCGCGGGCGCCCTCCGAGATGGCGCTCCGTGACCCGCGCGCCACGGCGCACGCGCCCCCTCGTGGCATGATGTCCCTGCGCCGGCCGGCGCGGAACGGGGGTGCTCGCATGGCGATCGAGTTCGCACGATCGGCGCGGTCCACCGTCGGACTCGAGTGGGAGATCGCGATCGTCGATCGCGCGACGGGCGAACTCGCGTCGGTCGCCGGCCAGGTGCTCGACGCGCTCGACGCGGGCAGCGAGGGCGAGCATCATCCCTTCATCACCTCCGAGCTCCTGACGAACACCGTCGAGCTCGTCAGCGGTGTGCACGAGACGGTCGCCGGCGCCGTCGCCGACCTCGAGCACCAACTGGGCGAGGTCCGCACCGTCATCGACGACATCGGCGAGTACGACCTGATCTGCGCCGGGTCCCACCCGTTCAGCCAGTGGTACGACCAGCACCTCACCGACAAGCCGAGGTACCACAAGCTCATCGAGCGCACGCGCTGGTGGGGTCGCAACATGATGATCTGGGGCGTGCACGTGCACGTCGGCATCGACGACCGCGACAAGGCGCTGCCGATCCTCGACGGCCTCCTCGCCTACCTCCCGCACCTGCAGGCGCTCTCGGCATCGAGCCCGTTCTGGGCGGGCGTCGACACCGGCTACGCCTCGAACCGTGCGCTCATGTTCCAGCAACTGCCGACGGCCGGACTCCCCTACCCGCTCGCCGACTGGCCCGCCTACGAGCGCTATGTCGACGACCTCGTGCGCACGGGCGTCATCGAGGACCACAGCGAGGTGCGCTGGGACATCCGGCCGTCGCCGAAGTGGGGAACGGTCGAGGTACGCGTCTGCGACGGCCTCTCGTCCGCCGCGGAGATCGCCGCGATCGGCGCTCTCGTGCAGTGCCTCGTGGAGTGGATGAGTACACGGCTCGACGAGGGCGACACCCTCACGGTGCTGCAACCCTGGTACGTGCGCGAGAACAAGTGGCGAGCGGCGCGCTACGGCCTCGAGGCCGAGGTGATCACGGATGTCGCGGGCACCGAGCGCCCCGTCGCCGACGACCTGCGCGAGCTGCTGACGACCCTGGCGCCGATCGCCGACCGCCTCGGCTGCGGCGTCGAGTTGCAGCAGGTGCGCGCCATGCTCGACTCCGGGGCGAGCTACGCCCGGCAGTTGCGGGTCGCCGAGGCGGCCGGCGGCGACCTCAAGGCCGTGGTCGCCCACCTCGCCCGCGAGCTGCGCAACGGCATCGAGACCCAGTCGCCCGCGGCATCCGCCTCACCCGACGTCGACTAGCCGGGCAGTCGCCGGGTGCGGATCAGCTCCGCGTACCAGAGCGCGCTGTCCTTCGGCAGCCGCTCGAAGGTGTCGTAGTCGACGCGCACGATGCCGAAGCGCTTGGAGTAGCCGTACCCCCACTCGAAGTTGTCCATGAGCGACCAGACCTGGTAGCCGCGCAGGTCGACGCCACGCTCCATGGCGCGGTGCGCCGCGGTGAAGTGCCGCCGCAGGTAGTCGATGCGATCGGTGTCGTGCACGGCGGGACCGTCGGGGCCCTCGACGACGACATCGGGGAAGGCCGCGCCGTTCTCGGTCACCATGAGCGGCAGCTCGGGGTAGCGCTCGCTGAGCGAGACGAGCAGGTCTTCGAGGCCGGAGGGGTCGATGTTCCAGCCCATGTCGGTGTACGGGCCCGGCTGCACGAGGAACTCGACGTGCTCGGATCCCGGCCACGGCGTACCGCCCATGTCCTTATGGCCGTCGGCGTTCACGCGCGGCGAGACGCCGTCCCACATGTCGACCGTGACCGTGGAGTAGTAGTTCACTCCGAGCAGGTCGAGGGGCTGGGCGATGAGCTCGGTGTCGCCCGGCAGCACGAACGACCAGTCGGTGACCGACGCGGTGTCGGCGATCACGTCGGCGGGGTACCCCCCACCCAGCAGCGGTTCGAGGAACACCCGGTTCGCGAGTCCGTCGATGCGGCGGGCGGCTTCGGCGCCGCCGTCTCCCGACGGCCGGATCACGTGGAGGTTCAGGGTGATCGAATACCCGGGGTCGTTCGTGACGACGCCGCGGAGCGCGGCGACCGCGAGCCCGTGCGCGAGGTTCAGGTGGTGCACCGCGGCGAGTGCCTTCGCGCCGTCCATGAGCCCCGGAGCGTGCGCACCCGAACCGTAGCCGAGGTACGCGCTGCACCACGGCTCGTTGAGCGTCGTCCACACCGCCACCCGGTCGCCGAGCCGCTCGCCGACGATGCGGGCGTAGTCGGCGAAGGCGTACGCCGTGGCGCGGTTCGCCCACCCGCCCTCGTCTTCGAGCGCCTGCGGCAGGTCCCAGTGGTAGAGCGTCGCGATCGGGCGGATGCCGCGGGCGAGGAGCCCGTCGACGAGGCGTTCGTAGAATGCCAGGCCCGCCTCGTTGGCCGCTCCCCTGCCGGTCGGCTGGATGCGCGGCCACGCGATCGAGAACCGGTACGCGTCGAGACCGAGCTCGACCATGAGATCGAGGTCCTCGTCGAGGCGGTGGTAGTGGTCGCAGGCCCGGTCACCCGTGTCGCCGTTCCAGACCTTGCCCGGCGTGTGGCTGAAGGTGTCCCAGATCGACGGGCCCCGGCCGTCTTCGTGCACGGCTCCCTCGATCTGATACGAAGCCGTGGCGGAACCGAACAGGAAGTCCTCGCCGAATTCGAGCCCGCTGTCTCGGTAGTCGGGGGTGCCGATGGCCATCGTCCTGTGCTCCATTCTCCGCCGCGAGTGCGCCGCGATCTCACTGTATCGCCCTGCGCTTACACGGCTGTAAGCAACGCATGCGAGCGCATCGCCCGCTCGCCAGGGCGGAGTGGCCGAATCGCCTAGGGTCGAGGAATGGAGACTCCGCCGATCCTCGAGACCGCCGCCTTTCGAGCTGAGCTCCAGCCCGATCGAGGCACCAACGGCGGCTACTCCCTCGTCATCGACGACGTCACCCAATCGCACGTCAACCCCGACGACCCGCGCGACCTGCAACTGCCGTACGTGCGCCGCATCGCCGCGGTGCTCGCGACGCTTCCGGGCGAGTCGCCTGCGGTGCTGCACCTCGGCGCGGGCGCCCTCACGCTCCCCCGGTACATGCACGCGCTGCACCCGGCGAGCCGTCAGCGCGTCGTCGAGCTGTATCCCGAGCTGCTGGCGTTCGTGACGACGCACGTGCCGCTGCCCCCCGACGCTCCGATCGAGCTCGCGATCGGCGATGCCCGCGCCGAGGTGCAGCGCCTTGCCGGTGACGGCGACGACCAGTGGGACCTCGTGCTCGTCGACGTCTTCTCGGGCGGCGCCGTGCCCCGCCACGTCACGACCATCGAGTTCTTCACGGAACTCGTGTCGCTCCTGTCGCCGGGCGGCGTGCTCATCGTCAACTGCCTGAACGGAGCCGAGCCGCAGGTGACGGGCGACACGCTCGCGGCCGTGCTCGAGCTGCTGCCCGAGGTGCTCGTGATCGGCTCCGAGGCGGTGCTCCGCCGGGTTGCGGCGGGCAACACGATCATCGTGGCGTCGCGGCATCCGCTCGACCCCGAATCGGTCGCGCAGTGGCTCTCGACCGACCCGCTCTCGATGGCCACCGGAGCGACCGTCGTCGACGGCCCTGCCCTCGAAGAGCTCGCGGGAACCGTGCGTCACGACCCCCGCTAGGCACACGCGACGCTCGGCACACGCGACGCACCGGAACGCCCGCATTCGCACGGTCAGCGGGATGGGCGCCTCGACCGCTCCTCGCGGAGCACGGCCGCGAGCTTGATCCGGTAGACCGCGAGCACCGCGAAGAACGCGTTCAGGTCGACCTTCTCAGAGGTCGGATCCTCGAGCTCCTTCAGCCGGATCGGACGGATCTTCGCGACCTCGGCCACCTGCTTGTGCGTCGCGTTGCCACGGCTCTTGACGAGGAAGTCCGCGAGCGCCGCCCGGTCGCCGAGGACCCGATGCGTCTCGGTGGCGAGGTCGATGCGGCTGTGGCCGATGTGGAGATGGCCGCAGTGCTGGCAGGTGTACCAGCTCGTCGACGGGTCGTCGCGGAGCTTGCCCGGGATCTCGAGCTCGCTCCGATACCGGCGCTTGAACTCCCATCGGCCGCCTCGCTCGGTCTTGCACTCCCGGGGCGCGTTCGCGGCATCGAGCACCAGCTCTGCCATGCCGGCGCACCGCGGCGTGCAATAGAGCCCTTGGTACACCGGTACGCCGGGTCCACCGAGCTTCTGCGCGCACTTCCTGCAGCGCTGCCGCTCGGGGAAGCGCTTCTCCTGAACCACCGCGCCGAGCTAGCGGCGGAGCATCTTCTGCAGGGCCGCGAGCTCTTCCTCGCTCGGTGCGGCCTTGGCCCCGCCGCCGCCCAGGCCGAAGCCCGAGCCGGTCGGCGCCGGCGCAGCGCCGGGCGTCGCGCCCGAGGCGATCGCCGCGTTCTCGGCGGCGCGCTTCGCGGGGTTGCCCGACCGCGACGAGTTCGACTTCTTGCCCTTGCCGCCCTGGCGCTTGCCGCCGCCGTGGCTGCCGCCGCCGGGCAGCGGACCCATGCCGGGGATCTGCGGCACGCCGCCGCGAGCGACGGTCTTCATCATCTTCGCGGCCTGCTCGAACCGGGCGACGAGCTGGTTCACGTCGGTGACGGTCATGCCCGAGCCCTTGGCGATCCGGAGGCGCCGCGAGCCGTTCAGGAGCTTCGTGTTCTCGCGCTCGGCGGGCGTCATCGACTGGATGATCGCCTCGGTGCGCACGATCTCGCGCTCGTCGAAGTTCTCGAGCTGCTGCTTCATGCCGCCCGCGCCCGGCAGCATGCCGAGCATCTTCTTGATCGAGCCTGCACCGCGGAGCTGCTGCATCTGGCCGAGGAAGTCGTTCAGCGTGAACGTGTCGGTCGCGAACTTCTCGGCGACCTTCATCGCCTCTTCCTCGTCGAACGCCGACTGCGCCTGCTCGATCAGGGTGAGGATGTCACCGAGGTCGAGGATGCGGCTCGCCATGCGGTCGGGGTGGAACGGCTCGAAGTCGTCGAGGCCCTCACCGGTCGACGCGAAGATGATGGGGCGACCCGTGACGGATGCCACGCTGAGCGCAGCACCACCGCGTGCGTCGCCGTCGAGCTTGGTGAGCACGACGCCCGTGAAGTCGACGCCCTCCTGGAAGGCCTTCGCGGTGTTGACGGCGTCTTGACCGATCATCGCGTCGATGACGAAGAGCACCTCGTCGGGGTTCGTCGCCTTGCGGATGTTCGACGCCTGCTTCATGAGCTCGGCGTCGACGCCGAGTCGGCCGGCCGTGTCGATGATCACGACGTCGTGCAGCGCGCGCTCGGCGTGCTTCACGGCGTCCTTCGCGACCTTGACGGGGTCGCCGGAGCCGTTGCCGGGCTCGGGGGCGAAGACCGGCACACCGGCCTGGCCTCCCACGACCTGCAGCTGGTTCACGGCGTTGGGGCGCTGGAGGTCGGCCGCGACGAGGAGGGGCGTGTGCCCCTCCTTCGCGAGCCACTTCGCGAGCTTGCCCGCGAGGGTGGTCTTACCGGCGCCCTGGAGGCCCGCGAGCATGATGACCGTCGGCGGGTTCTTCGCGAACTGCAGGCGACGCTGCTCGCCGCCGAGGATGCGGACGAGCTCCTCGTTGACGATCTGCACGACCTGCTGCGCCGGGTTCAGCGCCTTGTTGACCTCGTCGCCGAGCGCGCGTTCGCGCACGTGCGCCGTGAACTCCTTGACGACGTCGAGCGAGACGTCGGCGTCGAGCAGCGCGCGACGGATCTCGCGAACGGTGCCGTCGACGTCGGACGCGGAGAGCTTGCCCTTGGTGCGGAGACTCTTGAAGGTCTCGGCGAGGCGGTCAGACAGGTTTCCGAAGGTAGCCATGGTTCGCCAAGTCTAATTGAGGTCGGATGCCGCCTCTGCCGCAAGCTCGCCGGTCGCGCGTCAACCGGCTCCGCGTGCTCAGGCGTCGAAGCGGAGGTCCACCATGTCGCGCTGGATGTCGATCGACGCCACGAGCCGCGAGTCGATGTCTTCGGGGGCGAGCCCGAACTCGAATTCGGCGAACGTCTCGCCGTCGCCGTCGGCGTCGGGCCGCAGGTCGACGCGCACGAGACTCAGTGAGCGCAGGGCATCGATGTCGCGGTCACCCGAGTCGCGGGTGATCGCGTCGGCCGCGGCATCCGCCTCGTCGCCGTTCAGCACGGAGCGGAGGAACAGCGAGACCGGGCTCGAGCCCGAGTCGAGCTGACCGACGAAGACGCCGCGCAGCTCGTCGTCGATGAGCTCGAGTTCGCCGACCATCGTCGCCGCCGCGTCGAGCGATGCGGTCGAGACGTCGTCGGAGTCGGCGTCGAGCACGACCTCGACGTCTTGGTCGCCGTATTCCTTGCGCTCGGACCAGTAGTCGCCGATGAGGCCGAAGTAGTCGTGTTCGATCGCCATGTCGTTCTCCTTCTCAGCCGACGAGCTTCTGCGCGAAGACGTGCGGCGTGAATCCCGTGAGGTCGCCGATGCCCTCGCCCTGACCGATGAGCTTGATGGGCAGGCCGGTCCTCTCCTGCACCGCGAGCACGAATCCGCCCTTGGCGCTGCCGTCGAGCTTCGTGAGCACGAGGCCGGTGACCCCGCCGTGCTCGATGAAGGCCTCGGCCTGCGCGAGGCCGTTCTGGCCCGTGGTCGCGTCGAGCACGAGCAGCACTTCGCTGATCGGCGCCTGCTTCTCGACGACGCGCTTGATCTTGCCGAGCTCGTCCATGAGCCCGCCCTTGGTGTGCAGGCGGCCGGCCGTGTCGATGATGACGATCTCGGTGCCGTCGCGCTTGGCCTGCTCGACGGTCTGGAAGGCGACGGACGCCGGGTCCTGGCCCTCGCGCTCGGGGCGCACGATGCCGACGCCGGCGCGTTCGGCCCACGTCGCGAGCTGGTCGACCGCTGCCGCACGGAAGGTGTCGGCGGCGCCGACCACGACGGTGCGGTCGAAGGTGCGCAGGAACCGTGCGAACTTGCCGATGGTGGTCGTCTTGCCGACGCCGTTCACGCCGACGACCAGCACGACGGCCGGCCGCTCGGTGAGCTTCAACGTGGGGTCGTACTTCGAGAGCCGCTCCTCGACGATCTCGCGGAGCATCCGCTGCACGTCTTTCGGGTCGGTGGTCTTGAACCGCTCGACCTGCGCACGGATCTGCCCGACGATCTCCTCGGTGACGGAAGGTCCGAAGTCGGCCCGGATCAGTGCGGACTCGAGGTCGTCCCACGTGTCCTCGTCGATCGTCTTCGCGCCGAAGACCCCGCGGAGGGCCGCGCCGAGCGACCAGGATGCGCGTTCTGCCATGCCTCCAGCCTAGAGCGCGAGGCGACTACACCGATCCAGCCGGGCCCCGCAAGGGGTTGTCCGTGGCGAGCGGGAACGCGAGCCTCGGAGAAACGGAAGGAGTGCGGATGACGACCGTGGGATTCCACGCCTCGCACGAACAACTCCCGCCGAGCCGCCTGCTCGAGGCGGTCCGGCTCGCCGAGCAGGCGGGCTTCGATGCCGCCATGTGCAGCGACCACTTCGAACCCTGGAGCGTCCGGCAGGGCCACTCCGGCTACGCGTGGAGCTGGCTCGCCGCGGCGCTCGAGGCCACCCGGTTCTCGCTCGGCGTCGTCACGGCACCGGGTCAGCGCTACCACCCGGCGGTCGCTGCGCAGAAGATCGCGACCCTCGCCGAGATGTACCCGGGACGGTTCTGGGCGGCGATCGGCAGCGGCGAGGCGATCAACGAGCACATCACGGGCGACCGGTGGCCCGAGAAGGACGAGCGCGATGCACGGCTCGTCGAGACCGTCGACGTCATGCGTCGACTGCTCGCGGGCGAACAGGTTTCCGCCGACGGGCGCATCCGGGTCGACCGAGCGCGCATCTGGAGCCTGCCCGAGTCGCGCGCTCCCCTGTTCGCAGCTGCGGTGAGCATCGAGACGGCGCGCGAGGCGGCCGCATGGGCCGACGGCGTCATCACGGTCGACCAGTCGCCCGATGAGCTGCGAGCGTTCATCGACGCGTATCGCGATGCCGGCGGGCGCGGACCCGTCTCGGTGCAGGTCCATCTCAGCTGGGCGCCGACCGAGGATGAGGCGCTGGCGATCGCACACGAGCAATGGCGACAGAGCCTCGTTCCCGCGCACCTCGCCTGGGAGCTCGACACGCCGGAGGCCTTCGACGAGCGCACCGCGGAGGTCTCGGCAGAGCAGGTCGCCGAGACCCTGCCGGTCTTCGCCGACCCGGGCCGGCATCTCGAGCACCTGGTCGCCATCGCCGAACTCGGGGTCGACCGCATCTACCTCCACCACGTCGGCACCGAGCAGGCCGCCTTCATCGACGCGTTCGGCGAGCACGTGCTGCCCGCGCTCAAGGAGGTCGAACGATGAGGATCACCGATCGGAGCGACCTGTGGTGGAAGACCGCGGTCGTGTACTGCCTCGACGTCGAGACCTACATGGACTGGAACGACGACGGCTTCGGCGACTTCGAGGGCCTCGCGCACCGCCTCGACCACCTCGCCGAGCTCGGCGTCACGTGCATCTGGCTCATGCCCTTCCAGCCGACTCCCGACCGGGACGACGGGTACGACATCACGGACTTCACCGGCGTCGATCCTCGGCTCGGCGCGCTCGGCGATGTCGGCGAATTCACCCGTACGGCCCGGGACCGCGGCATGCGCGTCATCATCGACTTCGTCATGAACCACACCTCCGACCGGCATCCGTGGTTCACCGCGGCACGACGCAGCCGCAACTCCCCCTATCGCGACTACTACGTGTGGCGTGACGAACCGCCCGCGAAGCAGGCCGCGACCGTGTTCCCCGGCGAGGAGGACAGTGTCTGGGAACTCGACGAGCGCACCGGCCAGTACTACCTGCACAGCTTCTACCGGCACCAGCCCGATCTGAACATCGCCAACGGCGCCGTGCGCGACGAGATCGCGAAGACCCTCGGATACTGGCTCGAGCTCGGGATCTCGGGGTTCCGGGTCGATGCCGTGCCGTTCCTCATCGAGCCGCCGGAGGGCGTCGACATCGGCGACCCGCACGAGTTCCTCCGCGACATCCGCCGCTTCCTGCAGCGCCGTTCCAGCGACGCCGTCCTCCTGGGCGAGGTGAACCTGCCGTACGACCAGCAGCTCGAGTTCTTCGGCCGACCCGGTGACCCACCCGAACTGACGATGCAGTTCGACTTCCTCGGCATGCAGGCGCTGTACCTGTCACTCGCGCGCGAGGACGCGCGCCCCCTCGCGGAGTCGCTCGCGAAGCGGCCCGTGCTCGAGCCAGAGGCGCAGTGGGCGAACTTCGTGCGCAACCACGACGAGCTCACCCTCGACAAGTTGAGCGACGCCGAGCGCCAGGAGGTCTTCGACGCGTTCGCGCCCGAGGAGTGGATGCGAGTGTACGACCGGGGCATCGCGCGCCGGCTCCCGCCCATGCTTGACGGCGACCCGCGTCGCATCCGCATGGTCTACAGCCTGCTCTTCTCGCTCCCGGGCACGCCCGTGCTCTTCTACGGCGAGGAGATCGGCATGGGCGAGAACCGTGACGAGCGCGGCCGGATGACCGTGCGCACGCCGATGCAGTGGACCGACGAGAAGAACGGCGGCTTCTCGCGCGCTGCTCCGCGCCGACTCGCTGCTGCGCCGCCCACGGATGGCTACGCGCCCGAGCACGTGAACGTCGAGGCGCAGATGCACGACCCCGACTCGCTGCTCAGTGTCATCCGCAGCTTCGCCGTGCGCTTCCGCAGCTCCCCCGAGATCGGCTGGGGCCGCCCTGAGGTGCTGCCGAGCGGGCAGGACGCGGTGCTCGCGCATCGCATCACCGCGGATGTCGGGCGGTTCGTGGCGGTGCACAACTTCGCGCCGAGGCCGACGGTCGTCTCGCTCGAGCTCGGACCGGTGTCACCCGATTCGGTGCTCTCCGACCTGTTCGCCGTCGACACGTTCGAGCTCGACGAGCGCGGGCGCATCGACGTGCACCTCGATGCCTACGGGTACCGCTGGTTCCGCATCGTCGAACCGGACGACCGTCGCCTCACCTGAGACGGGCGACATCACGCGAAGCGGATGCCGCGGCATCCGTTCGGTTCGGACCACGGACCAGCCGTCAGCTCGCCTTCGCCTCGCGCTCCTCGCGGACGCGCTGCCCGACGACCGCGGACACGCCGTCCTGCCGCATCGAGACGCCGTAGAGCGCATCGGCGATCTCCATCGTGCGCTTCTGGTGGGTGATCACGATGAGCTGGGAGTCGTCGCGCAGGGACTCCATGGTCGTGAGCAGACGCCCGAGGTTCGCGTCGTCGAGCGCCGCCTCGACCTCGTCCATGATGTAGAACGGGCTGGGGCGGGCCTTGAAGATCGCGATGAGCAGGGCGACCGCGGCGAGAGAACGCTCACCGCCCGAGAGCAGCGAGAGCCGCTCGATCTTCTTGCCCGCGGGCTTCACGCTGACCTCGATGCCGGTCGTGAGCATGTTCTCGGGGTCGGTGAGGGTGATGCTGCCGACGCCGCCCGGGAAGAGGACCGGGAAGACCTCGGCGAACGCCGCCTGCGTGTCATCGAAGGCGCTGCGGAAGATCGACTCCATCTTGCCGTCGATCTCCTCGATGATCGTCAGCAGGTCCTTGCGCGTGTTGGCGAGGTCGGTGAGCTGCTCGGTGAGGAAGAGGTGACGCTGCTCGAGCGCCGCGAACTCCTCGAGTGCGAGCGGGTTCACGCGGCCGAGCTGCGCGAACTTGCGCTCCGCCTGCGCGAGCCTGCGCTGCTGCTCCTCGCGGCGGAAGGGCCGGGGCTCGCCCTCCTCGTCTTCGGCGGGAATGAGCTGGTCGGGGCCGTACTCGTCGACGAGCACGTCTTCCGTGAGGCCGAGTTCCGACTCGGCACGCTCGACGAGTCCGCCGACGTGGAGCTTCTTCTCGTAGATGCGGAGCTCGAGGCCGTGCACGTCTTCGGTGACCGACTGCAGCCGTTCGCGCACGGCGGCCTCTTCGCGGCGCACCGCCTGCAGCTCCTCGTTGCGGCTCGCGCGTTCGGCTTCGGCGCGCCCGAGCGCCACGCGAGCCTCGGAGACGGATGCATCGACCGACGCGAGTGCCTCGGGCAGCACGTCGGCGACCCGCGTGGCCGCCTCGAGCTGCGCGCGACGGATCACGGCGCGCCGCGCGGCATCCGCTGCGGCCTGTCGCTCCGCCTCGAACTGGGCCTCCATGGCGCGGATGCGGGCCTCTTCGGCGCGCACGCGCTCCTTCGCCGTCTCGAGCCGCAGCTTCGCCTCGACCTCGGCCTCGCGAGCCGCCTCGAGCGCGGCGAGCGCGCCGTCGCGGGCGGCCGTCTCGAGCACGGGCCGCGGCTCGGCACGCGCGGCCTCTAGAGCGGCCTTCGCGGCGGTCGCGAGCTGCTCGGCCTCGGCGACGCGTTCCTCGGCGAGCGCGGCGGCCTGCCGCAGTCGCTCGGAGTCGGCGTCGGCGGCCTCGGCCTGCACGCGCGCGCGGTTCAGTCGCTCAGTGCGCTGCGCGAGCTGCGCGTCGAACTCGCGGAGCGCCGTTAGCGCGCGCTTCGACTGCTCCTTCGACTGCTCGACGATCTGGCGCTGCTCCGTGAGCTCGAACCGGGCGCGCTCGATCTCGGAGCGCACCTCCTCGAGTCGGGCGGCGGCGCGATCGCGTTCGGCGATGAGCTCGATTCGGCTCTGCTTGCGACCGGAGCCGCCGCGCAGCACGTAGCGGCCGACGACGGTGCCGTCCTTCGTGATGACCGTGGCCGGGGTCGCACGCTTCGCGAGCGCAGCCTCGGCGTCACGAGCGGCTGCGAGGTCATCGGCGATGAGCACCTCGGCGAGGAGGCCGAGCACGCCGGCGGGGGCGGTGACGACCTCGGATGCCGCGGTGAGCCCCGCGACCGGTGCCGCTGCGGCGGGCGGCGTGCCGGCATCGGCGAGTGCCAGGGCGACGCGGCCGAGTTCGCCGCGCTCGGCGTGCTCGAGGGCTCGGAAGGCGGCGGCCCGGTCGTCGACGAGCACCGCGTCGCTCAGCGAACCGAGAGCCGCGGCGATCGCCGGTTCGTACCCGGGCTCGACCTGCAGCGCTTCGGCGAGGAGGCCGCGCACGCCGCTGACGCCGGCCTTCGCGAGCGCCGCCGAGCCGTCCTTCTGGTCGAGGGCGAGGGAGAGTGCCTGGGTGCGGGCGCCGAGGGCGCCGTGTTCGCGCTCACGGCCGTGCAGCTCCTCGCGGATGCGCTCGATCTCGGCCTCGGCCTCGAAGACCGCGCCCTGGGCGAGTTCGTAGGCCTCGTCGAGGTCGGTCTCGGCGGTCTCGCCGTTGTCGGCCTCCGCCTCGGCTGCGGCGAGCGCGGTGGCCGCCGAGGCGCGGCGCTCGGCCGACGCCTCGAGGGCGTTCTCGTGGCGCAGCACCTCACCGCGCACGGCGGCGAGTTTCGACGCCGCCGAGTCGGCCTGCCCCGTGAGCTTGGAGAGTTCGAGGTCGTAGGCCGAGACGAGGGCGCTCTGGCGGGCGATGCCCTCGTCGACGGTGTCGAGCTCGGCGCGGCGGCGCATGGTCGCCTCGTGCGCGTCGTCGAGAGCGGATGCCGCGGTGCCGACGCTGTCTCGGATGCCGGTGAGCTCCGTCACCGCCTCGTCGATCATCGCGCGGGTCACGCTCGGCGAGACATCCGTCTGCTCTGCTGCACTGCCGAGCAGGGCGATGCGCTGTCGGGCGAGCGAGTCGAGCGAGCGGAGGCTCCCCTGCGCCTGTTCGAGCGCGAAGGTCGTCGATCGCGCACGGTCGACGGCATCGCCGACCTGCGCCTGCTCGAGGCGGGTCACCTTCGCCTGGTGCTGTTCCAACTGGTCTTGGAGGACGAGCCGTTCGGCGTGGCGCTCGTGTTCGCTCTTGCCGTGCTCGTCGAGGGCGCGGCGGAGGCCGACGACCTCGTCGGCAAGCAGTCGCGCCTTGGCGTCGCGCACGACGGCGGCGATCGTCGCGGCCTCGCGAGCGACCTCGGCCTGGCGGCCGAGCGGCTTCAACTGCCGCCGGATCTCGCCCGCGAGGTCGGAGAGACGGGTGAGGTTCGCCTGCATGGCGTCGAGCTTGCGAAGCGTCTTCTCTTTCCGGCGACGGTGCTTCAGGATGCCGGCGGCCTCCTCGATGAAGCCGCGGCGGTCTTCGGGAGTCGCCCGCAGCACCTGGTCGAGCTGGCCCTGGCCGACGATGACGTGCATCTCACGGCCGAGGCCCGAATCGCTGAGCAGCTCCTGCACGTCGAGCAGTCGGCAGTTGTCGCCGTTGATCGCATACTCGCTCGCGCCGTTGCGGAAGAGCGTGCGGGAGATCGTCACCTCGGTGTACTCGATCGGCAGCGCCCCGTCGCTGTTGTCGATCGTGAGGCTCACCTCGGCCCGGCCGAGCGGCCCGCGGGTCGAGGTGCCCGCGAAGATGACGTCCTCCATCTTTCCGCCGCGGAGGGTCTTGGCGCCCTGTTCGCCCATCACCCAGGCCAGGGCGTCGACGACGTTGGACTTGCCGGACCCATTGGGACCGACGATGCAGGTGACGCCCGGTTCGAACGCGAACGTCGTCGGCTGTGCGAAGGACTTGAAGCCCTTGAGCGTCAGGCTCTTCAGGTACACGTCCCACCCTCTCCTGGTCGCGAGAACGCTGGGGTCTACGGTATCCGAGGTTGGGCCGCCCGCCGCGCACGCGCGCCGTCCGCCGAGCGATCCGATCTTGTCGCCGCGGGGCCCTGCCGATATCCTGATCGGCTGCCCGCGGGGCGGCGAGGAGGCTCATCCATGACGATCGACGTTCGACCGGTCGCGGTCCCCGAGCGACTCGGCACTCCCGCGGCCGCGGAGTTCGAGGCGTACGTCGAGCTGACGGCGCAGATCGACGAGTCGGTCTGGGGGCACCGGCGGTTCTCCTACGACGCACCGGAACTGCTGCCCGAGTTCCTCGACGACCGGTACACCGGGCGCCGGGCGTTCGCCGCCTGGGACGGAGAGCGATGCGTCGGCCGTGCCGAACTGCAATGGGAGCGCAGCGAGGGCGCGCGCGCAGCTGAGATCACCGTCGGCGTCGTCGCCGACCTGCGTCGGCAGAGCATCGGCAGCGAGCTGCTGCGCCGGGCCGAGAGCCACGCGCGATCCATCGGCCGCCAGGTGTTCGCCGGGTTCTCGGATGTCGCGCTCGTCGGCCTCGAACTCGCCGGCCCCCGCCTCGAGGCGCCCGACGGCACCGGCTCGATCCCGGCAGCCGATCCCGGAGCGGCGTTCGCGTCCCGTCACGGATATCGCCTCGGTCAGCTCGAACGCATGAGCGGGCTCACCGTGACGGGCAGATCGGCGGAGTTCCGGTCGCTGCTCGACGACCGCCTCGCCGAACGCGACGCCCACGCTTCGGGCTATCGGCTCGTGGCATGGACCGACCGGGCACCCGAGGAGCTGCTCGACTCCCTCGCCGTGGCCCACGCCTCGATGGCGACGGATCCGCCCGCCGGCGGCATCTCGTACGACGAGGAGGTGTGGGATGCCACGCGGGTGCGGGCCGGCGAGACCCGGGCGCTCGCCGGCGGTCGCACGACGCTCGTGCAGGCCGCCATCGCGCCCGATGGATCGGTGGCGGGCTACACCGAGCTCTCGCTGCCGTCGGACTCGCTGGCGGTGTTCCAGTGGGACACGATCGTGCTCGGGCCGCACCGCGGCCATCGCCTCGGCATGCTGATGAAGCTCGGCAACCTCGTGCGCCTCGCCGAGACCGCGCCGGAGCGCACCGACGTCTACACGTGGAACGCCGACGAGAACGACCACATGCTCGCGATCAACATCGCGCTCGGCTTCACCCTTCGCGGGATGAGCGCGGAGTGGCAGCGGGCCTGATCCGACCTGCGCCGAACCGCGCGACGATGGTTCGCACGGCTTCGTCCACCACGTTGCGCGTCTCGTCCTCACTGAGCGACCAACCGCCGTGGATGAGGCGAGGCCAGAAGACGACGGTCGCGATCATGCCGAGGAACTGGGCTGCCACGGCATCCGGGTCATCCATGTGCGCGGTTCCCGCGGCGGCCTCGGCCCGCAGGTAGCGCCCGAGTGCCGCGAAGACGGGCAACGTGCCGAAGTCGAAGGTTCGCTCGCGGAGCTCGGGAAACCGCTGGGACTCGCCGATCAGGATGCGGAGCAGCTGCTCCATGCGGGGGCGGTTCAACAACTCCACATACGCGTTGCCCAGCGCCGTCAATCCCCCGCTGAAGTCCCCGATCGGCGGGTCGACGACCTCTCCAGCAGGCGCGTCACCGGCCGCGAGCACCATCGCCTCGAACAGTTCGGCTTTCGTCGGGAACTGCTTGAACAGGGTGGCCTTGGAGACCCCTGCGCCCTCGGCGACGCGCGTGAGCGAGGTGCGGTCGTACCCGTGCTCGAGAAACAGCGCGGTGGCCGCGGCGATGATGGCCGCACGGTTGCCTGCGGCGATCTGACGATGGTATGCGGAGAGCTCACGGGCCATGCGCCAAGTATGCCAGAGAGGTGAGTCGCTTGACTCATGACTCGGGGGTTGCTAGCTTGCCAAAGGTGAGCCGATCGACTCACCTCAGGCAAAGGAGCTGCAATGGGCAAGCTCATCTATTCGATGATCACCTCGCTCGACGGGTACGCCGAAGCGGCCGAGGGCGACCTCGGCAACGGAGCCGAAGACGAAGAGGTGCACACGTTCATCGGCATTGCCTTTCGCAACGTCGGCACCTTCCTCTACGGCCGGCGCATGTACGAGACCATGGTCTTCTGGGAGACCGTCGACGCCCAGCCGGACGTGCCGAAGTACATCTTGGAGTACGCCGACGAGTGGAAGGCCGCGCAGAAGATCGTGTACTCCACGACGCTGGAGTCGGTGTCGAGCGAAAAGACCCGCATCGAGCGCGCATTCGACGCCGACGCGGTTCGCGAGCTCAAGGCCGAGTCCGATCACGACCTCAGCGTCGACGGGCCGAACCTCGCGGCCCAGGCGATCGCGGCGGGGCTCGTGGACGAGTACCACCTCTTCATCACCACGAGCGTCGTCGGCGGCGGCACCCGGTTCTTCCCCGACGGCGTGCGACTCGATCTCGACCTGGTCGAAGAGCGCGCCTTCGACAACGGGCTCATGTACGCGCGCTACCACACCCGCTGACCGTCGCGCCGGGCGGCGATCACGGCGTACTCATCGCACCCGCTGGCACCTCGGGCAGAAATGCGAACCCCGGTTCATGAACGCCTCGCGCACCATCGGCGTGCCGCAGCGAGGGCAGGGCTTGCCCGCTCGCCCGTAGGCGTTCAGGGAATGCTCGAAGTAGCCGGATGCCCCGTTGACGTTCACGTATTGCGCATCGAAGCTCGTGCCGCCCTCGGCGAGGGCCTTGCCGAGCACCTCGCGCACCGCGCCGAGGAGTTCGCGGGCACGCCGCCTCGACAGCGACGACGCGGGCTGCTCGCCGTGCAACCGCACCGCCCACAGCGACTCGTCGGCGTAGATGTTGCCGATGCCGCTCACGACGCCCTGATCGAGCAGCACGCGCTTGATCGCCGTGCCGCGCTTGGCGAGCGCCGCGAAGAAGGCCCGCTCCGAGAACGCCGGGTCGAGGGGATCCCGCGCGATGTGGACGACCTGGGCGGGCATCTGGCGCGCCCACTCCCCCGTGACGCCGTCGGAGAAGCCCGCGATCTCGCCGTCGGCCGTCGGCACGAGCCGGTCGATCGCGAGGGATCCGAAGATGCGCTGGTCGACGAAGTCCACGCGCAGCTCGCCGTGCTCGGGGTGTTCCAGGTGCAGTCGCACCCGGGCATGCGCGTCGTCGCCGGGATGGTCGGGCGTGCGCAGCAGCATCTGCCCGCTCATGCCGAGGTGGCCGACGAGGGCCCGGCCGTCGCGCCGCTCGTCGCCGCGACGTTCATCAGCGGAGAGGGGCAACCACAGGAACTTGCCGCGGCGCACGGCCGCGTCGATGCGGGCGCCCGTCAGCAGGGACTCGAAACCTCCGGATGCCGCGTCGTGCCGCTTCAGCGAACGAGGCTCGAGCACCTCGACGGCCGAGACGATCGCGCCGGTGACCGCTGGTGCCAGTCCGGCCCGCACCACTTCGACCTCGGGCAGCTCGGGCACGTCAGCGCGAGTCGAGCCTGGTCCAGGCCTCGAGTGCCGCAGCCATCTCGGCCTGCTTCTTGCTCGAACCCTCGCCCGACGCCTCGACGAGGTCGCCGACGGTCACCGTGGCGACGAAGTGCTTGTTGTGGTCGGGTCCACTCTCGGCGACCGTGTAGACGGGTGCCGTCGCGCCGCGACGAGCCGCGATCTCCTGCAGGCTGGTCTTCGGATCCATGGCCGCACCGAAACGTGCAGGGTCTTTCATGAGCGGCGCGACGAGTCGCAGCACGAGCGCCGTGGCGGTGTCACCGCCGGCGTCGAGGTAGACGGCGCCGATGATGGCTTCGACCGTGTCGGCGAGGATCGACGGCTTGTCTGCGCCACCGGTCATGGTCTCGCCCCGGCCGAGTCGGATGAACCGACCGACGCCGATCGCGCGACCGACTTCTGCGAGCGCCACGCTCGAGACGAGGCTCGCCCGCCGCTTCGCGAGCTCCCCCTCATCGAGATCGGGGTGGTCGCGGAACAGCTTGACCGTCACGGCTTGCCCGAGGATCGAATCGCCGAGGAACTCGAGACGCTCGTTGGTCGGGATGCCGCCGTTCTCGTACGCGAATGACCGGTGCGTGAGCGCGAGCTGGAGCAGGGCGGGATCGATCGAGATCTGCAGGCGTTGCTGCAGCTCCTCGATCGTCTGATCCACTGCCCCGTTGAGCTCCGTTCGCGTCACGACCGGTCGTTCGGGTATCGGGGGCCGACTAGACGTCGGCGACCTTGCGGCCCTTGTACTCGAGGAAGAGCGGGGTGCCCGCCGAGTCCTCGACGACCTTGGCACGGTGAGGAAGGCTGTAGGTGACCTTGCCGTTCTCGACCGTCTTGACCAGGGTGGGGACCTCGGCCTTCCACTGCGCGCGGCGCATGTGGGTTCGGGCGCGTGACTTCTTCCGCTTCGGAACAGCCATGACTATCTCTCTTCTCTCTGCTGGTCGGCGCCGGATGCGTCATCCGGGCCGCTGTCTTCGGAAGCCTGGAACCCTGCGAGCGCGGACCATCGTGGATCGCTGTGCTCAGGGGTGACGAGTTCCGGATGATCGGCCAGTCGGAGCCCGGTCTCGAGGTCGAGTCCCGGGCAATCCGGTCGGCACACCGGCTGGAACGGCAGTGCCAGCACTACCGCATCTCGGATGAGTGGTTCAAGATCCACGTGGTCGTCTTGAACCTCATACTCGATGGCTTCCCCAGAATGATACCCGAAGAGTTCTTGGAACTCGACTTCGACGGGCAGCGCGATGTCGATGAGGCATCTGCCGCACTCCCCTTCGGCCACCGCGTCGACCTCTGCGGTGACGAGGATGCCCTCGTGCACCGACTCGAGCCGAACGTCGATGTCGAGCTCGGAACCGGCGCGGACGGCGACCAGCCCCTCGCCCATCTGGTCGCCTGCGGCGACGGAGAAGGGGTGCTCGCGCATCTCGCCGGGACGGTTGACGAGGTCGCGGACGTTCACACGGAACGGGGAATACTTGATGGCCACGATCGACGAGTCTACGCGCCGACGGATGGGCGTTCGCCGAACGCCCGCCGTGCGGTGTCGAACAGCGATCGCGGCGCGAGCATCGCCCTCGCACGCACCACCGGTGCTGCGTCGGCCAGGAGTGCCGCCCGGACATCGGCGAGCTGCCCGTGCAGAACCGGGTCCGCGACGTCGACGATATCGTCGGGTCCGTACCGCTCGCGTTCGACGGCGTCACGGAGCCCGAACAGCGCTGCCCTCGCCTCGGCTCCCTGGAATGCCGCTCGCTCGGAGACCGTGGCCGCGAAGGCCCGGGCCGTCTCGGCGTCGTCGCCACCGGCGCCGAGATCGCGGGCGGTCGCGATCACCTCGTCCCACGCGGCATCCGCGGGTCGCTCGCCCTTCGCGATGCGCCGGCGACGCGTCCAACGCTGTCCGACGCGGAGCATCGCCGGGAGGAGCAGCAGGAGCACGGCGAGGAGCATCACCGGCACCCCGCGCTGCCACCAGGTGTTCGCCGTCGAGGCACCGCCGGCCTGCCCGGCGAGGCCCCGATCGGGATCGAGCTCGGGACGGCCACTCGCTCCCGGGCTCACCGGCGCCGTGCTCGGGGCGGCGGCGCCGGTGCCGTCGCCCGCGCCGGGCCTCGAGTACCCGGGCACCGTGCCTCGACCCGGGGTCGGTTCGAACGGCACCCACCCGACACCCTCGAAGTACAGTTCGGGCCACGAGTGCAGGTCGTGCGAGTCGACCTCGACCCGCTGCACGCCGTCGACGCGCTCCTGCGTCGGAGAACCCTGCGTGTAGCCCAGCGAGATGCGCGAGGGGATTCCGATCTCCCGCGCGAGGACCGCCATCGTCGAGGCGAAGTGGACGCAGTACCCCGACTTGGCCTCGAGGAACTGCGCGATGACATCGAAGCCGCCGCCGTCGTACCCCTCGGCGACCGGCGCTTCGGTGGAGTAGTCGAACTGGGAGGAACGGAGGTAGGACTGGATCGCCACCGCCGCGTCGTAGCGGGAGGTGGTGCCCGCGGTGACCGCCGCAGCCGTCTCGGCGATGATCGGCGGCATCTCCTCGGGCAGCGCGAGGTTCGGCTCGATTTCGGCCGGCACGTCGGTGCTCGCGTCGCGCAACTGCGCGACCGTGGGCTCCACCTCGAGGCGGGTGGCCCGGTAGCGCTGCCCGCCCGTGTTCGTGTCGACGCTGCGCACCGACAGCGAGCCAGCCTCCCAGAACCAGGAACCGCTGAGGCCCTCGATGCGAGAGGTCGGGTAGGGCACGGGGAGCCACGTCGTACGCACCTCGTCGACGATCACCTCGATCGGATGCTCCGTGGTCACGACCTCGTCGGAGAGGCCGTCGGGCCTCGGCATCGCATCGACCGTGTTGTCGCCGTCGACGGCCTCGTTGCCGGCGCCCCACACCTCGCCCTCGAACTCGTCGAGGGTGAGCAGGGAGAAGTACGGGCGGTCGGCGTCTCGCGCGAAGTAGTGGAACGCCGGGCGCGGCTCGGGACGACGGAGATCCCGTCCGAGGTCGATGAAGGGGCTCACCCCGCGCCCGAACAGCGTGCCCTGGCTCGGCGACCCGAGCAGCAGGCTCGATGAGATGCTCGGCGTCGACGCCGCCAGGATCGACGCGGTCAGAAGGCCGACCGCGGCGAGGCCGAGCGAGGCGCCGAGCGTCGACACGATGGGCACCCGGTTCGGCGGCACGATCGTCGCGGCATCCTCGCCCTCGGCCCCGGCGGCGAGGCGCGCCCGTCGTCGCACACGCACGTCGACCCTCAGCAGCAGCAGGTACGCCGCTGCCGTGAGCACGAGCGCCGGCGCCTCGGCACCCGCCTCGATGATGAAGCCGGGCACCACGACGGGCACGAGCGCCGGCACCGCCGCGAGCGCGGGCACCCGGAGCGTCTGGACGAGCACGTCCACGACGAACGCGAGCAGCCCGATGCCGAGCGCGAGCGCGAACAGGAGCGGCGGCACGGGGATGGCCGGCACCGACTGCTGTTCGATCGTGCGCTGCGCGCCCGACATGAGCTCGCCGAAGGCCTCGAAGGTGCCTTGCGTCGGGATCACGAGCGCGATGCTCGTGGCTCCGCCGAACACGAGTGTCAGGAGCAGCAGGAGCACGACGAGTTCGAGCACCGGCACGAGCGAGGCCGGCGTTCGCAGGGCTCGCAGGCCCGTGCCCGCGAACAGCACCCCGCCCGCGATGAACGCGCACAGCCACCACCATCCGCTGCCAGCGATGAGCGGGCCGAGGGCCATCGCGGCGGTCGCGAGCAGCAGGAAGGATGCAGCGGTGAGGGCGAGCCGCTGGGCTCGTGAGAGGGGAGCGGGATCAGGACGCATCGGGCACTCCGGGTGCCACCGGGCGGCGGGCGGGCGGGCGACTCGGCGCAACGGGCTGGGGTCGGGTCGTGCCCGACCACGCCGACGCGATCTCGGCCGCGCGGCGCACGCGCACCACTCGCCAATCGGCCTTCTCGAGCAGGTCGACGATGCCCCCTGCCACCCCCTCGGTCGCGAAGACCACGGCCGGCTCGATGCTCGATCGCAGCGCGACGAGGGAGCGGGCGTCGTGCTCGTCGGGGTCGACGAGCACGGCGAACCCCGGCATGCGGGCGTCCCGTCCGCGAGAGCCCGCTGAGTGGGTCCCGGCAGCCGACTGCGTGCGGGCGCCGGCCGCTCCGGCGGGGCCGTCGAGCCGCGCGAGGTCTTCGAGCAGCAGTCGATCGCCGCCGGGCAGGCGGTAGCCGGCACCCGACTCGCCCGAGGCGAGACCCCGCTCGGGATCGTCGAGGCGATCGCAGCGCACCCGGTATCCGTGTTCGAGCAGGTGCATGCCGATCGACGCCGCGACCTCGACGCCGAGTTCGAAGCCGAAGTGCGGGCTGTCGTCGGCGTCACGGCGATGACCCGCCTGCCGCGCGCGCCCTGCGAGCGCGGTGTCGAGGATGATGCGAGCCTCGGGGTCGCCCCGCTGCTCCTCCTCGCGCACCATGAGCTCGCCGCGGCGGGCGGTCGCCGCCCAGTTCACCCGCCGCAACGGGTCGCCGTAGCGGTACTCGCGGGCGATGAGCTCGTCGGAGTTCGGATGCGTGCGGAGTTGCAGGCCGTTGAGCACGCCGTCGACGCTCGCTGCCGAGCCGAGTGCCGTGTCGAGCGGAGTCACGCGCGGGGTGACCACGACCTCGTGGGCGGTGCCGACGTCACGGTCGACCCTCGCGAGACCGAACGGGTCGGCGATGCCGACGCGCAGCGGTCCGATGGGGTAGACGCCGCGCCGCGGCATCCGCAACCGGTACTCGACGCGCACCGTGTCGTCGCCCGAGGGCAGCATCGATTCGTAGGGGCCCATCGCCGGCAGGATCGCTTCGGGTGCTGCCGTCAGCGTCGTCGGCACCCCGTCTCGCCAGTGCGCCCCGTCGAAGGTGCGGCGGGAGCGGTTCTTGATGACGAGCGCCACCAGAGTCGAGCCGCCCGCCTCGGCGACCGGTGGGGCGAACCTCCGCGTGACCGCGAGGCTCGGCTTGCGCAGGGCCACGAAGAGCGCGGCCACGGCCGGCATGGCGATGCCGACGAAGGCGAGCACGAGCACGTCGCGAGAGTCGAACCAGAGCGACACGGCGAGCAGCAGCACCCCGACGATGACGAGCGTGGCACCCCGGCGCGTGAGTCGCGGCCAGGTCGCGACTCGAACGGAACGGGGGTGCCACATGTCAGTTCCTTCGCGCGCTGCCGACCGGAATCGGCGTCTCCCCCACGATTCGGCGCACGATGGCGTCGATGAGCGGCCCGCTATCGCGGTCGTGCGCTCCGACCGCACGACTCGTGGGCACGAGCCGATGCGCGAGCACGGGCACGGCGAGTGCGTCGACGTCGTCGGGCAGGACGAAGTCTCGGCCGTGCATCGCCGCGTGCGCCTTCGCCGCCCGGATCAGCTGCAGCGTGGCTCGCGGGCTCGCGCCGAGGCGCAGTTGCCGGTCTTCACGCGTCGCCCGGGCGAGGTCGACGGCGTACTCCTTGACCGGCTGCGACGTGAACACGTGCTGCACGGCCTCGATCATGCCGCGCAGCTCGGTGAGGCTCACGACCGGCTCGAGCGCATCGAGCGGGCTCGACGTCTCGCGCGTCGACAGCATCGCCAGCTCGTCGGCCGACGAGGGATAGCCCATGGAGATGCGCGCCATGAAGCGGTCGCGCTGCGCCTCGGGCAACGGGTACGTACCCTCCATCTCGACAGGGTTCTGCGTGGCCACAACGGTGAACGGCGGCTCGAGCCGGTAGGTCGTGCCGTCAGCGGTGACCTGGCGCTCTTCCATGCACTCGAGCAGCGCCGACTGCGTCTTCGGGCTCGCGCGGTTGATCTCGTCGCCGATCACGATGTTCGCGAACACCGGCCCGTGCTTGAACTCGAAACGCCGACTCGCCTGGTCGAACACCGAGACGCCGGTGACATCGCTCGGCAGCAGGTCGGGGGTGAACTGGATGCGGCTGACCGTCGCGTCGACCGATCGGGCGAGCGTCTTGGCGAGCATCGTCTTGCCGACGCCGGGTACGTCTTCGATGAGGAGGTGGCCCTCGGCGAGCAGCACGGTGAGCGCGCTCGTGACGGCCTCGCGCTTGCCGGCGATGACCGCCTCGACGTTCTGCACGATGGATGCCGCACGCGCACCGACCTCGTCGATGCCCATCTGCGCCGCGACAGCCGTCTGGTCGGTCATGGCGTCATCGCCGCCTGGAGGTACTCGGACACCGCGGTCGGCACGTAGGGGGCGACGTCGCCGCCGAGCGCCGACACCTGGCGCACGAGGGAGCTCGACACGTGCGCGTTCGCCGGATCGGGAAGGAGGAAGACCGTCTCGACGCCCGCGAGGTGACGGTTGACGATCGCCATGGGGGTCTCGTAGGCGACGTCGAGCTGCGAGCGCACGCCCTTCACGAGCACCGAGGCGCCGACATCGGTGCAGTAGTCGACGAGGAGCCCCATGCTCCACGACGCCACGACGATGCGGCCCCGGATGCCGGCCTCGGCGATCGACCGCTCGATGAGCGAGACCCGCTGGGCGATCGGCAGCAACGCCGACTTGTCGGGGTTGTGCACGACGACGACATGCAACTCGTCGTACAGCCCCGCGGCCCGCTCGATGACGTCGAGGTGACCGAGCGTGACGGGGTCGAACGATCCTGGGACGACGGCGATCCGCTGCATACGCACCAGCGTACTGCCCGCGCGGCCGCGCGCGAGGGGCTGTGGAGAGTCTCAGCCCTTGCTCAGGTACCCGCTCGTCTCCTCGTCGAGGCGACGGCGCACCGCCGCCGCGAGGGCTGGGTGCGACGCGAGTCCGCCGCCGGCCTCGAGCACCTCCTGCGCCATCTCCCGCGCCTCGGCGATGAGGTCGCCGTCGCGCGCGACCTTCAGCAGCTTGAGCGACGAACGCCCGCCCGATTGCACCGCGCCCAGTACGTCGCCCTCCTGCCGCAGCTCGAGGTCGGCCTGCGCGAGCTCGAAGCCGTCGAGCGTCGCGGCGACGGCCTCGACCCGCTGCAGGGCGAGCGATCCGGGCACCGCCGACGTGACGAGCAGGCAGAGCCCGGGCACGGACCCGCGGCCGACCCTGCCGCGCAGCTGGTGCAGTTGCGAGACCCCGAACCGATCGGCGTCGACGACGACCATGGCGCTCGCGTTCGGCACATCGACGCCGACCTCGATGACGGTGGTCGCGACGAGCACGTCGATCTCGCCGGCCGAGAAGGCGCGCATCGCCGCGTCCTTCTCGTCGGCCGACATTCGGCCATGCAGGGGCGTGATGCGCGTCTCGGCGAACCGCGGGTGGGCGCGGAGCTCCGCCAGCACGGCGACGACGGATGCCACGGGGGCCGCGGCATCCGCTCGGCCCTCGCCGTCGGTCGCAGCGGCCGAGGCCGCGCCCGCGGGACCCTCGTCTTCGACGACCTTCGCCTCGATGGCGGGGCAGACGACGAACGCCTGCCGGCCGAGCGCGAGCTCTTCGGCGAGGCGTTCCCAGATGCGCGGACGCCAGGTCGGCCGGATCGCGAGCGGGACGACCTGTGACGTGATGCCGGCACGCCCGGCCGGGAGTTCGCGGATCGTCGACACGTCGAGGTCGCCGAACACCGTCATCGCGACCGTGCGGGGAATCGGCGTGGCCGTGAGCACGAGCACGTGCGGCGGGCTCTGCCCCTTCAGCCGCAGTGCTTCGCGCTGCTCGACGCCGAAGCGGTGCTGCTCGTCGACGACGACGAGCCCGAGGTCGGCGAACGAGACGTTGTCGCCGAGCAGGGCGTGCGTGCCGACGACGATGCGCGACTGGCCCGCTGCGGCGCGCAGGAGCGCCTTCTTGCGCTCGGCGACGGGAAGCTGGCCCGTGAGCAGGGTCGGCATGAGCTCGGCCGCGAGATCGGGGCCGAGCATCTTCGCGATCGAGCGCAGATGCTGGCCCGCGAGCACCTCGGTGGGCGCGAGGAGCGCCGACTGGCCGCCCGAATCGGCGACGGCGAGCATCGCGCGAAGCGCCACGACGGTCTTGCCCGAGCCGACCTCGCCCTGCACGAGGCGGTTCATCGGCACGGGCTCGCCCAGGTCGTGCGCGATCTCGCCGCCGACCTCGAGCTGGTCGCCCGTGAGCGTGAAGGGCAGCGCCGCGTCGAACCGCTCGAGGAGCCCACCGGGCACGGGCTCGCGCGCGACGGTCGTGTGCGTGCGCAGCTCGGCCCGACGTTCGAGGAGCGCCGTCTGCAGCACGAACGCCTCGGTGAAGCGCAGCGTGCCGCGAGCGCGCTTCCAATCGCCGTCGCGCTCAGGCCGGTGCACGAGCTCGAGCGCTTCGCGGTGGCCGAGGAGCGACTTCGCCGCGCGCACCGACGCCGGGAGCGGATCGTCGAGCGGGGCGAGCCCGTCGAGCACGAGCTCGACGGCCTTGGCGATCTGCCAGCTCGCGAGCGTGCTCGTCGCCGGGTAGATCGGGATCGGCGCCTCGGCCCAGCGCTTGGCCGCCGCGTCGCCGGCCTCGAGCGGCGCGGCGTCGTCGAACAGCTCGTAGTCGGGGTGCGCGAGTTGGCGCTGCCCCTTGTAGTCGCTCACCTTGCCGGCGAAGATGCCGCGCCGGCCGGGCCGCAGGTCTGCGGCCCGCCAGCGCTGGTTGAAGAACGTGAGGGTCAGCACGCCCGTGCCGTCGGTGATCTTCGCCTCGACGATCGAGCCGCGGCGAGCACGCATCGACCGCTCGCCGACCTCGATCACCTCGGCGATGATCGTGATGTTCTCGTCGAGCGGCAGGGTCGCGAGCGCCGTCAGCTCGCCGCGCATGGCGTAGCGCCGCGGGTAGTGCGCGAGCAGGTCGCCGACGGTGCGATGCCCGAACCCGCGCTCGAACGCCTGCGCGGTGCGCCCGCCGAGCGCCCCAGACAGCCGGGAGTCGAGGGTGAACGAGCCCGGCGCGATCTCGCCGGCCGTCGTCGCGTCGCGCCCTTCGGTGTCGCGCCCCTCGGTCATGGCTCGATCGTAGGCGGCGCCTCCGTCAGCGCGGCGAGCTCCGCCTGCACGTACGGGTCTTCGGGTCGGGCCGCTGCGAGCTCCCGCTGCAACGCGAGCGCCTCGTCGGTGCGACCGAGGCTGCGCAGACACCGGGCGACCGACCATCGGGCGACGTGGCGCTGCTCGGCGGTGCCGTATCGGTCGGCGGCCTCGACCGCCTGCTCGAAGTGCGTGAGGGCCGCCTCGGCCCTGCCCGCGTCGTGCATGGTCCATCCGAGGTTGTTGTGCAGGGCGACGCCCCAGCGACGCAAACGGGCGTCGCGCACTCCGTCGAGCACGTCGAACCCCTCGGCCGCCCACTCCTCCTCGTGGCCGGCGTCGTTCAGCGCCAGCATGTGCAGGGCGTCGAGCACGAGGAACGTCGACCCGGCGAGCGCGGCCTCGCGAACGCCGCGGGTCAGTTCGGGCACCGCGTCGGCGGGGCGCCCAGCGGATGCCGCGAGCCGCCCTCGCTCGATCGCCACCCGAGCCCGGAGCTCAGCGGCATCCGCCCCGCCGTCGCCGGCGGGAACGTCTGCTGCGACGCTCTCGAGCACCGCGAGCGCCTCTTCGACGCGGCCCTGGATTCCGAGAGCTCGGGCGAGCTGCGTCGTCATCACGGCGCGGAGGTGGGCGGAGTTGCCGTCGTCGTCAGCGGCCTCCCTGAATCGCTCCTCGCTCGCCGCCGGGTTCCCGAAATCCCAGAGTCGGTCGATCATCTGCTGTTCGGCGCCGCGGTGTCGGGACGGTTCGGCGGGCACCTGGTCGGTCGAGTCATCCACACTCCCATAATGGCAGCAGCTCGGTCGCCTCATGGCAGCGGCGAGAGGTCGCCCGTTATGCTCGCCTGAGCATGACCCGCATCATCGCCGGATTCGCCGGCTCCCTCACCCTCCGAGTGCCGCGCTCCGGCACCCGTCCCACGAGCGACCGCGTGCGCGAGGCGATCTTCTCCGCCCTCGAGGCGCGAGACGCCCTCGAGGGCGCCCGGGTGCTCGACCTCTACGCGGGGTCGGGCGCACTGGGCCTCGAGGCGGCCAGCCGCGGTGCCACCGATGTCGTGCTCGTCGAGCGAGCCAAGCCCGCGGCGGAGGTGTGCCGCAGCAACGCCGATGCCCTGCTGAAGGCCGCGAAGGGCGTCACCCGGCCGCACATCCGCGTTGCCGTGCGTCCCGTGGCCGCGTACCTCGAGACCGCCGCCGCCGGCGTCGACCTCGCCTTCATCGACCCGCCGTACGAGCTCGACGAGGCAGCGTTGGCGCGCGACCTCGAGCTGCTCGCGCCCCTGCTGGCGCCCGACGCCGTCGTGATGGTCGAACGCAGCTCCCGCTCCCCCGAACCCGAATGGCCCGCGGGCATCGAGCCCGAACGTCGCCGCGACTACGGCGAGACGACGCTCTGGTGGGCGACCACGGCTCAGCCTGCGCGGCCGTCCCAGCCCGAGTAGGGGTCCCATCCGGCGGAGTCGATCGCGACGCCGTCGACGAAGAGCCGCCCTGGCGCGTCCGTCACGAGGCCGATGGGTTCGAACGGCTCGGGCAGCGCCGTGCCGGGCGGGAACGTCGCGAGCAGGCCGTGGTCCTCGCCGCCGGCCAGGGCGAGCCGCACGTCGGGGCCGAGCGCTGCGGCCGAGAAGTCGATGCCGACACCACTCGCCTGGGCGACGCGGCGTGCGTCTCGAGCGAGGCCGTCGGAGACGTCGAGCATCGACGTCGCGCCACCCGCCGCAGCCGCGACCCCGGCGCCGACGGGCGGTGACGGCGCCAGCTGGGCGGCGATGAGGTCGGGGTGGCGGTCGCGCAGCACGTCGGCGGCAGCGGAGTCGGGTTCGCCCGAGGCATCCGTCGCCTCGTCGAAGAGCAGGGCGAGGCCGCGGGCAGCGTCCCCGCGAGCGCCGGCGTGCGCGACGACGTCGCCGGGGCGTGCCCCGCTGCGGGTCACGGGCGGGCGGCCCTCGAGATCGCCGAACGCCGTCACCGCGATCGTCAGCACCGATGACGCCGTGAGGTCGCCGCCCACCACGCCTGCGCCGGGGGCGAGCGCAGCGAGGCATTCACGGAGTCCATCGGCGATGCCCTCGAGCACCGAGGCGTCGAGCGACGGCGGCGCGGCGATCGCCACGACGAGTGCCGTCGGGCGGGCTCCCATCGCCGCGACATCCGTGAGGTTCGTCGCCGCCGCCTTCCAGCCGAGCTCGAACGGCGTCGACCAGGCGAGGCGGAAGTCGGGGCCGTGCACCATGAGGTCGGTGGTCACGACGAAGCGTCCGTCGGCGGCGGCGACCACGGCGGCATCGTCGCCGGGGCCGAGAAGCGCGGCATCGGCCGGCCGGAGCCGCGGCAGGATGCGCGCCAGTGCGGCGTCTTCGCCGAGCTCGCCGACGGTTCGGGGCTGGGCCGCTTGGTCCGCGCGCTCGTGCATGCCCTTCACGCTAGCGTGCGCCGCATGCCGGCGTGTGCGGCCACCCGGCCGGAGCCGCCCGCGCCCCGGAGTCGTCAGCAGTTGGGTCGGCAGGCGCGCTGCGACAGTGCGTCGGTGAGCACCACGGTCAGGTCCTCGGGGCGTGCCGCGGAATAGGCGGCACCGCCCGTCGCCTCCGCGATGCGCCGCATGGCGTCGAGATCGGTGTCGGGCCCGATGCCGACGAGCGTCACTGGCACGGGCCGCGCCGGGTCGTCCAGCGCCGCGAGCTCGGCGAGCAACTGTTCTCCCGAGATGCCGTTCTCATCCTCGTTCCGGCCGTCGGTCAGCAGCAGCACCGAGTTGACCTTCTCGGGGTCGTACTGCTCGCGCACGCTCTGCACGGCCGCGAGCGTGGTGTCGTAGAGACCGGTGGCACCGCCGAGACGGACAGGCAGCGAACCGATCACGTCGGTCACGAGCTGCTTGTGCGAATCGTTCGAGAGTCGGTCGATCGGTGCGAGCCACTCCCAGTCCTGCTCGCCGGCGCGCAGCGTGGAGAAACCCCAGACGCCGAGGTCGACCTGGCCCGAGAACTGCGCGAGCGTCGTCGCCGCGGCCTGCTGCAGCACGTCGATGCGCCGCTGCCCCGACACGGTCGGCTCCTCCATGGAGCCCGAGAGGTCGATCACCGTCAGGATGCGCGAGCGCACGCTGACGAGACCCCAGGTGCGCAGGATCGCGACCTGAGCGGATGCCGCGGCAGAACTCACCTCGACGGGCGCCTCGACCACGCCGTCCTGTTCGAGCTCGCCGCCGCCTCGGCCGTCGCGGAAGCCGTCGGTGGCGAAGCGGTCCTTCGCGTTCCAGAGGGCGATCTTCAGTGCGTCGAGCTCGTGGGCCCGACGCGCGAGCTCGATCGCCTCGGGGTCGGACTCGTCCGCCTGCTCGCCGTCGCGCAGGTGCTTCGCGAGCTCGCTCTCGTCGAGCAGGCGCAGGAACGGATAACTGAGGGCGAGGCTGCCGTCGCTCGGGTAGAGGGCGAGCAGCGGCTCGGCGCCCGCCTTCCGGTTGTGCAGCGCCAGCTGCTGCTCGCTCGCGATCGCCACGGTGCCCGGGGCGCTCACGCTGAGCGCGGCGAACGCGGCATCCGCATTCGCCGGCACCTCGCCGTTCAACCGGACCATCGCGTTCTGGAACTGCCTCGGCTGGGTGATCTCGACGCGGCTCTCGAGCGACTGGAGCGCGTTCAGGCTGGCCGAGGAGGCTTCGGGGTCGGGCAGCAGCGCGGGGAACTCGGCACCCAGCAGCCCCTTCCAGCTCAGTTCACGACCGGCGAACTCCTCGGCCCGGCTCACGGGCGCCGCGAAGACGACCGGGCTCGTCGCGATCGAGCGTTCGAGGGCGATGTCGGGCACCGGGCGGCCGAGGGATCGCGCCATGCTCGACATGCGCACGAGCCAGACCGGGGAGTCGGGGATCCAGGCGTCGACCTCCGTCGCGTTGCCCGAGGCCAGTACTGCGGCCGTGTCCGCCGACTCCTGGGCGAACACCTCGGTGTGCGAGCACGCCGACTCGCCGGCGTCGTACTCGGTCGCCACGGCCTGCACCGTCGCCGCGATCGCCCGATCGGCGACGACCGTCAACTCGACGGGCACGGTGCACTCCGGAACCGGGTCGATCCAGTCGTCGAGACCGCCCGTCGCCCAGGCCGTGCCGACGGCACCGGCACTGCCGACGAGCACCGCCGTGACGATCGCGGCCGCGATGATCGAGCTCGTCCGACGACGGCGTTTCCGACTCTGCTCGCGTTCGCTTCGACGACTCATCGTGCTCCATTGCTCGGCGGTGAGCGGCCTCGATCAGCGCTCGGGTGCTTGCAGCGATGCTCGTCTCGGGGTACGACGGCGGGGGCACCGCGTGCATTGGTAAGCAATCATTACATTCAGCGGCGCCGATTGCACTCCCGCTCCCCCGCTCGCAGCCGGCGAAGGGAACCGCGCAGCCGAGCAGCCGACGCCCAGCTCGACGCGCCCGGCTCGCGATAGCCTGAACGGGATGTCCGAATCATCCCCCTCAGCTCCTTCGCGCGGCACCGCGCTCCGCCGGTTCGCCGTGACCGCCGTCGTCGCCGCCGCCATGCTCGTGCTCACCGGTTGCAGCCAGGCCGTGCCGATCGAATCGGCGCCGCTCGCGAGCGATCCCGACTGCGCGGCCGTCGTCGTGCGCCTGCCCGACGCGCTCGCGAAGGACACCGAGGCCGAGCAGCAGCAGCGCGAGACCAACGCGCAGGGCACCGGTGCATGGGGCGAACCGGCATCCGTGGTCCTGCGCTGCGGGGCCGAGGCGCCCGGCCCGACGACCGATCGCTGCGTCAGCGTCAACGGCGTCGACTGGGTCATCGACGAATCGGAAGCCCCGAACTACCTCTTCACCACATACGGGCGCACGCCCGCCGTCGAGGTGCTCGTCGACAACGACGTCGTCTCGGGCACCACCGTCATCAGCGAACTCTCCTCGGCGGTCTCGGTCATCCCCGCCGATGGCGGCTGCACGACGATCGACGAGTCCTTCGGCGAGACGTCGGGCTGAGCATCCTGCTGGTTGAGCCTGCCGAGACCTCAGCCTGCCGAACCCCGGTCTCGACCGGCTCGACCGACAGAGGCAGGCTCAACTCGCAGGCGTGTCAGCGACTGCCGCGCGCGTACCCGCCGTCGATGAGCTCGGCGATCAGGTCGGGGTAGGCGAGGCCCGACTGCTGCCAGCACGTCGGGAACATCGAGATGGGCGTGAAGCCCGGCATCGTGTTGATCTCGTTGACGACGAAGCCCTCGTCGGTCAGGAACACGTCGACACGCGCGAGCCCCTCGCCGCCGATCGCCTCGAACGCGTGGCGTGCGACGCGCTGCAGCTCGAAGAGTTCGCCGTCGCCGAGATCGGCCGGGCAGATCAGCTCGACGCCGGGGGCGTCGAGGTACTTCGCCTCGAAGTCGTAGAAGTCGCGGCCGGTGACGACGACCTCGCCGGCGACGCTCACGCGAACGGATGACCCGGCGCCGCCGAGCACTCCGCACTCGATCTCGCGGCCCGTGACCGCCGCCTCGACGAGCACGCTGCCGTCTTCGGCGAACGCGGTGTCGAGGGCCGCGTCGAGCTCCGACCAGTCGGCGACCCTCGTGACGCCGACCGAGGAGCCCGCGCGCGCGGGCTTGACGAACACCGGCAGTCCGAGCGCCTTGGTGCGGCGCTCCCAGAGCTCGCGGTTCTCGTCGAGCGAGGCTCGCGTCAGGGTCACCCACGGTGCCACGGCGATGCCGGCGCCCTCGAGCACCGTCTTCGTGAAGTGCTTGTCCATGCCGATCGACGAGGCGAGCACGCCGTTGCCGACGTAGGGCAGGCCGATGAGCTCGAGCAGTCCCTGGATCGTGCCGTCTTCTCCGAAGCGGCCGTGCAGGATCGGGAAGACCACGTCGACGTCGCCGAGCGAGCGCTCGCCCGATGCATCCGTGACTCGAAGCTCGCGCGACGACGCGCTCTCGGGCCAGCGCACCCGGCTGCCGTTGTCGACGACCTCGGGCAGGTGCGCAGGGTCGAGGGCGAAGCGGTCGGCGTCGTCGGACTCGAGCACGAACGCGCCGTCGCGAGTGATCCCGACGGGGATCACCTCGTAGCGGCTACGGTCGATCGCCCGGAGCACCCCGCCCGCCGTTGCGCAGCTGATCGAATGCTCGCTGGAACGCCCTCCGAACAGCAGAACCACTCTGAGCTTGTCCATCGATCGTCCTTTCGCCCTGAGGCTCGTCGTCTGTCGTGAGGTGGGGCGCGATGTCCTTCGGATCGAGGGTGCCCGCGAGCACCTGCCGAACCTGTTCGACGATAGGCATGTCGACGCCCATCGCTCGCGCCAGTTCGAGGATCGGCCCGACCGATGCGAGCCCCTCTGTGGTCTGCTGCATCTGATTGACGACGTCGTTCAGGTGATAGCCCTGGCCGAGCAGCCGGCCCGCGGTGTTGTTGCGCGAGAGGGGCGACTGGCTCGTCGCGATGAGGTCGCCGAGCCCCGCGAGGCCGGCGAGGGTCTCGGGATGCGCGCCGTAGGCGACCGCGAAGTCGGTCATCTCGACGAGGCCGCGCGTGATGATCGAGGCCTTCGTGTTCTCGCCGTAGCCCACGCCGTCGACGATGCCGATCGCCACGGCGATGAGGTTCTTCAGCACGCCGCCGAACTCGGTGCCGATCACGTCGGTGTTCACGAACGAGCGGAAGTAGCGGTTGCGGGCGACGGATGCCACGGCCTGGGCCGTCTCGAGGCTCGTCGACGACACGACGGCGGCCGTCGGCTGCTCCTTGGCGATCTCGAGCGCGAGGTTCGGCCCGGAGATCACGGCGATCTGCGCCGGGTCGATGCGCAGCACCTCGGCGATGACCTCGCTCATGCGCTTGCCCGTCGACTTCTCGACGCCCTTCATGAGCGAGACCACTGATGCCTGTGCGTGCAGGTGCGGCGCGATGATCGCGAGATTGTCGCGGAGCGACTGGCTCGGCACCGAGATGTAGACCTGCTCGGCGCCGGCGAGGGCGAGATCGAGTCGGCTCGTGGCCCTGAGGCCGAGCGGCAGGTTCACGCCCGGGAGGTAGTCGCTGTTGCGCTTGGCCTCCTGGATCTCGCGGGCCAGCTCGGGGCGACGGGCCCACAGCACGACATCGGCGCCGCCGTCGGCGAGGATCTTCGCGAACGTGGTGCCCCAGCTGCCGGCGCCGAGCACGGCGACGCGCTTGCCCGGGCCCTTCTTGGCAGGGGTTCTAGTCTTCAAGGCGCCCCGTCTCCTTCTGGCCGTGCTGCGTCGGGTCCCAGCGCTCGGCCGGTGCCGGCTCGTCGCGCAGTTCCGCGAGCAGCTCTGCGATCGCCTTCATGAGCTGATCGGTCGCCTCGAGCAGGCTGCTCTGGGTGAGCGGCTTGCCCCGATACTCGCTGAGGTCGAGCGGCTCGCCCACGATGACGTCGATGGTCTTGCGCGGGAAGGGGTGGATCTTCTTGCCGTAACGCGGCATGAGCTCCTGCGTGCCCCAGTGCGCCGAGGGGATGATCGGGATGTCCCGCTCGAGCGCGATGCGCACGGCGCCCGTCTTGCCCCGCATCGGCCAGAGGTCGGGATCGCGGGTCAGCGACCCTTCGGGGTACACGACGACCATGCGCCCCTTCTCGACGAGCTCCTCCGCTGCGCGCAGCGCCCGGTGGCTCTTGCTGCCCGCGCGCTCGACCGGGATCTGGCCTGAGGTGCGCAGCAGCCACCCCAGCACGGGGTTCTTGAAGAGCGAGGCCTTCGCAAGGAATCGAGGGGCGCGACCGAGCTTCCACACGGCCGCGCCGATCACGAGCGGATCGATCTCGCTGTAGTGGTTCGGCGCGAGCACGAAGGCACCCGCCTGGGGCATGCGCTCACGATGGTGGAACCGGTAGCGGACCGCGAGGCCGAGCGGCGGAAGCGCGATGGCGGCGAGGAGCCAGAAGAACGACGGTCGGCGGGTCTCCGAACGCGGCTTCATGGAGCTCGTCGAGGGTGTGTCGTCGTGTGGCACTCCCCCATTATCCTTCGAGTTCGAAGTCCGCCCCGAGGAGCTCCAGCTTCGTGATGAAGTTCTCGTATCCGCGAGCGATGATGCCGACGTTCGAGACGGTCGAGCGGCCGTCGGCCGAGAGCGCCGCGATGAGGTGGCTGAAGCCGCCCCGCAGGTCGGGAACCTCGATGTCGGCGCCCGTGAGCTTCGTGGGCCCCGAGATCACCGCGGAGTGCTTGAAGTTGCGCTGGCCGAACCGGCACGCGCGACCGCCGAGGCACTCCTTGTGTACCTCGATCGACGCGCCCATCTCGACGAGGGCGTCGACGAACCCGAAGCGCTGCTCGTAGACCGTCTCATGCACGATCGAGACGCCCTTCGCCTTCGTGAGCGCGATCACGAGCGGCTGCTGCCAGTCGGTCATGAAGCCGGGGTGCACGTCGGTCTCGATGATGACGGGCGAGAGCTCGCCGCCCGGGTGGAAGAACCGGATGCCGTCTTCCTGGATCTCGAAGTCGCCGCCGACCTTGCGGAAGACGTTGAGGAACGTGAGCATCTCGGCCTGGCGCGCTCCGCCGACGAAGATGTCGCCGTCGGTCGCGAGGGCCGCAGCGGCCCAGCTCGCGGCCTCGTTGCGGTCGAAGAGCGCCCGGTGGGTGTAGCCGTCGAGCTTCTCGACGCCCTCGATGCGGATGACCCGGTCGGTGTCGACCGTGATGATGGCGCCCATCTTCTGCAGGATGTTGATGAGATCCATGATCTCGGGCTCGATCGCCGCGCCCGAGAGCTCGGTGATGCCGTCGGCGAGCACAGCCGTCAGGAGTACCTGCTCGGTGGCGCCGACGCTCGGGTAGGGCAGCGACACCTTCGCGCCGTGCAGGCCGCCGGGTGCCGACATGCGGATGCCGCTCGGCAGCTTCTCGACGATCGCACCGAAGTTGCGCAGCACCTCGAGGTGGTAGTCGATCGGACGGTCGCCGATGCGGCAGCCGCCGAGGTCGGGGATGAACGCCTCGCCGAGGCGGTGCAGCAGCGGGCCGCAGAAGAGGATCGGGATCCGGCTGGAGCCCGCGTGCGCGTCGATGTCGGCCATGTGCGCCGTCTCGACCGCCGACGGGTCGAGGATGAGCTCGCCCTCGATGCCCTGCGTCACGCTCACGCCGTGCACCTCGAGGAGGCCTCGGACGATCCGGACGTCGCTGATGTTCGGGACGTCCTTCAGCACGCTCGGAGTGTCACCGAGGATGGCCGCGACCATCGCCTTCGTGACGAGGTTCTTCGCGCCCTTCAACTCGATGCGACCGCGGAGCGGCTTGCCACCGTTGATCGTGATCTTGTCGACGTTCAACCCGACTGCCGTTCCATGGTTCTTGGCATCCTGCCCGAGTGTGTTCACAGACTCCCTGATTCCGCCGGCTCCCTGATGGGGAGCGTCTTCGGCCGCCACGACTCTCGATGAGACTCGAACTCGGCAATTGCTGCTTCATCTCTGAGGGTGAGCCCGATGTCATCGAGTCCCTCCAGAAGCCTCCACCGAGTGTAGTCATCGATCTCGAACGGCACCTTCAGCGACCCTACGGTCACTGTTCGCTCAACCAGATCGACCGTCACCGCTATTCCCGGGTCGGCCTCGACGACCTCCCAGAGCCGCTCGACGTCTTCGTAGGCGACCTGTGCTGCGAGGAGTCCCTGCTTGCCCGAGTTGCCGCGGAAGATGTCGCCGAAGCGCGAGCTGATGACGACGTCGAAGCCGAAGTCGCGCAGCGCCCAGACGGCGTGTTCACGGCTCGAACCGGTGCCGAAATCGGGTCCGGCGATCAGCACCTTCACGCCCTGGTACTCGGGGCGGTTCAGGACGAAGTCGGGGTCCTGGCGCCAGGCGTAGAAGAGCGCGTCGTCGAATCCGGTCTTCGTGACGCGCTTCAGGAAGACGGCGGGGATGATCTGGTCGGTGTCGACGTTCGAACGGCGCAGCGGCGCCGCGGTGCCCGTGACGGTGGTGATCTTCTCCATGGTCAGCGCTCCTCCCCTTCGGCCTGCAGATCCCACGGGCTCGACAGCGTGCCGCGGATCGCGGTCGCGGCGGCCACCAGCGGTGACACGAGGTGCGTGCGGCCGCCCTTGCCCTGGCGTCCCTCGAAGTTGCGGTTCGAGGTCGACGCGCAGCGCTCGCCCGGCGCCAGCTGGTCGGGGTTCATGCCGAGGCACATCGAGCAGCCGGCGAAGCGCCACTCGGCGCCGAAGTCGGTGAAGACCTTGTCGAGGCCCTCGGCCTCGGCCTCGAGCCGCACTCGAGCCGACCCCGGCACGACCATGACGCGCACGCCGTCGGCCTTCTGCTTGCCCTTGATGATCGAAGCGAAGGCCCGCAGGTCTTCGATGCGGCTGTTGGTGCAGGAGCCCATGAAGACGGCGTCGACCGCGATGTCCTTCAGCGGCGTGCCGGGCTCGAGCGCCATGTACTCGAGCGCACGCTCGGCCGCGGCGCGCTCGTGCTGGTCGTCGATCGATGCGGGGTCGGGCACCGTGTCGGAGAGCGAGACGCCCTGCCCCGGATTCGTGCCCCACGTGACGAAGGGTTCGAGCGTGTCGGCGTCGATGAAGACCTCGGCGTCGAACTCGGCGCCCTCGTCGGTCGCGAGGGTCTTCCAGTAGGCGACGGCGGCGTCCCAGTCGGCACCGGATGGCGCGTGGTCGCGGCCCTCGAGGTAGGCGTACGTCGTGGCATCCGGTGCCACCATGCCGGCGCGTGCGCCGGCCTCGATGGACATGTTGCAGATCGTCATGCGACCGTCCATCGACAGGGCCCGGATCGCGCTGCCGCGGTACTCGAGCACGTAGCCCTGGCCACCGCCGGTGCCGATCTTCGCGATCACCGCGAGGATGATGTCCTTCGCGGTGACACCGGGACGGAGCGTCCCCTCGACGCTGATCGCCATGGTCTTGAAGGGCTTCAGCGGCAGGGTCTGCGTGGCGAGCACGTGCTCGACCTCGCTCGTGCCGATGCCGAAGGCCATCGCGCCGAATGCGCCGTGCGTCGAGGTGTGCGAATCGCCGCAGACCACCGTGATGCCGGGCTGCGTCAGGCCGAGCTGCGGGCCGACGACGTGCACGATGCCCTGCTCCTTGTCGCCGAGCGAGTGCAACCGGATGCCGAACTCGGCGGCGTTGCGACGCAGCGTCTCGATCTGCGTGCGGCTCGTCAGGTCGGCGATGGGCTTGTCGATGTCGAGGGTCGGCGTGTTGTGGTCTTCGGTCGCGATCGTCAGGTCGGGCCGGCGCACCGGGCGACCTGCCATGCGAAGGCCGTCGAAGGCCTGCGGACTCGTCACCTCGTGCACGAGGTGCAGGTCGATGTAGATCAGGTCGGGAGTGCCGTCTTCGCCCTTCGCCACCAGGTGGGCGTTCCACACCTTCTCGGCCAGTGTGCGCGGGCGTTCAGTCGCCGGGACGGCGTCTTCGGCGGGCGCGGCGTTCGTGGATGTTGCGTTCATGCGTTCGTCTTCCTCAGGTCCAGGGGTCAGCCGACGACAGACTCCGCGGCGGGGAAGGCCTCAGAACGAAGCCCCGCCGCGGCAACGAAGGAGAAGACGTCGTCGTGCGCGCACAACTTCAGGCTAACACCTCGGAAACGTCGACCCGGCCAGATGACACCGGGCGTTCAGGCCCGCTCGACGCGCATCGCGAAGGTGCCGAGCTCGACCCGGTCGCCCGGCGAGAGCACGACGCGCTCGCCCGGAGCGAGGTCGTGCTCGGCGCCCTGCGCGTCGGTCACGAGCACGCCGTTCGTCGAGTGCAGGTCGGTGATCGAGAGTTCGGCGCCCTCGAGATCGATGATCGCGTGGGTCTTCGACACCGACTTCGCAGCGTCGACGACGGGCACGAGCACCGCGTGCGGGCGAACCGGCACCGGTGCGGGGTCGCGGCCGATCACGAGCGACCCGCCGACCTGGAACCGCTGCCCGTCATCGAGCGAGAGGATCCAGGGTCCGTGCGGCGCCGCCTCGGCCTCGGGCACGACCGGCGCCGGTGGAGGGGAGGGAGCCGTGACCGGCGTGAATGTCGGGAAGGCGGCCGGCGCCACGGCGGGCGCGGGCCGCGGCGGCGCCTCGACGGTGTCTGGGATCAACCCCGGAGGCGGAACGATGAACCCCTCGTGCTCCACGGCTCCACTCTAGGCGAGCTTGCGACGGGGTCGCAGCCCCCGCGTCATCCTGCTGCGGGGGCTGCGGCCTCGGCACCGCCGGGTTCGGTCGGTTTCGACGGCCTGGAGGGCTTGGGGGGCTTCGCCGGCTTGGCGGGCTTCGCCGACTTGGACGACTTGGCGCCGGAGATGTCCACCTGGCCCCAGTCCCGCTTCGAACGGATGCGGAAACGGCTGAAGAGACGTCGAAGTCGACCGGATGCCGCGCGCGCGAGCCCGACGGATTCGAGCGCCGTGTCCCAGCTCTCGTCGACGACGGACTGCTCGATCTCCTGTCCGCCGAAGACCGCCCGGTCGGTGGCATCGGCCAACGGCATCACACGGATCCCGCTCGCCGGCCCGTCGGCGCGGACGATCCGTACCGGACCGGTGTCCGTGCGGCCTCCGCGGGCATCTCCGAGACCCTGCTGATGCAGCTGCCGTTCGATCACCGCCGCCACCTGACGGCGACTTCCGACCCTCGGCACGTCGAAGCCGAGCTCTGCGAACTCGTCGGTCATCTCGTCCCAGGCCCCGGCGACGCGGCGGTCCCCGGATCCACGGTTCCGACGCCGATTGCGGCGGCGCGCCTTGATCGCGGCGACCACGAGCATCGCTCCGAAGACGAGGAGCAGCGGAATGCCGATCACGCCCGCCGTGACCCATGCCCACAGCGGGATGGCGAACGGCTGGTTCTTCTTCTCGTCGTCGCTGTCGTCGATCTCGACCGCGGTGAGCAGGTCTTCGTCCTCGTTGTCGCTGCGCGGCGGCTGGCGCACCTGGGGCTGCGGCTCCGACTTCGGCTTCGGGGTCTGGTCCTGGGGGATGTCGGTCTCATCCGGAGTCGGGTGGAAGGCGACCCAGCCGACGTCCTCGAAGGCGACCTCGACCCATGCCGTGACGTCGTCGCCGACGACCTCGACGGAGTCGGCATCCTCCCCGACCTCCGGTGCGAAGCCCATGACGACTCGCGCCGGGTATCCGAGGTACCTCGCCATGAGCGCCATCGCCGAGGCGTACTGCTCCTCGTCGCCGACCATCTGGCTCCGCGTGAACAACTCGATCATGCGGTCGGCGCCGTGGCCGGCACGCGACGGGACGGAATCGGACGCGAGCCCGTGACTCAGGAACCCCTGCGTCTTCAGCGCCGTCTCGATCGCGCGCAACTGCTCGATGGGGCTCTCGGCGCCGCCGGCGAACTCCTGCGCCTTCGCGACGACGACGTCTGGCGTGTTCTCCACGGGAGCGAGGTCGATCTGCGCCGCCGGGGTGTCGATGAGATCGTCGTCGTCGACGCCCTTCTGCAGGGTCGCGTCGATCGTGTACCGGTACTCCTCTTCGACACCGCTCGTCAGCACGGCGGTGCCGGTCGACGAGTTGTATCGCAGGTCGCCCGCGCTCGCCACGCTCTCTGCGTCGTCGAAGCGGAGCCGCGTCGGGTACCCGACGCCCGGAAGCCAGACGTCGTCGTATCCCGCGATCTCGATCTCCGCGGTGCGCTCGCCGCCCGGGCGCATGAGGCCCGGCAGCGGCAAGGTCTCGCCGACGAGTTCGAAGCCGCCGTCGGACGACGCCATGTCGTCGGGGCCCGCGACGTTCCAGAGGCGCCCGTCATAGGAGTCCATGCTCGCGAGCCGGATCACATCGCCCGGCTCCAGGCCGGTCGCCGTGAAGAGCGTCGTCTCGGAGAGGTCCTTCGTGTAGGAGCGGAATCCGGCCAACGGGCTCGGGAACGCGAGCGGGTCGAACGGCGGCGTGATCTCCTCGCGCAGCACGAAGCGATCGGGCTGCGTCGGAGCGAGCGCCGTGCCCGCGAGCGCACCCACGAGGACCGCGCCGGTGACCAGCATCCCCGTGCCGGCGAGCTTGCGCCGCTGCAGCCGACTCGCACCCGAATCGCTCGCCGCGGGCGCGGCGTTGCGTCGCCACCCGAGCCAGATGAGCGCGATCGCGGCGAACGCGACACCGCGAACGCCCGCGAAGTAGGTCTCGTCGGTGCCGAGCAGGATCCCGGAGAGGAAGAGCAGCACCGGGCCGATGAGCAGCACGCTCGACCGCAGGGGCGAGCGGCGCACGACGAGCCAGCGGCTTGCGAGCATCGTTCCGACGAGCGCGACCAGCCACGTTGCGAAATAGGGCACCACGGGGATGTAGTACGGGGCCTCCACCGGGGTCTGGAGGGTCACGATGTCGGTCCAGCCCCAGACGGCGCCGAGGGCGAGCCCTGCGAGCGTCTCGAGGCTCGGAATCACGCCGAAGATCGATTGGGCGGGCATCGTGAGCGCGCTGCCGAAGAGGAAGTAGCCGAGGAGCGCTGCGAGCACGTTCGTGACGACGCCGAGCCGCAGCACGTAGCCGAGCACGCCGAATCCGGTGCCGACGACGAGGCCGCCGATGCCCGCGACCAGGAAGTTGTAGTCGCCGAAGGAGGTCTCGTAGCCGATCACGCCGAGGAGCGAGAGCACCGAGATGATCGCGACGTCGGGCCATGCCCGCGCAGGGAAGGGACGGAAGGCGGAGGGGGCAGCGGGTTCCGCGGGAACGGGCTGCATCGGAGTGGAGGTCTCGGTCACGGTCGCACCCGCCGCATCACACGTGGGAGGTCGCCGATCGCACCGATCGTCACGACCGTGAGGCCGGACACCTTCGCGATGCGCGAGGCCGCACCGAACTCGGCGCGGAAGCCGATGGTCTGGGTGTCGAGGCCGAAGACGGTCTCGGCGGCGCGGAAGTCCGCCAGTGGCACCTGCGATCCCCCGACGATCATCACGACGCTCGGCGGAGGCAGTCGCTTGGTCGCGTCCCTCGCGAAGTCGCGCAGGTTCGCGTGATCGCCGGATGTCTCGACCAGGCGCGAGGTGTCGTCGAGCAGCGACGTCGCAGTGGCGGTGGAGAGCGGCATCCGCTCGCTCACGATGCTCATCCTCGTGCCGTCGCGCACGACCTGCACGCCGATCGAGGCCGTGATGGAGATGGCGAGCTCGAACTCGTCTTCGGAGGCGTAGGCGTCGCGGTCGGTCGTGTGCACGATCGTGAGCTGCGAACGGCGGGTCTCCTCGAACTGGCGCACCATGAGCTGGCCGGTGCGCGCCGACGTGCGCCAGTGCACGTTCCGGAGCGCGTCGCCCGGCTCGTAGGAGCGCAGGGCGTGGAAGGAGATGTCGTCGTTCGTGATCGTCTTCGTGACCTCGCCCTCGAGGTCGCGCACGAGGCCGGACGCGCTCGGGGCCAGTCGGGCCGTCACGGGATGCACGAAGAGCTCGACCTCATCGGTCCACTTCACGGTGCGGCGCAGCAGCCCGAGCTGGTCGCCGCGGACCGTGATCGCGGGCCCTGCCACGATGACGGCGCGTCGATGCGTCGGGACGGCGAAGAGCTCGTCGTGCTCGGCGCCAGGCGTGAGCACCGGAACCACGAACTCCGCGACGGCACCGCCGACCGGCAGTTCCATGCGAGACGGGATCGACGACTTCGCGGCGATGTTCGTCACGAGCATGCGCCCGAGCGCGCGCTCACCGGCTACGACGCGGTGCGGGTTCAGCTCGATGTGCACGCTGAAGTTGGCCCGGCCGAACACGAACGCGAGCGCCACGAGGAGCGCGGCGGCGAGCGTCGCGCCGACGAAACCGAACTCGATCCAGCCGAAGACGCGGCTCAGCGCGAAGGCCACCACCGCGCCCGCGAGCACGATCCAGCCGAGCGGCGAGATGACGCTCGTCACCGGCGCTGCGAACCCGAAGACGCGGCCGAGGGCCTGCCCCGACAGTCGCACTGCGTTCCTCAGGCCGCCCACGATGGATCGCCAGAGGCCCCGCAGCGCGATGGCGGTCTGCGAGGGCACGCGCGGGGCGGTCTCAGGGCGTTCGGGCGTGGCGGTGCTCGTCATGCCGTCGCGCGAGGGCGCTGCCGGGCGTTCGGGTGCCGTGGACCTGGTCATGCCGCGCGGTACGCGGGCGGTTCGATGTCGACCAGCACTCGGCTCACGATGTCTTCGGCGGTGACGCCGGCGAAGTCCGACTCGGGGTCGACGATGATGCGGTGCGCGAGCACCGGCACGGCCAGCTCGCGCACGTCGTCGGGCGTCACGTAGGTGCGGCCCTGCGACAGCGCCCACGTCTTGACGGCACGCGCGAGTGCGAGCGCACCGCGCATGCTGACGCCGAGGGTCGAGTCCTTGTGCGAGCGGGTCGCGGTCACGATGTGGTTGAGGTACGCGAGCACGGATGCATCGACGAACACCTCGGAGGCCAGCTGGGCCATCGCCGCCACCGAGCCGGGGGCGATGATCGGCGAGACCTTCGACGCACGGGCGCGGTTCGAGGAGTCGAGGAGCAGCGCGACCGCGGTGTTGTGGTCGGGGTAGCCGAGCGACGTCTTGATGAGGAAGCGGTCGAGCTGCGCCTCAGGCAGAGTGTAAGTGCCCGCCTGCTCGACGGGGTTCTGCGTCGCGATGACCATGAACGGACGACCGACGTCGTGGCTCACGCCGTCGACGGTGACGCGGCCTTCCTCCATGACCTCGAGGAGCGCGGACTGCGTCTTCGGGCTCGCACGGTTGATCTCGTCGGCCAGCACGATCGAGGCGAAGATCGGGCCCTTGTGGAACTCGAAGACGCCCTTGCCCTGGTCGTAGATCGTCACGCCCGTGACATCCGACGGCAGCAGGTCGGGGGTGAACTGGATGCGCGAGTTCGAGCCGTCGAGCGTGTTCGCGAGCGCCTTGGCGAGCACCGTCTTACCGGTTCCCGGAACGTCTTCGAGCAGCACGTGGCCGTCGCTGAGGAGCGCGGTCACGACGAGCCTGATCACCTCGCGCTTGCCGAGGATCGCCTGGTCGACGTTGTCGACGAGCTTCGCGAAGGCGTCGGAGAACCAGTCCGCCTGTTCCTGTGTCACTGCCATGTCTGCTCCTCTGATGATTGCGGGCTCTGCCGGGTGCTTGCGGTCACCACGTGTCGTACCTGATGTTGTTCCACTGGCTTCCGCTGATTCCGCCCAGCGTTCGCGACGTGCCGCCGCTGACGTTCTCGAATCGCACGGCGATCGTCTCGCCTGCCTGTCGGATGCCGAGGTGGTTCTGGAGCTGCAGTCGGCCGCTCGCACCGATGTCGATGGTCTGCTGGTAGCCGCAGCAGGCACCGCCGCTGATGGTCGCGAAGACCCTGTAGGTTCCCGGGTCCATGTTGGCCCACGTGATGCGCACCTCGGCGCATCCGCCGCCGCCCGACTGGCATCCCATGCTCGCACCCTTGCCGATCGAGCCCGAGGGCTGCGGGGGCGGCGGGTCGTTCACGACCACGGAATCGCTCGCGATCGGGCCGGGCTTGCCGCTGCCGTTGTTGACCGCCCTCACGTCGACGGTCCAGGTGCCGGCACCGGCGCCGCCTGACGAGGCAGACGTCGCGTTCGTGTTCTGCCAGTTGCCGTTGTTCAGTCGCCATTCATAGTGGATGGCGCCGCCGCCCGTGACGGATGGTGCGTTCCAGTCGATCGAGAGGGTCGTCGGTGCATCCCCGCCCGCTCGGATCGTGACGTTCCTGGGCGCGCTCGGCGTGCCGTAGGGCGTAACGGTCGGGCTCGGTGCCGACGAGGTGCTGCCGATGTCGTTCGTCGCGATCACGGTGAAGGCGTATCCCTGGCCGTTGGTCAGGCCGGTGATCGTCTGGGGCGTTCCTGCTGCGCCTGCGCCGAAGGGCTTCTCACCCCCGGCCCACTTCACCAAGTACCCGGTGATCGGGGAATTGTTCGACGCTGGAGCCCGCCAGGTCACCACGGCTGAGGCATCCCCGGCGGATGCCGACGGCGCGGCGGGCGCGTCCGGCGCGGCGCGCACGATCACCGTCACGCGGCCCTGCACCTCGCGAGCCGGGTCCTTGGTGCCGTCCTGCACGCGATAGACGATACTCAGCGTGCCGGTGAACGTCGGGCCGGTCTTCGCAGTGATGCCCGTCGAGGTGAACGTCACGCTCGCCGAACTGCCGACCGAGGCCTGATCGATCTGCGCGTCGATGACTCGGAGCGGGGTTCCCTCGGCCTCGAAGGGGTTGAGGTCGTTGGCGAGCACGTCGATCGTCTTCGACTGGCTGCGCAGCATCTCGATCGGCCCGTCGTCCCGCGGCACGGCCTTGGGCCGGGAGGAGCTCACGACCTCGACGTCGATCGAGCCGGGCACCGAGAACTCCTTGTAGTCGACGGTGAAGGTCAACGTGGTCTTCGTGCCGGGCTGCACGCCGAGCGGCGAGCTCACTGTGAGCATCGAACCGCTGATGCCGGCGGAGAAGTCAGCGCTCTGACCGCTGAGCCCGTTGTACGAGAGCTCCTGCAGCACCTTGTCACTCGGGTGCCCGCTCGACTGCCGCAGGTCGATCTCCTGGGGAGCCTCGCCTGCCTCGATCTTCATCGTGCGAGGAGTGAAGGTCGGCGGCACGTCCTCGAAGTTCGGGTCGCCGACGGTGACGGGGATCGTCAGGAACGCCTTGCGGCCCTTCGGATCGCTCGCGCTCTCGCCGTCGGTGACCTCGAAGGTCACCGCGGATTGGCCGCGGAAGTCCTTGGCCGGCTTGTAGGTCAGCGTGGAGGCGTCGGTCATCGGCGACGAGCCGTCGCCGTTCGTCGACGTCGCGGAGAGGATGCGTGCGGGCTTGCCCGACGGCACGATCACGATGTCGCCCACGCTCCACGAGATCGTGCCGTTCATCCGGACGATCTGCGGACCGAGCTCGGCGAGATAGGGCGGGGGGAAGGTCTCTTCCTCCTCCTTCTTCTCCGTATCGTCGGGATCGGTACTCGGCGGCACGATGACGAACGCCATCGCCGTGAGCTCGTCGACCTCGTTCGTGAGCCGGTAGGCGATCGCCTGTCGCTTCGAGGTCGGCTTGACCTTGACGGTGCCGTCGGTCATGACCTCGGCGTTCTCGGAGTTCGGCCCCTCGACCGTGACCACGAGGTCCTCGACGAGCCCACCGGGGTTCTGGGCGTCCTTCAGCGGGTCGACCGTCACGGTGCTCTTGTCGGCCACTTGCTTGGGCTCGATCACCTGGTCGTGCGCGGTCGGCGGCTCGATCTTCGCGTCTTCGGTCACGAGCACCTGGATGAATGCGCCATCGGCGCCGCCGTGGCCGTTCGTGATCTCGTAGCGCACCGAGTTGCCGCCCTCGGCGTCGGGTGCCTCGACGAGCACGCGGTTGTTCTTCACGCTCGCCGTGAGCCCTTCGCCCACCTCGGGCAGCTTCTTCTGCACCTTGATCGGGTAGCCACTCGGGTCGGAGTCGTTCGCGAGCACGTCGATCGCGGCCCGGCGACCCGGCCGCAGCTCGACGACGTCGTCGACCGCGTTGGGCGGAAGCGCCTCGGTGGGCCGCGGGATCACGCCGATGCGGATGGTGCCCGTCGCCGACTTGCCGGCGGTGTCGGCCACCTCGTACGTGAAGGATTCGGTGCCCGCCGACCCCGCGTAGGCCTCGTAGCTGATGTGGGTGCTGCCGATGTCGACGATCTTGCCGAGCGACGGCGGCGTCGTGATGCCGACGAGCGTCACCGAGTCGCCATCGGGATCGATGCCGTCGAGCGGCACGTCGATCTTGACCGCGGTGCCCTCGAACGTGCGGGAGGTCAGTGGCAGCGGCAACGGCGCGCGGTTGCCCTTCGCGTCGGGACCGACGACCGTGAAGCGCACGACGGCGGAGGCGGACTGCTCGTAGTCGTCGAAGATCTTGTAGGTGGCCGTGTAGACGCCGGGTTCACTCGGCGCCTGATAGCGCACGGTGTCGTCGGCGGTGAAGACGAGTCCGCCGGCCCCACCGACGTCCACGAGCTCGGAATCGAGCGTGAGCGGCGCGGCATCGGGGTGGTAGTCGTTCTCGAGCACCGGCACGGTGACGATGTCGCCGGCGCGCACGGTCACCGCGTCATCGGTCGCGACCGGCGGCTGGTGCTTGACGAGCGGCGGCACGGGCACGACGGTGACCGTGCTCGTCGAACTCGCGATGCCGTCGGAGACGGTGTACTCGAACTGCAACTGCTGGGTGATCGCCTCTGACGCCGTGATGCGCGCCACGGTGTTGTTCAGCACCTCGACCGAGAGCAGGTCGCCGGATGCCTCGGTGTCGACCGTCTGCACCGCAAGCACGCGCCCGCTCGGCGAGACGTCGTTGGTGAGCAGCGCGAGGGTCGTCGGCTCGCCCGGCCGCAGGTACGCCGTGTCCTTCACCGCGATCGGCGGCGGCGACTCCCCGGGAGGGTCCTTCACATCGACCCGGACGAGCCCGACGCTCGTCGCCGCACCGGCGCCGAGGTTGTAGATGAAGATGTGGGTGCCGACCTGGTCGGAGGAGAAGGCGATCGCCCCGCGGTCGAGGTTCGGCGTGATCGTCGCGGACGTGGAGGCGTTCTCGACGCCGAGCAGCGCCAACGGCTCGCCCGACGGAGTCAGGTCGTTCACGAGAGGTTGGATCAGCGTGGTTTCGCCGGCGAACACCTCGGCGAAGTCGGGCGTGCCGACCGGGTTCAGGGCCCCGGGCTCCTTGACATCGACTGTGAGCACCCCGGCAGTCGTGAGCGTGCCGTCGGAGACGACGTACTGCACCTCCTTCATGCCGAGTTCGCCGGTCTTGTGCTCGAACGTGACGTAGCCGTCGGGTGCGAACCGCACCGAGTCGCCGCTCGTCGGCGAGGCGCTCACCAGGAAGACGTCATCGCCGTCGGGGTCGACCCAGTCGGCGAGCACGTTGTAGCCCATCGACTTGCCCTGCTCGACGCTGATCGCGCCAGACCGGATCGCGACCGGGGCGTTGTTCTCGGCCGTCGGCCGGATGGTGAGGTCGACGTGGGCCTGAGCCACGCCCAACCTGCCGTCGTCGGCGGTGTACTGGAACGAGACGGTCCCCGCGGCATCCGGCGAAGGAGTGAACTGCAGGGCGCGCCCGCCGTCGATGACCTCGAGACGGCCCGACTGCTCGGCGATCTCGCTGATGTTCGTCGCGGTGAGCACGTCGCCGTCGGGGTCGGTGTCGTTCTCGAGGATCTCGAGCACGGTGGTGCGGCCGGGCCGCACCCCGAACGTGTCGTCGCGCGCGGTCGGCGGCCGGTTCGTCTCGCTGCGCTCGGCGAGGGTGTCTTCGAACGTCTGCTGCGAGGCCTTCTCCTCGCCCTCTTCCGCGTCGCTCTCCTCGGGCGGAGTGACCTCGTCCCAGTTGTCGACGAGTCGCATGTTCGCGTCGACGAGCCAGACGTTGCCGTTCGTCAGGTTGTTGAGCGCGATGACGCTGCGATTGACCCGGAACTCGAGTCGTGAGCCCGTCGTGACCTGATCGATCGACTGCACCTCGGGCTTCTGCCCGTCGCACGCGCTGACGTATCGACCGACGCCCGCCCACGCCCCGTGCGCGCACCCGTCGAGCCAGACGGGGCTCGCGACCGCTGCCGAATCGGCGGGTGCGTCGATGTCGGCGTCGATGACGTTCACGTCGCCGCCGGCGAGCGGCACTTGGAGCAGCGAGTCACCCGTCGCGAGCAGCACTGAATCGTTCTCAGCGCCGACCTGCTGGATCTTGAGCGCCCGCTCGTCGAGTTCCCTCGCGGCGCCCTGGTGCTCGCCGATCGCGGGCAGCGCGCTCGCCTCGGGCTCGGCACCGGGCTCGGCGATCTTCACGAGCTCGTCATGTTCGGGGGACGTGGCGTAGACCACCCCCTCCTTCGACACCGCGACGCGGGAGTCCGAGCCGAGCTGCGAGATCGGCTCGGTGTCGGCCGGGTTCAGCTGCAGCTCTCCGGCAGCACTCGTGACCCAGAGTTCCCCCTTCGGCGACAGGATTGCGAGCGTCTCGCCGCCGTGGGCGACCTCGGAACCGGGAGGGGCAGCGACACCCTGACCGAGGGTCGTGAAGGCGGGGTCGATGCGCTCGATCGAGCCGAGGCTCTTGTCATAGAGGAAGACGTCTTCGCCGTCCTGCAGCACGTCGAACGCGTTCGAGGCGGTGTTCACGGCGGCGTCGAGCTCCTCGATCTGCCGGTTGAGACGACCCGCGAGGAGTTCCTTGCCGTTGGTCACCCACACCTCGCGTGCGGCGAGGTCGACATCCGTGACGGGGAAGCCCTGATGGAGCACCGCGAAGGTCAGCGGAACCCCGGCGAGGAGCGTGATCGCGACGGTGGAGGCTGCGACCTTTCGCGCGCGCACCCACGACGTGAAGGCACCCACTCGTCACTCCCCTGATCGCGATTCGAAGCTCGACATGGCGTCGAAGCCGAACCCCCACACCGGGGTACACGCTAACACGATCACTGGGCGCCGCGGCATGGGGAGGACTCCCCACGCAATCGCTCGCCTGCTGTACGCCCTATCCCCTGAAGTCCACGTGATTGCTCTCATGGCCGCCCACTGTCACGTAGGCGTCCGACCACCCGCAGTAGCCGCTCGACGCAGCCCAACTCCCACGGAAGGAGCCCCTGCCGTCGGCACCGATCGACATCGTCATCGTGCGGAAGGGACCGTTGCAGTACGTCTGGAGCGTCTGGGTCGTGTTCGGCGGGAACCACTCGACATCGACGTTGTAGTAGAAGCCGCCGCTTTGGGGGGTGCCCCGGGACAGCGTCACCTTGGGTGCCGGTTGCGTGGCGGTCGCCGTGTCGGAGAGCGTCCACTCGCCGCAACCGCCTGCGTTGCAGGCCTGGACCTTGAAGTTGTGCGCATACCCGATGCCGGCGTTTCCCGGCGCGCTCAGCCCCGACGTCGAGCCCGACTTCGTGCTGTTCAGCACGAACTGCCAGTTGTACGAGGTGATCGGGCTGCCGTTGGCCGACGCAGCGCCCCACGTCAGCCTGATCTCGCCGGAACCGTCGCTCGAGGCCCAGAGGTCCGCCCACGGCGGAGCGCTGGGCTTGCCGAACGGGATGACCGGATCGCTCGCGGCCGAGGCCTGCGAAGTGCCGGTGTCGTTCGTCGCCGTCACGGTGAACTTGTAGCTCGTGCCGTTCGAGAGGCCGGTGATGGTCTGCGCGCTGCCGGCAGCCGATGCACCGAACGAGTCGCTTCCGCCGGCCCAGCTGACGGTGTACCCCGTGATGGGATCGTTGTTGCTCGCGGGAGCGTTCCAACGCACGGTCGCCGACTGGTCGCCAACGGTCGCCGTCGGCTTGCCCGGCGCATCGGGCGGAGCACGCACGATGACGGTGGCCCGACCGGCGACCTCACGGGTCGGATCCTTCGTGCCGTCCTGCACGCGATACACGACGCTCAGAGTGCCCGTGAACGTCGGCCCGGTCGTCACGGAGATGTCGGTCGCCGTGAAGCTGACGCTCGCGGCCGAACCCACCGACTGCTGATCGATCTCCGCCTCGATGATGCGAAGCGGCGTGCCTTCAGCAGCGAACGGGTTGATGTCGTTGGCGAGCACGTTGATCTTCTTCGTCTGCGAGCGCAGCATCTCGACCGGCCCGTCGTTACGCGCCTGCGCCTCCGGCCGCGACGAGGTCACGACCTCGACCTCGATCGACCCGGGAACCGAGAACTCCTTGTAGTCGACCGTGAACGTGAGCGTCGTCGTCGATCCCGGCTGCACGCCGAGGGGTGCGCCGACCGTCAGGTTCGACCCGCTGATGCTCGCCGTGAAGTCGGCGTTCTGCCCCTCGAGCCCGTTGTACGTGAGCTCCTGCAGCACCTTGTCGCTCGGGTGCCCGCTCGACTGGCGGAGATCGACCGTCTGCGGCTTCTCCCCCGCCTCGACCTTGATGCTGCGCGGGGTGAAGGTGGGCGGCGCGTCCTCGAAGTTCGGGTCGCCGACCGTGACGGGGATCGTCAGGAACGCCTTCTTCCCCTTCGGATCATCCGCGCTCTCGCCGTCGGTCACCTCGAAGGTCACCGTCGCCTGACCGCGGAAGTCCTTCGCCGGCTTGAACGTGAGCGTCGACGCATCCGTCATCGGTGACGACCCGTCGCTGTTCGATGCCGTCGCGGAGAGGATGCGGGCAGGCTTGCCCGACGGCACGATCACGATGTCGCCGACGTTCCACGAGATCGTGCCGTTCATGCGCACGATCTGCGGACCGAGTTCAGCGAGGTACGGCGGGGGGAAGGTCTTCTCCTCTTCCTCGTCATCCTTCTTTTCCGCCTCGTCGGGGTCGACCTTCGGCGGCACGATGACGAACGCCATCGCCGTGAGCTGGTCGACCTCGTTCGTGAGTCGATAGGCGATCGCCTGGCGCTTCGAGGTGGGCCGCACCTTCAGGGTGCCGTCGGTCATCACCTCGGCATTGTCCGCGTTCGGTCCCTCGACCGAGACCACGAGGTCCTCGACGAGCCCGCCGGGATTCTGCGCGTCCTTGAGCGGGTCCACCGTGACGGAGTTCTCGTCGGCGACCTGCTTCGGCTCGATCACCTGGTCGTGCGCCGTCGGCGGCTCGATCTTCGCGTCCTTCGCGACGAGCACCTGGATGAACGCGCCGTCGGCGCCGCCATGCCCGTTCGTGATCTCGTAGCGGACCGAATTGCCGCCCTCGAAGTCGGGAGCCTCGACGAGCACGCGGTTGTTCTTCACGCTCGCGGTGAGGCCTTCGCCGACCTCGGGCAGTTTCTTCTGCACCTTGATGGGGTAACCGCTCGGGTCGGAGTCGTTCGCGAGCACGTCGATCGCCGCCCGGCGACCGGGGCGAAGCTCGACGACGTCGTCGACGGCGTTCGGGGGAAGCGCCTCGGTGGGTCGCGGGATGACGCCGATGCGGATGGTGCCCGTGGCCGTCTTGCCGGCCGTGTCGGCGACCTCGTACGTGAACGATTCCGTGCCGGCGGATCCTGCGAACGCCTCGTAGCTGAGGCTCGTGCTGCCGTTCTCGATGACGCGACCGAGGGATGGCGGGGTCGTGATGCCGACGAGCGTGACGGAGTCGCCGTCGGGATCGATGCCGTCGAGCGGCACGTCGATCTCCACCGCCGTGCCCTCGAAGGTGCGCGAGGTGAGCGGCAGGGGCAGCGGTGGCCGGTTCGACTTCGCGTCGGGGCCGACGACCGTGAAGCGCACCGTCGCGGTCGTCGTCTGCTCGAAGTCGTCGAGCACTCGGTAGGCGACGGTGTACACGCCGGGCTCCTGCGGCGCCTGATACCGCACCGTGTCGTCGGCGACGAACACGAGCCCACCGGCGGCCGAGACGTCCACGAGCTCGCGATCGAGCGTGAGCGGCGCAGCATCCGGGTGGTAGTCGTTCTCGAGGACGGACGCCGTCGCGATGTCGCCGGCGCGCACCGTCACCGCGTCATCGACCGCGACCGGTGGCTGATGCTTCACGAGCGGCGGCACGGGCACCACCGTGACGGTGCTCGTCGAACTGGCGAGGCCGTCGGAGACCGTGTACGCGAACTGCAACTGCTCGGTGATCGCCTCCGACGCCGTGATGCGGGTCACCGTGTTGTTCAGCACCTCGACCGAGAGCAGGTCGCCGGATGCCTCGGTGTCGACCGTCTGCACCGCGAGCACGCGCCCGCTCGGGGACACGTCGTTGGCGAGCACCGAGAGTGTCGTCGGCTCACCGGGACGCAGATAGGCGGTGTCCTTCACCGCGATCGGTGGCGGCGACTCCCCCGGCACCTCTTTCACGTCGACCCGGATGAGCCCGACGCTCGTCGCGGCACCCGCGCCGAGGTTGTAGAGGAAGATGTGGCTGCCGACCTGATCGGACGTGAAGGTGATCGCGCCGCGTTCGAGGTTGGGCGTCACGGATGCGCTGCTCGGCGCATCCTCGACGCCGAGCAGCGCCAGCGGCTCGCCGGATGGGCTGAGGTCGTTGACGAGAGGCTGGATCAGCGTGGTCTCGCCGACGAAGACCTCGGCGAAGTCGGGCGTGCCGACCGGGTTCAGCGCTCCCGGCTCCGTGACCTCGACGGTGAGGATGCCGGTCGAGGTGACCATGCCGTCGGAGACGACGAACTGCACCTCCTTCGTGCCGAGCTCGCCCGTCTTGTGTTCGAAGGTGACGAAGCCGTCGGGTGCGAACCGCACCGAGTCGCCGCTCGTCGGCGACGCGCTCACGAGGAAGACATCGTCGCCGTCGGGGTCGAGCCAGTCGCTGAGCACGTTGTAGCCCATCGACTTGCCCAGCTCGACGCTGATGGCGCCCTCACGCACCGCGACCGGCGCCGAGTTCTCGGCCGTCGGTTGGATGGTCAGGTCGACGCTGGCCTGCGCGACACCAAGACGACCATCGTCGGCGGTGTACTGGAACGAGACCGTTCCGGACGCGCCGAAAGCCGGGGTGAACTGCAGTGCGCGGCCGCCGTCGATCAGTTCGAGGCGGCCGGACTGCTCGGCGATCTCGCTGACATTCGTCACGGTGAGCACGTCGCCGTCGGGATCGGTGTCGTTCTCGAGGACCTCGAGGAGCGTCGTGCGCTCAGGGCGGACGCCCAGTGCATCATCGCGAGCGGTCGGCGGCCGGTTGGTCTCACTTCGTTCCGCCAGGGTGTCCTCGAAGGTCTGCTTCGAAGCCTTCTCGTCACCCTCTTCGGCGTCGCTCTCGTCGGGCGGCGTCACTTCGTCCCAGTTGTCGACGAGCCGGAGGTTCGAGTCGACGAGCCAGACGTCGCCGTTCGACAGGTTGTTCAGGGCGATGACGCTGCGATTCACCCGGAACTCGAGTCGCGAACCCTTCGTGACCTGATCGATCGTCTGCAGCGAGGGCTCCACGCCGTCGCACGCATTGAGGTATCGGCCGACCGAGGCCCACGCGCCGTGCGCGCATCCGTCGAGCCAGACCGGGCTCGCGACCTCGCCGGCCGCGGCCGGCGCATCGACGTCGGCGTCGATGACCTTCACGTCGCCGCCGGCGAGCGGCACCTGGAGCAGCGAGTCACCCGTCGCGAGCAGCACTGAATCGTTCTCAGCGCCGACCTGCTGGATCTTGAGCGCCCGCTCGTCGAGTTCCCTCGCGGCGCCGCTGGTGCTCGCCGAACGCGGGCAGCGCGCTGACCTCGGGCTCGGCGCCCGGCAACGCGATCGTCACGAGTTCGTCGTCTGCTGCGGAACTCGCGAAGACCACGCCGGCTTTCGACACCGCCAGGTGCGAACCCGCGCCGAGGCTCACGGTCGGCTCGGTGTCGGCCGGATTCAGCTGCAGCTCACCGGCCGCACTCGTGACCCAGAGCTCACCCTTCGGCGAGAGGATCGCGAGCGTCTCGCCGCCATGGGCGACCTCAGATCCCGGAGGGGCCGCGACACCCTGACCGAGGGTCGTGAAGGCGGGGTCGATGCGCTCGATCGAGCCGAGGCTCTTGTCGTAGAGGAAGACGTCTTCGCCGTCCTGCAGCACGTCGAACGCGTTCGACGCCGTGTTCACCGCGGCATCGAGCTCCTCGATCTGGCGGTTGAGACGACCCGCCAGCAGTTCCTTGCCGTTCGTCACCCACACCTCGCGCGCGGCCAGGTCGACATCCGTGACGGGGAAGCCCTGGTGGAGCACCGCGAACGTCAGCGGAACACCCGCGAGGAGCGTGATCGCGACGGTGGAGGCTGCGACCTTCCGCCCGCGCACCCACGACGTGAAGGCACCCACTCGTCACACCTCTGCTCTGCTCGACCCCGGATCGGAGCCGAGCCAGACCCCCGCACCGGCGTACACGGTAACACGCGGGCCGCGAACGTCGACATGGGGAGGACTCCCCGCTCGGCACCGTGCGCGGCACCGAGGCGAAGGGTCGGTGCTCAGCAATCCGGCACGGTGCGTGCGCCACGGTTCGTGTGCGCGGCGAGCACGAACCATCCGTTGTAGACGCCGCTCGCCTGCGCCATGTAGAAGTAGCTCTCGCCCCAGCGCTGCGACCGGCAGACGGCGTCGATGACCGTGCCGGCCGGGATCATGCCGGCGGAGTTCATCGTGCACCCCCGCTCGGCGTTCGTCGGCGGGTTCGTGTACGTCGAGTCGGGTTCCGGGCAGGTGCTCTGCGTCACCGTGGTGCCGTTGGCCGGCACCCACGGCGCGGTCGGCGTCGCCGTGCCCGACATGGTGCGGGGGCCGCAGCCGGCGACGTTGCACGCCGCGACGAAGTATCGCGAGCCCGCCCCGTTCGCGCCGGTGGCCGTCGCCGTCGTACCGGTCGCCGTGCCCGATCCCCCCGGTGTGCCCTCGAACGTCCATTCGTATCGCGTGATGCCGCGACCGCCGTTGTCGGACGGAGGCGCCCAGCTGAGCGAGAGCCGCGCGTCTCCTGAGGCCGACGCGACGAGGTTCGCGCTCGCAGGGGCTCCCGGCAGGCCGAAGGGCGTTCCGGAGGCACTCGACGGCGACGCGCCCGACGTGCCGATGCCGTTCGTCGCCTCCACCTGGAACCGATAGGCCGTGCCGTTGGCGAGCCCCGAGACGGTGTGCGCGAGCCCTGCGGCGTCGGCGGCGAAGTCGGCGCTGCCGCCATTCCACGAGAGGCGATATCCCGAGATCGCCGAGTTGTTGTCGGGTGGAGCCGACCATCGGACGCTCACCGACCCGTTCTGCTCCGAGACGATGAGGGGCGCCTTCGGCACGTCGGGCCGGTCGCGAACCGTCACCATGACCCTGCCCTGCGTCTCGCGCGCGGCATCCTTCGTGGCATCCTGGACGCGGTAGATCACGCTGAGCGTTCCCGTGAACGAGGCACCGGTCCGTACCGTGATCCCCGTCGCCGTGTGCGACACCGCTGCGCTCGACCCGACGTCGGTCTGGTCGATCTCCGCGCCGATGACCCGCAGTGCAGTGCCGGGGAACGGATTGACGTCGTTGGCGAGCACGTCGAACGTCGCCGAGTCGCTTCGCAGCATCTCGAACGGCCCGTCGTCGAGCGCCTGGGGCTTCGCGCGGGTCGACGACACGACCGTGACGTCGACGTGGCCGGGCACCGTGAACTCGCCGAGCACGACGTCGAACGAGAGTCGCGTCGTCGTTCCCGTCGGGACGCCGAGCGGAGCCGAGACGGTCAGGATGCCGCCGGCCGCCGTCGCCGCGATGTCGGCCGTCGCCCCTCGGAGGTTCGTGTAGTCGACCCGCTCGAGCATCGCCGGGTTCGGGTGGGAGGTCGATGACCGCAGATCGAGCGAAAGCGGCGCCTCGCCGGCCTCGATGGTCTCGGCTCGCGGTGTGAACACGGGTGGCGTGTCGGCGAACTCGGGGTCACCGACGAACACCGGGATGGTGAGGAACACGCTGCGTCGATCACCGGATCTCGCATCGGCCCGATCGGTGACCTCGAACGTGACCGACGCCTCGCCCCGGTAGTCGCGCTTCGGCACGTACTGCAGCGTCTGCTCGTCGACGAACGACGGCTCCGCCCAGTTCGTGCTCGTCGCGCTCAGTGCGCGCGCCGGACGACCCGACGGCGCGATGACGATGTCCGGGATCTCCCACGAGATCCGCCCGTTCATGGGTATCACGATGCGCCCGAGATCGGCGAGGTACGGGTCCGCGGCATCCTCACCGGCTGCGGGAACCACGATGAACGCCATGGCGTCGAGTTCGTCGAGCTCGTTCGTCAGCCGGAACGCGACCGCGAATCGGCGCGAGCTCGGCCGCACCTCGATGCTGCCGTTGTCGAGCACCGTGGCGCGAGCGGCGTTCGGTCCCTCGACTCGCACCGCGAGCTCGTCGACGAGGCCGCCCGGATTCGAGGCATCGCGCAGGGGGTCCACCAGCACTGCCTCGTCGCCCACGACCTCGGCCGGCTCGATCACCTGGTCGGACGCGGTCGGTGGCAGGATCACGGCATCGCGCTTGACGAGGATCTGCACGAACGCGGTATCGGCCCCGCCCCGACCGTTGGACACCTCGTAGCGAAGCGTGAACGCGCCCTCCCGGTCGGGAGCCGTGACGACCACGCGACGGCGATCGCGGATCTCCGCCTCGATGGCGTCGTCGACCTGCGGCAGGTCGACCACGCTGAGGGGGCGCCCGCTCGGATCGGAGTCGTTCAGGAGCACCTCGACCGATGCACGGCGACCCGGCCTCATCTCGATCGCGTCGTCGACCGCGTTCGGCGGCGGCGAGGTCTCGGGCGGTGGGATCACGCCGATCCGGATCGCACCGGTCGCCCGTTCGCCGAGCGCGTCGTGCACCTCGTAGGTGATCGTGTCGGTACCGCTGGAGCCGGCGAACGCCTCGTAGGTGATCGACGTGCTCGTCTGGCCGGCGACCCGCCCGAGCATCGCCCCGCCGAGCACTCCCGTCAGCGCGAGCGAGTCGCCATCGGGGTCGAGCCCGTCGAGCGGGATGTCGATCGTTACCGCGGAGCCGGCGAACGTGCGCGAGGTGAGCGGCGGCAACGTCGGCGCCGTGTTGCCGCCGTCGTCGCGTGCGACGACGGTGAAGGCGATGCTCGCGCGAGCCGTCTGCTCGAAGTCGTCGGCGACCGTGTAGACCGCGGTGTAGGTACCCGGTTCGTCGGGGGCCTGGAACCGCACGCGCGAACGGTCGACGAAAGCCACGCCGCCGCCGAGCACGGGCGAGGCCAGCTCTGGCAGCACATGCATCGCCGCGGCATCCGGGTGGTAGTCGTTCTCGAGCACCGCCACCGTCGCGATGTCGCCGGCGCGAACCTTCACGACGTCGTCGAGCGCGACGGGCGGCTGGTGCTTCACGAGCGGCGGCACGGGAACGATCGTCACCGTAGCGCTGGACACGCCGCTGCCGTCGGAGACGGTGTACCGCAGCTGCAACTGGCGATCGAGCGCCTCCGTCGCGATGATCCGCAGGGCGGTGTTCGTCAGCACCTCGACCGAGACGAGGTCGTCGATCTCGGCAGTGTCGACGGACTGCACCGCGAGCACCCGGCCCGACGGGGAGACGTCGTTCGCCAGCACCGGTACCGTGGTCGGCTCCCCCGGTCGCAGGTAGGCGGTATCGACGACGGCGATGGGCGGCGGGTCCTCCGCCGGTCGCTCGACGATGCGCACGCGGATGAGGCCGACGCTGACGGATGCCCCTGCGCCGAGGTCGTAGAGCACGGTGAAGTCGCCCGGCTCGGGCGAAGAGAACGCGATCGTCCCCCGTTCGAGATCGGGCGTCGCGGCGAGCCCGCCGGGGGTCTCATCGAGGCCGAGCAGTGCCAGTGGCGCACCCGATGGGCTGAGGTCGTTCACCAGGGGCTCGAGCAGGACGGGCTCGCCGGCGAAACCCTGCGCGAAGTCCGGCGTGCCGACGGGGTTGAGCGCTCCGACGGCCTGCACGTCGACCGTCAGCGTGCCGGCAGCCGACGTCTGGCCGTCGGAGACCGTGTACGCGACCTCCTTCAGCCCGAGCTCGCCGCTCCGATGCTCGAAGGCGATGTGCCCGTCGGGACTGAACCGCACGGCGTCGCCGCCAGTGGGCGATGCGTTCACGAGGAACACGTCGTCGCCGTCGGGATCGGTCCAGTCGGCCAGCACGTTGTAGCCGATCTGCTGCCCCTGTTCGACGGCGACTGCGGCCTCCCGCGACGCCGTGGGTGCCGTGTTCTCCCCGATCGGGACGATCCGGACGTTCACCGCCGCCTCGGCGACGCCCGAGCGCCCATCGTCGACGGCATAGCGGAACGACACCGTTCCCGCCGCCTCGGCGGCCGGCGTGAACTGGAGCGCGCGGCCGTCGTCGATCACCTCGAGCCGCCCGAGGGACGCCGCGACGTCGGACACCGAACCGATCGTGAGCACGTCGCCGTCGGGATCGGTGTCGTTTTGGAGCACCTCGAGCAACGTCGTGCGATCGGGCCGCACGCCGAGTTCGTCGTCGCGCGCCGTCGGCGGACGATTGGACTCGGTCCGTTCCGCGAGCGTGTCCTCGAACACCTGCTGGGCGCTCTTCTCGTCGCCCTCGAGCGCATCGGACTCCTCGGGCGGCGTGACCTCCTCCCAGTTGTCCACGAGCCGGAGGTTCGCATCGACGAGCCACGCGTTGCCCGAGGTCAGGTCGTTCAATGCGACCACGTCGCGATTGACGCGGAACTCGAGTCGGGCGCCGAGCGTCGATGGCTCGATCCGCGACTGCAGCGGCTTCGAGGCATCGCACAGCGAGAGGTAGGACGCCGAGTTCGCCCACGCCGCGTGCACGCAACCGTCGACGAACACGGGTGCGGCGACCTCGTCGCCCGACTGGGCAGGCGCCGACGCCGCGGCATCCGCGTCGAACTCTCGCACCGTCCCTCCGGCCAACGGCACCTCGAACAGCGAAGCGGCACCCGCGATGTACGCCGACTCGTGCCCCGCTCCGGACTGCTGCAAGCGCAGGCCGTCACCCGGCAGCTCGATCTCGCGCCCGTCGACGAGCAGCACGTCGCGGTCGGTGTCGAGGATGACGGCGTGCTCCCCGACCACGGCCAACTGATGCGCACCGAGCTCCGGCAGCTCCGTGGAGAGCGTCGCGCCCCCGTCGCCGTCGAGCCGGTGCAACTCGCGCGCACCGGGCTCCGACACGAAGGTCGCGCCGTCGACTCCGACCGCGAGCTCGGCATCGGCGCCGACCTCGAGTACCGGCTTCGTCGCGCCGGCGTCGAATGACAGCTCGCCGCCGGCGGGGATCGTCCAGACCTCGCCACGCGGCGACAGCACCGCGAGCACCTCGCCGCCGTACGCCACTCGCGAGCCGATCGGCACCTCGACGCGCTCCGTCAGCGTGGTGAAGGCCGGGTCGATGCGCTCGATCGAGCCGGCGTCGCGATCGTAGAGGAAGACGTCGGCGCCGTCTTGGAGCACGTCGGTGCTGTTCGACTGGGTGGCGACGGCCGCATCGAGTTCCTCGATCTGCCGGTTGAGCCTCCCGGCGAGGAGATCGTCGCCATTGGTGACCCAGACCTCACGGGCCCTCAGATCGGGGTCCGTGACGGGGAATCCGCGGTGCAGGGCCGCGACCGTGACACCGCCCACCGCCATGAGCGACAGCACGACCACCGACGCGAGGCCCCTGCGCGCCCGGAACGACGGGAAGAGCGTCACTCGGTCGCCGCGTCGAGCAACGGCAGGTCGTCGATGCTCACGAGGCGTGTCGCGACCGCGTACTCCACGAGTCGAGCACGACGGTTCGTCGCCAGCTTGCCCCTGCCGCCGCGCAGGCCGTCGACGCCGATGCGGTCGAGCTTCTCGCAGACGTTGTCGAGCTTGCGGTTGAAGGTCGTCATGCTCCAGCCCAGACGGGCCGCGGCCTCGGCTGAGCTCGGCACGAGCGCCCGCCCGCCGGCCGGCTGCGCGAGCACGTTCTCGGCCAGCGACACCACGAGCAGGCGCTGGCTGGAGGTGAGCGTCACCGGGAGGATCGTCGTGCCGCCGTCGGTGGGGGCAGCGGTGAGCGAGGTGTTGTAGAAGTCCTCTTCGGCGTGCACCGTGAAGTCGTAGGTCGTCGCACCGGCGCTGAACATCACGTGCACGGTCTGGAAGACGAGCGGGAGCTTCGCGCCCGGCGCGAGCCATGCCTGCACGCTGCCCGTCGCGTCGGAGATCGTCGCGGAGAGGATCTGCCCGACGTTGGAGAGCCACCACAGCCCGTACTCCGACGACAGCGTGAGGAACGTGCGATGCAGGTAGGGGTTGTCGTCGATCGTGAGGTCGGACTCCCGACCGATGGTGAACGGCTCGCCGACCTCGACGGTGTACGACTCACCGCAGTACTCGACGCGGAGCGGCCTCACGGCGTGCACCCCGTCTTCGCATCGGACACCTTGCTCCCGCGCTGCACCTGCACCTCGATGCACGTGCGGTTGCCCGCGGACGTTCCCTCGACGGTGATCGTCGGACCCTTCGACACCTGCTTCTCGCCGGAGCCGTCGGACCGCCACCACCGGTAGAGGTCGTCGTCTTCAGGGTCGGAGTGGGACACCTCGAACTTGACGCTCGACCCGTCGGCGCTCGCGACGCCGGTGGAGACCACGGGAGCCGGCACCGCCCCCGTGACGACGGCGTTCTCGCCGCCGGGCTTCGCAGTCTCGACCGCGGGCGACTCGGCCAACGTGCCGGACATCGCGATCGCGATGCCGATCACGGCGGCGACGACGGCACCGGCGACGATGCCGATGACGAGTCCGACTCGGCTGCGTCGAGGTGCGGATGTCTCGGCTGCACGCGACGCCGCGACCGGCTCGCCGTGCACCCCAGGTCGTGCCGGGCGCACGATCGTCGAATCCGGTGCGGTCATCACGTCCACCGACGGCGCACCCCCGCCGGGGGAACGCACGATCGTGGCATCCGACATCTCGACCGCCGCGGGCCGGCGCACGACGGTGCCGTCGTCGACCGGGCCGACGACGGACGCGGCGGGTGCCTGCGCCTGGATCTGTTGCGGCGAACGTGCCCGAGTGGCGTCGTCATCGGCCTGCACGGCGCGAGGCGCCTGCGCGTCGACCGTGCGCACCGACCGAGCGCGGGTCGCATCGTCGTCGTCGGGCTCCGCCTCCTCGCGTGCGCTCGCGAGGTTCGGAACCTCGATGCTCGTGGCCGCGTAGCCGAGCTCGAGCTCGACGCGCTGCAGCGCTCGAGCGAACTCGACGGCACTCGGGTAGCGGTCGTCGCGCCGGCTGGCCATGCCCTTCGCGAGCACGGCGACGAGGCTGCGCGGTACGTCGGGGCGGTCCATCGGCGTGATCGCTCCGCGCTCGATGCGCCCGATGAGGTCGAGCGACCCGTTCGAGCGGCCGGGGATCTCGAACGGGGTGCGCCCGGCGATGAGCGTGTGCACGGTCGCCGCGAGCGAGAACACGTCGCTGCGGGTGTCGGGCCGCGGGTCGTCTTCGAACATCTCGGGAGGCGACCACGGCACGCTCATGCCGACGGCTGACGGGCCGGATGCGGTGCCCGAGGCGAGTTCGCTCGCCGTCACGGTGTGCACCGGCAGTTCGCCCTCGAGGTTCGACGAGATGCCGAAGTCGGTGAGCGCAGGCCAGCCGTAGTCGTTCGTGAGCACGTTCGCCGGCTTGATGTCGCGATGCAGGATGCCTGCGGCGTGGGCGGTCGCGATCGCGCCGGCGAGGCGCACGCCGGTGCGCAGCGCGTCTTCGATCGAGAACGGTTGACGCTTGTACCGCTCGGCGAGGCTCGGCCCGGAGCAGTACTCCATCACGAAGTACGGGCGACCGTCGGCCGAGACGTCGGCATGGAAGATCGTGACGATGAACGGATGCGCCGACAGTTGCGCCATCAGGTTCGCCTCGGCGACGAACTGCGCCTTGGTGTCGCGGCCGAGCCCCTCGGCGAGCAGCACCTTCACCGCCACCTTGCGTCGGGGCAGCTTCTGCTCGTACAGGAAGACGTCGGCGAACCCGCCCGACCCGAGCAGCCCGTGGGCCGCGTATCCGGGCAGCTCCGGCGGAATCGACGGGGCGCGGCGCATCAGCCGCCCACCACCTGGATGGTCCAGCCACCGCCGAGGTCGACGACGGTGCCGGTGAGCACCGGGGTGGGCTCACCGGATCGCAGCTTCACGGGGGGCTTGCCGGGCGCCACCACGTGGGTGCCGTTGCGGGAGTGCAGGTCGGTGATGACGACGGTGTCGCCCTCGAGCGCGAGTCGCACGTGGCTCCGCGAGATGTCGGGATCGCCGAGGCCGATCGTGATGAGTCTCGGGATGCGGCCGCCGGACACCTTGCTCACGCTCGGCGCGCGGCCGAGCACGACCTCGTGGCCGATCGCCTCGAGCGTGCCGTCGGGCATCCTGATGCTCGCCTGCGCCACGGGCTCGGCCGCCTGCAGCGTCGGCGCCTCCTCGGCCGGCGTTCCGGCCGAGGCGCGCGCTGCGCGCGCTTCGCGGAGTCGCTTGATGTCGATGCTCGCGACGGTCATCCCGTCGTGATCGCCGTCGACGGGAGCGGCCGCAGGTGCCGCCGTCGGCGGACCGGCGGGCAGGCCGTTCGTGAATGCTGACGAGGGGCCGGCGATCGTCTCCTCATCGGGCACCATCGTCAGTTCGACCGGGGCCGTCACTCGCGCAGGCGCGGGCACCGGAGGAGCCGGAGAGACCGGTGCCGCGGGAGCCGGGGCGGCCGCGGGCGCCGGAGCAGCCGCGAGAGCAGGAGCGGCCGCGGGAGCCGGAGCAGCCGCGGGAGCAGGAGCGGGCGGAGCCACCGGCACGGGAGCTGCGACGGGAGCGGCCTCGCTGGCCGGGGCCGCGGCGGTCGACGGCGCGTCGAGCTGCACGGGCGCGACGGGTTCGACACCGTCGGAGACGATCGAGCGCAGCGGCACGACGGCCTCGACGACGGGCAACTGCGGCGCGGAGGCATCCGCACCTCCATCGACGACGACCTCGATCGAGGAGCCGCCGTCGAGCACGCGCTCGACCCAGGTGGAGACGCCCGCGTCGTGGATCTCGTCGGACGCGGAGCGCACGGTGATGGGGCCGCGTACCACGACACGCGCCGTGCCGGCCTCCTCGTCGCGCACGACGAGTGCGAACGACGGCGTCGCCGCGAGCCCCTGGGCGGTGAGCCGGTCGAGCACGAGGGAGGTCGGGTCCCCGGTCGCGAGCTCGGGCCAGAGCGCGGCCAGTCGATCGGCCGCATCAGCGGGAACGACGAGGATCACTCCGCCGCGAACGGCCGCGAACCACGCCGCCTCGGAATCATGCCGGTACGTCGCCATCTCCGCCTCCCCCGGTACGCGGCCGCGTGTCCTCGGCCGCTCTCGACAGTCGTCCGCGCCGATCGCGCGTCGTCTCATCATCATCGTCGTCGGATCCGAGCACGGACTCGACGACGATCGCCGTCACGTTGTCGCGGCCGCCATGCGCGAGCGCGAGGTCGACCAGTTCGCCGGCGAGCCCCGCCGCGTGCCCCGTGTCGCCCGCGAGGATGTGCGCGATCGTGCGATCGTCGACCTCCTTGGTGAGGCCGTCGCTGCACACGAGGAACACCTGACGGCCCGCCGCGGGGATCAGCCAGACGTCGGGATCGACGAACTCGTCGGCACCGAGCGCTCGAGTGATCACGTTCCGTTCGGGGTGGCGTTCGGCTTCCTCGGGCTGGATCAGGCCGGCGTCGACGAGCTCCTGCACTGCGGAGTGGTCGACGCTCAACTGCTCGAGGGTGCGGCCGTCCCAGGCGTAGACCCGCGAGTCGCCGATGTTGAAGACCATCCAGTGGAAACCCGCGCCGTCGCCGGCATCGACGAGGGCGATGCCCGACAGCGTCGTTCCCGCGACCGCGGTGCCCTCTTCTCCGGCCTCGCTGAGCGAGCGCACCGCCTCGTTCGAGCTGTGGATCGCGTCGAGCACCTGCTCGGGCGACGAGGGGACACCGAACTCGAGGTGCCGGGAGAACGTCTCGATGACGGCCTGGCTGGCGGCGTCTCCACGCGCGTGACCGCCCATGCCGTCGGCCACCAGATAGACGGGTGCCTCCGCGAGGAACGAGTCCTCGTTCACGCTGCGGACACGACCCACGTCGGTTCGCGCGCTGTGCGCGATGAGCGCGGCTCCTCGCGTCAGGGCGACGACGCCCTCGCCATCACCTGACACGGTTCTCCTCGGATCGAGCGGGAAGGGTGGCGACCGCGACGATGCGTCCGGCGCCGAGCCTCCACGCTAGCAACTCCGGGGCGCTCTCGATGACGCCTGTGGATCGGGACGGCCCCATCGAGGTCACTTGCCGTCGGAGTGGGAGTCCTCGGTGAAGTGCGGCACCTCGTCCATGAGCTTGTGCCCACGCGACTTCGCGTCGTGCCGTGCCTTCAGGAGGCTCGCCACGGTCGCGACCGCCATCGCCGCGAGGATGACGCCGAGCGACATCCAGGTGGAGATCTCGGGCGCCCACTCGATGTGCTCGCCCCCGTTGATGAACGGCAGCTCATTCACGTGCATGGCGTGGAACACGAGCTTGACGCCGATGAACGCGAGGATGAAGGCGATGCCGTACTTGAGGTACTCGAGGCGTTCGAGGAGTCCGCCGAGCAGGAAGTACAGCTGACGAAGGCCCATGAGTGCGAAGACGTTCGCGGTGAACACGATGAACGGACTCTGCGTGATGCCGAAGATCGCCGGGATCGAGTCGAGGGCGAAGAGCAGGTCGGTCGTGCCGATCGCGATGAAGACGATGAGCATCGGCGTGAAGAAGCGCTTGCCGTCGATGACCGTGCGGAGCTTGACGCCGTCGTACTCGTCGGTGATCGAGACACGGCGGCGCAGGATCCGCACGATGAACGTGTCCTTGTCCTCGTCGTCCTCGTGACCTCGCACCTGCTGGATCGCGGTCCATACGAGCCAGGCGCCGAAGATGTAGAAGATCCACGAGAAGTTCTCGATGAGCGAGGCGCCGAGCAGGATGAAGATGCCGCGCAGCACGAGCGCGATGATGATGCCCACCATCAGCACCTCCTGCTGCAGCTTCCTCGGCACCGCGAACTTCGCCATGATGATGACGAACACGAAGAGGTTGTCGATCGAGAGGCTGTACTCCGTCAGCCAGCCGGCGAGGAATTGCCCGGCGAACTCGCCGCCCGCGAAGAAGTACATGAGGCCCGCGAAGATCAAGGCCAGCACGACGTAGAAGACGACCCAGAGGGTCGATTCCTTCATCGACGGAACGTGCGGGCGCTTCAGGACGAGCAGGAGGTCGGCGACGAGGATCAGCGTCAGGACGACGAGGGATCCGACTTCGAACCAGATGGGGAGTTCGAGCAACGTTTGCCTTTCGGAGTGTGCGGGGACGACGGAATCCGAAAGTCTCTCCCCCTGCCGATTCGCAGGTCCCACGCCCGGAGCGGCGGCAATGGCGCTCGTACTGACGATCGTGGGTCGAGGCCTGGCCTCGCGGGATACTCCCCTTCGCTCTCGCGAGTCTAGCCGAACCCGGCCAGCGCCCAGGCGCTACCCGGCACAGGTTTTCGTTCGACGCGCGCCAATAGAATCGGGGTCCCCACGAGAAGGAGTGCCTGTGAGCTCGACACCCCCCGCCCGCCAGTACCGCACGACCCCGGGCTCGGCCCTCGTCGGCTACGCCATCTTCGCGAGCCGCTGGCTGCAGGCGCCGCTCTACCTCGGGCTCATCCTCGCCCAGGCGATCTACGTGGTCGTGTTCATGATCGAGCTCTGGCATCTCGCCGAGGGCGTGATCGCACACCCCGAGAAGATCGACGAGGCGGACATCATGCTCGCCGTCCTGGGCCTCATCGACGTCGTGATGATCGCGAACCTGCTCATCATGGTGATCATCGGCGGCTACGAGACGTTCGTCTCGCGCATCAACGTCGACGGCCACCCCGACCAGCCCGAGTGGCTGAGCCACGTCAACGCGAACGTGCTGAAGGTCAAGCTCGCGATGGCGATCATCGGCATCTCGTCGATCCACCTGCTGAAGACCTTCATCGAGGTCGGCGACATGACCGACGGCCTGGCCAAGGGCACCGAGACCGGCCAGAGCTACAGCTCCGAGGGTGTGATGTGGCAGGTCATCATCCACTCGGTGTTCATCCTGTCGGCGCTCGCGCTCGCGCTCATCGACCGCATGTCTTACCACAAGGTCGCACCGCACGAGGTGCACGACGGAGTCCCCGTCGCATACCCCGACGCCCACTCGGGCCTGGGCACGGATTCCACGAAGCTCGAGCCCGTCGACTCCGGCTCGCACCGCTGAACCACACGTCGGGGCGCGGCGTCGAGACGGATGCCGCGCCCCGACGCAGTTCGTGCGGGGCCGCCGCCCGCGGCACAGCGCTCCTACGCCTGAAACGCAGAAAAGCCCTCGCAAATGCGAGGGCTTTTCTGCTTGTGTTGTCGCATGTCACATACGTGACCCCAGCGGGATTTGAACCCGCGCTGCCGCCGTGAGAGGGCGGTGTCCTAGGCCGCTAAACGATGGGGCCGAATCGACAACTTGAAGAGTATGACACAGCATCGGGGCCGCCGCAAAATCGAGGCCGCTGCGACATCCGCTCGGGGTCATCAGCCCGACGACACCGGCTCAACAGAACACCGAGAGCGCCCCAGGGACGATCTCGACGTCGACCGGAAGCTGGCCGATGCGCTCGCCGTCGGCGTAGGCGACGATGTCGTCGGCCTCGATGCGCACCTGGCGGCCCGTGAGGAACTCCACCGCCGGATGGTCGGCATGACGACCCGCGAACACCTTCGGGAAGACGGCGACGAGGCGGGCACGCGAGAGGGGGTGCACGATGAAGACGTCGAGCAGCCCGTCCGAGAGGTCGGCGTGCGGCACGATGCGCATGCCGCCGCCGATCGACGAGTTGTTGGCCACCGAGACGAGCATGGCGCGCTGCTCGCGGCGCACGCCGTCGATCGTGATCGTGTAGCTGCGGGGGCGGAAGGTGATGAGCTCGCGCACCATCGCGAGGGTGTACCTGCTCGGTCCCTTGGGGCGGGTCATCCCGTTCGCGCGTTCGTTGACGACGGCGTCGAACCCGGCCGAGACGACCGACGCGAACCACGTGCGGAGCTCACCGTGCCGGACCAGCCCGGCGTCGATCACGCGCGGCGGCCTGCCGAGGGCCTCGACGAGCGCCTCGGTCGCCGCAGCCGGATCCTCGAACGGCAGCCCGAGACCGCGCGCGAGATCGTTGCCGGTGCCCGCGGCGACGATGCCGAGCGGCACGCCCGTGCCGGCGAGCAGGTTGACGCCGAGCGAGACCATGCCGTCGCCACCGACGACGACCAGGCCGTCGGTGCCGAGCGAGAACGCGGACTCGACCTCGCGGCGCAGCAGTTCGAAGTTGGCCTCCCGCAGCACCGACACCGCGTACCCCTCGCGCATGAGCCGTTCAGCGACTGCTGGACCGACTGCGCGGCGGCGGCCGAACGAGGCTGCGGGGTTGATGGCGACGATGAGTCGCCGTGGCGTGGTGGACATGGAGCGAGTCTGGCAGGCCGCGACCTTGCGCGCCGCCGCCGCCGAGGTGTTGGCTCGAAGCATGCGCATCACGAAACTCGAACACGCCGCACTCGTCGTCGAGGACTCCGGCGACAAGTTCTACGTCGACCCCGGCAAGTTCACGACGCCGATCACCGAGTCGTCGGGCGCCGTGGCCGTCGTGATCACGCACCAGCACGACGATCACTGGACTCCCGAGCAGCTGACGCGCATCCGCGAGGCGAACCCCGACGTGCGCATCTTCGGTCCCGCGGGCGTCGCCGCCGCGGCGGCCGACTTCCCCGTCGAGACCGTGCAGTCGGGAGACGTCGTCGAGGTGGGCCCGTTCCGGTTGCGGTTCTTCGGCGGCCGGCACGCCGTCATCCACCCCTCCATCCCCGTGATCGACAACCTCGGCGTGCTCGTGAACGACGCGCTCTACTACGGTGGCGACTCGTTCACGATGCCGGGAGTGCCCGTCGAGATCCTCGCGGCGCCCGCAGGGGCGCCCTGGATGAAGATCAGCGAGGCCATGGACTACGTCGTCGAGGTCGCACCCCGGCGAGCGTTCCCGACGCACGAGATGGTGCTCTCACGCGCCGGCAAGGCGCTGTCGAACGCCCGGCTCGCCTGGGCGACCGAGCAGGGCGGGGGCGAGTACGTGCCGCTCGAGCCGGGCGAGACGCTCGACTTCTGACGATCCTCGCGCAAGCAGGCTCAGGCGCCGGATGCCTCGGGGCCGTCGACCTTCACGAGGAAGGTCTGCGCGCGAGTGGCGGCGAGCGGCGTCATCCGCACCTCGACGCGGAGCCGTCCGGTCGCGCCCGGCAGGAACCAGACCAGGTGGTCGGGCGAATCGCACTGGGTGTCGATCGGCGTTCGGCTCGCGGCCGTGCGTCCGCCGACGGCCACCCATGCAGCCTCGATCGCGGCTCGGCGCTCGGCGTACGGCACATCGAGGCCCACGTTCGTCGCGAGCACTGCCGACGCCGCGGCATCCGACCACTCGTTCACGATCGCGCTCAGCGCGACGGATGCCTCGAGTGTCTCGGGCCACGGCGCCGGTGACGGCGTGACCGGGCTCAGCCGATCCGCTGCGTCGAGCAGGATCGCGAGCGCGACCTCCGCACCCTGCGACACGCGAGCGTACGTCGCGTTCTCGAAGGCGACGACGCCGAGTCCGGATGCCGCGTGCCAGCGCATGTGTGCGCTGAAGCCCGGGTACCCGCCCGAATGCGAGGCGATCGAACCGAATCGCTCGTCGAGCTCGACGAAGAGGCCGAACCCGTAGCCGTACACGACGGGCGGTGGTGCCAGAACCGCACCGGGCACGGCCGGCGGGCTGTAACGCTTCGGTGCGACACGCACGAGCTGCTGCATCTCGCGGCGGCTCGCCGCACTGAGCGGGCCGCGCTCGAGACCCGTCGACGCCTCCGCGAGCCAGTTCCCCCAAGCTGCGAGGCTCCTCGCCGAGGCGAACAGCCCGCCGATCGCCGAGAACACCCCCGGCCCGGTGAACGGGAGCCCGAGCCATCCGTCGTCCTCGACCCGTCGATGGCCCGTCGCGACGGACGTCGCAGCGTCGGCGGGCCGGTCGAATCGCATGTCGAGCCCGAGGGGTTCGATGAGTTCGTGCGTCACGAAGTCGGTGAACGCCACGCCCGAGACCCGTTCGACGATCTGGCCGAGCACGGCGTATCCGAGGTTCGAGTACTCGAAGCCCGTGCCCGGGACCGTGGCGCAGCGGATGCCCGCGGCGAGCGTCGCACTGAATTCCTCGCGCGTCATCGACTCCTCGCGATCGGCCCAGGGGTCATCGGTGGGCAGGCCACCCGACATCGTCATGAGCATGCGCACGGTCGGATCGGCGTCGATGCCGCCGGGCACCTCGGGGGCGAACTCGGGGACGAGCGATCGCGCCGTGGCGTCGAGGTCGAGCAGGCCGCGATCGCGCAGCAGCAGCAGGGCCGCGGCCGTGAAGCTCTTCGTGCAGCTCGCGATGCGGAACAGGGTGTCGGGGCCCGGCACTGGGCGCCCCGCGTCGAGCGACGCGGCGCCGGTGCCGCCGCTCGCGACGACGCCGCTGCGATCGAAGACCGCCCAGCTCCCGCCCGGCGCGGTGCCGGTCGCGATCCGCTCCGCGAAGACGGTCTCGACGGCCTGCAGTGTGTCGATGGCGACGGTCATGATGCTCCTCATCCGGCGCCCCGCGGCGGGGCGGAACCAGCGTACAAGTCGGAGGTTTCGCATGAGTTCCTGGCTCGCGTCTGTCGCTCTCCGACAAGCGGGACGCGCCTTCGCCGCCCATCCGTTGGTGATTCGCACACAACTTCCTTGGCATCCGTTGACGAAACCTCAGCCGCTGATACGTTCATGTCACTTCGGGGTCGCTCCGCTCCCCCGCGGCGCCAACGTCGGTGCCGTCGGATGCCGGCACCCCGCGCCTCACGCGCCCGGCCCACCCTCGCCGTGCCACGGCGGCGGCCACGGCACCGGTCGCGAATCCTGCACCCCCATCTCGGCGCGCGATGTCGCGCGCCCGCACACCTGGAGTCTCTCAATGACGAGAATCGAATCCGCGTCCGACCACCAGCACGGCGTCGGCCTCAAGATCGCCGTCATCGTGCTCGCCCTCGCGCTCGCAACGATGACGACCCTCTTCCTGCTCACCACGAGCAAGATCGCGGGCGGCTCCGCCGAGCTCTCCGCCGGCGCCACCGAGGTCAGCGACGGTTCGCAGCAGGTCGCTGCCGGCGCGGGCGACCTCTCCGCCGGCTCCGTCGAATTGAGCGAGGGCGCAGCTGCCGCCGCGACCGGCGCGACATCCCTCGAGACGGGTGCCGCCTCAGCAGCGGCAGGCGCGGAACAGGTGCGGTCCGGCGCAGACAAGGCAGCGCTCGGTGCGGCGTCACTGGCCGACGGGGCATCCGCAACGGCCACGGGCGCCGACTCGCTGAGCACTGGCGCGAGCAAGTCGGCCGATGGCGCGGCACAGCTCGCGGCAGGCGCCGGCCAGGTCGCGGCAGGGGCACAGGCGCTCGCGGCTGGCGCCGCCACGGCGGACTCGAAGATCCCCGAGTTGCGTGGTGGTCTGACGTCCTTGAACGCCGGCATGACCGAGTTCAAGGACAGCGCGAAGGGATACCTGAAGACGGAGTCCGACAAGCTGTCGGGCGGACTCGGTCTCCTCGAGACGACCCTTGTCTCACTCAAGGCCGACCTCGACCTGAGCGACCCGAACAACGCGGCGCGCTACGCGGCGCTGGAAACGATCACCGACCAGCTCCAAGTCGGCGTCACGGGCATGCAGGGAACCGCTCCCGCGGTCCTCGACGGGGGGTTCGGCAAGCTGCAGGTCGGTGTCGGCCTGGTCGACGCAGGGCTCGTCAAGTTCGATGCCGAGGCCACCTCGGTACTCACCGCGAGGTCGAGCGAACTCGCGGCGGGCGCGGCGAACCTCGCGGCGAAGAGCGGCGAGTTGAGTGCCGGCGCTTCGCAGGTCTCGGCCGGCGCGAGTTCGCTGGTCGACGGCACCTACCGGCTCGCTGAGGGAGCCGACAACCTGTCCGTCGGAACGAGCACGTTGAACGCCGGTGCCGCGAATCTCGCCACAGGCACGAAGAACCTCTCCGCCGGCGCGGCCAAGCTCGCCGATGGCACGAGCGACCTCGCCTCGGGCGCGGCGACGCTCTCGACCGGCGCATCCGATCTCGCCGACGGCACCGCCGAATTGAGCGACGGCAATGCGCTCGTCGCCGAGGGCAGCGCGACGCTCGCGACCGGAGCAGCCGGCGTCTCCCCCTCGACGATGGTGCCGTGGCTCCTCGTCGCGCTGGGAGTCGGCGCCGCGGCGATCGCCGTGTGGATCACCCACCGCGTTCGATTCGCCCGTCGGGAGTCCGTCACCGCCTGATCCGTGGTGCCGGCGGTCGCCGGTCAGTGGCCCCGTTCGTCTCCACGACCGGGGCCGCCCCGGCGTCCGTCATCGCCCGGGCCGCCGCCGCCCGATCCGGGGTCCGGCCAGTCCGCTCCGGAATCCTCGTCGAGACCCTGAACCTGCGTCGTCGGCTCCGGAGCCGGGGGTTCGGTACCGGGCACGGGCCCGACCGACGGCGCGACCCTTTCATTCGGGCCCACGACGGAGAACGGATCGCCGCCGTACTTCGCCGCGGCCACCGACATGACCATGGGCCACATGCGGTGTCGTGCCGTCGCAGCAGTGCCGTTGCCGAAGCCCCCGATTCCGCGCTGGTTCGCATCCCCGTACACGCTGACGACGCCCGCAACGGTCGCCACCTTCGAACTGGCACCTGCCATCCACGTGTCCTTGTTGCCGTCTGTCGTGCCGGTCTTGCCGATCAGCGGCACGTGCGGATTCACGTTGCGGTTCGATTCCGTCGCCGTGCCGCCCGTCATCACGCTCTGCATCGCGTAGTGCATCGCCGCGGCGACTTCGGGTGTCACCGCGGGCGTGCACGTCGACGTCGGCACCGGCACATCATTGCCGTCGCGATCGACGATCCGGTCGATCGCCACCGGAGTGCACGTCACGCCGTTGTTCGCGATGCCGGCGAAGGCGACGGCGAGGCTGAGCGGAGCGACCTCGTTCGTGCCGAGCACCGACGAGGGCCCCTGCTGAAGGGGATCGCCGTCGGCCCGGTGCATGCCGAACGCCTCGGCCGTCTTGCGGATGCCGCACAGGTCGAGCTTCTTGGCCATGCCGATGAAGCCCGTGTTGATCGAGCCGATGGTCGATTCGAGCGCGGAGTAGTTGCCGCCGGACTCGTTCGCGTCGTTCTTCGGGCTCCACTTCTCGCTGTTGGTGTTGATCGGTCCGTTGCAACTGTCTTGGAAGACGCCCCAGTTCGTCTTCGGTTTCGAGTCGACCCGCTCGCTCAGCGGGTGCCCTTCGTTCAACCACTGCGCGAGAGTGAAGACCTTGTAGGTCGATCCCGGCTGGAAGCCGCTCGACCCGCCCTGGGTGAAGTCGGTGTTGTAGTTGACACTCGTGTACTGCGGGCCGATCGCCAGCACCTCGGGGTCCTGGCTGTAGATCTTGTTCTGGGCCATCGCGAGCACCCGTCCCGTGCCGACCTGCACGCTCGAGATCACGCCGCCGACGTCCCAGCCGGGGTAGACCTGCGGCACGTTCTGCGCCAGCGCCGTCACCGCGGCGCTCTGGAGGTCGAGGTCGAGGGTCGTGTAGACGTCGTACCCGCCTCGACGGAAGTTGCGCATGCGCGTCTCCTCGTCTTCACCGAAGGCCGGATCCGTCTGCAGGATGTTCTTCACGTAGTCGCAGAAGTACGCGGATTCGTTCGCCGTCTGGCAGCCGGTGCTCGGCTCCTTGATGGCCGGCTCGACGGGCGTCGCGATCGCCGCGTCGTACTCCTCGCGCGTGATCTTCTTCTCGTCGAGCATGTGGAAGAGGATGTAGTCGCGTCGATCCTTGTTCCTCGCGTAGCCGTTCGCCGCGCCGTTCGCCTCGCTGTCGGGCTTGTCGAGCTGGAATTCGACCGGGTTGTTCACGATGGCGAGCAGCGACGCCGCCTGCGCGAGCGTCAGGTTCGCCGCGGTCGTCGAGAAGTAGTAGCTGGCTGCGGCTTCGATGCCGTAGACGGTGCCGCCGAAGCCCGCGATGTTCAGGTATCCGAGCAGGATCTCGCTCTTGGAGTATCGCTTCTCGACGCCGATGGCGAGCCGCATCTCCTTGAGCTTCCGCTCGATGCCGGCGCTTCCGTCGGACTCGGTCGCCGCGTCGTAGCACTTGTTCTTCTCGGCATCCACGAGCGCAGCTCGGTCGTCGTAGCTGAGCGCCACGACCTCCTCCTCGGTCAGATCGGCGACGGCGGTGACGTGCGCCTCCGCCTCGCACTCCTGCACGCGGATGTTCTTGACGTACTGCTGCGCGATCGAGGACCCGCCCTGCGTGTTGCCGCCGGTCGCCGTCGTCATCGCCGCTCGGATCGTGCCCTGCAGGTCGACGCCGCCGTGGTCGTAGAACCTGGGGTCTTCGCCGGCGATCGCGGCATCCTTCGCGTACTGGCTGATGGCGTCCCAGCCGACCTCGACGCGGTTCTGGTCGTAGAACGACGCCAGCAGCACGGTGGAACCGTCGCTGCCGGTGGCGTAGATGTTGCTCTTCTCGGAGAGGTCGTCGATCTCGAGGTAGCCCGGGAGGTTCTCGAACATGCCGATGCTTCCGGATGCCGCGATGCCGACGGTCGCGATCGCCGGCGTCACGCCCGCCACGATGAGCATGGCCACGCCGACGCTCGCCGCGATGAGGCCCAAGAAGCCGCCGATGACGCCGAGCGGCGTGCGTGTCTCTCGGAAGTCACGATTCCGCATGTTCCCAGAACCCATGGCTCACCCATTCCCCGCCGGCGTCTCACGATGGTGCCGAGCCGGTAGGAGGCTCGAAATGTGTGCCGACACTCAATGGAATCGCAGCGCATCCCGGAAGTCCAGCCCACATGCCGATCGGTCGGAAGCGACTGTGCCGGAAAACGAAAAAGGCCCGGATGACCGGGCCTTCTTCACAAAAAATTGGCTGGGGTACCTGGACTCGAACCAAGAACAACGGTACCAGAAACCGCCGTGTTGCCAATTACACCATACCCCAATGGCCGAAACCGAAGCCCCGTGCCGACATGTAACTCTAGCCTACGGCGCGACGCCCGCCAAACTGAGCAGCGCTCACCGGGCGGGCGCCTGCCCGCATCATGCGAGCAGTGCCGTCAGACGGTCGATGCGCTCGAGGGAATCGACCTTGCCGAGGATCTGCATCGACTCGAAGAGCGGCGGCGAGATGCGGCGCCCCGAGAGCGCGGTGCGCACCGCACCGAAGGCCACACGCGGCTTGAGCCCGAGGCCGTCGATGAGCGCGCCGCGCAGCGCCTCCTCGATCTGCCCGTGCGTCCACTCTTCGGCCGGGAGCCGGTCGAGGGCGTCTCGAGCCGCGACGAGCACCGCAGGGGCGTCGTCGGTCAAGGCACCGACGGCCGATTCGTCGAACTCGAGCCCCGCGGCATCCGTGAACAGGAAGCCCAGCATGCCGGGAGCCTCGCCCAGCAGCGCGATGCGCTCCTGGATGAGCGGAGCGCCCTCGGCGAGCACGGCCTCCTGCGCCGGCGTGATCGGATCGGAGACGGCACCTGCCGCCTGCAGGTAGGGCACGGTGCGCGCCGCGAAGTCCACGACGTCGAGCTGCCGGATGTGGTCGCCGTTGATCGCCTCCGCCTTCTTCAGGTCGAAGCGGGCCGGGTTGGGGTTCACGTTCGCGACGTCGAACGCAGCGATGAGCTCGTCGCGCGAGAACACGTCGCGGTCGGCCGAGAAGCCCCAGCCGAGGAGCGCGAGGTAGTTGATGAGCCCCTCGGGGATGAACCCGCGGTCGCGGTGGTGGAACAGGTTCGACTCGGGGTCGCGCTTGGAGAGCTTCTTGTTGCCCTCGCCCATGACGTAGGGAAGGTGTCCGAAGCGCGGCACGAACGAGGTCACGCCGATGTCGATGAGCGCGTGGTACAGGGCGATCTGACGGGGCGTCGACGAGAGCAGGTCTTCGCCGCGGAGCACGTCGGTGATGCCCATGAGCGCATCGTCGACGGGGTTTACTAACGTGTAGAGCGGCGCGCCGTTCGGGCGCACGACGACGAAGTCGATCGTCGACCCGACCGGGAAGTCGATGCGGCCTCGCACGAGGTCGTCGAAGCCGAGGTCGGCCTCGGGCACGCGCAGGCGCAGCGCGGCCTGGCGACCCTCGGCACGGAACGCCGCGCGCTGCTCGTCGGTGAGGTCGCGGTCGAAGTTGTCGTACCCGAGCTGCTTCGCCCGGCCGTTCGCCTCGTTGCGTGCGTCGATCTCCTCAGCGGTCGAGTACGACTCGTAGAGGTGACCGGACGCCTTCAGTCGCTCGATGATCTCGAGGTAGATCTCTCCTCGCTGCGACTGCCGGTACGGTCCGTGCGGGCCGCCGACGTCGATGCCCTCGTCCCACGTGAGACCGAGCCAGGTGAGCGCGTCGAGGATCTGCCCGTAGCTCTCCTCGCTGTCGCGAGCGGCGTCGGTGTCTTCGATGCGGAAGACGAAGGTGCCGCCGGTGTGGCGCGCGTAGGCCCAGTTGAAGAGGGCGGTGCGCACGAGGCCGACGTGCGGCGTTCCGGTCGGCGATGGGCAGAAGCGCACGCGGATGTCGCTACCGGCGGCTGTGGTCGTGGGGTGAGCTGTCTCAGACATACCCCTCAATGCTATCGAGCGGCGAGCGATTCCAGCGCGGCGAGTGCCGCGGCGACGGCGGGCACCCGTTCGGCGCCGCGTGCGGTCACGAGGTGGAGCGAGCGCACGTCGGCGCGAGCGGTGGGCCTCGCCACGACGTCCGCGTTCCGCGGGGACGCCGCGAGCGCGAGCGCTGGCAGCAGCGCCACCCCGAGCCCCTGCGCGACCATGCCCTCGACGGCGACGAAGTTGTCGGTCTCGAAGGCGATGCGCGGCACGAAGCCGGCCGCTCCTGCGAGCTCGAGCAGGTGACCGCGGCAACGCGGGCATCCGGCGATCCACGGTTCGTCGCGCAGCATGCCGAGGTCGACGAAGTCGGATGCCGCGGCGGCATGCCCCGCCGGCAGCACGAGCTGCATCGGTTCGTCGCCGTAGACGCGCACATCGAGCCCGCGAGCGCTCGCCTGATGCGGGTCGTCGCGGTCGCCGGGATAGCTGAAGGTGATCGCGAGATCGGCCTGGTCGGCCCGCACGGCCCGCACGGCCTCGGGAGGTTCGGCCTCGACATAGGTGACGTCGATGCCGGGGTGCGCTGCGGCGAGCGACGCGATGAGCCGCGGCACGAGCGTGGCCGAGGCCGACGGGAAGGCCACGAGGCGCACGCGGCCGGCGCGGAGTCCGCGGAGTTCGGCGAGTTCGCCGGCTGCGGCCTCGAGTGCCGTGGCGACGTCCTGCGCATGGCGCGCGAGCACGCGGCCCGATTCCGTCAACCGGATGCCGCGACCCACGCGCTCGACGAGCGCGATGCCGGTGCGATCCTCGAACCGCCGCAGCTGCTGGCTCACGGCGGGCTGGCTGTAGCCGAGCCATTCCGCAGCCGCCGTGAGCGAGCCGTGCTCGGCGATGCGGTGCACCACGCGCACCGTCTGCAGGTCGAGGGCGGCGGCGAGGGCGTCGATCGAGGCATCCGACATGCCTGAATCATAACCTCAGCGCATGTGTGTGATCGTTCTCCGGGCCTTGTCGAATGAATCGGGCTCGCTGAGACTGGATTCCATGCACCACACTCGAGAGCGTTACGCCGCAGGACGCGGTTACCTCGCCGCCTGCACGATGGGCCTTCCCGCCGACGTCACGCGCGACGCGGTGCGACGCGACCTCGAGTCATGGTCGACCGGGGCCGCGTGCGGCGTCGAGTACGGACGGATCCACGACCGGGCCCGCGGCCACGCCGCGACGCTGCTCGGCCGCGCGCCGAGCGAGATCGCCACCGGTTCTCAGGTCTCGGTCTTCGCAGGGTTCGTCGCCGCCTCCGCGCCTGCGGGTGCTGAGATCGTGTGCGTCGACGGCGACTTCTCTTCCATCATCGCCCCGTTCCTCGCCAGAGGCGACCTGCGCGTGCGCCACGTGCCGCTCGCCCAGCTCGCCGGCGCCGTGACCGACTCGACGTGGCTCGTCTCCTACTCGCTCGTGCAGTCGGCGACGGGCGAGGTCGCCGACGCGGCATCCGTCGCCACTGCGGCACGGGCGGCCGGCGCGCTCACGCTCGTCGACACCACCCAGGCCACCGGCTGGATGCCGACCGACGCGATCGACGCCGACATCGTGATCTGCCACGCGTACAAGTGGCTGTCGGCGCCTCGCGGGGCCGCCTTCGCCGCCTTCTCGACTCGGGCGGTCGACGAGCTGACGCCGCACGCGGCCGGCTGGTATTCGGGCACCGACCCGTGGGCGTCGTGCTACGGCCCCGAGCTACACCTCGCCGCGGGAGCGCAGCGCTTCGACGTCTCCCCCGCGTGGCAGGCCTGGGCCGGCGCCGAAGCCGCGCTCGAACTCGCGGCCTCGCTCGACATGCGCGAGGTGCAGCGGCACGATGTCGGGCTCGCGAACGCGTTCCGCTCGCGGCTCGACCTGGCGCCCTCCGACAGTGCGATCGTCGCGTGGCCCGACCTCGACGGCAGTGCGTTGGCCGCACTCGGCACCGCGGGCATCACCGCCTCGGGGCGCGCCGGTCGGGCACGTGTCGCGTTCCACGTCTGGAACGACGACGAGGACGTCGAGCTCGCGGCATCCGCTCTCGGGCGCTGAGCGCTCCGTCGAGCGTCCCGTCGAGCGCAGCAGCAGACGCTACGCGGCCGAGCGCACCGGGTTCGAGAGCGTGCCGAGTCCGGTAACGTCGACCTCGACCGTGTCGCCGTCGACGATCGGGCCGACCCCGGCGGGCGTGCCCGTGAGGATCACATCGCCGGGCAGCAGGGTGAACACGCTCGACGCGTAGGCGATGATCGAGGCAACCGAATGCACCATGTCGGAGAGGCGTCCCGACTGGCGTCGCTCGCCGTTCACGCTCGTCTCGATCGTCGCCGTCTCGAAGTCGACATGCGTGTCGATCACTGGGCCGAGCGGGCAGAACGAGTCGAAGCCCTTGGCGCGAGCCCACTGGCCGTCGCGCTGCTGCAGGTCGCGGGCCGTGACGTCGTTGGCGATGGTGTAGCCGAAGATGTAGTCCTCGGCATCGTCGACGGAGACGTTCTTCGCGATGCGGCCGATCACGACCGCGAGCTCGCCCTCGTGCTCGACCCGCTCGCTCTGCCTCGGCAACACGATCGCATCGCCCGGCCCGACCACCGAGGTGTTGGGCTTCAGGAACAGCAGCGGTTCGGCCGGCGCCTCGCCGCCCATCTCCTCGGCGTGCTCGCGGTAGTTCTTGCCGACCGCGACGACCTTCGAACGTGGGATGACAGGTGCGAGCAGCTTCGCATCGGTCAGCTTGACGCGCTCACCTGTGGGCTCGTAGCCCGCGAACATGGGGTCGGCCTTCAGCACGACGAGCTCGTGCTCCTCTTCGTCGACGATGCCGAATGCGATGGTGTCGTCGTGGCTGAAACGCGCGATCTTCATGACTTCAGCCTACCCGCGGCGCTCTGGGCACCGAGTCGCAGGACGATGCGTCCGACACGCCGCGCATGGTCGGCGTGTCGAGTCGAACCGTCCTGCGACTCAGCGACGCGGTTCGGGCGGGATGACGCCGGCCGGAGCATCGGGGACGAGCCGCTTGCCGAGACTCACGACCTCGTCGACCTGGTAGCCGAGGCTGCGGTAGAACTCGATGACGCCCGTATTCGTCGATCGCACCTGCAGGTTCAGCTTCGGGCAGCCTCGCTCGGTGAGGAGCCGCTCGGCCTCCGCCATGAGGAGCGCTCCGAGGCGCTCGCCGCGCCGTTCGAGGTCGACCGCGAGGTAGTTCACCCAACCGCGATGCCCGTCGTAGCCGATCATCGCCGTCGCGACGACGGCGCCGCCGGACTCCCCCACGAGGAAGAGCTCGGGCTGCACCGCGAGCTTCCGCTCGATGTCGCGGTATGGATCGTTCCACGGCACGACGAGCCCGGCCGATCGCCAGAGTTCGACGACCGGCTCGGTGTCGGCGACGTCGAACGAACGGATGCGCACGCCGTCGACCACGCCGCCGCCGTCAACGGCACCCGTCACGCGTCGAGACGCGTGAGCCAGCCGTGGCGGTCCTCGACGCGGCCGTACTGGATGTCGGTGAGCTCCTGGCGAAGCGAGAGCGCGAGCTCGGATGCCTCGGCGCCCGTGTGCACGATCTCGAAGTCGGTGCCGAGCAGGCGCCCGATGGGCACGACGACCGCGGCGGTGCCGCAGGCGAAGGCGCCGACGATCTCGCCGGACTCGGCGCCGCTGCGCCATTCGTCAAGCGAGATGGCGCGCCGCTCGACCGCATGGCCGCGGTCGGTCGCGAGCTGCAGGATCGAGTCGCGCGTGATGCCCTCGAGGATCGAGGGCGACTCGGGCGTGACGAGCGTGCCGTCGCGCTTGACGAGGACGATGTTCATGCCGCCGAGCTCTTCGAGGTTGCCGGCGTCGTCGAGGAACGCGACCTGCTGGCATCCCTTCTCGTAGGCCTCGGCCTGCGGCAGCAGGCTCGACGCGTAGTTGCCGCCGGTCTTGGCCGCTCCCGTGCCACCCTTGCCGGCGCGCGCGTAGTCGGTCGACAGCCAGATGTTCACGGGCTCGACCCCGCCCGGGAAGTAGGCGCCCGCAGGGCTCGCGATCACGTAGTACGCGACCTTCTTCGCGGGGCGGACGCCGAGGAACGCCTCTTTCGCGAACATGAACGGCCGCAGGTAGAGGCTCGTCTCGGGCGCGCTCGGCACCCAGTCGGCGTCGACGGCGATGATCTGCTTGAGCGACTCGATGAAGATCTCGCTCGGCAGCTCGGGCAGCGCCATGCGACGTGCCGAGCGCTGCATGCGGGCGGCGTTCTCGAAGGGCCGGAACGTGTGGATCGAGCCGTCGGCGTGACGGTAGGCCTTCATGCCCTCGAAGATCTCCTGCGCGTAGTGCAGCACCGCGGCGGCGGGGTCGAGTGAGATCGGGCCGTAGGGCGTGACGCGCGGGCGGTGCCAGCCGCCCTTCTCCGACCAGCAGATGTCGACCATGTGGTCGGTGAAGTGGTTGCCGAATCCGGGGTCGGCGAGCACTGCGTCGCGTTCGGCGGGCGTCTTCGCCTCGCCGTTGCGGATGACCTGCCAGATGAGACCGGCTGCCGACGGGGCCTGGAGCGGGAGGTTGATCGTCATTTTCGTTTCCTTCGATGCGCTGGATCAGGAGTGCGCTGGATCAGTTCTGCGTGAGCCTCACGCGTGCGGCGATGGCGTCGCCGACCTCGGAGGTCGTGCGGCGGGTGTCGCCGCGTTCGGCGATGTCGGCGACCACCGCGCGCTGCACCCGCTGCGCGGCTTCCGTCCGGCCGAGGTGGTCGAGGAGGAGGGCCACGGAGAGGATGGCGGCGGTCGGGTCGGCGATGCCCTGACCGGCGATGTCGGGTGCCGAGCCGTGCACCGGCTCGAACATGCTCGGGAATCGGCCGTCGGGGTTAATGTTGCCCGAGGCCGCGAGTCCGATGCCGCCGCTGATCGCGCCGGCGAGGTCGGTGAGGATGTCGCCGAAGAGGTTGTCGGTGACGATGACGTCGAATCGAGCCGGGTCGGTGACGAGGAAGATCGTCGCCGCGTCGACGTGCAGGTAGTCGACCGTGACGCCCGGGAACTCGGCCGCCACGGCGTCGACCGTGCGCTTCCACAGCGAGCCGGCGAAGACCAGCACGTTGGTCTTGTGCACGAGCGTGAGCTTCTTGCGCGGTCGAGCGGATGCCGCGGCGAACGCGTAGCGCACGACGCGCTCGACGCCGTATGCGGTGTTGACTGAGACCTCGTTGGCGACCTCGGCCGGAGTGCCGACGCGGATCGCGCCGCCGTTTCCGACGTACGGCCCCTCGGTGCCCTCTCGCACGACGACGAAGTCGACCTCGCCGGGTGCCGTGAGTGGGCTCGCGACGCCGGGGTAGAGCACCGACGGGCGCAGGTTCACGTAGTGGTCGAGTTCGAAGCGGAGCTTCAGGAGCAGGCCGCGCTCGATGTTCGCGCCCGCGAGGCGGGGGTCGCCGGGCACGCCGCCGACGGCACCGAGCAGGATCGCGTCGTGGCCCTTGATCGCGGCGAGGTCGTCGTCGGTCAGCACGTCGCCGGTGGCGAGGTAGCGGGCGGCGCCCAGGGAGAACTCGGTCTGCTCGAATGCGACTCCCGACCCCTCGGTGGCCGCAGCGAGCGCCTTCAGCGCCTGCTCGACGACTTCAGGGCCGATCCCGTCACCGGGGATGACCGCGAGCTTGACCGTGTCCACCATGAATTCTCCTTCGTGCGCCAGCCCTCCCAGCGTACTGGCCGCACGCGCGCGTGACACCCGCGGTGCCGTTCTCACTCGTGCGCGACGGCGCCCTTCGGGTTGCGGAGGGCCAGCACGGCGACGACCGCGGCAGCGACCATGAGCGCGACGCCGATGAGCGAGGTGATGACGACGCCCTCGTCGAAGGCCAGGGCAGCGGATGCCGCGAGCTGTTCGCCGATCGCCGCGGGCAGCTGCTCGGCGACCGTGGCGGCGCCCGCGAGCGTCTCGCTCGCCGTTGCGGCCTGCGCGGCGGTCAGCTCGGTCGGCAGCACGATCGCGGCGCTGTAGTGGGCCGCGAGGATGGAGCCCAGCACCGCCGTGCCGAGCACGGCGCCGAGTTCGTACGCCGTCTCGGAGACGGCGGAGGCCGCACCCGCCTTCTCGGGCGGAGCGCTCGAGAGGATGAGTTCGTTCGAGACGGTCTCCGCTGCGCCGATGCCGACGCCGAGCATCACGAAGGCGATGACGACGGGGGCGATCGACCCGGCGGTCGCGAAGAACGCGATGACCGCGTACCCGCCGGCCGACAGGAGCAGCGCGATCGGCACGAGCACGCGCGGTCGCACGCGGCGAGCGATCGGCACGACCGCGAGGCCGGCGATGATCATCGCGACGAGCCCGGGCAGCAGGGCGAGCCCCGCCGCGACCGGGCTCAGCCCGGCGATCAACTGCAGGTGCTGGGACACGAAGTAGAGGAACCCGACGAGCGCGATGACGCTGAAGAGGTTCACGAGCACCGCGCCGCCGAACGATCCCTGGCGGAAGAGGCGCACGTCGAGCATCGGCGAGCGGCTCTTGAGCTGGCGGCGCACGAACCAGAGTCCGCAGAACAGCCCGAACACGATCGCCTGGATGCCGAAGCCCGAGACGCCCTCGGTGGCGAGCGACTTGATGCCGAACACCACCGGCACCATCGCGGCGAGCGAGAGCAGCGTGCTCGGGATGTCGATGCGTCCGGGCGCGGGGTCGCGACTCTCGGGGATGAGAAGGGGCACGAGGATCACGAGCGGCACGAGCACGGGCACGGCGAGGAGAAACACCGAACCCCAGTGGAAGTGCTCGATGAGCACGCCGCCGACGAGCGGCCCGAGGGCGCTGCCCGCGGCGAAGCCCGAGGCCCAGATCGCGATCGCGAGCCGGCGCTGCTCGCGATCGACGAAGACAGTGCGGAGCAGCGACAGGGTCGACGGCATGAGCATCGCACCGAAGAAGCCGAGTGCCGCACGGGAGGCGATGAGCGCCTCGGCGGTCGGCGCGAACGCGGCCACGATCGAGAGCAGTGCGAACCCGACGGAGCCGATGAGCAGCATGCGACGGCGGCCGAAGCGGTCGCCGGCACTGCCCATCGCGACGAGGAGGCCGGCGAGCACGAGCGGGTAGGCGTCGATGATCCAGAGCTGCTGGGCGGCGGTCGGCGCGAGGTCCTGCGAGATCGCGGGCAGCGCGAAGCTCAGTACCGTGTTGTCGACCGAGACGAGCAGCACCGGCAGCATGAGCACGGCGAGGGCGACCCAGGCGCGACGGGGCGCGCGCGCCGTCTGCTCGGTCGGCGTGTCGGGTGCCGTCGGGGAGGTCGTCTCGTTCGCGTGCAGTGCGGTCTGGTTGGTGTCGGTCATCTCAGGCTCGTTCGTCTCAGGCGGTTACTGTACCGTCCAGTTGGTATAGTAACAGACGTGCCTGAAGCATCACCAATTGCTCCCCCGTCGGCCACACTGGGATCATGAGCCGCCCACCCGCCGCCCGAGAAGCCGTCCTCGACGCCTTCGAGCGCATCATCATCACCGACGGCGAGCGCACTGCGACGCTCGACGCCACCGCCCGGGCGGCCGGCGTCTCGAAGGGCGGCCTGCTCTATCACTTCGGTTCGAGGCACGCCCTCATCGCCGGCCTCATCGAGCGCCTGCACCGCCTCGTCGACGACGACGTCGAGCGCATCCACTCGGCGCCCGACGGCCCGATCTCCTACTTCGTCCGCTCGTCGGTCGACCTCGAGTCGGCGATCGATCACAGCTTCGTCGCCACGGTGCGTCTCGCCCAGGGCGGCGACAGGCAAGCCGCCGCCGCCATCGACGCCGTGCGCTCGCGCTGGCTCGAGGAGATGGGCCGCCACATCGACGATCCCGCCCTCGCCCTCGCGATCACGCTCATCGGCGACGGCCTGTACTACCACTCGGCCCTGCGCGCCGAGGTCGACGCGTCGGCGCTCGACTCCGATGACATCGGCCCGGCGCAGATGGACGAGCTCGTCGCCCTGCTCGAGCGCATCGCGCAGGCCGGTCGCTAGACGACGGATGCCCCGGCGCGCGCTGCCGAGCAGCAGCGCGCCGGGGCATCCGGCCGTTCGAATCGCTACTCGGTGATGTCGACCTCGACGAAGAGGCTCGCGTCGATGGCCTCGCGCACGCGCTCGAGCACCTCGCCGGGCACCGGCGAGTCGACGGTCAGCACGCTGAGCGCCTGCCCGCCCGCCTCGCGGCGCGCGATCTGCATGCCGGCGATGTTGATGCCGGCCTCGCCGAACTCGCGGCCGTAGACCGCGACGATGCCGGGGCGGTCGGCGTACTCCATGACGATGTGGGTCGTCGCGATCGGCACCTCGAGCTCGTAGCCGTTGACGCCGACGAGCTTCTCGATCTGCTTCGGACCGGTGAGCGTGCCAGAGACGGAGACCTGGGTGCCGTCGGCGAGCGCACCGGTCAGCGAGATCACGTTGCGATACTCTGGCGACTCGGCCGAGGTGATCAGTCGCACGTCGATGCCACGCTGCTCGGCGAGCAGCGGCGCGTTGACGTACGAGACCGTCTCGCTGACGACGTTCGTGAAGACGCCCTTCAGCGCCGCGAGCTTCAGCGCACTCACGTCGTAGTCGGCGAGCTCGCCGCGCACCTCGACGTCGAGGCTCGTCAGCGGGCCGTTGGCGATGCCCGCGAAGAGCTGGCCGAGCTTCTCGACGAGCGGGATGCCGGGGCGCACGTACGGGTCGATGACGCCACCGGCGACGTTGACCGCGTCGGGCACGAGTTCGCCGGCGAGGGCGAGACGCACCGACTTCGCGACCGAGACGCCCGCCTTCTCCTGGGCCTCGTCGGTCGAGGCGCCGAGGTGCGGCGTCACGACGATGTTCGGCAGGCCGAGCAGCGGCGAGTCGCGCGGCGGCTCGGAGACGAAGACGTCGACGGCAGCGCCGGCGATCGTGCGGGCGACGAGTGCGTCGTGCAGCGCGTCTTCGTCGATGAGCCCGCCGCGCGCGACGTTGACGATGAACGCGGTCGGCTTCATGCGCGCGAACTGCTCGGTGCCGATCATGCCCGTGGTCTCGGGCGTCTTCGGCATGTGGATCGTGATGAAGTCGCTCTGCTCGAGCAACTCGTCGAGGGTCACGGTCTGCACGCCGAGCTGCTGCGCGCGCGCAGCGGTGATGTACGGGTCGTACGCGATCACGTTGGTGCCGAACGCCTGCAGGCGCGCGGCGATGAGCGCGCCGATGCGGCCGAGGCCGATGATGCCGATCGTCTTCTCGTAGAGCTCGACGCCCGTGTACGACGACCGCTTCCACTCCCCCTGCGCGAGCGCGGAGTGCGCCGCCGGGATGTGACGGGCGAGGCTCAGGATGTGACCGACGGTCAGCTCGGCCGCAGAGATGATGTTCGAGGTGGGCGCGTTCACGACCATGACACCGGCCGCGGTCGCGGCCTTGATGTCGACGTTGTCGAGGCCGACGCCCGCTCGGGCGATGACCTTCAGCTTCGGCGCAGCGGCGATCGCCTCTGCGTCGACCTTCGTCGCGGAGCGCACGAGGATCGCGTCGGAGTCGGCCAGTGCTGCGAGCAGCGCAGGCCGATCGGTGCCGTCGACGGATCTGACGTCGAAGTCGGGGCCGAGGGCCTCGACGGTGGCGGGCGAGAGTTCTTCAGCGATCAACACGACCGGCTTTGTCACGAACGATTCCTTCGGGTGATGCGCGCGCACGACACTGCGACTTGCGGTGGGATGCGCCACACGCCGTCGGGGCGCCTACCGTCTCACTCTACTGGAGCGTGCATGCGGCGATCGTTGTGTGACGTCGCCCCGTCACGAGAGGTCGAGGCCGCTCAGCTCGAACAGAGCGCTGACGTCCGCGGCGAGCACCTGCACGAGCGCGAAGCCCGCGAGGAAGAGCACGATCTGGGCGAGGGGTCCGCGCCGGCGCCCGAGCCAGAATGCGGTGCCGAAGACCAGCAGCGGCAATGCGATGCCGATCACGAGCAGCGCCCACCCCCCGCCTGTCAGGGCGATGCCGAGGCCGTCGGCGTAGAGGTTCATGCCGACGAGGTTGCCGACCGCCTCCCACACGTCGTAGGCGTAGAAGACGCCGAAGACGACCGCGATCGTGATCGAGAGCCAGAGCGGCGTCGCCCGACCGGCGGAGGCCTGCTCGGCTGAGGCCGGGACGGCGCCGGTCGAGCCGGTGGGAGCGGATGCCTCGGTCATCTCAACCTCGCAGAATGAACGGGATGGGAACGAGCAGTACGGCGCCGACGATCAACCAGACGAGCCGCGCGCGCCGGTTGCCCGACGCGAGCCAGAGCACCGTGCCGAACCAGAGGGGTGCGGCGATGACGGCGAACCAACTGCCGAGGCCGTACATGAACTGCGCGACGGGGTCGGCGAAGATCTGCGCCTCGCCGAGAGCCGTGATCAGCCAGCCGATCGCGTACAGCAGGTAGATGCCGCCCAGTACTCCGAGCACGACGAGTTCGGCCGAGCCGGTCTGCGCAGCGGCATCCGCGCCCTCGGGTTCGTCGACGGCGGACTCGTCGCCGAGCTCCTCAACGGCACCGCGCGCGTCGGCACCACCGTGCGCCTCGGCCGCGGCGTCGGGCCGCGGCGCCGCACTCGTCGGCGAGCCGACCGTCTTCCAGCCCGGTGCGAGCGTCGGGTCGTCGTCGCCCTCCCACCGGAGCGCGTCGTCGTCGGAGTCGCGGGTCATGTGCACCACATTAGCGAGCACGACGCTGCCCGTGATCGACCCGTTCCCGTCAGGCCTCGGCGACCACCGCAGCGGCGACGGCCGCCGCGACGAGCCCGGAGTCCGTCACGTCGAATCCGTCGACCCCGCCGCCCGGTCCGCTCGGACCCCCGCGCGACGCTGTGCCCCGTGCCGACAGGTGCACCGCATCGACTCCGGCGGCCGCGAGGTCGGCGATGTCACCGATGCGCACACCGCCGCCGGCCATGATCTCGAGCGGGCCCGACTCGACGGCCATGCGTGCGAGCGTCGCGAGGCCCGCGCGGCAATCGGCCGCTCCGCCCGAGCTCAGCACCCGCCTCGCGCCGAGGGCGTGGAGCGCGGCAACCGAGCCGAGCGGGTCGGAACTCGCATCGACCGCGCGGTGCACCGTGACGTCGAGGCCGGCCGCGGCGTCGACGAACCGGCGCACGGCCTCGAGGTCGAGGGCACCCGCATCGGTCAGTGCGCCGACGACGATCCCGTCGGCGCCGGCGGACGCGGCGGCACGGATGTCTCGGACGGTCGTGTCGAGCTCGTCGGCGTCGTAGACGAATCCGCCGCCGCGCGGGCGCACGAGCACGTGCACGAACCCGGGAACCCCGGCATCGCGCGCCGCCCCGGCAGCTGCCTCGATCAGGCCGGCCGACGGCGTCAGCCCTCCGAGGCCGAGCGCCTGGCAGAGCTCGACGCGTGCGGCACCCCCCGCGAGAGCGACGCGCACCCCCGCGACATCCTGGACGGCGATCTCGATCGGAAGCGTTCGTGGCATTCCCGACACGTTACCGGCCCGGTCCGCCTCCGGGTGACGATTCCGCGTCGATCCCCCACCCCGCGCCCGTGTTCCAATATGCTCATCGCGGCACTCACCCCCTCGGAAGGACGAACGTGGCAGAGCAGCGCAAGAAGAAGGTCGTTCGAGTCGAACCCACTGCAGCAGCAGACCACGGCGGCGGCACGGCCGTCGCCGACGACTCGGCCGCTCCGACGTGGACTCCGACTCCTGAAGCGAAGAAGCAGGCGACGACGTTCCGCCTGATCGCCGGCGGCCTCTGGCTGCTCGCCATCGGCGGCGAGATCTTCTCGATCTTCTGGGTGCTGCGCCAGGTGCCCGTGAACATGGTGCTGCTCATCATCCTGATCGTCGTCATCGGTGCGCTCGCGATCGGCGGCTCGCTGCTCTGGAAGAAGGCGAACCGCCTCGACCCCGCGTCGAAGGAGGACAAGGTCCGCTTCTTCGTGCAGAACCAGCTCGGTGCGATCATCGCGGTCATCGCGTTCCTGCCCCTCATCATCCTGATCTTCACGAACAAGGACATGGACGGCAAGCAGAAGGCGCTCGCCGGCATCATCGCGATCGTCATCGGCGGTGGCGCGCTCGCCCTCGGCGTCGATTACAACCCGCCGTCGGTCGAGCAGTACACCGAGGAGTCGAACACGATCGAGCAGCTCACCGGCCAGGACCTCGTGTACTGGACGAAGTCGGGCTCCGTGTTCCACGTCTGCGCTGAGGTTCCCGACGTCAACAAGGAGTCGAAGGACGGCCAGATCTACGAAGGCACCGTCGCCGACGCGCACGCCGCCGGGAAGGACCGCCTCGTCAGCTATTGGGAGCGGGAGGCCGTCAACTACTGCGGCTACAGCCAGGAGCAGGTCGACGCCGTCGCGGACGCGGCCGACATCGACTCTGAGGAGCCCGTCGAAGCTCCCGAGGAGACTCCCGCGGCTGAGTAGCGGCCCGGCACGACGATGAAGGCCCGCCCGGATCATCCGGGCGGGCCTTCACCGTCTTCGCGGCCGCGGCGTCAGAACACCGGCGTGCCCTCCCGAACGAGCCGCCAGTTCTCGACGTGGAACGTCGTCGGGTCGATCACGCCCGCCGCCGAGGCGTACGAGACGATCGCCTCGCGGATCGCCACCTGCGCGTTGTAGACCACCGGCGCGCTCGCGATGTGCGGGAAACCGCCGCCGCCCGATTGCCGATAGTTGTTCACGGCGACGAGGAACTGCTGGTCGTCGGCGACCGGTGCACCCTGGTAGCTGAGCGCCGAGATGCGCTGCCCGACGGGCTTCGCGACGTCGATGGTGTACTCGACGCCCGAGAACTGGTCGTAGTTGTAGTCAGGCGTGGAGGCCGCTCGCGGGGTCGGGGCGTTCGTCCACGCGGCCGGGTCCACGGGAGCGTCGGGGGCGACGACCTTGAAGTACTCCGCCGAGAACTCGAGGTACTCCCTGATCTGCTCGCCCGTCAGGATCGACGCCATGAGCGTGTTGTCGTAGATGTAGAGCCCTGCGACGTCCTTGATCGTCACCGACCCGGCCGGGAAGCTCGCCGCACGGTTGAACGGTGCCGCGATCGAGACGATCGGGAGGGATGCCTCGGGCGTGCCCGCGACGGCTGCTGCCACCGTGGCCGTCTGCACCACGTTGACGTAGTCGAGGATCGCCGTGTCCTTCCAGCACGCCTCGGCGGCCGACATCGCGGCCGTCGATGTCGCGACGGGCGAGTTCATGTAGGTCACGACGGCGTCGTGCTGGTCGCGCACGAGCGCCACGAACGCCGGATCGTCGACGACGGTGTTCGTGTTCATCGTGATCGCCGTGTGGTCGACGACGCGCCATTTGCCACGGGAGTACGCGAGGTCGAGGTCGAACACGCTGAGCCGCTGGCCCCAGTTCTTCGGCTCGCTCATGATGACCTCGGCCCCCGTCACCGTGTTCGTGACGAGTCGTTCGGGAATCTCCTGGTGCGCGTGCCCGAAGAGGATCACGTCGATGTCGGGCACCTGCTCGGCGACGAGCCGCGCCGCGTTCTCGTTCGGGAGGTCGGAGCCGTACGACGAACTGCCGCTGTCGCCGGAGTGGGCGCTCACCACGATGATGTGCGCACCCTCGGCCTTCATCACCGGCACCCAGCGTGCGGCCGTCTCGACGAGATCGAGCACCTCGACCTTGCCCGACACGTTCGCCTTGTCCCAGATGACGACGCCGGGGTTCGTCAGGCCGAGCACGCCGACCTTCACCGGCGGGTGGCCCTTCGCGAGCTTCATCGACCTGATCGTGTACGGGCGATAGCGCGGCACCTTGGTCTCGGCGTGCACGGCGTTCGCGGCCAGCACGGGCGCGTCCATCTGGTCGATCCAGTTGTCGAGGAAGTCGAGCCCGTAGTTGAACTCGTGGTTGCCGAGCGCGACGGCGTCGTAGCCGAGCGCATTCATCTGCGCGGCCACCGGGTGGATCGCCCCTGTCTCGGTGACCGGCTCGACCGTCGCATAGTAGAAGCCGAGCGGCGTGCCCTGAATGGTGTCGCCGGCGTCGAACAGCAGCGTGTGCTCGCGACCACGATCGGCGCGGATCTGCTTCACGAGGCTCGCGACGCGCGAGAGGCCGACCGCGTTCGTCGGACGGGTGGCGGTGCCGTCGTAGTACGCGGCGTCCTTGTAGTAGTCCCAGTTGACGACGTTCGCGTGCAGGTCGGACGTGCCCATGATCGTGATCCTGGTCGTCGTGCCGTCGGTCGCCGCGGCTGCCGGGCCGGCCGACCACCCCGCCGCTGCGAGGGCGGTCGCGGCAGAGGCGCCGATCAGGACGTTGCGTCGAGTGAAGCCGGATGACGCGCTCCCGACCTCCTCGTCGGGGACCGCGCATGCGCACCAGCGGGGAACGGGTTCGTGGTTCGAGTGATCGCTCATGGAACAGAATGCGACCACGGCCGGATGCCTCGTGGCAAGGGTTTCCGCATGAATTCACGGTGCTCATTCGCGCACGACGCGCACAACCGCGAACGGCCCGCACCGGAGCATCCGGAGCGGGCCGTTCAGGAGTCGACGCGTCTCAGCGCGACCGGGAGTCGCCGCGTGTTAGCGCGCGGCCAGGAGTCGGCGCGTCTTAGCGCGCGACCTCGCCGTCGACGTAGTCGTCGTCGTCCGACGAGTTCCACGCGAAGAGCTTGCGGAGGTCGCGACCGGTCGTCTCGATGGGGTGCTGCTCGCCCTTGGCACGGAGCTCGAGGAACTCCTTCTGGCCGTTGTCCTGGTCGGAGATGAAGCGCTCGGCGAAGGTGCCGTCCTGGATGTCGGCGAGCACCGCCTTCATGTTCTCCTTGACCGACGGGTCGATGACGCGGGGGCCCGACACGTAGTCGCCGTACTCCGCCGTGTCGGAGACCGACCAGCGCTGCTTGGCGATGCCGCCCTCCCACATGAGGTCGACGATGAGCTTCAGCTCGTGGAGCACCTCGAAGTAGGCGATCTCGGGCTGGTAGCCGGCCTCGACGAGCGTCTCGAAGCCGTACTGCACGAGCTGCGAGGTGCCGCCGCAGAGCACGGCCTGCTCGCCGAACAGGTCAGTCTCGGTCTCCTCGGTGAAGGTCGTCTTGATGACGCCGGCGCGAGTGCCGCCGATGCCCTTGGCGTAGGACTTCGCGAGGTCCCACGCGGTGCCGGTCGCGTCCTGCTCCACGGCGATGATGTCGGGGATGCCACGGCCGGCGACGAACTCGCGGCGCACCGTGTGGCCCGGCGCCTTCGGCGCGACGAGGATCACGTCGACGCCCGCGGGCGCCTCGATGTAGCCGAAGCGGATGTTGAAGCCGTGGCCGAAGACGAGCGCGTTGCCCTCGACGAGGTTGTCGCGAACGGACTCCGCGAAGATGTGGCGCTGGTACTGGTCGGGAGCGAGGATGACGACGATGTCGGCCCAGGCGGATGCTTCGGCGACGTTCTTGACCTCGAAGCCGGCCTCTTCGGCCTTCTGGATCGACTTCGAGCCCTCCTTGAGGCCGACGACGACCTCGACGCCCGAGTCGCGCAGGTTCTGCGCGTGGGCGTGACCCTGCGAGCCGTAGCCGATGACGGCGACCTTCTTGCCCTGGACGATCGAGAGGTCGGCGTCCTGGTCGTAATACATCTCAGCCATTGCTGTTTCTCCTTGGGTTGTCCCCTGAGCCTGTCGAAGGGAGCGGTGTGCGTGCAGAGTTCCCTTCGACGAGCTCGGGGAACGTGGTTGATCTAGTTCTTGAAGACGCGCTCGGTGATGGACTTGCCGCCACGGCCGATCGCGAGGAGGCCCGACTGGGCGATCTCCTTGATGCCGTAGGGCTCGAGCACCTTGAGGAACGCGGTGGTCTTGCCGGAGTCGCCGGTGACCTCGATCACGAGCGCGTCCGTCGACACGTCGACGACCCGCGCACGGAAGAGGTTCACCGCCTCGAGCACCTGCGAGCGGGTCGTGTTGTCGACCCGCACCTTGATGAGCAGGTGCTCGCGCTGGACGGCCTGTGCGGGGTCGAGTTCGACGATCTTGATGACGTTGACGAGCTTGTTCAGCTGCTTCGTCACCTGCTCGAGTGGGAGGTCTTCGACGTCGACGACGACCGTGATGCGGCTGAGCCCCGCGATCTCGGAATGGCCGACCGCAAGCGACTCGATGTTGAAGCCGCGCCGGGCGAAGAGACCGGCGACGCGGGTCAGCAGACCGGGCTTGTCTTCGACGAGGAGGGACAGAACGTGGGTCGACATGGTCAGTCCTCCTCGCTGAAGGCCGGCGAGTGATCGCGGGCGTACTGGATGTAGCTGTTCGAGACGCCCTGCGGCACCATCGGCCACACCATCGCGTCGGCCGAGACGACGAAGTCGATCACCACGGGGCGGTCGTTCGTCTCGAGCGCGAGCTTGATGGCGTCGTCGATCTCCTCCGCCTTCGTGACCCGGATGCCGAGCGCGCCATACGCCTCGGCGAGTGCCACGAAGTCGGGGATGCGCACGCTGTCGTGGCCCGTGTTCAGGTCGGTGTTGGAGTACCGGCCGTCGTAGAACAGGGTCTGCCACTGGCGCACCATGCCGAGGGAGGAGTTGTTGATGATCGCGACCTTGATCGGGATCTTGTTCAACGTGCAGGTCGCGAGCTCCTGATTGGTCATCTGGAAGCATCCGTCGCCGTCGATCGCCCAGACCACGCGGTCGGGCTCGGCGACCTTCGCGCCCATCGCCGCGGGAACGGCGTAGCCCATCGTGCCGGCGCCGCCCGAGTTCAGCCACGAGTTGGGGCGCTCGTACTTGATGAACTGCGCGGCCCACATCTGGTGCTGGCCGACGCCCGCGGCGTAGACCGCCTCGGGTCCGGTGAGCTCGCCGATGCGCTGGATGACCTGCTGCGGAGCGAGCAGTCCGTCAGAGGGCGTCGAGAACCCGAGCGGGAACTCCGCGCGGAGTCCGTCGAGCGTCGCCCACCACTCGTCGAGGTCGGGAGTGCCGGTCGCGCCCGCGACAGCGTCGCGGTAGGCGGCCTCGAGGTCGACGAGCACGTCTTTCGCGTCGCCCACGATGGGCACGTCGGCGACGCGGATCTTGGAGATCTCCGCCGGGTCGATGTCGACGTGCACGACCTTGGCGTTCGGCGCGAAGAGCGCCGCCTTGCCGGTCACGCGGTCGTCGAAGCGAGCACCGAGGGCGATGAGGAGGTCGGCCTCCTGCAGCGCGATCACGGCGGGGACCGTTCCGTGCATGCCGGGCATGCCGAGGTGCTGCCGGTGCGAGTCGGGGAAGGCGCCGCGGGCCATGAGCGTCGTCACGACCGGCGCGTTCGTCGTCTCGGCGAGGGCGAGCAACTCTTCGGAGGCACCTGCGCGGATCACGCCGCCGCCGACGTAGAGCACCGGGCGCTTCGCCTCGGCGAGCATCTGGGCGGCAGCCGCGACCTGCTTGCCGTGGGCCTTCGTGATCGGCCGGTAGCCCGGCAGGTCGATCTTCGGCGGCCAGCGGAAGACGGCCTTCGCCTGCTGCGCGTCCTTCGTGATGTCGACGAGCACGGGGCCCGGTCGGCCGGTCGAGGCGATGTGGTACGCCGCCGCGATGGTCGCCGGGATCTCCGAGGCATCCTTCACCAGGAAGGAGTGCTTCGTGATCGGCATCGTGATGCCGACGATGTCGGCCTCTTGGAAGGCGTCGGTGCCCATGAGGTTCGAGAACACCTGACCGGTGATCGCGAGCATCGGCACCGAGTCCATGTGGGCATCGGCGATGGCCGTGACGAGGTTCGTCGCGCCCGGGCCCGACGTCGCGATGGCGACGCCGACCTTGCCGGACGAGGAGGCGTACCCCTCGGCTGCGTGACCGGCGCCCTGCTCGTGGCGAACGAGGATATGCCGGAGCTTCTTGCTGTCGAGCAGCGGGTCGTAGACGGGGAGGATCGCGCCGCCGGGGAGGCCGAACACGTCGGTGATGCCGAGCATCTCGAGTGAACGGACGACCGCCTCGGCGCCCGTGATCTCCACGGGAGCGCCGGAGGGCACTGATGCGGGCGATGGCACGGGACTGGATTCCGTGGTCATTCGGTTCCTGTTCTGGTGGACGGTGTGTGCGGGAAACGCAGCACTCAGCCCGTCGTGGCGCCTTCTGCGGCGGAACGCACGAGCTTCGAGTACTTCGCGAGGACGCCACGGGTATAGCGCGGGGGAAGCGGAGCCCAGCCTTCACGGCGGGCAGCCAGCTCGGCATCGTCGACCAGTAGGTCGATGGAACGAGCTGCGATATCGACCCGTATGAGATCACCATCGCGCACGAAGGCGATGGGACCTGCGTCCACCGCTTCGGGTGCCAGATGGCCGATGCAGAGGCCGGTTGTGCCGCCTGAGAATCGACCGTCCGTCAAGAGTAGTACATCTTTTCCGAGCCCGGCGCCCTTGATGGCCGCGGTGATGGCGAGCATCTCGCGCATGCCGGGGCCGCCCTTGGGTCCTTCGTAGCGGATGACGACCACGTCGCCGGCCTTGATCTCCCCCGCCGTGAGGGCGTCCATGGCGGATCGCTCGCGCTCGAACACGCGCGCAGGGCCCTCGAACGTGGCAGCGTCGAAACCGGCGGTCTTCACGACCGCTCCCTCGGGTGCGAGGGAACCGTGCAGGATCGTGAGCCCGCCGGTCTCGTGGATCGGGTTGTCGAGCGTTCGCAGCACCTCGCCGTCGAGGGGCGGGAGGTTCAGCTCCTCGAGGTTCTCGGCCATGGTCTTGCCCGTGACGGTCAGCACGTCGCCGTGCAGGAGGCCCGCGTCGAGCAGCGCCTTCATGAGCACGGGCACGCCGCCGCGACGGTCGACGTCGTTCATGACGTACTTGCCGAAGGGCTTCAGGTCGCCGATGTGCGGCACCTTCGCGCCGATGCGGTTGAAGTCGTCGAGCGTGAGGTCGACCTCGGCCTCGCGAGCGATCGCGAGCAGGTGCAGCACGATGTTCGTGGAGCCGCCGAGGGCCATGCCGACGGCGATCGCGTTCTCGAACGCCTTCTTCGTGAGGATCTGGCGGGCGGTGATGCCGTGCTTCAGGAGGTTGACGACGGCCTCGCCCGAGCGGTGCGCGTAGTAGTCGCGGCGGCGGTCGGCGGAGGCCGGCGATGCCGAGCCAGGAAGCGAGAGGCCGAGGGCCTCGGCGACCGAGGCCATGGTGTTGGCGGTGTACATGCCGCCGCAGGCGCCCTCGCCCGGCGCGAACGCGCACTCGATGCGGTGCGCGTCCTCTGCGCTCATGGTGCCGGCCTTGACCGCGCCGACCGCCTCGAACGAGTCGATGATCGTGATGTCCTTCTCGGTGCCGTCGGACAGTCGCACCCAGCCCGGCGCGATCGAGCCCGCATAGAGGAAGACCGAGGCGAGGTCGAGACGCGCGGCCGCCATGAGCATGCCGGGGATCGACTTGTCGCAACCCGCGAGCAGCACTGATCCGTCGAGGCGCTCGGCCTGCATGACGACCTCGACGGAGTCGGCGATGACCTCACGCGAGACGAGAGAGAAGTGCATGCCCTCGTGGCCCATCGAGATGCCGTCGGAGACGGAGACGGTGCCGAACTGCAGCGGGTAGCCGCCGCCGCCGTGCACGCCCTCTTTCGCGGCCTGCGCGAGACGGGCGAGCGACAGGTTGCAGGGGGTGATCTCGTTCCAGGAGGACGCGATGCCGATCTGCGGCTTGTCCCAATCGGCGTCTCCCATGCCGACGGCTCGGAGCATGCCCCGGCTGGTCATGGCTTCGATACCGTCGGTGACGGTGCGGCTACGAGGTTTGGGATCGAACTCCGACATGCAACGAGTCTATGGCCAGCGCGAGGGGCCCCCGTGCGTCGCTTCACGGGCCTCGGCGAGGCGCTCGAGGAGGTCGGCGACGTCTTCGGGGCTGCGTACGCGATGGGCCGCGAGCGATCTACCCTGGCCGACCTTCACGCCCAGGTCCTCGGACTCGAGTGCGGCGAACGCGTCCTCGTCGGTGACGTCGTCTCCGACGTACATGACGGCGCTGGCACCCGCGTGCTGGCGGAGCCGGGTGAGGGCCTCCCCCTTGTCGCTCGGGCGCACCGAGAACTCGATCACGCCCTTGCCGCCGCGCACCGTCAATTCGGGGATCTCGGCTTCGACGCGGGCCTTCGCTGCGCGTTGCAGGTCGCTCGCGGCATCGGGCGCCACCTTCCGCGTGTGCAGCGCGAGTCCCGCCGGCTTCCACTCGACCCACGCGCCGTCGACACCCGCGGCGACCTCGTCGAGCACCCGGGTGAGGTGCTCGAGGGCCGCGAGCTCGGCATCCCGGAGGTCGATCGTGACGCCGCCGGTGTCGAGTTGCAGCTCGACGCCGTGCGAACCGCTCATGAGCGTCCCGGCGGGCGGATCGGCGACCTCCTTCAGGCTCTCGAGCGCACGCCCGGAGACGATCGCGACCCTGGTGTCGTCGGTCGCCGCGAGACGTTCGATCGCTGCGCGGGCGCGATTGGTCGCGCGCGCGTCTTCTGGTCGGTCGACGAGCGGCGCGAGCGTGCCGTCGAAGTCGAGGGCGACGAGCAGCCGATCGGTGCGGGCCAGACGCGTGATCGCGGCATCCAACCCGTCGGGGACACCGGAAGCGATGATGCCCGCGCCGGTGAGGGTCTTCAGGAACGTCGACGACCACTTCGCGACGTCGTTCTCGCGGACGCGGCGCCTGAGCGCTCGCATGCGCCGGGCGCGTTCCTTGCGCGGCATGTGCGCCGCTTCGACCATCGCGTCCTTCAGGCCCTCGATGTCGTGCGGGTTGACGAGGATCGCCTGGCGCAGTTCGTCGGATGCCCCGGTGAACTCGCTGAGCACGAGCACGCCGTCGTCGTCGAAGCTGCAGGCCACGAACTCCTTCGCGACGAGGTTCATGCCGTCGCGCAGAGCCGTCACGAGCATGACGTCGGAGGCGAGGTAGAGCGCGACCATCTCCTCGCGCGGATAGCCGTGGTGGAGGTAGGCGATCGCCTGGTGGCCGAGGGTCGAGTGGTCGCCGTTCAGGCGCCCGACCATGAGCTCGATCTCGTCGCGCAATTGGCGGTACGTCTCGACGCGTTCCCGCGACGGGCTCGCGACCTGCACGAGCGTGACGTCCTCGACCGAGAGCCGGCCGTCGCGCAGCAGCTCGCCGAAGGCCTTCAGCCGGTGCCGGATTCCCTTCGTGTAGTCGAGGCGGTCGACGCCGAGCATGATCGTCTCGGGGTTGCCGAGGCTCTCGCGGATCTCGTGGGCCCTCGCCTGCACGTCGGGTCGCCGCGCGAGCTCCTCGAATCCGGCGGAGTCGATCGAGATCGGGAACTGGCGGGCGACGACGTGCCGCACCTCGCCGTCGGGGCCGGGCACGTCGAGGACGCTGCCACGGGTGGCGTACCCGAAGAGGCGCCGCACCGCGCGCGTGAAGTTGCCGGCGTCGGCGGCACGCTGGAAGCCGATGACGTCGGCGCCGAGCAGTCCGTCGAGCACCTGTCGCCGCCACGGCAGCTGCGAGTAGATGCCGTATGCCGGGAACGGGATGTGGTTGAAGAAGCCGATCACGAGGTCGGGGCGTTTCTCGCGCAGCATCCGCGGCACGAGCTGCAACTGGTAGTCCTGCACCCACACGACCGCGCCGGGCGACGCCGCGCGTGCAGCGGCCTCGGCGAAGCGTCGATTGACCCGCACGTAGGCGTCCCACCATTCCCGGTGGTACGACGGCGGCGCGATGACGTCGTGGTAGAGCGGCCAGAGGGTGTCGTTGGAGAAGCCCTCGTAGTACTCCTCGAGCTCCGATTCCGAGAGCGGCACCGGGATGATGTTGATGCCGTCGTGCTCGAACGGGTCGAACTCGCGGTCGGCGACGCCGGCCCAGCCGACCCAGGCGCCGTCGGCGGCACGCATCACGGGTTCGAGGGCGGTGACGAGCCCGCCCGGCGAGCTCTTCCAGGTGGTCTCCCCATCGGGGCCCTGCAGGTAGTCGACCGGCAAGCGGTTCGAGACCACGATCATGTCGTAGGCGGCGTCGACGTAGAGATCGTCGCGTGCTGGTTCAGGGGCGTTCATACAGCGGATGTCCCTCCTCGCGCTCCGCTCAGGCTAACAGCCGCCCGGACTCGGCTCGGCTGTCGGCGGCAGGTGGGACCATGCGTGCATGGAGATCACACGAATCCAACCGGCCGGTCTCGTGGTGAGCCCGGCGTTCAGCCATGTCGCCGTCGTCCCCGCTGGCGCGACGACCATCTACGTCGGCGGCCAGAACGGCGTCGACGAGACCGGCGCCGTCGTCTCCGACGACGTCGCCGCCCAGTCCGTCAGGGCCATCGACAACACCGCCGTCGCGCTCGAGGCGGCGGGCGCCTCGCTCGCCGACGTCGTGCAGTGGACGGTGTTCATCGCAGACGGCGCAGATCTCGGCGCCGCCTACGGGGCGATCGCACCGCGACTCGCCGGCGCAGGGGCTCCGCCGCTCGTGACCGCGGCGCTCGTCGCCGGGCTCGGCGTGCCAGGCGCGCTCATCGAGGTGAGCGCGATCGCTGCGCTGAACCCCGCCTGACCCGGCCGACCTCCCGGCCCTTGCCGGTTCCCGATGCGTGCGCGTCGCGCGTCGGGGCTCAGCCGAGCGCCGCCGCTGCGAAGCCGATCGAGCGGATGCCTCGGCGCCGACCGACCACGATGGCCGTGCCGAACACGCCCACGAGGCCGAAGACGACGAGCACTCCCGCCGCCATCGCGACCGATCCCCCGCCTGCGCCGGAGACGATGAACTGCATGCCCTGCACGGCCCAGGTGAGCGGCAGGAACGGGCTGATCACCTGATACGGCCCGCTCAGCACCTCGACCGGGTACAGGCCGCCCGACGCCGTGAGCTGCAGCGCGACGAGCACGAGCGAGATGAGCAGGCCCGCCCGCCCGAGCCAGACCGTCAGGAACGCGTGCAGCGAGGTGAACACGAGGGCGAGCAGCGCCGCGAAGGCGAGCGTCTGAGGCAGCAGGCTCCACGACGCGCCCATGACGCCGTGCAGGAGCAGCACGACCGTGACGGCCTGCGCGAGGGCGATGAGGCCGGCACGTGCGAGGGTGCGCCAGACGAGTCCGCCGGTCGAGGCGGTGGAGCGAAGCGCTTCCCGCCCGAACGGCCGGAACACGAGGAAGAGCGCGAGGGCACCGAGCCAGAGGCCGACCGGTACGAAGAGCATGCCGATGACGTCGCCGATGCCCACGATCTCGTGGTCGCGGGACGCGGCGACCGTGACCGGTTCGGCGATCACGTCGGCGGTCTTGGAGGCGTCGATGTCGGTGAGCGCGGTCGCACTCTCGGCACCCGAGGCCAGGCCCGCGGCGAGGGTGTCGGCGCCGCTCGCGAGCTGCGTCGCGCCGCTCGCGGCATCCGCCGCGCCGCCCTGGAGTGCGCCGAGTCCGCCGGCGAGGCTGTCGAGGCCCGTGGCGAGGCCGTCGGCGCCGTCGCGGAGCGCGGCCGATCCCCCGGCCAGCTGCGCGGCACCGTCCGCCGATTGGGCGATGCCGCCCTGGACGCCGTCGATACCGCTCGACGCCGATGCCGACAGGGTCGCACCCTGCGTGTCGAGCTGGGCGAGTCCGCCGCCGATGCCCGTCACTCCGGCTCGGAGGCCGCAGATGTCCGTCAGCGGATCAGGAAGCGGTGCCACTGCGCAGCTTGCGGCGCCGCCGGGGATGCTCGCGTCGATGAGGCCGAGCAGGCCGGGCTGTAGGGCCGCGTAGTTCGTGTTGATCGAGGAGACCCCGCCGGTGTACGCGGCGATTCCCGATGACAGGTCGTCGAGCCCGGCGGCACCGGCGTTCAATTGACCGAGCCCGCCTGCCAGCCCGTCGACGCCCTGCGTGTACTGCGTGACACCCGCGGCGTACTGGTGCGCGCCGCTCGCGGCATCCGCTGCGCCCGTGGTCGCGGAGGCGACCCCGCTCGAGAGGGTGGTGAGCCCGCCGGCGAGGGAGCCCGCACCGCTCGAGAGCTGCGTCGCGCCGTCGGCGGCGTCGCCGAGCGAGCCGCCCATCGTCGCGAGGTTCGTGTAGAACCCCTCGAGGTACTGCGCGGTGAGCTCTCGGCCGAAGGTCGCCGACATCGCGTCGCCCACCGATTGGGCGACCGAGCCGGCGAGGTAGCCGTGGGCGTCGTCGGTGCGGATGTCGAGGTTCGCCTGCGTCGGGTCGGCGCTCGAAAGCGAGGTCACCGAGTCCGAGAAGTCGGACGGGATCGTCAGCACCGCGTAGGCGTCGCCCGAGGCGAGCAGGTCGGCGGCCTCCTCGTCGTTCGAGATCGTCCACTGGAACCCGGAGGTCTCGGGGTCGGTCAGCTCGGTCACGAGCAGGCGGCCCGCGAGCACGGGCTGCTCGGTGCCGTCGGGCAGCGTCATCGTGACCATCTCGTCGTTGTTCACGACGACGGCCGGAATCTGCTCGAGGTTGTCGCCGCCGCTGCCGACGGCGCCCGACACGAGCCCGGCGACCGCGAGCGGCACGGCGATGACCGCCGCGACCAGCACGCCGAAGCGCACGCGCCGCTGGCCGGGGGTCGAGCCGAAGAGTCGGGAGAGTCGGGTGCTCATCGGAGGGCCTCCTGGGCGGGCGAGACGGGTTCGAGGGTGCGGATGCCGCGGGCCGCGAGCTGCGGCGAGACCGCGGGTGACACGGCCGAGGTGCCGAGGCCGACGATCACGGTGACCTGGGCGGGCACGAGCGCGGCGAGCGCGTGCCAGAGGCCGCCCGTGGCCGAACCCGGATCGTCGTCGAGGTCGATGACGATCGCCTTCGGCCGTTCGGCGAGCGCCGCCGCGACGGCGACGAGCGTGCGGGCCTCGACGCCGAGGGCCGACAGCGGGGTCTCGGTCGTGAACCGCGGCCCGTCGGGGCCGTGGCCGATGGCGTCGGCCGCTCGCTCGGTCCAGGTGCGCACGAGGCCGTTCGACGGGGCGATGCGGTACCACGGGCGCGTGGCGTCGAGGCGGGCGGCGATGAGCTCTCCGACCGTGCCGCCCGTCGCCGCATCTGCTGCGACCTCGGCGATCGCGACACCGCGCATGACGGTGCCCGCGCCGGACGGCAGCGGCGAGCCGAGCACCGCGAGGCGCCCTCCGACCGGCGCGAGCCGGCCCGCGAGCGTCGCCGAGACGACCCGGCGAGCGACGGCGTCGCCCTGCACGACGAGCACGCCGCCTGCGGGCACCTCGACGTTCAGCGGGCCGATCGGCCGCTCGGGCAGCCCGAAGACGGCGGCCTCGGCGTTCACGGCGGCCGGGCGGGATGCGGCCCACTCCTCCTGTTCGAGGTGGGTGCGCAGCCCCTCACCCTCGATGTCGACGTTCGGCAGTGCCTTCGCGAGCCACTTCGGCAGCCACCAGGCGGCGTTGCCGGCGAGCGCCATCGCCGCGGGCACGAGCGTCATGCGTACGAGGAACGCGTCGAAGGCGACGCCGACGGCGAGCGCGAACGCGATGCCCTTGATCACGCCGGCGCCCTCGGGCACGAAGGCGAAGAAGACGAAGAACATGATGAGCGCGGCGGCCGTGACGACGCGTGCGGCGTGCTGGAACCCGTGCACGACGGACTTGCGAGCGTCGCCCGTCTTCACGTATTCCTCGCGCATGCCCGACACGAGGAACACCTGGTAGTCCATGGCGAGACCGAACAGCACCGCCATGAGCAGGATCGGCAGGAAGCTCAGGATCGGACCCGGCTCGACGTGCAGCAGGTCGGCGAACCATCCCCACTGGAAGATCGCGACGGTGACGCCGATCGCGCCGAACGCCGAGAGCAAGAAGCCGAGGGCGGCCTTGATCGGCACGAACACCGAGCGGAACACCATGAGCAGGAGCGCGATCGAGAGCCCCACGACGATGAGCGCGAACGGGATCAGCGCGTCGGCGAGCCGGTTCGAGATGTCGATCGCGACGGCCGTGTAGCCGGTGACGGCGATGGGCGTGCCGAAGTCTGCGGTGATCGAGGGCTCGAGCTCGCGGATGTTCTCGACGACGACCTTCGTCGCCGGAGCATCCGGAGCGCTCTCGGGGATCACCTGGATGATCGCCGTGTCGGCGGTCGCGTTCGGGAGCCCCTGGCCGACGAACGCGACGTCGTCGAGTTCGCCGATGCGGGCGCCGATGGCGTCGAGGTCGCCGAAGATGTCGGTCGTCTGGGTGATGTCGACGGTGACGATGAGCGGGCCGTTGTAGCCCGGCCCGAAGCCGTCCTCGATCATCTCGTAGGCCTCGCGCTGGCTCGAACCCTCGGTGCCCGAGCCGTTCGGGAGGTTGAGGTCGAGGCTGAGGGCCGGCACGGCGGCTGCGCCGAGCAGGCCCACCACGATCACGACGAACGCCACGGGAGCCTTCAGCACGAGGTCGACCCAGCGGCGGCCCATCGTGCGCTTGCCGCTGTCGTCGTCGGCGTTCGCGCGGCGGTGAGCCCGGCTGCCCGGCTTCGGCACGAGCTTGCGGCCGAAGACGCCGAGCAGGGCCGGCAGCAGCGTGACGGCGCCCGCCACGGCGATGAGCACGGCGAAGGCCGCTCCGACGCCCATGACGCTGAGGAACGGGATGCCGACCACGAGGAGCCCGAGCAGCGCGATGATGACGGTGAGCCCTGCGAAGACCACGGCGCCGCCCGCCGTCGCGACCGCCTCGGCGGCCGACTCCTCGGGGTCCTGGCCGCGAGCGAGCTGGTTCCGATGCCGCGACAGGATGAAGAGCGCGTAGTCGATGCCGACCGCGAGCCCGATCATGACGGCGAGCATGGGCGCGGTCGAGGAGACCGTCGTGAACGCGGCCACGATCGAGATGCCGCCGAAGGCCGCGCCGACGCCGACGAGGGCGGTGAGCAGCGGCATGCCGGCCGCGAGGAGCGAGCCGAACGTGATGATGAGCACGACGGCGGCGAACAGCACGCCGAACACCTCGGTGATCGTCAGCCCGAAGCTCGTCTCCTGGAAGACGTCGCCACCGAACGCCACCGTGAGACCGGCATCGCTGCCGAGCTCGCCGGTCGCCTCGACCGCCTCGAGCGACTCCGGCGCGACGTCGGTCACCGGGCCGTCGAACTGGATCTGGATGTAGGCGGTGCGACCGTCGCCCGAGACCTGGTCGCCCGCGTACTCGTCGAACGGACCGAGCACGCTCGCGACGCCGTCGACCTGTTCGAGTTCGGTCTCCATCGCCTCGATCGCATCGCGCGCCGAGGCGGCCTCCACCGTCTCGCCGTCGGGCGCCTCGACGATGGCCTTGGCGGACGCGCCGGCGGTCTCGGGGAACACGGCGGCGAGCTGGTCGATCGCGGTCTGCGACTCGGTGCCGGGAATGGCGAAGGAGTCCTGCAGCTGGCCGCCGAGCGCGAGACCGGTGCCCAGCAGGCCGCCGAGCAGGAGCACCCACGCGACGATGACGTACCAGGCGCGGCGGAACGCGAAGCGGCCGATGCGGTGGAGGAGGAGAGCCATGGGCGGGCCTATCGGGTCGGGCGGCCGTCGGCCGTCAGCAGGAGTTCGGAGAGCACGGAGATCAGCGCGTCGCGCACGTCGGCGTCGGCGAACTGCTGCTCGTCGTCGTCGAGGAAGGTGGCGCCGGCGACGAGCGTGTACGTGGCGCCCGCGAGCGCGACGCCGAAGCGCATCTGCTCGGCGAGGCTCGCGTCGTCGGCGCAGATCGAGTCGGCGAGACCACGGATGGCGGTGTTCGCACGTTCGATGACCGGCAGCCCCCGGAGCGACTGGCCCTGATTCACGAAGGTGTGCACGGCGAGCCGATTGCCGAGCAGGAAGTCGACGAAGCGCTCGATGAAGACCGCCCGCGCAGCCGCCGAGCGGCCGCCTGCGACGAAGTCCCCGAGCAGGGACTCGAGCCGGTCGATCGACGGGCCGATCGCCGCCTCGAGCAGCGCCTCCTTCGACGCGTAGTGGTAGAGCACGCTGGACTTCGAGTAGCCGGCGTGGTCGGCGATCTGCTGCAGCGAACTCGCGGCGAAGCCGACGGTCGCGAACTGCTCGAGTGCGACCTGGCGCAGTTCGTCGCTGGCGCGCACGCGGGAGGGCACGGATGCATCGGTGGGCATACGTCCACGGTAATTGACCGATCGGTCAGCTCCTGCACGATCGGTCAGATTCACGGATGTCTCTCAGCCCATGGAAACGGCACGGTAGCGTTGCGACATGCGCAAGTACCTCTTCAGCGGCGCCGTGATCAGCGCCATCATCAGTGGCATCGGCGTGGTGAAGACCACCGCCTCCGGACCCCGCGACTGGCGCCTCCTGCTCATGTGGGTGTCGTGGGCCGCGAGCCTCGCGATCGCCATCGGCACGGTCGCCGAGGAGACCAAGCAGGGCGAGATCGGCGAATAACGACCCCGCGACGGCGTTGCGCGGCGTGTCACTCGCAATCCGCTCCAGCGTGCCCGAAACTGGGACGAACGACCCGAGAAGAACCCACGAGAGGGGTCACCGATGTTCCGCCGCTGGCGCCGTGCACGGCTTGCCGCCCAGGCCTCCGCCCATGTTGCCGCCCCGACCCCGCACCCCACTGCGGCCGACCTTCGCGGCGAGCACATCTTCGAACTGCTGAACTCGCGCCTGTCCGAGTTCATCGGGCCGGGCGGCGGTTGGTCGCTCGTCCGCAAGTCCGACGGCGACACCGACCGCATCTTCCACGCGATGCTCACCCACCAGATCGCAGCCGAGCTCACCCGCGCCATCCTCGAGGAGCGCGACTCCGTCGCGGTCGTCGTTCCGGCCGGCGAAGAGACCATGGCACTCGGTTGGGAGCCCGCCCCGCTCATCGTCTGGGCCGACCCGGTCGAGACCGCGCAGCCCGAGGCTGCTGCGCCCGTCGAGGTCACGGCCGACGAGCAGTTCGCCGAGGCATCCGCCCAGGTCGAGGCGGCCGCGCTGCCGACGATCGGTGCCGCGACGGCACTCGAGGCTCGCGCCGCCTGAGCCGGTAGCCGCGTCCGCCGGCTGGGTTTCACCGGAGCGGACCTCCCGCTCCAAAATCGGCCCCGCATTCTTGTACCGCGATCCGCGAATCGGCTCCCCCGCTCCTCGTAGCGTGATCTACGGGCAATCGCCCGCACGCCACGAGAGGGGAACCCGTTGAGCTCCGCCCACAGCACCACTCCGAGCACCGGTCCGAGCACGATCGAGTCGAGTGCGCCGCTCCCGCCGGCCCGCCCGCGGAGGAGCAGCGCCCGCGACCTCGCGCAGATCGCCGTGTTCGCCGCCCTCATCGCCGCACTGGGCCTGCCCGGGGCGCTCTCCATCGGCGGCGCCGCCGTGCCGATCACGTTCCAGACGCTCGGCGTCATGCTCGCCGGCGCCATCCTGGGAGCACGGAAGGGAACGCTCTCAGTGCTCCTCTTCATCGCGCTCGTCGCCGCCGGCCTGCCGCTGCTCTCGGGCGGCCGGGGCGGTCTCGGCGTCTTCGTCGGGCCGTCGGTCGGATACCTCGTCGGCTGGCTGCTCGGCGCCGCCGTGATCGGCTGGGCGACCGCACGGCTGCTGCCCCGGTACCCGATCGTGCCGGCGCTCGCCTGGACCGCGCTCGGCGGGATCGTCGCCATCTACCTCGTCGGGGTGCCCGTCTTCGCCCTGATCACCGGCACGCCCCTCGACGTCGCACTGATCGGCTCCACCGTGTTCCTTCCGGGCGACCTCCTCAAGGTCGTCGTGACGGTGCTCGTGGCGAAGGGCGTGCACCGCGCATGGCCGGGGCTCATCGAGCCGAAGTCGTGGCCGTGGGCTCGGTCGGGAGCCATCGTCACCGACCAGGCTTCCGCCGCGACCGCTCCGGAGCCGACGGACCGCTCGGCGTGAGCGACTGGCTGCGGGGACCGCGCGGCGGCATCGCCCTCGCGTTCGGCGGCGACGCCGTGCGCTACGGCGAGCTCGCCGACGCGGTCGCCGCAGCACGGCTGCCGAGCGGCGACGACGTGGTCGCCTGCCCGGCCGGCACCGACCCCGTCGGGCTCGTCACGCTCGTGCTCGCCTGTCTCGAGCGTGGGCGCCCGGTACTCGTGGGCGGCGATTCCGCCGATGCGGTGCGTGTCTCGAGCGAGCTGCCGTCCGGAACCGAGCTCGCGGTGCTCACCTCGGGCTCGTCGGACCCAGCGGGTATGCCACGAGCAGTGGCCCGGACGAACGCCTCCTGGCTCGCCTCTGCGGCCCCGCTCGCCGAGGTCGCCGGGCTCCGAGCGAGCGACCGCATCGCCGTCACCGGACCGCTTCACGTCTCCATGCACCTCTACGCAGCCCTCCATGCGCTCTGGCTCGGCGCCACGGTCGGCGACCAGGTCGTCGGAGCGAGCGCGGTGCACGCGACCCCGACGCGTCTCGCACGGCTCCTCGAGGTCGACGCACCACCTCCCGCGGCGATCGTCGCCGGCGCCGCGTTGAGCGAGTCACTGCGCGCACGAGCGACCGCTCGCGGCATCCGCCTGACCGAGTACTACGGTGCCGCCGAACTCTCCTTCGTGGCCGTCGGCCGCGGCGACTCGCTTGAGCCGTTCCCGGGCGTCGAGGTCGAGCTCCGGCCGACCGCGGCCGGTCCGGAGCTCTGGGCGCGCTCCCCCTACCTCGCACTCGGGGTCGTCGGCGGCGGCATGCTCCGCCGCGCCGACCGCGGCTTCGCCACCGTCGGCGACCTCGCCGAACCGATCGGCGCCGACGCGTTCCGCATCGTCGGTCGCGGCGACGCCGCGATCACGACCGCGGGCGCGACCGTGCTCGCCGAAGACCTCGAGGCGCGCCTCCTCGCGCTGCCCGGGGTCGTGGCCGCCGTCGTGCTCGGCGAGCCGCACGACCTGCTCGGCGAACGCATCGTCGCCGTGGTCGAGCTCGACGCCGCGACCGATGCCTCGGCGGTCATCGACGCCGCACGGCAGCACATTCCTGCGGCGGAACTGCCGCGGCGCTGGTTCGTGGGCGCCGTTCCGACGACCGCCTCGGGCAAGCCCGCACGCGGGATCCTCCGCGCCGCGCTCGCGGCCGGAACCCTCGGCGTGCCGCACCCGTCGCATTCGTCGACCTCCGAACGGAGCAACGTATGACCCCCGTCGGCGACGTTCGCTCGGCACCCGTGATCGTCGCCCCGCTGCGCACCGCGATCGGCACGGCGGGACGAGGATTGGCCGCGCTCACCGTCGACGCGCTCGCCGCCCCGGTCCTCGCCGAGGTCGCAGCGACCGTCGCGCCGAGCGGCCTGCCGATCGACGACGTCGTGCTCGGCAACTGCATGGGACCGGGCGGCGACCTCGCGCGCGTCGCTGCCTTGCGGGCCGGACTCGGCGACTCGGTGCCCGGCGTCACGATCGATCGGCAGTGCGGCTCGGGTCTGGACGCCGTCATGCAGGCGGCCGCGCGGGTCGGGGCAGGTCAAGGCGAGCTGTTCCTCGCCGGCGGCGCGGAGTCGGCATCGACGGCGCCGCACCGGTTCTGGCCGGAGTCGGGCGATCGCTACACGCGCGCCCCGTTCGCGCCGGTCGGGTTCCCCGATCCCGACATGGGCCCCGCCGCCGATCGGCTCGCCGCCCTGCGCGGCATCTCCCGTGAACGCCAGGACGCCTGGGCGGCACGGTCGCACGCACGCGCCGCCGCTGCCCAGTCGAACGGCGTCTTCGACGGTGAGATCGTCGAAGTCGGCGGCATCGCGCGAGACGACCGCCCGCGAGCATCGATGGACGTGACACGGCTCGCACGATTCGCGCCCGCCTTCGCCGTCGTCTCCGAGACCGACCCCGACGCCGGCGCCGCAGTGGGCACGACGGGCACCGTCACCGCGGGCAACTCCTGCGGCTTCTCCGACGGCGCCGCGGTGATGGCGGTCACGACCGGCCGAACCGCACGCGACCTCGGCCTCCCCGCGCTGCGCATCGTGGCGGCCGCCGTCACCGGCAGCGATCCCGCGCTGCCGGGCCTCGGCGCCGCACCCGCCGCCCGCCTCGCCCTCACCCGAGCCGGCCTCGCTCCAGCTGAGCTCGGCTTCGTCGAGATCACCGAGGCGTTCGCAGCGCAGCTCCTCGCGGTCAGCGACGAGCTCGCGCTCGACGAGTCGATCATCTCTGGCGACGGCGGTGCCATCGCGCTCGGGCATCCGTGGGGCGCCTCGGGGGCCGTGCTGCTCGTGCGCCTCGCCGCCCGCATGTTCGCGTCGGACGACGCCCGCCCCGGACTCGCCGCGTGCTCGATCGGCGGCGGCCAGGGAATCGCGATGATCGTGGAGCGGATGCAATGAACGAGATCGTCTTCGACCATGTCAGCCACGAGTTCGATGCCGAACGCGTCGTCGACGACGTCTCGCTCGTGCTCCGCGAGCACCGTATCGGCATCGTCGGGGCGAACGGCTCGGGCAAGTCGACGCTCGCGCGCATGATCAACGGCCTCGTCACGCCGACCGCCGGCCGCGTCACCGTCGGCGGGCTCGACCTCGCCCGGCATGCGCGCGAGGTGCGCCGCACCGTCGGCTTCGTGTTCACGAACGCCGACAACCAGATCGTGATGCCCACGGTGCGCGAGGACGTCGCGTTCACGCTGCGCCGGCACAAGCTCGAGCGAGCGGATGCCGCGGCGCGCGTCGAGGCGGCCCTGCACCGGTTCGGACTCCACGAGCTGGCCGACCGACCGGCGCACCGCCTCTCGGGCGGGCAGAAGCAGCTGCTCGCCCTCGCTTCGGTGCTCGTCGCAGAACCGGCCGTGATCGTCGCCGACGAGCCGACCACGCTGCTCGACGCACGCAACGCGCGCCTCGTCGGCGAGCACTTCGCCGAGCTGCCGCAGCAGCTCGTCGTCGTCAGCCACCAGCTCGAGCTGCTCGACGGCTTCGACCGCGTCATCGTGATGGAGGCCGGGCGAGTCGTCGCCGACGATCGGCCCGAGGTGGCGCTCGAGACCTATCTCGAGCTCATCGGCAGCCCGCGATGATCGGGGTGTTCCATCCCGGACGCTCGCTCGTGCATCGGGCGCCGGCGCTCGCGAAGCTCGGCCTGCTCGCCGTGCTCGTCACGGTGATCGCCCTCCAGACCTCGCTCGTCGCCCTCGCCGTGGCGTCGGGCCTCGTGGTCGCCCTCTTCCTCGTCGCATGGCTGCCCGTGGGGCTCGTCTGGCGGCAGATCGTGCCGGTCCTCTGGCTCCTGGCCTTCGCCGTGCCCGTGCAGGTCGTATTCGGCGGCTGGGAGGCCGCTGCGACGATGGCGGTGCGTCTCGTGCTCGCCGTCGCCCTCGCGGCGCTGTACACGCTCACGACGCCGGTGACGGCGACCCTCGACGCGATGCAGGCGCTGCTCCGCCCGTTCCGTCGCTGGATCGACCCCGACCGGGTGGGGCTCACGCTCGCGCTGACGATCAGGTGCGTCCCGCTCCTCGCCGACATCGTGCGCGAGGTGCTCGAGGCGAGGAAGGCGCGCGGCGCCGAGGGTTCGGTCGTGGCGCTCGCCGTACCCGTCATCGTGCGGGCGCTGCAGACCGCCGAGCACCTCGGCGACGCGCTGACCGCACGCGGCTTCGACGACTGACACGGCGACGCGAAGCGCCATCGGTACCCGTCGGATGCGGTACCCCGGGAAATGAAAAAGCCCCGAACCCGGCGAGAGGTTCGAGGCTTTATCGTGCACCCCCTCGGACTTGAACCGAGAACCCACTGATTAAGAGTCAGTTGCTCTGCCGATTGAGCTAGAGGTGCATACTGCGTTGTTTCGGCCCGGATTTTCAACAACCCGAACCGAGGAATCACAGTATCAGGAGAATGCGCTGTTGCGCCAATCGAGCCGGAGATCGGCGCGTCGCGACGAGGTCCGCTCTCCATGATCGCCCGCGATAGCCTGATCGAGTGACCGCCGACTCCGCTGACCAGCTCAACTCCGACCTCGCGCTCGCCCTCGAACTGGCCGACCTTGCCGACGCGGTCTCCATCGGGCGGTTCCGCGCGATCGACCTCGACGTGCAGACGAAGCCCGACCGCTCGCCCGTCACCGAGGCCGACCTCGCCGTCGAGCGGGCGATCCGCGAGCGCCTCGCCGCGGCCCGCCCAGACGACGGCATCCTCGGCGAGGAGTTCGGCACCGAGGGCGACGGCGCGCGGCAGTGGATCATCGACCCCATCGACGGCACCGCGAACTTCCTGCGGGGCGTGCCGGTGTGGGGCACGCTCATCTCGCTCGCGATCGACGGTGTGCCGGTCGTCGGCGTGGCATCCGCCCCGGCCATGGGCCGCCGCTGGTGGGCGGCGACCGGACTCGGCGCCTGGACCACGACGTCGGCAGCCGAGGCCGGAGCGAGCGACGCCGGCACGAGCGATGCCGACGCCGCCGGCGGCGAGGCATCCGTGCCCGGGGCCCGTCGCCTGCAGGTCTCCGGCGTCGCCTCCCTCGCCGACGCCTCGCTGAGCTTCCAGAGCCTCGCCCAGTGGCGCGACGCGGGCTACCTCGACCGCCTGCTCGCCCTCTCCGAGCGCGTCTGGCGCGACCGGGCCTACGGCGACCTGTGGTCGTACATGCTCCTCGCCGAGGGGCTCATCGACATCACGGGCGAGTTCGACGTCAAGCCGTACGACCTCGCCGCCCTCATCCCCATCGTCGAGGAGGCCGGCGGCCGCTTCACGGCGATCACGGGCGAGCCCGGGCCATGGCACGGCAGCGCGCTCGCGACCAACGGCGCCCTCCACGACGAGGTGCTCGCGGCGCTCGGCGACGAGGCGTAGGCGGCGCGGCATGGAGATCTGCATCTTCACCGAGCCGCAGCAGGGCGCGAGCTACGACGACCAGCTCGCGCAGGCGAGCGCCGCCGAGCGACTCGGCTTCGACGGATGGTTCCGCTCCGACCACTACCTCGCGATGGGCGACGGCGATCCCCTCCCCGGTCCGACGGATGCCTGGACCACTCTCGCCGGGCTCGCCCGGGAGACCCGGCGCATCCGGCTCGGCACGCTCGTCTCCTCGGCGACGTTCCGGCACCCGTCGGTGCTCGCGATCCAGGTTGCACAGGTCGACGACATGTCGGGCGGCCGGGTCGAGCTCGGGCTCGGCACCGGATGGTTCGCCGAGGAGCACGAGGCCTACGGCATCCCCTTCCCCGCCAAGCGCTTCGGCATGCTCGAGGAACAGCTCGAGGTCGTCACGGGCCTCTGGTCGACTCCCATCGGCGAGCACTACGACTTCGCCGGCGAGCACTACCGCCTCGCGCACTCCCCCGCACTTCCGAAGCCGGCGCAGACCGTCATGCCGATCATCATCGGCGGCTCGGGGCCGAAGCGCACCCCGGCGATCGCCGCCCGGTTCGCGAGCGAGTTCAACATCGGATTCCGCGACGAGGCCGTCGTCGCCGACATGTTCGACCGGGTGCGGCGGGCATGCGATGACATCGATCGCGACCCCGAATCGATGCGCATGAGCGTCGCGCTGCCCACGGTGGTCGCGACCTCCGATGCCGACTACCGACGCCGGCTCGCAGCGATCGGCGAAGACCCGGCGACGTTCGCCGGCGTCAACATCGCCGGCTCTCCCGCGGCCGCCGTCGAGAAGGTGCTGCGACTGCGCGAGCTCGGGGCCGAGCGCGTCTACCTGCAGCTCGTCGACCTGCGCGATCTCGAGCACCTCGAGCTCATCGCGGCCGACGTGCTTCCGCATCTGCGCTGACGGCGTGCAGCGCGTCGTCGGCTCCCGATAGGCTGACGTCGAAATCAACCGGATGGGGCGGGGGCGCCGGTCGATCGGTGCGCCCTCCCGGTCATCCGACCCCGTATCCCGACCCCATTCGAACCGAGAGGCCCTACCTCGTGAACATCCAGAAGCGCCGCACCCTGACGCGCGCCATCGTCGCCATCGCCGCCGTCGCGGTCGTGATCCCCCTCAGCGGCTGCAGCATCCTCCGCGACCTCACCGGAGGCCCGGCGCCGCAGCCCGAGCGCGACGAGACGACCCAGGAGATCGTCGAGGAGGGTGACGCCGACGTCTTCGCGCTGATGGTCGGCGACTGCATGAACGAGGTCTCCGAAGAACTCGTCTCCGAGGTGCCGGTCGTGCCGTGCGACCAGCCGCACGACGAAGAGGTGTACTTCGACCTCACGCTCGAGGGCGAGGAGTACCCCGGCGACGACGTCATCCAGACGCAGTCCGACGAGGCCTGCCTCGCGCAGTTCGAACCCTTCGTCGGCCTCGCCTACGACTCGTCGGCGCTCGGCTTCTACGCCTACCGCCCCTCGCAGGAGAGCTGGGAGCAGATGGACGACCGAGTCGTCTCCTGCGTGATCTACGACCCCGCCGGTCAGGTCACCGGCACGCTGGCGGGCGCGGCCCGCTGACGAACGGATGCCGCGTGGCGCGCCGTCCTGGCGCCACGCGGCATTCTCATGCCCGCCGGGGCGTGCGCCGGCTCCACGCCACGCCCGCGAGGCAGAGCGCGCCGCCGATCATGCCGAACAGCGTCGGCAGTTCGCCGAGCAGGAGCCAGGAGAGCAGCACCACGATCGCGGGCACTGCCAGCGTCGCCGATGCGGTGGCGCCGGCCGTGCTGCGCTTGAGCACGTAGGCCCAGAGCAGGAAGGCGACGGCGGTTGGGAAGACGCCGAGGTAGACGACTCCGAGCACGGCGGGGGTCGGAGCGTCGGTGAGCTCGACGACGGCCTGCGGCAGGAACGGCAGCAGTACGACCGCTCCGACCACGCAGCCGATCCAGGTCGCGCTCAGTGCGTCGGCGGAGCGCAGGGCGACCTTCTGTACGAGCACTCCCGCCGCGTAGAGCACCGCGGCGAGCATGCCGAGCACGATCCCGATCGGTTCGCTATCGGCCCCGATTCCGCCCATCGCGATGATGACCACGCCCGCGAAGGCGATCGCGATGCCGATCATGAGTCGTCGCGGGAATCCCTCCTTGAGCAGCACGCCGGCGGCGAGCGCGACGAGCAGTGGTGCGATGTTGACGAGCATCGCGACGGTCCCGGCATCGAGGTGACGCTCGGCGAGGTTCAGTACGAGCGTGTAACCCGCGAACCAGAGCACCCCGTATGCCGCGATGAGTGCGAGCGCCCGCGGGCGGGGCAGCGGCGGCCTGCGCACCACGGCGATCGCCACGAGTACCACGGCCCCCACGAGCTGGCGCCCGAGGGCGAGCGGGCCCGGCGAGATCGACTCGCCGATCGCGCGGATCGCGATGAACGCCGACGCCCACAGCACGAGCACCACGACCATCGCCGTGAGCACCCGCCAGCCGATCGGTTCTCGAGGCTTCGTGACGTGCGTCTGGGTGAGGGCGGCGCTCGAGGACTGTTGCATGAGTCAAGCCTGCTGGCGAGAACACCACAGCACAAGCGAACAATCCTACTGATTCGTTCAGTAGCACTGTACGATCGGGGTCATGGTGGATCCGCATCGCCTCCGAGTGTTCCGAGCCGTCGTGCAGTCAGGCTCCATCCACCGTGCCGCTGCCCGGCTGGGCTACACGCCGTCGGCCGTCAGCCAGCACGTCAGCACGCTGCAACGCGAGACGGGGCTGACGCTCATCGAGAAGCGCGGGCGGGGCATCGTGCCGACCGCCGCCGGTCTCGCCGTCGCCGATCGTGCGACGCGAGTGCTCGACCAACTGGCCGACTTCGACTCGCTCGCCGATGACCTCCGCTCCGGTCGCAGCGGAACGCTGCGCATCAGTTGCTTCTCCTCCTCGAACCGCTCGTGGATGCCCGCGATCGCCGCCACCATGCTCGCCGAGTTCCCCGACCTGAGACTCGAGCTCAGCCTCGTCGAACAGCACGGGCAACTCACCGGCGAACCCGACGTCGAGCTCTACGTCGCGGAATCGGTTCGCGGCGATCGCGACCCGGCCGTCGCCGACGGCATCGCCGACGGCTACGACATCGAGCCCCTCCGCACCGAGGGCTACGTCGTCGTCGTTCCAGAGCGGCATCCGCTCGCACTGCGGGAATCGGTGAGCCTCGCCGAGCTCGCCGACGAACCATGGGTCGACAACGACTACGCACGCGGCCCCTGCCGGGAGATCACCCTGTCGGCCTGCGCGGCGCGGGGCTTCGTCCCCCGATTCCGCCTGGATGCGCCCGACTACGCGACCGCGTTCGACTACGTCGCGGCCGGCGTCGGCATCACGGTGCTGCCGAGGCTCGGAGCCCTGGGGCTGCCCGACGGCGTCGCCCTCGTCTCCCTCGACGACCCCGACGTGCAACGCCGCATCATGCTCCGGGTGAAGCGCTCGATGCGCACCCACCCGGCCGTCGGTCGTATGACCGCACTGCTGCGCGAGGCCGCCCGGTCCTGACCGGTCCCAACCGTGCAGCGGCCCCGATCGGGCACAACGGAAATGCCCGGCACCGTGAGAACACGGTGCCGGGCATCCGACTTCACTGTGCGACAACGGCCGATGTGTGGAGATGGGGGGAATTGAACCCCCGTCCATCGCTGTGATTCCACGCCTTCTCCGGGCGCAGCCTGTGTAAGCGTTCTGCTCGGCCCCGACCTTTGCCACAGGCGTCTAGGTCGACAGGCCCAGCCTGATGAAGTCCCGCGTGCCGCTCAGGCGACGACACGCAGCAAGTTCCCTAGATGACGCCAGCTACCGGGGCGGGAACACACCCGCGGGCTGACGGACTATCGAGCTCGCTTATGCAGCGAGGGCGAAGTCAGTGCGCTTTGCATTGGCACTTATTGTTTTCCAGAGATCGTTTACGAGATAACCCTGGATCCTCGGCCCGCTTCTCGTGGGTTCGCAGACGATGTCGAAACCGATCATCCCCATGAATCGCCGTGGCCGATCGCCCAGTCGGAACTGGACATGCAGCCTGGCGGGCCGTTGTCGCACTGTGGAGTTTCCAATGGACCTGAGTCCGAACCGGGTGCGCATCGTTGAAACGCTGAGTACCCGGCCTTACAGTCTAGAACAGGCGCGGCCGCTCCGCCATTCCCGAGCGGATTCACCTGGAGGTCCATGTGGCTACCGTCATCGCCGTGCGCGGCACCGCCGAAGAACGCATCGCCCCCGAGCTCGGCGCCGTCTCACTCACGGTGAGCGCATCCGGAGCCGAACGCGACGCGACGCTCGCGCGCACGTCGACCGCCCACGAACAGCTCATCGCCGAGGTGCGCGAGCTCGAGGCATCCGGAGCCCTCGACACCTGGTCCGCCGGCCAACTGCGCGTCTCCTCGCACCGCCCCTGGAACAACGAGGGCAAGCAGCTGCCCGTCGTGCACCAGGCGAGCGCCGACCTCGAGGTCGTGTTCACCGACCTCGAACGCCTCGGCGACTGGGTGAGCACCGTCTCGCTCGGCGACTCGGTCGGCATCGGCGGCATCGACTGGCGGTTGACGGATGCCTCGCGCAAGCGCACCCAGGAGTCCGCCCAGCGCGGTGCCGTCGCCGACGCGGTGGCGAAGGCCGCCGTCTACGCGGCCGCGCTCGGACTCGGCTCGCCGTCTCCGGTCGAGCTCGCCGACACCGGGCTGCTCACTGCTCAGCCGGTGCCGCCCGGCGCCCCGGCCGAGCGGATGTTCGCGATGCGCGCCTCGGCCGACATGGCGAGCGGTGGCGGCGGCCCGTCGCAGTTCACGCCGGCCCTGCTCGTGATCACGGCATCCGTCGAGGCCCGGTTCGCGGCCGACGCTGCGTGAGCGATCGCTCATGCTCGTCTGGGCGAAGCGACTCAGGCGGGCTCGACGAGCAGGGTCTCGAGCGCGGCGAGTGCGCTGAGTTCGAGGCCTGACGCGAGGAGGTACTCGCGCACCGAGCCGTGGTCCCGTTCGACGAGGTCGATGACGCCCTCGATGGCTTCACGCGGGCTGCCGCCCATGAGGGTGCGCAGCGCGGGCGAATCGGCGACCCCGTAGCTCGCGATGCGCGCGATCATGCCTTCGAGCCACTCGCCCGCGAGATTCTCTTCCGTCGAGGCGTAGTCGGCCACGACGGCATCGCGGTCGACGCCGACGGCGAGCAGTGCGAGCGCCACGACGACGCCCGTGCGGTCCTTGCCCGCCGTGCAGTGCACGACGACCGCACGGTCGCCCGCGGTCGAGATCTCGCGGAGGGCATCGACCACGACCGAGGCGTGCTGCGTGACGATGCGCTCGTACAGCGCTTCGAGCGAGATGCCCGCCATGCCCTGCGACGCGCCGGAGCCTTCGAAGACGGGCAGGCGCAGCACCTCGACGTCGAGTTCGCCGAGGTCGTCGGGCATCATCTCCGCCTCGTTCTCGTCGCGCAGGTCGATGACGATGCCGACCCCGAGCTCGCGGAGCTTCGCCTGCCCGGCGTCGCCGAGGCGGGAGAGCCCGTCGGAGCGGAACAGCACGCCGCTGCGGACGGTGCCGGTGAGCGCCGGCAGGCCGCTGACATCGCGGAAATTGTAGGTGCCGGGAACCGGGATGCGCGTCGAAGTCTCCATCGTGCCGAGCCTACACGCGGCCGCCGAGCCTCGGCTGGAGCGGCCGCTCGGGCCCGTGTTCGAACCCGCCGCGGAGCTCAGTCGCCGAGGTTCTTCCGGCTCGCCATGGCGCGATCGGCTTCGCGCTTGTCTTGACGCTCGCGCAGTGCCTGCCGCTTGTCGTACTCGCGCTTGCCCTTCGCGACGGCGATCTCGACCTTCGCGCGCCCGCCCGAGAAGTAGATCTGCAGCGGCACCAGCGTGTAGCCGCCCTGGCTCGTGCGGTGGCTGATCTTCACGATCTCCTGCTTGTGCAGCAGGAGCTTGCGCTTGCGGCGCGGCGCGTGGTTGTTCCACGTGCCCTCGGTGTACTCGGGGATGTGCACGGCGTCGAGCCACATCTCGCCGCCCTCGATGAAGGCGTAGCCGTCGACGAGCGACGCACGCCCCTCGCGCAGCGACTTCACCTCGGTGCCGGTGAGCACGAGACCCGCCTCGTAGGTGTCCTCGATCGTGTAGTCGTGGCGTGCCTTGCGGTTGGTCGCCACGACCTTCTGACCGGTCTCCCTGGGCACGTGCCTGCTCCTTGCGTCGAATGCGGATGCCCCGGGGCATCCGAGGCAGCCGTTCAGTCTAGCCGCTCGCGGCCGGGCCTGTCGAAACCCGGCCGGTCAGACCTTCAGGTATCTCGTGATGGCGATGCCCGCCGAGACCGCCGCGAGCACCACGCCCACGAGGATCAGCAGCGGCACGACGATCAGCGCGTCGGTGAGATCGACGAACGTGAACGACAGGTTCTCGGCCAGATAGCCCTGCACGAAGAAGTGCACGATCGCCACCACCGCCCCGCCCGCGAGCAGGGAGCCGATGAGCCCCGCGAACACCCCCTCGAGGATGAACGGCGTCTGGATGAAGCGATTGGATGCCCCGACGAGGCGCATGATGCCGAGTTCGCGCCGCCGTGAGAACGCCGAGAGCCTGATGGTCGTCGCGATGAGCAGCGCAGCGGCCACGAGCATGATCGCCGCGACGGTGATCGCGGTGTAGCTCGCCGCGTTCAGCACGTCGAAGATCTGATCGAGGTAGCGACGTTGGTCGACGACGCCCTCCACTCCCGCCATGCCCGCGAAGCTCTCGACGAGCACCGCGGCCTGCGACGGGTCGACGAGGTTCACCCAGAACGTCTCGTTCAGCACCTCGGGCGTCACGTAGTCGGCCGCGGGCGTGCCCTCGAACTGCTCCTGGAAGTTCGCGAAGGCCTGATCGTGGTCTTCGAAGTAGAACTCGTCGATGTACTTGGACAGCGTGTCCGACGACAGCTGGTCCTCGATCGCGGTCTTCTGCTCCTCGGTCGCCTCGCCGTCGGTGCAGCCGGCGGTCGTCGACACGCTCGTGCAGAGGTAGACGGCGACCTGCGCCCGGTCGTACCAGTAGTTCTTCATCTGGCCGATCTGCAGCTGCAGGAGGGCGGCCGTGCCGACGAAGGTGAGGGAGATGAACGTGACGAGCACGACGGAGACCACCATCGAGGCGTTGCGGCGAAGGCCGTTCGCCGCCTCGGAGAGCACGAGACCGAGCCTCATTTCGTCGGCCCCACTTCCTGGTCGTCGTCGCCTTCCCGGGGGCCTCCCGGGGCCCTGAGCCCGAGCCGTTCGGCGAGCGTCAGGTGTTCGGATGCCGCGGCACCGCCGGCCTGCTTCGGCTTCAGCTTCTCGGGGTCGACCTGGATCGTGCCCGTCGCGGCCGCGGTGATCTCGGCGGCGGCGTCGGTCACGGCGTCGGTCGCCTCGGGTTCGACGTAGAGCGGCTCGGCGTCGCGCATGACCTCGGGCGTGACCTTCGGAGCGGCGACCGCGGCCATGGCGGTCTCGGCCTGGGCCGACTCTCCGGCTTCTCCGGAGGCCTGCTCCGGCACGTAGTCGACGTCGCGCACGGTCTGCCCGTCGTAGCCGGCGCTGCGCTCGTCGCGCACGATGTCGCCGGCCGAGAGCTCGATGACGCGGCGGCGCATCTGGTCGACGATTCCGGCCTCGTGGGTCGCCATGACGATCGTCGTGCCGCTCGCGTTGATGCGCTCGAGCAGGGTCATGATGCCGGCGCTCGTCACGGGGTCGAGGTTGCCGGTCGGCTCGTCGGCGAGCAGGATCTGCGGCTTGTTGACGATCGCCCTCGCGATCGCGACGCGCTGCTGCTCACCGCCCGAGAGTTCGTGGGGCATCCGCTTGCCCTTGCCGTCGAGCCCGACGAGCTTCAGCGTCTCGGGAACCGCCGACTGCACGTAGCCGCGCGACTTGCCGATGACGCGCAGCGTGAAGGCCACGTTCTCGTAGACGGATTTGTTCGGCAGCAGCCGGAAGTCCTGGAACACGACGCCGAGGTCGCGCCGGAAGTACGGCACCTTGCGCGTCGAGATCGAGCCCAGGTCTTGACCGAGCACGTGGATGGCGCCCTTCGACGGCTTCTCCTCTTTGAGGATGAGCCGGAGGAAGCTCGACTTGCCGGAGCCGGAAGCGCCCACGAGGAAGACGAACTCCCCGCGGAGGATCTCGACCCCGATGTCGTTGAGGGCGGGCCTCGCCTGGCCGGGGTAGGTCTTGGTGACGGAGTCGAAGCGGATCATCGCCATCGAGCCTAAGGAAGGGCGAGGCAAAAGTGGGCAGCGACACCGGAAAACCGGGTCGCCGCCCACTGATTCAGGGACGACCGGCTCTACACGCCGGCGAATCCGACGATCAGGTAGAGCACGAGCGACGCGGCAGCCGCGATGCCGGCGTACGGCAGGATCGCCGTCATCAGGTTGAGCGGCTTGATTCCGGTCGACCGCGATGCGAGGATGATGCCGTCGCCGTAGAGGCAGGTCGTCGACCCGAGTGCAGCGCCCGAGAACACCGCCGCGCCCGCGATGATCGGGTTCACGTCCATCGCGAAGGCGAGCGGGATCACGATCGGCGTGATGACGGCCGCGAGGTCCCAGAACGATCCCGTCGCGTAGGCGTACACGCCGCAGACGAGGAACACCATCGCGGGCAGCAGCGCGCCGTTCATGACGGGCTGGGTCGACTCGATCACCCAGTCGGCGAGGTGCAGGTCGATGTTCATGTGCTGCACCATGAACGCGAGTGCCGTGAGCACGATGACGAAGAGCATGCTGCCGACCCCGTCGAACGCGGCCTCGAGCACGCCCTTGACCTTCAGGCGTCGCTGCACCGTGTACATGACGATGGCGACGATGAGGGCGGCGACCGTACCCTTCAGCACGTCGACCTCGGTGAGGATCGTCACGGCGATCATGACGGCGATCGGCACGAGGAAGTTCCACGGGCGGGGCTTCGCGTACTCGGGGGAACGGGTCGCGACGGCCGTGGCGGTCGACCCGGTTGCGACGGGAGCGGCCTCGGTCTCGACGTGAGCGGACGCGACGGCCCGGGCTCCCCCGTCGCCGGATGCCGCGAACTCGCCGACCTCGGCGTGCAGGGGCAACCCGCCCTCGGCCTCGCGCTCCTCGGCGGTCGTGCCGACGGGGAAGACGTCGCCCGAGGCATCCGCTCGTGCGATGTCCTTCTTCAGTGCGCCGAGCTTCGGGAACCATCCGAACGCGACGAGTGCGGCGATCGCGATCGCGATCCAGCCGAAGAAGATGAACGGGATGGCCTGGAGGTAGGCGCCGAAGCCCGAGCCGTTGGCCGTGACGCCCTGCGCCTCGAGGAGGCCCGCGAAGAACAGCGCCCACGTCGAGAACGGCACGATGACCGCGATCGGCGCCGCCGTCATCTTCATGATCGTGCCGAGTTCGGTGCGCGGCACGTTGTAGCGGTCGGTCACGGCCTTCATCGACGTGCCGACGGTGAGCACGTTCAGGTAGTCGTCGACGAAGAGCACGATGCTGAGCAGGAAGCTCAGGATGGTCGACTTCCGCCGCGAGTTCACGAAGCGCTCGGCCCAGGCCGCGAACTCCCGCACGGCACCCGAGCGCTCGAAGAGCGTGATCAGGATGCCGAAGAGCACGACGACGAGCATGAGCCACTGCAGGGTCTCGTCGGCCATGGCGGTGCCGAAGTAGCCGATCCAGGAGTCGAAGAACTCCCAGCCGCCGAGCAGCACGGCACCGACGAGGGTGCCGCAGAGCATCGCGAACAGCGTGCGCCGTGTGAGCACGGCCACGACGAGGATGATGACGACGGGGAGGAGCGCGAGCGCGCCGACGTCTTGCATGGTTGCCTCTGATTCGAAGGGGGTCAGGCGGCGGATGCCGCGAACACGGGTTGCCCGTCGACGATCGTCGTCAGCACGGGGAGGTGCAGCAGTTCGTCCGCGCCGACGTCGAGCGGGCTGTCGGCCCAGACGACGAGGTCGGCGCGGTAGCCCGGCGCGATGACGCCGAGATCGCGGTCGCCCTGGGCCTCTGCGGCCCAGACGGTGTAGCCCTGTAGGGCTTCGTACGGCGTGAGCACCTGGTCGGGCTCGAACACCGGGGCGTCGCGGTTGCCGGGTTCGCGGCGGAGCCGCGCCCAGGCGAGCCCGATGCGCGCATCGGTCTGCGCGACGGGCCAGTCGGAGCCGAGCGCCACGGGGGCGCCGGCGTCGATCATGTCGCGCACCCGCCAGCCGAGGGCGGCGCGCTCGGGGCCGAGGCGTTCGGCCCAGAAGTCGGAGCCGTCGGCCTTCCGCCACTGCATGTGGAGGGGCTGCACCGACGCGGTGATGCCGGCGTGCGCCATGCGGCGGAGGTCGCGGTCGGCGAGCAGCTCGAGGTGTTCGATGCGGTGCGGGGCGGTGCCGTTCGAGTGCACGCCGGCGGCGAGGTAGGCGTCGATCGTCTCGCCGATCGCCCGGTCGCCGATCGCGTGCGTCGCGATCTGGAATCCGGCCGCAGCGTAGCGGTGCACGACGCGTTCGAACTCGTCGGCGTCGGCCCAGAACGAGGTGCCGCCGTCGCCGTGGGTGTCGGGTTCGTAGAGCCATCCGGTGCCGGTGTCGATGACGCCGTCGGCGAAGAGCTTCACGAGGCCGCCGCGCCAGCGCTTGCCCCGGCGATCGCGCTGCGCGAGGTGATGGCGTGTGCGTTCCTCGTCGTAGCCGGGGTTGTGCGCCATGGCCGAGACGATCCGCACGGGCAGCCCGCTCGGGGCTTCGTGGTCGGCGGATGCGCTGCCGTCGAGCTCATCGAGCAGGTCGAGGGTCGCGGGGTTGCCGTCCATGATGCATCCGCCGGTGATGCCCGATGCCGCGAGGCCGCCGAGGATGCCGCGGACCCGATCGAGGGTCTCCGCGCGGGTGTACTCGGGGGCGGTACGCAGCACGATGTCGAAGGCCGAGTCCTCGCGGAGGCATCCCGTCGGCCGGCCGGCCTCGTCGACGACGATCTCGGAGGTGTCGCCGAAGCGACGGGCGCCGGTGATGCCCGAGCGGCGCAGTGCCTCGGTGTTCGCGAGGGCGGTGTGCCCGTCGAAGAACATCAGGAACGCCGGAGCACCGGCGGTGGCCGCGTCGATCGCTGCAGCGGTCATCGGCAGGGTCGAGAAGAGGTCGTAGTCGACGTTCCAGCCCCGCACCCAGCCGCCCGCCGTGCCGTCGGCGACGCGAGCGGTTTCGTCGGCGAGCATGCGCAGGAAGGTCCCGGGCTCGCGCACTCCCCCGAAGTCGAGGCCCACCGCGAGCTCGATGCCCTGGATCGGGTGCATGTGCGCGTCGATGAGCCCCGGGGTCACGGATGCCCCGGCGAGATCCTGCACGACGGTGCGCGCTCCGCGGTAGTCGGCGAGGTCGGCGGCGTCGCCGACCGCGAGGATCCGGCCGGCCCGGATCGCGACGGCGGATGCCTCGGGCCGGCGCGGGTCCATCGTGATCACGCGCGCGCCGATGAGGATGGTGTCCGCGACGACCCCGTGCATGTAGTGCTCGCTCTCTCGCCCGCCTTCTTCGGCGGCACAATTTAATGTGGTTAAATTCGGGCACACGCTACTCCCGAATACGCTCATCGACAAATCCCGTGTCGACCACTCGAAGGAGCCCTGTGAGTCCCTCCCCGGCCAAGCGCAGCGCGGGCCGCCCGCGCACGCCGGTGCTGAGCGCCGACCAGATCGTCGACGCCGCGTTCAGCCTCGCCCGCACGGCCGGGCCCGACGGGTTCACGATGGCGGCGCTCGCCCGCTCGCTGTCGGTGCATCCCCCGGCGCTGTACCACTACTTCGGCGGCAAGGCCGATGTCGTGCGAGCCATGCGCGGCCGGGTCGCCGAACTGCTCGACGTCTCGGGATTCGACACCCCCGAGACGACGCTCGTCGACGCGGTGCTGCGCTGGGCGCACTCCTACCGCTCGGCGTTCGCCACACACCCCGCCGCGATCGCGCTGCTCGCGACCACGGCGATCGACGGCCAGGAGCGCTCGGTCGCGAACTACGAGTCGATCACGAAGCGATTCGTGGCGGAGGGGTGGCCCGTCGGCGGCGCCGTCGACGCGATCGTCGCTCTCGAATCGTTCATCATCGGCTCGGCCCTCGACACGCTCGCGCCCGACGACATCATGTCACCGGGCACCGCAGCGCCCCTCGCGCCGACCTTCAGCCGCGCCGAAGCGCTGCGGAGCGTGAAGGCCGCCGCCCACGGCGTGCATCCGACCGACCGCTCGTTCGACCTCGGGCTCGCGGCCCTCATCGGCGGGCTGCCGGCAGCCCTCGCGGCGGCGGTCGAAGCCGAGCGCGTCTGATCGCGCCGGCGCGGGCGGCTCGACCGACTGCGCGGCTCGCCGGCGCGCAGCTCAGGCGGCCGCGGCTCAGTCGGCCGCGGCCGGAGGCATCCGCTCGTTCAGGTGCCTGCTCGGCTCGATGTCTACTCGGCGGGGCGCTTGCGCCACTTGATACCGGCGGCGATGAAGCCGTCGATGTCGCCGTCGAAGACATGGCTCGGGTTGCCGACCTCGTGCTCGGTGCGCAGGTCTTTCACCATCTGGTACGGCGCGAGCACGTAGGAGCGCATCTGGTCGCCCCAGCTCGCGGTGATGTTGCCCGCGAGCTCCTTCTTCTGGGCCGCCTCCTGCTCCTTCTGGATGAGGAGCAGTCGCGACTGCAGCACGCGCATGGCGGCTGCACGGTTCTGGATCTGCGACTTCTCGTTCTGCATCGAGACGACCGTGCCGGTCGGAAGGTGCGTGATGCGCACGGCGGAATCGGTCGTGTTGACCGACTGGCCGCCGGGGCCGCTCGAACGGAAGACGTCGACGCGGATGTCGTTCTCGGGGATCTCGACCTCTTGCGCCTCCTCCATGAGCGGGATGACCTCGACGGCCGCGAAGCTCGTCTGGCGCTTGCCCGCCGCACCGAAGGGGCTCATGCGCACGAGGCGGTGCGTGCCGGCCTCGACGCTCAGGGTGCCGAACGCGTAGGGCGCGTCGATCTCGAACGTCGCCGACTTGATGCCCGCCTCTTCGGCGTAGCTCGTGTCCATGACGGTGGCCTTGTAGCCGTGCTTCTCGGCCCAGCGGAGGTACATGCGCATGAGCATCTCGGCGAAGTCGGCGGCGTCGACGCCGCCGGCGCCGGCGCGGATGGTGATGACCGCAGGCCGGTCGTCCCACTCGCCGTCGAGCAGCGTCTGCACCTCGAGGTCGCCGATCGCCTTCTGCAGCGACTCGAGCTCGGTGCGGGCCTCAGCGGCGCTGTCTTCGTCGCCCATCTCGTTGGCGAGCCCGACGAGCACCTCGAGGTCGTCGAGCCGCGAGTCGATGCTCGTGACGCGCGCGAGCTCCGACTGGCGGTGGCTGAGCGCGCTCGTCACCTTCTGGGCGTTCGCGGTGTCGTCCCAGAGATCGGGAGCACCCGCCGCTTCGGAGAGCCGCTCGATGTCGGCTTTGATGCCGTCGACGTCGACGACGGCGCGAATGTCGCTGAAGGTGGAGCGCAGCGCGGCGATCTCCTGCGAGAGGTCAAGATCCAACATGGCCTCCCAGCCTACGCGAGTCGCCCGCCCACGTGGTGCACCGCGTGCGCGGGTGTAGCGTCGATTCGATGACCGATTCCGCGCCCCGATTCTCCTGGCGCTCGATCATCCTCCCGGTCTACCTGCCGACCCTCGTCTTCTCGCTCGGCGAAGGCGCGATGATCCCGATCGTGCCGCTCGTGGCGACCGAGCGCGGCGCCTCACTCGCCCTCGCGGGCCTCATCGCCGCGATGCTCATGGTCGGCGAACTCGCCGGCGACCTGCCGGCCGGATGGCTCGTCGCCCGCATCGGCGAGCGCAACGCGATGATCGGGGCGGCGATGCTCGCGGTCATCGGCGTGCTCATCGCCATCGTCTCCCCCACGCTGCCCGCCCTCGCGATCGGCGTCTTCCTCCTCGGGATCGCGACCGCCGTGTTCGGGCTGGCGCGGCATGCATTCCTCACGAGCTACGTGCCGGTGCGCACGCGGGCTCGGGCGCTCTCGACGCTCGGCGGCGTGTTCCGCGCGGGCTGGGCCGTCGGCCCCTTCGTCGCCGCCGCGATCATCGCGTCGACGGGGTCGAGCGAGGCCGTCTTCTGGGTGCTCGTCGGCGCGTGCTTCGCCGTCGTCGGCGTGCTCGTGCTGCTGCCCGACCCCGAGCAGGTGTTCGGTGCCGCGAGGCTCGCGCGCGAGGCATCCGCTGCGTCCAGCCCTGCTGCGCCGGATGCCTCGAGCGCGACGGATGCCTCGGGCGCGCCGCTCACCGCCGGCGAGGCTGAGGCGGCGGCCGAGTCGTCGCCGAGCGTGTTCCGGGCGATCCGCGAGAACCGCGGGGTGCTCGCCCGCATCGGCACCGGCATCGGGCTGCTCGCCGCGATCCGCGTGAGCCGCACGGTCATGCTGCCCCTGTGGTCGGTCTCGATCGACATGCCGGCCGAGCAGGCGGCGCTCGTGATCGGCATCTCGGGCACGCTCGACTTCGCCCTCTTCTACGCGAGCGGTCAGCTCATGGACCGCTTCGGGCGCCTCTGGAGCGCGATCCCCGGCATGCTCGGCATGGCGGCGGGGCACATCGCGCTCGCCTTCACGCACGACCTGCCGTCGAACGCGCTCTGGTTCACGGTCATCGCCGTGTGGCTCGGCCTCGCGAACGGCATCACGAGCGGCATCATCATGACGCTCGGCGCCGACCTCGCGCCGAAGCAGAACCCCGCGCCGTTCCTCGGCGCGTTCCGCATGATCGGCGACACCGGCGGCGCCGGCGCGCCGCTCATCATCGCGGCAGTGACCTCGATCGCGTCGATCATGGCGGCGAACGTGGTCGTCGGCGTGCTCGGCCTGGTGGGTGCGGCGATGCTCTGGCGCTGGATCCCCCGCTACGTGCCGCACCGGCGGCGCTGAGGGGGCGTCACGAGTCGCTCAGCCGGTCGTCGTGCCGCTCAGCTCGTCGGCGTACCGAACGACAGCACGATGAGGATGAGCTGGAAGACGAGCACGAACCCGCCGACCGCCACGGCGCCGATCCAGAGCCACCCGGCCACGAGGGTCGGGTCCTTCCTCACCTCGCGTCGCCCGCGGAGCCCGAGCACCACGGCGAGCGCCGACAGTGGCAGCGAGGCGAGCGCCGGGGTCAGCAGGGAGAGCACGGCGAGCACGACCCCGATGATCGCGATCCAGGCGTAGCGGCGGCCGTCGGCCCGACCTGCGCCGCCGCTGGTGCCGCGCCCGGCGCTGCCGCTCATCGCCCGTTGACCTTCTCGATCGCCATGACGAGCACGACCCGGTCGGCCTTGTCGGCGGGCGCCTGCTCGTTCGGGTTGCCGTAGCGCTGGCCGAGCCGCACGTACATCGCACCCTCGGGGTCGGGCAGCACCTCGGCGAGCCGGCCACGCACCTCGACGTACTTGAGCGGGTTCTCGGGGTCGGTCATCTCGAGCGTCATGTGCGGGTTCGCCTGCAGGTTGCGGAACTTCGCACGCTTCGAGGTGTGCGTGAAGCGGATCGTCTGCGTCTCGGGGTCGAACTCGAACCACATGGGGTTCACCTGCACCTCGCCGTTCGGGCGCACGGTGCCGAGGTGGGCGAACACCGGCGACGAGAGGATGCGGGCGAAGTGGTCTGAGATCTCGACGGTCATGACTCCAGTCAATCGCACGCCGCCGGTTCGGCGGAACTCCGGCGCCGAGAGTGCGACCACAGCGTCAACCAGCACCGGTCGCCGGTCGAGCGCCCTCAGTGGAACACTGAGCGTGCCGTCGCCGTCACTTCGATCGGCACCGAGAGCGGCAGCAGCTCGGTGTGGATCGGCGCGTACCAGACGGCCCGCATCGTGACCGTGGCGCTCTGGCCATCGGTTGATGCCGCCCGCACGAGCTCGACGTCGTGCAGCTCGTGCACGGCGTCGGCGAGGTAGGCGCTCGCCGCCCGCCCGACCTCGACCGAGTCGAGCTCGAGCGAGAGGTGGTCGCCCTCGACCTGCACGGCATCGAGGCTCCATGCCTCCGCTGCGGCGAGCGCGGCACCATCGGCGACCGTGAACAGGCGCTTGCGCTCGAGGTAGAGCGAAGTCGCCGACACGACGACCATGATCAGCGAGAGTCCGAGCACGCAGTAGAAGATCGTGAGGAGCAGCGTCGACCCCTGCTCGTCGCGGTCGAGGCGAGTGCGGATCCAGCCCATCATCGACCGCTTCCACCCTCGACGGCCGTGCTCGTGTTCGCCGCGAAGCGCGACACCGTCTGGGTCGCCGTGCCTTCGAGGGGCACGCTCGTCGCCCGGTCGAGCGAGAGGAACTCGGGCACGAGCGGCAGCGGCACACTCGCCGAGACTGTCACCCGCACACGCTCCTGGGCAGCGAGGCAGTCGCCGGTCGGGGTGCAGGAGACGACCACGGATGCCGCGTCGGCGTCGATGCCGTAGTCCTCGAGTGTCACTCGCACGGAGCGCTCGACCGCGACGTCCGCAGCGCCCGAGTCGATCGCCTGCACCGCGACACGGGCAGCCTGGCGGGCCGCACCCTCGACGGCGAGCGCGCCGGCCTGGATGGCCGACATCGCGAGCACCAGGTAGACGAGTGGCACGAGCAGGATGACGCCGACCGTCAGGAACTCGAGCGAGGCCGACCCCGCCTCACTCGACCACTTCGAGCGCCGCATGCCCTGTCACCTCCAGCGCATGCTCCACGCCGAGCAAGCCGATGACCGGCAGTGGCGCACGCACGGTCACCGAAACCGTCGGAACGCCGCCCACCGAGCCGAGGCCGGCGACGATCTCGTCAGCGTACTCCGCGGAGATCGCCGCACCGATCAACTCCCGGGTGCGCGCGATGCCGGCTGCCTCGCTCGACCCCGCGAGTGCCGCATATCGAGCGCCCTCCGCTGCGGCGTCGAGCACCGTGTTGCGCACGTGCAAGGCGAGGGCGAGCTGCACCACGGCGAGCGCGAGCACCGTGAGCAGAACCCCCACCATGGTGAACTCTGCGACGGCCGAGCCGCGCTCCTCGTGCGCCAGGGCGCGGGTGCGAGCCAGCAGCGACGTACTCAGACGCCGCCGAGCACCCGACTGATCGCCTGATCGAAGACGCCGGAGAGGGCGGGGCCGGCGAGGCCCCAGATCACGATCACGAGTCCCGCCGTCATGAGCGTGATCAGGACCCAGCCGGGTACGTCTCCTCGTTCGTCCTCGAACCGCTGCTTCAGCAGATTGCGCATGTGATTCCCCTTCGTCGGTGCACGGAGCCGTGCGTTCGGTGCGGCTGCGCCCCATCAGAAGCCCGCCTGAAGTACGAGATATCCCGGGAAGAGCGCGAACGCGATCGTCACCGGCAGGATCAGGAAGATCAACGGAACGAGCATCGCGACCTCTTTGCGGCCGGCCTGTTCGATGATCGTGCGCTTGGCTTCGTCGCGGGCATCGCCGGCCTGCGATCTGAGCACCGAGGCGAGCGGCGCACCCCGTTCGAGTGCGCCGAGCACCTGATCGAGGGCGCGCGAGAGCGCAGGATGATCGAGGTCGTCGCGAAGCCGGGCGAGCGCCTGCCCGAGCGGCACTCCCGTGCCGACGGACGCGACGGTCGCGGCGAACTCCTCGGGCAGCACGCCCGCCCCGCTGCCGAGGCGAGCCACCCGGCGGATCGCGTCGAGCATGCCCTCGCCCGCGGTGAGGCTCAGCGTGAGGAATTCGAGCACTGTGGGCAGCTCGGCCGAGATGCGGGCGAGCCTGCGACGAGCGGCGCGTTGCAGCATCCAGTCGCGCACGACGGCGCCGAGCGCCGCAGCGAGGAACGGCATGGCGAGGCGAACGACCGTCGGCAGCGAGCCGAAGGAGGGAGCGAGGATCGCGAGAGCCGAGGTCATCGCGAAGGCCGCAGCACCCCACGCGAGTTGCTCGCCACGGAATCGCTCGACCGAGGCGGTCGACCCCGCCTGTCGCAGGCGTCGTGCGACGGTGTCCGCACCACCCAGCCATTCGGAGATGACGGTGCGGAGGGCTCGGAGGATCGGTCGCACGAACATGCCGAGCACCGGCGTGGGGTCGGCGGGGCGATGGGCGAGCAGGGAGCGCGCCTCGGCCGAGATGTCGGCGACGTACGGCGCCACGCGGTCGATGAGCCGGGCGCGACCGATTCGCGGCACCGCCGACACGACGAGCCAGAGGCCGAGACCGAGCACGGCGCCGCAGAGGAGCCCGAGGGCGGGGACGCTGCTCAGTGGAACCATCGGCGCTCCTCGGGGAGACGTCCGAGGGCCACCATCGCCTGGTAGGCGACGATCGTCACCACCACGCCAGCGATGATCAGGGCAGCACCGGCCGCGGAATCGTAGGCGACGATGGCCTCGGGGCGGGATGCGAGCACCAGGAGCAGGAGCCACGGCGCCGCCACGCCGAGCCGCGCGGCATTGCGGATCCATGATTGCCGGGCGACGACCTCCGCACGCAGCGCCGCGTCTTCCCGCAGGTATCCCGAGAGGCCTCGCAGCACTGCCGTCACGTCGCTGCCGCCGACCTCTCGGGCCATGCGGAGGGTCTCGAGGATGCGATCGGCCACGGGATCGGCGAGCACGCCCTTCAATCGATCGAGGCACGCGCCGAAGTTGCCGGTGCGCCGGTACTCGTCGTCGAACGACGCGAATGCCGCCCTCGTCGACGCCGGACCGAGTTCGGCGAGTGCGCCGAGGCTGTCGGGGAGCGACATGCCGGCGCGAACGGAGGACACGAGGTGATCGACAACGTCGGGCCAGACGGCTCGATTGGCCGCCCGCCGCCGGGTGGCGCGGGCGTGCACGAGGAGTGGCACGAGCGCGGCGCCGAGCAGCGTCGCCACGATCGTGAGGACGGGGACAAGGAAGACCGCGTGTGCGACCGCGCCCGCCACGAGCGCGAACAGCACTGCGACGATCACGATCACGGCGATCGGCACGCCGGCGAGACCTGCGAGCGCGAGCTCATCGGAGATGCGGCTCGTGGCTGCACCGGGGCGACGCCCCGCCTCGGCCTTCGCCGGCCAGAGCAGCGGAGAGACGGTCAACAGCACGCCGAGGCCGAGGAGTGCGCCGAAGACGAGGCTCGCGTTCATCGGGTCGCCGCCGAGAGCACGATGTCGGGGTCGAGCCCGACAGCGCGGTACTTCTCGAGTCGTGCGGGTGCGGCGCCCGTCGGCACGAGCATGCCCCCTCGGGTCACGAAGATCGCCTCGGCGTCGACCGCAGCGCCGGTGCACTCGCCGGTCGGCGCCACGATCTCGGCGACCCGTCGGTGGCCGTCGCGATCGATCGTGAGGTGCACCACGATGTCGATGCAACTCGCGACCGTGGGCACGACGAACGCGGAGTCGATGTTCCGACCCGCGAGGAGTGGCAGCGTGCACAGCTTCGCGAGCGCATCCCGCGCCGAGTTCGAGTGGATCGTGCACATCCCGGGAAGCCCCGAGTTGAGCGCGATGAGCAGGTCGAGGCTCTCGGCTTCGCGCACCTCGCCGACGATGAGGCGGTCGGGCCGCATGCGGAGCGCCTCCTTGATCAGGCGGCGCAGCGTGATCTCGCCGGTTCCCTCGAGGCTCGGCTGGCGACACTGCAACGCGACGAGGTCGCGCACATCGAGGTCGAGTTCGAACGTCTCCTCGACGGTGACGACGCGATCCCCCGTGCGCGCCCCCGACACGAGTGCGTTCAGCATCGTCGTCTTGCCGGTGTGCGTGGCGCCGGAGACGAGGATGTTCGCTCCGGCGAGCACGCTCATACGGAGGAACTCCGAGGCATGCGGCGTGAGCGAGCCGAGTTCGACGAGCGCCGCCAGCGAGCGGATGCGCCGCTGGAACTTCCGGACGTTCACCGACCAGTGCGACCTCGCCACATCGGGGATGGCGACATGCAGTCGTGAGCCATCGGGCAGGGTCGCATCGACGAACGGAGACGAGAGGTCGACGCGTCGGCCCGAGTGCTGCAGCATCCGCTCGACGAGTTCTCGCACCTCGCGGTCCGACAGCACGACCGTCGTCAGTTCTGCGATGCCGTGGCGCGCGACGAACACCTTCGTCGGCGCGTTGATCCAGATCTCCTCGACGTCGGGGTCGTCGAAGAACGGCTGCAGCTGTCCGTAGCCCGTGATCGAGGCGACGACTTCGCGCGTCGTGCCGACCTCGTCGCCGAGCTGGGCGTGCGCCCCTGAGAGTGCGCGCTCGCTGTAGCGCCGAACCTCTTCGTGCGCGTATCTCGCCGCCGCCGACCCGTCGCGGGAGAGATCGACGCCGTCGCGCAGCACTCGGGTGCGCACCCGGTCGGCGATGGTGCGCACGGGGTCGGTCATGGCACCCATCATGCGATGCAACGGATGCCGCGCTCCGAAGTTATCCACAAGCCCGCGCCGGCCGTGGATCCGGACACGTCCACGCGCACCGGAGCCGCTCGCGCCGCTCACTAGAATCGGCTCACTCGAAGCGGAGGCAGCATGAGCATCTCACTCGACTCGGAGGTCGCGCGCGCGGCCATCGCGAGACGCGATCTCGTCGTCGATCTCACGCGTGTCGCGTGCGTGCTGCTCGTGGTGGTCATCCACCTGCTCATGATCGGCGTCGGCATCGGAGCCGACGGCGCGATCATCGCCTCGCGCCCGCTCGAGGCCCAGCCCTGGTTCGCCGCCGCGACGTGGGCGGGGCAGATCATGCCGCTCTTCTTCGCACTCGGCGGGTTCACCGCGCTCACCGCGTGGCGCAGCCTCGAACGACGCGGCGGCGACCAGGTCGACTTCGTGCGGGGCCGCGTGCTGCGACTCGCCCGGCCGGCGCTGCCGCTCTTCCTCTTCTTCTCGATCGCCCTCGGGGCCGCGACGCTCGCCGGCGTCGACCCAGCCCTGCTCGACACGGTGGCGACGGGCGTCGGCAGTCCCCTCTGGTTCCTCGGGGCGTTCCTGCTCGCACAGTCGTTCGCCCCGATAATGGCGCGGCTGCACGGGGTCGCCCCCGCCCGGACGATGCTCGTGCTTTTCGCGGGTGCCGTCATCGTCGACGCCACGCGCATCGCGACGGGCATCGACGAGATCGGCCTCGCGAACCTCGTCTTCGTCTGGCTCTTCGTGCAGCAGCTCGGGTTCTGGTACTCCGACGGATGGTTCAGGGCGAGGCATCCGGCCCAGCTCGTCGGGCTCGTCGTGGTCGCCTACACGGTGCTCGCCGGGCTCGTCGCTGCGGGTTGGTACTCCCCCGACATGCTCGTGAACCTCAACCCGCCGACCGTGCCCCTCGCGCTGCTCGGCATCGCCCAGGTGAGCCTGCTCACCCTCGTGCACCGGCCGCTCGCCGCCCTCATGCGCGGCAGGCGCATGCAGGCGGGCGTCTTCTTCCTCGGCGCCCGCGCCATGACGATCTACCTCTGGCACCTCCCGGTGATCATCGCCGTGGCCGGCCTCGCCCTCCTCGCCCCGCCCCTGTCGCCGGCCCCTGGCAGCGCCGCCTGGTGGCTGACACGACTCGTCGTCTTCGTCGTCGTGCTCGCGCTCGTGCTGCTCGTCTCCATGCCGCTCGCGCGGTTCGAGACGGCATCGACGACCATCCCCGACGGATTCCGGCGCCCGGATGCCGCGTCGACCTGGGTCGCAGCGGCGCTCACGCTGCTCCCGGCCTTCGCCGTCATGCAGTTCTTCCTCGACCTGCCCATCGCGCTGATCGGTGCCGGTTCACTCACGATCGCCCTCTGGCTGCTCCGGAGCCGGCGCACCCGCAACGCCTAGAATGATCGGGCACTCGCGGGAGTGGTGAAATCGGCAGACACGCAGGATTTAGGTTCCTGTGCCTTCGGGCGTGTGGGTTCAAGTCCCACCTTCCGCACTCGATTGCGCGCGATCCTGTCGAACCGTCGGTAGTCGCGGTAACGTCGAACCACAGACGTCTCAGGAGGAACATCATGACCGATTTCGTCGACCCGCTCGAAGAGCCGCTGAGCCTCGACCGCGACCCCAACCGTCCCGCATCGCTCGATCCCCTGATCAGCGAGGAATGGGTCGAGTACGACGCCGACGGCAACGAGATCAAGAAGGACGACACCTCGGCCTGAAGCTCGGCGCCCGTCGCAAACCACTCGGGCAGGTCTGAGAGACCAGACCGGTTGCGGCCCGTCGTGTTGCGCGCCCGGTCGATGCCGACGTAGCGGGCGTCGCAGCACGATCCTCGTGCCGCGCAAGCCCCTTCTGCGCGCTCGCCCGACGCGTTAGCGTCGGATCACCGGCAGCAACCGCAGGAGAGGACCCGATCATGACCGATTTCGTCGATCCGCTGGAAGAGCCACTCGACCTCGACCGCGATCCCGATGCACCCTTCGATCCCGACCTCGACGACGACCTGATCGATTCGGCCGAGGCCGATCGCGCGGCGACCACCGACGACTCCGACGACACACTGGGCGACACCGCACCGCTCGAGCGCCTCGAGTAGCGACACGGCGCGACGCCGCGTCGAGCGCCGCGGCCTCAGTCCGTGCAATCGGAGACGTGCGCCGCCACACCGGCCCGCGCCATGATCACGGCAGCGGCGGGCCTGCGCGCAGTCGGTCGCGTGAGTGATCGGCGACCCGGTCTGCGGGAACGCTCCAGTCGGACTCGAGCCACCACGTGGCACCGGCCTCGGCCCACGGCCGGACGATCGCAGCATCAGCCGCGGCATCCGTGCCCGTGGTGGTGCCCTCCTGGATCACGTCGAACGGTCGGTCGGCCAGCCCCAGACGCTCACGCTCCGCGCGGATCCACGCGATCGCCTCTGCCGCGATCTCGGGGGTGAAGAGGCGCGCCTGCTCGTCGGCGCTCTCGGGCGAGTTGCCCGGCGGCGCGTAGTTCGGGATCCACCCGTCGAATCGGGCGACGCGGCGCATCGACTTCATGCGCGGCCAGAGCCCCACGACCCACGTCGGAATGCGCGGCTGCTGCACGATCGTGGGTGGCAGCATCGAGTCGGTGCGCTTCGCCCGATAGTGCTGCCCCTCGAACTCGAACGGCTCGGCGCGCCACAGCTGCTGCATGAGCTCGAGCGACTCGTCGAGCAGCTCGGCACGGTGCTTGCGCCCCGGGTCGTCTTCGAAGATCCAGAAGCGCGGCTCGGCCTCGGAAACGCCGAGCCCAGCCGAGAGGATGACGCGCCCGCCCGAGAGCCGGTCGACCGTCATGGTCTGGCCGGCGAGCTCCCAGGGCCGGCGCCGCGGCACCGGCGTCAGCATCGTGCCGAGTCTGATGCGGTCGGTCACCATCGCCGCGGCCGCGAGGGTCGCCCACGGGTCGGTCGCCCAGATGCCCTCCCAGACGAAGAACCCCTGCCAACCGGATGCCTCGGCGAGCTGCGCCAGTTCGACCGCCACGTTCGGATCGCTGCCCGTATAGATGAAGCCGTGTCGCATGCGACCGAGAGTAGGGCCGGCCACCGACATCCGTTGGCGTCCCTGTGCGACGAACACCGAGCGCCGTTCTGCATCGCCCCCTATGATGTAAGGCAAACCTAACCTAACTGAAGGGTCGCCTCATGACGATCGCCCCCACTGCCCCGGCCCGCACCGAGGCCGAGCCCCTCGACGTCGCGGCGCTCGTGCGCGCGGCCTCCGCCGACGACCACAAGGCCGCGGAGTCCCGCGGTTACATCGTGCAGCTCATGGGCGGCGAGCTCTCGCTCGAGGAGTACACCCGCTACCTCGCACAGTTCGGCTGGGTGTACGAAGCGCTCGAGGAGCGCGGCAGCCGCGACGGCGACCCGGCGATCTTCGACCCCGAACTCGCCCGCATGGGCGCCATCGAGGCCGACCTGACCGCGCTCGGCGCCGCCGATTGGCGCACCTCGCACCCCGCGCTGCCGGCGACCGTCGAGTACGCCGCGCACCTGCGAGCCGTCTCCGACGACGACGTGCGCTACCTCGCGCACCACTACACGCGCTACCTCGGCGACCTCTCGGGCGGCCAGGCGATCGCCCGGCTCGTGGCCCGCCACTACGGCGCCACCCCGGAGCAACTCAACTTCTACCGCTTCGACATCGCCGAAGACGGGGTCGTGCGCTACAAGCGCGGCTACCGCGAGGCGATGAACGATCTCGCACTCGCGCCCGAGCAGGTCGATCTGCTCATCGCCGAGGTCCGCACCTCCTTCCGCATGAACAGCGCGATCTTCGAGGCGCTCTCGGCCTGACCTCGACGGCCGCTCGGCCGACCGCTCCGCGACTTGGCTCACCCCACGGGGTGAGCCGTCGTCATACTCGAGTCGGATGCCGCACGCAATCGCCCTCGGTAGACTGCAACGAAACCACGCCGCTGCTGACCCGGCAATCGCCGTGTCTCGACGACGACAGGAGATCCCCCAGTGATCCACACCTCGCTCATCCCCTGGCTCGACCCCGAGACGATCATCTCGGGCGCCGGCCCATGGGCGCTCGTCGTCGTCTGCGCGATCGTGTTCGCCGAGACCGGGCTGCTCGTCGGCTTCCTCCTGCCCGGCGACACGCTGCTCGTCATCTCGGGACTGCTCACCCACACGTCGCTCGTCTTCGGCGTCGACATCTGGTGGGTGTGCCTCGCGATCGGCATCGCGGCGTTCATCGGCGGCGAGGTCGGGTATCTCATCGGCCACAAGTTCGGTCCACGCGTCTTCGAACGCAAGGAATCGGGCCTGTTCAGCATCAAGAACGTCGAACGCACGAACGCCTTCTTCGAGCGCTTCGGCGCCCTCGCGATCATCCTCGCGCGCTTCGTGCCGATCGTTCGAACCTTCGCCCCGGTCGCCGCAGGCGTCGGGCACATGAACTACAAGAAGTACACCCTCTACAACCTCGTCGGCGCACTCATCTGGGGTGCAGGCCTCACGTACTTCGGGTACCTCATCGGCTACATCCCGCCGATCGCCGACTTCGTGCAGGAGTACATCGACGTCATCCTCCTCGGCGCCGTCGTCCTCACACTGATCCCCACGCTCTGGCACTACTTCGCCTCGGCCCGCAAGGCGAAGAAGGCCGAGCAGGCCGGCGCCGACGTCATCACCGACGAAGAAGAAGCCGCTCAGCTCGTGCTCGACCCCGAGGTCTTCGAGCGCGGCCCCGAAGACAAGTAACGGCTGCCCGGCGGCATCCGAACGTCACCTCGACCCCGAGGTCTTCGAGCGCGGCCCCGAAGACAAGTAACGGCTGCCCGGCGGCATCCGAACGTCACGGATGTCGCGATCGCTCCTGCTCCGCCCGGCCCGCCGGCTCGAGCTGGAACGTCGAGTGCTCGACGTCGAAGTGATCGCTGAGGCATCCGCCGAGCTCGTCGAGCAGTTCGCCCGTGCGGCCCGAGGCGAACACCTCGGGCGCGACCTCGACATGCGCGCTGAACACGTGCGAACCCGAGGTGATCGCCCACACGTGTACGTCGTGCACCGCGACGACGCCGTCGGTGCGGAGGATGTGCGCCCGGATCTCCGCGACGTCGGTGTCGGCCGGCGCCGACTCGAAGAGCACCCGTGCGACGTCGCGGAGCAGTGACAGTGCTCGCGGCACGATGAGCGCCGCGATCAGGAGCGATGCGATCGGGTCGGCGGCATCCCAGCCCGTGAAGACGATCACGAGGGCTGCGGCGATGACCAGCGCGGAGCCGATCATGTCTCCGAGCACCTCGAGGTAGGCGCCACGGAGGTTGATCGACTCCTTGGCTCCGCCCCGCAGCACGAGCATCGCCGCGACGTTCGCGACGAGGCCGATCGCCGCGACGACGAGCATCGGCACGCCCTGCACCTCGTGGGCCTCGCCCTCCGCGCCGCTCATCAGCCGGCCGACGGCGCCGATCGCAACCGAGACGGCGACGACCACGAGGATCACGCCGTTCACGAGCGCCCCGAGGACCTCCGCCCGCCGGTACCCGTAGGTCTGGCGATCGGTCGCCGGCCGGGCCGCGACGAAGGCGGCCACGAGCGCGATGACGAGCCCGATGAGGTCGCTCGCCATGTGTCCGGCATCGGCGAGCAGTGCGAGGGAGCCGCTGAAGACGGCGCCGATCACCTGCACGACGAGAAAGGCGCCGATGATCGCGATCGCGATCCAGAGACGGGTGCGGTTCGCGGTCGCTGCGTGGTCGTGATCGTGTGCCATGTCACGTCCAGCGTAGGCCGGGAATCGGCGTTCGGCTCAAGATAGGAATGAGTCGCGTTCTCAGGCGTGCGATCGCGCCGATGCCGGCGACCGCGCGCGCCCACCGGCGCAGGCGGTCTCGTCGACCAGGTCGACGCGTCACCCGAGCCCGGTGCGGAATCCCTCCCGCCAGCTCGGCCAGATCGGTGTCCAGCCCAGTTCGCGCTTCGCCTTCGCGTTCGACGCCCCGCGCACCTGCGTCATCATGGAGACCCCGTGCTCGCCGATGAGCGGCTTCGCCACCCAGGCGGGCACGTGCATCGGCGGCTTCGCACCGACCGCCTCGGCGAGCGCGGGCAGCCACTCCGAGACGGGCGCCGGCTCGTCGTCGACGATGTTGTACACGCCGGCAGGGCCTCGAAGCACGGCTGCGGCGGTTGCGGATGCCGCGTCGTCGATGTGGCAGAACGAGGTGACGCCCGTGCCGCCGCCCACGAGGGGCAGCTTGCCCGCCTCGAGCATCGTCACCATCTCGCCGCCACGTCCGAGCGCCTGCCCGGGGCCGTACAGCGCGCCGTAGCGCAGCGCGAGGCCGCCGGCAGCGGACGTCGCCTCCTCCACGTGCCGGATCGCCGCGAGCGTCTCCCTCGAGGCATCCGTCGGGTGAGGATCCAGCGGATCCTCCTCGGTCTTCACGGCGCCGCCGGTGCGTTCGCTCGGCCAGCCCGCATAGCTCTGCGCGATGAATCGCGCCGTACCGACCTCGGTGCCCGCCGCCAGCAGGTGGTCGGTGCCGCGCGTGCGCAGCTCGTTCGTCGTGGCGAAGGTGCGATCGAAGTGCTTGAGGTCGGAGACGCCGCCCGAGAGCGCCGTCAGCTCGTGCACGATCACGTCGGGTCGCGCCTCGAGCACGGCGGCGCGCACGGATGCCTCATCGAGGCCGTCCATCACGAGCCCGCGCGCCCCGGCCGCTTCGAGGTCGGCCACTCGTTCGGGCCTGGTCGTCGTGCCGAACACCTCGTGGCCGTCGGCCAGCAGCAGCGGCACGAGCCTTGTTCCGATGGCGCCCGTGGCGCCGGCGATGAACACTCGCATCTCGGTCTCCTCTACTCTCTCACCACCTCCGACGAGGATGCCGCCGCATCTGTGACACCGCATCCGAGATCCGTCGCCGCCTGCTGTGCGCTGTGCCATCCTCGAAGCATGTCGATGACCGACGAGGCGCAGGCGGCGCTCCGACCACTCATGTTCTCCGTCGCCTACCGCATGCTCGGAAGCGTGGTCGAGGCGGAGGACGTCGTGCAGGACGCCTACGTGCGCCTGCAGGAGCGAACGGTGTCGGGCGAGGAGATCCGGAATCCAGACGCCTTCGCCGTCACGGTCACCACCCGGCTCGCCATCGACGTGCTGCGATCGGCGCGGCGCACTCGCGAGGTCTACGTCGGACCGTGGATGCCCGAGCCCCTGCCCGACGACGATGCGGATCCCGCCCACCGCATCGAACGCGACGAGACGCTGTCGTTCGCCTTCCTCGCCGTACTCGAGCGACTCGGCCCGGTGGAGCGGGCCGTGTTCCTGCTCCGCGAGGTGTTCACCTACGACTATCGGGCGATCGGCGACGTCGTCGATCGTGACGAGGCGGCCTGCCGACAGATCCTGCACCGGGCGAAGGCCCGGCTCGCCGAGCGGCGGCCGCGGTTCGACGGGGTCGACGAACGAGATTCCGCGCTCGCCGATGCGTTCTTCGCCGCGCTCGAGGCTGGCGACGTCGACGGTCTCGTCGACCGTCTCGCCGACGACGTCGTGTTCTACGGCGACGGCGGCGGCAAGGCACCGGCCATCCAGCACCCGATGCACGGCGCGCTCGCCGTGGCGCGGTTCCTCGCCGGCCTCGTTCGACGAGGTTCCCGGGTCGGTGTGCGATTCGAGCGGCGCTCGGTGAACGGCGCTCCCGCACTGTGGGTTCGCGCGCCCGACGGCGCACTGCTGAGCGTGCTGATGGTCGAGTTCGCCGACGGCTCCGCGCAAGTGGTCGCGAACCAACTGAACCCCGAGAAGCTCGCGCACCTCGGCCCGGTCGGCGACACCGTCGCGCTCTTCGGCGGCCGTCCCGAGGCCTGAGGAGGCGTGTTCCGAGGCCGCCGTAGGAACACCGCGGCCGCAGTCGGCACGGCCACCCGCGGCATCCGCTCGATCAGGCCGGCGCGATCCAGCGGAGCGGAACCTCGATCGTGACCTCGGTGCCGCGCCCGACGACCGTGTGCCAGTCGATCGTGCCGCTCAGCTCGCCCTGGATGAGCGTGCGCACGATCTGCGTGCCGAGCCCCTCGCCCACCTTGCCCTCGGGCATGCCCGAGCCGGTGTCGCGCACGGTCACGCTGAGCGTCGTCTGCGAGCGGTCGGCCGAGATCTCGACGTCGCCCTCTTGACCGGCGAGGCCGTGCTCGACCGCGTTCGTGACGAGCTCGGTGAGCGCGAGCGCGAGCGGCGTCGCGTACGCGCTCGGCAGCACGCCGAACGAACCCGAGCGCTTGGGGTGGGCCGTCGTGTTGTGGGCTGCGGCGACCTCGGCGACGAGCAGCAGCGTGCGGTCGAACACCGCATCGAAGTCGACGTTCTGCGAGAGACCCTCTGAGAGGGTGTCATGCACGACGGCGATCGCCCCGACGCGGCGCATCGCCTGCGTGAGCGCCTCACGCGCCTCGTCGGAGTGGGTGCGGCGGGCCTGGATGCGAAGGAGCGACGCGACAGTCTGCAGGTTGTTCTTCACCCGGTGGTGGATCTCGCGGATCGTCGCGTCCTTGGTGATGAGCTCCTGCTCCTGGTGACGGAGCTCGGTGACGTCGCGGCTCAGGACGATCGCGCCGATGCGCTCACCGCGGTGGCGGATCGGGATCGCCCGGAGCGACACCGTGACCCCGCGCGATTCGACGTCGGTGCGCCAGGGTGCGCGTCCGGTCACGACGAGCGGGAGCGACTCGTCGACCACGAGCTTGCCGGAGAGGAGGCGCGTGGTCACCTCGGCGAGCGACTCGCCCTCGAGCTCGTCGTCGAAGCCCATTCGGTTGAACGCGGAGAGGGCGTTCGGGCTCGCGAACGTCGTGATGCCGTCGACGTCGAGGCGGATGAGGCCGTCGGAGGCGCGTGGGGCGCCGCGACGCGGCCCGGTCGGCGCACCGAGATCGGGGAAGTCCCCCGACGCGATCATCTGGAAGAGCTCTTCGGCGCACTCGTTGAACGTGAGCTCCTGCCGGCTCGGCGTTCGCGTGGCACCGAGGTTGGTGTGGCGGGTGATCACCGCGACGGGCTCGGGCGCCACGCTCGTGCCGGTCGTCGTGAGACGGCGCATGACGGGCACGGCACGCACCCGGGTCGGCATCTCCTCGTACCAGTCGGGAGCGGACGAGTCCACGATGCGAGCGGTCGAGTAGGCCTGGCCGACGAGCTCGCGCCACTGCGGCTTGATCTCCTGGCCGACGAAGTCCCGGTAGAACAGCGTCGCGGCGCTCGACGGGCGCGAATGGGCGACGGCGACGAACGCGTCGTCACCGGAGGGCACCCACAGCACGATGTCGGCGAACGCGAGATCGGCGAGCAGCTGCAGGTCGCCGACGAGCATGTGCAGCCAGTCGACATCGGCCTGACTGCTGCGGCCCTGGGCGAGGACGAGATCACTGAGGGTCGACACGGTTCAAGCGTACTGCCCGTGCCACGTCTCAGGTCGCCGCCCGCCGCAGGGCCGGAATCGCGAGGCCGCGACGACGCACCGGCTTCGGGGTGGGAAGGAGCCCGTCGAGGGCGTAGTCGCGGATGGCCGTGCGCAACGGCGACCGCGGCGCGGCGTCGCGCAGTGTGCGGGCCGTGAGGATCGCGGCATCCGTCGCCTTGGAGTCGTGCGGCAACAGCGTCGCGTCGCCGAGTCCACCGAACCGGCGCAGCGTCTGGCGCACCTGGGCGTGGGCGTCGATGCCCAGCGCGCTCGTCCGCACGCGGTTCACGACCACGTCGACCCGTTCGGGATCCACGAGGTCCACGAGGTCCATGTGTCCGCGGAGCAGTCTCGACAGCCCGACGGGGTCGGCGAGGCCGACGGCGACGACGCGGTCGGCCGCGGCGAGTGCGGAGAAGGTCGCCGCGTTGCGACGCGGTGCGAACTGATCGCTCGTCAGCTCCTCGTCGCGCTCGAGGCTGAACCCGGTGTCGACGACGACGTACTCGACCCACGCCCGCATCGCCCCGATCGCCGCGGTGACCCGCTCGCCCGCGAGTTCGGGCCAGCGGCTCGGTCCGACGAGTCCCGTGAACACGTTGAAGGCGGCGCGAGGTGCCGAGTACCGCTGCGCGATGCGCTCGAGCTCGACGCGATCGAGCGCATCGGAGCCGGCGAGCCGGCACGCCGACGCGAACCCCGGCGCCTCATCGAGGAGCCCGAGGGCCGGCGCGATCGCCCCGCCGTACGGGTCGCCGTCGACGAGCGCGACCGTGTGGCCCGCGGCCGCGATCTCGGCAGCGAGGTTCACGGCCAAGGTGGTGCGGCCGGGTGCTCCGCTCGGCCCCCAGACGGCGATCACGGATGCCGCGCGCTCCTGTCGCGCGAGGAGGTCGCCCACGCGCGACGGCACCGGCACGCCCCCGCTCACGAGCGGTTCGATCTCCGCCCACGGCGCCGAGTGGTCGACGACCTCGTGCAGCCCGAGCTGCGTCGCGTGGGCGCGCTCTGCGTCGCTTGCCGCGAGCGCGATGAGACGGATCCCCCGCTCGTCGCAGCCGGCGAGCAGTTCGGCACTCAGCGTGGTGCGGGCCGCGCTGACGACCGCGAGGTCGGGAACGAGCACATCGAGGTTGTCGAGTACGGCACGCCAGCTCGCGAGGCGGGCGACGATCGTGTGGCCGTGCTCGACGATGTCGGCGAGGATGCGGTCTTCGGTGGCGCCGTCGAGCGCGAGCGCGAGTCGTGCCACGTCATTCCCCCGACGATCGGGCGGGCACGAGGTCGATCGCGTCACCCGAGGCCAACGCGCCGAGCAGCGCAGCGACCTTCTCGCGGGGCACGAGGAGCTCGACCGAGGTGCCGCCCGTCGACACCATGCCCTCGGCCTCGATGACGCCGGCGATCTCGGCGCCCGAGACGAGCACGGTGGGCGGTTCGTACCCGCGCTCCGCCTCCTTCGCCGTCCAGACGTCGACCCGCGTCCCCGCGGCGACATCGGCGGGCAACGGCCCCCTGCTCGGCACGACGACGGTCGCGAGTCCGGTGCGATCGGTCTCGTCGACGGCGGCATCGGGCACGAGTTCGCCGGCATCGATCGTCCGCGCGACGACCAGCCCGCCCTCGGGGAAGTCGCCCTCGGTCAGGTACCGCGATGTGCTCGTACCGAGGCGTACCGACTCGGTGGCGAGATCGTCGGCCCGGATGTGCGTGCCCGGTGTCAGGGTCTCCCGCGCGACGTAGACCTCCACGCCGTCGTCGAGGCCGGAGACCAGTGTCCAGACGCCGAACGTCGACGCCGCGATGAGGACGATGCCGATGACGAGGCGCGGGTCGAGGCGGACCGCTCCTCGCTCGGCGCGCTGCTGGCGATCTGCCGACATGTGCGTTCCCTTCGGAATGGCGCCGGGTCGCGCCGTCGTCCATCGTCGCCTGAAGCCGCGACACGGGTCCGAAGTTATCCACAATCGTCTCCGCCGGGTGCCGGCCGGTCGATAATCGAGACATGACCTCTCCAGGTTCGGGCGACGAGATCGGCCGGTTCCTCACGCTCGCCGACGCGGCCGAGATCCTCGCCGTCGACGTCGCGGCGGTCGACGAGCTGATCCGGTCCGGTGAGCTGCCGGCGATCCGAGTCGGCTCGGCCGGGCCGTGGCGCATCGAACGAGTGCAACTCGAGGTCTGGATCGAGATCCAATACGAGGAGACCCGCAAGATCTCCGCTTGGAACGAGGGCGAGTTCTCCAACATCACCGAACTCTCCGGCGCCCGCACCGGACGGCTGCGGCCGGTCGACTGATCGGCGCTTCGTCAGCGGAAGTCGACGACCAGCAGCCGGGCGAAGGGAACGATGCGGTAGCCGTGAACCGCGTTGTCGCGACGCGGCCGATCGGCGTCGTGGAGAGCGAGGTCGAGGTGGTCGCGCGCAACTCGGTCGATCGTGCCGTGCACCTCGCCGTCGATGGTGCAGAGACGCACGGGGGTTCGGCGCCGGCAGAGATCGCGCAGCACGAACGGCAGCCCGATGCGTTCAGCGATGCGAGCGGATGCCTCGGGGACGGACTCGAGGCTCGGCTCCAATTGCGAATGCGAGGGCAGCACGGCCGCGATCGCCGCGATGGGCACGACGCACTGCAGCTCGAGCTGCGACGGCGCCGCCGACCGACCACTGACCCAGTCCCGGCCGAACACCTGCGGGCGAAGCGAGATCGTGCGCCCTCCGTGCAATTCGATCCGCACGGATGCACCGGCGCCGTCGGAGTCCGATCGCGCGATCGCCGCGAGGCGGTCGCGCAGGGTCAGCCTGCCCAGCCGAAGTCGCTCCTCCTCGATCGCGAGGGCGCGCTCCTCATCGCGCTGCTCCTGGTCGAGCTGCGACTCGAGGTCGTCGAACAGGAGGTCCCAGCGCATGCAGTGACGCTACCCCGCGACGTTGCCGGCCCGAAACGTTATCCACAGGCGGCGAAATTCCTTGACACCGTTTCCACCACTCATTTACGGTTCACTCAGGAATCACCCATGTCCCCCACACGGGGGTGATCCTGTCGCATGGTCGAAAGACCCTGCGAGCCACTCCTCCCCCATGGAGCACAGATGACCGCACGCGACGCGATCGGCGGCCGAACCGCCGTCAGCCGCAGCTCTTCGGCGCGCATCCTCGGCGATGACGACGAGTTCTTCGCACGCCAGCCTGCACGCCGCACCGAGCTGCCCGACCCCGAGCCGCTCCTGCGCAGCCTCACGCACTGCGTGATCGAGGCCCTGGCCGGCGCACGCGACCTCGAGCAACTCGCCAGGTGGGTCGACGACGACGTCTACCGCAACCTGTCGAAGCGGGTCGTGCTTGCGGCGCGCGCGCGTCGGGCCAAAGGCCAGGCGCCGCAGCGCCCGGCGTTCTCCGTCGGTCGCGTGCACCTGTACGAGCCGACCGACGGCGTGATCGAGGCCGTCGTCATGGTGCACCAGCGAGCGCGCTCCCGAGCAGTCGCGATCCGCATCGAGGGCTTCGATCAGCGCTGGCGCGCGAGCGCTATCGGCGTGCTCTAGACCCTTCGATCAGCGCTGGCGCGCGATCGCCATCGACTGCCCTCGACCGGACACGCGAAACCCCGGCGGTGCATTGCACCGGCCGGGGTCTCGAGACGCGTGTCAGTTGCCCTTGCGGTCCTGTGCCCGACGCTCGGCGCGGTTCTGCGGCGCAACCTCGCCCCCGGTGCGCTGACCGAAGGCTCCGCGCGACTCTTCGGCAGCGGGAGCCTGGCTCTCTGCGACGGCACGGCGCGCACGCTGCGTCGCGGCCTGCTGCACCTGGCCACGCTGGTTGCGCACCTCCACGCCGCCTGCGTCGCTCGGCGCCGAATAGCTGAGCTTGTCGTCGGTCGCACCCTGGCGGCCGAGCCCCTTCGCCTCGATCTTCGCTCCGGCGGCACCTGCCTGCGGCGCCACCTCCACCTCGAGGTTGAAGAGGAAGCCGACCGTCTCCTCGCGGATCGAGCCCATCATCTGCTGGAACATCGCGTAGCCCTCGCGCTGGTACTCGACCAGCGGGTCGCGCTGCGCCATGGCGCGCAGGCCGATGCCGTCCTTCAGGTAGTCCATCTCGTAGAGGTGGTCGCGCCAACGGCGGTCGATGACCGAGAGCACGACGCGTCGCTCGAGCTCGCGCATGGCGGGCGACCCGAGCTGCTCCTCGCGGCGGCGGTAGGCGACCTTGGCATCGGAGAGGATCTCACGGCGGATGAAGTCGCGGTTGACCCGGCCCTTCTCACCGGCCTCTGCGACGACCTCGTCGATCGTGATGCCGATCGGGTAGAGCGTCTTCAGCTCGGTCCAGAGCGCGTCGAAGTCCCACTCGTCGGGGTTGCCCTCGGCCGTGTGCGAGTCGAGCACCTCGTCGATGACGTCTTCGAGGAACTTCTGCGTGCGCTCGTGCAGGTCGTCGCCCTCGAGGATGTGCCGGCGGTCGCTGTAGATCGCCTCGCGCTGACGGTTCAGCACGTCGTCGTACTTGAGCACGTTCTTGCGGATCTCGGCGTTGCGCGCCTCGACCTGCGACTGGGCTGAGCGGATGGCCCGCGAGACCACCTTGGACTCGATGGCGACGTCGTCGGGCACGCCGCGCGACATGAGGCTCTCGGCGGCGCCAGCGTTGAACAGACGCATGAGGTCGTCGGTGAGCGAGAGGTAGAACCGGCTCTCGCCGGGGTCGCCCTGACGGCCGGAACGACCGCGCAACTGGTTGTCGATGCGACGCGACTCGTGACGCTCGGTGCCGAGCACGTAGAGGCCACCGGCGCTGAGGACCTTCTCGGCCTCGACGGCGACCTCGGCCTTGACCTTCTCGAAGACCTCGTCCCAGGCGGCCTCGTACTCGTCGGGAGTGTCGACGGGGCTGAGCCCCCGCTCGTGCATGAGCTGCACGGCGATGAACTCGGCGTTGCCGCCGAGCATGACGTCGGTACCACGACCGGCCATGTTCGTCGCGACGGTGACCGCACCGTGGCGGCCGGCCTGAGCGACGATCGCGGCCTCACGAGCGTGGTTCTTGGCGTTCAGCACCTCGTGGCGCACGCCCTTCTTGGCGAGGAGGCGCGACAGGTACTCGCTCTTCTCGACGCTCGTCGTGCCGACGAGCACGGGCTGGCCCTGCTTGTGGCGCTCGACGATGTCCTCGACGACCTGGGCGAACTTCGCCTCCTCGTTCTTGTAGACGAGGTCGGGCTGGTCGATGCGCACCATCGGCTTGTTCGTGGGGATCGGCACCACGCCCAGCTTGTAGGTCGACATGAATTCGGATGCCTCGGTCTCGGCGGTACCCGTCATGCCCGAGAGCTTCGAATAGAGGCGGAAGTAGTTCTGGAGCGTGACGGTCGCGAGGGTCTGGTTCTCGGCCTTGACCTGCACGCCCTCCTTCGCCTCGATCGCCTGGTGGATGCCCTCGTTGTAGCGGCGACCGACCAGGATGCGGCCGGTGTGCTCGTCGACGATCAACACCTCGCCGTTCATGACGACGTAGTCCTTGTCGCGCTTGAACAAGGCGTTCGCCTTGATCGAGTTGTTGAGGAACGAGATGAGCGGCGTGTTCGCCGACTCGTAGAGGTTGTCGATGCCGAGGTAGTCCTCGACCTTCTCGATGCCGGGCTCGAGCACGCCGACGGTGCGCTTCTTCTCGTCGACCTCGAAGTCGACGTCGGGCACGAGCCGCTTCGCGAGGTTCGCGAACTCGGTGAACCAGCGGTTCGCCTCGCCCGAGGCGGGGCCCGAGATGATGAGCGGCGTGCGAGCCTCGTCGATGAGGATCGAGTCGACCTCGTCGACGATCGCGAAGTGGTGGCCGCGCTGCACCATGTCGCTCGCCTGCCACGCCATGTTGTCGCGCAGGTAGTCGAAGCCGAACTCGTTGTTCGTGCCGTACGTGATGTCGGCGGCGTACTGCTCGCGGCGCACCTGCGGGTTCTGGCCAGCGACGATGCATCCGGTGGTCATGCCGAGGGCGCGGAAGACGCGGCCCATGAGCTCCGACTGGTAGCTCGCGAGGAAGTCGTTGACCGTGATGACGTGCACGCCACGGCTCGTGAGGGCGTTCAGGTACGCGGCGGTCGTCGCGACGAGGGTCTTGCCCTCACCGGTCTTCATCTCGGCGATGTTGCCGAGGTGGAGCGCGGCCCCGCCCATGAGCTGCACATCGAAGTGCCGGAGGCCGAGCGTGCGGCGGCTCGCCTCGCGCACCGCGGCGAATGCCTCGGGCAGGAGGTCGTCGAGCGACTCGCCGTTCGAGTAGCGTTCGCGGAGCTCGACGGTCTCATTGCGCAACTCGTCGTCGCTGAGCGACTGGAATCCGTCTTCGAGGGCGTTGATCGCCGCTGCGTAGTTCTCCAGCCGCTTGAGGGTGCGGCCCTCGCCGACGCGGAGGACCCTTTCCAGAATCGAAGCCACGAATGTTCTCCTGTTGTCGTTGGGCGCACGGCCGCGGATGCAGTCCGGGCACGCCCGCTGCCGCCATGCAGACGGCTATCTTAGCCATGCTAGCGGTGAACGGGCTGCCCGCCCCCGACCCCGTCGGACGCTCGGCCGGAACCGAACGACCCGGCGGGGTCGGCGAGCACACGACTCAGGCGATCGCCCTCACGCGGTGGCGCGCTGCAGCTCGACGGGCGACGTCGTCGGCGAGCGTCCCTCCGCTCGCTCGTCGAGCCCGATGAGCCCGTAGTCCCAGCCCTTCCGGCGGTACACGACGCTCGGCCGGCCCGACTCGGTGTCGACGAAGAGGTAGAAGTCGTGCCCGACGAGCTCCATGAAGTAGAGCGCGTCGTCGACCGTCATGGGCGTCGCCGTGAACACCTTGCGACGGATGACGACCGGCGTGTACACCTCGTCTTCATCGACGTGCGGTTCGAACTCGTCGACGACGGGAATGCTGCCGGTACGCACTTGCGCGAGCACCTCGGGAGCTGCGGCATGCACCCCGACATCGGAGAATCCGGCGTCGGTCGCCTCCCGGAGGGAGGTCGGTCGTCGGGATCCTCCACGGTGGACCTTCCGGCGATCCTTCGCCCGCCGGACGCGCTCGAGCAATCGCCCGAGTGCGACGTCGAACGCCGCGTACTTGTCCGAGCCGTCGGCTTCGGCACGGACCACGGGTCCCTTGCCGACGAGGGTGAGCTCGACGCGGTCGGGCCCGGGGTTTCCGTTCTTCTCATTGTGCCGACTGAGCTTCACGTCGAGTGAGATCGCGCGCTCTGCCAGATGAGACACCTTCTCGGACTTCTCCGCCACGTAGGCGCGGAATCGGTCCGTGATCCCCAGGTTTCGTCCGACGATGTTCAGTTCCATGACGACCTCCGTTCACCGACGTGTCACCCGGTTCTGAAGGGTGGATCGACCACGCCTGTCCTGCCACCGTAGCCCCCTTGCGCGGCGATGTCACGGAGTGTTTCCCGTGAGGTGCCTGCATGTCGCGGGAACCTGCGCGGCGTCTCGGCGAGGACCGAGATCGCCACCGTCTCGCCACCGGAGGCGGCGAGCGCGCGCACCGCCTCGGCGAGCGTCGACCCCGTCGTGACGATGTCGTCGACGAGCAGGAAGCGGCGCCCGGCGAGCGAGGAGAAGCGCTGGCCGTGCGGTCGCCCGAACCAGCGGCGGGAGCGCACGAGCGGCCCGGCGACGAGCCCGCCGGCCGCGTTCCGTCGCCGCTCCTCGGCGTCCAGTCCGGCCTGGTCGACGCGATCCCTCGCAAGCGCGAGCACGGGCGCCGTTCGGATGCCGCACCGCCCGAGCAGCGCCTCGACGGGCACGTATCCCCGCGCCCGCCGTGCCTCCGACGTCGACGGGATCGTGCACACCTCGACCGGGACGCCGATGGGCACCGTGACGAGCGCGGCGAACAGCGCCGCCCGCAGTGCCGGCACGAGGGCCGGCGCGGCATCCGTTCGAGCCCCGTCCTTGAAGGCACCGATCACGGATGCCGCGGCTCCCGCGTACTCGACGCCGGCCCAGATCTCGAGGCCGAGGCGATCGACGCGCCGCGGTGCCGGCACGAGTGCAGCCCGGCACAGCGCGCACACGGCGCGATCGACAGCACCGCAGCCGGAGCATGAGACAGGCAACAGCACCGCGAGCGCATCGTGGAGGGACTCGCGCGCCCCACGCAGCAGACGCGTGCGGAGCACTGAGTCGGCCTCGCGATCGTCGGCGTGGCTCTCGGACACTCCCGCAGCCTCGCAGGGGTCGAGGCAGACGGGCCTCCGGCGGATCCTCGGCGGGCGGATCCCGCCCCTTGAGGGGCTGGGGAGGGCGGGTGGGTCAGTCGGGCTGCTGCGAGGCCAGGAGCCGGATGCCCGTCGCTCTCGCCTGCCAGCCGACGCCGCTGGGCGCCTCGAGGTCGCCTGCGCCCGTCAGGATCCGGAGATCGTGCACGCTGTTGCCACCGTCGATCGCGACGCCGCCGTCGGGCCCCGCCCGCGGGACGGCGAAGCCGCCGAGCTCCTGGGTGATCACGCGCGTGCTCCCGTCGGGTAGTGCCGTGAGCGAAGCGACGGTGCGGGAATCCAGCCAGGTGACGTCGCGCGGCACGCCGGCGACATCGGAGAGCCCGAGCGTGACCGCGCTGAGCGCGACCGGGGTACCCGCGGCATCCCGCTGGATCGAGGCGGCGACGAATTGCGTCGAGGTGCCATCGCCGAGGAGCGCAACGAGCCTCGTCGAGTCCCGTGAGATCTCGAGGGCGGCGATCGACGCTCCGGTCCACGGCACGGCGAGCTGGATCGGCTCGAGCGACCGGTCGGCGGGGTAGGCGACGAGTTGCCCCGGAAGTCCGGCGGGCACCGACCAGACGGCGCCCGTGCCGTCGATCGCGGGCACGATGAGTCCGCCTCGAGGATCGAGCGACTCCGCTTCCTCCCCTGCCCGGACGACCGAGACTCCATCGGCCGCGAGCACCGCGGCGGCCTCAGCGCCGGCGCCGAGCGCCGCCCCCATCGGGGCCAGCGCCTCGACTTGCGGTGAGAGGTCGGGTATCTGCTCGATGCCGGCCCCGGAGGCGGCGAGGTATCCGAAGGTCGTGCCGTCGAAGACGACGGGCCGCGGATCGACCGGGGGGTTCCTGACCGGCTCGGGCGAGAGCTCGGGCACGTCCTGCTCGGCGCCGTTCAGTGAAAGCGACACGGAATCGACGTTGCTCACCCCGTCGAGGCTCGCCTCCAACTGGAACTGCATGCGCTGCACGCTCGTGACATCGTCGTCAGTCGCCCCGGTGACGTCGACGCTCGCCACGCGCCCTGCGATGGGCACGGACGCCGAATCGAGACGCGTTCCCTCGGGGAATGCCGAGCGGACCCCCGCCTTCAGCCACTCCGACGGACCGACCAGCAGCGCCCGAACGATGCTCGTCTGCGCCGAGTCGCGACCGGCGAACCACCGGAGGTCTGGGACGAGATAGTCGAAGTCGTACGAATAGAAGTAGAGGGGGTAGCTGCTGAAACTCTGCACGAACGTCGTCTGGTCGATCAACAGGCCGTCAGGCGCGACCGAGATTCGCCACTGCCCCTCGTCGTCCTGCTCGAGTTCGTAGCCGAGCTCCAGCGGCGCGATCGAGTCGGAGATGTCGTACTGGCCCGTCGCCGAAAGCTGCGCAGCGGGCGTCGCATCCGCGACGACCGCTGTCGTGCCGACCTGCGTGAACTCACGGTCGGCGAGCACGTCGACGGTCGCGGCGGCGTAGGGGTTCCACTCGTCGGCGAAGGCCGGCGTGAGAAACTCACGGGCCGCCTGGTACTTGTTGCGCGGGCTCGCCGCGGCGTCGATGAAGCCCTTGACGATGTCCAGCTGCGAGGCGTCCTTCGCCGGCGGCGCGACGATCGTGTCCAACTCGGGCAACTCGTCGACGATGGGTGGTGATCCGGCGTTGACGCCGCCAGAACTCGGAATCGACACGCAGCCGCCGAGCAGGCCGGCGACCACGGCGACGAGGGATGCGGCGAGCACTCCTCTACGCATCATGCGCCTCCCCATCCCCCGTTGCCGACCTGCTTCGTCGATGCGGCGCGCCCTGCTGCATCCGTCTCGACGCTCGTGTCGGCATCGACGGCGCGTACCACTCCCGTCGCAGGCGGACCGGTGGCATCGATGTCCTCGGGTTCCAGCGGTAGAGGCGACTCGACGAGCTCGTCGGCGAAGTCGCCGGATCGGGGCAGGGTGAGGCGGAACACCGTACCGAATCCGCGTCGCGACCAGACGTCGAGCGTGCCGCCGTGGGCGACGGCGTCTTCGAGGGCGATGGCGAGTCCGAGCCCGGTGCCGCCGATCGTGCGAGTGCGACTGGGGTCGGCCCTCCAGAACCGATCGAAGACGCGGGCGGACTCGTCGGCGGTCATGCCGAGACCGTAGTCGCGCACCGACAGTGCGATCGCCTCCTCGTTGCTGTCGACCGCGACGACGATGGGCCGACCCTCGCCGTGCTCGATCGCATTGCCGAGCAAGTTTCTCACGATGCGGCGGATGCGACGGGGATCGACCTTCGCGTCGAGGTGACCGCCCGGCGCTTCGAGTCGGAGTTCGCTGCCCCGGCTGCGTGCGAGTTCGTGCATCGACTCGATCGCATCGCCGGCGAGGTGCACGAGGTTCGTCGCCTCGGTCGCGAGCTCCACCGAACCCGCGTCGTAGCGGCTGATCTCGAGGAGGTCCGCGAGCAGCGTCTCGAAGCGCTCGGTCTGCGTGTGCAGCAGTTCGACGGTTCGAGAGGTCGGGCCGGGGAAGTCGTCGCGCTGCCCGTAGAGGACATCGCCGGCGAGTCGGATCGTCGTCAGAGGTGTTCGCAGTTCGTGCGAGACGTCGGAGACGAACCGCTGCTGCATGACCGAGAGCTCGGCGAGCTCACGGATGCGAGCCTGGAGACTGTCGGCCATCCCGTTGAACGATGCGGCGAGTGTCGCGAGCTCGTCCTCGCCCTTCTCGGGCATGCGAACGCCGAGGTCGCCGGCCGCGAGTCGGCGGCTCGTCGTCGCCGCCGAACGGATCGGTTCGATCACCCAGCGCACGACGAGCAGTGTGGTCGCGCTCAGCAGCACGAGCAGCGCCACCGCACCGATCGTGCCGACCAGCTGCATGAATGCGAGCGTCTCCTGGGCTGCGGCGAAGCTGTAGCCGACGTACAGCCCGTAGTCCCCGACCCCTGGCACGCCGATCGAGCTGCCGACGACGATCCCGGGGCCGACGGCGCCGTCGTCATCCTCGAGCGCAACCGACTGCCAGTACTGCCCGTCGGGGTCTGCACGCACGTGACCCTGCAGTTCGGGGGTGATGACGCCCCCCTGGAGGATCGGCGCGATGCGCGTCGGCGGAGCGGTCGAGGTCGACACGACGCCTGGCTGAATGTAGGCGATCGCAGGACTGCCCGAGACCCTGCTGACCGTGGTCACGATGTCGGCCATGACCCCCTGCATCGACGCCGGGTCGGCGGCGTCGGCGCCGTCGAGGATGCTCTGAGCAGCGAGCGTCGCCTGGTTGGCGTCGCCGAGGGCGCTGTCGAGCTGCGTCTTGAACAGGTTCGACGCGATGCTGAACGAGATGTACAGCCCGATCACGAAGATCGCGAGCGACGACAGCGCGAACGTGATGAGGACGGTGCGGAACTGCAGGGAATGCCGCCACAGTTCGAGGGCGCGGCGCGGCAGCGCGGCCAGGGCGCGCCGGATCTCGCGCCACGAACCGACCCCGAACCGGGCCGGGGCCTCCGCCTGCGACATCCGGTCCCCTAGGTGGTCGCGCCGGCTCGATACCCGACGCCGCGCACCGTCATGACGATGCGGGGGTTGTCGGGGTCGTGCTCGACCTTCGCACGGAGGCGCTGCACGTGCACGTTCACGAGCCGGGTGTCGGCCTTGTAGTGATAGCCCCACACCTGTTCGAGCAGCATCTCGCGCGTGAAGACCTGCTGCGGCTTCGACGCCAGGGTCAGGAGGAGGTCGAACTCGAGCGGCGTGAGGTTGATGCGGGTGTCGCCGCGTCGCACCTCGTGGCCGGCCGCGTCGATCGTGAGGTCGCCGACACTGAGGGTCGAGACCGCCTGGTCGGGCGTGGGCCGCAGGCGCGTGCGGATGCGCGCGACGAGCTCCTTCGGGTTGAAGGGCTTGACCATGTAGTCGTCGGCACCCGACTCGAGGCCCTTGACCACGTCGGACGTGTCGGTCTTCGCGGTCAGCATGATGATGGGCGTGCCGGACTCGGCGCGGATGCGACCGCACACCTCGATGCCGTCGATGCCCGGCAGCATGAGATCGAGCAGCACGAGGTCGGGCTTCGATTCGCGGAAGGCGGCGAGCGCTCCCGTGCCATCGGCGCAGAAGAAGGGCTCGAACCCTTCGGTGCGCAGCACGATGCCGATCATCTCGGCGAGGGCCGTGTCGTCATCGACGACGAGTACGCGTGGGTTCATCGTTCATTCCTGTCAGCACCGCCGGATCACGGCCGAAACCAGTGCCTAAAGCGTAGTCGGTCGGGGCGGGAAGACCACCGGAAGGCCGATCGGCGCGTGCCCGGCGCGTCGGCGATATGTGCGAGCATGGTGGGAATCCGCCGGAAGGAGCCCCACAGGTGTCAGACCACGACTGGCAGGCGCCCGGCGGTGCTCCCGCTCCGGGCCCCGCTCCGGATGCCGCTCGTTCGGCCCGATTCGACCCGTCTGCCTTCCCTCCCCCGAGCGTCGAAGCGTCGCCGTCGGCCCTCCCGGCTCCGGCCGCTCCGACATCGCCAATGTACGGCCAGGTTCCGTACGGTTCGCCGCTCGGCTGGACGCCGCCCCCGAAGCCGGGCCTGCTCCCGCTGCATCCGCTGGGATTCGGCACGGTGCTCTGGGCTCCGTTCAAGGTGCTCCGGCGAAACCCTGCGGCGACCTTCGGGACCGGTCTCGTGGTGCAGCTCGTCTCGGTCGTCGCGATGCTGGCGGTCTTCATCCCGTTCATGGTGTTCGTCGTCTCGCGTGTCGAGAGCGCAACCGATTCCGCCGACGCCGATGCACTGATGTCGGGCGCCATCGGCGGCTTCCTGCTGCTCATGCTCGTGCCCATCGCCCTCTCGCTCATCGCGGGCGCATTCCTGCAGGGCGTGATGGTCGTCGAGGTCGCCAGCGGCACCCTCGGCGAACGACTCCGCTTCGCCGCGCTGTGGAAGCGCGCCGCGAAGCGCTTCTGGCCCCTCCTCGGCTGGACCGCGATGGTCACCGGCGCCATCGTCGTGGCCTTCGCGTTCTTCATCGCGATCATCGTCGTCGCCACCTTCTTCGACCCGGTGACCGTCATCGTGACGATCCTCGTCATGATCCTCGCCGGGCTCGGTGCGGCGGTCGTGGCCGCATGGCTCGGCACGAAGCTCTCGCTCGTGCCGAGCGTCATCGTGCTCGAGGGCGTCGGCATCGGCACGGCGATGAAGCGGTCGTGGCGGCTCACCGACGGCTTCTTCTGGCGGACCTTCGGCACGCTCCTGCTCGTCGGGTTCATCCTCAACCTCGCGGCGCAGGTCGTGGTGCAGCCGGTCTCCCTCATCGGCACGATCGTCGCTGCGATCATCGACCCGACCGGCACGGGTGCCGCCATCGCGATCACCGTGGTGACGATGATCGTGACCGTCATCCTCTCCCTCCTGATCGGTGCGATCACCGCCGTCGTGCAAGCGGCCCTCGTCGCCGTCATCTACATCGACCTGCGCATGCGCACCGAGGCCCTCGACCTCGAGCTCGTGCGCCACATCGAGCAGCGCGACGCCGGCCTCCCGGTGACCGATCCGTATGCCGCCCCGTCGACGGCGACGGCCCCTGCCTCGACGGCCGCCGGCCCCGCGTGGCCGTGATCCGGCTGCGCGGCACCCCGCTCGACCCCGATGCCCCCGAGGCGCGTCGGTGGCTCGAGGACGAGCTGACCGGGCCCGAATACCAGGCGGCGAAGCCGAGTCCGTTCGATGTCGCGATGCAGGCGATCCGCGACTGGTTCCTCGGGCTCTTCGACGGTGCCACCGGGCTTCCCGGTCCCGTGCTGACGCTGCTGCTCGTGCTCCTCGTCGTCGCCCTCGTCGTCGTCGGCCTCCTCGTCTTCGGACTGCCACGGCTCCGGCGCCGCCGCCGGAGCGAGGTGGCGCTCTTCGACGACCACGACCGCCGCGATCTCGAGACGCTGCGTCGGGCCGCGATCGCGGCGGCGAGCGCGGGCGACTGGCCGCTCGCCATCGAGGAGCGCTTCCGTGCCCTCGTGCGCGGTCTCGTCGAGCGCGAGGTCGTCACGGTGCACCCCGGCACCACGGCACGGGCCTTCGCGGATGCCGCGGCGGGCTCGTTCCCCGACTTGGCCGCCGAGCTGCGCACAGCTGCGGCCGGGTTCGACGGGGTGCGCTATCTCGGCCGCGCCGGATCCGCCGACGAGTACGCGCGGGTGACCGAGCTGGAGCGCCGCATCGCCGAGGCGCGGCCGACGAGGCGAGACGGGCACGAGGCATCCGCTGACGACCGCGACCCGGTCGAGGCCGCTCGATGAGGGCGTTGATCGACGGCTCGAGCGCGAATCCGGCGACGGCGGATGCCTCGGGCCCCGGCACCGATCTCGACGTCGACGGCGACGCCTCGGCGCCCGCCGTCACGCCGACCGTCCGGGCGTTCCTGCGCCGCAGTCGGACCTGGATCGTGATCGCCGCGGTGCTCGTGCTGGGTGCGCTCATCGTGATGACGATCCAAGGCGGCGCACGCGCGCCGGGCGCCCCGCTCGCTGCTGACAATCCCGCCCCTGCGGGCGCGAAGGCGCTCGTGGAGGTGCTCCGCGACCATGGGGTCGTCGTCACTGAGGCGCGCTCGTTCGACGCCGCGCTGGACGCGGCCGACGGCACGGCGACGGTGCTCGTCTACGACGAGTACGCGATCCTCGACGACCGCCGGCTGACGGAGCTCTCCGAGGCGACCGATCGGCTGATCCTCGTCGAACCCGGGTTCACGGCCCTCGAGACGCTCGCGCCGGGTGTCCGGTTCGCCGGCGCCGCGAGTGGCCCGATCGACGAGGTCGCGTGCGACCTGGGGCCCGCGGTCCGCGCCGGCTCGCTCTCCGACGGACAGCGGCTCGTCACCGTCGACGACGAAGCGGCCGATGCCGGCTGGCAGGGCTGCTTCCGCGACGGCGACTTCGGCTTCGCGGTCGCGAGCGGCCCGACCGCGGGCGGCGCCGAGCTCACGATCGTCGGTTCGACGAGCGTGTTCGCGAACGAGACGATCACCGAGGCGGGCAACGCCGCCCTCGCGATCGGACTGACGGGCGCGAGCGACGAACTCGTCTGGTACCTCCCCGGCCCGGGGGATGCCGACGCCGCCGACGCACCGAGCCTGGCCGAGCTCACGCCGGGCTGGGTGAGTCCCGTGATGGTGCTCGCGTTCGTGGTCGTCATCGTCGCGGGCGTCTGGCAGGGCCGTCGGTTCGGACCGCTCGTCGTCGAGCGCCTCCCGGTGCACGTGCCCGCCGGCGAGACGAGCCGGGGCCGGGCCAGGCTCTACGCGCGCACCTCGGCTCGCACCCACGCCGTCGACCAACTGCGCATCGGCGCCGTCGTGCGGATCGCACGGGTGCTCCGACTCCCCCGATCCGCCGGCGTCGACGAGGTCACGGATGCCGCGGCGCGGGCGACCGGCCGCGACGGGGCATCCGTTCACCGCCTGCTCGCGGACGACCTGCCCGCCGACGATCGCGCACTCGTCGACCTCGCCGCCGGGCTCGCAGAGCTCGAGGCCGCGGTGCAGCGCTCGCTCGATCCGCGCAGCGCCGAACCCACCGATCGTGACGACCCCACAGGAAGGCGACCATGACCGACCCCATCCCCGCTCCGGCGATCGCTGCCACCGACGACGAGCTGCGCGCCGCGCTCAATCGCGTGCGCACCGAGGTCGGCAAGGCCGTCGTCGGTCAGGACGGCGCCGTGACCGGCCTCATCATCGCCCTGTTGACGCGCGGGCACGTGCTGCTCGAGGGCGTGCCCGGCGTCGCGAAGACGTTGCTCGTGCGTACGCTCAGCCGCACCCTGCAGCTCGACACGCGCCGCCTGCAGTTCACCCCCGACCTCATGCCCGGCGACGTCACGGGATCGCTGGCCTACGACCCCCGCTCGGGCGAGTTCGCCTTCCGCGAGGGGCCGGTGTTCACGAACATCCTCCTCGCCGACGAGATCAACCGCACGCCGCCGAAGACCCAGTCGGCACTGCTCGAGGCGATGGAGGAGCGCCAGGTCTCGGCCGACGGCGTCACGCGCCCGCTCCCCGACCCGTTCATGGTCGCCGCGACGCAGAACCCGATCGAGTACGAGGGCACCTACTCCCTGCCCGAGGCGCAGCTCGACCGGTTCCTGCTGAAGCTCGTGCTCGACGTGCCCGAGCGCACCGCCGAGCTCTCGCTCCTCCGTCGCCACGCCGACGGATTCGACCCCCACGACCTCGCCGCGGCGGGCGTCACCCCCGTGCTCGGCGCGGCCGAACTCGCGGCGGCTCGCGCCGCGGCATCCGCGGTTCGCGTGGAGGACGACGTGCTCGGCTACCTCGTCGACCTCGCTCGCGCGACGCGCCGGAGCCCGTCGATGCGGCTCGGCGTGAGCCCTCGCGGCACGACGGGCCTGCTCGCCGCGGCGAAGGCGTGGGCGTGGCTCACGGGCTACGAGTCGCTCACGCCCGACCACGTGCAGGCGATGCTGCTGCCCGTCTGGCGCCACCGGGTGCAGCTCCGGCCCGAGGCCGAGCTCGAGGGCGTCTCGATCGACGCGGTGCTGCAGTCGATCGTGCAACAGGTGCAGGTGCCGCTCTGACATGACCCGGATCCCCTGATGGCCCTGACCGGTCGGTTCGTCCTCCTCGTCGCACTCGGCGTCGTGCCCGTCGTCGTGGCGGGCGCCGCCGGCGCGCCCGAGGCCTGGCTCGCGCTCGTGGGGTGGCTCGTGCTCGTCACCGGCGCCGGCGCGCTCGACCTGTCGCTCGCCGCATCACCGCGCCGGGTGGCGTTGCGCCGCGAGTTGCCCGACCGCGTGCGGCTCGGCGAGCCGGTGACCTCGGTGCTGCGCGTCGAGAACCTCGGGCAGCGGATGCTCCGCGCCACCGTGCGCGACGGCTGGGAGCCGTCGGCCGGGGTCGCCGGCCCCAATCGCACCCCGCTCCGGATCCCTCCGTTCGAGCGCCGTCGCATGACCCTCCAGCTCACCCCGTGGCGACGCGGCGACCGGCGCAGCGACCAGGTCACGATCCGCTCCGCCGGCCCCCTCGGGCTCTGGCCCCGGCAGGCGACGCTCTCGGCGCCCGGCCGCATCCGCGTGCTCCCGCCCTTCCACTCGCGCGTGCACCTGCCGTCGCGGCTCACCCGGCTGCGCGAGCTCGACGGCCGCACACCACTGCTCATCCGCGGTCAGGGCACGGAGTTCGACTCCATCAGGGAGTACGTGCGCGGCGACGACGTGCGCTCGATCGACTGGCGCGCCACGGCGAGGCACGCGGACCCCGAGATGCCCGGGAGTACGCGTCTCATGGTGCGCACCTGGCGTCCCGAGCGCGATCGCCGCATCGTGATCGTGACCGACACCTCGCGCACCGCGGCAGCCCGGATCGCCGACGAACCGCGCCTCGACACCGCGTTCGAGGCTTCCCTCCTGCTCGCAGCGCTCGCCTCGCACGCCGGCGACAAGGTCGACTTCCTCGCGTGGGATCGTCGGCTCCGCGGGCGGGTGCACGGCGCCAGCGGTCCGGCGCTCCTCGCCCGAATGGTCGACACGATGGCGGGCATCGAGGCCGAACTGATCGAGGCCGACTGGGCGGCCGTTCCGGCGCAGGTGCGCCGCATCACGAGTCGGCACGCACTCGTCGTGCTGCTGACCGCCGCCGACTCACCCGGAACGGCACGTGAACTCCTCTCGGTCCTCCCCCAGCTGACCGCTCGGCACACCGTGGTGGTCGCTTCCGTCGCCGACCCGTCGCTCCTCGACGCCGCGCGCGGGCGCGACGACCTCGAGCAGGTCTACGCCGCCGCCGCCGCCGAACGGGGCCTTCTCGACGGCGAGCGCGTGGGCGCCGCCGTACGGCGACTCGGCGGCCTGACGGTGAGCGCAGCGCCGCTCGAGCTGCCGCCCGCCCTCGCCGATCTCTACCTGGAGCTGAAGGCGACCGGCCGGCTCTGACGCCGGATGACGGTTTCGGGCCTCGCACGACGGCAGGTGACGCGGCGCGGCATCGATCCCCAGCGGATTCACAACATTCGCGCGCGGTTCACGCTCGCCGCGCCTGCCGCTCGATAGGTTCGCTTCAGGCGCCAGGGGGTTGGTGCCGATTCCGTCTTGTCTCCCCTACGAAAGGACCCCCCGTGTCTGATGCGACCACGGCCGTCGAGGCTCCCTCGACCGCCCAGAAGCTCACCGCCGAATTCATCGGCACCTTCATCCTCGTCTTCGGCGTCATCGGCACCGTCGTGTTCGCCGCCGGATTCAATGGCGGCGAAGGCGGCCTGAACGTCGGCTTCCTCGGTGTCTCGCTCGCCCTCGGCCTCACGGTCGTGGTCGGCGCATACGCGTTCGGGCCCATCTCGGGCGGACACTTCAACCCCGCCGTGAGCATCGGCCTCGCCGTCGCCGGCAAGTTCTCCTGGAAGGCGGTGGGCCCCTACATCGCGGTGCAGATCCTCGGCGGCATCCTCGCGACGACCGTGCTCCTCGGCATCCTCTCGGCCGGTCCGAAGTTCGACATCGTCATCTTCACCGGCGCATCGACCGGCTACGACCAGCTCTCCCCCGGCAACTACGGCCTCGGCTCGGTCTTCCTCATCGAGACCGTCGCGACGGCGATCTTCCTCTTCGTGATCCTCGGCGTCACGAGCACCCGCGCGGCCGTCGGCTTCGCCCCGCTCGCGATCGGCCTCACGCTGACGCTGCTCGCGCTCATCGCCATCCCAGTGTCGAACGCCTCGTTCAACCCGGCCCGCTCGATCGCCACCGCGCTCTACGGCGGCGGCATCGCATGGAGCCAGCTGTGGGTGTCGGTCGTCGCCCCGATCCTCGGCGCCGTCATCGCAGCGCTCATCTACAAGCTCGTCTTCGACCGCACGAAGCAGCTCGCCGCGTAACCTCTCAGACGACGATGGCGGATGTCCCACGGGGCATCCGCCATCGTCGTCTCCGCGGCCGTGGACACGCGATGGTCAGCCCGCGACGATGCGCTGCGACCCTGCATCGAACTCGACGAGGTCGCCGGTCTCACCTGCGCGACTCGCGCGGCCGCCGAGCACGAGCATGTACGCGAGGAACCCGCCGAGCGCCGCGACGCCGATGCCGATCTTCACCGGCCACGGCCACGGGGCGGGGGTGACGAAGCCCTCGATGATTCCCGAGACGAAGAGGAAGAACACGAGGCCGATGGCGACGCTGAAGAGCGCGCGGGCGTCTTCGGCGAGTGCCACGCCCCGAGACCGGGCGCCCGGCGCCACCCAGGCCCAGAAGATACGGAGGCCGGCCGCCGCCGCGACGAAGACGCACGTGAGCTCGAGCAGTCCGTGCGGCGCGATGTAGAGGAAGAACGTGTCGGCCTCGTCGTAGGCGAACATGACCGCGGCGTTCACGCCGAGGTTCTGCGCGTTCTGCAGGATCACCCACGGCACCCACACCCCGAGGATGCCGAAGGCCACGCACTGTGCCGCGATCCAGGCGTTGTTCGTCCACACGGCGCCCGCGAACGAAGCCGCCGGGTTCTCCGAGTAATAGGCGACGAAACCCTCCTCGGCGAGCTGTCGCAGCTCATCCTCGCTGCCGATCGCCGCCAGCACGCGGGGGTCGGCGCTGATCCACCACGCGTAGAGGGCCGCAACGACGACCGTGACGATCGCCACGGCGAGGGTCAGCCACCGCAAGCGGTAGAACGCGGCCGGCAGGCTCACGATCGCGAACCGGGTGAACTGGCGCATCGGGTTCTCGGGTGCACCCGTGAAGGCGAGTCGAGCCCTCGCGAGCGTGACGGACAGCCGGTCGCCGAGGGGGGTCGAACCCGCTGTCGCCTGCACGAGCGAGAGGTCGGAGGCCGCGCTCTGGTACCGCTCGATCAGCTCGTCGGCCTCGGCGCCGTCGAGCCGTCGACGTCGTGCGAGCGCGTCGAGCCGCTGCCAGTCGTCATGACGGGCGGAGGCGAGCGCATCGAGGTCCATCTGCTTGAATACTACCCATGGCAGATGCCCCCGCCGTCGCCCCGAGCGCGGCCCGATTCGACGACGAGGGCGTCGTCACCGGCGAGGCCGTGACGCTCGACGTGCGACCCGCGAGCGCGATCATCCGAGCAGGCGGCGCGATGATCGACGTCCTCGTGTCCGTGCTCCTCATCCTCGGCCTGCTGCTGGCGCTCTCGGGGCTCGGCATCGACGAGAAGGGCTTCCAGGCCATCCTCATCGCGGGCATCGTGACCTGCATCGTGATCGTGCCCACCGCAGTCGAGACAGCCACGCACGGTCGTTCGCTCGGCAAGCTCGCATTGGGTCTGCGCGTGGTACGCGACGACGGCGGGGCGATCGGGTTCCGGCACGCGTTCATCAGGGCGCTCACCGGTGTCGTCGAGATCTACCTGACCTTCGGCGGCCTCGCCGTCCTCGTCGGCTTCCTGAACCCGTCGTCGAAGCGACTCGGCGACCTCTTGGCGGGTACTCACGGCCAGGTGGAGCGCGTGCCGAAGCTGCCGTCGACCGCATTCGGCGTGCCGCCCCAGCTCGTCGCCTGGGCGGCCATCGCCGATGTCGCGCGCCTGCCCGACCCGCTCGCGCGCCGGGTCGCCTCCTTCTTCACGAACGCCGCGCACCTGGTGCCCGAGAGTCGCGCCCGCGTCGCAGCGTCGCTCGCCGCAGAGGTTGCGCCGTTCGTCTCGCCCTTGCCCGATGCGCCGCCCGAGCTCTTCCTCGCCGGCGTCGCGGCGCTCCGCCGCGAACGCGACGCAGTGGCGCTCTCGCTCGTCGACGCCCGCATGGCCTCGCTCTCGCCGGTGCTCACGGCGACGCCGCCCGGGTTCCCCGAGCGCTGAGTCACGATCGCGCCGACCGGAGGCGGGCTGACGGATGCCGCGAGCCGCGGCATCCGAACCGCTCAGTACCGGTAGTGGTCGACCTTGTACGGGCCCTCGACCGGAACGCCGATGTAGGCGGCCTGTTCGGGCGAGAGCTCGGTGAGCTCGACGCCGAGCGAGTCGAGGTGCAGGCGCGCGACCTTCTCGTCGAGGTGCTTCGGCAGCACGTAGACGCCGACCGGGTACTGCTCGGGCCTGGTCCACAGCTCGATCTGGGCGAGCACCTGGTTCGTGAAGGAGTTCGACATGACGAACGACGGATGCCCCGTGGCGTTGCCGAGGTTCATGAGCCGGCCCTCGGAGAGCACGAGGATCGAGCGCCCCGTCGGCAGCCGCCACTCGTGCACCTGCGGCTTGATCTCGATGCGCTCGGCGCCCGCGAGCGACTCGAGTCCGGCCATGTCGATCTCGTTGTCGAAGTGGCCGACGTTCGCGACGATCGCGAGGTGCTTCATGGCGAGCATGTGCGAGGTGCGCACGACGTCCTTGTTGCCCGTGCAGGTGACGAGGATGTCGACCTCGCCGATGACGTCGTCGAGGCGGGCGACCTGGTAGCCGTCCATCGCAGCCTGCAGCGCGCAGATCGGGTCGACCTCCGAGACGATGACCCGGGCCCCCTGGCCTCGCAGCGCTTCTGCAGCGCCCTTGCCGACGTCGCCGTAGCCCACGACGAAGGCGACCTTGCCGCCCATGAGCACGTCGGTCGCGCGGTTGAGTCCGTCGGGCAGCGAGTGTCGGATGCCGTACTTGTTGTCGAACTTCGACTTCGTGACCGAGTCGTTGACGTTGATGGCCGGGAAGAGCAGGGCGCCTTCGGCGTGCAGCTCGTAGAGGCGGTGCACGCCGGTGGTGGTCTCCTCGGTGACGCCCTTGAGCTCCTCGGCGATGCGCGTCCAGCGGTCGGTGCTGAGCTCGAGACTCGCGCGCAGCGTGTCCAGCACCACCCGGTACTCGTGGCTGGCGTCATCTGCGGCCGCCGGCACCGCGCCCGCTGCCTCGAAGTCGCGACCGTGGTGCACCAGCATCGTGGCGTCGCCGCCGTCGTCGAGGATCATGTTGGGGCCGATCCAGTCGGCACCGGATGCCGCGGCCTCCGCCGACCAGTCGAAGATGCGGTCGGTGCACCACCAGTACTCCTCGAGCGACTCGCCCTTCCAGGCGAAGACCGGCACACCCGCGGGGGCGTCGACGGTGCCCTCGGGGCCGACCACGATCGCGGCGGCCGCTTCGTCTTGCGTGGAGAAGATGTTGCAGCTCGCCCAGCGCACCTGCGCGCCGAGCGCGACGAGGGTCTCGATGAGCACGGCGGTCTGCACCGTCATGTGCAGGCTGCCGGCGATGCGGGCGCCCGCGAGCGGCTTGGACGCGCCGAACTCAGCGCGGAGGGCCATGAGGCCCGGCATCTCGTTCTCGGCGAGCCGCAGCTGGTGCCGGCCGGCCTCGGCGAGGGAGAGGTCGGCGACCTTGTACGGGAGGGCGGTGGTCGCGGGCAGCGTGGTCATGCGCCCATTCTGCCAGCTCGCGTCGGAGTGCCGATGCGCAGGCGTGTGCACGGCCTCGCAGGACTCAGGCGCGGATGAGCGCGAGGACCTCGTCGCGGATGGCCGCCATCGTCGCGACATCCTCGCCCTCGGCGTTCAGGCGCAGGAGCGGCTCGGTGTTCGAGGGCCGCACGTTGAACCACCAGAACGCCTCGTCGCCGGAGGTCATGCCCGTGACCGTGAGGCCGTCGAGCTCGTCGAACTCGGCGCGATCGGTGAACGCCTCGACGATGCGCGTGTAGGCGGCGGGCACGTCGTCGACGACCGAGTTGATCTCACCCGAGAGCGCGTACGGGGTGAAGCGCGTCGACATCGCGGAGAGCGGGGCCTCCTGCGCGCCGAACTCGGCGAGCACGTGCATGGCCGCGAGCATGCCGTTGTCGGCGCCCCAGAAGTCCCGGAAGTAGTAGTGCGCCGAGTGCTCGCCGCCGAAGACGGCGCCCGTCGCCTTCATCTGGTCCTTGATGAGCGAGTGGCCGACGCGGGTGCGCACGGGAGTCGCGCCTGCGGCCTCGATCGCCTCGGGCACGAAGCGCGAGGTGATGAGGTTGTGGATCACCGCGACATCCGCTTCGCCCATCGCCTGCACGCGGGCGATCTCGCGGAGCGCCACGATGGCGGCCACCGCCGAGGGGTCGACCGCACCGCCCTGCTCGTCGACGACGAAGCAACGGTCGGCGTCGCCGTCGAAGGCGAGCCCGAGGTCGGCGCCGTGCTCGACGACCGCCCGCTGCAGGTCGACGAGGTTCGCGGGCTCGAGCGGGTTCGCCTCGTGGTTCGGGAAGGTGCCGTCGAGCTCGAAGTAGAGGGGCACGATCTCGAGCGGAAGGGCAGGAAGCCCGGCAGCGGTGCCCAGCACGGCCGGCACGGTGAGCCCGCCCATGCCGTTGCCGGCGTCGACGACGATCTTGAGCGGGCGGATGCCGTTGAGGTCGACGAGCGAGCGCAGGTACGCCGCGTAGTCCGCCAGCACGTCGACGGTCGAGACCGTGCCTGGCACGGCGACGGGCGCGACGCCCTGCTCGAGGTAGTCGGCTGCGCGATCGCGGATCGCGGCGAGGCCCGTGTCGAGCGAGATGCCCTGCGCGCCTGCACGCGAGAACTTGATGCCGTTGTAAGCGGCAGGGTTGTGGCTCGCCGTGAACATGGCCGCCGGCGCGTTCATCGAGCCGGAGGCGAAGTAGCTCTCGTCGGTCGAGCACAGCCCGATCGAGACGACATCGGCACCGCGCGCAACGGCCCCCCTGGCGAACGCCTCGGCGAAGCCGGGCGAGGAGTCGCGCATGTCATGCCCGACGACGACCGTGCCGCCGCCTGCGCCGACCTCGTCGACGAAGGCCGCTGCAAGCGCCTGGACGGTTTCGGCGGTGAGCCCGTCGCCGACGATTCCGCGGACGTCGTAGGCCTTCACGATGGCGTCGAGGCGCGCTCGTGCCTCGGAGGATGCTGCGGAATTCATGCCTTGAAACCTACCTCACCGAGGCTGACGTGCCGCACGACCTGCCACCCCACGGGGGCCGACGTGCGCTCGGCATGCCGTGCGCAGAGGTCGTAGCCGTGGGGCTCGCGGGTGACCGCGAGCGGACCGAGCACGGCCATCGAATCGGCATAGTCGAACGTCAGCGTGGCAACCGCTTCGGCAGCGCAGGCAGTGCGCGAACAACGTCTCATGGCTCCACCAGAGTAGCGAGCATCGGAGCGGATCGGTGGGCACGACTCAGTACGATGAGGGCATGCCCCGCTCCCGTCGTGCCGTCTCAGAGCCGCGATCGCCACGGCGCCTCGCCCGCGACCGTCACGGCCGCGGGCTCCGCTCAGCCGTGACGGGGCCCCACCTGCCGATGCTGCACAACCGGCTCGACGAATTCGACGTGACGGTCGGCACGACCGCGGCGTACCTGCGCGGGCTCTGGCCCGAACTCGACGGCGTCGTCTTCGAAGTCGCGCAGGGGCCGGCCGAGGCGATCCACGACGACCACGTCGATCGCTGGAAGGTCTTCCACGACGAGCGTCGCATCGTGTTCTACCGGCTGCCGATCGTGCGGTTCCTCCGGCTGCAGGAGGGCGAGGAGCGCGAGGAGAAGCTGCTCATCGAGAGCTGCGTCTTCCGGGCCATCGCCGACCTGCTCGGCAAGGACCCGTGGGAGCTCGCGCCGGGCCGCTACCGCCACCTCTGAGCACGTCGGCGGCAGCGCGGCACGGCGCGCCTCGCGACGGCCTGACTGTTGTCGGACGCCTAGCGCGGGAACACGCGGATGGGCGCGTCGAGCGGTCCGGGCGGCTGCACGCCGAACGAGGCGAGTTCGCCTTCGTCGCCGAACGAGACCGAGGCGTGCACCCCGGAGACTCCGGCGAGCGTGACCATCGAGCCTGCGTCGACCTCGACGGATGCCGCTGAGCCCGCGTCGATCGCCACGGCACGCGTCTCGCCGTCGATCGTGACCTGCACCTCGGCCTCGTCCTCCCCCTCGTTCGCGAGGTGGAGGACGGGCGAGGGTCCGTCGGGGACCGCGACGACCGCGTCCTCGAGCAGCGGGGAGGTCGACACCGTCCACGCGAAGTCGCCCGCAGCCGCGGCATCCGCCGATCCAGGCTGCTGGGCGTCGCCCGGGGCGGTGACCGAGGCGCGGGCGGCCGCGAGCACGGGGCCGTCGGCCTCGATACGCACGGTGTACGCACCCGCGTCCAGCACCCCGAGCGGAACGTCGGTCGCGCGGCCCGGCTGGAGCGTCGCCTCGATCGTGGAGCCCGAGGTGCTGCCCGCTTCGGGAACGAGCCCGATCGTCACGTCGACGGGCTCGTCGCCCGTGGCGAGCAGCCGCACCGCTGGGAACGCATCGCCCTCGGCGTGGTCATCGGCGGGGTCGATGCCGCCCGACTCCGCGACCACGAATCCGGGGATGATCTGCGTGCTGGCGGGCATCGCCGCCGGACCGGTGAGCTCGACCCCGGCGGGCGCCAGCCCGTCGACGGCGGACTGCTCGAGCGCCGCCGCGATCGTGCCGCCGGTGCTCGTGACGTGCACGATCGGAGAGGCCAGGTTCGGGGCGAGTCCGGCGAGCGAGACCACGCGCTGGCTGCCGCCCGGGACGATGATGCCGAGCGCCGAGCCGGCTTCGACCGCACCGGTCTCGCCCGTCACCCGCACGTCGACCGTGGCTGCGACGTCGGTGGGGTTCGCCAGCATCACGAGGCTCGTGCGGCCGAGTGTCGTCGCCCCTGCCACGAGCCACGATTCGGCGGTGGCCTCGGTGCAGGCGGTGGCGGCGAATCCCGCGATCGTCTCGGTGTCGGCCGATTGGGACTGCGCCCCGGCGATCATGCCGGCGTCGACGGTGCCGGGCTCGACCTCGATCACAACGGGGGTGCCGTCGCGGTCGGCCTGCGGATTGCCGGGCGCGTCGAGCGGGGTCTCGGCGATCTCGGCGTCGTCGGGCTCCGCGCCGAGCGTCGCGTCCGCCCCGCCGATCGAGGATGCGGTCGTCGCGGCAGCCGCGTCGTCGGCGAGCGTGAGCAGTGGGCCGGGGCAGACGCGCTGCTGTCGGCTCTCCGCGGGCTGGACGACGAGCGACGGCGGGGTGACGCGGTGCTCCGGCCACGGCACGAGGGCGGCGGCTCCGAGCACGGCGACGGCGAGTGCGGCCGCCACGAGGAGTCCGGCGGCCCGGCCGCCGATGCGGGCCAGGGTGCGTGCGCGCTCAGCTCGCATCGTCGTCTCCCTTCGTCTCGGTCGGTTCGGCTCGGTCGGATGCCGCGGGCGGCTCCTGCTCGTCCGTCGAGGGTTCGTCGGGACCCGCTGGTTCATCGGCCGCCGCTGGCTCAGCCGCGTCGGCAGGCTCGGCCGCATCGGCAGGCTCGGCCGCGTCATCCGATTCGACGGCGTCGGCATACTCTCCTGCCGCTGGGGAATCGCCGGCTTCTTGATCCGCAAGGACCGGCTCCGGGGATGCGTCGGCCCCCGCGGCCTCCTCGGCGGAATCCTTCCGAGCCTTCGCGGCAGGCCACGGCCGGCGCCGCGGCGGTCGGCGCCACTGGGGTCGACGGTCGGCCTCACGACCCGCCCCAGTCGGAATGGACAGCAGGATCGTCGCGGCCAGCACGATGATCTGCACGGCGGTGATGAGCCCCGTCAGCGCACCGCCGGCGTTCGGCGGGATCTGCGCGGCCGGCGCGTCGGGCTCGGCGGCGCTGAACCGCCAGAGCGTGCCGAAGTCCGTCTCGCCGACGGCGATGAGCGCGGCGTTGCCGTCGAGGGCGGTGCGCGCGCGGGCCTCGGTCGCCGCGGCCTCGCGGTCGTCTCCGGCGGGCGCGGCGAGGAGCACGAACGAGACGCCGAACTCGCGGATCGCGGCATCCGGATCGAATCCGCTGCGTGAGGCGAGGTTTCCGGCGACCTCGGCGAGCTGTTCCTCAGACTCGCTCATCTCGTCGAGGGTCTGCTCGAGCGTCGACTGCTCGTCGAGCGTCGTGCCGGTTCCGTGTTCGAGGGTCGACCTGATGCTGCCGTCGACCTCGGGCTGGATGCGGAGCGTCGTCACGCGCGGGTCGGCTTCGGCCTCGGCGCCAACGAATGCCGGCAGCGTGCGCTCGGCGGCAGGGGCGATCGCGGTCGAGGCGGTCGCGATGGCGAGCCCCGTCGGCACGACCGCCGCGATCGTCGTCGCAGCGACGACCCATGCGAGGACGGCACCGCCGCGCCGCACCGCGTTCAACGCGATGACCGCGGCGAGCACGAACCCGAGCCAGGCGAGGCTCAGCCCGGGGCCCGTCCAGAGCTGCACCGCTTCGGGTCCGGCGACCGCCACGGCGACGTGCCCGGCGGCCACGGCGGTCGCGAAGCCGAGCAGCGCGAGGCCGAGGCTGAGTGCGGCCCCGCGGATGCCGGGTGCGAGCACGGCCGCGAGCGCCGCGAGGATGAGCGGCACGACGAGCAGGGTCACGACGAGCTTCGCGTCGATCACCGAACCGTCGCCGAGGAACTCCGGCCAACCGCCCCACGCAGCGCCGGGGAATCCGAGCGCGAGTTGCCATGCAGACGGGACGACGCTCTGCAGCGGCAGGCCGGGATCGGCGAGCAGGGCGATGGGGGTGCCGCGACCGAACTGCTCGAACAGGAGGGGCGCGAAGAGCACGAATGCCGGCAACGGCAGTCCGGCGAGGCGCACCGCAGCGCGTCCACTGACCGCGAGACCTACGAGCCACGCCACGAGCAGCGCCGGCGCGAGGCTCGGCGCCGCCGCGATGACCGCCGCGAACAGCAGGGACGCCGTCGCCGCGGCGGCCCACGACGTCGCCGCGCCGAACACGGCGAACGCGAGCCACCCGAGCAGCATGTGAGCGAGCACGGCGCCTGGGCGCCCGTCGCCGAGGGCGACCAGGAGCGGCGGGGCCAGACCCCAGACGAGTGCGGCCACGGCGCGCACCGAACCGCGCTCCGTCAGTCGAGAGGCGGCGAACCACGCGCCCAGCGTCGCGACCGGCACCGCCAGGAGCCAGAGCAGGACGAGCGCGAAGGACGGCGCCCAGAAGGCGATCGAACCGAGCACCGCGAGCACTCCCGCGAACGGGTCGGCGGCGCCGACGAATCCCGCGCCGATGTCGCGCCAACCGTAGGCCGCGTTGTGCCACAGCTCGCCGAGGCCGCTCGAGAGCGGCAGGATGCCGCCGCCGCTCAGCCCGCCTGCGCCGAGCAACCAGGAGAAGAGAGCGACGCTCGCCACGATGGAGACGAGGAGCACCCAACCGCCACCGGTTCCGATGAACTGCAGTTCGTGCTTCCTGCCCCGCGCTCGCTCGCGCCGCTCTTCGGCGGCGTGCTGACGGCGGCGGCGCACCTCGTCGGGCGGCATCCGCAACGGAGCGATCGCCGACCACCCGGTCGTGCGCGCGGTCTTCAGGTGCCGCCGGGCGCGCGCGACGCGCATTCCCGAGAACATCGTGCCGAGCGCTGCGGCGAACTCCCCGATGATCGCCCCCGGGGACTTCACGAGCAGCAGCCGGACCGATCGAAGGATCGCGAGCGGCAGGAAGCTCAGCCAGTGCACGGGGACGGCGACGGCGGGCGCGTACACGAGCCGCCGGTGGAGGGCCGCCGCTCGGGCCGCACGGGTGCGTCGCCTGGCAGCCCTGGCGCGCGGATCCGCCGGCTGCCCCACGACTCCGTCGCCGGCGAACCGCACATGGGCGCCCGGCACCACGGAGACCCGGTGGCCGGCCAGACGTGCCCTGATCGAGAAGTCGAGTGCGTCGTCGACCGTCGGCAGCGCCGGGTCGAATCCGTCGAGCGCGCGCCAGACCGAGTGCCGCACGAGGATGGCAGCGGGGTCGAGGCCGAGCACGTCGCTGAGTCCGTCGTGCTGGCCCTGGTCGAGTTCGCCCGACACGAGCGAGACGCTGCGACCGAAACGGGTGATCGTCCGGCCGAAGGTCGCGATCCGGTCGGGTTCGTCCCATTCGCGGAGCTTCGGTCCGGCGATCGCGACGGACTTGGCGGTCTCGAGCGTGGCGACGAGGAGTTCGAGCGCTTCGGGCGCCGGCGCGGTGTCCTCTGCGAGCAGCCACAGGGCGTCACCGTCGGACGTCGGCGCGTCGAGCACGCGATCCGCGGCACGCACGGCCTCGCCGAAGGAGAGGCGCTGCGAGAGTTCCACGATGTGCGTCGGAGACGAAGCTGCGGCGATCTCTCGCGCTTCGGCGTCGGCCTCCGTGAGGATCACGACGAGGGCATCGGGAACACGGCTCTGCGCTCGAATCGCTTCGAGCGAGTGCCTGAGGTGGTCGCCACCGTGATGTGCGACGAGGACGGCGGTGACTCTGGGGAACATCGGGGTCAGCCTAGGCGGCACATCCGGCAGGATCCGTCACCGATCCGGGCGTGCCTCGAAAATCCGGTCGAATGTCTGGACGCGCGGCCACGGCGAGCCCGCCTCGACCGCGGGAGGTCGCGAGCGCGGAGCTCGCCGTGGCGAGCTCCGCGACTCAGACCGCTCGTTTGCGGAGCTTGCGCCGCTCCCGCTCGGAGAGTCCGCCCCAGATGCCGAACCGCTCGTCGTTGCCGAGCGCGTACTCGAGACACTGGTTGCGCACCTCGCATCCGGTGCAGATCTTCTTCGCATCCCTGGTCGATCCGCCCTTTTCGGGGAAGAACGCCTCGGGATCGGTCTGCGCGCACAGCGCGTCGCTCTGCCATGCCAACGGATTGTCATCGTCTGAGACTGCGCGAACCCCCGGAACGCCCAGCCTGACAGGATCGATGAACCAATCGTCAGGTACTCCAGAACGATATTCAGGATTGCTCATATCGTCTCCCACCCAGTTGTACCGACCACCCAGAGGGTGTGTCATGACCAATTACACCGGTGTAATTCCCGTGAGTCAAGTCGCAGATCGTAAACCCTCATGCGGCCATCGAGGCTTGATGGCCGTCTCGACACGCCGGGACGTTGAGCAGACGTTATGAAGCGGATGCCGCGCGGCGGGCGCGCCACGCACTCTCGACCATCTCGGTGAGCGTGTGACGCATGCGCCAGTCGAGGTCACGGGCCGCGAGTTCACCCGAGGCGACGATGCGAGCGGGGTCTCCGCCGCGGCGCGGGCCGACCTCGGGAGCGAACTCGATGCCGGTGACGTCGGCGACCGCTCGCATGATCTCCCCGACCGAGACGCCGTCTCCGGATCCGAGGTTGTAGACCGGCTCGAGGCTGTCGCCGGCGTCGAGGCGACGCGCGGCGACGACGTGGGCCTCGGCGAGATCGGCGACGTGGATGTAGTCGCGGACGCACGTGCCGTCGGGCGTCGGGTAGTCGCCGCCGTTGATGCGCGGGGTCCGCCCGGCGAGGAGGGCGTCGAAGACGAGCGGGAAGAGGTTGTGCGGGCTCACGTCGAAGACCTCCGGCGTGCCCGAGCCGACGACGTTGAAGTACCGCAGGCTCGTGTGACGGAGGCCCGTTGCCTTCGCCTGGTCTGCGAGGAGCCATTCGCCGATGAGCTTGGACTCGCCGTACGGCGACTCGGGGTGCTTCGGGGTCGCCTCGGTCACGAGGTCGACGTCGGGTGTGCCGTACACGGCGGCGCTCGACGAGAAGACGATGCGATCGACGCCCTTGGACTCCATCGCCGCGAGCAGCGTCGTGGTGCCGGTGACGTTCTGGCGGTAGGTGTGCAGCGGTCGCTCGACCGAGACCCCGGCGTACTTGAACCCGGCGAGGTGCACGACGCCCGTGACGCCGTGCTCTTCGATGGCCCGTTCGATCGCGGCGCCGTCGAGGATGCTGCCATGAACGACCGGGGTATCCTTCGGCACGAAGTCGGTCTTTCCCGAAGAGAGGTCATCGAGCACGATGGCTCCGATGCCCTGGGTCTCGAATGCGCGCACGACGTGCGCGCCGATGTAGCCTGCTCCTCCGGTGACCAGCCAGCTCATGTTCCCACCTTCCGGCCGGGTGTCTCCCCGCCGGAGTCGATCGTATCCGGGAGCGGCGCTCGCCCGCTGCAGTCCGATCAGGCGGGCCGCGTGGGCTGGTGCTCGGCGTGGCGGGTGCGGTCGCGGATCTCCGGTCGACCGTAGCCATCGGTGTCGAGGCGGAGCACGGTGGCGAGCACGCCCCAGACGGCGAGTCCCGCGAGGACGAGGAAGATGATCGTGGTCATGGCAGTAAATCTATGACTTGAGAGATACTGCCGAAAGTGGCAGAGTGGACATCAAACGACCGATTCCTGCCAACGGAGGCCGCCGTGCTCCAGACCATCGCCTGCATCGCCATGCCCCAGATGGCGCCGTTCGAATTCGGCGTGATCTGCGAGGTGTTCGGCATCGACCGCAGCGACACCGGCGGCCCGACCTTCGACTTCCACGTCGTCGCGGCCGATCCCGGGCCCATCCCCACGAAGCTCGGCTTCGACATCGTCGTGCACGAGGGGCTCGACTTCGCCCGTACCGCCGACCTGGTCGCCGTTCCGGCCGCCCTGATCGATGAACCCGTCGACGAGCGCGTCTCCCAGGTGCTGCGCGAGGCGGTCGAGCGCGGCGCCTGGGTGCTGTCGGTGTGCTCTGGGGCATTCACACTCGGCCGCGCGGGCGTGCTCGACGGCCGCCGAGCCACGACCCACTGGATGTACACGGAGCGGCTCGCCGGTATGTTCCCCCGTGCCGACGTCGACGCCGACGTGCTCTTCGTGCAGGACGACAAGGTGGTCACCGGCGCAGGCACTGCCGCCGGCATCGACGCGGCCCTCCACATCGTGCGCACCGAACTCGGCGCCAGTGCCGCGAACATGATCGCCCGCCGCATGGTCGTGCCGCCGCAGCGCGATGGCGGTCAGTCGCAGTTCATCCAGACCCCGGTCGCCGAGTGCCGGAGCGATTCGTTCGCGAAGATCACGGAGTGGATGGTCGAGCACCTCGACGAAGACCTCACGGTCGACCTTCTCGCGCGGAAGGCGCTCATGTCGCCCCGCACGTTCGCACGCCGATTCCGGGCCGAGACGGGCACGACGCCGAATGCGTGGCTCAATCGCCAGCGTCTGCTCCGCGCCCAGCAGCTGCTCGAGGAAACCTCGTTCACGCTCGAGGAGATCGCCCGCGACACCGGGTTCGGGGCCGCCGCCGTCATGCGGCACCACTTCGTGAAGGTGCTCCAGACGACGCCGACCGCCTACCGCCGTCTCTTCGGCATGCGGGTCGCCTCCTAGGCGGAGACCAGCTCCGGCGTCCCCGTCGTCGCGATCCAGGCGATGCCGGGGCCGGTGATCGAGAGTTCGCCCTCATCCGGCGTCACGTACGCCGAGCCGCCGCGACCGAGCGAGACGGATGCCCCGGTGCCGCCGCCGATCGTGACGCCGTCGCGTTCTACCACCACGATCGCCGGCCCGTCGAAGGCGACACGGGCAGGCTCGGCGGCAGGCTCGACTCGGTACAGCTCGAAATCGGGCACGTCGGGTCGGAACACGGCGACTCCGGGCGAGACCTCGATCGGAGCGAGATACGGCGCGGGGATCGGCGTGAAGTCGAGCACGTCGAGGAGCTCCGTGACGTCGATGTGCTTCGGCGTGAGACCGCCGCGGAGCACGTTGTCGCTCGCGGCCATGAGCTCGATGCCGAGGCCGTCGAGGTAGGCGTGGATGTTGCCGGCGGCGAGGAAGAGCGCCTCGCCGCGCACGAGGCGCACTCGATTCAGCAGCAGCGAGATCACGACGCCCGGGTCACCGGGGTACGCCGCGGCGAGCGCCCCCACAGTTTCGAACGAGCGCGCGTACGGAGATGCCAATGCCTGCTCGGAGGTCGCGAGCTCCTCGACGCGGTCGATCACCCACGACGCCTCGCCGGTGTCGCCGCCGCGTCCGTCGCGCAGCAGCCACTCGACGGTGTCACGCAGCGGGTCGGTTCCCGTCAGGTGGGATTCGAGCAGGTCGAGGGCGGCGGGATCGGACTCGGGCGCCGCGGCATCCGCTGCCCGCAGCACCTCGAGCACGCCGCGCACCTCGTCGAGCGGACGGAATCCCGAGAGCGCGTCGAACGTGTCGCTCACGGCGACGATGAGCTCGGGTTTGTGGAACTCGTCCTTGTAGTTGCGGTCGTATGCCGTGAGCGACACGCCGTCGGCCTCCTCACGGGCGAAGCCGGCACGCGCCTGAGCGGGCGTCGGGTGCGCCTGCAACGAGAGCGGCGCGGCCGCCGCCAATACCTTCAGGAGGAAGGGCAGTCGAGCCCCCTCAGCAGCGAGACGAGGACCGAGCGCCTGGTCGGGTGCGGCGGCGATCCACGACGCGAGGTCGGCGTGTCCGACGGATGCGGCGTCGAGAACCCGAGCCGGCGAACCCGGGTGGGCGCCGAGCCACAGCTCGGCCTCGGGCGCTCCGGATGCCGCGGTTCCGCGGAACGCCGCGATCGCCGTCGTGGAGCCCCACGCGTAGTCGCGCGGGGTGTTGCCGATGGCAATGAACATGCTCGAGGTTCCTCCCGGTCGTCAGGCTCCAAGCTATCAAGACTGCTGATCGCCTCCGCCCGGACATCCGTCACCTGTTCGCAACAGGGCCCGCGATAGCCTGTACCTCATGAGCACCGATCGACGACGCTGGATCACGGCGTACGCGACATTCGCCATGTTCACGGTGCTCGCCGGACAGTTCTGGCGGAACCTCCTCGGATGGTGGGGGTTCGGCATCATCGCGGCGCTCGTGCTGATCGGCGCGGTCGTCATGGTCGCGCAGGACCGGCCGGCGTGGATCTGGCGCCGTGTGCCGAAGTCGACACTCGTCTTCTTACTGCTCGCGACAGCCTCGATCGCCTGGTCGTTCTACCCGGGGGCATCCGCGCTCGGCGTCGGCATCACGCTCGCGACGACGTTCACCGCCATCGCGCTCGTGCTGTGCCTGAACTGGACGCGGTTCGTCCGTTGCCTCGGCGGCGCGCTGAAATGGGTGCTCGGTCTGTCACTCGCCTTCGAGCTCTGGGTCGCGATCGTCGTCGGCGGCCCCCTGCTGCCGAACTTCCCCGACTTCGAGGTCACCGGCGAGAAGCTGCCCATGGCCTTCTACTGGTCGCGCGGACTTCTCTTCGACGGCGGCCCGATCGAGGGCATCGTCGCGAGCCGCAACCTCCTCGCGATGGCTGCGCTGCTCGGGCTCATCGTGTTCGGTGCTTTGCTCGCGGCCGGCAGCGTGCGGCGCGCCTCCGGCATCACGTGGATCGTCGTGGCCGGGGTCGTCTTCGCACTCACCCGATCGGCGACCGTCATCCTCGTCGCCGTCATCGTGCTCGTCGCGCTCGGCTTCGCACTCTGGGCTCGACGGGTCGGACCCGACCGTCGTCGCGGCGTCTATTGGACGGCAGGCGCGACGCTCGTGGCATCCGTCGCCCTGCTGATCGGCCTGTGGGATCGACTGCTCGACCTCTTCGGCAAGAGCGAAGACCTCACCGGGCGGTTCGACATCTGGAACTCGGTCATCGGGCTCGCCTCCGAACGGCCGTGGTTCGGCTGGGGCTGGGTGGGATACTGGGTGCCGTGGGTCGAGCCCTTCGAGGGGCTGGCCGTGCGCAAGGGCGTCACCTACCTGCAGGCGCACAACGCCTGGCTCGACGTTTGGCTGCAACTCGGCATCATCGGGGTGATCGCGTTCGCCTCGATCGTGATCGGCGCACTCTGGCGCTCGTGGTTCCTCGCCGTCGATCGTCCGATGGATGCCTCGGGGCGGCCGCTCCCCCATTCGGCAGCGGCGCTCGTGCCGCTGCTCCTGCTCGTCGCGCTCATCGGGCAGAGCTTCGCCGAGAGCCGGCTCCTGATCGAGAGCGGATGGCTCCTGCTCATCGCGATCGCCTGGTCGACCAAGCGCCGGCAATGGGAGCACGAACCGCTTCCTGCAGAACCGGTCCCGGTCCCGGCATCGCGGATGCCGCCCCCCGAGGTCGCTCGATGAGGCGTGTCTCGCGCTTCGGGATCGATCCTCGATGAGCGTTCCCGGAGCCGATGCCGATCGGAGCGACGATCGAGCCGGTCGATCGCGACTGAACATGGTGCTTCGCGAGTTCGTCGGCTCAGCCCGGTTCGCCCAAGCGCTGACGCTGCTCGCCGTCGGCCTCGCGTTCACGACGCATGCCGTTCGCAGCATCATCGGAACCCCCGGCCTCATCGCCGCCATCGCCGGACTCGTCGTGCTCTGCGCTGCGTCGCTCGTGGCGCGGTGGCGCGCCGTCGAGTGGTACGGCATCCTGCCGCTCTCGATCCTCGTGTTCATCGGCTGGTGCGCGGCGTCCGCGCTCTGGAGCAGCCTGCCGGCGCTGACGTCGCTCGCCCGCGTCGGCTACCTCGTCGCCTTCGCGTTCATCGGCGTGTACATCGCACTCATGCGCGACACCATCCAGATCGTGCGTGCGTTCGGCGACGTCATGCGAGCCCTGCTCGGCGCTTCGCTCGCCCTCGAAGTGCTCTCCGGCATCATCCTCGACCTGCCGATCCGCGTCCTCGGCATCCAAGGCGCCATTGCCCAGCTGGGGCCGATCCAAGGCGTCTTCGGCTCGCGCAACATGCTCGGCTTCGTGGCGCTCGTCGCCCTCCTGACCTTCCTCGTCGAATGGCGCATGAAGATCGTCCAGCGCACCCGCGCCGTCCTCTCGTCGACGCTCGCCGCACTGTGCCTCGTCCTCTCCGGCTCGCCGACGACCTGGTTCGCCCTCGGCGCCGCGCTCGTGGCGCTCGCGGCGCTGTACGGCCTGCGGAGGGCCTCGGCACCTACGAGGTGGCGCTGGCAGGTCGCGCTTCTCGTGACCGGCGTCGTCGCGATCGTCGCGGGCTGGATCTTCCGCGTCCGCATCATCGAGCTCATCGACGCCCGTGACGAGTTCGACGTCCGCCTCGAGGTCTGGCGCGAGATGTCGCGGTACCTGAACCTCAACCCCCTGCAGGGCTGGGGGTGGGTCGGTCCATGGCCGGATGCACCGCCGTACACGTGGATCGACCTCGCCACGGGTCGCGCCCACGGCTCGGGCCTGAACGCCTACATCGACGTCTACTTCCAGGTCGGCGTGATCGGTGCATTGCTCTTCATCGGCATGCTCGGCCTCGCGCTCGTGCGCGCCTGGCTGCTCGCCTCGACCCGTCGCAGCGTGGTGTACGTGTGGCCGGCGCTCATGCTCGTCGCGATCGCCGTGACCTCGTTCGCCGAGAGCTTCGCGCTCTTCGAGGGCGGCTGGATGCTGCTGGTGGTGTGCGCGGTGAAGGCTGCGCGAGACATGAGCTGGCGGGATGCGCTCGCACGCACGTGAGCCTCGCGCAGACGTAGGGCATCACTGACGAGGTCGGCGCGTCGGCTAAGCTCACTGGGTCATGAATGTAATGGATCCGGCCGGAACGGCGCTTCGCACGAACGCGTTCTGGCGTCGAGGTCGAGTTCAACTCCTGCTCGATTCCGCGGTGATCGCAGCAGTGGTCATCGGCATCGCCATCATCGTGAAGACGGCGTGGCCCGGATTCACGTACTGGGGCGATAACGCCAACTCCTTCTTCCCGCTCTGGCACATGCTCGGAACGGGACTCCGCAATGGTGAGTACCTGCTCTTCGACCACACCGGATGGGGAGGCGCCAACGTCGTCGGCGAAGCGGCCTACGGGGTGTTCAACCCTGTAACGGTGGCGAACGCGGTCCTCATCTCGTTCTTCGATAACCTCGCGCGAGCGTCGTTCATCGTCATGGCGGAGTTCCTCGCACTGCTCGCGGTCGGCGTGTACATGCTGGCTCGCGTCTACGGCGCGAACCGGGGCCCGAGCATGCTCGCGGCCGTGATCGTGCCGTTCGCGGGGTACACGCTCTTCTATGAAGCGGGCAACTGGGCTTCCGGCCTCATGTCCATCACGTGGGTGGTGCACTTCTGGTGGGCGGCACGTGCATACAGCAGCGGTCGCACGGGTCCGCTCCCCGCCGTGCTCTTCGGAGGGCTCGCGGCGACCGTCGGCAATCCATATGCCGTGCTCGGGATACTCGTCGTACTCTTCGGGCTCGCCGTCGAACTCGTGCTCGCTCGCGACCTCCGGCGGCTTGTGGGGTTGGTGGTCGCCGGCGCATGCGTCGGACTCATCGTCCTCTTCGTCTATCTGCCGCTCGTGAACGTCATGGGTCAGATCGATCGACCGGTCAGCGGATTCGCCGAGAATTCGAACTATCTCACGCCATCGCTCAGCGATCTGTTCGGGATGAGCAGCCCGGGCTACCTGCCGCGCATGCGAGCCTGGGGAAGCATCAGCGACGTGGTTCCGTCCACCTACCTGAGCTGGATCATCCTGCCGATGCTCCCCTGGCTGAGATGGGGCTCGCTCGGGCCGTGGAAACGACGGGCGAGCTTGTTCATCTCAACCGTGGTGTTCCTCCTCCTCACTCTCGGACCCGATGTTCTGTGGCTCTTCCGGTGGCCGATTCGTTTGGTCGAGTATTCCTATGTCGGTGTCGCGGTCGTCTTCGCGCTGGCCTTGTCTGCAGGCATCGCGCAGACCCATCTTCGTCGCCGGATGGCAGCCACGACGCTCGTCGTCATTTCGATCTTCTTCGTCTCATGGGCTTCCACTCCCCGGCTGTACGGCCTGCACGCCCTGCTCGCGGCGCTCATCGGCGTGCTCTTCATCGCCGCGTATTTCGCCTACAAGCGGCTCGGAAACCGCGGACTGCTCGCCGTCGTAATCGCGGGTACCGCAGTCATCGCGCCGATCCAGGCCCAGCAGTTCGGGTGGAGCTACCAGATGATCGGGAACGACGTGGATCAGAGCGTTCCGACGAACCTCCAGACGATCCGAGATGCGTCGTCGAACCTCGACGGCACCGTGCTCCAAGTGGCCAACATCTTCGATGTCGCCGGCGACGGCTCGATCTACAGCGGTCGCCTGAGCTTCGGAAACTCCCTTGCGGCTGCCGGCATCGAGAGCATGAACCGATACACCGGGATCAACTTCCTGGAGTACTCGTACGCGCTCAACATGGACTACCGCGGCTCCATCTACAACACGCTGGAATGGTCGGCGATCTTCGGGTCGGCGCACGGAGCCCTCGGTGCACCCCTCGTCGATCTCATGGGCGTCGACACGCTCGTCGTGAGCACTGCACGACCCGACATCGACGAGCTTGACGAGTGGACCGATGGCTGGCACGTCGTCGAAGAGGACGATGTGCGCGTCGTACTGCAGCGCGACGAACCGATCGGAAGCCCGGTTGTGACTCCCTCGAGGGGGGTCGAGATCAGCGACGCGGGCCAGTCCGGGAATCGGGCCGAGTTCACCTACGAGGCTCCGTCCGGCGGCACCGTCATCCTCGATCGGCTCGCGTGGAACGGCTACTCCGCCAAGCTCGGATCCGAGACACTCAAGGTCACGGAGGACGCGGGCGGACTCTTGGCCGTCGAGCTGCCTCCGGGCGCCGGAACCGTCGTCATCGACTACGAGATCCCCGGCATGCGGCTGGGACTCGGACTCCTCGCGGTGGGCCTTGGAACTGCTGTGGTGCACGCGATCATCTGGCGGATCACATGGCTACGTCGTCGTCGGTCCTGGTTGCCTGAGATCGTCGACGATCGAGTGCTGCCGAGCCACTACTCGATCTGATCGACGGTCCGGAGCCGAACCGACTCATCGGCCGAACCTCGATCGCCGATGCCGTCCGGGGAAGCATCCCTGCAGCTTGAGACTTCACCAAATCGCCGCCGCGGTGTGCCCTGCACCGCTGGCCGGTCAGAGCGAGAGCGTTCCGTATTGGAATGCCTGAGAGCACACGCCACCGGAACACGACTGTGCACCTGTCGGCCAGCCCAACGCACCAGCCGAGCCATTGCGCGACCAGTACGCATTCCGCACCGAGCCACTCACCAGGAACGTCCCGGCCGCCGACGAGTACACCGAACCGCCCGCGAACGCCTNCCAGCCGAGCCATTGCGCGACCAGTACGCATTCCGCACCGAGCCACTCACCAGGAACGTCCCGGCCGCCGACGAGTACACCGAACCGCCCGCGAACGCCTGACCGAACCCGCCACCGTTCTCCGGAATCCGGATGGCCTCGCTCAATGCGACACCGAGAACGCCCGTGGCTCCGCCTTGGGAGGCGAAGAACGACTCGATGGCCGGCCACGTGACTCGAGCGGTTCCGTTGGCGTCGACCACGAGCGTTCCGTATTGGAATGCCTGAGAGCACACGCCACCGGAACACGACTGTGCACCTGTCGGCCAGCCCAACGCACCAGCCGAGCCATTGCGCGACCAGTACGCATTCCGCACCGAGCCACTCACCAGGAACGTCCCGGCCGCCGACGAGTACACCGAACCGCCCGCGAACGCCTGACCGAGCCCGCCACCGTTCTCGACGACCCGGACGGTGTCGGATGCCGGCCAGCCCGCAGCGCCGGTGGGTCCGCCGGAGCTCCCATACCAATTGAGTATCGCACCGCTGACCAGCCAGGTTCCCGCTGCGCCCGTGGAATAGACGTCAGCGTTCTGATAGCGCTGGGCGAATCCGCCCGAGGTTGCCACTCGATCGGCGAGCGGCCACCCCAGTGATCCGCCGGGCCCCCCAACCGCCCAGTACTTGGATCGGAAGGCGCCTTCCACACTGAACGCACCACCGGACCACTGGTAGATGGAGCCGTTCTCGAACACCTGCCCCTGCCCCGCGGATGCTGCTGCCACCGCTACGGGATTGCTCGTCGGCCATCCCAGACGTCCAGCCGAGCCGTTCGCCTGCCAGTAGTACGTTCGGATCTCCTTCCAGACGTACCAGGCGCCCGTCCGCGGCGTCCAGTAGATCGACGCGTTCTGATAGACCTGCGCCGAGCCGCCCCCGTTCTGAGGAATGGAGATGAGACCGCCCACGGGTGGCCCGAGCGGACCGGTCGGACCACCTTGATAGAGATACTGCGCGTTGATCTGCGCCGCGCCTGCGGCCGTCGGCGATCCGAACCAGTCGCTGAACGTCACCCAGAAGTTGCGGTTGCCGTATGCGGAACAACCATCACCGCTTCCATAGAGATTCGCGAGCGCAGCCTGATTGGGCTGATAGGGCGTGTAGTTGTAGAGGTTGGCGGTGGCTTGGTTCTGGATGTAGACCGTCGATGAACCGCACGAGACCGAAGGGTTGTACTGAATGCTCGTCGAACCGATCTTGTAGCGCCGATCGGGGAAGTTCGTGTACTGACGGAATTGCCATGCGGCGGAGTAGACCTGATTGAAGAACCCGTAGTACTGCGTGTCGCAGGCTCCCGTGTCCGGGCATGCGTACCCCATCGCGACTCGATACTGCCGTTCCGATGGTGCGGTCGACGTGATGAGCGTCTGCTCCTTCTGAAGGGTCACGAGCAGCACCTGGGGGTTGATCCCGCACGCCTGTCCGACTCGCCAGATGATCCGCGCCGCGGATTCCCACCCCTCCGAGTTGTAGCCGGTGCAATGCCCGGCTCCTGAACTCGGCTTGGTATTGGTCGTACCCACGAAGTTCCGAAGACACGGCAGGTTCGGGTCCGTGGCCCGGCAATTCGGCATCATCTGCTCGAGGAACGTCTGCACCTGGGCTTGCGACATCGCGTTCGCATCGAAGAACCGCGCGTCCGAGATGATGTTGCCGGGCGTGAAGTCACCGGCCGAAGCTGCCGTTGCCGAGGTGGCTGCCGGCGGCATCAGCGCGGCACCCAAGGCCAACCCGAGTGCGGCGACCACGCTGACCGCCCGCTGAATTCGGACACTTAACATCGGTACCCCCCACCGAACGCGAGCAAGCGACCGGCAACGGGTGCCGGGCGCTCACGACATCCTCACTCTAACGCGCGAGTGCGGAGGCCGAGCTGACGCCACCCCGGATCAGGTCAGCCCACGCGCGAGGTTGCCTGACGCCTTCTGCGCCGCAGGATCACCAGGACCGCAGTCGACGCGATCCCGAGTGCGAATGCGACGAGGCCCGCCCAGAGCCCGGGTGGAGTGAATTCGATGCGCAGTTCGCCCTCAACGTCGGCCGGGAGCTCGACCTCGAGCAGGCCGACACTGTTCGTCGAGACGGGAACGGACTCGCCGTTCACGCTCGCTGTGTATCCCGGCCAGGCGAGTCGAGCGAAGGTGAGACTCCGATCTTCACCGCTGCTCGAGGTGAACGTCACCCGCTCGGCGAGACCGTCTGCCTCGTCAGAGACGACCGAAACGTCAGCTCCGGAATCGCTCAATCGGCCGTCGGGGAAGGGAAGGGCATCGTCGCGCTTGTACACGGTGGCGATGTCGGTGCGCTCGGAGACGGACCAGCCGTCGGGGACCTCATCGTCGACCCCGAAGTCGTTCGCGACGACGACCGTCTCGGCACGAAGGAGGTCGGCAAGCAGCGCGTCTTCGCCGGCGACGGGTTCCCACAAGGCGTCCCATGCGGCGGCGCAGCTGCTGCCGTTGTAGTGGAGGCACAGCGCGTTGTCGAGTTTCGAGAATCCGATGCCGCTGTACGCGGTGGTGGATTCAACCCCTGCGACGGAATACATGTTCCCCGCCAAGAGATCCTGCCACGCCTCGTCTGGATGCAAACGATCCGGCATCGCCATGAAGTCGGCCACCTGTACGGTCAGTCCCTCGTACCGGTCGCCGAACCGTTCGACCAGCTCCGATCGCGATCGGGGCAGGTCGTAGACGGCGACGTTGTTGTTGTACGGGGCGACGACGATCTGTGGCAGCAAGAACAGGACCATCCCGCCACCAAGGATGGCGAAACCCCTCGCTCCGGCATCCCCCTTCCACAGGAACAGGGATCCCAGCACGGCGATTCCGAGCGCGGCGAGCCCGTGCCACAGCCAGAGGCTGGGTACATCCGAGAACGCCATCCAGACGCCCGCCGCGACCGCGACTCCGGACAGCGTGAGCCTGAGCCCGAAGCGCTCACGGGTGATTCCCCGCGAAAGCATCACGGCGATCACGATCAACACCGCGAGGTACACGAACGGGATGAGGCGTGCCGGCCACCGGAACATCCCGAGCTGTGTCGGACCGAGGGCGAAGACGAGGAAGACGCCGCCGAACACCAGCACACTCGACATCGCTCGCCAGCCACTCCGACCGATCGACCTCCACCGAAGCCAAGGCAACAGCGGCAGGATGAACCAAGCGAGGTACATGCCGGGGAACGTCATGTACGGGAGGCCGAAGGCCCTGATGAACGGGTTGAACGTGGGCATGCTCATGCCGAGGAAGTCGCTGAGCCCCGGCGACAGCATCTCGTCGTTGTAGGTCACCGAGTCAGCCCGGAATCCGACCGAGGACGACATCAGGAACGGCAGGTAGATCACGATGCTCATGAGGAGCACCGCGAAGCCGATGCCGAACAGCCACCAGATGTCTTTGCCACGCTTCGCGAGGAACGCCTCCACCGCGACGGCAGCGAACACGATGGCGATCGTGAGCATCCCGTACGGGTTGCCTACAGATACGAGGAGATAGCTGCAGGCGACGGCCAAGATGATCGAGCGAGGCGTGAAACCGTTGAGGTAGCTGCGACGAATCGCCCACCATGCGAGCGGGGTGAACGCCGTGATCGCCGTTCCGTTGATCCACGACGTTCCGTCCATGAACAACGCCCAGCCCGACAGCGGCATCACCACTCCGACGAGAGCTGCCATCCACGGCATCGCCCCGTATCCACGTGCAAGGAGGTACACCGCGACCGACGCGATCACGAAGAGTGCGATCTTTGCAATCGTGATCGCCGTTGCGATGTCGTCGAACGGGTACGTGCCGAGCATGAGCCCGAGCATCACGGGGTTCCACATGCCCGTCGCCGCTTCGGCGATGAGGTTTCCGCCTCGCCACATGTCGAGTTGCAGGAAGGGCAGTGAGCCGCTGAGCACCTGCTCGGCGATCCGCTGCCAGACGCCGACGGCGACGCCCGCCGTGTCGTCCCAGTAGTAGAAGCCGGGCGTCCGCATCAGCGGGATCAGGGATCCGATCACGACGGTCACGATCATGCTGACGACCGGTATGGCGTTGCGCCCGCGCGGATGTTGCGAAGGCTCGGCGGGACCTCTGAAGTCGGTATCCGATTGGGATTCGATCTGGGCGCCTTGTTCAGTCTCGTTGGCGGTGATCATGCGGCGAGCGGCTCCAGTTCAGCGACGATGTGCGTAGCAATCTCGAGCGCGCACGTTGCCGCGGGAGATGGGGCGTTCAGGACGTGAACCTGGCGCGGCCCTGTCTGGATGTAGAAGTCGTCGACCATGCTGCCGTCCCGATGCATCGCCTGTGCTCGCACGCCGGCCTTCGCAGGAACGAGATCGGTCTTGGCGATGCCCGGCACGAGCTCTGACAGACTGCGAGCGAACAACGAACGGGACGCCGAGCGGAGCGCTTCCTTCGCACCCGGCACGACATTGCGCGCGCCGAGCCGCCAGAGACCGGGCCATGCCAGGGATTGTGCGAGCTCCCCGACGTTGATGTCACGCCACCGATAGCCCTCACGGGCGAGAGCGAGGACGGCGTTGGGACCCGCGTGCACTGAGCCATCGATCATCTTCGTCAGGTGAACGCCGAGGAAGGGGAATCTCGGATCTGGCACTGGGTAGATGAGCCCATTGACGAGGTCGCTTCGTTCGGGCGTCAGCTCGAAATACTCGCCTCTGAACGGGACGATTCGGACGTCGGGTCGGATGCCACTGCGTTCGGCAACCCGGTCGCTGTACAAACCCGCACAGTTCACCAGCAGATCGGCGGAGATCTCGTCGCGCTCTGTCGTGACGACGATTCCCGTCGTCGTCTCTCGCGCCGACAGGAACGCCTCGTCGAATCGGATGGTACCGCCAAGCGCCTCGATTTGGCCTGCAAGAACTGAACAGACACCCGGGTAGTCGATGATGCCGGTCGACTCGACCCGGAGCGCGCTCACCGATCTGACGTTGGGCTCGTATTCACGCGCTTCCGCAGCTGTCACCACGCGAGCAGGCACCCCGTTCGCGACCGCGCGCTCGGCGAGGATATCGAGCTGGGGTAGCTGGCTCGCGTCCGTCGCCACGACGAGCTTTCCCGTGATCTGGAACCGCACGTCGTGCTGCTCCGCGAACTCGCGCATAGACCGGGCCCCGGCTTGGCACATGCGCGCCTTGAAGCTGCCGGGCTTGTAATAGAGACCCGAATGGATGACGCCGGAGTTCCGTCCGGTCTGGTGCAGCGCGAGTCCGCTCTCCTTCTCGAGAACGATGACCTCATCGCCTCGCTCCGCCAGGCGCTGCGCTACGGCAAGGCCGACGATGCCTGAGCCGACGACGACTACTCGCGACACGTTTGACTCCTTCTTCTGCTGACGCCGTATGACCGGCGAACCACTTGGACTAGCTACTCGACGCCGGGATCGCCGTGGTACTCACCGGTACGTCGCCGGGTGATCACTGCCATCAGCGTCGCGCTTCCTGCGGTCAGCAGGTCGGCGACGATGAACATCAGCCTCGACACCGCGGCGAATGCGGTCGCTGCACCCACACCCACGAATGGCGTCAGTGCGACGACGATGACGAGCTCACGCGCCCCGACACCCGATGGCAGCAGGAAGACGACGAGGCCGGCGATCATCGCGATCCCCATCGTGCCGATACAGAGAGCGAGCGGGCCCAATGTCAGCCCTTGACCGGTATCGGCCAGCAGCCAAAGGTGCACGCCGTAAGCCACGTAGGAGAGGATGGCGAGCCCGAGGGACTTCGCCACCACGCTGAAGGTGACCGGATGGTCGGGGCGCGGGCGGCGAAGGACGCGGAAGCCGAATCGCACGATTGCGGTCAGGATCTTCGGATGCAGCATCACGAGCGCGAACGGCAGCAACAGGTACAGCCACGGGAGCCAACTGAGTCGCGGGTCTTCAGCGACCAGCTCGGGCACTGCCATCGCTCCCGCGATGAGCGCCGCCACGACCACCACCATGAGCGAGAAGAGTGTTGCTGCGAACACACGGGCGCGGGCGAGTCCGGCCTTTCGTCCGAGCTCGATCTGGAGAACATACGCCCAGACTGATCCCGGAAGGTACTTGCCGAGGAGTCCGACGAGGAAGATCTGCGCGCCTCGACCGATGCCGATCGGGGTTCCCAGGTCGTCGACCAGCACCTGCCAGCTCAGGGTCGCGAATGCGATCCCGGCGAGCAGCGCAAGGAATGACACCAGTACCCGCTGCCACTGCAGGCCCGAGACGGTGCTGCTGACGACTTCCCAGTTCACCCAGAGCTGCCAGACCGCCGCCGCGATGACGAGGGCGAGTAGGACGTAGCGAAGGGTGTTGATGATGATCGTTCGCTGCCGCGTCGTCTTCGCGTCCGCGCCGGGCGACGGAATCGGGGTCGCTTCGCCTTCGGCGATAGGCTCGTCGTCAATCACCGAGCTGTCTCCTGTTCGTCCGCCGTACAGATCGCACGGCGTCTCGACGCGAAATCCACTTCCGGGCGACCGAACCGATCAAGACCGCCCGCGGCTGGTCCGGCTACATGCTAGCGCAACGTCTCGGGACGACCTCTCAGGGAGCGCTTCGGACGCGATAGGAGTGCTCGGGTAGTATCGATGCGGCGCAAACGCAGCCGCGCCGCCCCTCTCATGAAAGCAGGAACCTCACGGTGATTCCCATCTCTGTGGTGCAGCTCGGCATCGAGGTCGAGGAGAGCGTGCTCTCAGTGATCCGTTCCGGGGTCATCGCGCAGGGCCCCGTCGTCGCTGAATTGGAGACGCAGTTCGCCGCACTCCAAGGCGCCCGTCACGCGATCGCAGTGAACAACGGAACGACGGCTCTGGTCGCAGCGATCCAGGCACTCGACCTTCAACCCGGTGACGAAGTGATCACCAGTCCGTTCACGTTCATCGCGACCCTGAACGCGATCCTCGAGGCCGGCGCAACGGTGCGTTTCGGCGACATCCGCACTGAAGACTTCGGCCTCGATCCCGCGAGTGTCGAAGCACAGATCACGGATCGCACGAAGGTCATCATGCCGGTGCACCTCTACGGACAGGCATGCGACATCGGTGCGCTCGCAGAGGTGGCCGAGCGTCACGGTCTGCACATCGTCGAAGACTCCGCTCAGGCGCACGGTGCGACGTTCAACGGCCGCGGCGTCGGCACGTTCGGACTGGGAACCTTCTCCTTCTACGCGACGAAGAACCTCACGACCGGTGAGGGCGGCATCATCACCACGAACGACGACGCCATCGCAGCCAAACTCCGGATCCTCCGCAACCAGGGCATGCGCCAGCGGTACGAGTACGTGATGGCCGGACACAACTATCGCCTCACCGATCTGCAGGCGGCCGTCGTGATGCCGCAGCTCAAGGCCTACCCGGCTCAGCTCGAGAAGCGACGAACCAACGCGCGTCGACTGACCGAGCTCCTCGACGGGATTGACGGGCTCGTCCTTCCCCGACAACTCGAGAACCGCGAGCACGTCTGGCACCAGTACACCGTCCTGCTTCCCGAAGGCGCAGACCGCGACGCCTTCGTGGCGAGCCTCACCGCGCAGGGCGTCGGCAGCGGCATCTACTACCCGCTGCCCGTCTACGACTACGACACGTACCGCAACCGACCCGACGTGATCGTCTCGGCAACGCCGGTCGCCGAGTCCGTCGCGAAGCGCTGCGTCTCGCTCCCCGTGCACCCGTACCTCGGCAGTGGCGACGTCGAGGCGATCGCGTCCGCAGTCCGAAACGCGCTCGCCGCATGAGCCGGCGCAACGTCGCACTGGTCGGGGCGGGATCCATGGGGCGAAATCATGCCCGTGTGATCGCCGAGAACCCCGATGTCGCACTCTCGGTGGTGATCGACCCGTTCGAAGGGACGGGCCGCCCTACGGCTGAGCGCTATGGAGCCTCCTGGGCCCCCGATATCTCGGCCGTCGCGGGAATGGATGCGGTGGTCGTCGCTGCGTCGACCGAGTACCACTACGACATCGCGAAGGAGATCATCGACGCAGGGCTTCCGATGCTGATCGAGAAGCCCGTCTGCCCCTCCTTCGATCAGACGGTTGAGATCCTCACTGCCTCTGAACGTGCGGGTGTCCCACTGATGTGCGGGTTCCTCGAGCGATACAACCCCGCAGTCGTCGTCGCGCGGCGCATGATGGGCGAACCGCTCTACGTGCGGGCCGAACGTCACTCGCCGTATGCTCCTCGGATCAAGACCGGGGTCGCTTGGGACCTCCTCGTCCACGATGTCGACCTGATCGCCCAACTGTTCGGCGGGGTCGAGCCCGAGGCGATCAACGTCGAAGCCGGCTTGTTCCACCCGTCTTCGCTTCCGGGTGCTGAAGACGTCGTCGAGGCTTCGCTTCGATTCCCCGGAGGCGGCGTCGCCTCCGCCTCGGCGTCACGACTCGGCCAGCGCAAGGTTCGCACCATGATCGTGCAGTCGCTCGATCAGATGATCGAAATCGACCTTCTGCGGCGCGGAGTCACCTCGTATCGGCACACCACGATCTCGAGCGACGAGAGCGACGGCGCCGGCTTCCGGCAATCCACTGAGATGGAGGTTCCGGAGATCATCGGAAAGGAACCGCTCGCCGCGCAGTTCGAACGATTCGTCGCGCTGGTCAACGGCGAAGCGGATCCCGCGCAGGAACGGGCTTCGATCCTTCCCGCTCACCGCATCGTGGATGCAGCCCTCGCGAAGAACTCCTCAGTCAACAACTGACGCGAAACGGCCGCGCGATTCGCCCGCACAAGGGCGGAATCGCGCGGCCGTTCTGCATGCGGCGACGAACCGCTGGCGTCAGTCCTGCAGCGGGACGAAGCTCGGTCGCGGGTCTTCAGAGGTACCCAGCGACACCGTCGCCACGATATGTGCGGGCACACCTGCCACGACCGTTCGTGCCGGCACGTCCTTCGTGACGACCGCACCAGCACCGACGACCGCCTCATCTCCGATGCTCACGCCCATGTTCACGACGGCGTTCGCACCGATGAACACGCGATCACCGATGTGCACGGGCTCACGTTCGATCTCCGCGAAATCCCGGCCCGAGACGCATCGACGAGCCGTCGAATGCGTGTAGATGTGCACACCAGAGGATATGTCGCACCCCGAGCCGATCGTCAGCCCTCCTGAACCGTCGATCAAGGTGAAGGCACCGATCCAAGTGCCCTCTCCGATGGACGGGTCACCGATCACCCAGCACTGTTCGTGGTAGGGATTGGGCGGAATCCGGCCCGGGGTGCGCTCAGTCACTTCGCGGTTTCGATTCGGATCAGGTCGGCCATGCCCTCCCCGACGGGGATGGTGTACTCGAAACCGATGATCTCCTTCGCACGCGTGGTGTCCGCCGCGCGACGGCTGACGAGCACATCGCGCGGGTTGAAGATCGGTTCGACGTCGGCACCGACCGCGCCGATCAGGATACGGGCGAGGTCGGCGACGCTCGTGTCGATGCCGGTGCCGACGTTGATCGGCACGTTCGCCTTTTCGGATTCGGTCGCAAGGACCACGGCGCGCGCGATGTCGTGAACATGGATGAAGTCCATCGACTGCTCGCCCTTGCCGTCGATGACCGGCGGCTCACCGTTGCGGAGTCGGTTGACGAAGTGGTTGATGACCGAGGTGTAGTACGCCGTGGTCTTCTGGCCGGGGCCGTACACGTTGAAGAACCGCAGTCCGATCCAGCTCATGCCGTACTGGCGCTGGTAGTAGCCGGCGAGGTCCTCGGCCGTGCGCTTGCCGATGCAGTACGGGGTCAGCGGGCTGAGCTGGTCGTCTTCGTGCATCGGCAGCTTCTTGGGGTCGCCGTAGACGGACGCGCTCGATGCGAAGACCACACGCTCGACACCGTGGTGGACGGCCGCGGCGAACACGTTGTGGGTGCCGTCGACGTTCATGTTCAGAGAGCTGTACGGGTCTGCCACGGACTTGTTGATCGAGTCGGCGGCAAGGTGGATGACCCGGTCCGCACCCTTCATTGCTGCGGTGACGGAGCCACCGTATCGGACATCCTGGTCGATGACCTCGACGCCGTGGGACAGAGCGAGTTCATTCGCCTTGTCGCGGTCTCCGCGAACCATGTTGTCGAAGATGCGGACCTTGTAGTCCTTCTCCAGCAGCTGGTTGACGACGTGGAGGCCGATGAACCCGGCCCCACCGGTGATGAAGACGGTCTTCTGCTCGGACATGTGTTGAATGGCTCCTTGCTCGTTGGTCTTGGAATTGAAGTGTCAGCGACGTACCGAGGACGACGAGACCACATCGCGGACGACATCCGACACGTATGCGACGTCGTCGTCTGCCAGGCCCGCGTACATCGGGATAGCGATGTGACGATTGAAGAGATCCGCCGAAACCGGGAGCGGCCGCTGCTCCCCGTAGAGCGGCTGGAGGTGGCTCGCGTACGTGCCGAAGTTGCATCCCACGCCGCGTTCGCGAAGGGCGAGGGCGACGGCACCGCGATCGAGATCGGGATCAACCGTGATCACGTACGACTGCCACGGGTGCGTTCGGTCGGAGAGCGCTACGGGCAGCGTGATCTGGTCCAGATCGCCGAGTCGTTCCGCGTAGCCATCTGCGACACGCTGCCGATTGGCGAGGAGGTCTGGAAGGCGGCGCACCTGCACCCGCATGATCGCGGCTTGGATGTCGGACATCCGGTAGTTGTATCCGAGCTCGTCGAACGACGGAACCGGAAGTGTCGCCGATCCTTCTCGCGAGATGGCCGGGGCGATTCCGTAGGTGTGCAGTTTTCGCGCGTGAGCGATCACATCAGCGTCGGCGCCGGTCAGCGCGCCTCCCTCGCCCGCGGTGATGCCCTTGCGTCCGTGGAAGCTGAAGGCGGTGAGGTCGGCAAGACTTCCAGCCTGCCGGCCCTTGTAGGTTGCTCCGGCCGAACACGCGCCGTCCTCGATCAACCAGAGTCCGTGACGATCGGCGATGCTGCGAAGCTCGTCGTAGTCGGCGGGCTGGCCGAAGACGTCGACCGCGATGATGCCGACGGTTCGAGGAGTGATCGCTGCTTCGACCTTCGCCGGATCGATCGACCAAATGTCGGGTCGCACGTCGACGAACACGGGCTTCGCGCCGGTCCACATGACCGAGTGCCCCGTCGCGGGGAACGTGTAGTCGCCGACGATGACCTCATCGCCGGGGCCCGCGCCGAGCACGGTCTGCGCAAGGTGGAGTGCCGACCCGCAGTTACTCGTCGAGAGGACGTTCTCGACTCCCGCGACCGCCGCGAACTCACGCTCGAACGCGAGGCACGAGGGTCCTGCGCCGGAGAGCCATCCGGACGCGAAGACCTCTGCGATCGCGTCGAGTTCCTCCTGGCCGACCGTGGGCAGTCCCAGTGGCACATTTCGGGTCATGATTCTCCTCCAGATACCGGTGCGCAGACGAGCTGCACCTGATTGACACCGCCGGCCTTCACGACACGCTTCACGCGTTACCGCTACTCGGGCCGGTGACGGACTTGACGATGAACGCCGGACGGTGACGAGCGTCGTCGCCCGCACGCCAGACGTATTCGCCGAGCACCCCGGTCGCCAAGGCGTTGAACCCTCCGACCGCGAGCACGAGGCCTGCGACCATCAGCCAGCCCGCCCCGCCCGACGCCGGCGTGAAGACGAGCACGAGGGAGCCGAGCAACGCGAGCACGCCAAGCGCACCGAGCGTGACACCTGCGAATGCGAGCCACTGCAGCGGAGCATGCGAGAACTCGACGAACGAGTCCACTACGAGCTTCATCTTCTTCTTCGACGTCCACTTGCTCGCACCGTGAGGCCTCGGCAATTGTTCGAAGTACACACGACGCTGGTCGAACCCGGTCCATGCGGCCATCGCGAGGACGTTCCGATTGAGTTCGGGCATTTCGTTGAGCACATCGAGGACGCTGCGGGCGACGAGAATCTGGGACGGCCCCTCGCTGGGGTAGCTCGGAACGTCGGAGTAGCGCTGGTACACCTTGGAGAATCCGGTCGCGAATGATTCCGACATCCCCCTCTTCGTGGCGCGAACCGACCGCAGACCCCAGACGATGTCAGCCCCCGCGGTCCATTCCGCGATGAAGGATGCGATCGACTCGATCGGCTCCTGCCGATCGGCGCTCAACGTCAGCGCAGCGTCGCCGGTCGCATGAGCGAACCCGGCGGTGATCGCAGCGTGGGACCCGAAGTTCCGCGAAAGGCTCACGACGCGGGCGTCGTCGTCGGAGTCAAACACCGCCGCGATGGCGTCGGCGGTTCCGTCACTCGATCCGTCGTCGACGACGATGAGTTCGAATTCATGATCCGGGTGCGTAGCCCGTATCTGCCGGTAGAAGTCGACGATCTCTTGAGCGGCCTCGTGCTCGTTGTACGCTGGCACGACCAGGCTCAGCTTCGTTCGAGCGCTCGACATCGGCACCTACTTTCGCTGCGGGAATCTGGGGTGATCTTCACCCGGCAACGAGTCCTCGCGCGGACATCGTCAGCTAGGAAGCTTAGCAGCCGCCCTTCGACGGACCTGTTCGCCAACGCCGCGACCTCCGGCCCGTCTGCGCACACCGAACCGCGAACCACTTCAGGTATCCTTGGTCGTCGGCCCGGCGAACTCCCGGGATGCCGTGATTGTAAGGACGTGCGCGTGAACGTTGATCTCCTGGTGGTCGGATCGGGCTTCTTCGGCCTGACGGTGGCGGAGCGGGCGGCGACGGAGCTCGGACTCAAGGTTCTCGTGATCGATCGTCGGTCGCACATCGGCGGCAACGCGTACAGCGCGCCTGACCCTGAGACCGGAATCGAAGTGCACGAATATGGTGCGCACCTCTTCCACACGTCGAACCAGCCGGTCTGGGACTACGTGAACCGGTTCACGGCATTCACTGACTACAAGCACCGCGTGTACACGAACTACCGCGGCGAGGTCTATCCGCTGCCCATCAACCTGGGCACCATCAACCAGTTCTTCCGAGCGGGGCACTCCCCCGCCGAAGCACGCGCGCTGATCGCCGAGCAGGCCGCCGAATTCTCGACCTCGGATGCGTCGAACCTCGAAGAGAAGGCCATCTCGCTCATCGGACGGCCGCTCTACGAGGCGTTCATCCGGGAGTACACCGCGAAGCAGTGGCAGACGGATCCAACCGAGTTGCCGGCCGACATCATCAGCCGCCTCCCCGTCCGCTACAACTACGACAACCGCTACTTCAACGACACCTACGAGGGGCTTCCGGTCGACGGGTACACCGCATGGCTCGAGCGCATGGCGGATCACCCGAACATCGAGGTGCGCCTCGACACCGATTTCTTCGATGCCGCGCACGATGCTACGAAGGCATCCTCGGTCGGCAACGTGCCGATCGTGTACACGGGTCCGATCGACCGCTACTTCGACTACACCGGCGGTCAACTCGCCTGGCGCACGCTCGATTTCGAACGCGAGGTGATTCCCGTAGGCGACTTCCAGGGCATCCCAGTGATGAACTACGCCGACGCGACGGTGCCCTACACCCGAATCCACGAGTTCAGGCATTTCCACCCCGAGCGGGACTACTACCCGAACGACAAGACAGTCGTCATGCGGGAGTTCTCCCGGTTCGCAACCCACGCGGACGAACCGTACTATCCCGTGAACACCGCGTCGGATCGCGAGTCGCTGCTTAGCTACCGCCAACTCCAAGCAGGCGAGCCCGAGGTCTTCTTCGGTGGACGTCTCGGAACGTACAAGTACCTTGACATGCACATGGCGATCGGTTCCGCGCTCTCAATGTTCGAGAACAAGCTCAAGCCGCTCTTCGCTGCCAAGAACGTCTGACACAGGAATCGAATGACATCCGGCATCGTACTCAGCAAGGTCATCTTCCCCGGCCCCGGCGAACCCGATATGGCGCCGCTCTACCTCGACGCGGATGAGTGGACGGAGGTCCGCCAGGAAGTTCGGCCCGAAGCCTCGCAGATCCGGCACCGGCGGGGGCCGGTTCCGAACGAGGTTCACACCACCCCGCTGCGCGTGTCCCACGTGAACGCACTCGGCATGATCACGGGCCGGAGAAGCCTCACCGTCCCTGCGGGCGGGCGTGTCTCGCTCGGCACCTACTTCAACGCCTTCCCGGCGAGCTACTGGCAACGCTGGACCGACCTCCGCGGCGTGCGGCTCTCGGTCACCACGTCCGGGGAAGGCGATGTCGCCGTGTACCGCTCCAACGCGCGGGGCGTGATCCAGACGGTTGCCAGCAAGCGAATGGAGGCGGACACGACCACCGTGTTCGACCTCTCGTTTGACAACTTCCTCGATGGCGGCTGGTTCTGGTTCGATCTCATCTCCAACCGAGGCGAGTTCAGCCTCGTCGAGGCAGACTGGCTCGCGCCAGAGGGCAGTGCGCCCGTTACGGACGGGAACCTCACCGTCTCCATCACGACGTTGAACCGCACGGACTACTGCCTCGCCCTGCTCGAGACCATCGGCTCGGATCCCGATGCAGTCGCGGGCATCGATGAGGTTCTCGTAGTTGATCAGGGCACGCAGAAGATCCGTGAACAGACGGCGTACCCGAGTGCCCAGCAGGCGCTGGGCGGTCGCCTCCGCGTCATCGAGCAGGCGAACGTCGGAGGGTCCGGCGGATTCTCACGTGGCATGTACGAAGTCCTCGATGCCGGCCGTTCCGACTTCCTCATGCTCCTCGACGACGATGTGGCCATCGAGCCCGAGTGCGTCAGGCGGGCGCTCGCGTTCGCGCGTTTCTGCACGAACCCGACGATCGTCGGTGGGCACATGTTCGACATGTATGACAAGACGAAGCTCCACGCATACGCTGAGTCGGTCGACAGATGGACGTTCATGTGGGGACCGGTCACGCCGGACCGCCACGATTTCACGTCGTCGAACCTCCGTCAGACCGGTTGGCTGCATCGTCGTTTCGACGTCGACTACAACGGCTGGTGGATGAGCCTCATCCCGGTCAAGATCATCCGCGAGATCGGCCTCTCGCTCCCGGTCTTCATCAAGTGGGACGACGCCGAGTACTCGCTGCGCGCCGCCGAGCACGGCTACCGCACGGTGAGTCTCCCCGGCGCAGCGATCTGGCACGTCTCATGGGTCGACAAGGATGACACCCGCGATTGGCAGGCGTTCTTCCACGCTCGGAACCGACTCGTCGCGGCGTTGCTTCATTCGCCGCACCGCAAGGGCGGCCGTCTTCCGATGTCGAATCTCGCGAACGACATCCGACACGTGCTCACGCTCGACTACTACGCAGTGACCCTCCGCCAGCTGGCGTACGAAAGCGTCCTGGCCGGTCCCGACCACCTGCACGGCGAATTGCAGACCCGATTGCCGGCGATCAGGGCGAAGGCCCCGGAGTTCCGCGAGAGCACTCTGACGAAGGACATCTCGCAGTTCGGGTACTTCCCGCCGACCGCATTCTTCGGCGACGACCCCGGGGCCGATGGAACGAAGCCGACCGGGTTCGGCGCCTACCGCTTCGTGGCGAAGTACGGATGGCGCCATTGGTTCCGAAACGTTCCCGCGTCGAGTAAAGCCCATCCTGAAGCGCATCTCCCGCACGGAACGCCGTGGTGGAAGCTTCCTTCCCTCGACAGTTTCGCGGTCAGCAATGCCGAGGGCTCCGGCGTGACGTGGCACGTGCGAGACCGCTCGCAGTTCCGCGCACTCCTCGTGTCGAGCATTCGCCTCAATCTGAGCATCCGTCGCCGTTGGAAGCGGCTGAGCAATGAGTACCGGCAGAGCGTCGAACGCATCACCGCGCCGGCGACATGGGGCGACACGCTCGGGCTCGAGGGCAGATCTCCCAGCGGAACGCCCGAGCAGTGAGTCGCGGCGTGGCGCCGACCGGACAAAGCGGATTCATCCGTCCGGGGCAGAGTGCAGGACTGATCGACGTCTTCAACCGCCGGTATCTGCTGAGCCTGCTGGTTCGGAAGGAAGTGCGGGTCAGGTACCGAGGATCCGTGCTCGGTTGGCTCTGGTCGTACGTGAAGCCGCTGACGCAGTTCGCGGTCTTCTATCTCGCGCTCGGCATCTTCCTCCAGCAGAACGATGTGATCCCGAACTACGCGATCTACATCTTCAGCGGCCTCATCATGGTGAACCTCTTCAACGAGGCGTTCAGTAACGGAACCAAGTCACTCGTCGACAACGCTCCACTCATCAAGAAGATCTACCTGCCCCGCGAGCTGTTCCCGGTGTCTTCGTCCCTTGTCGCCTTCGTGAACTTCCTCCCGCAGGTCGCCATCACCCTGGTGGTCTGCCTCATCGTGGGCTGGACGCCGAGCGCCGTGCAACTCCTCGGCGTGCTGCTCGCGATTGCGATCATCCTCGCGTTCGCGACGGGGCTCAGCCTGCTGTTCGGCTCGGTGAACGTCTCGTTCCGAGATGCTCAGAACTTCGTGGACCTCATCGCCCTCGTCGCCACCTGGGCGTCTCCCGTGCTGTACCAGATGTCGATGGTCGAGGCGGTGCTTCCGCCATGGCTGGTGCTCGTCTACCAGCTGAACCCGCTCACCGCGGCTGTGGAACTCATGCATGCCGGGTTCTGGTACCCGACCACGGGCGGGGCCGAACAGAGCGCTGACGGCCTGCTCCTCGGCCTCGTGTCGTTCGGCATCTCCCTGATCGTCCTCGCGTTCGGCCAATTCGTATTCCGTCGTCTGGAGGGACGTTTTGCACAAGACCTCTGAAGTTTCGGCGGATCGCGTCCGCATCGTGGTCGAGAACGTGCGCAAGACGTTCAAGTTCCGCCACACTCATTCACTCAAAGAGACGTTCATCGCTGCGACCCGACGCCGGCAGCTCAGTTCGACGTTCGATGCGCTGAACGACGTGAACATCACCATCTCGGAAGGCGAGTCCGTCGCTCTCCTCGGCTACAACGGGTCGGGAAAGTCGACGCTCCTGAAGCTCATCTCCGGAGTCCTGCAACCCGATGCCGGGCTGATCCTCACCCGCGGTCGCGTCGCCGGTCTCATCGAGGTCGGCGCGGGCTTCCACCCCGACCTCTCCGGTCGCGAGAACGTCTACCTCAACGCCGCCATCCTCGGTATGAACAAGGCGGAGATCGACGCGCGATTCGATGACATCGTGGCGTTCTCGGAGATCGAGCAGTTCATCGACACTGAAGTGAAGCACTACTCCTCCGGGATGTTCCTGCGACTCGCGTTCTCAGTCGCGATACACACCGAAGTCGACATCCTGCTCGTCGACGAGATCCTCTCCGTGGGCGACGAACCGTTCCAGCGTAAGTGCCTCGCGCGCATCCGCGAGCTCCACGATGCCGGCAAGACGCTGGTCGTCGTCAGTCACGATCTCGACATGGTGTCGCAGCTGTGCCAACGAGGGATCCTGATCGAGAAGGGCAACGTCGTCTTCGACGGCGACTCGCTGGAAGCGGTCGGCCGCCTGCGCGCCCAGGACAGTTAGGCGTCGCGCTCGACCAGCGTCTCGCCCTCTTCGACGTACCGCTCGCCCGTCGAAGGGCACACCCAGTCGACACCGTCGTGTTCGAGCGGGACGCCGGCCTTGCCGACCCAGCGGATTCTCCGCGCGGGGACTCCAGCGACGAGGGCGAAGTCCGGCACGTCCTTCGTGACGACGGCCCCGGCTGCCACCGTCGCCCAGCGTCCCACCTGCACGGGAGCGACGCACACCGCGCGAGCGCCGATCGAAGCCCCCTCGAGGATCGTGACACCGACCGGCGTCCAATCGTGGGCTGATTTCAGCTCCCCATCGGCAGTGATGGCACGCGGGTAGGTGTCGTTCGTGAGCACGACGGCGGGACCGATGAACACCCCCGCTCCGAGCACTGCGGGTTCGTACACGAGGGCGTAGTTCTGCAGCTTGCAGTTGTCCCCCATGACGACGCCGGTTCCGACGTAGGCACCGCGTCCGACGATGCAGTTCTTCCCCAGGACCGCTTCCTCGCGGACCTGTGCAAGATGCCAGATCGACGAGTTCTCACCGATGATCGCTTCGTCTGAGACATCGGCCGAAGCCGCGATACGAACCGAGGAACGCTCGTTCATTTGGGGTCCTTTCATGCACGTGGCGGCGAACGGCCGCAGAGTACCGATCGCGAAGGCTCGAAAGCCACCGTTCACGGTACACGACACTCGACGGCGCTTCGCTTCGCACCGATGGCTGCGCTCCGGCTCAGGCGGGTGTCCCGGCGATGAACCGCCGGTACGCCATACGTCGCACGGGCTCGGGCACGAACCGATACGCACCGCGTACGCCGATGTTCCGGAGATACTGCCATCGAGTCGTGAACTCGATCGATCGAAGCGCGCGCTGGAGCTGACGCTCGCTCGCCCACTGCGCACGTCCGCCGCGACGGGCGTATGCACCAGCGCCGACGCGATACATGACGAGCGGCTCGGCGAGATTTCCGACGGCGGCACCGCTGTCGATCATGCGAGCGAACAGCCAGTAGTCCTCCATGAGCCCGAGCGGCAAGTAGCCGCCGGCCTGCTCGACCGCTGAGCGTCGGTAGACGACCGTCGGGTGACTGAATGGATCGTGGAACCGCGCATATCGTGCGATGTCGTCGGCGTCCGTGCGCGGCACGCGGCGGCCGACGATCGAGCCGACGTCGTCGAGGAACTCGAGCATCCCAGTGCCGACGAGGTCGAGTCCGGACTCGACGAGGGGAACCTGCTTGGCGAAGCGCTCGGGCAGCGAGATGTCGTCGGCGTCCATGCGCGCGACGATGTCGTGCGCGCAACGCGCCAGTCCTTCCGACAGCGCGTGGGCGAGTCCCACATTCTCCGCTATCCGGTGATGCACGACGGAAACGGGCGATCCGTCGATGGCGGCAAGAATCGCGTCATCGAGTGCCGCGCCGACCGGACCGTCCTGCACCAGCACGACCTCGTCGGGGCGTCGCGTCTGCGCCGTCACACTCGACGAGAACGCCTTCGTGAAATGCGCCGCGTCATCGCCGCGATACACCGGCATCAACAGCGTGAACTTCTCGCTCATGACGGTTCCACCCGCCCGACCGCCTCGCTCGCTGGTCCGAGTCCGGCGAGCGCCATCGAGTTCGGGCGCGGTCGGGTGCGGGTGCCGTCGCGATACCCGCGCCGCCATCCGTCACGGAGGATGGCGCGGTCGGAGGAACGGGCGAAGGTCTTGATCCAGCGGCGGATGCTCGACCCTCCGTACACGAACTTCTCGAACGGCGAGAGGCTCTGCGATCGTCGGAACATCCAGAGCTTGTTGCGCACCTCGTAGTAGAAGCGCGGACCGGGATCGGCGTCGGTCGCGCCGAGCACCTTCGTCTTGTGCACGACGACGGATGCGGGAACGTGCAGTCCGCGACGACCGCGCAGCACTCGCGTCGAGTACTCGAAGTCGTCGTTCCAGATGAAGTAGTCGGCGATCGGCAGCCCGACCTCGCGCACGACGTCGGCGCGGACGAGCATGGAGACGAACGAGGTGCTGCGGACGGCCACCCCACCGCGACGTGCTGCCGCGACGCGCTCGGCCTTCGAGACGAACGGCTTCGCCCGCGGAGTGTTCATCGGGTGCTCGGTGCCGTCCGTCCAGACGACTCGGGAACCGGCCGCGACGACGTCGGTCCCGTCGACCGCCGCGAGCAGCGCCGCGAGCGCGTCGGGGTTCGGCACGGTGTCGTCGTCCATCAGCCAGAGCCAGTCGGGCTCGTGCCGATCGAGCGCGACCGCCATTCCGGCCGCGAACCCGCCGGCGCCGCCGGTGTTGCGCGGCAGCGACACCAGGTCGACGAGTTCACCGGCGGCCCGTGCGACGTCGGCCGAATCATCCGTCGATGCGTTGTCGACCACGACGACTCGAGCGAGCGGATGGCGCTGGACTGCGAGTGCTTCGAGCACCTCGACGAGAAGATCGCGCCGGTTGTAGGCGACGACGACCGCGACCACGCGCGGGCTGACAGCTGACGAACTCATTGACTCTTCGGGCTCGAGGACGGGGGGACACTCCATCTTGCCCTGTCGGCGTGCTCGTTCCCTCCACAGGAGGCGCATTCCCCCGGTTTCATCAGGGGCGCGACGCTAGATTGGTGACGGTGCCCGCGCACCAGTCGAGTGAAGGAGCCCCATGCCCACGACCCTGCGAGTGATCGTCGATCAGGTCATCGCACCGGTTCCCGGACCGCACGGCGCCTACGCCGAGGCGCTCACGCGCGCCCTCATCCAGGCCACGCCCCCCGGCTGCGAGGTCGAAGGAATCGTGTCCTCGTCGCCGCCCGCCGACTACGAGCGCCTCGAGTCGGAATTCCCGGGGCTCTCCGGCCTCTACAAGACCACCCTCGCCCGTCGTGAGCTCGCGGCGGCCTGGCAGCTCGGACTGACGACTTCGCCCGGCGGCGGCATGATCCACGCCCCGGGCCTCTTCGCGCCGCTCCGGCGACACGACCGGAGCATCTCGGGCGACCAGGTCGTCGTCACGGTCCACGACCTCCTCGCCTGGACGCACCCCGAGACGCTCACGACCGCGTCGGTGGCGTGGCACAAGGGCATGCTGAAGCGAGCGCGCAAGCACGCCGACGCCGTCGTCGTGCCGACCCACGCCCTCGCGGAGCGGCTCGCCAACGTCGTCGACTTCGGCGATCGGGTCCGTGTCATCGGCACCGCCCCGAGGCCGGGTCTCTCAGTTCCGGCCGATCCCGCCGAGGCTGCGGCGCGGGCCGCGCGGCTCGGCCTGCCTCCCGCGTATCTCGTCGCTGCCGGCACGCTCGAACCGCGGAAGGGCATCGTCGACCTGCTCGAGGCCCTCGGCCGCCCCGGCATGCCCGACATCGACCTCGTCGTCGTCGGCCCGGCGACCTGGGGCGAACTGCACCTCGCCACCGTCGCCGAGGAGTCCGGCGTCGATCCGCGTCGCGTCCATGCCATCGACGCCCCCGACGCAGCCGACCTCGCGGTGATCCTGGCCGGTGCCACCGCGTTCGTCGCGCCCAGTCACGACGAGGGCTCAGGCACCTCGCTCATCGAGGCGTTCTCGTTCGGGCTGCCGGTGATCCACTCCGACACTCCCGCCTACGTCGAGGTGGCGGCCGAGGGCGGACTGCCCGTGCCGATCGGCATCGGCGGCGGGTACACCGAACGACTCGCGGCGGCGATCAGCACCGTGGTCGAGTCCCCGGCACTCGCCGAGCGGCTCGCCGTGACGGCGGGCGACCGCGCGCACGCGTTCAGTTGGCGCGATTCGGCCGAACGCGTCTGGCAGCTGCACGCCGACCTCTGAACCGCCGAATCGAGCGGATGCCGCGGCATCCGCTCGATCGCCGTCTCACTCCGTCGCCGGCTCCTCCGTGGCGGGGGCGACGGCCGGCTCGATGAGCGATCGGATGTAGTCCCAATCGGGATCCGTCGGATCGACGCCGTTCGCCGGCACGAGCTCGACCGTGGTGATCGGCAGCTCCTTGGTCTTCATGGAGAGGTTCACGAAGTAGCCGAGCATCGACTGCGGGATGTCGGTCTTCACGGTGTCGGTGCCCGCCGACGCGACCTCCTGGAACTTCGAGAGCACGTTCGCCGGCGTGAACTGCTGGAGGACCGCCTCCTGCAGTACGCGCTGGCGCGCCATCCGCTCGTAGTCGCCGCCGGCGGTGCCGTAGCGCGCGCGGCCGTACCAGAGCGCGTGGTAGCCGTCGAGGTGCTGCTGACCCGGCTCGATCCACCCGTCGACGCCCTCGTTGTTCTCGTCGCCACCGATGGGGATTCGGGTGTCGACGTTGATGTCGACCCCGCCGAGCGCATCGATGAGCTGCTGGAAGCCCTGCATGTCGATGAGTGCGTAGTACTGGATCTCGAGGCCGGTGATGCCCTCCGCCGCATCCCTGACGCCCTCGATGCCGGGCTCGCTGCCCTCGGCGACGGCATCGGGGTACATCTCGGGGCTCTTCAGCTCGACCTCGGTGTAGATCGAGTTGAGCTGGCACACGTCGACCTCGCAGCCGTCGATCGCGCCGTAGCCCTCGGGGTAGACGGCCGCGAGCGGCGAGTCCTCGGGGAACGGCACGTACTCGAGGTCGCGCGGCAGGCCGATCGTGACCGCCTGCCCGGTCTCGGCGTCGATCGAGACGACGGTCATGCTGTCGGGTCGCATGCCCTCCCGATCGGGACCGGAGTCGCCGCCGAGGAGCAGGATGTTGTAGCGGCCGTCGACGGGCGGCTCGCTCGGCCCCGGGGCGAAGACGGATGCGATGAAACCGCTCGTGGTCGTCGCGAAGTAGGCGCCGTAGGCGGCGGTGCCCGAGATCCCGATCATCGCGATGGTGGTGAGGCCCGCGACCCACATGCGTGCGGAGGGCGCCGTCTTCACGAGGCGCACGAGGCGCAGCGTGTCGAGCGTCAGGATCACCCAGAGCACCGCGTAGAACGCGAGCACGATGGCGACGATCCAGAGCGTGATCGACATCGAGAAGACCGTGAAGAGCGTTGCGGGCCAGAGGAACCAGACCACGATGCCCACGACCACGAGGGTCCAGAGCGCGAGCGTCGACCCCAGCCCGAACCTGCCGAGCTTCCGGCTGCCGGCGAGCACCTGCGGCGCACCGGGGATCAGGAAGTTGAGCACGACGAGCCACCACGCGCGGCGGGTCATGACCGTGCGCGATGCGACGTCCGGGTAGCGGATCGGGCTGGCGGCGAGCGTCATCGGTTCTGCTTGAGCCGTTCGTTCTTCTCCTCGACGAGCGCGGCGAGGTCGGTCGCATACGCGTCGAGCGCGCCGGCGAGGTGGGGGTCGGATGCCGCGAGCACGCGCACGGCGAAGAGGCCGGCGTTCTTGGCGCCGCCGATGGCCATCGTCGCGACGGGGATGCCGCCGGGCATCTGCACGATCGAGAGCAGCGAGTCGAGGCCGTCGAGGCGCGACAGCGGCACTGGCACGCCGACGACGGGCAGGGTCGTGACGGAGGCGAGCATGCCGGGCAGGTGGGCTGCGCCACCGGCGCCGGCGATGATGACCTTGAGCCCGCGTCCGGCCGCCTCCTTGCCGTACGCGATCATCTTCTCGGGCGTGCGGTGCGCCGAGACGACCTCCACCTCGTGGGCGACGCCGAACTCGTCGAGCAGGGCGGATGCCTCGCGCATGACGTTCCAGTCGGAGTCGGAACCCATCACGACGCCGACGAGGGGTACGGTGTTCGTCTCAATCACTTGATCGAGTGTAGGGCCGTGCGCTGTGAGATGACCGCAGGGCACGCGGCCGGCGGAGCCGACGTCAGTCCTGGAAGAACGCCGCCGCGGCCCGCGCCTCGTAGACGACGGCGTCGAGATCGTCGCCCGTCGCGGTGACGTGTCCGATCTTGCGCCCCGGGCGCGGCGCCTTGCCGTAGTTGTGCACCTTGACGGTGGGATGGTCGGCGAGGGCCGCCGCATAGCGGTCCGTCAGCGAACCCTCGGCCGGCCCGCCGAGCACGTTGACCATGACCGACCAGCCGTCGCGGCTGCCGGTGGCGCCGAGCGGCAGGTCGAGCACGGCACGCAGGTGCTGCTCGAACTGCCCGGTGGTCGAGCCGTCCATCGACCAGTGGCCGCTGTTGTGCGGTCGCATCGCGAGCTCGTTGACGAGGATCCGCTCGTCGCTCGTCTCGAAGAGCTCGACGGCGAGCACCCCGGTGACCCCGAGGCCCTCGGCGATCGTGATGGCGACGTCGGCCGCGACATCCGCGAGCCTGCCCGCCGATCGGGGCGCCGGCGCGATGACCTCGCTGCAGACCCCGCCGACCTGCACGGTCTCGACGAGGGGCCAGGCGACCACCTCGCCCGACGGGCGACGAGCCACGAGCTGGGCGAGTTCGCGGCGGAAGTCGACGAGTTCCTCGACGAGGAGCGCTCCCGCGCCGCCGTCTTCGGCGATCGTGGCGAACCACTCCGCGACCTCGGCGGCGCTGCGCACGACGCGCACACCCTTGCCGTCGTAGCCGCCGCGCGGGGTCTTCACGACCGCGACGCCGCCGTGGTCGGCGATGAAGTCGTCGAGGTCGGCGACGGTCTCGACGCGAGCCCAGTCGGGCACGGGCAGGCCGAGTTCGGAGAGGCGCTCGCGCATCACCAGCTTGTCCTGCGCGACGCGCAGCGCGTCGGGCCCGGGGTGCACGGGCACACCCGCGTCGACGAGGGCGCGCAGCACGTCTTGCGGCACGTGCTCGTGATCGAAGGTGACGACGTCGACCTCTCGCGCGAACTCGAGCACGGTGGCCGTGTCGGTGTAGTCGCCGACGCGGTCGGCGGCGATCGCCGCCGACATGCCCTCGGCCTCGGCGAGCACTCGGAGGTCGACTCCGAGTTCGATCGCCGCGGGGATCATCATCCGGGCGAGCTGCCCTCCACCGATCACTCCGACCCGCACGCCATGCACTCCGTTCACCGCCGCCATCGGCGCCCGCGCGGGCGCCCAGTTCAGTCTAGGCCGCGCCCGACCGCATAGGATGTGCCGGTGTCCACCCGCTTCGCGAGCGCCCTCCGACGACTCTGGGACGGCCTGCTCGCCTACGCGGTGAAGTTCGGGGTCGTGGGCCTCATCGGCCTCGTGATCGACGTCGCCCTCTTCAACATGCTGCGACTCGGCGTCTTCGGAGAGGGCCACTGGGCGCAGTCGGCGATCGGCGCGAAGACGATCTCCACGAGCGTCGCGATCGTCTTCAACTGGCTGGGCAACCGCTACTGGACGTTCCGCAAGCACCGCCGCCGCAACTACGTGCGCGAGTTCATCGAGTATGCGATCGTCTCGCTCGGCGGCATGGCGATCGCGCTCGGATGCCTCTGGCTCAGCCATCACTGGCTCGGGTACACGAGCCTCCTGGCCGACAACGTCGCGACGAACGTGGTCGGCCTCGGTCTCGGCACGGCGTTCCGCTTCGTGCTCTACCGGTACTGGGTGTTCGGGCACCACCGCGCCGACGGGCTCTCGAACCTCGCGCGCGTCGAAGAGGCGCAGCGAACCCTGTTCGAGGAGCCCGACGGAGCGACGCCTGCGGAACCCGAGGGGGCGCCGTCGCCGACGAACACCCCCTGAACGCGGCCTACTCCGCCGGTTCGGCGGTCGGCTGGAACCAGGGCGGGTAGACCGCGACGCGGGCGCGGACGCCGGCACCGGCGAGCTCGGCCCGCACGCGGTCGCGGACGGGTTCGTTGGCGACCGCGATGAGCGCCACGTCGTCGAGCGGCAGGCATTCGCGCACGAGTAGCTCGGCACCGTCGAGGCCCGCACCATCCTCTTCGCGGTGCAGGCGCTGCAGCAGACGCTGCACGTCGACCCACTCGGTCGCGACGGCCGCGCCGGCGACCGCTGCATCCGCTTCGGTCACGACGATGGTGCCCGCCACTTCGGCCTTGCCCGCCTGCGCGCTCGTGAGCGAGCTGACGAAGATGACGAAGTCGGCGGGTGCGCGCTTCACGGCCTCCTCGCCGAGGCGAGGGTCGGGCGTCGCCGTGCGCACCGCGTTCCAGACGTGCGCGTCGGTCGTGAGCAGGAACGGCACGTAGTCGGCCACGACGGCATCGGTGCCGTCGATCGCGGCACCGCGCCGGTACTCGCGTGCGTGCGGGGCGGCGAGGTCGACGACCGGAACTGCGCCGGCTGCGTCGGCGAGCAGGGCGCCGGCATCGAGGATCGGCGGCAGGTTGTCGATGTGCGTCACGTGGTAGATGCGCATCGCCTTCAGGTCGAGACGCGGTGCGTCCGACGCGATCGTCGGCCGGGAGGCGCCGGGAACGCGCGCCGGAGGCCGTCCGCTGCGGGTCGTCGTCGACCGTGCGGAGCGTGCCACCGGGGCGGGCGCAGGCTTCGCCTCGGGTTCGGGCGGGGGGAAGCAGATGGCGCAGAGGCCGTCATCGAAACCGTGTTTGCATTCGTCGGCCAAGAGAAACCCTTCATCGTGCGGCTCGCGCTCGGGCGACGCGAGACCACCTGTCCACGTTACGTCCTTTATCGACGTCCCGCTGCACGATCGCTCAGGTTCAGCGTCCGCCCCACGCCACGGTGTCGCCGTCGATCATGGTCTGCTCGGCGCGTCGGCGTTCGGAGAGGCGAGCCTGCTCCTCGCCCATGAGCTCATGCAGAGCACCCTGCACGAGCGTGGGATTCGGCACGTCCTTCAGCACGAGCGGCTTCTCATGGCCCGTCTCGATGCGCACATCGCCCGATCCGAACGCACTCTGGCCCCAGGTGCGCCGCACCGTGACATCGTGGCCTCGGCTCAGGAGCAGCTCCTGTCGTACGCGGACCGCGACGCCGCTGCGGACGATGACGCGTCGGGTCGTGATCGTCGCGCGGCGCGTGAGCCAGGCGAGGAACGGCAGGAACGAACCGAGGAGCACGACGACCAGCGCGCCGCCGAGGACCGCGAGCACCTGCCAGGTCTCGGGCATGATGCCGACGCCGTAGGCCGTCGCCCCGGCCACGACGATCAGCAGGATCGCCGGGAGGATCAGGATGCGGGCGTGCCGGCGCACTCGCGCGACGACGCGCTCGGGCGGCTGCGCCGCCGGCACGGCCGACTCGGGTGTCACGGCAGGCCTCATACGCCATTAATACCGCAGGTGCGTCACGTCTCCTGCGGCGACAGACCACGGCTCGCCGTTCTCGCGGTCGATCACGACGAGTCGACCGTCGACGTCGAGCCGATCAGCGCGCCCGAGGAGCTCGCGGTCGCCCGGCAGTTCCACGCGCACGTCGCTGCCGATCGTGCCGCAGAGCTCGGCGACCCTCGCGGAGATGCCGCTCGCCGCGGCATCCGCACCGGATCGCACGAAGGCGTCGAACATCTCGAGGAAGGTGTCGAGGTAGTCGGCGAGCACGGCGTCGGCGTCGGGCTGGGCGCCCGTGACGAGCAGCAGCGACGTGGACGTCAGCGTGGGCAGGTCGTGCTCGTCGAGCGTGAGGTTGAGGCCCGCGCCGACGATGACCGCCCCGGAGTCCGGCAGGAGCTCGGAGAGGATGCCGCAGATCTTGTAGCCCGAGACCAGCACGTCGTTCGGCCACTTGAGCAGGACCTCGACCCCGCCGCTGTCGTCCTGCGCCTCGGCCTCCTCGACCTGGGAGCGGCGACGGCTGCGACGAGCGGATGGCGCGGGGCCGCTCGCGTCGAGCGCCGAGGAAGACGGCTCGGCCTCCGCCGCCTGCGCGAGGTGCGGTTCGACTGCACGCCGCACGGCGACGGTCATCGCGGCCCCCGCGATGAGGGGGATCCAGCCATAGGCGTCGGGCGGCAGCGGGCCGCCACCCTCGAGTTCCGGGCGCAGCAGCACCGAGATCGCGAGCGTCTTGCCCGTCGGGGCGAGCCAGACGCGGCCGAGGCGGCCGCGCCCGTGCGTCTGGTTGTCGGTGACGATGACGGCGCCATGGCCCCACTCGGCGGCATCCGGACCGCTCGCCGCCGCCCTGAGCTCGTCGTTGGTCGACCCGACCTCGTCGCGGAACTCGAACCTCGGCACCGCGGCGCGCGATCGCTCCCAATCCATGCGATCACCCTATCCAGCCGGGCGCCTGCCCACTCGCATGGCGATTGCCACCAGTGGCGCGTCCGATCTTGTAGGAATCCGTCAACGAAGTCGGCCAACAGCTCAGCGGTAGAGTGAACGGCGTGACCGAAGCGACTGACGGCCCCGACCTCTCCACGACCGCCGGCAAGCTCGCCGACCTCAAGCTGCGCTACCACGAAGCCGTGACGGCGTCGGGTGAGGCGGCGATCGAGAAGCAGCACGCCAAAGGCAAGATGACGGCGCGCGAGCGCATCGCCGAGCTGCTCGACCCCGGCTCGTTCGTCGAACTCGACGAGTTCGTGCGGCACCGCACCCACGCGTTCGGCATGGAGGGCAAGCGGCCCTACGGCGACGCCGTCGTCACGGGCACCGGCACCATCCACGGTCGCCAGGTCGCCGTGTACTCGCAGGACTTCACGATCTTCGGCGGATCGCTCGGCGAGGTCGCCGGCGAGAAGATCATCAAGGTCATGGAGCTCGCGCTGAAGACGGGCGTCCCGATCATCGGCATCCTCGACTCGGGCGGAGCCCGCATCCAGGAGGGCGTCGTCGCCCTCGGCAAGTACGGCGAGATCTTCCGCCGCAACACCCAGGCCTCGGGCGTCATCCCGCAGATCTCGATCGTGTGCGGTCCGGCGGCCGGCGGCGCGGTGTACTCCCCCGCACTCACCGACTTCGTGATCATGGTCGACAAGACGAGCCAGATGTTCGTCACCGGCCCCGACGTCATCAAGACCGTCACGGGCGAAGACGTCGGCATGGAGGAGCTCGGTGGCGCCCTCACGCACAACTCGGTCTCGGGTGTCGCCCACTACCTCGCGAGCGACGAGTCCGATGCGCTCGACTACGCGCGCACGCTCATCTCGTTCCTCCCCGACAACAACATGACGGATGCCCCGGTGTACGACGCCGAGGCCGAACTCGAGATCACCGACGACGACCGGCGACTGAACACCGTCATCCCCGATTCGCCGAACCAGCCCTACGACATGCACACGGTCATCGCGGGCATCGTCGACCACGGCGACTTCCTCGAGGTGCAGCCGCTGTTCGCGCCGAACATCATCGTCGGCTTCGCGCGGGTCGACGGGCGAACCGTCGGCATCATCGCCAACCAGCCGAGCCAGATGGCCGGCACGCTGAACATCGCGGCCGGCGAGAAGGCCTCGCGGTTCGTGCGCTTCTGCGACGCGTTCTCGATCCCGATCCTCACGCTCGTCGACGTTCCGGGCTACCTGCCCGGCACCGAGCAGGAATGGACCGGCGTCATCCGCCGCGGCGCGAAGCTGCTCTACGCCTACGCCGAGGCGACCGTGCCGCTCGTCACGATCATCACGCGCAAGGCCTATGGCGGCGCGTACATCGTCATGGGCTCCAAGCAGCTCGGCGCCGACATCAACCTCGCCTGGCCGACGGCCGAGATCGCCGTCATGGGCGGCCAGGGTGCGGTGAACATCCTCTACCGGGCCGAGATCAAGGCCGCCGAGCTGGCAGGTGAAGACGTCGCCGCCGTACGCACGCAGCTCGCGAACGAGTACACGTACAACGTGGCCTCCCCGTTCCTCGCCGCCGAGCGCGGCGAGCTCGACGGCGTGATCGAGCCGGCAGCGACCCGGGTCGCCGTCGTGAAGGCGCTTCGCGCGCTCCGCACGAAGCGTGCGAGCCTGCCGGCCAAGAAGCACGGGAACATCCCGCTGTAGGGGCGAACGACATGAGCGACGACATCGACGAACGCGCGGCCGCGCTGCGCTTCGAGACCCGAGTGGTCACGCCCGAAGACGCAGCCGCGGTGACGGCGGTGCTGCTCGCAGCACTCGACGAGCAGACGGCGGGCGAGGCATCCGCCGACCCCGGCCGCAGCGCCTGGATCCGCAGCGGCGGGGCGATGCGCCGTCCGCTCGAGGTCGGACCCGGCCGCTGGGTGCGCGCCGGGAATTGAGCGGATGTCCCCCGAAATCCGTGGGAACGGCGTCGCCGCTCGGCATGCTCGGCCCGGAACGCCACGGATTCCGGGGAAGGGGGACACGCCTTGTCCCCCGAAATGATGACTTTGCTTCTGTGGGATCGTGCACCAATATTGTCAGTGCAGGCTCCACAGGAGTCGCCACCGTCATCGGTCGGGTAACCGATGGCAGTTGGGGGCGAGTCAGGGCGACATTCGGGTTGTCGCGGTGACTCGGGCTTGATGGGGGGTCGATCTCAGATCGGCCCCCCACCTTCATGTCAGGTACAGATTCAGGTCAGCCCCGATTCATGTCTGGCACCGACGGTGTTCGAGATCCCGATCGCTCACGCTCGAGCGCAGCTCGCGTGCGGCGTTGCCCGCCGCTTCAGAGCACGCGCGGGATCTCCAGCCACAACTCGACCTCCGCCTCGTCCGAGTCCGACGACGAAGTGCTCGACTCGCGGAGCCCGACGACGGTGACCGCCACCGGCGATGCCTCCGCGGCAGTGCGGACGATGATGCGATCGGCGGACGACTCCGCCACGGCGTCGGCGAGGCGTGAGAGCACTCGGTTCCGCGTCGCCTCGTCGAGATCGTCGATGCCGCCCTCGTCGAGGAGGGTCACCGTGATGCCGCGGGCGCGGGCGCGCTGCACCTCGAAACGCACCGCGTCGGTCAGGAGCATGCGACCGCGGATCTCGTCGCGGATCGCCGCTTCGAGCATGCGGCACTCGGTCCGCTGCTCCTCGGTGAGCGCCCCGCCGCGATCCGCGATGCGGCGCAGCATCGGCGCTGCGAGCCGGTTCGTGTGGGCGAGGCGCATGCGGCCCTCGAACAGGTGCGCGTCCTGCGCGGCCTGCCACGCGGCGGCCTCCCGTTCAGCCTGCGCGTAGCGACGCGTCTCGCGTGCCGCGGTCGTCAACGCGGTCGTCAGCATGTGCGCGATGCCGACCCAGACGATGCTGCCGATGACGCCGAGCCCGCCGAGCGAGAACGGGCCCGCCCACACGACGCTCTGCACCGCGAGCGCGATGACGCCGAGCCATGCCGCGGTCAGCTGACGCCGAGCCGCGGTGATCGTCATGAGCGTGCCCACCGCCGCGACGTACCACGTGGCGTACCCGTTCTCGGCATCGGGGTCGAGCTGGCTCGTCACGAGGAGCGGGAGCACGATCGACACGGCGAGGTCGAAGGCCGCGAGCCAGTCGGGCATGCGCACTCGCTTGGCGGGCCACAGGCTGAGCGTCGTCGCCGTCGAGTAGAGCAGCAGGGCGACGACCGCCGGCCACGGCGACGCCGCCTGGCCCAGCGAGTAGATGCCGAGCACGACGTGGTACGCCGAGAACAGTGCGCCGAGCACGAGCAGGAGCCAGCGGGGAATCGAGATCATGCCGCGCCACCTGCTCCCTGCGGCCATGCCACCGTCACGGTCGTGCCGTGTCCGATCCTCGATTCGATGTGCGCCATGCCCCCGGCGTTGGCCATGCGCTCCTCGATCGAGACGCGCAGCCCGAGCCGCTCGGCGGGCACTCGGTCCATCGCGAACCCTCGGCCGTTGTCGGCGACCTCGATGACGCAGCCGCCGGCGCGCACGCCCCTGATGCGGAGCTCCCGCCGCGTCGACAGGCCCGGCTCGTCGGCGTGCTGCAGGCTGTTGACCATCGCCTGCACGGCAGCCGCGTAGAGCGCCTCGACCGCCTCGACGGGCAGCTCGACGCCGCCGGCGTTCACGACCCGCACCGTGAAGGGGGTGGTGAACGTCGTGAGGGCTGCCCGCAGCCGCCGCACGAGCACCGGAAGGCCCACCCGGTCGAGCGCCCGCGGGCCGGTCGCTCCGGCCTCGTCGAGGCGTTGCACGGCATCACGCGCCATGCGGGCCGCGAGCTGCTGCTGCTCGGGCGTTGAGGCCGCCGCAGCCGAGAGCAGGGTCGTGAGCACGCTGTCGTGCACGAGCGCGTCGACCTTGACGCGCTCGATCTCGTTGGCGTGGAGTCGCGCGGCGACGTCGTAGCGTTCGAGGGCCGCCTCCTGCGCGGCATCGACGGCTCCGGCGGTCTGCCGCAGCATCGTCACGATGACGAGCACGACGACACCGAGCACGACGGCGTACAGCGCGTCGAGCACCGCGAGCAGCGGACCGGCATCCCCGCCGGACGGGAGCAGGCGGATGACCCCGTACACGGCGGGGACGACGATCGTGTAGGCGGCGGCCCACAGCGGCTGCACCGCGACGACCGCCGCCGTCGTCGCGACGGTGCACAGGTAGTACAGCCATGGCGCCGCGCCGTCGAGGGCTGCAGGGTCGTCGACGAGGAACGGCCACGCCATGAGAGCCACGGCGTACAGCAGCGCGAAGGCGAGGCACGCCGTGCGCACCGCGACCTTCGTCACGGTGGCGACTGCGAGGCCCACGATGGCGCCGTACAGCACCGCCATGAGCGCGGCACCGGCGCCGGGCAGGAGGGCATCGGCCTGCACGAGCGCGATCGGCACGGTCTGCGCCCCGAACACGAGGCCGAAGAGTCCGAGCGCCCGGCCCGTGACGGTCTCGACCTGCGCTCGGGTCACCGTTGAGCGGCGACGCGAGAGTCGCGTCACCCGCCAGTCAACGGCGGGCATCTCCGCCATCGTCGAGCCCGGGGAGGATCCCGTCTTCGACGGCGCGGCGCAGGAGGTCGACCTTCGTCGGCGCAGGTCGACCCACCTCGATGTACTTCGCGCGGATCCGGTCGAGGTACTCGCGTGCCGTGGAGTGGGCGATACCGAGCTGGGCGGCGACGAGCTTCAGCGGAAGTCCCGAGGCGTAGAGGTGCAGCACGTCGTGCTCGCGCCGTCCGAGCTGCGCCTTCGCGAAGTCACGATCGGCCTCGATCGCGCTCGCCCATTCGACGTTGTTGAGCACCTCGCCGCGAGCGACCGTGGCGATCGCGGCGATCACGGCCGACATCGGCGAGGCCTTGGGGATCACGCCGGCGGCGCCCGCCGCGAGCGACTCGCGCACTGCGGCGACCCGATCGGCGATACTGTGCACGAGCACGGCGCTGCCGGTCGCGAGCACGGCCCGCACATTGTCGGTTACCGTCGTGCCGTCCCCCAGTGAGAGGTCGAGCACGACGACGTCGCACGCACGGCCGGCGAGGCCGTCGAGCAGTTCTGGCACGCTCGCCGCGTCGACCACGACGTCGTAGCCCGCGTCGCGGCAGGCCGCGCGCAGGCCGAGTCGCACGGCTTCGTGGTCGTCGACGATCGCCACGGTCGCCACGGTCGCCACGGCATCCGCTTCTCGTGTCGGTGCTGCAGCTCCGACGTCCCCCTCGTTCACGTTCACACGATAGCGCGGAGGCGGGCGACCGCCTCGACGTGATGGGTGTTCGGGAACAGGTCGTAGGCACGCAGCTCGTCGAGCTCGTAGCCGCGCTCGCGGAACAGGCCCACGTCGCGCGCGAAGGCGACCGGGTCGCAGGCGACGTAGACGAGCTGCCGCGGGTGCAGCTCAACGAGCCGTTCGACGACCTCTCGGCCCGCTCCGGCACGCGGTGGATCGAGCACGATCGTCGCGTCGCGGAGGCGCGCGCGTTCAGCGGCACCCGATCCGGCCTCGAGTTCGGCGAGGTACCGGTCGACGCGAGCCGTCACGGCGCGGGCGCCGAGCCACTCCGAGAGGTTCGCCCCCGCGTGCTCGGTGGCACGCGCGTCGGACTCGACCGTCGTGATGCGCACGGTCTCGCCGAACCGGTCGCCGACGGCTGCCGCGAGCAACCCGACTCCGCCGTAGAGGTCGTGGTTGGCTGCACGGGGGTCGAAGAGGTCGTCGTCGACGAGTTCCTGCACGGCGCGCGTGAGCGTGGCCGCGGCGCCGCGGTGGACCTGCCAGAAGCCGTCCCGGTCGAGCCGGAAGCTGCGATCGCCCACGCGCTCCTCGATCGTCGGACGCGAACCGCGTGCCGGGCGGTCGCCCTCGACCATCACGATCGCCGGATCGCCCGCGCTCGGTGCCACGAGGTCGATGGCGGTCGCGCCCGGGAATCGGTCGCCGAGGGGCGCGAGCGCCGCCAGTTCGGCCACTGCGAGGGGGACGGACGTCACGGGCACGATCGAGTGGCTGCGCGCCGCGTACGGCCCCACACGGCCGTCCGCACCGACATGGAGGCGCATCCGCGTGCGCCATCCGGTGCCGTCGTCGACCGAGACGCCCTCGGCGAGCGCGGGATCGACCGGGGCGACCTCGACGCCGACCTCGACGCCCGCCATGCGCGAGAGCGCGTCGCGCAGCACGTCGCCCTTCAGCGCCCGCTGCCGCTCCATGCGGATGTGGCCGAACTCCGCGCCGCCGGGTCGAAGCTCGGGCGCGCGATCGACGGATGCCTCGGCCCACACGTGCTCGCGGCGGTCGGGCGAAGCCTCGAGCACTTCCACGGTCTCCGCGCGCCAGAACTTCTCCTTGCCCTGGTCGCTGACGCGGGCGGCCACGCGCTCCCCCGGGATGGCGTCGGCGACGAAGACGACTCGGCCCTCGTGCCGCGCGACGAAGACGCCGCCGTGGGCGACCCGCTCGACCTCGAGCTCGATCACCGGCCCGTCGGTGGCGGGCGGCTTCGGGGTGGGGCGGGGCGAGCGCGAGGGCTTGCGCCCACCGGTTCGACGCGGGCGTCGGTTCTCTGGCATGCAACGAGCATTCCACAGCGGCGGGCCTGCGGGCAGGATGGAGGCATGCGCCTCTACCTCGCCTCGACTTCGCCGGCCCGACTGCAGACCCTTCGCGCGGCCGGGATCGAGCCGACAGCGCTTCCCCCCGGTGTCGACGAGGAAGCCGTCGTCGCCGCGCACGAGGCGCTCTCCGGCCCGCTCGCCGCTCGCGAGATGGTGCAACTGCTCGCACAGGCGAAGGCCGAGGCGCTCGTCGGCGCCGAGCCGGGCGGAGAGCCGATCGACGGGCTCATCCTCGGCGGCGACTCGGCGTTCCTGACCGGCGGCTCGATCCACGGAAAGCCGCACCTGCCCGACGTGGCCCGGCAGCGCTGGCTCGCCCAGAACGGCGGTCACGGCGAGCTCTGGTCGGGTCACTGGCTCATCGACCACCGGGGCGGCCGGGTGAACGGCGCGGTCGGTCGAGCGGATGTCGCGACCGTGCGCTTCGCGGCGCTCGACGACGCCGAGATCGACGCGTACATCGCGACCGGCGAGCCACTGCTCGTTGCAGGCGCGTTCACGATCGACAGCCTCGGCGGTCCCTTCATCCGGCGGGTCGAGGGAGACCCGTCGACGGTCGTCGGCCTCTCGCTCTCGACGCTCCGGGACCTCGTGCGCGAGCTCGGCGTGGCGTGGCCGTCGCTCTGGAACCGCCGGCCCGCTGCCGAGTGACCGCTCGCGTCGATTGTCGATGCCCGCAAGAGACATCCGCTCTTTTTGTGGAAGGCACCCAAAGAGCCGACCCGCGCGCGCAATAGGCTTGAGCATTATGCCGCGCATCTCCAAGGTCCTCATCGCCAACCGTGGCGAGATCGCCGTCCGCGTCATCCGGGCCGCCCGTGACGCCGGCCTCGGCTCCGTCGCCGTCTACGCCGACCAAGACCGCGACGCGCGGCATGTGAAGCTCGCCGACGAGGCGTACGCCCTCGACGGCACGACGAGCGCCGACACGTATCTCGTGATCGACAAGATCCTCTCGATCGCCCGTCGCTCGGGCGCCGACGCCGTGCACCCCGGCTACGGATTCCTCGCCGAGAACCCCGACTTCGCCCGTGCCGTGATCGGCGCGGGCCTCATCTGGATCGGCCCCTCGCCCGAGGCGATCGAGCGACTCGGCGACAAGGTCTCGGCACGCCACGTCGCCGAGAAGGTCGGCGCCCCGCTCGCGCCCGGCACCCTCAACCCCGTCGCGGATGCCGCGGAGGTGCTCGATTTCGTCGACGTACACGGCCTGCCCGTGGCGATCAAGGCCGCCTTCGGCGGCGGCGGCCGCGGCCTGAAGGTCGCCCGCACCCGCGAAGAGGTGCCCGAGCTCTTCGATTCGGCCACCCGCGAGGCGGTCGCGGCGTTCGGCCGCGGCGAGTGCTTCGTCGAGAAGTACCTCGACAAGCCTCGTCACGTCGAGACGCAGTGCCTCGCCGACGAGCACGGCAACGTCGTCGTCGTCTCGACCCGCGACTGCTCGCTCCAGCGCCGCCACCAGAAGCTCGTCGAGGAGGCGCCCGCGCCGTTCCTCACCGACGCCCAGACCACGCTGCTCTACGAATCGTCGAAGGCCATCCTCCGCGAGGTGGGCTACGTCGGCGCCGGCACCTGCGAGTTCCTGATCGGCCAAGATGGCACAGTCTCGTTCCTCGAGGTCAACACGCGGCTCCAGGTCGAGCACCCGGTCTCCGAAGAGGTCACCGGCATCGACCTCGTGCGCGAGCAGTTCCGCCTCGCCGAGGGCGGCGTGCTCGACTACGCCGACCCCGTGACGACCGGGCACTCGATCGAGTTCCGCATCAACGGCGAGGACCCCGGCCGCGGCTTCCTGCCTGCGCCCGGCCCCGTGCACCAGTTGCGCTTCCCGGGCGGCCCCGGCATCCGCATCGACTCGGGCGTCACCTCCGGCGACGAGATCTCCGGCGCGTTCGACTCCCTCCTCGCCAAGCTCATCGTCACCGGTCGCGACCGCAAGGACGCGCTCGAGCGCGCGCGCCGCGCACTCGACGAGTTCGAGGTCGCGGGCCTGCCGACCGTGCTGCCGTTCCACCGCGACATCGTGCGCAACCCCGCCTTCGCCCCCGACGGCGACGAGGCGTTCTCGATCTACACGCGCTGGATCGAGACCGAGTACGACAACCAGCTCGAGCCCTGGTCGGGCGAACTCGCCGACAACGCCGGACCCGCCGAACGCACGAGCGTCGTCGTCGAGGTCGCCGGACGCCGGGTCGAGGTCACGCTGCCGAAGCGCATCGTGGGCGGCGGGTCATCCGCATCTCGCACCGCCGGTGCTGCTCCGCGCCGCCGCGCTGCGTCGCACGCCGTCGACACCGGCACGGGCGACGCCGTCAAGGCGCCGATGCAGGCGACCATCGTGAAGGTGGCCGTCGCCGAGGGCGACAAGGTCGTCAAGGGCGACCTCGTGCTCGTGCTCGAGGCCATGAAAATGGAGCAGCCGATCCTCGCCCACAAGGACGGCGTCATCGGCACGGTCAACGCCGAGGCCGGCGCGACCGTCTCGAGCGGGCACCTGCTGCTCGCCATCGTCGACGCGTAGTCGCGACGACCCTCGAACGAACAGAACCGCCGTGCGGTGCCAGTCGGCACTGCACGGCGGTTCGTCGATCTCCCTCGCGTCAGCGCCCCGCCAGCGCCCCGAGCACGGCGTTCGCGGCGTCGACGCCCGTATCGCGTGACCACGCGATCGTGCTGGTGACCATGCCGGCCCAGAAGATCGTCTCGTCCACCGGTGCGTAGAGGCCGTTGGCGTTCCAGCGCGAGAACGGGCCGGGGTACGCGCCCCGCGCGAACTCGTCCTTCGACCAGTCGTGGGTCGACGACTTCGTGTACTGCAGGCCTTGGTCGCCGGTCGCCGTGCGCAGGTTGTCGAGTGCGGCGGCGAAACGCTGCGACTCGGGCAGATCGAGCAGCTCCTGCGCCCTGCCTCCGGTCATCCACGACACGATGACCTCGCCGCTGAAGCCGGGCGTGCCGACCGAGGCGTTCCAGTTGCTCGGCGGATTCTTCGAGAAGGTCGTGAGCATGTCCCAGCCCTGCGGCACCGGATGGCCGGCGGGGAGCACGGGATGGGCGAATTCGAGGATGCCCTTGAAGACCGGCAGGTAGCTGATCGCCTGGAACCCGTTGACCTTCGCCGGCGGCAGCGGCGGGTCGAAGACCACGTCGCCGTGCTTCAGCACGCCGCCGGGCAATGCCACGACCAGCGACTTCGCCGTGTACGAGCCCTGGGTCGAGTGCACCTCGACGTGACCGGGTGCGTGCTCGACCGTGTGCACCCTGGCGTTCAGCAGCAGCGGAAGGCCGGCGACGAGCGGCTGCAGCACCTGGTCGTAGCCGCCGATGACGCGGTAGTCGCCGTACTCTTCGGGTGGCATCGGGCCCGTGAGGCCCTGGTAGCCGAGCGCGATCTCGACGACCTTCACGGCCTCCTTGGCGGGCAGCACGTCGAACTGCTCGGTGTCGACCTCGATCGCCGCGAGCATGATGGGGTAGTTGTCGCGGACGATGCCGACCCGTTGCAGCCAGTGCAGAGCGGTCTCGCCCGGGGCCGCCGCCGGGAGTCCGTTCGGGTACGAGGGGGCTCCGAGCGGGAAGTGCCACGACTCGTAGTGGAAGCCGTCGATCCACGGTGTGCCCGGGCGGAGACGGCCGAACAGCTTCGTCTGGCGGTGCGTCGAGAGACCGAGCTGGTCGATCAGCTGCCAGGTCGAGACGGTGCTGCCGTGCACGAGCTCGGCGCCGCGCTCGATCGGGATCGACATGGACGTGCGGTCGGTCCACATCCGGCCGCCGATGCGATTCCGAGCTTCGAGCACGAGCACGCTGCGGCCCTGATCGGCAATGGTTCGTGCCGCTCCCAGCCCGGCCGCGCCGGCGCCGATCACGATCGCATCCCACGTGCGGGTCTGCCAACTGCCCGGCGTCGGCTTCGCTCCGGCGGTCAGCAGGAGGCCAGCCGCGCCGACGGCCCCCGCCGTGAGCAGGGTTCGCCGGGTGAACCCGCCGAGCGCGGGCGTCGTGACGTCGTTCGTTCCATGTTCGTGCATCGGTACTGCCTCCTGGATGGGTGGTGGTGCGATGTTGGTGCGAGGGGTCGATCAGGGGGCCGACGTCGACGGCCGTCGACGCGGTGGGACGAGAGGTCGGGCGGAGAGCCCCTCAGCGCAGCGCCAGTGCGGCGAGCGCGGCGTTCGCCGCGGACACGCCGGAGTTCCGCGAGGAGTGGATCGTGCTCGTCACCATGCCCGCCCAGAAGACGGTGTCCGCGATCGGCGCGTTCAGGCCGCTGCGCCGTGAGAACGGCCCGGGGTACGCGCCCCTCGCGAACTCGTCCTTCGACCAGTCGTAGGTCGAGGCGTTGACGTACTGGAGTCCCTGGTCGCCGACGGCGGTGCGCACGTTGTCGAGCGCCGCCTCGAACCGTTCGGTCTCGGACAGGTCGAGGAGTTCCTGCGCCTTGCCGCCCGTCATCCAGGCGACGACGATCTCGCCGTCGTAGCCCGGTGTTCCGACCGAGCCGTTCCAGAGGCTCGGCGGGTTCTTCGAGAACGTCGTCATGATGTCCCAGGCGTGCGGCACCGGGTGGCCGGGCGGCAGCACCGGCTGCGCGAACTCGAGGATCCCCTTGAAGACCGGCAGGTACTCGATCTCCTGGAATCCGTCGCGCTTGTCGGCGGGCAGCGGCGGGTCGAAGACGACGTCGCCGTGCTTCAGCACGCCACCCGGCAGGGCGACCACGAGCGTCTTGGCCTTGAACGAGCCGATGCTCGAGTGCACGTCGACCCTGCCCGGCCGGTGCTCGACCGTGTGCACCCGAGCGCCGTGCAGCAGCGGGAGTCCTGCCACGAGGGGCTGCAACACCTGGTTGTACCCGCCGATGACCCGGTAGTCGCCGTATTCCTCGGGCGGGAGCGGCCCGGACAGGTCCTGCGTCTCGAGGCAGGCGACCACGGTGTCGACGACGAACCACGCCGGCAGCACGTCGAACTGCTCCGAGTCGACCTCGATCGCCGCCAGCGCCGTCGGATAGTTCTCGGGCGGGATGCCGACACGCCCGAGCCAGGCGAGGGCGGTCTCGCCGTCGCTCGGATCGGGCAGTCCGTTCGGGTACGAGGGGGCCCCGAGGGGGAAGTGGAGGCCCTCGAAGTCGAATGCATCGGTCCACGGGGAGTCTGGCCGAAGCCGGGAGAAGATGGTCGTCTGCCGGTGTGTCGCGAGGCCGAGTTCGTTGATGAGCCCCCAGGTCGACACCGTCGTGCCGTGCACGAGTTCGGCGCCGCGTTCGATCGGGATGCCCATCGAGGTTCGGTCGGTCCACATGCGGCCGCCGATGCGATCACGGGCCTCGAGCACGAGCACGCGCTTGCCGGCATCGGCGAGCACTCGCGCGGCGCCGAGACCGGACGCGCCGGCTCCGATGACGATCGCGTCCCACATGCGGTTGTAGGAACCGAGGATGCCGCGGCGCGGGTGCGCACCAGCGGTGAGGAGCAGGCCCGCGGTGCCGGCCGCGCCGACGCCGAGCATGGTTCGTCGCGTGAGCCCTCGGGCGTCGGCTGCCTGGGTCGGGTCTTCGTCGTACATCGTGCCTCCTGGAACGTCGCTGTCGAAGGGGCCGCCGACGGTCCCTCGAAACGCGGAACCGGTCGGCGAACGGATGCTGCATTCGGACCGTATCGCGATCGGCGACGTCTGCGCAACGCTGTTGACAACATTGTTGCGATGGGGCGCGTTCGTTCAGACGTGCCCGATGCCGAAGTTCCAGGGAGCACGGACCACACTCGTCACGGTGGGATCGTTCTCGCGGTTCCAATGGCTCACGGCGACCGCGTTGGCGTTCGCCGGCCCGTAGGTACCGTCCCACTCGGAGTACCAGCGTTCTCCGACGTCCGGACCCGTCTCCGCAGGGAACTCGTCGTAGCCGCTTCCATGCCAGGTCTCTCCCAGCTCGGCAGCCAGCGCCTGTGCGTCGTCCCCGGGGCGGAAACCCTGCACCGTGGCGACCGAGATCCCGTCGCCGACGATCGGATGCGTGAACTCGATCGCCACATTCATGTCGGAGGAGATGCCGTCGGGCTCGTGGTCGTCGATGACGACCACGCCCGGCCAGGTGTACTTCGTCCACGGGAACCACTCGTGGCCGCCGGGCCGCTCCTCGACATCGGGTGGGCCGCCGAGCACGTTCGAGATCGTGTCCACGAATGCCACCGCCTCCGCGTCGTACGACAACTCGCCGACGACGACGCCAGCGGCGTTCACGAGTTCGAGTTGTTCGGGTCGAACGACGATGCGCGCGACGACCGGATCCGCCCCGTCCGCGGTGGAGGTCGGCGGCACCGACTCGATCGGCGCCGCGGTGGCGTGCGGTGTCGGGGTCGCCGTGGGCGGAGGCTCCAGCGACGGGACGCAGGCAGTCAGCGCCAGCGCTGCCGCGAGAAGCATCGTCATGAGGCCGATCGAGCGCTGTTCCATGTGAGTCGCCTCCGTCTCGCCGGGCTGCCCGGCGAGACGAATCTACTGGCACGCCGAAGTCCGGACCCGACCCTCCGGATCACGTTTCGGCAACGCCCGCGAGCGGACCCCTCCCCCTCCGCTCAGCGGCCGGTTGGTGGCTCCGCCCCCTGCACCGTGGGCAGCTCGACCTCGCTCACGCGAAGCTCGAGGCCGAGCCGCGAGCGACGACGCCCGTACAGCAGGTAGATGACGAGCCCGATCGCGAGCCAGACCAGGAACCGCACCCACGTGAGCGTCGTCAGGTTGAACATGAGCCAGACGCAGAGCGCCGCCGAGAGGATCGGCAGCACGGGCGACCACGGCACGCGGAAGCCGCGCTGCAGGTCGGGGCGTGTGCGGCGCAGCACCACGACACCGATGCTCACGAGCACGAAGGCCGAGAGCGTGCCGATGTTGATCATCTCCTCGAGGAGGCCGACGTCGGTGAAGGCGGCGACGAACGCCACGACCGTGCCCGCGATGATCTGGATGCGCGCGGGCGTCTTCGTGTGCTGGGTGGTCTTCGACAGCCAGCGCGGCAGCAGGCCGTCACGGCTGAGCGCGAAGACGATGCGCGAGAGGCCGAGCAGGATGATCATGATCACGGTCGTGAGGCCCGCGAGCGCGCCGAGCGAGATCACGGCCGACGCCCAGTCCTGCCCGACGAGCCGGAAGGCGGTCGCGAGCGACGGCGTCTCCTCCGCCGCGAGCTCCGTGTACGAGACCATGCCCGTCATGACGATCGACACGAGCACGTACAGCAGCGTCACGATGCCGAGCCCGATGAAGATGCCGCGCGGCAGCCGCTTCTGCGGGTCGCGCACCTCCTCGGCGCTCGTGGCGACGACGTCGAAGCCGATGAACGCGAAGAACACGAGCGCCGCCGCCGAGAGCATGCCGAAGACGCCGTACTGCGCGGGCGCGGCGCCGGTCATCCAGGAGAGGAGCGACTGCGTCCAGACGTCCGTGGCACCGCCCTCGGTGGGCACCGCCTCGGGGATGAACGGAGTGAAGTTCGCCGCCTTGACGAAGAAGAAGCCGACGACGATCACGAAGAGCACGATCGCGACCTTGATGATCGTGAACACCGCGCCGACGCGCGCCGTGAGCTTCGTGCCGGCGACGAGGAGGACCGTGAACACGGCCACAATGAGGAATGCCGGCCAGCTCACCTCGAGGCCGCCGAGCTGGAACGTCGACGGGAACGGCAGCCCGAACGCGAGCAGCGCCTCGCCGAGGTAGACCCCCCAGTACTTGGCGAGCACCGCCGCCGCGGTGAAGAGCTCGAGGATGAGGTCCCAGCCGATGATCCAGGCGAGCAGCTCCCCCATCGTCGCGTAGGTGAACGTGTAGGCGCTGCCCGCGACGGGCACGGTCGAGGCGAACTCCGCGTAGCACATGATCGCGAGCCCGCACGTGACGGCGGCGAGCACGAAGGAGACGATGACGCTCGGCCCGGCGAAGTTCGCCGCGGCCTGCGCCCCGACCGAGAAGATGCCGGCCCCGACCGCGACCGCGATGCCCATCAGGGCGAGGTCCCACGTGCCGAGGGAACGTTTCAGGCTCCGCTCCTCGTCATGGGAGTCGGCGATCGACGACTCGACCGATTTCACTCGCAGGTTCATGACTACCCCCTGAGGACGGCGCACCGCCCCCGCGGCGCTGCAACCTCAGCGTACGACGTGCATGGCCCGCGCGGCATCCGTCAAAGAACCGCTGAGCGACGGATACACCGGGAACGCCTCGGCGAACTGGTCCACCGTGAGGCGGTGCTCGACGGCGAGCGCGAGCGGGAAGATGAGCTCGGAGGCCTTCGGCGCCACGATCACGCCGCCGATGATCGCGCCCGACCCGCTCGACGCGAAGAGCTTCACGAAGCCGTCGCGAATGCCCATCATCTTGGCGCGTGGGTTCGACGAGAGCGGCAGCTTGTACACGACGCCGGGCACCACTCCCTCGTCGATCTCCTTCTCGGTCCAGCCGACCGTGGCGATCTCGGGCTGCGTGAAGATGTTCGAGGTGATGTTGCGCAGCTCTGGCGGGTTCACGACGTCGCCCATCGCGTGGAACACCGCGGTGCGGCCCTGCATCGAGGCGACGGAGGCGAGCGGCAGGAAGGTCGTGCAGTCGCCGGCCGCGTAGATGTTCGGCATCGACGTGCGAGCGACGCGGTTCACGCGGATGTGGCCGCTCTCGGCGAGCTGCACGCCGGCGTCCTCGAGGCCGAGGTCGAGCGTGTTCGGCACCGAGCCGACCGCCATGAGGCAGTGGCTGCCGCGCACCTCGCGCCCGTCGGTCAGGGTCGCCACGACGCTGTCGCCGTCGCGCACGACGGACTCGGCGCGGGACTTGTTCATGACCTTCATGCCGTTGCGCTTGAAGACCTTCTCGATGACGGATGCCGCGTCGGCATCCTCTCCCGGAAGGACCTGGTCGCGGCTCGAGATGAGCGTGACCTTGGCGCCGAGGGCCCGGTACGCCGAGGCGAACTCCGCACCCGTGACACCGGAGCCGACCACGATGAGGTGCTCGGGCACGACCTGCAGGTGGTAGAGCTGGGTCCACGTGAGGATTCGCTCGCCGTCGGGGACGGCGGTCGGAAGCACCCGCGGCGAGGCGCCGACCGAGATCACGAGCGTGTCGGCCTCGATGCGGTCGAAGTCGGTGCCGCCCTTCGCGGTCGAGACGATGACGGCGTTCGGTCCGTCGAGGCGACCCTCGCCCTGCACGAGGTGCACGCCGGCCTCGATGAGATTCGACCGCATGTCCTCGGACTGCTGGGCGGCGAGGCCGAGCAGCCGCTTGTTCACGGCGGCCAGGTTGATCGCGACGTTCGGCTTCACGGCCTTCTCGGAGTCGCCCTTCGCGAAGAACTGCACGCCGAGATCGGCGGCCTCCTTCACGGCGTTGGAGGCCTCGGCGGTCGCGATGAGGGACTTCGACGGCACCACGTCGGTGAGCACCGCCGCGCCGCCGACGCCGGCGCGCTCGATGAGCGTCACCTCGGCCCCGAGCTGCGCCCCGGCGAGTGCGGCCTCATACCCTCCAGGCCCTCCTCCGAGTACGGCAATACGTTGGGTGCGCTCGAACTCATAGGCCATGCTCACATTCTGCCAGTTCACGCCCTCGGGCCAGCAAACGAGCACGACCTCGCCGCGGCATCCGCTGCTCATTAGAGTGGGATGATGCACGCTGCGAACCCGCTCGACGATCCCACTGCCGACCCCTTCGCGATCGCCGCCCTCGCGGCCGAGCGCATCGCGGAGCTCACCGGAGTCGAGCGGCACGACGTCGCACTGACGCTCGGCAGCGGCTGGGGCCGCGCCGCCGAGCTCATCGGCGAGACGACGCACACGATCGCCGCGACCGAGGTGCCCGGGTTCTCCAAGCCCGCTCTCGAGGGCCACGTCGGCACGCTGCGCTCAGTGCTGCTGCCGAGCGGCAAGCGCGCCCTCGTCATCGGCGCCCGCACCCACTACTACGAAGACCACGGCGTGCGCCGCGTCGTGCACTCCGTGCGGACCGCGGCCGCGACGGGCGCGAAGACGATGATCCTCACGAACGGCGCGGGCGGCATCAAGGAGCACTGGACCCCCGGTACCCCCGTGCTCATCAGCGACCACATCAACCTCACGGCCGATTCGCCGCTCGAGGGCGCGACCTTCATCGATCTCACCGACCTCTACTCGAAGCGGCTCCGCGACCTCGCGCACTCGATCGACCCGGCGCTCGACGAGGGCGTCTACTGCCAGTTCCGCGGGCCCCACTACGAGACGCCCGCCGAGGTGCAGATGGCGAAGATCATCGGCGGCCACATCGTGGGCATGTCGACCGCCCTCGAGGCCATCGCCGCCCGCCAGGCCGGCATGGAGGTGCTCGGCATGTCGCTCATCACGAACCTCGCAGCCGGCATCCAGACGACGCCGCTGAGCCATGAAGAGGTCATCGAAGCCGGGCGCACGGCCGAACCGGTGATCTCGAGCCTGCTCGCCAAGATCGTCGCAGAACTCTAAGGGGCAGCGGATGTCGCAGACCGACGATTCCCGCGACGCGGAACGCATCGCCCTCGCCGAGGCGTGGCTGGCGCAGGACCCCGACCCCGAGACGATCGCCGAACTCACGTCGATCGTCGACGCGGTGCGCAGCGGCGATCCCGCGGCATCCGCCGACCTCGCCGACCGCTTCGATCAGCGACTCGCGTTCGGCACGGCCGGCCTCCGCGGCGAGATCGCCGCCGGACCGAACCGGATGAACCGGGTGCTCGTCTCCCAGGCGGCAGCGGGCCTCGCCGCCCACCTCGTCGAGCACGCCGCGCTCGGGCAGACGCCCTCGATCGTGATCGGCTTCGACGGCCGCAAGAACTCCGCCGTCTTCGCGCGCGACACGGCCGAGATCATGGCGGGCGCCGGGGTGCGCGCGATCCTGCTGCCCCGGCTGCTGCCGACGCCCGTGCTCGCCTTCGCCGTGCGGTACTTCGACGTGTCGGCGGGCGTCATGGTGACGGCCTCGCACAACCCACCGAACGACAACGGTTACAAGGTCTACCTCGGGGGCGACGACCACGGTTCGCAGATCGTGGCGCCGGCCGACGCCGAGATCGCCGCGCAGATCCAGCGCGTCGCCGACACCCGGCTCGTCACCGAACTGCCTCGCGGCGTCTTCGAGACGGCCTCCGAGGCGGTCGTCGACGAGTACGTCCGCCAGACCGCCGCGGTCGCCGCTCCCCCGGCAGCACAGCCGCGCGTGGTCTACACCGCGATGCACGGTGTCGGATGGCAGACCATGGCGAGCGTGCTCGCCGCGGCCGGCTTCGAGGCGCCGCGACTGGTCGAGGCGCAGATCGAGCCCGACCCGGCGTTCCCGACGGTGTCCTTCCCGAACCCCGAAGAGCCCGGCGCGATGGACCTCTCATTCGCACGGGCTCGAGAGGTCGACGCCGAGCTCATCGTCGCGAACGACCCAGACGCCGACCGGCTCGCGATCGCGATCCCCGACGCCGCTGCGGACTCCGGCTACCGACGCCTCTCCGGCAACGAGGTGGGTCTGGTGCTCGGCTGGCAGGCCGCGGAGCGGGCCGCCGCCGTCACCGGAGACTCGGGCCCGAACGGCGCGCTCGCGTGCTCGATCGTCTCCTCCCCCGGCCTCGAGGCCATCGCCAGGGCCTACGACCTCGACTTCGAAGCCACGCTCACCGGATTCAAGTGGATCTCCCGTGCGCCCGGACTCGTCTTCGGGTTCGAAGAGGCCCTCGGCTACCTCGTGAACCCCGGCACCGTGCGCGACAAGGACGGCATCTCCGCCGGTCTCGCCTTCCTCTCCCTCGCGGCACAGCTCAAGTCCGAGGGGCGCACCGTCGCCGATCACCTCGACGACCTCGTCGAACGGTTCGGCTGCCACGACTCGGGCCAGATCTCGATCCGGGTCACCGAGCTCTCCCGCATCGGCGAGATCATGGAGCGCCTGCGCGCCGAGCCACCCGCCTCGGTCGGCGGCATCCGGGTCGAGCGCATCGAAGACCTCGCCGAGGGATACGGCGACCTGCCGCCGTCCGACGTGCTCCGCATCGTCCTCGAGGGCGGCGGCCGGGTCATGGTGCGACCGAGCGGCACCGAGCCGAAGCTCAAGGTCTACCTCGATGCGGTGTCCGAGACGGGCACCGTCGCTGAGCGTCGCGCCGCGGCATCCGCTGCCATCTCGGCGCTCGACGCGGGAATGCGGGAGCTCGTCGCGTAGCTGCCGGCCGTCGTGGTGCCGGGCTCGAGGGGATCAGCCGAGCGACGTCTCGAGCTTCGCGCCGATCTCCTCGACATCGAAGTAGTTCGACACCTCGACGATCTCGGCGAAGCTGCGACCGATCGCGGCGCGCACAGCGCCCGCGAGCTCGGTCGACGTCAGGATGACCTGGGCGTCGGCGGCGGCCACGGCGACACCGGCGAGATCGCTGGCATCGACGTCGGCCGTGAGCCCCAGCCGGTCGAGCGCGCGCTCGGCATTGACCTTCAGGATCGCAGACGTGCCGATGCCGAGTCCGCAGACGGCGATGATCTTCACGCCCCGGCCTCCGCGTCGAAGCCGAGCAGGGTCCGCATCTCGTCGGCCGACTCCGCCCGCGCCATGCGGCCGACGATGCCGCTGTCGTTGAACGCATTGGCGAGCTGCGCCACCGAGGCGACGTGCTCCTCGGCGTTCGACACGGCGAGGCCGACCACGACCCGCACGGGGTCGTTGTGCGGATGGCCGAACGGCACGGGCTCCGCGAGCGTCACCACGGCGAGCCCCTCGCGACGCACGTCGGGTCCCGGCCGGGCATGCGCGAGTGCGAGGCCCGGCGCGATCACCACGTAGGCGCCGAACTCCTCGATGACCGCGATCATCCGGTCGGCGTACTCCGAACGAGTGGAGCCCGAGCGCGTGAGGGCGCGGCCCGCCTCGCGCACGGCGGCACGCCAGTCGTCGACGTGCGCCCTGAGCACGATCGCGTCGTCGGGGAGCGGCGGGAGGGTCATCGGGGTCCGTTCAGGATGGTGCAGGCGGGTGCTCGGTGCGCGGGGCATCCGTGCGTCAGGCGTCGTCGAAGCCGTTCTGGATCTGCTCGGCGAGCTCTTCGCGGTCGTCGAGCGGCAGGAACGCCGCCGCCGCCGCGTTCAGCTGGAACGTCTCGAAGTCCTCGAGGTCGTAGCCGAACGCGTCGCTCAGCAGCGCGAGTTCGCGGGTGAGCGTCGTGCCCGACTGCAGGCGGTTGTCGGTGTTCACGGTCACGCGGAAACCGAGCTGGTAGAGCAGGTCGAACGGGTGGTCGATGAGCTCATCGCCCCACGCCGCGATCGCGCCGGTCTGCAGGTTCGAAGACGGGCTGGTCTCGAGCGCGATCTCGCGGTCGCGCACCCACTGCGCGACCGGACCCAGCGACACGTAGGTGTTCTCATCGTCTTGGCGATCGATGATGAGGTCTTCGGCGATGCGCACGCCGTGACCGAGCCGCAGGGCGCGACCGTCGAAGAGGGCGCTGCGAATGGACTCGAGACCGTCGGCCTCGCCGGCGTGCACCGTGACCGGCAGGTACTGGCTCGCGAGATAGTCGAACGCTGTGCGGTGGCGACTCGGCAGGAAACCGGCCTCGGCCCCGGCGATGTCGAATCCGACGACGCCGCGGTCGCGGTGCCGGACCGCGAGCTCCGCGATCTCGAGACCGCGGTCGGCGTGGCGCATGGCCGTGACGAGCTGGCCGACCCGGATGCCGCGGCCCTGAGCGCGTACCTCGTCGACGCCCTGCTCGAGCCCGGACTGGACCGCCTCGACGGTCTCATCGAGACTGAGGCCGCGCGTGAGGTGCTGCTCAGGGGCCCAGCGGATCTCGCCGTAGATGACGCCGTCGGCCGCGAGGTCCTGCACGAACTCGCGCGCGACGCGAGTGAGCCCCTCGCGGGTCTGCATGACGGCGGTCGTGAGGTCGAAAGTCTTCAGGTACTCGACGAGCGAGCCGGAGTTCGACTGCTCGGCGAACCACCGGTCGAGGCCCTCGGCATCGCTCGCGGGAACCTCGTGACCGATCTCGTCGGCGAGCTCGAGGAGCGTCTGCGGACGAAGGCCGCCGTCGAGGTGGTCATGCAGCGAGATCTTCGGCAGGGCCTGGATGTTCGTGCCGTCGCCTTCGAGGCGGTACTCCGTCGGAATCGTGTTCACGAGTCAACGATAGCGACAGGGCGCCCGGGAAGTCTCGGCAATCTCGAAGCAAGGCCGGCGGAGGCGCGCCGAAGGAGCATGTCGAGACCCGTCACTCGGATCTCGATCGCTCCCCCGCACTCGCTCCGCGATCGGAGGACGCCGCTCAGCGCCCGATGCGGTCGGCGATCAGCGGGCCGCCGTCGTTGATCGGGTCACCGGCATCGCCGATGCGCCATGCCCCCTCGACAGCCTCGAGCGCCCGCGAGAACCGGGCGGGCTCGTCGGCGTGCAGGGTGAAGAGCGGCTCGCCCGCTCGCACGGTGTCGCCCGGCTTGGCGTGCAGCTCGATGCCGGCAGCGTGCTGCACGGGGTCCTGCTTGCGTGCGCGTCCGGCACCGAGGCGCCAGGCTGCGATGCCGAACGGCAGTGCCTGCTGCTCCACGAGCACGCCGTCGCGCTCTGCCGTGACGACATGCTGTTCCCGCGCCACCGGCAGGGCGGCGTCGGGGTCGCCGCCCTGGGCGCGGATGGCTCGCCGCCACGTGTCCATGGCGCGCCCATCGTCGAGGGCGCCCTCGACATCGGCGTCGGGCTGCCCCGCGAGCGCGAGCATCTCGCGGGCGAGGGCGACCGTGAGCGAGCGGACGTCGGAGGGGCCGCCGCCGGCGAGCACCTCGACCGATTCCCGCACCTCGTTGGCGTTGCCGATCGTGAGGCCGAGCGGCACGTTCATGTTCGTGATGAGCGCCGAGGTCGCGACCCCCGCGTCTTCGCCGAGTTCGACCATGGTGCGCGCGAGTTCGCGCGAGCGTTCGATGTCGGTGAGGAACGCCCCGGAACCGAACTTCACGTCGAGCACGAGGGCACCGGTGCCCTCGGCGATCTTCTTCGACATGATCGAGGAGGCGATGAGCGGGATGGCCTCGACCGTGCCCGTGATGTCGCGGAGCGCGTAGAGCTTCTTGTCGGCCGGCGCGAGTCCTGCGCCGGCAGCGCAGATCACGCCCCCCACGTCGCGGAGCTGGGCGAACATCTCGTCGTTCGTGAGGTCGGCGCGCCATCCGGGGATCGACTCGAGCTTGTCGAGCGTGCCGCCCGTGTGCCCGAGCCCACGACCCGACAGCTGGGGCACCGCCACGCCGAAGGTGGCAACGAGCGGCATCAGGGGAAGCGTGATCTTGTCGCCGACGCCGCCGGTCGAGTGCTTGTCGCTCGTGGGCTTGCCGAGCCCCGAGAAGTCCATGCGCTCGCCGCTGGCGATCATCGCCATCGTGAGATCGCGGATCTCGCGGCGGGTCATGCCGTTCAGGAAGATCGCCATCGTCATGGCGGACATCTGCTCGTCGGCGACGTAGCCGCGCGTATAGGCGTCGACGAGCCAGTCGATCTCGGGCGTCTCGAGTTCGCGACCGTCGCGCTTCGCGCGGATGAGGTCGACGGCGTCGAACGGTTCGACGGTGCTCATGGCTTCACTCCTCTGAATTCGGCGAGCTGCCGGGGACCGAACGCGTCGGGCAGCACCTCGTCGATGGTCTTGATTCCCGACACGGTGTCGAGCAGCATCCCGTCGGCCGAGTGCTCGTAGAGCAGCTGCCGGCAGCGCCCGCAGGGCATGAGCGCCGCGCCGTGGCCGTCGACGCAGGCGAAGGCGACGAGCTTGCCGCCGCCCGACATGACGAGCGCGGAGACGAGCGAGCACTCGGCGCAGAGCGTCACGCCGTACGAGGCGTTCTCGACGTTGCAGCCGCTCACGATGCGGCCGTCGTCGACGATCGCCGCGGCCCCCACCGGGAACTCCGAGTACGGCACGTACGCCTTCGCCATCGCCTCGCGGGCACGCCCGCGGAGCTCGTTCCAGTCGATCGCATCCGTTGCGGTCATGGTGCTCCCCCGTTCCAGGATGTCGGTGTCCGGGCGCTTCGCGCGCCCGATCAGGATTTGATGTACGGTTTGCCCGCCGCGGCCGGGCCGCGCACCTTGCCCACGAGACCGGCCACCGCGAAGATCGTGACGACGTAGGGCAGCATGAGCATGAACTCGCTGGGCACCGGCGAGCCGATGACCGAGAGGGTGTTCTGCAGGTTCGACGCGAAGCCGAACAGCAGCGCGGCGAGCGTCGCCTTGATCGGGTCCCATTGGCCGAAGATCACGGCCGCCAGGGCGATGAAGCCCGCGCCGGCGGTCATCTCCTTGTTGAAGGCGATGCCGGAGCCGATCGTGAAGAACGTGCCGCCGAGGCCGGCGATCGCGCCGGCGAGGGCGACGTTCCAGAAGCGGGTGCGGTTGACGTTGATGCCGACGGTGTCGGCGGCCTGCGGGTGCTCGCCGACGGCACGGAGCCGGAGGCCCCACTTCGTGTGGAACAGCCCGATGTAGACCGCCGCGACGGCGATGTACATGAGGTACACGACGACCGTCTGCCGGAAGAAGACCGGCCCGATGATGGGGATGTCGCCGAGCACCGGGATCGGCCAGCGATCGAACCGCGGCGGGGTGTTGAGCAGTGCCGCGTTCGGCGCGAGCACCTGCGAGAAGAAGAAGCTCGTGAGGCCCGTGACGAGCACGTTGAGCACGACACCGACGATGACCTGGTCGACGAAGTACTTGATCGCGAAGGCCGCGAGCACGAACGCGACGAGCATGCCGGCGACCATGGCCGCGAGGAGCCCGAACCAGGGCTGCCCGGTGATGGACGCCACGACGGCGGCCGTGAACGCACCGGCGAGCAGCTGGCCCTCGATCGCGATGTTGATCACGCCGACGCGCTCGCCGAGCACGCCCGCGAGCGAACCGAAGATGAGCGGCACGGCGAGGCTCAACGAGCCGAACAGCAGGCCGATCATCGGCAGCGAGGCTCCCGCGGCCGCCCACGTGAGGAAGCCGAACATGAAGAGGATCGCGAAGACGACGATTGTCCAGAGGGGCACGCGCTTCTTCGAGGCGACGAGCCAGGCGGAGTACGCCGTCACCAGGGCGAGGAGCACCACGACGGTCCAGAGCGCCGGCATGGTCGGCACCGTGATCTCGGGAAGCTGCACCGCATCGGTGGGCGAGGAGAGCCGGAACTTCGTGACGCCCTCGCGCGGTGCGAACACCGCGAGGGCGAGCGCCACGAGCGTGAAGACGGCGAACGCGATCGGGGCCTTCCAGCTCGTCACGACGGTGGTGTCGAGCGCGTCGGGCTGCGGCGCCGTGCGGTGGTGCTCTGCGGTCGTGCTCATTTCGCGTCGACCTCCTTCGTGACGATGGGTCGCGGTCGTTTCGGACCGGCCTTCGGGTCGGGCAGGCGGAAGATCGTGCGCACGAGCGGCGGCGCCGCGATGAAGAGCACGATGAGCGACTGCACGACGAGCACGATCTCGACGGGCACGCCCTCGGCAGCCTGCATCGAGAAGCCGCCCGCCTTGAACGCACCGAACAGGATGCCGGCGATGAAGATGCCCCACGGGGTCGACCGGCCGAGCAGCGCCACCGTGATGGCGTCGAACCCGATGCCGGCGTCGATGCCGGCGGTGAATCCGGTCGTCACGGTGCCGAGCACCTGGCTGACGCCGGCGAGGCCGAGCAGCGCACCCGCGATGAGCATGGCGTAGACGTACATCGACGAGACGTTGATGCCCGCGACGCGCGCCGCGTTCGGGTTCTCGCCGACCGCACGGAACTTGAAGCCGAGGCTCGAACGGGAGAGGATCCACCACACGAGGATCGTCGCCGCGATCACGAGGATGAAGCCGAAGTGCAGGTTGTACTGCTGGCCGAGCAGCAGCGGGAAGATCGCCGTCTCTTTCATGGCCGGCGTCTTCGGGTTCGAGGATCCGGGCGCCTGCAGGAGGCCGGGGGTGCGCAGCATCCAGGAGACCAGGTAGAAGGCCACGTAGTTCAGCATGATCGTGACGATCACCTCGTGCGCACCGGTGCGCGCCTTCAGGAGACCGGCGATGCCGGCCCAGAGCGCGCCGCCGAGCAGTCCGCCGACGAGCGCGACGAGCATGTGGAGCCCCATCGGCAGGTCGACGGCGAAGCCGATCCACCCGGCGACGGATGCCGCGATGAGCATCTGGCCGCGACCACCGATGTTGAACATGCCGACGCGGAACGCGAGGCCGACGCCGAGGCCACCGGCGATGAGCGGCGTGGCGAAGGTGAGCGTCTCCGTCAACGGCCGGATGCCGGCCGCGAAGGTGTCACGCCGGAAGTTGTAGACCGACCCCTGGAAGAGGGCGGAGTACGCTCCGGAGACCGACTCCCAGATGGCGACGAAGGTGTCGCCGGGACGCGCGAAGAAGTACCCGCTCGCGGCCTGCACCCGCTCGTCGGTGAACGCGATCATGATCGCGCCGACGAGGAGGGCGAGCACGACCGAAAGCACCGAGATGATCGCGTTGCCCGTGGAGATCTGGCGCAGCATCGTGTGCCAGCGCGACGGCGGTTCGACCTCCCCTGCGGGCGTCGCGGGCGTCGCCGTCGTGACGGGCGATGGCGCGGCGCCGGGTGCGAGCGCGCCCGGCTCCTCGATCGCGACGTCGGCGTCGTGGTCGGTGCCGGGGGCGTCGCCCCGCGGCGGCTGGGGGTCGCTCATGCGGCGGCTCCTTCTGCGGGGGCTTCGCCGGCCATCATCAGGCCGAGCACGTCTCTGGGGGTGTCGCCTGGCACGATGCCGACGATGCGGCCGCGGTACATGACCATGATGCGGTCGGCGAGGGCGGCCACCTCGTCGAGCTCGGTCGACACGACGACGACGGGAACCCCGGAGTCGCGCGTGGCGACGATGCGCTTGTGGATGAACTCGATCGAGCCGACATCGACGCCGCGCGTCGGCTGCGCCGCGACGAACAGGCTCAGGTCGCGGCTCAGCTCACGAGCGAGCACGACCTTCTGCTGGTTGCCGCCGGAGAGACGGCCGACCTTCTCGTCGATGCCCTGGGTGCGGACGTCGAACTCCTTCACGCGATCGCGTGCGAACTCGGCGAGGAACCCGCGCTGGACGTTGCCCGCCTTCACGAAGGGGGCACCGTTCGAACGGTCGAGCATGAGGTTCTCGGCGATCGAGAACTCGCCGACGAGGCCGTCTTCGTTGCGGTCTTCGGGGATGAAGCCGACGCCGGCGTCGAGGATCTTGCGCACGTTCGAGGTCGTGAGCTCGACGCCGTCGAGCTTGATGGAGCCCTGCACCCGCGGCTGGAGCCCGACGAGCGCCTCGGTGAGCTCGGTCTGCCCGTTGCCCTGCACGCCGGCGACCGCGAGGATCTCGCCCTTGCGAACGGTGAAGCTCACGTCGTTGACGACGAGCTGGCCGATGTGGTCGATGACGCTGAGCCCCTCGACGACGAGCGCGGCCTCGCCGATCTTCGGCTCCTCCTTGTGCACGGTGAGTTCGACGGCACGGCCGACCATGAGCGCGGCGAGCTCGACGTTCGACGCGGTCGGTGACGCCTCGCCGACGACCTTGCCGAGGCGGATCACGGTGATGCGGTCGGCGACCTCGCGCACCTCGCGCAGCTTGTGCGTGATGAAGACGATGGAGGTGCCCGATTCCTTCAGCTGACGCATGATCTGCATCAACTCATCGGTCTCCTGCGGAGTCAGCACTGCGGTCGGCTCGTCGAAGACGAGCACCCGTGCATCGTGCGAGAGCGCCTTGATGATCTCGACGCGCTGCTGCACGCCGACCGGGAGATCATCGACGAGCGCGTCGGGGTCGACGTCGAAGCCGAAGCGATCGGAGATCTCACGGACCCGAGCGCGAGCCGTGGCGAGGTCGAGGATGCCGCCGGCCTTCGTCGCCTCGTGGCCCAGCATGACGTTCTCGGCGACCGTGAAGACGGGGATGAGCATGAAGTGCTGGTGCACCATGCCGATGCCCGCGGCCATCGCATCGCCGGGGCCCGCGAAGTGCATGACCTCATCGTCGAGGAGGACCTCGCCGTCGTCTGCCTGATAGAGACCGTAGAGCACGTTCATGAGCGTCGACTTGCCTGCACCGTTCTCGCCGAGCAGGCAATGGATCTCTCCAGCCTCCACGGTGAGGTCGATGTGGTCGTTGGCGACCAAGCTGCCGAATCGCTTCGTGATGCCGCGAAGTTCGAGCTTCATGCTCCCGATCCTAGTGAGGGTGCCGCATCCGTTGGAGATGCTGCGCGGATGTTGTGGGACCGAATGGGGTCCTGCTCAGATGTTGTCCGGGCTACGCGAATGCGCACCCGCACGCAGATCGGGGAGGCCGGCAAGCCGACCTCCCCGATACGTGGTGCCTCGACTCAGCCGGCGAGGTAGGAGTTGACGGTGACGTCGCCCGCGATGATCGCAGCCTTCAGGTCGTCGAGCTCCGCCTGGAGCGTCGGCGAGACCTTCGACTCGAAGTCGTGGAACGGCGCCAGGCCGACGCCCTCGTTCTCGAGCGTGCCGAGGAACGGAGCCGGGTCGAACTCGCCGTTGCCGGCGGCCAGGACGGCCTCGTAGGTACCGACGTCGATGCCCTTGAGGATCGAGGTCAGCACGAGGTCGGCGACCGACGGGTCGGTCTCGGTGAAGTCGGCGTCGACGCCCATGAGTGCGACGTCACGGCCGGAGTCGCGGATGGCCGCTGCGGCCGACTGGTAGATCGGACCGCCGACGGGCAGCAGCACGTCGACGTTCTGGTCGAGCAGGCCCTGCGCGGTGTTGCGCGCGGTGTCGTTGGCTTCGAAGCCACCGGTGAAGAGGCCGTCGGTGCCGTCCCAGCCGAGGACCGTGACGCCCTTGCTCTTCTGCTCGTTGTAGTAGTCGACGCCCTGCTTGAAGCCGTCCATGAAGATCGAGACGGTCGGGAAGTTCATGCCGCCGAAGGTGCCGACCGTGTTGGTCTTCGTGTAGTCGGCAGCTGCGTAGCCGCCGAGGAATGCAGCCTGGGCCGTGTCGAAGAGGATCGGCTTGATGTTCGGCGCGTCGACCTCGCCGTCGAAGTCGTTGTCGGCCGCGTCGTCGATGATGACGTACTCGACATCGGGGTTCTCGAGCGCGGACTCGACCGTGGCGGCCGAGAGCGCGAAGCCGACCGTGACGATGAGGTCGCAGCCCTGGTCGACGAGGTTCGTGATGTTCGGCGCGTAGTCGGTCTCGGAGTCGGACTGCACCTTGGTCAGTTCGACGCCCAGCTCGTCAGCCGCCTTCGAGGCACCCTCGAAGCCGAGCTGGTTGAAGGACTTGTCGTCGAAGCCGCCGGCATCGGACACCATGCAGGGCATGAAGTCGATGGCCTCGCCACCGTCGTCGCCCGACTCTTCGGGTGCGGATGCGCAGCCGGCGAGCAGCACGGTTGCGCCGAGCAGCGCGAGACCGCTGAACGCGGCCCTCTTGGTCGTGACCTTCACTGTGTCCTCCAAAGACTGTCGCCCCGACCGTTCCGAGGCTCGTGCAGTCACGTTACCGAATGTTGCACCGCGCAAGCGGTCCACGACATCCAATGGTTATCAAGACGCGATGTTGTGCTCATATGAGCACGGGTCCTGCCCCGCGTACGGGGGCGTCATGGCGCGCTCGGCGACTCCACCACGATGTCGCCGGCGATGATCGCCTGGCGCAGCCCTTCGATCTCGCCGTCGAGCGCCGGTGTCACGAGCGGCGCCAGATCGTGGTACTCGGCGATCTCGACCCCGCCGTTCTCGAGCGTGCCGACGAACGGCTCGTTCGTGAACGAGCCGTCGAGCACCGCGCCGACGATCTCGACCATCGCATCCTGGGTGTTCTTCAGCACGCTCGTGAGGAGCACGGGACGATACTTCGCCGCGAGCGACTCGTAGCCGTCGCTGTCGACCCAGATGATCGACACCCCGCCGCGTTCGAGCGCAGCCGAGGCGGCACCCTCGCCGACCTGGCCCGCCACCGGCAGGACGACGTCGGCACCCTGGTCGATGAAGCTCTCGGTCAGCGTCTTGCCCTTGTTGACGTCTTCGAAATCGCCCGTGAACGCGCCGTCTTGAGCCGCCTTGTCCCAGCCGAGCACGCGCACCTGCGTGCCATGCACCTCGTTGTACTTCGCGACCCCGTCGACGAAGCCGTCCATGAACAAGGTGACGGGCGGCTGGTTGCCGCCGCCGAACGTCGCGACGACCCCGGTCTTCGAGACGCCGGCCGCGAGGTAGCCGGCCAGGTAGGAGGCCTGGGCCGTGTCGAAGACGACGGGCTTCACGTTGTCGGCCTCGACGGTCTCGTCGACGATGGCGAAGGCGAGCTCGGGGTTCTCGCCCGCCTGGTCGAGCGTGGGTTCCGCGAGCTCCCAGCCGACGGTGACGATGAGCTCGCACCCCGACTCGACGGCCTGCGACACGTTGGGCGCGAGGTCGGTCTCGCCGGTCGAGACGATGGCCTCGGCTTCGATGCCGTACTCGTCCTCGGCCTGCTGCAGTCCTTCCCAGCTCGACTGGTTGAACGAACGGTCCTCGAGGCCGCCCGAGTTCGTCACCATGCGCACGCACGATTCGCTCGCCGACCCGCCGTCTCCGGGGTCCGGTGCGGGAGCGCAGGCCGCGAGCGCGACGGATGCCGCGGCGATCGCGACCCCGACGGAGATGCTTCGGCGCAGTGCAGTCCGACGAGCGGCGGCTCGCCGGTGAGACCCCCGACCCTGAGACATCCGATACCTCTTTCTCTTGTGCCCTACAGCACGTCGTTGGATCCGCCGAGGCGGAGGGCGTCGACGACCGCCTTGACGCGTTGGGCGTGCTCGCTCGTCGTGACGAGCAGCGCGTCGGGCGTGTCGACCACGACGATGTCGTGCACGCCGATCAGGCTGATGACCCGCTTGGACCGGCTCACGACGATGCCGCTCGAGGCGTCCGACAGCACGCGCGCGTTCTCGCCGAGGATCGCGAGTTCGCCGGAGCGCCCCGCGGTGTTGAGCTTGGCGAGCGAGGCGAAGTCGCCCACGTCGTCCCACGCGAAGTGCCCGCGGATGACGGCGAGCCGACCGGCCGCGGCGGCCGGCTCGGCGACCGAGTAGTCGATCGCGATCTTCTCGAGGCGCGGCCAGATGCGGTCGACCGCCGGGCCCCGCGTCGACGGGTCGTCCCAGGCCTCGGCCAGTTCGAGGAGGCCCGCATGCAGTTCGGGCTTGTTCCGCGCGATCTCCTCGAGCAGGGTGTCGGCGCGGGCGATGAACATGCCGGCGTTCCACAGGTGGTCGTGCCCGGCCAGGTAGCGCTTGGCGGTGTCGAGGTCGGGCTTCTCGACGAAGCTCGCGACCGCTTCGACTCGCTCGGCCCCCTCGATGGCGAGCGGCGCACCGCACTCGATGTACCCGAACCCCACGGCGGGCTCGGTCGGCGTGATGCCGATCGTCGCGATGTACCCGGCCCGGGCCGCCGCGACGGCGTCGGCGACCGCGGCGCGGAAGAGCGCTGCCCCCGAAATGACATGATCGGCCGCGAAGGATCCGATGATCACGCCCGGCTCACGACGCTCGAGGATCGCCGCGGCGAGGCCGATGGCGGCCGTCGAGTCGCGCGGCTCGCTCTCGAGCACGACGTTGTGGTCGGCGAGGCCGGGCAACTGCGCCTCGACGGCGGCGCGGTGTGCGCGACCGGTGACGACCATGATGCGGTCGTCGCCCGAGAGCGGCGCGAGCCGGTCCCAGGTGTCCTTCAGGAGGGTCTGACCCGATCCCGTGAGGTCGTGCAGGAACTTGGGCGCGTCGGCACGGGAGAGCGGCCACAGCCGCGAGCCCACGCCGCCGGCGGGGATGACGCTGTAGAAGCCGTCGATCGGGGATTCGTCCATCCGCACAGCTTAACGGGAGCGACCGGCGACGACACGGGCCACGGATGCCGCGGCATTCGATATCTCGACGTCGAGAGAGTTAGGCCGCCCTAAGCGGCGGGCGAAGCAGCCCGGGTCTACACTCGAATCGGGCCGTGTGCCCGTCATGCCCCGGCATCTTCGGGGCGCTTCACACAGCCAGGGAGGGTTGTTCATGCCAGAGACTTCGGCAGGAACCCTGACCGCACCCGCGACGCCTGCGAAACAGAAGCCTGGTGGCACGCTGTACCGCGGCCGTGAGGGAATGTGGTCATGGGTGCTGCACCGCATCACGGGTGTCGCGATCTTCTTCTTCCTTCTTGTGCACATCCTCGACACGGCGCTCGTGCGGGTCAGCCCCGAGGCGTACAACGCGGTCATCGGCACCTACCAGACGCCCATCATGGGCCTCGGCGAGGTCGCCCTGGTCGGTGCGATCGTGTTCCACGCGTTCAACGGACTGCGCATCATCCTCGTGGACTTCTGGACCTGGGCCACGCGCCACCAGAAGCTCCTCTTCTGGATCGTGATCGCCCTCTGGGTCGTGACCATGCTCGCGTTCACGCCGCGCCACCTCATCAACGTCTTCAGCCACTAGGGAGCCGCGGGACATGACTGCCATCGAAACGTCGGCGCTGAAACCAGCCGACCGCCCCCGCCGCCGCGGCGTCAATCTGGAGAAATGGGGCTGGATCTACATGCGCGCCTCGGGCGTCGTGCTGATCGTGCTCATCTTCGGACACCTCTTCATGAACCTCATGGTCGGCGACGGCGTCAAGGCCATCGACTTCGGCTTCGTCGGCGGCAAGTGGGCCGACCCGTTCTGGCAGTGGTGGGACGTGCTGATGCTCTGGCTCGCCCTCATCCACGGCGCCAACGGCATGCGCACGATCGTCAACGACTACACGAGCCCGGGCGTCGTGCAGAAGGTGCTGAAGGGCGCCCTCTTCGCCGCCGCCGCCGTGCTCATCATCCTCGGCACGCTCGTCGTCTTCACCTTCGAGCCCTGCCCCGTCGGCGCACCCGCCGATCTGCTTCCCTCGTTCTGCGCCGCTTAGGAGATCCGTGAACACCCAGAGCGCCGACGCCGAGACCACGGTCATCGACGGCGTCCACTACCACCAGTTCGACATCGTCATCGTGGGCGCCGGCGGCGCCGGCATGCGCGCGGCGATCGAGGCCGGCCCCGGCGCGAAGACCGCGGTCATCTCGAAGCTCTACCCCACTCGCTCGCACACGGGTGCGGCGCAGGGCGGCATGGCCGCGGCGCTCGCGAACGTCGAGGAGGACAGCTGGGAGTGGCATACCTTCGACACCGTCAAGGGCGGCGACTACCTCGTCGACCAGGACGCTGCGGAGATCCTCGCGAAGGAGGCGATCGACGCGGTCATCGACCTCGAGAACATGGGCCTGCCGTTCAACCGCACGCCCGAGGGCAAGATCGACCAGCGACGCTTCGGCGGCCACACCCGCGACCACGGCAAGGCTCCGGTCCGCCGTGCCTGTTACGCCGCCGACCGCACGGGTCACATGATCCTGCAGACGCTGTTCCAGAACTGCGTGCGCCTCGGCATCAACTTCTTCAACGAGTACTACGTGCTCGACCTCGTCATGACCGAGGTCGACGGGGTCCAGAAGCCGTCGGGCGTCGTGGCCTACGACCTCGCCTCGGGTGAGCTGCACGTCTTCCAGGCCAAGGCCGTGATCTTCGCGACCGGCGGCTTCGGCAAGATCTACAAGACGACGTCGAACGCGCACACGCTCACGGGCGACGGCGTCGGCATCATCTGGCGCAAGGGCCTGCCGCTCGAGGACATGGAGTTCTTCCAGTTCCACCCGACCGGTCTCGCCGGCCTCGGCATCCTCCTCACCGAGGGCGCCCGCGGCGAGGGCGCGATCCTCCGCAATGCCTCGGGCGAGCGCTTCATGGAGCGCTACGCGCCGACCATCAAAGACCTGGCGCCGCGCGACATCGTCGCGCGCTGCATGGTGCAGGAGGTCGCCGAGGGCCGCGGCGCCGGGCCGCACAAGGACTACGTGCTCCTCGACTGCACCCACCTCGGCGCAGAGGTGCTCGAGACGAAGCTGCCCGACATCACCGAGTTCGCACGCACCTACCTCGGCGTCGACCCCGTGTTCGAGCCCGTGCCCGTCATGCCGACCGCGCACTACGCCATGGGCGGCATCCCGACCAACGTCGCCGCAGAGGTGCTCTCCGACAACGACACCGTCGTGCCGGGCCTCTACGCCGCGGGCGAGTGCGCCTGCGTCTCGGTGCACGGCTCGAACCGTCTCGGCACGAACTCCCTGCTCGACATCAACGTCTTCGGCAAGCGCGCCGGCCGCAACGCGGTCGAGTACGTGAAGACGGCCGAGTTCACTCCCCTCCCCGACGACCCGGCCGCGGCCGTGCGCGGGATGCTGGAGCAGCTCCGCGACTCCGACGGCACCGAGCGCATCGCTGCGATCCGCAAGGAACTGCAGGACGAGATGGACAAGAACGCCCAGGTGTTCCGCACCGACGAATCGCTCGAGCACGTCACGACGGTCATCGCGGGCCTCCGCGACCGGTACCGGAACGTCGCCGTGCACGACAAGGGCAAGCGCTTCAACACCGACCTGCTCGAGGCCGTCGAGCTCGGGTTCCTCCTCGACCTCGCCGAGGTCGTCGTGTACTCGGCCCGCAACCGGAAAGAGAGCCGCGGCGGCCACATGCGCGACGACTACCCGAACCGCGACGACGCCAACTACATGCAGCACACGATGGCGTACCTGTCGGGCGACGCGCACTCGTCGGATGCCGCCGACCACATCCGACTCGACTGGAAACCGGTGACGATCACCCGCTACCAGCCCATGGAGAGGAAGTACTGACGTGAGCACCGCAACGCTCGAGACCCCGCCGACGGACGCGATCCAGTCGTTCACCGTCACGTTCCTCATCCGCCGCTTCGACCCCGACGTGGACACCGAGCCGCGCTGGCAGGACTTCGACGTCGAGATGTACGCGACCGACCGCGTGCTCGACGCCCTGCACAAGATCAAGTGGGAGCAGGACGGCTCGCTGACGTTCCGTCGCTCGTGCGCGCACGGCATCTGCGGATCCGACGCGATGCGCATCAACGGCCGCAACCGCCTCGCCTGCAAGACGCTCATCAAGGACCTCGACATCTCGAAGCCCATCTACGTGGAGGCCATCAAGGGCCTGCCGCTCGAGAAGGACCTCATCGTCGACATGGAGCCGTTCTTCGCGAGCTTCCGCGACGTGCAGCCCTTCCTCGTCGCGAACTCGAAGCCCGAGCCCGGCAAGGAGCGCGTGCAGTCGGTCGCCGAGCGTGCCATCTTCGATGACACGACCAAGTGCATCCTGTGCGCGGCGTGCACCTCGTCGTGCCCCGTCTTCTGGACCGACGGCCAGTACTTCGGCCCGGCGGCGATCGTGAACGCCCACCGCTTCATCTTCGACTCGCGCGACGACAACGCGCAGACGCGTCTCGACATCCTCAACGACAAAGAGGGCGTGTGGCGCTGCCGCACGACCTTCAACTGCACCGAGGCGTGCCCCCGCGGCATCGAGGTGACCAAGGCCATCGCCGAGGTCAAGCAGGCCGTCATGCGCGGCAAGCCGTAGTCGCACCACCACTCGCAGGTCGAGCCTGTCGGATCCCGCTGAGGCGGGGCATCCGACAGGCTCTTCCGTTTGCGGGCGACGATGCCACCGCAGCCTGGGGACCCCCGGCATCGCTCAGGGCACGAGAGAGGGCCGGGTCACTCGACCCGGCCCTTCCCGTTCGCGGTGGCGGAGCCGTTACTCGGCGGACTCCCCCGCTCGGCGACGACGGATCATCATCGCGGCGATCAGGAGCGCACCGGCGACGAGCAGGCCGCCCGCACCCCACAGGAGTGGCGCTCCCGCGAACCCGGTCGAGGCGATGGCGCCCGCCTGCGGGATCTTGACGGTGACCGTCGAGTCGTCGCAGAGCACCGGCAGCTCGGGATCGATGGCCGAGAGCACCGAGACCTCCCCCTCGGGCTGCACCTCGGGCGGCGCCGCCAGGTCGTTCCAGCAGACCTCGCCCGTGTTGTCGATGCTCGACTTCTTGGAAGCGGGGTTCAGCATCACGCTCAGGACGACGTCGGGCGCATCGGGCTGGGTGCCGCCGATCATGCCGTTCAGCACGCAGTGGAGCGTGCCGCCGTAGCCGGCCGAGTCCACACCGGTGACCTCGCAGTCGTCCCAGCGCGGGAACGCGGGAGCGGGATCGGTCGTGATCCCGGTGACCTTGAGGTCGCCGGGGATCTCGTCGAACAGCTCCACGGCCTCGACCGCGCCGAGCCCCGAGTTGGTGACCGACAACGTGTAGTCGAAGGAACTGCCCGGCTTCGCCTCGGTCACGCTCGACGTCTTCAGGATCTCGACCGTCGGATCGCGCTGCACCTCGCAGGCCGGCGTGGCCTGGGGGTAGACCGCGAGCACGGACTGGCTCGGGTTGACCTGGAACGTGATCGTCATCGGGTTGAACTGGTCGGCGAACGCGTAGCTCTCGAGCTTCGAGTCCTTCACCATGTTCTCCCAGATGTCGACGATGCCGTTCTCGCCGACGACGTCGCCCTCCTGGATCAGGCGCCAGCCGGGCCATCCGATCGAGATGCCCTCATCGTTCACCACGCCGTACGGCCACAGCGTGCGACCGTTGCGCTCCTCCCACGGGATCTCCATGACGATCGGAGTCGCGTCCGGGTAGACGCTGGCGTCGGGCGTCCACGTGACCGTGATCGGTCCCGGAGCGACCGAGCCGGTCGTCTGCACGTTGTGGTAGAGGTACGGCACGTCGTTCACGCACTGCACGTAGGCGTTCGCCTGCATCGCCTTGGTCGGCACGTCTGCGGTGTCGCAGTCGTTCGTGGGATCGATGTCGAACTCCGAGACCTCGACGCAGGCCGTGTTCTCGATGTTCTCCGCCGGTACGAGCGGCGGGACCTCACCCGGGTTCTCCGGCAGTTCCGGCCCGACCGCGGGGTCCTTCAGCGTCACGGGGATCGTGATCGTCACGATCGGTCCGGGGGCGAAGGTCGCATCGGTCGTCCAGGTCAGCTCGCTGCCGTTCTGGAGGAACGTCCACGATCCGATCGGGTCGAGCGTGATGTCGGCCGGGTCGAACTCGAGCGAGTCGGCGAGCGTGTCGGTGACGACGACGCCGTCCACCGGCGTGGGCCCGTTGTTCGTCACCGTCAGCACCCAGTTGAAGGAGTTGTCGTCGGTGCCGGCCTCGACCGCGTCGACGCCGTCGGGCAGCACCGCGGTCTTCACGATGCCGACCTCGACGATCGGGATGTCGACGCAGCCACTGATCGGCGTCTCGATCGTGCCGCTCGTGAAGAGCGCCCCGTTGAAGAAGCCGTGGCCGCTCTGCGTCTCGACGCACGTCGCGAGATCGATGTCGGTGATGCCCGTGATGTCGACGACCGCCGTGATCGACCAGATCTGGTCGACGCCCGCCAGGATCTGTCGCGCCTCGGCGAGGACGGTGTCGTCACCGGTGCCGGTCCAGCCGGCGACCGGGTCGCCGTTCGGATCCTCGGCCGTGGCCGTGAACGTCGTGCCCGCCGGGAAGGCCGGCTCGTCGCTCAGGTCGTAGGAGAGGTCCTTGTCGGGGTCGGCGGTCACGACGATCTCGTACGCCACGGTGAACGTGCCGTCGAGGTTGTCCGTCGGCGAGCCGACGACCGTCTTCTCGGCGCTGGCCCGTCCGGGCTCATCGCACGCGCTATCCTCCGTCGGCAGGTCGCCGACGGTGAGGATGGCCGTGTTGCGGAAGCCACCCTCGCCCTCGGTGCACTCGACGGTCTCGTCGTCCCATGCGTCTTCGGTCACCGTCGCCTCGACGGTCACGAAGTACTCGTGCGTCACCTCGCCCGCCGTGAGGATCACGTTGTTCGCGAGCTCCTCGGTAGGCTCGATGGCCGGATCCAGCCAGCTGCCGCTCGAACCGCCGGGACCCGTCCATGTCGCCTCGGAGACCGTGATGCCCTCGCCGAAGTCGGCGAGCGTGTCACTCAGGTCGTAGGTGACGGCCGAGACGACGCTCTCGTCGGTGACAGTGATCTTGTAGTCGATCGTCCAGGTGCCATCGGCGTTCTGAACGGTCGAGACGACCTCTTTGTCGAGCCGGTAGGCCGCCGGGGCCGCGGTGTTCGTGATCTCGCACGTCACCTCCTGCCCGGGCTGCAGCGCGACGTCGCCGTCGGCCGCGTCGAGCACGAGCGGCTCGACGCCGTTCGTGGAGACGCAGTTCCAGAGCGAGGGCGTGAACTCGTCGTCACCAGCGAAGTCAGCCGCTTCCGAGAGCGTGTAGGCCAGGTTGGAGTCGACGGTTCCGGTCGCCGTTCCATCGCCCGTGACGACCGGCGGGTTGGCGCCGTCGGCAGCAGCGAGCGTCCAGAGCGTCGCCGGGAAGTCCGGCGCGATCTCGAGCGGCATCACCTTCTTCTCGAGCGTCAGCTTCGGCGCGACATCCGTGTTCGTGATATCGCAGTCGACGGACGCGCCGAGCTCGGTGACCGTCAGGGTCGCACTCGTCGAACCGGGCACCTGCACGAGGGTGAAGGCATCCTCCCCCTGCGGAGAGGTGCAGCTCCACGTCGCCGAGACGGTGTACTCGATGCCGTTCTCGTAGCTCGTGCTGACCTCGTTGAGGGTGTAGCCGACGCCGAGCTTCACGGGGCCGCTCGACGTCCCGGCACCCGTGAAGGTGTCGGAGTCGTCGCCGACGTTCGTGCCGCTGACGCTCCAGTCCACGGGCACTGCTGCACCCCCGTGCAGGTTGTCGACGTGCTTCTCGAGGCTGACCGTCTGCGTGCAGGTGACGGGGTTCCTCACCGTGTAGGTGCTGACCGTGCCCGCGAGGGTCTTGTCGCCCACGCCGATCGGGTCGTCGGCGACGCAGCCGTTCGGCACGAGCACTTCGCCCTCGTCGACGGTCACCTCGGCGCCATCGACGTACAGACCCTGCTCGATGCTCCACGGCACGTTCTGTCCGTCGAGTGTGGCCTGAGCGGTGAAGCCTGCCGGGAGGGACGGGCTGTCCCACTCGATCGGCGAGCCGCCGTTGATCGTCCACAGCTTCTCGAGCACCACGACGACCGGAACGTCGAAGCAGGCGTCATCCGTGTACGTGTCACCCGAGGTGACCGTGGCGGTGTTCAGCAGTCCTTGCTCCTCGCAGCTCAGCGACGGGTCGCTCGGCGCGGATTCGACCGTGAACTTCACGAGCACCGTGAACACGTCGCTCGCACCGCCCGGAAGCGCCTGGTTCGCGACGATCGAGTCGGTCTCCACCGGAATGGAGTTCCAGTCGGGGTCGACCGTGGCGTCGGAGCTCGTCACCGTGCGCGCCGTGATGGTGGCGGCATCGGCGAAGTCGGGCACGTCATCGAGGTCGTAGACGAGTCCCTGGCTCGGCGAGGTGTTCTTCACCGTGATGGTGTAGCTCGCCTCCCAGTGGTCCCCGACCTTGGTCACGGATCCCGTGGTGCTCTTCGTCACCTCGGGCTCGGCAGGCACGCCGCAGCCGGTGTCGGTCTGCGTGCTCGTGCCCGAGGTGAGCTTCGCCTCGTTCAGGAACCCGACGTTCGGGTCCTCGTCGCTCGGCGTGCACGTGCCGGTCGTCGGGTCGGTGAAGGCCGCCTTGCTGACCTTCGCGGTCACCGTGACGGTGTACTCCTCGACCGCGTCGATGCCGAGCGTGCGCGGCGAGGCGACGAGGGTCGCCGTCGGGTTCGCCTCGGGGTCCGCCCAGGTGCCGGATGTCTCGCCACTCCATTCGGCGGTGAGGATCTCGACCTCGGCTCCGAACTTCAGGGTGTCCTGCAACGTGTACTTCGTGATGTACTCGCTGTTGCCGGTGACCGTGATCGGGTACACCAGCGTCCACACGCCGTCGGCGCTCTGGGTCGCCGTCGGGTTCCCCTTCTGCACCGTTGGCACCCCGGTGTCACGCACCGGCGGGCAGTCGTCGTCGGTACTGATGATCTCGCCGCTCGTGAGGATCGCCTCGTTGAAGAATCCCTTGCCCTGGCCGGGTCCGCCGGTCGCGCACACTCGGTCCTCGGGCGGAACGGCACCCGAGGGCACGTCGAGGTTGAAGGTGATGACGTATGCGTCCGACCCGCCAGCCTCGATCGGCTGGTCGGTGACGATCGAGATCGGCGTCGAACCGTCGTAGGCGACGGCGGGAGCCCCGTCGATCCAATAGGTGTTGTACACCACGCCGATCGGGAATGCAGGGTCGTCGACGAGCGTGTAATGGCTCGGCCGAGCGCCCGGTGTCGTGTTGAAGACCGTGAGCAGGTAGCTCACGTTCCAGCTTCCGTCGGGCTGCTGGGATGCAGTGCCGCCCGATTTCACGATCCTCGGCGAGCTCGGAGCATCACAGGCGGTGTCGGTGGTCGAGGCGCCGGCCACGGTCAGGATGGCGGCGTTGTTGAATGCGCCGGCATCCAGTGTCGACGGGCAGGCCGTCTGCGCGGGCGAGAGCGCGGGCCCGGTCACGACGATGCCGCTCACGTCGACGCGGTAGACATCGCTCGGATCGGGGTCGCCTGCCGGAAGGTACGTGCCGGTGGCGAGCGCCGTGCCGTCGACCCACGGAGCAGCTGCCCCGCCGTCCTTCGACACCGTGAAGGTCGCCGTGGTGGTGTCGACGCCGGTACCGAACCTGGTGTCGTCGAGGAGGTCGTAGACGCCTCCGATCGCGCCGGTGTTCGTGACGGTGATGTCGTAGCTGATGCTCCATGTTCCATCGATCGCCTGGCTCACCGAGCCGGGCACGACGGTCTTGTCGTGCACGATGGTCGGCTTGTCGATGGAGACGCAGCCGGTCGCGGAGCCGGACTGGTTTCCGGCCGTGACCTTCGCGGTGTTGTCGAGGTTCGGGCAGAGGAGTGCCGGAGCATCCGCCCCGATCGCGACCTTCACCGCGACGGTGTAGACGTGCGTGTCGACACCGGCGGTGCCGGCGAGCGTCACGTTGTCGGCGAGCAGGGTGTTCGGCGCGACGCCGGTCCAGCCGGGCACGAGGCTGACGCCGGCCGGCGGGGTGACGGTGCGGTCGACCACGTCGACGGATGCCGGGTAGCCCAGCGTGTCGTCGAGGTCGTACTGCACGCTCGTGGTGGCCGAGGGGTTGGTCACCGTGATCGTGTAAGGCAGGGTCCAGGTGCCGTCACCGTTGTCGACGGCGGTGCCGCCGACCTTCGTGATCGTCGGCTTGACCGGGATCGAGCAGTCCTCAGCGGGGTAGGTGACGCCGCCGACGGTCATGACCGCGGTGTTCAGGAAGCCGACGGTGCCGGGGGTGCCGGCGTCGCAGGAGGTCGGGCTCGTGCCGCCGAAGTCGGCGCCCGGGGCGACCGTCGCGTTGACGGTCACGTGCCAGGTGTGCGAGGTGCCCTTGACGAGGCTCGGCTCACCGGCGAAGGCCTGCTCGCTGCCGAACGCGACGTTCCACGGCGTCAGAGAGCCCGGCGGTGCCGGCAGCGTGCGCTGGTAGTTCGCGCTGTTCACCGTGACGTTCGCCCCGAAGTCGAGCGTGTCGGTGACGCTGTACGTCAGATCCTGGAACGCACTCGGGTTCGTCACGACGATGTCGTAGCCGATGTCCCAGCTGACGCCGTCGGCGTTGGGCGTGGGAACGGCTGCGTTCTTCACGATCGTCGGGGTGATCGCCTTCAGCGTGTTCGTCACGGTGCAGTCGACCTTGTCGCCCGGAGCGAGCGGAGACACCGAGGGGCCGGGAACTGCTGCTCCCCCGTTCTTCGAGCAGAGCCACGTTCCGGCCTGGAACTGGTCGGCGTTCGGCAGTGCCGTCGACTCGGAGAGCGCGATCGTCTCACCGGCCGGCACATCGACGAATCCGGCCGTGCCGCCGTCGCCCTGGGCGACGATCGTGGCGCCGACCTTGGCGGCGAGGTTCCACGACGTCGGGAGCGCCACGTTTCCGGTGACGACCTTCGTCAGCTTCAGCTGCGGCGGGATCGGCTTGTTCGTGATGACGCAGGTGCCCTGTGCGAGAGCCGTGAGCGTGATCGTCGTCGTCGTGACGTACTGACCGTTCGGGCTCGTCTTGCACTGGATGCTCAGCTGCTCGTAGCCGGCGGGGCCGCCGGTCTCGGAGATCGTGTAGCTCGTGCCCGGTCGGACGAGCACGGTGTTGCCGCTCGTGGTCTGCACCGGACCGAGGCCCGGGATCGAGCCGCTCGGCGTGGCGACGAGGTTCCAGTCGCCCGGTTCGGCGTCGGCGCCGTCGAGCTGCTCGACGCTCTTCACGAGTGTGAGCTGCGCGGTCTGGTTGACCGCGGTGCACTGCACGCGGAATCCGAGGGGCACCGTCACGCCGCCGTTCAGGCCGTCGGCGAACCCGGGCACGACGACTCCCTGACCGTTCACCTGCACGCAGTCCCAGCTGCCGGACGAACCCGGAATGGGGACGGCGTTCAAGCCGAGCGTCTGCACGTAGCGCGGGTCGCCGCTCTCGGTGAGCGGGTAGGTCACGTTCGGCGTCACGAGTGCCGTCGCGCCGACGGTGCCGGTCGCTCCGTTCGGGCCGGCGAGCGCGCCTCCGGGCGCCACGGCGTCGAGGTTCCACGTGTTCGCGGCCACGCCGCCGTTCGCCACCGTCTTCTTCAGCGTGAGCTGGGAATCGCAGGTGACCGTGTTGGTGATCGTGTAGCTGTTGTCACCGGGTTGGAGGGTCGGGCTGAACGGCAGGGCGCCGTTGGCCGGCACCTGGCCGTTCGCGAGCGTGACCTTCCGGTCGGTGATCGTGCACAGGTCGCGCGATCCCACGCCCGTCGTCTCGTTGAGGGAGACGACCGTGTTGGCCGGCAGCGGGCCCTGCGTGGTCACCCAGGGCGCATTGACTCCGCCGACCGTCAACTGCGCGGTGAGCCCGGGCGGCTGGTTGCCGTGCTGGTACGTGGTGCCGTTGACCACCCAGACCTTGTTGACGCTGAAGTTCGACTGCGGCAGTGGCGGTCGGTTCCAGACGTTGCAGGTGACCGCCTGCGTCGAACTCACCGGGATCGAGAAGCCGTTCGCCTCGTTGGACACGGTGATGGCGTTGCCCGTGGCCTGATCGGTGCAGACCGCGTTCTTGCCGCCCGTCTGCACGATGCTGTGGCCCTGCGGATCCTCGGTGACCTTCACCGTGCCGTTCGTGGTGCCGCCCGCGAAGGTGAGCGGGAGGTTGACCGCGCCGGTACCGGCGGCGGTCGTCCCCTCCTGCGTGGGCGGGGTGATGCCGGCGGTCGTGGGCTGGGCGGTGAACTTCCACCCGCCCGCGGGCGTCTGACCGGTCTTCTGCTCACCGGTGCTCGAGCTCGAGACGACCTGCTTGACGACCGAGACCGAGCCCTGGCAGGCGCCGAGCGCGAGGTCTCGGAGGATCGTTCCGGCCTGGTCGTAGCTCGAGGACTGGAAGTAGTCGGAGTTCAGCTGGTCGCCCGAGATCGCGATGAGGTTGTCGGGCGAGCCGCCGACACCGCTGCCGACGCCGAAGGCGATGACGCGGGTGCCGAGCGCCTTGACTGCGTTCGCCGAGAACACGCCGTTCTCGACCTCGCGGAAGCGGGTGCGGTTACCGGGGCCCTCGTCGTTCGCGTAGACCGTCGGGTTGCCGTCGGTGAGCACGAGCGCGATGTCGTACTGCGTGCCGCTCGTCGCGACCTGGTAGATGCCGCGATCCCAGTTCGTGGCCTCGGTCGGGGTGCTGAACGAGTCGATGTGGTTGCGCACGATGTTGGCACCGGCGACGGTGGAGACCGGCGTGATGCCGAGGTTCGCTCCTGCGGTCGCGGGGGCGACGTTGTTGAACGTGAAGATGCCCACCTGCGAGGGAGTGCCCTGCAGGGCGGTGACGAAGCCCTTCGCCGCGTTCTTCAGGTCGGTGAAGTTCGGCGCCACGGAGCCCGAGAGGTCGATCACGAGGGCGATGCGCACACCGCACTGCTGTGCACGGGTCGGGTTCGCGAGCGAGTTCTGCCAGATGCCGCCCGAGGCGTTGTTCGCCGTGTTGCCCGTGGCGATCATGAAGTCGGCCAGCGAGCTGAGGGTCTCACCTGCGTCGACGTCCGCGATGCGGAATCGGTAGGCGGCGGACGCGGGCGTCTCGCCGACGGCGAGGGTGTCATTGGCGGACCAGCCGGCCGGGACGCCGGGCACGGCCTGCGCGACCCAGAAGTTCGAGTTGTTGGCATTCGGAACGGTGAAGGTGCAGACGCCTGCGGCGGTCGACACACACGTGGCCCACGGCTGGTTGATGACGGAGCCGAAGGAGCCGCCGTTGTCGGTGTAGAGCTGGAGGGTCACTCCTCCGAGACCTCCGACGCTGGAGATGCCGGTGCGGGTGCCGCCGACCTGGACGTTGACGGTGGCCGGGCCGCTGTAGGTGTGGGTGAACGTGCAGTTCGCGAACTTCTGGGTCGGAGAGCCGTTCGTGTTGCTGAACGTCACGGTCCGGTCGTCCTCGTCCCACGAGGGGTCCTGGTTGCCCGAGCCGCCGGTCGTGCACGTGAAGTCGGTGAGGGTGTAGTTCGCCGGCCCGCTGTCGGCGAAGAGCGTGTAGGTGTTGTTGCGGGGCACGGGGCGGGTCTGGCCCGAGGTGAAGTTGTAGTTGTCGCTGTTGCTCGAGCGAACGGCGTGCAGGGTCCACTGGCCCGGTGTCGCTGCTCCCCCGGAGACGACGTTCGTGATGGAGAGGTTCGCGCAGTTCGTCGTACAGTCGGCGGTGTCCGCCGGGAAGATCGCCATGGGCGTGATGTCCATCGGCGTGCTGAGGTCCTGTGCCGGCGGGGCCTGTGCCGGCGGGTCGGCCGGCGCCTCCTTGGCGGGAGCCTCGGTCGGAGCCTCGGAGGGCTCCTCGCTCGCGGGCTCCTCACTCGCCGGGGTCTCGCTCGCCGGCGTCTCGCTCGCGGGCGTCTCGTTCGAAGGCGCCTCGTTCGTCGACTCGTCGCCCGACGTCGCTTCCTGGGTCTCACTCGTCGTCGCGGCATCCGGTGCCGGCTCGACCGCCTGCTCGGCGAACGCCGTCATCGGCAGCCCGATCGCGAGCAGCGCTCCGACCGAGAGCGATGCCACGAGCGCCGTCGCCCTGCGCTTCCTGGTCTCCACTCGCTGTCGACGCGACCGACGGGGTCGTGCATCGTCGTTGGGCGTGTTTCCGAACCAGCTGTTCATGGTGGCCTTCTTGTGCTCGGGTGAGAAAGCGGAACGAGACTGTTGCGCAGTCGGGGCGAGTCAAGCAGAGGAAATGGGGGACACGATAGGGCGCGCATGGCACCAATCCGGGGGACACGATTCGCCCGGAATCCCGGAATCATCAGGATCTTCATCCTCAATGTCACCCGAAAGCGGGGTACGCGAGATTTGCTCATGCGCCTCGAATGGGGGACACGCAGCGAAGCGGACCGGGTCGATGACCCGGTCCGCTTCGCTCGTCGTCGTGCGTTGAGCGGTGCTACACCGTTCCGCCTGCCCGACGTCGCCGGACCACGTACGCTCCGCCGACGAACACGCCGCCGAGGAGGAGCAGCAGCGCACCGACCCAGATGTACGCCTCACCGGCGAACCCGGTGACCGCCATCGGCTGCGGTACTCGAACCGTGACGGTCGAGTCGTCGCAGAGCACCACGGGATCCGATGACGCATCGTCGGCGTTCTGCCAGCACACCTCGCCCGTGTTGACGATGCTCGTCGCCTTGGTGTTCGGGTTGACGTGCACGTCGAGCACGATCGGCGGCGCCGTCGGGTAGTTCGGCCCGAGGACTCCGAGCAGGTCGCAGTGCAACGTGCCACCGTAGCCCGCCGAGTCCGTGCCGGTCACGTCGCAGTTCTCCCAGCGGGGGAACGCAGGCGACGGCGCCGTCGTGATCTCGTCGACCCGCAGGTTCGACGGGATCTCGTCGAACACCTCCACGGGGTCGGCCGAACCGGTGCCGGTGGTCGAGACGGCGAGCGTGTAGTCGAAGTTCGTGCCGGGCTTCGCCTCCTGGACGCTCGCCGTCTTCACGATGTCGACCGCAGGTTCACGTTCGATCGCGCAGGCGGGCAGCGCTTGCGGGTACACCGCGAGCACCGACTGCGAGGGGTTCACCGAGAACGTGATCGTCGCCGGGTTCACCATGTCGCGCCACGGGTAGGTGGGCACGTTCTCATCGAGGATGAGGTCGCCGAACCTGGTGCCGGGCACCGGCGGGTTCGTCAGGTCCTCCTCGGTGATCGGGCGCCAGCCCGGGAACTCGTACGGCACGCCGTTCTCGTCCACTGCGGCACCCGGCCAGAGCAGCCGGCTGTCGTGGTCCTCCCACGGCACCGTCTCGACCTTCGTGAGCGGCTCGAGCGGGCCGTCGCCATCGGGATCCGCCGAGGTCCAGGTGACGGTGATGTCACCGGTCTCCACGTGCTCGCTGGCCGCGACGTTGAAGTACAGCCACGGGACATCCGCGATGCAGCGCACGTAGGCGGCCGGGTCGATCGCCTTGCGAGGCACCTCGACCTCGTCGCAGTTGTTGGCCTCGATCAGGTCGCCGAGCACGCCTTCATCGGAGGTGATCGCGACGCACGCCTCGTTCGGCACGTCTCCCAACTCGATCTCGGGCAGCGGCGGCACCGGGTCGTCGGGGTCGACGATCTCGGCCTCGACCGGGTCGGGCATCGGCAGACGCACCGGGATGGTGATGGTCGTCACGGCGCCCGGCGCGAAGGGTCCGACGCCGTGAGCGGTGAACGCGTTGTCACCGACGGTCGGCTGCTCGGTCCAGGTGCCCGCGCCCTCGAAGGCCGCAGGACCCGTGACCTCGAGTTCGGGGTCGACGAGGTCGGTCACGTCGAGTTCCGCCACGGGGATGCTCGAGTGGTTCGTCACCGTCAGCACGAAGTCGAACTCGTCGCCGCCCTCGATCGCGTCGTCGGGAAGGCCACTGAGGTCGTAGTTCTTCTCGATGCCGACATCGACCAGTTCGGCCTTGTTCACGAGCGAGCACGAGGTGAGCTCGCCCAGGTTCACGGTCGCCGAGGTGGCCGGCTCATCGCCGCATCGCCAACCCTGCGCGAAGAAGTACGAGAGCAGGGGGTGCGTGGATGCCTCGGTGGTGGCCGCCTCGTTGAGGAGGTAGTCGCCCGTGGGCACCGTGAACACGACACCGGCGCCGCCGAGCGACCCGACCGTTCGCGTCGTACCGATGCCGCTGAGGTTCCAGTCGTTCGGCGTCAGCATCGTGATGTCGCCGAAGCCGAGATCATCGATGTCGATGCCCGCGAAGGCCGAGACGTCGACCGTCTTCAGCAACGTGAGGCGCCCGACCGGGATGGTCTCGCAGTCGGAGACCACCTCGGTGATCGTGCCGTTGAGCATCGTCGCCTCGTTGAAGAAGCCATGCCCGCTCGTCGTCGCGACGCACGTGACGTCGTCGATGACGGTGATCGCATCGACGTCGGCGCGCACCACGATGGAGAACGTGTGCACGTCACCGGCGGTGATCAGCTCGTCGTCGGCGAGCACCGTCACGGTGTCGCCGTTCCAGGCGGTCGTGTCGATCCCGGCGTCGTTCGTCGCCGTCGCCGATTCGATGTCGACGCCGTCGGGGAACCCGAGGTCGTCGTCGAGATCGTAGTAGAGCGGCAGGTCGGACTCGCTCGTGACCACGATCTCGTAGTTCACGATCCAGTCGCCGAAGTTCGGGTCGGCGATGTCGTCGATCCGCACCGGCGAGCCGACGAGGTCCTTCGTGACGGTCGTGCGACCCGGCTCCCCGCAGTCGGTTGCGGGCTGGGGGTCGCCCTCCCCGACCGTGAGGAACGCGGTATTGCGGAACCCGCCCTCGGTGGTCCGTCCCTCCTGGCACTGGTCCTGCGAGGTGTTGAACACCTCTTCGCCGGCGGTCGCATTGATCGTGATCGTGTAGGTGTCGGTCGCCGAGGCCGGCACCGACTCGTCATCGGCGAGCACGTAGTTCGAGGCCTTCGGGTCCCAGCTCGCCGCTTCGCCGCTCGGGCCCTCGGCCGACGCGTCGTTGATGATGATCCCGACTCCGAAGTACGGCTGGTCGTCGAGGTCGTAGACGAGCGGCGCCACGGGGCTCTGGTTCGTCACCTTCACCTCGTACACGAGATCCCAGGTGCCGTCGGTGAGTTGCTCGATCGAGACGAGGTCCTTCGTGATGAGGCCGGTCGGCGGCACCACGTCGTTCGTCACCTCGCAGGTGAGCGATGCTCCCGGCGTCGCCACGAACGTGTTCCCGACGGTCTGCGGGTCGCCGTCCTCGCAGACGACGGCGCCACCCGACCAACCGGGCGGCAGCGCGCCCTCGGTGACGGTGTAGATCGTGCCGATCGCGAGGTTGGTCCACGTCGCCGTGTCGGTCGTGTTGCCGGTGCCGCTCACCGACTGCGGGTTCGCGCCGACGACACCGTCAGTCGGGGCGATCGTGAGCGGGAAGGACCACTGGAAGCCGTCGGGAACCCCGGTGACGTGCTTGGTCACGGTGACGTCGGCCGGCTCGGCCGTGTTCGTGATCTCGCAGCCCACCGAGAGCCCCGGCGTCACGACGAACTGGAATCCATCGAGCGTGCCGTCGGCGTCCTCGAGGGCGCCGCCGTTGCAGGTGAAGTCGCTCTCGGTCCATCCGTCCTGGCCGATCTCGGTGAGGGTGTAGGTCTCCCCGACGACGAGGTCGGTCCACTCGACGCTCGAGTCCTCGTCGGTGACGTGCTGCTGCACGGCCTGGACCCCGACCTGCGGTGAGATCGCGATGATGAAGTCGAAGTCGTACCCTGCCGGGACACCCTCGACGATCTTGCGCACCGTGACGTCACCGGTGTCGGGAGTGTTGACGTAGGTGCAGGTGACCACTTCCCCGGCGAGGAGGGTGATCGTCGCGAGGCCGTCGTCGTACACGACGCCGTTCGAACCGACGCACTGCAGGCTCTGCAGAGTCCAGTTCGTCTCGCCGAGTTCTTCGATCGTGTACGTTCCCGGCTCGAGCAGGTCGGATTCCCACGGGTCGGCGGATCTGGTGAGCGCGAAGCTCGTGGTGCCGGCCTTCTCCGTGTACTCGAAGTCGAACGACTGATCGCTGTCGAACGTCACGTTCTTGTCGACGATGATCTTGCCGAGCTGCGTGTTCGAGTAGGTGCAGGTGATCGTCTCGCCCGGGTCGAGGTCGATCGAGCCGACGAGTCCCTGAACACTCGATCCGTTGTCGGCGGCGCCGCCGGAGCGACTCTCGACACAGCCTTGGAGTTCACCGACATGGGTGTTCGTGAGCAGCTCCGTCACGGTGTAGCTGCCGGCGACGATGTTCGAGAACACCTCCTGGCCGGTTCCGTTCTCGGTCGTCACCCCGAAGTTCGTGGTTCCGGGCCACGTGCCCGTGAAGTCGAACGTGTCGTCGGCGCCGTCGATGTTCTTGACGATGATGATCGTGCCCTTGGCCGTGTTGGTGATCGTGCAGTCGAACACGTCACCCGCCGCCACGGTGAAGCCGGACTCGGTGACGGCGACTGCGCCGCCGCCTCCGGCGTGCGTGACCGTGCAGACGAGTTCGCCCGCGACCCATCCCGAGCCGGGGTCCTGCTCGGCGATCGAGTACTTCGTACCCGGCACGAGGTTCGCGAAGGTGGTCTCGCCGGCCCCGCCGCCTGCCGGCGTCTGGATGACCTGCTCGACGGGATCTCCCGCAGGGTCGATCGGAGTGAGCACGAAGGTGAAGGAGCCCGAGGCGCCCACCGAGGTCTTGGTGACCTTCGCGGAGCCCGGTGACGCCGCGTTCTCGACGGAGCACTCGAGCGACGAGCCCGGAGCCGCGACGAACTGGTCGCCCGGAAGACCCGGGTTCGAGTCGGGGCCGCACTCGACGACTCCGCCGGTCCAGCCGGCCGGGAGCGTCTCGGTGATCGTGTACTCCGTGCCGATCACGAGGTTCGTCCAGGTCACCGAGTCGGAGGAGTCGCCCGAGCCGCTGACGACCTGCTTCGCCGCGGGCAGGACGCCGGCCGCGGGCGAGATGGTCAGGTCGAACGACCAGGCCTGGCCGGCCGCGACGCCCGTGACGGTCTTCTCGACGGTCACCTCGCCGGGTTCGGCGTCGTTGGTCACCTCGCAGTCGAGGGAGAGACCGGGAGTGACGGTGAACTGGAAGCCGGCGACATCCGCCTTCTCGTCGGTGATGCCGGTGCAGGTGATGTCGCCTTCATCCCAGCCCGTGAGGTCGCCTTCGGTCAGCGTGTACTGGACGCCGACGTCGAGGTCGGTCCATGCGACCGTCGGGACGAGGTTCGTGGCGTTTCGCGTGCCGGGCTGGCCCGGGACCTCGGGGCTGATCGAGATCGGGAACGACCACGCGTAGTCGGCGGGTACGCCGGTGACCTTCTTCTCGACGGTCACGTCGCCCTTCGTCGCCGTGTTGAGCACGGTGCACTCGACGGTCTCACCCGGCGAGAGCGTGATGCCGATGGGCGAGTCGGTGGTCGGGTTCTCACCCGAGCAGGTCATGCTCGTGACATCCCAGCCCGCCTCGGCCAGCTCGTCCAGCGTGTACGAGCCGGGAGTGATGTTCATGAACGACTTCGAGGCGCCGTCGACGAGCGTGAAGCCCGCCTGACCGGTCAGCGTGAAGTCGAACACGGCGCTCGACTTGTCGGGGTTCGTCTGCTTCGTGACGATGATGTTGCCGCGCTGCGTGTTCGTGTAGGTGCACGTCACGAGTTCGCCCGGCTGCACGTTGATGGCCGCGGTGCCGGTGGCGAGCGTCGGGATCGAGTCGCCGGTGACGTCATCGACGCACGACAGGCTCGTGAGGTCGTACTTCGGGGCCGGCGACGTCTCGGTCACCGAGTACGCACCGGGTGCCACGCTCTCGAAGAGCTTCGTCGCGGTGCCGCCGACCGTCGTGAGCTCGAAGTCGGAGAGGTCGGCGCCGGTGGTCGAGAAGTCGAACGTGTCGTTCGCGCCCGCGACGTTCTTGATGATCTTGATCTGACCGTCCTGCACGTTCGTGTAGGTGCAGTTCACGACCTGGCCTGCGACGGTGGTGACGCTCGCCTGGCCGAGGGGCAGGTTGACCACCGCTGCGCCGCCATCGCAGGCGAGTGCCGTGAGGTTCCACGCGGGCGTCGAGATCTCGGGGAGCTCGGTGATCGTCACCGGCGTGCCCGGCACATAGTAGAAGACCTGCGAGCTCGCGTTGCCGGCGACCTGCACGTTGCCCTGCTGGCCGGTCACGGTGTAGTCGAAGGTCGCGGCATCCCCCTGTGCGACCTTGGTGATCTTGACACCCGACGTGACGTTGGTGATCGTGCACGTGGTCGTCGCGCCGATGTAGATCGCGAACGCGGCCGGGTTCGTGTAGGTCTCGAGCTGGTTCGTCGCGGGGTTCGTCACCGTGCAGACGGTCGACTGGAACGCCCAGGGCGCCGGCGGCGTCGCCTCGGTGAGGGAGTAGTTGGTTCCGGCGAAGACGTTGCCCCAGGTGTGGGTGTCGCCGACGCCGATCGGCGCGCCGAGCCCGGCGTTGCCGGCGACCGTGTCACCGGTCGGCGTCTGGCCGACGCCGGGACCGGTGAGGGTGCCGTCGTGCACGGCGGCACCCCCGGCGCGGGTCACGGAGTAGTTGAACGAGGCGTTCGGCGCGCCGGCCGTGCCGACCTTCTTCACGACGAGGCCGCCGCAGTTCGAGAGCGTGATCGGGTCGGAGGAGACGAGGCGGTCCTGCAGCGTCGCGGTGTCGCTGTTGCCGGTGCGTGTGATGAAGCCGGAGTCGAGGAAGCTGCGGCAGGCGCCGTCGGCCGGGAGCAGGCCCGAGGCCGTGAGGTCGACGGCCATCTCACCGAACGTCGCGTCGGTGCCGGAGGTGTTGGTGTCGGTGTTGCCGCCGACCGCGGCCTGGTAGACGATCGGCGCACCGGTCGGCTCCCAGCTGTTGCCGTCCCAGCCCAGGATGCGCACCGAGGTGTTCGGGTTGCCCGAGGGGTCGTAGTTGAATTCGATGAGGTAGTCGTCGGCACGACCGGCCGCGGGCCCTTCGAACACCTCGTACGAGGTCATGTCGCCGTTGCCCGACAGGCGGGTCCAGTAGGCGTAGAAGATGGTGTGCGGCACGCCGCCGACCGTGACGACCTCGTAGGCCGAGCCGCCGGTGCAGGCGTCGCCCTTGGCGTTCGCCGAGTTCGTGACGAGCGTCGCCCACGGGTCGTCGTTGACCTTCGCACCGCCGGGGAACACGCTCAGCGTCTCACTGGCCCCGCAGGTGCCCGGTGAGCCGAGCGTCGCGCCGCTGTCGGCAGTGCGCTGCGCGTCGAGGATGCCCGAGGACGGCCCGCCGCCGGCCGCGTACGGCGCCTTCGGCGTGCTGCCGACGACGTTGTTCCAGTCGAGACCGCCGTTCGGTGCGGTGTTCCCGTCGATCTCGAACGAGGTCGTGATCGGCCCGAGCGTCGCGGCCTGCGCCGACTCGGCCGGCGCGACCGCCATCACGACGGCGCCGCCCGATGCCACGAGCGCGGTGGCCACCACGAAGGACAGGAGCCTCCGCCTGGCCCGACTCGCCTGCAGTCGGAGAGACCGGGCGCCGAGGGGCTCGGTCGCCGGGGTCGTTGAACGGGTACGCAGACGTCGCTGGGCGCTCATCATCAGCCTTCGGGTTTCGGACGCGATGTCACCACCGCATCCGGCTGTGTTCCGACCCGGGCGACCGGGCCACGGAGAACGCGGGTACGAACTCCAGAATCCACGGGTAAGAGGACTCGTTCGTCAGTCTCGCACCGGGGGCGTTCGCGAGGAACCCTCGGGCTGACACCAAAACAGGGGGTGAAACAGGAAATCGGGGGACACGCCGCGCCTCGCACTGCGGCGAGACGGCACGCGGATGCCGCGGCTCACGCGAGCCGCGACATCCGCGCGCCTGATCTCGTGCGCCTACACTCCCCCGGTGCGGCGCCTCCGGATCACGACGTAGGCGACCGCGATGCCGCCGACCAGGAGCATGCCCGCGGCGATCCAGATGAACGGCGCGCCGGCGAAGCCGGTACTCGCGATGGCGGCGCCGGGCTGCGGAACGTGCACGGTGACGGATGAGTCGTCGCACAGGATCTGCTCGGCGGGATCGAGCGGGATCGCCCCCTCGGCCGATGGCGCGGTCTGGTCGTCGGGGAGGTCGTTCCAGCAGATCTCACCAGTGTTGACGATGCTCGACGACGTCGACTTCGGATTCAGCGTGACCGAGAGCACCACGTCGGGTGCATCCGGTCGCGTGCCGCCGATCTGGCCGTTCAGGATGCAGTGCAGGGTGCCGCCGTAGCCGGCGGAATCCTTGCCCGTCACCTCGCAGTCGTCCCAGCGCGGGAATGCCGGGGCGGGCGGCGTGGTGATCGAGTTCACCTTGAGGTCGGCCGGGATCTCGTCGAAGAGCTCCATCGCCTTGGTGGCACCGAGACCCGGGTTCGTGATCGACAGGGTGTAGTCGAACGTTCCGCCGGGCATCGCCGAGGTGACGCTCGAGGTCTTCTCGATCAGCGGCCCGGCCTCACGGGTCACCGCGCAGGCGGGTGTCGCCTGCGGGTAGACCGCGAGCACCGACTGGCTCGGGTTGATCTCGAACGTGATCGTCATCGGGTGCAGCTGGTCGGCGAACGCGTAGCTCGGCAGCGACGAGTCCTTCACCATGTTCTCCCACGAGTCCACGATCGTGCCCTCGCCGACGACGTCTCCGGGCTCCGCGAGGCGCCATCCGGGCCAGGCGATCGAGATCCCCTCGTCGTTCACCTCGCCGTACGGCCACAGCACGCGGCCGTTGCGCTCCTCCCAGGGGATGACCGTCACAACCGGCACCGCGTCGGGGTAGAACACCGGGTCGGGGGTCCACGTGACCGTGATGTCGGACGGGGTGACCGGTCCGGCGGTCATGACGTTGTGGTACAGCCACGGCACGTCGTTGATGCACTGCACGTAGGCGTTCGCCTGCATGGCCTTCGTCGGCACCGTGGTGTCGTCGCAGTCGTTGTCGGGGTTCAGGTCGCTGGTGGGCAGCGACGGGACCTCGACCGCGGCGAGCGCGGCGCTGTCGTCGTCGATCGGAGGCTCGGGCACGACGATCTCGACGCACGCCTCGTTCATCACGGGCTCGGCCGGAATCGGCTCGGGCGGCACCTCGGGGTTCTCGGGCAGCGGTACGACCGGCTCGCCGAGGAACCGCACCTGGAACCGGAACACCGTCTCGGACCCGGCGGCGTAGGTGCCGTCGTACACCGCGGTGAACTCGTTGCCCGTGAACGACGCATCCCAGTTGGGATCGGCCGGGGTGATCTCGATCGCGCTGAGCACCTCGAGCGTGTCCGGCAGCGTGTCGGTCACCATGGCGCCGGGAACGTCGGGGCCGTGGTTCGTCACCGTGAGGGTGAACCAGAAGTCCGAGTCCGCCGGGTCGCCGTCGGGATCGAAGTCGTCGATGGCCTCGACGCCCTCGCTCAGCTCGTAGTCCTTCACGATGCCGAGGTCGGCCGGGTCGGCGGTGTTCTCGATGCTGCAGGTGACATCGCCGCCTGCCGGCACGTAGACCTCCGCTTCGGGCTGCAGCCTCTCGAGCTCCGGGCCCCCGTCGCACACCCACTCGCCGGGCACGTAGGTGCCGTCGACGACATAGGGGTTGTCGGAGTCGGGGTTCGGACGCTCGCTCAGGTCGTACCATCCCTCGGGAACGAGGTAGCTCCTGCCCGGGTCGGACATGCCGGGGTCCTCGACCGTGACCGGCCCCTCGGCCTTCAGCAGCCAGTCGCTCGGCACGGCGAGCGGAACGTCGGGATCGATGACCTCGTTGATGTCCTCGATCGCCTGGTTGTCGACCTCCTTGATCAGCGTCAGGCGTGCGGGAGCGTCGCAGTCCTCGTCCTCGCGGACGCCGGTGCCGATCCTGACGATGCCGGTGTTCGAGAACCCGCCGCCCTCTTCGCCGTCGCAGCCGTACTCGGGCATGCCCTCGTCGTCGATCGTCGCGGTGATCCGCACGTACCAGTTGTCGGTGACGCCGACGGCGATCGGAACGTCGGTGGCGATGAGGTGCTCACCGTTCGGAGTGAACGGCCCTGCCAGCGGATGTCCCGGGGCGTTGGTGTCCTCACCCGGCTCCCAGTACTCGATGGCCGAGATCGTCATGCCAGGGCCGAAGTCCGTGGCGTCCGACAGCGAGTACTCGGTGTCGACGTCACCCGTGTTCTCGACGTCGAGCGTGTACCCGAGCGTCCACTCGCCGCTCACGACATCGAGGTCGGTCTGCACGACGGTCTTGTCGATCGTCACGTCGGGCGTCGGGTTCTCGGTGACGCAATCGTCGACGGGCACCGCCTGCGAGGCGGCGAGAGTGACGGTGTCGGGGCATCTCCCGTTCTCACTCGGGGTGACGAGGTTCGCCAGTACTCGGTCGAACGCATCGTCGTCGACGCGCACGGTGAAGGAGATGCTCGCCTCCTCCCCCGGGGCCAGGGTCGGGATCGACCACGTCAGGAGGTCGCCGGCGATGCTGAGCGGCGGCGCGATCGGCGTGACCATCTCGGAGTCGTCGAGCACGTCGCCGAGGTCGTCGACGAGCGTGGCGCCGGTCACCGGCACGAATCCGTCGTTCTCGGCATGCAGTGTGTAGGTGACGTCCTGGCCGGGCAGCACCGTGCTGCCGTCGGTCGGATCGACCGTCTTCCAGCCGAGCCACCGCGGTGCGAAGGTGTTGAGCACCCAGCAGTGGGTCGTCACCTCTTTCGCCACGCTGGCGGTGAAGGTCCGAGCGGCCGGGTCGAACGGCACGGCGACGGCGTCGGCCATCTCGGAGGTCGTACCGCACTTGGCCCCGGTCAGGAGGCTGCCGTTGTTCGGAGTCTCCGAGAAGACGACCTGGCGGGCGGGCGGGTCGGGCACCACGGCGAAGCCCGTCACCGCATACGGGTCTGTCTGGCTGGACGCGTCGGTGACGTCGCTCGTCGGGGCGACGTCCGAGGTCGCCGTCGAGAACTCCCAGCCCACGCCGCCGGGCGTGCCCGGGAAGGCGACCCCGACCTGCTTGTGGACGATGACGTTGCCGGCGCACAGCGCCTTCGCGACGAGCTGCAGGTCTTCGGCGAGGCTCGCGTAGTCGTCGGTGTTCATGTAGTCGGCGGTCGAGATGTTCGAGCCGTTGAACGCGTCAGGGCCGGAGATCGACTGGATCGGGCCGAGGGAGACGTTCGGACCGACCGCCACCACGAAGACGTGCGACGGATCCGCTTTGATCGAGTTGGCCTCGAGGATCGCCGGGTTCACCGCTTCGGGCGAGCCGTCGGGGAATTCACCGCCGTTGCCGGGGTCGACCGTGTTCGGGTTGCCGTCGGTGATCACGATCGTGAGTTCCACGGGCTGTTCGCTGAAGCCCCCGAACGAGCCGGCGCCGACCTCGAGTCCGCGCTTCCAGTTCGTCCATCCGTCGGAGACCAGGCTGCCGTAGGAGTCCTGGATGTCGGCGAGGTTCGCGCTCGTGAGTGCGATCGCCGGTTGCAGCAGTGCCGCATCCTGGTCGAAGGAGGTGACGGAGACTTCGGAGCCCGTGTCCTTCAGCGCGTCGGTGAACGCGTCGGCGGCGGCCTTGAGGTCCCCCATGCCCTCGTCGCCGATCGATCCCGACTTGTCGAGCACGAGCGCGAAGTCGAGCCCGCAGCTGTTCGGGAGGTCGGGGTTCGGCGCCGGCGCCGGGTCGGCGGCGGCAGCAGCGAAGCTGCGAAGACCGGCCTGCTGCTCCGCGAGGCACGCGTCGCGCGCGCTGCGGTCGTCGTTGCCGATCGGGATCGCCATGCAGTCGACGGGCGCGGGAGCCGCGGCCTGCTGCTGGGCGGCCGCCTCCTCGACCGGAGGTTCCACGACCGCGGCGGGCGGCGCCTCCTCAGCCGACGGTGCCTCCTCGGCAGGCGGCGCCTCCTCGGCAGGCGGCTCGACCGTTTGCGCCGCTGGTGTCTCGTCGACAGGCGGGTCGTCCGCCTCCGTCGCGGCGGGCTCATCTTCCGCCGTCGTGGCGGCCTCGTCGGCGGCCGCAGGCGGCGTCGCCAGCTCATCGGCGGCCGCGAGTGTCGGGCCGCCGAACAGGATCAGCGCGCCGACCGTGATCGCGGCGAGCAGTGCTCGGATCGGCGAGGTCGGAGGCGACGCCGAGTCGTCGGGGCGGATGGCGGATCGGGTGCGCAGTTTGCGATGCATGTTCGAACTCCACGTTCGGGTGCTGGTAGGCCGGCTCGGGCGTTTCTCGGGTCAGCGGCACCAGTCTGCTCGCACGTTTCCGCAGAACTCAAGGAATTCTCACCTCTTGGTGTCCCCCAATTCGTGGGGTACGAAGATGGATCCCTCAGGCTCCGATTGCACCGTCGATCCCGCATGATCACTGGCCGAGCGGCCCTTCCCGACGGCATCTGAGCGCTCGCCCCGCCGCTCGGCGTCGAGGCGCCCCTGTACCCCGAACTGACGGATGCCGCGACTCTCGCGAGTCGCGGCATCCGTCTGTTCGACCTCAGCCGAGGTCGGGGGCCACCTCAGGCCCGGACGCGACGCCGGGCGCCGAATCCGAGTGCTGCGCTGCCGGCCAGCAGGAGCAGCGCACCCGCGGGCAACATGGCGAGCGCTTCACTGCCCGACTCGGCGAGCGCGGTCGGCGAGCCACCTGCCGGCGTGCTGCCCGGCGGGTTCTGCGGCGGCGCCGCGTTGCAGTTCGGCGTCGGCGGCGGGTAGACCGCGATCGCGTCGTTCGACGGGTTGATGCGGATCTCGACCACGGCCTCGCTGCGGAGGTCGTAGAACGGCGCACTCGGGTCGAGCACCCACGTGCCGTCCGCCTGCAGCGTCCACCCGGGCCAGTCGGTCGGGTTTCCCTCGGCGTCGACCTCGGCGCCGGGCCAGAGCTGCTGACCGGAGATCGTGTCACCGCTCATCCACCCTGACGGGTACGGGATCGCGTCGACCTGGGAGGCGCCGTCGGCCAGGAGGGCGGCGACGTCGTCAGCCGGGATCGACGGGTCACGACCGGCGAATGCCGCCGGGGTCCACCAGATCAGCGAGATCGGGTTGGCCGCGGTGTCCTCGATGCCGTACGGCGTGATCGCGTACATGAACCACGGGGTGTCGTTCACGCACTGCGCCATGCCGTCCAGGCCGATCGACTTCACGGGGTGGTCGACCACGCACGAGCCGTTGCCGTCCTCGGTCGTGGGGCATTCACCGCCCTCGGACGGCTCGACCACGTTGTGGAGCAACTCGCCCACGACGTCCTCGCCGACCTGCACCGTGTAGGAGACCTGGGCGGAGCCGTCAACCGCCAGTGTCGGAATTGTCCAGGTCAGGACGTTCCCATTCAGCTCGAGGGTCGGATCGAGCGGGGGCACCAGGGTGGCGTTGTCGAGCACGTCGGTGATGTCGTCGAACGCCTGCGCGCCCTCGACCGTCGCCTCCGAGGTGTTCTCCGCGTGGAGGTAGTACGTGATCATGTCGCCGGCCTCGACGGTCTCGCCGTCAGCCGGGTCGGAGCTCTTCATGAGTTCCCATCCGGGCTCGGGCGGAGGCGGGCAGGTGCCGAGCTCGACGGTGGCGGTGCGATCCGTCGACGGGTCGGCCCCGACGCGGTGCAGCACCACGTCATAGCTGCCCGGCGGGAGCGGCTCGAAGTCGCCCTCGAAGGTGCCGGTCGCGGCTTCGAAGCTCAGTTCGGCAACGAGCTCATCGGTGCCGGCCACGTAGACCGTCAGCTCGTAGTCGAAGCTGATCACGATGTCGGAGGCCAGGAAGTGGAGCACGCGTGCCGCAGCACCATCGGGCGGGCACGGCACCACCGAGAGCAGCAGCGCTGGCTCCGGGATGTTGCAGTCGTTCTCGAAGATCGGCAGCAGGTCGAGGTTCAGCCCCGGGAAGTACTGCTGCACGTCTTCCGCATCGAAGTAGTAGAACGCGGGGATGATGTCCCCGTAGTCCTGGTGAACGGAGTGCGCGTGCGTCGGATCCGTCGGGTCGTCGGGGTCGCCGTTCGGGTCGATGATCGAGCGGACGCTCGGACTGATCGCCACGTACGGGTTCGTTGCGCTGGAGGTCGCGTGACAGATGTCGACGTGATCCTTCCACTCGGGGATCGTCACGGGAGGACCGCCCTCACCGGCCGCCATGACGCGGGCCTGCGCCGGCGCCTCGACCGCAACCTCGACCACGGTCTCGCTCGACGCCTCCGGCACGGCTGCACTCTCGGGCACCGGGGGTTCGGCGGCCGGCTCGGGTGCGGGCTCGGCGACCGGCTCCGGCGCGGGCTCCGCCACCGGTTCGGGTTCGACGACGGGAACCTCGACCGGCTCGGCCGCAGGGGCCGGCTCGGCTGCGGGGGCGGATGCCTCGGCGACGACCGCATCCGCGGGCGGGACCGCGTCGTCGGCCACCGCCATCGAGGGGACGCCGAGCAGCACCAGTCCGCCGACGACGATCGACGAGAGGATGAGCCGCGCACCCCCCGTCCATCCTGGCGGCGGCTCGGTGGCACGCATCGATCGACGGGTGGCGCGAGAATCCTCGCGCGCGCGGGCTCGTGTCGGGTACATGGCGGACTCCAGACTTCACTGATGAAGCGCTGTCTCGGGTATGGGTCAGCGGCTCCAGTTTCCGCGCACCACCCCATCAATTCAAGGATTCCTCATGAAATGTCCCCCGAACGCGGGGGACGGGCGAACCCGCGCTCCGACGGCGATCGCAGGCGGAAGCGACGTCCAGGATCGCCCGCCGTCGCTAGGGTTGGAGCGTGAGCGAGCGCGGGTCGGGAGCCCCACATCATGGGGAGACGTTCGACGAACGCGCCGGCCGCGACCCACTGGGGCTCGACGAGCACTCCCCCACTGCGAGGGAGCGCTTCGACGCGGTGAGCCAGCCCATCCGCGATCGGTTCGAGCAGCCGATCAGCACCGTCAGCACGCTCACCCAGAAGACCCTCGCCCTCTTCCCGGTGCGCGTCTGGCGGCACTTCCTCGACCGCAACGGTTTCATCCTCTCGTCGGGCATGAGCTACCAGGCGCTCTTCGCGATCTTCGCGGCGGTCTACGTCGCCTTCGCCGTCTTCGGCATCTGGCTCACGAGCAACGACCAGACCCTGAACGCCTTCGTCGCCCTGCTCAACACCTACGCCCCCGGCCTGATCGGCGACGAGGGCGTCATCCCCACCGACGAGCTCGAGCAGATCGCCGCCTCCAGCACGAGCCTCTTCGGCTGGACCGGCGCCGTGGCCCTCGCGGGCTTCATCTGGACGGCGATCGGGTGGATCACGTACTCCCGCATGGCGGTGCGCAGCATCTTCGGCCTCCCCAAGGACCGTCGCGCCTACGTCATCCTCAAAGCGCGCGACTTCCTCGCCGGGTTCGGCTTCGGTGCGATCCTGCTCCTCGCCACCGTGCTCTCGGTCGCGACGACCTCCTTCCTCGGCTGGCTGGTGCAGCTGCTGGGACTCTCGAACGAATCCGGCTGGTACGGCTTCCTCGTGCAGGGCGGCTCGCTCCTCGTCGTCTTCGTGATCGACACCCTCGCCCTCGCCGTGATGTTCCGATTCCTGTCGGGGGCCGCGATGCCCTGGCACCGCATGTGGGTCGGCTCCCTGCTCGGATCCGCCGCGATCTCGGTGCTGCAGGTGATCGGCGGCGCCCTGCTCTCGCGATCGAGCACGAACCCGCTCCTCGCGACCTTCACGGTGTTCATCGGCCTGTTGCTGTGGTTCCGGCTCACGAGCATCGTGATCCTCGTCGCGGCGAGCTGGATCGCCGTCGAGGCATCCGACGCCCATGAATCGCTGCGCATGGTGACGCCCGAGCAGCTCGCAGCCGAAGAGCGCGACCGGGAGCGGCGGGCGCTCGTGACGGCGGCGCAGGTGCGGGTGCGCGAGGCGCGCAAGGAGCTCGAGGCGGCCAACTGGTTCGAGCGGATCCCCGCCCGGCGCCGACTCGCGAAGGCGGAGCTGCAGCTCGCCGATCTCGAGGCGACCACGGGCTCCGACTGACGGCCAAGCGACGTCGGGGGCTCGATGTCACCGATCGATCCCGACGGCCAAGCGACGTCCGAGGCCTCCCGTAGGATCGATCCATGCCCTCAGCGAAGCCCCTCCGTCTGGCCAGCGTCAACGTCAACGGAGTGCGTGCCGCATTCCGCAAGGGCATGGGCGAGTGGCTCGCGGCGCGTGACGTCGACATCCTCGCCATGCAGGAGGTTCGCGCCTCCACCGAAGACCTGCAGGGCCTCCTCGGCGACGAATGGGACATCCTGCACGACCCCGCCACCGCGAAGGGTCGCGCGGGCGTCGCGATCGCGAGCCGCAATCGCGCGAGCATCCACCGCGTCGAGCTCGGCGCCGCCGACTTCGACAGCGCGGGGCGCTGGCTCGAGGCCGACTACGAGGTCGGCGATCGCATCGTCACGGTCGTCTCGGCGTACGTGCACTCCGGCGTGGTCGACACTCCGAAGCAGGTCGAGAAGTACAAGTTCCTCGACGCGATGGTCGAGCGGATGCCGCGGCTCGCGGAGCATTCCGAGCTCGCCGTGATCGTGGGCGACCTGAACGTCGGCCACCGCACCCTCGACATCAAGAACTGGAAGGGCAACGTGAAGCGCGCCGGCTTCCTGCCCGAGGAGCGCGCGTACTTCGATCGCTTCGTCGGCGCAGAGGGCGACGACGACTACAACGCTGGCGGCGGGCTCGGCTGGATCGACGTCGGCCGCCGCTTCTCCGGCGAGGTCGAGGGCCCCTACACGTGGTGGTCGCAGCGCGGCAAGGCGTTCGACACCGACACAGGCTGGCGCATCGACTACCAGCTGGCGACGCCCGCCCTGGCCGACGCCGCAGTCGCCTACGTGATCGATCGCGCCGACTCGTGGGACACGCGATGGTCCGACCACGCTCCCGTGGTCGTCGACTACGCCATCTGACCTGCGGGCAAACGGCCGCACCCACCGAAGGAACTCCCATGACGCAGAAGCCCCGCCTCTATTCGGGCATGCAGCCCTCCGCCGATTCGCTCCACGCCGGCAACTACATCGGCGCCCTCCTGCAGTGGAAGGAGCTGCAGTCGACGCACGACGCCTTCTTCTCAGTCGTCGACATGCACGCCATCACCGTGGCGCAGGACCCAGCCGAGCTCCGCGAGAAGACCCGCCGCACGGCAGCGCAGTACATCGCCGCCGGCATCGACCCTTCGAGTTCGACGCTCTACGTGCAGTCGCACGTGCCCGCCCACGCCGAGCTCGCGTGGGTGCTCAACACCATCACCGGCTTCGGCGAGGCCGGCCGCATGACGCAGTTCAAGGACAAGTCGCAGAAGCAGGGCGCCGATGCCACGAGCGTCGGCCTCTTCGCGTATCCCGTGCTGATGGCCGCCGACATCCTGCTCTACCAGACCGAGATCGTGCCCGTCGGCGACGACCAGAAGCAGCACGTGGAGCTCACGCGCGATCTCGCGACCCGGTTCAACGCCCGGTTCGGCGCCGACACCTTCGTGCTGCCCGAACCCGCCATCCAGCGCGAGACCGCCCGCATCTACGACCTCCAGAACCCGACGTCGAAGATGTCGAAGTCGGGCGAGACGCCCGCCGGCATCCTGTGGCTGCTCGACGAGCCCTCGGTCACCGCGAAGAAGATCATGCGCGCCGTGACCGACACCGACGGCGAGGTGCGCTTCGACCGCGAGCACAAGCCCGGGGTGTCGAACCTGCTGACGATCTTCTCCGTGCTCTCGGGCCGCACCATCACCGACATCGAGCAGGAGTTCGCCGGGCGCGGGTACGGCGACTTCAAGAAGGCGCTCGCCGAAGTTGTCGTGAGCGAGTTCGAGCCGATCCGCGCGCGGGTGCTGGAGCTGCTCGACGACACGGCCGAACTCGACCGCCTGCTGGCCGTCAATGCCGATCGGGCGAGCGAGGTCGCCGAGGCCACCCTCGGGACGGTCTACGACCGCATCGGCTTCCTCCGGCGCGCGCGCTGACCATGCTGCCCGTCGTGCTCCGCACCGAACGGCTCGTGCTCGACCTTCCCGTCGAGGCCGACACCGAGCTCGTGGCGCACTACTGCGCCGACCCGCTCTTCCTCAAGTACCTCACGACCCCGTGGCCGTACACCACCGAGCATGCGCGAGCATTCCTCACGGAGTATATTCCCGTTGCGTGGGACTCCGGCGACGAGCTGACGTGGGCGATCCGCCGTGCCGACGGCGCTCCGCTGCTCGGCGTCATCGGCCTCCGTCGCGACCACGAGATCGGGTTCTGGCTCGGCGCCGAGCACCGCGGTGAGGCGCTGATGGCCGAGGCGGCGACGGCGGTGAGCGAATGGGCGCTCGGCGGTGCCGTCGCCGGTGCCGGTGCCGGTGCCGAGACGCTGCTCTGGCGTGCGAACGAGGGCAACCTCGCGTCGGCGCATGTCGCCCGCGCCGCGGGATTCCGGCGCATCACGCCGCGGATCGCCACGGTGCCCGGTCGCGACGGGCGCACCCTGGCGGCGTGGCACGCCGAGCGCCGAGCCGAGGTCGAACCCGACGCGTACGCGAGCTGGGAGCCGATCCTCGAGATCGTGGCATGAGCGCGACCGCTCCCCCGGGCCCGGCCGCTCCGGTCATCCTGTTCGACCTCGACGACACCCTCATGGCGCATCGCGCGGCGGTGACCGCCGGCCTCGCCCTGCACATGCGAGATCTGGCATACGAGGGCGACTCGGCGGCGGCATCTGATCACTGGCACGATCTCGAAGAGGAGCACTACCACTCCTACCTCGCGGGTCGGCTGACCTTCGAGGGCCAACGCAGGGCTCGCGCGCGCGACTTCGCCATCGCGCATGGCGAAGAGCTCGACGATCTTGCGGCCGGCGCCTGGTTCGACCGGTATTTCGAGCGGTACCGCGCATCGTGGTCGCTGCATGACGATGCAGTGCCCGCGCTCGACGCACTCGTCCGGTCGCTGCCCGATGCGCGCTTCGGCATCATCACGAACGGCGAGCTCGACTTCCAGCTCGCCAAGCTCGAGCGGCTCGACATCCGCGATCGCTTCGAGCACGTCATCGCCTCGGGCGACGTCGGGGTGGCGAAGCCCGATCCCGAGATCTTCCGCATCGCGCTCGAGCGCTTCGGCCTCGGCACAGCGATCGGGCGAGCGGCGTACATCGGCGACCGATTCGCGACCGACGCGGTCGGCGCTGCGGAGGCCGGCCTCATCGGCGTGTGGCTGAATCGCACCGGCGACGACTCGGCGCCCGTTCCGGCGGCGACCACGGTGCTCGAGATCAGCTCGCTGGCCGAACTGCCGGGCCTGCTGGCACCGCTCCTCGCCGGCTGACCGATTCACGGGCTGCCCGCGGCCTCCGAGACGTGAAAGGGCCGGGCGCACCCCCATGCGACCGGCCCCGCTCTTCAACCGTACTTCGGCACGGTCGATCGAGCCGTCATCAGGTCGCCGTGTGTCTGCGCGCTCCCCAGCTCGCAGCCGACCGGCCGACCGTCAGACGACGTCGTCGTCGACCCAGTCGAGGGTCTTCGAGACGGCCTTCTTCCAGTTGCGGTCGAGGCGCCCACGCTCCGCCTCGTCCATCGACGAGGTCCAGCGCTTGTCCTCCTGCCAGTTGGCCCGCAGCTCGTCGAGGCTCGACCAGAAGCCGACCGCGAGTCCCGCCGCATACGCGGCACCGAGTGCCGTGGTCTCGGCGACGACCGGTCGCACGACCGGCACGCCGAGGATGTCGGCCTGGAACTGCAGCAGCGTGTCGTTCGCGGTGGCTCCGCCGTCGACGCGGAGCTCCGTGAGGTCCACTCCGGCGTCGGCGTTCACGGCCTCGATGACGTCGCGAGTCTGGAACGCGATGGCTTCGAGGGCTGCGCGGGCGATGTGGCCCTTGTTGACGTACCGGGTGAGGCCGACGAGCGCGCCGCGGGCGTCAGGGCGCCAGTACGGCGCGAACAGGCCAGAGAACGCGGGCACGAAGTACGCGCCGCCGTTGTCCTCGACCGACTTCGCGAGCTCTTCGACCTCGGCGGCCGAGGAGATGAGGCCGAGGTTGTCGCGGAGCCACTGGATGAGCGACCCGGTGACGGCGATCGAGCCCTCGAGCGCGTAGTGCACCGGCTGGTCGCCGAGCTTGAAGCCGACGGTCGTGAGCAGCCCGTTCTTCGAGTGGACGATCTCCTCGCCCGTGTTGAAGATCAGGAAGTTGCCCGTGCCGTAGGTGTTCTTCGCCTCGCCGGTCTCGAAGGCTGCCTGGCCGAACGTCGCGGCCTGCTGGTCGCCGAGGATGCCCGAGATGGGCGTCTCGCGGAGCAGCGAGTGCTCGTTCGCCATCCCGTAGACCTCGGACGAGCTCTTGATCTCGGGAAGCATCGACTTCGGCACGCCGAAGGCGGCCAGGATGTCGTCGTCCCAGGCGAGGGTCTCGAGGTCCATGAACATGGTGCGCGAGGCGTTCGTGACATCCGTCGCGTGCACGCCGCCGTCCACGCCGCCCGTGAGGTTCCACAGCACCCAGGTGTCGGTCGTGCCGAAGAGCAGGTCGCCGGCCTCGGCCTTCTCACGCGCACCGGGTACGTTCTCGAGGATCCAGACGATCTTGGTGCCCGAGAAGTAGGTCGCGAGCGGCAGGCCGACCTGCTGCTTGAACCGCTCGACGCCGCCGTCGGCCGCGAGCCGGTCGACGATCGACTGCGTGCGGGTGTCCTGCCACACGATCGCGTTGTACACCGGCTCGCCGGTGTTCTTGTCCCAGACGACCGCGGTCTCGCGCTGGTTCGTGATGCCCACCGCGGCGATGTCGTGCCGGGTCAGGTTGACCTTGCCGAGGGCCTGGCCGATCACCTCGCCCGTGTTGCGCCAGATCTCGGCCGGGTCGTGCTCGACCCAGCCCGCCTTGGGGAAGATCTGCTCGTGCTCGAGCTGTCCGGTCGAGACGATCGATCCGGCCTTGTCGAAGATGATCGCGCGCGACGAGGTCGTGCCCTGGTCGATCGCGAGGATGTAGTCGGCCATCTGAGAACTCCGTTGCTGTCAGTGAAACGAATGGATGAATCGGAAGGGGAAGATCAGGTGAGCAGCGGCAGCAGCGGGATCGCCGCCCAGCCTGCCGCGAGACCGCCGACGAGCGGGCCGACGACGGGCACCCACGAGTACGCCCAGTCGCTGCCGCCCTTGCCCGCGATGGGCAGGATGGCGTGCGCGATGCGCGGACCGAGGTCACGTGCCGGGTTGATCGCGTAGCCCGTCGGGCCACCGAGCGAAGCGCCGATGCCGATCACGAGCAGCGCCACGGGCAGTGCGCCGAGGGCTGCGAGGCCGCCGTCGCCCTGGCGTCCGCCGCCGAAGCCGATCACGACGAAGACGAGCACGAACGTGGCGATGAACTCGGTCACGAGGTTCCAGCCGTAGGAGCGGATCGCGGGGCCCGTCGAGAAGACGCCGAGCTTGGCGCCGGCGTCGGGCTCGGCGTCGAAGTGCTGCTTGTAGGCGAGCCAGCACGCGACCGCGCCGAGGAAGGCGCCGATCATCTGGGCACCGATGTAGGTGAGCACCGACACGACGTCGACGGGCACTTCGATGCCCGCTGCGGCGTTGCCGAACTCGGTCGCGCCGTTGGCCACGAGGCCCACGGTGACCGCGGGGTTCAGGTGCGCGCCCGAGGCGTAGGAGACGATGACGCCGGCGAAGACCGCGAGGCCCCAGCCGAAGTTGATCATGAGCGTGCCGCCGCCGAAGCCCTTCGTCTTGGCGAGGATGACGTTCGCGACGACGCCGCAGCCGAGGAGCACGAGCATCGCCGTGCCGACGAGTTCGGACAGGAACACGGTTCCGAGATTGTCCACGTTGACCTTCTTTCTTGAGGTGTGGTGCCGGCCGCCTGGACGACCGTCGACCGGGAGGCTCCGTCGAAGCTACCGGGCGTTGCGGCCCGGACGACACGGATTCCGGTGCACATCCGTGCAGATTGCGCCCTGCTGGTCGAGCCGGTCGAGACCTCCGCGCAGACCGCGACGAACCGTGTCCCGACCGGCTCGACCTGCAGATCGTCAGACGAGGGTGGCGGATGCCTCGAGCTCGACGCCGTGGCGCTCGGCCAGCAGTTCCCTCGTGGTGGCCATCTCGACGGCGCGGCGTTCGAAGTCCCATCCGAGCTCCGCGCCGACGACCTCGGCGAGCTCGTCGAGGAGCGGCGCGGTGAGGGCACCGGTGAAGGCGATGCTGGTGCGACGCAGCACGATGTCGGAGAGGTGCACGACCCGTTCGTTGCGGGCGAGCCACGCGATCTCGCGCCGGCTGTAGCCCGTGTGGTGGGCGAGCGGCTCGTCGCGTTCGCCCTCGGTCGAGGCGATGAACGCCTCGGCGCGGGTGCCGTAGCGCTCGAGCAGTTCCTCGGCGCGGAGACGGCCGACCTCGTCGCCGTGCGCGACCGTCCAGACGCGTCGCGCGTCCTCGGTGGTCGGGTAGCCGGCGCCGCCGCCGATCGCGAGGCCCGCCGTGGAGTGGGTGCGGTCGCGGCCGAGCAGCGCCACCACCTCGTCGGAGAGGTGCTCGGCGAGGGCGCGGAACGTGGTCCACTTGCCGCCGACGAGACTCAGGAGCGTGGTGCCAGGGCGCTCAGGGACATCCGCTCGTTCGATGCGGTAGTCGCGGGAGACGAAGCCCGGCGCCTCGTCGTCGTGCCGGGGCAGCGGGCGCACGCCCGAGAAGCGGTAGACGATCTGCGAGCGGTCGACGGGCACCGCTGGGAAAACGTGCGCGATGAGTTCGAAGAAGTAGTCGACCTCGGCCTCGGTGCACACGGCGGGCTCGCGCATGTCGTGCTCGAGGTCGGTCGTGCCGACCATGACCTTGCCCTTCAGCGGGTAGATCAGCACGATGCGACCGTCTTCGTGCTCGAAGAAGATCTCGCGGCCGCCGGTGGCGGCGAGGAGCTCGTCGTTGTCGAGCACGATGTGCGAGCCCTTGGTGCCGCCCATGAAGGCGGTCGGCCGGCCGAGCCCCTCGTTCGTGAGGTCGGTCCACGGCCCCGAGGTGTTCACGACGACGTCGGCGGCGACGTCGAACTCCGCGCCGGTGACGGTGTCGCGCAGGCGCACTCCTTCGGCACCCATGCCGACCGCCTCGAGGTAGTTCGCGGCGCGGGCGTGGTCACCTGCTGCGAGGCCGTCGAAGAGCACGTCGAGCGCGAGCCGCTCGGGGTCGTGCATGCTCGCGTCGTAGTACGTCGCGGTGTACTTGATGCCGTCGTTCAGGGCGGGCAGCTCGGCGAGCGAGCGCTTGCGGCCGTGGAAGCGGTGCCGCGGCACCGAACCGCCGTCGCGCGAGAAGGAGTCGTAGAGCACGAGCCCGGCCTTGATGAGGGCGGCGCCGCGTTCGGTGGGCTTGCCCGACTTGTGGGTGAGGAAGCGCATCGGCGCCGACAGGATGCCGGAGAAGGTCGAGAAGATCGGCACGGTCGTCTCGAGCGGCTTCACGTAGTGGGGCGCGATGCGGATGAGCGCGTTGCGCTCGGTGACCGACTCCTTGACGAGCCGGAACTCGCCGTTCTCGAGGTAGCGGATGCCGCCGTGGATCATGTGCGACGAGGCGGCGGATGCCCCGGAGACGAAGTCGCCGCGCTCGACGAGCACGACGTCGACGCCCTGCAGGGCGAGGTCGCGGAACGTCGCGATGCCATTGATGCCGGCGCCGATGACGAGCACGGAGGCCTGCGGCCGGGTTCGGATGGCCGCGACATCCGCTCGCTCGCCGCCGGAACCGGGGCGGGGCGTGGTGGGGATCGTCTGCTGCGGAGACATCGCTGTCCTCTCGGGTGTGGAACGGCGGCTTGCATGAGCATGCCTGATGTGGATGAATACATCGTGAACACGGCGGAACGAACTTGCAAGCCGAGTGAACAAACGTGCAAGGATGGCCAGGATGAACGAACAGGCAGCGATTCCCATCGAGGACGGCACCGAGTCGGTGCCCGGGAAGACGCGTGACGCGCTCCGCGCCGCCCACCTCTACTACATGCAGGACCTCACGATGGATGCCATCGCGCACGAGCTGCACACCTCGCGATCCTCGGTCTCGCGGCTGCTGAGCCACGCCAGGGCCAGCGGACTCGTCGAGATCTCCCTGCACTCGCCGCTCGACCTGCCGAGCCGGATCGAGCAGGAGATCCTCGAGCGATTCGCGGTCGGCGCGCACGTGATCCCGGTGCCCGATCACGCGAGCGACGTCGACCGACTCGACCGCGTGGCGCTCTCGGCTGCACGAATTCTCGGGCGCTTCGTCGACTCGAACCAGACGATCGGCATCGCGTGGGGTTCGACGATGAGCGCGATGAGCCGGCACCTCGTACCGAAGGCCACGCACAACTCCGAGATCGTGCAGTTGAACGGCGCCGGCAACGGCCGCACCACCGGCATCGTCTACGCGAGCGAGCTGCTGCGCCGCTTCGGCGACGCGTTCGGCGCCCGCGTGCAGCAGTTCCCGGTGCCCGCCTTCTTCGACGACCCCGAGACGCGCCGCGCCTTCTGGCGGGAGCGAAGCACCCGGCGTCTCCTCGACCTGCAGGAGCGCATGGACGTCGCACTCTTCGGCGTCGGCTCCCCGTTCGCCGAGGTGCCGAGCCACGTCTACCAGGGCGGCTACCTCGAGCGGGCCGACTACGAGGGCCTCTCCCGCGAGGGTGCCGTCGGCGACGTCGCGACCGTCTTCTATCGTGCCGACGGCTCGACCGACGGCATCACGCTGAACGAGCGCGCCACCGGTCCCGACTTCTCGGTGCTGCGACGCGCACCCCGACGCATCTGCGTCGTCTCCGGCCGGGCCAAGCTCGCGAGCCTCCGCGGCGCCCTCGCCGCAGGCCTGATCACCGACCTCATCGTGGACGAGGGCACAGCGCGGGCGCTCGTCGAGTCGCCGCACGAGTCGCCCCGAGACCGGGAATAGCTGCGCGTCGCAGGCGTTGACCTAGAATCGAACACAGAAACGTGCTCCGGGGTCGGTGTAAGTCCGAACCGGCGGTGACAGTCCGCGAACTGCGAGCGCGAGGTCGAAGGGCCCCGCACCCGTGGTCGAACCGGTGGAACTCCGGTACCGACGGTGAAAGTCCGGATGGGAGGGGCACGTGTCGGCAGCGCTGTGGCGCCGCCGGCGAAGGTCGTCGACGAGCGTCGGCGCCGCCCAGCACCCCGGAGCCCTGAGACAGGATCACGGATGAGTGCGAGCGAACAGCAGGCAGCGGATGCCGCGGCGATGCGCCGCGCGCTCGACCTCGCCGTTCTCGGCCCCGCGCGAGGCGTGAACCCGCGCGTCGGCTGCGTGATCCTCTCCCCCGCCGGCGAGCGCCTCGCCGAGGGCTGGCATCGCGGCGTCGGCACCGCGCACGCCGAGGTCGACGCGCTCGCGAAGCTCGAACCCGGCGCCGCCCACGGCGCGACCGCGGTCGTGACCCTCGAACCCTGCAACCACACCGGGCACACCGGACCGTGCGCCCTCGCGCTCATCGAGGCCGGCATCGGACGCGTCGTCTACGCCGTCGCCGACCCCGGTGAGCACTCCTCAGGCGGTGCCGAGCGGCTTCGCGCCGCCGGCGTCGAGGTCACCGCGGGCGTGCTCGGCGACGACGTCGAGGCGATGCTCGACGACTGGCTCTTCGCCGCACGAAACCACCGCCCGCGCGTCACGGTGAAGTGGGCGTCGAGCCTCGACGGCCGTGCTGCGGCAGCTGACGGCACGAGCCAGTGGATCACCGGCCCCGAGGCCCGCGCCGACGTGCACCGCCGCCGCTCGGCCGCCGACGCGATCGCCGTCGGCACCGGCACCGTCTTCGCCGACGACCCGTCGCTCACCGCTCGTGCACCGGGCGGCGAGTTCTTCGACGCCCAGCCCGTACCCGTCGTCTTCGGTCGTCGGGCCGTGCCGTCGGATGCCGCGATCACCCGGCACCCGCACGCGCCGCTGTTCTTCGAGGGCGCCGACCTGCGAGCCGACCTCGCCGAGCTCGCGCGCCGCGGCATCCGCTCGCTGTTCATCGAGGGCGGGCCGACGCTCGCGAGCGCCTTCATCGCCGACGGCCTCGTCGACGAACTGCTCGTCTACCTCGCGCCCGCGCTCCTCGGCGGCCCGCGCCTCGCCCTCGGCGAGCTCGGCGTCCCGACGATCGACGCGGCGATCCGCCTCGACTTCGCCGTCATCGAACGGCTCGGCGACGACGTGCTGCTCGTCGCCAGACCCACGGAAGGGAACTGACAGTGTTCACCGGAATCATCGAGGAACTCGGCACGGTCGAGCGCGTCGAGCGCACCGCCGACGCCGCACGACTCACGGTGCGCGGCCCGCTCGCCGTGGAGGGCGTCGCGCACGGCGACTCGATCGCCGTGTCGGGCGTGTGCCTGACCGTCGTCGAGTTCGACGCCGAGCGCTTCACGGCCGACGTCATGGCCCAGACCCTCGCGATGTCGACGCTCGACACCGTGCGCGAAGGGCTCGCCGTGAACCTCGAACGCGCGGCACGGGTGGGCGACCGCCTCGGCGGGCACATCGTGCAGGGACACATCGACGGCACCGCCGAGGTGCTCGAGATCCGCCCGGGCGAGGCATGGCGGGTCGTGCGGTTCTCGCTCGACCCCGCGCACGCACCGCTCGTCGTCGATAAGGGCTCGATCGCCGTCGACGGCGTCTCCCTCACGGTCAGCGCCGTGGGCGACGAGCCCGGCGGCTCGTGGTTCGAGGTCTCCCTCATCCCCGAGACGCTCACCGCGACGACGCTCGGCGAGCGCACCGTCGGCGACCGGGTGAACATCGAGACCGACATCGTCGCGCGCCAGGTCGCACGGATGCTCCGCTTCGCCCCGGGCTGGGAAGCCACGCCCGAAGCGCGCCCGAACTCGGTCATCGGATTCCAGGCGGCGCCGCCCTCGCAGCAGCCGACCGCGCCGCAGCCGTCGGCGCCCCAATTCGGCGAACCGCGGTCGACGGCCGGAGGTGCCGCATGAGTCTCGCGACAATGCCCGAGGTGCTCGAGGCGCTCCGTGCCGGCAAGCCCGTCATCGTCGCCGACGACGAGGCCCGCGAGAACGAGGGCGACGCCATCATGGCCGCCGAGTTCGCGACGCAGGAGTGGATCGCCTGGATGGTGCGCCACACGAGCGGCTACCTCTGCGCGCCCATGCCCAACGAGCTCGCCGACCGTCTCGCGCTGCCGCTCATGACCGAGCGCAGCGAAGACGTGCGCGGCACGGCGTACACGATCTCGGTCGACGCCGCTGACCGCACGTCGACCGGCATCTCGGCCTCCGACCGCGCCCACACCCTCCGCGTGCTCGCCGATCGCACGTCGACCCCCGACCGGCTCATCCGCCCGGGCCACGTCATCCCGCTGCGCGCGGTCGACGGCGGCGTGCGGGAGCGCGCCGGGCACACCGAGGCCGCAGTCGACCTCATGCGGCTCGCGGGCCTCTCGCCCGTCGGCGTCATCGGCGAGATCGTCGCCGATGACGGCGAGATGATGCGCCTGCCCGGGCTCATCGAACTCGGCGAGCGCGAGGGCCTGCCGGTCACGACCGTCGCGGCGCTCATCGACTGGCTCGAGCAGCACCACTCGGGCCACGACCTCGCGGCGACGTCGCCAGCCGCAGCAGTGCCCGAGACGTCCTCCGTCGACTTCGAGGTCGAGACGGCCCTGCCGACCGAGCACGGCGAGTTCCGCGTGCGCGCCTACCGCGACCGCGCGACCGGCGCCGACCACGTCGCGATCATCGCCGGCGACCCGGCCGCCGCGGCCGGCGGCGCGATCGTCCGCGTGCACTCCGAGTGCCTCACGGGTGAGGCCTTCGGCTCGCTCAAGTGCGAATGCGGGCCGCAGCTCGACGCCGCGCTCGAGACCATCCAGCAGGACGGCGGCGTCGTCATCTACCTGCGCGGCCACGAGGGGCGCGGCATCGGCCTCATCAACAAGCTCCGGGCGTACCGCCTGCAGGAGGACGGACTCGACACCCTCGACGCGAACCTCGCGCTCGGGCTGCCGATCGACGCGCGCGACTACAGCGCGGCGACCGCGATCCTCACCGACCTCGGCATCGACCGGGTGCGACTGCTCACGAACAACCCCGAGAAGGTTCGCCAGCTCGAGGCGCACGGCATCACGGTGAGCGAGCGGCTCCCGCTCGTCGTGGGTGTCGGCACCGGCAACACGGGATACCTCGACACCAAGCGGCACCGCATGGGGCACGCGATCGACGACCGGCAACTCACCGACGGCGCAGCCGAAACCCTCCTGGAAGGACACCCATCATGAGCGGAGCAGGATCCCCCGCACTCGACGTCGACGGCCGCGGCCTGACGGTCACGATCGTCGCCGGCAGCTGGCACGACGAGATCACGAACGGCCTGATCGCCGGAGCGACGCGCACGCTCGAGGCATCCGGTGCTGACTTCTCGCTCGTTCGCGTTCCCGGCAGCTTCGAGCTGCCGGTCGTCGCGAAGGCGGCGCTCGATGCCGGGGCCGACGCGGTCGTCGCGCTCGGCGTGATCATCCGCGGCGGCACGCCGCACTTCGAGTACGTGTCGGCGGCCGCGACCGACGGCCTCACCCGGGTCGCGCTCGACACCGGCAAGCCCGTCGGATTCGGCCTGCTCACCCTCGACGACGAGCAGCAGGGGCTCGACCGCGCGGGCCTGCCCGGCTCGAAGGAGGACAAGGGACGCGAGGCGGCCGAGGCCGCCATCGCGACGGTTCGCGCCCTGCGCGAACTCTCGTAGCTACGGCTTCCAGACCATCAGCACGACGACGGCGAGAAGCAACAGCGAGGAGATGCCGCTGCCCGCCGCGATCGCGGGGTAGCTCGCCTTGGGCGCGTCGCCGCCGTCGCCGACACCGGTGCCTGCGCCGGCAGTGAGCGCCTCGGCGGCCTTCTTCATCGACGGCACGACGACGAAGAGCGTCAGTGCGAAGGCGATGACGTAGAGGATGATCGACCACAGGATCCACGGTGTCGTGATCGAGAGCTCGTACTCGTCGGGCGCCATGCTCATGGCGCCGAAGCCGAACACGAAGACGAGGAGCGAGAGCCACGCGAAGATCGTGGTGGACTTCGCGAGGACCGCGACCTGCGCCCCGTTTCCGGCGCGCACCGCCCGCATCGCCGTCATCGGGAGGATCGCCATCGGGCCGACGATGAAGACGGCGCCGGCGACGTGCAGAATGCTGATCAGGGTATCCATGGGGCTCAGCCTAACGACGAGCGGATGCCGCAGCATCCGTCGTTCGATCCATCCCGCACGTGTCCGGCGCGCCGTTCACCGCGCCGATGCCACCGTTCGTCGCACGTGACCCGCCTTCTCAGAGGACCGACAACGATCCCGGCGTAGGGTAGTTCGGTTGCCACAAGCGACGATTCCACCCCACCGACTCCGCTCGACGCCAGACCGACGTGCCCGGAGACGGGCGCATCGAAACCCCTTGGAGTCCTCGCGACGATGTCCACATCGACCGCGGCCTCGGCCGCCCCAGCAACCCCCGCAGCACCCGCGAATCCCCGCAGCCGCGTCGTGCTCGCCAGCCTCATCGGCACGACGATCGAGTTCTACGACTTCTACGTCTACGCGACCGCAGCGGTACTCGTCTTCCCCCACCTCTTCTTCCCGACCGGCGACCCCACGACGGCGCTCCTCGCCTCGTTCGCCGTCTTCGGCGCGGCGATGGTGGCTCGTCCGCTCGGCGCGGTCATCTTCGGTCACCTCGGCGACAAGCACGGCCGCAAGGCCACCCTCGTCGGCGCGCTGCTCACGATGGGCATCGCGACGTTCCTCATCGGCCTCCTGCCGACCTACGCGATGGTCGGCTGGCTGGCGCCGCTGCTCCTCGTGATCCTCCGCATCGCGCAGGGCTTCGCCCTCGGCGGCGAGTGGTCGGGCGCCGCGCTCGTGGCGACCGAGAACGCGCCGAAGGGCAAGCGCGCCTGGTACGGCACGTTCCCGCAGCTCGGTGCGCCCATCGGCTTCATCATCGCGAACGGCCTCTTCCTCATCATCGCGGCGGCGCTGCCGTCGGACGACCCGACGATGCCGTCGCAGGCGTTCCTCGACTGGGGCTGGCGCATCCCGTTCCTGTTCTCGGTCGTCATGGTGATCGTCGGCCTGTGGGTACGCCTGCGCCTCGTCGAGTCCACCGCGTTCTCGAAGGCGTCGAAGGAGGGCAAGCTGAAGAAGCTCCCGCTCGGCGAGGTCTTCAAGCACCACTGGAAGCAGCTCATCCTCGGCACGTTCTTCATGCTGGCCACGTACGTGCTCTTCTACCTGATGACGACGTTCTCGCTGAGCTACGGCCGCGCTCCGGTCGAAGCCGTCGACGGCGCACTGCCCGGCCTCGGGTACTCGTACAACACCTTCGTGCTGATGCTCATCGGCGGCGTCGTGTTCTTCGGCGTCTTCACCCTGCTGTCGGGTCCGTGGGCCGACCGCTGGGGTCGCCGCAAGACGCTCCTCTGGGTGACGCTCGGCATCATCGTGTTCGGGCTCCTCTGGGTGCCCCTGCTCGATGCCGGGTTCTGGGGCGTGATGCTCTGGCTCGTCGTGGGCTTCTCGCTCATGGGCATGACGTTCGGCCCGATGGGCGCACTGCTGCCCGAGCTCTTCCCGACGAACGTGCGGTACACGGGCTCCGGCATCTCGTACAACGTGTCGTCGATCCTCGGCGCCGCCGTCGCCCCGTTCATCGCGGTGGCGCTCTGGCAGGCCGGCGGTGGCAGCCCGTTCTGGGTCGGCATCTACCTGTCGGCCATGGCCGTGCTCACCTTCATCGCACTGCTCGTCTCGAAGGAGACGAAGGACGTCGACATCGACGCCTGAGCACTGCGATGCGAAGGGCGGATGCCGCGTGGCATCCGCCCTTCGTCGTCCCCGTCGATCATTCACGCGATCGTCACATGCACCCCTTCTCGCGCATGATGGGCCGGCGTAGCATGGCTGCGAACAGGGCAGCCGAGTCATCCGCCGGCATCGTCGACGCTCGGCCGCCCAGGATGGCGGGTCGAGCCGATGAACATGACGATGGACATGATGAAGGGGGCCATGTCGTCGTCGGAGATGCCCATGCAGGGCATGGATCCGGCGATGATGCAGGAGTGTATGGAGGCCCTGTCCGCCTGCATGCAGGCGTGCGTGATGTGCGCCGACGCCGATGCGGGTGAGGGCATGGGGCGCTGCGCCAGCCTCTGCGCGAACTGCGCCGACATGTGCGACACGATGATGCGCATGATGCTGCGCATGCACGGCTGGGACGCGCAGGTGATGATGTCGATGATGCAGTCGACGGTCACGATGGCGCGCGCCTGCTCCGCCGAGTGCATGAAGCACGCCGAGATGAGCGAGCACTGCCGCATGTGCGCGATGGCGTGCGATCAGGCCGTCATGGCGATGGAGAAGATGATGGGCTCGATGAGCGAGGCGATGCCGATGGCGTGAGGCCCGGGCCAGCCCGGTCCGCTCAGCTCCGCCCGATCAGGCCGCCGCGACGCTGAAGCGGCGACCGCCGTGCGCGAGCACTCCGTACACGTCGTGCACCGCGACGGGTGCACCCACGACCAGCACGCCGCCGAAGGCGTCGTGATGCCACACGCGGCGCAGTCGCTCCCCCGCGAACTCGGCGACGGTGGCGAATCCGTCGCCGTCGATCTCGACGACGATCGCGTCGACCCACTTGCTCGCCGTCGCTCCGGCGAGCCGCTCCTGCATCACGTGCAGCCGGTGACCCGGCCGGTCGCTGCCGCACGTCGCAGACGCCTCGCAACCGCGCATGCCCATGACCGTGCCGGCGTGCGGCTCGGTGCTGGTCTGCGGTTCGCGGTGCGACATGATGGCTCCTCGGGATTCGTTGCGGCCACGATACGCCGGGGGCGAGCGGATGTCCCGGCCGCCCGTCATACGCGGAAATGATCCGCCGAACGGCGGGAGAATGGCTCGCATCCCGCCGCGGACGGCGGTTTCGCGGCACCGGGATGCGCCGGAGGATCGAAGGAGTCGTCACGACGAGGTGGCGCACGACGGAGGAGCTCCACATGACCGACACCCTGGCCCGTCCCCCCTTCGATCCCGAGCTGGAGGCCGTCCTCGGCTTGCTCGCCGAATCGCTGCCGCCATCGATCACGCCCGAGATGATCACGCTCATGCGCCAGGCCCCGATCGTCGCTTCGGTCGACGACCTGCTCGTCGCACGGGGCATCACGCGGCGCGACGTGACGATCCCGGGGCACGAGGGTGCCGACATCATCGTCACGGTCCTGGCTCGCGAGGGCCGTACCGGCACCGGTCCCGGGATCTTCCACACCCACGGCGGCGGCATGATCATCGGCGATCGCTTCGTGGGCATCGCCGCGATCGTCGACTGGATCGAACGCTTCGACGCCGTGTGCGTCACGGTCGAGTACCGCCTCGCGCCCGAGTTCCCCGACCCGTACCCGGTCGAGGACTGCTACGCGGGACTCCTCTGGACCGCCGAGCACGCCGACGAGCTCGGGATCGATCCGACCCGGCTCATCATCGCCGGCGCGAGTGCCGGCGGCGGGCTGGCAGCCGGTGTCTCACTGCTCGCGCGCGACCGCGGCGGCCCCGCACTGGCCGGCCAGGTGCTGATCTACCCGATGCTCGACGACCGCGATGCCTCCGTGTCGACGCGACAGATCGACGGCGTCGGCGTGTGGGACCGCACGAGCAACGTCACCGGCTGGGGTGCGCTGCTCGGCGACCGGCGCGCAACGGGCGACGTCTCGATCTACGCCGCCCCGGCGCGCGCCACCGATCTCTCCGGGCTGCCGCCCGCGTTCATCGACTGCGGCAGCGCCGAGGTGTTCCGCGACGAGGACGTGGCCTACGCCTCGCAGATCTGGGCCGACGGCGGCCAGGCCGAGCTGCACGTCTGGCCCGGCGGCTTCCACGGATTCGACATGATGGCCCCGCACGCGGCACTCTCCCGTTCGATGACGGAGACCCGCACCAACTGGGTCGGCCGCATCCTCGGGGCCTGATCTTCCGCGGTCGCGGGCGGCGAGCGTGCCTGCCCCCGCCTGCGGCCGCGGGAACCACCGGCGTGACCTAGGGTTGGCAGAACCCCGCGATGGAGCCAGGCATATGCAGGAACTCGTCGGTCGACTGACCGCGTTGGACCCCGAGGCGAGCGACACCCTGAAGGTCGTCTCGTACTTCGACACGCTCGTCGCCGGCGGCGTCGGCGTCGAGACCCTGCTCCGCGGTGCCGCCGTGCTCACCGGCACGACCGCCGGCCGCGCGATCGAGGGGCGGGCCCCGACTCGCATCGCCCCCGACGGCGAGCGGGCGGAGTCAGGCACCGACGCCGAGGCATCCGTCTGGCCGTCGCGTCGGACGAGCGACGGCTCCCGCGTCTGGATCGAGCGCGAGGGCCAGGCGCACGCGAACGACGCGATGGTGCTCGAACGTCTCGCCCTCGCGGTCGCGATCACCTCGGCCCGGCGCGCGAACACGGCGGATGCCGCCGTCGAGGTGGTGGTCTCCTCGAGTGCCGCGCCCGCGGAACGCGCGGTGGCGGCCTCGAGGCTGCGCCTCGACACGCGCGATCACGTGCGCGCGGTCGCCTTCCATCCGGATGCCGCGGCGCTCGTGCCCGGCCCGAACGCCGTCGTCGCGACATCGCGAGGCCTCGCGAGAGTCGTGCTCGTCGGGCGTGCGGTCGACGTGCCGAGCGGCATCCTCGCCGGCATCGGTGTCGACGGGCCGGCCGAACGGCTCCCCGAGTCGTGGGCGTCGGCGCTCGTGGCGCTCCGGCTGAGCACCGTGCACCAACCCGTCGTCGATGCCGCCGAGCTCGGCGCCGTGCTCCTCGTCGCGGAGGCTGCCGACCGGCGGGGCGAGCCGCATCCCGACGCCACGGCGCTCGCCGCGCTCGACCCGCGCACTCGCGAGGTGCTCGACGCCGTCGCCGATGCGGGCAGCATGCGGGCCGCGGCATCCGTGCTCGGCATGCACCACTCGAGCGTGCAGGCACGGGCCGACGCGATCACCGCGCAGCTCGGGTACGACCCGCGAACGCCGACGGGCCGCACCCGGTACTTCCTCGCCCGGGCGCTCGCGGCGCTCGCCCGGCCCGGGCTCGGCTGAGCCCGACTCCCCCGACACTGCCCTGCGTCGGGCGCGCATCAGACGCGTGCGTCAGGCGTGCGCCGCCTGCGGCGGCAGCGCGGCGATGACCGGGTGGTCGAAGTCGAGCACGCCCGTCTTCGCGGCACCGCCGGGCGAGCCGATCTCGTCGAAGAACTCGACGTTGGCCTTGTAGTAGTCGGCCCAGACGTCGGGCAGGTCGTCCTCGTAGTAGATCGCCTCGACCGGGCACACCGGTTCGCAGGCACCGCAGTCGACGCACTCGTCGGGGTGGATGTAGAGCGAGCGCTCACCCTCGTAGATGCAGTCGACCGGGCACTCGTCGATGCAGGCCCGGTCCTTGACGTCGACGCAGGGCAGCGCGATGACGTACGTCACGAGACGACCAGTGCCCCGTCGCGCGAGATGCCGACCTGCTCGTCGCGGGGCACGACCTTGACGCGCTCGCGCACGATCTCGCCGTACACCTCGTGCGGCTCGAACGCCTCGCCGAGCGAGCGCTCGTGCGCGTCGAGCGCGAGCCATCCGCTCCACGTCGTGTAGTGCACGCCGCGAGCCTCGAGCAGCTCGAAGACCTCTTCGCCGTCGGCGGGGTCGACGAGCAGGGCGGGCAGCGAGCCCGACGCGGCATCCTCGACGAGGTTCGTGATGGTCTCGAGCGCGTCGCCCTTCGTGTGACCGATGAGGCCGACCGGGCCGCGCTTGATCCAGCCGGTCGCGTAGACACCGGGCAGGTGCTCCCCCGCGGCATCCGTCACGCGCCCGCCCGCGTTCGGGATGACCGCGCGCTGCTCGTCGAACGGCACGCCGGCGACCGGCGAGCTGGCGTAGCCGACGGCGCGGTACACGGCCTGCACGGGCACGTCGACGAACTCGCCGGTGCCCTCGACCGAGCCGTCGCCGACGGGGCGGGTCAGTTCGAAGCGCACGGCCTCGACGGCCTCGGCGCCCAGCACCTCGACCGGGGCGTGCAGGAAGTGCAGGTGCAGACGACGGGACGCCGTGTACTCGTGATCGGAGGGCTTCCGCCATCCGTTGAGCGTGCGGGTCATGACCTTGACCTGGTTGTTCGAGGCGAACAGCGCCTCGGCGTGCGGGTCGTTCGCCGCGCGCTCGAAGTCGTCGTCGTAGACGATGACGTCGACGTCGGGCACCTCGCCGAGCTCGCGGAGCTCGATCGGGGTGAACTTCACGTGACCGGGACCGCGGCGGCCGAAGACGTGCACGTCGGTGACCGGCGAGGCCTCGAGGCCCTCGACGACGTTCGCTGGGACATCCGTCGACAGCAGGTCCTTCGGGTGCTTCGCGAGCACGCGGGCGACGTCGAGTGCGACGTTTCCGTTGCCGATGACGGCGATCGACTGCGCCTCGAGCGGCCAGGTGCGGGGCACGTCGGGGTGACCGTCGTACCAGGCGACGAAGTCGGCCGCGCCGTACGAGCCGGGCAGGTCGATGCCGGGGATGTCGAGCGGGGCGTCCTTCAGGGCGCCGGTGGCGAAGATGACGGCGTCGTAGCGCTCCTGCAGCTCGGCGACCGTGATGTCGCGGCCCACCTCGACGTTGCCGATGAGGCGGATCGTGCCGGCGTCGAGCATCTCGTGCAGCGAGTTCACGATGCCCTTGATGCGCGGGTGGTCGGGCGCCACGCCGTAGCGGATCAGGCCGTAGGGCGCCGGAAGCGACTCGTACAGGTCGATCGCGACCTCGCCGCCGGACTCACCGACCTGGCGGTTCAGGATGTTGCCGGCGTAGATGCCGGCCGGGCCGGCGCCGATGATCGCGACGCGGAGGGAGAGGGTCATGGCTGCGTGGTCTTTCGGTCTGCTGAGGCGGGCGGCGCCTCGGTGGCGGGGGTCGCGGCGGGTGCGACCGCCGAGGTCGTGATGGCTTCGGGGGCGTACGGGCTCAAGGCCACGACGTCGCCGACGACGACGACCGCGGGCGAGCGGACGCCGCGGCGCGCCGCCTGCAGCGCGATCGTGTCGAGCGTGCCGACGGTCACGCGCTGGGCGGGGCCGTAGCCGTCTTCGATGATCGCGACGGGGCAGTCGACGCCGCGTACGCCGCGGGCGAGGGTGATGGCGGAGTTCGCGAGGGTCCCGATGCCCATGAGCAGCACGACCGTGTGGTCGCGGCCGCCGCCGAGCGACTGGATCTGCTCGTGCCCCGTGACGACGGTGAAGGTCGTCGCGAGCCCGCGGTGCGTGAGCGGGATGCCGGCGATCGCGGGCACCGAGATGGCGCTCGTGATGCCGGGCACGACCTCGACGTCGATGCCGTGGTCTCGGCAGAACGCGAGTTCCTCGCCGCCGCGGCCGAAGATGAAGGGGTCGCCGCCCTTCAGCCGCACGACGCGCTTGCCGTCGCGGGCGAGGCTCACGAGCAGCGCATTGATGGCGTCCTGCGGCACCGCGTGGTGACCGGGCAGCTTGCCGACGTCGACGACCTCGGCGCTGAGCGCGACGCCCTCGGCGGCGAGCCCGTCGAGCACTCCGCGGGCACCGAGGCGATCGGCGACGATCACGTCGGCGGCCTCCAGAGCACGGAGGCCGCGGATCGTGAGGAGGCCCGCGTCGCCCGGTCCGGCGCCGACGAGCACGACAGATCCGGCGGCGGTCATCGGGTGCCTCCGAGGAGTCCGCGGCGACGCAGCATCCGGCGTTCGAGCGGGGCGAAGAAGACGAGCTCGATGAGGATGCCGATGAAGAGGATCACGAGCACGGCCGCGAGCACGCCGCCGATGTCGGCGAGTTCTCGGCTCTGCTGCAGCATCGAGCCGAGGCCGAAGCCGATCGTGCCGCCGACGGCGATGATCTCGGCCGCCATGAGCGAGCGCCACGAGAACGCCCAGCCCTGCTTGAGGCCGGCGACGTAGCCCGGGAGCGCCGCGGGAAGCACGACGAGGGTGGCGAGCCGGGTGCGCCCGGCGCCGAGCACGGTTCCCACGCGGCGCAGCTGCGGCGGCACCTGCTCGACGCCCGCGATGAGGCCGTTCACGATCGACGGCGTGGCGCCCATGAGCACGACGAAGTAGACCGTGGCGTCCGTCAGCCCGAACCAGAGGATCGCGGCGGGCACCCACGCCACCGACGGCAGCACCTGCAGGCCCGAGATGCTGGGGCCGACCGCCCGGCGCAGCGGCTTCACCTCGGCGAGCAGCAGGCCGAGGGGCGTTCCGACGACGACCGCGATGAGGAAGCCGACGACGCCGCGCTCGAGGCTCGTGAGCACGGCGGTCTGCAGTCGGCCCGACTCCCATGCCTGCGACATGGCGGCGACGACGTCGAGCGGGCCGGGAACGATGTCGGGGCGCGGCTGCGCGATCACGACGTAGAGCTGCCAGACGGCGATGAGCGCCAGGACGAAGAGGATGGGCGGCAGGACGCTCGTGGTGAAGCGCTGCCAGGCTCGCGGTGCGTGCTCGGGATCGGTCTGCAGGCGGTCGAGGCCGGCCTCGAGACTTCTGAGGTCGTCATTGGCTGGTCGAGTAGCGTCCGACGAAGGAGGACGCGTATCGAGACCCGGTGCGGGGATCTCGGTGTCGGCTTCCAAGGTCTCGATACGCTCCTGCGTCGCTACTCGACCGGCTGTGGAATTCTCGTCATGCGGCATTTCGGCGGATCTCCTTCCGGAGCTGTTCCGTGATCTCGATCGAGAGCGCCGCGACCTCGGGCGACTCGATGCGGCGTCCGGATGTCTCGGCGATGCGCCACTCGCCCGCGACTCGGCCGGGCCGGGACGACAGGAGGACGACCCGTTGCCCGAGCCGAGCAGCTTCGCGGACATTGTGTGTGACGAAGACGATGGTGCGACCGGTGCGGCGCCAGACCCGTTCGAGCTCCTCGTGCAGGAGGTCGCGGGTGATCGCGTCGAGGGCGGCGAACGGCTCGTCCATGAGGAGCACCGGCCGGTCCTGCGCGAGGGCACGGGCGAGCGCGACGCGCTGCCGCATGCCGCCCGAGAGTTCATGGGGGCGCTTCTCCGCGGCATCCGCGAGGTTGACCGTGTCGAGGAGCTCCAGCGCCTCGCCTCGCCGGGCCGACCGCGCGACGCCGCGCAGGCGCAGCGCGAGCTCGACGTTCTGGCGGGCGGTGAGCCACGGCATGAGCGCCGACTCCTGGAACATCACGGCGGCGCCCTCGGCGGGCACGTCGATGGTGCCCGTCGTCGGGCGGTCGAGGCCGGCGATGAGGTTCAGCAGCGTCGACTTGCCGCATCCGGAGGCGCCGAGCAGGCAGACGAACTCTCCGGCCCCGACCGACAGGTTCACGTCGTCGAGCACGAGCGGGCCCGCGCCGAAGCGCTTGCCGAGTTGCTCGATGCGGATGGCCGTCTGCCCGCTCATGGTCGCTCCTACTCCTCGCCGAGGCCGCCGGCCGAGACCGGCTCGCCGCCGTCGGACTCGAGGAGCCCGTTCAGGAGACGCAGGTCGAACAGCCCGTCGATCGAGCCGTCCTTCTGCGTGCCGGCTTCGAGGCCGTTCGCGACCAGCGTCTCGAAGGTCTCTGCGTGCGGATCGACCGAGAAGGTGACGTACTCGAGCGCCCGGGTGAGCACCTCGTCGGCCAGCGGCTTGCCCGTCTCGGCCTCGAGGGCGGCGTTGATGACGGTCGGCGCCTCGTCGGCATGGTCCTCGAGCCATGCGACGGAGGCCACGTGGCCCTCGAGCAGCGCCTCCACCGTCTCGGGGTGCTCCTCGAGGAAGTCGGCGCGGACGAGCAGCACGGTCGTCGGGAACGCGCCGTCCTCCCAGAGGTCGGCCTCGTCGACGAGCACGTGCGCACCGGCGTCGACGATCAGCCGCGAGACCCACGGCTCGGGCAGCCAGGCGCCGTCGATCGCGCCCTGCTGGAAGAGCGTGAGGGTCTGCGCGTTCTCGGTCGGCGTGATGTGCACGTCGCCGCCGCCCGTGGTGTCGGTCTCGTATCCCTCGCTCGCGAGCCACGAGCGCAGCGCCACGTCCTGCGTGTTGCCGAGCTGCGGCGTCGCGAGGGTCGCGCCCTCGAGGTCGGCCGGCGAGTCGATGCCGTCGCGGACGACGAGTGCAGCACCACCGGTGGCGGCGCCGGCGACGATGTGCGCCGACTGCCCGCCCGACTGGATGAACGTGTTGATCGACGGGTTCGGCCCGATGTAGGTCGCGTCGATCGCGCCGGCCGAGAGTGCCTCGATCGCGGCGGGGCCGGCGTTGAAGACCTGCGTCGTGAGCTTCGTGTCGCCGAGGGCGTCGGCGAAGAGGCCCTCCTCGAGCCCCACGAGCGCGGGCGCGTGGGTGACGTTCGCGAAGTAGCCGAGGCGCAGCTCGGCGGCGGGCGTGGTCGTCGCCGAGGCATCCGCTGCCTCTCCCGCGGCCGACTGCGGAGCGCAACCGCTGAGGGAGAGCACCGCTGCCGTGACGATCGCCGCCGCGAGCATCATGCCCGCGACCAGGCCGAGGCGGGAACGGGCGCGTGATGTTGCGGTCATGCTGCTACTCCTTCGGTGTCGGTGGTCGTGCGGGTGGTGCTCCCGGCTACGCCGGTGTCTGGGGTCACCGGTGCGGTGACGATCCCGGCGGCGAGCGTGGCGCCCGACTGCGGGTCGATGACGAGGAACGCGCCGGCGCGACGGTGCGCGGCGTACTCCTCGACGGGCAGGTCGGCCGAGAGGCGCACGCGCACCTGGCCGATGTCATTGATCTCGAGCAGGTCGGCCGGCTCGAGCTCGAGGGAGTCGAGGTCGCGGCGTCCGACGATCTCGGGCACGAGCGCCTGCACGGTCGTCGTGCCCGACTTCACGAGCACGCGCGCGCCGGGGCGGAGCGCTGCCGCGCCGAGCCAGAACACGGATGCGTCGAGCTCGCGTCGCGGCTCGGGCAGCGCGCCCGCGGCCACGATGACCGCACCGCGTGCGGCGTCGAGCTGGTCGGCCAGTCGCAGCGACACCGAGCGTGGGGCGGATGCCTCGTCGACGGAGGCCGACCCGGCGTCGATGCCCGTCACGGTCGTGGTCGCGCCGCCCGGGAAGACCTGCACGCGGTCGCCGACCCGCACCGTGCCGGAGGAGATGCGTCCCGCGAAGGCACGGTAGTCGCGGAAGGACTCGGTGTCGTCGACGTCGTGCGCGAGCGCGCCCTGCGGGCGGATCACGAGCTGCACGGGGAAGCGAAGCGCCTCGAACTCGGTCTCGAGCTCGTCGAGCGACGGCAGCGTCTCGAGCAGTTCGAGCAGGCTCGGGCCCTCGTACCACGGGGTGTTCGCCGATCGGTCGACGATGTTGTCGCCCTCGAGCGCCGACACCGGGATCACATGCGTGTCGGCGAGGCCGAGTTCGCGCGCGAGCGCGGCGACATCCGATGCGACCGTGTCGTAGGCCTGCTGCGAGTAGCCGAGCAGGTCGATCTTGTTGACCGCGATGATCACGTGCGGCACGCGCAGCAGCGCGACGACGGCGAGGTGTCGCCGCGTCTGCTCGAGCACGCCGTTGCGGGCGTCGACGAGCACGACGACGGCATCGGCGGTCGTGGCGCCGGTCACCATGTTGCGCGTGTACTGCACGTGCCCGGGGCAGTCGGCGAGGATGAACGAGCGGCGGCCGGTCGAGAAGTAGCGGTAGGCCACGTCGATCGTGATGCCCTGCTCGCGCTCGGCGCGGAGTCCGTCGGTGAGCAGCGCGAAGTCGATCGCGCCGGGCTCGCCGCCGAAGCCGCGCTCGGCGGACGTGCGGGCGACCGACTCGAGCTGGTCGGCGAGGATCGCCTTCGAGTCGTGCAGCAGGCGGCCGACCAGGGTCGACTTGCCGTCATCGACGGAGCCGGCGGTCGCGAAGCGGAACAGTGCGTCGCTCATCAGAAGTACCCGTCCTTCTTGCGATCCTCCATGGCGGCCTCCGAGATGCGGTCGTCGGCCCGGGTCGCCCCGCGCTCGGTGAGCGTGGAGGTCGCGACCTCGGCCACGACATCGGCGACGGATGCCGCGTGGGACTCGACGGCCCCGGTGCAGCTCATGTCGCCCACGGTGCGGTAGCGAACCGTGCGACGCTCGACGACCTCGTCGGGGCGCGCGGGCGAGACGTCGGAGATCGCACGCCACATGCCGTCGCGGCGGTAGACCTCGCGTTCGTGCGCGTAGTACAGCGGCGGCAGCTCGATCCCCTCGCGTTCGATGTAGCGCCACACGTCGAGTTCGGTCCAGTTCGAGATCGGGAACGCCCGCACGTGCTGGCCGACGGTGTGGCGGCCGTTGTACAGGTCCCAGAGCTCGGGGCGCTGGTTGCGCGGGTCCCACTGGCCGAACTCGTCGCGAAGACTGAGGATGCGCTCCTTGGCTCGGGCCTTGTCCTCGTCGCGGCGGGCGCCGCCGAAGACGGCATCGTGCCTGCCCGCCGCGATCGCGTCGAGCAGCGGCTGCGTCTGCAGCGGGTTGCGCGTGCCGTCGGCGCGCTCCTGCAACCGGCCGTCGTCGAGGTAGTCCTGCACGGACGCCACCTCGAGCCGGAGGCCGAGCCGCTCGACCGTGCGGTCGCGGAAGTCGATGACCTCGGGGAAGTTGTGGCCGGTGTCGACGTGCAGCACCGGGAACGGCACTCGGCCGGGCCAGAAGGCCTTGGCCGCGAGGTGCAGCACGAGCACGGAGTCCTTGCCGCCCGAGAAGAGCAGCACGGGCCGCTCGAACTCGGCGACGACCTCGCGGATGATGTGGATCGCCTCGGACTCGAGGGCGTCGAGCGCGTCGATGCCGGTCTCGACGGGGATCGTGTCGATGGCGCTCATACGTGCAGCCCGCATTCCGTCTTGTCGAGGCCCGCCCAGCGGCCGGCCCTGGGGTCTTCGCCCTCGGCGACCTTGCGTGTGCACGGCTCGCAGCCGATCGACGGGTAGCCCTGGGTCAGGAGGTCGTTCACGGGCACGCCGAAGGCGTTCGAGTAGTCGATCAGCTCGTCGAAGCTCCACGCCGCGAGCGGATTGACCTTGACCAGCCCGTTGCGCTCGTCGAACGTCACGAGCGGGGTGTTCGTGCGCGTGGGCGCCTCGTCGCGACGGACGCCCGTGAACCACAGCTCGTACCCCGTGAGCGCGTCGTGCAACGGTGCGACCTTGCGCATGGCGCAGCACTCCGCTGCGTCGCGGGCGAAGAGGTCGAGGCCGTACTTCGCGTTCTGCTCGACCACCGTGAGTTCGGGCAGCACGTCGACCACGCGCACGTCCAGTGCGGCTGCGACCCGGTCGCGCGTCTCGTACGTCTTCGCGAAGTGGTAGCCCGTGTCGAGGAACAGCACGTCGACGCCCGGCAGCGACTGCGCCACCACGTGAGGGAGCACGGCGTCGGCCATCGAGCAGGCGACGGCCGCGGCATCCGCGTCGAAATTGCGCGCGACCCAGGCGATGACCTCGTAGGCGGATGCCTCGTCGGCCGCGAGGCTGCGGAGTTCGGCGTTGCCCGCCTCGGCGAGCGCGCGCAATTCGTCGTGCGTGCGCAGCGCGGTGGCGCGGGGGGCGAGGGAGACGCTCATCGGAGCACCTCCTCGTCGGCGCGGTGCGCCCATTCGGCGAACGTCTCGTCGGCCGCGGCGTCGCGCTCGTCGAGGAAGCGCTTCACGACCCGCTCGACGTAGACGGCGATGCCGTCGGCTTCGACCTTGAGGCCGCGCACGGTGCGGCCGAGGCCGGCGTCCTCGCGGTCGGCCGTCGCGAGCCCGCCGCCGAGGTGCACCTGGTAGCCGGGCACCTGCTCGCCGGCGTCGTTCATGATGAGCTGGCCCTTGAGCCCGATGTCGGCCGTCTGGATGCGCGCGCACGAGTTCGGGCAGCCGTTGACGTGCAGGCTGATGGGGTGCGGCAGGTCGAACCCGTCGAGCGTGCGCTCGAGGTCGAGCACGGCGGCCGTGGCGAACGCCTTCGTCTCGACGATCGCGAGCTTGCAGAACTCGATGCCGGTGCACGCGATCGTGCCGCGGCGGATGAGGCTCGGGCGTGCCGACAGGCCGAGCTCGTCGAGGCCCGTGATGAGCGACTCGACGCGATCCTCGGGGATGTCGAGGATCACGAGCTTCTGGTGCGGCGTCGTGCGCAGGCGCGAGGAGCCGTGCGCCTCGATGAGCTCGGCGAGCTTCGCGAGGGTCGGTCCCGAGACGCGGCCGACGATCGGCGTCGCGCCGATGTAGACCCGGCCGTCCTTCTGACGGTGGACGCCGACGTGGTCGCCGTGCGCGAGCGGCTTGGGGGCCGCCGGCCCGTCGGGCAGCGGCGCCTCGAGGTACTCGGTCTCGAGCACCTGGCGGAACTTCTCGGTGCCCCAGTCGGCGAGCAGGAACTTGAGGCGTGCCTTGTTGCGCAGCCGCCGGTAGCCGTAGTCGCGGAAGATCTGGGCGACGCCGTGCCAGGCGTCGGCCACGAGCTCCGGCGCGACGAAGACGCCGAGGCGCTCTGCGAGGCGCGGCGACGTCGAGAGCCCGCCGCCGACCCAGAGGTCGTATCCGATGCCGAGCTCGGGGTGCTCCACCGCGACGAACGCGACGTCGTTGATCTCGTGCACGACGTCCTGGCTCGGGTGCCCGGTGATCGCGGTCTTGAACTTGCGGGGCAGGTTCGCGAGCGTCTCATCGCCGATGAAGCGGCTCGTGATCTCCTCGATCTGCGCGGTCGGGTCGATGAGCTCGTCGGCGGCGATGCCGGCGACGGGAGAGCCGAGCACGACGCGCGGCACGTCGCCGCACGCCTCGGTCGTGCCGAGGCCGACGGCCTCGAGACGGCGCCAGATCTCAGGGACGTCCTCGACGCGGATCCAGTGCAGCTGGATGTTCTGCCGGTCGGTGAGGTCGGCGGTGCCCCGGCCGAAGTCGATCGAGATGTCGGCGATCACGCGAAGCTGTTCGGTCGTGAGCTGCCCGCCGTCGATGCGCACGCGCAGCATGAAGAACTCGTCTTCGAGCTCGTGCGGCTCGAGGGTCGCGGTGCGGCCTCCGTCGATGCCGGGCTTGCGCTGGGTGTACAGCCCCCAGACCCGGAAGCGGCCGTGCAGGTCGGTCGGGTCGATCGACGCGAACCCGCCCTTCGAGTAGATCTTCTCGATGCGGTCGCGCACGCTCAGGCCGTTGTCGACCTGCTTCCACTCCTCGTTGCCGTTGAGCGGTGCCGTGCCGTCGACCTTCCACTGCCCGTGCGGGCGACTCGCCGGTCGGGGCGGACGCTCGCCGGAGCGGGCCGCGGGGCGGTTCGGCGCCTCGATCGTCTCCTGCGTCATGTCTCTCCTCGGTCACCGCTGAATGCGGGTTTCGACCGAGGCTAGGCGGATCGGCGGCGAGCCGGGCCGCGAGCCGTCACATCACGGCAAGGAAGGAAACACGGCGTCAATCACGGCAATGCGGCGTCACAATCGGTGAGGCGAGGCGCCCAGCGCTATGCTTCCGGCGCGGCATCGGATGCCTCGGCGACAGCCTCGGAGACGGACGCCGCGAACCGGTCGAGCACGACGTCGACGAGCTCGACCGGGGCATCATCGGGGGTCAGCAGCGGCTCGGTGACGAGATCGGCACCCGCAGCCGCCGCGAGGTCCTGGAAGTACCCCGGCGCCAGCAGGTAGCTCGCCACGACGACGCGATGATCCCCTCCCCCATCTCGGACCGTTGCGATCGCGTCCGCGAGCCTGGGTTCGGCCGCCGAGAGGAATCCGACGGTCACCGGTGCGCCGAGCGCCACCGCGAGCCGCTCGCCCATGTCGCGGCAGTCGTCCACCGCTCGCGCGTCGCTCGAGCCCGCCACCGCGAGCACCACGAGGTCGTCGTGCGTCGCGCCGGCCTCGTCGAGACGACGCCGCAGCACCTCGACGAGCCGGTCGTCGGGCCCAAGGGCGCCGGCGAGGCGCACCGGTCGATCCACGACACCGTCGATCTCGCGCCGGAGGTCGACGTGCACGTGATACCCAGCCGAGAGCAGGAGCGGCACGACGACGGCCGGCGCCGAGCGCGGCAGCGCATCGAGAGTGGCCGCGACATCCGGCTGTTGCACGTCGACGTGCCCGAGACGCACGATCGCCGGCGATGGCACTGGGACGTCCGCTGCTACCGACGCTGAGCGCCCTGCTGCAGCATCGCCGACGGCGTCGATGAGTCGCTGCACCGCGGCCTGTCCATCTGCCGATGCCGTGCCATGCGAGATGCCGACGAGCGCGGCGGTCGTGTGGTCCATCCCTCCATCGTGCACTGCTCGCGGGACTCCGAGCGAGCGAGAGAAATCCACGACATTGACAACGGTGTTGACACCTCGTAGATTCCGGGTGGACACGAGGAGGACACATGACGTCTTGGAGACCCGCGAAGGCCGCGTCGATCGCGGTCGCGGCAACGGCGACGGCACTGCTGCTGAGCGGATGCATCGCCGGCGTCACGGCCGACGGGGCCACGCCGGCCGCCGCCCCGCAACTCGAGATCGCACAGGGTGCGCTGACGGGCGTCGCGACGGCTGACGGCGTCGAATACCTCGGCATCCCGTTCGCCGAGCCCCCGGTCGGAGACCTCCGCTGGCGCGAGCCCGAGGCACCCGAGCCCTGGGCGGGCGTGCTCGACGCGTCGAAGCCCGGACCCGACTGCGCGCAAGGGGTGAACGGCGACTCCGACGGCTCGCTGAGCGAGAACTGCCTCTACCTGAACGTCTACGCGTCCGGCGAACCAGGGGCGGAGAAGCTGCCGGTCGTCGTCTTCCTGCACGGCGGCGGGTACACCGCCGGTACGCCGAACATCTACGACGGTCGCAACTTCGCCGCTGCCGGCGATGCCGTCACGGTGATCCCCGCCTACCGCCTCGGCCTGTTCGGCTTCTTCGCCACGTCGGCGACGGCCGAGGAGGGCGAGTACGGCGCCCAGGGCAACTGGGGCATGCTCGACCAGCAGCAGGCGCTGCGCTGGGTGCAGGAGAACATCGAGTCGTTCGGCGGCGACCCCGACAACGTCACGATCGTCGGCGAGTCCGCCGGCGGCGGCTCGGTCTGCTTCCAGCTCGCGTCGCCGACCGCCGAGGGGCTCTTCGACAAGGCCGTGGTGCAGTCCATGGCGTGCGGCGCCGGCGCACCGGCATCCGACCCGGCCGAGTTCACGACGCAGTGGGGATGCGCGGCCGACGATGCCGAGTGCCTCCGCGCGGTGCCGACCTCGACGATCGTGGGATCGGCGACCGGCTTCGGCTTCGCGGCACCGGCGAGCGGCGGACCGGATCAGCCCGTCGGGCCCCTCGAGGCGGCAGCCGATGGAACCCTCGCCGACGTGCCGATCCTGATGGGCGTCACGCGCGACGAGTGGCTCGGATTCGCCTCGGCGCAGTACCCCCTCGACCCCGCAGAGTACGAAGCCGGCGTCACCGCGCAGTTCGGCGCGCTGGCCCCCGACGTGCTCGAGCTCTACCCCGCCGATGCCGGCGAGGACCCGACCTTCGCCTCGGGCTGGCTCAGCGGCGACTCGATGTTCGCCTGCCCCTCGATCGTCGCGTCCGACGCCTTCGCAGATGCCGGCCGCTCGGTGTACTTCTACGAGTTCGCCGACGAGACGACGCCCGGATGGCGCTCGCTGGGCGACCCGTTCCCGCCCTCGACGCTCGAGCTCGGCGCGACGCACACCACCGAGCTCCAGTACCTGTTCAACTACGCGGCGGCGCAGCGTTCGCTGAACGAGGAGCAGGACGCCCTCGCCGACCAGATGGTCGCACTGTGGACGTCGTTCTTCGAGAGCGGAGTCCCGAGCCTCGACGGCGGGCCGGAGTGGGGCGAGTTCGCCGACGGACGCGAAGTGCTCGAGCTGAAGACCGAGGAGGCGGGCGGACTCGAGATGATCGACTCCTTCGAGGCCGCGCACAATTGCGGCTTCTGGAACGAGCTCGGCTAGCCGCCAAGGGAATCGGCGAGGAGGCGGGGCGGCTGGATCAGCCGCCCCGCCGTCCGCGTCTGCGGCGCGTCGCCCCGGGGCTCGCCACCTCGAGGTCAACCGGCGTTGACGATGCATCCGGAGTCAACTACGGTTGACGCCATGGACGACCACACCCTCAGGACCGCGATCGCCGCCGCCGACGGCGACGACCCGTATCGCGCGCTCCGCGACCTCCACCATGCTCGGGTCGCACTCACCCGCGAACTCGACCGCGCCGAGGCGACCGCCGTGCGGCGAGCGCGTGCCGCCGGATCGAGCTGGCAGCTCATCGCCCTCGCCCTCGAGGTCTCCAAGCAGGCGGTGCACAAGAAGTACGGACGCAGTTAGGCCACGTAAGCTTCAAGACGGCGTTTCGCGACACCGAGCGGATGCGGCATCCGCTCGTCGCGTACGTCAGGAAGAGGAAATGAGCGACACCCGCACCAGACGATCCCCCTTCTCGCGGCGCACGGAGACCACCGGCCCGCGTGCCACCTTCCGACAGTTGCTGCCCTTCATCTTCGAGCACCGTCCCGTGCTCATCTGGGTCGCGATCCTCTCGGTCGTCGGCGCGCTCGCGAGCCTCGCCCAGCCGTTGCTCGTCGCCCAGGTGATCCAGGTCGTCGAGGCCGGCGAGGCGCTCGGCGGCATCGTCTGGGCCCTCGTCGCCCTCGTCATCGTCAGCGGCGTGATCACGGGCTACCAGCACTACCTGCTGCAGCGCACCGGCGAAGGCGTCGTGCTCTCGAGCCGCAAGCGCCTCATCGGCAAGCTGCTGCGGCTGCCGATCGCCGAGTTCGACACCCGCCGCACCGGCGACCTCGTCTCGCGCGTCGGCAGCGACACGACGATGCTGCGCGCCGTGCTCACGCAGGGCCTCGTCGAGGCGATCGGCGGCACCGTCACCTTCATCGGCGCCCTCATCGCGATGCTCGTCATCGACCCCGTGCTGCTCGGCCTCACCGTGCTCGTCATCGCCGTCGCCATCACGACCGTCACGCTGTTGTCGCGTCATGTGCGCGAGGCGTCGCACCAGGCGCAGGCGAAGGTCGGCGACGTCGCGGCATCCGTCGAACGCGCCATCGGCGCCGTGCGCACGATCCGCGCGGCCGGCGCGACCGAGCGCGAGATCCTCGACGTCGAGGCGCACGCCGAGGGCGCCTGGCAGATGGGCGTGAAGGTCGCGAAGATCTCCGCCCTCATCGTGCCGGTCGCGGGCATCGCGATGCAGGTCTCGTTCCTCGTGGTGCTCGGCGTCGGCGGCTTCCGCGTGGCATCCGGCGCTCTCGAGGTCGCCGACCTCGTCGCCTTCATCCTCTTCCTGTTCATGATGATCATGCCGCTCGGCCTGTTCTTCGGCGCGATCACCTCGGTGAACCAGGCACTCGGCGCCCTCGGCCGTATCCAGGAGATCCTCGACCTGCCCGACGAAGACGCGCACGACCGCGAACTCGCACCGCTCGCGCTCATGGTCGGCGAGGCGAACGCGGGCGTCCTGCCCGACGCCCCGGCGATCGCCTTCGACGACGTCTCCTTCGCGTATGCGGTGACGCGCCAGGACCCGGCCGATCCCGCGAACGAGACTGCCGACGAGCACCTGCCGGAGCCCGACGTCACGGATCGTCAGCCCGTGCTGCGCGGCGTCTCCTTCCAGGTCCCCCGCGGCCAGCGCATCGCGCTCGTCGGCCCGTCGGGCGCAGGCAAGTCGACGATCCTCGCGCTCGTCGAGCGCTTCTACGACCCCTCGGTCGGCACGGTGCGCATGGGCGGCCTCGACCTGCGATCGATCGACCGGGCGGAGCTCCGCGCCCAGATCGGCTACGTCGAACAGGATGCCCCGGTGCTGGCCGGCAGCCTCCGCGACAACCTGAAGCTCGGCAGCCCCGACGCGAGCGATGCGGCGTGCGAGCAGGTGCTGCGCGCCGTGAACCTCGGCGGCGTGCTCGATCGCGACCCCGCAGGCCTCGACGCCGCGGTGGGCGACGACGGCATCATGCTCTCGGGCGGGGAGCGCCAGCGGCTCGCGATCGCCCGCGCTCTGCTCGCGGCTCCCCCGATCCTGCTGCTCGACGAGTCGACCTCATCGCTCGACGGCGTCAACGAGCGCATGATGCGCGACGCGGTCGACGCGGTCTCAGCGGGGCGCACGCTCATCGTGATCGCGCACCGGCTCTCGACGGTCATCGACTCCGACCGCATCATCGTGCTCGACGAGGGCCGCGTGATCGGCGAGGGCACGCACGCCGAGCTCGTGGCGGCCGTGCCGCTCTACCGCGATCTGGCGGCGCACCAGCTGCTCGTATGAGGTCGGTGGTGCGTTGGCGCGTCGCCGAGTGAACCGCGCTGCGCCCAGCGGGCCGCCACCTCAGTGCGAACCCGAGCGAAACTCAGTGCTTGCTCGGATGGCGCCCCGGCGCGACCTTCGTAGCGTGACTCCCGCATCCCCGACCGGATGCCCAGAGCCCACGCCCCACGGAGGACCCCCATGACCATCGCAACCGTCTCGAACGAGCGCGATCTCGCACACCTCGACGAACTCCCCGTCGACCTCATCGACGAGCTGCCCGTCGGAACCGACGACGCCGACACGGCCACCACCCGGAGCGGACTCGGCAACTCGTTCGACCGCGTCCAGGCCGGCATCCAGGGCTGGCTCAGGCACTGGGAGCCGTTGCGGCTGCCGGCCTTCACCGCCGTGCGCGACGTCATGCCCGATGGCGACCGCGGCCGCTCGTCGCTGCGGGCCGCACCGACGCAGCCCGACGGTGCGGTTCGCCTCACCGCGAGCCTCTACGACCCGCCGGGTCGCGACGGCGACCCGCTCGCGTGGTCGCGCAACTGGGCGAGCACGGCGGTGCTCCCTCCGGCCCGTGAGGCCGGTCGCCTGTACTACCGCTTCCGCGTCTCGAGCCGACTCGTGCTCGACGGCCAAGCCGCGCTCAGCCTCGTCTCGACGAGCGTGAACTTCGGCGTCGTCGCCGACGCGGCGAAGGCGAGCCCGTTCCACGTCACCGGGTTCGCCACGCCGATCGCGCGCCCGCTCATGGGGGTGCAGTGCCGCCCTGATCAGGACGCCTCGGCGTCGCAGGTCTTCGAGGGTTCGATCGCCGTACGCCAGGGCGAGACCCCGGCCATGGCCTTCGTCATCGGCACCGACCTGCTCTTCGAGAACGGATGGGTCCGGATGCACGAGGGATCCAGCACCTGGATCGGCCCGACCGAGCCCGGCGCGAGCGGCACGATCGAGTTCCGCTACGCGCCGGCCGCGATGCTACGACTGCTCGGCCGCCTCGACGAACCGCACGTCGTCTGAGTCGATCGGCCCGCGGCCCGCGCTGTACGCCTGGCCCGTGGTGGACGAGAATCGGCGGATGATGCACCTCGTCGTCGTGCTGCCGCTCTCGCCGCTCACCGCCGGCGATTCGTTCACGGTCGCCGAATGGCCGCTGCACGTCACGCTCCTGGAGCCGTTCAGCACCGATCACCCTGAGGTCGTGGCGGCTGTGCTCCGCGAGGTTGGGAGGGGCTCCCGGCCGATCCACAGCGCCGCCGGCGAGCCCGCCCTGTTCGGGCGACGGCACGACGTGCCGGTCACGCTCATCCGCGACGGCGGTGAGCTCTCCGCGCTCCGGGCCACGACGATCGCCGCCCTGGACCGCGCCGGTGTCGCAGCAGGCCGCCTTCGCACCGAATTCCGCCCGCACGTCACGGTGAAGCGCCGCGGCGGGGTCGAGCCCGGCGACCGGGTGACGCTGCGACAGCTCGCACTCGTCGACATGCGACCGTCGTCGGGCGCCCACCATCGCAGCGTGCTCGGCGCGTGGCCGCTCGGCGAGGCATCCGTCACCGGCCCGGCACCACCGTCAGCGGCCAACTGACGCGAGGGTGACGGCCCTGCCGGCCCTGCCGGCCCCGCCTGGAACCGTCAGCCGGCCTCGGTCTGCGCAAGCGACGATTCGCTGTCGGGCGCGCTGCGCTTCTGCCACGGCCAACGTCCAGAGACCTCGAGCTCGAGCGACCAGCTGAGGAACGTTCGGATGAGCACGATGATCGCGAGCACGAGCACCGAGTCGAGCGTGGGCGTCACGGCCACCGTCTTGATGATGTCGGCGGCGACGAGCAGCTCGAGGCCGAGCAGGATCGCGCGGCCGAGCACACGGCGGAACCGATCGTAGATCGGGGACTTCCCCCGGATGCCCCTGAGTCCGGCATCGAGGCTCGCGTACACGACGCCGACCACGATCGCCAGTACGCCGATGAAGTCGATGACCTCGCCGACTGTCTCGATGACCGTGCCGAACTCCATGACGCCTCCTTGCGGCACACGCTAGCGCGGCGGCGGGCGACTCGGCATGCGACGTGCCGTGGTGCCGTCGACGGATGCCGCGGGCGGCGCGCCTTCCCGAACGAGCACGACCGCGGCATCCGCAGGCGGCACGGAAGCGTCGCACCCGCGATCACGCGAGTGCGACGCCTCCGCGAGCTACGCCTCCTGGTGCGCCAGGTGGTAGCGCAGGCTCGCGAGCTCGGCACGCAGCGCCGCGGGCACGCGATCGCCGAACTGCTCGAAGTACTCCTCGGTCAGGTCGCACTCGGCGAGCCACGAGTCGCGGTCGACGTCGAAGAGCTGCTCGAGCGCGGCATCCGCGATCTCGAGGCCGTCGAGGTCGAGCGATCCGGATGCCGGGATCAGCCCGATCGGCGTCTCGACGACGTCGCTCGTGCCCTCGATGCGCCCGACGATCCACTCGAGCACGCGCGAGTTCTCGCCGAACCCGGGCCAGAGGAACGAGCCGTCGGCGCCCTTGCGGAACCAGTTGACCTGGAAGATCTTCGGCGCGTTCTCGCCGAGCACGCGGCCCATCTTGACCCAGTGACCCCAGTAGTCGGCCATGTTGTAGCCGCAGAACGGGAGCATCGCGAACGGGTCGCGGCGGAGCTCGCCGACCGTGCCCTCGGCGGCGGCCGTCTTCTCGGACGAGATCGTCGCGCCCATGAAGACGCCGTGCTTCCAGCTGCGGGCCTCGGCCACGAGCGGCACGTTCGTCGCACGGCGTCCGCCGAAGAGGATCGCGTCGATCGGCACGCCGTCGTGCGCATCCCAGTCGTCGGCGATCTGCGGGCACTGGGCCGCAGCCACCGTGAAGCGCGAGTTCGGGTGCGCCGCGGGGCGACCCGAATCCGGCGTCCACGGCTTGCCCTGCCAGTCGGTGAGCTCGTCGGGGGCCTCGTCGGTCAGGCCCTCCCACCAGATGTCGCCATCGGGGCGCAGCGCCACGTTCGTGAAGATCGTGTTGCCCCAGAGCGTCTGCACGGCCGTCGGGTTCGTGGTCTCGCCGGTGCCCGGCGCGACGCCGAAGAAGCCGGCCTCGGGGTTGATCGCGTAGAGGCGGCCGTCGTCGCCGGGACGCATCCAGGCGATGTCGTCGCCGATCGTCTCGACCTTCCAGCCGGGAATCGTCGGGCGCAGCATCGCGAGGTTGGTCTTGCCGCACGCCGACGGGAAGGCCGCAGCGACGTGGTACGACTTGCCCTCGGGCGAGGTGATCTTGATGAGCAGCATGTGCTCGGCGAGCCAGCCCTCGTCGCGGGCCATGACGCTCGCGATGCGCAGCGCGAAGCACTTCTTCGCGAGCAGGGCGTTGCCTCCGTAGCCCGAGCCGTACGACCAGATCTCGCGGGAGTCGGGGAACTGCACGATGTACTTGGTGTCGTTGCAGGGCCAGTCGGCCTCGGCGCGGCGGTGGCCGACGCCGTCGATGAGCGGGTAGCCGACCGAGTGCACGGTGCGCACCCAGGGCTCGCCGGCCTCGATGAGGCGGTAGACAGCATCGCCCATGCGGGTCATGATGCCCATCGAGAGCACGACGTAGGGCGAGTCGGTGATCTCGACGCCGAGCTGCGAGATGGGGCCGCCGAGCGGACCCATCGAGAACGGCACAACGTACATCGTGCGGCCCTTCATCGAGCCGTCGAAGACGTCAGTGAGTTCCGTGCGCATCTCGCGCGGGTCGCGCCAGTTGTTCGTGGGGCCGGCGTCCTCTTCGTACGTCGAGCAGATGAAGGTGCGGTCCTCGACGCGGGCGACGTCCTTCGGGTCGGTGCGCGCGAGGAAGCTGTTGGGGCGCCACTCCGGGTTCAGCTTGATGAGCTTGCCCTCGGCGACGAGCTGCTTCGTCAGCAGGTCGGCCTCGTGCTGCGAACCGTCGCACCAGACGATCTCATCGGGCTTGGTGAGGCCGGCGATCTCGTCGACCCACGTGCGCAATGCTGCGTCGGTGGTACCGCGACGGATGCTCCCGGCCGAGTCGGATGCCTCTGTGCCGATCGAGAACTCGGAGATGGTCATCTTCGTCCCTTCCAAAGTGTGCCGACGAGGGTCGGAACTGGTTCGTACTTCAAGAATGCGCGCTGTTGGGGCATCCGTTCGGTCAAATCACGCGTTAAGAATGCGAGATCTTTCGCTATCCTTAAGCCATGAAGGCAGGCTCCCCCGATCTCGCGACCCTCGGCCAGCGCATCCGTCATTTCCGCAGCGAGCGAGGTCTCACCCTCGACCAGCTCGGCGAGGCGGTGGGCATGGCCGGCAGCCAGCTCTCCCTCATCGAGAACGGCAAGCGCGAGCCGAAGCTCTCACTGCTCGACTCGCTCGCCGCGTCGCTCGACGTCGAGCTGGCCGACCTCCTCTCGCGCGAGGCGCCGAGCCGCCGCGCCGCGCTCGAGCTCGAACTCGGTCGGGCGCAGTCGAGCCCGCTCTACGCGAGCCTCGGACTGCCCGCGATCCGCCCCGGCCGCGGCATCACGGACGAATCGCTCGAGGCGATCGTCGGGCTCCACCAGGAGCTGCAGCGCCGGGCGAGCGAGGCCATCGCGACGCCTGAGGAGGCGCGGCGGGCCAACACCGAGCTGCGGGAGCGCATGCGCGAACGCGACAACTACTTCCCCGAGATCGAGCAGCTCGCCGAAGACCAGGTGCGCTCCTCGGGCCACCGCTCGGGCGCCCTCACGCACCGCGAGGTGAGCGTGATGGCGGAGAAGCTCGGCTTCCAGCTCATCTACGTCGACGACCTGCCCGACTCGACACGGTCGATCACCGACATCGCCAACGGCCGCATCTATCTGCCGCCGGCCTCGATCCCCGGCGGCCACGGCCTGCGGTCGATGGCGCTGCAGGCGATGGCGCACCGGCTGCTCGGGCACGAGCGGCCCGAGAGCTACGCCGAATTCCTGTGGCAGCGGCTCGAGATCAACTACTTCGCCGCCGCCTGCCTGATGCCGCGCGAGGCATCCGTCTCGTTCCTGCAGGCCGCGAAGAAGGAGAAGCGCCTGGCCATCGAGGACTTCCGCGACGCGTTCGGCGTGACGCACGAGGCTGCTGCGCTGCGCTTCACGAACCTCGCGACGAGCCACCTCGACATGACGCTGCACTTCCTCCGCGTCGCGGGCGACGGCGCACTGCTGAAGGGCTACGAGAACGACGGCCTGCCACTGCCGACCGACGTCACGGGCTCGATCGAAGGCCAATGGGTGTGCAAGAAGTGGAGTGCCCGCACCGCGTTCGGCCACACCAACCGCACGACCGAGAACTACCAGTACACCGACACCCCCGCCGGCACCTTCTGGTGCGCGACGCAGACGGGGCGCACGGATGCCGCGGAGTTCTCGATCTCCGTCGGCGTGCCGTTCAACCAGGCCAAGTGGTTCCGCGGGCGCGAGACGACGCAGCGCGCCGTGTCGACCTGCCCCGACGAGTCGTGCTGCCGCCGCGCGCCGTCCGAGCTCGCCGAGCGCTGGGCCGGGCGGGCGTGGCCGAGCGCCCGACTGCACGCGCACGTGCTCTCGCCGCTGCCGTCGGGCACCTTCCCGGGCGTCGACGACTCCGCGGTGTACCGGTTCCTCGAGGCCCACGCCGAGCAGTAGCGGCGCGCCCGCCCCCTCGCCACCCCTGCTCGCCCGGGCCTCCTCCCGCCACGCCCCCCATCACCCCGCCCCCCTCCCGCTCGCGGGCCTCCTCTCGCCCGGGCCTCCTCCCGCCCGCCTCGCTCCTCCTCACTCGCCGAGTCGGCGGATGAAACGCGCGACACGCCGGGGCGACTCGGCGTGTCGCGCGTTTCATCCGGCGACTCGGCGCATCCAACCCCGAGTCGGCCCGTCGCACCGCCACCGGCGCGGACGCGAGCCGCGGCATCCGCTGCACTATGAAGTTCCTGTTGCATTAGTGTGTGACGCACAGTATCGTGTGACGCATGAACCTCGATGGGACGACCGCCGGGCACCTGCAGGAGCTCCGTCGCGGCACCGTCGTGCTCGCCTGCCTGGTGCGGCTGCGCACGCCCGACTACGGCTACGCGCTGCTCGAGTCGCTGAACACCCTCGGCATCCTCGTCGATGCGAACACGCTGTACCCGCTGCTTCGACGGCTCGAGAAGCAGGGCCTGCTCACGAGCGAGTGGAACACCGACGAGGCCCGGCCTCGCAAGTTCTACCGGACGAGCCCGACCGGCGAGCTGCTCGCCGACGCACTCATGACCGATTGGCGGCGCATCGACGACGCCCTCGGCGGACTGACCACAGGAGACGCATCATGACCGAGCTGACCGACCGCTACCTCTTCGCAGCCACGCGCAGCCTCCCCGCCTCGCAACGCGACGACCTCTCGCGCGACCTCGCCGAGCGCGTCGCCGACACGATCGAGGCCCGCATCGACTCGGGCGCCTCGACGCCCGAGACCGCCGAGCGCGACGCCCTCGTCGAGCTCGGCCACCCCGCGTCGCTCGCGGCGACCTACAGCGATCGCCCGCTCATGCTGATCGGGCCGCGCTACTTCCTGATCTGGAAGCGGCTCCTGCTCTTCCTCGAGTCGTTCGTGCCGGCGACCGTCGCGGCAGCCACAGCGCTCGGACTCGTGATCGCCGGCGGCGGGTGGGAGGTCATCGGCTCGTCGATCGGCATCGGGATCACCGTGGCCGTGCACCTGGCATTCTGGACCACCCTCGTGTTCGCCCTGATCGAGCGATACGGCACGGGTACCGACGTCGACGAGACGCTCGGCTGGACGCCCGAGCAGCTCCCGCAGCTGCCAGAGCTCCGGCGACCGCACCGCCGCATGGACCTCATCGCCACCCTCGTATGGCTCGCGATCGCCGCCGGCTTCCTCGTGTGGCAGCAGTTCGGCATCGTGTGGGCCGACGGGGAGCGCACCTCGGTGCCGCTGCTCGCACCCGACCTGTGGTCGTTCTGGCTGCCGTACCTGCTCGCGCTCATCGCACTCGAGGCCGCCTTCGCCGTGTGGGTCTACCGCAGCGACTGGAACTGGGCCAACGCGCTCGTCAACGTCGCACTGAACGCCGCGTTCGCGATTCCCGTCGTCTGGCTCTTCGTCGAGGGGCGGCTGTTCAGTCCCGAGTTCCTCGCGGTGGTCGAGCCGCTCCTCGACGCCGATGCCGAGTGGGTACTCTCGGTGCTCTTCGTCGCCGGCGTCGTCGCGTTCTCCGCCTGGGATGCGATCGACGGCATCGTCAAGGCGGCACGGGGCGGCGGCAGGGGCACGCTCGACTTCCCGGGCAACCGAAGCCCGCGCCGCACCGAGCTCTGAGCGGCGCGCGCCGGCACCGGCGAACGACGAGGGGCGGATGCCGCGACATCCGCCCCTCGTCGTCTTCGCCGCCATGCCCGGCGGGCGGGACCCGACCGGCTACTTCGGCTGCATCCGGATCGCGCCGTCGAGGCGGATCGTCTCGCCGTTCAGCAGGGGGTTCTCGACGATGTGGCGCACGAGCGCCGCGTACTCGGCGGGCGTGCCCATGCGCGAGGGGTGCGGGATCTGCTCCTCGAGCGAGGCCTGCACCTCGGGTGGCATGCCGGCCATCATGGGCGTCTGCATGATGCCGGGCGCGATCGTCACGACCCTCACGAGCAGCTTCGAGAGGTCGCGGGCGAGCGGCAGGGTCATCGCCGCGACGCCGCCCTTCGACGCCGCGTAGGCGGCCTGGCCGATCTGCCCGTCGAACGCCGCCACCGAGGCGGTGTTCACGATGACGCCGCGCTCCGCGGTCTCGGGCACGCCGGGCAGCGACTGGGTCGCGATCGGCTCGTTGGCCGCCATCGCAGCGGCGGCGAGCCGGGCGACGTTGAAGGTGCCGATGAGGTTGATGCGGATGGTGCGCTCGAACGCGTCGAGTGCGAGCGGCCCGTCGCGGCCGACCGTGCGGCCGGCGGTCGCGATGCCCGCGCAGCTGACGGCCACGCGGAGCGGCGCACGCTCCTGCACGAGGTCGATCGCGGCCTGCACGGATGCCTCGTCGGTGACGTCGGCCGGTGCGAAACGCACCCGGTCGCCGAGTTCGTGCGCGGTCTGCTCGCCCGGCGAGTTCGGGAGATCGAGGATGACGACCTCGGCGCCCGCGGCGGCGAGCACGGCGGCGGTGCCGCGCCCGAGCCCCGAGGCGCCTCCGGTGACGATCGCTCCTGCGTCGGTCAGCTGCATGTGGTGCGTCCCTTCGGAATGGGTGGGGTCCGGTCGAAAGGTCGGGTGCCCGATCGAAACGGCGGGATCCGGTCGGAATCGGCCGATTCGTCAGATGCGTTCGATGACCGTGGCGTTGGCCATGCCGCCGCCCTCGCACATCGTCTGCAGGCCGTACCGGCCGCCGGTGGCCTCGAGCTGGTTCACGAGCGTCGTGAGCAGCCGCGTGCCCGAGGAGCCGAGCGCGTGCCCGAGGGCGATGGCGCCGCCGCGCGGGTTCAGCTTCGCGGCATCCGCCCCGGTGTCGGCGAGCCAGGCGAGCGGCACCGACGCGAACGCCTCGTTGACCTCGTAGGCGTCGATGTCGTCATGGCCGAGCCCGGCGCGCGACAGCACCTTCTCGGTCGCCGGGATCACGCCGGTCAGCATGTAGAGCGGGTCGCTGCCGACGACCGAGAAGGCGCGGAATCGCGCCCGCGGCGTGAGCCCGAGCTGCTCGGCGCGCTCGGCGCTCATGATGAGCGCGGCTGAGGCGCCGTCGGTGAGCGGGGAGGAGTTGCCGGGCGTGATGCGCCAGTCGAGTTCGGGGAAGCGCTCGGCGAGATCATCGGTGCGGAAGGCGGCGTTCAGGCCCCCGAGAGACTCCGCCGACGTGCCGGGCCGCACGGTCTCGTCGGTCAGCGAGTCGACGCCGGGCACGGGCACGACCTCGCTCGCGAAGGCACCCGACTCCTGCGCCGCCGCCGCGAGCGCGTGCGATCGCGCGGCGAAGGCGTCGAGCTCATCGCGATCGAAGCCCCACTTCGCGGCGATCAGTTCGGCCGAGACGCCCTGGTTCACGAGCCCGTCGGGGTAGCGGTTGCGGATGCGCGATCCGTAGGGATCGGCGCCCGCGGCGCTCGAGCCGAGTCGCACGCGGCTCATCGACTCGACGCCGCACGCGATGACGATGTCGGCCTGGCCGGCGAGCACCGCCTGCGCCGCGAAGGTCGCCGCCTGCTGGCTGGAGCCGCACTGCCGGTCGATCGTGGTGCCGGGCACGTGTTCGGGGAAGCCCGCAGCGAGCACGGCGTTGCGCGTGATGTTGTAGCTCTGCTCGCCGATCTGGCTGACGCAGCCGCCGATGACGTCGTCGATGAGACCGGGGTCGAGGTCGTTGCGATTGACGAGCGTGTCGAGCACGCCCGCGAGCAGGTCGACGGGGTGGACGCCCGAGAGGATTCCCCCCGGCTTGCCGCGCCCCACCGGGGTGCGGATGACGTCGACGATGACGGCTTCAGTGCTCATGCAGACAGCCTACGACGGGTGGGGAACGACGGATGCCCCGGGCGCACGGGCGCACGGGGCATCCGGATGCTCGATCCGGCCGAGGGAGGAGAGCGGCCCGGATCGCGACGCAGGTCCCGGCTCAGACCGCCGCGACGACCTCGCGCTCGAGCTCGACCGAGCGGCGCTCGGGCAGCACGACGGGGTGCGTGCCGGCCATCGCCTCGATGACGCGCACGACCTGGCACGAGTAGCCGTACTCGTTGTCGTACCAGACGTAGACGATCGCGTCGGTGCCGTCGGCGATCGTCGCGAGGCCGTCGACGATGCCCGCCCGGTTCGAGCCGACGAAGTCGGTGGAGACCACTTCGGGCGACTCGATGTAGTCGATCTGCTGGCGGAGCGGCGAGGTGAGCGACACCTGGCGGAGGTAGCGGTTCAGCGACGCCTTCTCGGCCGGCTGCTCGAGCTGCAGGTTCAGGATCGCGAGCGACACGTCGGGCGTGGGCACGCGGATCGCGCTGCCCGTGAGCTTGCCGGCGAACGAGGGCAGGGCCTTCGCGACGGCCTTCGCGGCGCCGGTCTCGGTGATGACCATGTTGAGCGCAGCGGAGCGCCCGCGCCGGTCGCCCGAGTGGAAGTTGTCGATCAGGTTCTGGTCGTTCGTGAACGAGTGCACGGTCTCGACGTGGCCGCGCACGACGCCGTAGGCGTCCTCGATCGCCTTCAGCACGGGCGTGATGGCGTTCGTCGTGCACGAGGCGGCCGAGAGGATCGTGTCGGCGTCGGTGATGTCGTCGTGGTTGATGCCGTGCACGATGTTCTTGATCGCGCCCTTGCCCGGAGCGGTCAGCAGCACCCGGGAGACGCCCTTCGACTGCAGGTGCTGCGAGAGCCCGGCCTCGTCGCGCCAGCGGCCGGTGTTGTCGACGACGATCGCGTCGGCGATGCCGTAGGCCGTGTAGTCGATCGACGCGGGGTCGTTCGAGTAGATCACCTGGATCAGCGTGCCGTTCGCGAGGATCGTGTTCGCCTCCTCGTCGACCTCGATCGTGCCGGCGAAGGGGCCGTGCACCGAGTCGCGGCGCAGCAGGCTCGCGCGCTTGACGAGGTCGTTGTCGGACCCCTTGCGCACGACGATCGCACGCAGGCGCAGGCCCTTGCCGTTACCGGCGTGCGCGATGAGGATGCGCGCGAGCAGGCGCCCGATGCGGCCGAAGCCGTAGAGCACGACATCGGTGCCGGATGCCTCGGGCTCGCCCTCGGCCGCGATGACCGGCGTGAGCTCGTCGCGCACGAAGTCGGCGAGTTCGCGGGCGTCGCCCTCGCCGACGGCGTCGGCGTAGCCGGAGACGAGGCGCGCGACGTCGATCGACGCGGGGCCGGGCGCGATCTCGCGCAGCACCTCGAGCACGCGCATGGTGTCGGCGAGGTCGAGCTCGACCTCACCGGCCTGGCGCGCGAAGCGGTGCGCCTTCAGGAGGGCGATCGGCGAGCGGTTGATGAGCCGCCTGCCGTGGATGGAGGTCACCACCCCGTGGTCTCGGTAGAGGCCGCCGATGAGCGGGATCATCCGCTCGGCGAGTTCCTCTTTGGCGATCCATTCCGTGCGGCGGGCATCGAACTCGTGGCTCACGATCTTCCTTCTCGGTCGACCGTGCCGGGGGCGTCGTCGACCAGGGTCCTCGCGGGCGAGCCTGCCGGTGGGCAGCATCGGCCGCATTCTCTTCCGGGGATGACCCGATTCTACGGATGTCTCGCTGCAGGCGTGCTGTACACGGTGGCGGGTGGGCGCGAGCCGACGAGACGCGCGGTACGTCTCGACGCGCCCGGCGCGTGTCTCAGTACGTCTCGATGAAGGAGAGGTGCATCGACGCGACGCGGTCGGGGAGCCCGTCGAAGACCGCCGCGCGCTCGGGCGAGACCTTGTACGCGGCATCCACCCGCTCGAATTCGGCGAGATCGCCCGGCACGCTCACGGCCCACGTGAACTCGTTCGACTCGGGCGAGCCGTAGGCGAACTCGACGGCGAAGCCCATCGCGGGTCGCAACACGGGCATGGTCTCCTGCCACCAGGCGACGAACTCCTCGTAGAGTCCGTCGACGATCACGTACTGGCGCAGCTGGGTGGTCTTCATGCGACCATCATGCCGTGCGCGTCGTGACCGTGACGCCGCGCGACGATCGCTGCGACAACACTCGCCGGCGGAACCGTATACTCGATTCGTCCAGGCGCTCTGCTGCGCCGGTGCTCGAAAAATGGGCACGAAGCCGACTCGGGTGATCCCCGCCGCCGCGCGAGACACATACGGAATCCGCATCCGTCATCGTCTCGAATGGACACCGCCATGTCTTCGGTCTCCGCGCACGTCGCGCACGCCCTCTCCGCCCACGTCGACCACGTCTTCGGCGTGATGGGCAACGGCAACGCCTACTTCCTCGACGCGATCGAACGCGCCACGGATGCCTCGTTCACCGCGGTTCGCCACGAAGCGGGCGGTGTCGTGGCCGCCGACGCGCACTATCGCGCGTCGAACCGCATCGCCGCGGCGACGTCGACGTACGGCGCCGGGTTCACGAACACCCTCACCTCGCTCGCCGAGGCGGCGCAGGCCCGGGTGCCCCTCGTGCTCGTGGTCGGCGATGAGCCGACCTCGGGCCGTCGCCCCTGGGACGTCGACCAGATCGCCCTCGCGTCGGCGGTCGGCGCCCGCACCTACACGGTCGGCCGCACCGACGCGCAGGCGACGACGATCATCGCGATCGAGCATGCGCTGGCCTACCGGATGCCGGTCGTCCTCGCGATCCCCTACGACGTCGCCTCCGTCGAGGCCGGCCCGCTGCACGAGGCGACGAGCCCGCGGCTGCCCGCCCCGCTCGTGCCGACCGGGGAGTTCGCGCAGCGCCAGATCTCCGAGATCGCGCTCGCGCTCGCGGGTGCGAGCCGGCCGTTCCTGCTCGCGGGCCGCGGCGCCTGGCTCGCCGGCGCCGGCGGAGTCCTCGGCGAGCTCGCCGCCGCCACGGGCGCCGTGACCGCCTCGACGGCGCTCGGCCGCGGCGTGTTCCCCGATGCCGGCTACGACCTCGGCGTCTCGGGCGGGTTCGGCGCCGACGGCGCGATGGAGCTCGTGCGCGAGGCCGACGTGGCCGTCGTGTTCGGTGCGTCGCTCAACCAGTTCACGATGCGCTTCGGTGAGCTCTTCGCGCCGGGCACCCGCGTGTTCCAGGTCGATGTCGCGGCTTCCGCGACCCACCCGAACGTGGGCGGCTACGTGCGCGGGGACGCCGCACTCGTGGCCCGCGCGATCGTCGACGAGCTCGAGGCGACCGGAGCGGAGCCGTCGGGCTGGCGCGACTCGATCGACGCGGCAGTCCTCCGGGCGTACGCGCCGGGCGACGAACTCGCCGCCGACGGCCGGCTCGACCCCCGCAGCACCGCGCGCCGCATCGCCGAGCTCCTGCCCGAGGACCGGGTCGTCGTCTCCGACGGGGGCCACTTCATCGGCTGGGCGAACATGTACTGGCCGGTCGCCTCGCCCGACCGCATGATGATGATCGGCACGGCGTTCCAGTCGATCGGGCAGGGGTTCCCGAGCGTCGCGGGTGCAGCGATGGCCAAGCCCGAGGCCACGGTCGTGCTCACCACGGGGGACGGCGGCGGGCTCATGGCGATCGCCGACCTCGAGACGGCCGTGCGCACCGCCGGCGGTCGCGGCATCGCGGTCGTCTGGAACGACGCCGCGTACGGCGCCGAGGTGAACCTCTACGGCCTCAAGGGCCTCGCCGAGGCCCCGATGCTGATCCCCGAGGTCGACTTCGCGGCCGCTGCCGCGGCGTTCGGCGCCGAGGGCGTGATCGTGCGCAGTCTCTCCGACCTCGACCGGCTCGCCGACTGGGCGGCGACGCCTGTGGCGGATCGCCGCTTCCTGCTGCTCGACTGCCGCATCTCGGGCGCGGTCGTCGCGCCGTACCAGGAGGAGATCATCCGGGTGAACTCGCGCTGAGCCGCCGCGAACGACGGATGCCCCGGCGGGAACGTTCCCGCCGGGGCATCCGTGTCTCGACTGCGCCTACTTCACGCCGTAGATGGCGCTCGCCGACTGCTCGGCCTCGTGGTCGGGCCCGAGCGGGATGCCGGTGCGGTCCTTCAGCAGCAGGGTCGCGATGAACGCGACGACCATGATGCCCGCGATGTAGAACGCCACGGAGGTCGCGGTGCCGGTGGCCTGCACGAGCGCCGCCGAGATCATCGGTGCGAAGGCGCCGCCGAGGATCGCGCCGAGCGCGTACGTGATCGAGACGCCCGAGTAGCGGATCGACGCCGGGAACAGCTCGGTGAAGTACGCGGCCTGCTGCCCGTAGGTGAAGCCGTTGCCGATCGTGAAGAGCGCGAGGCCGGCGAAGAGCAGCCAGACGTTGCCGGTGTTCACGAGCGGGAACAGCAGGAACACCGTGGCGAGGAAGGCGATCCAGCCGATGATGTAGGTGTTGCGGCGACCGATGCGGTCGGAGACCGAGCCGGCGATCCAGGTGATGATGAGCCAGACGACGGCGGATGCCGCGACCGCGAGCAGCACGGGCGTGCGCTCCATGCCGACGTGGCCACCGTCGGCGATCGGCGTTGTCGCGTAGTTCTGGATGTAGCCGCCGGTCGTCATGTAGCCGGCCGCGTTGTTGCCGGCGAAGGTGAGCGCGGCGAGGACCACGAGCAGCCAGTGCCGCTTGAAGAGCTGCTTGATCGGCGTCTTCGTCTGCTCCTTGCGGGCGGCGATCTCGGTGAAGACCGGGCTCTCGTCGACCGAGCGGCGCACGATCATGCCGACGATGATCAGCACGAAGCTGAGGAGGAACGGGATGCGCCAGCCCCACTCGAGGAAGGCGTCGCCCGGCGAGATGACGCCCGTCATGAGGGCGAGCACGCCCGAGGCGAGCAGGAGCCCGATGGGAACGCCGATCTGCGGGAACGCGCCGTAACGGCCGCGCTTGCCGTCGGGTGCGTGCTCGACCGCCATGAGCACGGCGCCGCCCCACTCGCCGCCGGTCGAGAGCCCCTGCAGGATGCGCAGGAGCACGAGGAGGACGGGCGCGAGGATGCCGACCTGTTCGTAGGTCGGCAGCACGCCGATGAGGGTCGTCGCCGCGCCCATGAGCACGAGCGTCACGACGAGCATCGCCTTGCGGCCGATCCTGTCGCCGAAGTGGCCGGCGAGGAACGCGCCGAGCGGGCGGAACAGGAAGCTCACGCCGATCGTCGCGAACGAGAGGATCGTGGCGAATTCGGGCCCGGCGGGCGCGAAGAAGAGCACCTGGAACACGAGGCCGGCGGCGCTCGCATACAGGAAGAAGTCGTACCACTCGATGGTGGTGCCGATCACGGTGGCGAATGCGACACGGCGGAGTTCCCGTCGTCGCGCGTCGCTCTGGGTCGGCGCTTGGGCCGGTGCGGGGGCGGATGTCGTGGTCATGCGGGGGCGACTCCTCTGTCGGGTCCGCGGTCATGGACGACTCGTCGTCGAGCCCGAGACGAGTCCTCGTCATAATATACGATTTCAAATACGACGCGGACCCAGGGTGCTGGCCGTCACTCGTCGTCGTATACGATCACCTCGGGACCCCTCCGAAGACGAAGTGGAGCGCAAGTTGCTGGAACAGACCCGCATCGAGGAGATCGCCGACGAGCTCGTCGCGGCCCATCACGAGCGTGGCACCGTGCCGCTGCTGACCGCCCGGAACCCGGGTATGACGGTCGACGACGCCTACGCCGTGCAGAGCGTCTGGGCGAAGCGGCGCCAGGCCGACGGCGCGCGCCTCGTGGGCCGCAAGATCGGCCTCACCTCGAAGGTCATGCAGGTCGCGACCGGCATCACGGAGCCCGACTACGGCGTCATCTTCGACGACATGGTGGTCGAGTCCGGGGCATCCGTCGAATTCGACCGCTTCTCGAACGTGCGCATCGAGGTCGAGCTCGCCTTCGTGCTCGCCAAGCCCCTGCAGGGCCCGGATGTCACGATCTTCGACGTGCTCGACGCCACTGCGTACGTCGTGCCGGCCCTCGAGATCCTGAACTCCCACATCGAGATGCAGGGCCGCACGATCGTCGACACGATCTCCGACAACGCCGCCATGGGTGCCATGGTGGTCGGCGGCCGCCCCGTGAAGGTCGACGACGTCGACCTCCGGTGGATCTCGGCGCTGCTCTACCGAAACCAGACGATCGAGGAGTCGGGTGTCGCGGCCGCGGTGCTCGGCCACCCCGCGATGGGCGTCGCCTGGCTCGCGAACAAGCTCGCCCAGCACGAGCAGTCGCTCGAGGCCGGAGAGATCATCCTCGCGGGGTCGTTCACGCGACCCATGTGGGTCGAGCGCGGCGATACCGTGCACGCAGACTACGGACAACTTGGAGCAGTGACGTGCCGATTCGAATGACCCTTCCCGAGACGCTGACCACGCGAATCGCGGCGAGCGACCGCCCGCTCGTCGGCATGTGGGTCTGCTCGGCGAGCCCGATCATGGCCGAGATCGCGGCCGGCAGCGGCCTCGACTGGGTGCTGATCGACGGCGAGCATTCGCCCAACGGACTCGACTCGATCCTCGCGCAGCTCCATGCCGTGTCGGCCTACCCGGTGGCGCCGGTCGTACGACCCCCGATCGGCGACACCGTGCTGATCAAGCAGTACCTCGACCTCGGCGTGCAGAACCTGCTCGTGCCCATGGTCGACTCGGCCGCGCAGGCCGCTGAGCTCGCTCGCGCGGTGCGGTACCCCGCCGACGGCGTGCGCGGCGTGGGTGCCGCACTGGCCCGCTCGTCGCGCTGGAACCGCGTGGACCGGTACCTGCACGACGCCGCGACCACGATCAGCCTCACGGTGCAGATCGAGTCCGCGGTCGCGGTCGATGCGGTCGAGGACATCGCCGCCGTCGACGGCGTCGACGCGCTGTTCGTCGGCCCTGCCGACCTCGCCGCCTCAATGGGCCTGATCGGCCAGCAGTCGCACCCCGACGTCGTCGAGGGCGTGCTGCGCTCGATCCGCGCGGGAGCCGCCGCGGGCAAGCCCGTCGGCGTCAACGCCTTCGCTCCCGCCGACGCCGATCGCTACCTCGCCGCCGGCGCGGCGTTCGTCTCCGTCGGGGCGGATGTCGCGATCGTCGCCCGTGCTTCCGAGGCGCTCGCCGACCGGTTCATCCCGGCGGATGCCGCGGCTCCCCGCGCGAGCTACTGACGAGCCGGCTCGATCGATCTGGCGAACCGGTGCGATCACCGCTCGACACACCCTCGCGAATCGTATATCATTTGAGATATCGAGAGACGAGGACAATGTGGACTTCGGCATCACCGCCCCCGGCAAGATCATCGCCGTGCACCTCAACTACCCGTCGCGGGCCGCGCAACGCGGGCGTACTCCGGCGCAGCCGAGCTACTTCCTGAAGCCGGCCTCCTCGCTCGCACCGACCGGCGCCACACTGGAGCGCCCCGCCGGCACCGAGCTGCTCGCCTTCGAGGGCGAGATCGCGATCGTCATCGGCGAACCGGCACGCCGGGTCTCCCCCGCCGACGGCTGGCAGCACGTGGCATCCGTGACCGCGGCGAACGACTTCGGCCTCTACGACCTGCGCGCCGCCGACAAGGGCTCGAACGTGCGATCGAAGGGCGGCGACGGCTTCACGCCGATCGGTCCCGTCGCGATCCCCGTCGCAGGTCTCGGCGAAGGCGACTGGCGCGTGCGCACGTGGGTCAACGGGCAGCTCGTGCAGGAGGACACCTCCGACACGCTGCTCTTCCCGTTCGGCCGGCTCATCGCCGACCTCTCGCAGCTCATGACGCTCGAGACCGGCGACGTGATCCTCACCGGCACGCCAGCAGGGTCGTCCGTGGTGCTGCCGGGCGACGTCGTCGAGGTCGAGGTCGACGCCCCCGACGCGCCCGGGGCTCCGAGCACCGGGCGGCTCGTCACGACCATCACGCAGGGCGTCGCCGAGTTCGGCGACTTCGGAACCCGGCCCGCGACCGACGAGCTGCAGCGCGTCGAGGCCTGGGGCAGTGACGAGGAGCTCGCCGCGGCCGTCGCCGCCGGGCGCGCTTCAGCTCCGGCCTCCACCAGCGCAGCGGATGCCGCAGCTCCCGCCGCCGGCACCGTTCCCGCCTTCGAGCTCACCGACGAGCTGCGCGCGGACTTCGGCCGCGTCGCCGTCGCCACCCTCTCGGTCGCGCTCCGCAAGCGCGGCTACCACGACATCTTCATCGAGGGCGTCGCCGCGAACCACGCCGGTGACCGCATCGTCGGCCGCGCGAAGACGCTCCGGTTCATCCCGTTCCGGCCCGACCTCTTCCAGAGCCACGGCGGCGGGTTCAACGCGCAGAAGCTCGCCTTCGACACCGTCGCTCCCGGCGAGGTGCTCGTCGTCGAGGCCCGCGGCGAGCGCGGCACCGGCACCGTCGGCGACGTGCTGGCCCTTCGCGCCCAGGTGCGCGGCGCCGCCGGCATCGTCACCGACGGCGGCGTCCGCGACTACGACGCGGTCGCAGGCTTCGAGATCCCCGTGTTCTCGCAAGGCCCGCACCCCTCGGTGCTCGGTCGGCGCCACGTGCCGTGGGAGGTCGACGTCACGATCGCCTGCGGCGGCGCCGCGGTGCAGCCCGGCGACGTCATCGTGGGCGACGGCGACGGCGTCATCGTGATCCCGCCGCAGCTCGCCCTTGAGGTGCTCTCCGAGGCGCTCGAACAGGAGCGGCAGGAGGCGTACGTGGCCGAGCAGGTCGCGGCCGGGGCATCCGTCGACGGACTCTTCCCCATGAACGCCGAATGGCTCGCCCGCTACCGCGCCGCGCAGGAGGCATGGTGAGCCCCCAGATGCAGACCGAACGCTCGACCGAGAGCAAGTCGCAGCAGGCCTACCGGTTCATCCGCACGCGCATCGACGACGGCCGATACGTCCCCGGCTACCGGCTCGTGCTCGGGGCGATCGCCCGTGAGCTCGACGTCTCGGTCGTGCCGGTGCGCGAGGCGATCCGCCTGCTCGAGGCCGAGGGCCTCGTCACCTTCGAGCGCAACGTCGGCGCCCAGGTCGCCCTCATCAAGGAGACCGAGTACCTGCACACGATGCAGACGCTCGCGCTCGTCGAGGGTGCGGCGACGGCGCTCTCGGCGCCGTTCATCTCCCCCGACCACCTCGCTCGCGCGCGCGAGATCAACGAGCGGATGCGACGCACCCTCGACGACTTCGAGCCGAGCCGGTTCACCGAGCTCAACCTCGAGTTCCACGCCGTGCTCTTCGAGGAGTGCCCGAACCCGCACATCCTCGATCTCGTGCACCGGGGCTGGAACCGCATGAAGGTGCTGCGCGACTCCTCGTTCAGCTTCGTTCCCGGCCGCGCACACGAGTCCGTCGAGGAGCACGAACGCATCCTCGAGCTCATCGAGGCGGGCGCCGATGCCCTCCAGGTCGAGCTCGCCGCGCGGCGCCACCGCACCGCGACGCTCGACGCCGTGCTCGCCGCCCAGTCGCGGCATCCGCTGCCGTCACCCTGACCATCACCCTCCCCACGAAAGCCGCATGACATGACGCACTACATCCCCGAAGGCCTGCCCGACCGCATCCGCCACTTCATCGACGGCGAGTTCGTCGACTCCGTCGGCGGCGAGACGTTCGACGTGCTCGACCCCGTGTCGAACGAGACCTACGTGCAGGCCGCGGCCGGCCAGCAGGCCGACATCGACCTCGCGGTCGCCGCGGCGAAGCGCGCGTTCGACGAGGGGCCCTGGCCCCGCATGCTCCCCCGCCAGCGCTCGCGGGTGCTGCACCGGATCGCCGACCTCGTCGAGGCGCGCGACGCCCGGCTCGCGGAGCTCGAGACGTTCGACACCGGCCTGCCGATCACGCAGGCGCTCGGCCAGGCGCAGCGCGCCGCCGAGAACTTCCGCTTCTTCGCCGACCTGATCGTCGCCCAGCGCGACGACACCTACAAGGTGCCGGGTCGCCAGGTGAACTACGTGAACCGAAAGCCGATCGGCGTCGCCGGCCTCATCACGCCGTGGAACACGCCCTTCATGCTCGAGTCGTGGAAGCTCGCGCCCGCGCTCGCGACCGGCAACACCGTCGTGCTGAAGCCCGCCGAGTTCACGCCCCTGTCGGCGTCGCTCTGGGCCGAGATCTTCCGCGAGGCGGGCGTGCCCGACGGCGTCTTCAACCTCGTCAACGGCCTCGGCGAGGAGGCCGGCGACGCGCTCGTCAAGCACCCCGACGTGCCGCTCATCTCCTTCACGGGCGAGAGTCGCACCGGCCAGATCATCTTCGGCAACGCGGCACCGTTCCTGAAGGGCCTCTCGATGGAGCTCGGCGGCAAGTCGCCCGCCGTCGTCTTCGCCGACGCTGACCTCGACTCGGCGCTTGACGCGACCGTCTTCGGCGTGTTCTCGCTGAACGGCGAGCGCTGCACGGCAGGGTCCCGCGTGCTCGTCGAGCGCTCGATCTACGACGACTTCGTCGCCCGCTACGCCGAGCGGGCGAAGAACATCGTGGTCGGCGACCCGCACGACCCGAAGACGGAGGTCGGCGCCCTCGTGCACCCCGAGCACTACGACAAGGTCATGAGCTACGTCGAGATCGGCAAGACCGAGGGCCGGCTCGTCGCCGGCGGCGGTCGCCCCGACGGGCTCGAGACCGGCAACTACGTCGCCCCCACGGTGTTCGCGGATGTCTCGCCCGACGCCCGCATCTTCCAGGAGGAGATCTTCGGACCCGTCGTCGCGATCACGCCGTTCGACACCGATGAGGAGGCGCTCGAGCTCGCGAACAACACCCGCTACGGGCTCGCCGCCTACATCTGGACCAACAACCTGAAACGCGCACACAACTTCGCCCAGTCGGTCGAAGCGGGCATGGTGTGGCTGAACTCCAACAACGTGCGCGACCTCCGCACCCCGTTCGGCGGTGTCAAGGCGTCGGGCCTCGGTCATGAGGGCGGCTACCGTTCGATCGACTTCTACACCGACCAGCAGGCCGTGCACATCACGCTCAACGAGGCGCACTCGCCGCGCTTCGGCGCCAAGTAGCCGGCCCCGCCCTCCCCCACCGACCGCTCCACAACTGAAGGACGAACCAATGTCTGCGCTCAACGACCGAGTCAAGACCTCCTCCGGCTTCTACGTCACTCAAGAGGCCCCGATCCAGACCGACAATGCGATCCCGACGCCATCGGTGCCGGCGCCCGACATCCTCCGCTGCGCCTACATGGAGCTCGTCGTCACCGACCTCGCGGCATCGCGAGAGTTCTACGTCGACGTGCTCGGACTCTACGTCACCGAAGAGGACGATGCGGCGATCTACCTCCGGTCGACGGAGGAGTTCATCCACCACAACCTCGTGCTGCGCCAGGGCCCCGTCGCCGCGGTCGCCGCGTTCTCGTACCGGGTCCGCTCGCCCGAAGAACTCGACGTCGCGGTGGCCTTCTACAGCGAGCTCGGATGTCGCGTCGAGCGTCGCTCGGAGGGCTTCACGAAGGGCATCGGCGACTCGGTGCGCGTCGAGGACCCGCTCGGATTCCCGTACGAGTTCTTCTACCAGACCGAGCACGTCGAGCGGCTGTCGTGGCGGTACGACCTGCACACCCCCGGCGAACTCGTGCGCCTCGACCACTTCAACCAGGTCACCCCCGACGTGCCGCGCGCCGTGAAGTTCATGCAGGACCTGGGCTTCCGAGTGACCGAAGACATCCAGGACGACGAGGGCACGGTCTACGCCGCATGGATGCGCCGCAAGCCCACCGTGCACGACACGGCCATGACCGGCGGCGACGGCCCCCGCATGCACCACGTCGCCTTCGCGACGCACGAGAAGCACAACATCCTCGCGATCTGCGACAAGCTCGGTGCGCTCCGTCGTTCCGACGCCATCGAGCGCGGCCCGGGCCGCCACGGCGTCTCGAACGCGTTCTACCTCTACCTGCGCGACCCCGACGGCCACCGGGTCGAGATCTACACCCAGGACTACTACACGGGCGACCCCGACAACCCCGTCGTCACGTGGGACGTGCACGACAACCAGCGCCGCGACTGGTGGGGCAACCCCGTCGTACCCTCCTGGTACACCGAGGCCTCACTCGTGCTCGACCTCGACGGCAACCCCAAGCCGGTCGTCGCCCGCACCGACGACTCCGAACTCGAGGTCACGATCGGCGCCGACGGCTTCTCGTACACCCGCGAAGGCGACGAGGAGAAGGGCTTCAAGCTCGGCAACACGCTGTAGGCCTGTTCGGTCCTCCGACGGCGAACGCCGCCCGCCGTCCCGATTCCCGGGGCGACGGGCGGCGTTCGCGTTCGACACCGAGCGCGCCGCGCTGCGGTGCACAGGATCCCGACGCGGAACTCAGTCGAGCATGAGCTCCGCGATCGACCACGGCGGGATCGGCAGGAAGCCCTGCCTCCCGAGCTCCGCACGGCCCGCGGCGGCACCGGCCGCGGTACCGGTGACGACCGTGAGCCCGGCCATCGACGTCGCGGGAGTACTCGAGCGGTAGGCGAGCTGCGCCGAACCCGACGCGTTCAGCACGACGAGTCGGCGCACGCCGTCGAGCTCGAGGTCGAGGACGCTGCCGCCGTACGCCACGACGACGAGCGTCCCGCCGAGTCGTGCCGCCGCCGACGGATAGCCGTCGACGGGCAGGCCCGCCGTGATCTCGCCGTCGATCAACACGCCGCTGAGCTCACGCCAGACGCCGAGGACCGCAGCGACCGCGTCCCGGTGGGCGGCCGGCAGCGAGACGAGCGGCATCGAGATCTGGGGCACGCCGAAGAACGCGCCGAACAACTGCCGCACTGCCGCATCGGGCGACGCGGTCGGATCCCACATGATGGGGTCGGCGTGCACGACCTGCCCGTTCGAGAGCAGGCGCAGGTCGAGGATCGACCGGCGGTTCTGGACGGCGTCGGCCGGGCAGTCGTCGGCGCGCACGACGTCGGCGTACGACGCGACGGCCGGTGACACGTACGGCTGGCGGAACTCGATCAGTGCTCCGGGCCGCTCGAGGTCGACCGCATCGGCGACGCCGCGGAGCAGGAGCGTCATCGCCTCGCCCACGTCGGCCACGTCGCCGGACGACGGTTCGCCCGCGTAGACCATGGCCGAGTTCAGGAAGTCGATCTTGAGCCCGTCGAGGTCGTACTCGCGCACGAGTCGGGCGCAGGTCTCGACGAGGTGCGCGCGCACCTCGGGATGGCGCGGGTCGAGCACGCGACACCGGAGCGACTCGGAATGGTGCGGAGCGAAGCGGTGCAGACGATCGAACGCCTCGCTCTGCTCCCCGAGCAGGAGCGGCGCGATCCACAGCACGACATCGAGATCCTGCCCGTGGAGCCTGCCCGAGAGGGCGGTGAGGTCGGGGAACTTGTCCGTGTCGGGCACCCAGTCGCCGCACCCCGCGTACCACCGGCCATCGCCGAAGCGCTGCCAGCCGTCGTCGATGAAGACCGAACGGCACCCCAGCTCCGCCGCCACTGCGGCATCGGCCTCGATGACCTCCTCCGAGATGCGCTGCGAGTGGGCGTACCAGGTCGAGTACACCGGCTCGCGGGACGCCGTCGACGCCGGACGCACCGGAAGGTCGGCTCGCACGGCCTCCGAGACGGCGCGAACGGCACGCGCGTACGGCATCGCCTCGCTCACGACCACGAGGTCGAGTCCGGCCTCGAGCTCGGCCAGGCGCCCCTCGATCGGCAGGCGCACGACGAACGTCTTCTCCTCCTCGGAGACGCCGTACTGCAGCTCTCCCTCGTGCACGAGGCAGTCGAACCCGAAGGCGAGCCTGCTGCTGCCGTCGGCGTCGTAGAGCGCTCCGATCGGGGCGGACCGCACCGCACTGAACGCGTCGCGCCCGGCCCAGTCGGCCGGGAGCCCCCGGCCTCCCGAGAGCCCGGGGTTCCAGTATCCGGCAGCATCGCCGAGCGGAAGCTCGAGCACGGCCTGGCCCTCGCCCTGCGCGTCGAGGCGGATACGGACGAGCCCGCCGTCCTCGCTCAGTTCCGAGACCCGGCACGCACCGCCGGTGCCGAGGCGGATGCCTCTGGGGAGCTCGGTCCACTCGATGAGCGAGAGGTGGTGGTCTTCAAGTAGCACGTGCGGAACTCCTATTGCTTGACTGCGCCGGCGAGGATGCCGGCGACGAAATGACGCTGCAGGAACAGGAAGAGCACGAGGATCGGCAGGACCGACAGGAACGTGCCCATCATCAGCTGCCCGTAATCCGTGGTGCCGATGCCCTGCAACGAGGCGAGCGAGACGGGGATGGTGAACGACTCGGGCGTGCGCAGCACGACGAGCGGATAGACGAACTCGTTCCACTGGGCGAGGAAGAGGAAGATCGCGAGCGCCGCGAGTGCCGGCCGAACGGTCGGCAGCACGATCCGGGAGAACACCCGGAACTCCCCCGCCCCGTCGACCCGCGCCGCCTGCAACAGCTCGTCGGGCACCGCCTGCATGGTCTGGCGCATGAGGAAGATGCCGAACGGCAATGCGAGGTTCGGCAGGATGAGCGCCTGGTAGGTGTCGAGCCATCCGAGCGTCACCATGATCTGGAAGAGCGGCACGAGCGTCACCTGCGAGGGCAGCGCGAGCGTGATCAGCACCGCACCGAACAGCAGGCCGCGCCCGCGGAACTCGAACTTCGCGAACGCGTAGCCGGCTGCCGTGCAGACGACCAGGCCGAGCAGCGTGTAGACGGATGCGACCAGCACCGAGTTCCCGATCGCGCGGCCGAAGAGCGTGTCGCTGAGGAGCCCGGTGAGGTTGTCGAAGAACGCCGGACCCGGCAGCACGTTGGGCGGGGAGGCGAAGATCTCGCGTGACGGATACGTCGTGGCGATGATGAGCCAGTAGAAGGGCAGCAGCATGAGCACGGCCCCCGCGGCGATCACCGTCGTGAGCACGAGGGACTTGGTTCGGCGCCCGCGCACGCCGATGAGCGACTCGGTCATCGGGTCTTCTCCTTCGGGGACATCGACTTCTTCGGGGAGATCGGCTTCGGCGCTCGCTCGCGGAAGAGGCGGAACTGGATGAGCGAGACCACGGCGATGATGACGGTCAACGCATACCCGATGGCCGAGGCGTACCCGAAGTCGAAGTACTTGAAGCCGTTCTGGTAGAGGTACATCCCGACCGTGAGGGTGGCGTTGTCGGGCCCGCCGTTCGTGAGCACGTACGGCTCGTCGAAGAGCTGGAGGGTGCCGATCGTCGAGAGGACCACGGTCAGCAGCAGCGCCGGGCGGAGCCCCGGCAGGGTGATGTTGACGAACCGCTGCCATCCGTTCGCGCCGTCGACCTGCGCCGCCTCGTAGAGTTCGCCGGGGATCGACTGCAACTGCGCGAGGTAGATGATCGCGTTCTGGCCGGTGTAGTGCCAGGTCATCGCCAGCACGATCGAGATCTTCGCCCAGAACGGATCGACGAGCCACGGAATAGGGCCGATGCCGACATAGCTCAACAGCTCGTTCACGATGCCGGCGCTGGAGTCGAAGAGGGCACTGAAGAGGATGCCGTAGGCGACGAGGCCCATGACGATCGGCACGAAGAACGCCATGCGGAAGAACGCGCGGCCCTTCAGGAGCAGTGAGTTGAAGGCGACCGAGAGCACGATGCCCAGGCCGAGCATGAGCGGCACCTGCACCACGAGGATGAGTGCGGTGTTGCCGAGCGCCTTGTAGAAGAGCGGGTCCTCCAGGAGGCGCAGGTAGTTGTCGAGCCCGACGAAGGTGATGACCCCGCCGATGTTCGAGGTGAGGCTCGTCCAGAAGGCCGAGAGGTACGGGTAGAGCTTGAAGCCGAGGAACAGCACGATCGTCGGCAGCAGGAAGAGGTAGGGCGTGATCCGCGGGTGGCCGATCGAAGAGCGTCGGCGGCGCCGCGGGGGCCTCGGCGGGGCCGCGAACGGCGCTGCCTCCGCGGTCGGGCCGGCCGAGGCATGGGCGGTCGAGGACAGGACATTCATGTGTGTTCGCTCCATGGGAGGGCGCGCCGGCCCGCGATGTCGCTGGACATCGCGGACCGGCGCATCCGGTCCGTCAGTCGGCCAGCTTGCGGCCGGTCTGCTGGACGACCTGGTCGGCCGCCTCGTCGAGCGCCTGCTGGGGGTCGGCTCCGGAGAGCAGCACTCGCGTCTGCGCATCGGTGTACGCCTTCAGCGCCCGCGCGTAGTCGCTCGTGTAGTTCAGGACGGGGGTGTCCTGCTCGAGCTCCGCGATGAAGATGGCGTTCGGCGACTGTCCGTCGAAGTACTCGCTCGGCGCGGCGAAGCCCTCGGACTCGAGCATCGGCTTGTACCCGGGGAACATGCCGCCGCCCTCGTAGACGAGCTTCTGGCCCTCGAGCGTGCCGAGTGCGAAGTTCACGAACTCCCACGCGGTCTTCTGGTTCTTGCTCGCCGTCGGGATCGACAGGTAGGTTCCGCCGTTCACCGCCGCGGTGATGCCCCCGGGCTCGACGGACGGGGGCAGCCGCACGCCCCAGTTGCCCGCCATCTCGGGGGCCTCGTTCTCCATGACGCCGGCCATCCAGCCGCCCGCGGGCATGATCGCCGTCGGCTTCTCGCCGCGCAGCTGCGCGAGCAGGTTGTCCCAGCTCCCCTGCACGTCGCCGACGATGCCGAGGTCGTTCGCCTTCTTGATGAGTTCGAGGGATGTCACGCCGGCATCGCCGTTCATCGTGATGTCGCCGCTCTCGTCGAAGTAGAACGAGTCCTGCAGCGCCGTCTGGAGCTGCCAGAGACCGGCCGAGTCCGCCTCGGTCGCCGCCTTGTCCTGGTTGTAGAGCGGAACGCCCGTCTTCTCCTTGATGATCACGCCGGCATCGATGAGCTGGTCCCACGTCTCGATCGAGTCGATGTCGATGCCGGCCTCCTCGAAGATGTCGCTGCGGTAGAAGAACCCGGTGGCGTTGACCTCGTAGGGAATGCCGTACACGGCGCCGTCGGCGCCCGAACCGCTCTTCCACGCGCCGGAGGGGAACTCGGGCTCGAGCGAATCCGCGCCGAATTCGCGGAGGTCGACGAGCTCGCCCGGGAACTGCTCGACGTAGTTGCCCATGTAGTCGATGCCGATGTTGAGCACGTCGGGCAGGCCCTGCCCGCCGGCGGCCATGCCGGTCGTGATTTTCTCCCAGATCGCCGGGTTGCCGACGTCCTGCACGTCGATCTCGACATCGGGGTAGAGCTTCTGGAACGCGGGGACCGCAGCCTCGAGGCCGTCGCCGGGCGCGTTCCACGTCCAGATCGTGATCTTGCCCGACACGTCGCCATCGGTAGCGCCGTCGTCGGCGGCCGTGGCCGAGCATCCGACGAGTGCGGCGACGCTCGCGACGGCGGCTGCTGTGACCGCCATCCCGCGTGCTCGCTTGTTCAACGTGAACCTCATTGTTCGCAGTCCTTTCTCGGTGAGTCGCGTCATCGGCGACTCGGCGACAGTAACATATTATGTGTATATATGCAGCGACTGTCTGCAAACTTGCAATGGAGGAGACATGACTGAAGCGGTGTTCCACCTGCGCGCGGGGGGCGTGAGCGTCGTGGTCGCGACCTCCGACACCGCCTTGCCGGTGATCTGCCACTGGGGACGCGACCTCGGGCCGCTCGATGCCGGCGCACTCGCCCGTGTCACGGAGCACGCGCCGGGCACGCGTGTGACGAGCGAACCGGATCGGCCGCTCGCCGTCGGAGTGCTGCCCGAGCCCAAGCAGGCTTGGATGGGCCCGCCCGGTCTCACCGGGGATCGCGACGGGGCCGCCGGGTTCCCCGACTTCGACGCCGTCGCCAACGAGTACGAGCGCGTCGACTCGGCCACGGTCGCGCAGCGCCTCATCGCCACCGCCACGGATGCCGCGAACGGGCTCGCGATGCGCCTCGAGTTCGAGCTCCTCCGCTCCGGCCTGCTGCGGACGCGCGCGGTCGTCCGCAACGACGGTGCTGGACGGTATCGGGTCGACGGGCTCGACCTCGCGCTGCCCGTGCCCGGCCGCGCCGTCGAGCTGCTCGACTTCTCGGGACGACACGGCGGCGAACGCCGCCCGCAGCGCTCGACGATCGTCGACGGCACCCACCTGCGCGAGCAACGACGCGGACGCCCCGGCCCGGACTCGGCCACGCTGCTCGTCGCCGGCACCGCCGACTTCGGCTTCGCCCGTGGCGAGGTCTGGGCGGTGCACCTCGGCTGGTCTGGGAATGCGCGTCTCTGGGCGCACCGCACGAACGGCGGCAGGACCGCCCTCGGCGGAGGCGAACTGCTGCTCCCGGGCGAGGTCGTGCTCGGCCCGGGCGAGGAGTACGAGACGCCGTGGCTGTACGCGGCCCACGGCGAGGGACTCGACGATGCATCCGCCCGCATCCACGAGGCGCTGCGCGCTCGACCCGTGCATCCCGCCGTCGGCCGCCCGGTGACGCTGAACACCTGGGAGGCGGTCTACTTCGACCACACGCTCGCACCGCTCCACGAGCTCGCAGCCCTCGCTGCAGACGTCGGCGTCGAGCGCTTCGTGCTCGACGACGGCTGGTTCCTCGGCCGCCGCCACGACCGCGCCGGACTCGGCGACTGGACCGTCGACCCCGCGGTGTGGCCGAACGGGCTGACGCCACTCGTCGAACGCGTGCGAGAGCTCGGCATGCAGTTCGGCATCTGGTTCGAGCCCGAGATGATCAACCCCGACTCTGAGCTCGCGCGCGCGCACCCCGACTGGATCCTCGCGCCGCTGCACCGCGATGCCCCGCTGGCCCGGCAGCAGCTCGTGCTCAACGTCGGCGATCCCGACGCACGCGCCCACCTGCGCGACCGGATCGTCGACGTCGTCACCGCCCATCGCATCGACTACATCAAGTGGGACCACAATCGCGACCTCGTCGAGCCCGTCGACCGCACCTCCGGACGGGCCGGGGTGCACCGTCAGACGAGGGCCGTCTACGAACTCATGGACGAGATCCGCGCGGCGTGCCCGTGGCTCGAGATCGAGTCGTGCTCGGCCGGCGGCGGCCGCATCGACCTCGGCATCGTCGAGCGCACCGATCGGTTCTGGACGAGCGACTCGAACGACCCCCTGGAGCGCCAGCGCATCCAGCGCTGGACCAGCCTCCTGATGCCCCCCGAGCTGCTCGGCGCGCACGTCGGCGCCGCCACCGCCCACGTCACCGGCCGCTCGAGTTCGATCGACTTCCGTGCCATCACCGCGATGGTCGGCAGCTTCGGCATCGAGTGGGACATCCGGGAGGCGACCGCTGATGAGCGGGCGTCGCTCGCCGGATGGATCGCCGAGTTCGTGCGGTTGCGCCCGCTCATCGAACGCGGCAGGATCCATCGCCTCGAGACCGAGCCGTCGATCATCGCCCAGACCCTCGTCTCGGCCGACCGCGCGCACGCGATCGCCACCATCGCGACGGTCGACTCCCCCGCCCACCTGCCCGGACCTGCGCTGCGGCTCACCGGGCTCGACCCCGAAGCCGCCTACCGCGTGACGCGAATTCGACCGGAGGCATCCGCCGACCCGACGACGACCCGACGCCAGCCGGACTGGTGGACGGAACCGGGCATCTGGCCGGGCATCGTGCTCGCCGAGGTCGGTCTGCCGATGCCGATCCTCCGCCCGCAGGAAGCCGGACTGATCGAGCTGGTCGCGCAATGACCGGCATCCGCATCGAGACCGACGATGCGACGCTCGCCGAGATGTTCGACTGGGCTGCTCGGGCGGCCCGCCGGTTCGTGGTGGCCGACGGCCGGCGCGGACCGCTCGACGTCTCCGAGGCGGACCCCGGCCCTCGCCGCACCGCCGAGTACCGCGCGAGCTATCACGCCGGTTACCTGTTCCGGAGCGGCTACTACCTGCGGGACTTCGCGCACCAGGCGGTCGGCGCGCAGTTGCTCGGGCTGGCCTCGCACAATGCGGCCATGCTCCACAGCTTCGTGCGCTCGGCCACGGCGGAGCATCGCGGGTGGCCGGTGTGGGCGCTGAACTTCGACCGGGCGACCCCGCTCGCCATCGACTACCGAGGCCCCGACGACTTCGTGCGCGAACTGCCCGCCGTCTTCGAGCTCGTGGAGCTGATCCACGTGCTCTTCCGATGGACCGGCGACCGTTCGCTGCTCGAGCATCGCGGGTACTGGCGCGGCATCCTCACGGAGTTCGTGGCGGCGCACGACCGCATCCTCCCCGACGGAATCGCCGAGGCGGAAGGACCGGGCATCTTCGACGGCGCCGCGAGCTACAACGAACGGCCGGCCGGTCCGCTGCTCGAGGCGGGCGACGCCTTCGCGGCACAGTATGCGGCGAACCGCCACGCCGCACGCCTCGAGTCCGCGCTGGGGGACGACGAGGCATCCGCTCGGTTCGCGTCTGCGGCCGACCGACTGGCCGCGCTGTTCGCCTCCGATTGGGGCGCGTCCGACGGACCGACGGGCAAGGGCGAACTCGTGTCGGCGCGCGACGCCGACGGGCTCCCGCTGCGGGAGTGGATGAAGGAGGCGACGTGGTTCCCACCGATGAAGGGCCTCGTCGACGCCGACCACCCGGACCGGAGCGCCGTGCTCGACCGCATCGATCGTGCGAGTCGAGCACTCGAGACCAGACCGCGCAACGTCGAGGCGCTCAGCTACCTGCCGGACGTGTTCCTCCGCCACGGCCGCCCCGACACCGCCTTCGACTGGATGCGCACCGTGTACGACGCCCGCGACGCACCGCACGAGGTCACCGCGCAGGGCCCGAACGGCGACTACCCCGAGGTGTCCTTCACGCTCGTCGCACAGGTCGTCGCCGGCTTCCTCGGTCTCGAGCCCGACGCGCCCACTCGCACGGTGACCACTCGGCCCGCACTCCCCCATGGCATCCACCGGCTCGCCGCGCACGACATCCCCTTCGGTGGCGGCGTCATCAGCGTCGGCATCCACCTCGGCCACGAGCTGTGGCTCGAGAACGGCACCTCGCGCGACCTCGCCTGGGTGCCGATCGCGGTTCGCGACGACCGCTTCCGAGATCCGCACCTCGGCGAGGCGTCGTTCGGCGATGCCCACCGGGTCGCGCCGGGCGAGCGGCGCACGATCCGTCTCGGCCCCGACGGCGGGCGGGGACTCAGACCGGCACGGGCCCGGTCGACTGCCGCAGCCTCAGCTCAGGATCGATGAGCGCCTCGGTCGCCTGCACCGCACGATTCTGGATCATGGTGACGAGCGTTCGCGCGCAACTCTCGGCCAGGCTCTCGACCGGCTGGCGCACCGTCGTGAGCGGCGGATCGGTGAAGTCCAGCAGGTAGGAGTCGTTGTAGCCGATCACCGAGAGGTCCTTCGGCACCTCGAGTCCGCGCCGGGTGGCCGCCTTGATGGCGCCGAGCGCCATGTCGTCGCTCGACGCCACGATCGCCGTGACACCGAGCGGGAGGAGCTCATCGGCGGCGTGGCGCCCGCCGTCGACGCTGAAGTGGTGTCGCACCACCAGGTCTTCGGCGTCGCTCAGTCCCCGTGCATCCATGGCCTCGAGGAACCCCTCGACGCGACGGTCGGCGGGCGTGTTGCCGACCGGCCCTGCGCACATGCCGATGCGACGATGGCCGAGGTCGTACAGGTGCGACACCGCGATCTCGGCAGCCTGCCAGTCGTCGGTGGAGACGACCGGGGTGCGCGAGTTCGCGAACGCACCGTTCACGCTCATGTACGGGATGCCGCGCGCCTCGAGCATCTCGCGAGCGACGGGGTCGGCGTTGCGCAGGGTGTTGCTCGATGAGAGGAAGACCGCGGCCGCGATGCCCGCGTCGAGCATGACCTCGATGTAGTCGCGCTCGACGACGGAACCCGGCACCACCGGGCAGACGACGGCGCGCAGCCCGTGCGGGCTCAACTCGCTCTCGACGGCGGTGCACATCGCGGCGAAGATCGCGTCCTTGAGCGCCGGAACGAGCAGCAGCACGATCTCGCCCTTGACCGGGCGTTCGTAGCCGATCTCGGCGAGCGCGCGCTCCACCTGCTCGCGGGTGCTCGCCGAGACGCCGTACTTGCGGTTGAGGACCCGGCTCACGGTGGCCTCGCTGACACCGGCCAACGCGGCGACCTCGGCGAGGCGAACCGTTCCAGCGGGCGACCGCGTGCGCCGGACGACGCCGGCCTTCGGCGCATGATCGGCGGTCGTGTCTCCCATTGCACCATTCTTGCCGATCCGGCGAGCCTCGGTGCGTTCCGCGGCGCCGCGATCCGCGTCGACCCCGATCCGCTCGTCGCGGCCGCACGTCGCTCCTCTCCGTTCACCTGCAGGTCGCCCCCGGGTCATCCGCTCTCCCTAACGTCGACCGCGGCGCCGTCCCGCGCCGCCACCGACGAACAGGAGAACGATCGATGCCAGGCATGCCGCCCGTCAGCCGCCGGACCATCCTCACCGCGGGAGGCCTCGGCGTGCTCGGCGCCGCCGCACTCCCGACGGCCGCGAACGCCGAAGCCGGCGACGCCGACCGCGGCGCGACCGGCAGCCCGCGCGCCAAGGCGCCGAAGCTGCGCTTCCGTGACGACGGCACGTTCAAGGTCGTGCAGTTCAACGACACGCAGGACGACGAGCTGACCGACCGCCGCACCGTGGAGCTGATCGAGAAGACGCTCGATGCCGAGGCACCCGACTTCGTGCTCATCAACGGCGACGTCATCACCGGCGGCTGCGAGACGCGACTGGCCGTCAAGCAGGCGATCAACAATGTCGTCTGGCCGATGGAGAGCCGCGGCATCCCGTGGGCCGTCACCTACGGCAACCACGACGAGGACTCGCTGCCGCAGTCGGGGGTCGACGAGGCGATGATGCTCGACTTCTACCGCAGCTACGACTTCAACATGAACGCCGAGAACATCGCGGGCGTCACGGGCACCGGCAACACGATCGTCCCGATCCGCACGGCGGGTCGCGGCAACGACACGGCCTTCAGCCTCTGGCTCCTCGACTCGGGCCGATACGCCCCGGGAGCCATCGATGGGCAGGACTTCGCCGGCTACCCCACGTGGGACTGGCTGCGCATGGACCAGGTCTCCTGGTACCGCGAGGAGTCGCAGCGCCTCGAGAAGAAGTTCAAGCGCAAGGTGCCCGGCCTGATGTTCATCCACATCGCGCTCTGGGAGCACCGGTTCATGTGGTGGGGCGGTGTCGACACCCGCACCGAAGCGGATGCCGCGCGCGGACGCACCCGTCACGCCATCGTCGGCGAGCGCAACGAGGACGAGTGCCCCGGACCGTTCAACTCCGGCATGTACAACGCGATCCTCGAGCGTGGCGACGTCAAGGGCGTCTTCGTCGGCCACGACCACGTCAACGACTACGTGGGCAACTACTACGGCGTGCTGCTCGGCTACGCGCCGGGCACCGGTTTCGGCGCCTACGGGCTGGCGGGGGCGGAGCGCAACCGCATGCGCGGCGGCCGGGTGTTCGAGCTCACGCAGGCGGGCGAGGAGGTCGACATCGCGACGCGGGTCGTCTACGCGCGCGACTACGGCATCGACCTGACGGCGAACGACCAGCCCATGGAGCCGACGCCGCTCGCGCCGAAGCAGGCGGCGATCTGACCGCTGCCGCGTCTCCGCGGGTCGGGTGCCTCGGCACCCGGCCCGCGGTCAGTCCTCGGCGAGGAAGTCGATCGCCGAGGACTTGAACGCCCGTGACGTGAGCGTCGAAACGTGGTCGCGGCCGGGAACGGAGACGAAGTCGGCGCCCCACTCACGGGCGAGCTCCTGCGCACGGGCGGGAACGGGGTCGTTCTCGCCCGCAACGAAGAGCACGGGGATGTCACCGGGAATCGAGAGGGGCGCGCCCGACACGCCTTCGATCACGGCCAGCAGCGCCTCGCGGTCGGCGCCCGCCGCGATCGCGGGGCGCAGCACCTGGCCGATGACCGGGTCGCGCGGCGTCTCGTCGCGGAGCAGCACGGCGCGGGCGTCGTCGATCGCCCAGGTGGCGAACAGCTCGTTCGGTCCGGCTCCGCCGACGACGACCCGGCGTACCCGCTCGGGAGCACTCGTCGCGAGCGCCGAGACGACGCGGTTGCCCATCGAGTAGCCGACGACGTCGACCACCTCGGCGCCGGCGGAGTCGAGCACCGCGACGAGGTCGGCGCCGAGCATCTCGGGGGCGTACGACGCGGCGTCGACCGGCTTGTCGCTCGAGCCGTGGCCGCGCAGGTCGAGCGTGATCGTCGAACGGCCGGCGTCCTCGAGGGCGCGCACCCAGCCGGTGCCCTCCCACGTGATCGCGGCGTCGGAGGCGAAGCCGTGCACGAGGAGCACGGGCGGCAGCGCGGCATCCGTTCCACTGGCACGGTCAGCCGGCTCGACCGGATCGACCGGTTCGATCGCGTGCACGCGGTACCCGATCAGCACCCCGTCGGGGGCTTCCGCGTAGAGGGTCGGAGTCGTCGTCGCGCCCGCCTGCCTCACGAGGCGGCCTCGTCGAGCACCGTCGACTCGGCGATCACGACACCGGCGTGGCCCAGCTCGGCGAGTGCTGCCGTCGACGAGTCCGCTGCGACGCCCGCGACGAGGTCGGTGAAGACTCGCACGCGCTGGCCGTGCTCGACCGCGTCGAGAGCGCTCGCCCGTACGCAGTAGTCGGTGGCGAGGCCGACGACGTCGATGTCGGTGATGCCCCGGGCGGCCAGCACCTCGGTCACGCTGTCGCCCGCGTCATCCGTGCCCTCGAAGATCGAGTAGGCGGGCACGCCCTGCCCCTTGCGGATGTGCACGTCGACGGCGGAGGTGTCGAGGTCGGGGTGGTACTCGGCGCCCTCGGTGCCCTCGACGCAGTGCGCCGGCCAGGTCTCGACGAAGTCGGGCTCCGCATCGACGGCGAAGTGCCCGCCGTTGTCGTTCTCGCCCGAATGCCAGTCACGGGATGCCGCGACGAGCGCGTACTCGCCGCGGTGCTGCTGCAGCAGGCGCGTGATGCCGGCGGCGACCGCTGCTCCGCCGTCGACGCCGAGCGCACCGCCCTCGGTGAAGTCGTTCTGCACGTCGATGATGAACAGGGCCCGGGTCATGGCTCGCTCCTTCGCTCGTCATACACGGCACGGCTCGGCCGATGCATCCATTCTTCCAGCGATCAGGGACCGTGCGCAGGGTTCAGGGCACGGTTCAGCGCACCGCGAACCGCGGGATCAGGTCGACCCGTCGCAAGCCGCGCGACGCAGCGCACCCGTCATCCTCGTTCTGCGCGCACGGTCAAGCACGCCGCACGCATCGACAAGGCTCGGCGTGCCGGCCCTGCCTACCGTGGAAACCCGACTCATTGTGGAGGAACCATGGACAGCCCGACCCCCGTGCTCGAAGGCACGCATGACGACCTGCTCGCCGAGATCCAGTCGCACGACGGAGAGCGACGCGACATCATCGACCCGGCGACCGGCGAGATCGTCGGCCGGGCCCCCGTGCACTCGGTCGAGGACCTCGAACGCGCGATCGCCCGGGCGGCGGCGGCCCAGCCGTCGTGGGCCGCGCTCGGCCACGAGCGGCGCAGCGAACTGCTCATGTCGGCCGCCGACGCGATCGACGCCGAGGCCGAGGCGCTCGCGCGCATCCTCTCGCGAGAGCAGGGCAAGCCGCTGAACGGCCCCAACGCCCGGTTCGAGGTCGGCGGGGCGTCGGGCTGGCTGCGCGCCGCCGCCGCCACCCCGCTCGAGACCGAGGTGGTCTTCGACGACGGCCAGACGCACGCCGAGTTGCAGTACCGTCCCATCGGGGTGGTGGCCGCCATCGGCCCGTGGAACTGGCCGCAGATGATCACCGTGTGGCAGCTCGGGCCGGCACTGCGCATGGGCAACACGGTCGTCGTGAAGCCCTCGGAGTACACGCCCCTCAGCGTGCTCGCGCTCGTCGCGGTGATCAACCGAGTGCTGCCGGAGGGCGTCGTCGAGATCGTCTCGGGCGGCCGTGAGATCGGCGCAGCGCTCTCATCGCACCCGGCAATCGGCAAGGTCATGTTCACGGGTTCGACGGCGACCGGCAAGGCGATCATCCGCAGCTCCGCCGACACCGTCAAGCGCCTCACGCTCGAGCTCGGCGGCAACGACGCCGGCATCGTGCTGCCCGACGTCGACCCGAAGGCGATCGCCGAGGGGCTGTTCTGGGGCGCCTTCATCAACACCGGACAGACCTGCGCCGCGCTGAAGCGCCTCTACGTGCACGACCGCGTCTACGACGCCGTGTGCGAGGCCCTCGTCGAGGTCGCGCGCGCAATGCCGATGGGCGTCGGGCTCGACGAGGCGAACGTGCTCGGCCCGCTGCAGAACCGCCAGCAGTTCGACGTCGTCGACCGGCTCGTGGAGTCGGCGAAGGCCTCGGGGGCGCGCGTGCTGCTCGGCGGAGAGCCCGACCGCGACCAGCCGGGCCACTTCTACCCGACGACGCTCGTCGCCGACATCGACGACGCGAACCCGCTCGTCCAGGAGGAGCAGTTCGGGCCGGCGCTGCCGATCATTCGCTATCACGACGTCGATGAAGCCATCGCCCTCGCCAACGGCGTCGAGGTCGGGCTGGGCGCCTCGGTCTGGGCGACCGATCGCGACGAGGCCCGGCGGGTCGCGGGGCGCATCGAGGCCGGCACCGTGTGGATCAACTCGCACGGCACGATCCACCCGATGGTGCCGTTCGGCGGCGCGAAGCAGTCGGGCTACGGGCTGGAGTTCGGCGTCGAGGGCCTCAAGTCGCTCGGCGTGCCGCAGGTCATCAACGGCTGAGCTGCGAGCACTGCGAACCGCGTGCGGATGGGCCGGGATCGTTTCGCTCCCGGCCCTTCCGCGTGCATCCCCGGCGGCCGACCCTGCACGCGTATCGTGGACGGCGACCTCGACGGCTCAGCCGCCGGTCACGGGAGGAGACCATGCCGAAGATCGTCGACCACGACGAACGCCGTCTCGAGATCGTGCGCGCGACCTGGCGACTCATCGCCGAGAAGGGCTTCCGCGCGACGACCATGCGCGAGATCGCGAGGTCGGCAGGGGTCGCGAACGGCGGACTGGTGCCCTACTTCCGCAACAAGGAAGAACTGATCGGCGCCACGTTCGAGCATGTCTACGCGGCGACCAACGCCAGGTTCGCGGCGGTTCGCGCCGACCTCGAGGGCATGGCCGCGCTGCGCGAGCTCATGCTGCAGATCTTCCCCCTCGATGAGGAGCGCATCCTCGAGGCCCGCATCGTGATCCCCTTCTGGGAGTACGCGGCCAACGAACCCGACCTGCTCGCCCTGCACGAGCGCACCATGGACGAGTGGCGGGTCGAGATCGCCGATCATCTCGAGCGCGCGAAGCAGCTCGGCGAGGCGCGCGACGACGTCGACGTCGCGGTGGCGACCGACCACCTCATGGCCTTCGTCGACGGCGTGCAGGTGATCGCCGTCGTCTCCCCCGCGAGCGCCGCATCCGCGCGTCTGACGCGACTCCTCGACGGCTACCTCGAACTGCTGCGCTGACGCGCTGCCGAGCGACGGCGACGGGGCCGGATGCCGCGGCTGCGACATCCGGCCTGTTCCACCCTGGTCAGTGCCCGTGACCGGCGCAGGTGCACGCCCCGGCGGCGCAGTGGCATCCGCTCGTCTCGCGGGTTTCGTGCGCCGCGTGCCCGCTCGCGTCGCGACCGGCCGAGGCGGCTTCGGCGCGCGCGGCGCCGGTGTGGCAGGCCATGCCGAGCGAGGCCGACGACGGCACGTTCAGCGTGGGGTTGCGACCGAAGAAGTTGTAGGGCTTCAACGTGAACTTGGCGGTGTCGACGGGCATGACGGGCCAGTCCTCGACGCGCGGGAAGTGCGTCGGACCGAACGTGTGCCAGAGCACGATGTCGTCGCCGTCGATCGAGCGGTCGGCGGCCGTGTAGCGCGGGAGGCCGTCGCCGCCCGGGCCCTGGTTCACGAGGTCGCCCGCCGGGTACCGCTCGGCCTGGTCGTACCTCGTGACCCAGAGGTGCTTCCGGGTGAAGCCGGCGCGCTGGGAGATGACCGATTCGGGGTCGGCGAGCAGCGTGGGCGATCCCTGGGCGATGAGCTCGTAGCCGACGGGACGCCCCAGGCGGTTCGTCTTCTCGGTGTTCACGACATGCCAGGTGCGTCCTGCCACGGGGTCGGCGTCGCGCGCGCCCTCGGCCTCGGTGCGCAGGCGCGTCGTCCGCTTGGTGAAGGCGTTGCCGTAGGTGTTGCCCTCGCCCATCGGCACGCTCACGGCGTCGACCTCGTCGACCGCGTTCGCGAGGCCGTCGACCATCATGTCGAGGCGCGCGCTGAAGAGGTGCTGGTGGTACGGCGCCCCGAGACCCGGGGCGACCTCGCTCGCGTGGTCGCCGGCCTCGGCGTCGAAAGCCGATGTGAAGAGCACTCCCGTGAGCTTGGCCTGGCACTCGATGGTGCCGTCGAGGTAGAGGTACCAGTAGAAGCCGTAGTCGTAGTTGCCCACGGTGGTGAAGAAGCTGATGACGAGCCGGCGCTGGCGGCGCACCTCGTTCGAGCCGGTGTAGATGTCGGTGTGCTTCCAGAGGGTGCCGTAGTCCTCCTCGTGCATGCAGATGGCGTTCGGGATGACGCGGGGGTGGCCGAACTCGTCGGCGATCGTCGCGTCGAAGTATCGGATCTCGCCCAGGCAGTCGCACCCGAGCTGGAGCGAGTTCGCGTAGCGGCCGAACACGTACTCGCCGGTGTCGAAGTAGTTCTGCCAGAAGCGCGCGGGCGAGGGGTCGCCGTAGGGCACGACCATCTCGGCGATCGAGGCGCGGTAGACGATGTCGCGCTCCTCGCCGCCCTGGTCGGCGTCGACGTAGCGGATGCGGCGCAGCACGAGCCCTTCCCGGGCATCGAAGGCGAGTGAGAAGCGCCAGTTCGCCCAGCTCACCCGATCGTCGTCAACCGAGTAGCTCGGCCCCTCGGGTTGGCTGATCTCGATCGGCTTCAGGGTGTCGAGCGGCGCGCCCTGCACCGCGGGGTCGTCGAAGTTCCCGCCCTCCGCCGGGATGTCGTACACGCGGTGGTCGATGAGCTCGAACATGCGTCCCTCGATCATGTCGACGTACGCGCAGAGGCCGTCGACAGGGTGGGCCCAGCAGTGGTCCTGCTCGTTCTCGCGCCTGAATGCGAGCACCCGGATGATGCGACGGCCCGCCTCGGCCTCGAAGCCGTAATTGCCGGCCGAGAGCGGCGCGAGGGCGACCTGCCCGTGCGTGATGCCGCGCTTGGCGAGGGCGTCGTGCCACTCCTGCTCCGCCCCGAGGAGGTCGTAGATCGCCTCGAACTCGACGTCGAGGATCGGCACGTGGCCGTTCGCACCGTCGATCGGCTCGTTCGTGAGCACTGCACGGTCGGTGATCGAGACGCGGAGGTCGGCCGACGCGCCCGTCGACCGGTCGAGGACCAGGGCGCGCACGATGCGCGGCAGGTCGGTGCCCGCGAGCACATCGGCCTTGGCCGGTTCGTCGAGTCCGACGTAGACGAAGCGGGTCGCCTCGCCGATGAGCGCGGCCTCGTGCAGGATGTCGCGCGCTGCGTCGATCTCGTCGGCGGAGAGTCCGCGCAGCGGGTCGTTCGCCGCGTGCGGCGCTCGGCCGTTCGGCGCCTGGGGCGCTGCCGCGCTGGCTTCGTCGCGCCGGCCGATCGAGTGGTGTGTGGACGTCGTCGTCATGCTGGACCTTTTTCTCTACGTTTGTCGAGTAATATAACCGCACGCGCCGGAACAGGGAAGATTCGGAAGACGAATGGTCGAGATCGCGCACGGCGTCATGCTCCTCGGGGCCCTGGCGGGAACGGCGGCCGCCCTGGCGCCCGGCCGGGTACGGGCTCTCGACGTCGTGGCCGCCCTCGTCATGACCGCCGCCATGTTCGACACGGCCGTCACGCACCTGGTGCCGGGGCTCGCCTGGTCGGCGCTCCTCGTCGCAACGGGTCTCGCCATCGGCATCCGGGCCCGACGCGGCACCCGTCGGACCGACCCGGCGGCACGATGCGGCCGCCCCCTCGCCGACCTGCACCACGCCCTCGCCCTGATCGCGACCGGATGGCTACTCGCCGGCGTCGGGGCGGCCGAGGCCTCGCCCGCCGTCCACCACGGCGGCACCGTGCTGCCGCTCCAGTGGCCGGCCCTGATCGCCGTGATCGCGCTCGGCGCGTGCGTGGCTGCCAGGGCCGTGCGGACGGGACGGGCGGCGCTGCGACACGGCGCGATGGCGGCGGGCATGACCGTCATGCTCGCCGCCATGTCAGCCCCAGCCGCCGTCGCGGCTCTCGGCTCATAGCCGCGTCGGCCACCGGCCGCCCTGCGCACGGCTCAGATCCCGCGGTGCCCCTCGCCGTCGATCAGGTCGACCTCGGCCTCCTCGATGCCGTGACCGATGCGCGCATACAGCTCGGGATTCCGACTCCGGATGGCGAAGCCCCAGATGACGCCGAGCACGCCCGGCACGATGAGCAGCGCGGGCAGCACGAACGTCACCGGGGTCGTCTCGGCCTGGCCGAGCAGCACGTTGAAGTTCGCGACGATGAGCACGAAGACGGTGAAGAGGACGACCGCCGAGATGAGCGGTGCGATGAACGTCGACCAGCGGCCGAGTCCGCGCCGGTCGCGCCGGAAGAACCCGATCACCGAGATGGCGATGATGCACATGAGCAGTACGAGGCCCATCGCACCCGTGTTCGTCAACCATGTGAACATCGTGAGCACCGGATAGAGGAACTCGGTGGGCGCGAAATCGTTCTTCAGCCCCATGACCTCACCCGCGAAGACGAAGCCGAGCGTGACCACGAGCGCGATGATCGTCTGCGCGAGCGAACCGGCCCACGGCGCACGGGAGACGGCGCGCACCGAGCCGAGTCGGGGATGCAGAACCCCCTCGCGCCCGAGCGAGTACAGGTAGCGGGCGACCGCGTTGTGAAACGACTGCAGGGCCGCGAACAGGCTCGTGAGGAACAGCACCTGCATGAGGTCGCTGATGATGACCGGGGCATGCTCGCTCATGAAGACGAACATGAGGTCGGGGCCGTACGTCGCCGAGGCCTCGGCGATCTGCGACGGACCGATCCCCACGGTGAAGGCCCAGGCGCTGAACGCGTAGAAGACGCCGATGATCGCGACCGCCGCGTAGGTGGCGCGGGCGACCGTGCGCTTGGGGTCCTTCGACTCCTCGCCGTAGATCGCGGCCGACTCGAAGCCCATGAAGGCGGCGATGCCGAACGAGAGCACGGCGCCGACCCCCGGCACGAACAGGTTCGAGAGTTCGAGGCCCGCCGTGCTCACTCCCTCGGGCGCGACCGAGAACGAGACGATGTCGAAGACCAGAACGGCGACGAACTCGAGCGCCACGAGGATGCCGAGCACTTTCGCCGAGAGGTCGACCCGGTTCACCCCGAGCACGGCGACGACGCCGATGCAGACGAGGATCCAGAGCCACCACGGGGTCGTGATGCCGAGCTTCGCCTCGAGGAACATCGACATCTGGAACCCGAAGAGCCCGTAGATGCCGACCTGCATCGCGTTGTACGCGACGAGCGCCACGAGCGACGCGCCGACCCCGAACGGCCGGCCGATTCCCTGCGCGATGTAGGCGTAGAAGGCGCCCGCATTGGTCACGTACCGGCTCATCGCCGCATAGCCGACGGCGAACACGGCGAGCGCTGCGGCGAGCACGATGAAGCCGATCGGCACGCCGATCACTCCCGTGACCGCGAACGTGGTCGTGACCCCGCCGGCGACGACGGTGAGGGGGGCCGACGCGGCGATGATCATGAGGGTGACGGATGGCACGCCCAGGCGGCGGCGACCGAGGCCGCTGCTCTGCTTCGGTGGTGTGGACGTCGTGGAGGTCATGGCAGGGGGTTCCTTATCCGACGGGGAGCGAGCCACGGCGGCGTCGCCCGGTTCCGCCTCATGATTCCCCTCTGGGCGTCTCCCGCCTTGTCGCAGAGCGAAGGGTGGTTGACCCCCAACGCAGGCTCGACCTGTCGGTTTTGCCTCAACAGGCGTAGAGTCTCCCCACTCGGACGTTGACGTCCCTTCCCCCAGAGATGAGGTGCATGCACGTGCCCGACGAATCCGTGCGCTTCGCCCCACTCGATCGGGTGGCCCTGCCGCTCGGCTTCGGCGAGTTCAGCGCACTCGTCTCGCAGTCGTTCGTGCCGCTGCAGGTGCGCTCGGACCGGCAGGACTCGTTCCGCGGCGACATCCGCGCCTCGACCAACGACGACGTGCACGTCTCGGTCGTCACCGCCGACGGCCACGAGATCCACCGCACGCCCGAGCTCGTCGCCCGATCGAGCCACCGCTGCTTCAAGGTGGGCCTGCAACTGGCCGGTACGGGCCTGCTCATCCAGGACGACCGCGAGGCGGTCCTCCGCCCCGGCGACCTCACCGTCTACGACACCGACTCGCCGTACACGCTCGTATTCGAGGAGAAGTTCAGCACCCTCGTACTCATGGTGCCGCATCGCATGCTCGAACTGCCGACCGACGCCGTGCGCGGCATGACCGCCGCCACCATCGACGGCGGCACCGGTCTCGCGCGGGTCGTTGCCCGTTTCCTCGGTGAACTGGCGGGCGACCTGCAGCAGCTCGACGGCCCGATCGGCGGGCGGCTGGCACGCAACGCCGTCGACCTCGTGACCACCCTCTACGCGCGCGAACTCGACGTGGCGCGCGATGCCGATCGACCGCACCTCGCCATGCTCCGACGCGTGCAGAGCTACATCGACGACCATCTGAGCGATCCCGATCTCACGCCCGGCAGCATCGCCGCGGCCGTCTACATCTCGACCAGGCACCTGCACGCGCTCTTCCACGAGGAGGGGCTCACCGTCTCGACGTTCACCAGGGCGCGCCGACTCGACCGCTGTCGCCGAGAACTCGGCGATCCGCTGACGGCGCATCGTCCCATCGGCCAGGTGGCCACGAGGTGGGGCTTCGCGGATGCCGCGCACTTCAGCCGCGCATTCCGCGCCGAGTTCGGCGAGCCGCCGAGTTCGTTCCGCGCGCGCACGCACGCAGCCTGAGCATCCCGACGACGGCCGACGTGACGACATCGGGTGGTACTCGTCGCTCGCCGAACCGCGGGATCACTGGTTCGAGAGGTTGTCGCCGCAGAGGTAGAAGCCCGTCGTCAGCGTGTCGATCGCCTGCTTCGCCTCGTCGGTGACATCGCCGAGGGCGTAGATCGCGAACGTCAGGGTGGCGCCGTCCTGTGCCCGCACGACGCCCGAGAGTGTGTAGCCGGTGTCGATCCAGCCCGTCTTCGCCGAGACCGCGCCGTCGGCCACCGAGTTGTCGCCCGAGAATCGGTCGTCGTACCCGAGCGACCCCCGTTGGCCCGACACGGGCAACCCGTCCATGAGCACCCCGAGGTTGCCCTCGCGCGCGTTGATCTTCACGAAGAGCCGGGTCAGGTACGCGGGCGGCACGGCGTTGTTGTCGGACAGGCCGGAGCCGTCGACGATCGTGATGCCCGTGGTGTCGACGCCGTAGGCGGCGAGGCCCTGCAGCACGCCGGCGTTGATCGCACCGAATGAGTTGCCGGCGCCCGTCTCGATCGCGACGAGGCGCGCCAGCATCTCGGCGACCGTGTTGTCGGAGACGACGAGCGCCTTGTCGACGAGTTGCGCGACCGTCGGCGACTGCACCTGCCCGAGCTGCTGGGCGCCCGCCGGAGCGGTGCCACGCTCGATCACGCTGATGCCGCCGAGCTCGCTCGCGAACGCGTCGCCAGCGCGGGCAACCGGGTCGCCGCTGCGCCACGAGGTGTTCGAGCCGGGGTTGTCGCGATCGCCGTCGACCATGAGCGCGGCGATGTTCGACATGTAGCCGTCTTCGCGCTCCTTGAGGTTCCAGCTCGGCTCCCACTCGTCGCCGCTGAAGTAGCTCGCGTCGAGGATGAGCTTCGTCAGCGGCGGGTTCGACGGATCTGCGGACCATGCAGCCTCGACCTGGGCGGCGAGGTCATCGAGGTGCGCGGCGCCGGGGTACACGGTCTCCGTGCCGCCAGGGGTGCGGGAGAGGGTCGCGTCGCCGCCGCCGACCAGCACGACCGAGCCCGGCTCGGCGCCCTTCACGACGGTCGTCGCGGTGCGGTAGTCGGGGCCGAGCACCGAGAGCGCCGCGGCGGAGGTCAGCACCTTCATGACGCTCGCGGTGCGCGAGGCCGTCGTGCCGCCACGGTCGTAGAGCACCTCGCCGGTCGCGGCGTTCATCACCTGCGCTTGGAAGTTCGCGAGGCGCCCGTCGGCCGCGCGATCGGCGACCGAGCAGGTGCGGAGACGGGCAGCTGCCGCGACCGCTGCGGGCACCGGTCGTGCCGCATCGACGGTCGGCGTGGGCGTCGGCGTCGTGACGGCCGCAACGGATGCCGCAGCCCCTCCGCTGCTCGCGACGCCGGCCGCCATCGCGCCCGCACCGATCAGGCCGAAGGCGACCACGCCGCCCACGATCATGAGCGGCAGCCGGTGCTTGCGAGCGAACGCGGCGATCGCGGCGAGCACGCCCGACCCGGCCTGTTCGGCCGGTTCGGCCGGTTCGGCAGCCTCCGACGCTTCGGGCTCGCTGGTCGTGAGCACGACGGTCTCGGAGTCCGACGAGTCGGGCGTGGGGTCCGCGATCGAGGGGTCGCCGGCCGCGACCGAGGGCTCGCCCTCGTCGGGGGTCTCCCCCGCGCCATCCGTCTCGTCGATCACCCGGGAATCCTACGGAGTCATCCTCAAGAGAACCTGTAATGCACCCGATCGCCTACAGGTCGGCGCCGCCGGTCATTCGCCCGGGTAGGCGAGGCCGATCTGTCGACGGATCTCGTCGAGCGTCGCCATGATCGCGACGGTTTCGTCGATCGGAAGCAGGTCGCCGGTGAGGGTGCCCGCCGCGACGAGGCGCTCGACGGCTTCGGCCTGGAAGTGCATGCCTCGACCCGTGACCTCGGAGCGGTACTCCTCGAGCACGGTTCCGTCGGCGGCGACGACCCGGAAGGTCGTCGGCGTGTACCAGACGTGATCGATCTCGATGCGAGCCTCGGTGCCGAGCACGACGGCGGTGTTCGCGCCCTGCGCATCGCTCGCCGAGTGCGTGACCGCCATGCGACCGCCCTCGTATCCGAAGACGACGGCGATCTGCGCATCGGCGCCCGTGGGCCGGAACGTCGCCGAGGCGTGGATGGTGTCCGGCGCACCGAAGAGGTCCCACGCGAACGAGACCGGGTAGATGCCGAGGTCGAGGAGAGCACCGCCACCGAGCTCGAGCGCGTTGATGCGGTGCGCCGGGTCATCGGAGAGCAGCTGCGTGTGGTCCGCGATGAGCGTCCGGAGGTCGCCCAATACGCCCTCGGCGATGATCTCGCGGATGCGGGCCATGTGCGGCAGGTACCTGGTCCACATCGCCTCGAGCACGAGCAGGCCCTTGGAGGCGGCGAGCTCCGCCAAGGCACGCGCCTCGGCTGCGTTGACCGTGAACGCCTTCTCGACGAGCACGTGCTTGCCCGCCTCGAGCGCGAGCGTGGCGCCCGCCGCATGCATCGGGTGCGGCGTCGAGACGTAGATCACGTCGACCTCGGGGTCGGCGGCGAGTGCCTCGTAGCTGCCGTGCGCGTTCGGGATGCCGAACTCGGCGGCGAACGCGTCAGCACTCTCCTGCGAGCGCGACCCGACCGCCTGCACGGTGAATCCGTTGAGCTTCAGGTCGTTGGCGAAGGCGTGCGCGATGCCGCCGGTCGCGAGGATGCCCCACCGCAGTCGTTCCGTCATGACGACAGCCTATTGCGCCGGCGCGTTCCCCCTGTTCGGGGATCATGTGGAATCCTCACGATCAGGTCTAACGTTCAGTCATGACGGCTGTTCTCGCTTGGAAGGGCCGCGTCACCGGCATCGCCGCCGCGGCCATCATCGCCCTCGTGGCCATCCCTGCGGGGATCGCCGGCCCGGCAGCAGCCGCGCCACCCTCCTCCCCCTCCTCATCATCGGCCGTCGCCAAGTACGTCGCCCTCGGCGACTCGGTCGCCGCGGGCCAAGGAGCCGGCGGCTACGTCGACGCCTGCTTCCGCAGCCCGAACGGCTACCCGACCCTGCTCGACTCGGCTCCGCGCACGAACCTGCTGCGGAACCCCTCCTGCAGCGGGGCGACGATCGCGGATGTCGCGGCCGACCAACTCTCGCAGCTGAACCGCGGCACGACGCTCGTGACCCTCACCGTCGGCGCGAACGAGGTCGACCTGACCGGAATCCTTGCGGCGTGCACGCCGCCATCACCGGTCGAGGCGTGCCTCGCGGCCGTCGGGGCCGCGCAGGCGTACCTCTCCACGGACCAGCTGGCCATCGATGTCGGCGGACTCGTCGGGGCGATCGCGAGTCGTTCACCCGGCGCGGAGATCCTGGTGACGGGGTACGCGATTCCCTTCAGGCCCGGCTACAGCGAGCTGACCGATCAGGTGAACCTGCTCACCGTCGCGATGAACTCGCAGATCCAGGCGGGCGTCGGAGGCGCCGCGGCATCCGGAATCGATGCCCGCTACGTCGACGTGACGGGGCTGTTCGCTGGCCACGGAGTCGGCTCCGGCGCCTCGTGGCTCGGCGAGAACCCGGCTGACCCGATCACCTTCCTCCATCCGAACGCCGCCGGTTACTCCGCCTATCGCGACGCGATCCTCTTCGCGCTGGCACTCCCGTGATCGCCGCATCTCGGCGCCGCGTCGCACTCATCGCGGCGGTCGTCGCGGCCGTCGTCGCACTCGGGTCGGTCGCCTCGCCGGCACTGGCCGCCACGACCGGAAAGGGCAAGCCTGGTGGCGGCGGGAACGGCAACGGCGGAGGCACCGCCCAGCTCGCCTATGCGGCGGTCGGCGACTCCTATGCGGCGGGCCTCGGCGCCGGCAGCTACCTCGAGACGACCTGCTACACGAGTTCGAAGGGGTATCCGGCACTGCTCGACGCCGATGCGAACCTCGCCCTCGCCGCTCGACCCGCCTGCCGTGGCGCCACCACGGCCGACGTGATCTCGAAGCAGGTTCCCGCCCTTCCGGCGAATGCCGTGCGCGTCACGCTCACGGTCGGCGGCAATGACGTGGGATTCGCGAACGTGATGCAGAACTGCTTCGTGCTCGTGAACAGCACGTGCGAGTCGCACATCGTGGCGGGTGAGACCATCGTCCAGAGCGGCACTCTCGCCCAGAACGTGCGGAACACGATCGCGGCGATCATCGCGAAGGCACCGGGCGCGCGGGTCGCCGTCACCGGCTATCCGCTGCTCTTCGCACCCACCTCCCGCTACCAGTGGGCTGTACGGGTCAACACCGGCACCGCGGCGCTCAACGACGCGATCGAAGCGGCAGCCGTTCAATCCGGAGCCGTGTACGTCGATGTCGAGTCGCCGTTCGCGGGTCACGGCATCGGCAGCAGCTCGCCCTGGATCAACGATTGGAGCTGGCTGCGCTCGAACGACTCGTTCCATGCCAACGCCGCCGGGTACCAGGCCTACGCGGTCGCGCTTCGCCCGGCCCTGCAATGACCCGCCGACCGCACGCGCTCTTCCTCGCGTGAGATGCGGACGGCCCGGAGACCCCGGGCCGTCCGTGTGCGAACATGCCCCCGTTCGGGGCAGTGCGGCGCCGGCGAAGGCGGGTTAGCGTCGACGAGCGCCTGACTCTTCCTCCTGCGCGATGAACGGCCCGGAGACCCCGGGCCGTTCGTCTGCCTACGAGGTCGTTCCAGCGCGCCTGAAACGAGGAAAGACCCGGATCTCTCCGGGTCTTCCTGATGTGGAGCCGCCTGTGGGAATCGAACCCACGACCTTTTCATTACGAGTGAAACGCTCTGCCGACTGAGCTAAGGCGGCGTGGCATCCGGAGCGCTGAAGCGCACCGACTGGCACGAGAATCCATGTTAGCGGGTTTCGGGAGCCTCGTTGACCACCTTCAGCACTTCGGGTCGCTGGAGGGCACGGTGCCGTCGATGAAGTAGGCCTCGACGGCGTCGTTCACGCACGGGTTCGACTTGTTGTAGGCCGTGTGCCCCTCGCCCTCGTAGGTGACGAGCGTGCCGCTCTCGAGCTGCTCCGCCAAGGCGACCGCCCATTCGTAGGGCGTCGCGGGATCGCCCGTGGTGCCGATGACGAGGATCGGCGCGGCGCCCTCCGCGTGGATCTCGGCGCGCTCGACGTCGCTCTGGTACGGCCAGTTGACGCAGCCGAGATCGCCGAACCCGAAGTACGGGCCGATGACCGGCGCGATCTCCGCCGTCGCGGCGGCCTTCTCGCGCATCACGGCGACGTCGGACTGGTACGTGTAGTCGAGGCAGTTCACCGCGGTGAACGCCTCGGCCGAATTGTCGAGGTAGGTGCCGTCTTCGCTGCGCCCGTTGTAGCCGTCGGCGAAGGCGAGCGCCATGTCGGCGTCTCCGAACATGACGGACTCGAACATGTCGCCCAGGTACGGCCACGAATCGGCGCTGTAGAGCGGGTAGATGATCGCGGTCACCAGCGTGTCGGCGCCGACGAGGCGGCCATCGGTACCGCGCAGCGGACTCGCATCGACCGAGGCGAGGAGCCCGCTGATCTCGTCGAGGGCGTCATCGACGGTGCCGTCGAAAGGGCACTCGCTTCCTGAGAGGCAGTACTCGAGGTACGCCTTCAGCGCGTTCTCGAATCCGACGGCCTGCGCCTGGGACACCTCGGTCTCACTGGCCGAGGGGTCGATCGCACCGTCGAGCACGAGCTTGCCGACCTTGTCGGGGTAGAGCTCGGCATAGGTCGCGCCGAGGAACGTTCCGTACGAGAAGCCGAGGTAGTTGAGCTGCTCGTCGCCGAGGATCGCGCGCAGCAGGTCCATGTCGCGTGCCGCGCTCTCGGTGTCGACGTTGCCGAGGAGCTCCCCGGTGTTCTCGGCGCACGCGTCGCCGAAGGCCTTCTCGGTCGTCTCGACCTCGGCGATCCACTCGTCGCTGCCGCGAACACCGGGAGTGATGCCGTACAGGTACTCGTCCATCTCGGGAGCGTCGTAGCAGACGACCCCCGACGACCGGCCGACGCCGCGTGGGTCGAAGCCCACGACGTCGAACCGATCCTGCAGCGGCTGGCCGACGGCGTAGTCGAGGGAGTCCATCACGAAGTCGTAGCCGGAACCACCCGGTCCGCCGGGATTCACGAGCAGGGAGCCGAGCTTGTCGCCCGTGGCCACGTGGCGTACGAGGGCGAGCTCGGTCTCGCCTGCCGAGGGGTCGCTCCAGTCGAGGGGGGCCTTCGCCGTGGCGCAGCCCATACCGTCGCCGCATCGTTCCCACTCGAGCACCTGCGTGTAGAAGGGCTCCAGGTCGGCGGCGACCTCTTCACCGGTCGGCGTCGAGATCGGCTGCTTCGGGCTCAGGAATTCGGGCACGCAACCGCTCAGTGCGAGCATCGCGGCGAGTGCGCCCACGATCGCGATCGCGCGCGCGCCACGCGGCATCCGTCGCCGTGCGCTGGTCGTGTCGGTCATGCGGCCCCTCGTTCGGTCGTTCGTCGGATGGCGGAGATGAGCATCGCCTCGAGCGCGAGCGCCGGCGAGACGTTGCCGTCGATGCGGGTGCGCGCCTGCTGGATCGCGTCGAGCGTCGCGAGCGTGCGAGCAGGCGAAGCGGATGCCGCGGCGCGCTGCATGCCCGTCTCGAGCTCGCGGTTCACGAGCGGCACGTCGGCGCCGAGCTGGATAAGCAGGATGTCGCGGTAGAGCGACGCGAGATCGACGAGGATTCGGTCGATGCCGTCGCGGAGGCTGCGGGTCGCGCGGCGCTTCTGGTCGTCTTCGAGCGCCTTCAGCTGCGGGCGGAGGGCGTTCGGCACCGCCTGACCCGGCGCGACGCCGAGCGAGTGCAGGGCATTCGCTCGCTCTTCGGCGTCGCGAAGCTCGCCGATGGCCTTCGCGTCTTCACCGGCGATCTCGATGAACCTCGCCGCGGTGGCCACAGCACCCGATGCCGAGCGCACCGCGAGCGCGAGCTCGAGCGTCTCGGAGCGGCGCCGCCGCGCCTCTTCGTTCGTGGCCAGCCGATGCGCCATGCCGATGTGACTCTGCGCCTCGCGCGCGGCGCGCTCGGCGCGCACGGGATCGACGCCGTCGCGGCGTTCGAGGAGCGCCGCGACATCCGCGATGCTCGGAACCTGGAGCCGCACCGAACGCACGCGCGACCGGATCGTGGGGATGAGGTCGGCCTCGCTCGGCGCGCAGAGGATCCACACGGTGCGCTCCGGCGGCTCCTCGAGCTCCTTGAGGAGGAAGTTGGAGGTCTGCTCGGTCATACGATCGGCGTCTTCGACGATGATGACCCGGTGCCTGCCGATCGACGGCGCGTAGTGCGAGCGGCGCACGATGTCGCGCACGTCGTCGCGCTTGATGATGACGCCCTCGGTCGCGAGCACGTGCAGGTCGGGGTGACTGCGCGCATCGACCTGCGCCTGCGTTCGCTCGTCGCCGTCGGGCGCACCCGAGATGAGCGCCGTCGCGAAGGCGTACGCGAGGTTCGAACGCCCGGAGCCCGGAGGGCCCGTGACGAGCCACGAGTGGGTCATCTGCTGGGTGCCGGTGCCGGCGGTCGCTCTCGCCCCTGCAGACTCGGCAGCGGCGCGGAAGAGCGCGATCGCGGCGTCCTGCCCCGTCAGCTCACTCCACACGCTCACGGTTCAACGCTACCGTCAGCGGCTGACGATGCGCTCGACGCCCCCGACGCGCACGATGCGATCGACGCGCTCAGAGGAGACCGGCCACTCGGGCACGGATCGCCTCGGCGATCTCCTCGACGGGCTGCGCCGCGTCGACCACGAGGAAGCGCTCGGGCTCCGCAGCGGCGATCTCGAGGTAGGCACCGCGAACCCGGTCGTGGAACTCGGTTGCCTCGGCCTCGAGCCGGTCGTAGCGCGTGCGCGCGTCGTCGAGCCTCGTGCGCGCCGACGCGGCGTCGAGGTCGAGCAGGATCGTGAGATCGGGCCGCAGCCCTTCCGTCGCCCACACCGAGAGCCCGCGAACCGCCTCGGCGTCGAGCACGCGCCCGGCGCCCTGGTAGGCGACCGACGAGTCGATGTAGCGGTCCTGCAGGACGACCTCGCCGCGGGCGAGGGCCGGGCGCACGACGGTCGCGACATGATGCGCCCGATCGGCGGCGTAGAGCAGCGCCTCGGCGCGGGGTGCAATGTCGCCGCGGTGGTGCAGCACGATCTCGCGCACCTCGATGCCCACGTCGGTGCCACCGGGTTCGCGCGTGCGCACCACGGTCCTTCCGGACTCGACGAGCCAGGCGCCGAGCAGCTCGGCCTGAGTCGTCTTGCCGGACCCGTCGCCGCCCTCGAGGGTGATGAAGAGCCCGTCGCTCACTTGTCGGTCGCCGCCTTCTTGGCAGGGGCCTTCTTCGCAGGCGCCTTCTTCGCAGCGGGCTTCTTCGCGGCTGGCTTCTTCGCCCGCGGCGCAGCCGGACCCTTGTCCCGCTTGATCTGCAACAGTTCGACGGCGCGTTCGAAGGTGATCTCCTCGACCGACTCGGCGCGCGGGATGGTCGCGTTCGTCGTGCCGTCGGTGACGTAGGGCCCGAATCGGCCGTCCTTCACCTTGATGGGCTTGCCGCTCACCGGGTCGGCGTCGAACTCCTTCAGGGCGCTCGAAGCGGCACGTCCGCCGTACTTCGGCTGGGCGAAGAGCTCCAGCGCGCCGTCGAGGCCGATCTCGAAGATCGCGTCCTCGCTCGGCAGCGTGCGCGTGTCGGTGCCCTTCTTCAGGTACGGGCCGTAGCGGCCGTTCTGTGCGGTGATCTCGGTCTCGGTCTCGGGGTCGATCCCGACGACGCGCGGCAGGTTCAGGAGCTTCAGCGCCGTCTCGAAGTCGATCTCCGCCACCTGCATGCTCTTGAAGAGCGAGGCGGTGCGCGGCTTCTCGGCCGGGGGCTTCTTCGCGGCGCGCTTGGCCTTCGGCTTCGGCGCGTCGACGACCTCACCGGTGGCGGGGTCGACGGATGCCTCGGCGGCCTCGGCCTCAGGAGCAGCCGCCGGCTCGGGGTCGAGCTCGGTGACGTACGGGCCGAAGCGGCCGTCCTTCACGACGACCTCCTTGCCGTTCTCGGGGTTCACGCCGAGTACTCGCGCTTCCTGCACGGGCGCGTCGATGAGCTCGCGCGCCTTCGCCTCGGTGAGCTCGTCGGGGGCGAGGCCCTCGGGCAGGTTCACCCGTCGCGGCGTCGCGTCCGGCGCGGCGCCCTCTTCGACGATCTCGAGGTACGGGCCGTACTTGCCGATGCGCAGCGTGATGTCGGGCGCGATCTGCACCGAGTTGATCTCGCGGGCGTCGATCTCGCCGAGGTTGTCGACGACCTGGCGCAGGCCCCGGTGCTTGTCGGAGCCGAAGTAGAAGCTCGAGAGCCAGTCGACGCGGTCGGCCTCGCCGGCGGCGATGTGGTCGAGGTCGTCCTCCATCTCGGCGGTGAAGTCGTACTCCACGAGATCGCCGAAGTGCTCCTCGAGCAGTCGCACGACCGAGAACGCGATCCAGCTCGGCACGAGCGCCTGGCCTCGCTGGGTGACGTACCCGCGGTCCATGATCGTCGAGATGATCGAGGCGAACGTCGAAGGACGGCCGATGCCGAGCTCCTCGAGTCGCTTCACGAGGCTCGCCTCGGTGTAGCGCGGCGGCGGCGACGTCTCGTGGCCCTTGGCCTCGAGGTCGGCCATGGCGAGCGACTGCCCCTCCTTCAGCGGGGGCAGCTTCGCCTCGCCGGGAGTCTCGTCGGCGTTGCGCTCCTCGTCACGGCTCTCCTCATATGCGGCGAGGAAGCCACGGAAGGTGATGACCGTACCGCTCGCGGTGAACTCGGCGATCGTGCCGCCGACGGGTGCGGATGCCTCGGCGGGAGCTGCAGCATCCGTCGCCGTGGGCCCGACCTCGATCGTGACCGTCGCCGTCTGGCCTTTGGCGTCGGCCATCTGCGAGGCGACCGTGCGCTTCCAGATGAGGTCGTACAGCTTGAACTCGCTGCCGCGCAGGACGCTCTGCAGTTCGGCGGGGGTGCGGAACACCTCGCCCGACGGGCGGATGGCCTCGTGCGCCTCCTGCGCGTTCTTCGACTTGCCGGCGTACACGCGGGGCTTGTCGGGGATCGAGTCGGCGCCGTACAGCGCGGTCGCCTGGGTGCGGGCGGCGGTGATCGCCTGCTGCGACAGCGACGACGAGTCGGTGCGCATATAGGTGATGTAGCCGTTCTCGTAGAGCGACTGCGCCACGCGCATGGTGTCGCGGGCCGAGAGACGGAGCTTGCGGGCTGATTCCTGCTGCAGCGTCGAGGTCGTGAACGGTGCGGCCGGGCGGCGGGAGTAGGGCTTCGACTCGACCTTGGAGACGGTGCGCGAGACGCTCTCCGCCGACAGGGCGGTGACGAGAGCGGCCGCGGTCGCCTCGTCGAGCACGACGGCCTTGCTCTTCAGCGTTCCGGCGTCGTCGAAGTCGCGGCCGGTCGCGACGCGCTCGCCGCCGAGGCGCACGAGCTTGGCCTCGAACGAGGTCGCGTTGTCGGATGCCTCGGCCGAGAAGCGCCCGGCGAGGTCCCAGTAGCCCGCGGCCACGAAGGCGAGGCGCTCCCGCTCGCGGTCGACGACGAGGCGGGTGGCCGCCGACTGCACACGGCCGGCGGAGAGGCCGGGGCCGACCTTGCGCCAGAGCACCGGCGAGATCTCGTACCCGTAGATGCGGTCGAGGATGCGCCGGGTCTCCTGCGCGTCGACGAGTGCCGTGTCGAGCTCGCGGGTGTTGTCCTTCGCCTTCTGAATGGCGTCCTTCGTGATCTCGTGGAAGACCATGCGGCGCACGGGCACCTTCGGCTTGAGCTCCTGCAGGAGATGCCACGCGATGGCCTCGCCCTCGCGGTCCTCATCGGTTGCGAGCAGGAGTTCGTCGGCATTCTTCAACGCGCGCTTGAGTTCGGCGACGGTCTTCTTCTTGGAGTCGGACACCACGTAGTACGGCTCGAAGCCGTTGTCGACGTCGACGGAGAACTTGCCGAGCGGGCCCTTCTTCAGCTCTGCCGGCAGGTTCTTGGGCTCGATGAGGTCGCGGATGTGCCCGACGGAAGACAGCACTTCGTAACCGTCGCCCAGGTACTGGGCGATCGACTTCATCTTCGTGGGCGACTCGACGATGACCAGTTTTTTCGCGCCTGACACCAGACTCCTCTTTGTTGACAATTGGGACGAGAACGCACATTCGATGCCGCGCCCCCGAGCGGTGTGCCAGAGCCGGCGAAATGCTGCGCCGACAGCCACACCATACACACACTGGCCGGGAGGAGGCGCACTCGCGGCACGACGGGACCGGTTCCCGCTTGCTCCACGCGCCCCCTTGCGGTTCTCGGCACGCCGAGGAGAATGGCGATCATGGACACCTCAACGACGAGTTCGTACACGGCGATGCTGGTCGATGGACCGCTCGAGGGGAAGACGGTGGCCACCGCCTTCCTCGAGTCCGGAGACCCTCGACCGCGACTCGAGCTGAACACGGATCAGGGCAAGCACTACGTGTACTCCCGCGCGGCCGGCATGGAGTTCGCAGAACCGGGAGACGACCGACCGACGGCGGTGGAATACCGCTTCGTCGAGACCGTGTTCGACTGATCGATCAGTTCGCGCCGATCACGGCGGCGCCGACGGCTGACCCGCCCAACCGGGCGGCCCTGCCCTCGCTGAGGCCGTGACCGCGATTCCCGGCACCGCCTCGACGACGACCGTGACGGATGCGGCGGCACCATCGCCCTCGCAGGCGTCGAGCCGAGCGCCGTTGCGAGCAGCGACGGCACCGGCGAGCCGGCACGGCACACCGGCGACGGCGCCAGACATCGCATCCGCCGCCGCGAGCGCGGCGGCGTCGGCGGCGTTCGCCGCGCGCTGCGACGCAACGAACACGCCGAGCAGCACGAGCAGCGCCACGGCGAGCGCGGTCATCGCCCCGATGATGCCGACCGCGACCACGGACGCCGCCCCCGTCTCGGGATCTCCGGCGCGATCGACGGCGGCGACCCGACGCCGGTCGGTGGATCGGCGCGGGACCATCACCGGCCTCCCGTCACCGCGCAGGACTCCGCGCGCAACTCGATCGCAGCGAGCAGCCCGCTGCCGGAACCGGTGAGCGTGGCACAGACGAACTGCCCGTCGGTCGCCGCGGAGAGCCCGGCCCCGCCCGAGACGCGATCGGCGATGGCCGCCGCTGCGCCTTCCGACTCGCCACGACCGAGCGCGCGGGCCGCGTCCGCGGCCGCGTCCGTCAGTCGCACCTGCTGGCCCGCCAGCTGCACCGAGGCGAGGCTGGCCGCGAGGACGAGTGCGATGGCGGGTAGCGCGACCGCGAACTCTGCGGTCACGCTCCCGCGTTCGCCGTCAGCCGACCGTGAGCGCATTCCGCACGAGATCGGTGAGGATGCCTCGCACCTCGTCGCCGCGGAGGATGATGACGAGGAGGCCGGCGAACCCGACCGCCGCCATCGTCGCCACGGCGTACTCGGCGGTCGCGGCTCCCCGTTCGCCCGCCAGGCGGACGACGATCCGCCTGACGAGGCGAGAGATCGGCCCGGGTCGCTTGCGCTCTCGTCGGGGTTCGGTGTCGGATCGTACGTGCATGGTGTTCCCTCCTGTGGTGCCGGCTGGCCGGCTCTCGAATGGCACGAATCGGATCGGGTCACACGGCACCGCCGAGCGTGCCGGTGACGACCGAGATCATGAGCGGCGCGACGCCGAGCAGTACGAACGCCGGAAGCACGCAGAGTCCGAGCGGCAGCATGAGTCGCACGCCGAGCGCGGCCGCCCGCTCGACGCCCGCCGATCTCGCGGCCCTGCGGAGCCGGAAGGCCTCGGCGCGCAGCAGCTCGGCGACCGGGGCACCCGCTCGTGCTGCGAGGCCGAGCACGGCCTCGACCTCTGCGCCGTCCCCGGCATGCGGGACGAACGCCACGATGGTGTCGCGGGTCAACCCTCGCGCCCGATCGATCGACACTCCGCTCGACATCGCGATCGCGAGCAGTTCGAGTTCGAGGCCGGCATCGACGCGTGAACGACCGGCTCGCTCGGCGAGAGCCCGGTTCCACCGGTGTCCGAGCCAGAGCATGGCGAGGCCGAGCGCCAGGCAGGTGAGCCCGATCGGGTTGCCGAAGAGCACGCCGATCGTGTCGAAGCCGAGCGTCGCGCCGAACAGCACCGCGATCGCCGGCAACGCCATCACGAGGCGAGCGCTCGCCTCGGGGCCGGCGAGCGCCGACCGCACCTCCCGTCGCAACTGTGCCTCGTCGCGCAATACCGTCGCGAGGTCGCGCAGGCTCCCGGCCAGTGGTGCACCCGACTCGGCGGCGACCGCCCAAGCCGCCGCGAGCACCGGCCACGCCGACGACGTCGTCGGGCGGTCGGCGAGCCCTTCGACGATGACCGGCGCAACCGGATCGCCGCTTCTCGCCGCCGTTGCCGCGGTCTCGAGGACGGCGGCATCGGCGACCGACATCGAGTCGGCACCCACGTGGCTCCATGCATTCGGGGCAGGGACCCCGGCGGCGAGGAGCACGGCGAGCCGCTCCGTGACGGCGGCGATCGCGTCGACCTCGGCCGCCGGGTCGGTGCGCCGACGCCCGGTGACGCGGTCGAGCAGCTGTCTCGGCGCCGACATCCGCCCGTTCATATCGCCTCGACGACGAGCCGGTCGCCTCGCTGCTCGAATCGCCCCATCTGCGCGAGGCGGCGCCGACCGCCGGCTCGGTCGAGGTGGAGCACGAGGTCGAACGCGCTCACCGTCTGTCGGGCGAGCGCATCGGGAGAGAGACCGGCGATGGAGCCGAGTGCTTCGAGACGTGCTGGGACGTCGGCGAGCGAGTTCGCGTGCAGCGTGCCCGCGCCGCCGTCGTGCCCGGTGTTGAGCGCGGCGAGGAGTTCGCGGAGCTCGGCGCCCCGACATTCGCCGACGACGAGTCGATCGGGTCGCATGCGAAGCGCCTCCCTGAGCAGTGCGTCGAGTCCGACCCGACCCGTGCCCTCGAGGTTCGCCTGCCGCGCTTCGAGCGAGACCACGTGAGGATGATCGACCTGGAGCTCCGCGACGTCTTCGATGACGACCAATCGTTCCCGATCGGGTGCCTCCGCGAGCAGCGCGGCGAGCAGCGTCGTCTTCCCGGTGCCGCCGGCGCCCGTCACGAGGAGGTTCTTGCGGCAACGGACCGCGTCCCGCAGCACCTCCCGCTGCGCCTCATCGACCATCCCGGCCCGCGCGAGCGCCGCGAGCGAGAATCCCCCAGCCCGTGGCACGCGCACCGAGATCGTCGTGCCGCTCACCGAGACGGGTGGCAGCACGGCGTGCACGCGGATGCCGGCGCCGAGTCGCACGTCGACCGCCGGTGTCGCCTCGTCGATGTGGCGCCCGCCGCGAGCGATCAGCTGCACGGCGAGCGCGCGCACCTCCGCCTCATCGGCCGCCCAACCCGGTTCGGGCTCGGCTCCGGCGCCACGGTCGATCCAGAGTCCGCGGTCGCCGTTCACGAAGAGATCGGTGACCGGCCCATCGACGGCGAACGCCTCGAGCGGGCCGAGCAGCGAGAGATCGCCGCCATGCTGCTGCACCGGTGCGGCATGCGAGGAACTCGGCATCGCGGGCTCGAGCGCGTCGACGGCGATGGCGCGCGACTCGGCTTCACGCGAGGGCCCGGTGACGCGAGGCCCGAACGCACGCTCGATGGCGGGCGGCACCGGCGGTTCACGTTGCCAGGAGGGCGAAGCGACGAAGGGAAGGGTCATGTCGCGAGCGTACGAACCGACTGCGGCGCTGCGGCATCCGTTCGACCCCTGATACGGAAAGAGCCTCCCCCACATCATTGTGGAGGAGGACTCGATCTCGTTTGCGGTGCACACGGGCACTGCCCGTTAACGAAAGGGGGCGGCACCCATTGGGGGGAACAGGTGCCGCCTCGGCAGCGCAAGGATTGGGGGGAATCACGAGCGCTGCAGGCCACGAAACGAGTGTTCGGGCGGTACTCAGCATACGGCCTGTAGAAGTATGCGCAAGCACTTTTTGTCCTCATTTGTGCCGACATACAGAATTCTCTGCGCTTAGACACAGGAACGCGCGCCGTTCCGCCGCGAAATCCGTCTGCGACGCTACACGACGCCACGATTCCGCGCCTGATCGGAGCGGCGGGTAGTGTGCTGCGTGGGGCAGGCGACCCATCCGAAGAACACTCGCGAAGGAGCGACTGAAGAACCATGACCGTTCAGATCGATCACGCGCTCGAGGAGATCCGGCGATTCCGCCCGAGCCCCGAGTTCGCCGCCCAAGCCGTCGCCGACGAGCATCTCTACGAAGACGCCGCGGCCGACCGGCTCGGATTCTGGGCCGACCAGGCCCGCGGGCTGCTCACCTGGAGCACCCCGTTCACGCAGACCCTCGACTGGTCGAACCCGCCCTTCGCCAAGTGGTTCCACGACGGCGAACTCAACGTCGCGTACAACTGCCTCGACCGCCACGTCGAGGCGGGCCTCGGCGACCGCGTCGCGCTCCACTTCGAGGGCGAGCCGGGCGACAGCCGTTCCATCACCTACGCGGAGCTGACCGCCGAGGTCAAGCGCGCGGCCAACGCCCTCCTCACGCTCGGCGTGCAGTCCGGCGACCGCGTCGCTATCTACCTCCCGATGATCCCCGAGGCCGTCATCGCGATGCTCGCGTGCGCGCGCATCGGCGCCGTCCACTCGGTGGTGTTCGGCGGATTCTCCTCGAAGAGCCTGCAGTCGCGCATCGACGACGCCCAGGCCGAGGTCGTCATCACCGCCGACGGCGGCTACCGCAAGGGCAAGGCCTTCCCGCTGAAGCCCACGGTCGACGAGGCGATCGAGGCCGCCGAGACCACGGTGCGCTCGGTGCTCGTCGTGAACCGCACCGGCGACGACGTGGCATGGGTCGACGGGCGCGACGTGTCGTGGAGCGAGCAGCTCGCCGCGGCCGATGCCGAGCACGAGGCGCAGGGCTTCAACGCCGAGCACCCGCTGTTCATCCTCTATACCTCGGGAACGACCGGCAACCCCAAGGGCATCCTGCACACCTCGGGCGGATACCTCACCCAGACGGCGTTCACCCACAAGAACGTCTTCGACCTGCACCCCGAGCGCGACGTCTACTGGTGCACCGCCGACGTCGGCTGGATCACCGGCCACTCCTACGTCGTCTACGGACCGCTGGCCAACGGCGCCACGCAGGTGCTCTACGAGGGCACGCCAGACACGCCGCATCCCGGCCGCTGGTGGGAGATCATCGAGAAGTACCGCGTCTCGATCCTGTACACGGCGCCCACGGCCATCCGTTCCTTCATGAAGCAGGGACGCGACGTCGTGCGCGACTACAACGTGCGGTCGCTGCGACTCCTCGGCTCGGTCGGCGAACCGATCAACCCCGAGGCCTGGATCTGGTACCGGCACGTGATCGGCGGCGGCTCCATCCCCGTGGTCGACACGTGGTGGCAGACCGAGACCGGCGCGATCATGATCTCCGCGCTGCCCGGCATCACCGACCTGAAGCCCGGTTCGGCGCAGGTTCCGGTGCCCGGCATCTCGATCGACATCGTCGACGACGAGGGCACGCCGATCGAGGGCGAGGGAGGCGGCCTCCTCACGATCACGGAGCCGTGGCCGTCGATGCTCCGCGGCATCTGGGGCGACCCGGAGCGGTTCAAGGAGACCTACTGGGAGAAGTTCGGCGACAAGTACTTCGCCGGCGACGGTGCCCGCCGCGACGAGGACGGTGACATCTGGCTGCTCGGCCGGGTCGACGACGTCATGAACGTCTCGGGCCACCGGCTCTCGACCGCCGAGATCGAGTCCTCCCTCGTCGCCCACCCGTGGACGGCCGAGGCCGCGGTCGTCGGCGCGTCCGACGAGGCGACCGGCCAGGCCGTCGTCGCGTTCGTCATCCTGAAGGCCAGCCAGGCCGACCAGGTGACCGATGTCGCAGCGGCGAGCGACGAACTGCGCAAGCACGTCGCGCAGCAGATCGGCGCGATCGCCCGGCCCCGCCAGGTGTTCATCGTCAACGAGCTGCCGAAGACGCGCTCAGGCAAGATCATGCGCCGACTCCTCCGCGACCTCGCCGAGGGCCGCGAGATCGGCGACACGACGACGCTCGCCGACACCTCGATCATGCAGGTCATCAGCGAGCAGGTGAAGTAGGGCGGCCTCCAGCCCTGAAATGACGGATGCCGCGTCGGGATCGCTCCCGACGCGGCATCCGTCATTCGTGCCTGCTGCCTGCTGCTATTCGAACTCGACCACGAGTTCGAGCTCGACGGGCGAGTCGAGCGGCAGCACCGCGACCCCGACCGCGGACCGCGCGTGGCGGCCCGCCTCGCCGAAGACCTCGCCGAGCAGCTCGGACGCGCCGTTGATGACGCCCGGCTGACCCGAGAACGACGGGTCGGATGCCACGAAGCCGACGAGCTTCACGATGCGGGTGACCCGGTCGAGCGAACCGATCTCGGCGCGCACCGCCGCGAGGGCGTTGAGCACAGCGGTGCGGGCGTAGGCCTTCGCATCGTCGGTCGGCACGAGTCCGTGTCCATCGCCGACCTTGCCCGTCGCGGGCAGCGAGCCCGCGGTGAAGGGCAGCTGACCCGAGGTGTAGACGTGGGCGCCGGTGACGACGGCCGGCACGTAGGCGGCGACGGGCGGAGCGACATCGGGCAGCTCGATGCCGAGCTCGGCGAGCCGCGCCTCGACGGCGGCCATCAGGCTTCGCCCTCGAACTGCTTGGCGGCCTGGGCTGCGGCTGCCGCGCCGGCGGATGCCGCGGCGGACGACTCTCCGCCGGTGGGGCGCTTCAGGTAGGCGACGAGGCCGCCCTCGGGGCCCTGCACGATCTGCACGAGCTCCCACCCCTCGGAACCCCAGTTGTTCAGGATCGCCGCCGTGTTGTGGATGAGCAGCGGGGTGGTGATGTACTCCCAGGTCGTCATGGTTCCTCGTCTCTGTGTCGCATGCATCGACGGCCGCGACCGTCGGATGTGCGCGGTGTCGAACGGAGCGCGGGAATCGCGTGCGTCGGCGCGCCTTCACCGCACTGCGACGCACAGCGTGCATAGCGGGATTTGTCAGCCTTCTCCGTTAAGCTCCACTATATGTCTGCCCAAAAACGTACGATGAGCGACGTCGGCGCCGGAATCCTCGGCTTCGTCGGCATGAGCGCTCTCGCAGGTGTGCTCGTCACCGCCGCCGTGACCCCGGCCCTCGCCGTCACCGGCATGGCGGCGAACAACAGCATCTCGATCTTCGAGAACCTGCCCGGGTACCTCGAGCCCAAAGAGCTCTCTGCGAAGACCGACATCTACGCCACTCAGGCCGACGGTTCGCAGACCCTGCTCGCCTCCTTCTTCAGCGACAACCGCGAAGTGGTCTCGTTCGACGCCATGAGCCTGTACTTGAAGGATGCCGCGGTCGCCGGTGAAGACCCCCGATTCTACGAACACGCAGGCGTCGACATCCAGGGCACGACGCGAGCCGTGATGAATGAATTCATCATCGGCGGGGACACCCAGGGTGGTTCTTCGATCACGCAGCAGTACGTGAAGAACGTGCTCATCAACAACGGCATCCGCGAAGCGAAGACCCAGGAAGAGAAGGACGCCGCCTACGCTGCCGCGACTGAATCCGACGGCAACGCGGGCATCTCCCGGAAGCTCAAGGAGATGAAGTACGCGATCGCCATCGAGAAGAAGTTCGAGAAGAACGACATCCTGAAGGGCTACCTCAACATCGCCGCCTTCGGCGGTCGCGTCTACGGCGTCGAGTCCGCCTCGCAATACTATTTCGGCAAGTCGGCCGCGAACGTCTCATTGCCCGAAGCCGCGAGCTTGATCGCGATCGTCAACCACCCCGAGAAATTCCGACTCGATCAGCCTGATGACCCCGAGAACGGTGTCGCCTCGGTCAACGAAAAGGGCGAGCCGACACCGTACGCGGCGAACAAGGAACGTCGCGACTACATCCTCGGCCAGATGCTCAAATACGGGAAAATCACGCAGGAGGACCATGATGCTGCCGTCGCCTCTCCGGTGACCCCGGTCATCACGGAACCGAGCACCGGCTGCCAGACGGCGCAGGGCAGCGCCTACTTCTGCGATTACGTGAAGAACGTGATCCTCAACTACTACGACCTGCCGGATACGCCCGACATCGACGAGGGGCTTCAACTGCTCGAAGAGGGCGGCCTGCAGGTGCAGACGACCCTCGACCCCGAACTGCAACAGCGGGCACTCGACGCAATGGCTCAGAACGTCCCGTTCACCGACTCGCGATTCGATGTGGGTGCCGCCGCCGTGACCGTTCAGCCCGGCACCGGCCGGATTCTGGCGATGACGCAGAACAAGACGTATTCACAGACCGACGAGATACTCGCGACAGATCCGTCGACTTCGGCCGTGAACTACAGTACGGATTTCGACTACGGCGGCTCGAGTGGGTTCCAGCCGGGCTCGACCTTCAAGGTGTTCACCTTGGGTGAGTGGGTAAAAGAGGGACACTCGCTTCTCGAGTCGTTCAACGGCTCTCGGCGCACGTTCACGACCTTCCCCGGTGCTTGCAGCGGCGGCACCATCAACGTGTCCTTCAATCCGAGGAACGACGACGCTCGTACTGCGAACAACGCCGTCGACGCGACGAAGTACTCGGTGAACTCCTCCTTCATGGCCATGGCTCAACAGGTGAACCTCTGCGGTATCAAGCAGACGGCCGAAGCGTTCGGAGTCAAGCGTGCCGACGGCCTCGGACTCGGCGAGCGGTACGCGTGGAACGACGACGGCACGCCCGTCCTGAATCCTGACGGTAGCCAGGCCCTCGACCCGAACGAGGAGTTCCAGCCGGCAGCGGTGCTCGGCACCGAAGAGGTGGCACCGCTCAGCATGGCCACTGCGTTCGCCGGAATCGCCAATGACGGTGTGGCCTGCACGCCGATCGCCATCGAGTCGATCACGAAGAGCGACGGCACTCCCGTCGAAGCGCCGAAATCGACATGCACCGCTGCCGTCACCCCCGAAGTAGCCCGCTCCATGCAGTACGCCATGCAGCAGACGTTCAAGGGTGGCACCGCCGATGCATCCAACACCGGTACGGGTGTCGAGCACATCGGAAAGACCGGAACCACGGACGACGCATTCGACACGTGGATGGTCGGCGCGAGCAAGACCGCCTCGACAGCGGTCTGGGTCGGCAACGTCACCGGTGGCGACAGCCGTCAGAACCTTCGAAACGTGAGTTTCGACAGCGGTTCCGCTGCGACCGCCCGCCACCGCATCTGGCCATCGATCATGGAACTGGCCGACAACAAGTGGGGCGGCGCCGACTTCACCGCCCCCGACCAGTCGGCCTTCAAACAGGTTCTCGCCGATATTCCGCAGGTTGCGGGACTTTCCCTCGATGCAGCGAAGAAGGCGATCGAGGCCGCAGGCTTCGTCGCCGAAGACGGCGGCCCGCAGGACTCCAACCTTCCGGCGGGCACCGTCAGCGGCACGGACCCTTCGGGCCAAGCCGGCAAGGGCGCAACGATCCGCATCTTCACGAGCAACGGCTCGATGACCGGAGTGCCGAACGTCGTCGGCATGACGGGTGATCAGGCCGAAGCCGCGCTGAAGCAGGCCGGCTTCAAGGTGCAGCGCCAGAATGAGAACACGGCCGATCCCACGAAGGTGGGCGTCGTGATCTCGCAGAACCCGGCGGGCGGCGGTTTCGCCAAGCCCGGCGACCAGATCACGATCAGCGTCGGCAAGCTCGGCGGCAACGCCCCCGGCGACGGCTAGTCGCGATCGATGGCGACGACTCGTATCCCGCCCGTCGCGACGATCGCTCTGGCGATCGCCGCGGCGGGCGCTGCCGCCTTCGCGTACGGTTCACTGGTCGAGCGCACCCGGTGGACACTCCGCCGGGTCGATGTCCCCGTGCTTCCTCCGGGCGCCGACCCGATCCGCGTCTTGCACCTCTCCGACCTGCACATGGCACCGTGGCAGCGCGACAAGCAGGAGTGGGTGCGCGGCCTCGCCGCCCTGAAACCCGACCTCGTCGTCGACACCGGCGACAACTTGGGGCACGAACGCGGCATCGAAGGCATCCGACGGGCGTTCGAGCCGTTCCGCGGCGTGCCAGGCGTCTTCGTCAACGGTTCGAACGATTATTTCGGGCCCGTCCTGAAGAATCCGTTCGCCTACTTCTCGGGCCCGTCGCGCCTCGGGCTGCGCGCGAAGCCCATCGACATCGGCGAACTGCACGCCTACTTCGCGGACCTCGGCTGGCGCGACCTCGACAACACCGCGACCGCCCTCGACCTGCGGGGCACGCATTTCGAGTTCTTCGGCGTCGACGATCCGCACAAGGGCTACGACCGGCTGGATCTCATCACCGCGGCGATCGACGAGCTGCGCTCGGAAGACCCGCTCGGCGATGAGACCTGGCCCGACGAGGCATCCGCCATCGATCGCCCGACCGTGACCGTGGGCGTCGCCCACGCGCCGTACCAGCGCGTGCTCAACTCCTTCGTGAACCACGGTGCGCAGCTGCTGCTCGCCGGACACACGCATGGCGGCCAGGTGTGCGTCCCCGGCATCGGTGCCCTCGTCACGAACTGCGACATCCCCCGCGATCAGGTCAAGGGCCTCAGCATCTGGCGCCACGGCTTGCGGTCGGCATTCCTGAACGTCTCTGCGGGCCTGGGCACCTCGATCTATGCCCCTGTGCGCTTCGCCTGCCCGCCCGAGGCCACGCTGCTGACCCTCGTGCCCGCCGCGTAGCCCCGCTGCTCGCCGACGGTTCCGCACGAACCGCCGCCGCCCGCATGCAGTGGTCTGGCGGGACCGATTTATCGGCTATTCTTGTTGAGGCTCGCAAGGGCCGACCCGGGGTGTGGCGCAGCTTGGTAGCGCGCGTCGTTCGGGACGACGAGGTCGCAGGTTCAAATCCTGTCACCCCGACCGGGTGAAACCCCCTCCTTCGGGAGGGGGTTTTCTCATTCCCGCTGCAGCGACCCGGCAAGACCGGCCCCTACGGGCGGCCGATCCCGCGATACTGCCAGCCGGCGGCACGCCACGCTGCGGGATCGAGCACGTTGCGGCCGTCGATGATCCGGCGCTCCCCCACGAGTCGCCCGGTCGCCTCGGGGTCGAGCGTGCGGTATTCGTTCCATTCGGTGGCGAGGATCACGAGATCGGCGCCGGCTAGCGCTTCCCGGGTCGTGGGCGCCGTGCCGAGGTCGCGGCGCCGCGCGAGGGCGTTCTCGAGTCCCTCGGGGTCGGTGACGACGACCCGGGCACCGAGCTCCTGGAGGCTGACCGCGATGTCGAGTGCGGGCGAGTCGCGCACGTCGTCGGAATCGGGCTTGAAGGTCACGCCGAGCACCGCGACCTTCTTGCCGGCCACCGAGCCGCCGAGATCCTGCACAGCGAGGTCCACGACGCGGCGCCGTTGGCGAAGATTCGTCTCGTCGACCTCGCCGAGGAATGCGAGGGTGTCGTTCAAACCGAGTTCTTCCGCGCGCGCGACGAAGCCGCGGATGTCCTTCGGGAGGCAGCCGCCGCCGAATCCGACGCCGGCGTTCAGGAAGCGCCGACCGATGCGCGCATCGTGGCCGATCGCGTCGGCGAGCGCCGTGACATCCGCGCCGGTGGCGTCGGCGATCTCGGACATCGCGTTGATGAAGCTGATCTTCGTCGCGAGGAAGGCGTTGGCGGCGACCTTCACGAGTTCGGCGGTCGCGTAGTCGGTCACGATGCGAGGCGTGCCCGCCTCGATCGCGGCCCGATAGACGTGGTCGAGCACGGATGCTGCGCGGCCGCCGTCGCCCTGGGCGACGCCGTACACGAGGCGATCGGGCGAGAGGGTGTCCTTCACGGCGAATCCCTCGCGCAGGAACTCGGGGTTCCATGCCAGACCGGCGTGCGGGGCTTCTGCGGCGAGACGCGCTGCCAGCCGAGCCGCCGTGCCCACGGGCACAGTGCTCTTGCCGACGATCAGAGCCCCCTCAGCGAGGTACGGAACCAGAGCGGTGAACGCCGAATCGACGTACGAGACGTCGGCGGCCCCCGTCTCGGCGGACTGCGGCGTGCCGACAGCGAGGAAGTGCACGTCGGCCTCGGCAGCCTCGGCGATGTCGGTGCTGAAGCGCAGCCGCCCGCTCGCCGTCGCCGAGGCGAGGATCTCGGGCAGGCCGGGCTCGTAGAACGCCGGCCGACCGGCAGCCAGCGCCTCGATCTTGCGCTCGTCGACGTCGATGCCGATCACGTCGTGGCCGAGCTCGGCCATCGCCGACGCGTGCACCGCGCCGAGATAGCCGCAGCCGATGACGGAGATGCGCATGGAGATCCTCCCGATCGAACCGTTCCATTCTGCCGTACCGACTGCGCACCTACGCTGGACGGGCGCGGCTCGCCATCCGAACGCCGCCTGCGGTTCATTCCGGAGTGGTCGCGCGCGCGGCATCCGCTCGGCTCCGACCGCTCGCCCACCTGAGCATCCGCTCGAGCGGCCCGCGGCCGAGGTAGTGCCGCCACAGCCACGCGAACACCATCGACCCCACGACCAGCCCGAATAGGAGCTCACCGGAGTCGTCGGTGTAGTAGCCGTTCTCGACGCGGATCGAGGCGGCGAGCACCACGAGGTGCAGCGTGTAGATGGTCAGCGGCATCGAGCCCATGGCGATGACCGGCGAGAGCACGACGCCCGCCACTCGCCGCACCTGCGGGCGTGCGAAGAACGTGAGCAGCAGCATCCCCGCCACGACGACGACCCCGGCGCCGACGTTGCCGAGCGCCTCGAGCGAGGTGCGCAGCGCCGACACCGCCGGATCGACCTCGACCTCGACGTCGAGTGGCGCAGCGACGCCTCCTGGCATGAGTGCGACGATGGGCAGCAGCACCGCGGCCGTGGCGGCGCCCACGAGCGCGGCGAGCGCGACGACACGCGGCGAACCGAGGTCGAGGCGCACGAGCGCGAGGCCGATCATCATCACGGGTACCCACTCGACCACTGGGTATGCGCCGCTGACGAACCAGTCCACGATGATCGCGAACGGGCCGAGCTGCAGTTCAGCGACGAGATCAGTGGCGCTCGCGAGCTCGGCGAGTCCCGGCATGATCGCGAGCAGGGCGATGCCGACGCCGAGCGCCGCGCGCGCCGGAATGAAGAGCAACGGCAACATGACGAGGAATGCGACCCCGTAGACGTCGAGGATGATGAACACGAGCGGATGCAGGGTCGCGGCGATGAGCAGTCCGAGCACGATGAGGATCACCGCCCGGATCGCGATCTGACGACGCAGCGTCCTCCGCCCGTCGACGATCGGCCGGATGCCGCCCGAGATGAAGGCCAACCCCATGCCCGCGGTGAGGGCGAACAGCAGTCGGGGCCGTTCGTCGGCGATCGCGATCAACGACACCAGGTCAGCGGATGCCGCGACGGGCGCGACGTGCGCGACGAACATGCCGATCAGGGCGAGTCCCCGAGCGGCGTCCACGCCGGCGACTCTCCTCGCGACGGGCGCGAGGGAGGACGGCGTGCCGAGTCGGGCGGCGCCCGTCACCTGAGCACGATCGTCGGTGCCACCAGGTCGGCGAGCACGCCCTGGCTGACGGACCCGAGCAGGAACCTCGCGAGCGCACCGCGGCCGTGACTGCCGACCACGAGCATGCTCGCTCCCGCTGCAGCCTCCGTGAGATCGTGCACCGGGTCGCCCGCCACGACGGATCGCACGATCTCGAGGCCGGGGTGCGCGGCGATGACCGGAGCGAGTGCCGCCTCGAGCATCTCCGATTCCGCCAGCGAGAGGTCATCCGCCGCGATGACCGGAGCACCGTACCCGTACTCGCCGCCGACCATTGCGACGACGTCCCACGAGTGCACCGCGATGAGCGGTTCCCGGGTGCGATCGGCCTCGTCGGCGGCGAAGGCGAGTGCTCGATCGGAGATGTGCGAGCCGTCGACCCCGACGACGATTCCACGGCGACCCCCGGGATCGAGGTCGGGAATGACCGCGACCGCCGTTCGGCTGACCGCAGCGATGCGGAGGCTCAACACCCGACGGCGGCTCGCCCGGCGCCCCCCGTGCCAGTCGCTGCCGACGACGAGCATTCCGGCATCGGCGGAGATGTGTTCGAAGACGTCGACCGGAGACCCTCGCTCGAGCGTCGTGACGACCTCGATGCCGTCGTCGATGGCCATCACGAGTGCTGCAGCGTCGTCGAGGCACTGCCGCACCTGTCGTTCGGCGTCGATGCTCTCGACGCTCGTCGCCTCCCCCGGCGCGGCGGCCGCTCGCGCGACGATCGCCGAGTCGTCGTCGACGACGTGCACGAGCCGCAGGCTGCTGCCCGACGCGGACGCTCGCTCGGCCGCCCAGCGCACGGCGCGCATCGTGGCGGATCCGCCGGTACTGACACCCACCGCGATCTCGTTCATGGCGCACCTCCGAGGAGTCCTCCTCCATCTTCACGCGCCGCGCACCGAAAGCGCCAGCCCACGCCGCGGGGACGCTGCGAGCGTCCGAGCGAGAACTCCGCTCAGTGACGCCCGTTCAGCACGCCGCCGCTCTCGGCGAGGTAGCAGACGCCGCACAGCGACTCGTACGTGACCGCCTCGCCGTCGATCGCCACCTGGTCGCCGTCGAAGACGAACTGGCCGTCGATGAGGCGTGCGTTGAAGATCGCCTTGCGTCCGCACCGGCAGATCGTCTTCAGCTCTTCGAGGCTGTGCGCGATCTCGAGCAGACGCCGACTGCCGGGGAAGGCGACGGTCTGGAAGTCCGTGCGGATGCCGTAGGCGAGCACCGGCACGCCGTCGATGAGTGCGATCCGCAGCAGGTCGTCGACCTGGTCGGAGTTCAGGAACTGGGCCTCGTCGACGAGCAGGCAGCTCACGTCGCGACCGCTGCGCTCGACGACGAGGCTGCGGTGCCGCTCGAATCCCTCGCGCACGCTCGACTCGGGTCCGATCGTGAAATCCACCTCGCGGATGACACCGAGTCGCGACACGATGTCGCGGTCGCCCTTCGTGTCGATCGCAGGCTTCGCAAGGAGCACCTCGTGCCCGCGTTCCTCGTAGTTGAAGGCCGCCTGGAGCAACGCCGTCGACTTGCCGGAGTTCATCGCCCCATAGCGGAAGTACAGCTTCGCCATCTACTCGAGGTACCCGTCTTCCGCCGCACGACGGATCAGCTCGGCCTTGCGACTGGCCGGGCGGCCCGCCTTGGCGTACTTCTCCCGCACACGTCGCAGGTAGGTCTTCGCCGTCTCGTAGCCCACTTCCATGCGCCGGCCGACCTCGACCGTGCTGAGCCCTTGCGCGTAGTAGCGCAGGGCCTTCTCCTCGGCCGCGCTCAGTGCCACGCCATGGCGGTCGGGACGATCGCCGGCAATCGCCGAATCCGCCCGCGGAGCCGGCTGATGGCGCTGCACCCGCTCGCCCCGCATCACGCGTCGTGCGTAGTCGACGAGCTCATCGGCCGGCAACGTCTTGGAGACGAAGCCGACAGCGCCCGCCACGAGCGAACGCCGACGCGATTCCTCGTCGTCGATCGCGGTCACGACGATGACCTTCGCCCCGGCGGCGCGGCACGCACGGATGCGGGACTCGATCGAGACGGTGTCGCCGAGTTGCAGGTCCATCAGCACGAGGTCGACGGGGAACTCGGGGTCGCGGACGAGATCCATCCAGCTCGTCGCGCGGATCACGACCGTGAAGTCGGCCGCGAAGTCGGTGAACCAGCGGGCCAGACCATCGACGATGAGTTCGTGGTCGTCGAGCAGCGCCAGTCGATACGGCGAAGCCGGAACCGGTGTCGGTGCGTGCTCAATCGATGTCATAACTCAACCCCACTGTCACATTCTCTCGCGTCAGCGTCGCATCCGCACGCAAGGCGACTGCGCGCGCCACCGCGACGAAGCGATCGAGTTCTCGCCGGCTCGGCGGCGAGGCTCCCGAATCGGAGACGAGCACGATGTCGCCGTGCCCCTCGCCGTCGCTCCCGCCGGTGAACGCGACCCTGATGAGCCGGGAACGGGCGGCATCGCCGAGCCACGAGATGAGCGCCGTCAGGGCGGAACGCTGGTCGGCGGTGAGTGCCGCCGCCGCACCGGTCGGGTCGTCGATGATCGTGTCGACACCGCGGCTCAACCGGATGTTCGCCGCAAGGTCGTCGAGCCAGGTCGATTCGATGCCGGCCCGCAGCGCACGGCGGAGGGCTTCGGCGAGTTCACGTGCCCGGTCGGCATCGGCCACCGAGATGCGCTCCGCCGTCATGACGCCCGCGAGGAACGGCAGCACCTCGCGCCCGAGCACCGAGACGCGGCTCTGCTGCACCGATCGGGCGATGCCGGCCCGCAGTTCCGCGTCGCGCTGCAATGCCGCCCGGTTGGCCTCGCGCTGCCATGCGAGCGTCTCGGCCACGATTCCGTACGAATAGCCCGCCGCTGCCGCCGACATCGCGAGTACCGGTGCCGAGTTCAGCGTGATGAGTGCGGCGACCGGCGCCTCGGATGCCGCGTACATCGATGCTCCGGCGACGAGGATCGAGACGACGGCAGCCGAGAGCACTCCGGCGAACGCGAGCGACACCCAGGTGCAGAACGGGGCGAGGGAGAGGATCAGCATGCCGATGACGGTCGGCCCGAAGTCGTCGTAGAGCTGGCGATTGTTGCCGATCGTGCTGACGTACTCGGCGATCGCACCGCCCACCGCCAGGGTCACGATGATCCAGAGACGCTCGTTCGTGAACGGTGCACGCGCGGGAGCCGCTGCGATGATCGCCGCCGTGCCCGCGGCCGCCACGAGCAGCAGCGCGAGGCCGGCGGCCAGCGGCGACCCGACCTCGCTCCAGTGCGACCACGTCTGCACGGCCGCCAGCGCGAAGGCGAGGATCGCCCCGACCGTCACGATCGGCGACGCGCTGATCGCCCCGATCGGGTCGGCCTCCTGCTGGGTCAGTCGCAGATGTCCGCTCATTCGCCGCCCTCCGGCACGGTCAGCACGATGGTCGTGCCGATGCCCTTGGTCGACCAGAGGCGGACGGTGCCCTGCTCCTGCTCGATGCGTGCGCGGATCGAGGTGCGCAGCCCGATGCGATCGGGCGGCACCTCGCTCTCGTCGAACCCCACACCGCTGTCCATGACGGCGACCGTCACCTCGCCGCCGCCGAGGCCCAGCGCGAGCTCGGCCTCGGCGACCCCGGCATGGCGGGCGACGTTGATGAGACACTGCGCGACCGCGGCGTCGAGAGCCGCGACCCGTCGCGGACCGAGTGTGCCGAGCACCGTGAAATCGCCGGTCACGCGGACCTCGAGGCCCGCGTTGGCCGCCGCCGAGAACGCGTGGGCGAGCGATGGGACCGTCTCTTCGACGGGCGTGCGCGGGTCGGTGGCGCCGTTGGCGCGCCCTCGGCCGCGCCATCCGTTCTGCCGCCCGTTCCTCCCGGACGTCGGCGACGACGCGGACGGCGCGAAGGATCTCAGGGTGCTCGCGCCCTGCGCCGCGGCACTCGCGGAGCCGTCGCTGCCGAGGGCGTGGTCGATCGCCCAGTCGCGCCCGACGATGAGGCCGAGGTCCTGCCGGATGCCGACGCGCAGGCGCTCGTCGACCGGCCCCGATCCGGCCGCGGCGATGGCCACGAGGTGGCTCAGCGCCGTGTCGTGCAGCCTCGCGGTCGCGCGCAGCTCGTAATCGTGACGGATGGCGAGTTCCCTCGTCTGCTGGCTGGCGCGATGCAGGCCGGTGTCGCGCCGCATGTCGATGCGGCGAGTGAGGCCGTCGAACACCCGGACGATCACGACGACGACGAAGGCGAAGCAGACTGCGATATTCGGCGCGTACGTCCCGCCCGCCACGACGACGCCGAGGAACACCGCAGCCTCGCCGAGCGCGAAGCCGAGGGTCGCCCATGTGAGCGCGATCGCCGACCCGCTTCCCGCGCCCCCGACGAGGAGGAGAGCGGTGCTCGGAAGGGCGAGCACCGCGTTGTTCGTGGTCGCGAACTCGCCGCCGGGCATGACCATGATCGTGACGGCCAGGACGATGCCGGCTCCGACGATGAGATAGAGCACCGTCAGCGTCACCGTCGGGTACCGCGCGACGAGCGCGAGCAGCACGATCATCACGATCAGCAGCAACGCGCTGCTCCATCGTTCGGGCTGGCCGCCGATCGTCGCCATGACACCGCCGAGCACCACGCCGACGCCGAGACAGGTGAACGCCGCAGCATGCCCGGCGTTCGCGAGCGCGCGACTGAGCGATTCGCGCGCAAGGTGCCCCGGCAACCCCAGGGTCATCGTTACCTCCGCTCGTACCGCCTGCGAACACCACTGTTCGGGCCTCCAGCGGATTATCCCAGTTTCCGGGCGGCTCTCGGGGACGACGCGGTCAGAACAGCGCCGACGGATCGGGTGGAAGGCTCAGCGACCCGGGGAGCTCATCGCCCGTGGCGACCATTCGGGCAGCCCCGGCGAACCGTCGGCCATCGGCCGCGCCGCGCGCCGGACCACCGGCGAGCGCAGAGGAGCGCACTCCCCCGGTGACCGGGTCTTCACGACCGTGTTCGAGTCGATGCGCCCTGATCAGCGGGCGGATGCGTTCGCCGAGCCATTGCCGATACGCCTTCGGCGCGTAGGCGTTGGTGCCGTAGTACATCGACCGGTACTTGGGGACCAGGTCGGGGTGGGAGCGCTCGAGCCATTGCATGAACCACGGCTTCACCGCGCCCCGCAGGTGCAGCGCCGAGTAGAGCACACTCGTGCCGCCGGCGGCCTTCACAGAGCGCAACGCTTCGTCGAGGTGCGCTCTCGTGTCGGTGAGGTAGGGCAGGATCGGCATCAGGAAGACCGAGCAGTCGAGCCCCGCGTCGCGCACCGCGGTCACGGTCGCGAGACGTGCCTTCGTGCTCGGGGTGCCCGGCTCGACGGAGTGCTGCAACTCGTCGTCGTAGATCGCGATCGACATCGCGATGTCGACGGGCACGTGGGCGGCGGCTTCTCTGAGGAGCGGCAGGTCGCGCCGGAGCAGCGTGCCCTTCGTGAGGATGCTGAAGGGCGTGCCGCTCGTCGCGAGCGCCTCGATGATGCCGGGCATGAGCGTGTATCGACCCTCGGCACGCTGGTAGGGGTCGGTGTTGGTGCCGAGGGCGACGGGCTCGTGCCGCCACGACGGCTTCGCGAGCTCGCGCCGCAGCACCTCGGCGACGTTCACCTTGACGATGATCTGCCGGTCGAAGTCGTCGCCGGCATCGAGGTCGAGATAGGTGTGCGTGGGCCGCGCGAAGCAGTAGGCGCAAGCGTGGGTGCAGCCCCGATAGGGGTTGATGGTCCAGCCGAAGGGCATCGCCGACTGACCGGGCACCCGGTTGAGCGCGGACTTCGCGAGCACCTCGTGGAAGGTGACGCCCGCGAAATCGGGGGTCTGCACCGAACGCACCAGGTTGTTGAGCTTGACGAGCCCGGGAAGTGCGCCGGACTGCTCGACGCCCAGCTCCTGCCCGCTCCACCGCATACCCTCATTCGAACACATGTTCGAATGGGAAGCAAGTGGATGCCGCGGCGCGCGTGTCGCCGCGGCATCCGCTCGTCTACTGCAGCGCCCCGGCCGGCACGGCGCTGCGCGCCACGGCTCTGCCCGCCACGAGCTCGAGCTCCTCGCCCGACCACCGGCGACGGAGCCACCGGTCGTGGCTCGCAATGACGACCGCGCCGGGGTAGGCGCCGAGCGCCTCCTCGAGGTCCGTCGCGAGCGCCAGCGAGAGGTGGTTCGTCGGCTCGTCGAGCAGGAACACGTGCGGCGGCCTCGCGATCACGAGGGCGAGCGCGAGTCGCCGCTGCTGCCCGACGGAGAGCGCGCCGACCGGTCTCGACTCGTCGCGCGGGGCGATGAGGCCGAGGCTGCCGAGCGGCACCTGCTCGGCCCGCCGCTCGCCGAGGGCGCGCTCGTAGAGCCGACGCGGCGACGCACCGGGATCCGTGAACCGCACGTCCTGCTCGAGCAACTGCACGCGCAGTCCCTTCCGCCGGTGCACGATGCCGCCGTCGACCCGCTGCGCACCCGCGAGCACGCCCAGCAACGTCGACTTGCCCGCGCCGTTCGCTCCCGTCACGAGCAGCCGCGTGAGTGGCGCGACGTGCAGCGCCTCGAGCGAGAGCCGACCGTCGACGACCGCATCCGACAGCTGCAGCAGCAGGCCGGATTCCTCGTCGAACGCGTGGGAGCCCGATGGGATGCCGGCGAAGACGAGCGGCGCGGGCGGCCTCGGTACCTGGTCGCGCTCGAGCGTCTCGACCCGCAGCTGCGCATTGCGCACCCGCCGGCTCACCTGCTGCTCGACGCGATCGCCGCGGCGCCCGAACGCCATCTTGTTCTTGTCGGAGATGGGCGCGTTGTGCGAGACCGCGCGAGCGGTCTCGGCCAGCCCGATGCGGAGTCGCCGCAGCTCCTCCTGCTCGTCGTCGTACTGTCGGAGCCAGCGCTGACGCTCGTCGGCCTTCACCGCGAGGAACTCGCTGAATCCGCCTCCGAACACGGTGCCGCCCGAGGCGGCGAGCAGATCGTCGGCCGATCCGCCCGCCGCACCGCGCTCGGATCCCCCAGCGGCCAGGGCGAGGGCACCCGTCCTGCCCGGATCGAGGTCGAGGAGCCCGGTGGCCGCGCGATCGAGGAACGCCCGGTCGTGGCTCGCGAACACGACCGGTCCGCGCCAGGTGCGCAGCCGGTCCTCGAGGAACGCCGCCGCGGCGTCGTCGAGGTGGTTGGTCGGCTCGTCGAGGAGCAGCGCGTCGGGCGCGCTGAGGAGCAGCGCGGCGAGCGCGAACCTCGATCGCTGGCCGCCCGAGAGCTCGTCGACGCGGCGGCCGAGACCGAGCGAGCCGACGCCGAGCCCGTCGAGCAGCTCGTCGCGCCGCGCCTCGGCGCTCCACACGTCGGCACGTTCGGCTGCGTCGAGGGCCGCCGAGTAGCGCGCCGTGGAGGCGGCGGTGGACTCCGAGGCGAGCGCCGCCGATGCGGCGTCGAGCTCGAGCTCGATCGCCCGCACCTCGGAGAGCGCGGCCTCGAGCACCTCGCCGATGCGTTCGTCGGGGCCGAACGGCAGTTCCTGGGCGAGCAGCGCGGTGCGCCGCGGCCTCGTGATGCGACCCGAGGTGGTGGCCTCTGAGTCGACGGATGCCGAGGCATCCGCTCGCTCGAACTCGCCGGCGATGAGCCGGAGCAGTGTGGACTTGCCGGCCCCGTTCTCGCCGATGAGCCCGAGCCGCTGGCCCGGTGAGACGGCGAAGCCGAGGTCGGAGAACACGCGTCGGTCGGGATACGAGACGGAGAGCCCGTCGACACGGAGATGGTGGGAATGGATGACGGATACAGCCATGCGATACGCCCTTTGCGCGAATGCCCCCGGGCAGTCGACGGATGCCGCGGCGCGCGTGCTGCAAGCACGATGCACCGAGCTGCGGAACGCGGGCGCGCGGCGCCGGCGACCGCCCGGGAGCGGAAGGACCCCGCGGGGGCATTGCCGTCGATGGGTGCACGCTGCCGCTGTCGCGACCGGCACGGCCTGATCAGAGCCGTGAGCACACCCGATGTCGACGGCGCCTCAGGCGCGGGACGGGGTGTGTGCTCACTTCATAGCGGGTACGACGGTACCAGAGCATTCGGGGTTTGGACAAGCTCGACCCGCAGAGGACCTGCTGGTCGAGCCTGTCGAGACCTGGATCGAGCGCCTCAGGCGGTGAGGTCGAGCACCTTCGCGGTGGCCGCGAGGGATGCCGCGGCCGCTTCGGGGTCGCTCGAGAGCTTCGTGCCGTAGCTCGGGATCATCTCGCGCAGCTTCGGCTCCCAGCCGGCCATGCGGTCGGGGAAGCAGCGGCCGAGCACGTCGAGCATGATCGGCGCGGCGGTCGACGCACCGGGAGAGGCGCCCAGCAGGCCTGCGATGGTGCCGTCGGCGCCGGTGATGACCTCGGTGCCGAACTGCAGCACGCCGCCCTTCTCAGGATCTTTCTTCATGACCTGCACGCGTTGGCCGGCCGTGATGAGCTCCCAGTCCTCGCTCTTGGCGGTCGGCATGAACTCGCGGAGCGCTGCGAGCTTCTTCTCGCGCGAGGCGACGAGCTCGGAGACGAGGTACTTGACGAGATCGAAGTTCTTCAGGCCCACCTGGATCATCGGACCGAGGTTGTGCAGCCGGATCGAGAAGGGCAGGTCGAACCACGTCGAGCTCTTCAGGAACTTCGGCGTGAAGCCGGCGTAGGGCCCGAACAGCAGCGCGGTCTCGCCGTCGACGACACGGGTGTCGAGGTGCGGCACCGACATCGGCGGGGCGCCCTTCGCAGCCTTGCCGTAGACCTTCGCGTGGTGCTGCGCGACGATCTTGGGGTTCGTCGTGCGGAAGAACTGACCGGAGATCGGGAAGCCGCCGAAGCCCTTGATCTCGGGAATGCCCGAGTGCTGCAGGAGCGCGAGCGCACCGCCGCCGGCGCCCACGAAGACGAAGCGGGCGTTGACGGTCTTGGGGGTGTTGCCGACGAGGTGGCGCAGGCGCAGCTTCCAGGTGCCGTTCTTCTGGCGCTTCAGCCACGTGACCTGGTGGTTGGTCGCGATCTCGGCGCCGCGGCGCTCGATGTCGCGGAAGAGGAGCTTCGTGAGTGCGCCGAAGTCGACGTCGGTGCCGGCGACCGTGCGGCTTGCGGCGACGCGCGCCTTCGGGTTGCGCTTCTTCGCGAGGAGCGGGGTCCACTCGGCGATGCGCTCGAGGTCTTCGGTGAACTCCATCGCCTCGAAGAGCGGCTGGTCGGCCAGTGCGGCGACGCGCTTCTTCAGGTACTCGATGTTCGCCTTGCCCCTGACGAAGGTCATGTGCGGAGCGGTGTTGATGAAGTTGTGCGGCTCGGGCAGCGCGCCCTGCTCGACGAGGTACGACCAGTACTGCCGGCTCACCTGGAACTGCTCGTTGATCGAGACCGCCTTGTCGGCGCTCACCGTGCCGTCGGGGTTCTCGGGCATGTAGTTGAGCTCGCAGAGGGCTGCGTGACCGGTGCCCGCGTTGTTCCACGCGTTCGAGGACTCCTGCGCGACCTCGCCGAGTCGCTCGTAGACGCGGATCGTCCAATCGGGTTGGAGTTGCGAGAGCAGGGAGCCGAGCGTCGCGCTCATGATGCCCCCGCCGATCAGCACGACGTCGACGGTTTCCTCTGAAGTCACGGATTCCAGTGTAGATGCCGTGGATGCCGCCCCCGACCAGCGGCGTTCAGGCGCCGCGCAGCACCGGCAGGCCCCGCTCGTCGAGGGGCCACGACGGGTTGTGCGCGAGTTCCCAGAGGTTGCCGTCGAGGTCGGCGACGTACCCGCTGTAGCCGCCCCACTCGGTCGCGGCGGCCGCCTTGGAGATCGAACCGCCCGCGAGCACCCAGTCGCCGACCGCGTCGTCGACCTCTTCGGGCGAGGCGAGGTTGATCGCGAGGGCGACCGCGCGGAAGCCTGGGGCATTCGCGTGCATGGTCGGCAGCGCGGCATCCTTCGCGAGTTCGGCGGTCTCCCAAAGGGCGAGGACTCCCCCGGGAGTGGCGAAGAACGCGATCTCACCGGGGATCGACGACGGCGCCTCGCGCCATCCGAGCCTTCGGTAGAACGCCGTGGCGACCTCGACGTCGGCGACGCCGAGCGTGACGAGTGAGAAGCGCTGCGGAATGGCCATGGGCCGACGCTACGCCGGTCGGTGCGATCGCGCACCCTTCCTCGGCCTCAGAGGGCCGCGATGCCGCCCGAGATGAGGCCGACACCCGCCGCGATGAGCCCGGCGGTGAGCGACGCGGCGCCGATCCACAGGAGCACGATGAGCCGATTCGGCTTCTCGGGCTCGCGGCCGAGCACGGAGAGGAAGAAGCCCGCAGGCATGAGGATCGCCGCGATCGGCGCACCGAGGCGCGCGAGCCACAGCCAGAACCCGTCGAGCGCGGCGTACGAGACGACGGAGAGGATCACCATCGAGAGCACGAGCAGCACGGCCGCGTGCGCGTGCCCGGCACGGTAGAAGCTCGTCTGCAGGCGGTTCGCCGGCGCCAGCCCGCGCACCACCCGGGTGAGGAAGTAACCGCCGCTCTCGACCGTGACGAGCGCGAGCAGGAGGACGCCGATGAGGATCAGATCTGGTGCGGACGGCATGGCCGGTCCCTTCTTCGCGGAATCATGATTGGATAGTTGTACTCTCCAATATTAGAGAGTTGCACTATCCAATGCAAGGGGTTCCGATGCGCATCTCCGCACTCGCCGCCGAGGCCGGCCTGCCGGTCGCGACCGTGAAGTACTACCTCCGCGAGGGGCTCCTGCAACCGGGCGTCGCGACCTCGGCCACCCAGGCGAGCTACGACGAGCGGCACCTCCGCCGGCTCCGGCTCGTGCGCGCCCTCACGGGTCCGGTCGGGCTCAGCGTGCAGCAGGCGCGCGCCGTGCTCCAGCTCGTCGACGAGCCCGGCGACGACCTGTACGCCACGCTCGGGCGCGCCGTCGGCGCGCTGCCGCCCGAAGGAGCCGAACCCGCCGAGGCCTCCGACCCCTTTCCGCGTGCGCGCGCCGCGCTCGAGGCGCTCGGCCAGGTCTACGATCCCGGGTTCGCCGCGGTCGCCCAGCTCGAGGGCGCCCTCGCCGCCGCCGAGGACGCCGGCATGCCGATCACGCCCGAGCGCCTCGCACGCTACGGTCGGGCGGCCGCGGACCTCGCCACCTACGACCTCGAGCGGATGCCCCGCGAGCCGCACACCGCCGTCGAGTACACCGTGCTCGGCACCGCGCTCTACGAACCGGTGCTGCTCGCGCTCCGCCGGCTCGCGCACCAGGATGTCGCGGTGCGGCGCCTCGGCAGCGCGCGGCCGGTCGAGTAGCGAAACGTCTCGGCGCTACCGGCCCGACCCGACCGTGGCATCGATGCGCTCCCGCGTTGCGGCCGCGACCGCGACGCGAGCTCGCTCGAGCGCGCCGGCGCTCGCCCCCGCCCGGTCGAGCGCGAGGAGAGCCGCGCCGACGACCGGCGCCGAATCCAGGATCTCGAGGCGCGCACGCGGAGCGGTGAGGGCGAGGCCCCGGGTGATGCCGCCGATGAGTCGATCGTCGCCCGCCCGCATGATGCCGCCCCCCAGCACGATCGGGATGGCTCGATCGGTGAGCCCGAGCCGGGTCACGCATGCCCGGGCGAACGCCACGATCTCCTCCGCCTGCCGGTCGACGAGCCCGGTCGCGACGGCGTCCCCGGCCCGCGCGGCTTCGAACACCGTCGGCGTGAGCGCCGTGAGCTCGCCGGAGTCGCGCCGGCCGAAGTGCAGGTCCTCGATGAGCGCGGGCACCGAGGCGACCCCGAGCTGCTCGAGGATCGCGGCGGTGAGCACTGTGCGCGGGCCCCGGCCGTCGACATCCCTCGCCGCGTGCCAGAGCGCCTGCTCGCCGATGCCGCTGCCGCCGCCCCAGTCGCCCGAGATGGGGCCGAGTGAGGGGAACCGCACCTCGGCGCCGTCGGCGCGCACGCCGACCGCGTTCACTCCCGTGCCGCAGACGATCGCCACGGCGTCGGGTTCGTCGGTGCCCGCCCTGAGCACGGCGTAGAGGTCGTTGGCGACGACGGTGGACGGCCCGGACCACTCGAATCCGGCGATCGCGGCGGCGTACTGCTCGACCTCGACCGCGAGGTCGAGTCCCGAAATGTAGAGGCCCCCATGTGCGACGGGGCGTCGCGCCGCGACCGTTCGCACGAGCTCGTCGACGACGGCCACGGCCTCGCCGAGCCCTTCGAAGTGCGGGCTCGAGCCGGCGCCGCGCGCGTGCGCGACGAGTTCGCCGTCGATCGTGAGCGCGACCGCGTCGGTCTTCGAGCCGCCGCCGTCGACGGCGACGATGACGCCGTTCATCGCGCCCACTCGAGGAACGGTGCGTTCTCGGCCATCAGCAGGTCGGTCAGTTGCTCGGCACGATCGTGCTGCAGCACGAGCGGGTGCGCGCGCATGGCTCGGAGCACGCGGTCGCGCCCCCCGTGCACGGCGGCGTCGAGCGCGAGGCGCTCGTAGCCCGCGACCCCAGCGATGAGCCCGCGGATGTCGTCGGGCAGGGGCGCGACCGGTTCCGCGACGAAGCCCCCGTCGCGGAACACGGCCGGCACCTCGATGACGTGGTCGTCGGGCAGGAACGGCAGAACGCCGTCGTTGCGCAGGTTGACCACGCGGGATCGGCTCGCGCCGTCGCGCATCGCCGCGAGCAGCTCGATCGCCGCTTCCGAGTAGAACGCGCCGCCGCGCCCCTCGAGTGCCGCCGGCTTCTCGTGCTGGGCCGGATCCGCGTAGAGCTCGAGCAGCTCCCGCTCGATGGCGCGCACCGCCTCGGCCCGCGTGGGCTCGTGCAGTTGCTCGCGCAGCACCTCGTCGTGGGCGTAGTAGTAGCGCAGGTAGTAGGAGGGGACGACGCCGAGCTGCGCGATGAGGGCCGGCGCGAGGTGCACCTCTTCGGCGAGCTCGCCGAGCCGGTGCTCGAGCAGCCCCGGCAGCCGGTCGGCACCGTCGATCACGACGCTCCGCTCCCACGTGAGGTGGTTGAGGCCGACGTGGCCGAGGCTCACCCGGTCGTGCTCGACGTCGAAGAGCGACGCGAACCGGCGCTGGAATCCGATCGCCACGTTGCAGAGGCCGACGGCGCGGTGGCCCGCCTCGAGCAGCGCCCGGGTCACGATGCCGACGGGGTTCGTGAAGTCGACGATCCAGGCGTCTGGCTTCGCATGCGCTCGCACGACGTCGGCGATGCGCAGCACCACGGGCACGGTGCGCAGCGCCTTCGCGAGGCCGCCGGGTCCGGTCGTCTCCTGGCCGATGCATCCGGCCTCGTGCGGCCAGGTCTCGTCGGCATGGCGGGCGTCCTGCCCGCCGACACGCAGCTGGATGAGCACCGCGTCGGCGTCGGCGACGCCGGCGACGAGATCGGTCGTGCCGATGACCTTCGCGGGATGCCCCGCGTGCTCGAGCATCCGCTGCGACATGCCGGCGACGAGCGCGAGACGGCGCTCATCGGGGTCGACGAGGCGGATCTCCTCGAGCGGGAGGGTGTCGCGCAGGCGTGCGAACCCGTCGATCAGTTCGGGCGTGTAGGTCGAGCCTCCGCCGACGATGGCGAGCTTCATGGGTCCTCAATTCGTGCGTGGGTCGCCTGCGCCACTGGCGCAAGGAGCGAAGGGTCGGTGAACGGACGACGGATGCCCCGTGGCATCCGCCTTCGGCCGATTCAGGAGGCGAGCGAGATGTCCGCCTCGAGGTGGTCGCGGATCTGCTCGACGAGCTGCTGGCGCGCGCCGAGGAGCACCGGCTGGGAACCCGTTCCGCTCGTGCGCATCACGAGCTTCGGGTGCGCCGCCGGATCGACGCGCTCGGCGACGAGCTCGGCGAGCCGGGCGCCGCCCGCGATGCCGGTGGGCCCGCCGAGCACGATCATCGAGGGATCGAGGATCGCGAGCAGCGGATTGACGGCGAGGATCACGCGGTCGGCGAGCGCCGAGAGGGCGTCGTCGTCGTGGGTGAGGCGGGGCAGCACCTCGGCGAGCGTCTCTCCGCTCCCGCCGTCGCCGAGCAGGCGGACCACGGCGGGGCCCCCGAGCAGGTCGGTGAAGTCGTTCGCGGCGGGAGCGAGCGGCTCCGCCGTTCGCGGCACCGCGAGGTAGCCGATCTCGCCGGCCCCGCCCGAAGCGCCCCGGTGCACGACTCCGCCCAGATCCAGACCGACACCGAGGCCGTCGCCGATCCAGAACAGTGCGAAGCTCGGAGCCTGCTGAGCCGCACCGGCCGAACGCTCGGCCATGGTCGCGAGGTTGACGTCGTTGTCGATCGTCACCTGCAGGCCGAGCTCCCGCTCGATGCGCGCGCGAGCCCCGGTGGCCGGCCACCCCGGCAGGGTGTCGGTGAACGAGAGCTCGTCGCCATCGACGAAGAAGGCGGCCTGCACGCCGATCACGACACGACTGACCGTGCTCTCGTCGATGCCGGCCTCGGCGCAGGCCGCCCGCACGGCGGCGCGCACGTCACCTTCGGGAGAGCGCTCGTGCGAGTCCGTCGCGATCTGCACGATCGGGTGGTCATGGTCGACGGCATCGACGACGACGGCCTGGATGGCCCGGTCGAGGATCGAGATCGCGACGCCCGTGATGCGGTCGGTCCGCACGCCGTAGGTGATCGCGTTCGGTCCGCGGCCGCCCGACAGCTCGCCGACGGGTCGGATCAGGCCCACCCGCTCGAGCCGAGCCAGCATCTGCGACGCAGTGGGCTTGGAGAGACCCGTGAGCTCGCCGAGCTGGGATCGAGTGAGTGCACCGTGCTCGAGGATGAGCCGGAAGGCGGTGCGGTCGTTGCGCGCGGCGAGCCACGTCGGGGTGCCGGGGTCGATCTGGTTCACGTCGGGCCGCCTCTCTCGTTTCGTGTTCGTGGTCACTCTATCTGAAAAGAATGTTTACTGTTTGTTGACTCACCCGCCGTTCCGCACGTCGTCGCGCAGCCGCCCGAGTCGATCCGGGTCGGCCGCGGCCTCGAGCAGCGTCTTCGTGTACTCGTGCTGCGGATCGAGGATCACCTGCTCGCTCGGTCCTCGTTCGACGATCTCCCCGCGGTACATGACGAGGATCTCGTCGGAGAAGTGCCGCGCGGTCGCGAGGTCGTGCGTGATGTAGAGCACGCCGAGGTGCTCCTGCCGCTGCAGCTCTGCGAGGAGGTTCAGCACGCCGAGGCGGATCGAGACGTCGAGCATCGACACGGGCTCGTCGGCGATGATGAACCGCGATCCCGGGGCGAGCGCACGCGCGATCGCGACGCGCTGCCGCTGCCCGCCCGAGAGCTCGTGCGGCCGACGATCGGCGAAGGTCGCCGCGGGCGAGAGGCGCACGCGCTCGAGCAGCTCCTCGGCGCGTTCGCGGATCTCCCGCGACGACAGCCGCGGGTTGTGGATGCGCAGCGGCCGCTCGAGGTGGTGCAGGATCGGGTGGAACGGGTTCAGCGAGCTGAACGGGTCCTGGAACACCATCTGCACGTCGCGCCGATACCGGGCGAGTCCTCCGCCGCGAGTCGCGCTCGTGCGCCCGTCGAGCAATACCTCGCCGGACGTCGGCGTCTCGAGCTTGGCCATCATCCGTGCGATCGTCGACTTGCCCGAGCCGCTCTCGCCGACGAGGGCGATGGTGCGACCGGGCTCGAGCGTGAACGAGACATCCTTCACCGCGTTGAGCGTGCGCACCTTGGTGCCGCTCCGCAGCCGGAAGTCCTTGACCAGGTTGCGCGCCTCGAGCGTCGTGGTCAAGGTCGCCTGGGCCTGCGCCTGGGGTTGCGCCTGCCCGCTCATGCAGCACCTCCGGCCGATACGCCGGTGCGGATGAAGTCGCCGCGCTCGCCGCGCAGGCTCGGGAAGCTCGAGAGGAGCCGCCTCGTGTACGGATGCCCCGGCGCCCGGTAGATCTGCTCGGCGTCGCCCTGCTCGATGATCTCGCCGTCGAGCATGATCGCGATGCGATCGCTGATCTCGATGAGTAGCGGCAGGTCGTGCGTGATGAAGATCACGGCGAAGCCGAGTCGCTCGCGCAACCGCATGATCTCGCGGATGATGCCGCGCTGCACGACCACGTCGAGCGCCGTGGTCGGTTCATCCATGATCATGACCTGCGGGTCGAGGGCGAGCGCCATCGCGATCATCACGCGCTGTCGCATGCCGCCCGACAGCTCGTGCGGGAAGCTCGAGAGCCGCGTCGGGTCGACGCCGACGAGGGTCAGCAGCTCGGCGCTCCTGGCTTCTCGCTCGGCGCGCCGCATCTCCGGCCGGTGGGTCGAGAACACGTCGTGCAACTGCTTCCGCACGTTCATGACGGGGTTCAGCGAGTTCATGGAGCCCTGGAAGACCATCGACACCTTGTTCCATCGGAACCGGCGCAGGGCCTCGCCGTCGAGGGCGACGACATCCACGTCGTCACCGGATGCGTCGTGGAACACCACGTCTCCCCCGGTCATGAGCGCCGGGGCCTTGAGCAGCCGGTTGAGCCCGTAGGCGAGGGTCGTCTTGCCGCAGCCCGACTCCCCCGCGAGGCCGAGGATCTCACCGCGATGCAGCGTGATCGACGCCCCGCGCACGGCCTTCACCGGCGGGTCGACCTCGTACTCGATCGAGACGTTCCGTGCGGTCAGGACGGGCTCGCCGAGGACGGCGACGTTCCTGGCGTTGGCGTTCATGGAATCGGCGTTCATGCGAATGCTCCGGTGTCGGCGACGCCCTTGCCTGCCTTGGCGGCCCGGCGCTGGCGCTTCGCGTTCTCAGGCGCGAGCCTGAGCTTCGGGTTCACGACCTCGTCGATCGCGAAGTTGATGAGGGACAGTCCGGCGCCGAGCGCGGCGATGATGAGGCCGGGCGGCACGAACCACCACCAGGCTCCGGTGCCGACCGCCTGGCCGGTCTGGGCGTCGTTCAGCATCGTGCCGAGCGTGATCGACCCGGTCGGCCCGAGGCCGAGGTAGGAGAGTCCGGCCTCGCCGAGCACCGCGAAGATGACGCCGAAGATGAACTGGGCCGCGAGCAGCGGCACGAGGTTCGGCAGGATCTCGACGAAGATGATGCGGCCGGGCTTCTCGCCGGCCACGCGCGCTGCCGCGACGTACTCGCGGGTGCGAAGCGACCGCGCCTGCGCCCGCAGCACGACGGCGGATCCGGCCCAGCCCGTGATGCCGAGCACGAGCGCGACGAGCAGGGAGCTCCGGGCTAGCGGCCCGAGGCCCTCGGCGTTCTGCACGTAGGCGGCGATCACCATGACGACCGGAAGGCCGGGGATCACGAGCACGATGTTCGTGAACAGCGTGAGCACCTCGTCGAGCACCCCGCCGAAGTAGCCGGCGAAGACGCCGAAGATCACGGCGAGGAGCAGCGCCACGATGCCCGCGACGATGCCGATGAAGAGCGAGCCCTGCGTGCCCCACGCGAGCTGCGAGAAGACGTCGTACCCGAGCTTGGTCGTGCCCAGCCAGTGCTCGGCCGAGGGCGGCTGGAGCGCCTCGTTGCTCGAGTCGCGCGGCGGCTGGGCGATCATCGGGCCGAAGATGCCGAAGAGCGTGATGAGGCCGACGATCACGACGCCCGTGACGAGCTTGCCCGAGCGACTCGGCAGGATGTGCCGGAAGCGGCCTCCGCGAGTCGCCCGTGCAGCGGCGATCGCGGCGGTGGCGGTCGCCTCGCGGTTCGTCTCGCGCACCGCCTCAGCCGAGACGGGTGACTGGAACAGTGCGTCGTCGCCGGTCGCGTAGGAGTCGTCGGCACGCTCGAGCGTGGGCTGGGAGTCAACCATTGTGTCGCACCCTCGGGTCGATGAAGCCGTAGATGAGGTCCATGAAGAAGTTGGCGGCGAGCACCGTGAGCGTGATCACGAGGAAGACGCCCTGCATGAGCGCGTAGTCGAGGCCCTGCACCGCCTGGATCATGAGCTTGCCGATCCCGGGATAGCTGAACACCTGCTCCATGACGATGGAACCGGCGACGACGAAGCCGAGGGCGATGCCGAACCCGGCGAGGCTCGGGATGGCGGCGTTGCGCGAGGCGTACTTGGTGCGCACCCGGCGAGGGGTGAGCCCCTTCGCCTCGGCGGTGACGACGTAGTCCTCCGACATCGTCGACACCATCATGTTGCGCATGCCGAGGAGCCAGCCGCCCACCGAGGAGAGCACGATCGTGATCGCCGGGAGGATCGCGTGGTAGATCGCGCTCCCGATGAACGCCCAGCTGAGCTCTGGGCCGGCCGGGAACTCGAAGACGTCGTAGCCGCCGACGATCGGGAACAACCCCAATTGCACGGAGAACACCGCGACGAGCACGAGTGCCAGCCAGAAGTACGGGATCGACTGGAAGACCGTCGTGACCGGCACGAGGTGGTCGAGCCAGGTGCCGCGCCGCCATCCGACCCATGCGCCCACGATGATGCCGAGCACGAAGGAGATGACGGTCGCGACGCCGACCAGGATGATCGTCCACGGCAGTGCCGCCGCGATGAGATCGGCGACCGGGGCCGGGTACCTCGTGGAGGAGACGCCGAGGTCTCCCTGAAGCAACCGGCCCCAGTACGCCACGTACTGGTCCCAGAGGGACATGTCCTTCCCGGCACCCAGGATCGAGGTGATCGCCGCGATCGTCTCCTCGGAGAGCGGGCGTCCGCCGCTGGCACGCCGGAGCTTGCCCAGCATGATGGCCGCTGGGTCGCCCGGCAGGAGTCGCGGGAGCAGGAAGTTGAGCGAGATCGCCGCCCAGAGGGTCACCAGGTAGAAGGCGACCCGCCGAAGGTAGAAGCTCATGCCGCTGCCGTCCTCGAGTTGGGGAGTTCCATGGGACCGACCGGGCTACTTCGCCGGGGTGAGGTGGGCGAGCACGACCGCGTTCGCCACCGCGAGGTACGGCAGCGGCGCGGCGTAGAGGTCGTCCTCGCTCGGCCATCCGCTGAACTTCTCGGTGTTGAAGAACGACTGCGAGGCGTTCAGCACCACCGGGATGTACGGAAGGTCCCGCGCGATCTCGGTCTGGATGGTCGCATAGGCCGCCTGCTTCGTCGCGACGCCCTGCGTGGCACCCGCGGCGAGCACGGCCGCGTCGACGGCCGGGTTCGAGTAACGCGCGTAGTTCTGTCCGTCGAGCGGCGACTCGCCGACCTTCACGGTCGAGGAGCCGGCGAAGTACTCGTGGTAGTTCGAGTACGGGTCGGCGACGAGACTCTGCGTGAGGCCGTAGAGCGCCATCTGGAAGTCGCCCGACTGGATCGGCGTCCAGTACTCGGCGTCGGAGACGGTGCGGGCGTTGATGCGGATGCCCGCCTCGGCCGCCTGCTCGGAGATGAGCTTGGCCGCGTCGTTGTAGTCGGTCCAGCCGTCGGGCGAGAACAGGTCGATCTCGATCGCCGTGCCGTCCTTGCCGTAGAAGCCGTCGGCGTCCTTCGTGTATCCGGCTGCCTCGAGGATGGCGCCGGCTTCCGCTGCGTCCGCCTCCTGGGGGCTCGTCGCGAGCTCAGGGTCGCTCAGCCACTGCTCGTCGCGCGGCTGGAGGGTGAACGACGGCGAGGACTCGCCCGCGAGCCCGGCGAACGCCTTGTCGGCGATCGTGGCGCGGTCGATCGCGACGTTGATCGCCTGGCGCACGGCCGGGTCGGTCTGCGGTCCCTTGCAGCCGAGGTCGGCGTTCGCGCAGGTCGTGATCGTCGTCGGGTCCTGCTGGAGGTTCAGCGTCGTGATGTCACCCGCGCCGGTGACGGCGTCGGGGTTCGCGATGAACTGGCCGACCCAGTCGATCTTGCCGGTCGTCAGGAGGTCCTGCGACGACTGGTTCGAGTCGAGGCCGAGGTACTGCACCTCGGTCACGGCGGGAGCGCCGTCTCGGAAGAGCTCGTTCGCCTCGACCGTGTAGGCGGCGTCGGAGAAGCTCTTCAGCACGTACGGACCCGAGCCGACGGGCTCGGGGTTCGTCTCGGCCATGAAGTCGTCGATGTCGGCCCAGATGTGCTCGGGGATGATGTACGTCGAGCCGAGCGTCAGCGAGGCGCTCGTGAACTGCGGCTCGGTGTAGGTGAGCACCACGGTGGTTGGGTCGGTGGCCTCGGCCGAGACGAACTGCTCGGACTTGTTCGAGCCGTAGCCGAACGTGAAGGCGACGTCGTCGGCAGTGAGGTCCTCGCCGTCGCTCCACTGCAGGCCGGGCTTGATCGTGACGGTGAGCGTGCGGCCGTCTTCGCTGTACTCGTAGCTGTCACCGATGAGTCCGACGGGTGCGTCGGCCGAGAGCTGGTTGAAGAAGAACAGCGGCTCGTAGATCACGCCGAAGGTCGCGTGCACGGCCGTGTCGACGGCGAACGGGTTGAAGTTGTTGTTAATCGGGGTGGCGCTGCCCGCCCAGACGCGGAGGACCGGGGCGTCGTCGCCGCCTCCTCCGGCCGACGGGGTGCATCCGGTCATTCCCAGGGCGATCGCGGCCGCTCCGGCGGCCAGTGCCACCGCGAGGGAGCGTTTGGTTCGAGTCATCTCGGCATTCCTCTCGTGCTTCGTTGCGTGGAAGGTGGTGCAGTTCGCCGTGCGCAGGGGGGTCGGTGCTCACGCGTTACTGGAAGCGACCCTAACAGAAAAGATAGTAACTGGAAACAAATCATCCTGTTTCTGTTTCCACATCGTTTCCCACTCGTTTCCGCTGCGAAGACGACGAAAGCGCGGTGCCGACCAGGTCGGCACCGCGCTTCGGATCCTCCGAACGCCTCGGCTACTCGGCGAGCAATGCGGCGAGCGCCGGCAGCTGCGCCGGATCCTCGAGCGCCGAGCCGACGGCGACCGCGCGCACGCCCCGAGCGAGGAACTCGCCGGCGTTCGACGCATCCATGCCGCCGGTGGCGACGAATCGGGCACCGGGGAACGGGCCGGCCATGGCCGAGAACCAGCCCGGTCCGAGGAGCGACGCAGGGAACGCCTTCACCCAGGTGAGCCCCATCGCCATCGCCGCCTGCACCTCGGTCGCCGTCGCGACGCCCGGCATCGGCGGCATGCCGGCCTGCGCCGAGGCGCGCGAGACGGCCGGGTCGAATCCCGGGCTCACGGTGAAGGCCGCGCCGGCGGATGCCGCGAGCTCGACGTGGCGCGTCGACACCACGGTGCCCGCTCCGACGAGGCGACCGGCGGCCCGCCCGGCCGCCGCGACCACGCGCAGCGCCTCGAGATCGGCCTCCGTCTGGATCGGCAGCTCGACCACGTTGATGCCGAGCCCCCACGCCCGCTCGGCGAGCTCGAGGCTCCGCTCGACTCCCAGACCCCGGAAGATCGCCATGAGCGGCTGCCCCTCGAAGATCTCGTCGAACTCGGCGTTGCTCGTGGTGGTCATCGGGTGCTCCTCAGGTTGGATTCGGCGCGGGGGAAGTCGGCGGTGTCGCCGAGCACGGTCACGGCTCGGGCATGCCCCGCGGCGAGACGCTCGCGCGCGTCGCCTCCGGTGAGCCACGACGCGAGGTAGCCCGCCGCGAAGGCGTCGCCGGCGCCCACGGCCTCGACGACCTCCGCGACCATCGCCGGCACGTGGGTCGGCCTGTCGTCCGCACCGGCGCCGGCGCGGAACTCGGTGGCCCCGATCGCGCCGTCCTTCACGACGAGGAGCGTCGGCTCGGGCAGCAGCGCCCGCACCGCCTCCGGCGTCGCCGTGCCCCACAGCGCCTCGGCCTCGTCCAGCCCGACGAAGACGAGGTCGGCACGGGAGGCGAGTTCGCGAAGGCGACCGGCCGCGACCCCCGCCGGCCAGAGGGCGCTGCGGTGGTTCACGTCGAAGCTGAGCATCGCGGGCGAGGCGGCGACGCGGTCGACGAGTGCGTCGACGAGCGCGTCGCAGCTCGCGGAGAGCGCAGGGGTGATGCCGCTCACGTGCACGACGCGGGCGGTGTCGAGCGGGAGCGAGTCGAGGAAGGGCGGGGCCATTCGGGAGGCCGCGGACCCCACCCGGTAGTAGCGCACGCCGCGACCCGGATCCTTGAAGTAGACGCCGGTCGGCGCCTCGGGGTCCGCTTCGACCCAGCGGGTGTCGACGCCGCGCTCGCGCAAGTGACGCTCGATTCGCCGGCCGAGCGCGTCGTCGCCGAGTCGGCCCGCCCACGCCGCTCGCCCGCCGAGTGCCGCGAGATGCGCGGCGACGTTCGACTCGGCGCCCGCCGAGTCGACGCGGAATTCGTGGGCCGTCTCGAGCGGTTCGGCGAGCACGGGGGCGACGAGGGCCATCGTCTCGCCGAGGGCGACGACGTCGGGCAGCGGAATGTCCAGCACGCCCCTATGCTGTCTGGTGTGCAGATTCAGCGCAAACGCGTTGCAGTATCTGCAACATGAGGGAAGGGGCTCGGATGCTGCAGCACACGCGACTCGAGGCACTCGACGATGAGCGACTGAACGCGGCCGACAAGGGACTGCCCGCCCGAGCCGCAGGGCTCACGGTCAGCGAGTTCCTCGCGACCGGCCCGAGGCTCGCCGAGTTCTGGACCCCGCTCCTCGCACTCGACGCGCGCGCTCTCGAACACAACGCCGCAGTGATCCAGGGCTGGTGCGACGAGCGCGGACTCGAGCTCATGCCGCACGGCAAGACCACGATGGCCCCCGCCCTCTGGCAGCTCCAGCTCGACCACGGCGCCACCGGCGTCACGCTCGCGACCCCGGGGCAGGTGCGCACCGCGCGATCGTTCGGCATCGCCTCGATCATGCTCGCGAACACGCTCGTGGCGCCTGACGCGCTCGAGTTCATCGCCGGCGAACTGGCCGACCCCGCATTCTCGTTCCACTCGTGGGCGGACTCGGTGGCGACCGTCGAGGCGATGGAGCGCGGGCTCGAGGGCGTGACGCTCCCCCGCCCGATCGACGTGCTCGTCGAACTCGGCGGAGCCGGCGGCCGCACCGGTGCGCGCAGCGTCGACGAGGCCGTGCGCGTCGCCGAGCGCATCGCCGCCTCGCCCGTCCTCCGGCTCGCCGGCACCGCCGGGTACGAGGGCAGCCTCGGCCATGATCGCTCCCCGGCGGCGCTCGAGGCGGTGCGCACCTACCTCGCCGAGATGCTCGAGGTGCACGAGGCGGTGCGCGGTCTCGCCGACGGCGAGCTCATCGTCAGCGCCGGCGGCAGCGCCTATCTCGAACTCGTCGCCGAGGTGTTCGGACCGCACATCCGTTCCCTGAGCCCGTCGACGGGAGCCGAGGCGCACACGGGCGCCCTTCGACAGGCTCAGGGAGCAGAACCGCGCACCCGCTGGATCCTCCGCTCGGGCGCCTCCCTCCTCCACGACGACGGCATCTACCACGGCATCTCGCCGATCGACGGCGAGCTCACCCCGGCGATGCGCGGCTACGCCCGCGTCGTCTCGCACCCCGAGCCGGGCCTCGCACTGCTCGACGGTGGCAAGCGCGATTTCCCGTACGACGAGGGTCTTCCCGTGCCGTTCGGTGTTGCCGAGGCGTCCGGGGCCCGCGAACGACCGCTCGCCGGGGCATCCGTCACCGCGCTCAACGACCAGCACGCCTACCTGCGCGCCGACGCACCCTTCGACCTCGCCATCGGCGAGGTCGTGTCGCTCGGCCTGTCGCACCCCTGCACCGCGTTCGACAAGTGGCGCCTCATCCCGGTCGTCGAGGGCGGCGGCTCCGATCTCGTCGTCGCGCTCGTGCGCACGTTCTTCTAGGGTTCGCGATGACCGTGATCATCCGAGACGTGGTCGTCGTCGATGCCGACGGCATCGGCGCCGCGGCATCCGACGTGCTCATCGCCGGCGAGCGCATCGAGGCCATCGCACCCACCGGCACGCTCGCCCCGGGCGACGCGCACGTCATCGACGGGCGCGGCCGGCTCCTCATGCCCGGCTTCGTCGACGCGCACTCCCACGCCGACGGCGCCCTCTTCGACCCCGAGGTGCAGCTCGCCCTGCTGCGGCAAGGCGTCACGACCGTCATCGGCGGGCAGGACGGCGTCGGCTACGCCCCGGGCGACGGCACGTACGCGACCGAGTACTTCGCGGCGATCAACGGATCGCACCCGAGCTACCGCGGCGGCGGGGTGGCCGCGCTGCTCGGCGCCTACGACGGCACCACCGCCTTGAACGCCGCCACCCTCGTGCCCGCCGGCACGGTGCGTTTCGAGGTCATGGGCCGGTCGACGGATGCCGCTTCGCCCGCCGAGCTCGCTCGCATGCGGGCCCTCGTGGCCGACGGGCTCGGCGAGGGCGCCCTCGGCCTCTCCACGGGCCTCGACTACGCGCCAGGCGTCTTCGCCGGCACTGAGGAGCTCGCCGCCCTCGCCGTGCCCGTCGCCGCTGCGGGGGCCGTCTACGTCTCGCACATGCGCGGCGGGTATGAGGCGAACTCCGCCGCGGGCATCGCCGAGGTGGCCGCCATCGCACGCAGCTCGGGTGCGCGCGTGCACGTCTCCCACTTCCACGCCGAGCCGCACCTCGTGCGGGAGCTCCTCACCGACCTCGACCGCGCCGGCGTCGACGCGACCTTCGACGCCTACCCGTACACGCGCGGCTGTTCGATCCTCGCGATGCCGATCCTGCCCGCCTCGCTGACGGTGCGACCCGCAGCAGAGGTCGCCGCGGAGCTCGCCGATCCCGGCATCCGCGCGATGCTCCGCGAGGAGTGGTTCCCGACGATCACCGGCTACGCGAGCCTCGGGCCCGAGTGGCCGTCGATGCTGACCCTCGCCCACGTCGCGGCGCCCGACTACGACTGGACGCACGGCCTGACGATCGCCGAAGGGGCCGCCGAGGCATCCGCTCGCTCCGGCGGTTCGATCGACGCGATCGACTTCGCGCTCGACGTGCTCGTCGCCTCGCGGCTCGAGGTCAACGTCGTGATGGCCGTGCAGCACGAACGCAGCGACGCCGGGCTCGCGGAGATCCTCTCGCACCCGGCCGCGATGGGCGGCTCCGACGGCATCTTCATCGGCCGGCACCCGCACCCTCGAGCGCGCGGCTCGTTCCCGCGCTCCCTCGCGATGCTCGTGCGCGAGCAGGCGACGCTCGGCTGGGCGGATGCCGCGGCGCTCGTCTCCGCCCGGTCGGCGGCTCGCTTCGGGCTCGGCGACCGCGGCGCCGTTCGCGAGGGCTTCGTCGCCGACCTCGTGCTCGTCGACCCCGATGCCGTGGGCGCGACCGCGAGCTACTCCGCGCCGCTCGGCCTCGGCGTCGGCATCGACGACGTGCTCGTGGCGGGCGTGCCCGTGCTCGCGGGCGGCGAGCTCACCGGGGCGACGCCCGGCCGAGGCATCCGTCGCGCCGCCGCCCGCGCCACGCACGCCGCGCCCGGTTCGGGACCACTCGTGTCGCACCGGACCGCAGACATCCCGGGTCCCGTGGGAGACGAATGGTCCCGAGACATCGCGGAAGAGGAAGAGGAGGTCTGACATGTCGCAGAGCGTGAAGCGTGCCGCCCGCATCATCGATGCGATCGCGGCCGACCCGCGCACGGTCGCCGAGCTCGCCGAGGCGTTCGAGCTGCATCGTTCGACGATGTTCCGCGAGCTGCAGGCGCTCGAGGAGGTCGGGTGGGTGCGGCGCCGCAGCACCGGGCGCTACACGCTCGGAACCCGGCTCGCCGCCCTCTCGAAGGAAGCGCTCGACTCGCTCGACCTGCGCGAGGCCGGCGCCGAGCACGTTCGCCGCCTGCAGCGCCGCACGGGTAACACCGTGCACCTCGCGGCGCTCATGGACCGATCGATCGTCTACGTCGACAAGGCCGAAGACGAGTCGGGCGTGCGCATGTACTCGCGCATCGGCCGCGCCGTCATCCCCAACTGCTCGGCCGTCGGCAAGGCGATCCTCGCCGACCTCGACACCGCGGGCCGCGACGCGGTGCTCGCCGGCATCACCTGGGAGCGGTACACCGACCTGACCATCACCACGCGCGAGCGACTCGACCGGGAGCTCGCCCTCGTGCGCTCCCGCGGCTGGGCCACCGACGACCGCGAGTTCGAGGCCTTCGTCAACTGCATCGCCGTGCCGATCCGGAGCTCCCTCGGCATCGTCGGCGCACTCTCCGTCACGGCGATCCGCATGGTCGCCGACCTCGACCGGTTGCGGGCGAACCTGCCCGCGATGCGGGAGACCGCCGACGCCATCGCCCGAGAGCTCGGCTGAGTTCGCGGGCTCGCCGCAGACCATCACGACCTCGACCGATCACCCCACAGGAGGAACCATGTCCAAGATCGCCGTCACCCTCTCGAACGCCCCGAAGCCCGCCGGCCCCTACAGCCACGGCGTCGTCGCCAACGGCTTCCTCTACACCGCCGGATTCGGCCCCCAGGATCCCGCCACCGGTGAGGTCGTTCCCGGCGGCGTCGCCGAGCAGACCCGCCAGGTGCTGCGCAACATCGGCGCAGTGCTCGCCGAGTACGAGCTGACGTTCGACGACGTCGTGAAGGTCACCGCCCACCTCGAGGACCTCGCCGACTTCGCCGAGTACAACGTCGCGTACGCCGAGTTCTTCACCGAGCCGTACCCCGTGCGCACCACGGTGGGCTCGCGCCTCGCGAACATCCTCGTCGAGATCGACGTCGTCGCCGCCATCCCCCAGGGCTGAGCGAGCCCCGCACGAGCCCCGAACAGAGCGGATGCCCCGTGGCCGATCGGCCACGGAGCATCCGTCGTTCGGCCGAATCCTGCTACGCGATGCCGCCGCCGTCGACGACGAGCGCGGAGCCCGTGACGTAGCTCGACTCGTCGCTCGCGAGCCACACAACGGCCGCGGCGATCTCGCGCGGCTCGCCCATGCGCTGCAGCGGCCGGTCGGCGGCTTCGGCGAGGAACGCGTCGGGATCCTGTGCGAGCTGGCGCGCCTCGTCGCGGAGCATCCCCGTGTTGACGTCGCCCGGGTTCACCGAGTTCACGCGGATGCCCTGCGGGCCGTGGTCGATCGCGAGCGCACGCGTCATGTTCACGACCGCGCCCTTCGAGGCGCAGTACGAGAGGGCCTGGCCGCCGCCCTTCAGACCCCATCCCGAGCCGGTGTTCACGATCGAACCGCCGCCGGCGGCCGCCATGATCGGCACGATGTGCTTGCACATCAGGAAGATCGAGCGCACGTTCACGCCGAAGACGCGATCCCACTCCTCGACGGTGGTCTCGACGGCCGTCGTGCGCCGGATGATGCCCGCGTTGTTGAAGACCACGTTCACCCCGCCGAACTCGGCGACCGCCGTCGCGACGACGCGCTCGATGTCGGCCTCGGACGAGACGTCGGCCGCGATCGCGATCGCGGTGCCGCCCGCCGCGCGGATCTCCTCGGCGACCGCTGCCGCGGCGTCGGCGTTCAGGTCGACGACGGCGACGGCCGCTCCTTCGGCGGCCAGGGCGATCGACGTGGCGCGGCCGATGCCGCCCGCGCCGCCGGTGACGATGGCCTGCTTGTTCTCAAGGCGCATGGCCTTCTCCTTCGGGGTCGGATGCCTCGGCATCGGGTGCGGTGACAGGGTAGATGCTGGTGGTGGCCGCGCTCGTGATCACGCGGACGAATCCCGCGAGCCGTGCGTCGACTGCGGCGTCGCCGGTGTCGACGAGCAGGGGTCGCCCGCCGAGGTCGATGAGCTTCTGCTCCGGTGCGACGGCGACGAGCGGGTCGGGGCCGAGGGCGCGCAGGACGCGCGCCGAGAGCTGCTGGTTGCCGCGGCCGAGCAGGAAGCCCTGCCCGCCGATCACCGAGACGACGGCCCTCGCCGGGCCTGCGGCGATCTCGTCGAGCAGCTCGGACTCGGACGCTGCGGCGCGCACGACGGCGCCGTCGAGCACGACGTCGACGCCGAGCGGGGTCTTCGCCACGCCGAGCTCGCGGGCGACTTCGGCCATCGTGCCGCCCGGTCCGAGCAGGTAGCGGACGCCGGGCCGCAGTGACCGAACGGCGCCGCGGGCCGCCGCGACGACGGCCGCGTGCTCGCTCGCCGGCGTCGCCGACTTGCGGGCCTGGGTGCGGCCGGCGAGGTACGGCACCGGCATGGTCGCGTAGAGTCTCGGCTCGACCCTGGCGACCCGGAGCTGGGCCTCGTCGACGTCGAGCACCTCCCGCTCCTGCACGGGCAGGGAGCGACCGGCCTCGGATGCCGCGACCCACGACGCGGCGAGCGCACCCGCTGCCCGGGGGCTCACGGCGAACACGGGCGAGTACATCTTCACGCCGGCCGGGATGCCGAGCGCCGCGGCGTCCGTGCCGAGCCCGGCGGCGACGTCGCGCGCGGTGCCGTCGCCGCCGGCGAAGAGCACGAGGCTCGCTCCGGCGTCGACGAGCGCACGTGCGGCGGCGGTCGTGTCGGCCGCGGTCGTCTCACCCGCCCCGTCCCTCGACGACGCGCGGAAGACGACGCGCGGCTCGAGACCGGCGGCTCTCACCACGTCCTCGCCCATCGCGCCGGCAGCCGTGATCACGACCGGTCGCGACGCATCCGCCGCGCTTCGCGCCGCCACCGTCTCGAGCGCGAGCCGCGCGCGCTCGGCGGCGCGACGGCGGGAGCCGAGCGCCTCCGCCCGCTCCTGCACGGCCGCGCCGTCGGAGCCGGCGAGCCCGGCGGGCCCGCCGACTCCGGCGATCGGGTTCACGACGAGGGCGATCACGCTCAGGCCGCGGTCTCCGCCGGCTCCGCCGCCGAAGCCGGCGTTCCGGCACCGAAGTACTTGCGCTGGTACGCGCGCCACGTGATTGCCCAGCGCTCGGGGTCGTCGAGGTCGTCGTGGTGGGTGTGGTGCACCGTCTGGTTGTGCGGCGCGGTGCGCACGACCTCCGGGGTCTCGCGCGCCTCGCGTGCGACCTCGGCGAGGACGGCCACGTACTCGTCGATCTCGGCCTTCGAGTACGACTCGGTCGGTTCGAGGGTGAAGGGCTGCGGCACGACGTACGGGTGGTGGCTCGTCCAGTAGTGCATGCCGAAGTCCGTCATGCGGATGCCGATCTCCTCCGACGAGATGCCGGTGTCCTCGAAGAGCTCCTGCCACGAGTACCGCACCTGCTCGATGCGGCGGCGACCCGCCGCGTACGGCGCGGAGGCGCCGGGGATCTCGAGCACCTTCGCGAGCAGGTAGTTGTTGTTCAGCACCGCGATCTCGGCCGCGGCGAGCAGGCCCTCGGCGCCGAGCGCCATGATCCACGAGTAGGCGCGCACGATGTTCGGGATCACGCCGTGGAACGGCGCGACCGAGCCGATCGACCGGGCATCCGTGTCGCGCAGGTCGAAGCGCACCGCGCCGTCGGCGGCGACCTCGCGCACGACCCGCGGGCCGGGCAGGAAGGGCGCGAGCGCGGCGCTGACCGCGTTCGCCCCGGCGCCCGGGCCGCCGCAGGCGTGCGGCGTCGAGAACGTCTTGTGCAGGTTGAAGTGGCACACGTCGAACCCGGCGTCGCGGGCGCGGGTGATGCCGAGGATGCCGTTCGCGTTCGCCTGGTCGTACGCGGCGAGCGCGCCGACCTCGTGCGCGGCATCCACCCACTGCTTGATCGCCGGGTTGTAGATGCCGGTGTCCTCGGGGTTGGTGACCATGATCGCCGCCGTGCGCGGCGAGAGCGCCGCCTTGAGGGCGGCGAGGTCGGGGTAGCCCTCCGCGTCGGGGAAGATCGTGATGACCTCGTAACCCGCGGCCTTCGCCGCCGCCGCGTTCGACGGGTGGCTGAAGATCGTCGTGATGACCTCGCGACGCTGCTCGCCCTCGCCATTCGCCTCGTGGTAGGCGCGGATCATGGCGATGTTGGCCCAGATCGCGGCCGAGCCGCCCTGCGTGTGCAGCGAGACCTGGTCCATGCCGGAGATCTCGGCGAGCATGCGCTCGAGGCTCCAGACGATCTCGAGCACGCCCTGCGCGTCGGCCGGGTCCTGCAGCGGGTGCATCGCCGTGAGCTGCGGGGTGCCGATGAGCTGGTCGTTGATCTTCGGCGAGTACTTCATCGTGCACGTGCCCTGGCCGATGTCGACGTTCAGGTCGGCGCCGAGGTTCTCCTGCGAGAGGCGCAGGTAGTGCTTCAGCACGCGCATCTGGCCGAGTTCGGGCAGCGCGGGCGGCGTCGCACGGCGAAGACCGGCGGGCAGCGCCGCCACGACGTCGCCGACCGCGTCGCGCACGCCCGGTTCGATCGGCGTGACGAACACGCCTCGCTCGCCCGGTGTCGAGAGCTCGAAGATGACCGGCTCGTCCCAGCTGGCCTGGTGGAACCGGCGGATGGCCGGCTTGGGCGCGAGTGGGAGACTCATGCGTTCTGCTCCTCGAGGATCGTTGCAGTGGTGACGGGGGTGGTCGAGGCATCCGCTGCGGTCGCGAGACCGGCGAGGGATGCCGCGAGCCGATCGATGTCGGCCTGGCTCGTGAGTTCGGTGACGCAGACGAGCAGCGTGTGCTCGCCGACGACGACGCCGGGCTCGATGCCGTCGCGGCGCAGCGCCTCGACGACGCCTTGGGCGGTGAGGCCGGCGCGGGCGACGTTCACCGTGAACTCCCGCAGGTGCAGCGCGCCGTCGGCGAGCACGACGCCGGGGATCGCGGCGAGCCGCTGCTGCGCGTAGCGGGTGCGGGCGAGCAGCAGCTCGCCGAGGTCGGCCATGCCCTGCGGACCCATGAGCGCGAGGTAGACGCCGGCGGCGATGCCCCACAGTGCGGCGGCCGTGCCGACCCATTCCTTGCCCTCCTCGCGCTGGGCGAAGGACGTGCGCTCGTAGGCGACGTCGCCGAAGCCCACTTCGCCGGGCACGTCGGTGGTGGCGAGTCCGAAGAGGCGGGACGGCATCTCCATGATGAAGGTCGGGTCGTCGGCGACGGCGATGAATCCGCCGTGCGCGCCGCCGTACCACTGGTGCAGTCCGAGCGACTGGATGTCGCCCGTGACGATGTCGGCGCCCTGCTCGGCGGGCGGGGTGAGCACGCCGTAGCCGATGGGGTCGGTGCCGACGACGACGATCGCACCCGCCTCGTGGGCGAGGTCGGAGATCGCGCGCAGCGCCGTCTCGACGGCGCCCGTCGCGCTCGGCGTCTCGAACCAGACCGCTGCCACGTCGGTGCCGAGGCGGGCGGCTATCGCCGCGGCATCCGCGGTGCCGTTCACCGTGGGCACGTGCTCGAGGTCGAGGTGCACGCGCACGAAGTCGGCCACCTTCGAGTACTTCGCGGGCAGCACGTCGCTCGCGACGAGCACGCGCCTGCGGCCCGTGATGCGACCGGCCATCGCGAGACCGGTCGCGGTCGCCTGGTAGCCGTCGTAGGTGGGCACGTTCACGACGTCCATGGCGAGCAGCTCGGCCATGAGCGACTGGTACTGGAACAGCGCCTGGAATCGGCCGTGGTCCTCGTAGGGCTCACCGGCGTAGGCGGTCAGGAACTCGCTCCGGTTGATGACCTCGTCGACGACCGCCGGCACGTAGTGCTGGTAGGTGCCGTGTCCGAGGAAACTCAGGCGGTCCTCGGTCGAGCGGTTCTTCGCGAGGAGACCGCGCACGTGACGCGCGAGATCCTGCTCGGCCGGGAACGGCGCGGGCAGGTCGAGCGGCCGGCTGAGGCGAAGCTCATCGGGCACGTCGGCGTAGAACTCCGCGACCGACGCCGCGCCGGTGGCGTCGAGCATGGCCTGCTTGACGTCGGGTGCGGTGTTCGGCAGGTACGGGTGGGTGAAGGGTTGGTTCATGGGAGCCTTCAGTCGTCGATGTCGGACAGGGTGATGAACGGGGCGGCGCCGGCCCGCGGGGTCGCGAGCACGGCGGCGCCGAAACGCGGCAGGGTGAGGGTGGCTCGCCCGCCGGTCGAGTGGCGGAGCGTATCGAGACCCTCGGGCGCGAGCAGGTCGCGGGCGCCTTCGGGCACGTCGACGACGAGTTCGTCGCGACCGTGGTTCAGGACGAAGGTGTAGTCGGTGTTCTCGTCGCTTCGGGTGACGGCTTCGAGGTCGGCGTGGGTGCGGTCGCGCGCCGGCAGGCGGGCGGCGCCGAGCACGGCGCGGAAGAGCTCGATGAGGCCCGTCGGCTCGAGCACGCAGCTGACGTACCAGGCGGCGCCGGCCGAGGAGCTCGGCGTGTCGAGACCAGCGGATGCCTCGACCGACGCCGGGCGCCGCGTGATCGCCGGCCGACCGTCGAGCTCGCCGCTCGCGTAGCCCGCCACCACGTCGGTGCTGGGGTGCACTTCTAGCCACTCGCCCCAGATCGGCGCGTCGAACTCCGCGAGGCCGTCGGCGAAGGCGACGCGCTCGGCCCGCCCGTCGGCCACCGGCCACTGCTCGTCGACCTCGACGCCGAGGAGGCCCCTGAGCGGGCCGGGAGCGCCGCCGTCGTGCACCTTCTCGGTCGCGTCGACGACGCCCGAGAACGGGCCGACCACGAGCTGGCCGCCTCGCTCGACGAAGGTCGCGAACGCGGCGGCCTGGGCGCCATCCGTCACGTAGAGGTTGGGCGCGACGACGAGGTCGTAGCCCGAGAGGTCGGAGGTCGCCTGCACCGCGTCGACGGGGTGGCCGAGCGCGAAGAGGGCCGCGTTCCAGGCGCGCGCCTGCGCGAGCCACTCGAGCCGCTGCGACGGCAGCGACTCGGCGGCCGACGAGCCCCACCACGAGTCGTGGTCGATGACCAGTGCGACGCGGGAGCGCACGCGGCTGCCGCGCACCGGTTCGAGACGCTGCAGTTCGGCACCGAACGCCTTCGCCTCCTGGAAGGTGCGGGAGGCCTCGCCGCGGTGCCCGAGCATCGCCGAGTGGAACTTCTCCTGCCCGTATTTCGCCTGACGCCACTGGAAGCACATGGCGCCGTCGGAACCGTGCGCGATGGCCTGCAGGCTGCCGATGCGCATCTGGCCGGGCGCCTTCGGCACGTTGACGTCTCGCCAGCTCACGCCGCTCGGAGCCTGCTCGAGCAGCAGCCACGGCTGTCCGCCTTTGAGCGAACGCATGTAGCCGTAGTTCAGCGCCGCGGGCACGTGCGCGAGCGGATCGGCCGGGTCGGGGTACGCGTCGTCGGTGACGAGGTCCTCGACGGCCGCGAAGTCCCAGTAGTTCAGGTCGCGCAGGATGCTCATGAAGTTGGTGGTCACGCCGATCTCGGGCGTGACCTCCCGGAGGATCTCGACCTCGATCTCGAAGAGCTCGAGCAGCGCGTCGGAGGAGAACCGCTCGAAGTCGAGCAGCTGGGTGGGATTCACGGGCCCGGTCGAGCGCCGCGGCGCCTCGATGTGCGCCCACTCGGTGTACCGCTGACCCCAGACGTTCACACCCCACGCCTCGTTCAGCCCGTCGAGGGTGCCGTAGCGCTGCTCGAGCCAACGGCGGAAGTGAGCGGATGACTCGGGGCACCAGCACCGCGAGACGTGATCGCCGTACTCGTTCGAGATGTGCCAGAGCGCGAGCGCGGGGTGCTCGCCATAGCGTTCGGCCATCGCCCGGGTCATGCGCCCGACGTGCTCGCGCCAGACGGGCGAGCTCGGGCAGTAGGCCTGGCGCGAGCCGAACTCGAGGCGCCGGCCGCTCTCGTCGCTCGGCAGCATCTCGGGGTGGCTGCGAACGAGCCATGACGGGGGCGTCGCGGTCGCCGTCGCGAGGTCGATGCGGATGCCGGCCTCCCAGAGGATCTCGATGACGCGATCGAGCCATCCCCAGTCGTAGACGCCGGGGGCGGTCTCGAGCTGCGGCCATGAGAACACCGGGAGGCTCACGATGTTGACGCCGGCCTCGCGCATGAGCCGGGCGTCCTGGTGCCAGACCTCTTCTGGCCACTGGTCGGGGTTGTAATCGCCGCCGTAGGCGAGCGCATCGAGTCGGATGCTGCGGGGGACGTCGACGGCCACACCTGCTCCTCGGTCTCTTGGGGTGTACACGCTGCGGTGCAGAATGTATTCTGTATACAGACACCGTAAACGGAATGCCGGAACCGGTCAAGCCCTCGCAAACGCCTAGGCTGGCCGCGGATGGCCCGAGCGGCCGTGAGCGGCCCGGAAGGCGAATACATGGCGATCGAACGCAAGAACCTGCGATCGCAGGTGCGCGAGGAACTGCTCGCGCGCATGCGATCGGGTGCGGTCCAACCCGGCGAGGGCATCAACGAGGTGCAGCTCGCCGGTGAGCTCGGCGTCAGCCGCACGCCGCTCCGCGAAGCCCTCATCGCGCTCGAGAGCGAGGGTCAGATCACGAGCGAGAACGGCAAGGGCTTCCGGTTCGTGCCGCTGAGCGCGAGCGAGTTCGAGGACCTCGCCCCCGTGATGGCCGCCCTCGAAGGGCTCGCGCTCGAGCTCAGCCCCATCGAACGGCTGCGCGAGATCGGCGGGCGGCTCTCCGAGCTCGCGGCCGAGTTCGACCAGGAGGTCGTCGAGCACGCGCTCGTGGTCACGAAGGACGACGAGTGGCACGGCATCATGCTCTCCGCGTGCCCGAACGTGCGTCTGCTCGATGTCATCGCGAGCGTGCGGGGCGCCTTCCACCGGTACGAGTCGCTGCTCGTACCGAACGACGTCATGGTCGAGCGAGTCGCCGCCGAGCACGCCGCGATCGCCGCGCGTCTCGAGGTCGGCGACGTTCCGGGTGCCGTGGCGGCCCTCAAGGCCAACTGGATGCACGGCATGCAGCGGATCCTCGACAACGCCTCGAGCCCCTACTTCTCCGCCTGACCCGACTGCCCCGCCCGCACCGGTCGAGCAGCGATGCCGCCCGCTCAGCCCTTGACGGCGCCGCCCATCAGGCCCGACACGAACTGCTTCTGGAACACCAGGAACAGCAGCATGAGCGGCAGCGTCGCGAGCAGGGAGCCGAGCATGAGTCCCGAGTAGTCGACGCGCGACATGCCGATCATCGTGTTGAGCGCCACCGGAACCGTGTACCGGTCCTCGGTGTTCAGCATCAGCAGCGGCCAGATGAATGCGTTCCACTGGCTGATGAAGGTGTAGATCACGAGTGCGGCGAGCTGCGGCCGGGCCACCGGCAGCACGATGCGATAGAAGGTGCGCAGCTCCCCGGCCCCGTCGATGCGCGCCGCCTCGATGAGCGTCGCGGGGAAGTCGAGGAACGACTGCCGCATGAGGAAGATGCCGAACGCGTTCGCGAGGAACGGCAGGATGACGGCCTGGTAGCTGTCGATCCATCCGGCGCTCGCCATCATCTGGAACAGGGGCACGAGCAGCACCTGCATCGGGATCATCATCGTCACGAGCACGACGCCGAGGAGCACTCCGCGCCCTCTGAACCGGTAGGTGGCGAGTCCGTAGCCGGCCATCACGCTCACGACCGCCGAGAACACCGTGTACACGACGGCGATGCCGAGGCTGTTGAGCATGACCTGGCTGAAGTTCACCGACTCCTGCAGCCGCGCGAGGTTCTCCCACAGCTGGTCGCCGGGCAGCACGGGCAGCGGCGTGCCGAACAGCTCGGGGGTCGAGTGCGTCGAGGCGATCACCATCCAGAGGAACGGCAGCACCGAGAAGACGCTCGCGACCGCGAGCAGCAGGTAGACGGGCAGGCGAAGGATGCCGCGGGCGAGCGCCGGGCGGAACCCGGTCGGGCGCGACTCACGCGCACCCCTCGCCTCGGGGTTGACGGACGTCAGTGCCGAGGTCGCGGTCACGGCTTCTCCCTCATGATGCGGAACTGCACGATCGCGATGATCGCGGTGATGACGACGAGCATCCACGCGATCGCGGAGGCGTAGCCGAAGTCGAACTGGCGGAACCCGACCTTGTACAGGTAGAGCACGGGGGTGAGCGTGGCGTCGTTCGGGCCGCCCTCGGTGAGGATCCAGTTCTCGTCGAAGAGCTGCAGCGCGCCGATCGTCGAGGTCACGGTCGTGAAGATCAACACGGGCCGCAGCTGCGGGATGACGATCTTCGTGAAGATCTGCCAGCGCCCGGCACCGTCGATGCGGGCGGCCTCGTACAGCTCCCCCGGGATCGCCTGCAGCCCGGCGAGGATGATCACCATGTTGTAGCCGGTCCATCGCCACGTGATCGCCGCGACGAGCGCGACGCGTGCCCACCACTCGTTGTTGAGCCAGTCGACGGGTGCGACGCCGACGAGGCCGAGCATATGGTTCACCGCTCCCCCGTCGGTCGCGAGCATCACGCGGAACACGACGGCGTAGGCGACAAGCGTCGTCACGGCGGGCAGGAAGGTCAGGAGGCGGAACCCGGAGCGGAACCTGAGCCAGGACTGGTTCAGCAGGTACGCGAGCCCGACGGCGAGCCCGATCATGAGGGGCACCTGCACGATCAGGATGAGGCCGGCGTTGAAGAGGCTCTTCGCGATCAGCGGATCGGAGAAGAGCCGCGCGTACTGCTCGAGGCCCACCCAGCTCGAGACCCCGCCCGAGGTGGCGAAGAAGCTCTGCCAGAGCGAGGTGACGAGCGGGTAGGCGAAGAAGATCGCGAGCAGGGCGGCCGCGGGCAGGGCGAACCACGCCCCCGGTCGCTGGAGCCTGCGCCCCAGCGTCCGGGAACGGCGGGGCGCGGCATCCGGTTCGTCGCCTCGGATGCCTCGCCCCTCGTTCGCTCCACGCCCGCGCTCGCCGGTGGCGAGCGTCGGTGCGGTCATGGTGCTACTCCGCGATCTCGCGGTCGGTCGCCGTCGCGATCTGCTGCGCCGCGTCGTCGAGCGCCTGCTGCGGGTCGGCGCCGTTGAGCACGGCGGCGACGACGGCGTTCGCGACGATGTCGCTCGCTTCGGCGTTGTCGGTCGTGAAGGTGATCGCGGGGATGTTCGCGGTCTGCTCGGCGAAGAGCTCGTAGACGGGCTGACCGCCGAAGTACTCCTGCGGCTCGGCGAAGTACTCGCCCTGCAGTGCCGGCAGGTAGGACGGGAAGAGGCCCTCGTGCTCCATCATCGAAGCCTGGTTCTCAGCGTCGGCGAGCGCGAAGTCGACGAACGCGGCCGCGAGCTGCGGGTTCTTCGCCTGCGCCGGCACGGCGAGACCCGAGCCGCCGCTGTTGGACGTGCGGACGCCGTCCTCCTCGAAGGCCGGCAGCTCGGTCACCCCGTAGCTGCCGCTGAGTTCGGGGGCGTCGCCGAGCAGCGTGCCGATCCACCAGACCGCCTCGGGAGTGACCGCCGAGTCGCCGTCCTTGGCGCTCGTGACGCGGCCGTCCCAGCCCTTGACGTTCTTCAGCAGGCCCTTCTCGTTGAGCGTCTGCAGCAGCGTGAGCGCCTCGACGGCTTCGGGCGAGTTGACGGTGATGTCGCCGTGCTCGTCGAACAGTCCCTGCCCCTGCTGCTGCAGGAGCATCTGGAACCCGCCGCCCGTCGCGACGTCGAGGGAGAGGAGGGTGTGGCCGCTCTCGGCCTTGATCTGCTCGCCGGCCGCGACGAGGTCGTCCCACGTCGCGATCGAGGCCGGGTCGATGCCCGCCTCCTCGAAGTAGTCGGTGCGGTAGAACAGGCCCACGGTGCCCGAGTCCCACGGCGCGACCTTGAGCGCGCCGTCGGCGTCGGACTGCGCCGCCCACTTGAACGGGTCGAAGTCGGCCTCCGCATCGCCGAGCACGGGGTCCAGATCGACGAGGCCGCTCGGGAACTCGTTGATGTAGCCGGGGGCGCGGTCGGTCTCGATCGTCACGACGTCTGGCAGGCCGCTGCCCGCCTGGAGGCCGACCGAGAGCTTGTCGTAGGCGTTGTCGTACCCGACGTCGACCACGTTCACGGTCGTGCCGGGGTGCTCGGCCTCGAAGTCGGCGCCGAGGCGGTCGAGCGCGGTCGCGGCGACGTCCCACGACCACACGGTGATCTCGCCCGCGAGCTTCGCGTCTGGGTCGAGCACCACGGGACCGGCGGACTGGCCGCCGCCCATGGCGCAGCCGGCGAGGAGCGCGACGCCTGCGAGGGTCGAGGCGGACGCGAGCAGGGTACGGGTCGTGTTCATCTGGACTTCCTTGTCTGATCTGAATATTGAATACACACAGTGGGTGGGATGGCCCCGGGCTCCGCCGGTCGAGGAGCGACGAAGGAGCGTATCGAGACCCCGCACGAGGTCTCGATACGCTTCGCTACTCGACCGGCAGAAGTTCGACCGGCAGGGGCTCGACCGACGGAGCCGACAGTCCGACCGCGAGGTCGATGAAGAGCGCCGCGGACCAGCCGAACGCGGTCGTCGCGGTGCTCGCCTTCCGCCCGGTGGCCGGGTTGAAGTACTCGTGAGGTCCGCCGGCGTTCACCACGAGCGCGACCGTGCGTTCGGCGAGGTCGCGGGCGAGTTCCGGATGCCCCGAGGCCCGCAGCCCTTCGATGATGAGCGTGTTCGTGTTCACCCACACCGGCCCGCGCCACATCCGCTCGGCCGAGAAGTCGGGATCGGCGGCCGAGACCGTCGGCACCGTCCAGGGCAGGCCGTATCGGGCCGGGTCGGCGAGTGCGGCGATGAGCGCATCGACGACCGGCTGCGGCAGCCCGCCGGTCAGGAGCGGCATGAAGCCGACGATCGCGTCAGTGCCGACCGTCTCCCCCGCAGCCCGGGCGAGGAACCGGCCGGATTCCGGATGCCACATGCCGAGGAGCAGCTCGAGGGTGCGAGCGGCGCGGTCCCGGTGCGCGCGGGGGTCGCCCGCGGCATCCGTGCCGTAGCGTTCGGCGAGCCGTGCGAGCTCCAGGTCCTGGAGCACGAGGTAGGCGCCGAGGTCGGGCGCGGTCGTCGGCAAGGGGCCGTCGAAGATGGGGCAGTCGTCGAGACCCGAGGAGTAGGGGTGACCGTACTCGGGCATCCCGTCGCCGTCGAGATCGCTGCCGGCGAACCACCAGTCCTGCGAGCGACGGATCGTCTCGAGCTGTGCGCGGGCCCATTCCGGCGCGTCCTCGACCTCGAGCACCTTCGCAAGGGCCCATGCTGCGAGCGGCGGCTTGGTCAGCGGCACCGAGGCGTTCGGATCGGCGATCTGCGAACCGGCGCGGCGCAGGCGGTCGCGGTCGGCAGCGGGCAGGTCGTCGCTCGAGGCGAGCACGCCCTGCTCGTGCACGACGTCGGGCAGCTGCCCGTCGTCACCGGGGAATCGGAAGGCGATCTCGAGCTGCTCGCGGGCGAGCGCCGGATCGCCGTGGCGCAGGCCCACCGCGATGAAGTACGCGTCCCACTGCCAGACACCGACGTACCCGATCTTCGACGGCACGACCCCGCGCGCCTCGCCGATCGACGGCAGCTCGACGATGTTCGCGCCGAGCACCCACCAGCAGAAGGCGGCCATCTGCTGCAGGTCGCTGCGCACGATCGGGCACTTCGCGAACCAGTCGATCCAGAGGCGCTCGGTCGCCACGAGGTCGTCGTCTGGCGCAGCGGATGCCTCGTGCCGCACTGAGCGGTCGGCTCCGACGTGCAAACGCAAGGCCGGTGCCTCAGCGGTGAGCTCCACGCGGGTGCGCGCGCCGTCCGGCACCGTCCACTCGACGCTCGAGCCGACGCCGGCGATGCCGAGCGCTCCGGGTCCGGCAAACGTGAGCGTCGCCGCTCCCCCGCCGAACTCGATGACGTGCGGCAGCACACGCGTGACGGGCAGCGCTACGCCGTCGGCGCCTCTCACCACGAGTTCGTCGATCACTCGGCAGTCGTCGAGCCAGCGCTCGTACTCAGAGGTGTGCACGCGAAGCGCCGTCGCGGGGGCGGGATCGACGGCCTCCTCGTCGCCGATCCGGTCGGCCAGCTCCGCCCGGTCGGCCCGGAACACGAGCACGCGCGAGCGCGGCAACGTGAACGGAGCCTGCACGAGATCGAGATGGCGGCCGGCGAGGCCGGCCAGCTCCGAGGCATCCGCTTGGTCTCGATACGCTTCGCTACTCGACCGGCTGGCAGTCATCGACCTTGTCACGCTCATCGTCCGCCCAGTCCCGAGGCCGCCATGCTGTTGAGGATGCGGCGCTGGCCGATGACGAACACGATCAGCATCGGGATCGTCGAGATCGCCGAGGCGGCCATGACGAGCCCGTAGTTGACCGAGCCGAACTGCCCCTGGAAGCTCGAGAGCAGGAGCGGCACCGTGAACAGGTCGGGGCTGTTCAGCAGCACGAGCGGGAACAGGAACGCGTTCCACACATCGAGCGCGACGATGATGCTGAGCGCCGCGAGGCCCGGCTTCAGGTTCGGCAGCACGACGCTCCAGAAGATCCGCCAGCGGCCGGCGCCGTCGACGATCGCCGCCTCCTCGAGCTCCTTCGGCAGCGACAGCACGAACTGACGCATGAGGAACACCGCGAACGGGTTCGCGAGCAGACCCGGCACGATGAGTGCGAGGTGCGAGTCGACCCAGCCGAGCTGCGTCATCAGGATGTAGAACGGGATCAGGGTGACCTGCTTGGGGATCATCTGCGTCGCGAGGAACACGATGAACAGCACCCGGCTGCCACGGAAGCGGATGCGCGCGAAGGCGTAGCCGGCCATCGACGCGGTGAGCAGCGTGCCGACGACGACGAGCGCCGCGATGTAGATGCTGTTGACGTAGGCCTGGCCGAACGGCACCGCGTTCCATGCTTCGACGTAGTTGTCGAACGTCCAGGGCTGGGGCAGGAACGCGAGCGGGTCCTGCAGCAGCTGGGGCAGCGACTTGAACGACGTCAGCAGCATCCAGACGAACGGGAACACCATCGCGAGTCCGGCGACGATGAGGGCGACGTGCAGGGCCGTGGCACCGAGGCGTCGGCCGCCCTTGCCGGTGCGCGCGCCCGTGGGGCGGTGCTCGAAACCGGGCGCGCTCAATGCGACCGTCGAGTCCGTGGGCGGGGTCTGGGTTCCGTCGACCAGGCGCGGGTTCGCAAGGCTCATGCTGCGTCATCCTCGTAGTGCACGAACTTCTTCTGGGCGCCGAACTGGATCGCCGTGATCACGAGGGTGATCACGAGCAGGATCACGCTCGCGGCACTCGACGGGCCGATCTCGAACTTGCCGAAGCCGAGATCGTAGATGTGGTACACGATCGTGCGGGTCGCGTTGTCGGGACCGGCGTTCGAGACGAGTACGTAGACGGTGTCGAAGGTCTGCAGCGACGAGATGAACGCGACCACCGACGAGAAGAACACGATCGGCGACAGCAGCGGCAGGCGAATGCTGGTGAGCAGCCGCCAGGCACCGGCACCGTCGATGCGGGCCGCCTCGATGACCGACGGCGAGATGTTCTGCAGGCCCGCGAGGAAGATGATGACGTTGAGCCCGAGCGACGACCAGATGGTCACGATGCAGACCGCGAGCAGGGCGAGCTTCGGGTCGCCGAGCCAGTCGGGCGGAGCGATGCCGAAGATGTTCGAGATCGCCGTCGAGAGCACTCCGTCGGCACGGAACATCTGCTGCCAGATCATCGCGACCGCGACCGTCGAGGTCACCACCGGCGCGAAGAACAGCACCAGGTAGAGCGTGCGCGTCTTCAGCTTCTCGAGCGCGACCGCGATGACGACGGCGAGGCCGAGGCCGATGGGCACCGTCACGAACGCGATGATGAGCGTGTTCACGATGGAGCGCAGCAGCAGCTCGTCCTGCAACTGGGCGCTGAAGTTCTCGAAGCCGACCCAGGTGAGCTCCCCGAGTCCGTCCCAGCTCGCGAAGGCGAGCACCATGCTCGCCGCGAACGGCAGCACCACGAACAGCGACATGCCGAGCAGCTGCGGGCCGACGAACACGTAGCCCCATCGTCGGTCCCGTCGGCGCCAGGCCGACTCCTTCCGCGGGCGGCGTGGGGCGGATGCCGCAGGCTGGGCCTGCGGCATCCGCTCACCGGTGGTGAGTGCGGTCACGCTACTCGCCCGACTTCTCCGCCACGAGATCGGCGGCCTCGTCGAGGGTGGTCTGCGCGTCCTGCTTGCCCTCGTAGAGCTTCAGGAAGAGGTCGCTGATGTCGATCGAGAGACCGGGCACGCGGGCCTCGGCGGCGTAGTTCGTGAAGCCGACGTCTCGCATGTCGAGGAAGGTCTGCGCGTGGGCGGGGTAGTCGCCCTCGAGCACGACGTCGTCGGCACCCTTGATCGAGGGCACGGCGTTGCCACCGCCCTCGAGACGGAAGGTCTGCCCCTCGGCCGAGAGGAACTCGGTCCAGAACGTGAAGGCCGCGTCAGGCGCCGCCGTCTTGCCGTTGATCGCGAGGAACGAGACCGCGACGCCGGTCGGTGCGACCTCGCCGTCGGGCGTCGGCCAGCGCACGATGTCGTAGCTGTCCTGCTCGCCGGTCGATTCGACCGTGCCGATCGTGTAGCGGCCCTGCACGAAGAATCCGGCCTTGTGGGTCACGAAGACGCTGTCTGCGCCGGCGCCGTCGGGCAGCGTGTCCGCGACGACGAAGGTGCCGTCCTGGAACTGGGCACCGAGGGTGTCGATCGCCTCGACGCTCGCCGGGTCGCTGTTCGCCGTGAAGGCGCCCGACTCGTCGTACGGTGCGGGCAGCCCCTGCGACGACAACCAGCTCCAGTGCGTCGCCCAGTAGTTCCAGAACATCGAACCGGTCAGGCCCGCGTCCTTCAGCTCGGCGTTCATCTCGAGGTACTTCTCGGTCGTCCACTCGCCGTTCTCAGCGAGGGTGGCCGGGTCCTCCGTGATGCCGGCGGCTTCGAGCGCCTGCTTGTCGTACCAGAGCACATCGGGGTTCGAGTCGTTCGGCGCACCGTAGTACTCGCCATCCTTCTCAGCGGCACCGAAGAGGCCCGGGAAGAAGTCGTCGGGCTTCGTCTGGCTGTCCTCGCCCTCCATGAGCTCCTTCAGCGGCATGAGCCGGCCGGAGTCGACGAACTGGCCCATCTTGTCGTCGCCGACGTAGAAGACATCGGGTGCGGTGTTGCTGGCGAGCTGGGCGAGGAGCTTCGAGTGGTACTCGTCGTAGCTCGCGACCGGCTGGAGCTTGACCGTGATGTCGGGGTGGCGCTTCATGAACTCCTTGTTGAAGTCCTGGTAGCGGGTGAGCTCTTCGGCGGTGCCCCAGGTCGACCACACCACGGTGTTCTCGTCCTTCGCACCTCCTCCGCCGCTGCAGGCCGCCAGGCCGACGGCGAGAGCGCTTGCCGCGCCGATCGCCAGGAGACGTCTCATCTTCGAGTTCGCGCGGGCCATTCCGCTACCTCTTTCGTCATTGCAGGAGGGCCGGCGTCGAGCGCCGGATCGGGGGAACTGCTACCTCAGTATTCTGTATACAAAACTCAGAAACGTCAAGATCATCGAGGTCACGAACCGGCAACGGCTGCCGGCGGCCGGTCGAGGATCGCAGCGTTTCGAGACCCTCGAGTGGGTCTCGAAACGCGCTGGCGCACCTCCTCGACCGGCGAACAGCGAGAACGACGGATGCCCCGTGGCCGGTCGGCCACGGGGCATCCGTTCGTGATGGTGCTAGACCGCGGCAGGCAGTTTCGCCGCGATGAGCTCTGCGATCTGCACGGCGTTCAGCGCCGCGCCCTTGCGCAGGTTGTCGTTCGAGACGAAGAGCACGAGGCCCTTGCCCTCGGGCGCCGACTGGTCTTGGCGGATGCGCCCGACGTAGCTCGGGTCGGTGCCGGCCGCCTGCAGCGGCGTGGGCACCTCGGAGAGTTCGACACCGGGGGCGACGGCGAGCAGCTCGGTCGCCCGCTCGGGGGTGATCTCGTTCGCGAACTCGGCGTGGATGGTGAGGGAGTGACCCGTGAAGACCGGCACGCGCACGCAGGTGCCCGCGACGCGAAGCCCCGGCAGCTCGAGGATCTTGCGGCTCTCGTTGCGGAGCTTCTTCTCTTCGTCGGTCTCGAGGTCGCCGTCGTCGACGATCGAACCGGCGAGCGGGATCACGTCGAAGGCGATCGTGCGCGGGAACTTCTCGGCTGCCGGGAACGTGACGGATGCCCCGTCGTGCACGAGCCCGATCGTGTCTTGCGAGACGGCCGCACGGGCCTGCTCGAGCAGCTCCTCGCCGCCCGCGAGACCCGCACCCGAGACCGCCTGGTAGGTGCTCACGATGAGCCGCTCGAGACCGGCCTCGTCGTGCAGCACCTTCAGCACGGGCATCGCGGCCATGGTCGTGCAGTTGGGGTTCGCGATGATGCCCTTCACGGCCTGGTCGATCGCGTGCGGGTTCACCTCGCTCACGACGAGCGGAACGTCGGGGTCCATGCGGAAGCCGCTCGAGTTGTCGATGACCGTGACGCCGGCGGCGGCGAATCGCGGCGCCTGTGCTTTCGAGAGCGTGGCGCCGGCGGAGAAGATCGCGATGTCGAGCCCGCTCGGGTCAGCCGTCGAGGCGTCTTCGATCACGATGTCGTCGCCCTTCCAGGGCAGCGTCGAGCCGGCCGACCGCGCCGAGGCGAAGTAGCGGATCGAGGCGACCGGGAAGTCGCGCTCCTCGAGCAGGCGTCGCACGACCGCGCCGACCTGACCGGTGGCGCCGACGACGCCGATGTTCACTCCGTTGGTGTTGGCCACGTGCACTCCTCCATCGCCCGGCAGCCGCTCGGCCGCCGGGAAGCGTTCTTCCATTGTCCCAGCCCGGGCGGCGCCGCCCGGCGGTTCGCGGAACCTTGGCAGGATTGCCCCGGGTTCCGCGAGGATTTCGATGGTCGAGCGGATGCGGCATCCGCTCGACCTGCGATCAGGCGATCAGCGCCCGGTGCCGCCGTGCACGACCGCGTCGTCGTCGCCGTCGAGCTCGAATGCCGAGTGCACGGCGCGGGCAGCAGCGTGCACGCTGTCGGCGCGCGTGACGACCGAGATGCGGATCTCGCTCGTCGAGATCATCTCGATGTTGATGCCGGCCGTGTAGAGCGCCTCGAACAGGCGGGCGGAGACCCCCGCGGCCGAGCGCATGGCAGCGCCGACGAGCGAGAGCTTGCCGATCTGGTCGTCGTACTGCAGCGAGAGGAAGCCGATGGCCTCCTGCGAGCCGGCGAGGGCCGTGAGCGCCCGCTCGCCCTCGGACTTCGGAAGCGTGAACGAGATGTCGGTGCGACCGGTCGAGGCGGCCGAGACGTTCTGCACGATCATGTCGACGTTCGCGTTGGTGCCGGCGACGATCTTGAAGATCTTCGCGGCGACACCCGGCTTGTCGGGAACGCCGACGACCGTGATCTTCGCCTCGGTCAGATCGACCGCGACACCTGCGATGACGGACTCTTCCACAGCTTCTCCTTCGGGAAGGCGCGCGGGGTCGTAGACGATGGTCCCCTCGCTGTTGTTGAACGACGAGCGCACGTGCAGGGTCACGCCGTGGCGGCGCGCGTATTCCACTGCGCGGATGTGCAGGACCTTGGCTCCGGATGCCGCGAGCTCGAGCATCTCTTCGCTCGTGATCCTGTCGAGCTTGCGAGCCTTCTTCACGATGCGCGGGTCGGAGGTGAAGACGCCGTCGACGTCGGTGTAGATCTCGCACACATCGGCCTCGAGGGCGGCCGCGAGCGCGACGGCGGTCGTGTCGCTACCGCCGCGGCCGAGCGTCGTGATGTCGCGGGTGTCGCGGTTGAAGCCCTGGAAGCCGGCGACGATGACGATCGCGCCGTCGTCGAGGGCTTCGCGCAGGCGAACCGGCGTGACGTCGACGATGCGGGCGGCGCCGTGCGTGGCATCCGTGATCATGCCGGCCTGGCTGCCCGTGAACGAGCGCGCTTCGTGGCCCATGCCCTTGATCGCCATCGCGAGCAGCGCCATCGAGATGCGCTCACCGGCCGAGAGCAGCATGTCGAGTTCACGGGGCGCGGGAAGCGGCGTGACCTCGTTCGCGAGATCGAGCAGCTCGTCGGTCGAGTCGCCCATCGCGGAGACCGCCACGACGACGTCGTTGCCGGCCTTGCGGGTCTCGACGATGCGCTTGGCGACCCGCTTGATGCTCTCCGCGTCGGCGACGGACGACCCGCCGAACTTCTGCACGATCAAGCTCACGTGGTCTCCCAGGGGTGGTTTGCTGGCTGCCGCTCGGGTGGCCGGCGCCGGAAGCACCATCATACGGCGGGCCCGCATACGCGCCCGGCTATGTGACGTCCGCGAGAGCGAGGCGGCGGTAGCGTGGTCCCATGTCGGAGCCGCTGGCGAGCTGGTCGGAGTTCAACGTCGCGATGGTGGGCGCGACCGCCGCCCTCGCGGGCCTCCTCATCGTCGCGATGTCGGTGAACATCGCCGAGATCATGAAGTCGGTGACGCTGCCGCCCCGTGCCGCCTCCTCGATCGCGGCGCTCGTGCTGGCGATCACGGCGGGCGCGTTCGGGTTGGTCCCCGGTCAGCCTGCCATGGCCTACGGCATCGAGGTGCTCGTCGCGGCGCTCGTCGCCGGCGTCTTCCAGGTGCACGCGATCCGGGTGGTCGCCGGGGAACGCCACGTCGCTCCGACCGAGCGGGCGCTGAAGAGCGTCGCCGGGGTGCTGCCCGTCGCGGCCTTTCTCACCGGCGCCATGCTCGTGATCGGCGGCACGGTCGAGATCGGCCTCATCGTCATGGCCGTCGGCTCGGTGCTCAGCATCATCGCGGCGCTGATCATCGCGTGGGTCGTGCTCGTCGAGGTGCTGCGGTAGTCGCGATCAGCCCTCGTGCGGCCGCGGCATGTACCACTCGGTGTACTCGGTGGCGCGGCCGTCGTCGGTTAGACGGATGATCCAGAGATTCAGGTAGTCGCGCTCGGCCGGGTAGTCGGTTCGCCCCTGGACGACGACGAAGTCGTCGTGCTCGTGCACGATGTGCCAGTCGAACGCCCACGAACCCGGCTCGTCGAGGTCTTCGAGCCAGCCCGCGACGATCGCGTCGCGACCGATGCGGGGCTCGGAATCGGGACTCGTGAGATATCGGGCGTCATCGGTGAAGAGCGCCCCGATCTCGGCCGGGTCGTTCGACTGCCATGCCGCGACGTATCCCGCGACCCACTCCGCACCCTTGCTCGCCATGGCTCCGTTCTAGCCGCGCGCGAGCGGAGCGTCAAGCGCCCGAGGTCAGCCGACGACGCGGCGACCCTCGAATGCGCGGCCGAGGGTGACCTCGTCGGCGTACTCGAGGTCGCCGCCGACGGGGAGGCCGGAGGCGAGTCGCGTGACCCGGATCTCGAGCGTCGAGAGCAGGCGGCTGAGGTAGGTCGCGGTCGCCTCGCCCTCGAGGTTCGGGTCTGTCGCGATGATGACCTCGGTCACCGTCGCGTCGGCGAGTCGCTGCATCAACTGGCGGATGCGGAGCTCGTCTGGGCCGATGCCGTCGATCGGGCTGATCGCGCCGCCGAGCACGTGGTAGAACCCGCGGAACTCGCGGGTGCGCTCGATGGCGACGACGTCTTTCGCCTCCTCGACCACGCAGATGAGGGCGGGGTCGCGTCGCGGGTCACGGCAGATGCCGCACGTCGCCTCTTCGGAGACGTTGCCGCAGATCTCGCAGAACCGCACCTTCTCGCGGATCTGCATGAGGATCTCGGCGAGGCGGCTGACGTCGAAGTGCTCGGTCTGCACGATGTGGAACGCGATGCGCTGGGCCGACTTCGGGCCGATGCCGGGCAGACGCCCGAGCTCGTCGATCAGTTCTTGGACGATGCCTTCGTACATGATCAGCCACGCTCCCCGAAGCCGGGCCGGGCCGGCGCTTCGATCTCTTCGAGGAACGTGGCACCGAGCACCTCGCGCACGACGGCCTCGCCGTACCGCTGGATGCCGTCGCCGCCAGCATTCGGCTGCGGGCGGGTGACGCGCTGGGGTGCCCGGTCGGCACGGGCAACCGGAGCCGATGCCGGTGCAGCCGCCGGTGCGGACGAGGCCTCGACGATCACATCGGGTTCGGGCCCCGGATCGAACGGCGGCTCCTGGTCTTCTGGAGGCGCGTCGGCATCGTCGGGCGGAGCGTCGAGGTCGACGCGCGCGGCCGCCGAAGGAGCCACGGTAGGCTCGACGACCGTCGCCGATGGCGCAGAGCGGGCTGCGGGCGACTCCGGTCGCTCGGCGAGTGCCGTCGCGGTGCGGCTGCCCGACGCCGCGGACTCGGCGCCGTCGCTCTCACTCGGATCGCGCGGGATCGCCACGGTCGCCCACGAGTCGACCGGGCCCGACGGCGCCGGGCCCGTTGCCGCCGGGTCGGAAGCTGATGGACGCGACGCGGATGAGCTCGAGGCCTGGTTCGATCGCGTCTCGGATGCCGAGGGACGCGCTGCGGCTGCAAGGCCCTCCCCCTGCACTGCTGCCGGACCCGTCGCCTCAGCCGTCGGAGCGCCTGCATTCGGCATCGACGGCGTGACCGGCTGCTGCGGTGTCGCGGGTGCCGGCGGGGTCGCGGCCGGCGAACCACCGGTCGGCGTGCCGCCGGCCCCGTCGACCCGCGCCACGAACTTCACCCGGACGCCGAGCACGTCGACGATCGCTTCGCGGAGCAGTTCGCTGACGCTCTGCCCGGGCGCACCGCCGCGGAACCCGGCGACGTCGTGCTCGCTCGGGAAGGCGAGGACGAGCACATCGCCGTCGCGGAAGTCGCGCACCTGCGCGGTGAAGGCGACCATCCAGGCGCTGCGCTTCGTGCGCTGCAGCGAGGAGAGCACTTCTGGCCAGGCATCGCGGATCTGCTGGAGCGTGACCGGTCCGACGGGTTTCGCCGGCCGAGCGGCTTCGGACACGTCGGGCGCAGTGCCCGCGCTCGCGGGCACGGGCGCCTGAGCCGCCGGCGTCGCCTCGGACTTCGCGGCCGCGGATGTCGCAGGCGCACGCGACGCCGAGGTGACGTCGCCGACCGCTGCCGGCGGCGACGGCCGTTCGGCGGGAACCCGAGCGGCCGGTGTGGCCGGCTCAGCGCGAACGGCGGGGCTCGCGTCGGGCGCAGCAGGAGCCGCTCCGACGGCGTCGGCCACGCCGACCCGGCGCTCGAGCCGCTCGACGCGCACGAGGGCGCCGCGCTCGGTGTCGTCGGCCGCCGGCACGAGCACGCGCGCGAGCATGAGCTCGAGGTGCAGGCGCGGCGACGTGGCGCCGGTCATCTCGGTGAGGGTCTGGTTGACGAGGTCGGCGACGCGGGAGAGCTCCGCCTGGCCGAACGCCGCGGCCTGGGCCGCCATGCGGGCCAACTCGTCTTCGGGTACGCCGCGCAGGACCGCAGCAGCGGTCTCGGGCGACGAGGCCGCGACGACGATGAGGTCGCGCAGCCGCTCGAGCAGGTCTTCGACGAAGCGACGCGGGTCTTGGCCGGTCTGCACGACCCGGTCGGCCGCGGCGAACGCCCCCGCTGCATCGCCGGCGCCGATCGCATCGACGACCTCGTCGAGCAGCGCACCATGCGTGTACCCGAGCAGCGCAACGGCCCGCTCGTAGTCGATCGTGGGCCCCTCGGAACCGGCGATGAGCTGGTCGAGGAGCGAGAGCGTGTCTCGCGGCGAACCGCCGCCCGCTCGCACGACGAGCGGCAGCACGCCCGGCGCGACCTCGACCCCCTCTTCGGTGCAGAGCTGCTGCACGTACTCGAGCATCGGCCCGGGCGGCACGAGGCGGAAGGGATAGTGGTGCGTGCGCGACCGGATCGTGCCGAGCACCTTGTCGGGCTCGGTCGTCGCGAAGATGAACTTGATGTGCTCTGGCGGCTCTTCGACGAGCTTCAGCAGGGCGTTGAACCCCTGCGGCGTGACCATGTGGGCCTCGTCGAGGATGAAGATCTTGAAGCGATCACGCGCAGGGGCGAACACGGCGCGCTCGCGCAGGTCGCGCGCATCGTCGACGCCGTTGTGGCTCGCCGCGTCGATCTCGACGACGTCGAGCGACCCGCCGCCGCCCCGAGCGAGCTCGACGCAGCTGGGGCAGACGCCGCACGGGACATCCGTCGGGCCCTCTGCGCAGTTCAGACAGCGCGCCAGGATGCGCGCCGACGTCGTCTTGCCGCAGCCGCGAGGGCCGCTGAACAGGTAGGCGTGATTGACACGATCGGTGCGGAGCGCCGTCATGAGCGGCTCCGTCACCTGGGACTGGCCGATCATCTCGGCGAACGTCTCTGGCCGGTAGCGGCGATACAGGGCGGTGACCACGTATCAATCGTAGTTGCCGCGTCCGACACCACGGCCGGATGTCAGGGGCGTACCATGCGGGAATCGGAAGGGGGCGTCATGACGTCGACGATGACACCGGCACAGCTCGATCGGTTCCGGACGAAACTCCTGCAGGAGCGGGCCGATGCGGAGGGCAGGTTCGCCGAATTCGGCGACGTCATGAGCGAGGTACGGGCCGCCAGGTCCGGCGCCACCGCCGATGACGAACACGACCCCGAGGGGCCGACGATGACGCAGGAGTGGTCGCAGCGAACTGCGGTGCTCGCCGACGCTCGTGCGGAGCTCGCCGACATCGATCACGCCCTGGCGCGCATCGACGACGGCAGCTACGGCTTCTGCGCCAATTGCGGCAAGCGCATCACCGTGCCGCGCCTCGAGGCGCGGCCCACTGCCGAACTCTGCATCGACTGCGCGCGGCACGCCCGCTGACGAGCCCGACGGGCGGATGGCCCGTTCGCAGCAACCGCTGCGAACGGGCCATCTCCGTCGATCAGCGCTGAGTGCCTCGGCGTCGACGCGCGACCACCATCGCCGCTGCGCCGATCATGAGGGCGAGCACCCCGAGCAGCGTCGGGACGATCGGCTCGACACCGGTCGACGCGATGCTGCCGCCCGCCGCAGCACCGGACGAGCCGCCGGCGGCGACGTAGCCGAAGCCGCCGGGCAGGCTTCCCGTACCGCAGCTCGCGCTGCCGACCACGGTGATGTCCACGGTGCCGGTGCCGGCCGGCGAGACGGCCACGATCGTGGTGTCGTTCACGACCCGGAACGAGGTCGCCGGCGTCGAACCGAATCGCACCGCGGTGGCGCCCGTGAAGCAGTGGCCCGAGATCGTGACCTCGGTGCCGCCTGCCGGCGGACCCGTCGGCGGTGTGACCCCGTCGACCGTCGTGACCGGGGTGAAGGTGAACACCAGCGGCGCGGATGCCCCGTTCGGTGTCGTCACCACGATGTCGGCTTCACCTGCGGCGTGAGCCGGCGTCGTGAACGTGATCTCCGTGTCGCTCACCTGCGTGAATGGCACCGGGACCCCGTCGACCGTGACGCTCGTCGCCCCACCGAGCTGGGTGCCCGCGATGGTGACCGGAGTTCCGCCGGTCTCCGGCCCGTTGTCGGGGGTCAGCTCCGTGAGGACCGGCGGGGGCAGGTACGTGAACGGCAGCGCGTTGCTCGCCCCGCCCGGCGTCGTCACGACCACGTCGACCGGCCCGGCCGCATGCGCCGGTGTCGTGAACGTGATCTCCGTCTCACTCACCTGCGTGAAGGGCACGGATGCCCCGTCGACCGTGAGCCCGGTCGCGCCGGCCAGGTCGGTGCCGGTCACCGTGACGAGCGTGCCGCCGGCGGCAGGCCCCTCATCGGGCGCCAGTGCTGTCAACGCCGGAACGTCGAAGTACGTGTACAGCAAGCCGTTGCTGGAGCCGCCCGGCGTCGTCACCGAGACGACGGCGTTGCCCGCGACGTGCGGCGGGGTGGTGAACGTGATCTCCGTGTCACTCACCTGCGTGAAGACCGCCGACACCCCGTGGATCGTCACCTCGGTGGCACCAGCGAGATCGGTGCCCGTGATCGTGACGAGCGTGCCGCCCGCCGTCGGCCCGGCATCAGGAGTGAGCGACGTGAGCGCCGGCCGTGGCACGTACGTGAACGGCAGAGCGTTGCTCGGCCCGCCTGGCGTCGTGACGACCACATCGACCGCGCCGGCAGCGTGCGCCGGCGTCGTGAACGTGATCTCCGTCGGACTCACCGGCACGAACGACACCGCGACACCGTCGACCGTGACGCTCGTCGCGCCGCCCAGGTCGGTGCCCGTGATTGTCACGGGCGTGCCACCGATCACAGGACCCTCATCGGGCGAGAGCGCCGTCAGCACCGGCACCGGCACGAAGGTGAACGGCAACGCGTTGCTCGCCCCGCCCGGCGTCGTGACGACCACGTCGACCGCGCCCGCCGCGTGAGCCGGCGTCGTGAACGTGACCTCCGTCGGACTCACCTGCGTGAACGGCACCGAGACGCCGTCGACCGTGAGCTCCGTGGTACCGGCCAGACCGGTGCCCGTCACCGAGACGGGCGTGCCGCCGGTGACCGGCCCCTCATCGGGCGCCAGCTCCGCCAGTACGGGCAGCGGCACGTACGTGAACGGCAGAGCGTCACTCTCGCCACCCGGCGTCGTCACCGTCACGTCGACCTCACCCGCCACGTGCGGCGGAGTGACGAACGTGATCTCGGTGCCGCTCACCTGCGTGAACACCACGGATGCCCCGTCGATCGACACCTCGGTCGCGCCCGCCAGGTCGGTGCCCGTGATGGTCACCAAGGTGCCACCGGCCACCGGCCCCTCATCGGGATCGAGCTCGGTCAGCACCGGTGCCGGCACGAAGGTGAACGGCAACGCATTGCTCTCNGATGGTCACCAAGGTGCCACCGGCCACCGGCCCCTCATCGGGATCGAGCTCGGTCAGCACCGGTGCCGGCACGAAGGTGAACGGCAACGCATTGCTCTCGCCGCCGGGCGTCGTCACCGTCACGTCGACCGTGCCCGCCACATGCGGCGGAGTGACGAACGTGATCTCGGTTCCGCTCACTTGAGTGAACTGAACGCTGACACCGTCGATCGACACCTCGGAGGCACCCGCGAGATCGGTGCCCGTGATGGTCACCGACGTGCCACCCGCCACCGGTCCCTCATCGGGAGCCAGCGACGTCAGCACCGGGACCTCGAAGTACGTGAACGGCAGCGCGTCGCTCTCGCCACCCGGCGTCGTCACCGTCACGTCGACCGTGCCCGCCACATGCGGCGGAGTGACGAACGTGATCTCGGTGCCGCTCACCTGCGTGAACACCACGGACGCCCCGTCGATCGACACCTCGGAGGCACCCGCGAGATCGGTGCCCGTGATGGTCACCGACGTGCCACCCGCCACCGGGCCGGCATCAGGATCGAGCTCGGTCAGCGCAGGCGCCGGCACGTAGGTGAACGGCAGGGCGTCGCTCGGGCCGCCGGGCGTCACGACGATCACGTCGACCTCACCCGCCACGTGCGGCGGAGTGACGAACGTGATCTCGGTGCCGCTCACCTGCGTGAACAGCACGGATGCCCCGTCGATCGACACCTCGGTCGCGCCCGCCAGGTCGGTGCCCGTGATGGTCACCAAGGTGCCACCGGCCACCGGCCCCTCATCGGGATTCCTGCGGCGTGCGGCGGCGTCACGAACGAGACCGTCGTGTCATTCACCTGCGTGAACGGCACCGATGCCCCGTCGATCGTCACCGCCGTGGCCCCGGCGAGGGCTGTGCCCGTGATGGTGACGATGGTGCCGCCGATCGTCGGACCCTGGTTCGGATCGAGGGCGGTCAGCGACGGTGCCGGCACGAACGTGAAGGGCAGCGCGTTGCTGACCCCCAGCGGCGTCGTGACGACCACGTCGACGGCTCCCGCCGCGTGAGCGGGGGTCGTGAACGTGATCTCGGTGTCGCTCACCTGCGCGAACGGCACGGATGCCCCGTCGATCGTCACGAGCGTCGCGCCTGCCAAGCCCGAGCCGGTGATCGTCACGGGCGTGCCGCCCGAGATCGGGCCGAGGTCGGGATCGAGGGCCAACAGCGCCGGCCCGGGCAGGTACGTGAACGGCAGCGCATTGCTCGGCCCACCGGGCGTCGTGACGACCACGTCGACCGCTCCTGCCGCGTGGGCCGGACTCGTGAAGGTGATCTCGGTGTCGTTCACCTGCGTGAACGGCACCGTCACGCCGTCGACCGTGACGCCCGTCGCCTCGCCGAGCGCGGTGCCCGTGATCGTGACGGGCGTGCCGCCGGCGGCCGGGCCCTCGTCAGGCGCGAGCGAGACGAGCACTGGAGCGGGAACGTAGGTGAACGGCAGCGCGCCGCTCACACCTCCGGGCGTCGTGACGACCACGTCGACCGGGCCGACAGCGTGTGCAGGGGTCGTGAAGGTGATCTCGGTGTCGCTCACCTGCGTGAACGTCACCGATCCGCCATCGATCGTCACTCCGGTGGCGTCGGCCAGGCCGGTGCCCGTGATGCTCACGATGGTTCCGCCCGCGACCGGACCCGAGTCGGGCGTCAGCGCGGTGAGCGCCGGCACCGGAATGTACGTGAATGGCAACGCGTTGCTCGGTCCGCCGGGCGTCGTGACCACGACATCGACGGCACCGGCGACGTGCGCCGGGGTCGAGAACGTGATCTCCGTCGCGCTCACCTGCGTGAACGGCACCGACACGCCGTCGACCGTGACCTCCGTCGCACCCGCGAGATCGGTACCCGTCACCGTGACAGGGGTACCACCCGCGACCGGGCCCTCATCGGGCGAGAGCGCCGTCAGCACGGGAACCGGCACGAACGTGAACGGCAATGCGTTGCTCGGCCCGCCCGGCGTCGTGACGACCACATCGACGGCTCCTGCAGCATGGGCCGGAGTCGTGAACGTGACCTCCGTCGCGCTCACCTGCGTGAAGGGCACGGGCACGCCATCGACCGTGAGTCCGGTCGCACCGGCCAGGTCGGTGCCCGTCACCGACACGGATGTGCCGCCGGTCACCGGCCCCTCGTCAGGAGTCAGGGCGGTGAGGACCGGCGCCGGGGGCGCAAGGGAGTTGGGCCCCACGAGTGCGCGCGCCAGGTTGAGCTGCAGCAGTTCGGGCACGATCGTCGTCGGCAGCAGGCTCAGCCGGAGTGCCGTCTCCTGGAACACCGCACCCTGCACCGGCGGCTCGGGTTCCTGCACGTTCGCAAGCAGGGACACCACCGTGTCGAGCAGCTCGATCGCCGGGTTCAGCGAGTTGATGACAGGGTTCAGGACGTTGGTCGTCAGCGAGGTGAGGAAGGTGCCGAGGGCACCGGTGGTGGGGCTGATCACGGCGTTCACGATGGGGGCGAGCGCCCCGAGGATGATGGCGTCGGTGAGCCCGGTGATCGGGAGCAGCCCGAGCGCGGTGATGTCGACGACGGCCGTGCCGTTCGCGATCTGGAGCAGGGTGCCGTCGACGGTCACGTTGACGAGCGGTACGAGTCCGATCGCGTTCACGTCGACGTCGATCGTGACCGTCGCGTTGTTCAGTGCCGTGGTGATCGCCGTGCCGAGATCGTCGACGAGGCCGTCGATGAGCGCAGCCACCTGGGTGGTCACTTCCGTGAGGACCGCAGCGGAGAGCAGCTCCGTACTGGGGTCCAGTCCGTTGAGACCTCCGACGAGCTGGTCGAGGTCGAGGGTGATGGTGCCGGCGGCGAGGTTGATGACGACGCCCCCGCCTGAGTCGAGTGGAGCCGCGAGGATCGGCGCCACTGCCGCAGGCAGGTCGACGGTGACCGAGGCCGATGCATCACCGAGACCGCCGACGGCCAGCACGCTGTCGACGGCGCCGAGTACTCCGGAAACGAGCGAGCCCGAGGGACCGGCGAGCCCGTCGACCGCGGTGTCGAGCGTGGCGACGGCTCCGTTCACGGAGCCTGTCACGCCTTCGATCACCGGGCTGTCGAGCACGACCGTGGCACTCGCGATCTCGTAGTCACCGACTGGTATGCCCCCCGCGGCCACCGAGGCGTTCGCGCTGACGACGCCGAGAGCCAGGTCGAGATCGGAGATGGTGCCTGCGAAGCCCGTGCCGAGCAACTGGGCGAGGTCGAACGTCATCGGGCCGGGCGCGACCCCGGGAGCCGGGGTGACACCGGTTCCGATCGCCCCGGCATCGGAGATGAGGCCCGATGCGCCGATCGACGAGGCATCCGTCGCGGCGCTCGCGTATTGCCCGACGACGCCCGCATTCGTGAAGTTGATCGGCAGTTGGATGCCGCCACCGATGTCGACGTTCAGCAGGCCGAGGGCACCGAGGCCGAGGTTCTGGGAGTTCGTCTCGGGCGTGACACCGTCGCTCGTGGCCGTCTCGCCGTCGATGCCGACGACGGCGTCGAGGTTCATGAGATCGAGGAGCGAACCCGAGAGGAACTCCCCCTCGGCGTGCGAGGTGTCGCCGGGCGCCGCCTGCGCGGGGATCACCGCGCCGGCCGACAGCAGGGCGAGCGTGCCGCCGAATGCGAGCGCTCGGAATGCCGCACCTCTGCGCGGTACCCGCTCGGCTCGGTGCGCACCGCGGCGACGGCGCGCAGGCGAATTGGTCGTCGAACGATCCGAACGCATCGGATACCCCCCCAGATATCGTTGTGCTTCCCCCGAGCACCCGCCGTCATCGCCGTGCGCTCATGCACAACCTAGGGCGCGATCGGGCCCCGGCGGAAGAGTTTGCGGGAAATCCCCCATCGGGGGGTCATTCGTGTCCGCAGGAAAGGGGACTTCGGAGCGGCGGATGCGGCGAATAGGCTCCGGAGCATCGTGCATGACGTGGTCGGGGGACCAGAGCCGGGGGGCGCATCATGAGTACAGGCACGCAGGTCGACGAGCGGATCGACGACGGCGGTTCCCGTCCGGGATCGAACCGGCGGCGCAAGGTTTCGGCCATTCTGGCGGGCGGGCTCGTGCTCGGCGTCGGCGCCGCCATCACCTTGGCGGCGTGGAACGACTCCGAGTTCGCGACCGGCACCTTCGGGTCGGGCCAGTTCGGCATCGAGGGCAGCACGGATGGCACGGCCTTCTCGAGCAGCCCGACGTCACCGGGCAAGACACTCGCGTTCGAGGTCGACGCCGACGCGCTCGCTCCCGGCGACACGGTCTACGCGCCGTTCGCCGTGCAGCTCGAGGCGGGGTCGACGAACGCCGCGGGTGTGCAGATCGAAGCGCTCGGTGCCGACCCGATCAGCGCGGACCTCACGTACCGGCTGATTCAGCCGACTGCCTTCGGATGCGACTCGACGACCACCGGCACCGTGCTCGTGCCCGACTCCCCGACGACGGCCGGCGGACTCACCGACGCCTTCGACCTCACCGCGGTGACGACCCCGGTGAACCTCTGCTTCGTCGTGACGGCGGGCCCCGATCTCGACCCGAACCTCACGGGCACCGTGAGCTGGGTGTTCATCGGCACGTCCACGACGCCGCTGCCGTAGGGAGTCCCGTGGCTCGGCACCGGGGCCCGAAGGCCCGGTCACGACCGCCCGGTCGCTGGCGAGCGCTCCTCGCCGGAGGTCTCGTGCTCGGAGTCGGCGCGACCGCGACGCTCGCAGCGTGGAACGATGCCGAGAACGCGAGCGGCACGTTCGGCTCCAGCGTGTTCGACACGGTCTCGAAGAACTCGACGGACACGACGTTCGCCAGCCACGACCAGTCCCCCGCGACGCTCGCCTTCGCCGCGACGGGCATGTCGCCCGGTGCTCTCTTCACCGCCGGTCTCGACGTGCGCACCACCGGCGCCGGCGACTCGCCCACCGCCGCGAGCACGGTGGGCGGCACCGCCCTGCTCGCCTCGGCCGTCCCGACCGGCGACACCCAGTTGACCGGGCAGCTCGAGTACCGGGCGATTGTCACGACGACGGCGACCTCGTGCGCCGCCGTCGTGCACTCGGGGGCGTACGTCGCGGCGAACGCGGTGCCCGCGGGAGTCCAGGCGGCGCTGTCGGCGAACGCCGGCAACACCGTGCGGTTCTGCTTCGAGGTCCGGCTGAAGACGACCGCCCCGAACACGACCCAGGGTCGCACCGGCGTCATCACCTGGTCGGTCACCGCGACGTCGGCGTCATGACCTCGCCACCGCAGGCGGCCGCGTCGGAACGGCGGCGCAGCGCGGCATCCGTCATCGGGGACGTCCTGCTGACCGTCGCCGCAGCCGGGGGCGCCGTGTGCATCGTGCTCGTCGTGGCCGCTGTGGCGTTCGGCGTCTCGATCATGCTGTTCGCGACCGGGTCGATGTCGCCGGCGATCCCTGCCGGCGCCGCCGCGCTCGTGCGAGAGGTGCCGGCGGCATCGATCGAGGTCGGCGATGTGGTGACAGTCGACCGCCCGGGCCGGCTGCCGATCACGCACCGAGTGGTCGCGATCTCGGGCTCGGGAGCCGAGCGGGCGTTGACGCTGCGCGGCGACGCCAACCCGGTCGACGACCCGGCACCGTATCGTGTCTCCACGGTCCGGGTGGTGCTCTTAGCGGTGCCGGGCGTGGCGCCGACGATCGCGGCGCTCGGGAACCCGCTCGTGCTCGGCACCCTGACGCTTCTCGCCTCGGCTCTCGTGGTGTGGGCGTTCTGGCCGCGAGGCCCGCATGGTTCGACCGCCGGCCGGCCGAGCGGCCCTCGCCACGCCCGATCGTCGAGCGGCCGCGGGGCGACCTCCGTCGTCGCCGCGGTGGGGATCGCGGTGCTCGCGACCTCCCTCGCGGCATCGCCGAGCCGCGCGGAGGCGGCCACGACCGTCACCGTCGTGCAGGGCGACGTGATCCGCCTCACGTCGATCGGCGATGCCGCCGCCATGGGATCGCTCGCACCGGGCGGGAGCGCCGTGTGGATCGTCGGCGTCGAGGCGGACGCCCCGTCGCCCGGAACCATCCGGATGTCCCTCGCCGCCGCGGGCTCGGCGAACCCGTTCCTCGACGTGACCGTGACGGCGTGCGACCGTCGCACCGTCGACGGGACCTGCCCGAACGCGTCGGTGCTCGTGCCGACCACCCCGCTCCTCGAGCGCGACGTCTTCGACCTCGGCACCATGCCCGATACCGAGGCCCGATGGCTTCGAGTGGAAGCGCGGATGTCAGGGCCTGACGACCCGGCACCGACGAGCTCCGTGTTCACCGTCACGGCCGACGGGTACGGCGAGACGGTGGCGACGGGCGGGAGCAGCACCGCGACCGGCGACGACGGGTTGGCGCGGAGCGGATGGGCAGTCGGCGCATCGTTGTGGGGCGCTGCGGTCGCAGCGCTCGGCGGCGGGGTCCTGCTACTCGTCGCGAGACGCGGACGGCGGACAGCGCCGTGAAGCGATGGGCGGCGGGCACGGCCGCGACCGTCATCGGCGGCGCGCTCATCCTGTCGACGGGGGCGCTCGGCGCGGCGGTGGAGACGGATGCGGCGTGGAGCGGTCCGGAGCAAGCGACCGGCTCGTTCGCCGCGCTCACGGTGCCGCGACCGGTGCTCGGTCCCACGTGCACCCTGGTTCCCGGCCTCGCCGGTCTCACGCCGGTCATCACCGTCACGTGGACCGTGCCCGCCGGGTCCGGATTCACGAGCGCGAACGCGCAGTACGGCGTCGGCGATCTCAGCGGGCTGGAGCTCGTCGTCGGGCCGCTGCTCGGCTCGGTGACGACGACCGGGCCGGTGTCGGGCGTCTACACGACCAAGTTCGACTCGGGCCTCCTGTCGGGCCTCCTCGGCGGGACGAAGTCGGTCGCGGTGCGCTTCGTGCACTCGAGCGGCTGGACCTCGGCCTGGTCGCAGGCCAACGCGTCGATGGGACTCGCCGGCACCAACCCGCAGTGCACGGTCGTGCCGTGACCCGGGCGTCCGCGACCTGCTCGCCCGCGACGTGCTCGCCCGCGGGCGTCAGTCGCGCCGGCGGTACGAGTTGATCATCGGGCAGTCGAAGGGGTCGCGCGCCGCGAGCCCGACCCGGTTGAGGTAGGCGATGACGATCGCGTACGACTCGACGAGGCCCGTCTCGGTGTAGCGCACGTCGTTCTCGCGGCAGTACTCGCGCACGATCTGCTGCGTGCGGGCGAGCGCGGGCCGCGCCATGCTCGGGAACAGGTGGTGCTCGATCTGGTAGTTCAGGCCGCCCATGAACGAGTCCATGAATTTGCCGCCGCGGATGTTGCGGCTCGTGAGCACCTGGCGCTCGAGGAAGTCGACGCGCATGCCGCGCGGGATGAGGGGCATGCCCTTGTGGTTCGGGGCGAACGAGGCTCCCATGTAGACGCCGAAGACGCCGAGCTGCACGAACAGGAAGACGGCGGCCAGCAGCGGCGGGAACGCCCAGAAGACGAGCGCGACCGTGCCGATGAGGCGAACTGCGATGAGCGTGATCTCGAGGCCGCGTCGCTTGACCGTGCCCTTGCCGAGCACGTGGCGGATGCCGTGCACGTGCAGGTTGATGCCCTCGAGCAGCAGCAGCGGGAAGAACAGGTAGCCCTGCTTGCGCGTGATCATGCGCACGAGCCCGCGGCTCTCCGCGGCATCCTCTTCGAGGAAGGAGATCGTGTCCTTGACGATGTCGGGGTCGCGGCCGATCACGTTCGGGTTGCCGTGGTGGCGCGTGTGCTTGTTCATCCACCAGCTGTAGCTGATGCCGACCACGAAGTTCGCGAGGAAGAGCCCGGCCCAGTCGTTGGCGGGCCCGGAGCGGAAGACCTGGCGGTGCGAGGCCTCGTGCGCCATGAAGGCGAACTGGGTGAAGATCACGCCGAGCGCTGCGGCCACGACGAGCTGCCACCACGAGTCGCCGATCATGACGGATGCCGCGATGACGGCGCCGAGCACGACGGTCCAGAAGGCGGCCTTGCGCACGTAGAAGCCGACGAATCGGTCGAGGAGGCCCTCGGCCTTGATCTGGCGGGAGAGCTGCGCGAAGCCGCTCTGCGCCGGGTCGGCACCCTCTCGGCGACGACCCGCCGTGAGGATCACGGGCGACATGGTGCCCAGTGCACCGTCGGGGCGTTCTACGACCTGCAAGCTCATGTGCGCTCATCTCGTCATCCGAAGGTGCGAATGGAACTCAGACGAACGTTTCGGGGGTGTGCTTCACCGGCCGATATCGACCGTGCTGCGAGCGTACGGAGCCGGTGCAGCGCTCACATCACACGGGTGAGCCATTCGCACCCCGTACCCCCGTAGGGGTGCGAGCGGCCGAGAGCCCCGTGAACGAGCGCACGTAGAGCGGGCTCGAGCCGAGCACGAGGTAGATGATCGAGCACCCCAGCAACGTGGGAGCGAGCCCGAACCGCTCCACCGAGAGGCCGCCGAGGAAGGCGCCGAGCGGCATCGAGGCCGCGACGCCCGCGGTCATCGCGCCGAACACGCGGGCTCGCACGCCGTCGGGCACGAGCCCGTACATCGCGGTCGCCATCATCGGGTTGAGGGCCCCGGCGGCGAGGCCGGAGAACACGAGGATCGGCAGCAGCACCGGCACCGGCGCGCCGAGCGCCATCGCGAGATACGGCGGCATTCCCGCCAGCACGAAGCAGAGGGCGAACACCACGCGACCCGAGTAACGATGGCCGGCGGCGGCGAAGAGCGCCGAGCCGGTGAGCGCGCCGGCCGCGAAGCATCCGACCATGAATCCCAGCACCGCCGGGTCGCCGAGCACCTGCGTCGCGTAGACCGGTTTCAGCACCGTGATGCCCGCCGCATCGATCGCGTTCGTGAGGGTCACGAGCAGCACGATCGAACGCAGGAGCGGCGAGGCGGCGATGAATCGGATGCCGGCCACGAACCCGCCCTGCACGGGGGCTTCCCCTTCGGGGACGGATGCCGCGGCTCGCCGCGGCACGAAGCACACGACGAGCAGGGCCGACACCGCGAAGCCGGCTGCGTCGACGAGGAGCGCCGGCATCGGGCCGGCGATGGCCACGAGCGCGCCGGCGACGCCCGCACCGATCATCATGGCGGTGCGCTGCACGGTCGACTGCGCACCGGCAGCGCGCGAGAGCGGTACCCGCGCGAGCTCGGCGAGGTCTGGCATGAGCACGGTCTTCGCGGTGTCGCCCGGGGCGTCGAGCAGGCCGCCGAGGAAGACGAGGGCGAGCAGCACCCCGAAGTGCAGCCCGACGGTCGCCGCGAGCACCGGGATCGCGAGCACCGTGACGCCGCTCGCGACGTCGGCGACGATCGACGAGGTGCGGTAGCCGAACCGGTCGACGAGCACTCCCCCGAGTGCCCCGCCGATGACGAGCGGCACGGTCGCGAAGACGCCCGCGACGCCGGCCGCGAGGGGGGACCCCGTCTGGGTGAGCGCGATGAGCGGGATCGCGATGAGCGCGATCGCGTTGCCCGACAGCGAGAAGAGCTGCGCGGCGAAGAGGGCGACGAGCGGGGTGCGGCGGCGCGGAGCATCCGTGGTCGAAGGCTCGACCGTCGTGCGCGTGGTGTCATTCGTCATCGCTCGGGCCTCGGGAACGTGTGGGTCATCCAGCGCACGGCTCTCGTGCCCGGGCGCGGTTCACGGCCGACGGCCCACCACTTCTCGCGCACCGCGTCGAGTTCGGCGTTCAGCTCGCGGAACTCGTCGATCGTGAGGCGGGCCGCGCCGTCGCTCGAGTCGGAGGCCGCGACCCACTCGGGCTCGAGCTCGGCCTCGGCGTCGATCGCCTCGAGCAGTTCGCGGTGGTACGAGTCGAGCACGACGCGCCGCATGGCATCGGATGCCGCGTGGGCCTCGGGGTCCTCCAGGAACTCCGCGGTCTGCCAGCTCGTGACGAGGTGCGCGGCCCGCCACCACCGCTCGCGCCTGTCGCGGGCGAGCTCGGGCGCCTCGACCACGAAGCCGTGCTTGGCGAGGGTTGCGACGTGGTAACTCGCCGAACCCGGAGCCTCGCCCGTGCGCTCGGCGAGGGCGCCGACCGTACTCGGGCCCTCGACCCGCAGCAGGCCGAGGATGCGGAGGCGCATCGGGTGCGCGAGCGCCCGCATGGCGCCGGCATCGTGCAGGTCGATGGTCTCGCGTGGGTCGTTCATGCCGCCAGCATAGTTCCACAAGAAACCTTGTGCAACAGTTCTTGTGGATATTCGCACGCTGCCGCGACGGGCTCCCCCGGGTCGCATCGGGTGCAACCTCAGGCGCCGACGAGCTCCAGCGTCTGGCGCGCGATCTCGAGCTCTTCGTTCGTCGGCACGACGAGCACGGCGGTCTTCGAGGCATCCGTCGAGATGCGCCGGGCTTCGCCGCCGCGAACGGCATTTCGGTCGGGATCGAGCTCGACGCCGAAGCCCTCGAGACCGGCGAGCGCGCGCTCTCGCACGACCGCCGAGTTCTCGCCGACGCCCGCCGTGAAGACGATCGCGTCGACCCGGCCGAGCTGGGCGGCGTACGCCCCGACGTAGGAGCGCACCCGGTGCGCGTAGACGTCGAGCGCGAGCGTCGCCGCCTCGTCGCCCGCGTCGCGCGCCGCCACGAGATCGCGCATGTCGGCGTGACCACTCAGCCCCAGGATGCCGCTCTGCGAGTTCAGCAGATGGTCGAGGCCGTCGGCGTCGAGGCCGGCCCGTCGCTCGAGATGCAGCAGCACCGCTGGGTCGATGTCGCCAGAGCGCGTGCCCATGACGAGCCCCTCGAGCGGCGTCATGCCCATGCTCGTCTCGATCGAGCGGCCCTCGGCGACTGCGCAGGCGGATGCACCGTTGCCGAGGTGCAGCACGATCATGCGGAGCTCCTCGACCGGGCGTTCGAGGAACGCGGCAGTGGCACGCGAGACAAAGCGGTGCGAGGTTCCGTGGAACCCGTAGCGGCGGATGCGGTGCCTCGCGGCGAGCTCGCGGTCGATCGCGTAGGTATATGCGGCCGGCGGCATCGTCTGGTGGAACGCGGTGTCGAACACGGCGACGTGCGGCACCTCGGGGAAGGCACGCTGCGCCGCCTCGATGCCCTCGAGGTTCGCGGGGTTGTGGAGCGGCGCGAGCGCTGAGAGCTCGTCGATGTTGATCTTCACGAGCGGGGTGATCACGGTCGGCTCGAAGAAGCGAGCCCCGCCCTGCACGACCCGGTGGCCCACCGCGATCGGGGCGTGCGCCTCGAGCGAGGGGCCGTGCGCGGCGAACGCCTCGAGCATCACCGCGAAGGCGGCCTCGTGGTCGGGCACCTCGACGGCCGCGTCCCACGTTGAGCCGAGGCTGTCGTTCTCAGGCCCCTCGTGACGATGCCGGGCGTGCCCGACGCCGCGGCCGATGCGCTCGACGAGCCCGCTCGCGAGCGTCTCGGATCGCTCGACCTCGATGAGCTGGTACTTCAACGACGAAGACCCCGAGTTCACGACGAGCACGACGCTCATGCCGGATCCGCCGCCTGGATCGCCGTGATGGCCACGGTGTTCACGATGTCCTGCACGAGCGCTCCTCGCGAGAGGTCGTTGATGGGCTTGCGCAGGCCCTGCAGCACCGGCCCGATCGCGACGGCGCCCGAGGAGCGCTGCACCGCCTTGTACGTGTTGTTGCCGGTGTTGAGGTCGGGGAAGATGAAGACCGTCGCCCGCCCCGCGACATCCGACTCGGGCAGCTTCGTGCGCGCAACCGCGGCATCCGCTGCCGCGTCGTACTGGATCGGCCCCTCGACCGCGAGCTGCGGCGCGCGCTCGCGCACGAGCTCGGTCGCCCGGCGCACCTTGTCGACGTCGGCGCCCGAGCCGGACTCCCCCGTCGAGTACGAGAGCATCGCGATGCGCGGCTCGATGCCGAACTGCGCCGCGGTCGCGGCCGACGAGATCGCGATGTCGGCGAGCTGCTCGGCGGTCGGGTCGGGCACGATCGCGCAGTCGCCATAGACGAGTACCCGGTCGGCGAGCGCCATCAGGAACACGCTCGAGACCACGTCGACGCCGGGCCGCGTCTTGATGACCTCGAACGACGGCCGGATCGTGTGCGCCGTCGTGTGCGCGGCACCCGAGACCATGCCGTCAGCGAGGCCCAGCTCGACCATCATCGTGCCGAAGTACGACACGTCTTGCACGGTCTCCCGCGCCTGCTCGAGCGTGACGCCCTTGTGCGCGCGCCGACGCTGGTACTCCTCGGCGAAGCGGGCGACGTGCACGAAGTCGTGGTTCGAGAGCACCTCGGCCTTCGAGAGGTCGAGGCCGAGGCCGATCGCCCGCGACCGCACCTCGATCTCCTCGCCGAGGATCGTGAGGTCGGCGACATCTCGGGCGAGCAGGGTCGCCGCGGCTCGCAGCACCCGGTCGTCGTACCCCTCGGGCAGCACGATGCGCTTGCGGGTCTGCCTCGCCCGCTCGAGCAGGTCGTACTCGAACATGAGGGGCGTCACGACCTCGGGCCGCGCGACCTCGAGCAGGTCGAGCAGCGCCTGGCCGTCGATGTGCTTCTCGAAGAGGGCGAGGGCGGTGTCGCGCTTGCGCTGCGACTCAGCGGCGAGCCGGCCGCGCGTGTGCGTGATCGCGAGCGCCGTGTCGTAGCTCGAGAGCTCGGTGCGAATGATCGGGAGCCCGGCCTTCAGGCCGTCGATGAGCCGCTCGACCTGCTCGGCGATCGGGATGCCGCCATTCAGCACGATGCCCGACAGCGACGGGAACGTCGCGCTCGAGTGCGCGGTGAGCACGCCGAGCAGCACCTCGCTGCGGTCGCCGGGCACGACGACCACGGCGCCCTCGGTGAGGTGGTTGAGCACGTTCTCCATCGACATCGCCGCGACGATGACGCCGAGCGCCTCGCGGTTCAGGAGTTCGGGGTCGCCCGCGTGCAGCGTGCCGTCGACCGCCTCCATGATGGCGCGCATCGACGGTGCCACGAGGTACGGGTCTTCGGGAATCGCCCAGGTGGCGACGGATGTCTCTGCGCCGCGCCCGACGGCGATCGATGCGCTGTTCGGCCGCGCGGCCGACGCCACGGCGTCGACGATCTCGGGGAGTCGCTCGGGGTCGGCGCGGTTCGCGACGATGCCGAGCAGCGTCGCGTGCTCGCGCTCGAGCTCCTCGACGGCGAGCTCGGTGAGCTGTGCGAGCTCTTCGGGGCTGCGGGCATCGGAGTAGCCGAGCCGCTCCGACCGGCTGCGCCCCTGCCCATCGCCGACCCGACCGCCGAGCACGAGCAGCACCGGGGCGCCGAGGTTCGCGGCGATGCGCGCGTTGTAGGCGAGTTCGGTGGGGCTGCCGACATCCGTGAAGTCGGAGCCGATGATGACGACCGCGTCGCACCTGTCTTCGACGGCCTTGAACCGGCTCACGATCGTCGCGAGCGCCCCCTCGGGGTCGGCGTGCACGTCGTCGTATCCCACGCCGACCGCGTCGTCGTAGGGGATCTGCACGACGCCCTCGTGGGCGAGCAGCAGCTCGAGCACGTAGTCGCGCTCGGCGGTCGATCGCGCGATGGGCCGGAACACGCCGACCCGGGTCGTGCGGTGGGTCAGGGTATCGAGTGCGCCGAGCGCCACGGTCGACTTGCCCGTATTGCCCTCAGCCGAGCAGATGTAGATGCGGTGCGCCACCCGTCCAGCCTATTGGGCGCGCGGCATGCGGGGTCTGGGAATCCGCCATCGATCGGCCGAGCACGGCTGCGGTCGTGATGCGGTGCTGGGTCGCCAGCGACACGGCGGTCAGCCAGAGGAGCGCCGACGTCGTCGCGATGAGCTCGAGCCATCCGCCGAGTCCGGTGGCGACGCCTGCGAGCGAGAGGATGCCGCCCGCCGAGGCGGCCGCGATCACGAGCACGAGGCTCGGCACCGCCAGCACCGCGTAGACCCGACCGAACCTGAGGGTCTGGATGATCGCCACCCCGGCGAGCGCGAAGCCGAGCACCGCGGCCGTCGTGTGCACGAGGTCCTGCGGGGCGGCACCCGGCGAGAGCGGGATCGGGCAGCCGGTGCTGCACGGCACGGCCGCGCCGACCCCGAACATCGCGCTCGCGGCGAGCAGGCTCGTACTCACCGCCCACGCGCCGAACAGGCCGCGGCCGCTCCGCATGCCCCAGAGCCCGACGGCCGACGCCGCGCCGCCGAGCGCGACCATCGCGAGCGACACGTTGAAGGCGACTGACGTGATCTCCCCCGCAGCCCCCAGCCCGCTCACGTAGGTGTTGCCCGGGAAGACGATGCGGGACGCCCACATCATGCCGAGGGCGAGCAGCACGAGCGCGGCGCCGCCCAGGCGGAGGGCCGCGGCAGCGGGGTGGCCGAGCCAGTTCGAAGCGGATGGGACATGGATGTCGGAGGAGGAGTGGGGCACTGTCTCCACGCTAGGAAAGCGGGCGGACGAGCACATCGGCGGCAGGTGCCGACGACGTCGTACCACGGTGCGAACGTCGTGGTCGGGGCATCCGTCGAGCGGATGATCGGCGGCGTCCAGAACCCGAGCAGTATTCGCTTATGCTGTTCGGGCACATCGACGTGCCGTGCCGTCTCCCCCAGCGGTGCGACCCGAACAGAGACACCCACCCGTGAACAACATCGCCCTCATCGGAGCGGGCCCATCCGGCCTCGCCGGCGCGCGAGCGCTCAGCCGCGCCGGTATCCCCTTCGACGGATTCGAGGCCGGCCCCGACGTCGGCGGCCTCTGGAACATCGACAACCCGCGCTCGACCATGTACGAGTCCGCGCACCTCATCTCGAGTCGCACGACGACCGAGTTCACCGAGTTCCCGATGGCCTCGACCGCCGACTACCCGAGCCACCGCGAACTGCTCGAGTACTTCCGCGCCTTCGCCGACGCGTTCGGCCTGCGCGAGCGGTTCCGCTTCGAGACGAGGGTGACGGATGTCTCGCCGCTCCCCGTTCCTGATGGCACGCCCGTTTCCGGCGCCGGCGCCGGGTCCGCCGCGCCGCGCTGGCGCGTCACCGCCGTCACCGCCGACGGCGAGACCATCACGGGCGACTACTCGGGCGTGATCCTCGCCAACGGCACGCTCGCCGAGCCCAACGTGCCGGGCTTCGCCGGCGAGTTCACGGGCGAGATCATGCACACGAGCGCCTACAAGTCGGCGAAGACGTTCGACGGCAGGCGAGTGCTCATCATCGGCGCCGGCAACTCCGGGTGCGACATCGCGGTCGATGCGGTGCACCACGCGGCATCCGTCGACCTGAGCGTGCGCCGCGGGTACTACTTCGTGCCCCGCTACCTCTTCGGCCGCCCGTCGGACACCCTGAACCAGGGGCGCCCGCTGCCGGCGCGCATCAAGCAGTTCATCGACACGCGCGTGCTCAAGGCGTTCACGGGCGACCCGGTGAAGTTCGGGTTCCCGAAGCCCGACTACAAGATCTACGAGTCGCACCCGATCGTGAACACGATGGTGTTGAACCACCTCGGCCAGGGCGACCTGCGGGTCGTGCCCGACATCGACCGGTTCGACGGGCGCACGGTGCACTTCGCCGACGGATCCTCGGGCGACTACGACCTCATCATGCTCGCGACGGGCTACCACCTCGACTACCCCTTCGTCGAGCGCACCCACCTGAACTGGGAGGGCGCGTCGCCGTCGCTCTTCATGAACGTCTTCCCGCCCTCGTTCAACGGCCTCTTCGTGCTCGGCATGATCGAGGCGTCGGGCATCGGCTGGCAGGGCCGTTTCGAGCAGGCGGAGCTCATCGCCGCCTACCTCGCCGCCGCCGACGACGCCCCAGAGGCCGCCGCTCGGTTCCGTCAGCGAGCGGATGCCCCGTGGCCCGACCTCACCGGCGGCTACGACTACCTCGGTCTCGACCGCATGTCGTACTACGTCAACAAGGACGCCTACCGGCGCACCGTGAAGCGACTGCTCGGCACGCTGCCGCCGACCTCTGAGCGCGGCCCGCTCCTCCCCCACAGCCTCGTCGCGGCGACCGCGACGGCCATCCACACCGAGGGCGGCACCGCATGAACATCGACGACGTCGTCCTGAACTTCACCCCGGGCTCGCTCATCGCACTGAACATCGTGCTCGGGCTCATCATGTTCGGCATCGCGCTCGACACGGCGCCGTCCGACTTCAAGGCCGTCGCCAAGGCGCCGAAGGCCATGATCATCGCGCTCGCGGCGCAGATCATCCTGCTGCCGGCCGTGACCTTCGGCCTGACGCTGCTGCTCAACGTGCAGGCGTCGATCGCGCTCGGCATGATCCTCGTGGCGTGCTGCCCGCCCGGCAACATCTCGCAGGTGCTGACCTACCGTTCGGGCGGCAACGTGGCGCTCTCGGTGTCGATGACAGCCGTCTCGAACGTGATCTACATCTTCCTGCTGCCGATCAGCCTCGCGTTCTGGGGCGGCTTGCACCCGACGGCGAGCAAGCTGGTGCACGAGGTGAGCCTCGACGGCTGGCAGATGCTGTTCGAGATCTTCCTGATCATCGGAGTGCCATTCTTCGCCGGCCTCCTGATCCGCGCCAAGCTGCCCCGCTTCGCGGCGAAGGTACAGCCCTACGCGCGCTGGGTCAGCCTCATCGGTCTCGTCGGCTTCATCGCCGCGGCCCTCATCGGCAACTGGGCGATCTTCATGGCGTTCATCGGCGTCGTGCTGCTCGCGGTGTTCCTGCACGACGCCGTGGCGCTCGGCCTCGGGTACGCGAGCGCGCGCATCGGCGGCCTCGGCGTACGCGACCGCAAGGCCATCACCTTCGAAGTCGGAATCCGCAACGCCGGCCTCGGCCTCGGCCTCGTCTTCGCGTTCTTCGGCGGGCTCGGCGGCATGGCCGTCGTCGCCGGCTGGTGGGGCATCTGGGACATCGTCGCGGGCCTCACGGTCGCGACCCTCTGGGCGAGGCACTCGAAGCGAGCGGACCGCCGGTCGACTGCCGGACGGTCGAGGAGCGAACGAAGCGAGCGCATCGAGGCCACCGACCACGAGCCGACCGGCCGAGGAGTCGCCGAATGAGGCGCGTACTCGTCACCGGCGGCGCCGGGTTCCTCGGATCGAGCGCGGTGCGCGCCCTCGCCGGGCATCCCGACGTCCAGCTCGTCGTCGCCGGCGACGTGCGCACGCCCGCGCAGCTTCCCGACGGCGTCGTGTTCGAGCCGTGCGACGTGACGGATGCCGCGAACGTCGCCGCGGTCGTGCGCGACCACCGTATCGACACGATCGTGCACCTCGCCGCGATCGTGAACCCCGGAGGCCTCAGCGAAGACGTGGAGTACCGCGTCGACGTCGAGGGCACGCGCAACGTGCTCGACGCCGCCGTCGCGTTCGGCGTGCGGCGCATCGTGGTCTCGTCGTCGGGCGCCGCCTACGGGTATCACGCCGACAACCCCGAGTGGCTCGTCGAGACCGACGGCATCCGTGGCAACGAGGAGTTCAGCTACTCGCGGCACAAGCGCCTCGTCGAAGAGATGCTCGCCGCGTACCGGGTCGCGCACCCGGCGCTCGGCCAGGTCGTGCTCCGCATCGGCACGATCCTCGGCCCGTCGGTGGCGAACCAGATCACCGCACTCTGGGACGGCCCGCGCATCCTCGCGATCCGCGGCTCCGACAGCCCGTTCGTCTTCGTCTGGGTCGACGACGTCGTCGGCGCGATCGTGCGCGGGGCGACCGGCGAGGTCACCGGTGCGTTCAACGTCGCGGGCGACGGCCGCATGACGGTCACCGAGATCGCCGCGGCCCTCGGCAAGCGCACGATCACGGTGTCGCCGTCGTTGCTCACCCTCGCGCTTCGCGTGGGCCACGCGACCCGGCTCACGGTGCACGGACCCGAGCGCGTCGGCTTCCTGCGGTACCGGCCGGTGCTCGACAACACGCGCTTGAAGGCCGAACTCGGATACACGCCGTCGAAGACCAGCCGCGAGGCGTTCGACGCGTTCCTCGCCGCGCGGGCAGCCCGCGGCGCCGAGGCATCCGCTCGCTGAACCGGCCGCGGTCAAGACACCCGCTCGGGCCTTTCCGGCCAGCCTGGCCGAGGCATCCGCTCGCTGAACCGGCCGCGGTCAAGACACCTGCCTGCGCTCGGGTAGACTGTCTCCGGCTCCTCACGTGGCGTCATCCAGGTCAACTCCCCCAGGGCGGAAACGCAGCAAGGGCAGCCGGGCTCTGGCGGGTGCGTGGGGAGTCCCCGGGAGGATTCGCCTAGTGGCCTATGGCGCACGCTTGGAAAGCGTGTTGGGTGCAAGCCCTCGGGGGTTCGAATCCCCCATCCTCCGCGGTAGATGAGTACGAGAACGGCCCCGATTCGTCGGGGCCGTTCGTCGTTTCCGGCCCCGTGTCCTCATTAATGCGGAATGGTGCGATTCCGCCGCGACGCCCATGATGAGAGGGATGTCAGCGGCGGCGATGGAACTGAGGAGTGGGGACGCAGGGGGCTCCTCCATCGGAGCGGCGGCAGCAGGGGGCGACGGCCTCAGGGTGTTCACCCTGAGGCCACGCCGCTCCCTCGGACGGAGCGTCGGATTGCCGCTCCTGGCACTCGCCCTACCGGTGCTCGCCGCCGAGATCTGGCTGATGGACTCGCACGACGCGTGGCCCGTCATGGCCGCCACCACCGCGGTCGTCATAGCGGCGATCTTCGTCGCATGGGTCGGCTACCGCCGTGCGAACGCGTCGATCAGCCGCTACGGCATCGTCGAACGGGGCTTCTTCGGCGGTGTCTCGACCGTCGCGGCACGCGACGTCGCCGGAGTGCTGCGGGTGCACCTGTACCGGGCGAACAGTCTCGACACGACGCAGGAGCTCTTCGTGGTCGAACGCACCGGCCGCGGCGCGTTCCGGATGCGCGGCAGGTTCTGGGACGAGGCCACCATGGATCGGGTCGCCGAGGTGCTCGGCGTCGAGGAGACCGTCGGTTCGGAGCCGATGACCCTCGCCGACCTGCGCGAAGCGAACCCGCGCCTGCTCTACTGGTTCGAGCGGCGTTCGCTCACTCGCTGACGGCTGAGCCCGTTGCCGTCGCGTCGCTCGCGTCGGTGGTCGCGATGCCGAGCAGCGGCGAGCCCGGGCGACTCGACGGGAGCTCGTGGAATCCGAGCCGGTCGTAGAACGCCCTGGCTCCCGTGTTCGCAGCGTCCATGCCGAGGTGCACGGCCGGCACCCCGTGTGCGGCGAGTGCGTCTCGGAGGGTGTCGATGAGGCGACGGCCGAACCCGCGGCCCTGCAGCTCGGGCAGGAGGTCGATGTGCAGGTGCGCCGGGTACTCGGCGAGTTCGGCGATGAGCATGCGCTCGGGCGCCGTGCCGGCCTCGATGAGCTGCGCCTCGGTGAAGTCCGGTTCGTGGCCGGTGGGGGCGCCGGGCGACGGATGCCTCGTGGCGAACGCCGGCCCCCACTCGCGCTTCCACCACTCGACGAAGGCGGCGGTGTCGGCCACGCCGATCACGTAGCCGAGCACCCGATCGCCATCGGCGACGACGAACGCGAGCTCGGGCGCGTACTCGACGTAGGGCAGCGCGAACACCTCGGGCATCAGGGTGTCGTCGGAGTAGACGCCGGCGGCGTCACCGCCTCCGGCCGCCGTGAGCAGGCAGATCCGGGCGACCTGATCGCGGTCGGCGGCACGGTACGGGCGGATCTCTGGCACGGGTCCATCCTCCCGCACGGCGGCCAACCGGCCGGTGCGCCCGGCGGGCATGCGACTACTTGCGCCTGGCCATGCCGAAGATGCCGGTGATGACGCTCGTCAGCACGTTCTGCGTGGTCTTCGAGCCGAGCACCTGCTCGAGCGCCGACTTCTCCTTCGATCGCGAGGAGCGCGACCGCGAGGTCGTCGAGGTCTGCTTCATGAGCCGGTCGTACTCGGCCTGCGCCTTCTTGTCGGCCTTCGCGGCATCCGCTTGGATCTTCGCCTGCATCTTCGCGAACTCGGCGTCGGCCTTCGCCCTGGCCTCCGCCGCCGCTTGGGCGTCGACCTTCGCCGCGGCATCCGCGAGCTTCTTGGTCAGGATCTCGTGCGCCGACTCCCGGTCGATGCCGGTGCCGTACTTCGCGGTGAGCGGCGATGCCGCGACGGCTGCGTCCACCACGGCATCGGGCGATGGCGACATCGACGCCTGCGGGGCACGCAGCCGCGTCCAGGCGACGGGACTCGGCGCCCCCTTCTCGTTCATGACGGTGACGATCGCCTCACCCGTGCCGAGCTGGGTGAGCGCCTCCTCGAGGTCGTAGCCCGACTTCGGGTACGTCGAGACGGTCGCGCGCAACGCCTTCGCGTCGTCGGGTGTGAAGGCGCGCAGCTGGTGCTGGACGCGCGAGCCGAGCTGGGCGAGCACGTCGGCCGGCACGTCTTTGGGCGTCTGCGTGACGAAGAAGACGCCGACCCCCTTCGAGCGGATGAGCCGCACGGTCTGCGTGATCTGGGCGAGGAAGTCCTTCGAGGCGTCGGCGAAGAGCAGGTGCGCCTCGTCGAAGAAGAACACGAGCTTCGGCTGGTCGAGATCGCCGACCTCGGGCAGATCGGTGAAGAGATCGGCGAGCAGCCACATCAGGAAGGTCGAGTAGAGCGCCGGCTTGTCGGCGACCCCCGGCACCTCGAGCAGGCTGATGATGCCGCGCCCGTCGGACGCCACGCGAAGGAACTCGGCCGTGTCGATCTCGGGTTCGCCGAAGAACACGTCGGCGCCCTGGTCGGCGAAGGTGATGAGCTCCCGGAGGATCACGCCGACCGTCGCCTTCGACAGCCCGCCGAGACCCTCGAGCTCGGGCTTGCCCTCGTCGCTCACGAGGTAGGCGAGCACCGCGCGCAGGTCTTCGAGGTCGAGCAGCGCGAGGTTGTTGGTGTTCGCGTAGTGGAAGACGAGGCCGAGGCTCGACTCCTGCGTCTCGTTCAGGCCGAGCGCCTTCGAGAGCAGCAGCGGGCCGAAGCCCGAGATCGTCGCCCGGATCGGCACGCCCCGGCCGACGCCGCCGAGGGAGTAGAACTCGGTCGGAAAGCTCGCCGGGGTCCACTGCTGGCCGATTCCCTCGGTGCGGGCGAGCAGCTTCTCGTTGCCCTCCCCGGGCGTCGCGACACCCGAGAGGTCGCCCTTGATGTCGGCCGCGAACACGGCCACGCCGTGGGACGAGAGCTGCTCGGCGAGTACCTGCAGCGTGCGGGTCTTGCCCGTGCCGGTCGCGCCTGCGACGAGCCCGTGCCGGTTCGTCATCGCGAGCGGGATGCGCACGGGCACGTCGGGCAGCGCCTCGCCGTTGACGAGGGCGCCGATCTCGAGGGTTCGGCCCTCGATGGCATAGCCGGCGCGGATCGCGTCGACCTGGGTCTGGTCGAGCGGGCCGGATGTCGCGGCTGCGGCTGATTTGGCTGCGACTGTTTCGGCTGCGGCCGGCGTCGAAGCATCCGCTGCGGCCTCAGCGGCCGCCTTCGCGAGCGCCGCCGCCTCTTCGGCCTTCCTGACTGCCTCGGCGGCCTGCGCCTGCAGCTCCTCCGCCGCCTCAGCGGCCGCCGCGGCGGCTTCTTGCGCTTGCTTCACCGGATCGTCGGCCATGCTCGCGATCCTAGCGAGCACCGGCACCGTCGGCCGCAGTGAGATGACGCGAATCGATCGCTCCTCGGCGAGCAACGGTCGATTCGCGTCACTTCGCGTGGCTGGGGCGCCTACGTCAGTCGGATGATCGGGCGAAGTCGCTCGGGCTTCACGATGCCGAGACGCGTCATGTGCGCGGCCGAGTTGAGGTACAGCAACGTGAGCACGCCGCATTGCAGGGTGATCCCGAGCCAACTGAAGGCTCCGTTCGTCGTCGGCTCGACGGCACCCGTCATCTCGCCGACGAAGCAGACCAACGCGATGGCCGTGGCCGCGCCGAACAGGATGCCGAGCCGGCGACTGAGCGGCCGCCACCCGGTCATGCGCCACCATGCTCGCGGCGGGTCGATCGGCTCACCCTGGCCGCGGAAGATCCGTACCGCGAACACGAACGCGGCGAGGTCGAAGAGCAGGCTGACGATGCCGATGCCGACCTCCGCCGTGTTCAGACGGCGGAGCAGGTCGGCGAGCGCGTATCCGACGATCCACGCGACGACGATGTAGAGCACCTTGAGCTCCCAGCGCACGATCCTGAACGCGGGCGCCTTCGCCATGGTGTCTCCTTCGCCGACCGGTGGTGGCCTCAACCTACTCCGCGCATGGTCACGAGGGGAACGGCAACGCCCTGCCCGTCTCGACCCACGACTTGAAGCTCGAGAGCACGAGCGGCCAGGTGTCGGAGGTCTCGGCCTCGGCGGGGTGGCCCTCACTCCACTCGTCGTTGGTGAACGTGAGCTTCGTGAGCGAATCACCCGCAGGCTCCAGACGCCACGTCATGCGACTGCGGAGCTCGGCGTGGTTCTCGCGGTAGGTGGGACCGGGGTGCTCGGTGAGTTGCAGCACCGTGCCCGGCTCCGCCTGCAGCACCTCGCCGTAGACGTGCACGGTCTCGTCGCCGTCCTGCCCGGGCCCGACGTACTCGTAGCGGGCGCCGGGCACGAGGTCGCCGCGCAGGGCCGAGCCCCACATGACGGCGCGGCTGCCCTCCTCGCCGGTGATCGCGTCCCAGACGCGGGCAGGGTCGGCGGCGACGAAGAGCGTCATCTCGAAGTCGGTCATGGTGTCCTCCTGGTGGTCGAACTGGTCGGGTTCGACGCTACGGATGCCCCGGTGCCCGCGTCTTGCACAAACGCGACGGGGCGACGTGGTCGGCGGCGGTGCGTCGGTGGGGCTCGCCATACTTGCCCCATGCAGACGGGTGAGAACTACTGGCGCTCGCGCGCCGGCGCCGCCACGAAGGGCGTGCTCGCCGGCCGACCGGGCGAGCCCGGCATCGCGCCGCTCGCGGCGGCGGCCGCGGCGCAGGCGGCCGCCGATGACGCGCCGGTCCGACTCGCCCGCCATGCCGTGAGTGCCGATCTCGAGGGCCTCGTGCGCCACGTGTGGATTCCCCGCTGGCGGCTCCCGCCGGGCGTCGTCATCGAGCAGGGCGTGCTCGACTACCCGTCGGCGAACCTCGTGATCGAACCGCACGAGGCGGCCCTCTATGGACCCGAGCTCGGTCGCAGCCGCCAGCGGCTCGAGGGCGAGGGCTGGGCGTTCGGCGTGCTGCTGCAGCCCGGCGTCGCCCACCGCCTCGCACCCGGTCCGATGCGCGACCTCGTCGGCTCCTCGGTCAGGTTCGCTGCACTCCGCGTGACGGATGCCTCCGGCCTCGCCGAACATGTGCGCACCGAGATCGAGGCGGGCGAGGATGCATCCGCGATCGCCGGGTTCGAGGCGTGGCTCCGCTCCCAGCGCATCGAGCTCGACGACGAGGCCGCGCAGCTGCGCCGAGTCGTGGAGCTCGCGGAGACCGACCGCTCGATCGTGCGCGCCGACGGGCTCGCCGCGGCGACGGGCCTGAGCCTCCGCGCACTCGAGCGGCTCGTTCGCGGCAGGCTCGGCCTCACGCCGAAGTGGCTCATCGGGCGCTATCGCATGCAGGAGGCGTCACAGGCGCTCGCGTCCGCCGAGCCGCCGTCGCTGGCCGAACTCGCCGCCGGCCTCGGCTTCTCCGACCAGGCTCACTTCACGCGCCAGTTCCGGGCCGTGATCGGCGAGACCCCTCGGCGCTACGCCCGCGCCGCCGCCGCGTCGACCGAGGCCTCCGTGGCATCCGGCTGATGCCACGCCCTCCCGCTCGGCGGCCTCGCGCAATAGTGTGGAGAGCGTGAGCCCCAAGGCGTCGACGGCCGAGGTGCTGCAGATCGACGACCGAGAGGTGCGCATCAGCAGCCCCGACAAGGTCGTGTTCCCCGAGCCCGGCCTGACGAAGCTCGACGTCGTGCGCTACTACCTCGCCGTCGCCGAGGGAGCACTGCGTGGTGCCGGCGGGCGCCCGATGGTGCTGAAGCGCTTCGTGAAGGGCATCGACCAGGAGGCCTTCTTCCAGAAGCGCGCCCCCGAGAAGCGGCCCGACTGGATCGAGACCGCGACCCTGCACTACGCGTCGGGCAACTCGGCCGAGGAGGTCGTGATCCGCGACGCCGCAGCCCTCGCCTGGGTCGTGAACCTCGGATGCCTCGACCTGAACCCCCACCCGGTTCGGGCCGAAGACCTCGACCACCCCGACGAGTTGCGGGTCGACCTCGACCCGATGCCGGGCGTCGAGTGGGCCCAGATCGTCGACGTCGCGATGGTCTCGCGTGAGGTGCTCGCCGATCACGGGCTCGTCGGCTGGCCGAAGACCTCGGGCTCCCGCGGCCTGCACATCAACGTGCGCATCGAGCCGAGATGGGACTATCGCGAGGTGCGGCTCGCCGCGGAGACCCTCGCTCGCGAGGTCGAGAACCGGGCACCGGGCATGGCCTCGGCGAGGTGGTGGAAGGAGGAGCGCGGCGAGAGCGTCTTCGTCGACTTCAACCAGAACGCGAAGGACCGCACCGTGGCCTCGGCGTACTCCATCCGGCCGCTGCCCGACGCACGAGTCTCGACGCCGCTCGACTGGAGCGAGGTGCGCGGCAGCCACCCCGAGCGCTTCACGGTGGCGACCGTGCTCGAGCGCTTCGCCGACCTCGGCGACCCGGCGGCCGGCATCGACGACGCCGTCGGCAGCCTCGACCGCCTGCTCGCCCTCGCCGAGGAGCTCGGACCGGCCGAGAAGCCGCCCAAGTCCTCCGACGGCTCGGGGCGACGCGCCTCGACGATGCCGCTCATCGAGATCGCCCGCGCCGAGACCAAGCCCGAGGCGCTCGAGGGCCTCGAGCGCTGGAAGGCGCGGCACTCGGATGTCGCGGCGCTCCTGCACCCCGCCGACGTGCTCGTCGACGGCATGCGCGGCAGCTCCTCGCTCTGGTACCGCATCCGCGTGAACCTGCAGCACGTGCCCGAGGAGCAGCGGCCCGAGCAGGAGCCGCTCGAGATGGACTACGACCCGTGGGCCGGCAAGGAGTGGAATCGCCAGTGAGCGACCTCGGCCCGGTGAACCCCGGATTCGCCGGCGATGCCGCATGGCTGCGGCACTGGCGCCTACGCCCCGACGGCGAGCCGGTGACGACGCCCTCGAGCCGCCTCATCCCCGTGCAGACGAGCGACGGGTCGCCGGCGATGCTGAAGCTCGCGCACACCGACGAGGAGGAACGCGGCGCCGAGCTCCTCGTGGCACTCGACGGCCGCGGCGCCGCGAGGGTCCTCGCCCACAGCGATGAGGCCCTGCTCCTCGAACGCGCGACCGGCAACCGCGACCTCGTGCGCATGGTCGCCGATGGCCGCGACGACGAGGCCACCCGCACGATCTGCGCGGCGGCCGGCCGCATCCACGCGGCATCCGCTCTCGTGCTCGACCGCACCGACCCACCGGATCTCGTCGACCTGCCGACGTGGTTCCGCGAGCTCTTCGCCGCGGCCGACGGACTGGGCCCGCAGCACCGCCGCGGCGCCGACGTCGCGGCGGCACTCCTCGACGACCCGCGCGAGCCGGTCGTGCTGCACGGCGACCTGCACCACGGCAACGTGCTCGACTTCGGCGAACGCGGCTGGCTCGCGATCGACCCGAAGGGGCTCGTCGGCGAAGCCGGCTTCGACTACTGCAACCTGCTCTGCAACCCCTCGCCCGAGCGCGCCCTGCTCCCGGGCCGTCTCGAACGGCAGTTCGGCGTGGTCGTCGAGGCGAGCGGCATCGAACGGTCACGGCTCGCGCAGTGGCTCGTGGCGTGGTGCGCGCTGTCGTCGACCTGGTTCGCGCTCGACGACGATCCGGGGCGTGCGGGCTCCGCCGCGGCCATCGGCGAGCGTGCACTCACCCTTCTCGAGGGTTGACCCCGCGCCGGACTCGCCCGGTCGGTCTCACGGGAGGTTGAGGTGTCAGCGCGCGAGCACGACGGGCGGCGCGCTCGCCCAGTCGTGCACGAGGTCGTCGCGCACGGTGACCCCCGTGCCCGCGCGATCCGGAACCCGGAGCTGCCCCCGATGCTCGCCCTCGCCGAGCACGAACGGCTCGGTGACGTCTTCGGCGTAGTAGCGCGACGATGCTGAGGTGTCTCCTGGCAGCACGAAGCCCGGCAGTGCCGCGAGTGCCACGTTCGCCGCACGGCCGATGCCGGTCTCGAGCATGCCGCCGCACCACACCGGCACGTCGAGCGCGCGGCAGGCGTCGTGCACCCGCAGCGCCTCGAGGTAGCCGCCCATGCGCCCGGGCTTGATGTTGACGACCGAGGTCGCCCCGCGCTCGATCGCGTCGACCGCGGTCACGGCGTCGAGGATCGACTCGTCGAGGCAGACCGGCGTCTCGCACGCGCTCGCGAGCAGTGCGTGGGTCGCGATGTCCTCTTCGGCGAACGGCTGCTCGATGAGCAGCAGCCCGAACGGGTCGAGGCTCGCGAGCAGCGGGATGTCGTCGGCGGTGTACGCCGTGTTCGCGTCGACCTGCAGCAGGCCGCCGGGCCCCATGAGCTCGCGGACCGCGGCGACGGGCACGAGGTCCCACCCGGGCTTGATCTTCAGCTTGATGCGCCGGTATCCCTGCTCGAGGTAGCCGGTCACCTCGTCGAGCAGCTCCTCGAGCGTCGGGGCGATTCCCACCGAGACGCCGCAGTCGACCCAGTCGCGCACCGCGCCGAACGCGGCGCCCATCGACCGCCCCTGCGCCCGCAGCTCGGCGTCGAGCACGGCCGCCTCGATCGCCCCCTTCGCCATGCGGTGACCGGCGACGAATGCGAGCGCGGGCCCGACGGATGCTGCGAGCGGCACGCCGGCCGATCGGTCGCCGTCAGCCGGGGCGGGATGCGAGGCACCGACGGCGTGCGCGGCCAGCAGCGCCGGCGCGAGGTAGCGCTCGATGACGGATGCCGCTCCGCCGACGTACTCGGCCGAGTAGAACGGATCGCGGCCGGCGACGCACTCGCCCCAGCCGTCGCCCGCATCGGTGCGCACTCGCACGAGCAGCGCTTCGCGCACGGTCTCCCGGCCGAAGCTCGTCTCGAAGGGACGCACGAGCGGCACTTCGATGCGATGCAACTCGATCGCCTCGATGCGCGGAGTCACGGTCGTGGGTGTCATTCGGTCTCCCGGTCGGGGTCGTCGTTCGTGAACACGTAGTCGCCCGCGGCGTCGAGCTCGGGCCGCAGCGCACGGCCGGCGAGCGCGGCGAAGGCCTCTCGCGAACGTTCGCGGAGGCGAGCGGCGTCGGCCGGGGCATCCGCTCGCAGTCGCTCGAAGTCGGCGTCGAGCGCGAGGCCGCCCTCGGCCGACCACGCAGGCTGCGGCCGCCTGGCGAGCGCGCGTGCAGTGCGAGAGGAATCGAGCCGCCAGCGCACCTCGAAGCGGTCGCTTCGGTCGGCGCCCGTGATGCGGTCGCCGAGCCTGCCGTAGAAGTCGGGACGATAGGCCACGACCTCGGCGCCGAGCCGGACGAGGTTCATGTGCGCATTGCGGCGGATGAGCGGATCGTAGGTCCACCGGATCTCGTCGATGCCGTGCTCGAGGCAGATCGCGCGCTGGCGGAGCTTCAGGGCGAGACCGATGCCACGTCCCCGCGCGGCGGGATCGACGGCGTTCATGTGCGAATGCAGGTGAAGGCCGCCGGCCCAGCCGAGGAAGCCGAGGGCGGCGCCGAGGATTCCGGCGACTTCCGCGTGCTCATGCGGCACGGCGACGAGCAGGGTGCCTCCGGCGTGCGCGATGGCCTGCAGCATCGAGCGATCGGGTCCGCGCCCCTCGCCCCAGGTCGCCTCGAAGCGCGCGAGCACGCCGTCGAGCTCGTCAGCGGTCGCCTGACGCGTCACGACCCCGGCGCGTGCGTCGGCGGCATCCGCGATCGAGCGCGCCGCGGGCCACCCGGTCGCGGGCTGTGGTGGCGTCCCGCTCACGCGTGCCGACCTTCCGTCATGGCTCGACGCTAGCGCGGCGAACCGCAGCGCGTCGACAACGACGACGAAGGGCGGATGCCGCAGCATCCGCCCTTCGCTTGGTTCCGTCCGCCCGGATCAGCAGAAGCCGGCGATGCCCTCCCACGCGACGGGCGCGGGCGCGAGCCCGTCGCGCGTGACCGTCGCCTCGATGAGCCCGTAGGGCCGATCGGCGGCGTAGAACACCTCGTTGGGGTTGTCGAGCCCGAACGGGGCGAGGTCGACGACGAAGTGGTGCTTGTTCGGCATCGAGAAGCGGATCTCGCCGATCTCGGGGTGGCGTTCGAGCACCCGCCGCCCCATGTCGAAGAGCGTGGTCTGCAGCGCGGCGGAGTACTGCTCGGTGAAGGCCTCGAGCAGCAGTGCCCTGACGTTCTCGTAGACGGCGTTGAAGTCGACCTCGGGGCTCGTGTACCGCCAGCGAGCGGCGACGTCGGTCGCGAGAATGCGGTCGGCCGTCTCCTGCAGGGTCGTATAGCGATCCTTCGGGTATCCGGCGAACCCCGACTGCGTGGTCTTCAGCACCGTGAGGTCCTTCAGCCCCGCGATCACGTGGCGGTCTGCGCCGTCGGCGACGACGACGGCCGTGCGGATCTCCTGGCCGGAGCGGACGAACGAGTGGTCGTGCCCGGCTCCATGCGCCTCGATGCGCTGCCAGGCGAAGCTCTCCGCTTCCCAGCGGCCGCCGCTCACCCAGTCGAAGGAACTCGTGAAGTGGTCGGCCAAGCGAAGCAGGAACGCCTCGGGCGAGCCGACCCCGTCGCGGGCGAAGGCGAAGATCGTGTTCTTCTGGGTGTCCGTCGCGACGACGTGGGAGTTGTCGCCCTCGAGGTGGGCCCCGGCGAAGTCCCCGCGCAGTTGCGAGGTGACGTTGAGATCCTCGATCTCGTGTCGGGCCGTGTCACGCGTGACCTTGACGACGCGGACCTCGGCTTTGCCGTACTGGTTCGCGCCGAGGATGATCCCGGAGTCGTCTGCGCTGTTCACGGTCGTGGTGGAGTCGTTGGCGATGAGTGTATCGGTCATGGTTCAGCTTCCTCGGTACGTCGAATAGGCGAAGGGGCTCAGCAGGAGCGGCACGTGGTAGTGCCGTCCCTCCTCGGCGACGAGGAAGGTGAGCAGCACTTCGGGGTAGAAGGTCTCGGTGTCGCGGGCCGCGAAATAGGCGCCGGTGTCGAACCGCAACCGGTACTCGCCGCTCGGCACCGAGCTCGCGGCGAGTCGCGTGGCCCGGCCGTCGGCGTCGGTCGTCCCGGTGCCGATGAGCCGCCACTCGTCGCCCTGGCGGGCGAGGAGTTCGACGGGCACGCCGGCGGCGGGCCGGCCGTGCACCGCGTCGAGCACGTGTGTGGTGATCTGCGAGATGCTCATTCGGCGAGGATTCCCTTCAGTCTGAGGATCGCGATCTCGCGGAGTTGCTCCGCGACGATCTCGTCTTCCTCGTCGGGCGTATGCCCGAGCCGTTCGTTCAGCGTGTCGAGGATCTCCCCGGCGCTGCGCCCTGCGGCGCGGATGAGGAACACCCGACCGAACCGGCGTTCGTACTCGCGGTTGCCCTCGGCGAGCGCGTGCTGCACCTCGACGTCGCTCGGGTCGAGCCCGGATTGTTCGGCTCGGCTGAGCTCCGCCTCGCGATGATCACCGCTTGCGCGATCCCCGATGCGCGGATGATGCACGAGCGCGCCCTCGATCTCGTCGGGCGTGAACGGCGTCGCCGCGGACTCGGCCGCGGCGACGACCTCGTCGACGGAGGCGTACGGCCGCCCGTCGACGATCGCTTCGCCCCAGCGGCCGATGTCGACGCAGGGGCGGAGCGCGGCGATCGCCGCTCGGCGATCGGCTCCATTGAATACTTCAAGCAGCATTGCTTGATCCACTCTCTGATTCTGCTGGCATCCACGGCGTATGGAAATATGAATCGAATGATTTCATATCGTGGAACTGTTATTTCAGCATGCGACAATTCTACTGAACGGTGACCGACGAGACAAGCCTCGGCAGGCCGAGCCGCTCACGAAGTCGCGCGACGTGACCGTCGGCCTGCACGTTGTACTCGACCGAGACGACGCGCCCCTCGGCGTCGACGACGACGGTGGAGCGGATGAGTCCGTCGAACGTGCGGCCGTCGACGGTCTTCTGGCCCCACGCACCCCAGGCCCTCGCGATCGCGGCATCCTCGTCGGACAGCAGCGGGAAGCTCAGCGCCTCGGCCGCCGCGAACTGCGCGAGCCGCTCGACCGGGTCGGGCGAGATGCCGAGCACGTCGTACCCGGCCGACTGCAAGGACGCGAGGTTGTCGCGAAAGTCGCAGGCCTCCGTCGTGCAGCCGGGGGTGAACGCCGCCGGGTAGAAGTACACGATCACGGGCCGGCCGCGGTGCTCCGCGAGGGAGCGGGATGCGCCGCTCGCGTCGGTGAGCGTGAAGTCCGGCGCGATCTGGCCCGGTTCGAGTTCGTCTGACGAGTTGATCATGTCGTGCTCTGTTCCCTTCATGAGTTCTTCCGAAGCATCCGGCCCTGCGCCCGCTCGCGATCGACGGGCGTACCGGCGAGATAGGTGCTGCGCACCACTCCCGTCAGTTCGCGCCCGTCGTACGGCGTCACGGGGTGCCGATGTTCGAGCGCCGCGGCGTCGACGGTGAAGACCGCCTCGGGCGCGAACACCGCGAAGTCGGCCGAGGCGCCGACTGCGATGCGCCCCTTCGTCGTGAGGCCGACCCGCTCGGCGGGCCGTGCGGACATCCAGTCCACGACCTGTTCGAGACGGATGCCGCGGGCTCGCGCTTCGGTCCAGATGAGCGGCAGTCCGAGCTGCAGCGAGGCGATGCCGCCCCAGGCGACCTCGAAGTCGCCGTCGCCCGCGTACTTCAGCTCGGGCGTCGACGGCGAGTGATCCGAGACGATGAAGTCGATCACGCCGTCGGCGAGACCGATCCAGAGCGCGTCGCGGTTCAACGCCTCGCGAATCGGCGGGCAGCACTTGAAGGCCGTCGCTCCCGCCGCCACGTCTTCGGCGAACAACGTGAGGTAGTGCGGGCACGTCTCGACGCTGAGGTCGACGCCCGCGGCCCTCGCCTCGGCGATCTGCCGGAGCGAGTCCGCCGAGCTCAGGTGCAGCACGTGCGCACGGACCCCGGTGCGCGCCGCCCGCTCGATCACCTGGGCGATCGCGGTGTCCTCGGCTTCGTGGGGACGCGACGCGAGGAAGTCGAGGTAGCTCGGGCCGCCCTTGTGCGGTGCGTCGTCGATGACGTGTTCGTCTTCAGCGTGCACGACGAGCATCGAGCCGGCGGCCGCGATGCGGCGCATCGCGACCTCCATCTCGTCGGCCGAGATGTGGGGGAACTCGTCGACGCCCGAGGGCAGCAGGAACGACTTGAAACCGAACACGCCTTCGGCGACGAGCGGCTCGATCTCGTCGGCGTTTCCCGGCACGACGCCGCCCCAGAACCCGACGTCGACGAAGAGCTGTCCGGCCGTCGCCGCGCGCTTCTCGTCGAGCGCCGCGACCGAGATCGTCGGCGGAATGCTGTTCAGCGGCATGTCGATGATGGTCGTGACGCCCCCGGCGGCCGCGGCACGGGTCGCCGAGGCGAACCCCTCCCACTCGGTGCGACCTGGCTCGTTGACGTGCACGTGCGTGTCGACGAGTCCGGGGATCAGCACTTCGTCGGGGGCGAGCCGGTCGGTCTCGGCGCTCGCGAGGCCGGTGCCCAACGGCACGATCGCGGCGATCGCGCCATCACGGATTCCGACCTCGGCCGGGATGAATGCGCCGTCGACGAGCACGCGTTCGCCGACCAGCACGCGGTCGTAGGGAACCGCCGACCCGGCTGCCGGCGCGACTGTCTGCCCAGTTCCAGCGGCGACATCGGCGGCGATCTGCGCGCCGAGCGAGGCGGCGACCCGCTCGAGCAGCGGGGCAGCCATGGCGATGCTGCGCCCCGAATCGGGCTCGAACTCGGCGAGCGAGCGCACGCCCGCGAACCCGGCCGCGGCGAGGTCGCCGGCGGAGAGCGTCGTTCGCCCGCACACGGCGTAGACCGGCAGCCCGGCTGCGGCCGCTGCGCGCGCGACGCCGATGGGAGTCTTGCCGCCGAGGCTCTGCTCGTCGAGGCTGCCCTCCCCCGTGATCACGGCGTCGGCCCCCTGCAGGGCATCGGCGAGGCCCGCGAACTCGAGCACCACGTCGATGCCCGGGCGCCGGTGCGCGCCGAGCACCGCGATGGCGGCGAAGCCGACCCCTCCCGCTGCGCCTGAGCCGGGAGCGAGCGCTGCGTCGTCGACACGGGCCGGTCTTCCCGCGTCCGCCGACGCGCGAGCGAGCTCGAGGGCGAACCGGGTGAGCGCGTCGTCGAGGATCCATACCTGGGCGACGGTCGCGCCCTTCTGCGGCCCGAACACGGCGGCGGCCCCATCGGAGCCGAGCAACGGGTTGTCGACGTCGCTCGCGAGCACGATCTCAGTCTCGGCGAGGCGGGGGTCGAGCCCCGAGAGGTCGACGGCCGAGAGCCGGGCGAGCGCGGCGCCGCCGAGGGGCAGCTCGGCGCCCGCGGCATCCGCGAATCGCGCCCCGAGCCCCTGCAGGAGTCCGGCTCCCCCATCGGTCGACGCACTGCCGCCGATGCCGAGCACGATCTCCCGGCAACCGGCGTCGAGCGCGGCGCGCACGAGCTGGCCGGTGCCGAGGCTCGTTGCGCCGAGGGCGTCGGGCACGCCGCCGGGCAGCAGGTCGAGCCCCGAGGCGCGAGCCATCTCGATGACGGCGTGACTGCCGCGCACGGCGAAGGCAGCAGCGACCGGTTCCCCCGTCGGGCCCGCGACCTCCGCCGTGCGCAGCTCGTAGCCCGCGGCGACCGCGGCATCGAGCGTTCCCTCGCCGCCGTCGGCGACCGGCACCGACACCACCTCGACGTCGGGAGCGACCGAGCGCAGCCCCGCGGCGACGTGGAACGCCACCGCGGGGGCGGTCAGCGACCCCTTGAACTTGTCGGGAGCGACGACGATGCGCATCTCAGACCTTCGCGAGCGACAGGATCGCCGTCGGGGCGTCCTCCGGCGACTCGGCGAGATCCTCGAACTCGTTGACGCCGTCGATCTCGACGCCCATCGAGATGTTCGTGATCCGCTCGAGGATGACCTCGACGACCACGGGCACCTGGTGCTCGGCCATGAGCGCGCCCGCTTCCGCGAATGCGGCGCCGAGGTCGTCGGGACGCTCGACGCGGATGGCCTTGCAGCCGAGGCCCTCGGCGACCTTCACGTGGTCGACGCCGTAGCCGTTCGCGCTGCTGCCCTCGACGTGCGGCGTGTTGATGTTGTCGAACGCGAGCGAGACGTGCGCCTCCATCTCGAAGCCGCGCTGCGACTGGCGGATGAGGCCGAGGTAGCTGTTGTTCACGACGACGTGGATGTACGGCAGCTTGTGCTGCGCACCGACCGCGAGCTCTTCGATCATGAACTGGAAGTCGTAGTCGCCCGAGAGCGCGACGACCGTCTCACCCGGCTTGCCGCGTACGACGCCGAGGGCGGCGGGTCCCGTCCAGCCGAGCGGGCCGGCCTGGCCGGCGTTGATCCACTTGCGCGGGCCGAACACGTGCAGCATCTGCGCACCCGCGATCTGCGAGAGGCCGATCGTGGTCACGTAGGTGGTGTCGGGGCCGAACGCCCGGTTCATCTCCTCGTAGACGCGCTGCGGCTTGATCGGCACGTTGTCGAAGTGGGTCTTGCGGTGCAGGGTCGCCTTGCGGGCACGGCAGTCGCCCGCCCACGCCGAGTAGTCGGGCAGGGCGCCCGCCGTGGCACGCTCACGCGCAACAGCGATCATCGCATCGAGTGCCGCAGCAGCATCCGACACGATGCCGTAGTCGGGTGCGAAGACCCGGCCGATCTGGGTGGGCTCGATGTCGATGTGCACGAAGGTACGCCCCTTCGTGTACGTGTCCAAGCCGCCGGTGTGGCGGTTCGCCCAGCGGTTGCCGATGCCGATCACGAAGTCGCTCGCGAGCAGGCTCTCGTTGCCGTAGCGGTGCGAGGTCTGCAGGCCCACCATGCCCGCAGAGAGCGGGTGGTCGTCGGCGATCGCACCCCAGCCCATGAGGGTCGGCACGACGGGCACGCCGAGGAGTTCGGCGAGCTCGACGAGGCGATCGGATGCCCCGGCGTTGATGATGCCGCCTCCGGCGACGATGAGCGGGCGCTCGCTCGCCGTCAGCAGGTCGAGGGCCTTCGCCGCCTGGGCGCGGGTCGCGGCCGGCTTGACGACGGGCAGCGGCTCGTACGTCTCGATGTCGAACTCGATCTCGGCCATCTGCACGTCGATCGGCAGGTCGATCAGCACGGGGCCCGGCCGACCCGAGCGCATGAGCTGGAACGCCTGCTGGAAGGCGCCGGGCACCTGAGCGGGCTCGAGCACGGTCATCGCCATCTTGGTGAGCGGCCTCGCGATGGCGTCGATGCCGACCGCCTGGAAGTCCTCCTTGTGGAGCTTCGCGACGGGCGCCTGGCCGGTGATGCAGAGGATCGGCACCGAATCCGCCTGTGCGGCGTAGAGTCCCGTGATCATGTCGGTGCCCGCGGGGCCGGAGGTGCCGATGCAGACGCCGATGTTGCCGTCGGCGGCACGGGTGTAGCCGTCGGCCATGTGCGAGGCGCCCTCGACATGGCGGGCGAGGGTGTGACGGATGCCGCCGTGGGCGCGCATCGCGGAATAGAACGGGTTGATGGCGGCGCCGGGGAGCCCGAAGGCCTCGGTCGCTCCCTCCTTCTCGAGGATGAGCACGGCCGCGTCAACGGTACGCATGCGAGTCATGATGTCTTCCTTGCGTCGGATGTGAAGAGTCAGTTGCGGCCGGAGGCGGCGGCGGTCAGCTTGAAGAGGCCCGAGTGGTCGAGGCCGCCGTCGCCCTGCTGCACGGTCGAGCCGACGAGCTGGGCGACGTGGGCACCGAGCGGGATCGTAATGCCGGCCTGCCGGGCCGCGGCGGTGATGATGCCCATGTCCTTGTTGTGGAGCGCGAGACGGAAGCCGGGGGCGAAGTCGCGGTTCAGCATCTTCTGGCCCTTCTGGTCGAGGACCTTCGAGCCGGCGAGCCCGCCGCCGAGCACCTTCAGGGCCGCGTCGGTGTCGACGCCGTACGCCTCGAGGAACAGGATCGCCTCGGCGAGCGCCTGGATGTTGACGGCGACGATCAGCTGGTTGGCCGCCTTCACCGTCTGACCGGCGCCCGAGGGGCCGACGTGCACGATGGTCTTGCCGACGGCCTCGAGCACGGGCAGCGCGCTCGCGAAGTCGGCCTCGGTTCCGCCGACCATGATCGAGAGCACGGCGTCGATGGCGCCCTGCTCGCCGCCCGAGACGGGGGCGTCGACCACGCGGAGGCCGGCGGCGCGCGCCTCGTCGGCGAGCTCGGCGGCGACGTCGGGGCGGATGCTCGACGCGTCGATCCAGAGGGCATCGGCCTTCGCGTTGGCGAAGATGCCGTCGTCGCCGCGGACGGCGGCCGCGACATCCGGCGAGTCGGGCACCATCGTGATGATGACGTCGGCGGCCGCGACCGCCTCGGCGATGCTTCCGGCTCCATGGCCACCGGCGGCGACGAGTTCGTCGATCCGATCCTGGCTGAGGTTGAAGCCGGTGACATGGTGGCCTGCGGCGACGAGGTTCTTGGCCATGGGCAGTCCCATGATGCCGAGGCCGATGACGGTGATGTTGCTCATGATGGATCCTTCGTTGGAGTCGAGTGTGGGTGCGCTGTGGTTCAGCGTGCGGCTTCGGCGGCGGGTGCCGACGCGAGCCAGTCGAATGCCGACGCGATCGGGGCCTTGTACTCGAGGCCGATCGCACCGGAGTAGCCGAGCTCGTGGCTGCGGGCGATCCAGTCGTCGAGGGGCAGGTCGCCGGTGCCCGGTGCGCCGCGGCCCGGGTCGTCGGCGATCTGGATGTGGCCGAAGTCGGCGGCGTGCGCCTCGATGACGGCGGCCACGTCGTCGCCGTTGACGGCGAGGTGGTAGAAGTCGGCGAGCAGCTTGACGTTGCGAACGCCGGAGGCCTCGCGCACCGAGTCGATGACCTCGAGCACATCGGCGGCGGTGCGCAACGGATACCGCGGAGCACCGCTCACGGGCTCGAGCAGCACGGTGCCGCCGATCACGGCGACGGCCTCCGCAGCCGCGGCCAGGTTCTCGACCGCGACCCCGTCGTGCACCTCGGCGGAGACCCCGTCGATGCGGTTGCCGTAGAGGGCGTTGAACGCGCGGCATCCGAGTGCGTCGCCGATGCCCGCGACGACGGCGAGGTTGTCGCGGAACTCGCGGGAGCGGGCCGGCCATGACACGAGGCCGCGGTCGCCGCCCGGCATGTCGCCGGCGTTGAAGTTCAGTCCGGTGAGCTGCACGCCGGCGTCGCGCACGGCGGCGACGAAGGCGTCGACGTCACGGTCACTCGGAACCGACTCCGCGAACGGCCACCAGAACTCGACGGCGTCGAAGCCGGCCGCGCGTGCTGCAGCGGGCCGCTCGAGGAGGGGCAGCTCAGTGAGGAGGATCGAGCAGTTCACCGTGTACGTCATCGTGCTTCCTTCGGTGTTTTCGTAATGCGGAAGATTCCTTCTGCTGTGTGAAAGTGTAAGCGAGCGGTTGGGCCGCGTCAACCGTTCGAATCGAGCGGACGCCGCGGCATCCGTTCGATCCGCTCGCCGGAGGGCGAACGAGCGTTGGCGGCGCCGTGGCTTGCTCCTGACGCCGGCCTGCGCTGCGCATTCCTCGGCTGCGCGGAGGCACGACGGAAGGGCGCACGCGCCGAACGCGATCAAAGCGGCGCCGAGTGTCCGCTGCCGATTCGCGCGTTCGGATACGTTGGTCAGGATCACGACCCCAAAGGGAGCAGCTCATGACGACCGGTCTCAAAGCGATCATCATCGGGGCAGGGGCTCTCGCTGTTCTCGGGCTCGTTCTGGTCCTGCTCCCGGGGCCGACTGCCACCTTCGGATGGTTCGCATACCAGCCTGTGGCTGACTTCGGTTTCGTTGGCGGGGCTCCATTCGTGCCGGCCTCCAGACTCTGGGGCATGGGGATCCTCGCCATCGCGGCAGTCATCGCCGCTTTCGTCGTGGGGTGGGTTCTCGGGAGGGGGCGGGGCCTCCAAAAGTCCGCCCCGGAGGGGACCGCCGAATGATCACCATCCGCACCGCCACCGCAGCCGCCGCAGTCGTGCTCACGATGACCGTGCTCACCGGCTGCACCCCGGGGAACGTCTCGTCTCTTTCGGACGCAGGCACGACCCCGCAGGCGGCCGCCACGGCGCCCCCCGCGCCGATCGAAGGGGACTCAGACGCGGACGGTGAGCTCTCCGAGTTCGAGAAGCAGGTGCTCGCGACGAACGCTCCGCGCGACATCACCCTCCACGATGGCACCGTCGTCGTCGTCACACCCGGACAGCCCCTCCCGCAGCGGGTCAACGACCAGATAGCCGCCGACGCGGCTCCTGGCGCGGCGCAGACACAGACGGCCGACGAGTTCGCGCCCATGGCGGGCGTACGAAGCATCCGCGAGGTCGCAAGCTCTTACGCGAACGAGCTGGGTCGCGTCGTCGTCATCGTCTACTGGGGCTTCGGTGTCTGGGGCACGATCTCCTCCGTCGACGAATCCGGCGGGACCGAGCTCGGGGGCGACAGCGACCGAGACGCGATGGTCGCCGCGGCTACCGCCTGGGCCGAATCGCACGACGCCTACGTTGTCGTCGTCGAGTAACGGCTTCAGGCGGAGAGGACCGCGATCCCTGGCTACGTCAGACGGATCTGGCGGTTCACGTCCTTGTACAGCAGGTACCGGAACGGCCCGGGACCGCCCGCGTAGCAGGCCTGCGGGCAGAACGCCCTGAGCCACATGAAGTCGCCGGCCTCGACCTCGACCCAGTCGTCGTTCAGCCGGTACACCGCCTTGCCCTCGAGCACGAAGAGTCCGTGCTCCATGACGTGCGTCTCGGCGAACGGGATCGAGCCACCGGGCTGGAACGTCACGATGTTGACGTGCATGTCGTGCGCGAGGTCGTCGGGATCGACGAAGCGCGTGGTCGCCCATGCCCCGTTCGTACCGGGCATCTCGCGCGGCGCGACCTCCTGGTCGCTCGTGACGAACGACGCCGGCGGCGCGATGCCGTCGACGGCCTCGTACGCCTTCCGGATCCACTGGAAGCTCGTGATGGCCGCCCCCTCGTTCGCGAGCGACCACGACGCGCCGGCCGCGAGATAGGCGTAGCCGCCGGGCTCGAGCACGTGCCGCTCCCCCTCGAGCGTCACCACGAGCGCACCCGCCGTCACGAACACGACGCCTTCAACGCCGGCCTCGGCCTCGGGCCGTTCGGCGCCGCCGCCCGGTGCGATCTCGACGATCAACTGCGAGAACGTCGTCGCGAATCCTGCGATGGGCCGGGCGATGATCCACGATCGGGTCTTCGTGAACCCCGGCAGGTTGCTCGTGACGATGTCGCGCAGCACGCCCTTGGGGATGACCGTGTACGCCTCCTTCACGATCGCGCGGTCGGTCAGGAGCTCGGTCTGGGCCGGAAGACCGCCCTCGGGAGTGAAGTAGCTCATGCGTGTTCCTTGTCGTTCGGGGTGAGTGCGGTGCATCCGGTCATCGCGTCGCCAGCCTCGGGTGGGCGAGCAGTGTCAGCGCCCGCCGGTCGATGCCGATGTCGGCGACGACCTCCGGTTCGCCGATCGCACCGCACTCGACGCCGCGCAGCACGACGTCGGCGAGCGCTCTCGCGGTGGCGGGCTCGTCGAGCACCGCACCCGGCGTGCGCTGGAGATAGTCGCGGAGCCGCGCGGATGCCTCGGGGTACCCCTCGCGGTAGAACGCGTAGTTCGCGAGGAACCGGGTGGGCAGCTGGTGCGCGTGCAGGTCCCAGCCCTGGTAGTAGCCGCGCTCGAGCGATCGGCGCACGAGGCGGGCGTGCAGCGCCCACGCCTCCTCGGTTCGATCCCCGATCGGGAGGATGTTCGTCGACCCGTCGGAGAGGCGGATGCCGGTGCCCGCGACCGCGAGCTGCATGATCCCCTTCGCGAGATCGGCGACGGGATGCTCCATCGATTGGTAGGCGGCGGCGATCTGCAGGGACGCACTGTAGTCGTACGTGCCGTAGTGCAGGGAGCTGATGCGGCCGGGAGCGGCGAGCGGGAGCTGCGCGACGGGCGAGCGGCCGTCGGCGCCGAGCACGAGCTGCGGCGTCTCGACCTGCACCTCGAAGCGAAGTCGCCCCTCGGGCAGGCCGTGCGCGCGCTCGAGGGCTGCCGCGACATCCGCCATCGCCTCGACCTGCGCGACGGTCGACACCTTCGGCAGCGTCAGCACGAGGCCGTCGGGCAGCCCGCCGTGTTCGACGAGGGTGGTGACGAACAGGTCGAGCGTGCGGATGCCGCGTGCCCGCGTCGGCGCTTCGAAGCACTTGAAGCGGATGCCGATGAACGGCGGGGCGAAGCCGGCGCCGGCTGCGGCGACGACCCGCTTGGCCGCCCGCACGGCATCGGCGTCTTCGGCCTCGTCGCCGCGATCGCCGTAGCCGTCTTCGAAGTCGATGCGCAGGTCTTCGATCGGTTCGCGTTCGAGCTTCTCGCGCACGCGCGGCGCCACGGCGGCCGCGATGCCGTCGTCGAGACCCACCGCGGCCGCGATCGCCTCGAGTCCGCCGAACGCCTCGACGGCGGCGAGCGCATCCTGCCCCCACACGGCCGCCAGCTCGGGGGTGTACCGGTCGGCCGGCACGTACACGGTGTGCACCGGCTGGCGTGAGCCGTCGTCGCCGGGGTAGGCGGTGGCCAGCAGCTCGTCGGTGGCCTTCAGCCGTGCATCCACGCGCGCCAGGTCGGCGGCGGTGAGCGAGCCCGGTGATGCGCTCATCGTTCGGACTCGAGCAGCTCATAGGCGGGCAGGGTCAGGAAGTCGACGTACTCCTCGGAGAGGCAGATGTCGGCGATGAGGGCGGCCGCCGGCTCGTAGTATCGGGCGAAGCGTTCGGGGTCGACCTCGCCGCGAAGGCGTTCGACCTCCTCGGCGAGCACCGTTCGCACGAGTTCGGGCGTGATCGCCCGGCCGGTGTCGGCGAAGACGACCTGGTTCCGAAGCTGCTGCCACACCTGCGAACGGGAGATCTCGGCCGTCGCGGCATCCTCCATGAGGTTGTGGATCGCGACGGCGCCGTTGCCCGACAGCCACACCGCGGTGTAGGCGACCGCGACGTAGAGGTTGCCGTGCAGCCCGGCTTCGGTGACCTCGCCGTGCGCCGATGCGACGTCGAGGAGCTCGGCCGCGGTGACCTCGACCTCCGGACGCTGCTTCTCGAGCTGGTTCGGCCGATCGCCGAGCACGGCGTCGAACACCTCGCGGCAGACGGGCACGAGATCGGGGTGAGCGACCCATGAGCCGTCGAAGCCGTCGTTCGCCTCGCGGGTCTTGTCGGCGCGCACCTTCTCGAACGCCGCTCGCGTGACCTCGAGGTCGCTGCGGTTCGGCACGACGGCGGCCATGCCGCCCATCGCGAAGGCCCCTCGCCGATGGCAGGTCTTGACCAGCAGCTCGGTGTAGGCGCGCATGAACGGCGCCGTCATCACGACCGAGGCGCGGTCGGGCAGCACGAACTCGGGGCCCGCGTCGCGGAAGACCTTGATGAGACTGAAGAGGTAATCCCAGCGCCCGGCGTTCAGGCCGGACGCGTGGTCGCGCAGTTCGTAGAGGATCTCGTCCATCTCGAACGCCGCGGGAATCGTCTCGATCAAGACGGTCGCCCGCACGGTGCCCTGCGGGATTCCGAGCTGCTCCTGCGCGAACACGAAGACCTCGTTCCAGAGGCGCGCCTCGAGGTGGCTCTCGAGCTTCGGCAGGTAGTAGTAGGGGCCGTGGCCGTTGTCGATCAGCAGCTGCGCCGTGTGGAAGAAGTGCAGGCCGAAGTCCACGAGCGCCGCCGAGCCCGGCACGCCGTCGACGAGCACGTTGTGCTCGGGCAGGTGCCAGCCGCGCGGGCGGGTCACCACCGTGGGCCGGCGCACGTCGGTGCGGAGCGCGTAGACCTTGCCGGCCGGCGAGGTGAAGGCGAGCGTGCCGAGCGCGGCATCCCGCAGGTTCTTGACGCCGCCGACGACGTTGTGCCAGTGCGGGCTCGACGCGTCTTCGAGGTCGGCCAGCCAGACGCGTGCCTCGGAGTTCAGGGCGTTGATCGCCATCTTGGCCGGGGCCGCCGGCCCGGTCATCTCGACACGTCGGTCAAGCAAGGCATCGGGGGCGGATGCCACGCGCCAGTCGCCCTCGCGGATCGCCCGCGTCTCGGGCAGGAAGTCGAGCGTGCCCCCCGCGGCGATGCGATCGCGCCTCACCCGCCGCGCCTCGAGGAGCTCGTGCCGGCGTGCGTCGAACCGGTGGTGCAACGCCTCGACGAAGGCGAGGGCGCCATCCGAGAGGATCTCGTCGGCTCCGTCGATAGTCGAGGCTCGGGTGATCTCGATGGTCATGCTGCCACTCTCTCCTGCGACGAGACGTTCGTCAATCGAATTGTTTTCGCATCGTGGATGCAGATATCTGTATTCCGGAAACTCGATCCGAATGTACCACCACGGAGAACGGCGCGCTCGATTCATCCGTTCTCGCCCCGGATCGGTGCGGTATCTTGACTGCGAACGGCAGATTTTCCGCGATGCGGATTCCGATTGCCGCAACGATGGAACAGGAGTGCACCGGATGGCGGACAGCCCCACCGAAGGCGTCAAATCCGTGGCCCGGGTCTTCGACCTCCTCGAACTGATCGCCGATGCCGGCGGGGACGTCACGCTGAGCGAGTTGTCGACGATGGCCGGTCTGCCGCTCCCGACGATCCACCGGCTCCTCCGCACGCTCGTCTCACTCGGCTACGCGCGGCAGCTCGCGAACCGCCGCTACGCGCTCGGCCCGCGCCTTGTGCGCCTCGGCGAGGTCGCGAACCGCCAGTTCGGCCAGCTCGCGAAGCCGCAGTTGAAGGAGCTCGTCGAGCGACTCGGCGAGACCGCGAACCTCGCGACCCTCGACGGCGACCAGGTCATCTACGTCTCGCAAGCCCCATCGCCGCACGCGATGCGGATGTTCACCGAGGTGGGCCGCCGCTCCCACCTGCACAGCACGGGCGTCGGCAAGGCGATCCTCGCCCAGCTCGACGACGGCACCGTGCGCGAGATCATCGCGCGCACGGGCATGCCCAAGGCCACCGAGTACTCGATCGACACGATCGACGGGCTCATCGCCGACCTGAAGACGACCCGCGAGCGGGGGTACGCGATCGACGACGGCGAGCAGGAGGTCGGCGTGCGCTGCTACGCGATGACCGTGCCGGGCGCACCGGTGCCGACCGCCGTCTCGGTGTCAGGTCCCGTTGCCCGCGTCGGCGAGGATTTCGCCGAGCGGGCCATCCCGGTGCTCCGGGAGATCGTGCAGGAGATCGCGGACGTCACCTCGGCGGCCTGAGCCGTAATATCCACTCTGCGGAATGTTGATTCCGAATTTTTGGGGATTTTCGGTCGCGGCGCGGTAGTATCGAGTGTCTGCCCCGGGCAGACGCGGCGCGAGGTGGGGCCATCGGGGCCCCGGTGCCATGGCGTCCATGCGGGCGCCGAACCGAGGAGATCCCATGGACGAGATCACCATGACGGTCAACGGGCGGCAACGCCCGCTGCAGGGCGCGACCGCCCACACGACGGCCCTCGACTGGCTGCGCGACACCGGCCTCTCGGGCAGCAAGGAAGGCTGCGCCGAAGGCGAGTGCGGGGCGTGCGCGATGCTGGTCGCGACACCGGACGACAACGGGGGCACCTCGTGGACGGCTGTGAACGCGTGCCTGGTTCCGGCCGCCGCGCTGAACGGCCAGGAGATCGTGACCGCCGAAGGCCTCGGTTCGCCGGATGAGCTCCACCCCGTGCAGGAGAAGCTCGCAGAGGCCGGCGGTTCGCAGTGCGGATACTGCACCCCGGGCTTCGCGTGCAGCATGGCGGGCGAGTACTACCGCGCCGACCGAGCCCCCGCGGCCGCCGGCGATGAGGTCTGCGAGGAGCACGGCCCGAACGGCTTCGACCTGCACGCCCTGAGCGGCAACCTCTGCCGCTGCACGGGCTACCGCCCGATCCGCGATGCGGCCTACACGCTCGGCTCCCCCGAGGCCGACGACGAACTGGCCGCCCGGCGCAGCCGGCCGGCCCCGGCAACCGTGCCGACCGACTTCTCGAGCGGTGGCGGCCGATTCATCCGCCCCGCCTCGCTCTCCGAAGCACTCGGCCTCCTCCGCGACGAGCCCACCGCACTGCTCCTCGCGGGGTCGACCGACCTCGGCGTCGAGGTGAATCTGCGCGGCCGACGCGCCCCGCTCGTCGTCGCGATCGAGCAGTTGCCCGAGCTGCGCACGCTCGAGATCGGTGAGGAGTTCATCGAGATCGGCGCGGCCCTGCCGTTGTCCGAGGTCGAACGACGACTCGACGGCCAGGTGCCGCTCCTCGCCCAGCTCTTCCCGCAGTTCGCCTCACGGCTCATCCGCAACCGCGGCACCTTCGGCGGCAACCTCGGCACCGGCTCCCCCATCGGCGACACTCCGCCGGCGCTGCTCGCACTCGGCGCGCGCCTCGTGCTGGCCTCGGCCGGCGGTGAGCGCGAGGTCGACCTCGCCGACTACTTCACCGGGTACCGGCAGACGATCCGCGGCGCCGACGAACTCATCCGCGCGATCCGCATCCCGCTGCCGCTGGCGCGCGTGACCGCCTTCCACAAGATCGCGAAGCGCCGCTTCGACGACATCTCGAGCGTCGCGCTCGGCTTCGCGCTCGACATCGAGGGGGGCGTCGTGACGGCCGCCCGCATCGGGCTCGGCGGCGTCGCCGCCACCCCGCTTCGCGCCTACGCCACCGAGGCGGCGCTCGTGGGCCGGCCGTGGAACGTCGCGACCGTGCGCGCCGCGTCGGCGGTACTCCAGGCCGAGGGCACGCCGATGTCCGACCACCGGGCCTCGAGCGAGTACCGATCGCTCATGCTCGGCAGCTCGTTGTTGAAGCTGTACAGCAGCACGGTCATCGAGTCGAAGGAGGTCTCGGCATGAGCGCACTCGCCGATCGCCCCGCGAACCCCGTCGTCGGCCTGCGCGCCGTGCACGAGAGCGCCGCCCTGCACGTCACGGGCGCCGCGATGTACACCGACGACCTCGCCGCGCACACCGCCGGCGTGCTCACGGCCTGGCCCGTGCAGTCGACGAATGCGCATGCGCGCGTCACGGTCGACGTGGCACCGGCGTACGACGTGCCCGGCGTCGTACGCGTGCTCACGGCCGACGACGTGCCCGGCATCAACGACGCCGGCATCAAGCACGACGAACCGCTCTTCCCGAGCGAGGCGATGTTCTACGGGCACGCACTCGTGTGGGTGCTCGGCGAGACTCAGGAGGCGGCGCGGCTCGGAGCCGAGGCCGTGACGGTCGACTACGAACCGCTTCCCTCGTACATCACCGTGTCCGAGGCCATCGCCGCGGAGTCGTACCAGGGCATCGCCCGCACGGTGGAACGGGGCGACGCCGCGGCCGCGCTCGCGGGCGCACCGCGCGTCTTCGAGGGCGTCACGGAGTTCGGCGGGCAGGAGCACTTCTACCTCGAGACGCACGCCTCGCTCGCGATCCTCGACTCCGAGGGGCAGTACTTCGTGCAGAGCTCGACGCAGCACCCGTCCGAGACGCAGGAGATCGTCGCGCACGTGCTCGGCATCTCGTCGAGCCAGGTCACCGTGCAGTCCCTTCGCATGGGCGGCGCCTTCGGTGGAAAGGAGATGCAGCCCCACGGCTTCGCCGCGATCGCCGCGCTCGGCGCGAAGCTCACCGGCCGGCCGGTGCGACTTCGCCTGAACCGCACGCAGGACATCACGATGACCGGCAAGCGCCACCCGTTCCAGATCAGCTGGAAGGCCGGATTCACCGAAGACGGACTCATCCAGGCGCTCGACGCCACGCTGACCGCCGACGGCGGCTGGAGCATCGACCTCTCCGAGCCGGTGCTCGGCCGGGCGCTGTGCCACATCGACAACGCCTACTGGATCCCGAACGTGCACGCGTACGGCCGCATCGCGAAGACGAACAAGACCTCGCAGACCGCCTTCCGCGGCTTCGGCGGCCCGCAGGGCGTCTTCCTCATCGAGGACATCCTCGGCCGGGTCGCGCCGGTGCTCGGCATCGACCCGGCGGAGATCCGCCGGAAGAACATGTACCGGCCGGGGCAGAGCACCCCCTACGGGCAGCTCGTGAAGGACGCCGATCGCCTCGAGGCGATCTGGCAGCGCCTCGTCGACGAGAGCGACTTCGACGAGCGCCGCGCCGAGATCGCCGCGTTCAACGCCGCCAGCGTCGACACGAAGCGCGCGCTCGCGATCACGCCCGTGAAGTTCGGCATCTCGTTCAACTTCGCCGCCTTCAACCAGGCCGGCGCCCTCGTGCACGTCTACAAGGACGGCTCGGTGCTCATCAACCACGGCGGCACCGAGATGGGCCAGGGGCTGCACACGAAGATGCTGCAGGTCGCGGCGACTGCCCTCGGGCTGCGTCTCGACCAGGTCAGGCTCGCCCCCACGCGCACCGACAAGGTGCCGAACACCTCCGCGACCGCGGCATCCTCAGGCGCCGACCTGAACGGCGGCGCCGTCAAGAACGCGTGCGAGCAGATCCGCGAACGCATGGCGAAGGTCGCCGGCCGGCTCCTCGGCGTCGACGAGCGGGATGTCCGCTTCGAGGGCGGTCTCATCACGGGCCTCGGCAAGTTCGACGAGAGCCTCACGTTCGCCGAGGTCGCGAACGCGGCATACCTGCAGCGCGTGCAGCTCTGGGCCGCCGGCTACTACCGAACCGAGGGGCTGCACTGGAACCCCGACCTGATGAAGGGCTCCCCCTTCAAGTACTTCGCCTACGGCTGCGCCGCGACGGAGGTCGAGGTCGACGGATTCACGGGCGCCTACCGGGTGCGCCGGGTCGACATCGTGCACGATGTCGGGGACTCCCTGTCGCCGATGCTCGACATCGGGCAGATCGAGGGCGCCTACGTGCAGGGCGTCGGGTGGCTCACCCTCGAGGAGCTCCTCTGGGACGAGACGGACGGGCCGAATCGCGGCCGACTGCTGACCCAGTCCGCGAGCACCTACAAGCTGCCGAGCTTCTCGGAGATGCCCGAGGAGTTCAACGTGCGACTCTTCGAGAACGCCCGCGAAGACGGTGCCGTCTACGGGTCGAAGGCCGTCGGCGAACCCCCGTTCATGCTCGCGTTCAGCGCCCGCGAGGCGATCCGGGAGGCGGTCGGCGAGTTCGCGCCCGCCGGTCACAGCGTCGAGCTCGGGTCGCCGGCGACCCCCGAGGCGGTCTACTGGGCGATCGAGGCGGCGCGGTCGGCAGGGTCGGCGTCGGTCGCCGCGACGTCGCCGGCAGCGGATGCCTCGGCCGAGCACGACCCGACGGGTGCTTCGGCCGGCTCCGCACCGGTCGGCGCCGACGTGCCCGCGCTGGCGACCACCGAGGCCTGAGCGGGCCCGGCCGATGGACTGGCTCGACGCACTGCAGCGGCTCCGTGAGGAGCGGACCCCGGCGGTCATCGTCACGCTCGCGATCGTGCGGGGTCACGCTCCCCGCAACGGCGGCGCGAAGATGGTGGTCGCACCCGACCGGGTCTTCGGCACGGTCGGCGGCGGCAACCTCGAGGCGACCGCGATCAAGCGTGCTCGTGAACTGCTCGCGAACGGCGGTGCCGAGCCCGAGCTGCTCGCCCTGAAGCTCAGCGACAAGGCCACGACCGAGTACGGCGTGCAATGCTGCGGAGGAGAGGTCACCCTCATGCTCGAACCCGTTCGGGTCGTCCCGTCCGTCGCGATCTTCGGCATGGGGCACGTCGGCCTCGAACTGGCCCGCATCCTCGCCCGCCAGGAGCTCGCCCTGCACCTCGTCGACTCGCGCGCCGAGATGCTCGCGCCAGCACGACTCGGCACGCCCGGCGAGTCGGGCGTGCTCGCCGACGCCGTCGCCGAGGTGCACGTGCACCACGAGCCCGTGCCCGAGGCCGGCCTCGCGGCGCTCCCTCCGGGCGCGCACGTGCTCATCATGACCCACGACCACATCGAGGACCTCGCGGTCACCGACACCGCGCTGCGCCGAGGGGACCTCGGCTCGATCGGGCTCATCGGCTCGCGTTCGAAGTGGGCGCGGTTCCAGGTGAAGCTGGCCGAGCTCGGGCACGACGAGCGAGATCTCGCCCGGGTGACGACCCCGATCGGCGTGCCCGAAGTGGGCGGCAAGGCGCCGGCGACCATCGCGGTGAGCGTCGCCGCCAAGATCCTGCAGCTCATCGAGGAGTCGCAGGCCGCCGAGGCTCAGCCACCGGAGACGGCGGCGTGAACGCCGAGCGCGCCGAGACGCCGCTCCGGTCCGTCATCGTCACGGGCGCCGGAACGGGCATCGGACGGGCGACCGCCCAGGCGCTCCTCGCGGCCGGCTTCGCGGTGACGCTCGCCGGTCGGCGGCGGAGACCGCTCGAGGATGCCGCGTCCGACGACTCGGGCGCGAGGCATCCGAATGCCCTCGTCGCCCCGGTCGATGTCACCGACGCGGCGGCGGTCGACGCGCTCGTGGCCGCCCACGTGCTCCGGTTCGGTCGACTCGACGTGCTCGTGAACAACGCCGGCGTGCCGGGGCCTGCCGCCGATGTCGGCGAGTTGACGCTCGACGACTGGTCGGCGACCCTCGCGGTCAACGTGACCGGCGCGGTACTCGCGGCCGGAGCGGCGTTCCGCCAGATGGCGACGCAGCGCCCCATGGGCGGGCGCATCCTCAACAACGGATCCATCGCCGCGCAATCACCGCGACCTCGCTCGGTCGCCTACACGACGACGAAGCACGCGATCGCCGGGCTCTCGAAGTCGATCGAGCTCGACGGCCGAGCGTACGGCATCACCTGTACGCAGCTCGACGTGGGCAACGCGCGCACCGGGCTGCTCGACGACGTCATCGGTGGCCCGGACGTCGAGCCGATGATGGACGTCGCGGTCGTCGCCGGGCTCATCGTGCACCTCGCGGGTCTGCCCGCCGAGGCGAGCGTGCCGCAGCTGACTGCCACGGCTGCCGGCATGCCGTTCATCGGCCGAGGCTGAGCCTCACCGCAGCACCGGTCGACGCAGCAGCGCGAGCGGCAGGGTCAGGAGGGCGATCGCCGCCGCAGCGATGAACGCGACCTGGAACGAGAACCCGGCCGCGAGCGCGCCGACGACCACGGCGCCGATGCCGGTGCCGGTGTCGAAGCCGATGTTCCAGACGGTGCTCGCGAAGACCGAGTCACGCGGCACGACGGCGAACGCCTCCCCGAGCGTGAGGTTCTGCAGGCCTCCGTAGCTCAGCCCGACGAGTGCCGCGCCCGTGAGCAGCAGCGGCACCGTCTGTGCGCCCGGCGAGACGGACCAGGCCACGAGCGCGAGGCCCGCCACCGTCACCAGCACGAACGGCCAGAGCAGTCGATGCGTTCCGACTCGATCGGCCAGACCGCCCACCAGCCAGCGGGCGGCAGCGGCGGTCGCCGTCACGAACGCCAGTGCGGCCACCGCGGCGGCACCGTCGAGCAGCTGCGGCACGAAGGTGAGCAGCGCGCCGCCCGCGAGCGTGACCCCGAGGAGGACGCCGACGGGGGCGGCGAGCGCGCGCAACTCCGAGAACCGCGCGGCGGCGGAGGCATGCCGAGGCTCGCCGGGGTCGTGGTGCGAGGCGTGCAGGTGCCGGGCGAGGCGTACGGCCGGGATGATCGCGATCAGCGGCAGTGAGCCCAGGAGGAAGACCGCCCAATAGCCGACCGCCTCGGCGACCCACGGCGCCATCGGCAGCAGCACGAGCTGCGGACCCGCGATGGCGAGCCCGAAGGCGCCGATGGCCCGACCACGGCGCGCGGGCTCGACGAGCTCGGCGACGGCGCTCGAGCCGGCCACCGTCAGCACAGCGAACCCGGCACCGCGCACGGCGGCGATCGCGAGCACGGGCAGCAGGTCGGCGGAGAGGAGGTGCAGGAGCGACGGCACGCCGAGCAGCGCGAGGCCGACGACGAGCACGGCGCCCCACCCGAACCGGTGCAGGGCGGCGGGCACGAACAACTGGCCGATGACCGTGGCGAACATGAAGACGCCGGTGACGAGTCCCGCGCCGGCGGCATCCACGCCGCCCGCAACCGCCCAGAGCGGCGCGACCGGGAGCAGGACCGCGTATCCGGCGAAGCCGAGTGCGGTCATTGTCAGGAGCGCGGGCATGCCCCGCGAGCGCCAGACCGAGTCGACGCGGTCGGCCGGGTCGAGGGCGCGACGGCGCCCGTCGCCCGAGGCATCCGTCGATGGCGTCGTCTTCGGCACGTGCCGTACCTCTCTTCTCTGCAATCGCGTCGACCGGGCGGCCTCGCGCTGTCCGCCGCGCAGCGGTCTGCCCCGGTGGGCACCGAAAGGTGCGCACCGGGGCAGACACGGCCGTTCGTGCGTCGCTTGCGACCCTAGCCCGCCAGCATCGCCTCGATCGGTCCGCGCACGAAGTACAGCGCGAAGCCGGCGGAGACGACCCACATGAGCCAGTGCACCTTGCGGGCACGGCCCGACAGGGCGTTGACGAGGGCCCAGGAGATGAACCCGACGCCGATGCCGTTCGCGATCGAGTACGTCAGCGGCATCGTCACGATCGTGAGGAAGGCCGGCAACGCGATCGCGAAGTTGCTGAACTTGATCTCGCGGATCTGCGTCATCATCATCGCACCGACGACGACGAGGGCGGCCGAGCCGACCTCGATCGGGACGACGAGGGTCAGCGGCGTCAGGAACATCGAGACCAGGAACAGCACGCCGACGACGATCGCGGCAAGGCCCGTGCGGGCGCCCTCGCCGATGCCCGACGCGCTGTCGACGTAGACCGTGTTCGACGAGGTCGAGGTCGCGCCGCCCGCGATGGCGCCGGCGCCCTCGACGATGAACGCGGAGCGCAGGCGCGGGAAGGTCCCGTCCTTGTGCGCGAGACCGGCGTTCTTCGCGAGACCCGTCATCGTGCCCATCGCATCGAAGAAGTTCGAGAACACGAGGGTGAAGACGAGCATCGTCGCCGACAGCATGCCGATGCGACCGAAGGCGCCGAACAGGTCGAACTGACCGACCAGGCCGAAGTCGGGGATCGTCACGAGCGAGGTCGGGAGCTGCGGGATCGTCATGTGCCACCCGCTCGGGTCTTCGAAGCTCGGGCCGAGCACGAGGATCGCCTGCGCGATGATCGCGATGATCGTGCCGGTCACGATGCCGATCAGGATGCCTCCGGGCACACGACGCGCGACGAGGATGCCGATCAGCACGAGGGTGATGAGGAACACGAGGGTCGGGATCGACGTGATCGAGCCCGAGTCGCCGAGCTGCACGGGCGGGCCGCCCGGCGTGCGGTTCACGAAGCCCGAGTCGACGAAGCCGATGAATGCGATGAACAGGCCGATGCCGACCGTGATCGCGGCCTTCAGCGCCTGGGGCACGGCCTTGAAGATCGCGGTGCGGGCACCGGTGGCACCCAGCAGCACGATGATGACGCCGTTGATGACGACGAGGCCCATCGCCTCGGGCCACGTCACCTGCCCGACGACCGAGACCGCCAGGAAGGAGTTGATGCCGAGGCCCGCCGCGAGGGCGAACGGGAGTCGTGCGAAGAGACCGAACAGGATCGTCATGACGCCTGCGGTGAGGCCGGTGGCCGCACCCACCTGTGCCGGGTCGAGCACGTTGCCGTCGACGTCGGGCACGTTGCCGAGGATCAGCGGGTTGAGGATCACGATGTACGCCATCGTGAAGAAGGTCACGATGCCGCCGCGGATCTCACGGCCGACGGTGGATCCGCGGCCGGTGATCTCGAAGAACCGGTCGAAGGCGTTCTTGGGCTCGGCGTCGACGGTCGTCGTCGCGCCGGTGGGCAGGGGGTTCGGGATGCTCGCGACCGCGAAGGTGTCGGCTGGCAGGGAGTTCTTCGATTCGTCCGCGTGGTCTGCGCCGCGGGTGCTGGTGTCCTGTGACATGTGCGCTTCCACTCAGTACTCGGTACGGGTGGCGGTGCGGCGCCACTCGGTGAACGGGGCCACGCGTACCGCGGCGGGCAGTTCGATGTCGGAGACCGGCATGATCTCCCGGTCGGGGGCATCTCCCTCGAAGTAGCGGTAGAAGACGGCGTCGTCGAAGCCGGCGTCGGCCGCGTCGTCACGGGTCGCTGCGAAGTGCACGCTGTCGATGCGCGCCCAGAGAGAGGAGGCGAGGCACATGGGGCACGGCTCGCAGCTCGAGTAGAGCGTGGCGCCCGAGAGATCGAAGCTGCCGGTGCCTTGGCAGGCTGCACGGATCGCCGAGACCTCTGCGTGGGCGGTCGGGTCGAGGTTCGCGGTGACGCGGTTCACCCCCTCGAACACGCGGCCGTCGGCGGTGACGACGATGGCTCCGAACGGGCCGCCCGCGTTGCGCACGTTCTCGGTCGCGATGGCGACGGCGCGGGCGAGGTAGTCGGCCGGGGTGGGCGCGGGGGTGGAAGGTGAGGCGGCGGGCTGGGCGGTGGCGGGCTTGCCGTCGGTAGCCGTGACGGTTGAGAGTCCGAGCGAATCCATGAGAGGGCTTCCTTGCTTGTTCATCGCCGGCGCGGTGGACTTCCCCGGGGTACCGGGTGGATCTCCGTTGATCCGACTCATGGGCGGCCGAGCGATGGGCAGGGTTGCTGCGTCGGCCGAGTTCGAAGGTAGCAGCCACTGGGTCGACCGTCCACAGGTTTTTGGAATTGAGATTCCGATTTGTGGAAACCGCGGTTGCCACTCCGCAGATGCGGAAGTATTGTGCAGTTCATGACGCAATATCGGATCAGTGAAGCCGCCGAGCTCGTCGGCGTGAGCGACGACACCGTGCGCAGGTGGGTCGGCGACGGCGTGCTGAGCGTCTCAAGGGACGCTGCCGGCCGTCAGGTGGTGCCCGGCGTCGAGCTCGCCGCGCGCGCCCAGGCGATCGCGGCTGCGGGTGACGACCGGTCGACCGTGCGCCGAAGCGCGCGCAATCGATTCGTCGGACTCGTCACCCGTGTCGAGCTCGACGGCCTCATGGCCCAGGTCGAGCTGCAGTGCGGCCCGCACCGGGTCGTCTCGCTCATGTCGTCCGAGGCGGCACGCGAACTCCGACTCGAGGTCGGCTCGCGCGGTGTCGCGATCGTGAAGGCGACGATGGTCGTCGTCGAGACCGAGCAGGAGCACTCGTGAACCGTGCGTGCACCGCTGCCGCCCTCGCGCTCGGTGCCATCTCGCTCGCCGTCGTCCTGACGGCTTGCACCTCGGAGAGAGGGGCGACGGATGCCGCGTCGGCCACCCCCGCGCCTGCGAGCGGATCGAGCGACGCCGTCTCCCCGCTCGACGGCGAACTCACCGTCTTCGCCGCGGCATCGCTCGGCAACGCATTCGACGAACTGGCCGCGCGCTTCGAGCACCTGCATCCCTCACTCGACGTGCTACCGATCACCTACGACGGTTCGTCCGTGCTCGCGACCCAGTTGATCGAGGGCGCACGCGCCGACGTGTTCGCATCGGCCGACGAGAAGAACCTCGACCGGGTCGCGGAGGAAGGCCTCGTCGACGGCGAGCCGGAGGTCTTCGCGACCAACGCGCTCGAGATCGCGGTGGCCCCGGGCAACCCGCTCGGCATCGAGGGACTCGACGACCTGGCAGATGACGCGGCCCCGGCCCCGCTCGTCATCGTGTGCGCGCCCGCGGTCCCCTGCGGTGCCGCGGCGACGACGCTGTTCGAGGAGGCCGGCGTGCAGGTGACCCCGGCGAGCGAGGAGCAGAACGTGACCGCGGTGCTCACGAAGGTGCGCGCCGGCGAGGCCGACGCCGGGCTCGTGTACGTCACCGACATCGCCGCAGCCGGCGACGAGGTCGAAGGCGTTGCGATCGACGGTGCGGATGCCGCGGTGAACCGGTACCCGATCGCCGCGCTCGCCGGCGCACCGAACCCCGAAGCGGCCGCGGCCTTCGCCGAGTTCGTCACCTCCCCCGACGGCGCGGCGATACTCGAGTCCTTCGGCTTCGGCGCACCGTGACCGAGGCGACTCCGGTCGCGGCGACGCGACGCGGGACGGGAGGCGGTCGCCGGGTGAGCCCGGTCCCGGGTCTGCTCGTCGTGCCCGCTGCCATCGGCATCGCCGTGCTCGCGCTGCCGATGGTCGCGCTCCTCCTGCGGCTCGACTGGAGCGCCGTCCCGGAGGCCGTCACCTCGCCCGCCGCGGTCCAGGCGCTCTCGCTGTCGCTCGCGACCGCCGGCGTCGCCACTGTCTGCTGCCTGCTCCTCGGCATTCCGCTCGCGCTCGTCATCGCCCGCGCCGGCCGACGAACGGCGGCGGTGCTTCGAGCCCTCGTCACCCTGCCGCTCGTGTTGCCGCCGCTCGTCGGCGGCATCGCGCTGCTCGCCCTGCTCGGACGAACCGGCCTCTTCGGGGAGAGCCTCGCCCTGCTCGGCGTGCGGCTGCCGTTCACGACGGCGGCGGTCGTGATCGCACAGGTGTTCGTGGCGCTGCCGTTCCTCGTGATCTCGGTCGAGGGGTCGCTGCGTGCGGTCGGCACCCGTTTCGAAGCCGTCGGCGCAGGGCTCGGTGCGAGCCCGTTGACCGTGTTCCGGCGCCTCACCCTGCCGCTCGTCGGGCCTGGGGTGCTCGCCGGAACCGTGCTCTGCTTCGCCCGGGCGCTCGGCGAGTTCGGTGCGACGGCGTTGTTCGCGGGCAACACCGCCGGGGTGACGCGCACGATGCCGCTGGCGATCTACACGGCGTTCAACGGCGCCGGGGTCAGCGAGGACACGGCGATCGCGCTCTCGCTCATGCTCGTCGCCGTGGCGATCGCGGTGCTGCTCGTGATGCGCGGCTGGCGAGAGGACGCGCCGCGATGACGGGTGTCGAGGCATCCGGGGCCCTCGTCGCGGAGTTCGCGAGCGAGCGCGGCGCCTTCCGGGTCGAGGCCTCCCTGCGGGTCGAGCGCGGCGAGCTGCTCGCCGTGCTCGGGCCGAACGGCTCGGGCAAGTCGACGCTGCTCGCGACGATCGCAGGTCACCTGGCGCCCGCCGAGGGTCTCGTGCGGCTCGGCGATCGCGAACTGGCACGGCGCGACGGCGGCGCAGGGGCGGCGATCGACCTCCCGGTGGCCGAACGCAGGGTCGGGCTGCTCGGTCAGGAACCGCTGCTGTTCCGCCACCTCGACGTGCTCGAGAACGTCGCCTTCGGGCCACGAGCACAGGGGCGCGGCCGATCGGCGGCGCGGCTCGACGCGATGACCTGGCTCGAGCGCGTCGGCGCCGCCGAGCTCTCGCGTCGGCGCCCCGCCGAGCTCTCGGGCGGGCAGCAGCAGCGGGTGGCGATCGCCCGGACCCTCGCCGCCCGGCCCGAGCTGCTGCTGCTCGACGAACCGTTCGCGGCACTCGACGTGCCCACCGCCGCGACCATGCGACGCCTCATCGGCGAGCTGTGCGCCCAGACGGCGACCCCGACGATCCTCGTGACGCACGACCCGCTCGACGCGATCGTGCTCGCGCAGCGCGCGGCAATCCTGCACGACGGACGGATCGCGCAGCTCGGTCCGGTGGCCGAGGTGCTCGGTCACCCCGCGACCCCGTTCGTCGCGGCACTCGCGGGCGTGAACCTCGCGACCGGCGTCGCGACCGGATCCGGCGGCGTCGCCGTCTCGGGCGCCGACGGTTCGCTCCTGCGACTCGTGCCGGCCGAGCACCTCGGTGACGGGGGCGATCCGGCCGGCTCCGCCGCGGCGGGCGCACCCGCCTCGGCCGTGTTCAGCCCGGCGGCCGTGCACGTCTCGCCGCTCGGTGAAGCTGGCGCCGCGGCATCCGACAGCCCAGTGGCGAACCGCTGGATCGGCACCGTCTCGCTGCTGCAGCCCGCCCCCGGAGGGGTGCGGTTGACGACCGAGGAACATCCCGGACTCGCGGTCGACCTGCCCGGCGCTGCGGCAGTCGCCCTCGAGCTCCGTCCGGGTGCGCGACTCGCGTTCATCGTCGCGGCGGCGGAGATCTCGGTGCGCGAGCACGCCTGAGCCGGTGTTACGGTGGCTTCCACGAACAGGGGGTGACTCGATGACGGACACGGCCGTTCCCGTCTCGGCGCCCCGCGTCGCGACGGCGGGCGCGACGATCGGCGTGCGCCGGCTGCCCTCGACGGGCAGCTCGCAGGGCTCGATCACTGACCGGCTCGATCGCCCGATGCGAGATCTGCGCATCTCGATCACCGACCGATGCAACTTCCGGTGCGTCTACTGCATGCCCAAGGCGGTGTTCGGTCGCGACTACGCGTTCCTCGACCGCGACGAGCTGCTGAGCTTCGAGGAGATCACCCGCATCTCGCGCATCGCGGCGGCGCACGGCGTCGAGAAGTTGCGACTGACGGGCGGCGAGCCACTGCTGCGCCGTGGCCTCGAGGGCCTCGTCGAACAGCTGGCCGCATTGCGCACCCCCGACGGCCGCCCGCTCGAGATCGCGCTCACGACCAACGGTTCGGCGCTCGCGGTCAAGGCTGACGCGCTGAAGGCCGCCGGGCTCACCCGCGTCACCGTCTCGCTCGACTCGCTCGACGACGAGCTGTTCCAGTCGATGAACGACGTGCGGTTTCCGGTCTCGCGCGTGCTCGACGGCATCGACGCCGCGCACGCCGCCGGCCTCGGCCCCATCAAGATCAACATGGTCGTCAAGCGCGGGCTCAACGACCACGAGATCCTGCCGATGGCCAGGCGATTCCACGGTTCGCCGTTCTCGCTCCGCTTCATCGAGTACATGGATGTCGGCACGTCCAACGGCTGGCAGCTCGACGAGGTCGTCTCGTCGGCCGAGATCGTGCAGCGCATCGGCGCCGAACTCCCGCTGGAGCCCGTCGCTGCAGCGGCACCGGGCGAGACGGCGGCGCGCTGGCGCTACCTCGACGGCGGCGGCGAGATCGGCGTGATCTCGAGCGTGACGAACGCCTTCTGCGGCACCTGCAACCGGGCCCGCATCTCGACCGAGGGCAAGCTGTTCACGTGCCTCTTCGCGAGCGAGGGCCATGACCTGCGCGCGCTGCTGCGCAGCGGTGTGGACGACGACGGGCTCGCCGCGGCGATGGCGTCGATCTGGGGCGCTCGCGACGACCGGTACTCCGAGATCCGCGCGACCCTCACCCCCGAACTGCGTGCGGAACGCAGCAAGATCGAGATGAGCTACATCGGCGGCTGAGCGCCCGTCGTCAGAGGCCGACCCACTCCGAGACGCCGTCGTCGAAGTGCTGGCGCTTCCAGATCGGCACCTCCTGCTTGATGAGCTCGACGAGCCGTTCGCACGCGTCGAATGCCTGCGCTCGATGACCGGCGCCGGCAGCCGCGAAGAGCGCGACGTCGCCGATCGCGAGGTCGCCGACGCGATGCGCCGCGGCGACGGCGAAGCCCGTCTCCTCGGCGATGCGGCGCACGCAGTCGGCGAGGAACCGCTCGGCCTCGGGGTGCGCCCGGTAGTCGAGCGACCGCACACCCCGCCCGCCGTCGTGGTCTCGCACGACGCCGCAGAACATGACCACGGCGCCGCTGGCATCTGACTCGACGGCTCGCCGGACGGCGGCCTCGTCGAGCGGTCGGTCGGAGACGACGGCGTACGGTTCGATCACCCCGTGATCCTAACCCTCCGCCTCCGAGGTCAGCCGCTCAGCGCGCGATGAGGTCGTCGGCCACGGCGGCGAAGCGTTCGATACCGCCGTCGAGCGAGCTCACCTCGGCGTGACCGCGCCGCCGCAGCTCACGCGCGGCGCGCTGCGACCTGATGCCGACCTCGCAGTACACGACGATCGGGCCGTCGCCCGGTGGCGGTTCGGCGCCGCCCAGCAATTCGGCCAACGGCAGCAGGGTGCTGCCGTCAATGCGTCGCAGCGCCGCTTCGGACGGCTCGCGCACGTCGACGAGCCTGAGCGGCTGGTCCGCACGGATGCGCTGCAGCACCTCGGCCGCCGAGATCGGCGCGACCGCGAGGGTGCCGTCGGCGGCGGCATCCGCGGCGCTCGCGCCATCGACCCCGCAGAACAGTTCGTAGTCGATGAGCGAGGTGATCTCGTCGGCGTCGGCGATGACCGAGTACGGGATCTCGCGCGTGCGAGCCGAGAGCGCGTCATAGCTCACGACACGTCCGAGGAGCGGTCGACCGACACCGGTGACGAGCTTCACGACCTCGGTCGCCATGAGCGCGCCGATGACGAGGCACAGGCTCGGCAGCACGCCACCGAGCTCGCACGACGGCACCTCCCCCGGAGCGGGCGGCACCGGGAACAGGTCGCGGTACCCCGGGCCATGGCCGCGCCAGGCGATCCCGACCTGACCGTGGTACCGCAGGATCGCTCCCCAGACGAGCGGCTTTCCCGCAAGATGCGCGGCATCGTTCGTCAGGTAGCGGGTCGGGAAGTTGTCGCTGCCGTCGACCACGAGGTCGTACTCGTCGAGGATGCCGGGCAGGTTCGCCGAGGTCAGACGCTCGTGATGGCGCACGACGCGGCACTCGGGGTCGCTCGCGGCGACCGTCTCGGCGAGCGAGTCGACCTTGCTGCGGCCGAGGTCGGCCACGCCGTGGCTGAGCTGGCGCGGCAGGTTGCTGAGTTCGACCGTGTCGAAGTCCGCGATGCCGATCGTGCCGACGCCCGATCCGGCGAGCGCGGGCACGACCGCACTGCCGAGGCCGCCTGCGCCGACCACGAGTACCCGGGCCGCCTGCAGCCGCCGTTGGGCGAGCTCGCCGAAGCCCGGGAGCATGAGCTGCCGACTGAAGCGCGCGAGTCGCGCCGGAGGCAGCGCTGGCCCGGGTTCGACGAGCGGCTCGGTCATGCCCGCAAGTCTACGCGCGAGGTTTCCGCGTGACGGATTCGCGGTTCCGCGCTCGGGTAGCATCGTGCACATGACGATGGTGACGGTGCGGTACTTCGCTGCGGCCGCCGAGGCGGCAGGCGTCGAAGAGGAGCGCCTCGAGGTCGACGGCGACGCCACGGTCGGCACCCTCCGCGACGAGCTGGCGGCACGATACGGTGCCGACATGCAGCGGGTCCTCCAGAGCGGTTCCTTCCTCGTCGACGGCACCGTGCAGCGCGATCCGGCGACACCCATCGGCGAAGCCGTCGACATCCTCCCGCCATTCGCCGGCGGCTGAGCACCCGACCACACGCCGGTGCTCCTCGAAACTCGAGAGACCGCAGAACCGACCGCAGAGAGCCGAGGTCCGCATGCGCAGCTACGTCGAACACCAACGTGCGGTGCACGCACTGCTCGATCCGCTCGCGTCCCGTCTCGGTGCGACCGGCTCCGAGCGGCTCGAACTCTCGGCCGGTTCCGCCCGCGGACGGGTCCTCGCCGAGGACGTGCGCTCCCCCGTCGACCTGCCGGGCTTCGACAACTCCCAGATGGACGGCTACGCCGTCCGTTCCGCCGAACTCGCGAGCGCCCGACCGGGCGCGCCGGTGCGCCTCGACGTCGGCCGCACGAGCGCCGCCGGTGATGCTCCCGTCGCGCTGGAACCGGGCACCGCCTCTCCCGTGATGACCGGAGCGGCGATCCCGCAGGGCGCCGATGCCGTCGTGCCGATCGAGGCCGTCGACCCGCCGGCCTTCCTCGGCCTCGGCTCGGGTCGCCACGACTCCCCCACCGGCTCCGTCGTCGGCTTCACCTCCGCCGTCGAACCGGGCACGTTCATCCGCCGTGCCGGCAGCGACATCGGCGCGGGCTCCCTGCTACTCTCCGCCGGCACCCGGCTGGGCCCCGCGCAGCTCGGTTCGCTCGCCGCCGCCGGCGTCACCGACGTGCTCGTGCGGCGACCCCTCCGCGTGCTCCTCCTCTCGACCGGACACGAACTGCGACCTCCGGGGCAGCCGCTCCGCCCCGGCCAGATCCATGACGCGAACACCGCGATGATCGGCGCCGCCCTGCGCGAGTGCGGCGTGGAGGTCTCCGAAGCGCTCGCGCCCGACGACGCTGCGTCCGTGCGGGCCGCGGTCGCGGCATCCGTTCGGGTGGCCCCGTCCGGAGCAGCCGGCCCAGCCGACTTCGTGGTGACCACGGGCGGTGTCAGCGCCGGCGCGTTCGAGGTGGTGCGCGAGGCGCTCGCGCCGCTCGGCGTCGAGTTCGTCAAGGTCGCGATCCAGCCGGGCGGGCCGCAGGGCCTCGGCATCGCGGCGATCGACCCCGACGGTGGTGGAGCTCCCATCGAGATTCCCGTGGTGTCCTTCCCCGGCAACCCGGTCAGCGCACTCGTCTCGTTCGAGTTGTTCCTGCGTCCGGTGCTGCGGGAGCTCGCCGGGCTCGCTCCCGACCGAGCGCGGGCGCGTTTGCGGCTCGCGCACGACGTGACGTCGCCCCTCGACAAGCACCAGGTGCGTCGCGGCGTGCTCGACGGCGACGGCGACGTCGAGGTCGGGGCGCCGAGTTCGCACCTGCTCCACGCCTACGCGAACGCCACCGTGCTCGTGCACCTGCCCGTGGGAGTCGGCGACCTGCCGGCCGGAGCCCACGTCGACGTCTGGAGGATCGATGACTGAACCACGACTGACCCACTTGCGCGGCGACGGGTCCGCGCACATGGTCGACGTCACCGACAAGGCGGTCACCCGGCGCACGGCGAGCGCACAGGCCGTGCTCGTCACGCGGACCGAGGTGGTCGACGCCATCGCCGACGGCAGCCTGCCGAAGGGCGAGGCGATCGGCACGGCGCGCATCGCCGGCATCATGGCGGCGAAGCAGACCTCGACGCTCATCCCCCTCTGCCACCCGCTGCCGCTCACGAAGCTCGACGTCGACATCACGCCAGAGGGCGACCGCGTGCGCATCGTCGCAACGGTCACCACGAAGGGCGTCACCGGCGTCGAGATGGAGGCGCTCACCGCGGCGTCCGTCTCGGCACTCACCCTCTACGACATGATCAAGGCCGTCGACAATCGCGCCGTCATCACCGATGTGATGGTGCTCGCGAAGGCGGGCGGCAAGAGCGGCGACTGGTCGCGCGAATGACCGCGACCGAGCGGATGCCGCGCACCGCCGTCGTCATCGTCGCCTCGACGCGAGCCGCGGCTGGCGTCGCGGTCGACGGAACCGGCCCGGTCATCACCGGATGGCTGGCCGAGCGCGGCTTCGACGTCGTCGGGCCCGAGGTGGTCGCCGACGGCCTGCCCGTCGCCGACGCGCTGCAGCGGGCACTGGCCGGCCACCCGTCGGTCGTCGTCACGACGGGCGGCACCGGGGTCTCCCCGAGCGACGGCACACCCGAGGCCACGGCTCCGCTCCTCGATCGCGAGCTGCCGGGCTTCATGGAAGAACTGCGTCGTCGCGGTGCGGCGACGACCCCGACCGCCCTGCTCTCGCGCGGGCTGGCGGGTGTCTCTGGGTCGACGCTCATCGTGAACCTCCCCGGCTCTGCGGGCGGGGTCCGCGACGGCCTCGAGCTGCTCGGCGAGGTGCTCGAACACGCGCTCGATCAACTCGCCGGGGGCGACCATCCAGCGAGGTGACTCATCAGCTGGCGGCCGCGGCGCACCGAGCATCTTCGGGCCGGCGATGAGACCCGTGACATCGCTCGGCGATGCTGGCAGGATGACCGCATGGATCGCGTCACGACGCACCGGATCGAACCGCTCACGCCCGAGACCTTTCCGGCGTGGCTCGCGCTCGCTCAGAAGCACAACGGGGTCTGGGGCGGGTGCTACTGCTCGTACTTCCACGACGACACGGAGCGCACCGTCAAAGACGAGCACGACCGGCCGACGTTCAAGCAGCGCCTCGTTGCGGAGGGCGTCGCGCATGCCGCGCTCGTGTTCGACGGCGACGACGCGATCGCGTGGTGCGAGTACGGCAGCCCGGTCGAACTGCCGAACATCTACCACCGCAAGCAGTACGACGCGGGCGAGGCCAGCCCGGCGCCGTGGCGCATCACGTGCTTCTTCGTCGACCGCGATCACCGGCGTTCCGGAGTGGCACGAGAGGCGCTGGACGGCGCACTCGAGCTGATCGCGCAGGCCGGCGGGGGCGAGGTGGTCTCGTTCCCCAACGAGCTCGTCCCCGGCAAGAAGACGTCGTCCTCGTTCCTGCACAACGGCACGAGGGCCATGTTCGAGCAGGCGGGGTTCGCGTTCGAGCGTCACATCGGGAAGAGCAAGACCGTGATGCGCAAGACGGTGCCGCCGGCCGGCAGCTGACGAAGGAGCGACGCACCGACGTCAGCGGCTGCGTCGCCTCGCCTCAGAGCCCGAGCCGCGCCGTGTACGCATTGCGGAATCGTCCCTCGGGGTCGAACCGCTCCCGAAGTGCAGCGAAGTCCGCCCAGCGCGGGTAGCGCCGTCGCACCTCATCGGAGTCGAGGGTGAAGACCTTGCCCCAGTGCGGCCTGGCCGTTGCGGGCAGCGCCGCTTCGATCGTCGGGAGCAGCGACTCGACGGCGGCCTGCTCCCGCTTCCATGTGAAGTGGATTCCCACGACGTCGGTGCCGTGGGCCGGGCTCAGCCACAGGTCGTCGCCGCGCACCGATCTCACTTCGCACACCTGCAGCAGCGGGGCGATCTGCGCGGCGAGACCGCGCATCGCCTCGAGTGCGGCGACGGCGTCGGAGCGGGGCACCAGGTACTCCGACTGCAGCTCCTCTCCGGCCGAGGGCGTGAAATCGAGCCGGAAGTGGGGCAGGCGCTCGTGCCACGGCCCTGGCTCGCCGAGCTGCGCCGTGCAGGCATCGGCGGCCATGGTGGGCAACGGGTGGCGCGGCGCCGTCGCCTCCGTCGCACCGAGCCGGGCGATGAGTGCAGCGGATGCCGCGGCATCCGTCTCGACCGGCAGCCGCCGCTTGACCCACAGCTGGTCGGCGCGGTAGGTGTTCGCCCACGTCGTGAAGATGCTGACGCTCGAACCGAGCGCGGTGACGGCGTCGTACTCGGCGAGCACGGCGCTCCACGCGGGACGCTCGTAGACGGTCTGCGCGACGTCGTACGTCGGCTCGACGTCGAGCTCGAGCGCGGTGACGACGCCGAGGGCGCCGAGGTTCACGACGGTGCCCGCGAAGTCGGCGTCGCCGCGTTCGAGGGTGCGTGACTCGCCGGTCGCCGTGATGAACGCGATGGCGCGCACGGCGCTCGCGAGCGAGCCGATGCGGTCGCCCGAGCCGTGCGTGCCGGTCGCGACGGCGCCGGCCACCGAGATGTGCGGCAGCGAGGCGAGGTTGCCGAGCGCGAGTCCGCGAGCGTGCAGCGCCGAGGCGAGCTCGCCGTAGCGGGGGCTCCCGGTGATGCGCACAGCGCCCGGTGCGCTCGAGGCGTCGATCGTCACCGGCAGCCCAGCCGTCTCGATGAGCGTGCCCTCGGTGTCGGCGATGTCGTTGAAGCTGTGCCGCGAGCCGAGCACGCGGAACGGCCCATCGCCTGCGAGCACCTCGCGAAGCTCGTCGATCGAGGTCGGTCGCACGACGCGCGACGCGCGGTAGCTCAGGTTGCCGGCCCAGTTGGTGCCTGCGGATGTCGCGGTCACGCGGTTCCCCTCATCGTCAGAGTGCGAGCGTATCCCCTGCCCGTGCCACCCGCCCGCACCGGGTGCACCGCCTCGCGCGGGCGGCGCACCCCGCGCACTGCCGTCGAGACCCTCCTCGCGCGCATCGCCGCGACGGAGGCATCACCCGAACCGGCGCCCGAGCTGCAGCTCGCCGAGTTCCGCATCGTCGAGCGCGAATCGGCGCCGGTGATCGCACCGCACGCCTGACCGCCGCAGGCCATGCGGTCGCGCTCGGGTGCTCAGGCCGCGAGTGCGCGACGCCGCTCGCCCCAGGCCACTCGTTCGCGCTCGAGCGGACCGGCGAGCGCTGCCCAGAGGAGGAGCGCCACTCCCGCCCCGGCGAGTGCCCCGCCGAGTGTGTCCGTCAGCCAGTGCGCACCGAGGTAGGTGCGACTGAACGCCATCAGCGCGGTGTAGACCGCGCCGACCACCCAGACCCAGGCACGTGGCACGATTACGCCGATGACGACCGCGATCGTCGCCGCGTTGGCGACGTGGCCCGATGGGAAGGAGCCGAAATCGGAGACGACGATCATGTCCTCAGGTCGCACCCGGCCGAAGAGGTGCTTCAGCACCTGCACGACGCCTGCGCTCGCCGCCGACGCGACGATGAAGTAGAGCGCACCCCACGGCCTCCGGACGATGAGCAGCACGATCGCCGCTCCGACCGGCACGATGAACACGCCGATGACGCCGCCGCCCACCGCGTTCATGACGTAGGAGAACCACTCACCGAACGGCGTGCGGACGCTCACCATGAACTCGGCCCACGCCTCATCGATCGCGAATCGGTTGTCGCCAGACGATGACATGACCAGCATGCCGATGAGGCCCGAGAGGAGGAGCGCCGACACTCCGGCGATGATCGGGAGGAGACGAGAGGCCCTCGCCGGGGTCGCTGACGTCTCCACCGGCTCGAGGCTCATTCCCCCACGCTACCGTCGGGCCCGCGGCATCCGCGTGAGGTCGCCGCCGATTTCGCCGACGGATGCCGCGCGCCGTCAGTCGCTCAGCGGCGGCACCGTCTTCGGACGCACGAGCAGCCACAGGGCCGCGATCGCCACGACGCCCGCGAGCAGCATCACGAACGCCATGGGCACGGCGCTGCCGACGCCCATGAGGCCGATGAGCGGCGAAATGGCACCGGCGAGGCCGAAGTTCAGCGCCCCGAGCAGTGACGCCGCCGTGCCGGCCTCGGCGCCGTGGTGGGCAAGCGCGAGCACCTGCACCGCGGGGAACGCGAAGCCGCACGCGAGGATGTAGAACCAGAGCGGGACCGCGGTGCCCCAGAATCCGGCGCCGGAGGCGTCGAGCGCCATGATCGTCGCGGCCATCGCGAGGTGCACGACCGTCGTGCCCGCGAGGATCCACTGCGGCTGCACGGAGCCGCGCATGAGTCGCGAGCTGACCTGCACGCCGACGATGACGCCGACCGAGTTCACGGCGAAGAGCAACCCGTACTCCTGCGCGTTGAAGGAGTAGACCTCCTGGAAGAGGAACGACGAGGTCGAGAGGTACCCGAACAGGCCGGTGAACGTCATGCCGCCGATGATGGCAGCGCCGAGGTAGACGCGATCGCGGAAGAGCGCGGCGTAGCGATCGCGCAGGGTCGAGTGGCCCGAGATCCCGCGGCGCGACGGCGGCAGGGTCTCGACGATGAAGAACGCGACTGCCACGACGACGACCGCACCGTACACCGCGAGCACGACGAAGATGCCGCGCCAGTCCATGACCTGGAGGAGCTGGGAGCCGATGACCGGGGCGAGCACGGGAGCGAGCCCGTTCACGAGCGCGAGACGCGACAGCATGCGCACGAGGGGCTTGCCGCCGAAGAGGTCGCGCACCATCGCCATCGCGACGACGCCGCCGGCCGCGGCGCCGAAGCCCTGCAGCAGGCGGAAGACCGAGAGCCAGACGATGTCGGGAGCGAAGGCGGCCGCGAGGGATGCCGCGATGTGCAGCGCCGTCGCGAGGATGAGCGGGAGGCGCCGTCCGACCTTGTCGCTCCACGGTCCGACGATGAGCTGGCCGAGGCCGAACCCGATCATGGTGCCCGTGAGCGTCAGCTGCACGGCCGACGCCGAGACGCCGAGCTCGTCCTGCAGCACCGGGAAGGCCGGCAGGTACAGGTCGATCGTGAACGGGCCGAGGGCGGTGAGCGCGCCGAGCACGAGCACGTAGACGAGTCGTTGCCGACTGGTCAGCCGGTCGCCCGGGTGCACGCCGACGACGGGGGTCGACCTGGTGTCGTCGGGGCGGATGATCGGGATGGAGCTGGTTGAGGACATGTGCGTTCCAGGCGTGCTCGGATGCGGCGGCGCACGCCCTCGGGCGCCGGGAGACTGGGCGGCGGCGTTCCGTGGGACACCGCCGGGTGGGATTCGGCCTTCGCGCGGCTCGAATCGATTCGACAGGGTTCGATTGTAGCCCAGGTCGGTTGCCCCGAGGCAACTCCGAGTCGCATTCGGTTTCATGTACGGATCGCGGGACCGGCTGGGCGGGCCCTTCCGAGGCGTCCGGCGCGCGCCGAGCCTCAGTCCGCGAGCGGATCCGCCAGGAGCCGCGCGAAGGCGAGTTCAGCGGCGCCGATGAGCAACCGGTTCTCGCCGAGCTCGGCGACCCTGATGTCGAGTCCCTCGCTCGCCACCGGCAGGCATTGCGCCGCGACCGCCGCCTCGAGCGCCGCTGCATCGTGCGTAGCGAGCGTGGCGAGGAACCCCCCGAGCACGATGAGCGACGGGTTCAGCACGTTGACGGCGTTGCCGAGCGCGGTCGCGAGGATGCGCTGCTGCCTGGCGAGCTCTTCGGCGACGGCGAGACCGCCGGACGCCGCGATCGCGGCGGCGAGCGTCGGCTCGTCGGCGTGCGTGAGTCCGACGACCTGCAGCAGGCGGGCACGACTCACCTCGTCCTCCAGCACGCCGTCGGGCACGCGGCGATCGTCCTGCCTCGCGATGCCCGGACGGTTCTGGCCGAACTCTCCGGCGTACCCCCGCGTGCCGCTGACGAGACGACCTCCGACCACCAGCCCGCCGCCGATGCCGCTCGCACCGCCGTTGAGGTAGACGAGGTCGTCGACTCCCCGCCCGGCGCCGAAGAGGTGTTCGGCCCGAGCACCGAGGCTCGCATCGTTCGCGACGCCGGCGGGCAGGCCCGTGGCCGACTCGACGAGCTCCCGCACCGGGGCATCCGTCCACTCGAGGTGCGGCGCCCAGCGCACGAGTCCGTCGTCGGAACGCACCTGGCCGGGCACGGCGAGGCCGACCCCGACGATGCGGGCGTCGCGCAACTCGGTCGTCCGCCATCGGGCCAGGACGCCGGCAACGAGGTCCGCCGTCTCTGCGGGTGTCACGAGGTGGTCGACCTCGAGGCGCTCGCGCACCACGATCCGCGCGTTCAGTCCGACCGCGGCGATGGTCACGGCGTCGACCTCGGGGTTGACCACGATCGCCTGCACCGAGGGGTGCGCCGCGACGACCGGCGACGGCCGCCCCACCCGGTTCGTCGGGTCGGGCGCCCGCTCCTCGACGAGACCGAGGTCGGCGAGCTCGGAGGCGAGCGAGGCGACCGTGGAGCGGTTCAGGCCGGTCTCCGCCGTGAGCCGGGCACGCGAGAGCGGTCCTTCGAGATGCGCCAGCACGAGAAGTTTCGAGAGGTTTCGACGATGCACGCCGTCGAACGTGCCGGTTCGGTCTGCCACTCGCCCACTCTATGTTCTCGGAGCCGCGGGCCGACGGTCGACGCGCATAATTTGTTGCGCTTGACGGCAAATCCGCTCCGGGCTAGAGTTCCGGTGTCCAGATCACTTTCGGCGTTGAGGCCGAAACTTTCGAGAGGTTCAACGATGAACACACGAGGCATCGGCAGGTTCACCGCCATCGGCGCCGCCGCGGCACTTGCCGTGGGGGCGCTGGCGGGGTGCAGCGCCGGCGGCGAGGAATCGGGCGACGGGGACGTGTCCCTGACGTTCTGGCACAACTCCACCACCGGTGACGGCAAGGCCTACTGGGAGGCGACCGCAGCCGCCTTCGAGGAGGAGAACCCGGGCGTCACGATCGACATCCAGGCGATCCAGAACGAGGACATGGACGGCAAGCTCCAGACCGCCCTCAACTCCGGCGACGCACCCGACATCTTCATGGCGCGCGGCGGCGGCAAGCTCGCGGCAGTCGTCGAGGCCGGTCAGGCGCAGGACCTCAGCGCCGCGCTCTCCGACGAGACGAAGACCGCCCTCGGCGAGGGCGCGCTCTCGGCGTTCACGGTCGACGACAAGCTCTACGGCGTGCCGTCCTCGGTGCTGCCGGGCGGCATCTACTACAGCAAGGACCTGTTCGCACAGGCCGGCATCACCGAGACGCCGACCACGTTCGACGAGCTCGGCGAGGCCGTCGACAAGTTGAAGGCCGCCGGCATCGATCCCATCGCGCTCGGCGCGAAGGACGCCTGGCCCGCCGCTCACTGGTACTACTTCTTCGCCCTCCGCGAGTGCGGCCAGGACGTCATCACGGGCCTGACCGAGGACCCCAGCTTCTCCGACGAATGCTGGCTCCGCGCCGGTGAGGACCTCGAGGAGTTCGCGGGCATCGAGCCGTTCAACCAGGGCTTCCTGACCACGACCGCCCAGCAGGGCGCCGGCTCCTCCGCCGGCCTCGTCGCGAACCACAAGGCCGCGATGGAGCTCATGGGCGCCTGGGACCCGGGAGTGATCGCCTCGCTCACGCCCGATGAGAAGCCCCTGCCCGACCTCGGCTGGTTCCCCTTCCCCGAGGTCGACGGCGGCGACGGCGAAGCCGGTGCGCTCATGGGCGGCGTCGACGGCTTCTCCTGCTACGTCGATGCTCCCAAGGAGTGCGGCGAGTTCCTCGAGTTCGCCTCGCAGAAGGAGTACCAGGAGGGCTACGCGAACGCGTTCGTGACCCTGCCCGCCAACAAGGACGCCCAGGGCGTCGTGACCGACCCCGCCCTGCAGGAGGTGCTCGCCGCCGTGAACGAGGCCCCGTACGTCTCGGTCTGGCTCGACACGCTCCTCGGCCAGAACGTCGGCAACGCGCTGAACGTCGGCGTCGTCGACCTGCTCGCCGGCAAGGGCTCCGCCCAGGGCATCGTCGACGCGGTCGACGACGCGATCAAGAAGGGCTGAGGCCGAACTCACCATGAGCGTTCGCACCAACTCTCCCGTCGCGGGACGAGTCGACGCGGACGACGTCGCGGCCGGAGGCGGCTCGCCGTCTCCGGCCGCCGGCCGGGTCGTCGCGACGTCGCCCGGCGCCCGACGTCGCCCCCGCCGAGACCTCCGCAAGACCATCGAGATCGCCGTGCTCGTGGGCCCGGCGCTCCTCATCTTCCTGGCCTTCGTCATCTTCCCGGTCGTCATGGCCGGCTACTACGGCTTCTTCCGGTGGAAGGGCTTCGGGCCGCCGACCGACTTCGTCGGCCTGCAGAACTACGTCACGATCTTCCAGGACCCCACGTTCCACGAGGCGGTCGCGCACAACGCGATCATCGTCGTGATGTCCCTCGTGCTGCAGGGCCCGGCGGCGCTCCTCCTCGCCCTCCTCCTGAACCGCCCGATGCGCGGGCAGTCCGTGATCCGCGTGCTCATCTTCGCGCCGTACGTGATCGCCGAAGTCGTCGTCGGCACGGGCTGGAGCCTCATGCTCCAGAGCGAGGGCGCCCTGAACGGGCTCCTCGAGAAGATCGGACTCGGTGCCTTCACCCAGGACTGGCTCGCCGACCCGGGCATCGCCATGTGGACCCTCCTCGGCATCATCACCTGGAAGTACATCGGATTCGCCGTCATCCTCTTCCTGGCGGGCCTCCAGGGCATCCCGCAGGAGCTCACCGAGGCGGCGCAGATCGACGGCGCCTCCTACTGGCAGATCCAGCGCCGCATCACGCTGCCGCTGCTCGGCCCGACCCTGCGCATCTGGGCGTTCCTGTCGATCATCGGCTCGCTGCAGCTGTTCGACCTCGTCTACATCATCTGGGGCCAGTACGTCGCCTCGACGGCCGGCACCTCGACCATGGCGACCTACATGGTGGCGAACGGGCGCAACGCGGGCAACTACGGCTACGGCAACGCCGTCGCCGTCGTGCTCTTCCTCATCTCGCTCGTCGTCGCCCTCGTCTACCAGCGCTACGTTCTCCGCCGCGATACCGCCGGCGCCCTCACCGAACGGACGGACCGATGACCGCATCGATCGCCCTGCCCCGGCCTCCGCGGCCGCGCCAGTCCGGCAAGCTGCCCTGGGGCAGCCCCGCCATCTACTTCGTCGGCATCGTCGTGATCTCGCTCATGCTCGCGCCGATCGCGTACATCATCATCGGCGGCTTCCGCACGAACTCGCAGATCACGACGGACCCGTCGGCACTGCCGTCGCCCTGGGTGTTCACGAATTACGCCGACGTGCTCGTCAGCAGCACCTTCTGGGGCGAGGTGCTGAATTCCACGGTCGCCGCGGTCGTGACCACTGTGGGCGTCGTCGCGCTCGGACTCATGGCGAGCTACGTGCTCGCGCGCTACCGCTTCAAGGCCCGCGGCCTGCTCTACGCGATGTTCGCGGCGGGACTCATGTTCCCGATGACGGTGGCGATCACCCCGCTGTACCTCGTGGTGCGCAACCTCGGCCTCATGAACTCCCTCGGCGGCATCATCCTGCCGCAGATCGCGTTCGCCCTGCCGACGACGATCATCATCCTCGTGCCGTTCCTGCGGGCCATCCCCGACGAGATCGAGGAGGCGGCATCGATCGACGGAGCCTCGCGTCTCGGCTTCTTCTGGCGGATGGTGGTACCGCTGGCACTGCCGGGCGTGATCACGGTCGGCATCCTCGCGTTCATCTCGAGCTGGAACAGCTACATCCTCCCCCTGTTCATCCTGAACAACGAGGCCGCGTTCACCCTGCCGCTCGGCGTGCAGGCGTTCGCGTCCCAGTATTCCGTCGACACGGCCAAGGTGCTCGCGTTCACGTCGCTGTCGATGATCCCCGCGCTCGTGTTCTTCAGCATCTTCGAGCGGCGCATCGTCGGCGGCCTCACGGGAGCGGTCAAGGGATGACCGAGCCGACGACGACGGATGCAACGACCCACGCCACGAACGACACCACGAACACGGATGCCAGGATGACGAACACCACGACCCGACCCGCCGCGGCGACCGAGCCGCCGACCACCTCCCCCATCGCCGCCGATGAGCCGTGGCGCGACCGCTCGCTGCCCGCCGACGAGCGAGCGCGCGCGCTCATCGCCGTGCTCACCCTCGAGGAGAAGGTCGCCCAGCTCTACGGAATCTGGATCGGCGCCTCCGACGACGGCGCGGACGTCGCCCCGCACCAGCACGAGATGACCGGCACGGTGGACCTCGACGCCCTGCTTCCCCGGGGCCTCGGCCAGATCACCCGCCCCTTCGGCACGGCACCGGTCGATGCCGCACTCGGAGCGCAGTCGCTCGCACGGCTGCAGGAGCGTATCGCGGCATCGAGCAGGTTCGGCATCCAGGCGCTCGTGCACGAGGAGTGCCTCGCCGGCTTCGCCGCGTACGGTGCCACGGCCTACCCCGTGCCACTCTCGTGGGGAGCCACGTTCGACCCGGGGCTCATCGAGCAGATGGCACGCCGGATCGGCGCCGACATGCGCTCGGTCGGCGTGCACCAGGGCCTCGCGCCAGTGCTCGACGTCGTGCGCGACGCACGATGGGGCCGGGTCGAGGAGACGATCGGCGAGGACCCGTACCTCGTGGGCAGTGTCGGCACGTCGTACGTGCGCGGGCTCGAGGCATCCGGCATCGTGGCGACGCTCAAGCACTTCGTCGGATACTCGGCCTCGCGAGCCGGCCGCAACCTGGCGCCCGTCTCGGTCGGCGCGCGGGAACTCGCCGACGTGCTGTTGCCGCCGTTCGAGATGGTCGTGCGCGAGGCGGCGCCGCGTTCGGTGATGAACGCGTACACCGACCTCGACGGCGTGCCGACCGCGGCCGACCGCGACCTGCTCACCGGACTCCTGCGCGAGACCTGGGGCTTCGACGGCACCGTGGTCGCCGACTACTTCTCGGTCGCCTTCCTCCAGACGCTGCACGGCACCTCGGGCGACCTCGGCGACGCTGCGGTCGCCGCGCTCGAGGCCGGCATCGACGTCGAACTGCCGACCGTGCACGCCTTCGGCGAGCCGCTCATCGCCGCCGTCGAGGGCGGACGCGTCGCCGAGTCGGTCATCGACCGGGCGCTGCTCCGCGTCCTCGTGCAGAAGGTCGAGCTCGGCCTCCTCGACGAGCCGGCCGAGCACGCGGTCTCGACCGGGACGAAAGGGTCCGTCGACCTGGACTCCCCCGAGAACCGCGACCTCGCGCGCCGGATCGCGGAGCAGGCGATCGTGCTGCTGCACAACGACGGAACGCTGCCGCTCGCGGCGCCGACCCGGATCGCCGTCATCGGGCCGACGGCCGACGACCCCCTCGCCGTCCTCGGATGCTACGGCTTCCCGACGCACGTCGGCGTCCACCACCCCGAGAGCGGGCTGGGCATCGAGCTCCCCACCCTCGTCGAGGCACTCCGCGAGGAGTTCCCCGGTGCCGAGATCGCCCTCGCGGCGGGAACCTCGATCGTCGGCGGCGAGACCGACGGCTTCGCCGAGGCCGCCGAGCTCGCGGCATCCGCCGACGTCGTGGTGCTCGCCCTCGGCGACCGCGCCGGCCTCTTCGGCCGCGGCACGAGCGGCGAGGGCTGCGATGCGGAGACCCTCGACCTTCCGGGCGCTCAGGGCGCCCTGCTCGAGGCCGTCCTCGACGCCGGAACGCCGACCGTGCTCACGCTCCTCGCCGGTCGCCCGTACGTGCTCGGCACGGCGCCGGAGCGCGCCGCCGGCATCGTGCAGGCGTTCTTCCCGGGCGAGGAGGGCACACGGGCCCTCGCCGCGATCCTCTCGGGCCGGGTCAATCCGAGCGGCCGGCTCCCCGTGAGCGTGCCGGCCACGCCGGGTGCGCAGCCGTCGACCTATCTCGCGTCGACGCTCGCGCGGCGCAGCGAGGTGTCGAACATCGACCCGACGGCCAGGTATCCGTTCGGCCACGGCCTCGGCTATGCCCCGTTCGCGTGGAGCGACCTCGTCATCGACGAGACCGAGTCGACGACCGCCGCCAGCTTCCGGATGTCGCTCACGATCGAGAACACCGGCGACCGCACGGGTGCCGAGATCGTGCAGTTGTACCTGCATGATCCCGTGGCCTCCGTCGTGCGACCGCTGCAGCGGCTCATCGGGTTCGAGCGCGTCGAACTCGAGCCCGGGGCATCCGTACGGCTGGGGGTCGAGGTGCCTGCCGACCTCGCCTCGTTCACCGGTCGCGACGGCCTCCGCATCGTCGAGCCGGGAGCGCTCGTGCTCGGCTTCGGGCATTCGAGCGGCGACCTGGCCCTGACCGCGGCGGTCGAGCTCTCGGGGCCGGTGCGCGTGGTCGACCAGACGCGAGCGCTCCACCCCGTCTGGACCGCCGAGCGCATCGGCACGGATTCGCCGTGACCGCGGCGCGCAATCCGGTGCTGCCGGGCTTCCATCCCGATCCGAGCATCTGCCGAGTGGGCGACGAGTTCTTCGTGGTGACCTCGACGTTCGAGTACTTCCCGGGCCTGCCAGTGCACCGTTCCCGTGATCTCGTCGAATGGGAACTGATCGGACACGTCGTGCACCGCGAGGAGCAGCTCGACCTGTCGACGGTGGCGGCGTCGGGGGGCCTCTTCGCGCCGACGATCCGCCACCACGACGGCCGCTTCTTCGTCGTGTGCACGCTCGTCGGCGGGGAAGGCCGGCAGGGCAACTTCGTCGTCACCGCGACCGATCCGGCCGGCCCCTGGTCCGACCCGGCGTGGATCGAGGAGGCAGCCGGCATCGACCCGTCCCTGCTCTTCGACGACGACGGTCGGGCCTGGTGGTGCGGCACCCGGCTCGCCGAGCCCGGCGAATGGCACGACCAGACCGAGGTGTGGGTGCGGGAGCTCGATCTCGCGACCATGACGCTCGTCGGCGAGGAGCACGTCGTGTGGCACGGCGCCGTCGAGGGCGCCGTCTGGGCGGAGGGTCCGCACCTCTACCGCCTCGACGGCGAGGTGCTGCTCCTCGCGAGCGAGGGCGGCACCGATCGCCACCACGCGGTCAGCGCGGCTTGTGGCGCAGGCCCGACGGGCCCGTTCACGGGCTCGAAGGCGAACCCGCTGCTCACCCACCGTCATCTCGGCGGCGGAGTCGGGGTCGCGAACGTCGGGCACGCGGACCTCGTCGACGACGGCCGCGGCGGCTGGTGGGCGACCGCGCTCGCCACCCGGCGTCTTCCCATCGGCGACCCGAACGCCGATGTCACGCGCGCCGACGCCCTGCAGGGCCGCGAGACATGGCTCGTCCCTGTGGTCTTCGAGGACGGGTGGCCGGTGTTCGCGCCCGGCGAGGGTCGCCTGCGCGCCGAGGTCGACGTCCCGTGGGCCGAGGGCCCGGCCGCCGGGCCGACGATGCTCGTCGACGACTTCGACGGGCTCGCTCCGCATCCCGAACTGCTCACGGTGCGCACCGCCGTCGGCTCACCGAGGGTGCAGCTCGGCGAACGGCCCGGACACCTCCGTCTGCACGCCGTGTCCGGCAGCCTCGCGGAACTCGCCCCGCACGCGTTCGCGGGCTTCCGCCTCGAGCAGCCGACGGCGACCCTCGCGACGGTGGTCGAGGTGCCGGATGCCGCGCCGCCCGGCATGCTCGCCGGCCTCGCGCTGCGCCTCTCCGAGCACCGCCACCTGACGTTCGGCGTGCGCGCGCGTGGCAGCGGCCGCGTCGTGGAGCTCGTGCTCCATGTCGACGGCGAGGACTGGGTGCTCGGTCGCGCGGAGGTGCCGGGGGGACGAGTCGGCCTCGTCCTGGAGATCGACGGCTTCGCGGCGATCGCCCGGCTCGAGCACGACGAGCGGCGCATCGACGTCGGCTCCGCCGACCTCTCTCCCCTCAGCCCGAGCACGGGCGGAGGAACAGGATTCGCCGGCGTCGTGGGCGGGGCGTTCGCGATCGGCGCTCCCGGCACCGATGAGCACGGCGCAGCAGGCGCGGCCTGGGCCGACTTCGACCTGCTGAGCCTCGTGCACACGGCCGAACCCGCATGACCGGACGGGGTCCGGAGGTCGTCCCCGGCGGGGCGATCGACCCCGTCACCACTCCCGTGGACCACGCGAACGACTCCGGCGACGTCTCCGCCCTCACCTTCGACGACGGCCCGAGCCCGGATGCGACGCCCGCGCTGCTGGACTTCCTCGCCGAGCACGACGTGAAGGCGGTGTTCTGCGTCATCGGCCGCAACGTCACCGCACCGGGCGGCGCGGCGATCCTCCAGCGGATCGTCGCCGAGGGCCACGTGCTCGGCAACCACTCGACGAGCTTCGCCGACATGGGCTCGTGGCCGGCAGCAGAGGTGCGGGCCGATCTCATCGCGAACCTCGCGATCATCCGCGAGGCGCTCGGCGACGTGAACCAGCCGGTGCCGTTCTGGCGGGCGCCCAACGGCAGTTGGGGTGCCACCCAGCGGGTCGCGGTCGAGCTCGGCATGCAGCCGCTCGCCGTCGTGAACACGATCGACGATTGGGCGACGCAGGATGTCGCGACGCTCACGTCGAACCTGCGTGCGGCGATGAGGCCCGGCGAGATCGTGCTCCTGCACGACGGCGGTGGCGACCGGGCCGGCACCCTCGCCGCAGTGGAGACGGTCGTGATGGAGCGTCTCGCCGACGGTTGGGGCTTCGCCTTCCCGAGGGGCGCCGTTCATCGGCATCCGTGACCCCGGCGACGCCCTCGCCGAGGAAGCATCGTCGGTGTCGCGGGCGGATCGTCCCTACTCGGCCGGCGGTGCCGTGCTCTCGCGCACGACGAGGTTCGTCGCGAGGTCCATGCGCGGGGTGGTCTCGGGCTGTTCATCGCTCAGGCGGATGGCGAGTCGGGCGGCCTCCTCGCCCATGCGGCGGAGCGGCTGGTGCACCGTGGTGAGCGGCGGGCTCACCCAGGGTGCCAGCGAGATGTCGTCGTAGCCGACGATCGAGAGGTCGTGCGGAACGGCGAGCCCGGCTTCGCGCGCGGCATCGAGGGTGCCGAGCGCCTGCATGTCGCTGCCGGCGAAGATCGCGGTCGGGCGGAGATCGGTCGGCAGCGCCAGCAGCTCGCGGGCCCGGTCTCGACCGCCCGCGATCTCGAAGGTGCCGAAGCGAACCCATGCCGGATCGACGGGGAGCCCGGCGGAGTTCATGGCGCTGCGGAACCCGTCGAGCCTCGCGAGCGAGCACATCATGTCCTCGGGACCCGTGATCGTCGCGATGCGGCGGTGCCCGAGCTCGATGAGATGGCGAGTCGCAGCGAGGCCGCCCGACCAGTTGGCCGAACCGACACTCGGTACGTCGGGCGACGGGTCGCCTGCCGGGTCGACGATCACGAAGGAGATGCCCCTGGCGCGGAGTCGTTCGCGATACTCGGGCGAGATCTCCGAGAAGACGAGCACGACGCCCACCGGGCGACGACGGATGACGCCGTCGATCCAGTCGGGGTCGGGTGCGTGCCGGTCGCCGCTCACCGTGAGCACGACGCTCAGCCCGTGCTCCTTCGCCACGGCTTCGACGCCGCCGATGAGTTCCATCGACCAGATGGAATCGAGGCCGTGGAAGACCAGTTCGAGCAGCTCGGGCCGGGATTCGGAACGACCCGCGCCGCGGCGCACGTATCCGCGCTCGTGCAGCGCATGCTCGATGCGCTCCCTCGTCGCTTTCGACACGTCGGCACGGCCGTTCAGCACCTTGGAGATCGTCGAGAGGCTCGAACCCGTCTCCTCGGCGATCTCGGCGAGGGTCACTCGGTCGCCCGCGACTTCGGTCTTCATGTTTCGAATCATAATCGCGAAAGTTGCGGACCCGGAAGACTTGCGCGGGCGGGTCGCCCAGTTTATGTTGTACATGCCAACAAATCACCGATGACGCTGAAAGGCGGATCACCCATGGCCACCGCGCCCTCCCGTGACGACAAGTTCTCCTTCGGCCTCTGGACGGTCGGGTACGACGGCACCGACCCGTTCGGCGGCCCGACCCGCACGCCCCTCGATGTCGTGCACGTCGTCGAGAAACTCGACGAGCTCGGCGCCTACGGCCTGACGTTCCACGACGACGACCTGTTCGCATTCGGGTCGACCGATGCCGCGCGCCAGAAGCAGATCGACCGCCTGAAGGGCGCGCTCGACGCGACCGGCCTCATCGTGCCGATGGTCACCACCAACCTCTTCTCGGCCCCCGTCTTCAAGGACGGCGGCTTCACCGCCAACGATCGCGACGTGCGACGCTTCGCGCTGCGCAAGGTGTTCCGCCAGCTCGACCTCGGCGCCGAGCTCGGCGCGAAGACGTTCGTCATGTGGGGCGGCCGCGAGGGCGCCGAGTACGACTCCGCGAAGGACATCCGCCAGGCGCTCGAGCGCTACCGCGAGGCCGTGAACCTCCTCGGCGACTACGTCACCGACAAGGGCTACGACATCCGGTTCGCCATCGAGCCCAAGCCCAACGAGCCCCGCGGCGACATCCTGCTGCCGACCCTCGGCCACGCGATCGCGTTCATCGACTCGCTCGAACGGCCCGAACTCGTGGGCCTCAACCCCGAGGTCGGGCACGAGCAGATGGCGGGCCTGAACTTCGCCGCCGGCATCGCCCAGGCGCTCTTCCACGGCAAGCTCTTCCACATCGACCTCAACGGCCAGCGCGGCATCAAGTACGACCAGGACCTCGTGTTCGGCCACGGCGACCTGCACAACGCGTTCGCGCTCGTCGACCTGCTCGAGAACGGCGGCCCCGGCGGCGTGCCCGCGTACGAGGGCCCGCGCCACTTCGACTACAAGCCCTCGCGCACCGAGGACGAGAAGGGCGTGTGGGAGTCCGCCGCCGCGAACATGCGCACCTATCTGCTGCTCAAAGAGCGGGCCGCGGCCTTCCGCGCCGACCCCGAGGTGCAGGAGGCGCTCGAGGCCGCGAAGGTCTTCGAACTGTCGACACCGACCCTGAACGAGGGCGAGACCTACGACGAGTTCCTCGCCGACCGCTCGGCCTACGAGGACTTCGACGCAGCGGCCTACCTCGGCGGCAAGGGCGGCGGCTTCGTGCGCCTGCAGCAGCTCGCGACCGAGCACCTGCTGGGCGCTCGATGACGATGCCGCTCGCGGATCACCGTGCCAGGCTCGTCGCGGGCGTCGACTCGTCGACGCAGGCCTGCAAGGTCGTGATTCGGGATGCCGCGACCGGAGCGCTCGTGCGCTCCGGTCGCGCGGCCCACCCGGGCGGCACCGAGGTCGATCCCGCGGCGTGGTGGGGTGCGATGCTCTCCGCGTTCGCCGACGCCGGCGGGCTCGACGACGTCGCCGCGATCTCGATCGCCGCCCAGCAGCACGGCATGATCGTGCTGGACGCCGAAGGATGCGTCATCCGCGATGCCCTGCTCTGGAACGACACCCGATCCGCCCAGGCGGCGCTCGACCTCATCGCCGAGGTCGGCGCGAGCGAGTACGCCAGGCGCACAGGCGTCGTGCCGGTCGCGTCGTTCACGGCCACGAAGCTCCGCTGGCTGCGCGACGCCGAACCGGATGCCGCGGCTCGCGTCGCGGCGGTGGCCCTCCCCCACGACTGGCTGACCTGGCGCCTGCGGGGCTTCGGTCCGGTCGGCGAGTCGTCGCTCGGGCCCCGGCTGGACGAGCTCACGACCGATCGCTCGGATGCGAGCGGCACGGCGTACTGGGGCCCGAACGGCTACGACCTGGATCTGGTCGCCCGTGCGCTCGGGCACGTCCCGGTACTGCCGCGCGTACTCGCCCCGAACGCGGGCGCGGGACGCACGCCCGACGGCATCCTCGTGGGCGCCGGAGCCGGCGACAACGCCGCCGCTGCGCTCGGCCTCGATGCATCCGCCGGTGACGTCGTGGTCTCGATCGGCACGAGCGGCACGGTCTTCGCCGTGACGGATGCCGCCATCGCCGATCCCTCCGGCACGGTCGCCGGGTTCGCCGATGCGACCGGGCGCAGCCTACCGCTCATCGCCACCCTGAACGCGGCGCCCGTGCTCGATGTCACGGCCGCCCTGCTCGGAGTCGACCACGCGGAACTCGGCCGACTCGCGCTCGAGGCCGTGCCCGGCTCATCCGGTGCCGTGCTCGTGCCGTACTTCGAGGGCGAACGCACGCCGAACCTTCCCGACGCGACCGCCTCGTTCTCTGGTCTCACGTTCGCCAATACGACGCGGGCATCGGTCGCGCGCGCTGCGATCGAGGGCCTCCTGTGCGGCCTCGCCGACGGCCTCGATGCCGTGCGAGGGCAGGGCGTCGACGCGGCCCGCATCCTGCTCATCGGCGGTGCGGCGCAGAATCCAGCGGTGCAGGGCATCGCCGCCCAGGTCTTCGACGTGCCGATCGTCGCGCCGGCACGCGGGGAGTACGTCGCCGACGGCGCCGCCAGGCAGGCGAGGTGGGCGCTCACCGGTGAACGCCCGTCGTGGCCGCTCGACATCGACGCAGAGCTCGCGAGCGACACGCGTGAGGTGATCCGGACGCAATACGCCCGCGCACGCCTGACGAGCGCGCACCGACCCGGCTGAGCGGGTGGGAGCGAGCGCCTGACACGCGCGCACGAACCCGCTGACACGACGATGGGCGCCTCCCTCTCGGGAGACGCCCATCGTTTCGTTGCGTGAGGCGCGGACTAGAAGTCCATGCCGCCCGTCGGGTCGCCGGCCGGAGCCGCGTTCTTCTCGGGCTTGTCGGCGACGACGGCCTCGGTGGTGAGGAAGAGGCCCGCGATCGACGCTGCGTTGAGCAGCGCGGAGCGGGTGACCTTCACCGGGTCGTTGATGCCGGCAGCGAGCATGTCGACGTACTCGCCGGTCGCGGCGTTGAGGCCCTGGCCGACCGGGAGGTTGCGCACGCGGTCGACGACGACGCCCGGCTCGAGGCCGGCGTTGAGGGCGATCTGCTTGAGCGGAGCGTCGATCGCGACGCGGACGATGTTCGCGCCGGTCGCCTCGTCGCCCGTGAGCTCGAGCTTCTCGAATGCGGTCTTGCCGGCCTGGATGAGGGCGACGCCACCACCGGCGACGATGCCCTCTTCGACGGCTGCCTTCGCGTTGCGCACGGCGTCTTCGATGCGGTGCTTGCGCTCCTTGAGCTCGACCTCGGTCGCCGCACCCGCCTTGATGACGGCGACGCCGCCGGCGAGCTTGGCGAGGCGCTCCTGGAGCTTCTCGCGGTCGTAGTCGGAGTCGGTGTTCTCGATCTCCTTGCGGATCTGCGCGACGCGGCCGGCGATGGCCTCCTCGTCGCCGCCACCCTCGACGATGGTCGTCTCGTCCTTGGTGATGATGACCTTGCGAGCCGAGCCGAGCAGGTCGAGGGTGACGTTCTCGAGCTTGAGACCGACCTCCTCGGAGATGACCTGGCCACCGGTGAGGGTCGCGATGTCCTGCAGCTGCGCCTTGCGACGGTCGCCGAAGCCGGGGGCCTTGACGGCGACCGACTTGAAGATGCCGCGGATCTTGTTGACGATCAGCGTCGCGAGTGCTTCGCCGTCGACGTCTTCCGCGATGATGAGGAGCTGCTTGCCGGTCTGGATGACCTTGTCGACGATCGGCAGCAGGTCCTTGATGTTCGAGACCTTGCCGTTGACGATCAGGATGTAGGGGTCTTCGAAGACCGCTTCCTGGCGCTCGGGGTCGGTGACGAAGTACGCCGACAGGTAGCCCTTGTCGAAGCGCATGCCCTCGGTCAGCTCGAGCTCGGTGCCGAAGGTGTTCGACTCCTCGACGGTGACGACGCCCTCCTTGCCGACCTTGTCGATCGCCTCGGCGATGAGCGCGCCGATCTGCTCGTCGGCGGCCGAGATCGAAGCCGTTGCGGCGATCTCTTCCTTCGTCTCGACGTCCTTCGCGTTGGCGAGGAGCTCGGCCTCGACGGCGCGGACGGCCTTCTCGATGCCGCGCTTGAGCGAGATGGGGTCGGCGCCTGCTGCGACGTTGCGGAGGCCCTCGCGCACGAGCGCCTGGGCGAGCACGACCGAGGTCGTGGTGCCGTCACCGGCGACGTCGTCGGTCTTCTTGGCGACCTCCTTGACGAGCTCGGCACCGATCTTCTCGTACGGGTCGTCGAGCTCGATCTCCTTGGCGATCGACACACCGTCGTTCGTGATCGTGGGTGCGCCCCACTTCTTCTCGAGCACGACGTTGCGTCCGCGCGGGCCGAGGGTCACCTTCACCGCGTCGGCGAGCGTGTTGAGGCCACGCTCGAGGCCACGACGGGCCTCCTCGTTGAAAGCAATGATCTTTGCCATGTGTTTCTCTCGTCCTTTCCCGGACGTCTTCAAAGATTCGTTGGGTTAGCACTCAAAACGAGTGAGTGCTAAATCGATTCTGGCACTCGACCGCCATGAGTGCAAGCGAGCCCGAGGCTGTCCGCTCAGGGCGTGAAGGTCGCCGAACCCTCGTTCGGCACGAGCTCGACCCACGTGTTGCCGGGAGCAAGCCGCAACGGTGAGCCGTCGTCGGCGGTCAGGACGATCGGCGACCCCGCGGCATCCTTCGCCCAGGTGCCGTGCGCCGTCCGGCCTCCGGCCGAGACCCAGGCCTCGCCCGAACCGATCATGACGGTCTTCGGCACCTCGCCGTAGCTCCAGTCGATCCCGACGCGGAGCGTCACGACGTTCACGGCACGCACGCGCTCCCCCGACGCCTCGAGATCCGGTTCGCCCTCCTGCGAACGGAGCCAGGCGGATGTCCCGCCATCCCAGTCCCACGCGGGGAACCGATCCTCGGAGAACACGAGGTCGATGCGCGAGGTCGGCGCGGCAGCGAGCGCCGGGGCAGCGAGCGGATCGGCGGTGCCGTAGCTGAACTGCCCCGGAGGCGGTGCGAGCGCGGCGTTGCGGGCGACGGCCTCGGCGGAGTCGAGGATCACGTCGTGCGGGCCGGGCCGCTCATCGGCACGGGTGAAGAGCCCCGTCTCGTCGAAGTCGAAGACGATGTTCACGAGGGGCGTCGCCATCATCATCGCGACGAACTGGTCCTGCCCGCCCGAGTAGGCGATGATGCCGCCGAAGGGCGAGGCGATGTCGGGGTCCATGGGACGGATCGACCGAACGGGACCGACCTCGTCGGGCACGTCCGAATGCCAGACCGCGACGTACCGCGTCAGGCCGCCCTCGACGAGTTCCTCGAAGACGATGTCGGTGCGATTCAGCGCGATCTGCGGGCGCGCCTCCTCGTGGTTGTCGATCTTCACCGCGAGGGACGGGTGGGCGAGCGCGGCCGCCTCCGCCGGCGTTCCGCGCAACGGCGCGAACGACACCGCCGACGCAGCGGCGTCGGCAGAGGGCCTGGCAGCGGCCTCGGTCGGCGCGGCATCCGGCTCCGTCGCCGACTGGCAGCCGGCCAAGAGCAGCGATGCCGCCAACAGCGCGCCGATCCGCGCTCCCCGACGATGCGGAGCACGCCCCGCCAGCGCTCTCATGCGGTCAGCGTAGACCCGCGCCTCTCAGGAGACGCGAGAACGCGCCGCCGGACCGGCGGCGCGCTCGCGGATCTCATCAGGCCGGGCGGACGCCCTCTGCCTGCGGCCCTTTCGAACCCGTGCCGACCTCGAAGACGACCTGCTGCCCCTCCTCGAGGACCTTGTACCCCGACATGTCGATCGCGGAGTAGTGGACGAAGACGTCTTGACCCCCCTCGTCGACCGTGATGAATCCGTAGCCCTTTTCAGCGTTGAACCACTTGACGGTTCCGTTCGCCATGCGTTGCTCCCATGTTGCAGTGTCCGATCAGCACGCGCCCGTGGCCTGTGCCGGACCACTCGGTCGAGCGCAGGGCGCCAGGGACGGAACCATGCGCTCGCGCTGGCGAGCGGCCGAAACCAGATACTCACGAGTGGGCGCTGCTGCACAAGGGTCTGCGGAGCGGAGCGGATATCGGAATGGCAACGATTCGCGGCGACGCCGAGGCCGCGGACGCCCGAGTGTCGCGCGGTCAGCCGGCCGTGGCGGTGGCGTAGTCGGAGCCGAGCACGACCACGAGCTGGTTGCCGGTGGCGGCGAACTGGTCGGACACGCGCACATCCGCCTCGGGCAGGAACTGCGCGACGCCGCGGGCGGCGCCCTCGAGCTCGGGGGTCGCGTAGTAGACGACCGTCTCGGTCAGGGTGTCGTCGCTCGCGTTGGCCGTCGACCCGACCGGGACCCCGTTCGCGGTGAGCGTCTCGGCGGCCTGCGCCGCGAGGCCGGCCGTCGCGGTGCCGTTCAGCACCAGCACGGGGATGTCGGGTGCGATCACGGGCTCGGCGGTGACGACGGGCGTGGCGCTCGGCGTCGCGACGGGGGTGTCGCCGAAGTTCAGCCGGTCGTTGAAGATCATGACCCCGCCGATGCCGACGGCGACGAGCACGACGGTCGCGAGCGCAGCCCAGCCGAAGGTGATCCATCCGGCGCCCCGGCGCACCGGCGCCCGGTGGGCACCGACACGGTCGATGCCGTGCGGGATCGAGTCGAAACGATCGCGGGGGAACTTCTGCGCCATGGGTCCAGTCGTCTGTCGGGGCCGCGCTCAGTCGAGCGGTCGGCCGATCGAGAGGGAGCGACGCGATCGCGCCGCCGCGCGGGCCGCACGCATCCGCTGCAGCCGCTTGACGAGCATCGGGTCGTGCCTCAGCGCCGCGGGTGAATCGATGAGCTCGCCGAGGATCCGATAGTAGCGGGCCGCCGAGATGCCGAACTCATCGCGGATCGCCTCGGCCTTGGCACCCGGATGCTGCCACGCGCGCGACTCGAACGCGAGCACTCGCTCGTCGCGCTCGTCGAGCTTCGATTCGGCGGGAGGGTGCGGCAGGCGCTCGGCGCTCATGCGGTCCTCCCGTCGAGGCGAGCCGGATGCACCGCCTGACGTCATCCTAGACACCGACGCCTCCGCACGAGCCGAGTCGCGACGGCGTGTACCGGCCCGCCCGATCCGGCACCCGGAGCGGCCGGGCCGGAACACCCGGGCGTGCGGCTGCGTTGCACCCCGTGTCGGACACTCACTGGCGGACCTGCGACCATGGAGGAGCACCGACGCGAGCACCGGGAGGACCTTTCATGGCGTACAACGTGGACAAGACCGACGACGAGTGGCGCGCGGAACTCGGCGACGAGCAGTACGCCGTGCTCCGCGAAGCGGCGACCGAACGCCCGTGGACCGGCGAACTCCTCGACGAGGAGCGCGCCGGCGTCTACTCCTGCGCCGCCTGCGGCGCCGAGCTGTTCAAGAGCGGCACCAAGTTCGACTCGGGCTGCGGCTGGCCGAGCTTCTACGAGTCCGTGCGCCCCGAGGCCGTGCAGCTCATCGAGGACTCGTCGCTCGGAATGGTGCGCACGGAGGTGCGCTGCGCGAACTGCGGGTCCCACCTGGGCCACGTCTTCCCCGACGGCTTCGGCACGCCAACCGGCGACCGCTACTGCATGAACTCGATCGCCCTCGACTTCTCCGCCGAGTCCTGAGTGGCAGCGTCCGTCCGCGAGGCGATGCTCGCGCGGCGCTCCTCGCCGAAGGTCACGGAGGTCGCGCCCGACGACGCCGAGATCGTCGCGCTGCTCGACGTGGCCGGCCGGGTCGCCGACCACGCCGCGCTCCGGCCGTGGCGGGTCATCGCGTTGCGCGGCGAGGCACGGAATCGACTCGGTGATGCCCTCGCCGCGGCGGCCGGCCTCGACGGCGAGCACGGCGCGCGTCTCGCCGCCAAGCCGTTGCGAGCTCCGCTGCTCCTCGCGATCGTCGCGTCGACGACCTCGCACTTCAAGGTTCCCGCCTGGGAGCAGGAGTCCGTCGCCGCGGGCGTCGCCCACCAGCTGAGCCTGCTCCTCGACGACGCCGGGTGGGGCGTCATGTGGCGATCGGGGCCGCACACGCGGCATCCGCTGGTGGCCGAGATGCACGGCCTGGTCGACGGCGAGCTCCTGCTGGGCTGGCTGTACGTCGGCGGCCTGCCCGACGGCGCGCGGGCCGACCGCGGCCCCGAAGTGGGCGCGGCCTCGAGGTTCAGCTCGCTGCGGTGACCTCGGCGGGCGGCAGCGCGTGCTTGCGCCGACCCCAGCGGATCGACGCCACGCCCACGGCGATGAGCGCCAGCACGGTGCCGCCGATCGTCGCGATGCCGACCGGGCGGTCTGCCGTCGGCAGCAGCAGGTCGAGGGCGAGCGCCGCGACGAGCTGCCCCGCGACGCCGCAGAGGGCGAGCAGCAGCACGCCGAGTCGGCGCACGAGCATCGCCTGGCCGGCGATGAAGATGCAGCCGAGCGCCCCACCCGCGTAGAGCCAGGGTTCGGTCGGCAGCGCCGAGGGCCACCCGGCGGATGCCGCGTGCACGAGCATCACGACGACGAGCGCCGTCGTCCCGACTGCGAAGTTGAACACCGTCGCCGTCAGGGCGCTCTCGGCGACCGCCTTGACCCGGCCGTTGACGGCCTGCTGCCAGGATGCGCCGACGCCGGCCGTGAACGGCAGGACCATGAGCAGGATCGGCGCGTCGCCGGCGAGCTGGGCCGACACCGCCCAACCGATCGCCGCGAGTGCGAGCACGGCTCCGACCACGCGCGTCGCGCTCAGCGGGCGGCGCCCGCCGGGGCCGAGCCCGATGAGGTCGAACACGATGCCGCCCACGGTCTGCCCCGCGACGATGGCGATCGTGAACAGGGCGACGCCGATGACACCGGCCGAGAGCCCCTGCGTCGTCACGAACCACGCGCCGGCGAGACCGCCGAGCACCATCCACCAGGGCAGCGTGCGGCCGCGCAGCTCGCCGACGACCTTCGCGAGCCCTGCCCGACCCGGTTTCCACATGGGAAGCACGAGGAGCAGGATCACGAGCCCGCTGCCGAAGGAGAACGCCGCGGCGACGAACGGGTCGTCGAGCGCCACGGCGAGCTGCCCGTTGACGCGCGACTGGAGTGCCGTGCCGGCGCCGAAGAGGAGCGCGAGCACGAGCGCGATCCACATGGGGATGCGCGAGTGCTCGACGTGCTGGTGGTGCGGGAGCGGGGTGCCGTCGGACGGCCGGTGTTCTGCTGCGTGCTGAGTCAAGAGCCGGCTATGGGACTCGAACCCACAACCCCCGCTTTACAAGAGCGGTGCGCTACCAATTGCGCCAAGCCGGCGAGGGCATGCCTCACGGACATCCTACCGATGGCCGGGCGCGGAGCCGGCATGGCCAGGTCGGCGGTCGCCGGACGAACGAAGGCCCGGCACATGGCCGGGCCTTCGAAGCGATCTCGCGCGCCGTGCGCGCTACTGCGCGGGAGTCGGCGTCGGCGTCGGCGAGGGCGTCGAGGTCGACTCGGAGAACGTCTCCCCGGTCGCCTGGAGCACGAAGGACTGGAATTCGGCCGGGTCGGTCAGCGAGCCCTCGTACTGCTTGCCGTTCACGAGCACCGTGGGGGTGCCCTTGATGGCCTCGAGGTCGGAGTTCGGCACCGGTTCGGTCAGGGCGCGCGTCGTGGCATCCTGCACCCACTTCTTGAAGGAGGTGTCGTCGATGCACTGCTCGATCGTCGACAGCGAGCTCACGCCCGCCTCCTTCGCGAGCGCCTTGAGCTCGCTGTTGTCGAGACCCGTGGAGGTCTCCTCCGGCTGGTTCGCGAAGAGCAGCTCGTTGTAGTCGAAGAACGAGTTCGGCGAGGTGTTCGCCACGCACGCGGCGGCGTTCGCCGCTCGCAGCGAGTACTGGGTGCCGGCCGACTTGTTGGTCAAAAGTGCGATCGGGTGCACCTCGAGCGTCGCGGCCCCCGATTCGACCATCGTGCGGATCGAGTCGGAGTTCGTCGTCTCGAACTGTCCGCAGAAGGGGCACAGGTAGTCGATGTAGGTGACGATGTTGGCCACCGTGCCGCTGTCGTCGGGCACGGTCGGCGTCGGCGCCTCGCCCGCGTCCAGCGCCGGGGTCTCGGTCGCGGTGATCACGCCGTCGACGCCCGTGAGCAGGATGCCGTCGCTCGCCATGTTGGCCGGGCCGGGGCCCGCCGGCTTGACGCTGTTGAAGATCAGGGTGCCGATGATCGCCGCGATCGCGACGACGGCCAGGATGACTCCGCCCTGGATGAGCCACTTGTTGCGCCGTTCGCGCTTCTTCTGCTCCTCGCGGAGCACCCGCGCCTTCTCGCGCGCGGCTTCGCGCTGCTCGTTACGGGTGGGGCGTGGCTGATTCGATCCGCCGTTGCTCATCGATGGTCACTCCGGTCGCTGTGTGGGCGCGCATGTATGCATGCAGACGCACACACGATAGTAGGGACGATCGCTGTGAAACACCCAAACGGATTCCGGGAACTCCCCGGATCCGGGCTGTGCCCGGATCCCGGCCGGATTCGGAGCACGCTTCCCCGCGTGCGATACTGAGTGGGCGTCAGCGTCGACGCAGTCCATCACTACGGATCGTCCGGCACGTACCTGCCGGTGAAGGAGAACACGAAAATGGCGTCAGTCACGTTCGACAAGGCAACCCGCCTCTACCCCGGCGGCACTCGTCCCGCCGTCGACCAGCTCGACCTCGAGGTCGCAGACGGCGAGTTCCTCGTCCTCGTCGGCCCCTCCGGTTGCGGCAAGTCCACCTCGCTCCGCATGCTCGCAGGCCTCGAAGAGGTCAACGAGGGCAACATCTTCATCGGCGACCGCAACGTCACCGACGTGCCGCCGAAGGACCGCGACATCGCGATGGTCTTCCAGAACTACGCGCTCTACCCGCACATGACCGTCGCCGAGAACATGGGCTTCGCCCTGAAGATCGCCGGCGTCGGCAAGGAGGAGCGCGCAGCTCGCGTCCTCGAGGCTGCGAAGCTCCTCGACCTCGAGCCGTACCTCGCGCGCAAGCCGAAGGCGCTCTCGGGCGGCCAGCGCCAGCGCGTCGCCATGGGCCGCGCCATCGTGCGTCAGCCCCAGGTCTTCCTCATGGACGAGCCGCTGTCGAACCTCGACGCGAAGCTCCGCGTGCAGACCCGCACCCAGATCGCCTCGCTCCAGCGCCGCCTCGGCGTCACGACCGTCTACGTCACGCACGACCAGACGGAGGCCCTCACCATGGGCGACCGCATCGCCGTGCTGAAGGACGGCCTGCTCCAGCAGGTCGGCACCCCGCGCGACCTGTACGAGAAGCCCAACAACGTGTTCGTGGCCGGCTTCATCGGCTCGCCCGCGATGAACCTCTTCCACGCCGACCTGGTCGACGACGGTGTGAAGTTCGGCACCGCGACCGTTCCGGTCGACCGCGAGACGCTCGCCCAGTCGAGCGGCAAGGTCGCCACGATCGGCGTGCGCCCCGAAGACATCACCGTCTCCCCCGTGCAGGGCGAGGGCCTCGCGGTCGAGGTCGACCTCGTCGAGGAGCTCGGCGCCGACGGCTACCTCTACGGCCACTCCATGGTCGAGGGCAAGCGCACCGACATCGTCGCGCGCGTCGACGGCCGCATGCACCCGAACGCCGGCGACAAGGTCTACCTGACCGCGACGCCGCACCACGTGCACCTGTTCGACATCGAGTCGGGCGACCGCCTCGGCACGAAGGCCGTCGTCAGCTGACGCGACACTGTCGACCGGTGATGCCGGCCGGGCTCCCGCCCGGCCGGCATCGCTGTTTCTCCGCGGCATCCGACGCGGCCCTTCGACCCCGACTACGCTGAGGCACCAATGAGCGGATCACACTCCATCACGTCGTCTCAATGCGGCCCGACCCGACTACGCTGAGGCACCAATGAGCGGTTCACTCTCCATCACATCGGCCATGGCCGATCCGGCCCTCCTCGACCTCCCGTGGGACCTCCCGCTCGAGGCCTGGCCGAGCGACACGATCGCGGCGCTGCCGAAGGGCATCTCGCGTCACCTCGTGCGCTTCGCCCACCTCGGCGCGCACATCGTGGCGATCAAGGAGACGACGGCCGAGATGGCCAAGGGCGAGTACGAGATGCTGCGCACGCTGCAGCGGCTCGACATCCCCTGCGTCGAACCGGTCGCCGTGATCACCAACCGCAGCGACGCCGAGGGCGACGCACTGAAGCCCGTGCTCGTCACCCGGCACCTGCGGTTCTCGCTCCCGTATCGGGCGCTGTTCTCCCAGACCCTGCGCCCCGACACCGCGACGCGACTCGTCGACGCCCTCGCGGTGCTGCTCGTGCGCCTCCACATCGTCGGCTTCTTCTGGGGCGACGTCTCGCTCTCGAACACCCTCTTCCGCCGTGATGCCGGCGCGTTCGCGGCCTACCTCGTCGATGCCGAGACCGGCAAGCTCTACGAGGGCGGCCTCTCGAACGGCCAGCGCGAGAACGACCTCGAGATCGCGCGCGTGAACATCGCCGGCGAGCTCCTCGACCTCGAGGCGGGCGGCAAGGTCGCCGACGAGCTCGACCCGGTGAACATCTCGAACGGCATCGTCGAGGCGTATCGCAGTCTCTGGCTCGAGCTCACCGGTTCCGAGTCGTTCTCGAACGCCGAGCGCTGGCGCATCAACGAACGCGTCAATCGGCTCAACGAGCTCGGCTTCGACATCGAGGAGCTCGCGATCAAGACGGATGAGTCGGGCACGACCGTGCGCATCCAGCCGAAGGTCGTCGACGCGGGGCACCACCAGCGGCGTCTCCTCCGGCTGACGGGACTCGACGCGGGCGAGAACCAGGCTCGACGGCTCCTCAACGACCTCGACTCCTACCGGGCGGCCTACGGCAAGACGGAACTCGACGAGGAGATGGTCGCGCACGAGTGGCTCATGCGCGTGTTCGAGCCCGTCGTGCGGGCGATCCCGCTCGACCTGCGCGGCAAGCTCGAGCCGGCCGAGGTCTTCCACCAGTTGCTCGATCACCGCTGGTTCCTCGCGCAGCAGGCGGGCCACGACATCCCGCTCGCCGAGGCCGTGAGCTCCTACATCAACACCGTGCTGCGCCACCGGCGAGACGAGGCGACCGTGATCGGCCCGCCGACCGGCACCTTCACGTCGCCGATCGAGACGATCCCGTCGACCGACACGGCGGCGTTCGCCGCGCTCGACCCCGATGACGACGGCGACTGGCGCGCGAACGTCTGACTGCGGCATCCGCTCGCCGCGATGACCGGCGAGGGCACAACGTCACCTGCCGGGCGGCGGGACCTGCGCGCCCCGAATCGCCGACGAGCGACTGCTCGCCGGCGAACCGGCTCGGCTCGGCTCAGCCGTCGGCGCGGAGCTTCGAGATCTCGTAGAGCGTGACGGAGGCCGCGATGCCCGCGTTGAGCGACTCGGTCGACGCCGAGATCGGGATCGAGACGATCGCGTCGCAGGTCTCGGCGACGAGCCGCGAGAGTCCCTTGCCCTCGCTGCCGACGACGATGACGATCGGACGGTCGGCCCAGCTGAGGCCGGGGAGCGACACGTCGCCGCCTCCGTCGAGGCCGAGCACGAAGACGCCGCGCTCCTTGAGCGCCTTGAGGGTCTGCGTGAGGTTCGGGGCCATCGCGACGGGCACACGCGCGGCGGCCCCCGCCGAGGTCTTCCACGCCGCGGCGTTCACGCCGACCGAGCGGCGCTGGGGCACGATGACGCCCTGTCCGCCGAACGCGCCCGTCGAACGCAGGATGGCGCCGAGGTTGCGGGGGTCGGTGATGCCGTCGAGCGCGACGAAGAGCGGCGTCTCATCGCGGGCGAGCACCTCGTCGAGCAGCTCGATCGGGTGCGAGTACTCGTAGGGCGGCACCTTGAGCGCGAGCCCCTGGTGCACGCCGCCCTCGCCGGCGAGCCGGTCGAGTTCGGGGCGCATGACCTCGAGGATCGGGATGCCGCGGCCCGTGGCGACCTTCATCGCCTCGCGCACGCGGTCGTCCATCTCGACGCGCGCGGCGACGTAGAGCGTCGTCGCGGGGATGCGGGCGCGCAGCGCCTCGACGACCGAGTTACGACCGGTCACGATCTCCGACTCGTCGCCCGTCTTCGCGCGTCGGGCTGCACCCGACGCACCGCGCGGGGCGCCGGCGCGCTGGCCCGATCCCTGTCCGGCGACGCGCTTGCCGCCGCCGGTCGCCGCGTAGCGCTCCTGCGCCGCCTTCTTCTTGCCTGCGGGGTGCCAGGCGCGGTCTTCGGCCTTCGGCGTCGGGCCCTTGCCCTCGAGGGCCTGGCGGCCCTGGCCGCCCGAGCCGACCTGCTTGTTCTTCGCCTTCCGCACGGCTCCGGCGCGCGACTTTCCGCTGCTGCCCTTCATAGTCCCAAGCTCCAATGCGTTCCGGTAGAACTGTCTTCGATGGTGATGCCCGCGGCCGAGAGTTCGGCGCGGATTCGGTCTGCGGCAGCGTAGTCCCTCGACTCGCGCGCAGCCTGTCGGTCTTCGATGAGGCGAGTGACGAGTGCATCGAGCGCGGATGCCGCCGGGCCCGAGTCGGCCGTCGCCCAGTGGGGGTCGCGGGGGTCGATGCCGAGCACCTCGACCATCGCCGCGACCTGGCCGTGCGCCACGGCTGCGTCGTGCAGCTCCTCGGCGTCGAGCGCCTGGTTTCCGGCGCGCACGGTGTCGTGCAGAACTGCGAGCGCCTGCGGCACGCCGAGGTCGTCGTCCATCGCCGCGGCGAACGCGTCGGGGAGGACCGGGGCGCCGACGCCCGCGAAGCGGGTGCCGGCGAGGCGCCGTTCGACCCGTGAGAGGAATCCGCGGATGCGGTCGACGGCCGCCTCGGCCTCGGCGAGGGAGCCGGGCGCGTAGTCGAGCGTCGAGCGGTAGTGGGCCGCACCGAGGAGGTAGCGCACGGCGAGCGGCGAGGCGAGCTCGAACAGCTCGGCGGCGTACACGGAGTTGCCGAGCGACTTCGACATCTTCTGCCCGCCGATGTTCACGAGGCCGTTGTGAACCCAGTACCGCGCGAAGGGGTCGCCCGCGGCCGCGGACTGGGCGAGCTCGTTCTCGTGGTGCGGGAAGCGCAGGTCGAGCCCGCCGCCGTGGATGTCGAACTCGGAGCCGAGGTAGCGCGTGACCATCGCCGAGCACTCGATGTGCCAACCGGGTCGCCCATCGCCCCACGGCGACTTCCATGACGCCGACTCGGGCTCCTCGGGCTTGCGGCCCTTCCAGAGCGCGAAGTCGCGCGGGTCGCGCTTGCCGCGCGGGTCCGCGTCGGCCGCGGCCTCCATCTTGTCGCGCTGCTGCCGCGTGAGCTCGCCGTACGCCGGCCAGCTCGCGGTGTCGAAGTACACGTCGCCCGAGGCATCCGGAGCGGCGTAGGCGTGACCGCGCTCGATGAGTCGGGCGATGAGCTCGACCATCTGCTGCACGCTCGCCGTGGCCCGCGGCTCGTAGGTCGGCGCCATGATGCCGAGCGAGGAATACGCGGCGGTGAACTCGAGCTCGACGCGGTAGGCGAGCGCCCACCACGGCTCGTCGGTGCCGTTGTCGGTGGCCGCGTTCAGGATCTTGTCGTCGATGTCGGTGACGTTGCGCACGAACACGACGTCGTTGCCGCTCGCGGCGAACCATCGGCGCATGATGTCGTAGACGAGGGCGCTGCGCAGGTGCCCGATGTGAGGGCTCGACTGCACGGTGGGACCGCAGACGTACATGCCGACGCGCCCCTCGCGCAGGGGCGCGAAGTCGCGCAGGGCCTGAGCCTTCGAGTCGTAGAGTCGCACGGTCACCCGCCAAGCCTACCGGCCGGGCGTGTCAGCCCCCTGCGCGGGCTCAGCTGCGCGGGAACAGCATGGCGGTCGCGATCGCGCCGACGCCCTCTCCACGGCCGGTGAAGCCGAGCGCGTCGCTCGTCGTCGCGGCGACGCTCACCGGCGCTGCGAGCACGCCGGAGAGCAGCGCCTCGGCCTCGGCCCGGCGCGGCGCGAGCTTCGGCCGGTTGCCGACGATCTGCACCGAGACGTTCCCGACCCGCCATCCGGCCGCCTCGACGAGTCGCCGCGTCTCGGCGAGGAACACCTCGCCATGAGCTCCGGCGAAGCGCGCGTCGGCGGTGCCGAACACCTGGCCGACGTCGCCGAGCCCGGCCGCGGCGAGCAGGGCGTCGCAGATCGCATGCGCGGCGGCGTCGCCGTCGGAGTGCCCGGAGAGTCCGCGCTCGCCCGGCCATTCGAGACCCGCGAGCCAGAGCGGCGTCGTCGCATCGTCGGCGAAGGCGTGCACGTCGGTGCCGGTGCCGACCCGCGGCCCGGCTGGGGCGGATGCCGCGGGGCCGGCGGACTCCGCGACGAGCTGCTCCGCCCGGTGCAGGTCGGCGGGCACGGTGATCTTGAAGGCGCGCACGTCGCCGGGCACGGTGTCGACGACGAGCCCGGCGGATGCCACGAGCGCCGCGTCGTCCGTGAAGTCGCCCTGCACCGTGGCGTAGGCGTGGGCGAGCGAAGCCCGAGGGAACCCCTGCGGGGTCTGCACCGCCCGGAGTTCGGAGCGGTCGACGGTCTCGAGCACGTGACCGTCGTCGGAGACCCGCTTCACGGTGTCGACGACGGCGAGCGCCGGCACGATGCCGCGCCTCCGCGCGCGCACCGCCCCGACGACCTCGTCGAAGAGCAGTGCCGGCGCGAGTGCGCGGGCGGCGTCGTGCACGAGCACGGTGTCGACGTCGGCCGGGAGCACGGCGAGGCCCGCCGCGACGGACTCCTGTCGCGACTCGCCGCCTGCGACGACGTCGATCGACGTCGAGGACGCCTCGGCGACCGCCGCGAACCCGGCCAGCGTCGACTCGACGCGCTCCGACGGCACGACGAGCACGAGCCGCGGCGTCTCGCGCATGCCGAGCACGGAATCGACGGCGATCGACAGCACCGTGCCCGAGCCGAGCGGCACGAACGCCTTGGGCTCGGCGTGCCCGAGCCGGGTGCCGCTGCCCGCGGCGACGATGATGACGGCGATCGCTGAACTCACGGTTCGAGCGTAGTCGGGCCGCGCGAGCGCCGCCCGGCTCCGAGCTCCCGGAAACGACGAACGGCGGGTGCATGGGCACCCGCCGTTCGTGAAGACTCCCGCTAGGAGGCGAGGACCTCGTCGAGCACGGTCGAAGCCGCCTCTTCGTCGGTCTTCTCTGCGAGCGCGAGCTCGGAGATGAGAATCTGACGAGCCTTGGCGAGCATTCGCTTCTCGCCTGCAGAGAGCCCGCGGTCCTGATCGCGGCGCCACAGGTCGCGCACGACCTCCGAGACCTTGATCACGTCACCCGATGCGAGCTTCTCGAGGTTCGCCTTGTAGCGACGCGACCAGTTGGTCGGTTCCTCGGTGAAGGGGGCGCGCAGCACCTCGAAGACCTTGTCGAGGCCCTCTTTGCCGATGACGTCGCGAACGCCGACCAGGTCGACGTTCTCAGCAGGAACCTCGATGACGAGGTCGCCCTGCGTGACGTTCAGCTTGAGGTAGAGCTTCTCTTCACCCTTGATGATGCGTTTCTTGACCTCGGTGATCGTTGCGGCACCGTGGTGGGGGTAAACGACGGTTTCGCCAACCTCAAAAAGCATGAATAGATGTCCTTTCGGCAACTATCAGGATATCACATTCGGGATCATGCTAAGGTTCCGCCCCCTCCAAGGGCAGCCGCTGCTCGTACGATATGCTCGGTGCGATCCATTCGCGCCCGGGCCTCCGCTCGTGCGCACCACGCTCTTGGAGGTTCTGTGAAGGCGCGTCTCGCGGCATCCGCTGCTCTGGCCCTCGGCATCGCGCTCGGCGCGAGCGGCTGCTCGATGGTCACCTACCAGGCGACGACCGAGCACTACGACGCCAGCGACGGCGTCTCGGTCGACGTCGGCGACCTCGACCTCCGCAACGTCCTCGTCGTCTCCGACGACGGCGTCGACGGCACGCTCGTCATGACGGTCGTCAACAACGGCACCGAAGACGTGTCGCTCGACGTGCAGTTCGGCGAGGGCGGCAGCGAAGCGCAGACCATCGAGGTCGAGGCCGGCTCCGAGATCGCCTTCGGCGTCGACGACGTCGAGGGCACCGATGAGGTCGAGCCGATCGTCCTCGAGGGCATCGACACCATTCCCGGCGCGTTCCTGCCCATGTTCTTCGAGTACTCCGGCGCCGAGGGCGTCGAGAAGCTCATCCCGGTGCTCGACGGCCGGCTCCCCGAGTACGAGAACCTCGTTCCGTAGCCTCGGCGCATCGACGTCGAACGGGTGGGATGCTTCGGCACCCCACCCGTTTCGCGTGTCCGGCGTTCGACCTGCCGGCGCGTTCGGCGCAGTTCCGGTCAGGCCTCGAAGCGGTACCCGAGGCCGCGCACGGTCACGAGCTGAACCGGTTCCGACGGCTGCTGCTCGATCTTCGAGCGGATGCGCTTGATGTGCACGTCGAGGGTCTTCGTGTCGCCGAAGTAGTCGGAGCCCCAGACCCGGTCGATCAGTTGGCCGCGCGTGAGCACCCGGCCGGGGTTGCGCATGAGGAGCTCGAGCAGCTCGAATTCCTTCAGCGGCATGGGCACGGGCTCGCCGTCGACCTCGACGGTGTGCCGGTCGACGTCCATCCGCACGCGGCCGCCCTCGATCACGGCTTCGTCGAAGTCCTCGATCTCGATGCGCCGACGGAGCACGGCCCGAATCCGCGCGAGCAGCTCGCGCGTCGAGTACGGCTTCGTGACGTAGTCGTCGGCCCCGAGCTCGAGGCCAACGACGATGTCGATCTCGGAGTCCTTGGCGGTCAGCATGATGATCGGCACCGTCGAGCGGCTGCGGATCTCGCGGCACACCTCGGTGCCCGGCAGGCCCGGCAGCATGAGGTCGAGCAGCACGAGGTCGGCGCCGGATCGGTCGAAGGCCTCGACGGCCGACGGGCCGTCGGCGGCGACCTCCACCTCGTAGCCCTCGCGTTCGAGCAGGAAGCTCAGCGGGTCGCTCAGGGCGATCTCGTCTTCGACGAGCAGGATGCGGGTCACGTACGGTCTCCTCGTTCACTGGGATCGGTTGCTCGACCATCGTCGGAACCGTGTTCGATCGCGGCCTCGGCCCGCGGCAGTCGGATCATGAAGGTCGAACCGCGACCGGGCTGCGACCACACGCGCACGTCGCCGCCGTGGTTCTGCACGGTGTGCTTGACGATGCTGAGGCCGAGCCCCGAGCCGCCCGTGTTGCGCGAGCGCGCCTGGTCGACGCGGTAGAACCGCTCGAACACCCGCTCGAGCTCGTCGGCATCGATGCCGATGCCCTGGTCGGTGACGGCGATCTCGACGACGTCGCCGTCGACCTTCGCGCCGACGCCGACCCGGCCGCCGGGATTCGAGTAGGCGATCGCGTTGGCGATGAGATTGTGGACCGCGACGATGAGGAGCGCCTGGTCGCCGTAGACCTCGGCCTTCGTCGACGCGCGCACCGCGACCTCGACCTGCTTGCCACCGGCGACCACCCGGTTCTGGTCGACGGCGGCCGCGATGACCTTGTCGACGCGCACGAGCCGGTCCGGCCGGAGGGCGTCGCGTGCCTGGAGGCGCGAGAGCTCGATCACCTCGCTCGTGATGTGCGCGAGGCGGGTGGCTTCGACCGAGAGCCGGCCGGCGAAGCGGCGGACCTGCTCGGGCTCGTCGGCCGCCTGGTCGAGCGCCTCGGCGAGCAGGCTCACCGACGCGATCGGCGTCTTCAGTTCGTGGCTGATGTTGGCGACGAAGTCGCGTCGCACCTCGTCGAGCCGGTGCGCCTCGGTGCGGTCCTCGGCGAGGAGCAGCACGAACCGCGTGCCGAGCCTCGCGACCCGCACGTGCAGACGCAGCGTCGAGTCGCCGAACGGGCCGCGGGCGAGCGTCACCTCGTCGACGAGGGGCTCGCCGCCACGGCGAACGGATGCCGCGAGCTCCAGCAGTTCGGGATGCACGAGCGACTGCTGCCGCACGAGGCCCATCGCGAGCGCGCCGGGCGAGGCCCGCAGCACGTTGTTCGACGGGTCGAGCACGACTCCCGCGGACTCCAGCACGTCGAGCACCTGGTCGACCCCGTCGGGGATCGTCGGAGCGACGACCTTCGCCGCGCTCGATCCGCGGCGTTCGGCCATGTGCAGCACGACCATGAACGCGGCGCCGAGGAAGATGCCGAAGGCCAGCGCGGTGAGCACCGACCAGGTGGAGTCCATGGCTCAACACTAACCAGCCGTCGGCGGCCGATTCGCCGTTGGCCGCCTGTGCGGCGGTACGTTAACGACTATTCAGAATCCCGGCACCTGTTGTTCATCTTCCGCCGGGAGGATGTCCCGAGGGCCGGAATGCCCGGGCACGTCCGCGCCCGGCACGGGCCAGAACAGACAAGGATCCGAAGACATGCGTGAGGTGTTCCAGCAGGAACTGCGCGAGGTGCAGGAAGGGCTCGTCGGGCTCGCCGGGCTCGTCGCCGACTCGATCGACAAGGCGACGCGGGCGTTCAACGAGTCCGACGTGAGCCTGGCCGAGGAGGTGATCGCCGACGACGACCACATCGACCAGCAGACGGTCGCGCTCGACGAACTCGCGATCACGATCCTCGCGCGCCAGCAGCCCGTGGCTCGAGACCTGCGCATCGTCGTGAGCGCGTTGCGCATCAGCGCCTCGCTCGAGCGGATGGGCGACATGTCGACCCACATCGCGCAGCTTGCCCGGTACCGCTTCCCCGACAAGGTCGTGCCGAAGTCGCTTCGGCCCACGTTCGCCGAGATGGGCCGGCTCGACGTCGAGATCGCCCGCCGGCTCGTGGAACTCCTTCGCACCGAAGACGTGCTCCTCGCCGAGGAGATCCGGAACGAGGACGACAAGATCGACGCCCTGCACCTGCAGGTGTTCGACAAGGTGCTCGGGGAGACGTGGAAGGGCGAGGCCGTCGACACCGTCGACGCGACCCTCGCGAGCCGCTACCACGAGCGCTTCGCCGACCACGCCGTCTCGATCGCGAAGAAGGTGCAGTACCTCGCCACCGGCGACTGGGACCCCGAGAAGTCGGCGCTCTGAGCGCCGGACCACTCGTTTCGCGTCGGACCCCCGATATCCACGGTCCTGTGCGACACGAGTGGTCCCGATCGTCGCCGTGACGGCGGCAGGCACCGAGCACGCGAGAAGGCCCGGCGGATGCGACATCCGCCGGGCCTTCGCGTTCGTGGGAGCCTGGGCTACTTCTTGCCCTGCGCCGCCACTGCGGCCGCACCGGCGGCTGCCGCCTCGGGGTCGAGGTACTCGCCCGGGCCGAGCGGCATGAAGTCGTCGCCGAGCCGGTAGACGAGCGGGATGCCCGTCGGGATGTTGAGCTCGGCGATCTCGTCGTCGCTGATGCCGTCGAGGTGCTTGACGAGGGCGCGCAGGGAGTTGCCGTGCGCGGTCACGAGCACCGTCTTGCCGGCCGCGAGGTCGGGCACGATGCCCTCCTGCCAGTACGGCAGCATGCGCGCGATGACGTCTTTCAGGCACTCGGTGCGGGGCAGCTCGGCATCGTCGAGGTTCGCGTATCGCGGGTCTCCGACCTGCGAGTACTCGGCGTCGTCGGCGAGCACCGGCGGCGGCACGTCGAAGGAGCGGCGCCAGAGCTGGAACTGCTCGGGGCCGTACTTCTCGAGCGTCTCGGCCTTGTCGAGGCCCTGCAGGGCGCCGTAGTGGCGCTCGTTGAGGCGCCACGAGCGGCGCACGTCGATCCACGCGCGGTCGGCGACGTCGAGGGCGATGTTCGCCGTCTGGATGGCCCGGGTCAGCACCGAGGTGTGCAGCACGTCGGGCAGGAGATTCGACTCGGCGAGCAGCTCGCCGGCGCGGGCGGCCTCGGCGGTGCCGAGTTCGCTGAGCCGCACGTCGACCCAACCGGTGAACAGGTTCTTCTGATTCCATTCGCTGTTGCCGTGGCGAAGCAGCACGAGGGTGTGAGGCATGCGAACAGCCTACCGGCGAGGCATCCGTCGCCCTGAATATTTCTGCGCTGGCCTGCGCAGGATTCCCCTGTCGACAGAACAGGATTCGGCAGAACCCGGCGCAACTTTTGCTTGACGCTCGCCAGAAGTCCCCCTAGGTTCGGGATCGGACGTGCAACGCCGCTCGACCGATCGAGCGCGGTCCAGCCATTCGGAACCAATGGAGGTCTCAATGCTCACCCAGCTCCGCACGGACGCGAAACGGCTGGTCGCCGTATTACTCGCGTCTGTTCTCACCGTCGGGGTGGTGGTCGGGGTCGCAGCTCCGGCCCAGGCCCACGACGGGACCCAGATCCTGATCTTCACCAAGACGACGCAGTACCGTCACACGGACGCGATCGACAAGGGAACCCCGCTCATCACCGCGGCACTCGAGGCAGAGGGCATGGAGGTGACGCACACCGAGGACTCGACGATCTTCAACGACACCGATCTGCCGCACTTCGACGCGATCGTCATGTTCCAGACGTCGGGCGACCCGTGGAACGCCGACCAGAAGGCCGCGCTCGAGCGGTACCAGCAGGGCGGCGGCGGCATCGTGGCGATCCACAACGCCACCGACATGCGCGGCAACTACCCCTGGTGGGACGAGCTCGTCGGCTCGCTCATGCCGGGGCACGCCGCCACCGGCTCCGACCCGGGCCAGCCCGGCACCGTGCGTATCGAGGACGACACGCACCCCTCCACCGAGCACTTCGAAGAGACCCGCTGGGACCGCGGCGACGAGTGGTACAACTTCTCGAACAACGTCCGCGGCACCGCGCACGTGCTCGCGTCGATGGACGAGACGAGCTACGACGCCGGCGGTAACGCCATGGGCTACGACCACCCGATCTCCTGGTGCAAGCCCTACGACGGCGGTCGCACCTGGACGACGGCCATGGGCCACTACGGATCGCACTACTCCGAGCCGAAGTTCATGCAGCACATCGTCGGCGGCGTGAAGTACGCGGCGGGCCTCGAAGAGGGCGACTGCGGCGGCACCGTCTGGGACAGCTTCGAGAAGGTCTCGCTCGACCAGAACACCTCCGCGCCCTTCGCGATGGACATCGCCGAAGACGGCCGCGTCTTCTACACCGAACTCGTCCGCGGGCAGATCCGCGTCTGGGACCCGGCGACGAACGCGGTCACGACGGCCCTCGAGCTCGACGTGTACTCCGGCGGCGAGGACGGCCTCCTCGGCATCGCGCTCGACAACGACTTCACCGAGAACGGGCGGATCTACGTCTACCGCTCCCCCGATGCAGCCGACAACTCCGACCCGTCGAGCTTCCTGAGCCGCATCTCGCGCTTCACGATGGTCAACGGCGTGATCGACCCGGCCTCGGAAGAGCTCATCATCGAGGTGCCGGCACGTCGCCTGCCCGATGAGCCCGGCCACACCGGCGGCGGTCTCGACTTCGACGCGGCGGGCAACCTGTACCTCGGCGTCGGCGACGACGTGAACCCCCACTCGGAGCCCTCGGGCGGCTACGCGCCGCTGTCGGCCCGCCCTGGCACGTTCCACGACGCCCGCGAGACCTCGGCGAACACCAACGACCTGCGAGGCAAGCTGCTCCGCATCACGCCGAACCCCGACGGTCCCGGATACACCGTCCCCGAGGGCAACCTCTTCCCCGAGGCGAACGACACGGCCGGCAAGACGCTGCCCGAGATCTACGCCATGGGCTTCCGCAACCCGTTCCGCTTCTCGATCGACCAGACGACGGGCGCCATCAGCCTCGCCGACTACTCGCCCGACAACGGCACCGACGCACCCACCACGCGTGGACCGGCCGGCATCGCGGAGTGGAACTACATCACGAGCCCCGGCAACTACGGCTGGCCGCTCTGCATGGGCAACAACGAGCCGTTCCGGAACGTCGACTACACGACGAGCCCGGTCACGGTCGGCGACTTCTTCGACTGCGCCGCACCCGTCAACGACTCGCCGCGCAACACCGGCCTGACCGAACTGCCGGCGGCACGCGCTGCCGACATGTGGTACGGCTACAAGCGTTCGTCGGTCCCCGGGATCATCCCCCAGGGCGGCGGCCTCGCCCCCATGGGCGGACCGGTCTACAACTTCGACGCCGACCTCGAGTCGGACACGAAGTTCCCGGCCTCGTACGACGGCAAGCCCTTCTTCTACGAGTGGGCTCGCAACAAGATGTACTCGATCCAGCTGGCCGACGGCGCGACCGGCGGCGGCAACGCCGTCGAGAAGGTCAACGCCTTCCTGCCGCAGGAGCAGTTCCTCGCGCCGATCGACTCGCGGTTCGGCCCCGACGGCTCGCTCTACGTGCTCGACTGGGGCGGCGGCTTCGGCCGTGACAACCCCAACTCGGGGCTGCACCGCATCGACTACATCTCGGGCTCGCGTTCACCGATCGCCAAGGCCACGAGTGATGTCGACTCTGGTCCCGCGCCCCTCACGGTGACGTTCGACGGCACCTCTTCGTCGGACCCCGAGAACGCGGAGCTCGCGTACGCCTGGGACTTCGACGGCGACGGCACCGACGACGCGTCGACGGCCACGGCGACGCACACGTACGAGACCGAAGGCGTCTTCGACGCGCGACTGACCGTCACCGACCCCGACGGCAAGTCCGCGACGACGACCGTGCCGATCACGGTGGGCAACACCCGACCGGACGTCTCGTTCACCCTTCCCCCGAACGGCGCGTTCTTCGACTTCGGAGACGACCTCTCGTGGGATGTCACGGTGACGGATCCCGAGGACGGCACGGTGAACGGTGACGACGTCATCATCCAGCCCGCGCTCGGACACGACGAGCACGCGCACCCCACGACCCCGCTGAGCGGGTTCACGGGCACCACGGAGACGACGCTCGGCGGCCACGCGGCCGACGAGAACATCTTCTTCGCCCTCGACGCCCGCTACACGGATGGCGGCGGTGAGGCCGGCGCCAACCCGCTGACCGGATCCGAGACGACGCTCGTCTTCCCGAAGCGGAAGCAGGCGGAGTTCTTCGACAGCGCGAACGCCATGACGACGGCACCCAGCCGGGATGTCGAAGGCATCGAGAGCGACCGCGTTATCGTCGGCGGCGACGGCGCGTGGGCGCACTTCGACCCGGTGAACTTCTACCGGGTCGACGACCTCGCGCTGCGCGTCTCGGCCGTCTCGGCCGGAACGAGCATCGAGCTGCGGAGCGGGGCCGCCGACGGCGAGCTCCTCTCCACCGTCGAAGTGCCGGCGACCGGTTCGACCCGGTTCACCGACGTGCTCGTCGATGTGAGCGCGTTCCCCGATGAGACGCTGGACCTCTACGTCGTCTTCCGCGGCGGCGAGATCAAGCTCAACTTCCTCGAGGCGATCGGCCAGGGCGCTTCGCCCGAAGCCTCGCCGACGGTCGCCATCACCGCGCCCGAGCAGGATGTCGAGCTCGAGCCCGGGCAGGATGTCTCGGTCGAGGCCGACGCCGCGGGTGACGTGGAGCAGGTCGAGTTCTTCGTCGATGGCACCTCCATCGGCGTCGACGAGACAGCACCGTACGCCGCCGAGTGGGCTGCACCGGAGGAGGGCCTTTACAAGCTCACCGCCGTCGCGACCAACACGGCCGGCAAGTCCACCACGTCTCGCGTCGTGCAGGCGCAGGTCGGCGAGCTCTTCGGGGACCTCGTCCCCTTCACGAACGTCGACGGCACCTTCGAGCGGATCGGCGACGGCCGCTTCCGCATCACGGGCGCCGGCGACGACACGTGGCAGGGCATCGACGAGTACTCGACGCTCTACGCACCCGCCGGCGGCGATGAGGACTGGGAGGCGGTCGTCAAGGTCGATGCCCAGCAGAACACGAACGGCGCCGCCAAGGCGGGCCTCATCGTGCGCAACGACATCACGCTGCCGGGCACGTCGCCCGGCTACGCGATGGTCGGCATCCGGCCGAGCGGCGGCATCGAGTTCCTCGCCGACCCCGACGGGAACGGACAGCTCAACACCTCGGTTCAGGGCGGCACCACGAGCTACCCCACCTGGGTGAAGCTGAAGCGGAGCGGCGCGGACTACACGGCGTACTTCTCCAAGAACGGCACCGCCTGGACCCAGGTCGGAGGCGTGGTCAACCTGACCGGTGCCGCCACCACGCAGGACGTGGGCATGTTCACGGTCTCGCACGCCACGGGTGCCGGCACGGTCGACTTCGCGGACTTCGCGATCGACACCGATGTCGAGGGCCCTCAGCCCACCGAGCCGCTCGAGCCGCTGATGTGTGCAGCAGCCCCGCTCTCCGACGAGTTCGACGCACCGGCGCTCTCGCCGTTCTGGTCGATCCGCGAGGACAGCGCGAAGCCGATCACGCAGAGCGGCGGGACGCTCAACCTCCCGGTCACCAACGGCGACATCAACGAGGCCTCGACCGGCCCCGTGAGCTTCGCCGGCAAGCCGCTGCCCGCCGGCGCGTGGGAGGCGACGACGAAGATCACGCTGCCGCACAACTCGCACTGGCAGTGGGCCGGGCTCGTGGTGCACCAGAGCGATAACGAGTACAACAAGCTCGCCTTCGTTCGCGCCCAGAACGGCACCCGGATGGTGGAGTTCCAGAGCGAGACGGCTGGTGCCCGCACCACGCCGGCAGCCCCCGCCCTGCCCTCCGGGTTCCCGACCACGATCCAGCTGAAGCTCACGAGCAACGGCACGGTACTGACTGGTGCCTACTCGGCAGACGGTCAGACGTGGAGCGCCCTCACCGGCCAGCTGCAGCTCAAGCAGAACGCGAAGATCGGCATCATGGCCGGCGGCGACCTCGGCACGACGCCCGTCACGGCGAAGGTGGACTGGTTCCGCTTCAGCCCCGAGCCCGCTGCCGGAGAGCCTGTCGCACCCAGCGACGAGTTCGACGGCGCCGCGCTCGACGGCTGCCGCTGGTCGGAGAGCGTGCGGTACGACTCCAACCACGCCGCGGTCGCGGACGGTCACCTGAAGATCACGACGCAGGTGGGCGACATCAACGGGAACAACCCGCTGTCGCCGCGGAACTTCATCCTCACCAAGGCGCCCGAGGGCGACTGGGTGGCGACGACGAAGTTCAAGGCGCCGTTGCAGCACCGCTACCAGCTGGCCGGACTGATGATGTGGGCCGATGACGACAACTACGTCAAGGCCGACATCGTCGCCTACAACGCCCCGGGTGCTGCACTCGACCTGCGGGCGGAGCTGGCGGCTGAGGCGAACGGCGCCGGATACGGCAGCCGCAACGTCAACATCGCCGACTCGACCGAGAGCGGGTACTGGTACGTCCGGGTCACGAAGACCGGCGACGTGTACTCCGCCGAGGTGAGCGACGGCGGAGTCAACTGGACCCCGCTCGGCGACACCGGGATCACCTTCGACAAGCCCCTGCGCGGACTCGGCCTCATGGCCATCGGCCCGCAGCAGGAGCAGCCCGTGGTGGTGGAGTTCGACTCCTTCCACCTCGAGACGGAGGCTCCGGAGCCCACGCTCGACGTGACGGCAGTGGCGAGCACGCGGTGCATCGCCGGCAAGGTGATCGTGTCGGTGAAGGCGACGAACAACGAGGCCGTGCCCGTGGCACTGACCTTCGAGTCGGCGTACGGCACCAAGTCGTTCACCGCCGTCGCCCCCGGCAAGAACGCCGTGCACTCGTTCACGACTCGTGCCGCGGACGTGCCGGCGGGAACGATCGCCGTCGAGGCGACCGCGACCGTCGACGGTGCGCCGGTGACGTTCTCGGTCGACGCCGGGTACGACGCCGCGAGCTGCAACTGATCACCGGGGCGGTGGCCCGTCGTCGCCGACGGGCCACCGCCCCCTTCCCCGGAAGACCACCACCCCCGCCCGGCCGAACCGGGAACATGCAAGGAGAATCCCCATGAGCAAGACAGCATTCGCCGCACGATGCACCGCGGTCACGATCGGCACCGCACTGCTGGTCGGCGTCGCCGGCATCGCGAGCGACCACGACGTCGCCGTGAACGTCGCGATCACCGAGATCGCCCAACCCGGCGTCCTCGCCATGACCGTGGCCGGCACCAGCACCGACCTCGTCGAAGACGGCTCCACCGCCACCGTGCGCCAGTTCACCGGCGCACTGCCCACCGTCACCGTCACCGACACCCGCGCCGCCGAGGACATCCCCGCCGACGCCGCCTGGTACGTGCTCGGCAGCTCCACCGACTTCACCGGCGACGCCGGACAGGCCCCGATCAGCGCCGGACACCTGGGCTGGACCCCCGACCTGCTCGACGGCGGCGAATCCGGACAGGTCTCCGAAGGCGACCAGGTCGACACCGTCCTCGACTCCGGCGCCAACGCCGTCGGCCTCGTCGACCAGGAACTGCTCGCCGCCGCCTGGAACTCCGGCGACATCGCCACCGAAGGACAGTGGACCGCCACCGCCAACCTCTTCCTCCGCACCCCCGCAACCGTCGCCGCCGGCGACTACACCGCCAACCTCACCCTCTCCCTCTTCGAGTAAGACGGGTTCGAAAGGGAGCACCAGCACTGCAGACGCCGAACGGGCGAGCACGGCGATCTCCGCCGGGCTCGCCCGTTCGGCGTTCGGCGTTCGGCGTTGCTCGCCGCGGTCAGCCCTTGTGCACGCCGAGTCGGGGCAGCCGCGGCACCTCGACGGCCGCCCCCGAATCGGCCGGCACGATCTCGACCTGCGCCGCAGCGACCTCGGTGCCGTGGCTCAGCACGATGAGCGGCAGGTCGGCCGGCACCGCGCGCTTCACGACCGCGAGCGCGACCGGGCCGAGCTCGTGGTGCATGACGGCGGTCGTGATGCGGCCGACGACCTTGCGCTCGGGCTCCTCGCCACCAGCGGGTTCGGGGCGCGCCTTCTCGCCGACGACCTCGTCGCCCGGCGCCGGCAGCACGGTGTCGCTGCCGTCGAGGTGGAGCAGTACGAGTCGACGAGGCGGCCGGCCGAGGTTCAGCACCTTGGCCACGGTCTCCTGGCCCTTGTAGCACCCCTTGCCGAGGTCGACCGCGCTGCGCAGCCAGTCGAGCTCATGCGGGATCGTGCGGTCGTCGACCTCGGTCGCCAGTCGCGGGCGCCAGGCGGCGACCCGCAGCGCCTCGGACGCCAGCGAGCCCGCTGCCTCGACGGAGCCGGCCCGAACGGCTGCGGCCGCTTCGGCGAGCGCGGCGCGCGGCACGATGCGCTCGATCCAGCGCCAGTCGGATGCCGGATGGCCGGTGTCGTGCGCGTACTGGTGCGAGCCGGGCCGCGGGTGCGCCCACGGGTCGACCCAGTCGAGCGCGACGCCCGCAGGGGCGAGAGCCGGAGCTGCAGCGTCGAGCGCTGCCGTCGACATGGCGCCGAGGACCGCGACGTCGCCGCTCGCGTCGGCGACCTCGACACGGAGCATGAAGCGCATGCGGTCGAGGAAGGCGGCCACGGCTGCAGCCTCGTCGCCTTCCACGATGAGCCAGGTCGTCTCGCCGTCGTCGATGACGTGCGCGGCGTGTTCGACCCGGCCGGAGGCGTCGAGCAGGAGTGCTTCGGTGCCCTCGCCCGGCTGCAGGCGCGCGAGGGCCTGGCTCGCCATGGAGTGCAGCCACGACAGCCGATCGGGACCGGCCACGGTCACGACCCCCCGGTTGGACAGGTCGACGATCGCGGCGCCGCGCTCGAGGTGGCGCTGTTCGATGATGGGGTTGCCGTAGTGACCCGCGACGCCGGTGTCGACGCCTTCCGCCGCGACGGCGCCGGGAAGTGCGAGGAACGGGGTGGTGGGCATGAGTCAGTCGACCTTCGCGAGACGTGCCGACGCGTGGGTGCGCAGGTCTTGGCCGAGGGCGGCGATGTCCCACGCCCAGAGCAGGTGTCCGTCGACGAGGCCGTAGAGACGCGTCGCCGCCGAGTAGTCCTTCGCGCCGCTGCCTCGCATGACGGCGTCGGTCGCGAGGTCGATGCGCGGTCCCTTGACCTGGCCGAGGTAGAGCTCGCTGACGCCGCCGGGGTGCACGAGCGACACCTCGACGTCGAACCCGCCGTCGGCGTTGCGGAGCCCCTCGACGGACTCGGCGTCGGCGTACCGCGGCTCGCCGCGCGCCGGCAGCATCGCCGGGCCCTGATCGCCCTCGCCGAGTTCGCGGGCGAGGCGCCAGTAGCCGGTCTCGGTGACGAGCGGAGTCGGCTCGCCTCCCTCGTCGTCGGGGAACAGCCAGGTGTACGAGGTGTAGTTCAGGTGCGGCAGGCCGTCGTGGCTGAAGCTGACGCGTTGACCGAACTCATGGGTCACCGACTCCTCGCCGACCGTGTAGTCGATGACGCCCGATCCCTCCCAGACGCCGAGCAGCCAGGAGAGCGGCACGAGCTCGGCCGGAAGGTCGACGGGCAGATCGATCATCGCCACGTCTTCACCTGCTAGCGCTGGCCCTTGAAGAGCTTGTAGACGACCACTCCGCTGATCCACGCGATCGCGAGGCTCGCGAGACCGAGCAGGCCGATGAAGAGGAGTTCGAGGGCGAGCAGCTCAGACATGCTTCGAGTGTATCCCGCTCACGACACCACGAGGGGCGCGACGACGAGAGCTGCGATCGCGACGATCGCCGCGGCGCCCGTGATGCTCCAGCTGACCCGCAACACGAACCCCTCTGGGCGTCGCGTCGCGAGCTGCACGATGAGGGCGCCGATGACGGATGCCGCGAGCACGATGCCGAGTGCACCGTAGACGCCGAGCCGCGACTCGTCCCCGAACCACGCCGCGGTTCCGGAGTAGGCCAGCGCCACGACCACGATCGCGCCGACGAGCGCGATCGCCCACACGACGGCGATTCCGAGCCATCCGCTGCTCGTGTCGGTCTGATCCAAAACGTCTCCCCATTCGTGTCGCGGAGCGCCGCTTCGCGTCCCGTAGTATTGACCGCACCTTACTACTGGAGGGTATGCGTGGCGCAGCTGCTGATCTTGTCGCCGGCAGCCAACGATGATGTTCTTCCGGCCCTGTCACTCCTGACTCACCGAACGCGGATCATTCCCGCTTCGCCTGAGCAGCTGGTCAGAGCGCCGGAATCCGATCTCGTCTTCCTCGATGCCCGCACCAATCTCGCGGGCGCGAAGGCCCTCTCCCAGATCCTCCGCACGACGGGCCTCTCGGTGCCGCTCGTGCTGATCGTCACCGAGGGCGGCCTCATGGCGGTCACGCCCGACTGGGGCATCGACGACGTCGTGCTCGAGCATGCCGGCCCCGCAGAGCTCGATGCCCGCATCCGGCTCGCGATCGGGCGATCGCAGTCGACGCAGCCGAGCGAGCGCATCCAGACCTCCGGCGTCGTGATCGACGAGGCGAGCTACTCGGCGAAGGTGCACGGTCGCACGCTCGACCTGACGTACAAGGAGTTCGAGCTGCTGCGCTTCCTCGCCGCGCACCCGTCGCGCGTCTTCACGCGCGAGCAGCTCCTCAGCGAGGTGTGGGGCTACGACTACTTCGGCGGCACCCGCACCGTCGACGTGCACGTGCGACGTCTGCGGGCCAAGCTCGGCGACCTCGACAGCCTCATCGGCACCGTGCGCAACGTCGGCTACCGCTTCAACGTCCACGAAGACGACGAGGACGCCCCCGTCACCGCACGTTGACCGCCGACTCATCTGCCGGACACACCCCAGTGGCATGATGTCAGGATGACCGCCGACAGCATCCTCGACGACCGCACGTCGAGCGACTTCGACGACGACTTCGAGCCGTTCGACCTCGAAGGCGCACCCGAACTCGAACCCGAACGCTACCTCGACCGCGAGCTCAGCTGGCTCGCGTTCAATCAGCGCGTGCTGGAGCTCGCCGAAGACCCGCGGGTCCCCGTGCTCGAACGGGCGAACTTCCTCGCGATCTTCGCGTCGAATCTCGACGAGTTCTTCATGGTGCGGGTCGCCGGGCTGAAACGGCGCATCATGACGGGCCTCGCCGTGCCCTCCAACGTCGGCCGCTCGCCCCTCGACGTGCTGAGCGACATCTCCGCCAAGGCGCATGAGCTGCAGGAGCGGCACGCCGCCGCCTACCAGCAGCTCGTGAAGCCGACGCTCGCCGAGTCCGGCATCCGGGTCATCACGTGGGCCGAGCTCGGCGACGTCGAGCGCGAGCACCTGCGCGACTACTTCTCGAAGCAGATCTTCCCCGTGCTGATGCCGCTCGCCGTCGACCCCGCCCACCCCTTCCCGTACATCTCGGGGCTCTCGCTCAACCTGTCGGTGCGCGTGCGCAACAGCCGCACCGGTCGCCAGGAGTTCGCGCGCGTGAAGGTGCCGCAGATGCTCCCCCGGTTCGTGCGCGTCGATCCGAGCGAGTCCATCGAGGACGCCGGGTACATCACCCTCGAAGACCTCATCGCCAATCACCTCGGCGACCTCTTCCCCGGCATGGAGATCGTGGAGCACCACGTCTTCCGCGTGACGCGGAACGAAGACGTCGAGATCGAGGAGGACGAGACCGAGAACCTCATCAAGGCGCTCGAGAAGGAGCTGCTGCGACGCAGGTTCGGCCCGCCCATCCGCCTCGAGATCACCGACGACATGGACGACGTGACGCTCGGGCTCCTCGTGCGCGAGCTCGACGTCACCGAGCAGGAGGTCTTCCGGCTCCCGGCGCCGCTCGACCTCGGCGGCCTGTTCGACCTCTCCCGGCTCGACCGCCCCGAGCTGCACTACCCCACGCACGTGCCGACGACCGCGCTGCAGCTGCAGCCGAGCGACTCGAACCTGCGCGCCGACGTCTTCACGGCGATCTCGCGCCAAGACGTGCTGCTGCACCACCCCTACGAGTCCTTCGCGACGAGCGTGCAGGCCTTCCTCGAGCAGGCGGCCGCCGACCCCGACGTGCTCGCGATCAAGCAGACCCTCTACCGCACATCCGGCGACAGCCCGATCGTCGAGGCGCTCATCGACGCCGCCGAGTCGGGCAAGCAGGTGCTCGCCCTCGTCGAGATCAAGGCGCGCTTCGACGAACAGGCCAACATCTCGTGGGCGCGCAAGCTCGAGAAGGCCGGCGTGCACGTCGTCTACGGCCTCGTCGGGCTGAAGACGCACTGCAAGCTGGCGCTCGTGATCCGGCAGGAGAAGGGCGGCCTGCGCCACTACAGCCACATCGGCACCGGCAACTACAACCCCAAGACGAGTCGCATCTACGAGGACCTCGGGCTGCTCACCGCCGACGACCAGGTCGGCAAGGACCTGACCCGCCTCTTCAACGAACTCTCGGGCTACGCCATCGAGAAGAAGTTCAAGCGGCTGCTCGTGGCTCCCCTGCACCTGCGCAAGGGGCTGCTGAAGCTCATCGCGGGCGAGATCCGCAACGCGGAGGCCGGTCGGCCCTCCGGCATCCGCATCAAGGTGAACTCCATCGTCGACGAGGCCATCATCGACGCCCTCTACCGCGCGTCCAACGCCGGGGTCCCGGTCGAGGTGTGGGTGCGCGGCATCTGCAGCCTGCGCCCCGGCATTCCGGGGCTGAGCGAGCACATCACGGTGCGATCGATCCTCGGCCGCTACCTCGAGCACTCGCGCATCTTCTCCTTCGTCAACGACGGCGACCCGCAGGTGTTCATCGGCTCGGCCGACATGATGCACCGCAACCTCGACCGCCGGGTCGAAGCGCTCGTGCGCCTGACCGACCAGAACCACCTGACCGAGATCGACTCGCTCTTCGACCTCGCGATGGCGGAGACCACGAGTTCCTGGTGGCTCGACGGCTCCGGCGAGTGGGTGCGCCACGCGACCGACGAGTCGGGACATCCGCTCGACGACATGCAGAATAGGCTCATGCAGCAGATCGGCCAGCGCACGCGCTCGGGGCAGCGCCCGCGATCGGGCTCACGGCGGTGACGACGGCGATCTACGCCGCGGGAGCCGTCTGCTGGCGCCTCATCGACGGCAAGGTGCACGTGCTGGTCATCCACCGCACCGTCTACGGCGACGTCACGATCCCCAAGGGCAAGGTCGACCCGGGCGAGTCGCTCCCCCAGACCGCAGTGCGCGAGATCGCCGAGGAGACCGGGCTCGCGGTCGCCCTCGGCGTACCGCTCGGCGTCTCCCGGTATCCGCTGCCGAGCGGCCGCGAGAAGATCGTGCACTACTGGGCGGCCGAGGTGAGCGACCGCGCCGTGCAGCGTTCGACCTTCAAGCCCAACGCCGAGGTCGCAGCGCTCGAATGGGTCACGGTCAAGCGGGCCCGGGGCTACCTCAGCTACGAACCCGACGTCGAGATCCTCGACGCCTTCGCCAAGCTCCTCGATCAAGACGTCACCTCGACCTTCTCGCTCGCCGTCGTACGGCACGGCAAGGCCGTCAGCCGATCGTCGTGGTCGGGCGACGACGCGACACGGCCGCTCACCGAGCGCGGCGTCGAACAGGCGGCGGGCCTCGTCGCGACGCTCAGCGCGTGGGCGCCGAAGCGCATCGTGTCGAGCCCGGCCGTGCGCTGCGTGACGACCGTCACCCCGCTCGCCGCCGCCGCCGGCCTCGAGATCAAGCGCGACGCCGGCATCAGCCAAGACGCATGGGAGTCCGGCGAAGACGAGGTCCGACGGGTCGTCGGCAAGCGGGTGCGCGCCGGCAAGAGCGCGATCATCTGCAGTCACGGACCGGTGCTCCCCGAGATCATGCGCGAGGTGGCGCTCGCCACCGGCACACCGCTCGGGTCCTACGTGACGGATGCCGCGGGGCTCGAGACCGGCGCATTCAGCGTCGTCCACCTCTCCGCCACGAGCCCTGGGTCGGGCATCATCGCCATCGAGACGCACGCACCACGCGCCTGAGACCGCGGACACCAGCGGCATCATCGCCATCGAGACGCACGCACCACGCGCCTGAGAGACGCACGCACCACGCGCCTGAGACCGCGGACACCAGCGGCATCATCGCCATCGAGACGCACGCACCACGCGCCTGAGCGCACCCCATCGCGCGCCTGAGACCGCGGAGTTCCTGGGAACTCCCGGTGCGAGTCCAGTGCGACAGCGGTCGTTCACCTGCTGTTTACCGTCGTAACGGATGCTCGTAAGGCGCGCTCATTAGCGTCGCAGGCGGGTCGGCACCGGCCCACACCCTGCAATCGAACCCCGGAAGGGAATTCACGTGAACTTCAAGCGTCTCGGCGTGCCCGCCGTCATCGCCGTCACTGCGGCGATCGCGCTCAGCTCCTGTGCCTCGAACGAAGGCGGCGCAGCGCCGTCGGAGTCGGCATCGACGCTCTCGGGCAACCTCGTCGGCGCGGGCGCGTCCTCGCAGGACGCCGCCCAGCAGTCGTGGATCGCCGGTTTCCAGACCGCGAACCCCGACGTCACCGTCGACTACGACCCCTCCGGCTCGGGCGCTGGTCGTGAGACCTTCCTCGAGGGCGCGAGCGACTTCGCCGGTTCCGACCGCGCGTTCAAGGACGAGGAGCTCGCCGCCGGCGGCTTCAAGAAGTGCGCCGCCGACTCGAGCATCGTCGAGCTCCCGCTCTACATCTCGCCGATCGCGGTCATCTTCAACCTCGAGGGCGTCGACTCGCTCGACCTCGACGCGGCGACCGTGGCAGGCATCTTCGCCGGCACGATCACGAACTGGAACGACCCGGCGATCGCCGCGACGAACCCCGACGCGACCCTGCCCGACCTCGCCATCACGCCCGTGCACCGTTCGGACGACTCGGGCACCACTGAGAACTTCACCGAGTACCTCGGCGCCGCAGCTGCCGACGTGTGGACCTGGGAAGCCGACGGCGTGTGGCCGTTCGAGGGCGGCGAAGCCGCACAGGGCACCTCGGGCCTCGTCGACGCAGTGAGCAACGGCAACGGCACCGTCGGCTACGCCGACGCATCGCGCGCCGGTGACCTCGGCACCGTCTCGATCAAGGTCGGCGACGAGTTCGTGCCGTACTCGCCCGAGGCCGCTGCCGCGATCGTCGACCACTCGCCGTTCGCCGAAGGCCGCGCCGAGGGCGACCTCGCCATCGAGATCGACCGCACCTCGGAAGAGGCCGGGGTCTACCCGATCGTGCTCGTGAGCTACCTCATCGCGTGCGGCCAGTACGAGGACCCGGCGAACGTCGACCTCGTCAAGGGCTACCTCTCGTACATCGCGAGCCCCGAGGGCCAGGAAGTCGCGGCGACCGACGCCGGTTCGGCTCCGATCTCGGACTCGCTCCGCGAGAAGATCACTGCTGCGATCGACTCGATCCAGTAGTAGGTTCGTGCCCGACCCCCGATCGCTCGCGACGGGGTCGGGCACGATCGCGCGTCTCCAGAACCCGACTCAAGAACTCCGAGGATCGCACCAGATGACGTCCGCACCGGCCCCGATCAAGGCGAAGCTCCGCATCGGCGACCTCGTCTTCTCCCGCTCGGCGGTGTTCGCGGGATCGATGATCCTCGTGACGCTGGCAGCGGTGGCCATCTTCCTCATCGTGCAGAGCATCCCGGCCGTGGTGGCCTCGAGCGAGGATGCCTCCATCCTCAAGACGAACTTCTGGGACTACGTCGGTCCGCTCGTCTTCGGCACGGTGTGGGCTGCGACCCTGGCCCTCCTCGTCGCGCTGCCGATCTCCATCGGCATCGCGCTCTTCATCTCGCACTACGCGCCCCGCCGCCTCGCCTCCGTGCTCGGCTACGTCGTCGATCTCCTCGCCGCGGTGCCGTCGGTCGTCTTCGGCCTCTGGGGCATCGGCGTCTTCGCACCGGCCCTCGTCGACGCCTACGCGTGGCTGAACGAGAACCTCGGCTGGATCCCCCTCTTCAGCGGCACTCCCTCGGCCACCGGCCGCACCATCCTGACCGCCGCGCTCGTCCTCGCCGTCATGGTGCTGCCGATCATGACCGCCATCTGCCGCGAGGTGTTCCTGCAGACTCCGGTGCTGCACGAGGAGGCGGCCCTGGCACTCGGCGCCACCCGCTGGGAGATGATCCGCACGGCGGTGCTGCCCTTCGGCCGCTCGGGCATCATCTCCGCCTCCGTGCTGGGCCTCGGCCGCGCACTCGGCGAGACGATGGCCGTCGCGATGGTGCTCTCTGCATCACCGGTGATCACGTTCCAGCTCCTGACCTCGGTCAACCCGAACACGATCGCGGCGAACATCGCGCTCAGCTTCCCCGAGGCGTACGGACTGAACGTCAACGTCCTGATCGCCACGGGCCTCATCCTCTTCGTCGTGACCTTCGCGGTCAACGCCTTCGCGCGCTGGATCGTCAGCCGCCGCAAGGAATTCTCGGGAGCCAACTGATGACCATCCAGACCACTCAGGCTCCCGAGACCGGCGTCGCCATCGCCAACTCGCTGACCGCCGGCCGCCTCCCGAAGTCGGCGCCGTGGACGATCCTCGTCGCCGCGATCGCGGTCTCCGCGTCGGTGTTCGCGGTCGTCTCCTTCGGCTCCGGCGTCGGCTACAACTGGGGCGGGGCGCTCTTCATCGGCGCGCTGCTCTACATCCCCGCCATCTGGCTGTTCTCGACGCTCGTCGAGGGCCGTCGACGAGCGATGGACCGCCTCGTCACCGCGCTCGTGACGGGCGCCTTCCTCCTCGCCATGATCCCGCTCGTGTCGCTCGGCATCACGGTCGTGAGCCTCGGCGCCGCGCGCTTCGACGCCGACTTCTTCTCGATGTCGATGCGCAACATCACCGGCGAGGGCGGCGGCATCGTGCACGCGATCGTCGGCACCCTGCTCATGACGGGAGCGGCCGCCGTCATCTCGATTCCGATCGGTCTCATGACCTCGATCTACCTCGTCGAGTACGGGCGCGGCCGCCTCGCCCGCGGCGTCACGTTCCTCGTCGACGTCATGACCGGCATCCCCTCGATCGTCGCCGGCCTCTTCGCCTACTCGCTGTTCGCGATCTTCCTGGGCCCCGGGACCCGCACCGGCATCGCGGGCGCCGTGGCGCTCTCGCTCCTCATGATCCCCGTGGTCGTGCGCTCGAGCGAGGAGATGCTCCGCCTCGTGCCGAACGAGCTCCGCGAGGCCGCCTTCGCGCTCGGCGTGCCGAAGTGGCTGACGATCGTCAAGGTCGTGCTGCCGACCTCGATCGCCGGCATCACGACGGGCATCATGCTCTCGATCGCCCGCGTCATCGGTGAGACGGCGCCGCTCCTCATCGCCGCGGGCTTCACCGCGAGCGTGAACTACAACCTCTTCGACGGACGTATGCAGTCGCTGCCCGTCTTCGTCTACACCCAGTACGCGAATCAGGGCAACCCGCCGCAGGCGTACCTCGACCGTGCGTGGGCGGCCGCGCTCACCCTCATCCTCATCGTCATGGTGCTGAACCTCATCGCGAGGCTCGTCGCCCGATTCTTCGCGCCGAAGTTCGGCCGCTGACCCCGCAAGCAAAGGAAAACCGTGTCCAAGCGCATCGAGGTCCGTGACCTCAACGTCTACTACTCGAAGTTCCTCGCCGTCGAGGGCGTGAACCTCGCGATCGAGCCTCGCAGCGTGACGGCCTTCATCGGCCCGTCCGGCTGCGGCAAGTCGACCTTCCTCCGCACGCTGAACCGCATGCACGAGGTCATCCCCGGCGCCCGTGTCGAGGGCGAGGTGCTCATCGACGGCAACAACCTCTACGACCCCGACGTCGACCCGGTGCTCGTCCGCCGTCAGGTCGGCATGGTCTTCCAGCGGCCGAACCCGTTCCCGACGATGTCGATCAAGGAGAACGTGCTCGCGGGCGTGAAGCTCAACAACAAGCGCATTTCCAAGCCCGACGCCGAAGAGCTCGTCGAGAGGTCGTTGCGCGGCGCGAACCTGTGGAACGAGGTCAAGGACCGCCTCGATCGCCCTGGCTCCGGACTCTCGGGCGGTCAGCAGCAGCGACTCTGCATCGCTCGTGCGATCGCCGTCTCCCCCGAGGTCATCCTCATGGACGAGCCGTGCTCGGCGCTGGACCCCATCTCGACCCTCGCGATCGAGGACCTCATCGAGGACCTGAAGCAGAAGTACACGATCGTGATCGTGACCCACAACATGCAGCAGGCCTCGCGAGTCAGCGACAAGACCGCGTTCTTCAACATCGCGGGCACCGGCAAGCCGGGCAACCTCATCGAGTACAACGACACCACGACGATCTTCTCGAACCCCTCGGTCCAGGCGACCGAGGACTACGTGTCGGGCCGATTCGGCTGATCCGCGAGTCGCGGAGATGACGGATGCCCCGGAGCGAACTTCGCTCCGGGGCATCCGTGTCGGTGGACTCGTCGTGCCTGGCGGCTCAGCCGACCGGAGGACGCGTCAGCATGCTCCCTTCAGCTCCCACGGGCCCCATTGCTCGGCGCCCGGAGTGTTGTTCTGCGTCCACCACTTCGCCTGATACGTCGAACCGCCGTAGCTCACGAGTGCGCCGCCGCTGTACGCCGTGCTCGCCGCCCAAGCCGCTGCAGCGCAGTCCCCGGGATCGGTCGGGTCGGTCGGATCCGTCGGGTCCGTGGGATCAGTGGGATCGCATGCGCCGACGAGCGCCCAGACGGCTGCCGTTCCGGGCGTCTCGCCCTGCGTCCACCACTTTGCGGAGTACTCGGACCCGTTGTACGACACCTTCTGGCCCCCGGTGTAGACGCCGGTGACGGCCCACGCCGCCGCGGCGCAGTCCCCGGGATCGGTCGGATCCGTCGGGTCGGTCGGATCGGTCGGGTCGGTCGGATCCGTGGTCCCCACCGGGTCGGTCGCCGGGCCCGGCTTCGATGCGCGCAGCTTGTCGGCGAGGGTGCCGACGAGCTCGCCGTTGCGGTCGCCGTCGAGCTCCCACCACATGCCGCCGCCGAGCCCGTTGTCGACGATGTACTGCGACTTGCGCGTGGTCGACCGGGTGTTGTCGTAGCTCCACCACTGGTTGCCGTCGTAGCGCCATGCCGCGCCGAGCGCGGCGTCGTAGTGGTCGGTGCCGAGGGACTTCAGCTTGTCGTAGTCCTCGTTGCCCTTCTCCCAGGTTCCGGGTGCGGCATCCGTCGCGGTGCCCCAGGCGTTCGCCGACGTCGCGCCCTGCCAGCCGCGCCCGTAGGCGGCCAGGCCGATGCCCAGCTGCTTCGGCGAGATGCCGGTCTTCAGGTACTCCTTGACAGCCTTGTCGACGCTGAACCTCTGCGTCGCCGGCCGGGTGTCGGCAGGGTCGTCGAACAGGTTGGCCTGGTGCCCGGTGAGGGTCGGGTTCCACGCTCCGTGCAGGTCGTAGCCCTGGATGTTGCCGAAGTCGAGGTAGCGGAACTTCTCGGGGTCGTTCCAGCCGCCGGAGGCGATGTCGGCGGGATTCGCCGGCAGGAACGCGGAGAGCTGGTACGGGTGGCCGTTCTCGGCCGTGAGCGCATCGACCTGCGTGCGGAACTCCTTCAGGAGCGCCGTGAAGTTCGCCTTGTCGTTGACCGTGTCGACGAAGTTGCCTTCGAGGCCGTTCGGCGAGCCGGGCCACTCCCAGTCGATGTCGATGCCGTCGAAGACGCCCGCCGCCGCACCTGCGCCGCCGCGCCCGTCGACGACGGGCAGGTTGCCGCGCAGGTACAGGTCGACGCAGCTCTTCACGAACTTCTTGCGCGAGGCATCCGTCGCCGCGGCCTTCGAGAAGTTCTTCGACCAGGTCCAGCCGCCGAGCGAGATCATGACCTTGAGGTTCGGGTGCTTCGCCTTCAGCTGCTTGAGCTGGTTGAAGGAGCCCGCGAGCTTCTGGTCCCAGGTGTCGGCCACGCCGGCGACGGAGTTCGCCGCGGTGTAGCCCATGCCGAAGTCGGCCCACGCGTCGCCGGCGCCGTCGGAGCCGTTCGGCCCCGTGCCCTGCGCCTTGTTCGCGATGAAGCACGTGAGGTCCTGGTGGTGGATGTTGCCGAACGCGTAGTTGATGTGGGTGAGGTCGGCTGCCGCGCCCGAGGTCTCGAGCTGCTTGGCCTGGAAGGCGCGTCCGTAGACGCCCCACTGGGCGAAGTAGCCGACGTTGCGATAGCCGTTGACGGCACTCGGCGCCGTCTCGGCGGCGACGGCGGGGGCGGCCGCACCGACCGCGGCGAGACCGGCGACCATCGCGCCGGTGGCGAGGGTGGCCAGCGCTGTGCGCAGGCCCCGTCGCGTGCTTCTCTGTCTCTGCATGGTGTCCTTCGTCGAGGAGGAACGGGCGCGGTCGCGCCCCTCATCGCCAAGCTACGAGCGGATGCCTCGGCGCTGCGTCCGCACGATCCACACATGTTCCGGTGAACGCGACGGAGCCGAGTACGTAGGAGTACGTACTCGGCTCCGTCAGGTCCGCCTGCAGATCAGCAGGCGGTCGCCGTGCCCCAGACATCGGAGGATCCGGGGGTGTTGCCCTGCGTCCACCACTTCGCGGTGTACTCGGCGCCGCCGTACGACACCTGCTGGCCTCCGGTGTACACGGTCGCGGCGCTCCACGCCGCCGCGTCGCACGTGCCCGTGCCTCCGCCGGGGCCGCCGCCCGATCCGCCGGGTGCGACGACCAGCGCGTTCCGCGGCAGGTCGTACAGCGTCGCGAAGGTCTCGGCCCCGATCTGCACGCGGAGGTTCGAGAGCTGGGCCATCGGCATCGACCACGACAGCTTCGTGGACAGCGAGCCGCCTGCTGGGATGCCCCCGGATGGAACCGTGATCGTGTACGTGTGGAAGTCGCCCTTCAGCCCGCCGACGTTGTTGCCGGTGTGCCCGGTGGCGACCTTGGAGATGCCCCAGCCGTTCTGCTCCTTCAGCTCGCCGGTGTCGCTCGTGCCGGTGTCGAAGGTGATCTTCGTCCCGGCGGGGATCGCCGCAGTGGACCTGTTGGTGAAGGTCACCTTCGGGTTGATCGGGTAGTTGTTGTCGCCGAGCGCGAACTCGTCGTACGACACCTGCAGGTCGATCGCTTTCGTCGGCATCGCGGCGGCCGCCTTCGACGCCCCGTAGGGCTGGGATGCCGAGAGGGTCTGGTGGATGCGGTTCACGAGCGTCGAGCCCATCGTGTACTGGCCCTTCGCGGCGTCGTACCCGTAGTCGCCCGCGAGCTCCCAGATCATGATGCCGCCGAGGCCCTTCTGGGACACGTAGTCGGCCTTGGCCTGGATCGCCTGGTCGCTGTCGCCCGAGAGGAAGGTCTTGGTGGAGGAGTTCCACCACCACTCGGTCTTCGACACCGGGTCGAATTTGTGCGCGTACGCGCCGACCAGCGGGGCTGTCGGTGAGCCGTAGCTCGCCGCGTAGTCGCCGACCTTGCCGTTCTGCAGGTTGAGGACATGCCAGATCGGGTTCGCGCCGGCGGCCATCTGGATGCCGAACGCGTCGTTGTCGTGCCACAGGTTGTCGATGCCGCCTGCTCCGTTGCCGCACTTGTCGGAGCCGCCGATGGTCGGGCCGGTGCCGAATGCGCACTTGGTCTGGTCAGCCAATGGCGCCTTGCCGCCGAGCCCGTCGGTGCCCCCGGTCACCCCGGTCCATCCGCGGGTGTAGAACGGTACGCCGATGTTGATGCGACCGGCCTGCATCGCGCCGCGGAAGTAGTGGTACGCCCAGTCGGTGTTGAGGTAGCCGATGCCCTTGTAGGCGGTGTAGACGCCGCCCGCGGTGAGCTCGGCGTCCTTGCCGTCGTCGTAGAGCGGTGCGTTGCCGCCGACGTATTCGTTCCACGCGCCGTGCAGGTCGTACGACATCATGTTGACGTAGTCCAGGTACTGCACGACCTGGTGCACCTCCTGGCCGCGGAGCAACCAGCCCGAGGCCGGGGCGGCGACCGTCAGCAGGTAGTGCTGGCCATCGGCGGCACCGGCGCGATCGAGCTTCTCGCGCAGCGTCTTCATGAGCTTGGCGTAGTTCGCCCACAGGGTGGCGCGGCGAGGGTCGGAGACCCCGAAGTCGTCGGGGTTGCCCGCCTTGTTGTTGCTGGTCGCGTACTCGTAGTCGATGTCGACCCCGTCGAAGCCGTACTGGCGGATGAACGCGACCGCCGAGTCCGCGAACACGTCGATCTTCGCCTGCGACTCGGTCATCGTGTAGAAGCCGCCGTTCGCGACGCGGGTGCCGTCGGCACCGAAGTATCCGCCGGTCTCGGCCCAGCCGCCGACCGAGACGAGCGACTTCACGCCCGGGTTGGCCTTCTTGTACTTCTCGAGCAGGTTGAGGTGGCCCCGGTACGGCAGCGCCGGGTCCATCTCGGCGCCGGCGACGCCGGGCCAGGTCAGCTCGGTCGCCGCGTCGTTCGCGTTCTCCGCACCGACGGACACCTTTCCGGCGCCGTCGATGTGCGCGAAGGCGTAGTTGATGTGGCTCATCTTGGTCCACGGGATGTCGCTCGCGAGGTACCGCGGGGTGCCGTCGACGCCCGTGCGCCAGCTGGTGAAGTAGCCGATCACCCGATGCTCGAGTCCGTTCGGGAGCTTCTCGCGACCGTTCGCGTCGTACACCGTGCAGTAGGGCACGTTCACGCCCGGCGTCTGGTAGAGACCGTCGGGACGGCACTTCTCGTCGGGGTTGGAGGTCCACGGCGTGCCCGGCTCGGGCGTCGGCGTCGGCGTCGGAGTCGGCGTCGGCGTCGGAGTCGGCGTCGGCGTGGGCGTGGGCATCGGCGTCGGAGTCGGAGTCGGAGTCGGCGTGGTCGTTCCGCAGGCACCGTCGCTCCCCCACGGCCCCCACTGCTCGGTGCCCGGCACGTTGTTCTGCGTCCACCACTTCGCGGTGTAGTTCACGCCCTCGTACGAGATCTTCGCCCCGCCCGAGTACGCCGTCGTGGCACTCCATGCGACGCTGCACGGCTCCGCCGCGTTCGCGATCGACGGTGGGATGAGGGCTGCCAGGAGCAGGCCGATGCCGGCCGCGGCGGTCACGAGCCGCGCGCGCATTCGATGGGGTGTTCGCATGTCGTTCCCGTCCGATTCGGATGTCTCGGCCCACGCGACTCGCGGGCAGCCCGACGCTAGTGGAGGCAGGACGACGGCGAATCAGCACATCCACGCATACGCAGGACTACGTATGGGTGCCCGACATCCGTCCGTGCATCCGGTGCGCGAGCACCGCCAGCTCGACACGCGAATGCACCGCGAGCTTGGAGAACACCCGCCCGACGTGCACCTCGACCGTGCGGACGGAGACGAACAGCCGTGCGGCCGCGTCGCGGTTGGAGATGCCCTCGACCACGAGCATGGCGACCTCGAGTTCGCGGTCGGTGAGCACCTGGGCCCACGCCGCTCGGCAGTCCGCGAGATCCCACGTCTGCGGCGAGGCCTCATCGGCGGGTGCGGAGGCGGCCTCGCGTCGGTATGGTGCCGACGCCGCACGCGGTGCCCCTTCGGCGTTCCCGGCCTCGATCGGCGGCGGGATGCGGCCGACCCCGCGCGCGCCCGCATCCCATCCGATGCGAGGCGGTTCGAGCGAGGCGGCCGCGGGCGCGCCGGCCGGGATGCCTCCGCCGTGCGACTCCCGCTCGGCGGCGACTGCCTGCAACCATCCGATCGCACCGCAGTCGCCGAACAGGTGCTCCGCCGCCACGAGGTGCCGCTCTGCCAGGTCGCTCGCGCCGAACGCGGCGCAGGTCCGAGCGAGCATGAGCTCCGTCCGCGCGCGCTCGTACGGCGAGACGATCGCTCGCGCCAGTTCGGCGACGGCCGCGTGGTCGGCGTCGAAGCCGGCACGGTCGATGCACCGCATCCGATGCCGGAGCTCGCTCGCCAGCCGGGCGTCGGGCGTGCGCCGCCCTGCGCCATGGGCCGGCTCGGTGCGCCCGACGCCGTGCACGGGGGCATCGCCGGAGCCTCCGAGGTCTTCGGAGGCGGCGTCGAGACCTGGCACGTGCAGGCCGCAACCGAACTCGCGAAGGGACCGCTCGTCAGCGAGCGCGACGAGGGTCTCCGCTTCCGCCCTGCGCCCGTGCAGGTGCGCCGAAACGGCCCGATCGATCAGGTCCTCGCGCCGCACGCCGAGGACCGGCTGCGGCAGCACGGACTCGATCGCGCGCGCCCACGGCCCGATCTCGCCCGTCGAGACGAGTTCGATCCGACGCGCCAGGGCGGCACCGAGTCCGCCGAACGCGAGCGCGATCGGCAGGTCGGATGCCGCCTGCCTCAGGCCGTTCGCCGCGCGTCCCACCTCCCCCGCCCAGAGTTCGAGCAGTGCGATCGCGACCGCTCGCTCGGCGCGCATGAGCGGCGACCGCTCGACCGCGGCGGCGACCCCCTCGGTCGCGCCGACGACGTCCCGGTGCACGGCGAGCCGACGCGCCGCCCCGACGGCGTCTCCGGCCAGTCCGCGCTCGAGGGCGAGGGCGAGCACGCGGATGGCACCGAAGTACGTGGTCTCGGGAATGGGCTCCGTGCCGGGTGTCGGGCAGCCCGTTGCGAGCTCGGAATCGGAGCCCGCCCTGCCGAACAGCGCGCACCAGTCGCGCATTGCGCGCCACTCGTCGCGTGGGAGGCCCGATCGGTCGAGGAGTTCGCGTGACTGCGCGAGTCGTTGTACTGCCCGGTGCATCGCGCCCCGTTCCGCGAGCAGGCCGGCGGCGATGAGCAGTGCCCGGGCGAGTGCATGCCGCCCGCCCTCGGTGCATGACTCGGCGTTCTCGAGTCGTTCGTCGAGTTCGAGGTCGGGCACGTCGCCGCTCAGCATCGCCACGGCGATGAGGTACTCGCCGAGCACCGCGGATCGGCAGGGCTCATCTCCCCGGCGAAGCACGTCGCCGAACCAGCGTTCGGCTTCCTCGACGAATCCGGCGTGCAGCGCGGCGCGACCGGCGATGCTCCGCGCCCGGACCGCCTGCTCGCCGCCGGCGTGGCTCGCCGCCTCGCGTGCGACGGTGTGCGCCCATTCCGCTTCACCCGCGGCATCCGCTCGCTCCGCGATGTCCAGCAGGGGCCCGACGAGGTCGCTCGACCCCTCGAGCGTGGCGAGCGAGCGGTGCCAGGTCTCGTGCTCGGGGATCCGCATGGTCCGATACGCGTCGGCGAGTGCGCCGTGCGCCGCGGTGCGATCGGCCAGCGACGCATGCCCGTGAACCCAGACGCGGGTTCGCGGGTCCGCGAAGGCGAAGTGTCCGGCGACGAGCAGCAGGTGCCGGCTCAGTGCGCTCTCGACGAGTTCGGCCATCGAGCGGCCCGTGGCCGCGAGCAGCACGTCGATGCGGTCGTCGATGCAGACGGCTGCGATCACGAGGGCCTGTCGTTCCCAGCTGACGAGCCGTTCGCAGTCGGGCCCGATGGCCACGTCGACCGCCGGTACGGTCGGAAGCGGATCGGGGAGCGAGGTGAGCCCCAGCCGCTGCGATGCGCGCAGGGCCGTCGCCACCTCGATGATGGCACCGGCGTCCCCGGCGAGGCCGAGTCCGAGTCGGGCCGCGACGTGCGGCGCGACGGTGATGCCGTGCTGCGAGAGCAGCTCGACGATCGCATTCGAGCCCTCGAAGACCTCGCCGCTGGAGCGGTGGCGGGAGTCGTGACGCGGCGCCTCGCTCATGGGTGCCACCCTCCGCTCGCTCACTTCACTGATCGCGTGCGGTTATGTTAGCAACATTTACAAACGAGCGTCGAGGGCGCTTTCCGCGGCGCGCAATTCCCCGTTCAGGGGACGCGAGACCGCGCCATCCGCGTCGGCACCGAACTGAAAGCGGAGCGCGGGTCTCGCCAGGATCAGTCGCGAGGCGAGAGCAGGTAGTCGTTGAACCCGCGCGTTTCGGCGGCGTCGTAGGCGACGGGTGCGCCATCGAGGCTCGTCACCCCGGCGGCGAGCCGCACGCTCGAGACGAGCCAGATCGCATCGGCGGTGGAGAGTTCGGAGATCGGGATGTCGCGGTACTCCGTCGCCCGCCCGGTCGACTCGAGGTGCTCGAAGAGGCTCTGCTGCGTGGTGCCGTGCAGGATCGCGCCCGAGGGCGCCGGCGTCGAGTAGACGTCGCCATGGCGGAGGATGACGCTCGACGTCGGCCCCTCCATGACGTAGCCGTCGGAGGAGACGAAGATGGTGTCGTCTGCGCCGCGGCGGTGGGCCTCGCGAAGCGCCGCCATGTTCGTGGCGTAGCTGAGGGTCTTCGCGCCGAGCAGCAACCAGGGCGCGCGTTCCGCCGCGTCGTGCGCGTACCCGCGGTCGAGCGTGACGACCGCCACACCGCGTTCGCGCACCCCGCTGAAGTCCGCAGCAGGTACGGCGTGCAGCCAGGCGGTGGGGGCGGGACCGTGCTCGACGCCGCGGCTGAGCACGAGCTTGATCGCGAACTCGCCGCGTTGCGGCAGTCGCGCCACTGCGGTGTCGATCGCAGCCTGCCACTGGTCGAGGTTCGGCTCCGGCAGTTCGCAGATGAGCGCGGAGTTGCGCAGGCGCGCGAGGTGCGGCCCGGCCTCCTGCGCATGCCCGTCGACGACGCCGATCGTCTCGAAGATGCCGTCGCCGCGCTGGGTCGACAGCTCGCCGACCCGCAGTGCGGGCGCGGTCGCGTCGACGTCGCGCAGGGTCCCGGCGACGTCGAGGTCGCGTGCGTCGGCGGGAGCGGGTTCGATGAGGAGCGTGACGGTCTCGGGCATCCTCCGATGCTACGCGGATGCCGCGGGCTCGCGCGGGCATCGAGGCATCCGCTCACCGCCTGAGGATGCGGCGCAGGACGCGCTCGGACATGCAAGAGGCCGGCCGCAGAACGCCTCTCGGCGCGAGGCCGCTCGGAGCGGCGAATATTGGAGCCCGGGGTTACTGCGGCCGGCCACGTCAATTCTAAACGACGTCGGGAGGCGGTTCATTCCCGCCCGGCCGCTGACGCACGTCAATCGAGCGCGTCGCGCCGCCAGAGCCGTGCGCAGGAGGTCAGCTCGTCGGCGAGCTCGACGAGCCGATGGGCCCGGATCGTGAGCTTCGCCGGCCGATCGGGGTGCACGGCATCGGACTCGTCCGCATCGTCGGCGAGGCTCACCGAGCCGGTCGCCGCGACGCGCGCGAATGCCGCGGCCCGTTCGAGGGCGACCGCGAAATCGCCCGTGAACAGGCCGTGCAGGATGCGATCGGCGAGTTCGACGACCTCGTCGGGCCCCGCCGGGATGGCGGCTCCTGCGACGACCTGATCGATCGTGTGCGAGACCTCTGAGCCGCGCTGGAACGCGAGGCTCATGCTGCGCGGGTCCTGACGGATGAGCGCGCGGAGCAGGTAGACGCGCCACAGCGCCCCCGGCAGGCTCTTCGCCGACGCGCGCGACCACAGCTCGGCGATCGCATCGATGCCGTGCTCGTCGGTGTAGGCGACGAGACGGGCGACGACCTCGGGGTCGGGGTCGGCCTGCACGCGTGCGAGCAGGGCTGCGGCGGTGTCGTGGGCCACCCGGCTGAGGTGCGCCGGATCCTCGGCACCCTTGAAGGCCTCGAACATGCCGGGCGGGAACTTGGTGGGGCGGGAGAATTCGGAAGCCATCGCCGCACACATTACTCGCGTTGGCCGGGAGCCTTCCGGGTTCCCCGTCGATCCTGCGTGCCGGCGATGCCGTGCTCGAACGCCCAGATGACGACGTGCACACGGTCGGCGAGGTCGAGCTTCGAGAGGATCGAGCGGACGTGCGTCTTGACCGTGTTGCCGGTCAGGTAGAGGCGCGCGGCCACCTGTTCGTTCGACGCGCCGGTCACGAGTTGCATGAGCACCTCCCGCTCGCGCGGGGTCAGGTCGGCGAGGAGCTCGGTGGGGTCGGCGGGCGTCGGTGCCAGTGCGACGAACTCGACCAGGCTCGCGGTCGCGCGCGGCGCGAGCACGGCATCACCGCCGTGCACGGCCCGGATCGCCGCGGCGATCTCGTCGCTCGAGGCGTCCTTCGTGAGGAACCCGCTCGCTCCTGCCCGGATCGCGGCGAACACGTACTCGTCGAGGTCGTAGGTCGTGAGGATGAGCGTCCGCGTCGCGGGATGCTCCCCGACGAGGCGGCGGGTGGCCTCGATGCCGTCGAGGCGGGGCATCCGGATGTCCATGAGCACGACGTCGAGGCGATGCGCCCTGGCCAGTTCGAGGAGCTCGCCACCATCGGCCGCCGCACCGACGAGTTCGAGGTCGGCATGCGCCTCCACCATGACGGCGACGGCGGAACGGATGAGTTCCTGGTCATCGGCGATCGCGACGCGAATGCGAGCGGATGACGCGTGGCCGAGGTCGCTCATGGCACCATCTCCATCGGCGCGGAGGGCAGAGACAGGCGAGTGCGCCAACCTCCTCCGACGATCGGACCGCTCTCGAGGGTGCCGTCGAGCTGCCGTGCCCGTTCCCGCATGCCGCGGATGCCGCGGCCCTCGCGCCGATCGGTCGGTGCGCGACCCGCGCCGCCGTCGTCCTCCACGATCACGTCGACCACGTCGACTCCCCATTCCAGGCGCACGGTGCTGCGCGTCGGTGGATCCGTGTGCTTCAGGATGTTCGTGAGCGACTCCTGCACGATGCGGTACACCGTCAGTTCGGTGCCCGGGCTGACCTGGCGGGGCGACCCGAGCTCTTCGAACGCTGCTGCGCGTCCGGGTGCCGTAGCGCGTGCGACGAGCTCAGGCAGGTCCGCGAGGCCCGGACTGGGCTCCATCGGAGCGGCACCGTGCTCGGCGTCGCCCGTCGGCGCTGCGAGCACGGCGACGAGCCCGCGCATGTCCGACATCGCGCTGCGACCGGTCGACACGACGTGCTCGATGGAGATGCGGGCCCTAGCGTCGTCGCGGCCGAGCAGCAGGCGCGACGCCTCGGCTTGGGCGACCATCACGGCGAGCGAGTGCGACACGACGTCGTGCAGATCGCGGCCGAGCCGGCGACGCTCATCGGCGGCGGCCTCGCGCTCCCGTTGCAGCCGGAGCTCCGCGCCCTGTTCTCGAGCGAGTTCCCGGGCCGCGCGAGCGCGACGGAGCTCGAGCCGAGAGCGGCCGAGCGCCCATGCCGCCCCGATCGACGCGACGAGGAACCCCGCGAGCGTGATCATCGCCCCGGGTTCGGACCCAGTCGCATCGACCGCGTCATGCGCGATCGCCACCGCCGTCATCATCGCGGCGCCGGCGAGCCCCAAGGCGATCGCGGCGACATCGGCCAGCCGCGTGCCGCTCTCCGCCGCCGTGAAGACGAAGACGAGGTAGACGACACTGCTCGGCAGGAGAACAGCGACGGTCGGGCTCCCGGGCAGGCTCGCCGCGGTGAGCGCCAGCATGATGACGGAGGCGACGAAGAGCCCACCGATCGGCGAACGCCGACGCAGGGCCGCGGCCGCGTGCAGCAGCACGAAGAGTCCGATGACGACGGTCGTCCAGCCCGGGTTCGACGGCGCGGCACCGAGCACCTCGACGATCGTGAGCGGCAGCAGCGCCGCGGCCGCGGCGAGCGCGGCGACCAGATCCGCGAGCGAGGGGTTCCGCGACGATCGAAGGGTGGCGTCTGGGCCGGACGGTGCATCCATATCGCCGCTCACGCTACCCGGGTCGCTTCGGCGTGCGCCTCACCCGTCGGGGTGAGGCGCACGATCCGTCGCGCTGGCACGCTGACCGTTGCCGCACCGTGCGGCCGAACGCCGATCACGAGGAGATGCACCGTGACCACCGCAGAATCCGCCGCCCGCGCCGTCCCTGGACGGCCCGGCGCGACCCGCCGCCGGACCCCGGGACGAGTCCGACCGCTCGCCTTCGCCGCACTCGTCGCCTCGGCGGTCATCACCGGACTCTCGATCGTCTGGCTCGCCGATCCGACGCTCAGCCCGTTCGTGAGCCCTGTGACGCCGAGCCTCGCGACGCTGCTGCTCGACCCGACGGCGGCGGCGCTGCTCGCCCTCGCCACCGGCGCGGCGGGAGTCGCGCTCGCCGCCCTGCTCGCGCGAGGACGTGCGGCACGTCGACGCTCGGTGGTGGCGGGCGTCGCCGCCGGCGGCGTTGCCATCACGTTCTCCTTCCTGTTCGGCAGCATGTCGAGCATCTCCCTCACCGGGTACCTCTTCGGGGCCGCCGCCGTGATCGCCGGCCTCGTCACCATCGGGGTCACCGTGGTGCGAGCGCCGCGCCTCGGTGCCTCGCTGCTCGCCGGTCTGATCCTCCTGGTCGCGACAGCGGTGCTATGGGCCGGGCTGAACATCGACGGAGTCGTGGCATTCGCAGTGACGGTGGGCGGCGCACTCGTCGCCGGCCTCCCCGGCTTCGCGATCGTCGCACTCGGCCTGATCTCCGCCCTGGTGTGGGCGGCGCTGGCGATCATGGCACTTCGCTTCGCGGGCTCGGGCCGCCTGACGTCATGGATGGTTCGCCACCGCAAGACGATCACGATCCTCGCTGCCCTCGGCCCGCTCCCCTACGTGGTGGCTCGTGCGAGCTGGGTGACACCCTGGCCCCTCTTCGCACCGAGCACCGTGCACCACGACCCGGCGATGCTCGTCACCGGGCTCGTGATCGGCGCGGGCGCTACCGCCGCAAGTCTCCTGACGCTCGGACTGATCCTGCCGTGGGGTCGGGTCTTCCCCGAGTGGATGCCGCGGATCGGCGGTCGACCGGTGCCGGTCGGGGTCGCAGCGGTCCCCGGCTTCATCGCGGCCGGGATCCTCTGCATCGCCGCGGTGCCGATGCTGCTGACGACCGTCGGCCGGACGGATGCGCCGATCGACGCCCTGCTCGTCAACCTCATGCTGCCCTTCTGGTTCTGGGGCCCGATGCTCGGGCTCGCGGTCGCGGCGTACGTGGAGTGGCGTGCGCTCGATCGGGAGCCGTAGGAGCCGAGGGGGTGCCCCCTGTTCTGGGTAGAGGATCTCCCTCGACGACCGCGGAACCGAGGAATACTCTGACTCCGACTGGCGCAGACGACGCCACCGGGGGAACGCCGTCCGGCATGCCCTCGAACCCACTCCATCCCGAGGAGATCGTTCATGCACACGCGTATTCCACTCATCGGCGTGGCGATGGCGGCCGCCATCACGCTCGCCGCAGCGACACCCGCGCTCGCCGCCCCGCCCGGTGCCCCCGTGACGATGGCCGACGACCTCGACGCTCCGCTCGGACTCGCCATCGACGGATCGGGCCGGGCGATCGTCTCGCAGAACTTCGCCGGCGTGCTCTCGCTCGTCGACAAGAAGGGCGGCGTCACCGAGCTCGCCGCAGCACCCGGCGAGGAGATCAGTGCTCCCGCGGTGGACGGCGGCACCGTCTACTTCGTGCGCACGAGCCTCGATCACTCGAGTGCCTGGCTGACCTCACTGACGGGTGGCGTCGAGACACCCATCGTCGACCTCGCCGCGTACGAGGCCGCCGAGAACCCCGATGCCGTCAACACCTACGGGTTCAGCGACCTCAGCTCCGAATGCGAGGCCGAGTTCGCGCCGTTCCCGGAGTTCCCGCCGCTCGGGATGCCGAATTACACGGGCATCCTCGACACGCACGCGTACGGCGCCACGGTCGTGAACGGCGAGGTCTACATCGCCGATGCCGGCGCGAACGCGGTCGTGAAGGTCGATGCGGAGGGCGTCGTCTCGACTGTCGCCGTGCTGCCGCCGGCGGCACCGATCACCGTCACTGCTGAGAACGCCAGCGGGACCCCGTGGCCTGCCTGCGTCTACGGTCACGAATACAGCGCCGAGCCCGTGCCCACCGACGTCGAGATGGGCCCCGATGGCCTGCTGTACGTGACGAGCCTGCCCGGAGGTTCCGAGGACCCGACGCTCGGCCCGCGCGGCGTCGTGTACGCGATCGACCCCGGCACCGGTGACCTCGAGGTCGCCGCGACCGGATTCGGTGGCGCGACCGGCATCGCCGTGGCACCGAACGGCACGCTCTACGTAGCCGAACTCTTCGGCGGGCCGATGGGTGCCGGACAGGTCGCGGTCGTCGCCCCCGGTGCGACCTCGGCGACGTCCGTCATCGAGGTCGTGATGCCCTCGGCCGTCTCGATCCGCGCCGAGTCGCTCTACGTGACGACGGAATCGCTGGCGCCGGGCGCCGCGAAGCTCACCGTCGTTCCGCTGAAGGGCGGGGCGCACGCCAAGAAGTGACATCGAACGACGGGTGGGTCGCGCGCACGCGCGGCTCACCCGTCGTTCATTCGTCGCCGGCCGTACGTCGCATGAGCGTCGTACGCCAGTTGTCTCCCAAGCGTTCGTACGTGACCTTCGCATGGCAGTTGCGACAGCGCACGTCGCATTTCACGATCTCGGCCATGACGCGAGTGACGGAGTAGCCGTTCTGGACCAGCCGCATCACTTCAGCCTGCTTGCCGCTCCCGACGCGATGGTCGAAGTCGAGCACGCGCACGTCTGCCTCGCCGCAATCGACGCACGGATGCGCGAGCAGGTACGCGCCGACAGCCTCGATCGCGTGCTGGCGCTGCACGGCTTTACGAGCCATGATGACGCGCACGTGGGCTTCGCGGTTTCGGGCATAGTACTCGCGAGCTTTCAGTCGATTGCACGCCTTGCAGAGTGGCGTGTGCCCATCCTTCGATGAACGAAGCCGATTGAATTCTTCGAGTGCCATAGACTGCTTGCAGCAATAGCAACGCTTCTGCGTCATGTCAGCCCCCGTAGCTCAGAGGCAGAGCAGCGGACTTTTAATCCGCGGGTCGGGATGTCGGAATTCCCCGGGGGCACCACCGCGATCGGCTCTGCACTCGCGTATTCCCGATGACGATGACCTCATGCTTCGAACATACGTTCGACCAGTGACATTCGTCCGCCGTCACTCGACACGATGGCATGCGGAAGACCGAATCACGTGCGCCGCATCGCCGCGTTCACGATGATCCATCGCGACCCGAACGGCTGATCGACGCCTTCGGCTCGTCAAAGAGGCGAGACGAAGTCCCGGGCACCGCCTCGGCGGGCGCTCGAACTACTCGGTCTGGTCGACGATGGATGCGTCGGCGGCGTTCGTTCGCACCGACTCGATGCCGTTCTTCGCGGCTGCCTTCGTCGTGTAGGCCTCGGATGCCGCGATCGTCTGACCGTTGCCGGACTTCAGTCGGAACCTGAACTGCCCGCTCGCATCCTCGTAGAGCTCGAACGTTCCCGCCATGGCGGCTCCTCCCCAGGTGTCCCTTGCGCCCGCGTCATCGCGAGCACGATCTCACGGTAGCCCCGTTCCCGGCCCGTGCGCCAGAGGCAGTTTCCGTCACGGGGAATGTTTCGGAGCGGGGCATCCGCCACCAGGGCGCCCAGGCATCCGGCACGGAAGCGGGGACGCGGATGGCGCGGCGTCGACGTCAGCCGACGATCGCGCGCAGCCCGCCCATGAGCGCGATGCGCTCGGCCGAGGTGCGAGCGAGCGGGGTCACGGCGAGGGTCGTGACACCGGCCTCGGCGAAGGCGGCGACCCGCTCGGCGACATGACCGGCGGGGCCGATGAGCGAGACCGCGCTGACGAGCTCGTCGGGCACCGCCGCGATCGCCTCGTCTTTTCGGCCCTCGAGGTAGAGGTCTTGGATGTGCGCGGCCTCTGCCTCGAACCCGTAGCTCGAGATCAGCTCGTTGTAGAAGTTCTTGCCGCGTGCACCCATGCCGCCGATGTAGAGCGCGAGCTGGGGCTTGACGAGCGGCAGCACCTGCTCGGGGTGATCGGTGATCGCCAGTGCGGGGCTCGCGAAGATGTCGAGAGGCGCGAGCTCGGGTGCGCGCTTCGCGGTGCCCGCGGCGAGCGCGTCGCCCCAGACGCCGGCGGCACGCTCGGGGTGGAAGAACATCGGCAGCCAGCCGTCGGCGATCTCCGCGGTCTGCTCGACCGACTTCAGCCCGAGGGAGGCGATCGTGATCGGGATGCGCTCCCGCACGGGGTGGTTGATGAGCTTCAGCGGCTTGCCGAGGCCGGTGCCCTGGTCAGCGGGCAGCGGGATCGTGTAGCGGCGCCCCTCGTGCACGACGGGCTCGCGGCGCCACACCATGCGGCAGATGTCGACGAGCTCGCGCGTGCGGCCGAGCGGAGCGTCGTAGGGCACGCCGTGGAAGCCCTCGATGACCTGCGGACCTGAGGCACCGATGCCGAGTTCGAACCGGCCGTCCGAGACGAAGTCGAGACCGGCGGCGGTCATCGCCGTGAGCGTGGGCGTGCGCGTGTAGAGCTGCAGGATGCCGGAGGCCAGCGTGATGGTCGAGGTGCGAGCCGCGAGGAAGCCGAGCTGGCTCACGGCGTCGAACGAGTACGCCTCGGGCACCGCGATGAGGTCGACGCCCGCGCGCTCGAGTTCGACGACCTCGTCGGCCACCTCACGGAAGCCGCCCGCGTAATTCAGGAACATGCCGACGCGCATCCGTCACTCCTCATCGTGTGCTGGCCCGGCCGATCGGCCACGCGCACTCAGACCCTAACCGAGGTGCATCGGCACCGGGGCATCCGTTGTGGCAGGTCGACTACGTCGGGATGACGACGATGGGTTCGGTCGTGGGTTGCGCTGAACCGCCGGCGGGTTCGACGGTGACGCCGACCGCGACGCCGGGCGCGAAGTCGCCGTCGAGCACGCGCCACGTCTCGCCGTCGGCCACGTCGAACGTTCCGGCCGACTGCGCACCCGCATCGTCGATGTACCAGAGCTCGTACGTCGACGTGTCGCCCACGTCGGGCAGGCCCTCGACGACGACTCCCGAGCGGCCCTGCTCGGCCGACCAGTAGAGGGTGACGGCGCCGCCGCCCTCGATCTCGTGCGTCGACGATTCGACGTCGGGAGCCTCGGCGATCGCCGCCATCTCGCGCTGCGCACCCCAGCCGTTGGGTCCGGCCCACCCGATGCCGATGATGGCCCCGGCGATGAGCACGACGGATGCCGCCGCTGCCGCGATGATCGCACCCGGACGCTGGAACCAGCGCCGACGCGCGGCCTGCTCCACCGGGCCGGGCTCGCGGGGCGCCTGCGGCGGCGCAACGGTCGCCGGATCCGGAATCGCAGACGCCGCCGCCGGAACCACGGGCGTCGGCTCCTGAACCGTGGGCGCCGAGGCATCCGGAAGCTGCTGCGGCAGCCCGTCGAGCTGCGCCATGAGGCGGGACTTGAGCGCGGGCGGCGGCTCGACGGGAGCGGCCATGCCGGCGAGCAGGGCTGCCGTCTCGGCGAAGCCGTCGGCGTCGCCGCGGAGATCGGCATCGTCGGCGAGCGCACGCTCGACGGCCGCCCGCTCGTCGGCGTCGACCGCGTCGAGCGCATACGCCGCGACGGCGTCGCGGAGCGCGTCGAGCTCATCGGGCGCGGACTCGCCGCGCGTCTCACCGCGCTCGCCTCGTGGTTCGTTGGTCTCGCTCATGTCGTCACCCCCAATGCGGTTCGCAGTCTGATCATGCCGTCTCGGAGTCGGGTCTTCACGGTGCCGAGCGGCACCTCGAGGCGGTCGGCGATCTCGCTCTGCGTGAGTCCGCCGTAGTACGCCAGCGAAACACACTCGCGTTGCAGTTCGCTGAGATCCCCGAGCGCGCCGACGACCCGTTCGTGCTCCACTCGGATCTCGACCGTCTCGGCGACGGTGTCGACGGGAACGTCGAGGTCGCGCACGCCGATGCGGAGGTCGCGATCGCGCGCGGCCTGGGACGCCCGGATGCGGTCGACGGAACGCCGATGGGCAAGCGTGAACATCCAGGCGAGGGCGCTTCCGCGGGTCGCATCGAATCGCGGCGCGGTCTGCCAGATCTCGAGGTACACGTCCTGCGTCACCTCCTCGGCCTGCGCCGGGTCGACCACGAGTCGGCGCACGAGGCCGAAGATCCTGGCCGACGTCTGGTCGTAGAGCTCGCCGAACGCCTCCCGGTCGCCTGCGCCGACCCGCGTGAGCAGTTGCTCTGCGGTCGAGACGGACGCCGGCGCAGTGAGGTCACTGTCGCGGTCGGCCACGCGCCCCAGCATGCCAGATCTGACGGCGGTCGTCGTGCGGGCCACGTCGGCCCCGCGGTGCTCCGTGATCGCATGGCTCATCCGAACGTGAAGGAGTAGGCGTCGACACCGGGACTCACGGTGACGGTGATGGTTCCGGATGCCGCGGCATCCGTCTTCACGAGCTCGTACGAGCGGGGGACGCCGCTGATCGCGATCGCTCGTCGCTCCTCGCCGTCGTCGACGACGATCGTGCCCTCCCCGCCGAGCACCATCCGCACCTCGCTCGCGGTGTAGTCGAGCCGCACGCGGGCGTCATCGGCCGAGGGCGAGATCGACTGCGTGTCGAGCGCCCAAGCGCCATCGAGCGCGAAGGAGTCGGCGGCGAGGTCGCCCGGGAAGGCGAACTCGGTCGTCGCCCGGCGATACGGTTCTGCGCCGCCGAAGTTCTGCCGCTTCGTGGTGCCGAGGAATGTCTCGGGCGTCGTGGAACCGGCCTCGGGGGTGTCGTCCGCCTGCTCGGTGACCGGGGGCAGGGCGACCGCCGGGTCGGCGTCCTCCAGCAGCTCGCGGATGAGCGCCTCGGTCGCCGCGTAGTTGCCCTCGCCGAACGAGATGTGCCGTACGACGCCCTCGGCGTCGATCAGGTAGTGCGCCGGCCAGTAGCGGTTGCGATAGTTCGTCCACGTCGAGAGCGAGTTGTCGAGGCCGACCGGGTAGTCGATGCCGAAGGCCGAGATGCCCGCCTCGACGTTGCGCGGCTCCTTCTCGAACGCGTACTCGGGCGAGTGGATGCCGACGACGGCGAGCCCGGCATCCCGATACGCGTCGTCCCAGGCGACCACGTGCGGGATGGAGCGCTGGCAGTTGATACACGAATACGCCCAGAAGTCGATGAGCACGACCTGCCCGCGCAGTTCGGCGAGATCGACGGGCGCACCGGCATCCGTGTTGAACCACTGCTGGATCCCCTTGATCGACGGGGCCGTGCCGCACGACTCGAGCTCCGCGGCGCCGTTCGTGCACTCGTCGAGCTTCGCGTTCTCGTCGTTGACGAGACCGCCCAGGTCGAGCGCCCGTGTGACCTCCTCCGAGTCGGCGAGCTCCTGCTGGAACGCGCTCGTGTAATCGGGCACGAGCCGCTGCAGCAGTTGCGGCAGGTTGAAGACGAGCCCCACGGCGAGCCCGATCATGACGACGCCGCCCGTGATTCGGATGCCCTTCTGGTGCTTGCGGAAGGTCTTCACGCGCTCGGCCACCCGACGGCCGGCGAGCGCGAAGACGAGCAACGGCAGCGCCGCGCCGATCGCGAACGAGACGGTCAGCACGACGGTCTCGACGCCGATCCGCCCGGTGGACCCGGCGACGGTGATGGCCGCGAGCACGGGTCCGGCGCACGGCACGTAGACGGCGCCGAGCGCGAGGCCGAGCGGGAACCCGCCCTGCTCGGTTCCGACGTTCTTCCGCGGGATCCACGAGAAGGGCTTCTCGAGCAGCTCCTCGAAGCGCGGCACGATGAGCCCGACGCCGATGAGCACGAGCACGATGATCCCCGCCCAGCGCAGCACGTCCTGCGGCAGGCCGAGCAGTGCGAGCAGGAGCGAGCCGACGAGCGTGAAGACGCTGAAGCTCACCACGAGCCCCGCGATCACGAGGTACGGCCGCCATCGGCCAGCCGCCGGGACATCCGCCGTGCCCCTCGCGCTCTGCGCCCCGCCGGAGAGGAAGATCACGGGCAGCACGGGAAGGATGCACGGCGAGATGCCGGTGATGAGGCCTCCGAGGAGGCCGATGAGGGCGAGGGTGATCACGGGGTCCTGCTTTCTCGGGTCGACGGTGATTCGCAGCGGAGGCCGGATCCGATTGGTCGGAAGGCCCGTGATTCCCGTTCCAATCCGATCCGCGACCCGTGCCGAATCCCTCGCAACGACCCGCTTCCGCGGTCGCCATTCACGAAGGAGTCGACCGATGCGTTCCAAGATCCGCAGCACCCGAACCGCCCTCGCCGCGTTCTCCATCACGGCCGTCGCCGTGCTCGGGCTCGCCGGCTGCAGCATGGGCGGCAGCGCCGCCGAGAACGACGAACCTGCGATGTCGTCGGAGGAGACCACCCCCAGCGAAGAGCCCATGGCGGCAGACCCGGCGGCCGACCTCGTCGGACCCGGTTGCGCCGCCTACGCCGAGGCCGTTCCCGAAGGACCGGGATCCGTGGTCGGCATGTCCACCGACCCGGTGGCCGTGGCAGCCTCGAACAACCCGCTGCTGACGACGCTCGTCGCCGCGGTCTCTGGGCAGTTGAACCCCGACGTCGACCTCGTCGGCACCCTCAACGGCGACGAGTTCACCGTCTTCGCCCCCGTCGACGAGGCGTTCGCCAAGATCGACGCGGCGACGATCGAATCGCTGAAGACCGACTCGGCGACGCTCTCGAAGATCCTCACGTACCACGTGGTGCCGGGCCAGCTCTCGCCCGATGAGGTCGTCGGCACGCAGACCACCGTCGAGGGCGGCACCGTCGAGGTGACGGGCTCGGGCGACACGCTCATGGTCAACGACGCGGCGGTTATCTGCGGCGGCGTGCACACCGCGAACGCGACGGTGTACCTCATCGACTCGGTGCTGATGCCGACGATGTAGCCCCCGTGCACGGCCGAACGACCTCGTCGACCCGAACGACGGGGTCGTTCGGCGTGTGCGCTGCGCCGGTCGCGCCCGCCGCAGCCTGCGCGCCTTCAGGACTCTCGAAGACGGATGCCGCAGGCTGGAGTCCCCGGCCGCGAAGGGAGCCCCATGGTCTGGAGCATCCTGCTCGACATCGCCCTCGTGCTCGTCTTCATCGGCGCGATCGTGAACGGCTGGCGCGCCGGGCTCCTGCGCACCGCCGCCGGTCTCGTGGGACTCGTCGCCGCGGGCATCGCCGCGTACTTCGTCATGCCGTGGATCGCCGGCATCGTGCCGTCGCCCGAATGGCGGGTGCCTGCGGCCATCGCCGCGGCCATCGCGCTGCTCTGCCTCGGCACCTGGCTCGGAGCGGTGGTCGGCCGGCTGCTCAGCCGCGGCGTGCGCGCGGTCAAGCTCGGCGTGCTCGACCGCATCCTCGGCGCCATCGGCAACCTCCTCGTCAGCGCCTTCGTCGTCGCGCTCGTCGCGTCGGGAGTCTCGGCGATGGGCGTGCCCGTGCTCTCCCCGGCGATCGCCGGGTCACGAGTGCTCCAGGGCCTCGACGCCGTCACTCCCGCCCCGACGAAGACGCTGCTCGCCGAGATCCGCACCGCCGCGCTCGGCAACGGCCTGCCCTGGCTCGTCGACGTGCTCGGCGGACCGACCGAGGCCCCTGCGCTGCCGACGTTCGAGGTCGACGACGTCGAGCTCGCGCGTGCCGCGGCATCCGTCGTGCGCATCACCGGCAGCGCCTTCCAATGCGGCTCGACGCTCTCGGGCAGCGGCTTCGTCGTCGCCCCCGACCGCATCGTGACGAACGCGCACGTCGTCGCCGGAGTGACCGAGCCCATCATCGAGGCGCCCGGCCAGCCCGCAGTGCCCGGCCGCGTCGTGTCGTACGACCCCGAGCACGACCTGGCGCTCATCGCGGTCGACGGCCTCGCGACCCCGCCCCTCGCGCTCGCGACGCCGTCGCTCGGCCAGGAGGTCGCGGTGGCCGGCTACCCCTTCGGCGGCCCGTTCGAGCTGCGCCCCGCGAACATCATGTCGAGCGGCCCGCTCAGCATCCGGACCGACGGCGTCACCTCGACCCGCGACGTCGTGACGCTCGCCGCCGATGTCGATCACGGCAACTCGGGCGGGCCGGTGCTCACCGGCGACGGGGAGGTCGCCGCGGTCGTCTTCGCGAAGTCCGAGTCGGTCGACAACGTCGGCTTCGCGATCCCGACGTCGACGCTCTCGCCGCTCGCAGATGCGGCGCCGGGTCTCGAGGCGACCGTCGACTCGGGGTCGTGCGTCGTCGGCTGAGAGCCGACTCGGCTACGCCGCTACTCCGCTGCGAACCCCTCGAAGCGGATGGACGGCCGCAGAGGTCAGCTCTGCTACTCCGCTGCGAAGCCCTCGAAACGGATGCCCCACGAGATCTGCCACTCTTCACCCGGGTCGAGCCAGCGCAGGCCGCGACCGGAGTTGAACGCCTCGGCCGGCGCGGTCATGGGCTCGATCGCGATCGCGACGTCGCCGTTCTCGCCGGGGAACGTGGTCGTGGTGTAGACCTGCACGTACTCGAACGCCGAGTCGGCCCAGATCGAGACCGTGCGACCGTCGGGCGCGGTGAGCGTGTGCAGCACCTGGCCGTCTTCGCTCGCGATCTCGCCGAACGCGTCGTCGAGCGAGACGTCGCCGACGCGGCGCCCCTCGCGGAAGTCCCACTCGGTGCCGTCGACCGGAACCTCGCCCGTCGGCAGCAGTCGCTCGTCGACCTCGATGTGGCTCGCGGCGTCGAGGCGCAGTTCGAGGTCGGCCGTCGGCACGCCGCCGATCTTCAGGTACGGGTGGGTGCCGATCGCGACGGGCGCGGCCTCGGCACCGAGGTTCTCGACGAAGTGCGTGACCTTCAGTCCGTCGGAGACGAGCTCGTAGTGCACGGCGGTGCCGAGCAGGTACGGGTAGCCGAGCTGCGGGTACACCGTGGCCGAGAGCGTCACCGAGTCGCGTTCGCGGGCGATCGGGCGGTATTCGGTGTTGCGCAGCAACCCGTGGATGGCGTTGTTCTTCGCGGGCTCGGAGATCACGAGCTGGTGGTCGACGCCGTCGTGGCTCCACCGGCCGTCGCGGATGCGGTTGGGCCACGGCACGAGCACGATGCCCGCCCCGGCCGGCGGCGTCTGGTCTTCGCCGAACGGCGGCACGAGGTCGATGCCGTTGATGCTGAGGGTGCGGATGCCTGCGGCGACGGCGGTGATCGTGGCGCGGATGTCGCCGCTCGACGTCGACGTCTCGAGGGCGAACTGCTCGCCCGTGGGAAGGGTCATGGATCCACTCTAGAGTCTCGCGCGTGGTGCACCGCGAGCCCGGCGTCGAGGAGTTCGGCGACGATCGACGGGGGCGCAGCGGCATCCGTGACGAGCGCGTCGAAATCGTCGACGGGCGCGATGCGGCCGAGGTGGACCTCGCCGAGCTTCGAGGCGTCGGCGACGACGATCGAGCGGGCCGCCGACCGCATCATGAGCGACTTGACCGACGCCTCGGGGAGGTTCGCGTTCGTGACGCCGTGGGCGGCGTCGACCCCGTTGCATCCGATGAAGGCGAGGTCGACGTGCACCTCGTCGAGCATCGAGCCGGCGAGCGGATGCACCAGGGAGTGCTGCTTCGGCCGCAGCGTGCCGCCGGTCACGACCACCGTGAACCGCGGGATCTCGGGCTCGAGCTCGAGGGCGATCGACAGGCCGTTCGTGAAGACCACGAGGTCCTCGAGGTCGGTGCGGGCGCGCAGCGCCCTGGCGACCTGCAGGGTGGTCGTGCCGACGTCGAGGATGATGCTCTGCCCGCTGCGCACGAGCGAGGCGGCGTGCTCGCCGATCTGCCGCTTCGGTTCGACGGATGCCTCGAGCGCCTCTTCGAAGCTCGGCTCGCGTTCCGGGCGTTCCACCGCGAGCGGCGACGACAGCGGAACCGCGCCGCCGTGCACCCGCCGGATACCGCCCTGCCGCTCGAGCGCGTCGAGGTCGGCACGTGCCGTGACGGTCGTCACTCCGAACGCGCGCGAGAGCTCGGCGACGCGCACGAAGCCGCGCTCGGCGACGAGGGCGAGTGCGAGCTCGCGTCGTCGCGGAGCGTCGAGCGGCGCGTTCGGGGCCGCGGTGTCGATGGACATACCGGCATCATGCGCGCTCCATCCCGACTTTGCAATACGAAATGCGTTTGTTTGCGAAACGAAAGGCGCGTAGGGTGTGCGCGTGACCGACTCGAACGACGTGACCGGCGCGGCATCCGCTGCCCTGGTCGACCCGCGCATCACCGTGACCTCGACCCTGCTCGCCGACGGCCGCGAGCTCATCTACTTCGACGACGCGGACTCGACGCTGCCCGCCGAGCGCGCGGTCGACGAGCGCGTGCTCGACCCGCGGCCCGCGAACGCCGAGATGCGGCAGGATCCGCTCACCGGCGAGTGGGTGTCGATCGCCGCGGCGCGCCAGAACCGCGTGTTCCTGCCGCCCGCCGACCTCGACCCGCTCGCCCCGCAGCGCCCCGGGAACCCGTCGGAGATCCCGAGCACGTACGACGTCGCCGTCTTCGAGAACCGCTCGCCGTCGTTCGGCCCAGCCCTCGCCGATCCGGATGCCTCGGACGCCGACGCCCTCGCCGACCTCCGCCGCGTCGGACTCGAGCGGACCCACCCGTCGATCGGGCGCTGCGAGGTCGTCTGCTTCAGCCCCGCGCACGAGGGCTCGTTCGGCACGCAGACCGTCTCCCGAGCCCGCACCGTCATCGAGGCGTGGGCCCAGCGCACCGCGGCCCTCTCTGCGCTGCCGGGCGTGCAGCAGGTCTTCCCGTTCGAGAACCGCGGCGAAGCGATCGGCGTCACGCTCGGCCACCCGCACGGCCAGATCTACTCCTACCCGTACGTGACGCCGCGCACCGAGCGGCTGCTCGCCTCCATCGACGCGTACGGACCGACGCTCTTCGCCGACCTCCTCGAGCGCGAACGCGGCGGGCCCCGCGTCGTGCTCTCCGGCGAGCACTGGACGGCGTACGTGCCGTTCGCCGCGCGCTGGCCGATCGAGGTGCACCTGCTCCCCCACCGGCACGTGCCCGATCTGGCCGAGACCACCCTCGCCGAGCGCGACGAGCTCGCCTCGCTGTACCTGCGCCTCCTGCGCGGCATCGACCGGCTGTACGACACCCCCACTCCCTACATCGCCGCCTGGCACCAGGCCCCGGTGCACGAGCACCGGGACGAGGTACGGCTCATGCTGCAGCTCACGAGCCCGCGGCGCGGCGCCGACAAGCTGAAGTTCCTCGCGGGCTCCGAGGCCGCGATGGGAGCATGGATCGGCGACGTCACCCCCGAGTCCCAGGCGGAGGCGCTGCGCACCGCGATCGCCTCCGTCCCCGACTCCGACCCCGAAGGAACCCGCTCGTGACCGACGCCACCACCGCTGCCGCAGAGACCGCCGACGGCTTCGCGAAGCGATACGGCCGCCCGCCGCTCGGCGTCTGGTCGGCGCCGGGCCGGGTGAACCTCATCGGGGAGCACACCGACTACAACGACGGGTTCGTCTTCCCGTTCGCGATCGACCAGCGTGCGAACGTCGCCCTCGGCTCGCGGGACGACCGTCTCGTGCGAGTCTCCTCGACCTTCGCGCCCGAAACCGTCGAACTGCACCTCGACGACCTCTCGCCCGAGTCGCTCGCCGGATGGTCGGCCTACCCGCTCGGCGTCATCTGGGCGCTCGGGCAGTTCGGCGCCGACCTCACGGCACTCGCCGGCGTCGACCTGCACATCTCCAGCACGGTGCCCGTCGGAGCCGGCCTGTCGTCGTCGGCCGCCATCGAGTGCTCGGTCGCGCTCGCCCTCGACGAGCACTGGGGGCTCGGCCTCGATCGGCCCACGCTCGCCAAGGTCGGCCAGCTCGCCGAGAACCGCGTCGTCGGCGCACCCACGGGCATCCTCGACCAGTCGGCCTCGCTCCTCTCCCACGCGGACGCGGCCGTCTTCCTCGACTGCCGCAGTCTCGACGCCGAGGTGATCCCGCTCGGCCTCGCCGCCGACGGCCTCTCGATCCTCGTGATCGACACCAACGTGTCGCACGCGCACGCCACGGGCGGATACGCCGCCCGGCGCGCGTCCTGCGAGGCGGGTGCCGCGACGCTCGGCGTCGAATCGCTGCGTGACGTGCACGTCGGCGACCTCGATCGCGCCGCCACGGTGCTCGACGACGAGACCTTCCGCCGGGTGCGCCACATCGTCACCGAGAACCAGCGCGTGCTCGACACCGTGCGCACCCTGCGCGAGCATGGCGCAGCCTCGATCGGCCCGCTGCTCGACGCCTCGCACGTGTCGATGCGCGACGACTTCGAGATCAGCGTCCCCGAGATCGACCTCGCCGTCAGCACCGCGCAGGCGAACGGTGCGATCGGCGCCCGCATGACCGGCGGCGGCTTCGGCGGTTCCGCGATCGCGCTCATGATCGACGCGCTCGTGCCCGTGATCGAGCGCGCGGTCCGCCGCGAGTTCGCCGAGCAGGGCTACCGCGAACCGACGATCTTCGTCGTGCGTCCGAGCGAGGGCGCCAGGCGCGACTCCTGACTGTGCGTCCGGGCCACTGCTGCGTCGTCGAGGCGGCGGGTCAGAGGCGCGGCGCCTCGACGGCGTGCGGCGTACCGCCCGTGATGCGCACGAGCTCGTCGAAGGAGGTCGGGAAGACCGTCTTCGCGTGGCCGGCCGCCGCCCAGACCACCGGGTAGTCGGCGAGCTGCACGTCGACGACGGTGCGCACCGGCGCGGGATGCCCGAGCGGGGCGACGCCGCCGATGACCTGGCCGGTCGCCTCCTTCACCGTCTCCTTCGAGGCGCGACGGATGACGCCGCCGAGCTGCTGCCCGAGCCACTCGGTGTCGACCCGGTGCGACCCTGACGTCAGCACCAGGATCGGCTCCTCGTCGATCGTGAAGACGAGGGAGTTCGCGATCTGGCCGACCTCGACCCCGAGCGCTTCCGCGGCGAGCGGGGCGGTCGTGACGGCATCGTCGAACCAGACGATCTCGGGCGTGAGCCCATGTGCGGCGAGGGCATCGGCGACTCGGTCGACGGCGGTGTGCGAGGGCGACGGCATGCCGAAGATCCTAGCGACCGGCACGGTCGCGTCGACGGCCCGCCCGGCGAGCACCATGCTCGTCACCTCCATGCTCTAGTGTGCGAGCGTGGACCAGCCTTCCCTCGCCCGCCGGCTCGGGCTCCGGAACGCCGTCGCGATCGGCCTCGCCGCGATGATCGGCGCCGGTGTCTTCGCGGTGTTCGCCCCCGCAGCGCAGGCCGCCGGCGCGGGGCTCATGATCGGGCTCGCGATCGCGGCGTTCGTGGCGCTCGCCAACGCCGGTTCGACGGCGCAGCTCGCGGCACGCTATCCGGAGTCGGGCGGCGCCTACCGGTACGGGCGCGAGCGCCTGGGCGAGTGGCCGGGGTTCCTCGCCGGCTGGAGCTTCGTCATCGGCAAGACCGCGAGCTGCGCCGCCATGGCGATGACCTTCGCGGCCTACCTCGCCCCTCCCGAGTGGCAGCGGCCTCTCGCGATCGTCGCCGTCATCGCGATCGCGACCGTGAACCTGCGGGGCATCACCCGCACCGCGCGAGTGGCGACGGTCATCGTGATCGGCGTGCTGGGGGTGCTCGCGCTCGTCGTCGCCGCGGGCGCGACGGCGACGTACGGCGGTGCGGCGGGCGACGGGGTACCCGTCCTCGGCGCCGGATCATCCGGCCAGGACTGGCTCGGCATCCTCCAATCGGCGGGCCTGCTGTTCTTCGCGTTCGCGGGGTACGCGCGCATCGCGACGCTCGGCGAAGAGGTGCGCGAGCCCTCGAGAACGATCCCGAGGGCGATCGGCATCGCGTTCGCCGTCGCCGTGATCGTCTACGCCGCCGTCGGCGCCGCGGCACTCGGCGCCCTCGGCCCGGATCGGCTCGCGGCATCCGTCGCCCCGCTCGTCGACGTCGTCGACGCCGCCGGCTGGGGATGGGCCTCACCCGTCGTGCGCGTCGGCGCCGCCGTGGCGGCGCTCGGAGCGCTGCTCGCCCTCCTCGCGGGCATCGGCCGCACCGCCCTCGCCATGGCCCGCGACGACGAGCTGCCGCGACCGCTCTCCCGGATCCACCCGAGGTTCCAGGTGCCGCACGTCGCCGAGATCGCCGTCTCGCTCGTCGTCATCGTGCTCGTCGCGACGGTCGACCTGCGCGGCGCGATCGGCTTCTCGTCGTTCGGCGTGCTGCTCTACTACCTCGTCGCGAACGTCGCGGCGATCACCCAGCCGCGACCGGAACGGCGGGTCCCGCGGGCGCTCTCCGCAGCAGGGGCGATCGGATGCCTCGTGCTCGTCGCGACCCTTCCGCTCGTCTCGATCGTCGCGGGAGTGGCGGTGCTCGCGATCGGCGCCGCGTACCGCCTCCTCGCCCGGGCGGTGCGGTCTGCACGATGGCGTCGCGGGGACGCCGGGCCGCACGAGGGACCGCGCGATGGGCGCGCGTAGGCTGTGCGCATGTCTGCAGATCCCTCGGCCCGCATCCTGACCATCGCCGGCATCGCCGCACCCTCGCTCGACGAGACGGCGTTCGTGGCCGCCGGAGCCGTGATCGTCGGCGACGTGCACCTCGCCGCCGGATCGAGTGTCTGGTACAACGCCGTGCTCCGTGCCGAGGCCGAGCCGATCAGCATCGGCGAGGGGTCCAACCTGCAGGACACGGTCGTCTGCCACGTCGACGCCGGCTACCCGCTGACCGTCGGCCGGGGCGTGTCCGTCGGGCACGGCGCGGTGCTGCACGGCTGCACCGTCGAGGACCACAGTCTCGTCGGCATGAACGCGACGGTGCTGAACGGGGCCGTGATCGGCGCCGGCTCGCTCGTCGCCGCGGGCGCCGTGGTGCTCGAGGGCACGGTCGTTCCACCCGGATCGCTCGTCGCCGGGGTTCCCGCGAAGGTGCGCCGTGAGCTCAGCGACATCGAGCGCGCCGGCATCCAGCGCAACGCCACGTCCTACCTCGCCCACGTCGAGGAGCACTCGGCGCCGGTCGACTGAGACGCCGGCCGACGTCAAGCCCCGGCAGCGGTCACGCGGCGAGCGGCGAGCAGCGCACGCACGCGGCGAGCGCGGCGCACGACCCAACGCGTCGGGATGGCCACGACCATCGCTGCAGTGCCCGCGAGCGAACGGTCGTGTTCGCCGAGCATGCGCTTGCGTTCGAAGGCCCGGCGCAGTGCTCCGCCCGAGAGGTTGTGCGCGCGCGTCCGCAGCGGCAGCTCACCCGCGGCCCGGCGATCGAGCAGCACATCGAGTCGCGCGGCCCAGTCGTCGTGCTCGCCGCCGTGGAAGTAGTTGTCGGCGAGCCACTCCTCCGCGGGCCTGCGGAACTCCCAGCCGGCGATCGCATCCGCCCCGCCGAACAGCCCGCTGCCCTCGAAGACCGTGTTGATGAGCTTCGGCGTGATGCCGAACTCGTCGATCAGCAGGGTCGGCAGGCCTGATGCCACGGCCTCGAGCGCAGCTGTCGAACTCACGGTCACGAGTCCGGCGGCGCGCGCGAGATGGTCGGCCATGGGTCCGTCCTCCACCACGAGATTCGGCGGCAGCGAGCCGCCGAGCGCGCGGCGCACCCCGGGGTCCCCGAGCAGTTCGGCGTAGTCGTGGGCCTCGGCATGGGTCTGGGCCTCGCCGCGCCGCGCGCGCACCTTGACGACGACGCGCCGCGAGGGGCGCCGTCGAGCCGCATCGGCGAGCCAGCCGAGCAGTCGAACCCGATCGTCGCGCTCGGCGGGCACCTTGGCCTGCGCCGCGAAGACGAGGTCGGTGGCGGGCTCGGGCGCCGCGGCATCCGCTGCCCTGCCGCCGTGCAGGAAGGCGAGCGTCGCGAGCCCGAACTCGACCGGGATGCCGAGCGCGACGGCGTTGGCGCGGAATGCTCGCACCTCGCGCCGGCTGTGCAGCACGATGAGGTCCACCTGCTCGCGGTACACGATCGCCTTGGGCTCGGCCGGGATCGTCAGCCCGGGGAACCCGCTCACGAGCACCGGCCGTCCCGGCCCGCGGGCGGCGATCGGCGCGACGACCCGCACGAGGGGGCCCCGCAGCGCAAGGAGCACGGCATCGGGCCGGAAACGGTCGAGGAGCTCGGGAAGTTCGTCGAGGCCGACCGTCGGCACCGCCGTTGCCTCGAACGAGGTGCCGGCGAGTGCCGCATGCAACTGCCGGACGCTCGGCTGCACCGGCGTCGTGAGGACGACGAGTTCTGCGCTCCACCCGCCGGGTAGTCGCGAGGCGAAGGCGGCACCCCACTTCACGTACGAATCCGAGTCGGCGATCACGAGCAGCCGGCGGGCCCGCGGACCGGGCACGCCCCCGGCCGCCGTGGGTCGGCCGCGACTCACAGCGCGGGAACCCGGCGGAGCTTGGCGCGCGGCGCCTCCTCACCGGGGAACACGCGCTTGACGCCGTCGCCCATCGCCTCGCCGATCACGCGGATGTCGCGCACGAGGTGCTCGAAGCCGGTCGGCTCCAGCGAGGCCGCCTGGTCGGATCCCCACATCGCCCGGTCGAGCGTGATGTGGCGCTCGACGGCGACGGCACCCAAGGTGACCGCGGCGAGCGAGATCTGCAGGCCGCGCTCATGGCCCGAGTAGCCGATCGGCACGCCGAGGTAGCGACCCCGCAGCGTCTCGATCGTTCGGAGGTTCGCCTCCTCGGGCGGCATCGGGTAGCTCGACGTGGCGTGCATGATGACGAGGCGATCGGTGCCGAGCACCTCGACGGCCCGGTCGATCTCGTCGAGCGTCGACATGCCGGTCGAGAGGATCACGGGCTTTCCCGTGCGTGCGATCGCGTCGAGCAGCGCCAGGTCGGTGACCGAGGCGGAGGCGACCTTGTGCGCGACGACGTCGAGCCCCTCGAGGAACTCGACCGAGGGCACGTCCCACGGCGACGCGAACCAGTCGATGCCGGCGCGCAACGCGTACGTGGCGATCTCGAGGTACTCGGGTTCGCCGAACTCCACGCGCCGCCGGTAGTCGAGGTAGCTCATCGTGCCCCACGGCGTCTCCCGCGGCACGTCGCGCATGTGCTCGGGCGTCGCGATCTCGGGGGTCCGCTTCTGGAACTTCACCGCCTGCGCCCCCGACTCGACGGCCACGTCGATGAGGCGCTTGGCGATCTCGACGTCGCCGTTGTGGTTCAGGCCGATCTCGCCGATGACGTAGACCGGGTACTCGCTGCCGACGACCGATCGGCCGATGCGCACGGACATGTTCGCTCCCTCATTCAGGATCGCGCGCTGGCGCGGGATCGGGTTCTTCGTCCGCCGCGGCGTCGCGCGCGGCGAGGATCAGGTCGGCGAGTTCGCGCACCGCGCCGTGGCCGCCCGTTCGGGAGAGCACGTGACGCGCAGCGGCGAGCGCCTCGGGAGCCGCGTCCGGCACGGCGATCGGCCAGCCGACGAGTTCGAGCGCCGGCAGGTCGCCGCGGTCGTTGCCGAGGTAGGCGATGCGATCGAGGGGGATGCCCCGGCGCTCCGCCCACTCGCGTAGCACCTCGCCCTTCTCACCCACGCCCTGCGCGCACTCGACGCCGAGCTTCTCGGCACGGCGCCCGACGACCGGGTTCTGCTCGGCCGACAGGATCAGCACCGGGATGCCGGCGGCGCGGAGGCGCGCGACGCCGGCGCCGTCGCTGCGGCTCACCCGCACCGACTCGCGGCCGAGCTGGTCGACCATGACGGTGTCGTCGGTGTGCACGCCGTCGAAGTCGGTCACGAGCGCGTCGACGTCGACCAGCGGGCCGTTCGGGCCGAGGCCGCGATCCACGTGCGGCGCGATCGCCCTCGCCCGCTCGAGGTCGGCGGGGTCGTCGATCTCGACGGCGTGGTCGGCGTCGACCGGCTGCACGCCGATACGTCCGAAGAACCGGTGACCTGCGGCGCGGAACCCCTCGGTGGTGAAGACGTAGAACGCACCGGTCTCGAGGTACTCGGGCTCGCGTTCCTGACGACGGAGACGGCGGGATGCCTCGTGGTTCACCCCGGCCATGGAGCCCGCGTCGGCGTCATCGCGCCAGAGGAACGCGTGGGTCGGCGCACCCGAGAAGACGACGTCTCGCTCGCCGGAGGCGACATGGTGGATCGCGGCGTCGAGATCGGCCGGGTCGATGAAGGGCGAGGTGGCCTGGATGAACACCGTGACGGGGCGTCCGTCGCCGACGTCGAGGCCGCCGTCCTGCGCTTCGGGCGGGAGCACCTCGAGCTCGCCTCGCAGCTCGAGTTCATCGAGCGCGTGGAGCAGCGCCGACTCGCTCGACGCGGTGGATCCCGCGAGGCCGGCGGGCCGATCGACGACCGTCGCCCCGGCCGCCCGGGCGGCGTCCGCGATGCCGGCGTCGTCGGTCGTCACGACGACCCGGCCGATGCGTTCCGCGGCGAGCGCGGCGCGAACGGCCCTGGCGATGAGCGGCACTCCGCCGACCCGTGCGAGGTTCTTGCCGGGCAGCCCCACCGAGCCGCCCCGAGCCGGGATGATGGCGGTCGCACGCGCGGGCGCGGCATCCGCTCGCCCGGTGCCGGAGCTCACTTCGCTGCCGTCGACCCGAGTCGCCGCAGCGCGCCCGGCCAGGACCGCTGCGCGCGGCGCTTCGACGAGTTCGACACTGGCCATGGCGCGAAGCTACGCGCGCCAGACGGCCGCCCGGTGCACACGTGGTGAACACCGGGCGACCGGCAGGTCGACTAGCGGTGCAGGCGCTGCTCCGCGGCCTTGACGACGTTCGCGAGGAGCATCGCGCGGGTCATGGGCCCCACGCCGCCGGGGTTCGGCGACAGGTGCCCGGCGACTTCTGCGACGGCGGGGTCGACGTCGCCCGTGAGCTTGCCCTTGCCCGTGTCTTCATCTTGCACGCGCGTGATGCCGACGTCGAGCACGGCGGCGCCGAGCTTGATCCATTCGGGCTGCACGAGGTGCGGCACGCCGACGGCGGCCACGACGATGTCGGCTCGGCGCACCTCGGCAGCGAGGTCTTCGGTGCGCGAGTGCGTGAGCGTGACGGTGGCGTCGAGTCCCTTGCGGGTGAACAGCAGCCCGAGCGGGCGGCCGACGGTGAGCCCGCGGCCGATCACCGTGACATGGCGCCCGCGGATGGGCACGTCGTAGCGACGCAGCATCTCGACGATGCCGGCCGGCGTGCACGGCAGCGGCGACTGCAGCTCGCCCTCGATGCCGAGCACGAGACGCCCGAGGTTCGTCGGGTGCAGCCCGTCGGCGTCCTTGTCGGGGTCGATGAGCTCGAGCATGGCGTTCTCGTCGTGCCCTGCCGGCAGCGGGAGCTGCACGATGTAGCCGGTGACCTCGGGGGCCGTGTTGAGGTCGCGGATGGCGGCGCGCACATCGGCCGTGGTGGCCGAGGCGGGCAGGTCGATGCGGATCGACTCGATGCCCACCTCGGCGCAGTCGCGGTGCTTGCCCGCGACGTACGACCGCGAACCCGGATCGTCGCCCACGAGGAGCGTGCCGAGGCCCGGCACGACGCCATGCGCCTTCAGCAGCTGGATGCGCGAGGCGAGTTCGGACTTGACGGCCGACGCGGTGGCGACGCCGTCGAGCGTGATCGCGGTCATGGGAATCCCTACTGCGCGAGGCCCGGGTACAGCGGGAACGCCGCCGTCAGGGCTTCGACGCGCGAACGGAGCGACGCGACATCCGCTTCGCCCTGGAGCGCGAGCGCGATGATGTCGGCGACCTCGGTGAATTCGGCGTCGCCGAAGCCGCGGGTCGCGAGCGCCGGCGTGCCGATGCGCAGGCCCGAGGTGACCATCGGCGGGCGCGGGTCGAACGGCACGGCGTTGCGGTTCACCGTGATGAGCGCCTCGTGCAGGAGGTCTTCGGCCTGCTGGCCGTCGATCTTCGAGTTGCGGAGGTCGGCGAGCACGAGGTGCACGTCGGTGCCGCCCGTCAGCACGTCGATGCCCGCGGCGCGCGAGTCGTCGGACGTGAGGCGAGCCGCCAGGATCTGCGCACCGCGGATGGTGCGCTCCTGCCGGTTCTTGAAGTCCTCGGATGCCGCGATCTTGAACGCCGTGGCCTTCGCCGCGATGACGTGCATGAGCGGGCCGCCCTGCTGGCCCGGGAACACGTTGGAGTTGAGCTTCTTCGCGAGCTCCATGTCGCGCGAGACGATGAAGCCCGAGCGGGGGCCGCCGATCGTCTTGTGCACGGTCGAGGAGACGACGTCGGCGTGGGGAACGGGGCTCGGGTGCAGGCCCGCCGCCACGAGGCCGGCGAAGTGCGCCATGTCGACCCAGAGCTTCGCGCCGACCTCGTCGGCGATCGCGCGGAACGCGGCGAAGTCGAGGTGGCGGGGGTAGGCCGACCAGCCGGCGATGATGACCTGCGGCTTGTGCTCGAGGGCCTTGTCGCGCACGACGTTCATGTCGACGAGGAACGTCTCGGGGTCGACGCCGTAGGAGACGGCGTTGTAGAGCTTGCCCGAGAAGTTCAGCTTCATGCCGTGCGTGAGGTGACCGCCGTGGGCGAGCTCGAGGCCGAGGATGGTGTCGCCCGGGGTCGCGATCGCGGAGAGCACCGCGGCGTTCGCGGTGGCGCCCGAGTGGGGCTGCACGTTCGCGTACTCGGCGCCGAAGAGCGACTTCGCCCGCTCGATCGCGAGCGACTCGGCGACGTCGACGTACTCGCAGCCGCCGTAGTAGCGGCGGCCGGGGTAGCCCTCGGCGTACTTGTTCGTGAGGACGCTGCCCTGCGACTGCAGGACGGAGACGGGAACGAAGTTCTCGCTCGCGATCATCTCGAGGTAGTCGCGCTGGCGACCGAGTTCGAGCTCGAGAACTTCGGCGATCTCGGGGTCGACTTCGGAAAGCGGCGCATTGAAAACGGACTCGGCCAAGACTGGCTCCTTCATGACAAACGGACCTACGTGGGGTGCTGCCTCGCGCGCGCCAGCGCCGAGGTATGCGTACCGGCCCAGGCGTGCGGTCGGTCCGTGCCAGTCGCTCCCCGATGGTATCCATCTCAACGCCAGTCGCGACCCTCGAAGCTTAGCAACGGATGCGCCTGCATGACGACGACCGCACTGCCGCCCGGCGGTGATTCGTGCCACGATGACGGTTAGGAATCCTTACCTTTGTTCGCCTCCCGACCGAGCGAGGACGCATGCAGCGCCGCACCCGCACCCGCACGAGCACCCGCACCGCCGCGCACCTCGTCGCCGCAGCGCTCATCGGCACGACCCTCGCCCTCACCGGCTGCACCGCCCAACAGAACGGAGACGCCGTGACCGGCATCATCCCGGCCCCCGTCGAATTCGAGCTCACGGGCGGTGGCCCGTTCACGCTCACGGAGGAGTCGCGCTTCGTCGCGGACGGTGAGGCGGCGGCCGTCGCGGAGACCTTCGCCGCGCAGGCGCGCATCGCCACCGGGTTCGACCTGCCCGTGGTCGGCGGCGAGGCCGGGGCATCCGACCTCGCGCTCGCCATCGACCCGACGGTCGGCGACGATCCCGAGGCGTACACGCTCGAGAGCGGCGCCGACGGCGTCCGCATCGCCGCACCGGCCGCGCCCGGGCTCTTCCGGGGCACCCAGACACTGCGGCAACTGCTGCCGGCCGAGATCGAACGAACGGATGCCGCGAGGGCACCGACCGAGGGATGGATCGTGCCCGCGGCATCCGTCGTCGATGCCCCTCGTTTCGCCTACCGCGGCTCGATGCTCGACGTGGCGCGCCACTTCTTCCCGGTGGAGGACGTGCTCGACCACATCGACCGCATCGCGCTGCTGAAGCTCAACGTGCTGCACCTGCACCTCACTGACGACCAGGGGTGGAGACTGCAGATCGACGCATGGCCCGAGCTCACGGGCATCGGGGCGTCGACCTCGACCGGAGGCGACGGCGGCGGCTTCTACTCGAAGGCCGACTACGCCCGGATCGTCGAGTACGCCGCAGAGCGGTTCGTGACCGTCGTGCCCGAGATCGACCTGCCCGGCCACACGAACGCCGCCCTCAGCGCCTACCCCGAGCTGAACTGCAGCGGCGTCGCGACGAAGCCCTACGAGGGCATCGAGGTCGGCTTCTCGTCGCTCTGCGCCTCGCCCGAGCGGGCGGAGGCCACCGACCGGTTCCTCGCCGATGTCCTGGGCGAGGTCGCGGCGATGACGCCCGGGCCGTGGCTGCACGTCGGCGGTGACGAGTCGCTCGCGACCTCCGAGGCCGACTACCTCGACCTCGTGCGGCGCATCACGGCGGCCGGCGCAGCGACTGGCAAGACCGTCATCGGCTGGCACGAGATGGGCGCGTCACGAGAGCTGCCCGAGGGGACCGTCGGACAGTACTGGGACTTCGTCACCCCGCGCGACGAAGCGGCCGAGCTCACGAACTCGTTCGTGGAGCAGGGCGGCAGCGTCATCCTCTCCCCCGCCGATGTCGCCTACCTCGACATGAAGTACCCCGACGACCCCGACGGCCCGCTCGGCGGCAAGGTCGGGCAGCTCTGGGCCGACGGACCGACGACCCTCGAGGAGTCGTACTCGTGGGAGCCGTCGGCCATCGTGCCCGGCCTCGCCGAATCCGACATCCTCGGCGTCGAGGCGCCCGTCTGGACCGAGACGATCGCGACGGCGACCGACCTCGAGTTCATGGTGTTCCCGCGCATCGCGGCGATCGCCGAGATCGGGTGGTCTCCCGCGCCGGCCGGCGGTGGGGCGCGCGACGAGGCCTCGTTCCACGCCCGGCTCGCCTCGCTCGGCACCCATCTCGACGCGCTCGGCGTCGCCTACCGCAAGGTCGGCGGGGTGCCCTGGGCCGAGTGAGTCCGGGGCAGCCCGTCCCGCGTGCACTGTCGGCGTCGCTCCGCCGGGTCTATCCTCCCGGCAGGCGCGGTCGTGCCGCGCCCCGACGAAGGAGGCGAAGATGCCCGGCATCGTGCACTTCGAGATTCCGGCCGACGACCAGGATCGTGCGCGCGAGTTCTACCGTGCGGCGTTCGACTGGTCGCTCGACCCCATTCCGGGCATGGACTACACGAATGTCGTCACGACGCCGGTCGACGAGGCCACCCAGCAGCCGCTGGAGCCCGGTGCCATCAACGGCGGGATGTTCCAGCGAGCCGATCGGCTGACGACGCCGATCCTCACGGTCGACGTCGAGGACATCGACCGTTCGCTCGAACGGATCGTCGAGATCGGCGGCTCCGTCGTGTCCCCGCGCGCACCGGTGCCCGGCATGGGCTGGTTCGCGTACTTCGAGGACTCGGAGGGCAACGTGCTCGGGCTCTGGACCACGGACGCCAACGCCTCCTGAGCGCCCTCGCCCGAGCACAGAGAAGCGGATGTCGCGGGGCAGGCGGCACCCGCGACATCCGCTGGTTCTGGTGGTTACTTGACGCTGCCGGCGGTGAGGCCGCCGACGAGGCGCTTCTCGATGATCATGAAGAGGATGACCACCGGCACGATCGCGACGATCGAGACGCCGAACACGTACTGCCACGAGGTCTCGTACTGGCCGACGAACTTCGTGAGGGCCACGGAGAGCGGCTGGTTGCCCGCCGTCGAGAGGATCACGAGCGAGGCCGCGAACTCGTTCCAGCACGCGACGAAGGTGAACACGATCGCCGTCACGATGCCGGGCCAGACGAGCGGCAGGCTGATGGTGAACAGCACCCGGAGCCGGCCCGCGCCGTCGATCTGAGCAGCCTCGTCGACCTCCTTCGGGATGCCGGCGAAGAACGAGTGCATGATCCACACGGCGAACGAGAGGTTGAACGCGGCGTTGATGAAGATCATCGCGGCCCACGTGTCGATCATGTCGAACGCGAGGAACTGGCGGAACAGGCCCGAGGTCAGCACGGCCGGCTGCAGCATCTGCGTGACGATCACGAGGAAGAGGAACACCATGCGGAACGGGAACTTGAAGCGGGCCGTGTAATAGGCGGCCGGCATCGCGACGAGCAGCACGATCAGCGTCGCGAAGACCGAGATGATGATCGTCGAGATGAGGTTCTGCGGCAGCGGCGTCTCGGGCGTCGACCACATGTTGACGTAGTTCTCCCAGTGCCACTCCGTGGGGAAGTAGGTGGGGTCGACCGAGCGGATCTGCGCCTTCGTCTTCACCGATCCGAAGAACATGATGACGTACGGGAGGACGAAGATCGCGAGCACGATGAAGCCCGCGATCATGCGCACGATCACCTTGCGGAGCGGCACCTGGTCTTCGGTGTAACGGCGCTTGCGAGCGGATGCCGCGGGCGGGGCGATCGTCTCGAACGCGGGTGCGGTGACGGCCACGATCAGACCTCCTTCATGGGCTTGACCACGCGCACGTAGACGGCGACGATCACGATGACGATGACGAACGCGACGACCGAGAGGGCGCTCGCGACATCGACCTTGTGCTGGTTCTGGATGTACTTGAAGATCATCGTCATGATCGTGTCGGCGTCGTAGCCGGGGATCGACCCGGTCATCACCTTCAGGATCGGCAGCGAGTTGAAGACGTTGATGATGTTGATCAGCACCGCGACGGCGAGGGCGCTGCGCAGTTGCGGCAGCACGACCCCCCAGTAGGTGCGGATGGGCCCGGCGCCGTCCATCTTGGCGGCCTCGAGCACCTCGCCCGGCACCGTCTGGAGCCCCGCGAGGATCGTGTACGTCGTGAACGGCAGCGACACGAAGATCGCGACGACGATCGACCACGCGAAGGCGGTCGCCGGGTTCCGGGTCCAGCCGTAGCCCTCGGGGGTGTCGACGAGGCCGATGTCGACGAGGAACTTGTTGATGATGCCGAAGTACGGCTCGAGACCGTAGTAGACGACCATCGTCGTCATGACGACGGATGCCGCCCACGGGATGATGACCGCGAGGCGCACGATGCGCCGGCCGGGGAAGGCCTTGTTCAGGATCTGCGCGAGGCCGAGCGAGATGACGACCGTCGCGACGACGACCACGACGACCCAGATGATCGTGCGGCCGAAGATCGGCCAGAAGTAGGGGAAGTTGAAGACCTCGATGTAGTTGTCGAGGCCGACCGATCCCTTGTCGACGCCGCTCTGGGAGATGTCGCGGGTCGAGTTGTAGAACATGACGACGGCCGGGAACAGCACGACGCCGAAGATGAGGATGAGGGCGGGGCCGATCCACGGCAGCGCGTGGAGCAGGTCGCGGCCCCTGGGGCGAGGAGCGGCGGCTCCACCCTTGGCGGGTGCTCCGCGCCCGGGGCGGGGGCGGCCGTCGGCCGCCCCCGCCTGGATCGGTGACGCATCGGATGTGGTGCTCATGGTTCGGTGGTCACCGATCCCTCCGGGTAGTGCGAACGAACTGCTGGTCGAGGCGGGATCAGCCCGCGTCGGCCTGCGCCTGGATCTCGGTCAGCACGTCCTGTGCGGGCTTCGTCTGAAGCTGTCCGAACAGCGCCTTGAACGCGGCATCCGTCGCCGACCACTGCGGGTTGGTGGTCGGGTAGAACTTCGCGTCCGGCAGGACCTCGAGGAACGGCGCGAGCGCCTCTTCGGAGGCGAGCTCGGTTGCGCCCGACTTGGTGACCGGGAGGAAGCCCTCGGCCTGCACCCACGGCACGTAGACGTCGGCCGAGTAGTAGTAGTCGAGGAACTTCGTGATGGCGTCCTGCTTGTCGCCGTCGTTCTCGAAGGCCATCATCTGGTCCATGACGCCGACCGTCATCGGGCTGCCGTCCTGCGTGGGGATCGGGACGATCGAGTAGTCGAGCTCGGGGTTGTTCTCCTCGATCTGGCCGACGGTCGGCGGGAGGCCGACCTGCATGCCGATCTTGCCCTGGATGAAGATGTCCATGAGCGGCGAACGGTCGGTCGAGCCGGGGTCGGCCTGCGTCGCACCCGCGTCGATCATCTTCTTGATCTGGTCGGCGCCGGGCAGGTTCGCCGGGTCGTCGACTGTGATCGCGGACTCGTCACCGAACGTGCCGCCGCCGCCCCACAGCCAGACGGCCGCTTCGGCCTGCGCCTCTTCAGAGCCGAGCGGCATGCCGTACCCGGCGATGCCGCCGCCGAGCGCAGAGACCTTCGTCGCGGCGTCGAGCAGCTCGTCCCAGTTGGTGGGCGGCGCCGTGACGCCCGCCTGCTCGAGCAGCGCGTTGTTCACGAACAGTGCACGGGCCGAGGCGATGAGCGGCAGCGCGTACGCCGTGCCGTCGACCTCGGCGTTCGCGAGGAACGACTCCTGGAAGTCGCTGAACGTCTCAGGCGAGACGATGTCTTCGGCGGGGTAGAGGAGCTCGTCTGCTGCGAAGCCGGCGAAGGGGCCGCCGTTGTAGATGTCGGGTGCCTCACCGCCCTGGATCTTCGTGGCGATGACGGTCTCGAGGTTGTCCCACGACTGCACCTCGAGCTTGACGTCGATGTCGGTGTTCTCGGCTTCGAATCCCTCGATGATGCCGTCCCAGAGGTCCTGGGTGTTGTCGGAATAACTCGGAACGAGCAGGTCGAGCGTGGTCTTGCCACTCGCGTCGTCACCCGAACCGCCGCCGAAGCCGCAGGATGCGAGCGTGAGCGACGCCGTGGCGGCGAGCGCGACGGCCGTGCCGAGGCGCAGAGACTTCTTCATGGATGCTTCCTCACTGTGGTGGATGGTGCACCTACGCCCGGATGGAGCCTCGCGCGACGGTGCGTGTGTTCGAGAACCTCGCACCCGACGACTCTGCCCGAGTGCTGTTTCCTGAACGTTTCGCCGTGTAAACGATCATGTTCGTTCACTCGACGCACGAAATCTATGTCGAATCCGGATCGGCCGTCAAGCCGTGCAACTGATTCGTTATGAGATTTTGTTCAGATCCCTCACAAATTCGCAACTGTGATCGATGTGATCGAATCGATCGTTTGACTGATCGTTGGACATGGATTGCAGTCATCTGCAATCATGAGTAGTCATGTCGGCGCCGATATCGTGCGCCGGCCGCCGAACACCCGTCTGGAGCCGTCTTGACCGAGCATTCGACCACCGAACACACCGCTGCCGAACACATGTCGGCCGAGCTCGACTCGCAGCCCGAGACGTGGGCGAAAGCGGAGTCGCTCCGCGCCGAGCAGGCGCTGCTCCCCGCTCGCGGAGCACGCATCGCCGTGGTGGGCTGCGGCACCTCCTGGTTCATCGCGCAGTCGTACGCCTGGCTCCGCGAAGCCGGCGGCCACGGCCAGACCGACGCCTTCGCGGCATCCGAGGCCTTCGTCGACCGCGGCTACGACGCCGTCGTCGCCCTCACCCGGTCGGGCACGACCACCGAGGTGCTCCAGCTCGTCGAGGGCCTGCGCGGCCGTGTGCGCACCGTCGGCGTCATCGGCGACGCATCCTCGCCGCTCGTCGGCCTCGTCGACGACGCCGTGCTGCTGCCGTTCGCCGATGAGCAGTCGGTCGTGCAGACCCGCTTCGCGACGACCGCGCTGGCGCTCTTCCGCGCGTCGCTCGGCGAAGACCTGAGCGGTGCGATCGCCGACGCCGAGCGCGCCGTGGCCGAAGAACTCGCACCCGAACTGACCGATGCCGAGCAGTACACCTTCCTCGGCCGCGGCTGGTCGGTCGGGCTCGCGCACGAGGCCGCCCTGAAGATGCGCGAGGCCTCCCAGTCGTGGACCGAGTCGTACCCGTCGATGGAGTACCGCCACGGACCGATCGCGATCGCGGCTCCGGGCCGGGTCACCTGGCAGTTCGGCGAGACGCCCGAGGGCCTCGCCGGCGACGTCGCCGCCACCGGCGCCCACTTCGAGGCGGGCACGCTCGACCCGATGGCCGAACTCGTGCGCGCGCAGCGGGTCTCGCTCGCCCGCGCCCGCGCGAAGGGCCTCGACCCCGACGCTCCGCGCAACCTCACCCGCTCCGTCATCCTCGACGCCTGATGACCGAACGCCCCTCCCTCGACGCGACCCGGCTCGGCCCGGGCGATGCGGTGCTCGCCTTCGACGTCGGCGGCACCGACACGAAGTCCGCGCTCGTCGACGCGTCGGGGCGGGTGCTCGGCCTCCGCCGTACGCCGACGCCCCTCGACCCCGCGGATCCCGCCGGCACGATCGTCGCGTCGCTCGCCGTCCTCGCGCGCGAGCACCTCGCGGCCGCTCCCGGCATCGTTCCGGTCGCGGCCGGGGTCAGCGTGCCCGGACTCGTCGACGAACTCACCGGCGTCGGCATGTTCGCCTCGAACCTCGGCTGGCGCGACGCCCCGATCCGCTCTCTCGCCGAGGCCGCCCTCGACCTGCCGGTCGCCTTCGGCCACGACGTACGGGCCGCCGGCGACGCCGAGCACCGGCTCGGTGCCGCTCGCGGCTACGGCGACGTCGTCGTGCTGGCGATCGGCACGGGCATCGCGAGCGCGCTCGTGCTCGACGGCCACCCCTACGCGGGCGGCGGCTTCGCGGGCGAGATCGGCCACTCCCTCGCCGACCCGCTCGGCGAGCGCTGCCCCTGCGGTGCGATCGGATGCCTCGAGACGATCGCCTCGGCCGGTGCGATCGCCCGCCGATACTCCGCCGCGACGGGCACGCCCGTCAGCGGGGCTCGTGAGGTGCTCGATGCCGCGACCGCGGGCGACGCGCTCGCGCGCAGGGTATGGGACGACGCCGTCGAGGCGCTCGCGGAGGCGATCGCGCGTCTCGTCGCCGTCGTCGCGCCCGAGGCGGTCGTGATCGGCGGGGGCCTCGCCCAGGCCGGTCCCGCGCTCTTCGGCCCGCTCGGGGCACGGCTCGACGCCCTGCTCAGCTTCCACCGGCGCCCGGCCCTCGTGCACGCCGAACTCGGCGACGACGCCGGCCTCCTCGGCACGGCGCTCGCGGCCCGCGATCTCGCATCCGCCCGGCTCGGCGGCGGTGCCGCGTGATCCTCACGGTGACGCCGAACCCGGCACTCGACCTGACCTGGCACGCCGACCGCCTGCTGCCCGGCGAGACGCACCGCGTCGATGCCGGCGCAGCGCGCGCCGGCGGCAAGGGGCTGAACGTCGCCCGCGTGCTGCACGCCGAAGGACATGAGGTGCTCGCCCTCACGACCTCCGGCGGCGCGGTCGGCGAGGAGTTCGCCGCGGAGCTCGAGTCGAGCGGCATCCCGCATCGCCTCGTCCCCGTCGCGGGCGCGACCCGGCGCAGCATCGCCCTCGTCGACGAGTCGAGCGGGGAGACGACGGTGCTGAACGAACGCGGCGACGGCCTCGCGCCCGATGAGGTCGCCGCGCTGACCGCGAGCGCACTCGAGCTCGGCCGCGGCGCCGATGCCGTCGCGATCTGCGGGAGCCTGCCTGCGGGATTCGGCCCCGACGAGCTCGGCGCACTCGTCGGGGCGCTGCGCGACGCCCGCGTGCCCGTGATCGTCGACACGAGCGGGCCCGGCCTGGCCGCCGCCGCGCGCGCCGGCGCCTCGGCGCTGAAGCCCAACGCCGAGGAGCTCCGCGCCGAGACCGGGCTCGACGACCCCGCAGCAGGAGCGCGTGCACTGCTCGCGCTCGGCGCAGGCATCGTCGTCGCCTCGCTCGGCTCCGAGGGCCTCCTGATCCAGACGGCGGATGCTCCCGGCGGCATCCGCGCCGGCCTGCCCCGCAGGCTGCACGGCAACGCGACCGGCGCGGGCGACGCCGCGGTCGCCGCGATGGCCGCGGCACTCGCCGAGACCCCCGACCTCGCCGCCGACAGCCCCGCCTCCGCCGATGCGCGGGCACGACTCGCTCGCCGCGCGACCGCCTGGTCGGCCTCGGCCGTGCTCATGCCGCTCGCGGGCGACCTCTCCCCCGAACACGCCGCCCTCGAACACGAGGTCGTCGTGACCACGACCAGCACCGGCAACGCCGGACCATCCGATCGGGAAGCGACCGCATGACCCTCACCCCCACTCGCGCCATCCTCACCGACGCCGTCGTCGCCGGCCGTGCCGTCGGCGCCTTCAACGTGCTGCACCTCGAGACCGCCGAGGCCCTCGTGCGGGCGGCCGAGTCGACCGGACTGCCGGTGATCCTGCAGATCTCCGAGAACGCGATCCGGTACCACGGCGGCTTCGAGCCGATCGCCCGCGCCACGCTCGCCGTGGCCGAGGCATCGAGTGCCGCCGTCGCGGTGCACCTCGACCACGCCGAAGACCCCGAGCTCGCACTCCTCGCGATCGACCACGGCTTCGGTTCGGTCATGTACGACGGCGCCAAGCTCGACTTCGCCGACAACGTCGAGACGACGCGCAGGGTCGTCGCGCACGCCGCGACCACCGGCGTGCTCGTCGAGGCCGAGCTCGGCGAGATCGGCGGCAAGGACGGCGCCCACGCGCCCGGCGTGCGCACCGACCCTGCCGAGGCCGCGCAGTTCGTCGCGCAGACGGGCGTCGAGGCCCTCGCCGTCGCCGTCGGGTCGTCGCATGCCATGACCGAGCGGAACGCGGCGCTCGACCTCGAACTCATCGCCCGCCTCCGGGCGGCGGTGCCCGTGCCGCTCGTGCTGCACGGGTCGTCGGGCGTGCCCGATGAGACGATCGTCGCGGGCATCCGCGCCGGTCTGGTGAAGATCAACGTCTCGACGCACCTGAACGCGCAGTTCACCGGCGCGATCCGCAGATTCCTCGACGAGCATCCGACGGTCGTAGACTCGCGAAAGTACCTCGCCGCCGGACGAGACGCCATCGAGGCGGAGGCGGCCCGCCTGCTCCGCCTCTTCGCAGGGAAGGACCCCAACGGATGAATCGTTCGGAAGCCGACTGGCGGCTGAGCGCCGTGCTCGATCTCCTCGCAGGGAAGGACCCCAACGGATGAATCGTGCCGAGCGTCTGAGTGCAGTCCTCGACCTCCTCGCGGAGGGCGGTCAGGTCGATGTCGACCAGATCGTCGAGCGCCTCGAGGTGTCGCCCGCGACCGCCCGTCGCGACCTCGACGCCCTCGCCAGTCAGCAGCTGCTGACCCGCACGCGCGGCGGAGCCGTCGCGCACTCGGTCGCCTACGACCTGCCGATCCGGTACAAGAACCAGCAGAACCCGAACGCGAAGGCCGCCATCGCCCTGGCGGCGAGCGCGCTCGTGCCGCGCGGCGCCGTCATCGGCCTCTGCGGCGGCACGACGTCGACCGCGATCGCCGACGCGCTCATGTCTCGCGCCGACATCATGGAACCGGCTCCCGACCCGAGCCTGACCGTCGTCACGAACGCGATCAACATCGCCATGCAGCTCGCGATGCGTCCGCAGATCAAGACCGTCGTGACCGGCGGCGTCGTGCACGCCCGCTCGTACGAACTGGTCGGCGCCTATACCGACGCGGTGCTCGGCAGCATCACCCTCGACCTCGCGTTCATCGGCGTCAACGGCATCGACCCCATCGTCGGGCCGACCTCGCACGACGAACGCGAAGCCGCGGTCAACGCCCTCATGGCCGCGCGCGCGACGCAGGCGGTGCTCGTCGCCGACTCCTCGAAGATCGACAAGCGGGCATTCGCGGCGATCGGCCCGAGGCGTCTCTTCTCGACCGTCATCACCGACGCCGGGGCCACGCAGGAGCAGCTCGAGCGGCTGTCCGACGCGGGCTACGACGTTATCGTTGCTTAGGTGAGCACCCCACCCGTCGTCATCCACTCCGCACGCCTCGTGAGCGGCGCCGACACCGTCACCGACGCGTGGGTGCGGTTCGACGGCGATCAGGTGACCGCGCGCGGCATCGGCGACGGATGGCGCGACGGCCTCGCCGCCTCGTCGGCGACGGTGACGGATGCCGCGGGGCGCTTCCTCACTCCCGGATTCATCGACCTCCACTGCCACGGTGCCGGCGGCTCGTCCGTCGATGACGGCGATGCGGCCATCGAGGCCGCCCTCGCGGTGCACAACGCCCACGGCACGACCCGTTCCGTGCTCTCCCTCGTGACCTCCTCGGTCGATCGACTGGGACGCGATCTCGCGACGATCGCCGGGTTCGCCGAGCGAAACCCGCGCGTGCTCGGCGCACATCTCGAGGGGCCGTTCCTCGACTCCGAATTCCGCGGAGCGCATGACCCGGGCCTCCTGCGCAGCGCCGACGAGGCATCCGTCGAACGCCTGCTCGAGGCAGCCGCCGGCACCCTGCGGCAGATCACCATCGCACCTGAACACCCCGGAGCCTTCGAGGCGATCGCCCGATTCGTGGCAGCTGACGTGCGCGTGGCCGTCGGCCACACCGGCGCCGACTTCGAGACCGCCCTCGCCGCGTTCGACGCCGGCGCCTCGATCCTGACGCATGCGTTCAACGGCATGCGGGGCATCCACCACCGCGCTCCCGGTCCCGTGACCGCGGCGATGCACGCCGACCACGTCACGCTCGAGATCATCAACGACGGCGTGCACGTGCATCCCGATGTCGTGAAGCTCGCCTTCGCGGGCGCGCCGGGCCGCGTCACCCTCATCACGGATGCGATGGCGGCGACGGGTTCCGCCGACGGCGTCTACATCCTGGGCTCGCTCGAGGTCGTCGTCACCGACGGCGTCGCCCGACTCCGCGAGGGCGGATCGATCGCCGGCTCCACGCTCACGCAGGACGACGCGCTCCGCCGGGCGGTCTTCGACTGCGGCATCCCGATCGACGAGGCGGTCGGCGCGCTCACCGTGACGCCCGCTGCGGCGATCGGTCGAGCCGGCGACCTCGGCCGTCTCGACCTCGGGTTCGCCGCCGACGCCGTGCTCCTCGATGCCGAGCTCGGCGTCGAGGCCGTGTGGGGCGCCGGGGTACGCCTGGCCTGACCACGCCGAGCCCTCGCCGCGCCATGACACGTTCGGGCGAGACGGGGATCGACCGGCCCGCCGTGTGGACGCTCGGGCGAGACGGGGCCCGGAGGCGTGTTCCCCTTCGCCTCCGAGACCCTCGCCCGTTCGAGCGGATCGCATCGTTCCCCCGATGCACTCCGCTCATTCGCCGACTGGGCTGCCGGCATCCGTCTCGGGGGTTCGGGTCGCCTGAGACGGCGGTTGTTCCGGAAGGCGGTTGAGTGCCTTCCACCTGAGAGACGGCGGATCGGCACTTCTATGACGCGAGATCCGGAGAAAACTTTCCGCACCCGTTTCTCAGGGATTTCTGCTGGAATAGGGGCACCCGAATCGCGCGCGTCATGAATCCAGTCCGGGCGCAACCTCAGGTGAGCCGCTTCCCCATCCGAGCGCATCCCACCTGCTATCCGAAGGAGACCGTCGTGCCGCCGCTGCGCACCGACCGATCGGCCGACGCCGCGCTCATCGAGCGCACGCGCAAGGGCGACGGCTCCGCGTATGCCGAACTGTGGGAACGGCATGCCGCGTCGGCACGCACCGTTGCGCGTTCGTACAGTTCACTCGACCCCGACGACCTCGTCGCCGAGTCCTTCACGAAGATCTACAGCGCGATCCTCGCCGGTGGCGGGCCCACGGGCGCCTTCCGCCCGTACCTCTTCACGACGATCCGCAACACGGCCGCCGGTTGGGGCCGCGCACGCCACGAGACCACGCTCGAGACCCTCGAGTCCTTCGAGGACCCCACGACCACCGAGTCCGCCACGCTCGACGCCCTCGACCGTAGCGCCACCGCGCAGGCGTTCCGCGCCCTGCCCACGCGCTGGCAGGAGGTGCTCTGGTACTCCGAGGTCGAGAACATGACTCCGCAGCAGATCGCACCGCTCCTCGGCATGAGCGCGAACAGCACGGCGGCGCTCGCGTACCGTGCCCGTGAGGGCCTCCGTCAGTCCTGGATCCGGGTGCACCTCCGCAACCCGGCCAACGCCCCCGAGTGCCAGTGGAGCATCGACCGGCTCGGCACGTACACGCGCGGCAAGCTCCGAGCCCGCGAGACGACGCGTCTCGAGGCGCATCTCGACGACTGCGCCCGCTGCACGATCGTCGCCGCTGAGGCACGCGAGGTGGGCTCCCGTCTCGCGCTCGTGCTGCTGCCGCTCACCGCCGGCATCGGCGGCGCCACCGCCTACTCTGCGTGGCTCTCGCAGGGAGCACCGGTCGCCGAGGTCGCGATGGGCGCCGCCGCGATGCCCGCAGCCGTCATCGGGCACGGCGCAGGGGCCGGCGCGTCCGGCACCGCGGGCTCCGCCGCAGGAGCCGGCTCGACGGCAGGCGCGGGTGCCGGCGGCGCAGGCACTGCGGGCGCGGCCGGCGGGGCCGCCTCGGCAACCGGCCTCGGCGCACTGGGCGGCACCGGAGTCGTGGTCGGCGTCGGAGCCGGTGCCCTCGTCGCCGCCGCCGCGGTCGCCGCAGTCATCGTCGTGCCCGGCCTCGTGAATCCGGTCGTGCCGGAGTCGCCGCCCGCTGCGGTGGCCGCTGCGCCCGCCGATGCCGGAACGAACGGGTCGATCGACGCCCAGGTCGTGGTTCCGCCGGCGCCTCCGGCACCGGCACCCGTCGTCGATCCGGCACCGGATGCGATTGAAGACGGCGACGCGCCGACGACGGACCCGGCCCCGCTCGAGTCCCTGCAGGCGCTCCCGGAGCCCTCATCGGCCCCGTCCCCCGAGCCGACCCCGACACCCACTCCGACGCCCACGCCGACCCCGACTCCGACGCCGACCCCGACTCCGACCCCCACGCCGACGCCGACCCCGACGCCCACCCCGACGCCCACGCCCACTCCGACCCCTACGCCGACTCCTGATCCGGTCGACACCGAGGCGCTGCCGCCCCGGGTCTCGGCACCGGACACCGCCGGAGGACTCGTCGATCCTCGCCTCTCCGGCACGGCGGAGCCTGGCGCGGCCATCCGCGTCACCGCCCAGTCGGGTGGCATGGCTCTCGCCTCCGCATTCGGAGAACCTGCGCCCGACACCGTCGCCGATGCCGCCGGCCGCTGGTCGCTCGTCTATTCGGGCTTGTCGGCCGGTCGGCACGTGCTCAGCGTCACTCAGACCGACGTGGCGGGCAACCGCTCCGAGCCGAGCGCGCCGATCGAAGTGACCCTGCAGGCCCCGACGGCGAAGCGCGTGCCCTTCAGGCTCGACTTCACGGGAGTCCCGGGCGCGACGATCCGCATGGACATCGACGGCACGCCGTATCGGACCTTCGTGCTCGACGCGAAGGGTCGCGCCCGCGAGTCGAACGATTCCTGGCGATGGATGTTCAGCACGGTGACCGTTCGCTACGTCACCGACGACGGGAGAACGGGCCCGAGCACCGTCGCGACGCCGACGTGGGGTTCCGACCGCGCGAGCGCACCGGCGAGCGCGCCCGAGACGGCTCCTCCGGCGCCCGCGACGGACCTCGCTCCAGCGCTCGCCGAGCCCGATACGACGACCGATGCGACGCCCACACCGACACCGACACCGGCGCCGCTGCCGACGCTGTCGCCGACGCCGACTCGCGAACCGTCGCCCGGTAGTCTGACGGGATGACCGAGCACGTTCCCGGCGCAGCACCCGAGCACCTCCACCACTGGGTCGTCACGCTCAGTTGCACCGACGGCCCCGGCATCGTGCACGCGATCAGCGGGGCGATCGTCGCGGCGCGCGGCAACATCACCGAGAGCCAGCAGTTCGCGAGCCTCGACACGGGCAACTTCTTCATGCGCCTGCAGGTCGAGTCCTCGGCAGGGCGCGACGAGTTCGAGGCCGCGCTCGCGCCGGTCACCGAGCGGTGGAACATGCAGTGGCACCTCGATGAGGTCGGCCGGCCGCTGCGCACCCTCGTGCTCGCCTCGACCGCCGGTCACTGCGTCAACGACCTGCTGTTCCGCCAGCGCGCCGGGCAGCTGCCCGTCGAGATCCCGCTCGTGCTCTCGAACCACGGCACGCTGCGCGACCTCGTCGACTTCTACGGCGTGCCCTTCGAATCCCTCGCGGTGACGGATGCCGCGTCGAAGGCGGCCTTCGAACGACGCGTGCTCGACGCGGTCGACGAGCACGACATCGAGCTCGTCGTGCTGGCCCGGTACATGCAGATCCTGTCGCCCGAGCTGTGCGCCGCCCTCGAAGGCCGCTGCATCAACATCCACCACTCCTTCCTGCCCGGATTCAAGGGCGCGAACCCGTATCGCCAGGCGCACTCGCGCGGCGTGAAGCTCATCGGCGCGACCGCGCACTTCGTGACGAGCGACCTCGACGAGGGGCCGATCATCGAGCAGAACGTCGTGCGCGTCGACCACTCGCGCAGTCCCGGTGAGCTCGTGGCCATCGGCCAGGACGAGGAGAGCCGCACGCTCAGCCAGGCGGTGAAGTGGTTCGCCGAACGCCGGGTGCTGCTCGACGGCGTCCGCACGATCATCTTCCGCTGAACCCGCCGGTAGGATCGAGGGTTGTGAGCGACGCACAACAGCACCAGCAGCCGAAGATCGGACCGAACGACATCCTGCGGTTCTTCCTCGAGCTCTTCGCGTTCGTCTCGCTCGGCGTCTGGGGCTTCCTGGCCTTCCCGCTGCCGTGGCCGGGCGTGCTCGTCGGCATCGGCGCACCGCTCCTCGCGATTCTCGCGTGGGCGCTCTTCGTCTCGCCGAAGGCGGTCTTCCGCATCGACCCGTTCGGCAAGGCGATCGTCGAGATCGCCGTCTTCTCGGCCGCTGCGATCGGTTGGTGGACCCTGGGCCAGCCCGTCGTCGCCGTCGTCTTCGCGGTGGTCGCCGCGGTGAGCGGCATCATCAACGGCCGCAAGGAACTCGCGGGCTGACCGGAGACGGCCCGGCCTGAACCGGGCTGCCCCGTCGCCTGCGACTCAGTCGGCGACGGCCGCCTCCGCGTCGGGCTCGGCGCCGCCCGCGGTGCGGAAGTGGCCGACGACTGAGAGCAGCAGCCCGCCGACGGCCCACGCCCCGAGCACGAGCCACGGGAAGGTCATGTCGGCCGACGGGAAGTAGGAGAGCTCGCGCACGAGGGTCGCAGCCGCTCCCGGTGGGAACCACTGCCCGATATCGCCCCAGGGCGCCGGATAGAACTCCTTCGGCACCGCCGCGCCCGAGATCGGGTTCGCGAAGAGGAGCATCACCACCGGTCCGACGGCGATTCCGGCCCGGCCGATGAGCGCCACGAACCCGGTGATCGGTGCGGCGATCGCCGCGAGCGCGAGCCCGATGGCCGCAGCGTTCACCAGGTACTCGCCCTGCAGCGCGCCGAACCAGCCCTGCAGGATGCCGGCGAGCACGAGCCCGCCCGCCGCCGAGTAGAGGAGCACGGCGAAGACCCGGCGCATCGCGCCGATGACGGCGATCGAGATGGCGATGCCACCGAGCATGCCGCCGAGCACGAGCGGGAAGAGCGCGGCCGTGAGACCGGTGCCCCGCGGGTCGCTCTCGGCGAGCGGCACGACATCGGTGACGGTGACCTCGATGTGCGGCGGCGCCGTGGGAGCACCCGCCGCCACAGCTGCGGCTGCGGCCTGGGCGTTCACGCCCTCTTCAAGTCCGCTCGCGATGCCGGTGAGCAACTGGGCGACGACGAGGCTCGACGCCGACGACGTGAGCACCTCGGGCTCGGCACCGAGCACGATGGCTCCGTACACCTCACGGGATTCGATCGCGGCCACGGCTGCGTCGCGATCGTCGACGGTGTCGAAGGCGATGGCGCCCGGCGACTGCTCGTCGACCGTCGCCTCGACCGCTGAGACCGCCTCGTCGGGGCCCGCGATCGCGATGGGAAGGTTCTTCGCGTCGGCCGTCACCGATGGCCATGAGAACGCGAGCACGATGACCGCGACGACGGCCGCGAGTGCGAGTGCGATGCCGACGACGCGGCCGATCGGGGTGTGCCTGCTGGCGGCATCCGGGTGGGCCATGATCTCCTCCGAAGAAAAACGAATGTTCGTTCTTTATAATTCTGAGGCCGCCGTCTAGGCTTGTCAAGAACACATCCAGCTCATCGACGGGGAAGCCGAGCATGCCGAAGGTCACCGCCGCGTACCGCGAGGCCCGCCGTGACGAGATCATCGACGCCGCCCTCCGCGCCTTCGCCGCGAAGGGGTTCCAGGGCACCTCGATGGCCGACGTCATCGCAGAGACCGGCCTGTCGGCGGGCGCCATCTACGGCCACTTCGCCGGCAAGAAGGAGTTGTTCGCCGCCGTCGCCGGCCGGGTGCTCGACTCCCGCAGCACCGAACTCGAGGCCCAGCGCGGAGGCGGGGAGCCGCTCCCGCCCGGTCAGATCATCGCCACCCTCCTCGACGGCATGCGCCGCGAGCCGTTCAGCAACGTCATCGTGCAACTCTGGGCCGAAGCCGCCGTCGACGACGAGATGCGCTTGCTCGTACAGGGCGTGTTCCACCGGTTGCGAGAGACCGTGCGAGCCCGGCTCCTCGAATGGGCCGCCGCCGATCCGCGGCGCGTCGACGGCGACCCCGAAGAGTGGGCCACGCGGCTCGCTCCGGTCGTGCTCGGCCTCGGTCCCGGCTACATGGTGCAGCGACTGATCGTCGACGACTTCGACGACGAGGCGTACCTGCGCACCCTCATCGAGGCACTCCCCCACTGACGAAGAGCGGATGCCGCGTGGCATCCACTCGCCAGACGCGACGAAGAGCAGACGCCGCGTGCCATCCACTCACCAAACGCGACGAAGAGCAGACGCCGCGTGCCATCCACTCGCCCGACGCGACGAAGAGCGGATGCCGCGTGGCATCCGCTCTTCGTCGACGACCGCTCGGGTCAGATTCCCTGCCAGGCGGGCTTGTTCGCCCACGCGTGCCGGTAGTAGTCGATGTTCTCGAGTTCGGCCGCTGCGGCTGCGTCGATGATGACGGTGGCGTGCGGGTGCAGCTGGATCGCCGAGCCCGGCTGGCTGGCGGTCACCGCTCCCTCGACGGCCGCCGCGACGGCGTGGGCCTTCGCGGCACCGAACGCCAGCAGCACGAGGTGGCGGGCGCGGAGGATCGTGCCGATGCCCTGCGTGATGCAGTGCATGGGCACGTCGGCCGGGGAATCGAAGAATCGGGCGTTGTCGAGGCGGGTGGGCTCGGTGAGGGTCTTCACCCGCGTGAGCGACGCGAGCGACGAGCCCGGCTCGTTGAACCCGATGTGGCCCGTGCGGCCGATGCCGAGGATCTGCAGGTCGACGCCGCCGGCCGCCGTGATGGCCGCCTCGTAGTCGGCCCCTGCGTGCTCGATCGAGGCGGGATCGCCGTTCGGCACGCGTACGAGCTCCGGGGTCAGGCCGAGCGGCTCGACGACCTCGCGCGAGATGACCGCGCGATAGCTCTCGGGGTGGCCGGCGGGCAGCCCCACGTACTCGTCGAGCGCGAAACCGCGCACGCCGCGCACGTCGATCCGGTCGTCGGCGATGCGTCGCGCGAGAGCGCGGTAGCTCGCGAGCGGCGTCGAACCGGTCGCGAGGCCGAGGACGACATCGGGCTTCGAGCGGATGAGCGAGACGATCGTGTCGGCCACGAGTGCGCCTGCGGCGTCTTCGTTCTCTACGACGACGACTTCAGCCATGGGTGTTCTCCTACGAGGGCGGCGCCGACGGCGGCCGCTGGGAATCCGGGTGGGACGACCTGCACGCGAGCAGCAAGGTCGATCGATGCGAGGAAGGCCGAGTCGGCCGCCCACCGATTCAGGATACGGCGTGTGCCGTCCATGAGTCGCCCGCCGAGCGCGGCGAGCCCGCCGCCGATCACCACCGCGTCGACGTCGACGGTCAGCACGAGCAGCCTGACCGCGGTCGCGACCCCCGAGAGGAACTCCTCGCGCACGGCGATCGCCCGCGCGTCGCCCGCGTCCGCCGCGTCGAAGAGCTCCCGGGCCGGATGCTCCGAGGCCGTCGGCCAGGTACGGGCGATCGCGAGGCCCGATGCCACGGTCTCGAGGCAGCCGCGCTGACCGCATCCGCACCGGACGCCCGCCGGGTCGATCGGGATGTGCCCGATCTCGCCGGCGATGCCGTGGCCGCCGCGCAGCAGCCGGCCGTCGAGCACGACACCCGCCGCGAGCCCGGTGCCGAGGTTCAGGTAGGCCATCGACGTCGCCGTGCGTCCCAGTTCGTCGCCGGAGTCGGCACCCGCCCGGGCACCGGCGCCAGCCGCCGCGCCGAGCAGGTGGTGGGCCCCGAGGGCGGCCGCCTTCACGTCGTTCTCGACGCGCACGTCGATGCCGAGACGGTCGGAGAGGCGACGGCCGAGGTCGAGCCCTTCGAGCCCGAGGTTCACCGCGTGCTCCACCCGACCCGTCGCGCTGTCGACCGCACCGGGGATGCCGATGCCGATCGAGGTGAACGACGCCGTGCGCAGGCCGGCGAGCTCGCTCATGCGCTCGACGGTGCGGAGGGCGGTCGCGACGACCGCCTCCGCGCCGAAGCCCGTGGGCATGCGAACCTGGTCGCTCAGCTCTCCGTCGGCACCGATCGCCACCGCCGCCGTCTTCGTGCCGCCGATGTCGATGCCGAGCTTCACGGCGTCGCCACCGCAGCCCTGAGCGCGTCGTCGACGAACTCGATGACGGCCTCGCCGAGGAGGCGCGAGGCGCCGAACGTCGAGATGTCGGCGTAGGCACGATCATTCGACGGCCAGCCCATGTCGATCGTCACGACGTCGTCGCGCACGGCGCGCAGCGCGTCGATCGCCGCCCGGGCGAACGCGAACCGGTGCAGGTCCTTGCCCACGACGAGCACGGTGCCCTCGAGTGCTGCGGGATCGACGAGGCCCTGCCGCTCGGACACGGCGACCGTGACGGCCTCGGCGAGCCACGACGGCCGCGTCGCGACGTCCTCGGCCGCGAAGGGACCCCACGGCGCGACGCCGACGGCGATGTTCGCGACGGTGTCGACCCGCACGACCGTGCCGACTCGTGCCGATCGGGCGAGACGGTCGCGCGAGTCATCCGTCACCTCGAACGCGCCGATGACCCGGCCGATCTCGTCGGCGTCGTGCTGCGGCTCGATCACGGCGGGCAGGGCCGGCCCGGCCGGCACCCGCACGGAGTCGACCGCGAGCGCGCGCACCCTCGCGGCGGAGTCGCGCACGCGCTCCTCCGGCAGCCGGCCGGTCGCGATCGCGGTCTCGACCGCGCCGACGATCTCCGCCATCTCGGCGGCCGAGTTGTCGGAGCCGATGCAGAGCAGGTCGCAACCGGCGGCGAGGGCGCGCACAGCGGCTTCGGGGATGCCGTGCACGCCACTCGCCCCCTTCATGTCGAGGGCGTCGGTGACGATGACGCCCTCGAACCCAAGCTCCCCGCGGAGCAGGCCGTTCAGGATCTGCGGGGAGAGGGTGGCCGGGTTCTCGGGATCGAGGTCGGGGATCAGGATGTGGGAGGTCATGATCGTGCGGCTGCCCGCGGCGATCGCGGCCCGGAACGGCACGAGCTCGCGCTCGCGCAGGGTGGCGAGCGGCACGTCGACGACGGGCAGGGCGAGGTGCGAGTCCGTCGCGGTGTCGCCGTGCCCCGGGAAGTGCTTCGCACTGGCGGCGACGCCCGTCTCCTGCAGCGCACGCGTCCAGGCGGCCGAGTGGCGGGCGACGAGTTCGGGATCCGCCCCGAAGCTGCGCACGCCGATGACGGGGTTGTCGGGGTTCGCGTTCACGTCGACGTCGGGCGCGAACGTCACGGTGCACCCGGTCGCGGCGAGCGCCTCGCCCACCGCCCTGGCGACGCGAGCGGTCAGCTCGACGTCGTCGATGCGGCCGAGCACGGCGTTGCCCGGGAAGGGCGCCCCGCGATCGTAGAAGAGCCGGGTGACGTCGCCGCCCTCTTCGTCGATCGCGATCACCGCGAGCGGATTGGCCTCCCGGAGCTCGGCGTTCAGCGCGCGGAGCTGCTCGGGAGTCTCCACGTTCGGCCCGAAGAGGCAGACGCCGCCGAGGCCTTCACGGAGGAGCTCCAGCACCCAGTCGGGCGCCTGCAGCCCCTCGAAGCCCGGAAGCAACGTCGTGAGGATGTCCCGGCGGAGGTCGGTGCCCGCGCCGGTCGAATCGAGCCGGGTCATCCCTTGACCGCGCCGCTCACGAGCCCGCCGACCATCCGGCCCTGCACGAACAGGAAGAAGATGACGACCGGGAGGGCGATGAGCGTGGATCCGGCCATGACGGCACCCCAGTTCGTCGCCTCGGTGGCTGATTGGAAGGAGTTCAGCCACGGGGGCAGGGTCAGGTTGTAGCCCTTGAGCAGGAGGAGGGCCATCAGGAACTCGTTCCAGCTCTGGATGAAGGCGAAGATGCCCGTGGCGACGAGCCCCGGGGCGAGGAGCGGGAACGTCACCTTCCAGAAGGCCTGCGCCTTCGAGCAGCCGTCGATCTGGGCCGCCTCTTCGAGCTCGGCCGGCACACCTCGCACGAAGCCGCGCAGGGTCCAGATCGTGAAGGGCACGACCGTGGCGAGGTGCACGATGAACAACCCGACCAGGGTGTTCATGAGGCGCCAGTCGTCGATCATGTTGTAGATCGTGAACATCATCGCTTCGCTGGGCACCATCTGCACGACGAGCACGCTCACGATGAAGACGTATCGACCGCGGAAGGCGAATCGCGCGATCGCGATCGAGGCGAGGAACGCGATCAGGGCGCCGGCCACGACGACGGCGAGGCCGACGGCGAGACTCGACAGGAGGGCGTGCGGGAAGTCCGTCTGCCCCGGCGCTGCCTCGCGCGTCCATGCCGTGACGTAGTTCTTGAACGTGAAGTCGAAGGGCAGGAAGCTCGGGTTGCGGCTGATGATCTGGTTCGGCGGGGTGAACGACATGTTCACCATCCAGTAGACCGGGAAGATCGAGCAGACGATCACGATGAATGCGAAGGCGTTGAGGCCGAACCGGCCGGCGCGGCCCTTGGCGCGGCCCGCGCGTCGCCCGAGGCGACCTCCGTCGCCGATCATGGAGGCGGCACGCGTGGAGGTCGTGGTCGACGCCGGAGTCTCGGCGACCTGGATTCCTGGGCTGACGGTCACAGCTCTGCCTCATCCTTCAGGGAGGAACGGACGTTGAAGTAGGAGATGGCCATGAGGAGGATGACCATGAACACGCCGATCGCGGCGGTCACGCCGAACTCGCCGAGACCCTGCCGGAACAGGTACGTGGGCAGGATGTTCGTCTCGCTCGCGAGCCCTCCTTGCTGCTGCAGCGCGTACACCTGCGTGAAGATCCGGAGGTTCCAGATGGTCTCGAGCACCAGCACGGCGGTCAGCACGCCCCGCATGTACGGCAGGACGATGAGTCGGAACCGCTGCCACGGGCCGGCGCCGTCGAGCGACGACGCCTCGAGCACCTCGTCGGGCACCTGCCCGAGACCCGCGTAGAAGGTGACCGCGGCGAACGGCACGCTCTGCCACACGACGATGATGACGAGCACCATCATGAACGACCACGGGTCGATGAGCCAGGAGTGGCCCCGGAAGTCCTGCGTGCCCGTGATCGTGTTCAGCGCCCAGTTGACGAGCCCGTAGTCGGTGTCGAAGATCCAGCCGAAGACGACGGTCGCCGACAGCGGCGGCATCGCCCACGCGAGCATCAGTCCGATCGACACGGCGAGGCGCCAGCCCTTCGACAGCTTCGTCATGAGCAGCGCGACGACCATGCCGATCGCGGTGATCAGCACGGTGAGCACGACCATCAGGCCGAGGCTGCGGGCGAGCACTGCTGGGAAGTCGGACTCCGTGAAGACCTCGATGTAGTTGTCGAAGCCCACGAAGTCGGGCGCGGTGCCGAGCATCTTGTTCTTGATCTCGAGGTTCGTGAAGGAGTTCACGAACATCACGATCGTGGGGTAGACCACCATGACGCCCAGCAGCGCGATGCTCGGGCCGAGCAGCAGCCACGGAGCCCACGGCAGGGGCTTCTTCTTGCGGGGGCCCGCGGCGGAGCCCTTGGGAGGACGGGGTGGCTTGGTGTTCGGCGTGCGCGGCGCTGCGTCAGGCTCGGTGAGGGTTGCGCTCATGGCTGCTCCTCGGATGTATCGCGGGGGAATCGCGGTTTGACTGATGGTACGTCTCGGGCGCGGCGACGGCGGCGGGCCGGAGGAAATCGCGGGAACGGGGGCGGAGCTGTGTGGGACTCCGCCCCCGCGGGGCTCAACAGGCTAGCTGTTGAGGATCTCCTCGATCTGCGCGTCGAGGTCGGCGGCGATCGCCGCGACATCCCCACCCTGGGCGATCTTCACGAGCGCCTCCTGGATGATCTGCGCAGCCTCGACCTCGGCCCACTTGGGCGTGGTCGGGGTGACCTTCGAGTTCTCGAGCGCGACGGCCTGTGCCTTCGCGATCTCGGTGTCGGGCAGCGACGATGCCGCCGCGGTGAGGCCCGGCGTCAGGCCGCCCTCGGCGAGCAGGGTCTGGTAGCCCTCGCCGGCCATGATGTCGAGCGCGGCGCGAGCCTGCTCGGGGTTGGCGCTCTTCGTCGCGACGGCGATGTTCGAGCCGCCGGCGAAGATCGGGGCGGTCTCGCCCGCTTCGAGGCCCGGCAGCGGGAAGGCGCGGAGGTCGGAGCCGTAGGTGTCGGGGCAGCCCGGCGCCTCGGCGTCGGCCGGAGCCGTGATCGACCACTGCACCCACGCGGGAGCCGAGAGCAGTGCGATCTCACCGGCGCAGAACGGCACCTGCGGGTCGGTCTCGTCGCCGTCCTTCGGTGCGTTGGACGCGTTCATGTAGACGCCCTGCAGCTGCGTCAGGCCCTCGATGCCGCCTTCGCTCGAGAAGCCGGCCTTCCACTCGTCGCCCTCCTGCTCGGCGATGAAGCCGTCGTGAGCCCAGACGTAGGGGAGCGCGTTGTACCAGTCGCGACCCGGTGCCCAGATGCCCGAGACCGTGTCGGTCTTCAGCGCCGTGCCCGTCGCGACGTACTCGTCGAGCGTCGCCGGAAGCGGCGTCGCTCCGAGCACCTGCTCGCTGTAGAACACGATGCGCCCGCCGGCGTAGTACGGCGCGGCGTAGAGGTCGCCGTCGTAGGTGGCGGACTCGACGAGGCCGGGCAGGTAGTCGTCGGCTGCGAAGTCGCTCAGGGGCAGGAACAGGCCCTGGTCCGCGAAGCTCGCGGTCTGGGTGTTGCCGACCTCGACGACGTCGGGCGAGTCGTTCGACTGCAGGGCGGCCGCGTAGGTGTCGCTCACGTCGGCCCAGGTCTTCTCCTCGACCGTGAGGGTCCAGCCTTCGTTCTCGGACTCGAACGTGTCCTTGAGGTATTCGCGAGCCGTGTCGGGCGTGTCCGTGCCGACGACCCAGACCGTGATCTTGCCACCGTCGGCCGAGTCACTGCCACCACCGGCGCTGCAACCGGCGAGGGTCAGGGCAGCAACGGCGCCGAGCGCCACAATGCCGAGTTTCCTCATTGTCGTTTCCTTTCGTGGGGTGTGGGAGGCAGCGGGGGTTCGCTGTCACCCTTGATGCGTGGAGTCCCTCACGAGACTCCGAGTTGTCCGGAGAGGACCATGACGGCCGCGCCGCGCAGAACGATGTCCTGCCCGTGCTCGGTCATCCGGAGCCTCAGATCACGGTTGAATTCCGCCATGGTCCGGGTCCGGAGCGTGTCGACGGTCGCCTCGTGCAGCGGTCCGTCAAGCAATTGGGTCGGGCCGCTCAGCACGACCTCGGAGAGGTTCAGCGCGCCCACGACCGGTGCGAGCACGATGCCGAGTCGTCGGCCGGCTTCGCGGAGGATGTCGTCGCGAGCGGATGCCGCGGTGCGACCCGCCCCGTCGAGCTCGGCGAGCTGCGCGGTGAGCCGCGGCACGGCGAGCCAGGCCTCGAGGCATCCGTCCTTGCCGCACGCGCAGCGCGGGCCGCCGTCGGTGCCGACGACGACGTGCCCGATCTCGCCGGCCGCGAACCCTCCCCCGACGACGGGGCGCCCGCCGATGATGAGTCCGGCGCCGACGCCGTGGCCGACCTTCACGAGCAGCAGGTCGTCGTGGTGGGAGGAGCCGTGCTCGGCCAGGACGGCGACGTTCGCGTCGTTCGCGACGTGCACGGGCAGCGCGAACCGGGCGCCGATGCGATCCTGCAGGGCGACGTCACCCCAGCCGAGGTTCGGGGCCGAGCGCACGACGCCGTGCTCGTCGACGACGCCGGGCGAGCCGATGCCGATGCCGAGCACGGGGGTCGTGGTGCGGGCGAGCAGTCGCTCGACGAGCTGCTCGACGAGCAGTTCGGCCGCTTCGGCGGTGGCACCGTCGCGGGCGACCTCGTCGCGCCCGATGATCTGGCCGTCGAGGCCGACCACCGCGCCACGGAACACCTCGTGCTCCGAGAGGTCGACGCCGATGATGTGGAAGGCCTCGCGGTCGATGTCGATGAGCGTGGCCGGCTTGCCGGGGCGGGCGTCTTCGCGCTGGCCGAGTTCGATCACGAGGCCCTCGGCGATGAGGTCGCCGACGAGGTCGGAGATCGTGACCCGGGTGAGACCGGTGCCGCGCGCGACATCCGCTCGGCTCTGGGCTCCTGCCGTGTAGAGCGTCTGCAGCACGAGGGCGCGGTTGTGCGTGCGGGCGTGCTCGGGCAGGACCTTGCCGGTCGGCCGGAGCGCGCGGGAGCGACCGAAGATCGCAGCGCCGGGAGCGGATGCGGCATGCAGCTCGGACGCCACCGGGGAGGTGGGGGGCGTCGGCTCCGTGGTGACCGGGCCTCGCTGCGCATCCGTTGCAGTCACGTTTGTTAGTAAACCTTACGAACAAACCCGACGCAAGAGTGCGCGTCGATTTCCCGGGGGCGTTATCGAGTTGTGACCAGTGAGCGGATGTCGCGATCCGCCGCCTCGGCCTTCGCATCGAGTCGCCCGCCGATCGCGCGGAGCGCCGCGAGGATCGTCACGAGGTCGACCACCTCCTGCAGGAGCGCGCCGATCGTCGCCGGGATCACCCCGAACGCGGCGATGACCATCAGCCCGATGCTCACCGCGATGCCGATCCAGATGCTCTGCAGCGCGATGCGCACGGTGTCGCGCCCGATCTCGACCGCCTTCGCGGTACGCGAGATGTCGTCGACCAGGATCACCGCCGACGCGGACTCGCTCGCCGCCGTCGCGCCCTTCGCGCCCATCGCGATGCCGACGTCGGCGGCCGCCAGCACGGGTGCGTCGTTGACGCCGTCGCCGACCATGATGACGGGTCGCTCGGCGATCGCCGCGACCTCAGCGACCTTGTCGGCGGGCAGGCAGTCGGCGCGCACTCGGGTGATGCCGAGCTCTGCGGCGATGTGATCGGCCGTCGCCTTCGCGTCGCCCGTGAGCATCATGGTCTGGTGCACGCCGAGCTCGCCGAGGCGCGCGAGCGTGGCCGCCGCGTTGTCGCGCAGCCGATCGCTCGCGAGGATCGCCCCGGCGAAGCGCCCGTCGACCGCGACGTAGACGGCGAGCTGCCCCGGTGCGATGTCCGTGCGCCCGGCCTCCGGCGCGTGCTCCTGCACGAACGCGAACTTGCCGACCACGACCTCCCGCCCGTCGAGCTTGGCCGTGACCCCGTTCGTCGCGGCCTCGCGCGCCCAGTCCGCCTCGGCGAGCGGGAGTCCACGCTGCTTCGCCGCCTCGATCATCGACGTCGCCAGCACGTGCGAGGAGTACTGCTCGGCCGAGGCGACTGCCGCGAGCAGCTCGTCCTCCCCGAAACCCGGTTCGGGCCGGATCGCGACGAGCGTCGGCGAGCCGTAGGTGAGCGTGCCCGTCTTATCGAACACGGCGGTCTTCGCGGCGGCGAGCTGCTCGAGCACTCCCCCGCCCTTCACGATCACGCCGTTCCTCGCCGAGCGGCTCATGCCGCCGATGAACGCGACGGGCGCCGCGATGAGCAGCGGGCACGGCGTGGCCAGCACGAGCACCTCGGCGAAGCGCGCGGGGTCGCCCGAGGCCCACCAGGCCACCCCGGCGAGCGCGAGCGAGAAGACGGTGAACGGCACAGCGTATCGATCGGCCAGGCGCACGACGGGCGCCTTCGAGTCGGCGGCCGCGGTGACGAGGGCGACGATCTGCTGGTACTGGCTGTCGGCGGCGGATGCAGCGGCGACGACTTCGACGGCGGCCTGGCCGTTGATCGAGCCGCTCAACACGAGGTCGCCTGCATGCTTCTCGACGGGAACGGACTCCCCCGTGATCGAGGACTCGTCGAAGCTCGCCTCATCCGACCGCAGGGTCGCGTCGACGGGAACGATCTCGCTCGGTCGTACGAGCAGCACGTCGCCGACGCGCACGTCGCTCGCGAGCACCTCGACGATCGACTCGCCCTCCATGCGGTGCGCGTGCTGCGGCGAGCGGGTCAGGAGTGCGTCGAGCTCGCGCTTCGCCCGGCGGTTGGCGTAGTCCTCGAGCGCCGCGCCGCCCGAGAGCATGAGCACGACGAGGAGTGCGGCGACGTACTCGCCCACGAGCACCGTCGCGACGATCGCAGTGACCGCGAGGATGTCGAGGCCCCAGTGCCCCCGCAGAATGTCGCGCACCATGCCGACGGCCTGCCAGGTCGCGACGCCGAGGGCGTAGACGCTGAAGATCCACGGCACGGCGGCGCCGGCCCCGGTGAGGGCGAGCACGATGCCGAGGAGGCCGATGCCGAGCGTCAGCGTGACGATCCAGTACCTGCGGGCGAGCTTCAGGAGGCGTGCCATGCGTCCATCCTCCCGCGGAAGCGACGCATCAGGGGCGCCCGCAGCTGCGAGGCGCGGAAACGCGAAGCCGACGCATTCGGTGCGCCCGCAGCTGCGAGGCGCAGAAATGCGAACGGGGGTCGGATGCCAGCGGCATCCGACCCCCGTCTCGAGGCGTATCGACTACGCGGCGATGCGCGCCTTCAGGTTGTCGGCGAGCGTCGCGAGGAACTCCTCGGTCGTCTGGTAGCCCTGCTCGGGGCCGACGAGGAGCGCGAGGTCCTTCGTCATGGCGCCCGACTCGACCGTCGTGATGACGACGTCTTCGAGGGTCGCGGCGAACTCGATGAGCTCCTGGTTGCCGTCGAGCTTGCCACGGTGCGCGAGGCCGCGCGTCCAGGCGAAGATCGAGGCGATCGGGTTCGTCGAGGTCGGCTTGCCGGCCTGGTGCTGGCGGTAGTGACGCGTCACGGTGCCGTGCGCGGCCTCCGCCTCGACGACCTTGCCGTCGGGCGTGGCGAGCACCGAGGTCATGAGACCGAGCGAGCCGAAGCCCTGTGCCACGGTGTCGGACTGCACGTCGCCGTCGTAGTTCTTGCAGGCCCAGACGTAGCCGCCCTCCCACTTCATGGCCGAGGCGACCATGTCGTCGATGAGGCGGTGCTCGTAGGTGAGGCCGGCGGCGTCGAACTGCGCCTTGAACTCGGTGTCGAAGATCTCCTGGAAGATGTCCTTGAAGCGGCCGTCGTACGCCTTCAGGATCGTGTTCTTCGTCGAGAGGTACACGGGGTAGTTGCGCGAGAGGCCGTAGTTGAGCGAGGCGCGGGCGAAATCGCGGATCGAGGCGTCGAGGTTGTACTGCACCTGCGCGATGCCGTCGCCCGGCGACTGGTAGACCTCGAACTGCTGCGGCTCGCCGCCGTCCTTCGGGGTGAACGAGACCGAGAGGGTGCCCTCGCCCTTGAAGAGGAAGTCGGTGGCGCGGTACTGGTCGCCGAAGGCGTGGCGGCCGATGATGATCGGCTTGTTCCAGCCCGGCACGAGGCGCGGGATGTTCGAGATGATGATCGGCTCGCGGAAGATGACGCCGCCGAGGATGTTGCGGATCGTGCCGTTCGGCGACTTCCACATCTTCTTCAGGCCGAACTCCTCGACGCGCGCCTCGTCGGGCGTGATCGTCGCGCACTTGACGCCGACGCCGTGCTTCTGGATGGCGTGGGCCGCGTCGATCGTGATCTGGTCGTCGGTCTCGTCGCGCTTCTGGATCGAGAGGTCGTAGTACTCGAGGTTCACGTCGAGGTACGGGTGGATGAGCGTGTCTTTGATGGCCTGCCAGATGATGCGCGTCATCTCGTCGCCGTCGAGCTCGACGACGGTGCCTGCAACCTTGATCTTCGACAAAGTGGATGTCTCCTTGATTCTGGTGGGGAACTGGAAAGCCTCTGGGCGGTCGGACACGCCGTCTGCCAGCTTACCGCGTCCACGAGACTGTCTCGACTTCGAGAGAGTTCGGGTCCGATCCCGAGCGCGTCCCGGGTCGATGCCGAGGCCCGGAGGCCGCGCCATCCGCTCGTTCGCTCTGGGCATGTGTCGTCTCGGCTACCGACGCGACGGCCCCACGGGTTAGCCTTGGCGCATGGCTGAGCTGAGACTGGAAGATCTGTCGGCGTCGAACATCGTGGCGGCGAACTCGTTGTCGCTCAAGCCCGGCCAGGAGCAGTTCATCGCCCCGGTCACCTACTCCGCCGAGTCGTCGGTCGTGAACCCGGCCACCGCGTGGCAGCGGGTCGCGCTCCTCGAGGATCGCGTGGTCGGCTTCATCCACGGCAACTTCGACCCCGAGAACGAGCACGAGGAGTTCCGGGCCTGCATCTGGCGCATCAACGTCGACGCCGAGGTGCAGGGCAAGGGCGTCGGCCGCTTCCTCGCGACGGCGCTCGCCGAAGAGGCGAAGCGTCGCGGCTTCGACCGCATCACCGTGCTGTGGGAGCCGGGCGAAGAGGGCCCCGAGGCGTTCTTCCACCGCATCGGCTTCACCGACGTCGGCGAGACCGCGTACGGCGACGTCATCGGCGCGCTCGAACTCTGACCGAGACCCCGCAGCACGACGAGGGAGACCGGGCGAAGCGGATGCCGCAGCAGCACGCTGAAGGGTTCGTCGAGGCCGTGCTCGTGGTCGTCGCCGACATCCCGCCGGGGCAGGTCGCGACCTATGGCGACGTCGCGGCGCTGCTCGGCTCGCGCGGCGCGCGTGCCGTCGGGCAGGTGATGGCGCGCTCGGGCGGCGACGTGCCGTGGTGGCGGGTCGTGCGCGCCGGCGGGCGGCCGCCGGCCGGGCACGCCGACCGCGCGCGGCAGCACTATCTCGACGAGGGCACGCCGTTGCGGCCGACCTCCGATGACGACGGCTACCGCATCGACCTCGCGGCGTGCCGCTGGCAGGCCTGACCCGAGTTCCGCCCTCGCGCCGTCAGTGCGCGGTGAAGCCCGCGAGCGGGATGCGCACCGTGATCGTCGTGCCGGCCCCTGGCTCGCTGTCGAGGCGGAACCGTCCGCCCACGGCGTCGACCCGGTCGGCGATGCCGAGCATGCCGCTGCCCTCCGCCGAGGCTCCGCCGACCCCGTTGTCGCGCACCACGAGTTCGAGCTCGCCGTCGACGAGCGCGGCGCGCACCCAGCCCCGGGTGGCCTGCGCGTGCTTCGCGACGTTCGCGAGCGCCTCGGAGACCACGAAGTACGCCGTGGACTCGACGACCTCGGGCAGCCTCCCCTCGGGCTGCACGTCGATCTCGACGGGCACCGGGCACCGGCCCGCGAGCTCGGGGACCGCGAGGGCGAGCCCGCCCGACGACAGGAGCGAGGGGTGGATGCCGTGCGCGAGCTCCCTGAGTTCCTTGAGCGCCTGGTTCAGCATCATGATGGTGCCGTCGAGCTCGACCCCGAGCGGCTCGACCCCGCGGTCGCGCGCCTGGTTCGCCGCGAGGCGCAGGCGCATGCCGAGCGAGACGAGGTGCTGCTGCGCCCCGTCGTGGAGGTCGCGTTCGATGCGGCGACGCGCCTCGTCGCCGGCCTCGAGGATACGGCTCCGCGACTGCCGCACCTGCTCGAGGGTGCGCTCGATCTCCGAGCGGAGGCGCCCGTTGTCGACGGAGAGGCGCAGCGCGCTCGAGACGCCGTCGAGCAGGCGCATGTTGTCGGTGAGCACGCGGTCGTGGCGGATGACGGCGATCGGCATGCCGGTCGGCGACGAGACGGGCAGCAGGCCGTGGTCGCCGCGCCGGGCGGCGGGGGTGTCGTCGTCGAGCGGCTCCCCCGAGGCATCCGCGTATCTGGCGCGCTCCTCGTCCCACCAGTAGACGCGCACGGAGGCGTCGCGCAGGGTGCGGGCGAGCGACTCCGCCCAGAGTCCCCGGTCGGCGCCTTCGCGGGTGATGCGCATGAGGTCGGCGACCCGGGCGCGCATGTTGCGCGCGTGCGCGATGCCCGCGACGAAGCTGACCGGGATGGAGGCGATCGCCACGAGCGAGACCGTGTCGAGCACGAGGTCGGCTCCGCCCGACGCGTACGCGGCGGCCTGCGTGGCGAGCGTGATCACCCAGGCGATGAGGGCGATCGGCATGAGGAAGGCGACGGTACGGGCGGGCACGCTGCCCCGCACCCATCGCACGAGCAGCCGAACGGCGATGACGATCGCGAGCAGCACGCCGATGAGGCGGTACCCGACGTCGATGACCGCGAACACGCCCGGGGCGTCGGCGACCAGGTAGGGGTTGGCGGTGCAGTCGCAGACGTCGGGCGAGGGCTGGCCGAGCAGCAGCACGCCGAGCAGGTACCCGACCGACGTCACGAGTGCGATGCCGGCGATCCAGCGGTCGACGCCGTCGATCAGCCGGCCGCGCGGGTAGAGCAGCACGAGAATGCCGGTGAGCACCGCCCACCACAGGTGCACGCCGTAGACGAAGGGCCACAGCCAGGAGACGTGTTCGATGACGCGGAGGAACGAGAGCGGGATCCACACGAGTGGGAAGACGACCATGAGGCGTGCCGGCAGTCGCGACGGGCCGATCGCCCACGCCACCCCGGCGCATGCGGCGAAGACGAGCGGCACGATCGTGTGCAGCGTCGTCCACGACACCTCGCGTCGCAGCGCCTCGGGCGTCGCGATGAAGCCCGTGATCTCCATGGTGAGGCTCGCGGCGACGACGAGCGCGATGACGATCGTGCGCCTGATGATCCGGCCCTTGCGGCCGGGGGCCATCACCTCGCGCCGAGGAGCGTCAGCACCGCGAGCACCCGGCGGTGGTGCTCGGGCGACTCCTCGAGGTCGAGTTTCTGCAGGATGGAGCGCACATGCGTCTCGACGGTCTTCAGTCCGAGGAAGAGCGTCTGCGCGATGCCGCCGTTGGAGTAGCCCTGCGCCATGAGTTCGAGCACGGAGCGTTCGCGCTCGGTGAGGCGCGAGAGCGGGTCGTCGGCGCGCGTGCGCTGCACGAGCTGCTCGACGACCTCGGGGTCGACGACCGATCCGCCGGAGGCCACGGTCTCGACCGCGCGCACGAGGGTCTGCGGCTCGGAGACCCGCTCCTTCAGCAGGTAACCGGTGCCGCTCCCGGCGCCCATGACCCGCAGTGCGTACTCGGGGGTCGCGTACATCGAGAGCAGCAGCACGCCGATGGTCGAACCCTGTGCCCGCATCTCCTCGAGCGCGACGATGCCCTCGTCGCGGTAGCTCGGCGGCATGCGGATGTCGAGCACGGCCGCGTCGAGCCCGCCGCGCGCGGCGACCTGGAGCAGTTCTGCGCCCGTGCCGACCGAGGCGACCACCTCGAGTCCGCCGTCGGCGAGGACCTTCGCGATGCCCTCGCGCAGGAGCAGCGCATCGTCGGCGATCGCGACGCGAAGGGGACGTTCGGGCGTCTCCATGTCTCCTCCAATCAGAGGGCAGGCGTGACCATGGCGATGTGCCCGCCTGGGGCGAGCGTATCGTGAGCGGGGCCCCTGCCGCGCACCCTCTTCAGGGGGTGCCCGGAGGCGCGCACGTTGAAAGGCCGTCAAGCTGGATGATTCGGATGCCCCGCGCCGAGGGTTCGGCGCGGGGCATCCGCTCGTCCTGATCGGTCGGCCGGGCTCAGACCAGCGAGTCCCGCCACGCCGCGTGCAGGGCCGCGAAGTGACCCGTGCCCGCGATGAGCTCGGCGGGCGAGCCGTCTTCGACGATGCGACCGTGCTCCATCACGAGCACCCGGTCGGCGATCGCGACCGTCGAGAGACGGTGGGCGATGATCACCGCGGTGCGGTCGGCGAGGAGCTTCGTGAGTCCCTCCTGCACGAGCCGCTCGCTCGGGATGTCGAGCGAGGACGTCGCCTCGTCGAGGATCAGCACCGCCGGGTTCGCGAGGAACGCCCGCGCGAAGGAGATGAGCTGGCGCTGCCCGGCGCTCACCCGCCCGCCGCGCTTGTTCACGTCGGTGTCGTACCCGTTCGGGAGCCCCTCGATGAAGTCGTGCGCTCCGACCGCCATCGCGGCGCGCACGATCTCGTCGGACGACGCGTCGGGCTTGCCGAGCGCGATGTTGTCGGCCACCGACCCCGAGAAGAGGTACGCCTCCTGAGTGACCATGACGATCGCGCGCCGCAGGTCCTTCGGGTGCAGGTCGGTGAGCGAGATGCCGTCGAGCGTGACCGCGCCGTCGCTCGGATCGTAGAACCGCGCGATGAGCTTGGCGAGCGTCGACTTGCCCGCTCCCGTGGACCCGACGAGGGCGATCGTCTGCCCTGCCGGGATCTCGAGGTCGAAGCGCGGCAGGATGACCCGGTCCTTCGTGTACGCGAACTCGACGCTGTCGAACTGCACGCGACCCTCAGCGTTCCACAGGTCGACCGGCTTCACGGGGTCGGGCACGCTCGGCTCCTCCTCGAGCACGCCCGAGATCTTCTCGAGCGCCGACGAGGCCGACTGGTACCCGTTGTAGAACATCGCCATGTCCTCCATCGGGTCGAAGAACCGCTTCGTGTAGAGCACGCTGGCCAGCAGCACGCCGACTCCGAGTGCGCCGTCGACGACCCGGAAACCGCCGACCACGAGGGTGACCGCGACCGCGGTGTTGCCGATGAGGGCGAGCCCCGGGTTGTAGACGGCGAAGAGCCCGAGCACCTTCGCGTTGACGTCGCGGTAGTCCTCGACGAGCTCGCCGAACTCGGTCTCGTTGCGCCGCTGCTTGCGGAAGGCCTGCACCGCGCGGATGCCCGTCATGGTCTCGACGAACTGCACGATGAGCTTCGCCGACGCCACGCGCGAGCGACGGAACAGCGACTGCGACCGCACCTGGAACCAGCGGGTGAGGATGCCGAGCGGGATCAGCGCGACGAGCAGCACGAGGGCCGACGGAGCGTCGACGATCACGAGCATGACGCCCGTGAACACCATGTACATGAGGCCGCGCACGAGCAGGGTCAGCCCCTCGTCCATGAGCTCGCGGATCGCGTCGAGGTCGCTCGTCTGCCGCGAGATGATGCGCCCCGAGGTGTACGACTCGTGGAACTCGAGCGAGAGCTTCTGCGTGTGCAGGAACACCCGTGTGCGGAGGTCGATGAGCACGGCCTGGCTGATGCGCGCCGACATCCGGATGTAGACCGAGATGAGGAACGCGCCGGCGAGCCCCGTCAGCAGGTACGCGACGCCCGCGAACGCGACCGGGAACCAGTCCTGGTTCATGAGCGCCGGGATGCCCTGGTCGATGCCGTAGGCGATCAGCGCGGGGCCCGCGACCTGGGCGGCCGACGAGATGACGATGGCCACCGCCGTCAGCCACAGCTTGCCCTTCAGCGGGGAGAGCAGCGAGCCGAGGAGCCGCCGCGAGCGGGCGCGGATCTGCGCCGACTCGGCCTTCGAGTAGTCCTGGCGTTCTTCGCCCTGCACACCGGTGACGCTCATGATGCCGCCTCCTCTCGGATCGTGGTCTCGACGTCGACGGCATCGACGCCGCTGCTCCTGCGTTCCTCGTCTTCGAGGCTCGTGATGACGAAGCGGTAGTGCTCGCTCTCCCGGAGGAGTTCGGAGTGGGTGCCGACCGCCGTGATCCGGCCGTTCTCGAGCAGCGCGACCCGGTCGGCGAGCATGACCGTCGACGGGCGGTGCGCCACGATGAGCGCGGTGGTCGAGGCGAGCACCGAGCGGAGCTCCGCCTCGACCCGCGCTTCGGTCGCGACGTCGAGCGCCGACAGGGGGTCGTCGAGCACGAGCACGGCGGGCTTGGCCGCGACGGCGCGCGCGAGCGCGAGCCGCTGGCGCTGGCCGCCCGAGAGGCTCATGCCCTCTTCGCCGACCTTGGTGTCGAGCCCGTCGGGCAGGTCGTAGGCGAAGCCGGCCTGGGCGATGCGCAGTGCCTCGTCGAGCACGCGATCGGCCTCCGCCTGCACGGCGGGGTCGTCGACCGCGAGCTCGGGTCGGCCGAGCAGCACGTTGTCGCGCACCGAGGCGCTGAAGAGCGTGGCATCCTCGAACGCCATCGCGATGTGCGTGCGGAGCTCGTCGCGGCTGAACGCGCGCACGTCGACGCCGTCGAGCATGACCGAGCCCGCGGTGACGTCGTAGAGGCGCGTGGTGAGCGCGGTCATCGTCGTCTTGCCGCAACCGGTGAGACCGACGAGCGCCATCGTCTCGCCGGGTTCGAGCACGAGGTCGACGCCGTCGAGCAGGTCGCCGAACCGCTCCGGCGAGTCCTGGTAGCGGAAGTGCACGTCGCTGAAGGCGAGTTCACCGCGCGGCCGCTCGAGCGAACGCGGCTCGGCCGGGTCGACGATCGTGTTCTCGCTGTCGAGGATGTCGAAGAACCGATCGGTCGCGGTGCGGGCGTCGAGGGCGAACGCGAGCATGAAGCCGATCGACTCGATCGGCCAGGCGAGCACGGTCGCGGTCGCGAAGAACGCGACGAGCTCGCCGACGCTGAGCTGACCCTGCGACGCGAGCCAGACGCCCACCACGAGGCAGAGCGACAGGGCGATCGCCGGCACGACCATGATCCAGACCCAGATGTTCGCGTCGAGGCGCGCCTTCTCGATCTCGGTGCTGCGCAGCGACTCGGCCTGCGCACGGAAGGTCGAGAGGGCGTGCTTGCCGCGGCCGAACGCCTTCAGCACGCGGATGCCGTGCACCGACTCCTCGACCGCGGTCGCGAGGTCGCCCGCCTGGTCCTGGCTGAGTCGCGACATCTCGGAGTAGCGACCCTCGAAGCGCCAGCCCGCCCACCACAGCGGCAGGGAGCAGACGAGGAAGATGAGCCCGAGGAACCAGTTCATCGACATCAGGATGCCCACGCCGACGACGATGATCACGACGTTGGCACCCGTCAGCACGAGGCCGAACGACAGCCACCGACGGATCAGCCCGAGATCGCTGACGGCGCGCGAGAGCAGCTGGCCGCTCGGCCAGCGGTCGTGGAAGTTGACCGGGAGGTCCTGCAGCTTCGCGTAGAGGGCGTTGCGCATGCGCGCCTCGACCCTGGTGCCGGGGCCGACGACGAGCCAGCGCCGTACTGCGAAGAGGATCGCCTCGACGGCGCCGAGCACGAAGACGAGCACGGCGAGCGGGATGACGGCGTCGGCCTCCTGGTTGGCCAGGGGACCGTCGACGATCTGCTGGAGCACCTGCGGGATCGTCAGGGCGATGAGCTGCGCCACGAGCGCGGCGGCCATGCTGCCCGCGAACGCCGGCATGGCGGGACCGGCGTACTCGCGCAGCCGCCAGAGCGCGCGGACCGTGGAGAGTCGGGGAGGCTGCGACACGGGTTCGGGCGCGTCAGGTGCGGTGGGCGTTTGCAGGGTTACGGACACAGCCGGTTTCCAATCGGAATGGAGCGCCGAACGCCCATGGAAGGGCCAGGTCGGCGAAAAGGAGAGGAGTGGAGGAAGCCGCGGATCGCGAGATCGCGTGAAACCGCGGAGCAGGCGGAGCCTGCGCGAAGGACGGGCGGTCTACCCTGCGAACCCGACGAGGTACGCCGGGCGGGCAGAGCCGGAGGCCGCAATCGTGCGGGCGTCGGTTTCTGTCTGCATGGTGTCCTCCTGCGTCATCGTCTCTCGAACCCTCGAGGCCGGACGGAACTCACTCCTCGGCCAGCCCTAAAGACTATGGGTTCGACGAGGTGGCGCGCAAGACCCACCACGGCGTTAGGCTATGCGGATTCGTCGCTGCGCGCTGTCGACGTTCACACCCGATGCGAACCGTTCGGCCCGGCCCCTATGCCGCCGCGCGTGCGACCCGATCGACGAGGAGCGCGCGTGGGAGCGGCACGGACAGCGTTCGCCCGTGCGAACGCCCGTGCCGGTGTGCTCGTCGCGATCGCCGCGGTCGTCCTCCTGCTCTCCGGACTCTCCACCGCCGTGATCGACGCCCTCGCCGGGTCCTCCACGAGCGGGCTCCGCAGCGGCCTCTCGTCGGCGCAGGGCGCTGCGGGTGCGGCACGGTGGCAGATCCGCGTGGCGCAGGACCCGGAGGCGCAAGCGGATGCCGCGGCATCCGTGCTCGATCGCATGATCACCCCGTACCACGCATCCTGGAGCCGCAGCATCGAGACCGCGCCGGTCGACGCGACCAGCGACGGTGCAGCGTTCGGTGCGGTGCTGCTCGCCGATCCCGGTGCAGCTGCGCGCTCGGAACTCGTCGAGGGGAACTGGCCGGAGGAGCCGACGGCGATCGCCGCAGCGGCAGACGAAGCCGCCGAGCCCGCCACGCTCCACGCGGCTGCAGCCGAATCGCTCGGCCTCGCGCCGGGCGACGTCGTCGAGCTCGCCGGCGCCTCGGCACGGCGCCTCCTCGTCGTCGGCACGTGGCTGCCGCTCGAGCCGAGCGACCCGGCGTGGTTCGGCGAGGGCGTCGTCGCCACGGGGGCGACCGCCGACGGCGCCGGCCCGTTCCTCGTGGCCGAGTCGTCGACCCTCGATCTGCCCGCCGCGATCGTCGTGCGCTGGACCGCGGTCGTCGACCCCGCCGCCGTGACCCCCGACTCGGCGCGACTGCTCCGCTCTGAACTGCCCGACGTCGAGCCCGCCCTCCGCGCCGAACCCGCGATCGGAACCGACGGCCTGAGCGCGGTCGGCGGGCTGCAGGCGACGCTCTCCCGGCTCCTGGCGGGTCTCGGTGCCGTCCGGGCCATCGCCCCGTTGCCGCTCCTGCTCCTCGCCTTCACGGGCTTCGCGGCCGTGACCCGACTCGCGATGCTGCTCGGATCGGCCCGGCGGGGCGAGACGGTGCTGCTCCGCGCCCGCGGCGCCTCCTCGGCCCGCCTCGCCGGCGACACCGCGATCGAGGTGCTCGTGCTCGGCGTGCCCGCCGCGATCCTCGGCGCCGTCGCCGCGGAGGCGGTGCTCATGGCGGTTCGCCCGGGCGAGGCCCGCAGTCCTGGCACCGCCGTCGTCGTGGCATCCGTCGTGGTCGTCGGCACCCTGCTCGTCGTCGCCGGTCGCGCGTGGCTCGACGCCCGTCGCCCCGTCGTCCGCGGCTCGGGCGACGAGGTCGGCAGGGTGGCGCGCGGTCTCGCGACCGGTGGCGGCGTGCTGCTCGTCGTCCTCGCGGCCGTCGCCGTCTGGCAGTTCCGACTGTACGGCTCCCCCCTCGTGGCGAACGCCTCGGGCACCATGGAGGTCGACCCGATCGCCGTGCTCGCACCGATGCTCGTGCTCGTCGCCCTCGCGTTCGCAGCGCTCTGGCTCATGCGCCCGATCGACGCGCTGCTCGAGCGAATGGCCGCGACCCGCCCCGGGCTCGTCCCGTCGTTGCCGATGCGTCAGCTCGCTCGGCGTGCGTCGCTCTACGCCGCCGCATCGCTCGTGACGATGCTCGCCGTCGCGGGCCTCACGCTGTCGGCGGCGTTCTCGGGTGCATGGCAGGGCATCGATCGCACCGCCTCCGCGCTCGCCACGGGCGGCGAGGTGCGCGTGGCGTACGCGGGTCGCGACGTCGTGCAGGGCCCCGACCCGCTGGCCCTCGACGACGGCCTCGACGGGGTCGACGGGATCACGGCGGAGGGCCCGGTCTTCCGCGGCGAGGTGCGGATCGGATCCGAGCAGGCGACCGTGGTGGCACTGCCCGCCGGCGAAGCCGATCGTGTCGCGCCGGGCACGGGCGCGGCCGGCGGCGCCGCAGCGCTCGACGAGTCGGCGGCCGACGCCGGAACCCCAGTGCCGGAGGGCACGGCTGCACTCGAGGTCGCCGTCGCACTCGACGCCCCTGCCGGCACGGGCGGCGCCGTCGCCGTGACCGCCTGGTTCCTCACCGGGAGCGGGGCGGCGACTCCGGTGACCCCGGTGCCGGTCGGCGTCGCGGAGGGCGGCGGCGCGGTGCGCCTCGATGTTCCCGATGCCGAGGGGCTGCGCTTCATCGGACTCGACGCCTCGCTCTCGGGAGCCGCGGGCACCGATGTGCTCGTCTCGTTCGGGGCGATCACCCTCGACGGCGCGAGCGTCGCCGGTCCCGGGTTCGAGGTCGAGCGCGAGCACCTCCTCACCTCGAAGTCGCCCACCGCCCGGGCGACGCTCACCGAGGGCGGCAGCGATCCATTACCGGTCGTGCTCGGCGCCGACCTCGCGAAGCGCATCTCGGCGGGCATCGGAGACGCGTTCGCGTTCCGGGTGCTCACCGGCGGCGCCGAGGTCGACGCCGTCGTGGCCGGGGTGATCCCGGTCGTGCCGACCGCGGGTGACGACGGCGTGCTCGCCGATCTCGCAGCACTCGAGCGGTACGCCTTCGACGCCGATGCGGGGGTGCCGGCGTTCGGCGAACGGTGGATCGCGACATCCGAGCCCGAACGGCTCGCCGCCGATCTCGACCGCGCGCACGGTTCGACCGTGACCGCCGACGCCAGGTCGGCGGCGTCGTCGGCGCCGTTCATCGCCCCGGCGATCGCCGTCCTCTGGGTCGGCGCCGGCGGAGCGCTGCTCTTCGCGCTCATCTCGGTCGTGGCGCTCGTCGCCGCCCTCGGTGCAAGCCGCTTCGGCGAGATCGTCGTGCTGCGTGCGCTCGGGGTTCCCGCGCGCACGCAATCGCGAGCGCGCATCGCGGAGCTCGCGGTGACCCTCGGCACGGCGGTCGTGATCGGCGCGATCGTCGGCCTCGCGACGGCGCTGCTCACCTCGCGCGAGCTCGCGAGGGCCGCCGTCGCCGACGTGCCCGCCGCCGTGCCCGTCGAGTTCGCCGTCGACCCGGCGCCGTGGCTCCTCGGCATCGCCGCCTTCCTCGCGCTCGCCGCCGTGATCGCGGGCGGCGCCGCGGCATCCGTTCGCGCCATCGCCTCGCGCCCAGGACTCAGGCAGGAGGAAGGATGACCGCCGGCCACCGTTCGCGGCTCAGCGCTGCCGGGCTCCTCCGACGCCAGTTCTTCGCCGGGCCGGTCGCGTCGATCATGCTCGCGCTGCTCGTGCTCGGCGGTGCGCTCCTCGCGACCGGCGTGCCGCGGGCGGTCGCCGCGATGCACACCGCGGCGCTCGAGGACTCGCTCGGGCAGTTCCCGGGGCGCGAGATCGACGTCGTCACCTCCAGCCGCAACCTGCCCGAGCTCGGGGCGTCGACCGGCGGCACCTCCCTCGAACCCGAGATCGAGGCGATCTGGGGCGCGCAGGAGCAGCGCCTGCTCGACATCCGCGCCGGCATGCCCGAGCTGCTGACGCACGTGACCGCCGACCCGCTCACGGTGCTCGTCGCCGGACCGACGAAGGCGAGCGTGGCGGGCGCTGCGGAGGGCTCGACCTCCTATCAGCTCTTCACGGCGTTCGATCCGCGGATCCGGGAGCACATCGAGCTCACGGCCGGCGAGTGGCCCGCCGGCCTGACCGACCAGGTGCCGGGGCCGACCCCGCTCGAGATGGTCCTCGCCGACGCCGTCGCGGAGGAGATGGAGTGGGCGCTCGGCGAGGAGCGCTCGATCCCCATCGGCACCACCCCGCACGACGTGCGACTGGTCGGCACGTTCGCGGCGATCGACCCCGACGACGGCTTCTGGACGCACGTGCCGCCGGTGGCGCTCGAACCCTCGGTCGCCTACACGCCGGGCGGATACATCGAGGTCACCGGCCTCGGCTTCGCCGACCCCGTCTCGTGGGCGGCACTGCAGGAGTCGAAGCTGCCCACGACCATGGACGCCTGGTTCCCGGTGCTGCCCGAGCGCATCCGCGCCGCGGACTCACCCGAGCTCACCGCGCAGCTCGGCGAGTTCACGAGCCAGGTGTTCGTGCTCGGCGGCGGCTCATGGGAGTACTGGTTCGCGACCGTCGGCGAGGTCGCGTTCACGAGCGGTCTCACGGAAGCGCTCGACGACGCCGCAGTCGCTGCGAGCGCGAGCGACGCCGTGCTCGCCACGATCGCGTCCGGGCCCATCGGGGTGATGATCGCGGTGCTCGTGCTCGGGGCCCGCGTGGTGTTCGAGCGACGCCGCACCGGCCTCGAGCTGGCCGCAGCACGGGGCGCGTCACCCGGCCAGCTCCGCGGCATCCTCGCGCTCGAGGGGCTCGCGATCGGCCTGCCGGCCGCGCTCGTCGGCGGCGTGCTCGGCACGCTGCTCGTCGCAGCCGACGGCGGCGTCGCCGGGTGGGCGATCGCGGCGCTGTTCGCACTCACTCCAGCGGCGCTGCTCGTCTCGGCCGAACCGGGCCTCAGTCCGCTCCGCCGTGCCCGAACCGACCTCGGCGGGTCGGCGACCGGACGCTTCCGCTGGATCGCCGAGGTGCTCGTCGCCGTGCTCGCGGTCACCGCCGTCGTGCTGCTCTACCGACGGGGCCTCGCCACCTCGACCGCCTCGACCGGGGTCGATCCCCTGCTCGCGGCCGCGCCGCTCCTGCTTTCGCTGCTCGCGTGCCTCATCGTGCTGCGGGTCTACCCGATCCCGCTCGCCGCCCTCGTCCGCCGCACCGCGCGCAGGGCGGGCCTCGTGCCGTTCCTCGGTTCGGCGCGGGCGCTCCGCGACCCGTCGGCCGGACTCGTGCCCGTGCTCGCCGTCGTGGTCGGCGTCTCCGTCGCCGTGTTCTCGTCGGTGCTGCTCGGCACGGTGCAGGCGGGCGTCGAGCGCGCCGCCGACGCCCAGGTCGGAGCCGACGCCGCCGTCGGCGGCACGCCGTTCACCCTCGAGCAGCTCGACGAGTTCGCGGCCGTACCGGGCGTCGCGGCCACCGCGCCCGTGTACTCGGCGAAGCCGACCAAGGTCACCGCCGACGGGCGCACCCGCACCTCGACGCTCATCGTCGTCGACACCGACGAGATGCGCGAGGTGCAGGCCGGCCGCGACTCCGCCACGCCCCTCCCCGACGGGCTGTCGCAGACCGGCGCCGACGACGTGCCGGTGGTGCTGTCGAAGACGGTGGCCGACTTCGTCTCCGCGGCCGACTCCGCGGAGCTCGACGGCGAGGACTTCGAGGCGCTCGGCGTCGTCGACGGCCGCACCGCGTATTCGCCTCGCGCGAACTGGGTGCTCATGGACGTCGCCAACGCGAAGCCCTTCACGGCGACGCTCGTGCCGCGCACCGTGCTCGTGCGCTTCGAACCCGGCGCGGACGCCGACGAGGTCACCGCAGCACTCGCAGCGATCGCCGGCGACGATGCCGTGGTCGTCACGCCCGAAGCGCTGCTCGCCGAGCTGCGCGAGCGACCGACGACGCAGGGCCTCGTCATCTCGCTCGTCATCGCGATCGTGCTGGCGAGCCTGCTCACGGCTCTCGCGATCGTGCTCACCCTCGTCGTGGGCCGCCCGGCCCGCGACCGTCTGCTCCCGCTGCTCTCGACGCTCGGCCTCGGCCGCCGCGGCGAGCGGGCACTCGTCGTCTGGGAGATCGGCCCGGTGGCCCTCATCGCCCTCGTCGCCGGTGCGCTGCTCGGGGCGGCCCTGCCCTTCGTCGTGCTCGCCGGAATCGACCTGCGGGCGTTCACCGACGGAGACGCCCAACCGGCCGTGACGCTCGACCCGTGGCTCATCAGCGCGGTGCTCGCTGGCAGCGTGCTCGTCACGGTCGCCGCGGCCACCGTGGCATCCCGCATCGACGGCAGCGTCAACGCCGCTCGCGCGATGCGCAAGGAAGAGGAAGGATGACCCCGTGACCAGCACCGACCAGCCCGCCTCGGCCCAGGCGCAGACTCCGGCCCAGCCCCGGACTCCGGCTCAGACCCCGGCGTCGCAGCACCACGGCTCCCCCGCCGCTGCGGCACAGCCGCACGTGCTCTGCACCGACCTGGTGCGCATCTTCAGCGCCGACGGTGTGGAGGTGCAGGCACTCCAGGGCCTGAACCTGCGGGTCGACCCGGGCGAGATGGTCGCGGTCGTCGGCGCCTCGGGGTCGGGCAAGTCCACGCTCCTGACGATCCTCTCCGGTCTCGACACCGCCACGGCCGGTGTCGCCCGGGTCGCCGGCCACGACCTCCTCACGATGGGTGCCCGCGAACGCGTCGCCTACCAGCGCCACACGGTCGGCTTCGTCTGGCAGCAGACCTCCCGCAACCTCCTCCCCTACCTGACCGCGGCCGAGAACGTCGCGCTCGCGATGAACGTCGCGGGCACGCTCCGCGGTGCCGCGCGGGCGAGCCGCGTCGCGGAGCTCCTCGAGCTGCTCGATGTCGGAGAGCTGCACGACCGGCGACCCGGTGAGCTCTCGGGTGGCCAGCAGCAACGCGTCGCGATCGCGGTGGCTCTCGCGAACGCGCCGCAGGTGCTGCTCGCCGACGAACCGACCGGCGAGCTCGACGAGGCGACGTCGGCCGCGGTACTCGAGGCGATGCGCGGCGTCAACGAGGAGCTCGGCGTCACCACGCTCATCGTCACGCACGACCCGACGGTGTCCGATCACGTGCGCCGCACCGTGCAGATCCGCGACGGACGCACCTCGACCGAGGTGCTGCGGTCGACGCGGCTCGACGAGCACGGCGAAGAGGAGCACATCGCCGAGGAGTTCGCCGTGCTCGACCGGGTGGGGCGGCTCCAGCTGCCGCACGACTTCATGCAGAGCCTCGAGCTCCGCGACCGGGTGAGACTCGCGCTCGAGGCCGATCACGTCGGCGTGTGGCCGGGCGACGAGGGGCGAGCGGATGCCGCGGCGCGGCGCCCGACCGATCAGCAGGCGTCCCCCGGCGCGGCGGACACCGGCCGTGCTCCGAGCGGCGCGCACACGGATGCGTCGCCCGCCTCCGGTCCGGCGAGCCCACCGCCTGCCGCACCCACGACCCGACGTGCTCGACGCGCCGAGGAGCGCGCGGCTGAGGCATCCGTCACCGATGCACCGGAGGAAGAGCGATGAGCACGCTGCGCGCCGAATCGATCAGCCGCGTCTTCGAGGCGAAGGCGGGGGCCGTGCACGCGGTCGCCGAGGTGTCGCTCGAGGTGCGGCCGGGCGAGCTGCTCGTCGTGACCGGCCCGTCGGGCGCGGGCAAGACCACCCTGCTCAACCTGCTCGGCGGCCTCGATCGGCCGACGAGCGGGCGCGTGCTCCTCGGCGACGACGAGCTGTCGGCCCTCGGCGACGACGAGCTCGCCGCCGTGCGGCGCGACCGGCTGGGCTACATCTTCCAGTCGTTCGGCCTCATCCCCGTGCTCTCGGCGGCGGAGAACGTCGAGGTGCCGCTGCGTCTCCAGCGCATGGACCCCGCCGAACGCGACGCCCGCGTCGCCGAGTCGCTCGCCCTCGTGGGGCTCGCCGGTCACGCGGCGCAGCGGCCGTACGAGCTCTCGGGCGGCCAGCAGCAGCGGGTGGGCATCGCCCGTGCGCTCGCTGCGCGTCCGCAGCTGCTCCTCGCCGACGAGCCCACCGGTCAGCTCGACAGCGGCACCGCCGCGACCGTCATGGACCTCATCGGCGAGCTCGTGCACACGCGCGGCGTGGCCGCCGTCGTCACGACCCACGACCCCGCCCTCGTCGGCCGCGCCGACCACGTGCTCGAGCTGCACGACGGCCGGGCGGTCTCGCTCAGCGCACCCGTACCGACAGGCACGTGACGCAGCCCTCGAGCTTCTCGAACTCGGAGATGTCGACGGTCACCACCCGGTAGCCGAGGCTCGCGACCATCGCCGCCGTCTGCGGCGCCGACGACGACATGAGCAGCGACTCGCGAGACAGCTCGACGACGGCGACCCCTTGGGGCTCGAACACCGGCAGGAATCGCGGGAAGAGGCTGGTGACGTCGAGCAGCGCCGGGTCGCCGATGATCGTGCCGTCGGGCAGCGCCGTGGCGGCGCTCTTCAGGTGCAGTGCCTTCGTGATGGGCACGGCCACGACCGTGTACCGATGCGGGGTGAGCAGCGTTCGCAGCTGCCGGATGCCCTCGGCGTTCGTGCGATCCGACGCCCCGACGTAGACCGTCGAACCGACCTTCAGCACGTCGCCGCCGTCGAGGGTGCCCGGCAGTTCGATGCGCGTCACCGTGAGTCCGGGCACCTCGCGCAGCGCGCGCTCGACCGCCTCGACCTCAGGGCGACGCGACTCGGCGCCCGGGCTCGCGATCACGGCCAGATCGCCGAACATCACGACCGTGTCCTCGACGAAGACCGAGTCGGCGAGCTCGGGCGCCGCGTCGACCTCGATCGTCTCCCACCCCTCGGCCACGAGGGCGGCGCAGTAGTTGTCCCACTGCTGGTCGGCGAGCGCCTGGTCGGTGGGCTGCCGCTCCCGATGCGTGAGCACCGCCTCGTCGAGGTTCGATGCCGGGATGCGCACGAGCGCGATGCGCCGCTCGATCGCCTCGGGCGAATAGGCGAGGATGCCGCGGAACACGATGGGGGCGAGCAGCATCTCGCCGACGATGATCGAGATGATGAAGATCAGGTTGAGGCTCACGAGGGAGCCGACGACGAAAAGGAAGATCGGTCCCGAGAACGGGTAGCCCGCGGCACTCGCGGTCACGGTCGTCGCGATGAGCGCCGCCAGGCAGCCCGAGGTGAAGCCCGTGATGAGCGTGAGGAACCAGGCCCGGGTCGCCCCCACGGCGTTCGCGAGCGAGAGCAGCACCCACGCGACGAAGGCGGCGAGCGCGAAGTGGCCGAACACGTCGCCGAGCACCTGCGGCGACTGCCCGCTGCCGATGAAGAAGGCGAGGAGCGAGACGAGCATCGCCGCGAGCGCGACGGCGGCCGAGGATGCGAGCACCGCTGCCACCCGCCGCCCCGGGGTGATCGCCGGGGTGAACCTGGCCGGGGCGGTCGGGGGCATGGCGGGGGACGTCATGGCACGAGCCTACTGGCGGGCCGGAGCCCTCCGCTCATCCTCCGGGCGCGCGGGCATGCGCTGATCGGCGCGCCGAGAAGCGGCACCCGGAACATCCGGATGCCGCTTCAGCACGCAGCTCAGCGTGCCGCGTCGAGACGGGTGCGGGCGAGCCGCTCCGCCGCTTCGAGCGTCGTCGTGCCATCGGCACGGGCGCTGCGCAGCACGGATGCCACAGTGTCGCCGATGCCCTCGATGCGGGCGTCGAGCGCGGCCTGGTCGGCGCCGGGCGCGCTCGCCACGTCGAGGTAGATGACCCCGCCCGCGTTCACCACGAAGTCGGGCGCCCAGACGATGCCGCGCTCCTGCAGCAGGGCGGCGACGTCGCGCGAGGCCAGCTGGTTGTTCGCGGCGCCGACGACGGCGGCGACGCGGAGGTCGCGGACGACCTCGGGGGTGAGCACGCCGCCGAGTCCGCACGGCACGAAGACGTCGGCCTCGACGAGGTGCGCCTCCGCCGGGTCGACCCAGGCGGCGCCGAGGTCGCCTGCGAGGGCGCGCTTGCCGTCCGCGACATCCGTCACGGTGAGGCGGGCGCCTGCGGCGGCGAGGCTGCGCGCCAGACGTCCGCCGACCTGCCCGAGTCCGGCGATCACGAAGTGACGGCCGGCCGGGTCGTTGGAACCGAAGACCTCGCCGAGGGTCGCGAGGATGGAGGCGTGCACGCCCGCGGCCGTGGCATCCGCCGGCTCGCCGACGCCGCCCTGCTCGGGCGGGAGGCCGCAGACATGCTCGGTGCGCTCGTGCACGACGGCCATGAGCTCGGCGCTCGTGCCGACGTCTTCGGCGGTCATGTAGGCACCGCCGAGGGACTCGATGGCGTCGCCGAGGTCGAGCATGGCGTCGTGGGTCGTCGCGGCGTCGATCGTCGTGCCGGCCGGGATCGCGATGACGGACTTGCCGCCGCCGCGCGCGAGCCCCGCCGCGGCGTTCTTCATGGTCATCGCCTGCGAGAGGCGGAGGGCGTCGGCGAGGGCGTCGGTCCACTGGCCGTAGTGCCAGAGCCGGGCGCCGCCGAGGGCCTGGCCGAGCCGGGTCGAGTGCACGGCGACGATGACCGTGAGCCCGGAACGGGCTCCCCGGGTGATGAGCACCCGTTCGTGGTCGGGTGCCTCCGTCGGCAGTGCTGCGCTTGCGCCGGTCGCGGGGGTCGCCGGTGCGTGGGTGATCGTCATCGATCGTTCTCCTTGAATCATCCGCTTCGTGGGCGGAACCTTCCCTGCGCCTCATGAGCACGGGTTCGATTCAAGGGTACCGCCGTCAGGGCCGGGCGGATGCCGCGGCATCCGCCCGTCGGGCGCGCCCTGGCACCCCGCTCCACGCACTCACGACGCCCGCCAACCACAGGTGCGGAGATCGCCGCAGATTCGGCATCACATGCGCTGATGCATCCGAATGGGTGCAGATCTCCGAAGCTGCGGCGGAACCGCGCCGCAGCTCAGTGGAAGAAGTGGCGCTCGCCCGTGAAGTACATCGTGACGCCGGCCTCGCGGGCCGCCGCGATCACCTCTTCGTCGCGGACCGAGCCGCCCGGCTGCACGACGGCGCGCACGCCGCCGTCGAGGAGGATCTGCAGGCCGTCGGCGAACGGGAAGAACGCATCGGATGCCGCGACCGAACCCGCCGCCCGCTCCCCCGCGCGCTCGACTGCGAGCTTGCACGAGTCGACGCGATTCACCTGGCCCATGCCGACGCCCACCGAGGCGCCGCCTGCGGCGAGGAGGATCGCATTGGACTTGACCGCGCGGCACGCGGTCCAGGCGAACTCGAGGTCGGCGAGGGTCGCCTCGTCGGCGGGCTCACCCGCGGCGAGGGTCCACTCCGATGCCGGCGAGAAGTGACGGTCGGCCTGCTGCAGCAGCATGCCGCCCGAGACCTGGCGCAGTTCGACCGCCGTCGGCGTGAATCCCTCGGGGAGCGTCAGCAGCCGGATGTTCTTCTTCTGCGAGAGCAGTTCGAGCGCCTCGGCCTCGAAGGCCGGCGCGATGAGCACCTCGGTGAAGATGCCCGAGACGGTCTGCGCCATCTCGACGGTCACGGTGCGGTTCGCGGCGATGACGCCGCCGTACGCCGAGACCGGGTCGCACTCGTGCGCCCTGCGGTGGGCGTCGGCGATGGGGTCGGATGCCCCGGCCGAGGCCACCGCGATGCCGCACGGGTTCGCGTGCTTGATGATCGCAACGGCCGGCTCGGCGAAGTCGAATGCCGCACGCACCGCGGAGTCGGCGTCGACGTAGTTGTTGTACGACATCTCCTTGCCGTGCAGCTGCACGGCCTGCGCGATGCCGGGGCGCCCGCCGTTCGAGGCGTACAGTGCGCCCTTCTGGTGCGAGTTCTCGCCGTAGCGGAGGTCGGCGTCCTTGGTCCAGGTGCCACCGACCCACGCAGGGAACGGCGACTCGTCGGCGGGCTGGTCGGGCGCGACGACACTGCCCAGCCAGGAGGCGACGGCGACGTCGTACGACGCCGTGTGCCGGAACGCCTCGCGCGCGAGCTCGGTGCGCTGGGCGAGGGACGTGCCGCCCGCCGCGACCGCGGCGGCGATCTCGTCGTAGCGATCGGGCGAGACCACCACGGCGACGTTCGCGTGGTTCTTGGCCGAGGCGCGTACCATCGCGGGGCCGCCGATGTCGATCTGCTCGATGACCGCGTCGGGGGCAGCGCCCGCCGCGACGGTCTCGGCGAAGGGGTAGAGGTTCACGACCACGAGCTCGTAGGGTGCGATGCCGAGGCCCGCGAGCTCGGCTTCGTGGCTCTCGAGGCGGAGGTCGGCGAGGAGGCCCGAGTGCACGGCCGGGTGGAGCGTGCGCACGCGGCCGTCGAGGTGCTCGGGGTAGCCGGTGACGTCGGCGACCTGCGTGACGGGCAGGCCCGCGTCGGCGATGGCCTTGCCCGTGCCGCCCGTCGAGACGATCTCGACGCCGGCGCCGACGAGCGCCGTGGCGAGCTCGACCAGGCCGCGCTTGTCGCTCACGGCGACGAGCGCCCGCTTCACGGGCACGACATCGCGGTCGCGGTAGAGGCTCGGGTCGTGCGTGGCGCCGCTCATGATCGTGCGAGTTCCTTCAGGTCGAGGTGCTGGTTGGCGATGTCGAGCACGGCCTGGATGAGCAGGCGTCGCTCGACGGGCTTGATGCGATCGTGCAGGCTCGACTCGGTGTCGCCAGGCAGCACCGGGATGCGCTCCTGCGCGATGATGGGGCCGCCGTCGACGGAGTTGTCGACGACGATGAGGCTCGCGCCGGTCTGGGTGACGCCGGCGGCCAGCGCGTCGCGGACCCCGTGCGCGCCGGGGAACTCGGGCAGGTAGGCCGGGTGCGTGTTGATGAGGTGCGGCGAGAACGCGTCGACGACGGCGGGCGGCACGAGCCGCATGAGGCCAGAGAGCACGACCACGTCGGGCTCCCAGCGCGCCACCTCGGCGATGAGGGCGTCGCCCCAGGAGTTGCGGTCGGGATATGCCGTGAAGGGAACGGAGAAAGTCGGCACGCCGAACTCCTCCCCGAGGGCGAGCCCTTCGGCGTCGCGATCGGCACCGATCGCCACGACCCGCGCCGGGAACTCCGCGTCGGCGGAGGCGTCGAGCAGGGCACGAAGGTTCGATCCGGTGCCCGAGATGAGGACGACGAGCTTCAGCACCCTTCGAGCCTACCGGCCGCCGAAGGTTCGATACCGCGCCGCGTCCCTTCGGGCTAACGGCCGAGCACTTCGGTCGTGTTCGGGTCGAAGGGCGGCGGCTCGTCGCCCAGGCCGCGGTCGAACGACGGTCGAGCGGATGCCTCGTGGTCGCCCTCCGACCGGCCGCGCGCCCTCGCCGAGTACGCGCCCGCGAGGGCGCCGATGCCGAACACGAGTGCGGCGACGCCGCCGACGGCCAGCGGATCGGGGCCGACCTCGGCGAGCCGGCCCGGACCGACGGCGCCGCCCGACCACCAGGCGAGGAGGCCCAGCACGAGTCCGGCCACCGCCCCGGAGCCGATGCCGATCACGGCGGGGAACCACCAGGCGGCGCGCACATCGTCGCGACCACGCGGATTCCACGCCGGCGACGACTGAGGCGGCACCACGACCCACGCGCCGAGGAACCCGAGGAGCACCGGCACGATGAGCCAGAGCGCCCCGAACGGCTGGGCCTCGCTCGGCAGCGCGCCGAGCAGCGGAATGCCGGGCACCGGCCCGAGGAGCGTGCCCGTCGGAGCGACGGAGGATCCTGCGCCGAGCGCGAATCCGGGCCCGAGCAGCCACGCCGCGCCCCAGATGACGAGGTTCGGGATGAGCGAGAGTTCGGCGACGGTCAGGGCGATACCGCCGTCGATCCCGCTGCCGAGCGACTGGTACAGCCCTGCGATCGTCGCGTAGTCGACTGTGATGAGCCCCGCGACGAGCACCCCGGCGACCGCGAGAAGACCGAACGCCGCACCGGCGCCGATGCGCACCACGATGCGCGCCGTGTCGACCAGCACCGGAGGCAGGTCGGCGACCCGGCGGCGCACGAAGCCGCCCGCGGCATCCGTCATCGGGTCGTCTCGGAGCGTCTCCAGGACCGCTCCGATCACGACGCCGACGGCCATCACGAACGCCGGCAGCAGCGCGGCCTGCCAGAGCGAGGACCTGGCGCCGTCGACGCCCGCTGCGCTCGCGAGCACGAAGCCGACCACTGCGTAGACGGCGACGGCGGCGATGCCGCCGGTGAACGAGTGCCCCTCGGCGGCGGAGCGCCGGCCGATGCGACGCGCGAAGGCCACCGAGATGAGCGCGAAGCCGAGGAGTGCGATCGTGATCGGGAACGGGTCGCCCGCGCCCGGCAGGCCGGTCTGCTCCGCGGTCATCGGGTCGAGTTGCAGCACGAGGTCGACGCCGTGGCCGAGCAGCCACACGTCGGCCGCCGCGCGGAAGAAGAGGGTCGCGTCGATCGCGAGTCCGAAGTGCACCGCCCACAGCAGCATGAGCGGCACGAGCGCGATGCCGAGGCCGATGAGGGCGGCGACGGATGCCTCGAGGCCGGCGAGCAGGGCGATCGTCGTGCGTCTCATTCCACCGGGAGCCTATCCCGCCCGGCGCCCCTCAGTCGGCAGGACGTGCGGGGTCGACGCGACTCGGCGACTCGACCTCGACCTCGTCGACGACCGTCGCGACGGCGTCGCCGTCGGGCCCGACCGTGACGAGCACGGCCTCGTCGACCTCCTCGACGCCATCGATCGACGCATCGCCGGCCGACTCCACCTCGGATTCCGGTCGCCGGAGCAGCTCGACGACCAGCAGTGCGAGCAGCGCGAGCAGCACGGTCGTGACGACGAAGCCCGTCGAGACGGGGCGCGAGAACAGCACCACGAGCGATGCCACGACCGCGATCGCGATGTACGCGATGACCCGCCAGCGATCGAGCCAGATGCCGAACCGCCCGGTCGTGACACCGTGCGATGCAGCGGCGCGCCGAACGGCCGCGAACCCCGAACCGGCGAATCCGCGCATTGCACGGGCCGGACGCCACGGGCCCGAGAACCAGGCCACGACGGCCACGAGCACGCCGAGCACGAGGAGCGCCACGACCGTCGACATCATGATCTCGATGAGCCCCGAGTAGATCGCCTCCGCGGCGTTCGCCGGCATCACCGACGGGCTCACCGTGCCGACGAAGTACCAGCGTCCGATGCCGACGCCGGCGGCGAGGAGCGCCATCGAGAGGGCGAAGCCCCCTGCCGTCCAGACGAGCGCCCGGGTGCGGTTGCGTGCCACGACGACACCGATCACGAGGAACGCGAGCATCACCCAGGGCAGCCAGGTGCCGACGCCGACGGCGAGCGCGTAGAGCGTGCGGATGAGCGCGAACGAGTCGTCCTGCGCGATGACCACGCTCCGATCCACGTCGGGGATCGCCTGCGCGAAACCGACGCCCTGGTCGACGAGACGCTGCTTCACGGATTCGACGATGGGCCCGAGCTGCACCGAGATCGTGCCGTCGCTGCCGATGTCCAGCGCGGCGTCGGGATCGCCCTGCATGGCGGCCACGAACTGCGTGTGCGTGATGCGCAGCGTGTTCGCCCAGATGTCCTCGAACGCCTCGGACGTGACCAGCCGGTCGACGACGTCGGAGACGAGCGACTGGATGCCTTGCGTCGCCGGGCCCTCCAGCAGTCCCAGCGCCGCATCGGCCTTCGGCGGCAGCCCGAGCGAGCGGATCCCGTCGAACACGTCGGACGTGAGCCCCGGGATGTCGACCTGCTCCTCGATGGCAGCCGTCACCTCGTCGCCGATGTACGCCTGGACCGCAGGGTCTTCGGCGATCGGCGCGAAGGTCGCCACGAAGCGGTTCGTGTCGGCGAGCTCGAGGCGAGCCCATGCGGTGATCACGGCGACCGGCGCGAGCAGGAGGCCGACCACGATGAGCACGACGGCCGTGAGGCTCCGGCCCCAGCTGCGCCTGGGCTTCGGCGCAGCGGATGCCGCGGCATCCTCGACCCCCTGCTCGAGGCCTGCGCGAAGCGCTGCGTTCTCGGACTCGAGCGCGGCGATCCGCGCCTCGAGCTCGTTGTCACCGTTCTTGGCCATGAGGCACCCCTGCCCTTGACCCTAGCGCCCGCCCGTTCCTTGGCGCATCGTCCCATTCGCGTGAAGGGGTCGTGTCGCGTCATTCAGTGGATGACGGCCTTCAGCACGATGAGGGCGATACCGAACCCGGCGGTGATGAGGGAGCCGAGCACCTTCACCGGCCACGACGCACCTCGTCGGTGGAAGGCGATGTACCCGAGCACCGCGAGCACGACGACGCCCGCCCAGAGTGCCGTCCAGATCGCCACGGGGTCGGGGATCGCCCGGGTCGCGCCGAGCAGGAGGATGAAGAGCGGGATCGCCGACGAGAGCAGGAGCCCGCGCGAGCGGAGCAGTGCGAGACCGAACGACTCCCGGAGGCCGACGACCCGGTCGTTGTCGAGACCGTGGTGGGCGACGGTTCCCGCGTACACGTGCGCGGCCCAGAAGACCACGACGGTGATCGCGACGCTCCAGAACACGCGCCACGAGCTCTCCCCATGGCCGCCTGAGGCGACGATCATTCCCGAGACGAGGAGCACTCCGTAGACGGATTCCTCGGTGACGAAGGTGGCCCGGACGATCTTGTGGGCCTGACTCATGCCCTTCGCCGACGGCTGCTGCTCGTTCATCCTCCAACTCTGGCATGGGAGCCCGGTCGCACGGAACGGCTCCCGCGCGGCTGCGGCGGATCGGCTTCCGGCAGTCCGGCAGAGCGACACCCCCCGTTCTGGAGGGTGAGGATCTTTCATCTTTCCGCCCGGCCATTCCTCGCCGGGTGTAGCCTGCGCCTGACAAGCGTAAGACTCCTCTTCGGGTCTTGATGCTGCCGGTCGTCGCTTACCCGAGGCGGCCGGACTGACGACAGGCACTTACGCGCTTCGCGCGCGCCGGCACACCGCCGCCCATCACGCCCAAAGGGGACCCGATCGGCCATCCCGACCGATCGGAAGTTTGCAACACCCCCCAACGGAGGCGACGATGTTTCGACGCGACCACACCCTGCCAAGCCCCACACCACCAGATCACCCCGTGCGCAGGCCTATGCGCATCGTCGCGGCCTCGGCCGCCGGCGCTCTCGTTCTCACCGGAGTGATCGCGGCCGGCCCCGCGCAGGCGTCCCACCCCGAGGTCAGCCTGGCCGGCAGCAACTTCGAGATCGACACGAACGCGAACCTCGTGGTCGACGACGGGGCACCGTCGCTCGACTGGGCCGGCGTCACCGAGAACCGCAAGGCCGACTTGCCGACCGGCTCGGGCGACGATTCGTTCGGTCAGGGCTCGAAGGAGGACACCCCGGTGCCCTCGGTCGTCGACGGGAGCATCCCGCCGAACAAGAGCGACCTGAAGAACTTCGGCACCTACCTCGAGACCACCGCGAACGGCACCAAGTTCCTGCACATGTTCTGGCACCGCGTTCAGGATCCGAGCGGCACGACCAACATGGACTTCGAGTTCAACCAGTCGTCGACCATCTCGGCCAACAACGTGACGCCGGTCCGCACCGCGGGCGACCTGCTCATCCAGTACGACCTGTCGCAGGGTGGCACGAACCCCGTGCTCTGGGTATCGAGCTGGATCACGACGGGAGCTGGCAACCAGTGTGCGGCGAGCAATGCGGTTCCCTGTTGGAGCACGCGCAACAACCTCACGTCCGCGGGCAACGCGACCGGTTCGATCAACACGACGGCGATCTCCGCCGGCGCTGCTGACGGCCTCGGAGCGATCTCGGCTCGCACCTTCGGCGAGGCATCCGTGAACTTCACCGCCCTGACAGGCGGGTTGGGAACGTGCGTCTCCTTCGGCAGCGCGTACCTGAAGAGCCGGTCCTCCGACTCCTTCTCAGCGGCGATGAAGGACTTCATCGCACCCGCGCCGACGAACATCTCGAACTGCGGCTCGGTGACGATCCGCAAGGAGACGCTCCCTGAGGAGAACCCCAACGTGACGTCGTTCGGCTTCACGAAGGCGTTCACGACCTCGCCGGTGGTTCCGAACACGTTCAACCTGACGGATGACGGCGTGAAGGTCATCCCCGGAGTGCTCACGGGCCAGGCCGGTACGGTCTCCGAAGACCTGCCACCGGACGGATGGGATCTGCTCAGCATCAACTGCAGTGCGAGCTCGGCCGGGGCGAACGTGACGACCGATGTCGCCACACGCACGGTCTCGTTCAACCTCGCGAGCGCAACCGACACCGTGGACTGCACGTTCACGAACCGGCCACGCGGCACGATCATCATCGAGAAGGTCACCGCTGACGGACAGGGCGCCTTCGACTTCACGTCGAGCTCGCTGACGCCCGCCGCATTCACGCTCACCACGACGGCACCCGGGGCCGCCGGCAAGGACTCGAAGACCTTCGCCGAGCTGACTCCCGGAACGTACGATGCCGCCGAGACCGTGCCAGCGAACTGGAATCTCCAGTCGGCGACCTGCAGTGACGGCTCCGCCGTCGGGGCGATCGCCGTGTCCGCGGGTGAGACCGTGACCTGCACGTTCACCAACAGCAGGGAGGTCGGCGCGATCAAGATCGTGAAGACGCGCAAGCACGCGGCGACCGGATCGGGCGACTACCCGCACCAGGGCGTCACGTTCACCGTCACCGGTGGTGGCCTGCCACCCGCCGGCGTGCAGGCCGTGACCGATGCGAACGGCGTCGCCTGCGTCCCCGGGCTGCTCGTGAGCGCGTTCGCCGGCGACTACACCGTCACGGAGACCGTACCGACCGGTTACCACCTGGTCGGCGCGAACGGCAAGACGGCGACAGTCGTCGAGAGCGAGGGCGATTGCGATCCGATCACTCCCGCCGCGACGGTGTCGTTCAAGAACATGCCGTTGACGAACCTGACGGTCTCGGTCGACTCGCAGATCGACGGCGGCACGGCATCGACCATCGACTGCGTCCCCGGCCTGCCGGACCCGGACACGTCGACCGGTGCGAACGGCGACGGTTCGCTGACCCTCAACAACCTGGAGCCGCAGACCGTGACGTGCACGATCGTGATCGACCCGTGACGGGAGGATGAGTCGAACGACTGAATGAACGAAGGCCCCGCCGGCATCGCCGACGGGGCCTTCGCCACGGGTTGAGCGCTTATGCGCCCAGCGCCGCGTAGACCTCGCGAAGCAGCTGGGCGGTCTCGGACGGGGTCTTCCCGACCTTGACGCCAGCGGCCTCGAGGGCCTCCTTCTTCGCCTGTGCGGTGCCAGCGGAGCCCGAGACGATGGCGCCGGCGTGGCCCATGGTCTTGCCCTCGGGCGCCGTGAAGCCTGCGACGTAGCCGACGACCGGCTTCGTGACGTTCGCCTTGATGAAGTCGGCCGCGCGCTCTTCGGCGTCGCCGCCGATCTCGCCGATCATCACGATCGCCTTCGTCTCGGGGTCGGCCTCGAACGCGGCGAGCGCGTCGATGTGCGTCGTGCCGATGATGGGGTCGCCGCCGATGCCGATCGCGGTCGAGAAGCCGAGGTCGCGCAGCTCGTACATCATCTGGTACGTCAGCGTGCCCGACTTCGACACGAGGCCGATCGGCCCCTTGCCGGTGATGTTCGCCGGCGTGATGCCGACGAGCGCCTCACCGGGGCTGATGATGCCGGGGCAGTTCGGGCCGATGATGCGCGTCGCGTTGCCCTTCTCCTGCGCGTAGGCCCAGAACTCCGCGGAGTCCTGCACGGGCACGCCCTCGGTGATGATCACGAGGAGCGGGATCGACGCATCGATGGCCTCGACCACGGCATCCTTCGTGAAGGCAGGGGGAACGAAGGCGATGGAGACATCCGCCCCCGTCTGCTCCATGGCCTCGGCGACCGAGGCGAACACCGGAAGCTCGACCGGGTTGCCTGCCGCGTCGTTGTGCAGCACCTTCGTGCCGGCCTTGCGCGCGTTCACGCCGCCGACCACCTGGGTGCCCGCCGCGAGCATGCGCGACGTGTGCTTCGAGCCTTCGCCACCGGTGATGCCCTGGACGATGACCTTGGAGTCCTTGTTGAGGAAGATCGTCATGTCTGAATCCCTTACTTACGCGGCGTTCGCCAGCTCGGCGGCCTTGTCGGCGCCCTGGTCCATGTTCTCGGCGAGGGTCACGAGCGGGTGCGCGGCCTCCGCGAGGATGCGGCGACCCTCGTCGACGTTGTTGCCGTCGAGGCGCACGACGAGCGGCTTGTTCGCGGCCGAGCCGAGCTCGGCGAGCGCGCCCACGATGCCCTTGGCGACCTGGTCGCATGCCGTGATGCCGCCGAAGACGTTCACGAACACGCTCTTGACCTGCGGGTCGCCGAGGATGATGCCGAGGCCGTTGGCCATGACCTCGGCCGAGGCTCCGCCGCCGATGTCGAGGAAGTTGGCGGGCTTGACGCCGCCGTGATTCTCGCCAGCGTAGGCGACCACGTCGAGCGTCGACATGACGAGGCCCGCGCCGTTGCCGATGATGCCGACCTCGCCGTCGAGCTTGACGTAGTTGAGGTCGAGTTCCTTCGCAGCAGCCTCGAGCGGGTCTGCGGCGGCCTTGTCCTCGAGGAGGGCGTGGTTCGCGTGACGGAACTCGGCGTTCTCGTCGAGGGTGACCTTGCCGTCGAGCGCGATGACGTTGCCGTCTTCGTCGAGGATCAGCGGGTTGACCTCGACGAGCGTCGCGTCTTCGCCCTTGTAGACCTCGTAGAGCTTCACGAAGACGTCGGCGACCTTGTCGACGAGCTCGGCCGGGAAGTTCGCGGCGACCGCGATCTCACGGGCCTTCGCCGCGTCGATGCCGGCGATCGGGTCGACCTCGACGCGTGCGAGCGCCTCGGGCTTCTCGACGGCGAGCACCTCGATCTCCATGCCGCCCTCGACGCTCGTCAGCGAGAGGTAGGAGCGGTTGGCCCGGTCGAGCAGCACCGAGAAGTAGAACTCCTGCGCGATGCGTGCGCCGCCGGCGACCATGACGCGCTTGACGACGTGGCCCTTGATGTCGAGCCCGAGGATCGCCTTCGCGGCCTCGTACGCCTCGTCGGGGTTCTTCGCGACCTTGACGCCGCCGGCCTTGCCGCGGCCGCCCGTCTTCACCTGGGCCTTGACGACCACGACGCCGCCGAGCTTCTCGGCGGCCGCGCGCACCTCATCGGCGGTGTCGGCGACGATGCCCGGGAGCACGGGAACCCCGTACTGCTCGAACAGGTCTCTGGCCTGGTACTCGTAAAGATCCACGCTCTACTTCCAATCGATCCGCACGCGCGAGAGCGCACAGGGGCTGGTGGGTGTCGGCCCGACCCGCCGAAGAATCTCGACGTCAAGATAAGTTGGGCCAACTTCCATGCTACTCCTCCCGTTCCGCGCGTCCGAACCGGCGCCGCTGCACCGAATCGCGGGCCGAGGGGTCGCGCCGGCGGCGCATCCGTTGAAGACTTGGATGCATGACGCGCTCGGCGAGGGCTCGCATCGGCATCTCGGGGTGGGTGTACCCGCCGTGGCGAGGCGTGTTCTATCCGAAGGGCCTGCGCCAGGCGGACGAGCTCGCCTACGCGGCCGAACGAGTGGACTCGGTCGAGGTGAACGGATCGTTCTACTCGCTGCAGAAGCCGGCATCCTGGGTGCGCTGGCGGGATGCCACCCCGCCGGGATTCGTCTTCGCCGTGAAGGGGCCGCGGTTCATCACCCACGTCAAGCGACTGAGCGGGTTCGAAGCGCCGCTCGCGAACTTCTTCGCATCCGGCGTGCTCTCGCTCGGCGAGAAGCTCGGACCGGTGCTCTGGCAGCTGCCGCCGACCCTCGCATTCGAACCGTCGAAGCTCGAGGGCTTCCTCTCTGCTCTCCCCCGCACCCACGGCGACGCCGCCGCGCTCGCGCGACATCGCGACCGGCGGATGTCGGGCCGGACGGCGTATGCGCTCGCCGCGTCGCCGGAGCAGGCGCTCCGGCACGCGCTCGAGGTACGTCACCCGAGCTTCGAGTCCGACGCGTGGCGCGCGCTCCTCGAACGCCACCAGGTCGCATCCGTCACCGCGGACACCGCGGGGAAATGGTCGCGCATCGATTGGGCGACCGCGGACTTCGCCTATGCCAGGCTCCACGGCGACACCGAGMTCTACACCTCGGGCTACGACGACGCCGCGCTCGACCGGTGGGAGGCCTGGGTGCGCACGAACCTCTCGGCCGGTCGCGACGTCTACGTCTACTTCGACAACGACGTGAAGGTGCGGGCCCCGTTCGACGCCATGAGCCTCATCGACCGCCTCGCGGGCTGACGACGACCACACACTGCATGCCCGCGACTCCGAAGCCGGGCGTCGGGACCTCGGAGGCTCGGACCCTCTGGGCCGGAGCCTCTCAGCCGACGCGGCCGAGCGCTGCTGCGGCGTAGAACAGCGCCGCGATCGTCTCGCCGTCGGTGATCTCGCCCTCGGCCACCATGCGCACCGCCTCGGCGAACGGCACCGCCTGCACCGCGCTGATGCCCTCTTCGGCCTGCGAACCCGCGACGGATGCCACGTGGCGCAGGCCGGTGGCGAGGTACACCGTCTCCGCGGCGCGGCAGATGCCGTTGAGCGCCGTCATCCGCCCGATCTCGCGCCACTCGGCCGCCTCGTGCCCCGTCTCCTCGAGCAGCTCGCGCTGCGCGGCGACGAGCGGATCCTCGCCGTCGGTGCCGCCCGCGGGGACCTCGATCGAGGTGCCGACGGTGTGCCGGTCGATCGTGACGAGCAGGACCTCGTCGTCATCGGTCATCGCGACGACGAACGCGGCGTCGTTGCGGAGCTCGACGACGCCGTAGATGCCGTCGGTGCCGTCGGGTCGCACGACGTCGTCTTCGGTGACGGTGATCCACCGGTTCTCGTAGACGGTGCGACGTTCACGTGTCGGCCAGCTCATGGTTGCTCCTCGGGTTCGATGCTCGGGGTCGCGACGGTCGGCGGCGGCATCGGCACGAACTCGACGAACCGGCGGGCGGCGAGCACCGCGGCGACGCCGAGCGCCGCACCGATCACGGTCTCGACGAGCCGGTCGCCGAGCAGCACCGGAAGCGGAGCCGACCCCGCGAGATGGGCGACGGTCAGGGCGAGCGGCGTGACGAAGACGAGGGCGGCGCCGTAGTGGCGGCCGACGAGGAGTTCGGCGCCGAACTGGCAGATCCCGATGACGACGACGAGCACCCAGATGGGCGGCTCGGGCCACAGCACGAGCCCGGCGACGCCGACACCGACTGCCGTGCCGATGACCCGATGCCACGCGCGCTGCACGGTGTGCGCGGCGCGAGCGGGCGGAATCACGGCGACGGCGCTGACGACGGCCCAGTACGGGTGGCCGATGCCGAGGAGCAGTGCTGCTCCCCCTGCGGCGAGTGCCGCGACCACGTTCTGCACGACGTTCAGCCAGACGCGCGGGTCGGCTGAGGCGCGCACGCGCACCGGCGCCTGCCGGGGCAGCGGCTTGAAGATCGTCCGCGCTCGCCTGGGGGCGGCCCTTCGCAGCAGCCAGCCCGACATCGCGAGCAGCCATGCGAACGCCGCCGCCGCCGCCGCGACGCCCCAGCGGAGCCATCCGCTGCCCTCGTCGACGGGCTGGGCGGCGCAGACCAGCACGGCGAAGACCGCGAACAACGGACCCGACGGCGTGACGCCGAGCGTGTTGTACCCGATGATCACGACTGCGATCACCGCGGCGAGCACGGCGGCTTCGATCGCGAGCGGGGCGTCTGTCGCCGAGAGCAGGATGCCGGCGCCGATCGCCGTGAGCTGCGCCGCTCCGGCGGCGGTCACGGTGCGCACGCGCGTGCGATACGGCTCGCTCCGGCCGAAGATCGCGGTCATGCCGCCGAACGCCGCGTACGCCGCGAGGTCGACCCGGCCGAGCACGACGAGCACCGTGAGCGGCACGACCGCGGCGAGCGCGGCCCGCAACGCCACCTCGAGGTCGAGCGCCCCGAGCGAGCGGAGCCGCGCGACGAACCCCGCCGGCCGCGGCGCGCCCTGCGGGTCGGCCATCAGAGCTTCTCGATGGGCGCGATCTTGATGAGGAGCTTCTTCTGCCCCGCGGTGTCGAAGCTGACGTGGGCGATGCGTTTCGTGCCCTCGCCCGTCACCTGGGTGACCTTGCCCTCGCCGAAGTCGGTGTGGCGGATGCGGTCGCCGGCCGCGAGCGTGAGGTCGCCGTTGTCGCGCACCGTGCCGGTGACCCGGTTCGCCCACTCGGTCTTGGGCTTGTCTGAGCGTGTGACGCTGAACCGCTCGAGGTCGCGATCGCGAGTGCCCCAGGCACCTCCGGGGGCTCCCCGACGGGCGTTGAGGGCGCGGGGCTGGGTGCCGCCGCGGGAGGTCGCCATGCCCGGCGACTGGCGCCAGTCGATGAGGCCCTCGGGGATCTCCTGCAGGTAGCGCGACGGCATCGCGACGGCGACCTCGCCGAACTGCGCCCGGCTCATCGCGAGCGAGAGGTAGAGGCGCTTGCGGGCGCGAGTGATGCCGACGTAGAAGAGCCGGCGCTCTTCGGCCGGGCCACCGGGTTCCGAGGCCGACATCTGGTGCGGCAGGAGTCCCTCCTCGATGCCCGTCAGGAACACCGCGTGGTACTCGAGGCCCTTGGCCGTGTGCAGCGTCATGAGCGAGACGGTGCCGGATGCGTCGTCGAGCTCGTCGGCCGCGGCCACGAGCGAGACCTGGGTGAGGAAATCGACGAGCGTCGCGCCGGGGTTCTCGCGATCGAAGTCGCGGGTCTGGGCGACGAGCTCCTCGACGTTCTCGGCACGGGTCTCGTCTTGCGGGTCGCGGCTGTTGCGGAGCGCGTCGAGCAGGCCCGACTTCTCGACGAGGAACACGAGCACGTCGGAGACCTTGGCAGCGCCGACGTTGGTGCCGGCCGCGAGGCCCTCGGCGGAGGGCACGAGCATCGCCGCCGCTTCATCGAGCACGTTCGCGAGGGCCGAGATCGCGCCCGTCACCTTCGGTCCGAGCCCGAGTCCGTCGGCCGCCCGCATCGCCTGGCGGAAGGTCAGCTCGTTCTGCTCGGCGAAGGAGGCGAGCGCCGTCTCGGTGGCCGGGCCGATGCCGCGCTTCGGGGTGTTCAGAATGCGCCGGAGCGCGAGCTCGTCGACGGGGTTCGCGACTGCGATGAGGTAGGCCATCGCGTCCTTGATCTCGGCACGCTCGTAGAACTTCGTGCCGCCGACGACGCGGTAGGGCAGCGCCGAGCGGACGAAGATCTCCTCGAGCGCACGGGTCTGCGCGTTGGTGCGGTAGAACACGGCGATGTCGCGGTAGGCGACGCCCTCGCGGTGCAGCGACTCGATCTCGTCGGCGATGAACTGCGCCTCGTCGTGAGCGGTGTACCCCGTGTAGCCGGTGATCTTGTCGCCATCTCCGTCGGCCGTCCAGAGTTTCTTCTCTTTGCGGTCGAAGTTGTTCGAGATGACGGCGTTCGCCGCCGAGAGGATGTTCTGGGTCGAGCGGTAGTTCTGCTCGAGGAGCACGACCTTGGCACCCGGGAAGTCGCGTTCGAACTCGGAGATGTTGCGGATGTCGGCGCCGCGGAACGCGTAGATCGACTGGTCGGAGTCGCCGACGACCGTGAGGCTCGCGCCGGGGATCGCGCCCGAGGCATCCGTCAGCCCGCGCACGAGGATGCCGTGCTCGTCGAGCTCGGCGACGACGTCGCGCGGCACCGCCCGCGTCAGTTCGTGGATGAGCGAGTACTGGGCGTGGTTCGTGTCCTGGTACTCGTCGACGAGGATGTGCCGGAAGCGGCGCTGGTAGAGCGCCGCGACCTTCGGGAAGGCCCGGAAGAGGTAGACCGTCTCGGCGATGAGGTCGTCGAAGTCGAGCGCACTCGCCGCCCGGAGCCGCCGCGTGTACTGGCGGAAGATCTCGAGGAACATGACCTCTTGCGGGTCGTTCATGTTGGCGTTGCGCGCGTGCGTCTCGACGTCGGCGAGCTCGTTCTTGAGCTTGGAGATCTTGGCCTGCGCGCTCGCGGGCGTGAAGCCCATCGTGTCGGCGTCGAGCTCTTTGATGATGCGCTTCAGGATCGTGCGCTGGTCGGCGGAGTCGTAGATGGTGAAGGTCGACGACAGGCCGATCGACTCGGCCTCGCGGCGGAGGATGCGCACGCACGCCGAGTGGAAGGTCGAGATCCACATGCCGGAGGCGCTCTCGCCGAGCAGTGCCTGGACGCGCTCGCGCATCTCGGCGGCGGCCTTGTTCGTGAACGTGATCGCGAGGATCTGGCTCGGCCACGCCTCTCGACTCTCGATGAGGCTCGCGATGCGGTGCGTGAGCACACGCGTCTTGCCGGAACCTGCGCCCGCGACGATGAGCAGCGCGGGCCCGCGGTACTCGACCGCCTCGCGCTGCTCGGGGTTCAGGCCGTCGGTCAGCCGGGAGCCGCCGGTGCCGGTGGAGTCGGTGCCTGCATCGACGGCGGAGGGCGCCTCGCGCCAGCCGGCCGGGTCGTCGGGGTCGAGGATCAGCGTCATATCGCCTTCAAGTCTAGGCGCGCCCGCCGACAGCCGCCCGGTGAGCGCGGTCGGGCTCCCCCGGCACTCAGATCGCGGCGGCGAAGGCCCGGCGCGCCTCGACGCCGAGGTCCGGATGATCCAGGAACACCCCGTCGACGCCCATGGCGATGATCTGGTCGAACTCCCCCGCCCAGTCGCCGAAGGCGGCCCGAACGGTGCCGCGCCGGAACGGGACCGTGAGGAACGCGTTCTCGGGCCGGAGGGTCCACGTGTAGATCTCGAGGTCGGCCGCGTGCGCCGCGTCGACGAGCTCGGCGCCCGAGAGCGGTGCGCCGGCGACATCCGCTCGCCTCGCCTTCGCCCTGCCGACGAGCCGCGCCTTGCCCACGCTCACGCCGTCGAAGCGCCCGGCGAGCCGGAGAAGCCCGGCCTCGGTCACGAAGGAGTCGTACGTGGGGGCGCTCCGGCCCTGCTGGAGCACGAGGTCCCACGGAGCCCCGGAGCCCTCGATGAGGAAGACCCGCTTGCCCCGGATGCCGCGCGCCCCGAGCCGATCGAGCAGTGTCGGCTCGAACGCCTCCATGATGAGCCGCTCGTCGCCGCGGCCCCATCCCGCTGCGTCGAGCTCGGCCTGGAAGAGCTCGTCGAGCGGCAGCCCGAGCGCGTCGAAGTGCGCGGCGTGCTTGAACTCGGCGACCATCCGCAGCGTGCGGCGCTGTTCGTCGGAGGCGACGTCGATGATCTCGAAGAGCTCACGCAGCCGGATGATCGGGAACCGGTCGTCGAAGCTCGCGCTCGACTGGCGGATCGCGCCGAGGCGCTCGCGCGCCCGCAGGGTCGCGAGCTCGGCCCACGTGAAGTCCTCCGTGAACCAGCCCGTGAGCGGCGCGCCGTCGATCTCGCGCGTCGTGCGGCGACCGGCGAACTCGGGGCGGCTCGCGACATCCGTCGTGCCCGAGATCTCGTTCTCGTGGCGGAGCACGAGCACGCCGTCGCGCGTGGCGACGATATCGGGCTCGACGGCATCGGCCCCGAGCGCGAACGCGAGTTCGTACGCCGAGCGCGTGTGCTCCGGCCGGTACCCGGGCGCACCGCGGTGACCGATCACGAGCGGGCGCGGAGCGTCGTGGTGCTGCATGCGCCAAGCGTAGTCAGCGCCCACCATGCCGAGCCGGGAATGTCGCGGAAACTCAAGGCGTTGTCACGGACAACTCGGGTAGGTTGGTAGTCGAGCGGATGCCGCGTGCGACCGCCGCCCGACCCCCGAACACAGCCGAAAGCAGAGGAAACCCATGGCTCTCGACAACCCCGCATTCTCGCGGAACTCCGCGTTCTCCGCGCAGGGGGGCGTGGCCGCAGCGCAAGACATCTCGGCCCAGCAGCTGCAGGAGATGTACAACCAGCCCGCGACGCCGCCCGCCGGCGAGACGATGTCGGTCGAGACGACCGTGCAGAAGTCGGCCGTCTCGTTCGGCCTGCTCCTCGTGGGCGCAGCCCTCGGCTGGGTCACGACCGAGTCGATGCCGTTCCTCTGGATCGGCGCCGGCCTCGTCGGGTTCGTGCTCGCGCTCGTCAACATCTTCAAGAAGGAGCCGTCGCCGGCCCTCATCCTCGCCTATGCGGGCGTGCAGGGTGTCTTCGTCGGCGGCATCTCGGCGTGGTACGAGATGACCTATGGCGGCGGCATCGTCGCCCAGGCGGTCATCGCGACCCTCGTCGTCGTCGGCGTGACGCTCGCGCTCTTCGCCTCGGGCAAGATCCGCGCGTCGAAGAAGGCGACGAAGATCTTCCTCATCGCGATGGTCGGCTACGCCGTCTTCTCGCTGGTGAACTTGGGTCTGATCCTGTTCGGTGTGACCGACGACCCCTGGGGACTCCGCGGTGCGGAGATCATGGGCATCCCATTCGGACTCATCCTCGGCGTGCTCGTCGTCATCATGGCCGCGTACTCGCTCGTGCTCGACTTCGACTTCATCCAGCAGGGCGTGCGCAACCGCGCCCCGAAGAAGTACGAGTGGTCGGGTGTCTTCGGCATCATGGTGACGGTCATCTGGCTGTACCTCGAGATCCTGCGCATGCTCGCGATCGCTCGCGACTGACGCTCGCCAAGCAGCACGACAGAACGGCCGCCCCTCGGGGCGGCCGTTCATCGTTTCGGTGCCACGGTCGGAGCGCTCAGATGCCGAGCGTCGCCACCGAGGCCGTGATCGCGTCGGCCGAGGCCCGGAGCAGCAACTCCTCCTCCGTCGAGAACGGCGTCTCGGCGACCGGCACGGCGCCATCGCCGCCGACGACGCTCGGCAGCGACAGCGCGACGCCGTCGAGACCACGGATGCCGCGGAGCACCGTCGAGACCGGCAGCACCGCCCGCTCGTCGTTCAGCACCGCTTCGACGATGCGCGCCCCGGCGAGGCCGATGGCGTAGTTCGTCGCGCCCTTGCCGCGGATGACCGTGTACGCCGAGTCGCGCACCTCGCGGGCGATCTCGTCGAGTTCGCCCGCCGAGAACGGCTCCGCACCGCGCCACTCGAGAATCGGCACGGGCCCGATGCGGGCGTTCGACCACAGCGGGAACTCGGTGTCGCCGTGCTCCCCCACGATGTCGGCGTGCACGCTCGACGTGGTGACCCCGGCTCGACGGGCAAGCAGCCAGCGCAGGCGTGACGTGTCGAGCACGGTGCCCGAGCCGAAGATGCGGTGCGGCGGCAGGCCGGTGATGCGCTGCGCGGCGACGGTGAGCACGTCGACGGGATTCGTGACGAGCACGATGACCGCGTCGGGGGCGCGTTCGAGGAGGGCAGGCAGCAGGTTCTCGAGGATGCGGACGTTGGTGCCCGCGAGCTCGAGGCGGGACTGGCCGGGCTGCTGCTTCGCCCCGGCGGTGACGACGATGACGTGGGAGCCCTCGACGACGCCGAGGTCGGCCCCGCCGCTCACAGACGATCCGGTGAACTGCGTGCCGTGCGCGAGGTCGAGCACCTCGGCCTCGACCTTCTCACGTGCGATGTCGTAGAGCGCGACCTCACTCGCACTCCCACGGATCAGTGCCGAGTACGCGAGACTCGTGCCCACGCTCCCGGCTCCGACGACGGTCAACTTCGAGTTCTCGACGACGCCCATGCTCCCAGTCTGGCAGCACCGCGAATCCGCAGCCCTGCCAGGGCACGCCAGAAGGCCGGCACCCATCGGGTACCGGCCTTCGTCAGCGGTCGAGCGGGAGACGCGATGGCGCCCCGTCCGGCCTCACTCCCACTCGATGGTGCCCGGCGGCTTCGACGTGACGTCGAGCACCACGCGGTTCACCTCGGGCACCTCGTTCGTGATGCGGTTCGAGATCTTCGCGAGCACGTCGTACGGCAGGCGCGTCCAGTCGGCGGTCATCGCGTCCTCCGACGAGACGGGGCGCAGCACGATCGGGTGTCCGTAGGTACGGCCGTCGCCCTGCACGCCCACCGAGCGCACGTCGGCGAGCAGCACGACGGGGCACTGCCAGATCTCCTGGTCGAGGCCGGCGGCGGTCAGCTCCTCACGGGCGATCGCGTCCGCCTCGCGGAGCAGATCGAGACGATCACGGGTGACCTCGCCCACGATGCGGATTCCAAGGCCTGGCCCCGGAAACGGCTGGCGGCCGACGATCGCCTCGGGCAGCCCGAGCTCGCGGCCGATGGCGCGCACCTCGTCTTTGAAGAGCGTGCGAAGCGGTTCGACGAGCTCGAACTGCAGGTCTTCGGGCAGGCCGCCGACGTTGTGGTGGCTCTTGATGTTCGCAGTGCCCGTGCCGCCGCCCGACTCGACCACGTCGGGGTAGAGCGTGCCCTGCACGAGGAACTTGATCGGCTCGCCGTCTGCGTCGGCCTCGGCGATCAGATCGCGCTCCGCCTGCTCGAAGGCGCGGATGAACTCGCGGCCGATGATCTTGCGCTTCGTCTCGGGGTCGCTGACCCCGGCGAGCGCATCGATGAACGTGTCGGCGGCATCGATCGTGACGAGACGGATCCCCGTGGCTGCGACGTAGTCGACCTCGACCTGGCGGCGCTCGTCTTTGCGGAGCAGCCCATGGTCGACGAAGACGCAGACGAGCTGGTCGCCGACGGCCTCGTGCACGATCGCTGCGGCGACCGCGGAGTCGACGCCGCCCGAGAGGCCCGCGATGACGCGGCCGGTGCCGACCTGCTCGCGGATGCGGGCCACCTGCTCGGCGATGACGTTGCCCGAGTTCCAGTCGGCGGGGATGCCCGCGGCCCGGTGCAGGAAGTTCTCGATGACCTTCTGGCCGAACTCGGAGTGCTTGACCTCGGGGTGCCACTGCACGCCGTAGAAGCCCTGCTCGTCGTTCGCGAACGCGGCGACCGGGGTCGTGGCCGTCGAGGCGAGCACCTCGAACCCCTCGGGTGCCACTGCGACGGAGTCGCCGTGGCTCATCCACACGATCTGCGCCTCGGGCTGGCCGCCCAGCAACGCGTTCTCGTCGTCGGTTCGAGCCGTGACGGCGGTCGCGCCGTATTCGCGGTGGCCGGTGTGCGCGACTTCGCCGCCGAGCTGCTGCGCCATGACCTGGAAGCCGTAGCAGATGCCGAGCGTCGGCACGCCGAGCTTCAGGATGCCCTCGTCGAGTGCCGGGGCGCCCTCTTCGTAGACCGAAGACGGTCCGCCGGACAGCACGATGCCGATCGGGTTCTTGGCAGCCACCTCGGCCGCGGTGATCGTGTGCGGCACGATCTCGGAGTAGACGGATGCCTCGCGCACGCGCCGGGCGATGAGCTGGGCGTACTGGGCGCCGAAGTCGACGACGAGTACCGGCCGCTGCTCGGTGGGCTGATCGGTCACTGCTGGGCCTCCACGGGGTCGGAAGTGTCGGTGGTGTCGGATGATGCGGCGGCCGCGGCCTCTGCCGCCTCGCGGCGGTCGAGGTACCCGCGCACCTCGCGGCCGATGCGAGCCTCGAGGAAGAACGAGAGGAACGGCACGATGCCGCCGAGCGCGATGACGATGAAGCGGCTGAACGGCCAGCGCATGAGGCTCCAGAGCCGGAAGTCGCTGAAGAGGTAGACGACGTAGAACCAGCCGTGGGCGATGAGGATGCCGGTCGAGAGGTTCACGCCGGTGCCGGTCGACTCGAGGCCGGCGGCCGTCTCGATCACCGGCGTGAAGGCGAGCACGCCCTGGTCGCCGAAGGCGTAGAGCTCGAGGTGGAACGCGTACTTCATGATCATCTCGGCGCACAGCAGCAGGAGCATGACACCGGTGATCACCGAAGCGACCTGGTAGAACTTCAACGCCCCGCGAATGCGCGGCAGATCGGCGGATTTCGGCTCGAGGGGCATGACACCAGTCTACGCGGCGTCGAGCGCGGGATCGTCAGTCGTCGCCCGGCGCCCCTGCGGCGGGCGGGGCAGCGGATGCCTCGGCCGCCTCCTGCTCTTCGCGCTCGCGTTCGACGGCGTCGCGCACGAGCCGGTACCAGAGGTAGATCGCGAAGCCGGCGAAGACGGCCCACTCGATCGCGTAGAAGACGTTGAGCCAGTCGAGCTGCTGCTCCTGCTCGGGCGGCGGCGAGACGATCGCGTCGAGACCGGCTGGCGCCTCGGCCGCGGTGACGTAGCCGAAGTAGACGGGCCGGTCGTCGTAGTCGGCCCAGATGTTGATGAGTTGCGCCACGGCGACCGTCTGCATCGCGAACGGGTCGCCCTCGTCGTCGGGGGCGATCGGCGCCTCGCTCGGCAGGAAGCGGCCGACGATCGTGACGGGCTCGGTCGGGTCGATCGATCGTTCGAAGTCGTCGGCGGCCTCGCGCGCGGCCTGCTCATCGGCGGACCAGCCGAGCGCGACGGGCAGGCCCGCCGGGGTGCCGTCGGTCACCTCGAGGTGCACGACCGGCCAGAATCCGGCGACGCCCTCGTTCAGGCGGCCTTCGACGATGACGGTGTCGCCGGGCACGACGGTGCCGGTGACCTCGACGAGCTGGGCGGTCGCCGCCTGCGTCGTCGGTCCGTCGGGTTCCGCGATGCCCGCGAACGGCCGCACCTCCTCGGTCGGGCGTTCGACCACGACCGATGACTCGACGGCTCGCTCGAGCTGCCACTGGCCGAGCAGCGCGAACGCCGCGGCGATGCCGAGGGCGAGGAGCAGTGCGAGCACCCATCTCGGGCGCAGCATCATCTTGAGCATCAGTCGCCGGCCGCCGTCGAGGGCGTGATTCGGGGGCTGACGAGCATGCCCTCCAGTTTAGGCGTTGGGCCGGCACCGCCGTTCCACGCTCAGCGCGCCGAAGGGCTCCGCGCACTCGCGCGGAGCCCTTCAGGAGTGCTGGATCGCGGGTCAGCGGTCGCCGAGCAGCGCGCGACGGCGCACCGCCCGGAACGCCATCATGCCGAGTCCGAGCGTCAGGAGAGCACCGGCCGCGCCGAGGGCGCCATCCGTCTCGGGGCCGGTCGCAGCGAGCGCCGGCTTCGCCGGGGTGACCGGCGCGACCGCGACGGGCACGAAGTTGTAGCGCACACCGTTGAATGCCACCGTGGCGACCACCGACGGGGTGATCTCCTGCGCCAGAACACCGAAGGCGAGCACGTTCACGGTGCCGTTCGCCTCGATCGCCTCGATGAGGTCTCCGAGCAGCGCCGGAGTGTTCGCGGCGATCGCCGCGGTCGTGCCCGTGGCCGGGATCTCCTTGCTCGAGACCCACTGGTCGCCGAGGGCGAACGTGGTGGTGCCGGGTCCGGCACCGAACGCGGGTCGCAGCGTCGTGAAGATCGCCGACTCGCCGAAGGTGATGGGCACCTGGTAGAACACCTCACCGCTCACGACCTCGACGTCGGCCGACGTGATGAGCTGGGCGAGGTCGGCATCGGCGAGCGGAGTCGCGAGGCCGTTGATGATCTGGGAGTTGGCGCCGTTGCCGAAGCTGAGCCCGGTGTCGGTGATGCCGAACGCGGGCGTGGGGTTCGCGTAGCCCTCGTGCCAGCCCGTGTAGGTCGACTCGTCGGGGCGGATCTCGGCGGCCGTGACATCGACCGTCGAGGTGACCGGGATCGCCGTCACGGCACGCGTGAACAGGAACGTGTCCTCACCCCAGGTGATGGACTCGACGCCGCCCGGATCAGTGCTCTCGGCGAGGACGCCGAATCCCGAGTATCGGAGGTCGCCGTCGGCCTCGAGGCTCGCCAAGAGGGCCGCGAGTTCGACCGGCGCGTCGGCGATGACATCGCCGATGGTGCGGCTCGAGGTCCAGAGGTCGGTGAGTTGCGCGCTGTGCGGGCCGGTCTCGAACGGCGTCACCGGCCGAAGCGTTCCCCACCCTGCGGCGGTCGAGACCGCGACCTGCGAGTAGACGACGCCCTGCGTCACGCCGATCTCGGAGCCGTCGATGAGGGCGCCGAGCTCGGCGGAGGTCGTCGACAGTCCCGGCTCGCCGCTGTTGACGAGTCCGTTCAGGATCTGCGAGTTCGCTCCGTCACCGAAGAAGAGGCCGTTCCAGTGCAGCGAAAAGGCGGGGGTCGCGTTCGCATACCCTTCGTGCCATCCGAGATAGCTCGATTCATCGGGCGCGATGCTCGTCACGTGGGTCGTCGCCGCTGAAGCGGGCGCTGCCACGGCGAGTGCCGCTCCGGTGAAGACGAGAGCGAGAGCCGTGGCTCCCGCAACGCTGCTGGCTGGACGCATGACTGGTACTCCTCGAGGCGCATCGGACCGCACCCAGCCCTGGGCGCATACTGGGGAGTATAGGCCCGCAACCGGATGAACATGTCCGATTCGTTACCGAAACGTGTTCTGCGGTCGGAGCGCCGGGCCTCGCTCGTCCACCTTCACGATGCTCGCTAGTCGACCTTCACGATGTCGGGGGCCTCCAGCCGCACCCGGTCGGCCGACTCGTCGTCGGGCTGCTCCTGCGATGCCCGCTCTGCGGCGACCCGCTCGAGGTAGCGCTCCACCTCGAGGGTCTGGCGCGCGGCGTCCCAGCCGAGCGCCCCGGCCATGAGCCTCGCGGCGACGGGCGCTGCGGAGACACCGCGATCCCACGCCTCGATCGAGATGCGCGTGCGGCGGGCGAGCACGTCGTCGAGGTGCAGGGCGCCCTCGTGGGTGGCCGCGTAGACGACCTCCGCGCCGAGGTAGTCGTCGGCGCCCGGCAGCGGCTCGCCGAGCGACGGGTCCTCACGGATCAGGTCGAGCAGCTCGTCGGTCATCGTGCCGTAGCGGTTCAGCAGGTGCTCGATGCGCACCTCGTGCACGCCGAACGCCCGCGCGATCTTGCCGCGCTTGTTCCACGCCGCCTGGTATCCCTCGGCGCCGAGCAGCGGGATGTCCTGCGTCGTCGACTTCGGCACCTTGCCGTCGAGGGCGTCGGCGGCCGCGTCGATGGCGTCCTTCGCCATGACCCGGTACGTCGTCCACTTGCCGCCGGCGATGACGACGAGGCCCGGCACGGTGTGCGCGACGAGGTGCTCGCGCGAGAGCTTCGAGGTCTGGTCGCTCTCCCCGGCGAGCAGCGGCCGGAGGCCGGCGTAGACGCCCTCGACGTCCTCCCGCGTCAGCGGGATGCCGAGCACGGCGTTGACGTGCTCGAGCAGGTAGTCGATGTCGGCCGCGGTCGCCGCCGGATGGGCCTTGTCGAGGTTCCAGTCGGTGTCGGTGGTGCCGATCAGCCAGTGGCGGCCCCATGGAATGACGAACAGCACGCTCTTCTCCGTGCGGAAGATCATGCCCATCGCCGACTGGATGCGGTCGCGGGGCACGACGAGGTGCACGCCCTTCGAGGCGCGCACCTTGAACGTGCCGCGTTCGCCGACCATGCGCTGGGTGTCGTCGGTCCAGACGCCGGTCGCGTTCACGACCTGCTTCGCCCGGACCTCGAAGCGCTCGTCGGTCTCGAAGTCGTGCGCCTTCACGCCCACGACGCGCTCACCGACCTTGACGAAGCCCTCGACCTTGACCCGGCTCGCGACGTGGGCGCCGTAGAACGACGCGGTGCGGGCCAGGGAGGCCACGTAGCGGGCATCGTCGACCTGCGCGTCGTAGTACGTGAGACCGCCCACCAGCACGTCTTTCGAAAGCGACGGGATGGCCCGCAGCACCTGCCGCTTCGAGAGGTGTCGGTGGTGGGGCACGCCCGGAGGCCGGCCGCCCGTGTAGCTGAAGATGTCGTAGAGCATCATGCCCGCGCCCACGTAGCACCGCTCGATCAGGCGGGTCTTCAGCGGGTACAGGAACCGCACGGGCTTCACGAGGTGCGGGGCGATGCGCTGCAGCAGCAGGCCCCGCTCGATGAGCGCCTCGCGCACGAGTCGGAAGTCGAGCTGTTCGAGATAGCGGATGCCGCCGTGCACGAGCTTCGACGAACGGCTCGAGGTGCCCGACGCCCAGTCACGGGCTTCGAGGAGACCGGTCGAGAGACCTCGAGTGACCGCGTCGAGCGCGGATCCGGTGCCGACGATGCCGCCGCCCACCACGAGGATGTCGAGCTCTTTCTCCTTCAGCCGCGCGATCGCGGCCTTCCGTTCCTCAGGTCCGAGCTTGGTCGAACGCGTCACCGGCTTGAGTCTCGCCGACTTCTGAGTCGCCATCGTGCCACCCCATCCCCGCGGCCTCACGGCGAGCCGCGCGATCCGCTTCCCACGCTACCCGAAGCGTCTGCGGAATGAGCGAGGAGATCTGCTGATCGAGCGAGGAGATCTGCTGATCGAGCCCGTCGGAATCCGGATGCCGGTTTCGACGGGCCCGACCGCAGTCGTCAGGAGGACTGGTAGGGAGCGACGACCACGTCGACGCGCTGGAACTCCTTGAGGTCGGAGTATCCGGTGGTCGCCATCGAGCGCTTCAGCGCCCCGATGAGGTTCGTGACGCCGTCGGCCGACGGTGCCGGTCCGTACAGCACCTCTTCGAGCGGCGCGACCTGGCCGACGTGCACGCGCTGGCCGCGCGGCAGCTTCGGGTGGTGCGCCTCGGCGCCCCAGTGGTAGCCGCCGCCCGGAGCATCCGTCGCCCGTGCCAGGGCCGTGCCGAGCATCACTGCGTCGGCGCCGCACGCGATCGCCTTGACGATGTCGCCCGACTTCCCCACGCCGCCGTCGGCGATGACGTGCACGTAGCGGCCGCCCGACTCGTCGAGGTAGTCGCGGCGCGCGCCGGCGACGTCGGCGACGGCGGTGGCCATGGGTGCGTGGATGCCGAGGGTCGCACGCGTCGTCGACGCCGCTCCCCCGCCGAAACCGACGAGCACGCCGGCCGCCCCGGTGCGCATGAGGTGGAGCGCCGCGGTGTAGGTCGCAGCGCCGCCGACGATCACGGGCACGTCGAGCTCGTAGATGAACTTCTTGAGGTTCAGCGGCTCCTGGTTCTTCGAGACGTGCTCGGCGGAGACCGTGGTGCCACGGATGACGAAGAGGTCGACGCCGGCGGCGACGACGGTCTCGTAGAGCTCCTGTGTGCGCTGGGGCGAGAGCGCGCCGGCGACGGTGACCCCTGCCGCGCGGATCTCGGCGAGGCGCGCGGTGACGAGCTCGGGCTTGATCGGCTCGGAGTAGAGCTGCTGCATACGAGTCGTGGCGTTCTCAGGCGAGAGGCCCCGGATCTCGGCGAGCACGGGCTCGGGGTCCTCGTAGCGGGTCCAGAGGCCTTCGAGGTCGAGCACGCCGAGGCCGCCGAGCTGGCCCATCATGATCGCCGTCTGCGGCGAGACGACGGAGTCCATGGGTGCGGCGAGGAACGGGATGTCGAACTGGTAGGCGTCGATCGTCCACCCGACCGAGACGTCTTCGGGGTCGCGAGTGCGCCGGCTGGGCACGATCGCGATGTCATCGAATGCATAGACGCGCTGGCCCCGCTTGGAGCGGCCGATCTCGATCTCCTGGGTCACCACTCAACCCTACCCAACCCGGTCGCCCGGCAGCCGCTCGCGCTCCGGCGCCACCGTCAGCGGGCGCGCACCACCCGGGACTCGTCCCACACCGGGGCATCCGACTCGTAGACCTCGCCGTCGCTGCCGAAGACGAGGAAGCGGTCGAAGCCCCGTGTGAACCAGCGGTCGTGGGTGACCGCGAGCACCGTGCCCTCGAAGCGCGACAAGCCCTCTTCGAGCGCCTCCGCCGAGACGAGGTCGAGGTTGTCGGTGGGCTCGTCGAGCAGCAGCAGCGTCGCTCCGGAGAGCTCGAGCAGCAGGATCTGCAGGCGCGCCTGCTGGCCGCCCGAGAGCTGCTCGAAGTTCTGCAGCGCCGAGCCGGCGAGCCCGTAGCGGTCGAGCGCCGAGCTCGCGGCCTCCCTGGCCATCCCGTCGCGGTTCGCGTCGCCGCGATGCAGGACGTCGAGCAGGGTGCGGCCTCGGTACTCGGGGTGCTCGTGGTTCTGCGCGAACCACCCCGGCACGACGCGCGCGCCGAGCACCGCCCGGCCGGTGTGCGGCACGCGGGCGAGCGACTCCCCCACCGTCGTGATGTGGCCGAGCGTGCGGTCGGGCTCGGTTCCGCCGCCCGCGAGCAGGCGCAGGAAGTGGGACTTGCCCGAGCCGTTCGAGCCGAGCACGGCGACGCGGTCGCCGTACCAGACTTCGAGGTCGAAGGGCTTCATGAGCCCCGTGAGCTCGAGTCGCTCGCCGACGACGGCGCGCTTGCCGGTGCGGGAGCCACGCAGTCGCATCGACACGGCCTGCGCGGGCGGCCGCTCCTCGGGCGGTCCGGCCTCCTCGAACTTGCGCAGCCGCGTCACCGCGGCCTGGTAGCGCGAGGCCATGCCGTCGTTGTAGGTGGCCTTGACCTTGAGGGTGGCGACGAGGGTCTTCAACGCGACGTGCTGCTCGTCCCAGCGACGGCGCAGCTCATCGAGGCGCTCGAAGCGCTCGTCGCGCGCACGGTGGTACCCCTCGAAGCTTCCGCCGTGCACCCACGCCGTGTTGCCGGCAGCGCCGACCTCGAGCGTCACGATGCGGTCGGCGGCGCGCGCGAGCAGTTCGCGGTCGTGCGAGACGAGGAGCACCGTCTTCGACGTGGCGCGCAGCTGCGCCTCGAGCCACCGCTTGCCCGGCACGTCGAGCGAGTTGTCGGGCTCGTCGAGCAGCAACACCTGCTCGGGGCCGCGGAACAGCGCCTCGAGCGCGAGCCGCTTCTGCTCGCCGCCCGAGAGGGTCGAGAGCTCGCGCCACTTCGCGCGTTCGAACGGGATGCCGAGCGCAGCGATCGTGCAGTGGTCCCACACGACCTCCTGGTCGTAGCCGCCGGCCTCCGCGTACTCGGCGAGCGCGGTGGCGTACCGCATCTGCGCCGCCGTGTCGTCGAGTTCGATGAGCGCGGCCTCGGATGCCTCGAGCTCGATCGCCGCCGCACGGACACGGGTCGGCGCGACCGAGACGAGCAGCCCCTGCACCGTGGCATCAGTGCCCTCGATGGTTGCGCCCGTGCCGACGAACTGGTCCATGACGCCGAGCCCGCCGTCGACCTGCACGCTGCCCTCGTCGGCGCGGAGCTCGCCGCGGATGATGCGCAGCAGCGTCGACTTGCCTGCGCCGTTCGCGCCGATGAGCGCGGTCGTCGCGCCATCCGTCACCCGGAAGGCGAGGTCGGCGAGGAGCGGGCGCCCGTCGGCGAGCGAGAAGGAGACGCCGTTGACGTCGATGAAACCCATGGGAGATCCGTTCGGTCCGCGGCCGGGCCACCTCGCCCGGTTCCGCACCGCCCGATGGGCAGCCGACCAGACTAGCGTGCCGCGATTGCCACTGCCACCCGCAGCCGTTCTGCGGCAAGCTGGAATCATGCAACGCATCGCAGCAGAGCCGCTCGACGTCCTCCGCACGCGAACCAGTGCGAAGTGGCGCCTGTACGACGCCGATGTGCTTCCGCTGCCCGTCGCCGAGATGGACTACCCGCTCGCCGACCCCATCAAGACGGCCCTGCACGCGGCGGTCGACCGCTCCGACACGGGCTACTCGGCCGGGAGCCTCCCGGTCGCCGAGGCGTTCCAGGGGTTCGCGGCGACCCGCCTCGGGTGGGACGTCGACCCGACGCGGGTGACCTGCACCGCCGACGTCAGCATGGGCATCGTCGAGGTGCTGCGCCGGGTCACCGCACCGGGCGACGGAGTCGTCATCACCCCGCCGATCTACCCGCCCTTCTTCGATCTCGTGACCGAGGCGTCGGGCCGGGTCGTCGAGGTGCCGATGCTCGGCGGCATCGACGAGGGCTGGGCGCTCGACCTCGACGGCATCGACGCGGCGTTCGCGGCCGGCGCGCGGGCGATGGTGCTCTGCAACCCGCACAACCCGATCGGCCTGGTGCCGGCGGCCTCGCAGCTCGCCGCCCTCGCCGACATCGCCGCCCGTCACGGAGTCACGATCGTCTCCGACGAGGTGCACGGGCCGCTCGTGCAACCGGGAGTCGACTACACGCCGTTCCTCACGGTCTCGGACGCAGCTCGCGAGCACGGCGTCGCCGTGACCGCGGCCACGAAGGCGTTCAACATCGCGGGGCTGAAGGCGGCGCTCATCGTCACCGCGAGCGAGCGCGGCGACCGCGTGCGCACTGCGCTCCCCTACGAGGTCGAGTGGCGCATGAGCCAGTTCGGGTCGATCGCCTCCATCGCGGCGTTCCGCCACGGCGGGCCCTGGCTCGACGGCGTGCTCGCGAGCCTCGACGACAATCGACGCCTGCTCGCCGAACTCCTCGCCGACGAGCTTCCCGGTGTTCGCTACCGCATGCCCGATGCGACCTACCTCGCGTGGCTCGACCTCTCGGCGCTCGGCTGGGGCGATGACCCGGCGGCGTATGCACTCGAGCACGCGCGGGTGGCGCTCGGCATCGGTCCGACGTTCGGTGCGAGCGTCGGCCGCGGACACGCACGACTGAATTTCGCGTGCACCCCCGAGGTGCTCGGCGAAGCCGTCACGAGACTCGCCGACGCGCGCTGAGCGAACGCTGACCTCGGCTGAACGAAGGGATCGAACCGTGACGCGCGAACCGAACGCCGAGACCCGGATCCGGTTCGCGGAGCCGGACGACGCAGCCACCGCCGCCCGCCTGCAGGTCGAGTTCGCGGTCGAGTTCGACTCGCCGACGCCGAGCCGCGAGGTGTTGACCCCGCGCTTCCGCGACCTCATCGCCCACCCTGCGGCGTTCGTGCTGTTCGCGGGCGCACCGCCCGAGCCGCAGGGCTACGCGGTCGTCACGCTTCGCCCGACCGTGTATTGCGACGGGCCCCTCGCCGTGCTCGACGAGCTCTACGTCGCGCCGGGCCTGCGCGGCGGGGGCATCGGCACCGCACTGCTCCAGCACGCGATCACGGAAGTGCTCCGTCGAGGCGGCGGCGAGATGCACATCAACGTCGACGAGGACGACGTCGATGCCCGGCGATTCTACGAACGCCACGGATTCGTGAACGTCGAGCCGGGCACCGACTTCCGCATGCTCTGCTACATCCAGGAGCTCTAGCGGGTGTAGTTCGGCGCCTCGACGACGATCTGCACGTCGTGCGGGTGCGACTCCTTGAGCCCCGCCGGCGTGATGCGCACGAACCGGCCCTTGGTCTTCAGCTCGGCGATCGTGCGCGCGCCCACGTAGAACATCGACTGTCGGAGGCCGCCGATGAGCTGGTACGCGACGGCCGCCAGCGGCCCGCGATAGGGCACCTGGCCCTCGATCCCCTCGGGGATCAGCTTGTCGTCCGACGGGACATCCGCCTGGAAGTACCGGTCCTTCGAGTAGGAGGTCTTCTGTCCGCGGGTCTGCAGCGCGCCGAGCGAGCCCATGCCGCGGTAGGCCTTGAACTGCTTGCCGTTCTGGAAGACGAGCTCACCCGGGCTCTCGGCGGTGCCCGCGAGCAGCGAGCCGAGCATGACGGTGTCGGCGCCGGCGACGAGCGCCTTCGCGATGTCGCCCGAGTACTGCAGGCCGCCGTCGGCGATGAGCGGCACGCCGGCGGGCTTCGTGGCCTTGGACGCCTCGTAGACGGCCGTGATCTGGGGCACGCCGACACCCGCGACGACGCGCGTGGTGCAGATCGAGCCGGGACCCACGCCGACCTTCACGGCGTCGGCGCCCGCATCGACGAGCGCCTGTGCACCCTCGCGCGTCGCGACGTTGCCGCCGATGACGTCGATGTGGGCGAACGTCGGGTCGGTCTTCAGCCGGCGGATGATGTCGAGCACGCCGGCGGACTCGCCGTTCGCCGTGTCGACGACGAGCACGTCGACGCCGGCATCGCGGAGCGCCTCGGCGCGCTCCCATGCGTCCCCGAAGAAGCCCATCGCGGCGCCGACCCGGAGGCGGCCCTCGCTGTCCTTCGTCGCGTTCGGGTACTGCTCCGACTTGTCGAAGTCCTTGACCGTGATGAGGCCGGTGAGGTGGCCCTCGTCGTCGATGAGCGGCAGCTTCTCGACCTTGTGCTTCGCGAAGATCGCGAGCGCCTCATCGGGGTTCATGCCGACGCGGCCCGTGATGAGCGGCATCTTCGTCATGACGTCGGCCACCGTCGTGGTCGGCTTCTCGAAGTCGGAGACGAAGCGCATGTCGCGGTTCGAGATGATGCCGACGAGCTTGCCGTCGGTGTCGACGACCGGCAGGCCGCTGACACGGTACGTCGCGCAGAGGGCGTCGACATCGGCGACGGATGCCTCGGGCGTCGTCGTCACGGGATTGGAGACCATGCCCGACTCGCTGCGCTTGACCCGGTCGACCATATCGGCCTGGTCGGCGATCGAGAGGTTCCGGTGCAGGATGCCGATGCCGCCCTGACGGGCCATGGCGACGGCCATGCGGGCCTCGGTGACGGTGTCCATCGCGGCCGACAGGAGCGGCGTCGCGACGTTGATGCGGCGGGTGAGGCGCGAGGTCGTGTCGGCCTCGCTCGGGATCACGTCGGTGTGACCAGGCAGCAGGAGGACGTCGTCGTAGGTGAGTCCTGTGAGTCCGAACGGGTCGGCCTGGTCCATGTCGCTCCTTGTGTCGAGTTCTGCCCGAGATACCGCGCGCCGGTGGTCGGGCTCGCAGTATCAATGTTAAGCGAGTTTGCATCCCGGGCATTCCCGGATAACAATCGAACGCCGTTTGCCTCATGAGCGAAACACATGAGACATAATCGGCACGTACTGTCGACGACGTTGTCGACAGGTAAGGACCGAACCCCGAAGGCCACCAGCTGGAGGGGCGCCCTTGGAGGTGCAGTGAAACCCACACGAACGCTCGCCCATCGGTCTCCAGGGAGGTGGCTCGTTCTCCTCGGAATCCTCGTGTCCGCACTCACTCTGTCCGGCATCGCAGCGTCCCCTGCGATGGCGGAGGATGGGAGTACGGCCCAGGCTTCCGAAGAATTCGAGTACTTCTTCACGGGGAACGTGCAATTCGATCGCGAGCCGCTCGAAGGCGTCAAGATCTCAGTCGAAGGCGGTGGCTTCGAAGCCGACGCCGAGACCGACGTCGACGGCAAATGGCGCATCGGCGTGCCCGAGAAGGGCGAGTACAAGGTCTCCCTCGACGAGGACACCCTGCCCAAGGGCGTCGTCGTCGCCAAGGGCGACGCGACCGTCACCGCCGAGTTCGGGCTCACGAAGCTCAAGGCCGTGAACTTCTTCCTCGGCGAGGGCGAGCGCACGACCACGAACTTCGGCGCGCAGCTGCTCGAGCGAGTGATCAACGGCCTGAACTTCGGCCTGCTCCTCGCACTTGCGGCGATCGGCCTCTCGCTCATCTTCGGCACGACGGGCCTCTCGAACTTCGCCCACGCCGAGATGGTGACCTTCGGCGCCTTGATGGTGCTGAGCTTCGGCGTCGACCTGGCCTGGCCGATCTGGCTGGCCATCGCGATCGCCATCGTGCTGAGCGCCGCACTCGGCTGGACCCTCGACGCGGTGATCTGGAAACCGCTCCGCAAACGCGGCGTCGGGCTCATCCCGCTCATGATCGTGAGCATCGGTCTCTCGCTCGCGATCCGCTACACGTACCAGTTCTTCTACGGCGGAGCGACCCGGCAGCTGCCGGGTGCCACCGCCCCGAAGGAGCTGTCGTTCGGCGGGGTCCAGCTCTCCTGGATCGACGTGGGCAGCATGATCGTCTCGGTCGTGGTCCTCCTCGCCGTCGCCTACTTCCTCGTGAAGACCCGCATCGGCAAGGCCACCCGCGCCGTCGCCGACAACGCCAGCCTCGCCTCCGCGAGCGGCATCGACGTCGACCGCGTCATCCGCATCGTCTGGGTGCTCGGCGCAGCACTGGCCGGCCTCAGCGGCATCCTCTGGGCCTACTTCCGCCCCGGCGTCAGCTGGGACATGGGCTTCCAGATCCTGCTGCTGATCTTCGCCGCAGTCACCCTCGGCGGTCTCGGCACCGCCTTCGGCGCCCTCGTCGGCTCCCTCATCGTCGGTCTCTTCATCGAGATCTCGACGCTGTGGCTGCCGAGCGACCTGAAGTACGTGGGCGCGCTCGTCGTGCTGATCCTCGTGCTGTTGTTCCGACCGCAGGGCATCCTCGGTCGCCGCGAGAGAATCGGCTAAGGAGGACCGACCATGATCGACTGGATTCAGATCTTCTCCAACGCGGCGCAGGAGCTCATCAGCCCCACGACCGCGGCATACGCACTGGCGGCCCTCGGCCTCGCGATCCACTTCGGATACACGGGACTGCTGAACTTCGGGCAGGCGGGCTTCATGGCCCTCGGCGCGTACGGTTACGCCATCTCGGTGCTCTCCTTCAACCTGCCGGTGTGGGCCGCGGTGCTCGTCGGCATCGGTGCTTCCGTCGTGTTCGCACTGATCCTCGGCATCCCGACCCTGCGTCTCCGTGCCGACTACCTGGCGATCGTCACGATCGCGGCCGCCGAGATCCTGCGGCTCGTCTTCACGACGAACACGTTCGAGGCCATCACCGGCTCGGCGCAGGGCCTGAACGGCTACAAGGGCAGCTTCGCGGCCCTGAACCCGATTCCGAAGGGCACCTACGGCTTCGGCCCGTTCCAGTACAACGAGTACGACTGGTGGCTGCGGATCGTCGGATGGACCGTCGTGGTGCTTCTGGCACTGCTCACCTGGCTCATCATGCGCAGCCCCTGGGGCCGCGTCATCAAGGGCATCCGCGAAGATGAAGACGCGGTTCGCGCCCTGGGCAAGAACGTCTACTCGTACAAGATGCAGAGCCTCATCCTCGGTGGTGTCTACGGCACCCTCGCCGGAATGATCTTCATCCTGCCTCGAGCGGTCGTGCCGGCGAACTACCAGACGTCGCTCACCTTCTTCGTCTACGCGATCCTGCTCCTCGGCGGGGCCGCCACGATCCTCGGGCCCATCATCGGCTCGATGATCTTCTGGGTGCTGCTCTCCTTCTTCTCGGGCTTCATCTCCCGTGCAGTGGAGGCGGGCTGGCTCCCGTTCATGACGCAGGTGCAGGCCGGACAGCTCCGGTTCATCCTCGTCGGAATCGCGATCATGCTGATCGTGATCTTCAGGCCTCAGGGCATCTTCGGAAACAAGAAGGAGCTGGCCTTTGTCAAGTGATGTCACTCCCACGTCCAAGCCGGTGAAGACCACCGGCCTCCACATCGGCGAAGCAGAACCGGGATGCCGCAAGGTCGACCCGATCCTCATCGCCGACGGGGTCACCCGCACGTTCGGTGGCCTGAAAGCGGTCGACGTCGACCACGTCGAGATCCCCCGCGGTGCGATCACGGCCCTCATCGGCCCGAACGGCGCCGGCAAGACCACGTTCTTCAACCTGCTCACGGGCTTCGACAAGCCCGACACCGGCAAGTGGGAGTTCGAGGGGCGCTCGCTCGCGCACGTGCCCGCCTATCGAGTGGCTCGCATGGGCCTCATCCGCACCTTCCAGTTGACGAAGGCACTGGGCCTGCTCAGCGTGCTCGACAACATGAAGCTCGGCGCGAAGGGCCAGAGCGGAGAGAACCTCTTCCGCGCGGTCTTCCCGTTCATCTGGCGCAAGCAGGAGGAGGAGATCGAGGCGAAGGCGGTCGAGCTGCTCACGCGGTTCAAGCTCGACGCGAAGCAGACCGACTACGCGGCGAGCCTCTCGGGCGGGCAGCGCAAGCTGCTCGAGATGGCTCGGGCCCTCATGAGCGACCCGACGCTCGTAATGCTCGACGAGCCGATGGCCGGTGTGAACCCGGCGCTCACGCAGTCGCTGCTCGACCACATCCTCGACCTCAAGTCGCAGGGCATGACGGTACTGTTCGTCGAGCACGACATGCACATGGTCCGCCACATCGCCGACTGGGTCGTGGTCATGGCCGAGGGGCGCATCGTGGCGGAGGGCGATCCGCACACCGTCATGGAGAACCCCGCCGTGATCGACGCCTACCTCGGCGCGCACCACGACACCGATCTCGGTGCCACCGAGACCGAGAACGTCGAAGCCATCAAGGAGCTCATCGATGACGAACAGTGAATCCGCCGCGAGCGCGGTGATCGAACCCGTCGGCGACGAGGTCGTCGCGGTCGACGCCGTCACCGCTGGCTACCTGCCCGGAGTCAACATTCTGAACTCGTGCTCGCTGGTGGCGCGACAGGGTGAGCTCATCGGCATCATCGGCCCGAACGGTGCCGGCAAGTCGACGCTCCTCAAGTCCATCTTCGGACTCGTGAAGGTGCGCGAGGGGCAGATCCGTCTGAACGGCGAGGAGATCACGAACCTGAAGGCGAACAAGCTCGTCGCCAAGGGTGTGGGCTTCGTGCCGCAGACGAACAACGTGTTCCCGTCGCTCACCATCCAGGAGAACCTCGAGATGGGCCTGTTCCAGAAGCCCAAGGGGTTGAAGGAGCGACTCGAGTTCGTGACCGAGATCTTCCCCGAACTCGGCAAGCGGCTCGGCCAGCGCGCCGGCTCGCTGTCGGGTGGCGAACGTCAGATGGTCGCCATGTCGCGTGCGCTCATGATGGGCCCGCACGTGCTGCTCCTCGACGAGCCGAGCGCCGGCCTGTCGCCGGTGCGTCAAGACGAGGCGTTCCTGCGCGTCAAGGAGATCAACCGCGCGGGCGTCACGACCATCATGGTCGAGCAGAACGCCCGGCGGTGCCTGCAGATCTGCGACCGCGGCTACGTGCTCGACCAGGGCCGCGACGCCTACACGGGCACTGGCCGCGACCTGCTGAACGATCCGAAGGTCATCGGCCTCTACCTGGGCACGCTCGGGCAGGACTGACCGGCACACCGGTGCGACAAGAGGGGCGGATGCTGCAGCATCCGCCCCTCTTCGCTGCCCGCGCGCCCTGCGGTCGCGCCGCCGCTCGCCCGATCACGCCATCGACGTGCTCGGCCCTGCCGCCGGCCCCAGCTGCCGGCGCCGCGGGGCCGCCTGAATGCCGCTCGGCGCGGTCAGCTCCGGGATGCCTGATGCGGGCCACAGCGTCCCGCTGTCGCCCGCCTGCGGCCGCCTACGCCAGGTCGAGACCTCGACGAGCCTCGGCAAGCCGCAGTGAACGATCGACGCACCGGAAAGTCGGCGCGATCGCGCTGCGCCGGGTTGCAGGACGAGACCGCCGCCACACCGCGACGCGACGGCGTGTCGCTCGTCCGGTCCTGCGACTCGGCGTCGGCGTATCGCCCGTCGACCAGCGACGGCACGGCCGCGCCGGGCGCCAGGCTCCGGACATGCGAAAGCGGGCCCCGGCCGAAGCCGGGACCCGCTCACGTTGTACCCGTACTAGTTGATGCGGGTGTACTTGTTGTCGTCGCCGTACTCGTAGACGCCGATGGTCGCCTCGGTCGGGTCACCGTGCTCGTCGAGCGTGATGGGACCGGAAGCACCGTCGAAGTCGATCTGCTTGCCCTCTGCGAGCAGCGCAGCGCCGTCTTCGAAGGTCGTGACCTTCTCGCCGTCGCCCGAGCCGCCAGACACCTGACGCAGGTACTTGGCGATGTCGGCACCCTCGGTGCTGTTCGCCGCGTACGCCGCGAGGGCGATGAGGACCGTTGCGTCGTACGACTCGGGGCCGTAGCTGAAGTCGGCGAGGTCCGGGTCGACTCCGAGGAGTCGGTCGCGGAAGTCGTCTTCGAGCTTCGGGCCGGGCAGCGTGCCCTTCGAGCCGGCGATGAGGCCGGGCGCGAAGTCCGCGCTGTAGTCGGACAGGTTGCCGTCGACGAAGTAGAGCTGGTCGCCGGGGTAGCCCGAGCCGACGAGCGCCGGCACGACGACCTTCGCCTCGTCGAACGTGATGACTGCGACGGCGTCGGGGTTCGAGGCCGAGATGGCCGAGAGCTGCGCGTCGAAGTTCGAGTCGCCCGTGTTGAAGAGCTCTTCGGCGACGACTTCGCCACCGGCTGCTTCGAACGACGCCTTGGTCGCGGCCGCGAGGCCGGTGCCGTAGGGGTCGTTCAGCACGAGCAGGCCGAGCGTCGAGTGACCGTCGTCGGCGATCTGGGTGCCGAGCACCTCGCCCTGGAGCAGGTCGGAGGGCGCCGTGCGGAAGTACAGGCCGGCGTCTTCGTACTCGGTGAAGTCGGGCGAGGTGTTCGCCGGAGAGAACTGCACGACTCCCGCCGAGGTGATCTGGTCGATCACGGTGAAGGAGACACCCGACGACGCGGCACCGATGATCGCCGAGACGTCCTGCGAGAGCAGGTCGGTCACGGAGACGGTGGCGATGTCGGTCGTGGTGTCGCCGGAGTCGCGGTAGACGACCTCCATGCTCAAGCCGGAGTCCGCGTCGTTGACCTCCTGTGCGCCAAGGCCCACACCGGCCTCCTCGGGCGGGCCGAGGAATGCGAGCGTGCCGCTCTGGGGAAGGATCGTGCCGACCTTGAGGGTCAGGTCACGGTCACCGGCCTCGATGGGCAGGGCGTCGCCGGCGGTGTCGTCGCCCGGCTCTTCCGTCTCGGTCGACGGCGTGCCGCCCGACGCGCACGCAGACAGGAGAAGGGTGCTGACGCCGGCAATGGCGAGACCCGTCCAGGCTGCGCGAGCCGAACGCTTGGCCGTGGCCTTCGCGAATACGCTCATGTTGCTCCTTGGGACTGAAGGAATTGGTACACAATGCAGCGCCATGGTGACGCCGTTGTCTGACAGTATTCCGCGCCCATGGCGGAAACAAGACGCTGCGGTCACAACCGTGTAACACCGCATCAATCGTTACCCTGCCGACACCTCGGCGGGGTTCGACGCACGGAATCGGCGGAAACGCGAGCTTTCACGCGAGGATCGCGCGCACGCGGCATCCGCTCGCCCGACCGCGTCGCCGCGTCGTTCGCAGGGCTCGACGACGCCTCAGGCGGGCTCGGCGATCACCCTGCGCGAGGCGTGCACGCCGCGGATGAGGTCGACCGTCAGTACGATGAGCGCGAGCCACACCAGTCCGAATCCGACCCAGCGCTCCGGCGGCATCGGCTCCTGCAGGATGAGCACCCCGACGAGGAACTGGATGAACGGCGCGAAGTACTGGATGAAGCCCATGAAGATGAGCGGCAACCGGCGCGAGGCCGCGGCGAACAGCAGGAGGGGCACCGCGGTGACCGCGCCGAGCCCGATCAGGAGGAGCGTGTGCCACACGCTGACGGTGCCGATCGTGAGCCCGGTCGTCATCGCCACGAAGACGAGCTGCACGACCGCGAGCGGCGCCAGCCAGACGGTCTCGAGCGTCAGGCCCGAGACGGCATCGACCTTGGGCCCGACGCGCTTCTTGATGAGGCCGTAGAACCCGAACGAGAACGCCAGGACGAGCGCGATCCACGGCAGCTGCCCGTAGCCGAGGGCGAGCACGATCACCGCGACGATCGAGATGCCGACCGCGGTCCATTGCGTCGGATTCAGTCGCTCGCGCTGCACGAAGACGCCGAGGAACACCGTGACGATGGGGTTGATGAAATAGCCGAGGGACGCTTCGACGACCTGGTTCGTCGTCGCGGCGAACACGTAGGTCTGCCAGTTGATGAAGATGAGCACGCCCGCGAGGCCCATCGTGAGCACGATGCGCCGATCGCGGAGCAGCACGGCGAGCGCACGCCAGGCCCGCGTCACCAGGATGAGCAGGGCGCAGAAGACGAGCGAGAAGAGCACCCGCCACGCCACGATCTCGACCGGGCCGGACGGAGCCAGCGCGATGAAGTAGATCGGCAGGAAGCCCCAGAGCCCGTAGGCGGCGATGGCATAGACGAGCCCCGAGCGGCTGACGCCGTCCGGCGGACTCGCCGCAGAGGGGACCTGGGTCTCGGAGCGGGATGACACCTGCACAGACTACGCCCGAGCACCGACCGCGATCGGCGGGCCGGTCAGCCCTGCCGGGTCGAGGCGCGGCCGCGGCGGTGCGCCGGTACATTCGCAGACGCAGCGGATGTCGCGGCGCTCGGGGCCCGGAATACGACGAGGCCCGGACACCCCATGGGGTGTCCGGGCCTCGGATCGATCGTGTCGCGCGTCAGCGGACGACGACGGCGAGCACGTCGCGAGCCGACAGGACGAGGAGGTCCTCGCCGCCGAACTTGACCTCGGTGCCGCCGTACTTCGAGTAGATCACCTTGTCGCCGACTGCGACGTCGAGCGGGACGCGGTTGCCGTTGTCATCGATGCGGCCGGGGCCCACTGCCACGACCTCGCCCTCCTGGGGCTTCTCCTTGGCAGTGTCGGGGATGACCAGACCGGATGCGGTGGTCTGCTCGGCCTCGACCTGCTTGATGACGATGCGATCCTCGAGCGGCTTGATGGAAACCGACACGGTTGACCCCTTCTCTCTGTGAAGAAAACTGTCTTGACGAAGACTTGGTTAGCAGCCTCAGAGCGAGAGTGCTAAGGCGAGTCTAGGCGCGATTTGGCACTCGTGCAACGTGAGTGCCAGCCCGTTCAGCCACTGGCGAAACACAGCCCGACGCGAGGGCTCCACCGCAGCCGAGCGTCGGGCTCGCGGTACTAGCGTTGCCGCCGGGATGGGGATTCGTATCGCACCGTGCCGTCGGGCTCGCGGTGCTAGCGTTGCCGCCGGGATGGGGATTCGTATCGCACCGTGCCGTCGGGCCCGCGGTGCTAGCGTTGCCGGGTGGATCGCGCCGAACTCGTCGAACTGCTCTCCCCTGAGGGCCTCACCCTGCTCGACGGACTGCCCGACTGGGATTCGAAGGCCGACATCGTCAAGACCGTCGCAGACCTCCGCAAGCAGGGGCACCCGCCGACCCTCGTCGCCGCCGTGCTCAGCCAGGCGAAGCTCCGCGCGAAGGCCGAGGCGAAGTTCGGCCCGTTCGCCTCGCGCATGCTCTTCACCGAGGCCGGGCTCGAGCAGGCCACCCGACTGAAGGTCGCAGCCCTGCATGCCGGGCGATTCTCGCGCGCCGGCGTGCGCCACGTCGCCGACCTCGGCTGCGGCATCGGCGGCGATGCGCTGGCGATGGCCGCCATCGACCTCGAGGTCACCGCGGCCGAGGCCGACGAGGTCACCGCCGCGATCGCCGCCTACAACCTCACGCCGTTCTCCCACGTCCGCGTGCTGCACGAGGCCGCCGAGAATGTCGCCCTCGGCGGGATCGACGGCGCCTGGCTCGACCCGGCGAGACGCACGACCACCGGTGGCACGACGACGAGGCTCGCGGATGCCTCGGCCTACTCCCCCTCGCTCGACTTCGCCTTCGGCCTCGGCGAGCGCATGCCCGCCGGCGTGAAGCTCGGTCCGGGTACCGACCGCGACGTGATCCCGTCCGACGCCGAGGCGCAGTGGGTCTCGGTCGACGGCGATCTCGTCGAGCTCGGCGTCTGGTTGGGATCGGTCGCCCGGCCAGGCATCCGCCGCGCCGCGCTCGTCATCCGCGGCGACGCCGCGCAGGAGCTGACCGCCGACGCCGACAGCGAGGATGCTCCCGTCGGGCCGCTCGGCGAATACGTCTACGAGCCCGACGGCGCGGTGATCCGGGCTCGCCTGATCGGCGACCTCGCGCGCGCGAACGGCGCGTGGATGCTGAGCTCGGGAATCGCCTACCTGACGTCCGACACCGCGTTCGACTCGCCGTTCGCTCGCGGATTCCGCGTGCTCGAACGGCTGCCGGCCGACGAACGCCAGTTGCGCCAGGCCCTCGCGGCACGTGGTGTCGGCACGCTCGAGATCAAGAAGCGAGGCGTCGATGTCGACCCGGCGCAGCTCCGCACACGGCTGAAGCTGAAGGGCGCCGCCTCCGCGACCATCGTGCTGACGCGAGAGGCCGGTCGACACGTCGCACTGCTCGTCGAGCGAATCTGACGACGCGCGGGATCAGCGCGGGAGCGCCCCGAAGACGATCGCGTAGTAGCCGATCCAGACGGCCGAGAACACGAGTCCGGCGAGCCCGGTGCCGATGCCGACGAAGGCGAGCGTGCGGCCGTGCTCCTCGCGGCGGAGCCCGAGTACGCCGAACACGATCGCGGCGATCGAGAGCGGCAGCATCCAGCCGACGAAGAGCGAGGCCGCCGCGCCGAGGATGCCGACGACCGCAGCCACCCAGCTGTACACCCGCCGCTGCGTCTGCTCCTCGGCCTCTTCGACCGTGTCGAGGCCCGGTCGGTGCACGATGAGGAGCTGGCCGGTCGAGATCGACTGCAGCTGACCCGTGTCGAACGGCACCTCGAACTCGCGCACGGCGGGCTCGGCCCGGAACGTCGGCTCCGCCGGCTGGAACGGGGCGAGCGGGTCGGTCGTCGCCAGAGCTTCGGCCGACTCATCGGTCGAAGCCGACGGCGCCCGGAAGGGCGGCGTCGGCATGGCCGTCGACTCGCCGCCCCCCGAAACGCGATCGGTGGCCTCGTGGGTCTCGCCGTCGGGCGAAGCGCGCTCCCCCGAAACGCGATCGATGGACTCGTGGGTCTCGCCGTCGGGCGAAGCGCGCTCCCCCGAAACGCGATCGATGGACTCGTGGGACTGGCCGTCGGGCGAAGCCCCCTGAACGCGTTCGGGGGACTCGCCGTCGGGCGAAGCCCCCTCACGCTCGGTCATCGGATGCCCCTCAGTAGTAGTAGTCCCCGTAGCCGGCGAAGAACACGCCCCACAGCACGAGCGACAGCAGCGCGATGCCGATGCCGACGAAGCCGAGGATGATGCCGGTGAGCCACATGCCCTTGGCGGCGGGTTCCTTCTTCTTGCCGAGGAAGCCGAGCACGACGGCGGCAGCCGGGATGAAGAGCTGCAGGATGCCTCCGATGAACGGCATGAAGACGACGAAGAAGCCGAGCACGCCCACGATGCCCGCGATGAGCGAGATCAGGCTGAGCACGGGTGTCGGCTTCGACGGCGCGGCAGGAGCGTACGCGCCACCGTAGGCGGGCTGCGCGGGAGCGCCGTACGCCGGTGAGGCCGGCTGCGCAGGAGCGCCGTATGCCGGCGGGGCGGGCGGCGTCGGAGCGCCGTAGCTCGGCGGAGCGGGCGGCACGGGTGCGCCGTAGCTCGGAGCAGCGGGCGGGGCAGGCGGAGCCGGCGGCGCGGGGGGCTCGGGTGCTGCGGGGGGCTCGGGTGCCGACGGGACCTCTGGCACGTCGGGCGCCGAGGCGACGGGAGCCGCCTCGACGGGGACGACCGGTTCGGGCTCGTTCGGCGCCGTCGGCTCCGGCACGCTCGGCAGGTCGGGCTCGGGCTCGCTCGGCACCAGGGGCTCAGGCACCTCGGGCACCTCGGGCTCCTCGGGGAGATCAGGGTTCTTGGGGTCGCTCATGGCTGCCTCAGTAGGTTCCGTACGTGTTGCCGTAGCTCGCGAGGACGGCGAACGCGATGATCGCGATGATGATGAAGATGACGCCGATGAGGATGCCCACGAAGCCGAGGATGATGCCGGTCAGCCACATGCCCTTCGACGCCGGCTCCTTCTTCTTGGCGATGAAGCCGAGCACGACCGCGGCGATCGAGAAGAGCAGGCCGAAGTAGAAGAACGACCCGACGATGCCGACGATGCCGCCCACGAGCGACAGGATGCTGAGCACCTGCGCCGGCTTGGCCGGTGCGGAGGCGTACGCGGGCGCGGCGGGCGGAGCCTGCCCGTAGGCGGGTGCGGCGGGTGCGGGCTGGCCGTACACCGGCGCCTCGGGAGCAGCGGGAGCTGCGGCCGGCGGCACGGGTGCGGCCGGTGCGGCCGGCGGGACCGGCGCAGAAGCCGGCGGCACGGGCGGGACCGGCGGAACGGCGGGCTGCTCAGGAAGGTTCGGATCGGTCACGGTGTGGGTTCCCCTCGATGTGGACGAATGCGTTCCCGCCACAGTGGCAGGCGCAGTCGGGCGCCGTCAGCGACGGCGGCATCCGGTCTCCCGCACACACTATCGCGCCGCGCGCGCGGGCGCACGGACTACGCGGTACCTGCCGCCATCTGGATCTCGGTGGCCGGCAGGGTCGAGTCGGCTCCGAAATCGAGCGTCGACGGCGGATGTCCCGCCATGACGAGCTGCGCGCCGAGGGCCGCGATCATCGCGCCGTTGTCGGTGCAGAGCGACAGCGGCGGAATGCGGAGGGCGATGCCCGCGGCATCCGCTCGCTCGATCGCCACCTCGCGGAGGCGCGCATTGGCGATCACGCCGCCGCCGAGCAGGAGGCGCGGAACGCCGAGCTCGGTGCATGCGGCGATCGCCTTGGAGACGAGCACGTCGACGACCGCCTCGCGGAAGCTCGCCGCGACGTCGGCGAGCGGCACGGGTTCACCGGCCGCCTCACGCTGTTCGACCCAGCGCGCGACGGACGTCTTCAGGCCGGAGAAGCTGAAGTCGTAGCGGTGGGCCGCGAGGTCCTTCGGCTGCGTGAGTCCACGCGGGAAGCGGATGGCACGCGGATCGCCGCCGATCGCGGCCCGGTCGATCTCGGGGCCGCCCGGGTAGCGCAGCCCGAGGAGCCGGGCGACCTTGTCGAAGGCCTCGCCGGCCGCGTCGTCGATCGTCTCTCCGAGCAGCTCGACGTCGGAGACGAGATCGCGCACGAGCAGCAGCGAGGTGTGCCCGCCGGAGACGAGCAGCGCCACCGTCGGCGTCTCGAGCGGCGCGGCGGTGTCGAGCAGGTCGGCGCCGACGTGGCCGACGAGGTGGTTCACCGCGTAGATCGGCACGTCGAGCGAGAGCGCGAGGGCCTTCGCGGCGCCGACGCCCACCATGAGCGCGCCGGAGAGGCCCGGGCCGCTCGTCACCGCCACGGCGTCGAGCTCGTCGAGGGAAACGGATGCCTCGGCGAGCGCCGCGCGGATCGTCGGGCCGAGCGCTTCGAGGTGGGCCCGCGCGGCGACCTCGGGGACGATGCCGCCGTAGCGTGCGTGCTCGTCCATCGAGGAGGCGATCGTGTTGGCGAGCAGCGTCGTGCCGCGGACGATGCCGACGCCGGTCTCGTCGCACGAGGTCTCGATGCCGAGGATCAGCGGCGCCTCGCGGTTCATCGCTTCGACTCCGTGTCTCGCGAGTCGAGCGCGACCCGCTCGGCGGATGCCGCGCCCGTCGCGCCTGCTGCGCCGGCCCCGGCGGGCCGGGCCACCGCCGGCGGCACCGTGAGTCGCATGTGCACGGCGTCGATGCCGCCGCGGTAGTAGCGACGACGGATGCCGATCTCCTCGAAGCCGAGCGACTCGTAGAGTGCGCGGGCGATGGGATTGTCGGCGCGCACCTCGAGGAAGATCTCGGCGACGTGCCTGCGGCGGGCCTCGGTGATCAGCGCATGCATGAGCCCGCGTCCGAGCCCGATGCCGCGGATCGCCGGCGCGACCGCGATCGTCTGGATGTCGCCCTGTCCGCCGCCCTTGGGCGCGAGGAGGCCGGCGTAGCCGAGCAGCCGGGCCGACTCGTCGTCGGCCTCGTCATCGACCGCGATGAGGTAGAACGCATGGGGGCTCTCGAGCTCGCGGCGCATCGCGTCTTCGGGCCACGCATCGTCTTCGAAGGTCTCGCGCTCGAGCACCATGATGCGGTCGAGGTCGCCGACCTTCGCACGCCGCATGAACACGCTCATCGCAGCACCTTCTTGCCGGCCGATGGCGTCACGTCGGGCGCGCGCAGGTAGATCGGCGCATCGGTCGTGAGCGGCAGTCGCCGCGCCGCGTATGCGAGCTCGGCGAGCATGCCGATGGCGCCTGCCGACACGATCGTCGCGTCGAAGCGGATGCCGCGTGCCGCGGGCACCTCGCCGCGCGGCACGAGCCCGGGGCCGGCGATGCGCACGGGCAGCCCGTCGCCGTCGAGTCCGTCGTACTCGGAGACGGCGAACTCGCGTCGACGCGCGTCGGTGACGACCTGCAGCGGTCCGGCGTCGCCGGACGAGTACCTGCTCCAGGCGATCGCATCGTGGCTGACCACGGGCACGAAGGGCCGGTCGATGCCGAGGGCGAAGGCGTGGGCGGCCGCGATGCCGACGCGAAGGCCCGTGAACGGCCCCGGCCCCATGCCCGCGGCGACGCCTGACAGCTCACGGCGATCGATGCCGGATGCCGCGAGCGCATCCCTGATGAACCCGCCGATCACTTCGGCGTGCCGCATCGTGTCGTCGGTGCCGGTCTCGGCGAGGCGGCGCAGTTCGCCCGTGGCCGGATCGCGATCGACGACGGCGACACTCGTGCCCGTCGAGGTGTCGATCGCGAGAAGCATGCCCTCAAGCCTACGCGGGCGGAGCGTACGGGGTGTCCGCCCAGCGGGGGCCGTGTCCGGTCGCGGTGACGATGCGGGGTTCGTCGGCGTCGAGTGCCGGCTCGAGGCCGACGCGGTCGTCGGCGTCGACGTCGCCGTCGCCGTCGATGGACGCGCTGCCCGCGACATCCGTTGGCGGATCGACGACGCTCGCTCCCGTCGGTCGCTCGATGACGATCTCGAGCCAGGAGTCGGTCATGTCCTCCACGAGACCGGCGCCCCACTCCACGACGACGACCGAGTGGTCGAAGTCGAGGTCGAGGTCCTCGAGCAGGGCCGCGCTGCCGAGCCGGTACGCGTCGACGTGCACGAGCGGAGCACCGCCGACGAGACTCGGGTGCGTGCGCGCGAGCACGAACGTCGGGCTCTGCACCGGCCCGCGTATGCCGAGTCCGGCGCCGATGCCACGGGTGAGCGTGGTCTTGCCCGCGCCGAGCGGGCCGGTGAGCACGACGACGTCGCCGGCCCGCAGCACGCCGCCGAGTTCGCGACCGAAGGCCTCCATGGCCTCTGTGTCGGACGCCTCGAACCGCATCAGGCCTCGCCGAGGTAGCGGCGGGGCACGCGCGGGCCGATGCGGGTGACGATCTCGTAGCCGATGGTGTCGGCGGCGTCGCCCCAGTCGTCGGCCGACGGCGCTCCCGTTCGCGGGTCGCCGAACAGCACGACTTCGTCGCCCGTCGCGACGTGATCATCGCCGACGTCGACCACGAACTGGTCCATCGCGATCCGGCCGACGACCGGGCGCCGGGCACCCGCGATCCAGACCTCGGCTCGGCTCGAGGCCTGGCGCGGGATGCCGTCGGCGTAGCCGAGCGGCACGAGCGCGAGGTTCGTCGGGCGATCGGCGCGCCAGGTGTGCCCGTAGGAGACGCCGGTGCCGGGCTCGACGCGTCGCACCGCGGCGACTCGCGCCCGCAGGGTCATCGCCGGGCGGAGGCCGAGCTCCGCGGCGGTCGTGCCGTCGCAGAACGGGGGGATGCCGTACGCGCCGATGCCGATGCGCACGAGGTCGAGACGTGTAGCGGGCAGGCGCAGCGCCCCTGCCGTCGAGGCGAGGTGCCGCAGCTCGGGTCGGAGCCCGGCGGCGCGCGCCTGCTCGACCCCGTGCTCGAACGCCGCGAGCTGCGCGGCGTCCTCGTCGGGCGAGGTGTTCGCGAGGTGACTGAACACACCGCGCACGAGCACGTGTTCCGCGACCTCGAGCTCGGCCGCGCGCGCGACGGTGCCCGCCCAGTGCTCGGGTGCCACGCCGCTGCGGCTGAGTCCGGTGTCGAGCTTCAGGTGCACCCTGGCGGTTCGACCGACGGATGCCGCGGCGTCGGCGATCGCCTCGAGCTGGCCGAGCGAGGAGACGCCGAGGTCGATGTCGCGCGCGATCGCGGGACCGAAGTCGGCGCCCGGGTCGTGGAGCCACGCGAGGACCGGCGCACCGATGTCAGCATCGCGGAGCGCGTGCGCCTCGGCGATGTCGGCGACGCCGAGCCACTCGGCCCCGCCCTCGAGCGCGGCTCGGGCCACCGGCACGGCGCCGTGTCCGTAGGCGTTCGCCTTGACCACGGCCATCGTGCGCGCGGGTGCCACGGCCGCGGCGAGCATGCGGATGTTCTCGCGCACGGCATCGAGATCGACGACCGCTTCGCGGAACGGCGACGCCGCGGCATCCGGAGCCGCTGAGTGCGGCGCCGCGGTCACGATGCGCTCCCCGTGCCGGTCTCGAGCACGACGAAGGCGCTCGCGATGCCCGCGTCGTGGCTCATCGTGAGATGCACCCGATCGATGCCGAGGCTGCGGGTGAGCTCGGCGATCGCGCCCGACAGCTCGAAGTCGGGGTTGCCGTGCACGTCTTGCACGACGCGCATGTCGTGCCACCTGATGACGGGGTTGCCGCCGAGCGCCTTGATGAGCGCCTCCTTCGCCGCGAACCGGGCGGCGAGCGACCGGGCCGGGCGGTCGCGTTCGCTCTCAGCGAACAGGCGTTCGCGGAGTGCGGGAGTCCGGGCCAGCGACCGCTCGAACCGGGCGATGTCGACGACATCGATGCCGATTCCCGCGATCACGGCGCCGTCTCCCGCACCCGCACGCTCACTCGACCGTGACCGACTTCGCGAGGTTGCGCGGCTGGTCGACGTCGAGGCCCTTCGCCTGCGAGAGCTCCATCGCGAAGATCTGCAGCGGCACCACGGCGAGCAGCGGCTCGAAGAGCGGCGCCGCGAGCGGGATGCGCAGCACCTCGTCGGCGAACGGCAGCACCGCGGCGTCACCTGCCTCGGCGATCGCGATGACCCGCGCGCCGCGAGCGCGGATCTCCTGGATGTTCGAGACGACCTTCGGGTGCAGCGTCGCCGAGCCGCGCGGGCTCGGGACGACCACGAAGACAGGCTGGCCCGGCTCGATGAGGGCGATCGGACCGTGCTTGAGCTCGCCCGCGGCGAAGCCCTCCGCGTGGATGTACGCGAGCTCCTTGAGCTTCAGCGCACCCTCGAGCGCGATCGGGTAGCCGACATGGCGACCGAGGAAGAGCACCGAACGGGTGTCCGCCATCCAGTGCGCGAGCTGCGCGACCTTCTCGGATTCGGCGAGCACGAGTTCGAGCTTCTCGGGCACCGCCTGGAGCTCGTGGAGCTGGACGGCGATCTCCTCGGCCGACAGCGTGCCGCGCACGCGCGCGAGGTGCAGCCCGAAGAGGTAGAGCGCGGCGATCTGCGCGACGAACGCCTTCGTCGAGGCCACTGCGACCTCGGGGCCGGCGTGCGTGTAGACGACGGCGTCGGACTCGCGCGGAATCGTGGCGCCCTGCGTGTTGCAGATCGAGATCGTGCGGGCGCCCTGCTCGCGGGCGTACTTCACGGCCATGAGCGTGTCCATGGTCTCGCCGGACTGGCTGATCGAGACGACGAGCGTGTGGTCGTCGAGCACCGGCTCGCGATAGCGGAACTCGTGGCTGAGCTCGATCTCGACCGGCACTCGTGCCCACTGCTCGATCGCGTACTTCGCGACCATGCCGGCGTAGGAGGCGGTGCCGCACGCGATGACCGTGACGCGACGGATGCCGCGGAGCTCGTCATCGCCGAACGACTCGAGTTCGGGGATCACCACCTGGTCGTCGACGACCCGGCCGAGCAGGGTCTTCGCGACGGCCTCGGGCTGCTCCGAGACCTCCTTGCGCATGAACGACGACCAGCCGCCCTTCTCGGCGGCCGAGGCGTCCCAGGCCACGTCGAACGGCTCGACCTCGACGGGCTGCCCGTCGAAGTCGGTGACGACGACCTCGTCCGCGGTGATCGCCACGATCTGGTCCTGGCCGATCGCCAGGGCGCGCTTCGTGTACTCGACGAACGCCGCGACATCCGACCCCAGGAAGTTCTCGCCGTCGCCGAGACCGATCACGAGCGGCGAGTTGCGGCGCGCGCCGACGACCACGCCCGGCTCCGAGCGGTGCACCGCGAGCAGCGTGAAGGCGCCGTCGAGGCGCGAGACGGTGTTGCGGAAGGCGGCACGCAGGTCGCCGGTCGACTGGTACTCGCGGCCGAGGAGCACCGCGGCGACCTCGGTGTCGGTCTCGCTCTCGAAGGTGTGCCCCTCGGCGAGGAGTTCGGCCTTCAGCTCGGAGAAGTTCTCGATGATGCCGTTGTGGATGAGCGCGAGCCGGCCCTCGTCTCCGAGGTGCGGGTGGGCGTTGCCGTCGGTCGGGCCGCCATGCGTCGCCCAACGCGTGTGGCCGATGCCGGTGCCGCCCCGGTGCAGGGGGTTCGCCTCGAGTTCGTCGGCGAGCACCTTGAGCTTGCCGGCTCGCTTGGCGGTCTCCATGACGCCGTCGTCATCGACGATCGCCACTCCTGCCGAGTCGTAGCCACGGTACTCGAGGCGACGAAGGCCTCCCATAAGGACGTCGAGGCTGTTGCGCTCTCCGACGTATCCGACGATTCCACACATGGAGGCGATTCTACTGGCGCGCTGCTGGGTGCCCGCTCCGCCTGACTACACTGGCACGGTGCCCGATCCGCAGAGTCCGTCGTCGCACGCGGCGCAGATCTCTCCCTTCATCGAGCTCGATCGTGCCGATTGGGCCGCGCTCGCGCCGTCGATGCCCGCTCCCCTGCGGGAGACCGAGATCGTGCAATTGCGCGGGCTCGGCGAGCCGCTCGATCCGCGCGAGGTCGCCGAGGTCTACCTGCCGCTCAGCCGACTGCTGAACCTCTACGTCGGCGGAACGAAGTCGCTGCACAAGGTCACGAGCGAGTTCCTCCGAGAGCGCTTCGAGTCGACGCCCTTCGTGATCGGCGTCGCCGGCTCCGTCGCGGTCGGCAAGTCGACCATCGCGCGGCTGCTGCGCGAGCTGCTCGCCCGCTGGGAGCACACGCCTCGCGTCGAGCTCATCACGACCGACGGATTCCTCTTCCCCAACGCCGAGCTCGAGCGCCGAGGGCTCATGGCGCGCAAGGGCTTCCCCGAGTCCTACGACCGTCGGGCGCTCCTGCGCTTCGTGAGCGAGGTCAAGGCGGGCGCCGCCGAGGTGCGCGCACCGTTCTACTCGCATCTCGCCTACGACATCGTGAAGGATGCGCAGATCACCGTGCGCCGGCCCGACGTGCTCATCGTCGAGGGCCTGAACGTGCTGCAGCCTCCCGGCCCCGGCCACCGTCTCGCGGTCAGCGACCTCTTCGACTTCACGATCTACGTCGACGCCCGCACGAGCGACATCGCCCGGTGGTACGAGGAGCGCTTCCTGAAGCTGCAGCGGGGCGCGTTCGCGAACCCGCGCTCGTACTTCCACAGATTCGCGAGCCTCACCGAGGCCGAGGCGCGGGCGAGGTCGCGCGAGATCTGGCACTCGATCAACGAGCCGAACCTGCTGCAGAACATCCGTCCGACGCGTTCACGCGCGTCGCTCGTGCTCCGGAAGGGCTCCGACCACACGGTCTCGAGCGTGCTGCTCCGCAAGCTCTGAACGAGCGCATCCCTCCGAGCGCGAGGCGCCCGGAGGGATGCGTCGGATCAGGCGATGGAGAGTCGCTCGCGCACCACGGCGGCGAGGGACTCGGCGTGCCGCTCGGCGGCCTCCTGGTCGGCGGCCTCGACCATGACGCGAACCATCGGCTCGGTGCCCGAGGGGCGCAGCAGCACTCGGCCGCTGTCTCCGAGCTCGGCCTCGACGGCGGCCACCGCGGCGGCGATCTCCGCGTCGGCGCCCAGGGCGTGGTGGTCGACCCCGCGAACGTTCACGAGCACCTGCGGGTACACCGTCATGACCGAGGCGAGCTCGGCGATCGACTTGCCCGTGCGCGCCATCTCGGCCGCGAGGTGCAGGCCCGTCAGCACTCCGTCGCCGGTCGTGGCGAACTCGCTCATGATGACGTGGCCCGACTGCTCGCCGCCGAGCGCGAGGCCTTCGGCCGCGAGCGCTTCGAGCACGTAGCGGTCGCCGACCTTGGTCTCGACGACGCGGATGCCGTGCTCGGCCATCGCACGTCGCAGGCCGAGGTTCGACATGACCGTCACGACGAGCGTGTCGTCGGTGAGCGTGCCGCGCTCCTTCATCGAGACGGCGAGGATCGCCATGATCCGGTCGCCGTCGATGATGTTGCCGTCGGCGTCCACCGCGAGGCAGCGATCGGCGTCGCCGTCGTGGGCGATGCCGAGGTCGGCGCCGTGCTCGATGACGGCGGCCTGCAGCTGCTCGAGGTGCGTCGAGCCGACGCCGTCGTTGATGTTCATGCCGTCGGGGTCGGCCCCGATGACGATGACCTCGGCGCCCGCGTCCTTGAACGTCTCGGGCGAGACGCCCGCGGCCGCGCCGTGGGCGCAGTCGAGCACGACCTTGAGGCCGTCGAGGCGGTGCGGCAGCGTACCGAGCAGGTGCACGACGTAGCGGTCCTCGGCATCGGCGAACCGACGGATGCGACCGACGCCGTCGCCGACGGGAGCGAGCTTCTGCTTGCCGAGGAACGACTCGATGCGGTCTTCGACCTCATCGGGAAGCTTCGTGCCGCCGTAGGAGAAGAACTTGATGCCGTTGTCGGGCGCAGGGTTGTGCGACGCCGAGATCATCACGCCGAAGTCGGCGCGGATCGAGTCGATGAGGAACGCCGTCGCGGGGGTCGGGATGACCCCGGCGTCGAGCACGTCGACACCGGAGCTCGCGAGTCCGGCCGACACGGCGGCCGTGAGGAACTCGCCGGAGACACGCGGATCGCGTGCCACGACGGCGACCGGACGCCGGCCGGCGGCGCGAAGCTCGTCGGCGTGGCGCCCTTGGGTGAGGACGGCGGCAGCCGCCTGGGCGAGGCCCAGGGCCAGGTCAGCCGTGAGTTCACGGTTGGCCAGGCCCCGGACCCCGTCGGTTCCGAAAAGCCGAGGCATGTACGGAGAACCGGACGCTGGGATCAGCGCTTCGAGAACTGCGGCGCCTTGCGGGCCTTCTTGAGACCGGCCTTCTTGCGCTCGATGACGCGAGCGTCACGCGTGAGGAAGCCCGACTTCTTGAGCGTCGCGCGGTTGTTCTCGCGGTCGATCTCGTTCAGTGCACGGGCGATGGCGAGACGCAGCGCGCCTGCCTGGCCCGAGGGGCCGCCACCCGTGATCTTCGCGACCACGTCGTACGAGCCGATGAGCTCGAGCACCGTGAACGGGTCGGTGATGAGCTGCTGGTGCAGCTTGTTGGGGAAGTAGGCCGCGAACTCGCGGCCGTTGACGGTGATGTTGCCGGCGCCGGGAACGAGGCGCGCGCGGGCGATCGCCTGCTTGCGACGGCCGACGGCCGCGCCCGACACGTTGAGCACGGCCCGGGGGGCGGTGGGAGCTGCCTCGGGGGCACTCTCGGTGGTGTAGCTCTCGGGAGCCGCTTCGATCTGGTCTGCGATCTTCGCCATGGTGGTGTGAATCCTTATTTCGAGAACGTCGAGGGTGCCGGAATTACTGGGCGACCTGGGTGAGGGTGTACGGCTTCGGCTGCTGAGCCGCGTGCGGGTGCTCCGGGCCGGTGTAGACCTTCAGCTTCTTGAGCTGGGCCCGACCGAGCGAGTTCTTCGGGAGCATGCCGCGGATCGCCTTCTCGACGGCGCGGACGGGGTTCTTCTCGAGGAGCTCGGCGTAGCTGACGGCCGTGAGACCGCCCGGGTAGCCCGAGTGGCGGTAGGCCTTCTTCTGCTCGAGCTTCTGGCCGGTGAGGGCCACCTTGTCGGCGTTGACGATGATGACGAAGTCACCGGTGTCGACGTGGTTCGCGAAGATCGCCTTGTGCTTGCCGCGCAGCAGGGCTGCGGTGTGGCTCGCGAGGCGACCGAGAACGATATCGGTTGCGTCGATGACGACCCAGTCGTGCTGGATGTCGGACGGCTTGGGAGTGAACGTGCGCGTCACGGAACTACTGCTTTCTGATCGAGTGAGGGGTTCGTGAATCCCACTCCGGTGGGTGTTCGACCGCGATGCGTTCGAACGCCCTGGTGGAGGGCTCAACTTCGGATGCCGCCGCAGAGGACGGCACCAAAGGGCAAGCTTAGCGGCTCGAGGGGCACGCGTCCAATCGACGCCGCCTCACCCCCCCCGCATCCGCCTCATCGTCGACCTGGACGTGGAGTCGGCGCCGCGCTCGCGTCTGCGCCGCCCGGATCTCGAGTTCGTGATCATCGGGGTAGCCGACCTCGGTGAGCACGAGCCCCTTCGCCGGCATGACCATGAACGCGTTCGTCCGCTCCCCGGCGCGCAGCAGCTCGGCGGGAGCATCGACGTCGAGGCGGCCCTCGCCGACCGCGACCGCGGCTCCGATCAGCGCGCGAACCATCGAATGGCAGAAGGCGTCGGCTTGCAGCGATGCCACGAGCACGCCATCGGCGTCGCGTCGCCATCGGAAGGACTCCAGGGTGCGGATGGTCGTGGCACCGGCCCGCGGCTTGCAGAACGCGGCGAAGTCGTGCAGGCCGAGCAGGGTGTGCGCTGCGGCATCCATTCGCTCCGTGTCGAGTCCGCGCGGACGCCAGACGGTACGGTGCCGATCCAGTGGATCGCGCGCGGCGGCGGAGTCCGCGATGCGGTACTCGTAGCGGCGCCAGATGGCGGAGAAGCGCGCGTCGAACCCGTCGGGCGCGAGCGAGGCCGCCGTCACCACGACATCGGAATCGGATGCCCCGATGATTCCGGTGAGCCGGCGGAGCAGCACTCCGGGGGGCTCCGCGTCATCCGGCCCGGAGTCGTGCCCACGGCGCGGCCGCGTCACCGACGCCAGTGCCGCCGGCGGAACGTCGAAGTGGGCCACCTGTCCGACGGCGTGCACGCCGGCATCGGTGCGCCCGGCGACCGTCAGTCGCGGCGACGTGCCCGTGCGCCGGAAGAGCACCCCCAAGGCCTCTTCGACGACCCCCTGGACCGTGCGCAGCCCGGGCTGACGGCTCCATCCGTTGAAGTCCGTGCCGTCGTACGCGATCGCGAGCCGCAGGCGGACCTGCTCGGCGTCGGAGGCACCGTCGCCGGACGCGCCGGCGCCTGGCTCCGGGCGGGGACCGGGGCCTGGCGATGCGACGGGTTCGGGGGCGACCATGCCCTCAAGCCTACGAGCGCGCGACGGTGGACGACGCCGGGCTCCGCACCTCGGGCGCCGTGACGGTGTTCTGCACGCGCGATCCGGGGCCGCCCACGATGAGCGCGACCACCGCGACGGTCACGAGCGCCCACCCCAGCAGTCCGTTCTGCCACGGGAGGTAGCCGAGCACGAGCAGCACCCCGACGCCGGCCACCGCGCACGCACTCCACAACAGGACCGCAGCGAGCGGGGTTCGCCGGTCGATCGGCTTCGGCCACCGCGACTCGACGCGCGGCACGATCATGCAGCATCCGGCGATCACGACGGCGATGGCGGCGATCCAGAGCGGACGCGTCGCCCACCACGCCGGCGACAGCACCGGCGGGAACGGCAGCCCGAACGCGAGGTGCAGGGCCGTCACGACAGCCATCGCGAACGTGTGCCAGAGATAGATGACCATGCCGTAGACGCCGAAGACGAAGACCGCGCCCAGCATCGGCCGCCACTGCATCATGCGCCGGATGAGGGGCTGGGCGAGCGCGAACAGGCAGGCCTGCCCGAGCGCGAGGGCGAGGATCGCCAAAGTCGGCGGATTGAGGTTGTCGAGCATGTCGTGCGAGTACCCGAACCAGGTCACGAGCACCCCGATGACGACGTACGCCCCGGCGGCGACGGCGAGGAGCACCAGTCGCGAGCGACGGGCGAACCAGCCGTCGCGGAGGCCGAATCCGAGCTGCTGGGCGAACAGCCACACGAAGATCCAGTTGAGGGCGCCGACCGGCACGTCGAACCCGCGCGTGAGCACGTCGACGACGACGACCGCCCCCACGAGCCCGAGGTAGGCCGGCCATGGAGCGTGGCGATGCAGCCACGACATCATCGGCACGAATGCCGTGCAGATCAGGTAGACGGGAATGAACCAGAGCGGTTCGGCGAGCCGCACCGCGAACGTTCGGAGGAACTCCTCGTCGACGCCCGCGAGGAACATGACCGAGAGCACCGCTCCGACGGCCGCGACGACCCCCACCACGGGCTGCGCCAAGCGGATGGCGCGGATCCGGACGTAGTGGGCGACGGTCTCGCCGTGTCCGCGCAACCGCCGCCACTGCGTGATCGAGGCGAAGCCTCCGCAGATGAAGAACACGGGCATGATCATGAGCGGCCAGGTCGCCCAGGCGAGCGGTTCGAAACCGTCGAGCGCGTTGAACGCGCGCAGCGGATCCCCGCCGATGCCCATCTGCAGGGCATGCAGCAGCACCACGATCGGCAGACAGAAGGCACGGGCGAAATCGATCGAGAGATCCCGGTCGACCGGGATGCGAACGGCGGCCACGCTGCTCCTCTGCGAGCACCGTTGACGGCGGTACCGAGAACAGATTCTGGCACATCGTCATCAGCCCCGAAACGCAGGAACGGCGTGTTCGCGGCACTCGCGCCGCGGCATCCGCGATCGTCTTCGGTGGTGTCAGACGACGATCGTGTAACTGGTCTCGGTGGTCGCCGCACGGAATCCCATGCGCTCGTACAGCGCGAATGCGCCGGTCGGGCTCGCGGCATCGACCTCGAGCGTCGAGTACTCGATCCGTGCGGCACGTGCGGCAACGAGATGTGCCGCCAGGAGCGCCTTGGCGACGCCGCGCCCGCGATGGCCGCGCACCACGCCGACGAGCGGAACGTGCACGCTCGAGAACCCCTGTCCAGCCCAGTCGGCTTCGTTCACCTCGGCCAGCACGAACCCCACCACGCGATCGCTCGCCTCGTCGACGGCGATGACGGAGAGGTCCGCGCGGAACACGGCGCTCGAGGCGAACACGCGCCATTCCTCCTCGGATCTCGGCTGGCTGCCCCAGTGATCGCGGAAGGCGTCGTTGCGCGCCGCCCTCACCTCGTCAACGCGTTCCGGTCGCAGCACCTCGACGCGGATCCCCTCGCCGGCGCGGACGGCGGCGAGCGGTTCAACGAGATCGCGCCGCAGCCCGGCGAAGTACCGAGCCGGGGCGAAGCCCGCCGACTCGAACAACGGTCCGGCCCCGCGGGCACGGTCGTCGGAGAAGGCCATGATCCACCCGGGGAGCCGGAGCGCGGACGCGGCGAGCTGCTGTTCGCCCCGAGCACGGAGCCACGCCATGAGCACGCGGCCGATGCCGCGGCCGCGCAGCTCGGGGTGCACCCCGCCGACGAGGATCGAGCGCACGAGCGTGTCGCGGCCGGGCGGGTGGTAGGCCGCGCCCCACGCCACTGCGCGACCACCGGCATCGAGGGCGACGATCGTGTCGCGCTCACGGTCGACGAACGACATCCCGAGATCATCGGCGAGCTCGTCCCGCGGCACGGCGTACTCGGGATGATCGACGGCCGCCATGGCCGCCTCGAGTGCCTCGATCAGGTCGAGGTCGTCGTCGCCCACGGGGCGCCAGGCGGTGACGTCGGGATGCGCGAGGCTCGGGAGCGAGTCGGGGGGCGAGACGCGCTCGGAGAGGGGCGAGAGTTCGTGCTCGGTCACCGCTCAAGACTAGACGGCGACCTCGCTGCGGGGACGACGAAGGGCCCCGGTGCTCGCACCGGGGCCCTTCGTGATGAAGCGAGAGACTACTTGGCCTCTGCGGCCTCGGCCTCGTCGGCGACGACCTCGGTCGTCTCCTCTGCGGCTGCGTCGGTCGCCTCGACCTCGGTCGTCTCCTCGACGACCTCGGCCGGAGCCTCCTCGGCGACGGGCGCCTCGGCGGCGGCCGGCTTCGCGGCGCGCTTCTTCGGGGTCACGGGCTCGAGCACGAGCTCGATGACCGCCATGGGCGCGTTGTCGCCCTTGCGGTTGCCGATCTTCGTGATGCGGGTGTAGCCGCCCTCACGGTCGGCGACCTGGGGGGCGATGACCGTGAACAGCTCGTGCACGACGGTCTTGTCGCCGATGACGGCGAGCACGCGACGGCGCGCGTGCAGGTCGCCGCGCTTGCCGAACGTCACGAGACGCTCGGCCAGCGGGCGGAGGCGCTTGGCCTTCGTCTCGGTGGTGGTGATGCGCTTGTGCGTGAACAGCGCTGCAGCGAGGTTCGCGAGCATCAACCGCTCGTGGGCGGGGCCGCCTCCGAGGCGGGGGCCCTTCGTGGGCTTCGGCATGGTTCGTTCTCTCCAGTAGGTGGGGGTTGGTGGGCGACCGCGAGGTCTGCCTAGTTCTCGTCGTCGAAGCCCGTGTAGAAGTGGGCCCCGTCGAATCCGGGGACGGAGTCCTTCAGCGACAGGCCCATTTCGGTGAGCTTGTCCTTGACCTCATCCACCGACTTCTGGCCGAAGTTGCGGATGTTCATGAGCTGCGACTCCGACAGGGCGACGAGCTCGGACACCGTGTTGATGCCCTCGCGCTTCAGGCAGTTGTAGCTGCGCACCGAGAGGTCGAGGTCTTCGATCGGGATCGAGAGTTCGCTCGAGAGCACGGCGTCGACCGGCGCGGGGCCGATCTCGATGCCCTCGGCAGCGGTGTTCAGCTCGCGGGCGAGACCGAACAGCTCGGTGAGCGTGCGTCCCGCCGAGGCGATCGCGTCGCGCGGCGTGATGGCCGGCTTCGACTCGACGTCGACCACGAGGCGGTCGAAGTCGGTGCGCTCGCCGGCGCGGGTGGCCTCGACGCGGTAGGTGACCTTCAGGACCGGCGAGTAGATCGAGTCGACCGGGATCTGGCCGGCTTCGGAGTACTCGTTGCGGTTCTGGCTGGCCGAGACGTAGCCGCGGCCGCGCTCGATCGTGAGCTCGAGCTCGAACTTCGCCGAGTCGTTGAGCGTCGCGATGACCAGCTCGGGGTTGTGCACCTCGACGCCCGCCGGAGCGGAGATGTCGGCTGCGGTGACCTCACCGGCACCCTGCTTGCGCAGGTACGCGGTGATCGGCTCGTCGTGCTCGCTGGAGACGACCAGGTTCTTGATGTTGAGGATGATCTCGGTGACATCCTCCTTCACGCCCGGAACGGTCGAGAACTCGTGGAGCACGCCGTCGATGCGGATGCTCGTCACGGCTGCGCCGGGGATCGAGGAGAGGAGGGTGCGACGGAGCGAGTTGCCCAGGGTGTAACCGAAGCCCGGCTCGAGGGGCTCGATCACGAAACGCGAACGGAACTCCGAGATGTTCTCTTCGGTGAGCGTCGGGCGCTGTGCGATCAGCACTGTTGATTCCTTTCGGCAGGGTGTCCGCTATATGACACCTGCGAGTACGAGGATCTTGAGTTGTGTGAGAGAACGGATGTCCCGGCGATCGAGGAGAGCCCGGCTGAGCCGGACTGCTCCTCGATCACCGGGAGGGAATCAGACGCGGCGACGCTTGGGCGGGCGGCATCCGTTGTGAGCCTGGGGCGTCACGTCGTTGATGCTGCCGACCTCGAGGCCCGCGGCCTGGAGCGAGCGGATCGCGGTCTCGCGGCCGGAGCCGGGACCCTTGACGAACACGTCGACCTTCTTCATGCCGTGCTCCTGCGCCTGGCGCGCGGCCGACTCGGCGGCGAGCTGTGCGGCGAACGGGGTCGACTTGCGCGAGCCCTTGAAGCCGACGCCACCGGAGGAGGCCCAGCTGATCACGGCACCGTTGGTGTCGGTGATCGAGACGATCGTGTTGTTGAACGTCGACTTGATGTGGGCCTGGCCCACGGCGATGTTCTTCTTTTCCTTCTTGCGCGGCTTGCGAGTAGCCGCCTTGGGTGCTGCCATGTGTGAAATCTCCTAGATCTGGCGACGAGCGGTTACTTGCGGCCGGGCTTCTTCTTGCCGGCAACGGTGCGCTTCGGGCCCTTGCGGGTACGAGCGTTGGTCTTGGTGCGCTGGCCGCGGACCGGGAGACCGCGACGGTGGCGGATGCCCTCGTACGAGCCGATCTCGACCTTGCGGCGGATGTCTGCTGCGACCTCGCGGCGGAGGTCACCCTCGACCTTGAAGTTGCCCTCGATGTAGTCGCGCAGCGCGACGAGCTGCTCGTCGCTGAGGTCCTTCACGCGGATGTTTCCGTCGATGCCGGTCTCGGCGAGCGTGGTGAGCGCTCGCGTGCGGCCGACGCCGTAAATGTAAGTCAGTGCGATCTCCACGCGCTTCTCGCGCGGGATGTCGACTCCTGCCAGACGTGCCATGTGTGGCTTCTCCTGTTTCGAAGTGGAGGTGTGGAGCAACGCCGGTGCCCGAGCCTCCGACCCGAGGTGTCCCCGCGACATCCGTGGATGTCTGCGGTTCTGGCGTTGCCGATGTATTCAGTTATGGGGATGCGGAGCGCGTGCGCCCCGCCGTCTGGTGACTAGCCCTGGCGCTGCTTGTGGCGCGGGTTCGACTTGCAGATGACCATGACGCGGCCGTGGCGGCGAATCACCTTGCAGTGGTCGCAGATGGGCTTGACGCTGGGGTTGACCTTCACGATTGTTCCTTGATGTGTCGCTGTCCTCGTACCCGCGAGATGTCGCGGGCCGTTACTTTCCGAGCAGCCGTTACTTGTAGCGGTAGACGATGCGGCCGCGCGTCAGGTCGTATGGGCTCAGCTCGACGATCACGCGGTCCTCGGGGAGGATGCGGATGTAGTGCTGGCGCATCTTTCCTGAGATGTGCGCGAGGACCTTGTGTCCGTTCGTGAGTTCCACCCGGAACATCGCGTTCGGGAGGGCCTCGACAACCGAGCCTTCGATCTCGATGACGCCGTCTTTCTTGGCCATAGCCTCACTATCGCTTGGAGTTGGGATGCTGGTCGTGCGATGGTTCTGCTCACCGAGCCGATTTCCCCTGGAGAGGGGCCGTCAGGCATGCCGAAGCAGGCGTGCAGAACACCAAGGGTCAACTCTAGGTGATTCCGAGCGTTTTCGCCAGTCGAGTGCGCGAAGGGCGCCGGCGACCCGACCTGCTAGGTGCCGGATGCCTCGCGCGAGACGATCTCCGCGGCCGCAGAGGCCGCAGCTGCTCGCGCCTCGAGCGCCCCATCTGCGACGAGAGCCGCCCGCGCGAGCGTCTTCGCCTCGCTCAGGTTGAACCGGGACAACGAAGCCCGCACGTCGGCGAGCGCCGAGGGCGACATCGACAGGCTGGTGGCGCCGAGGCCGACGAGCACGACGGCCAGCAGCGGATCGGCCGCGGCCTCGCCGCAGATGCCGACGGGCTTCCCCTGCGCCGCGCCCGCTGCTCCCACTTCGGCGATCAAGCGGAGCACCGCGGGGTGCCAGGGGTCCTGCAGCGCCGCGACCGTCCCGAGCAGGCGGTCGGCGGCCATCGTGTACTGGGTGAGGTCGTTCGTGCCGATCGAGGCGAAGTCGGCCGCCGCGAGAATCCGGTCAGCGATGAGTGCGGCCGACGGGGTCTCGACCATCACCCCCGCGACCCGAATGCCGAGCTCCTTCGCAAGGGCGGTGAAGTACCGCGTCTCCTCGACCGTCGCGATCATCGGCGCCATGACCCAGAGCTCGGCCTCCGTCGCGGCGGCGGCGGCGGCGAGCGCCGTGAGCTGGTCGCGCAGGACCGGCTCGGCACGCCTCAGTGCACGGATGCCGCGGAGCCCGAGGGCGGGGTTCGACTCGGGGGCATCGTTGACGAAGGCCAGCGGCTTGTCCGCACCCGCGTCGAGCACGCGGACCACCACCTTCCGCCGAGGGAATGCCGCGAGCAGCCGCGTGTACTCGGCCTGCTGGCGGGATGCGGTCGGCGCGGTCTCGGCATCGAGGAACAGGAACTCCGTACGGAAGAGCCCGACCCCTTCTGCGCCGAGTCGGACGGCGTCGGCGGCACCCGCGACGGAACCGAGGTTCGCGAGCAACGGCACCGGCGTGCCGTCGGCGAGTGCACCGGGTGCCAGCGGCGCGGCGGCCCGGCTCGCGCGCTCGGCGATCCGGGCCTGCGCGGCCGCCAGCACCTCGTCGGTGGGCGAGGCGACGACGACGTCACGGGCGGCGTCCACGACGACGGTGTCGCCGTCGACGAGGTGCGCGGCATCGCTCGCACCGACCACGGCGACGATGGACTTCTCGCGAGCGAGGATGGCCGTGTGCGACGTCGGTCCTCCTTCGACGGTCACGAGGGCGAGCACCAGGTCGAGGTCGAGCACCGCCGTGTCGGCAGGAGCGAGATCGTGTGCGACGAGCACGAACGGATGCCCGGGATCGGGGACCCCCGGAGCCGGCACCTGCATCAACTCCGCGATGACGCGCTGCGAGATGTCGTCGAGATCGGCGGCCCGCTCCCCCATGTACCCGCCCATGTCGGCGAGCAGACCGCGGAATGCGGCGAACGCCTCGAACACCGCTCGCTCCGCCGTCGCCCCGTTCGCAAGCCTCACGGTCACGAGATCGAAGAGACTCGGGTCTTCGGCCATCATGGCCTGCGCCTCGAGCACGTCCTTGGCCGCACCGCCGGCTGCCGCTCCGCGCTGCGTGAGATCGACGGCGACGGCGGACAGCGCGTTCGTCGCGCGCTCGGTCTCGCGTTCGGGATCGAGCGATGTCGGCACGTCGGCCGGTTCGGGCAGACGGTCCGCCATGCGCACGACTGCACCGATGGCCACCCCCTGGCCGATCCCGATGCCCGTGATCTCCATCATCCGCCCGGCCTCCGTCGTGAGTATCCGTTCTCCATTCACCCTAGTCTTCGGGGAGCGACGACCGGGAGGGACTCCGTACATGCAACGGTGATCCACGGCGGGCGTGACCTGCGGATTCGGAGTGGACTCGCGAACGACTCAGCCGATGGGCGCGGGACGGATGCCGAACGGCGCGAGTCCTGCGGCGCCCCCGTCGGGCGCCGTCAGCACCCAGATGCCGCCGGCGTGCACCGCGACCGAATGTTCCCAGTGGGCGGCGTCCGCACCGTCGGAGGTCGTCACGGTCCAGTCGTCGTCGCGTGTGAACGTGTCGATGGAACCGGCGACGATCATCGGCTCGATCGCCACCACGAGCCCCGGCTTGACCGCGGGCCCCCGACGATCCACGCGATAGTTGAAGACGGGCGGCTCCTCGTGCATCGAACGCCCGATGCCGTGTCCGACGTAGTCGGTGAGGATGCCGTAGGCGCCTTCGCCCCGAACGAAGTCCTCGATCTCGGCGCCGACGTCGTTGAGGTGGGATGCGCGTGCGAGTGCCGCGATGCCGACCCACAAAGCCTGCTCGGTGACGCGGCTGAGCTCTTCGCGGGAGGCGACGACGTCGGGTCGCGCAACGTCCGGCAGCACGACCGTGAACGCCGAGTCTCCGTTCCAGCCGTCGAGCTCCGCCCCGCCGTCGACCGAGACGATGTCGCCGGCACGGAACGGACGATCACCGGGAATGCCGTGCACGACGTCGTCGTCGACCGAGACGCACAACGTGTGTCGGTAGCCGGGGACCAACTGGAAGTTCGGAATCCCACCGCCGCCGCGGATCACGCGCTCGGCTGCGGCGTCGAGCTCGAGCGGTGTCGCTCCGGGCGCCAGCAGCCTGCGCGTCTCCGCGAGTGCCGCAGCGGTCAGTTCACCGGCCGCTCGCATCGAGCGGAGCTCTGCAGGCGACTTGTAGATCGACCGACGGAACACCGAGGGCTCAGGCCGAGACGCCGTTGGGCGCGAGGCCGCGTGCAGCGAGTGCCGAGAAGATGCGCTCGGTCACCTCGTCGAGCGAACCGACGCCGTCGATGCGCACGACGATGCCGCGTGCGCGGTAGACATCGAGGATCGGAGCGGTCTCCCGCTCGTAGATCGCGAGTCGGTTCGCGATGACCTCTTCGGTGTCGTCGGTGCGTCCCTGGTCTGCAGCGCGCTGCTGCAGACGGGCGATGCTCTCCGCGCGCGGGACCTCGAGCTCGATGACCGCGTCGAGCGCCTCGCCGCGAGCCGTGAGGAACGCGTCGAGGTCGTCGACCTGGCCACGGTTGCGCGGGTATCCGTCGAGGAGGAAGCCGTGCGCGGCATCCGGCTGCTCGAGGCGATCGCGCACGAGCTCGCTCGTGAGCGCGTCGGGCACGAGGTCGCCCGCCTCGATGATCGCCTGCACTCGCTTGCCGAGTTCGGTGCCGCCCGCGACGTTCGCGCGGAAGATGTCGCCGGTGGCGACCTGCGGCACTCCGAACGCGTCCGCGACGAGCACACCCTGCGTTCCCTTGCCGGAGCCCTGGGGTCCGACGATCAGGAAGCGAGCAGAGCCGCTTGCAGCGGTGTCGTTCGAGGCGGCCGGCGTCATCGGAGGAGTCCTTCGTAGTGTCGCTGCTGGAGCTGGGCGTCGATCTGCTTCACCGTCTCGAGGCCGACGCCGACGATGATCAGGATGGAAGCGCCGCCGAAGGGGAAGTTCTGGTCGGCGCCGACCATCGCGAACGCGATCAGCGGGATCAGGGCGATGAAGCCGAGGTAGAACGAGCCCGGCAGCGTGATGCGGGTGAGCACGTAGTCGAGGTACTCGGCGGTCGGACGACCGGCACGGATGCCGGGGATGAACCCGCCGTACTTCTTCATGTTCTCGGAGACCTCGTCGGGGTTGAACGTGATCGCGACGTAGAAGTACGTGAAGCCGACGATGAGCAGGAAGTACATGAGCATGTACAGCGGGTGACCGCCCTGCGTCAGGTTGTTCGTGATCCAGACGACCCAGGGCTGCGGCGTCTCGCCGGCTGCCGGGGTGTTGAACTGCGCGATGAGGGCGGGCAGGTACAACAGCGACGAGGCGAAGATGACGGGCACGACGCCGGCCATGTTGACCTTGATCGGGATGTACGTGTTGTTGCCGCCGTACGTTCGACGACCGACCATGCGCTTGGCGTACTGCACGGGGATCCGCCGTTGCGACTGCTCGACGAAGACCACGGCGACGACGACGAGGAGGCCGATCGCCAGCACGATCGCGAAGACGTCCCAGCCGCGGGCGATGCCGATGGCCCAGAGCGAGCCGGGGAAGGTCGCGGCGATCGAGGTGAAGATGAGGAGCGACATGCCGTTGCCGATGCCGCGCTCGGTGATGAGCTCACCCATCCACATGATGAGGCCGGTGCCGGCGGTCATGGTGATGACCATGAGCAGGATCGCGTACCAGGCGTCGTTCGTGATGAGCTGCGAGCACTCGGGGGCGCTCGAGGGGAACAGCGCGCCGGAGCGGGCGACCGTGATCAGCGTGGTGGACTGGAGCACACCGAGCGCGATCGTGAGGTACCGGGTGTACTGGGTCAGGCGGCTCTGGCCGGCCTGGCCCTCTTTGTAGAGCGTCTCGAAGTGAGGGATCACGACGCGCAGCAACTGCACGATGATCGACGCCGTGATGTAGGGCATGATGCCCAGCGCGAAGATCGAGAGCTGCAGCAGCGCACCGCCCGAGAACAGGTTCACGAGGTCGTAGAGCCCCGCTGCACCCGACTGGTTCGCGGCGAGACACGCCTGAACGTTGCCGAAGTCCACGAACGGCGCGGGAATGAACGAACCCAGCCGGAACAGGGCGACGATGCCCAGCGTGAACCCGAGCTTGCGGCGAAGATCCGGCGTGCGGAAGATCCGCCCGATGGCGTTGAACACTCGTCCTCCTGTTGCTCCGTGTGGAGTCAGTCCATATGCGGCTCGAGCCAGTCGAGACCCCCGTGAATCATACGCGAGGTCCCGACTGGCTCGTGCAATCGGTGCTGTACCGGTCTACTTGACCGAGCCGCCAGCGGCGACGATCTTCTGCTCAGCCGAGCCGGAGACCTTGTCGACCGCGACGGTGAGCTTCACCTGGATGTCACCGTTGCCGAGAACCTTGACGCGCTCGTTCTTGCGAACGGCGCCCTTCTCGACGAGGTCGGCGATCGTGACGTCGCCGCCCTTCGGGTACAGCTCGGCGAGCTTCTCCAGGTTCACGACCTGGTACTCGACGCGGAACGGGTTCTTGAAGCCGCGGAGCTTCGGCGCACGCATGTGGTACGGAAGCTGGCCACCCTCGAACCCGGGGCGGATGTTGTTGCGAGCCTTCGAGCCCTTGGTACCGCGACCTGCCGTCTTGCCCTTCGAACCCTCACCGCGTCCGACGCGGGTCTTGTCCTTCTTGGAGCCGGGAGCGGGGCGGAGGTGGTGAACCTTCAGCACCTGCTCGCGCTTCTCCGCGACCTCCGCCTTGGCGGCGGCCGACTTGGCGGGCGCAGCCTTGGCGGGGGCCTTCTTCGCCGGAGCCTTGGCGGCGTCGGCCGAGTCGGCCTTCGCAGCTGCGGCCTTGGCGGGGGCCTTCTTCTCGGCAGCAGCCTTGGGGGCTGCCTTCGCGGCGGCGGGCTTGTCGGCCGTCTTCTTCGCCGGAGCCTTCTTGGGGGCTTCGGCGGCGACGTCCTTCTTCTCGTCAGCCATTAGTCAATCTCCTCAACCTTCACGAGGTGCGCGACGGTGTTCACATAGCCGCGGTTCTGCGAGTTGTCCTCGCGAACGACCGACTGGCCGATGCGCTTGAGTCCGAGGCTGCGCAGCGTGTCGCGCTGGTACTGCTTCTCGCTCACCTTGGACTTGATCTGGGTCACCTTCAGCTGCTTGGCCATCAGGCACCTGCCTTCGCTGCTGCGGCGGACTCTGCCGCCTGGGCCTCGGCACGCAGCAGACGGGCCGGAGCGACCTCGTCGTAGGCCAGGCCACGACGGGCAGCGACTGCACGCGGCTCTTCGAGCTGCTGCAGGGCGGCGACCGTGGCGTGCACGATGTTGATGGTGTTCGACGAACCGAGCGACTTGCTCAGGACGTCGTGGATGCCGGCGCACTCGAGCACCGCGCGCACGGGACCACCGGCGATGACACCGGTACCGGCCGAAGCGGGGCGCAGCAGGACAACGCCGGCTGCAGCCTCACCCTGGACGGGGTGCGGGATGGTCGCTCCGATGCGAGGGACGCGGAAGAAGTTCTTCTTCGCCTCCTCGACACCCTTCGAGATCGCGGTCGGGACCTCGCGCGCCTTGCCGTAGCCGACGCCGACGAGTCCGTTGCCGTCGCCCACGACGACGAGCGCCGTGAAGCTGAAGCGACGGCCGCCCTTGACGACCTTCGACACGCGGTTGATGGTCACGACGCGCTCGAGGAACTGGCTCTTCTCGGCGTCACGGCCACCGCGGTCGCGGCCACCCTGGTTGCGGTCTCGACCGCCGCCGCGACGGTTGTCGCGCTCGTTCCGAGCCGGCTCCGAAGCTGCTGCCGTCTCGACGGGTGCCTCTGCGGTCACCTCGGTCTCCTTCGTAGTGTTCTCGCTCACAGGTTGAGCCCTGCCTCTCGCGCTCCATCGGCGATCGCTGCGACACGACCGGCGTACTTGTTGCCGCCGCGGTCGAAGACGACGGACTCGATGCCGGCCTTCTTCGCACGCTCTGCGACGAGCTCGCCGACCTTCTTGGCCTTGGCGGTCTTGTCACCGTCGAACACACGGAGGTCGGCCTCCATGGTCGAGGCGCTGGCGACGGTCAGGCCCTTGCTGTCGTCGACGACCTGGACGAACACGTGACGTGCCGAACGGGTGACGACGAGGCGCGGACGCAGCTCGGTGCCGACGACCTTCTTGCGAAGGCGGGTGTGGCGGCGCGAACGCGCAGCCGTCTTGGTCTTCACAGCCATGATTACTTACCTGACTTTCCGGCCTTGCGACGCACGACCTCGCCGGCGTAGCGGATGCCCTTGCCCTTGTACGGCTCGGGCTTCTTGATCTTGCGGATGTTCGCGGCGACCTCGCCGACCGCCTGCTTGTCGATGCCCGCGACCGTGATCTTGTTGTTGCCCTCGACGGTCAACGTGATGCCGGCGGGAGCGTCGACGACGACGGGGTGCGAGAAACCGAGCGCGAGCTCGAGCGACGAGCCCTTCTGCGCGACGCGGTAACCGGTGCCGACGATCTCGAGGCCCTTGGAGTAGCCCTGCGTCACGCCGATGATCTGGTTGGCGATGAGGGTACGCGTGAGGCCGTGCAGCGAACGCGAGGTGCGCTCGTCGTCGGGGCGGGTGACGAGAACCTGGTTCTCTTCGAGCTTGACCTCGATGGGGGCGGCGACGGTGAGCGCGAGCTCGCCCTTCGGGCCCTTGACCGAAACGGCCTGGCCGTCGATCTTGACGTCGACGCCCGCGGGGATGTCGATGGGAAGTCGTCCGATTCGTGACATGGAACTACCACACGTAGGCGAGGACTTCTCCGCCTACGCCCTTCTTCTCGGCCTGGCGGTCGGTGAGCAGACCGCTGGAGGTGGACAGGATGGCAACGCCGAGGCCGCCGAGCACCTTGGGGAGCTCCGTCGACTTCGCGTACACGCGGAGGCCGGGCTTGGAGACGCGCTTGATGCCAGCGATCGAACGCTCGCGGTTGGGGCCGAACTTGAGCTGCAGCGTGAGCGTCTTGCCCACGCGAGCGTCAGTCAGCTCGAAGTCCGCGATGTAGCCCTCCTTCTTCAAGATCTCGGCGATGTTCGCCTTGAGCTTGGAGTTGGGCATCGACACGGAGTCGTGGTGTGCGGAGTTCGCGTTCCGCAGACGGGTCAGCATGTCAGCGACCGGGTCGGTCATCGTCATGACGAGTGTTTCCTTACGTTCACCAGGTTTCAGCGCCCGTTACACGAGCGATGACCTGTGGTGTCGGTCTCCCGCGGATGCGGAGGACCGGGGTCGGATGCTGCGGGCGTGCGCCCGCAGCATCCGTGGTTCAGTTGGCCGCGTCGGCCGACTTGAAGGGGAAGCCGAGCTGCTTGAGCAGCGCGCGGCCCTCTTCGTCCGTCTTGGCGGTGGTCACCACAGTGATGTCCATGCCGCGGACGCGGTCGATCTTGTCCTGGTCGATCTCGTGGAACATCGACTGCTCCGTGAGACCGAAGGTGTAGTTGCCGGTGCCGTCGAACTGCTTGTCCGAGAGGCCGCGGAAGTCGCGGATACGGGGCAGTGCGAGCGAGAGCAGGCGGTCGAGGAACTCCCACATGCGGTCGCCACGAAGCGTGACGTGGGCGCCGATGGGCTGTCCCTCGCGCAGCTTGAACTGCGCGATGGACTTGCGAGCCTTCGTGACCTGCGGCTTCTGGCCGGTGATCTTGGTGAGATCGGCGATCGCGCCGTCGATGACCTTGCCATCGCGCGCGGCTTCGCCGACACCCATGTTCACGACGATCTTCACGAGACCCGGAACCTGGTGCACGTTGGTGTAGCCGTGCTCCTCGGTGAGGGCCTTCGAGATCTCGTCCCGGTACTTGGTCTTCAGGCGCGGCTGGATTTTGCCAGCCTGCGTAGCCGTGTCGGTCATTACAGGTCCTTACCTGACTTCTTTGCGTAACGGACGCGGACGGTCTTGTCGACGCCGTCCTTCGTCACGGTCTCGATGCGGAAACCGACGCGGGTCGGCTTCTTCGACTCGGGGTCGACGAGCGCGACGTTCGAAACGTGGATCGGGGCCTCGACGGTCTCGATGCCGCCGGTCTTCGAGCCGCGCTGCGTCTGGCCGACGCGAACGTGCTTCGTCACGAAGTTGATGCCTTCGACGACGACGCGGTTCTCGGCGACGAGCACCTCGAGGACCTTGCCCTGCTTGCCGCGATCTCCGCCGCGAGCCTGGCTGCGGCCCGAGATGACCTGAACGAGGTCACCCTTCTTGATGTTGGCCATGACTAGATAACCTCCGGTGCCAGCGAGATGATCTTCATGAACTTCTTGTCGCGGAGCTCGCGACCGACCGGTCCGAAGATACGGGTGCCGCGGGGGTCACCATCGTTCTTCAGGATCACTGCGGCGTTCTCGTCGAACTTGATGTAGGAGCCGTCGGGACGACGGGTCTCCTTGACGGTGCGGACGATGACGGCCTTGACCACATCGCCCTTCTTGACGTTGCCGCCGGGGATGGCGTCCTTGACGGTCGCGACGATGGTGTCACCGAGGCCGGCGTACCGACGCTTCGAGCCACCGAGCACGCGGATCGTGAGGAGCACTTTGGCGCCGGTGTTGTCGGCGACCTTGACTCGTGATTCCTGCTGAAGCACTTTGAATCTCCTTCTTTCAAGTAAGCCCGAGGCTTACTTGGCCTTCTCGACGATCTCGACGAGGCGCCAGCGCTTCGTGGCGGAAAGGGGACGGGTCTCGCTGATCACGACGAGGTCGCCGATGCCGGCGGTGTTCAGCTCGTCGTGAGCCTTGACCTTCGAGGTGCGGCGCAGAACCTTGCCGTACAGCGGGTGCTTCACGCGATCCTCGACCTCGACGGTGATGGTCTTGTCCATCTTGTCGCTGACGACGTAGCCGCGACGAACCTTGCGGTAGCCGCGGACGAGCTCGGCCGCGGTGTCGACCTCGGCCGAAGCCTTCTTGGTCTCAGCCATGATCAGGCCTCCTTCGTCTCTTCGACCTCGGCTGCAGCATCAGCGGATGCCTCGGCCTTGGCCTTCTTCGTCTTCTTCTCGGCCTTGGCCGGAACCTCGACCGGCGCGGGCGTTGCCCGGATGCCGAGTTCGCGCTCGCGGATGACCGTGTAGATGCGCGCGATGTCGCGCTTGACCGCCCGGAGGCGGCCGTGGCTTTCGAGCTGACCGGTGGCCGACTGGAAGCGCAGGTTGAACAGCTCTTCCTTGGCCTTCTTCAGCTCATCGACGAGTCGCTCGTCTTCAAAGGTGTCGAGCTCGACGGGGCTGAGCTCCTTGGTGCCGACGGCCATTATGCGTCGCCCTCCTCGCGCTTGATGATGCGTGCCTTGAGGGGCAGCTTGTGGATGGCACGGGTCATTGCCTCACGAGCGAGTTCCTCGGAGACGCCGGAGACCTCGAAGAGGACTCGACCCGGCTTGACGTTCGCGACCCACCACTCGGGCGAACCCTTACCGGAACCCATGCGGGTTTCGGCCGGCTTCTTGGTGAGCGGACGGTCGGGGTAGATGTTGATCCACACCTTGCCGCCGCGCTTGATGTGACGCGTCATGGCGATACGAGCGGACTCGATCTGACGGTTCGTCACGTACGCGGGGGTCAACGCCTGGATGCCGAACTCACCGAAGGTGACCTTCGTGCCGCCGGTGGCGTGGCCCGAACGGCCAGGGTGGTGCTGCTTGCGGTACTTGACTCGACGGGGAATCAACATGGTTATGCCTCAACTCCTGCTGCCACCGGCTCCTGCGCCTTGGGCGCACGGCGGGGACGGTCACTGCGCTCGGGGCGCGACGACTTCTGGTTGGCCTGCTCGCGGGCGAGCTCCTTGTTGGTGATGTCGCCCTTGTAGATCCAGACCTTGACACCGATGCGACCGAAGGTGGTCTTCGCCTCGTAGAAGCCGTAGTCGATGTTCGCGCGGAGCGTGTGCAGGGGCACACGGCCTTCGCGGTAGAACTCCGAACGGCTCATCTCGGCGCCGCCGAGGCGGCCGGAGACCTGGATGCGGACGCCCTTGGCGCCGGCGCGCTGGGCACCCTGCAGACCCTTGCGCATCGCGCGGCGGAAGGCCACACGAGCGGAGAGCTGCTCGGCGATGCCCTGAGCGACGAGCTGAGCGTCGGCCTCGGGGTTCTTCACCTCGAGGATGTTCAGCTGGATCTGCTTGCCGCTGAGCTTCTCGAGGTCGGCGCGGATGCGCTCGGCCTCGGCGCCGCGGCGGCCGATCACGATGCCGGGACGTGCCGTGTGGATGTCCACGCGGACACGGTCGCGGGTGCGCTCGATCTCGATGCGCGAGACACCGGCGCGGTCGAGCGACGTCTGCAGCAGTCGACGGATCTTGATGTCTTCTGCCAGGTAGTCGGCGTAGCGCTGACCGGGCTTCGTCGAGTCGGAGAACCACCGCGACACATGGTCGGTGGTGATGCCGAGACGGAAGCCGTACGGGTTTACTTTCTGACCCATTACTTCGTACCCTCCTCGGGCGTGGCGAGCACGACGGTGATGTGGCTCGTTCGCTTGTTGATGCGGAAGGCACGACCCTGAGCACGCGGCTGGAATCGCTTGAGGGTGGTGCCCTCATCGACGTAGGCGCTGCTGATGTAGAGGTCCTGCTCGTCCAGGTAGGTGTTCGTTGCATCGGCCTTGACGCGAGCGTTCGCGATGGCCGAGGCGACGAGCTTGTACACCGGCTCGCTCGCACCCTGGGGGGCGAACTTCAGGATGGCGAGTGCCTCCTGTGCCTGACGGCCGCGGATCATGTTGACGACGCGACGGGCCTTCATGGGGGTGACGCGGATGTGTCGCACGCGTGCGATCGACTCCACCATTTCTTCTCCTCCTTCACGTCACCGCTTAGCGGCGACGGCCCTTCTTGTCGTCCTTCACGTGTCCACGGAAGGTGCGGGTGGGGGCGAACTCGCCGAGCTTGTGACCCACCATGGTCTCGGTGACGAACACCGGGATGTGCTTGCGGCCGTCGTGCACCGCGATGGTGTGACCCAGCATCGCCGGGATGATCATCGAACGGCGCGACCAGGTCTTGATGACGTTCTTGCTGCCGGCCTCGTTCGCCGTGATCACCTTGCGAAGCAGGTGGTCATCGACGAAGGGGCCCTTCTTCAGACTGCGTGGCATCTTCTACAACTCCTACTTGCGCTTCTTGCCGACGTTACGGCGGCGAACGATGAGCTTGTCGCTGGGAAGATCGCGCTTGCGCGTACGGCCTTCCTTCTGGCCCCAGGGGCTGACGGGGTGACGTCCACCGGACGTCTTGCCCTCGCCACCACCGTGCGGGTGGTCGACCGGGTTCATGGCGACGCCACGCACGGTCGGGCGGACGCCCTTCCAGCGCATGCGGCCGGCCTTGCCCCAGTTGATGTTCGACTGCTCGGCGTTGCCGACCTCGCCGACGGTCGCGCGGCAGCGCGCGTCGACGTTGCGGATCTCGCCCGAGGGCAGACGCAGCTGGGCGTAGGGGCCGTCCTTCGCAACGAGGCGAACGGATGCTCCGGCCGAGCGTGCCATCTTGGCACCGCCGCCGGGGCGCAGCTCGATGGCGTGCACCACGGTACCGGTGGGGATGTTCTTCAGCGGCAGGTTGTTGCCGGGCTTGATGTCGGCGCCGGGGCCCGACTCGACGACGTCGCCCTGCGAGAGCTTGTTCGGAGCCAGGATGTAGCGCTTGGTGCCATCGACGAAGTGCAGCAGCGCGATGCGCGCGGTGCGGTTGGGGTCGTACTCGATGTGAGCGACCTTGGCGTTGATGCCGTCCTTGTCGTTCCGCTTGAAGTCGATCACGCGGTACTGGCGCTTGTGGCCACCACCGATGTGACGCGTCGTGATGCGGCCCTGGTTGTTGCGACCACCGGTCTTCGGCAGCGGGCGGAGCAGCGACTTCTCAGGCGTGGAGCGCGTGATCTCCGCGAAGTCGGCGACCGACGAACCGCGACGACCAGGAGTCGTGGGCTTGTACTTACGAATAGCCATTCTTATTCCTCTGCTCCCTAGCCGACAGCCGTGAAGATGTCGATCGAGCCGGACTTGAGGGTGACGATCGCGCGCTTGGTGTCCTTGCGCTTGCCCATGCCGAACCGGGTACGGCGGGTCTTGCCCTGGCGGTTCAGGGTGTTGATCGACGCCACCTGGACGTTGAAGATCTTCTCGATGGCGAGCTTGATCTCGGTCTTGTTCGAACGGGGGTCCACGATGAACGTGTACTTGCCCTCGTCGATCAGGCCGTAGCTCTTCTCCGAGACGACGGGCGCGATGATGATGTCGCGCGGGTCCTTGTTGTTCGCGGCGGCGGTCATGCCGAGACCTCTTCCTTCTTCGCCGTCTTCGAGGCCACGAAGGACTCGAGGGCAGCGGTGCTGAAGACGATGTCGTCCGAGACGAGCACGTCGTAGGCGTTCAGCTGGTCGACGCGCAGCACGTGCACGGTCGGGATGTTCCGAACGGCGCGCTGCGAGAGCTCTTCACCGGGCGCGAGCACGATGAGGAAGCGCTTCGCCGGAGCGATCGCGGCGAGGAGCGCGACGGCTTCCTTGGTCTTCGGCGTCTCGCTGGCCGTGAAGGCGGTGACCGCGTGGACGCGGCCGCCGCGAGCGCGGTCGGAGAGCGAGCCGAGGAGCGCTGCTGCGATCATCTTCTTGGGGGTGCGCTGCGAGTAGTCGCGCGGCTGCGGGCCGTGCACGACGCCACCACCGGTCATCTGAGGAGCGCGGATCGAACCCTGACGGGCGCGGCCGGTGCCCTTCTGCTTGAACGGCTTGCGACCGGCGCCGGAAACCTCGCCGCGGGTCTTGGTCTTGTGCGTGCCCTGGCGCGCTGCTGCGAGCTGGGCGACGACGACCTGGTGGATGAGCGGGACGTTGGTCTGCACGTCGAAGAGTTCGGCGGGCAGCTCGACCGAGCCGGACTTCTTGCCGGTCGCGTCGAGCACGTCAATGGTGTTGGCGGTAGCCATGGACTACGCCCCCTTCACTGCGTTGCGGACGAAAACGAGACGGCCGCGAGCACCGGGAACCGCGCCCTTGACGAGCAGCAGGCCCTTCTCGGCGTCGACGGCGTGCACGCGGAGGTTGAGCACGGTCACGCGCTCGCCACCCATGCGGCCGGCCATGCGCATGCCCTTGAAGACGCGGCTGGGCGTCGACGAGGCACCGATGGAACCGGGCTTGCGGTGGTTGCGGTGCGAACCGTGCGAAGCGGAGACACCCTTGAAGTTGTGGCGCTTCATGACACCGGCGAAGCCCTTGCCCTTGCTCGTGCCGACGACGTCGACGAGCTGGCCGGCCTCGAAGGCACCCTCGACGGGGAGCTCCTGGCCGAGGGAGTACGACGCGGCGTCCGCGGTGCGGACCTCGGTCAGGTGGCGACGGGGGGTCACGCCTGCAGCGGCGAAGTGGCCGGTCGCGGGCTGGTTGACCTTGCGCGGGTCGATGGCGCCTGCAGCGATCTGCACAGCCTCGTAGCCGTCGTTCGCGACGGTGCGGAGCTGGGTGACCACGTTGGGAGCGATCTCGATGACGGTCACGGGCACGAGCTTGTTGTTCTCGTCCCACACCTGGGTCATGCCGAGCTTGGTGCCGAGCAGACCCTTCACGTTCTTGGTAGCGGAAGACATCTGTTACCTCAGAGCTTGATCTCGATGTTGACGTCTGCCGGCAGGTCGAGTCGCATGAGCGAGTCGACGGCCTTGGGCGTCGGGTCCACGATGTCGATGAGGCGCTTGTGGGTGCGCATCTCGAAGTGCTCGCGGCTGTCCTTGTACTTGTGGGGCGAGCGGATGACGCACACCACGTTCTTCTCCGTCGGAAGCGGCACGGGGCCGACGACCGTGGCACCCGCGCGGGTCACCGTGTCGACGATCTTGCGCGCCGAGGTGTCGATGACCTCGTGGTCATACGACTTCAGTCGAATGCGGATCTTCTGTCCCGCCATTGCTGACTCTCTCTCTGTCAAGGCGTCTTACCCCTTCCGAGGGCATCGGACGCCGCGTAGCTACTCCGTGTGAAGCACCACTGTTCTTCTGTCAAAGGCCGGTGATCGAGCCTGTCGAAACCACCCGCCCGGATGTACCGGGGCGGTGCTCTCGACACGCTCGACCTTCGAACCCGCCGGCGCGCACGCGGACATGGTCGCCCATGGCGTTGTGTGTGTCGGTTTGTCTGTTCTCCTGCCTGCGGCCTAACCTGACCCCTGCGTGAGCCCCGTTGGAACGGGGTGAACCGGGTGGTTATGCACTGCCTGACAGTGATCCGATCAGCGCGCACGAGTGCACGCGTTCGAAATGTTGAACTCAACGAGTTTGCCACAATGAGGGGCTACTTGCAACCCGGGCGTGTCGCGCCCGGGCGGGTTCACAGGGATGTCGCAGACGAGGCCCCACGCGGCCCGCGACATCCGTGATGGAATCGACGTGACGACCACGTCTGGAGGGCGAACATGACCGAGCACGCGCATCAGGTGAGCGACCGCATCGGACCGGGCAGCGTCTCGGTCACCCGCACCGGCGAACGCACGTTCGAGGGCATGAACGAACGTGGCTCGACGGTGCGCATCGGGCCGGCCGAGGCCGAGGGCCACTTCACTCCCGGCGAGTTGCTGAAGCTCGCCCTCGCTGGCTGCGCCGGGATGAGTGCCGACCGCGTCGCCGCTCGGCGCCTCGGCGAGGACTTCGCGATGACCGTGTGGGCGCACGGCACCTCGGACTCCGAGAACCGGTACTCGCGGGTCGATGAGGAACTGCTCCTCGACCTCTCCGCACTCGACGAGGCGGAGCGCACGAAGCTCATCGAGATCATGGTCAAGGCGATCGACCGTGGCTGCACCGTCGCCCGCAGCGTGCACGGCAGCATCGACCTCGAGACGACGATCGACGGCACCGCGGTCTGAGACGGCGCGACGGCTGTCGCTGCTCAGTCGCGATCGCTGCGCGAGCACGCGACGGTGCGCTCGGCGGCGACGCTCGGGGCGACCACGCCGGCCCCGACGACGAGGGCGATGACCGCGGCCAGAGCACCGATCACGATCGAGGGGCGAGCCTGCACTCCCTTCGCCGGCGTGCGGAACGGGTCCTCGATGTACCGCTTCGAGAGGCCGGCGACGAGGAACGAGAACGCCACGAGCAGCACCATCAGCCACGGCGGGCTCGGCACACCCGTCAGGTACGGCACGAACATGAAGATCGGCCAATGCCAGAGGTAGAGCGAGTACGACACATCGCCCATCCACTGCACCGGACGCAGCGCAGCGAGGCGCGACGGCGACCAGGCGAGTCGCGGCATGCCCGCCCAGATCACCGCGAGCGTTCCGACCACCGGCAGGAGCACGACCGTTCCCGGGAAGACGTCGGGCGAGCGGAAGGCGACGATCGGCACGGCGATGAGCACCAGCCCGGCGAGTGAGGCGGCTGCACGCACCCGCTCGTGGCCGCGGAGCGGTGTCGCGGCGAGCAGTGCGAGCAACCCGCCGACGGCGAACTCCCAGGTGCGCGTGAACGTCGAGAAGTACGCGAGGTCGGGGTCCTGCGCTGTGAGCACGATGCAATGCACGAACGACGCGAGGGTGACCGCGCCGAGCAGCGGCAGGAGCACGCGTCGCGATGCGACTCCCCATCGCGCCGCGAACCAGATCGCGACGATCAGCAGGAGGGGCCAGAACAGGTAGAACTGCTCCTCGACCGAGAGCGACCAGTAGTGCTGCACGGGCGTGGACTCGAGATCTGCGCGTCGCGGGATCTGGGAGTCGATCGCGAGCTGCCAGTTCTCGGAGTAGAGCGCGCTCGCGACGATCTCCCGGAACCACGACCGCCATTCGCGCTGGGGCACCACGGCGATCGTCAGGACGGAGACGACCGCGAGCACCGTCACGGCCGCCGGGAGGATCCGCCGGGCCCGGCGCAGGTAGAAGCTGCCGAGCGGGATGCGGCCCCGCTGCTCCGCGTCGCGGAGCAGGAGCCCGGTGATCAGGAATCCGGAGACGACGAAGAACACGTCGACGCCCATGTAGCCGGCCGGCGCGACGGCCGGCCATCCGTGATGGAGCACGACTGCTCCGACGGCGAGCGCCCGAAGAGCCTGAATCTCAGGGCGAACCGTCGACCGAACGAATGGCTGAGGGGGAACTGCCATCCGTCACAGCGTAGGTCGATCGCCCCGCGCACGGAAGGGGTTGACGGCGGGCACGAACCGGGCTGGCGCCCTGAGCTCACCGCCCCGACCCCGCGGTGGGTACACGAAAGGGGCCGGTGCCCTGAACTCACCGCCCCGACCCCGCGGTGGGTACACGAAAGGGGCCGGTGCCCTGAACTCACCGTCCCGACCCCGCGGTGGGTACACGAAAGGGGCCGGTGCCCTGAACTCACCGTCCCGACCCCGCGGTGGGTACACGAAAGGGGCCGGGCCCGAAGGCCCGACCCCTGTCGGCGATCAGTAGGTGAACCTACTTGACGATCTTGGTGACCGTACCGGCACCCACGGTGCGTCCACCCTCACGGATGGCGAAGCCGAGGCCCTCCTCCATGGCGATCGGCTGGATCAGCTCGACCGTCATGTCGGTGGTGTCGCCGGGCATGACCATCTCGGTGCCCTCGGGCAGCGTGATGACGCCGGTGACGTCGGTGGTGCGGAAGTAGAACTGCGGGCGGTAGTTCGCGTAGAACGGGTTGTGACGCCCGCCTTCCTCCTTGGAGAGGATGTACGCGGTGCCCTCGAAGCCCGTGTGCGGGGTGACCGAGCCGGGTGCGACGACGACCTGGCCGCGCTCGACGTCTTCGCGCTTGGTGCCGCGAAGGAGCAGACCGCAGTTCTCGCCGGCCCATGCCTCGTCGAGCTGCTTGTGGAACATCTCGATACCGGTGACCGTGGTCTTCTGCGTCGGGCGGATGCCGACGATCTCGACCTCGGAGTTGATCTTCAGCGTGCCACGCTCGGCGCGGCCCGTGACGACGGTTCCACGACCGGTGATCGTGAAGACGTCCTCGACCGGCATGAGGAACGGCTTGTCCTTGTCGCGGATCGGGTCGGGGATGTTGTTGTCCACGGCCTCCATGAGGTCGAGGATCGACTGGACCCACTTCTCGTCGCCCTCGAGCGCCTTGAGGCCCGACACGCGGACGACGGGGGCGTTCTCATCGAAGCCCTGGCTGGCGAGCAGCTCCGAGACCTCGAGCTCGACGAGCTCCAGGATCTCCTCGTCGTCGACCATGTCGGACTTGTTGAGCGCGACGAGCAGGTACGGCACGCCGACCTGCTTGGCGAGCAGCACGTGCTCGCGCGTCTGCGCCATCGGGCCGTCGGTCGCCGCGACCACGAGGATCGCGCCGTCCATCTGAGCCGCACCGGTGATCATGTTCTTGATGTAGTCGGCGTGACCCGGGGCGTCGACGTGCGCGTAGTGGCGCTTCGGCGTCTCGTACTCGACGTGCGAGATGTTGATCGTGATGCCGCGCTGGCGCTCCTCGGGAGCGGAGTCGATCGACGCGAAGTCGCGCTGCACGTTGGTGGCCGACGGGTACTTGTCGGCGAGCACCTTCGAGATCGCTGCGGTGAGCGTGGTCTTGCCGTGGTCGACGTGACCGATCGTTCCGATGTTGACGTGCGGCTTGGTCCGCTCGAACTTGGCCTTAGCCACTGTGGGTCCTCCTCAGGACTCGTGTAGATCCGCCGGGCGCTGGATTGCGACCGGTGGTCTACGGGGGTTGTGTTGATATGTTACGCGAACCGGAAGGTTCGTGCGTATCGGACTATTCGCCCTTGTTCTTCTGGACGATCTCGTCGGCCACAGCCTTCGGGACCTCCGCGTAGCTCTGGAACTCCATCGAGTACACCGCGCGACCAGAGGTCTTCGACCGAAGGTCGCCGATGTAACCGAACATCTCCGAGAGCGGGACGTGCGCACGCACGACCTTCACGCCTGCAGCATCCTCCATGGACTGGATCTGACCGCGACGCGAGTTCAGGTCGCCGATGACGTCGCCCATGTACTCCTCGGGAGTACGGACTTCGACGGACATCAGCGGTTCGAGCAGGACGGGGTTCGCCTTGCGAGCGGCTTCCTTGAAGCCCATCGAGCCGGCGATCTTGAACGCCATCTCCGAGGAGTCGACGTCGTGGGCGGCACCGTCGAGGATCGACGCCTTGACGCCGACCATCGGGTACCCGGCGAGGATGCCGTACTGCATGGCATCGCGGAAGCCGGCATCGATCGAGGGGATGTACTCGCGCGGGATGCGGCCACCGGTGACCTTGTTCTCGAACTCGTAGATCTTGTCGCCTTCGATCTCGAGCGGCTCGATCGCGAACTGGATCTTCGCGAACTGGCCGGAACCACCGGTCTGCTTCTTGTGGGTGTAGTCGTGCTTCTCGACCGCGCGCTTGATCGTCTCGCGGTACGCGACCTGGGGCTTGCCCACGTTGGCCTCGACGTTGAACTCGCGCTTCATGCGGTCGACCAGGATGTCGAGGTGGAGCTCGCCCATTCCCTTGATGACCGTCTGACCGGTCTCCTGGTTCTGCTCGGTGCGGAAGGTCGGGTCCTCTTCGGCGAGCTTCTGGATCGCCGTGCCGAGCTTCTCCTGGTCGGCCTTGGTCTTCGGCTCGATGGCGACCTCGATGACAGGCTCGGGGAAGGTCATCGACTCGAGGACGACCTGGTTGTTCGGGTCGCAGAGGGTGTCACCGGTGGTGGTGTCCTTCAGGCCGATCACCGCGTAGATGTTGCCGGCGGTCACCGAGTCGATCGGGATCTCCTTGTTGGCGTGCATCTGGAAGATCTTGCCGATGCGCTCCTTCTTGCCCTTGGTCGAGTTGACGACCTGGGCGCCGCTGTCGAGGCGACCGGAGTAGACGCGCACGTAGGTGAGGCGACCGAAGAACGGGTGCACCGCGACCTTGAACGCGAGAGCCGTGAAGGGCTCCGTGGCGTCGGCGTGACGCATGACGACCTTCTCTTCGTCGCGAGCGTCGTGCGCCTCGATGGCGGGCACGTCGAGCGGCGAGGGGAGGTAGTCGATGACGGCGTCGAGCATCGGCTGCACGCCGCGGTTCTTGAACGCCGAACCGCAGAGCACGGGGTAGATCTCGGAGTTGACGGTGAGCTTGCGGATCGCGGCCTTGATCTCGGCCACGGTCAGCTCTTCGCCGCCGAAGTACTTCTCCATGAGCGCGTCGTCGGTCTCGGCGACGGCCTCGAGCAGCGCGGTGCGGTACTCGGCGGCCTTGTCGACGAGGTCGGCGGGGATCTCCTCGATGGCGTACTCGGCGCCCATCTTGACGTCACCCTTTGCGTCGCCGCGCCACGTGAGTGCACGCATCTCGACCAGGTCGACGACGCCTTCGAAGTTCGACTCCGAACCGATCGGGAGCTGCAGCACGAGGGGCTTGGCGCCCAGTCGGCTGATGATGGTGTCGACCGTGAAGTAGAAGTCGGCGCCGAGCTTGTCCATCTTGTTGACGAAGCAGATGCGGGGCACGTCGTACTTGTCGGCCTGGCGCCAGACGGTCTCGGACTGGGGCTCGACGCCCTCCTTGCCGTCGAAGACGGCGACCGCACCGTCGAGCACACGGAGCGAGCGCTCGACCTCGACCGTGAAGTCCACGTGGCCGGGGGTGTCGATGATGTTGATCTGGTTCTTGTTCCAGTAGCAGGTCACGGCGGCCGACGTGATCGTGATGCCGCGTTCCTTCTCCTGCTCCATCCAGTCGGTCGTCGAGGCGCCGTCGTGGGTCTCGCCGATCTTGTGGTTGACGCCCGTGTAGAACAGGATGCGCTCGGTCGTGGTGGTCTTGCCGGCATCGATGTGCGCCATGATGCCGATGTTGCGGACCTTGTTCAGGTCGGTGAGCACGTCTTGTGCCACGAGGGTTCCTCCGGGATGTTCAGGAACGAAAGGTGTGAGGTGAGCGGATGCCGCCGCGTGCTGCCGCGGCATCCGCTCGGCCTGCTACCAGAAGTAGTGGGCCCGAACGAATGCCAGCCGCGATCGGAGGCATCCGCTCGGCCTGCTACCAGCGGTAGTGGGCGAAGGCGCGGTTCGACTCGGCCATCTTGTGGGTGTCTTCGCGGCGCTTGACCGCGGCACCCAGGCCGTTCGATGCGTCGAGGATCTCGTTGGTGAGACGCTCGGTCATCGTCTTCTCGCGACGAGCCTTGGCGTAGCTGGTGAGCCAGCGGAGGGCCAGGGTGTTGGCGCGGTGGGGCTTGACCTCGACGGGGACCTGGTAGGTCGATCCGCCGACGCGACGCGAACGCACCTCGAGGGTCGGGCGCACGTTGTCGAGCGCCTTCTTCAGGGTGGCGACGGCGTCCTGGCCGTTCTTCTCGGCGACGTTCGAGAGCGCTTCGTAGACGATGCGCTGCGCGAGGTCCTTCTTGCCGTCGACGAGGATCTTGTTGACGAGCTGGCTGACGACGGGCGACCCGTAGACGGGGTCGGCGACGACGGGGCGCTTCGGAGCGGGTCCCTTACGAGGCATTACTTCTTCTCCATCTTCGCGCCGTACTTGCTGCGGCCCTGCTTGCGGTTCTTCACGGCCTGCGTGTCGAGCGCGCCGCGGACGATCTTGTAGCGCACACCGGGGAGGTCCTTGACACGACCACCGCGGATGAGCACCATCGAGTGCTCCTGGAGGTTGTGGCCCTCACCGGGGATGTAGGCGGTGACCTCGGTGCCGTTGGAGAGCTTCACACGAGCGACCTTGCGGAGCGCGGAGTTCGGCTTCTTCGGGGTGGTGGTGTACACACGCGTGCACACGCCGCGCTGCTGGGGGTTCGCCTTGAGGGCGGGGGCCTTGGTCTTGGTGACCTTCGGCGAGCGGCCCTTGCGGACCAACTGCTGAATGGTTGGCACTGCTTCTCCTTGTTGGTGCTGCACGGTGACAGCGTTTGATGGAATTCACATCACGACCCACCGGCACCGCAGAGTTGCAGCGCCTTGGTTGGTGGGTATGCCGTGGGGGCGAATCGCCCGACGTGTGCGACTTCTCTCGGCCCGCCTCGCGCCGGTCTTGCAGGCACGATTCGAGCGCGCGACAACGCGCACACCCGATCAATGGTAATGCGCCGTAACCTCGCGGTCAAATGGCGGCGGATGCAGCGGGGCCGCCGACTCCCCTGCGGCCCGTCAGCTCGGCCATCCGGGCGAGTCGAGCTCGCGGTCGAGATCGGCGAGCAGATCCTCGATCTGCGGCTCGACGAGGCGCTCGACGGCGTTGCCGATGCGGTAGCGGTGCTGGGCGAGCTCGACGCAGATGCGGCGGCCGAGCTGCTTCGCGAAGTCGTCCGCGAGGCGGACCTCCTCGCGGAGCGCTTCCTTCTCTTCAGGCGTGAACGGGCGAGGGGCGGGCTCGGCGGCCTCGGCCGCGGTATCGGCCTCGAGGCCCGACAGCGTGAACAGGAACGGCTGGTCGGGCACCGGCTCGGGGTCGACGTCGAGCCCGAGGAACTCGGGTTCGAGACCCTCGCCCGCGCGGTACGGCCGGCGGGCCTTGCGCTCCTCGGCGAGCCTGATCTCGCGGTGCAGCATCGGGAGGTTCCGCGCCGTGTAGTCGTCGACCGCGAGGTCGATGACCCCCTTCATGCGCATCGAGAAGGCATGCTGGACCGGGTGCGGCACGTCGACGTCGAGGCCGGCGGCGGCGAGGATCGGCGAGCCGAAGCAACGCGTGCAGAGACGCACGCGGGCGCGATGCGTGCCGGGTCGCCACCGGGGCAGCCATGCCAGCCACCGGTCGACCTCGTGGCTCACGCGCGCCTCGATCGAACCCTGCATCAGGTTCACGATACTGCGAGCGCGCGTTCTGCGTCACGGAACCGCGAGCGGATGGCGCGGCGACACCCTTCACTCGTCGTCATCGCGCTCCCACGGCCACTTCGGGCGTTCCATTCCGGAGTCTCGACCGCGAGCGACGAGCACGGCGAACGACGCCGTGACCGCTGCGAGGGCCGGGATGAGCAGGCCGAACCATCCGATGCCGAATCCGAGACCGAACAGCAGCGCCGCGATCAGGGTGCTGCCCTCGCTCGCGATGGCGTAGCCGATGACGGACACGACGACGAACGCGAGCCAGGTCCAGACCGCCGAGAGCACGACGCTCGACCAGATGCGGTCCGGTCGTCGGAGCGTGACGGCGAGGGTGAGCAGCAGGGCGATGACGGATGCCCCGATCGCGGCCGGTGCCACGAAGAGTCCGGCCTCGGGGTCGACGACGACCTCGACACCCGTGAGGAGGCTCACGAACCCGTACGCGCAGACGACGAGGGCGAGATCGAGTGCTGCCGCGAAGGCGGCCACGATCCATGCCGTTCGGCGCGGGTCCATGACGTCGAGCGTACGCCGTGAGCCGGGTGGGCGCGGCTCCCGAAAGGTAGGCTGACTCCCCGGGAGCCGAGCGTCGGCCCGATCAGACCGCGAAAGGGTGACGATGGTCACGCCGATCCTCGAGGCATCCGTCGATCGTGCCAAGGTCGACACCGTCGGCCGCTGGAACTCCGGCATCATCCTCGTCAGCATCGTGGCCGGATGCCTCATCACCGCCGGCCTCGTCTTCGCCGTCACGTCGGGCATGGGTTGGTTCACGGTCACCGTCGCCGCCCTCGGCGCGGGGGCTTGTCTGATCTCGACCGTCATGGCGCTCCGCCGGCGACGGGCGCTCATGCTCCTCGTGACGGACGTCGACGTGGCGCTGACGATCACCGACGCCGGCGTGCGCCTGGCGGGCGCTCCGTTCATCCCCTGGCACGAGATGGTCTTCGTGGGCATCCTCGACGACCGTGCGCGCTCGGCTCGGATGCAACGACTCCCGCTGTCGGGCCCGCTCGCGACCGCGGCACTCAAGGCCGGGAACGGCACACTGCTCTGCGAGATCGCCGTCCGCGACGGGGCGGCGCTGAAGCGCGCGTTCGGGGGCGATCCCGGCGCCGACCGCGTGACGCTGTTCGACGAGTTCGACGGTGTGCGGCGCGGGCTGATCCCCCTCATGCTCGACGCCGTGATCGAGGACTCGGCCGCGCACCGATCGGCCAAGGTCCTCGTCGACGAGGCGACGCGCCGCGGCGTGCCGACGGGTGCGTTCACCTCCGTCTTCGGATACTTCGACTGGAAGGGACCGATGATCGACCGCAAATGGCCGGTCTCGAATGAGGAAGGCACCCATGGAACAGCTTGAACGCCCTCTGGCCACCCTCACCGGCGAACTGCGACGGGTGCGCTCGCGCGGACTCATGATCACCGCCGCGGCGTTCATCGTCGCCGGGCTCCTCGGGCTCGTCGTCTCGCTCACGCAGTACGACGCCATCGTCGCGATGTCGTCGGACTACGAAGGACGGCGTTCGGCACTGCGCGGTCTCGTGGCGCCCGCGCTCGTGCTGTTCAGCGCCGCCGCGCTCATCGGCGGCATCGTCTGGTTGACGGCCTGGTCGTACCGCTGGGAACGCGTCGCGACGGGCTCCCGGGTGAAGCAGAGCGTCAACGCCTACGCGCACGTCGCCCCGCAGGACGCCGCCGCGCTGCTCGAGCGGTTCCGCACCGGCGACCCGCGCGTGTACCTTCCGGTGCCCGCGGCCAAGAGCGGACAGGTCACCTTCGGCATCTGGCTGGCACCGAGGGATTCGGTGGCCTACGTGACCGTCGTCGCGCGATCGGGCAACGGCTGGCAGCCGCTGCCGCCCGTCGTGCTGCGCGAGAACGCCTATGCGGCGATCAGCCAGGTCACGGTCGACAACTACGGCGCCCGCGCCAGCCAGACGATCGTCAACGGATTCCTCGATCCGTTCCTCCGCGGCTGACGGCGCGGCTGCCGACCCGCACCGGTGGCGACGCCATCCGGGTTCAGGTCGCCGACCACCCCGGGAATCCGGCGCAGCCGTCGGTGAGGCGGATGAATCCGTCGACCTTGTCGGTCAGGATCGCGTACGACGTGGCTGCATCGCCGCCGGCGACCGCTTCGTCCATGCGCTGGAGGTTGCGCAGCGCCGTCGGCAACCAGTCGAGGAAGGCGCCGGGCGGAATCTCGGAGGTGTCTTCGCCGAGGATCGCCTGCACGTCGGCGATGGCCGCCCGCAACTCGGGCAGGTCCTGCGGGCGGAGGGTCGCGGAGATGCTCACCGCGACGAGCTCGGTCACCGGCTGGCGCAGTCGTTCGCAGCGCTGTTCGAGCACCGAGCTCACGAGGTGGCCCCGCCGTCCCGACGTTCGAACATGACGTGCGGCGTGCGCTCCCCCGACCGGAAGGCGGCGAGCCCGGCGTCGAAGTCCATCGCGGAGGCGACGAACAACACGGACTCATCGGGCGCGACGTAGATCTTGCCGCCGCCGCGCACGGCGTGGACTGCGCAGATGCCGAGACCGTCGGGCAGGTCGATGATGTTGAGGTTCGGCGCCTCCGTGAGCTTGTCGAAGAGCCCTCGGGCGACCTCGATGAGGCGGTCACGGTCTGCTGCGGCATCCGGGGCCGCCGTGGGCGCGCCGTTCGTCGGAAGCGGCAGTGCGCCGCGCACTCGCGGCTGACCGGCGAGTTGCGTGATGAGGGCGATGTGCTCGTAGAGTCCGCCGAGCTGGAGGTGCTCCGCGTCGTTCGGACCGCCGAGGGCGAGCAGCGGCACGAATCCGAAGCACTGCTCGAACGCCGGAACACCGTCGCGGTCGCGCGCGGCCGGATACGGCTGCCACTGCCACACGACGTCGCGGTGACGCTCGTCTTCGATGAGGGAGACGACGTCGTCAAAGGGGACGCCCTGTGCCACGTCGATCGCACCGAAGCGGAACTTCACGACGAAGAACGCGCCACCGGCGTGGAAGACGACGTCGCCGAGGGCCGTCGTGAACAGCACGGTCGAGCCGTCGGGCATGGCGAAGACGCCGTCGAGCATCTGTGCCGCGCGATCCGGATCGACGACGCGGAAGAACCCGTCGGCGCCGACGAATCCGGCACCCTGACGCCGCCACAGGTCGACGATCTCGGCGGGAACCTGCCCGGCGAACCGGGCGATGGTCTCCTCGCCGATCGGCGCCACCTGGGTGAACGTGTTGAACGTGGTCATTCCGGTCCTTCCTCAGCAGGCTTCGCACGGCGCTCCACGCGGCGAAGGCTTCCACGACACCACAGATCGAGCCGCCGGGCGATGGGGAGCGCTCCCCATCCTGTCGCAAAGACGGCGTTCACGCCGACCTCATCGTGAGGCTCAAACGGGGTCGGAACCCCAGATCGGGACGTCCGCCCCCACGGCGAGGAACGGTCGGATGAGCGTCTCGTACTGTTCTTCGGAGAGTTTCGTCCGCTGCACGACACCGAGCGCAGCGGTCATCGTATCCATGATCGCGTCGTGGAGATCCGCGCTCGGGTCGGCTTCGAGTTGCTCATGCATCGGAACGAACGCATCGCGGACGCGCTTGTCGAGCGCACTGCGTTCCGCCGCCGAGAGCTTCGCAGCCTTCCGCGCCGAGGTGCGAGCGGATGCACCCGTCGCGAGTGCACGCTCGCTCACCTCGGTGAAGTCGGCTGGGGTCAGCTTCTGCACCGATGCCAGAAAGCGATCGAGTCCGTGGTTGTCCGAGACGGTCATCTTCTCTCCCGTGCCGTGCCGATGATCGGGTCGTTCGAGAACTCTACCCGGCGCGGAGCTGGAGCATCAGCCGGCTGGAGCCGCCACCGGAGTCATCGCCCTGACCTTCTTGGCATGAAGGTTGCGCAGCCCCTCGTGAACCTCGCCGGTCTCCTTGTTGATGAAGATCACCCGGTTGTCCCAACGCGCGAACGCTTCCCGCCCCTCGACGAGGAACTCACGTGCTCCCCAGACCGGCAGGTAGTCGGAGGCATCCTCGTACCATTCGGGCGCGATGTAGAGCTCGCCCGACACCGCCGGGGGGTGCGCGGCGAAGAACTGCTCGAGCAGGGTTCGTGCTTCCTGGATCGTCACCATCTTCCCAGTCTCTCTCAGTTCTCGCCCGAGCCCGTTGTCTGGGGCTGGGTCTGCGGCGGGGGCGGGGGCGGGTTCACTTCGAGTTCGAACCGACTCGCTCCCTCAGCCAGTCGTCGGTTCTGGTCCTCGAGGATCCACACCTCGTCGGCTGCGCGCTGACGATCGGCCATGTCGGCGTCGGGATCATCGCGGATCTTGACGCGTTCGGCGATCAACTCGTCATTGCGCGCCTGCCAGCGGTCGTTCGCGGCGCGCTCGCGATCGATCATCACCTGCGGGCGATCCGGCATGGCCGGATTGCTGCCCCATTCCACCAACAGTTGATACTCGTCCTCTCGGCGCGGCTTCGACGTCTTCAGCACTTCGGAGGTCGGGACGAGGTCGTCGACCCGGATCACCGAGATGTCCTTCCATGGCGCTGACGATCGCTCGTCGAAGAACATGTCGCCGAGATACTCGGAGACGTCGGCGTCGTTCACCTGTCCATCTGAGAGCCGGACTCCGTCAGCGTCCCTCGTGATCGAGAAGATGTGCCCGCCACCATCACGCCAGTACCCCGCGATGAAGCCACGGCCACCCTCGGGCCACGAACTGGTCAGCGCGTCCAATGCCTGCGCAGGCGTGTCGCCGTCGAAGTCGCTGAGGTTGTCGAAGTCACGGCGGGTGCCGTCGACCTGCACCCAGTCGGCGGCGATCGCGGGCAGGAACCGACCTTCGAAGGCATTGTCGAAGGCGCCGGTCTGCTGATTGACCACGACGCTCTGGACGGTCGGACTGGCGATCACGTCGTAGCCGCGAGCGCGCAACTCGAGCGCGTTGACCACGTAGTGGCAGTTGTTGCCGAATCGCCCGGGATCGGCCCAGAGACCCATCTCGTTGACGAGGCGGATCGACAGCGCCGGCGTCTCAGGGGCATTCAGGCGGTCGAAGTGCGCGTCGAGGAGAGGGTGGAACATGGTCTCGGGCACGGGCGGCTGCTCCGGCGTCGACGCACCGTCGGTGCCTGACGTGGCATCGGCGGCGGCATCTCCGCTCGCGGGTGCAGTGTCAGACGTCTGCGACTCAGCTGGGGAGAGCTCCGACTCGGCGGCCGGATCGGGCTCGGCCGCGTCGGACTCGGCAGCTGGATCGGGCTCGGCCGCGTCGGACTCGGCAGCGTCGGACTCGGCAGGATTCGGCTCGGCAACGTCCTCAGGGGTGGACACCTCCGCGGAATCGGAAGGCTCTGTCGAATCAGTCGGATCCGACGAGTCCTGCGAAGGCGTGATGCTCGAATCGGCCGGATCCGTCGTCGACGCCTCGGACTCCCCGTTGGAATCACCGGGACTGGTTGGACTGTCGGCCGCAGGAGAGGCCGGCGTTGCAGCGTCCGCCGGCGCCGAGCTGTCCGCCGCGCCATCGGGAGTCGGTACTTGCGTCACGGCTCCCGATCCGGCTCCGGCCCGCGTCGTCGGCGATGCCGGAGTGGTGGGCGACGCCGGAGCGGTGGGTGTTGCCGGAGCGGTGGGTGACGCCGGAGCGGTGGGTGTTGCGGCGACCGTGCTCCCCGAGGTGATCGGCCGGGCAGCGTTCAGGGTCGCCTGGGTCGCGGCCGGGCCGCCGTCACGAACGTTGGTGGCGCCGAGCTCGACCTTCAGGTGGACGTGGGGCCGCAGTGCCGCAGGCACCGATGCGGCGGCGTCGCGAACGCCATCGCTCAGTTCGACGATGCGATCCTGCCATTGACGGCCCATGGAGCTGTTGATACCGAGCGAGCCTCCACCGTCGAAGCGATCCGCGCGACCGCCCGCGACCTGGTCGGGGCCGTGCAGCACGGCCTGACCCGCCATGTTCACGCCAGACCCCTTCAGCAGCTTGTTCTCGGCCTTCTGCTCAGCGAAGGCGACACGCTTGTTGCTGTCGTAGAAGTTCACGTTGTGGCGCCATTCGGCGATCGTGAGGTTGTTGAGGCCCTGTTGCTGCAGACCCACCTGACGCTGGAACTCCGCCCAGTCGTGGTTGTCGTTGGTCAGCTCGAAACTGCTGACGTCGATCGGCTCGCGCAATGAGAACGAGCCGTCGGCGTTGCGGATGATCGGAGAATCGGTCTTCCCCGCCAGGTCGTTGAGCTGCTGTCGGATCTCTGGGGTCAATTCGGGGATGGCGTACCCGTTGAACGTCGTTCCCGCTCCCTGCGAACCGTCGGAGGCATGGTCGGGATCGACGGTCGCCTTGCTCTGGTAGGTGGAACCGGCCGATCGGTCGCCGTCGGGGGCGGTGCCATCGGGAGTCGTGCCATCAGCGGTCGAACCGTCCGGGGTCGAACCCGGCGCAACCGTCGTCGGCGTCGATCCGTCGGGAGCCGTCGACGGTGCCGCTGGAGTCGTGCTCGAGGGAGCCGCCGGAGCGACGTTCTCGGGGGTGATCGAGGCATCCCAGTTGGTGGCCGTGGGCTCGTTCGGCGGCCACGGCGACATGTCGCCGGTCTGCGCGTCGAGTGTCCACACCTGATCGCCGTCGAAGAACGCGTTGAACCAGTGGCCATCGCCGCTGGACCGGTCGATGCCGACCACGCAGTGCGATCCGGGGCCCATCGCCGTGAGCGAATCGGCGATCTGCTGCGGCGTCATCGGCGTCTGGGGCAGGCCGGTGCGCGCCTCCATCTCGGGCACGTCGAGGGTGCCCGTGGGTGCCTCCGACGTCGAGTCGCCGTTCAGGAAGTCGTTGAGGATCGCGGAGGTGTTGCCGCAGTTCGTCGCGTACCCGTTCGCCGGGTTGTGCGGGTCGAAGTTCGGGTTGATCTCGGTAAGGGCCTGGCGGATCTCCGCTTCCGTGCGCGTCGACTGCTGCGGTGTCGCATCGGCGTCGGGCGAACCACCGTCGGATCCGTCGCCGCTCGTGCCGTCGGCACCTGCGCCATCGGGCGTCGAACCATCAGGCGTCGAACCGTCGGGCGACGAACCGTTCGGCCCCGTGCCGCCTGTCGGTACGGTGGGGGCGGACCCATCGGGGGTCCCGCTCGTGGGCGTGGTGCTTCCGGGGGCGGCCGGCGAACCGTTCGCCGCTGCCGAGCCGGGCAGGGTTGGGCGCATCAGCAGGCCTGCTGCCGCCGCCGCGCCGGCACCGGCCATGGCGGTCGCCGCCTCGGGCGAGAGGTCGCTCAGATCGACACCCTCGTCGGATGCGGGCTCAGGAGCGTCGACAGACGACTCCTCGGGCGTTGCACCATCGGCGTCGGCCTCGTTCGGACCCAGCTCGGAGCCATCGGCATCGCTGCTCGACGAGCTCGTCGAGTTCGAGGTCGAGGTCGCGGCGCCCTGCGCGGCGGCAGCGCCGCCCTGAGGAGCGCCATCCGCGTCCACCTCGGGCGTACCGGCGTCGGGCGTGCCGGCGTCAGGAGTACCGGCATCCGGGGTACCAGCATCCGGAGTACCCGCATCCGGCGTGCCGGCGTCAGGAGTACCGGCATCCGGGGTACCAGCATCCGGAGTACCCGCATCCGGCGTGCCGGCGTCAGGAGTACCGGCATCCGGAGTACCAGCGTCAGGAGTCCCGGCATCCGGGGTACCAGCGTCAGGAGTACCCGCATCCGGAGTACCAGCGTCAGGAGTACCCGCATCCGGAGTACCAGCGTCAGGAGTCCCGGCATCCGGAGTACCAGCGTCAGGAGTACCCGCATCCGGGGTACCAGCATCCGGAGTACCAGCGTCAGGCGTACCAGCATCCGGAGTGCCAGCATCCGGAGTACCTGCGTCGGGCGTACCCGCATCCGGAGTACCAGCGTCAGGCGTACCAGCATCCGGAGTGCCAGCATCCGAAGTACCGGCGTCGGGAGTACCACCGTCAGGCGAACCGCCGGTCGAGGGACCGCCATCGCCCAGGTCGATCGGCGCGCCGTCTCCGGACGTGTTCGAGCCGCCATCGCCGGAGCCCGGCGTCGGGATGCCAGAGGAGTCGGTGTCGACGCTCGTGCCGCCGCTGCTGTTCGAGTTCGACGAGGAGTTGCCCGATCCGGGAGTCGGCGTGCCGTCGGTCGACGGGTTGACGCCCGTGTTCGTGCCCGGCGACGCAGTGGACGTGCCGGACCCGTTGCCGAGTGCAGCGCTGAGGCCGCGGCCGCCGGCGGTGAGGCCTCCACCCATGAGGGAGCCGAGCACCATCGCCGAGATGGGGTTGAAGTCGTTGCCCGTGATGCCGGACTCGACGGCGGAGCTCGCGAGACCGTCGATCGCGCCCGCACCCGCCTCGCCGGAGATCTGGCGCACGCCGGGCCGGAAGCCGGGCCCGCCGCTGCCACCGAGGAGCCGCGACGCAGGCGACGCCACTGCGCCTCCGGCGAACGCCGAGATGAAGGCCGTACCGACGTCTTGCGCCTTGTAGTCCTTCTCGTCTGATCGTGCGCTGTTGACGACCGTCGTCGAGATGGCGCTCGCGAGACCGGCCTGCAGACCCTCCTTGGCGGCGCGGAGGCCGCCGCGCACGAGGGCGCCCTTGATGCCGCGGATGCCCTTGAGGAAGTCCTTGAGGCGGTCGATGAGCTTCGCGATCTTGACGCACCAGCGCATCACCGTCGTGGTGACCTTGGCAGCGGTCGCGAGGGCGCCGATACCCGCGGTGACGACCGTGAGCAGGCCGCCGATGGCGAGCTCCGCGGCGATCTCGATCGCCATCTGCTTGAGGAACCAGCCAAGCTCTTCGCGCATCGCACGCAGCTGCGTGCGGAAGTCCGCGATCCAGTCCCGCATGCCCTCGGCCGAGGTGATCATGCTCTGGAGACCGGTGGTGATGCCCTGGCGGCAGCTCAGCACCGACCCCGACTGGGGGAAGGTCATCGCGCCGACGTTGGTCATGCTCGACGAGACCTGGCTGCGCGCGCTGCGGATGCTCTGGGCGAACTCCCCCCACGCCTCGGAGGCGTTCTGGAGCTTGTCTTCGTCACCCGTGGGAATCACGACGCCGAGCTGCTGGAGGCCCCACTCGAGAAACTCCTGGAACTCGCCGAGCGCGCCGGGCCAACCAGCACCCAGGGCATCGGGCGGGTTCGACTTCGCGTGGTCGATGGTGGCCTCTTCGGCCGAGGGCGAGGCCGATGCCGGGTCGAGACCCGCGCCCGGCTTCTGTGCGGCATCGTACGCACGAGCGGTGTTGTTCAACGCCGCGTCAAGGATGCGGAGACCGTTGGAGAAGGAGCGGACGCCGTCGATCGACGGCCCCGCGAGGGCGTCGTAGCCCTCGCTCCCCTGGCAGAACTCCTCGGCGGCGTTGTCGTCGCCGGCCATGCCGCCGCTGCTCCCGAGGCTGCTGTTCAGCACCGAGATCGCCGTGTCGAGCGACTTGGCGATGCCGAAGAGCTCTTGGCCGTCTTGCACGAGACGTGCAGGATCGAGTTTCACGTTGTCCGACATGAGGTCCCTATCCCAGTTCTGCTTCGAGGCTCGACCACGAGGTCGTCAGCTGCTCGATCGTCTTCGAGTACGAGTTGTGCGAGGTCTCGACCTGTGCGCGAAGCGACTCCGCGACACCCTCGAGGGTGGTCGCACCGACGGCCCAGGCCTCGAACGAACCGAGGAACGCCTGCATGGCCGGTCCCTGCCATTCGTTCGGGAGCATGTACGCGAATCCGCTCGCGCCCTGCTTCAACGCCCCGCAGTAGGCGACGAGTTCACTCATCGTCTGCATCAGCGCCTGCAGTTCGGAGACGTCTGCCTGCTGTTCAGCCACGGTCTTCTCCGTCGTGATCGGTGCCCGCGTCGGTGGTGGACGCGGCCGGCGTGCCGGGGTCGGCGGCACTCGCCGCGGGCGTCTCGCCGGATTCGGAGAACGCCTGAATCGAATCGGGGGCCACGGCGGGCTCGCCGTCGGCGCCCAGGCGGAACACGCCCGTGCCGATCGAGTCGTCGTCGCCGTCGCCGTCGGTGTCGCCGGAGCCGCCCCCAGTGGCTTGGCCGCCGGTCTTGCGCGGACCGAGCATGCCCCCGCCGAACTGCTCGACCTCGTTGTCGCCGGCGTAGTCGCGACCGAAGAACTCGGCCATGTCCTCGGCCTTCTCCTCGCCCGACGCCACCCGCGAGCCGAGCCCGCCGGACGCGTTCTTGACGGCGACGAGGCCCTGCCGACCGCCCTTGAAGCTGCCGCCCACGCCCGATTCCGTTCGGGTGTAGGAGCTGTCGGCGGAGATCAGGCCCTGCTGCAGGCCGGTGAGCGCGAGGCGCACCTGCCCGGACATCGCGACGAACGAGGCCCAGTTCTCACCGAACTTGTCGGCGTCTTCACCGACCCAGGTCGCATCGACGGTTCTCCCGACAGTGCTGTCGACCGCCGCAACGTTCGCGTCGAACGCGACGATGACGTTTCCGATGAGCGCTGCCACCTCGCTGAGCGAGTCGGCGCGTACCTTGAAATAGACCATGCGAGCTCCTGAGGGGTGAACGACTCAAGCGCCGACGCGCAGATCGCGTCGGCACCTGAGAATGGGGTTCGTCAGCCGTTGAAGGTGCCGGCGATCGCGTTCTCGCTGTCTTCGTACGACAGCGCAGCCTGGTTGAGCAGGTCGCTGATGCCCTGGAGGGACTCCTTGAGCTGCAGACCGGCCTGGTCCCACTGCGAGTAGAGCTCGTTGAAGCTCTGCGATGCGGTGCCCGACCAGTCGCCCGAGATCAGGCCCTCGACGAGGGACTTCAGGTTCGAGAGCTGGGACTCGATCGACTGCGAGCCGCTCGAGAGCTGCCCGGCGACGCCGGCCAGCGAGTCAGAAGTGACGCGGATTTCCGCCATGGTTTCCTCCGTGGGATCAACAGGAACGTTCGGTTCGCACGTGGGCCGAGGCATCCGCTCTTGGATGCTCTGACGACCCGACACCTGTACGTTACCGGGCGATCGGCGATGAGCCCATGGGGAGCACTCCCCATGGGCGGTGCGGAAGGTCTCCCGCCCCGGAGACGCGGCAGCGGCAGCGATCCGCCTCAGGCGGCGTGGATGACGAAGTTCACGTCGCCGACCCAGACGGTGTCGCCCGGACCGACCTCCACCTTCGTGCCGCCGCTCTCGAGCGGGACGAGCACGCCATCGCGCTGCACTCCGGAGCCGTTGCTCGACCCCGCGTCGCCGACCACCAGTACGCCGTCGTTCAGCTCGAGGAAGAGATGCACCCGCGACATCGACCGGGTGTCGTCTTCGACCTCGATCGCCTGCGCACCGGTCGCCTGCGCCGTCTGGGCCGGCTTGCGCCCGATGACGGCGTTGCCGGAGATGCGGACGCGCTGCCCGGTCGAGAAGACGAGTTCGGCGCGGGTCAGGTGCGGCCGGACCTCGACGGCCGCCGCGGGCTCCGCGGCGGGCGCCTCGGGCTGCGCGGTGCCGCGCTGCTGCCACGGGAGGGTGCCGGGAAGCGGCACGGGCTCGACCGCCGACACGGCGGTGGGAGCCTTCTGCTGCGGCGCGGCAGCTGCCGGCGACGCGCCGGGAGAGAACTGCGCGGGCACCGGCGGCTTGGCCGACTGCGGGATCAGCTGCCCGCACTCCAGACAGAACATGCTGTTCGGCTGCAGGGTCGCATCGCAGTAGACGCAACGCGTGGAGGCCACGGGCGAACTTCCCTTCGTCGACGATCGGGGCGTTCGCCCCGGGGTCCGGCATCCAGTGTACGGCGACGGACGGATGCTCCGGTCACTGGCGGATGTCGGGCACCCTCACCGGCATCCATCCGGCGGAGGTCGTGAAGACCCCGCCACCGGCGGATCCGCGTCCGAGCATGAACTTCGGGATCGGACTGCCGATCGCCTGGGTGCCCATGACGGCGGACTCGGGGCGCAGGACGAGCGCGCGGCGCGCCTTCTTCGCTTCGACGAACGGGCCGCCGAACAGCGTGGAGACGGACTCCGCGTCGGCGGCGACGACGAACGAGGCCCGGTGCTTGACCCCGACCAGCGAATGCTCGATCGGTGCGTTCTTCCAGTTCTCGGCGTCATCGACCACGATCGTGGCCCGCTCGCCGAGGGCATCGAGGATCTCGTCGAGCTGGGCCGGCGTGGTGTCGCCTGCCGAGATGACGGGAACCGAGTGCCCGGCGGCGACCTCGGTCAGCACGGACGGCCGCGCCGAGACCACGAGCAGCGGCTCCTTGCGCCATGCGAGCTGGTGCAGCAGGGCGGCCAGCGTCGAGGAACGACCCGACTTGCGACCGCCGGTGACGATGAAGCCGCCCTCGGCCGGCCAGTCCAGCGTGAATCGCGACAGGTGGTCGCCGCCGACGGCGACCACCGGCCCGTCGGCCGGTCCCGAGTCGCCGAGCGGCAGCTCGTACGCTGCGGTGAGCGCCATGTAGTTGGGCAGCGGGTCGACCCGGAACGGCTGGGCGAGCTCCGCGAGCTGCGGATACTGGTCGAAGTGATCGCGGACCTGCTCGACGACCCGGCGCAGCGCCGTGGTCTGGGCCTCGCCGCTCGTGTCCCGTGCGAGCACGGCGAGTTGCGCTTCGGTGCCCGCAGCCCCGAAGAGCACACGGCCCGGCGGCAGGTCGAGCGGGATGTCCTTCGCCATGATGCCGGCGGTGCGGTAGTCGCTGATGTCGCGGAGCGGCAGCACGTACTGCTCGTCGATGAACGAGCTGACCTTGTCACCGGAGATCGACCGGTCGCCGGTGATCAGCACGCGCACACCGACCGCCGGTCCCTCGCGCAGCACGCGCATGAACTGGTCGCGGAAGGCGATGAGCTGGTCGGCGTTCATGGTCGAGAGCATCCGCTCCCACCCGTCGAGGGCGATGACGGCGTACGGCAGCGCGTCGGCGACTCCGGCCTGCGCGCGCTGCTCGTTGATGTGGCCGACGCCGGCCGCCGAGAGGATCGACTGCCTGCTCGTGAGCTCCTCGAGCAGCCGCTGCACGAGTCGCGGCAGCCGGTCGGCGTCCAGTTGCGTCACGACGGCGCCGCAGTGCGGGGCGTCGGCGAGCGGAAGCAGGGCGCCGTTGCCGAAGTCGATGACGTAGAGGTGCAGGTCGGCTGGAGAGAACTGCTGCACCGTCTGGGCGAGCATCGTTCGCAGTGCGGTCGTGCGGCCCGACATCGAGCCGCCGATGAACAGCACGTGGGAGCCGTTCGCGATGTCCCACGTGAGGCTCCGCTGCGACTGCTCCCCCGGCACGTCCTCGAGGCCGAGCACGAGCGACGTGCGCGCGACCTGCTGGTCGGCGAAACGCTCGAGCGGGAGCACGGCGGGCAACGGCAGCAGCCACGGCGACGGGTTCTTCGCGATGCCCATCTGCTGCGTGGCGAGCGTGATCACGTCGACGAGGGCTCGCAGGTCGGTGTCGTCGTGATCGGTGTTGGCGGCGTGCGTGGGCCCGGCGCTCGGGTACCGCGCGGGGAAGCCGAGCGACTCCCACTCGAGCGGAGCCTTCGGCGGCAGCGACTTGACCGCACGCTGCACGCCCGGCCGGATGCCGGCGACCCGGGCGGTCTGGAAGCCGGCCGGCGCCGCGGACGGACCGAGCCGCACGAAGCCCCGACCCGGAGTGGACGAGCTGATGAGCGCCGCCTCGCCGGATCCGAGGATGTCGGAGGAGTCGGCCCGGTCGGTGACGCGCAGCGCGACCCGCAGGCTGATGTTCGACTGCATCTCGGGCGTGACGACGCCGGACGGACGCTGCGTGGCGAGCACGAGGTTCACACCGAGCGAACGGCCGACGCGAGCGATGCGCACAAGTCCGTCGATGAACTCGGGCAGCTCGGTCTTCAGCTCGGCGAACTCGTCGATCACGATCATGAGCCGGGCGAGACCTCGCTTGGCCGCGGTGTCGGCGTCCTTCGCCCAGGCACCCTCGACGTCCTTCGCGTTCATGTCCCTGAGCACGCGTTCACGCCGCTTCAGCTCGGCATCGAGCGAGGCGAGTGCGCGCTCCGTCTCGCGCGCGTCGAGGTTCGTGACCATGCCGACCGTGTGCGGCAGGCGCTCGCAGTCGGCGAACGCGGAACCGCCCTTGTAGTCGACGAGCACGAAGTTCAGCGCGTCGGGACGGTTCGCCATCGCGAGGCTCACGACGAGCGCCTGCAGGAACTCGGACTTGCCCGAACCCGTCGTGCCGGCGACGAGCGCGTGCGGGCCGTCGCGCGAGATGTCGAGCGCGAACTCGCCGTCGGCGTTGGCGCCGACCACGACGAAGGTGTTCCGGGGCTGCTTCGTCCAGCGCTGCATGATGGGCGCGGGGTCGTCGAGATCGATCTTCAGCAGGTCGACCATTCGCACGCTCGTGGGGAGCATGGCGTCGTCGCCGACTCCGCTGACGTGCTGGATGGAGCAGAGGCTGCGGGCGATCCGCTCGGCGGCGCTCAGGGAGACGCCGTCGAGCAGCACCGTCGGGAAGTACTCCTTGCCGGTCTCGAACCGGCCGATCGACGGGTCCGTCGGGTCGACGACCACGACGCTCGCGGCCTCCTCGGGCAGTCGAGCGCGTTCGGAGTCGAGCGCGATGATGTGGATGCCGTGCGCAGCGCCGTGCTCGAGGAGCGGCACCATGCCGGGAAGCATGCGGTACTCGCGGATGCCGTCGACGACGATGAGGATGTCGGTCGGGACGACGGCGCCTCGCTGGCCCGACAGGCGCATGCGGGTCTCGAGCGTGACGGCGGCCTCGCGGAGTCGCTCGCGGCGGCTGTCGTCGGTGTTGCCGATCATCGCGGTGACCGAACCGCTCGCCTGGACATGCGGAAGCCATTGGGTCCACGCCCATTCGGCGTCGGCCGCGGCATCGCAGATCACGACGAGTTCGGCGTCGCGCGGCGAGCGCAGCGTGGCGAACGAGGTGACCATCGCGCGAGCCAGGTTGCGCACGGCGTCGGAGGGCCCGGCGATACCGACGACGCCCGACCGCAGATCGGCCGCGACCGGCTCGGGCGTGACGCCGACCCGGGCCGGCGCGGAACGGTCCTTGCCACCGCCCTCGAAGCGCACGTCGAGGGTGACCTCCGTCACGCCCACGCGGAGCTGCAGGGCGTCGGCGTCGGACTTGCGTCGCTCCCACAGCCTCGAGAGGGGTCGCAGCGCGATGTCCGCGATCACGACCGGGTCGGGCATGCGATACCAGCCCTGGAGTCGCTGCATCCGAGCGAGGTCGCTGATGCGGCGCTCGGCGACCTTGATCTCCTCGATCCACTGCTTCTCGGTCTTCAGCCCCTTCTTCTTCGCGAGCTTCCGGTTCGCGATGAAGGAGCCGACGACCATGATGGGGCTTGCCGCCGCCATGAGCAGCATGATGGGACGCGCGAACACGATCGCCATCGTGACGCCCAGCACGACCGGGATGATCGCGGACAGCCACGGCATCGGCGACTGGTCGGGGTCTTCGGGCTTGTCGCCGGGCAACTGCACGACCGGCTGCGCCTGCGAGGGCTCGATGCGCGACGGACGGTTGAACCCGCGACCGCCGAGCGCGTCGCGCGTGAGGTCCGCGTCGGAGCCCGGGGCCATGCCGATGCGGAACATGCTGCTGCCGATCTGGAACAGGTCGGCCGGCACGAGCGCGACCTCGCCGTCGATCGGCTCGCCGTTCACCCAGATCGGCGCGCCCGCGACCGCCGGCGCCAGGGTCGCCGCGAGCGGAGCGGGCCGACCGTTCTCGAGCGTCGCCGCCGCGTTCAACGCGAGGGCGGCGTGCTGCGGCGCGAGCGCGGGGTCGGCGATGGTCAGTCCAGCGGATGCCGCGGTGCCGATCGTGATCGTCGCGCCGCGTTGGATCGGCACGCTCTCGCCCGCGAACGGGCCGCCCACGACCTCGAGGCGGAGGGTACCCGGCGAGAGCAGCGGCGAGCCCGCGACCGGAACGGTCGACCCCGACAGGAGCGCCGACTCGGCCAGCGGGGTCGCCGTGCCCGCGTGGGGGTCGAGCACGCTCGGCACGACGCCGAGCGACTCCGCGACCTCTCCGACGGTCGTCGCCTCATCGACCTTCAGGAGCCACGATGCCGGCTTGCCCGCCGCGACCGGCTCGCCGATCGTCAGTCGAACGCTCATGCTGCACACCTCTCTGTCGCGGTCCGCCCCGCCATCGTCGTCATCGCACACCGGCCCGGTCGAACGTCTCGATGAGCGACGCGAAGATCCCGCCACGCGGACCGGATGCGTCGCCGTCGACCGGCACGCGCGGAACGATCTTCGACGGTACGCCATCATCGCCCTGCGTCGCCGAACCCGGCACGAGCGACGGCTCGGGCGGAGCATCCGCGACGAGGGTCACCGAGCCGGTGGCGTGCTCGCCGTCGGCGGACACGACGTGGTAGCTGAACTGATCGACTGCGGCGCTGCTCGGAGCGTAGACGGCCGAACCGTCGGGTGCGCAGACCACGGTGCCGTGCACGGCCGAGCCGCAACCGACGAGGCTGACCTCGGCATTGCCTCCCCCGAAACGGAAGGCCAGCGGCAGCAGGTCGATGTTCTGCGGCGCGTCGGAGAGCCCGACGAACACGCTCGTCGCGACCAGGCGGTTCCGCGGCGAGTAGACCGGAACGGTGATCGCGGCATCGGCCGACCAGGTGCCGAAGTCGTCGGCGTAGCGAACGACGATCTCGGCGGCGCCCTCGAACCGCTCCGACGGCCGGAAGACGAGGTGGGTGCCGTTCGACGCAGCCGTGCCGGCGGAGGACGGCCGCACCTCGACGACGTCGAAGGCTCCGCCGTTCACGCAGACCGCGCACGCGATGCCCAGGTCGCTGAACGGCAGCATGACGGTCGAACCCGCGGCGACCGGGAAGCCGTACGCGCTCTCGGCGACCGTGGGCGGTTCGGGCGGCGCGAGCGACACGGAGTAGTCGACGGTCATCGAGGTGCGCCCGTTCGAGAGCGGCACCGGCACGGTCACGACGCCGGCGTCGGGATCGTAGCTCGGCGCGCTCAGGGTGATCTTCGTGGGCTCGCACGCCACCACGAGCGCCGTCGCGGCGCTGGGTCCCGCGCAGTCCGTGATCGACCAGCCCTCGCCCGGCTCGATCGCAGCCGAGCCGAGGTAGGGCACCGAGATCGCCGTCGGACCCGACGCCGAACCGGGAGCCGCGGCATCCGTGCCTTCATCGGCATGCACCGGCGCCGCCGCCGACCAGGCCGCGAGGGCGCACGCGAGCGCGAGAGAAGCCGTCACGGCCCGACGGCCGCTCGCTCTGCCCACTGCTCTCCCGTCGTCGTGCACGATCCGTGCCCCGGCGTTCGGGATACCATGGTACGCGGTCGGCCGGAGCCGGCCGTTTCGTTCGGCGCCGCCAAGGAAGGACCCGATGCAGAACACCTCGCTCGGCACCGCGCCCGGACAGACGCACCTGCCCCAGACCGGGGTCACCCGGCCGCTCGGCACGACGGGTTCCGTGCTCCCCGAGCTTGCGGAGGCGCCGGCCCGGGAACGCAAGTGGTGGCGGCATCCGGCATTCATCGTCTCGATCGCGCTGACGTTCGTCGCCCTCGCCGGCGCCGTCGCCTGGTTCGTCATCTCGGCCCTGAACGACGACTCGGTCGCGGTCAGCGGCCTCTCCCTGAGCGTGGACGGCGGCAACGCCCACCTCGACTGGAGCGGCCCCGACGCGGCGTACAGCGTGTACGCCGTGCACGGCGACGGCGAATCGACCGACCTGACCCAGTGGGTGACGGGCACCGAGGCCTGGCTCCCCGCGGCACTCGGCATCTACGAGAACGACACCTGTTTCGTCGTGCGGCCGACGGCCACCTCCGGCGACGTCTCGCTCGACGCCTCGACTCTCGGCTCGCAGCGCGCGCAGAGCGCGTGCGTCGCCGACGCCGCGTCGTGAGGCGGAGCGCCCCGCTCGTCTGCATCGCAGCGCTCGCGCTCGCGGGGTGCAGCGCCGCGCCGCAGGAGGCGCCACCGACGCCGACGCAGTACGACCTGGGCGATCTCGACCCCTCGCAGATCGACGGAAACGGCCTCTGGCTGCTCTCCGGGGCCGATGCCGCCGGCGAGATCGTCGACGCCGTCGAAGCCGCCGGCAGCGTCGCGTACTCCGGCACGTTCACGGAACTCACCGCCGCGACGCCCGAGGTCGAGGCCGCGCCCGGCCGGGCGCTCGCCGTCGACTACCGGGGGCGTCCGGGTGAGTACACCGCGACGGTCACGGCGGGCGGACTGAGCTTCGAGGTCGTCGCCGCCGCCGGACGCACCTACCTCCGCGGCAACGCCGCGTACGCCGCGCAGATGGGCATCCCCGAGCTCGAGCAGGGCTTCGTGTGCGCCGCATCGGGCGAAGGGCTCGCCGAGCAGTGGTCACCGCTGCTTCGCCCGGGCGACCTCGTCGGCGCGCTCCTCGAGTCCAGCGACTCCGTGAGCGTCCCGTCGCCGCCGTCCGACGCCGAGGTGCTCGACGTCGTGCTCGGCGGGGAGACCGCTCCCGCGGGCATCATGCACGTCGCGCGCGTGGGCGCTCCCCTGCCGACCGACTTCACCGCCGGCGATCGCACGGGCGATGGATCCTTCACATTCAGCGCATGGGGCGACGACCAGCCGGTCGCCCCGCCGAGCGAGATCGTCCGCCCCTGCGGGGTGTCCGACTAGCTGCGCGTCCGCCCGACGGGCGTCTGCCCGACGGGCGTCTGCCGATCAGTACCGCTGCACCTGGGGCCCGGCCGCGAGCTCGCGGTCGTACGCCTCGAGTGCGAGCCGGTTGCGCTCGGTCACCGCGCGTCCGCGAGCGGCGATCCATCCGCCCAGCCAGATCGGGATCTCGCGGGCGATGACGGCTGCGACGATCGCGTACGGGTCGAGCCACCGCTCGGCGATGAAGTCGTTGGCCTGCTCGAGCGTGAGCGTCCAGGCCTCCACCCCGAGCAGCGAGCCGCCGATGTAGGCGAAGTACACGAGCACGCCGACGAGCAGGCCGAACACCGCGTAGGCCCACCACGGACCCCGGTTCACGATCGCCGCGAGCAACGCGAAGCCGATGAAGAACGCGACGACGGGCACCCAGAACATGGGTTCGACGAGGAAGTCGACGATGCCGATCGCCTCACCGGCAGGTGCCCCGTAGTTCAGGTACAGCGCATAGCCGATGGCTCCGTAGAGCACCCCGAACGCGACGGTGCCGATGAGCGCGACAAGCACCCCGAAGCCGCGGTTGCCCTTCGCCTTCGGCGGTGTCGGCGCCTGCACGTAGATGGTCTGCGGGCCGGGCTGCGGGGCGACGTAGACGGGTTCGGGCTCGTCGGCGAGGGTCGCGGCGCCGGCGGCGGTTCCCGCTGCCATGGTCGCGGACGGCACATAGGTCTCACGGCGCACGGCGTCGGCGGCGACGGGTTCGGGGGTCGCCGAGGCATCCAGGTCGTCGATGCCGTTGGTCTCCTCCGGCGCCGGGTGCGCACTCGCCCGCTCGACGGCCTCGTCGAGGCGCGACGTGGCGGCCAGGTCGGAATCCGCGGTCTCGGGCTCGACCGCATCGACCGAGGCCGCTGACGAGTCGCCCTCGACGCGCACCGGCTCGTCGACCGGTCCCGTCTCGTCCACCACGGGAGCGGGCTCGGGGGCGGTTTCGTCGACGAAGGCGTCGTCGACCGGTCCGGTCTCTTCCTCGTGACGTTCCGGGTCGGATCCGGGAGTCGTGCTGCTCATGATCGCGCTCCTTCCGGGCACCCCTCGCACCCGTGATCGGCCAACTGTAGCAACGCATCCGGCCGTCGTCCGGGAGCGCGCGCGGCGCTTCGCCCAGCCCGTCGAAGCGAGCGGATGTCGCGGCGGACACCCGATCAGAAGGACGGATGCGTCACCGCCGCCGTGAAACGAAGCAGGGCCCCGGATCGCTCCGGGGCCCTGCTGTCGTATCGGCTGACTAGCTGTAGTTGCCGGGGGTGAAGTCGTCGCTCGAGAACGCGTCGAAGTCGACGAAGCTCAGGTCGCCCTCGGTGAACGCGGCGTCGTCGGTGAAGATGCGGTTCGGGTACCGCTCCGCCTTCGCCTCCTCGGTCGCCTCGACCGCGACGTTCCGGTACTTCTGCAGACCGGTGCCGGCGGGGATCAGCTTTCCGATGATCACGTTCTCCTTGAGGCCGACGAGCGGGTCGGACTTGCCCTCCATGGCGGCCTGCGTGAGCACGCGGGTCGTCTCCTGGAAGGACGCGGCCGACAGCCACGACTCGGTCGCGAGCGAGGCCTTGGTGATACCCATGACCTCCTGGCGAGCCGACGCCGTCTTCTTGCCCTCGGTCAGCGCGGCACGGTTGATGCCGTTGTACTTCAGGCGGTCGACGAGCTCACCGGGCAGCAGGTCGGTGTCGCCGTGGTCGACGACGGTGACCTTGCGCAGCATCTGGCGCACGATGACCTCGATGTGCTTGTCGTGGATCGGCACACCCTGCGAACGGTAGACGTCCTGCACGCCGTTGACGAGGTGCTTCTGCACTTCGCGCACACCCTTGACCCGGAGGACTTCCTTCGGGTCGACGGTGCCGACGATCAGCTGCTGGCCGAGCTCGACGTGCTGTCCGTCTTCGACCAGGAGGGTCGAACGCTTGAGCACGTTATACGCGATCGGCTCGTCGCCGTTGTCGGGCGTGAGGATGACCTTGCGCTGCTTGTCGGTCTCGTCGATCGTGATGCGACCCGGGGCCTCGACGATGGGCGACGCACCCTTGGGGGTACGCGCCTCGAAGAGCTCCTGCACGCGGGGAAGACCCTGCGTGATGTCGTCGGCCGAGGCCGAACCACCGGTGTGGAAGGTACGCATCGTCAGCTGCGTGCCGGGCTCACCGATCGACTGGGCCGCGATGATGCCGACGGCCTCGCCGATGTCGACGAGCTTGCCGGTCGCGAGCGAACGGCCGTAGCACTTCGCGCAGACACCGACGGCGGACTCGCACGTGAGCACGGAGCGCACCTTGATCGTCTCGACGGCGGCCGAGATGAGCTTGTCGATGAGCACGTCGCCGACGTCCTCACCGGCCTCCGCGACGACCTCGCCCTTGGCGTTGACCGCGTCGGCGGCGAGGCTGCGGGCGTAGACCGCGTTCTCGACGTTCGGGTCGCGAACGAGCTCGCCCGAGGCATCCGTGGTCGCGATCGGGAGCTCGAGGCCCTTGCTCGTGCCGCAGTCGTCTTCGCGGATGATGACATCCTGCGAGACGTCGACGAGACGACGCGTGAGGTAACCCGAGTCGGCCGTACGGAGGGCCGTGTCGGCCAGACCCTTGCGGGCACCGTGCGTCGCGATGAAGTACTCGGCGACCGAGAGGCCCTCGCGGTAGCTCGAGATGATCGGGCGAGGGATGATCTCACCCTTCGGGTTGTTCACGAGGCCTCGCATACCGGCGATGTTGCGCACCTGCAGCCAGTTACCACGAGCACCCGACGTCACCATGCGGTTGATGGTGTTGTCGGTCGGGAAGTTCTCCTGCATGGCCTTGGCGACCTCGTCGGTCGCCTTGGTCCAGATCTGGATGAGCTCCTGGCGACGCTCGAGGTCGGTCGTCAGACCCTTCTCGAACTGGCCCTGGACCTTCGCGGCCTGCTTCTCGTACTTCGAGACGATCTCGCCCTTGTTCGGCGGCGTCAGGATGTCGGAGAGTGCAACGGTCACGCCCGAACGGGTCGCCCACTTGAAGCCGGCGTCCTTGATTCGGTCGAGGGTCGCTGCGACCTCGGTCTTCGGGTAGCGCTCGGCGAGGTCGTTGACGATCTCCGAGATCTGCGTCTTGCCCGCCTGCGCGTTCACGTAGGGGTAGTCGACCGGCAGCGCCTCGTTGAAGAGGGCGCGACCGAGGGTCGTCTCGAGCAGGTACGGCTTGCCGGGAACGAAGTTCTCGGGGGTCTCGCCCTCGGCGAAGTGCAGGCCCTCGAGACGGATCTTGACCGTGGCGCCGAGGTCGAGCGCGAGCTCGCCCGGACGGTTCTGGTCGAACGCGAGGATGGCCTCGGAGATCGACGAGAACGCGCGACCCTCACCTGCGGCGCCGGGCTTGCCGGTCGTCAGGTGGTGCAAGCCGATGATCATGTCCTGGGTGGGCAGGGTCACCGGGCGGCCGTCGGACGGCTTCAGGATGTTGTTCGAGGCGAGCATCAGGATGCGGGCCTCGGCCTGCGCCTCCACCGAGAGGGGAAGGTGCACGGCCATCTGGTCGCCGTCGAAGTCGGCGTTGAACGCCGCACACACGAGCGGGTGGAGCTGGATGGCCTTGCCCTCGACGAGCTGCGGTTCGAAGGCCTGGATGCCGAGGCGGTGCAGCGTGGGTGCACGGTTCAGCAGAACCGGGCGCTCACGGATGATCTCCTCGAGCACGTCCCAGACCTGGGGACGCGAACGCTCGACCATGCGCTTGGCGGCCTTGATGTTCTGAGCGTGGCTCAGGTCGATCAGGCGCTTGATCACGAACGGCTTGAAGAGCTCCAGCGCCATCTGCTTGGGCAGACCGCACTGATGCAGCTTCAGCTGGGGGCCGACGACGATGACCGAACGGCCCGAGTAGTCGACGCGCTTGCCGAGCAGGTTCTGGCGGAAGCGACCCTGCTTTCCCTTGAGCATGTCGCTCAGGGACTTCAGGGCGCGGTTGCCGGTACCGGTGACGGGGCGACCGCGGCGGCCGTTGTCGAACAGCGCGTCGACGGCCTCCTGCAGCATCCGCTTCTCGTTGTTGACGATGATCTCGGGGGCGCCGAGGTCGAGCAGACGACGAAGACGGTTGTTGCGGTTGATCACGCGACGGTAGAGGTCGTTGAGGTCGGAGGTCGCGAAGCGGCCGCCGTCGAGCTGGACCATCGGACGAAGCTCCGGCGGGATCACCGGCACGACGTCGAGCACCATCGCAGCCGGCGAGTTGCCGGTCTGCAGGAAGGAGCTCACGACGCGCAGGCGCTTGATCGCGCGGATCTTCTTCTGGCCCTTGCCTTCGGCGATCTGCAGGCGCAGGTCGTCGGCCTCAGCAGCCAGGTCGAAGGCCTCGAGGCGCTTCTTGATGGCCTCGGCGCCCATGTAGGCGTCGAAGTACATGCCGAAGCGGTCCTGGAGCTCGTGGAAGACCGAGTCCTCGGGCTTGAGGTCGCCGACCTTGAGGGTGCGGAAGTCCTCCCACACGCGCTCGAGGTGCGCGATCTGCTCGTCGCCCGACTTGCGGACCTGCGTCATCTCCTTGTCGGCGGCCGCCTCGGCGCGCTTCTTCTGGTCGGACTTGGCGCCCTCCGCCTCGAGTGCGGCGAGCTCGTCCTCCTTGCGCGCCATCAGCGTCGCGATGCGGGCATCGCGCTGGTCGCCGATGGTCTTGATCTCGAGCCGGAGCTCGTTCTCGAGGCCGGGCATGTCGGCGTGACGACCCTCGTCGTCGACGTCGATGACCATGTAGGCGGCGAAGTAGATGACCTTCTCGAGGTCCTTCGGCGCCATGTCGAGCAGGTAGCCGAGACGGCTGGGCACACCCTTGAAGTACCAGATGTGCGTGACCGGCGCGGCGAGCTCGATGTGGCCCATGCGCTCACGGCGCACGGAGGACTTGGTGACCTCCACGCCGCATCGCTCGCAGACGATGCCCTTGAAGCGGACACGCTTGTACTTGCCGCAGGCGCACTCCCAGTCGCGGCTCGGGCCGAAGATCTGCTCACCGAACAGACCGTCCTTCTCGGGCTTCAGGGTGCGGTAGTTGATGGTTTCAGGCTTCTTGACCTCACCGTAGGACCACTTGCGGATGTCCTCTGCGGTGGCCAGGCCGATGCGAAGCTCGTCAAAAGTCGTTGCGTCGAGCAATTTCTCTCCTTGGAAAGTCTCTGGAATCGTTACTGGCCTGGCTTAGATCTCGTCGATGTTCGACGATTCGAAGCGCGCGGAGATGTTGATGCCGAGCTCTTCCGCAGCGCGGAAGGCCTCGTCGTCGGTGTCGCGGAGCGAGACCGCGGTGCCGTCGGCCGAGAGCACCTCGACGTTCAGGCAGAGCGACTGCATCTCCTTCATGAGCACCTTGAAGGACTCGGGGATGCCGGGCTCCTGGATGTTCTCGCCCTTGACGATCGCCTCGTACACCTTGACGCGGCCGAGGATGTCGTCGGACTTGATCGTGAGGAGCTCCTGCAGCGCGTATGCGGCGCCGTAGGCCTGGAGCGCCCAGACCTCCATCTCACCGAATCGCTGGCCACCGAACTGCGCCTTACCACCGAGCGGCTGCTGGGTGATCATCGAGTACGGGCCCGTCGAACGCGCGTGGATCTTGTCGTCGACGAGGTGGTGCAGCTTCAGGATGTACATGTAGCCGACCGAGACCGGGTACGGGAACGGCTCGCCGGAGCGGCCGTCGAGGAGCTGGGTCTTGCCCGTCGAGTCGATCAGTCGCTCGCCATCGCGGTTGGGGAGCGTCGAGTCGAGCAGACCCGCGATCTCCTCCTCGAGGGCGCCGTCGAACACCGGGGTCGCGACCTTGGTGCCGGGCGCGGCCTCGTGGGCGTCCTTCGGGAGCTTCTTGGCCCACGCCGGGCTGCCGTCGACCTTCCAGCCCTGCTTGGCGACCCATCCGAGGTGGGTCTCCAGCACCTGGCCGAAGTTCATGCGACCCGGGATGCCGAGCGGGTTCAGGATGACGTCGACCGGAGTGCCGTCGGCGAGGAACGGCATGTCCTCGACCGGCAGGATCTTCGAGATGACGCCCTTGTTGCCGTGGCGGCCGGCGAGCTTGTCGCCCTCGGTGATCTTGCGCTTCTGGGCGATGTAGACGACCACGCGCTGGTTGACGCCCGAGCCGAGCTCGTCGTCGCCGTCCTGCGAGTCGAACACCTTGACGGCGATGATCGTGCCGCGCTCGCCGTGGGGCACCTTCAGCGAGGTGTCGCGGACTTCGCGGCTCTTCTCGTTGAAGATCGCGCGGAGCAGTCGCTCCTCGGCCGACAGCTCGGTCTCGCCCTTCGGCGTGACCTTGCCGACGAGGATGTCGCCGGGGCGGACCTCGGCGCCGATGCGGATGATGCCGCGCTCGTCGAGGTCGGCCAGCAGGTCGGGGCTGACGTTCGGGAGATCACGGGTGATCTCCTCCTTGCCGAGCTTCGTGTCGCGGGCGTCGACCTCGTACTCCTCGATGTGGATCGACGAGAGCACGTCGTCCTTCACGAGGTTCTGGCTGAGGATGATCGCGTCCTCGAAGTTGTGACCCTCCCACGGCATGAACGCCACGAGGAGGTTCTTGCCGAGCGCGAGCTCGCCGTTGTCGGTCGCGGGACCGTCGGCGATGACCTCGCCGACCTCGATGCGGTCGCCCGCGTTCACGAGGACGCGGTTGTTGTACGACGTGCCCTGGTTGGAGCGGTCGAACTTGCGCAGGAAGTAGGTCTGCGTACCGCCCGCGTCGAGCTGCACGGTGACCGAGTCGGCCGAGACCTCGGCGACGACACCGGCCTGGTCGGCGGTGATGACGTCACCGGCGTCGATGGCCGCGTAGCCCTCCATGCCGGTGCCGACGAACGGCGAGTCGCTGCGGAGCAGCGGCACAGCCTGACGCTGCATGTTGGCACCCATGAGGGCGCGGTTCGCGTCGTCGTGCTCGAGGAACGGGATGAGCGAGGTACCGACCGACACCATCTGGCGCGGCGAGACGTCCATGTAGCCGATCAGGTCGGCGGGGACGAGGTCGACCTCACCGCCCTTCTGACGGGCGAGGACGCGGTCTTCGGAGAAGTGACCGTCGGCCTTCAGCGGCGCGTTGGCCTGGGCGACGATGTAGTCGTCCTCTTCGGACGCCGTGAGGTAGTCGATCTGGTCGGTGACCTTGCCGGCGACGACCTTGCGGTACGGCGTCTCGATGAAGCCGAACGAGTTGATGCGCGCGAACGATGCGAGCGATCCGATGAGGCCGATGTTCGGGCCTTCCGGGGTCTCGATCGGGCACATGCGGCCGTAGTGCGAGGGGTGGACGTCACGGACCTCGACGCCGGCGCGGTCGCGCGAGAGACCGCCGGGGCCGAGCGCCGAGAGGCGGCGCTTGTGGGTCAGACCCGCGAGCGGGTTGTTCTGGTCCATGAACTGCGACAGCTGCGAGGTGCCGAAGAACTCCTTGATCGCGGCGACGACGGGGCGCACGTTGATCAGGGTCTGCGGGGTGATCGCCTCGATGTCCTGCGTGGTCATGCGCTCGCGGACGACGCGCTCCATGCGGGACAGGCCGGTGCGGACCTGGTTCTGGATGAGCTCGCCCACCGCGCGGATGCGACGGTTGCCGAAGTTGTCGATGTCGTCGACGTCGAGGCGCAGGTCGACCGCCTTGCCGGCACGGCGGCCGGGCAGGGTGGTGCGCTCGTCGTGCAGCGCGACGAGGTACTTGATCGTGGCCACGATGTCTTGCACCGTCAGCACCGAGTCGGTGAGGGGAGCCTCGAGACCGAGCTTGTTGTTGATCTTGTACCGGCCGACCTTCGCGAGGTCGTAGCGCTTCGGGTTGAAGTAGAAGTTGTCGAGGAGCGCACGCGCGGCCTCGGCGGCGACCTGCTCGCCCGGACGGAGCTTGCGGTAGATGTCCTTGAGCGCCTCTTCCTTCGTGAGGATGTTGTCCTTCTCGAGGGTGAGGGCGATGGACTCGTAACCGGCGAACTCCTCGAGGATCTCCTCGGAGGTGAGGCCGAGGGCCTTCAGGAAGACGGTGACGCTCTGCTTGCGCTTGCGGTCGATGCGCACGCCGACCTGGTCGCGCTTGTCGATCTCGAACTCGAGCCATGCACCACGGCTCGGGATGACGCGAGCCGAGTAGATGTCCTTGTCGGACGTCTTCTCGGGGGTGCGCTCGAAGTAGACGCCCGGCGAGCGCACGAGCTGCGAGACGACGACGCGCTCGGTGCCGTTGATGACGAACGTGCCCTTGGGGGTCATGAGCGGGAAGTCGCCCATGAAGACGGTCTGCGTCTTGATCTCACCCGTGAGGTGGTTCATGAACTCCGCGTTCACGTACAGCGGTGCGGAGTAGGTCTTGGACTTCTCCTTGCACTCGTCGATCGTGTACTTCGGAGGCTCGAGCTCAGGGTTGGTGAACGAGAGCTGCATGGTCTCGCCGAGGTCTTCGATCGGGGAGATCTCCTCGAAGATCTCCTCGAGACCGGTGGTCTCCGGCAGGTCTTGACGACCGGCCGCCTTGCCCTCGGTGAGGCGTGTCTTCCACGCCTCGTTTCCGACGAGCCAGTCGAAGCTCTCCGTCTGGAGAGCGAGCAGGTCGGGTACCGTAAGGGTGTCGGTGACCTTGGCGAACGAGAGACGGCTTGCACCGCGTCCGTTCTTGGGGGTGGGCGTGGTCGCGTTGCGCGCAGCAGCCAAGTGAATAACCTCCATGGCCCCGTCGGGCCGGTTCACTGTCGGTAGCGGAGAGTGGAACCCCTCAGACGAATGCGGATGTCGGAGACCTCAGGATCTCGACACGCACGAAAGCCGACCGCAATATGAAGGCATGGTGGGTCTGGGAGCGCAAAGGTTAACTATATGTCGCCAGGCGCGCCGTGTCCAGTCGATTCTTGATTTGTCTGCGATTCTCCGGTATAACGCCGAAATCGATGCCGCTGTTCCACGCAGCTGCGCCTGTTCACCCGAGCGCCGACGGGCCGCCGCATGGCACGATGCAGGCATGGCGCTGCACATCGAGTTCGAGGCGGACGTCTTCTCGAAGCACGGACTGACCCTCCTGGTCGACGGCACGGCCCAGTCGCACGTCGACCTCCTCGACCCGACGCACCTCTTCTTCGAGTACACGCGTCGCCTGGGGCACGTCATCGACGCCGCCGGCACGTCGTCCGAACCATTGCGGGTGCTGCACCTCGGCGGAGGCGCCCTCACGCTCGCACGGTACGTCGCGGCGACTCGCCCGGGTGCGAGGCAGCTCGTGGTCGAGCTCGATCGAGAACTGCTCGATCTCGTGCTCGAGCGGCTGCCGTTGCCCGAGGGTGCGCACATCGAGCTCGTCGTCGGCGACGCGGCATCCGCCATCGAGGCCGTCGACGGCCCGTTCGACCTCGTCATCGTCGACCTCTACTCGCTCCTGCAGGCGCCGGCCTTCGTCGAGACGGTCGACTTCATGAGCGGATGCCTCGGGCTCCTGGCACCCGGCGGCGTGCTGGCCGTCAACGTGGCGGATGCCGCGGGGCTCGACCGGCTCCGCAGGCAGGCGCGCGCGATCGCCCGGGCCGACCCCGGTGCCGCGCTCCTCGTCGCGGGCGACCCGAGCGTGCTCTCGGGCGCGGAGGAGGGCAACGCCGTGCTCGTCGCGTCGCGCGGCGAGCAACCGCACGGCCTTCGCGAGCGACTGCTCGCCCAGGGGCCGCATCCGGCAGAGGTGCTCGACGGCGACCGGCTCGACTTCGTGCTCTGGGGCGCCTGCTGACCGCAGCTCCGCTCCCCGGCGAGCGCGGCGCGAGCGGGCCCGCGCGGTAGCGTGGCATCCGTGTCAGAGCTCGAACGCCGCCTCGCCGTCAGCGGCCACCTCGCCCGGCTCGAGGAGTCGCGCCAGTCGCCCGGCTCGTGGACCCTCTACGTCGACGGCACGCCGCAGTCGCACGTCGAGGTCGACCGACCCGACTGGCTCGGGTTCGAGTACGTGCGGCGCATCGGGCACGCGGTCGACCTCGTGCGACCCGAGGGTCAGCCGATCACGGCGGTGCACCTCGGCGGCGGCGCGCTCACGCTCCCCCGCTACGTCGCGGCGACCCGGCCGGGCTCGCGGCAGCAGGTCGTCGAGCTCGAGTCCGACCTCGTGGAGTTCGTGCGCGAGCACCTGCCGCTTCCACGCGGCGCGCAGGTGCGCGTGCGGCACGGCGACGCCCGCGAGGTGCTCGCGAAGCTGCCCGCCGGCCTCGACGGCGCGGTCGACATCGCGATCGTCGACATCTTCTCGGGCGCGCGCACGCCCGCACACGTCACGAGCGCCGAGTTCTACGGGCTCGTGTCGCCGCGGCTCGCTCCCGGCGGCATCGTCGCCGTCAACGTCGCCGACGGGGCCGGCCTCGCCTTCGCCCGATCGCAGGCCGCGACGCTCGCGCACGTGTTCGAGCACCTGGCGATCGCCGCGGACACCTCGATGCTGAAGGGGCGCCGCTTCGGCAACGTCGTCATGTACGCCTCGCATGACGAGCTGCCGTTCGGGGGCCTCCCCCGCCGCCTCGCGAGCGACCCGTCGCCGGCGAAGCTCGTCGACGGCGAGGAGCTGCGCCGGTTCATCGCGGGCGCTCCGGTCGTCACGGATGCCACGGCGGTGCCGTCTCCCCCGCCCGCGCGCTCGGTGTTCCTGTCGAAGCCGTGACGCGCGAGCGCGCGGCAGCTCGCGCTCAGTCGCCGAGGGTCGCCGCGTCGATGACGAAGCGGTACCGGACGTCGGAGGCGAGCACGCGCTCGTAGGCGGCGTTGATGCCCGAGGCCGGGATCACCTCGATCTCGGCGCCGATGCCGTGCTCCGCGCAGAAGTCGAGCATCTCCTGGGTCTCGCGGATGCCGCCGATGTTCGAGCCGGCGAGGGTCTTGTTGCCGTTGATGAGCGACATCACGCCAACGCCGAGCGGTTCGCCGGGCGCACCGACGCACACCATCGCCGCGCCGGCGTCGAGGAGCGACAGGTACGCGTCGAGGTCGATCACGGCGCTGACGGTGTTGAGGATGACGTCGAACGAGCCGCGGAGCTCGGTGAACGTCGCGGGGTCGGAGGTCGCGCGGTAGTGGTCGGCGCCGAGGCGCAGGCCGTCGTCCTGCTTGCTCAGCGTCTGGGACAGCACGGTCACCTCCGCACCGAGGGCGTGCGCGAACTGCACGCCCATGTGCCCGAGGCCGCCGAGCCCGACGACCGCGACGCGCGTGCCGGGGCCGACCTTCCAGCGCCGCAGCGGTGAGTAGGTGGTGATACCGGCGCACAGCAGCGGCGCTGCGACGTCGAGGGCGAGTGCGTCGGGAATCCGCACGACGAACGCCTCGGTCACGACGACCTGCTCGGAGTAGCCGCCCTGGGTGACGGTGCCGTCGCGGTCGGTGTCGCCGTAGGTGAAGACCGGACCGTCCACGCAGAACTGCTCGTCGCCGCGAAGGCAGTTGCGGCACTCGCCGCACGAGTTCACCATGCAGCCGACGCCCACCCGGTCGCCGACGGCGTGCCGCGTCACCGCTTCGCCGATCTCGGCGACGGTGCCGGCGATCTCATGGCCGGGCGCGAGCGGGTACTGCTGCGACCCCCAGTCGCCTCGAACCGTGTGGATGTCGGAGTGGCAGATGCCGGCGTAGGCGATGTCGATGCGCACATCGTGCGGTCCGAGCGCGCGGCGCTCGATGCGGGTGCGCTCGAGCGGGGCGGCCTCACTGGGCGCGGCGTAGGCGTTGACGATGGTCATCTCGATCTCCTCGGTGCTGGGGTCGCGCCTGCGGCGCCGGTTCGACGCTACACGCGCCCGCCGAGGGGAACAGTCACGCGTGCCGGAACCGCACCTCCTGGCCGGGTCGCAGCTGCGCCACGGCGTCGAGCGAGGCGGACGAGAGGATCGCGACGACGGGGTACCCGCCGGTCACCGGGCGGTCGGCGAGGAGGATCGTCGGCCGTCCGTCGCCCGCGACCTGCATCGAGCCCGGCACGGTGGCCTCGCTCGCGAGCTCTCCCGGCACCCGCCGCTCGAGTCGGGGGCCGTCGAGCCGGGCGCCGACCCGGTCGGCCTGCCCCGAGAGGCGCCAGGCGGCGTCGAAGAGCGTCGCGCGCGCGGCATCCGTGAACCAGTCGGCGCGCGGCCCGGGCAGGAGGGCGAGGGTGACACCGCCGGCGGGCGGCGGGAAGGCGGCCTCGCGATCGAGCAGGGGCACGGATGCCGCGGGCGCCCCGCCGATCTCGAGCACCCGCCCCTCGGTCACGGGTGCCGGGCCGATCGCCGAGAGCGTGTCGCGCGAGCGGGAGCCGAGCGTGGCCGGCTCGTCGATGCCGCCGCGCACCGCGAGCAGGTAGCGTGCACCGCGTTCGGCCGGGCCGAGTTCGAGCACGGCGCCCGCGAGGGCGCGGGCCGCGGTGTACGGCGCGATCCGGCGACCGTCGAGCGTCACGCGACCCCATGCGCCCGTGACGGCGATCCAGGCCTCCTCGTCGAAGCGGGCGCGGAAGCCGCCCATCAGGATCTCGAGCCCGGCAGCACCGTCGGGGTTGCCGACGAGCCGATTGGCGAGCGCGAGGGCGGCTCGGTCGAGCGCGCCCGACCCTGCGACACCGAGGTGCGCGAGGCCGGGCCGGCCCAGGTCCTCGACGAGGGTGAGCGCACCCGGCGCCTCGACCGTGAGGCGGGTCATGGCCGGCCGGCCTCGGTGAAGCGCACGCGCCGCCCGGGCACGAAGAGCGCCGGAGACGGAGCCGCCGGGTCCCAGAGTGGCGCCTCGGTGCGCCCGATCAGGCGCCAGCCCCCCGGGCTCTGTCGCGGGTAGACCCCGGCGAAGGCGCCGGCGAGCGCGACGGCGCCGCACGGCACACGAGGGCGGGGCGCGTCGAGCCGGGGCACCTCGAACGGCCAGTCGTCGCTCACGAGGTAGCCGAATCCCGGCGCGAAGCCGATGAACGCGACCCGCCACTCGGCGGCCTGATGGCGGGCGACGAGCTCCTCGGCCGAGATGCCGAGCAGCGCCGCGGTGCTCCGGAGGTCGTCGCCGTCGTACACGACGTCGACCGTGACCTCGCCTGCGACGTGACCCGGCCTGCGGGCCGCGGCCTCGATCGGGATGCGCCGGACCCACGTCGCGGCGGACTCGAGCGGCAGCCGGTCCGGGTCGACGGCGACGAGGACCGTGCGCGCCGCCGGCACGAGCTCGACGAGCCCGGCGGGCAGCTCGGCCGCGAGCGCGTCGTGCAGGGCGAGCACCTCGTCGAGGCTGTCGCACTCCACGAGCAGGGCCGCGTCACCGCTCGGCAGGAGGCGCCGACTCACGCGAACGCCTCGATCCGGTACCCGGCGCCCTCGAGCGCGGCGCGCACCGCTCGGGCGATCGCGACGGCGCCCGGGGTGTCGCCGTGCAGGCACAACGAGTCGGCGCCGAGCTCGACCCGGCTGCCGTCGTCGGCGGTGATGCCGCCCGTCTCGGCGATCTCGAGCGCCCGATCGGATGCCGCGGCGGGATCGTCGACCACGGCGCCCGGCTCTCCTCGGGGCACGAGGGAGCCGTCGGCCACGTAGCCCCGGTCGACGAAGGCCTCGCGGGCGTAGCGGAGGCCCGCGGCATCCGCCGCCCTGGCGATCGCGCCGGTCGGCTGGCCGAGCACGGTGAGGGACGGGTCGAAGGCCGCGACGGCCTCGACGAACGCGTGAGCCGCCGATTCGTCCGAACCGAGCCGGTGGTAGAGGGCGCCGTGCGCCTTCACGTAGCGCACCCGGGTGCCGGCCGCCCGGGCGACGCCGTCGAGGGCGCCGAGCTGCGCGAGGAGTTCGGCGGCGATCTCGCCGGGGTCCGTGTCGAGTGCGCGCCGCCCGAACCCCGCGAGGTCGCGGTAGCCGGGATGCGCGCCGAGGGTGACTCCGTGCTGCGCCGCGAGCCGAGCGCTCGCGAGCATCGTCACGGGGTCGCCGGCGTGGAAGCCGCAGGCGACGTTGGCGCTCGACACGAGGGCGAACATCGCAGCGTCGTCGCCGAGGCGCCACGCCCCGAAGGACTCTCCGAGGTCGCTGTTCAGGTCGATGCCGATGGCATCGTTCTCGGCGGGCATGCTCCCATTCTGGCGCGGAGTCGGGGCACACTGGGAAGAGGAGGACGGGATGGCGCGCACTCGGGTTCCGCATGGCGACGGCGACGGCCACGGCGACACCGGCATCGCCGGCGCGCCGCGACGGCGGCGCACGCGGCACGTGGGGCGCGGGGCATCCGCTGCCGGGCTGATGCTCACGATCTCGTTCGTCGGGCTCGCAGCCTGCACCGCCGACCCTCCGCTGCCGACGCCGACCCCGCTGCCGAGCTCGCCGGCGTCGACGGCCCCGCCCCCGACCCCCGTGCCCCCGCCGCCCGTGCTGGAGCCGTCGGGCGCTCCCGAGTCGATCGCCGCCGACCTCGACGCGCCGTGGTCGATCCTCGTGCTGCCGAACGGCGGCGTGCTCGTGAGTCAGCGCGATCGCGGCGACATCGTCGAAGTGCTGGCCGACGGCTCGCATCGCGTCGCGGGCACCGTGCCGGGCGTCGCGGCGGGCGGCGAGGGCGGGCTGCTGGGGCTCGCATTCCTGCCGGGCGACGGCGCGCGCGCCGACCAGGTCTACGCGTACCACACCGCCGACTCCGACAATCGGGTCGTGCGGATGCCCCTGGCCGGCGCCCCGGGCTCGCTTTCGCTCGGCGGCTCCGAACCCGTGCTCACGGGCATCCCCCGCGGCGGGGCGAACCACAACGGCGGCCGCATCGCCTTCGGCCCCGACGGCCTCCTCTACGTCACGAGCGGCGACGCCGGCAACCGGGATGCCGCGCAGGATCCGGCATCGATGTCGGGCAAGATCCTGCGGGTGACGCCCGACGGCGCCGCCGCACCGGGCAACCCCTTCGGCAACGCGGTGTGGTCGCTCGGCCATCGCAACCCGCAGGGCCTCGCCTGGGATGCGAACGGCGAGCTCTGGGCCGCCGAGTTCGGTCAGAACACGTGGGACGAGCTGAACCGCATCTCCCGCGGCGCGAACTACGGCTGGCCGATCGTCGAGGGCGTCGCCGGCGACCCTCGGTTCGTCGACCCCGTCGTGCAGTGGTCGACGTCGGAGGCGAGCCCGAGCGGACTCGCCGTGATCGGCGACACCCTCTTCCTCGCGTCGCTGCGCGGCGAACGCCTCTGGACGATCGCCCCCGCCACCTCCGGCGCCTCCCTCGCCGCGACGCCGTGGTTCGTCGAGGAGCTCGGCCGCATCCGCGACGTCGCCGCGGCCCCCGACGGCGCCCTGTGGCTCATCACGAACAACACCGACGGTCGCGGCTCGCCGCGGGACGGCGACGACCGGCTCTACCGGGTACCGCTCGCCGCCGCGGGCTGATCGCGGCGCACCGGAATCCGGCACCCGATCTGGGGTCCCCGCCTCTTCGCCGGTGACACCCGTCGGGTCTATTCTCGGTTCCATGGCGGATCTCGAACGGGTGCGACGATGGGCCGAAGCGCTCATCGTGCTGCACCTCGACGCCGCGACGTGGAGCTTCGCGTTCGACAATGCGAAGAAGCGCGCCGGCCTCTGCAACTACACCGAGAAGCGCATCTCGGTGTCGCGGTACCTCGCCGCCAGATACGACGACGACGAGATCCATCAGATCCTGCTCCACGAGGTGGCGCACGCGCTCGCCGGCCCGCGTGCCGGGCACGGTCCGAAATGGGCGTCGGTCGCCGCCGACCTCGGCTACGTCGGCCAGCGCACGCACGACGGCGAGGTCGCGCACGAGCTCGCACCGTGGATCGGGCGATGCCCGGCCGGCCACGAGCACTTCCGGTACCGCGAGCCGCAGCGGCAACTGAGCTGCGGCCTGTGCCGACGCGGGTTCGACCGCGCCAACCTCATCGTGTGGCGCCGCCGGGAGATCACCGCCGCCGTACGCCGCCGGGCCGCGAGCGCCGCGACCGGCTGACGGATATGCCGGCGCGCGCATGCACGTCGTCGGCCCCGGCCGCACCGTCGGACGACACCCCGCGCACCGGCTAGATTGGTGGCGTGCCCGTCTCAACCGTCTCGATCCCCGTCGGGCAGTGGTTCACCACCGCCGAGGGCGTTCGCTGGTGGTTCGACTCGGGTTCGTTCGCCCTCGATTTCGCCTACACCGGCCAGATCGGCGGGCTCCGCACCGACGAGCAGCTGCACGCGCCCGACGACCTCACCCGGTGGCTGCACGAGCGCTTCCCGGTCGCGGTCGGCGCCGCGCGCTCGCGCGACCTCTTCGACGCGATCGCCCTGCGCGACGCGATCAGCCGCATGGCCGTCGCGGTGAGCGTCGGCGACCCGTTGCGCCCGGCCGACATCGACCTCGTGAACCTCTACGCCGCGACGCCCGACGTTCCCCCGTCGCTCGCGGGGGGCACCCGTCAGGCCGGCCGGTCGGTGCAGACCGTGGCGCAGGCGCTCTCGACGATCGCTCGTGACGCCGTCGACCTCTTCTCACTCGACAATGCCGAGCGCGTGCGCTGCTGCTCGGGCGCCGACTGCGACGTCGTCTACCTCGACACCTCGCGGGCCGCGAGCCGTCGCTGGTGCTCCATGCAGCGCTGCGGCAACCGTGCCAAGGTGCGCGCGCACCGCGCCCGCAAGGCGGAGCGCGCGGCGGCCTGACAGCACGTCCCCTGCAGACGCGCGACACGGACGTATTTCAGGAGTTGCGCCCGTTTGCACTCGCATACGGGACCGTGAGGCTGAATCGCCTGAATTGTGCTCGACCGCCTGAACTGTTCGGCGCACAGCGGCTCAAGCGCGGAAGACCCCGTCGACGAGCTCGGGAACGACCGTGGTGGTGTCGCGCTCGCTCGCGATCCGCACGTCTCCGCGGTAGCCCATGGCGTTCAGTTGGGCGGCGCTGCCCGACGCACCGATGAGATGCACCACCGCGTGCCCCAGCCCCTCGTACGCTGCGCACGCCACCGCAGCTTCGGGCGACGTGTGATCGAGGCCGAGCGTCACGAGCGCGTCGATGACTGCGCCCGCGACGAGCTGGTCCTCGATCGCGAACCGCAGCCGGCCGTCGTTCGCATCGTCGCCCCGTTCACCGGCGGCGATGACCGCGACGACCATCCGCTCGCCTCGCTCCTCCTGCAGGGAGAGGATCCGCGAAGCGACCGCCGAGCGGTTCCGCATGGATGCCGCGAGCACGACGGCGCCATCCGCCTCCAGTCCGCGGACCAGCGCTCCGCCGTTCGGCGACGGCAGCACGACGACCGCCGGCTGAACGCCATCGGCGAAGCTCGCAGGAGAGAGCGTCGGCCCGGGCTCGCCGCGCCGGTTCGCGATCACCGCGCCGAGCCCTGCCGCGAATTCCACGACGCCGTCCTCGTCGAGCGAGTTCCACGGTGCGATCGAAACGCCGTGTTCGGCCGCGACGACGACGGCGGTCGTGAAGGACAGCGCGTCGACGACGACCACGATGTGCGCACCCGGCACGATGCGCGCTGCGCCGTCGACGCCCCAATCGAAACGGACCTGATACTTCGACTGGCCGAATGCCGCGCTCGATTCGCTCACCGCAGCAGAGTAGCGGTTCACCGTTCCATGCCCGCCCCGCCGGAGGTCAGAACCCGCGGTACAGCGCGAGCGCCTCGGCGTCGCTCGCGCGCGACGTCGCCCGCCGAGCGGCATCGAGTGCCGCGACCGGGTCGGGCTCCTGGTGCGCGATCACGAGCTGGCGCTCGGCCTCGGCCAGCCGCGTGCGCGCATCCGCCCCGACCGGGTGGCCGCCGCGCTCGATCGCCGCCCGCGCCACCCGCAGTTGGCTCTCGGCGATCGCGATCGCCCCGCCGAGCGCACCGCGAGCGCCGTCGAGCCGGCCTTGCGCGTTGCGTGCGGCCGCGCGGGCCACCTCGAGGCGGTCGCGGCACGCGCGGAGCCGGTCACGGTCGATGAACGGGTCGCCGGCGAGCGCGGCACGATCCGCCATCGCGGCCGAGCCCATGCCGATCGCCGTGCCGAGGGCCTCGGCGGCGTCGGGGTCCTCCTGCGCGTCGCGCTCGCGTCTCGCGGCGACGAGTTCGCCGTCGAGCGCGGCGGCCTCCTCCGAGGCATCCGCCTGCGCCTTCGCCAGCGCCAGCTCGAGCGCGTCGATCTCGTCGAGGTCGCGGCCTGCACGGGCCAGCGCATCACCGGCCGACCCGAGCAGGTCGGCGGCGGGTTCCGAGCGCGCGAGTCTCGCCTCCGCCTCGTCGAGCGAGGCCGTGGCCGCCGCGAGCGAGGCGTCGATGCGAAGCTCCGCCCCTCGGGCGGTGGCGAGGGCCGACTCCGCGAAGCGGGTCGCGAGCCGGCCGAGCATCGCCTCGGCCTCGACCCGTCGACGGGCGATCCGACCGGCCTGCGCGCGAAGGGCGGGCAGTTCTGCGTGGGCACCGCGTTCGGTGCGCCGCCGCCCGGCGAGGGCGGACTCGGCGTCCTCGAGGGCGGCGATCGCCGAGATGCAGAGCCCTTCGATGCGGGAGGTCCACGTCCGCCGCTCAGCGGCCGTGTCGGCATCGGCGTCGTCGAGCCGCTGCTGCAGGATGAACGCCTCGCGCATCCATGCGCGCGCCGAGTCGATCGCGCCGCGCAACGCGCGCGACTCGTCGGCGCCGAATTGCGCCTCGGCGAAGGCGAGCTCGCGGTCGGCGTCGCGCAGGGCGTTGTCGGCCTGCACGATGAGACCCTTCGCGCGCACCTCGGCCGCGGCCCCTGCAGCGAGCGCGGCACGTTCACGACGGTCGCCGCCGCGTCGCAGTGCCACGACGCCGACCACGAGGGCCGCCGCCGCCGCGCCGAAGACGAGGAGGGAGGGCAACCACCAGAGTCCGTCGGGCATGTGCCGGAGTCTAGGCGTTCGGGGTTCGCGCTCGCCGAGTACCCGCCTCGACTGCGGCGCGGCGCTTGGCTGGGGCATCCGGGCGCACTACCGTCGGCTCATGCGGGTGCTCCTGAAACTCACGCTCGACTGCGCTCCGGATGCCGCGTGGCGGGCGCTCCGGAGCCCGGCGGTGCTGCGCGAGGTGGTCGCGCCGTGGCTCGACTTCGAGTCGCTGGAACCCGGCGGCCTGCCGACGATGTGGCCGGAGGGGCGCCATCGCCTTCGCGTGCTCGCCTTCCGCAGGTTCCCCGCGGGTGAGGAGCGCGTCGACCTGACGAGCCCCGCCGGTCTGCCCGACGGGGTCCGCATGCTCCGCGACGGCGGCGGTGCCGACAGCGGCGTGTTCTCCGCCTTCCGCGAATGGGACCATCGCATGGCCGTCTCGGCGCTGCCCGACGGCCGCACGCTCTACCGCGATCAGCTGCGCGCGACTGCCGGGGCGCTCGACGCGCTCGCCTGGTATCCCACGTGGGCGTTCTGGCAGTGGCGCGGCATGCGGTTGCGGCAGCTCGCACCGACCTGGCGCTTCGATCCGCCCGGCACGGCGGATGCCGCTGCGACCGAGCACCGCGGCGGTGCGCCGACAGCCGGGAGAGCCGGGGCCGCCTCGTGACCGACTCCATCGCCGCGCTCCAGCTCGCCGACTGGCGCCGACGCGTCTTCGGCCTCTACTCGGGCGTGCGCCAGCTCAGCGTGCACTCGCCCGCGTCCGGGCACGAGTTGTGGAAGTCCGCACGCGACGAGCTCTTCGCGGGGCATCCGCAGTCGCCGCTGCTGCCCGACGACCGCGCCGGCTTCACGGGACTCACCGTCTCCCGGTACGACCCCGACTGGCGGTTCGAACTCGAGGTGCGCCGCCCCGACGAGCCCGTGAAGCTCGTCGTCGAGAGCGCGAGCGACGGCCGGATCCCGTTCTCGCTCGTCGGCGAGGTGCGCGTGCCCTACCTCGGCTCGCTCGACGTGTGGCGCCTCACGAGCTACGGCGGCGGGCTGTTCGTGCCCGTCAAGGACTCGCTCGCCGGCGCCCCCGGCGGCACCTACGGGGGCGGACGCTACCTGCTCGACACCGTGAAGGGCGCCGATCTCGGCCCCGGCGCCGACCCCGACTCCCTCATCATCGACTTCAACTTCGCCTACAACCCCTCGTGCGCCTACGACCCCTCGTGGTCGTGCCCGCTGGCGCAGCCGGGCAACACGCTGCGTCACGAAGTGCCGGTCGGCGAGCGGATGCCCCGCTGACCCGAGCACTCGCGACCCCGCCGTCTCCCAGCCGCCACGCGCCGGTCTCCGGGCGCTCAGGGCATGCACAGCGCGGCATCCGCTAGACTGGCCCCCGGTGTGCGCGATGATCGCGCCGCCTGCGTCGTAGAAACGCTTTCCGGGCACTGTGCGCTCTTATGAAATCGCACAGGGGTCCGTGACTCTCATACGGCGAACGGATGCGCCGACCGGCGCCTTCGCCAATACCCACCGCCGGGTCTCACCTTCCGTCCATGGAAACCTCGATCCTGCGGTGTGCTCTGCCCTGAAAGGCACCAGTGACCGACATCACCTTCAGCACGCTCGGCGTGCCCGCCCCCCTCGTCTCCGTACTCGCGGCCGACGGCAAGACCACCGCGTTCCCGATCCAGGTCGACACGCTGCCCGACACGCTCGCCGGACGCGACGTGCTCGGCCGCGGCAAGACCGGCTCGGGCAAGACCATCGCCTTCGCGCTGCCCATGGTGGCGCGCCTCGGCACCTCGCTCGCCGGCGGCCGTCGTCGCCCGGGCCGCCCCCTCGCCCTCGTGCTCGCTCCGACCCGTGAGCTCGCCACGCAGATCGACGCGGTGCTCGCGCCGCTCGCCGCCGCCTACGACCTGAAGACCACGACGATCTTCGGCGGCATCAGCCAGAAGCGCCAGGTCGACGCGCTCCGCGCCGGCGTCGACATCGTCGTCGCCTGCCCCGGCCGCCTCGAAGACCTCATGAAGCAGGGCTTCGTCACGCTCGATGCCGTCGAGATCACCGTGCTCGACGAGGCCGACCACATGGCCGACCTCGGCTTCCTGCCCGTCGTCACGCGCATCATGGACAAGACCCCCTCGGGCGGCCAGCGCCTGCTGTTCTCGGCGACGCTCGACAACGGCGTGGACAAGCTCGTCAAGCGCTTCCTCCACAACGAGGTGCTGCACTCGGTCGACGAGGCCACCTCGCACGTCGCCGCCATGACCCACCACGTGTTCGAGGTCGCCGACGTCGACGCGAAGAACGACCTCGTGAAGGCTCTCGCCTCGGGCACCGGCCGCCGCATCCTCTTCATGCGCACGAAGCACCACGCCAAGAAGCTCGCGAAGAAGCTCACCGAGCAGGGCATCCCCGCGGTCGACCTGCACGGCAACCTGTCGCAGCCGCAGCGCGACCGCAACCTCGCCGCGTTCTCCGACGGTTCGGCCAACGTCATGGTCGCCACGGATGTCGCGGCCCGCGGCGTGCACGTCGATGCCATCGAGCTCGTCATCCACGTCGACCCGCCCATGGAGCACAAGGCGTACCTGCACCGCTCGGGCCGCACGGCTCGCGCCGGCAGCGAGGGCGACGTCGTCACGATCAGCCTGCCCGCGCAGAAGCAGGACCTGAAGACCCTGCTCCGCAAGGCCGCGATCACCGTCACGCCGCAGCAGGTCACCGCGACCTCCCCGGCCGTCACCGCCCTCGTGGGCGACGTGGCACCGTACGTCAAGCCCGCTCCCCGCTCCGAGGCCCAGCACCAGGGCGGCGGCGGTCGCTCGCAGGGCGCCAACGCCCAGCGCAAGCGCGCCGCTCGCGACGAGCGCGGCGGCGAGGCGCGCACGGGCGCCGGTCAGGGTCGCGGTCGCGGCCGCGGCGGCAACGCCGGTCAGTCGGATGTCGCCGGCGCGCCCCGTCGCGACCGTTCGGGTCGCCCGGCCGAGGCTCGTGCGAACGCCCCCAAGCAGGGCGGCGGCCAGGGCCGCGGCGCGCAGACGACGGGTGCGCAGCGCTCGACCTCCAACCGCTCCTCCGGCGGCAAGGCGCCCCTGCGCGTCGGCAGCCTCGTCTCGCCCTCGGGCAACTCGCGCGGCAACCGTCGCGCGCAGGGCTAGCCCCGACGCTCCACGGCACAGACGCCGAACGGCCCCGACGAGCTCGCTCGTCGGGGCCGTTCGCGTTCGCGCCGCCATCCCGGCGATGCCGGCCAGAGTCCCCCGACGGGCCGGCACCGGCGACATGGCGGCGCGAACGTCAGCTGCCCGACGACATCACCCTCCCGATGTCGCCGCCGACCACGAGCGCGATGACGACCGCCGCAGCCATTGCCGCAGCGATCATCGTGGTCGTCAGCATCGTCACCCGTCGCATCCGCAGCCTCCATCGCTCAGAAGGGAATGTCCGGCTCGCACGCGGCGGTTCCATCGGATTCGAGGGAACTCCGCGGGCCGTGTCGGACATATCCGTGCACGACCGCCGCCCGGGCGGGCGTGAAGAGGAGACCCGATGCCTCGCATCATCGTCATCAGCGCCGCGCTCGCGGCCTCACTCGCCTTCGCCGGTCTCGGTGCCGTCGCGCCCGCGACCGCGTCAGAGACGCTCGGCACCGGCTCGAAGCCGGCCGCAGCCGAGCACTGCGCCGTGGAGGTGCGGGCCGTCGGCGAACGGGCCGCACCGTCCGCCCCCGTCTGCTTCAGCGAGCCTGAGGGCGTCGAGCGATACCTCGACGCGATCGGCACCGCTGATGCATCCGGACGCGCCGTCGCCGCCTCCTCGACCGCGCTCGGCACCGTGTACGCCAACAGCAACGGCGGCGGCTCCAGTCTCACGTTCTGGGGATCGAGCGGATGCTACGGCGTCCTGTTCGGCTTCTCGAGCATGCCCTCGGGGTGGAGCAGCAACGTCAGCTCCGCCGGCGGCTCCAACGGGTGCTGGGTGACCGTCTACGGCACGACGGGGTACGGCGGATCGCGCCTGAACTGCACGCCGTGGTGCGGCGGCGTCGGCGGACTCAACGATCAGGTGAAGTCGATCGTGTTCCGTCCGACCGGCACCTTCGGCTAGTCGTCGAGGGGCGCGAGTCCGAGCGCCGCGCAGATCGACGCATTCGACGACGGCACCACTGCTGCTGTTCCGTCGGCCATCACGCAGGCCTGCAGCTCGTCGGGCACACGGCCCGGCGGGTTGCTCGCCGACGTCGGGTCGAACCCCTCGTCGAAGACGCCCTGCTCCCACATGAGCGAGCAGAGCCCGACCGCGTCGGCGACGCGACCGGCGCCGCTCGGTGAGGCGATCGTGGCCGACGAGCCGGGGTAGCTGCCGTCGGCGGCCCGCTCGGCCCCGCTCATGCAGAGCACCAGCTCGGTGTTCGACACCGCAGCCGGCTGCAGCAGCACCGCGCCGGCGGTCGCCGCCACGCCGATCGCGAGCACGCCGATGCCGCTCCAACCGAGCACTCGGCGGCGGCGGCGCTTCGCCTGCGCGACCGGCTCGGTGCGCACGTGGTCGATGAGCATCGCGCGGATCGCCGCGTCGCGTTCGGGGCGCATCTCCGGCGGGGTCATCGCGTCACCTCCATGCCGAGGTCGTCGGAGGACGGCGCCTCGGTCGAGGGCGTGTCGGTCGACGTCGCTGCAGCCGACGGCGCGGGCGCCTCACCCGGTTCGCGGAGCGAGCCGAGCTCGGCCTGGAGCTTCGCGCGGGCCCTCGACAGCCGGGACTTCACGGTGCCGACCGGCAGGTCGAGCACGCTCGCGACGGCGGCCATCGGCAGCTGGTCGACGAGGCAGAGGTCGACGATGCGGCGGTCGCTCGCGCCGAGACGTTGCAGTGCGGCGGTGAGCTGCTGCGACATCCGCTCGCTGTCGAGACGGTCGCCGACCTCGTGGCTCGGGTCGACCGCATGCTCGGCCGCCGGCAGCTTCGCGAGCAGGCGCCGGTAGCGGCGCCCCGATCGCTCGGTGTTGAGCGACACGTTGGTGGTCACGACGAGGAGCCACGGCAGGAGGGAGCCGTCGACGAAGCGCACATCGCGCCGTCGGCGCCACGCCTCGAGGAAGACGACGGCGACGACGTCTTCCGCGTCCGTGCGATCGAGCACGCGGGAGTACGCCTTGCGGAAGATGCGCGCGCGGTACCGGTCGTAGACGACGCCGAACGACGACTCCGTGCCCGAGGTGGCCTCGAGCCAGAGCGCCGCGTCGGATCGGGCGTCGTCAACCATGGTCGAGCCAGCCTAACCGGGCTTCGCGTGACCCCGGAGTGCGCAGCGTCGCCCGAATGGCGGCCGGCATCTCGCGCGGCATCGTGGTCGACCAATCGACGCTCCCCTCCGAGCCCGGGGCCGATGGGGACCGCCTCGCTCACAGGGGAATGTCCGGATGCCGCCGGCGGGTTCCGCCGCCGGTGCGCGATCGTCGTCAGGCGGGAGCCTGGGAGATGCGCACCGTGTTGCCCGACGGGTCGCGGAACGCGCAGTCGCGCGGACCCCAACCCTGGTCGATCGGCTCCTGCAGCACCTCGGCACCTGACGCGCGCACGGTCTCGAACGTGGCGTCGACGTCGTCGGAGCTGAAGACGAACAGCGGAAGCACGCCCTTGGTGAGCAGCTCCTGCAGCGTGTCGCCGTCGGCCTGCGAGCGACCGGCATGCGGCACCGAGAGCACGATGCCGAGGCCGGGCTGCGCGTCGCTGCCGAGCGTGACCCAGCGATACTCGCCGGAGGTGACGTCGTTCTGCACCTCGAGGCCGAGCGCGTCGCGATAGAAGCCGAGCGACTCGTCGACGTCGTTGACGGTGATGTTGGTGTACTGGAGTGCGATGGTCATGTCTCGACGTTATGCGGCCGTGCCGTCGGTCGCTTCTCCGTTCCTGCTCGATGCCGGCCGGGCCGGTCGGGTGAGGGTCTTCGCGACGAACGGCGGCATCGCCTTGACCGCTTCGTGCTCGTGACGCCGGTACTCGGTCGGCGTCTCGCCGACGATCTCGGTGAATTTCGAGCTGAACGAGCCGAGCGAGGTACAGCCGACCTGCATGCACGCATCGGTGACGCTCACGCCGGCCCGCAGCAGCGCCATCGCGCGCTCGATCCTGCGGGTCATCAGGTGGCTGTACGGCGTCTCGCCGTAGGCGGCGCGGAACCGGCGCGAGAAGTGCGCCGGCGACATGAGGGCCTTCGCGGCCATGGTCGGCACGTCGAGCGGCTTCGCGTACTCGCGGTCGATCAGATCTCGAGCACGGCGCAGGTGTGCGAGGTTCTCGAGCTCCTGCGGAGTCATGCTGCCACGGTAGCACCGGGGCCACGGCCGCTCGATTTCGCGCGACGCGCGAGCTGGCTTAGTCTCGGGGCATGAGCACCGAAGTCGTTGCCGAAGTCGTCGTCCGCCCCATCCGGGACTCCGATGTGGAAGCCCTGGGCCGCGTTCACGCGACCTGCTGGCACGAGACCTACGACCACCTGATCAGCGCCGCGGCGTTCGAGCACCTCTCCCCGCGCCGCATGGCCGAGCTGTGGAACCACTACGCCGAGCGAGGCGAGGAGTACTCGCAGTTCGCGGCACTCGTCGACGGCGAGATCGTCGGATTCGTCGGCTCGGGCCCGGCGCGCGACGAGAACCCGCCGCGGGAGCGCGAGCTCTACTTCATCTACCTGCTCGACGCGTACCACGGCACGGGCATCGGCCAGAAGCTCTTCGATGCCGCGTGCGGCGACCGTCCCGGCTACCTGTGGGTCGCCGAGGACAACCCGCGCGCCCACCGCTTCTACGCCCGCAACGGCTTCACGCCCGACGGAGCGGCGCAGGACGTGCCGTTCCTCGGCGAGGAGATCCACGAGGTCCGACTGGTCCGCTGACTCAGCGCCTCAGCGCCTCAGCGCAGTGCGCCCACCGACGCGAGCGCCTGCTTGACGAGCGTGCCCCGGCCGCCCTCCATCTCGGCGGCGATGCTCGGGCTGACGGCCTCGGCCGGCGTCATCCAGGTGACCTCGAGGGCGTCCTGGCGCGGTTCGCAGGTGCCCGTTACCGGCACCACGAAGGCGAGCGACACGGCGTGCTGCCGCTCGTCGCTGTACGGCGTGATGCCGGGCATGGGGAAGTACTCGGCGACGCTGAACGGCACCGAGCTCGCGGGCAGCAGCGGGAACGCCATCGGTCCGAGGTCCTTCTCGAGATGCCGGAAGAGCGCGTCGCGGATGGTCTCGCCGTACATGACGCGGCCCGAGACGAGGGTGCGGGTCATCTCGCCCACGGCGTTCGCTCGCAACAGCACGCCGACCTCGGTCACCTGCCCGAGCCCGTCGACGCGCACGGGCACCGCCTCGACGTACAGCAGCGGCAGCCTGCCCCGCACCTCGGCGAGTTCGAGGTCGGTCAGCCACCCCGGGTTCGCCGGCGGCCTGACGACGGGTTCGTCGTCGGGGTTCCAGTCCGGGTCGGGGGTGCGTACGCTCATGCCTCGATTCTGCCCCACACCGCTAGCGTTGACCTCATGACGAGCGTGCAGATCGATGACGAGGCGGTGCTGTGGTCGGCCTCCGCGGCCGATCGGGAGGGTCGCCCGCTCCTCCTCCTGCTGCACGGCTACAACTCGAACGAGGGGGATCTGTTCGGCCTCGCGCCCTACCTGCCGCTCTCGCCGGCGGTCGCGTCGCTGCGCGCTCCGACGTACACGGGGTACGGGCACGCGTGGTTCCCGCTCATGAACGAGGGCGTCGAGTTCTCGATCGAGGGCGCGGATGCCGCGGTCACCGCGATCATCGAGTGGCTCGATCGAGCCGCTCCCGACGCGACCTCGGTGGGCCTCCTCGGCTTCTCGCAGGGTGGCGCGATGGCGCTCGAACTCCTGCGCCGGGCACCCGAGCGCTTCGCATTCGCCGTGAGTCTCGCCGGATTCGCACTCCCGGGCGATCGCGAGGGCGACGAGCGGATGTCGCAGCTCCTGCCGCCCGTCTTCTGGGGACGCGGCACGGTCGACCAGGTCATCCCCGAGGCATCCGTCGCTCGCACGCAGGACTGGCTGCCCGGGCACTCATCGCTCGACGAGCGCATCTACGAGGGCCTCGGGCACTCGGTGTCCGAACTCGAGCTCGCCGATGCCGCGGCGTTCCTCGCCGCGCGCTACGCGGCCCCACCGGTCGAGTAACGACCACGACCCGGTCGTCGAGGCGTGAAGCGGATCGAGACCTAGACGCCCGAGCCGCCGCTGCGGCGCGCGGCGCGCTCCTTGTCGCGGTCGGACACGCGGATCTTCTCGGCGCGCACCTCGGCCTGCGTGGCCCGCTCGGTGACGAGCCATGCCGGCGGGGCCTCGAGCAGCGCCTTGATCTCGGCCGTCGTGAGCGGGTCGGTCACGCCGCTCCGGGCGAGTCCGGAGTTCGAGATGCCGAGCTTCGCGGCGATGACGGTGCGCGGGTGGGGGCCCTCGCGGCGCAGCTTCTCGAGCCACTCGGGCGGCTCGGCCATGAGCGCAGCGAGCTCGTCGCGCGTGATCGGCCCCTCGCGGAACTCCTCGGGGGCGGCCTCGAGGAGGATGCCGAGCTTCTTGGCTGCGGTCTCCGCCTTCATGGTCTGGGAGTTCTTCGACTTGCTCACTCCCTCACCGTATCCCGTCTCGCCCCTTCCGCCCACCGGGAGGCCCGTCGGCCATCGTCTACGCTGGGAACAGGCTGAACACGGCCGCATTGGAACGGGGGCCGAGGTGACACTGCGACTCCGCTACGTCGCCGGGGTGAGCCCGTCGAAGTGGTTGCGGGTGTGGAACGATCTGCGCCCCGACCTGCCCCTCGAGGCGATCGTCGTCGAGGAGTCCGCTCAGCTCGACGCCGTCGTCGCCGGCGAGGCCGACATCGCGTTCGTCCGTCTTCCGGTCGAGACCGAGGGCATGCACGCCGTCGCGCTCTGGGAGGAGCTCGCGGTCGTCGTGCTGCCGAAGGAGCATCCGCTCGCCGACGCGGAGTCGCTCACGCTCGCCGACCTCGAGGGCGAGACCCTCGCGCCCGTGCAGCCCGACCCCGCGATGACCATCGAACTCGTCGCCGCTGGCACCGGGCACGCCATCCTGCCGCACTCGGTCGCACGCCTCCACCGGCGCAAGGACGTCGTCGCGATTCCGGTGACGGATGCCCCGCCGACGCAGATCTCCCTCCTCTGGCCACGCGAGCGCGACGACGCCGACATCCAGCAGTTCGTCGCGGTCGTGCGCGGCCGGGGCGCCAAGAGCTCCCGCGGCTCGGCCGACGACCCGCCCCCCATGAAGCCGGCGAAGGCCGCGAAGCTCGCTGCGGCCGAGCGCCGGGCCGCTGCGGCGAAGTCCGCCGAGGGCAAGGGCAAGGGCAAGAAGGGCGGCGCGAAGAGCGGTCGCCCGGCACCGCGCACCGGGGCGGGTGCAAAACAGCGCAGCCGCAGGAGAGGTCGATGAGCGGCAAGCCCTTCCTCTTCCTCTCAGCACGCCCCGAGGTCGAGGCCGTCGGCCCCGAATACGAATCCGTGCGCCGCGCGATGGGCGTCGACGCCGACCGGCTCGACCACGTGCGGCTCGACGTCGATCCGCTCGGCGATCTCGCGATCGACGCCTATGCGGGCATCGTCGTCGGCGGCAGCCCGTTCAACGTGACCACGCCCGAGACCGGCAAGCACGAGGTGCAGCGCCGGGTCGAGGCCGATCTCACCCGCCTTGCCGAGCAGTCGCTCTCCGCCGACTTCCCGCTCCTCTTCACGTGCTACGGCATCGGCGTCCTCACACGGCTGCTCGGCGGCGAGGTCGGCACGATGTACGGCGAAGACGCGCAGGCCGTCGAGATCCGGCTCACGGCCGACGGCACGGTCGATCCCCTCGTCGGCGGGCTCCCCACCCGATTCGACGCGCTCGTCGGGCACAAGGAGGCCACCGACCGCCTGCCCGACGACGCCGTGCTGCTCGCCTCATCGGCTGCGTGCCCCGTGCAGATCTACCGCGTCGGCGCCCGCGTCTACGCGACGCAGTTCCACCCCGAGGTCTCGACGAGCGACTTCATCGCCCGCGCCCAGGTGTACCGCCATCACGGCTACTTCCCGGCGAGCGAACTGCGCGAGGTCGGCGAGCGGCTCGCCGCGGCATCCGTCACGGAACCGCAGCGGATGCTCCGCCGCTTCGCCGAACTCGCCGACGACCGGGCGGCCGTCTGAACGCACGACCGAGCCGCGCGTCGGCCGGGTGCGACTGATCGCACCCGACCGACCCGCGGCGGTCCCTCGTGCAGTGGGAGCTAGGCGGCCGTGCTCTTGCTGCGGCCGCGGGTGATGAGCCCCCAGATGAGCAGCACGATGATCGATCCGGCGATGGCGAGGAGCCACGTCCCGAGATCCCAGAACTGGTCCATGCCGATGCCGAAGATGGCACTGCCGATCCAGCCGCCGAGGAGGGCCCCGACGACGCCGAGCAGCAGTGTGACGAACCATCCGCCACCCTGGTTGCCCGGCAGGATCAGCTTGGCGATCGCCCCGGCGATGAGGCCGAGGATCAGAAACGCGAGGAAACTCATGTTGTGCTCCTTCGTTCGATACCCCAACGAAACCACCGCGGATCGGCCGGTGCAAGCCCCTTGCCCCGCGTGGCGTCGATGCGATATCGCGCCGGTCCCGCCATCGATCAGGCCGTTCGGGGCGTTCCCGCCTCGAAGAGCGGGTACCGGCGCCGCAGCAGCACGCGCTGCACGAGCGTCCAGGAGACCGTGACGAACAGGTAGAGCGCTGCCGCGAGCGGCACGAAGACCGCGATCACGGCGGTGATGAACTGCAGTGCGCCGAGCGCCCGGGTCATGCCCGGCCCGGCGAGCAGGGCAGCGGATGCCGCGGCGGCATCGGTCGGCGCCGGGGCATCCGCTCGGCTCGTGGCGGCGACTGCGCCGGTGGCCGGCTTCGGCTGGAAGACCCGTCGCGTGAGCTCGCCGACGACGGCGATGCCGGCGATCACGACGCCGAAGACGAGGAGCGCGCTCGGGGTCAGGGAGCCGGAGGCGATCTGTCCGGCGAGGCTCGAGCCGAGCGGCACGCCGAAGAACGTCTGCTCGAGCAGCGCGTTCGGGTGCCCGGCGATCGTCGGGAGGATGAAGAGCGCGTAGATCACGCCCACGATCGGCGCCTGCACGAGCATGGGGAGGCAGCCGGCGAACGGCGTCGTGCCCTCGTCGCCGTAGAGCTGCATCGTCTCGCGCTGCAGGCGTTCGGGGTCGCCCTTGTGCCGTTTCTGCAGCGCGGCGAGCTTCGGGGCGAGGCGGGAGCGGGTCTGCTCGGCCTTGGCCTGCGAGAAGCCGACGGGGATCAGCGCCGTGCGTACGAGCAGCGTGACGAGCACGACGGCCGCCGCGGCGCTCGCGATGCCGATGACGGGTTCGAGGAGTGCGGCGAGGGCCATGAGCACGGCGTGGGCGCCGTCGAGCAGGGCCGCGATGGGTGGGAAGGCGTAGAGGTCCAAGAGGTTTCCTTGCGGTCGATGGATGACTGGATCCGTCTGGCCGCGAGGGAACGCCGAGGGCACGCCTGAATGGGCGGTGCACGGGGCTCGATGAGCGCCGTGCGGGGTCGGTCGAGTGTCGCTACGCGGCCACGAGGCCGCGTGTCGGCGCCCGGGGACGCGCACGCCCGGGCGCGTCGGGATCGCTCTGCGCGAGAAGACGCCACGGGTCGGCCGTCTGGCGGAACCTGGTGGCGGCGCCGCTCGCATCGGCCGCGACCAGCGCGGGCAGCGACTGGCAGGCGACGACGACCACGGCGACGGCCGCGGCGCCGACGACGCCGACGAGCACGACCGACATCTGCGCGTTCGACGCGAGCGCGATCTCGAGCGAGGCCTGCGCGACGCGGAACAGCGCGACGAGGAGCTCGATCATGTCGACTCCTCTCGTCGGGCGTGCCGGTCTCGGTGCGTCAACGCTAACACCGGTGCGCGGTCACTCGTCGAGGAGCCGCTCGAAGAGCACGTGATCCTGCCACTCCCCCGCGATGCGCAGGTAGCGACGGGCGAGGCCGAAGCGCTCGAAGCCGTTGTGCGCGAGCACCGCCTGCGACGCGGCGTTGTGCACGAGCGTTCCCGCCTGTACTCGATGCAGGCCGATGCCCCGAGCCGCGTGCACGGCGAGGCCGACGGACATCGTCGCGAGCCCGCGCCCGTTGTACTCCGCGTCGATCCAGTAGCCGAGGTGGGCGTTCTGGAATGCGCCCCGCACGATATCGGAGAGGTTGATGCGGCCCACGATCGCGTCGCCGTCGACGATCACGAAGGGCACCGCGAGCCCCGCCTCGAACCGGAGGATCGACGCCTCGACGTCGCGGCGATGGGTCTCGACGTCGAAGAACGCCTCGCTGCGGGCCGGCTCCCAGGGTGCCAGGTGCTCGCGATTGCGCACGTACGCTGCGGCGAGCGCGGGGCCGTCGCCGGGCGCGAGCTCGCGGAAGACGAGCCCGTCGCCGAGTTCGACCGGTTGCTGCACGTGCCTGCTCCTTCGCTGCGATCCTGTACGGCCCGCCCTCCCGGGCCGGTCAACCACGCTAACACCGCGCGATCCGGTGCAGACTGGTGTCGTGACCCGCACGTCATGGGTGCTGCATGTCGACCTCGACCAGTTCGTCGCGGCCGTCGAGGTGCTGCGGCGCCCCGAGCTCGTCGGCAAGCCGGTCATCGTCGGCGGGCGCGGCGACCCGAGCGAACGAGCAGTGGTCTCGACGGCCTCCTACGAGGCGCGCGAGTTCGGCGTCGGCTCCGGGATGCCGCTGCGCATCGCCGCTCGAAAGGCGCCCGATGCCGTGATCCTGCCGGTCGACGCGGAGGCGTACGCCGAGGCATCCGCTGCCGTGATGGCGACCCTGCGCGTGCAGCCGGGCGCGATCGTGCAGGTGCTGGGCTGGGACGAGGCGTTCGTGGGCGTCGAGACCACCGACCCGGAGGCCTATGCCAGGGGGATCCAGCAGGCGGTGCTCGACCGGACCCGGCTGCACTGCAGCGTCGGCATCGGCGACTCGCTCGTGCGGGCGAAGGTCGCGACGGGGTTCGGCAAGCCGCGCGGCGTGTACCGGCTCACGGCCGAGAACTGGCTCGAGGTCATGGGCGACCGGCCGACGATCGAGCTCTGGGGCGTCGGCTCGAAGATCTCGCGGCGGCTGGCCGGTCTCGGTGTCACGACGGTCGCCGAGCTGGCCGAAGCCGACCCCGACGCGCTGGTCGCCGAGTTCGGCCCGCGCATGGGGCCCTGGTACGCCGAACTCGGTCGTGGCGACGGCTCGGCCGTCGTCGACGACACCCCATGGGTCGCTCGGGGCCACAGCCGGGAGACGACCTACCAGCAGGACCTCACCGAGCCCTCGCAGATCGAAGCCGCCGTGCGCGAGCTGGCCGCCCACGTGCTCGACGACGTCGCCGCAGAGGGCCGTCCGGTCATCGGCCTGACCCTCAAGGTGCGCTACGCGCCGTTCGTCACCAAGGTCTTCACGAAGAAGATCCCGCCGACGAGCGATCGTGCGGTCGTGGTCGAACGCGCCCTCGAGCTCGTCGGCCGCATGGATCCCGACCGGCCGATCCGCCTGCTGGGCCTGCGCGCCGAGATGCCGATGCCGGACGATGCGCGCGAGGGGCACACGCCGACCCGCGGCGGATGGTGAGCCCGGCGGGACGCACGCGGGTATCGATGTCGCGGGTATTGATGCCCCGGGTATTGATGCCGCGCCCCGCGGCGGCGAGACTTGCGACATGGATCACACGGAAGAAGCACGCGCCGTCGACGAGGTGATCGACCGACTCGTCGACCGGTTCCCCGATCTCTCCCGGGACCACATCGCCTCCGTCGTCGAGACGGCCCACCTCGAACTCGAGGGCAACCCCGTGCGGGACTTCGTACCCGTGCTCGTCGAGCGCACCGCGAAGCAACGCCTGAAGCAGGAGGCGACGCTCGCGCCGGTACCGACCGCCGCGGCGCCGACCGAGCTCGGCGGGCCCGACGTTGAGGCCGAGGTCGTCGAGCTGGATCCCATGGAGATCGAGCGCCGTGCGCGCGAACGGGAGTCGGGCTTCCTCTTCGGCGATCTCGGCGGCGGACCCGCCTGAACCGCGGCACGGAGCCGCCCGGACCGAATCGACCGCGAGGGAACGGCTGGTCCCGGAGGGTTTCCTCCGCCTCGCGTCATCTTGCGTCATGAGAGCGGGGGCACCGGGGACATCCGTCTCGAATCATTGCCGCAGTTCATGACGAGCGCCAGACTGTTGCCGAGCCGTTCCCCCTGCGGTTCCGCGCGTCGCGACGGCCCGGCTGAGCCCCCAATCGCCCGCCGTCGCGACGCGCACTCTCAGCGATCGGATCTCCTGTCCGCGGCGCAGCGGAAGGTCTAGGCTCTCGGGCACGGCGCCGTGGCGCACTGCGGGACGACGGGGAGGGACCGCGATGGACTGGGTGATCCTGATCGCCTCGGGCGTGCTCGAGGCGGTGTGGGCAACCGCGCTCGGCGCATCAAAGAACTTCCGGCGCCCCTGGCCGACGGCGCTCTTCGCCGTCGCGCTCGTGCTCAGCATGGCCGGGCTCGCCTTCGCGATGACCACCATCCCGGTCGGCACCGCCTACGCGGTCTGGGTCGGCATCGGCGCCGTCCTCACCGTCGCGTACGCGATGATCTTCGGCGGCGAGCGCGCGAGCGTCGTGAAGGTGCTGCTCCTCGTCGGCATCATCGGATGCGTCATCGGGCTGAAGATCGTCGGGGAGGCCTGAGATGTACTGGCCGGTCCTCATCGTCAGCGCCGTGCTCGAGGCCGTGTGGGCGACCGCCCTCGGCTACTCGGACGGGTTCTCGAACCTCGTTCCCACCATCGTCTTCTTCGTCGCACTCGTCGGGAGCATGGCGGGCCTCGCCTTCGCGATGCGCGGCATCCCGATCGGCACCGCCTACGCCGTCTGGACCGGTCTCGGCGCCGCGCTCACCGTGACCTACGCGATCACCTTCGGCGGCGAGTCGGCGAGTGTGCTGAAGGTGCTCTTCCTCGCCGGCATCATCGCGTGCGTCATCGGGCTGAAGCTCGTGCATTCCCGCGAAGAGCGCGAAGAGGCGGAGGCGGGCGCCCTGCCGACGTCGGACGGGTAATATGCTACTGATCGCGCGTTGAGCGACTGCTCCGCGAGAATGCCGCGTCGACATCGGAGGCCGAATGCCCATCCAACAACCGGCGCAGGATCAGACCGAGCTCGACTCGATCGCGTTCGCCTTCTTCTCCGCGTTCTCCTCGTCGGATTTGAAGCCGGTCGATCTCGCAGAGCTTCGGCAGCTGTTCCTTCCCGGTGCCACCATCGTCGCGGTCGGCGTGGACGGGGCGATCAATCGGTACGACGTGGAGGGCTTCATCGAACCTCGAGAGGCGCTCCTGAACGGCGGGCGGCTGCTGGGATTCTCCGAGCGGGAGGTCACCGCCGACACGCAGATCTTCGGGGACATCGCGCAGCGTTGGAGCCTGTACGGCAAATCGGGCACCCTCGACGGCGGGCCTGCAGACGGCTGGGGCCGCAAGGCGACGCACTTCGTGCGCACCTCGGCCGGCTGGCGGATCAGCGCCATCGTCTGGCAGGACGGCGCGGCGGGCAGCGAGATGCCTTCAGCTGAACTCAAGAAAACAGAAAGCCCCTGACGAGTCAGGGGCTTTCCATGGCGGTACCGGTGGGATTTGAACCCACGGTGGGCTTTCACCCACACAACTTTTCGAGAGTTGCACCTTCGGCCGCTCGGACACGGTACCGAGGACAATCGTAGACGACGAGGCCGCAAGAACAAAAACGAGCGGATGCCTCAGCCGACGCTCAGCCGGCATGCAGCTCACGCGAAGCGTGCAGGAATACGTTCTGCTCGTGACCGTCTCCCCCATCTCCCGTGCTGACGCCCCGCGCCAGAGCCTCACCGCCGGCGCCCGGCTCGCCGCGTCGACCGTGCTCGGCTCGTTCGGCGTGCGTCCGTTCCGCGAGCGGGTGCGCGAGAACCGTTCGACCCTGAACGAGACCCTGCCCGTGCACTCGAAGTGGTGGCGCGACCACGCGAAGGCCGACGGCGAGCTGCTCTACGTCGCGATCGGCGACAGCTCCGCCCAGGGCATCGGCGCCTCCCGCCCCGACCGCAGCTACGTCGGCCAGATCGCCGACGAGCTGCGCGAGACGACCGGTCGCAGCATCCGCGTCGTGAACCTCAGCGTCTCTGGTGCGACGACCTCGCTCGCGGTGCGCGACCAGCTGCCGCGGTTCCGCGAGCTCCGCAGCCTCCGGCCCGACGTGGTCACGGTCTCGATCGGCGCGAATGACATCGCCGAGTGGGACCCGGTGCGATTCGATCGCAACATCCGCTCGATCTTCGCCGAGCTGCCGCTGCACGCCGTCGTCGCCGACCTGCCGTGCTTCTACTTCCCGCAGAACGAGCGCAAGGTCGCCGAGGCGAACCGGATGCTGCGCGTCGCCGCCCGCGAGCACGGACTCGTCGTGGCGCCGCTCCACGAGGCAACCCGGCGCCAGGGGCTCCGCGGCATCCTGACGCAGTTCGCGCGCGACATGTTCCACCCGAACGATCACGGCTACGCGGTGTGGGCCGAGGCCTTCCGCCCCGGGCTCGCCCGCGTCGTGTCGCGCGCCGGCGAGCGCGCCGGAGCGCTCACTGTCGGCGGCCGCGGCTAGTCTCGGGGCATGGCCCGCTCCACCTCCACGTTCCGCTGTTCCGAGTGCGGCTGGAGCACCCTCAAGTGGGCCGGGCGGTGCGGTGAGTGCCAGCAGTGGGGCACCGTCGTCGACGTGGCCGAGGCCACGGGCATCGTGCGTGCGGTGCAGGCCGTGCAACTCGGCGAGGCGCGCATGGCGCGATCGATCGTCGACGTGCAGACCGAAGATGCCGCGCATCGGCCGAGCGGCATCGGCGAGTTCGACCGCGTGCTCGGCGGCGGCATCGTCGCGGGCGCCGCGATCCTCCTCTCGGGCGAGCCCGGCGTGGGCAAGTCCACGCTCCTCCTCGAGGTAGCAGCGCGCGTCGCCGCCGGTGGCCGGCGGGTGCTCTACGTCACGGCCGAGGAATCGGTCGCCCAGGTCCGCCTTCGCGCTGGGCGCACCGGCGCGCTGCAGAGTGAGCTCTTCCTGGCAGCCGAGACCGACCTCGCGACGATCCTCGGGCAGGTCGATGCGATCCGCCCGGCCCTGCTCATCGTCGACTCGGTGCAGACCGTCTCGTCGTCGCTCTCCGACGGCCTGCCCGGGCAGCCGAGCCAGGTGCGCGAGGTCGCGTCGACGCTCATCCGCGTCGCGAAAGAACGGCAACTGCCGGTGCTGCTCGTCGGCCACGTCACGAAAGACGGTTCGATCGCCGGCCCCCGCCTGCTCGAGCACCTCGTCGACGTCGTGTGCCAGTTCGAGGGCGACCGCCAGACCGCCCTGCGCTTCGTACGTGCTCTCAAGAACCGCTTCGGCCCGACCGATGAGGTCGGCTGCTTCGAGATGACCGGCGAGGGCATCGCCGAGGTGCCCGACCCCTCCGGTCTCTTCCTGTCGAGCGGCCGCAGTGCCGTGAGCGGCACGTGCGTCACCGTGGCCCTCGAGGGGCGGCGCGCGCTGCCGGTCGAGGTGCAGGCGCTCGTGGTCTCCACGAAGGCGCCGCAGCCGCGGCGCGTCGTGAACGGGGTCGACCCGTCACGCGTCGCCATGATCATCGCCGTGCTCGAGCGTCGGGCCGGGCTCAAGATGCTCGGCGAGCACGACGTCTACGTCTCGACCGTGGGCGGCGTGCGGCTCGCCGAGCCCGGCGCCGACCTCGCCATCGCCGTCGCCATCGCCTCGGCCATGCGCGACCGTGCGGTGCCGCACGAGCTCGCGGCGTTCGGCGAGATCAGCCTCGCCGGCGAGGTGCGCCCCGTCACGGCGGCCAAGCAGCGCGGCGCCGAGGCCAAGCGGCTCGGTTATACGACGATCCTCGATGTCGAAGCCGGCAGCGTGCACGCGGCCGTGCAGCGCGCCATGATGGCCGCAACCGGTCCGCGCGAGCGGGAGCTCGACGCCGCCTTCTGAGCGGACCGTGGCCCGTCTGGCGGCCGCCCGGCGACCCCCGCGACCCCTCCGGCCCGCCAGGCCACCATCGCAGTCAGGCGATGGCGTCGATCACCGGGCACGTCGGGTGCACCGGCGACTCGACCAGCAGGGCGAGCGCTGCACGCACGCCCTGCAGATCGGCGATGCGCTGGTCGAGCTCGGTGAGCTTGTCGGCGACCTGATCCGCGACGTCGTCGAGCACGATGCGCTCTGGCTGATCGGAGAGCGCCAGCACCTCGCGCACCTCGCGCAGGGTGAACCCGAGCTCCTGGGCGCGGCGGATGAACCGCACCCTCCGCACCGAGTCGGGCGAGTACTGGCGATAGCCGCCACTCGAGCGCCCCTCGGGCGAGAGGAGCCCCTGCCGTTCGTAGAACCGCAGGGTGCTCACCGCGACGCCGGAGGCGCCCGCGAGCGGGCCGGTCGTCAGTGGCGACGCAGTCGGAGCAGACCGCTGAGCTGCAGGATGAACCATGTCACCTCCCCGATCAGGAACACGACGATCGTCGCGCTCTGCCCATTCAACAGTGCCCAGATCATCCAGAGCGAGAACACCGCGCGCCCGACCGTGTCGATCGCGATGAATCGGGCTTCGGGCCGCAGGATGCGTGCGATCGCCCACATCGTGACGGCTGCTCCGAACATGCTCGTGAACATGAGCGCGGCGGGGTCCAGCTCTGGCACTTGCGCACCCGGCAGGTCCAGCGCATCGTGCAGGGGGCGTGTCAACGCGAGCAGCAGGGGCGCGGTGAACGGCGTTGCGAACCCGACGGTGACGATGAGGTCGTAGACGGCGCCCGCCCGGCCCCATCGAACGGGGGTGTAGGAATCGTCGATGGTGGCGCGTGTGCGAACTGAAGTGGTGGTCATCACGTCAGTGTCGACGGTGAACCATGGTGCAGGGTCAAGCGGTCGCGCGATCGGTGCTCGGAGTCCCGCCCTGCCGATACGGTGGAGCGTTGCCTGCGACGCGAAGGAGCGCCATGAACGACCATGCCGAACGCACGAGCGGACACCCGCGGAGCGACCCGATGAGCACGCTGCTCGAGCCGAGTCTCGAGTTCGTCTTCGAGCTGCGCGTCGAGGTCGACCTCGAGCGCCGCATCGGCCACGGGACATCCGAAGCGCTGGGCTTCACGCCCATCACGGGCGGAACCGTCGTCGGCCCCCGGCTGAACGGCCGCGTGCTGCCCGGCGGCGGCGACTGGTGGATCGCGCGCGGCGACGTCACGCAGCTCGATGCGCGGTACCTCCTCGAAGCCGACGACGGCACGGTGATCGACGTCGTGAATCGCGGGTACTACGTCGCCTCCGACGACCTCGAGCAGCGGCTGGCGGCCGGTGAACCGGTCACCGAGCAGGAGCTCTACTACCGGACCGCGCCGGTCTTCCAGACGGATGCCGCGGCACACCGCTGGCTCGCCGAACGTCAGTTCATCGGCATGGCGAGGCCGGAGCCCGGCATGGTCTGCATCCGCGTGTTCGAGTTGCGCTGAGCGCGTGCGGTCGAGCGGTGCCGAGGCGGACTCCGGCGCGGGCTACGCCTCGAGTGCCTTGAGCAGCTCGGCCGGCGGCGCCTGCATCGGATGCGGCCCCGCGATGTCGAGGAACACCGTGGTGATCGTCGACTCGTGCCGCTTCAGGAAGCTGCGCAGCCACGCAGGGCTCTGCAACCCCACTGCAGGCGGCAGGTTCTCGGGCTTGTTGGCGGCGTCGCTGAAGAGCAACAGCGCGACATCGCCGGTCTTCGCGTCGCGGTAGGTCCACACCTCGCCGCCGTCGAGCGGCTTGTCGCGGGGCCCCGGCTTCACGAGCGGCACCACGGTGTTGCCGTGGCGCAGCGCCAGCGCGACCGCCGCGATGTCCTGCCGTTCGAGCGCCTCCGCGAGCGCCTGCGAGCGGAACTCGAGGGGCTCCGCCGCCTGCTTCCGTCGTGCCTTTCCTGCCATTCCTCAAGGGTACCGAGCGGATGCCTCGCGCCCCGCCTCCGTCCGCCGAGGGCGCACTCCGGGGCATCCGTTCAACGACTTCAGGGCACCGCCGAATCCGGATGCGGAGTTCCGGGGAAAGCGGCCTATGATGTCTGTGCCGGACCGTGAGGGTCCGAGGTGTCGACGAAGACGACGGCGTTCTCGTAGACCCCACGGCGCCGGCGCATTCACCCGATTTCCTGCTCTGCGACCGTGTCGCCGGGCGCTCGTACCATCGAAGCACTCCCGCCTGCGACCACGTCGCCGGCGCTCGTACCATCAGCAATCCCGCGCGGGCCGGCGCGCTCCTCTCCGAAGGAGCCAAGTGACCAGCAGCCTCCCGAAACCGATCCGGTTCGACGGCGACACCTGGTTGTGCATGCGCAACGACCCGGCCGTGCCGAAGGCGATCATCCGCCGCTACCGCGACGTGAAGCGCGGCGATGTCTACCTCGTCGTGAAGTGGGCGCTCGACCCGGCCGACCAGCAGCTCATGTCGTCGGCGCCATCACTCGAGGCGGCCAACGCGCTCGTGCGCTTCGACCCGCCCGCGGGCTCGACGCAGGCGTTCGCCGGCTACCCGCACGGCCGGCAGGGCGGAGGCCCTCCGCGCAGCGGCACGGGCGCCGCTCAGTAGAGCAGGAACTGCTTCTGCTCGGCCGAGGCGAAGCCGTCGACCGTCACCGCGAGGTGGTACGAGGCGCCGCCCGCCGGCACCGTCTCCCGAGCTCCGGTGCAGGTGTCCGGGGTCGAGTACGTGCGATCCCAGATGATGGGCACGCTCGAGCTGACCGGGGTGCCGGGCGTCAACGAGACCTCGGCGTCGATCGCGTCGACCTGGCAGTCCGTCGACGTCCAGTACTGCTCGGAACCGCTCGTGACGGTGAAGACCTGCGCCTTCGTGCCGGCGTTCAGCACGCACACGTTCTTGCCGGTGTTGGTGATCGTGACCGAGAGTTGCGGCGACTCCCCCGGCTCGTACGACGACTTGTCGGTGACGGCCTCGACCAGGATCTTCTCGGGGGCGCACGGGTCCCCGTCTGCCGCAGTCGGTTCCGTCGGGATCGAGGTCGTCTCGGGCACCGACGACGGCTCGATGCTCGGCGAGGCGACGGGCTCCTCGCCCTGACTCGCCCCCGGCCGAACGATGACGAGCACGATCGCGATGATCACCGCGAGCAGGCCGATGAGTACGACGATGCGGCGACGACGGTACACCTGCGGTGACTGCCGCCCGGTCGGTGTGTTCGTCGACATGCACACAGGGTACGGCCGGGATGGGCGCGCCCCCGGCATCCGCCCGGCGTGCCGCATCTCGTCTCAGCGACGTCCCAGCGCTCGCTCAGCTCGCGTCGGACCGTCTCGGACCGGCCGTGACGCGGATCCTCGGATCTCGGGGTCGCCGCTCGTCAGAGATGCTTCAGCATGCGCGTGTTGCCGAGCGTGTTCTGCTTCACCCGCGCGAGATCGAGGAACTCGGCGACGCCCTCGTCGTTCGACCGTACGAGCTCGGCGTACACCGAGGGGTCGACCGTCTCGGAGCCCATGTCGACGAAGCCGTGGCGGCCGAAGAACCCGGTCTCGAAGGTCAGGCAGAACAGCCGCGAGAGGCCGAGCTCACGGGCCTCCTGCTCGAGTGCCGCGAGCAGGGCATGGCCGACGCCGTGGCCGAGCCACGCATCGTCGACGGCGAGCGTGCGCACCTCGCCGAGGTCCTCCCACATGACGTGCAGCGCGCCGGCGCCGACGAGACGGCCGTCGGGGGCCTCCGCCACGCGGAACTCCTGCACGGCGCCGTAGAGGTCGACGCGCTCCTTGCCGAGCAGGATGCGTCGCTGCACGAGTGGCTCCACCAGCTCGATGATCTTCGGCACATCGTTCGTGCGCGCGCGGCGCACGTGGAACTCGGTCATCCTGCCATCGTATTCCCGCACGACGGCGGGAACGACGAAGGGCGGATGCCGCAGCATCCGCCCTTCGTCTCCTGTGGCTACTCGCCGGACGCGGCCGCCAGGTCGGGGCTCACCGGACCGGTGCCGATCGCAGCGGCGGTGTTCACGCCGACCGCCACGGGCAGCTCGCGCTGCGTCGTGGTGAAGAGGAACTCGCCGTCCTTGAAGTCGACGTGCACGTGGTCGCCCGCGTTGAGCTCGCCGTGCAGGATCTTCTCGGAGAGACGGTCTTCGACCTCGTGCTGCACCGCGCGCCGCAGCGGACGGGCACCGAGCGACGGGTCGAACCCGACCTCGATGAGCCGCTCCTTGGCCGACTGCGTGAGCTCGATCGTCATGTCGCGGTCGAGCATGCGCTCGCTGAGCCGCTTGATGAACAGGTCGACGATCTGCAGGAGCTCGGGCTTGGAGAGCTGCGGGAAGACGATGATCTCGTCGACGCGGTTCAGGAACTCGGGCTTGAAGTGCTTCTTCAGCTCCTCCTTCACCTTGCCGCTCATGAGGTCGTAACCCGTGCGGGAGTCGCCCTCGAGCTGGAAGCCGACGGGGCCGCCCGAGATGTCCTTCGTGCCGAGGTTGGTCGTCATGATGATGACCGTGTTCTTGAAGTCGACGACGCGGCCCTGTCCATCGGTCAACCGGCCCTCTTCGAGGATCTGGAGGAGCGAGTTGAAGATGTCGGGGTGCGCCTTCTCGATCTCGTCGAAGAGCACGACGCTGAACGGCTTGCGGCGCACCTTCTCGGTGAGCTGGCCGCCCTCTTCGAAGCCGACGAACCCGGGAGGGGCGCCGAACAGGCGCGAGACCGTGTGCTTCTCGCCGTACTCCGACATGTCGAGCGAGATCATCGCCGCCTCGTCGTCGAAGAGGAACTCGGCGAGCGCCTTGGCGAGCTCGGTCTTGCCGACGCCCGTGGGGCCGGCGAAGATGAACGAGCCCGAGGGTCGCTTCGGGTCCTTCAGGCCGGCACGGGTGCGGCGGATGGTCTTGGCGAGGGCCGAGATGGCCTCCTCCTGACCGATGACGCGCTCGTGCAGGGCCTTCTCCATGAAGACGAGTCGCGAGGACTCCTCTTCGGTGAGCTTGAAGACGGGGATGCCGGTGGCCTGCGCGAGCACTTCGGCGATCAGGCCCTCGTCGACGACCGCGGTCGTCTTGACGTCGCCCGACTTCCACTGCTTCTCGAGACGGAGGCGCTCGCCGAGGAGGTTCTTCTCCTCGTCGCGGAGGGACGCGGCCTTCTCGAAGTCCTGCTCCTCGATCGCGGTCTCCTTGGCGGCGCGGACGACGGCGATCTTCTCGTCGAACTCGCGCAGCTCGGGCGGGCTCGAGAGGATCGAGAGGCGGAGGCGGGCTCCGGCCTCGTCGATCAGGTCGATCGCCTTGTCGGGCAGGAACCGGTCGGAGATGTAGCGGTCGGCGAGGTTCGCCGCGGCGACGATCGCGCCGTCGGTGATCGAGACCTTGTGGTGCGCCTCGTAGCGGTCGCGCAGCCCCTTGAGGATGTTGATCGCGTGGGGCAGCGACGGCTCGGCGACCTGGATCGGCTGGAAACGACGCTCGAGCGCCGCGTCCTTCTCGAAGTGCTTGCGGTACTCGTCGAGCGTCGTGGCGCCGATGGTCTGCAGCTCGCCGCGCGCGAGGAGCGGCTTCAGGATCGAGGCGGCGTCTATTGCGCCCTCGGCCGCACCGGCGCCCACCAAGGTGTGGATCTCGTCGATGAAGACGATGATGTCGCCGCGCGTGCGGATCTCCTTCGTGACCTTCTTCAGGCGCTCCTCGAAGTCACCGCGGTAGCGGGAGCCGGCGATGAGCGAGCCGAGGTCGAGCGAGTAGAGCTGCTTGTCTTTGAGCGTCTCGGGCACCTCGCCCTTGACGATGGCCTGGGCGAGGCCCTCGACGACGGCGGTCTTGCCGACGCCGGGCTCGCCGATCAGCACGGGGTTGTTCTTGGAGCGACGCGAGAGGATCTGCATGACCCGCTCGATCTCCTTCTCGCGCCCGATCACGGGGTCGAGCTTCGACTCGCGAGCGGCCTGCGTGAGGTTGCGGCCGAACTGGTCGAGGATCTGCGAGCCGCCCTGCGGGGTCTGCTGCTCGTTCGCGCCGACCTGCACCTGCTCCTTGCCCTGGTAGCCCGAGAGCAGCTGGATGACCTGCTGGCGCACGCGGTTGAGGTCGGCGCCCAGCTTCACGAGCACCTGGGCTGCGACGCCCTCGCCCTCGCGGATGAGCCCGAGCAGGATGTGCTCGGTGCCGATGTAGTTGTGGCCGAGCTGCAGGGCCTCGCGGAGCGAGAGCTCGAGCACCTTCTTGGCGCGCGGCGTGAACGGGATGTGCCCGGTCGGCTGCTGCTGGCCCTGGCCGATGATGTCTTGCACCTGCTCGCGCACGGCGTCGAGCGAGATGCCGAGCGACTCGAGCGCCTTGGCGGCGACGCCCTCACCCTCGTGGATCAGCCCGAGCAGGATGTGCTCGGTGCCGATGTAGTTGTGGTTGAGCATCTTGGCCTCTTCTTGGGCCAGGACGACGACACGACGGGCTCGGTCGGTGAATCTCTCGAACATGCTCTACTCCTCACGACCCCGCTGGGAAGGGGCGCCGATACATCGAGCGTAAACAAGGCGGATGCCTCGTGGGGCGCTGTTCGCCGTGGGCGCATCACGTTCGACGGTTGACGAACCCGGATCGACAGCCCTAACATATCGTTTATCGTTGTTATCGATATTCGTTAGGGAGATCATGAGCGCGACCACCACCCTCGCCCCAGCCGTCAAGCGCAGTGATGCCGTGGCCCTGTGGGCCTTCATGGCCGCCGGCGTCGGCATCGCCGCCTGGGCGGTCTGGTCGGCCGTCGCGCGCATCATCGAGGTGCTGCCGAATCAGGATGTCGCGGTGCAGGCCGAGTTCGCGGGCACGACGGCCGATGCGCCGATCGGCGTCGACGGGGCGCCCGTCGCGATCGAGCTCGACAGCGCGATCATCACCGCGCCCTCGCTGCCGGCCGCATCGCTCGCCGCGCTCGTCATCCAGCAGCTCGTCCTGGCCGTCGTCGTCGTCAGCGTGGTGGCCTGCCTCGTCTGGCTCGCCTGGAACGTGAGCCGGAGCATCGTCTTCAGCCGCGCCAACACGGTGCTCGTCACGACCGCGGGATTCATCGGGATCGTGGGGTACTTCGCGGTGCCGTTCTTCGGCAACATGGCAGCGAACGGCGCATTCGCCGTGCTCAGCGACCGCACCTTCGACAACGTGGTGATGTCGGTCGAGCTGTTCCCGCTCATCCTGCTGACGTTCATCGCGGCGACGGCGGCGACCGTCTTCACGGTCGGCGATCGGCTGCGCCGCGACACCGAGGGGCTCGTCTGATGGCACCGGCGGAGCCCGACGAGGCATCCGACGTGCATTGCCGGCTCGACGAGCTGCTCGCCGACCGGGGCATGACGCTCACCCGCCTCGCCGAGCTCGTCGGCGTGAGCGTCGTGAACCTCAGCGTGCTGAAGAACGACCGCGCCCGCGCCATCCGCTTCTCGACGCTGCAAGCGGTCTGCGAGGTGCTCGACTGCGAGATCGGCGAGCTGCTGGTGCTCCGACCCGGACGGGGCCCGATTACTTGACCGGAACCGTGACCTCGGTGTCGGCGACCTCGACGACGAGGGGCTCCGTGGTGGTCACGGTCGTCGGGGTCCAGAAGAGGGTCGTGTGCGGCACGAAGTCCATCGTGCAGATCTCATCGGCGGGCCGCTCGACGAGGTCGATCGCGACGCGATTGCCCTCGCCGGCAGGCTCGAGCACGCGGATCTGATCACCGATGACGGGGCACGTCGAGCTGCCCGAGATGGTGAGCGCGAGCTGGCCGCCGTCGGCCCACCACACGACCACCGGGCCGTCTTCGGACGACGGGGCTTCTTCGGTGTCTCCGGCTGCGTCGGTGCCCGAGTCGACGTCGACCACGTCGGCGTCGGCCTCGGTCGGCACGCCGGGGAAGTTCTCGGCAGCCGTCGACGGCGGGTTGCACCCCGAGAGGAGGAACACCGACGAGACCGCCAGGGCGAGGAGACCGGCACGACGAAGACGCTGCGAAGGAGCCATACGGTCATGCTAACGGTCGGCCCCGTTCCGCGGGCGGGTGCCGCGCGTAGTATTTTCGGCATGAGCAACCTCGAGCGCGACCCGGCTGAACTGCTCTGTCCGCCCGAGGGCGCAGCTGCCCCGGCGATCGCCGTGCTCCAGCCGCGAGACGTGCCGCTCGGCGGCCCGCGGGCGATGAACGTGCGCCGCACGCTCCCCCAGCGTGGCCGCACGACGATCGGCGCCTGGTGCTTCGCCGACCACTACGGCCCCGACGACGTCACGGTCTCCGGCGGCATGGTCGTGCCGCCGCATCCGCACACGGGCCTGCAGACGGTCAGCTGGCTCTTCGAGGGCGAGATCGAGCACCGCGACAGCACCGGCAGCCACGAGATGGTGCGCCCCGGCGCGGTGAACCTGATGACCGCCGGGCGGGGCATCTCGCACTCCGAGGTCTCGACCCCGCAGACGACCCGCCTGCACGGCGTGCAGCTCTGGGTCGCGCTGCCCGACGCGGCCCGCCACGTCGCGCCGTTCTTCGAGCACGCGGAGATCGACGAGGTGCCGGTCGACGATGCCCTCGTGCGCGTGTTCGCCGGGTCGCTGCCTGGCGTTGCGGCCGAGTCATCCGTCTCGCTCTTCTCGCCCCTCGTCGGCGCGCAGATCGAACTGCCTGCGGGCGGCGAGGCCTGGATCGAACTCGACCCGTCGTTCGAGCACGGGCTGCTCGTCGACCTCGGCCCGGTCGGAGTGACCGTGGCGGCGCTCGACGGCGAGGTCGACGACTCGCACCGCCTCGTCCCGCTCGCCGAGACCGGCCGCACGGGCGTGCTCGAGCGGAGCGAGCTCGGCTACCTGCCGGTCGGCCACGAGGGCGTGCGGCTTCGAGCAGCGGACGCCCCGGTGCGCGTGATCCTCCTCGGCGGCGTGCCGTTCGAGGAAGCGCTCGTCATGTGGTGGAACTTCATCGGCCGCGACCACGACGAGATCGTCGAGTTCCGACGGCAGTGGCAGGCCGATGTCGTCGGCCGCGACAACCCAGACGGACGATTCGGCGACGTCGCCGGGTACGACGGTGCGCCGTTGCCCGCGCCCGAACTGCCGACCGTGCACCTGAAGCCGCGCAACTAGCAAGAGTCCCCTGCGGCCCGACGGACCGACGGATGGACGAGCGCCGCGGCATCCGCTCGGGTGCTTCCCGGGCTCCGCTCGGACTACTGCAGCGCCGAGGAGAGTCGCGCGAGGTTGTCGAGCACCGTCGAGCGGAGCGGCTGCCTCATCCACTCGTCGAGGGTCAGCTCGCGGCTGTGCCGGCGATACCCGTCTTCGACGGCCCGCATCTCGCGCACGAACGACGCTCCGCGCACGAGGAGCGACACCTCCATGTTGAGCTCGAAGGAGCGGATGTCCATGTTGCTCGACCCGATCACGGCGACGTCGTCGTCGATCGTGAAGTGCTTGGAGTGCAGGATGTACGGCTCCTGGTACATGTAGATCTTCACGCCGGCACGCAGCAGCGCCTCGTAGTACGAACGCTGCGCGTGGTAGACGAGCGCCTGGTCGCCGATCTCAGAGACGAAGAGCTCGACGTGGATCCCCCGCTGCGTGGCGCCGCTGATCGCGCGCAGCATCGCCTCGTCGGGCACGAAGTACGGGCTCGTGAGGATGATGCGCTCTTCAGCCGCGTAGAGCAGCGCGAGGAAGAGCTTGAGGTTGTTCTCGTTCGAGTACCCCGGGCCGCTCGGTACGACCTGGCAGTCGAGGTCTTGGGCCTCGCCCGGCTGGTCGAGCGATTCCGAGAGGTCGCGCACGGGCTCCTCGCCGGTCTCGAGGTACCAGTCGGTGGCGAAGATGGCGTCGAGGCCCGCCACGATCGGCCCTTCGACGCGCGCCACGAGTTCTTTCCACTTCAGGCCGCGACGGATGTTGCTGCGCTTGTTGTAGCTCCGGTCGATGATGTTCTGCGAGCCCATGAAGCCGACCTCCCCGTCGACGACGAGGATCTTGCGGTGGTTGCGGAGGTCGGGTCGCTGGTACTTGCCCTTGAGCGGCTGCACCGGGAGCATGAGCTGCCACCGCACGCCCATGTCCGTGAGGCGCTTGAGGGTCCGGCGATAGCCCTTCACCCGCAGCGACGCCACGTGGTCGAGCATGAGGCGCACGTCGACGCCGCGGGCGACCGCCTCGCCGAGGGCGTCGAAGAACGGCGTCGTCGTCGCGTCGAGCGCGAGGATGTAGAACTCGACGTGCACGTAGCGCCTGGCACCCCGCACCGCGTCGGTCATGGCGTCGAGCGAGCCCTGGTAGTCGCCGATGAGGCTCGCGCTGTTGGAGCCGATGAGCGGCATCGAGCCGAGGTTGCGGTTCAGCCGGACCACGCCCTCGAACCAGCCGGGCCAGTGCCCCGGGTCGCTGACGCGTTCGACGCCGTGCGTGGACTCGCGGATGTAGCGGTCGACCTCGGCCTGCTTCTGCCGACGATGCTTGGGCAGCTTCGGATTCCCGATGAGGAGGAAGAAGAACACCCCGATGAACGGGAGGAAGAAGATCGCGAGGAGCCAGGCCATGCCAGCGGTCGGGCGGCGGTTTCGCGGCACCACGATGATCGCGGTGACACGGATGATCAGGTCGATGACGACGACGATGCCGGCGAAGAGGAGCGCCGTCTGCTCCGACGTCATGCCGGTCAGGCTGCCGGTCGGTGCTCGGCGAGCTTGGCCCGCTCCTCAGCCTCGATGCGGGAGTAGGCCTTGCGCTCGTTGCGGTCGGCGTGGATGACAGCGCGCATGACGAACCAGAAGATCAGCCCGATGAGCACGGTCGGCGCGAGCGACCAGATCGCATTCGCCCAGAATTCGTCCATAGGACCACCAGACTACCCGCGATATCTCGTGATGACCCCTTTGCTTAGTTTCCCTAACATACTAAGCTCGCCCCAGGTTCCAGCCCGTGGGGCGAACAAGGAGGATCGATGACGATTTCACTGCACCGGACCATGGCGATACTGGGAGGTGCGCTGCTGGCCGGAAGCCTGATCGCCGTGCCCGCGGCGAACGCCGAACCCGTTTCGACGAACGTGGCCCTATCCACCAACGGCGGCGTCGCCACCGCGTCGGGCGCCGAGCTCGCGAAATGGGCGGCGCCCATGGCCAACGACGGCGTGCGCGGCCTGCTGCCGAACGGCGAGCAGTCGCGCTGGTCCTCGAACTACAGCGACAGCGCCTGGCTCCAGGTGCAGCTCGCCGCGCCCACCACGCTCGATCACGTGACGCTCCGGTGGGAGGCGGCCTGCGCCGCGCAGTACAAGATCCAGGTGTCCGACGACGGCACCGCATGGACCGATGCGAGCGGCGTGCTGAACGGCACCTGCGACGGCATCGACCGAGTAACGCTGACCGCGGCCGGCGAGGTCTCCTACGTGCGCATGCAGGGCATCAAGCGCACCCCGATCGGCTCCAGCTTCTACGGCATGTCCCTGTGGGAGCTCGAGGCGTGGACCGGCGCAGAGCCGAAGGCGGTCGCGCCGCTCGGACTCGTGCCGATCCCGGCCACCGTGACCCCGCAGGACGGCGCCGGCTTCTCCCTCTCGGCGGCATCCCGCATCATCACGGCTCCCGCGTTCGGCGAATCGGCCGCCCGTCTCGCCGAGGTGCTCCGCGCCTCGACCGGGTACGAGCTGCCGGTGGTCGAGACCGGTGAGCCCGCGGCATCCGACATCGTGCTCGCCTCCGACGCCGCGGTCGGCGGCGGCAACGCCGAGGCGTACGAGCTCAGCGCCACCGCGAGCGGAGCGCGCATCGCCGCGGCCGACGCGCACGGCGCGTTCAACGGTGCGCAGACGCTGCGGCAACTGTTCCCGGCCGCCGTGGAGTCGCCGACGGTCGTGCAGGCCGCGTGGACGACGCCCGCCCTCGAGATCGAGGACTCCCCGCGCTTCGGCTACCGGGGCGTCATGCTCGACGTGGCACGTTCGTTCCAGACCGTCGACGAGGTCAAGGAGATCATCGACGCGATCGCGTCGTTCAAGATGAACGTGCTGCACCTGCACCTCGCCGACGACCAGGGCTGGCGGATCGAGATCACGAACGAGGGCCGCGCCGCAGGCGACACGATCGACTACTCGCTGCTGACCACGGTCTCGGGCGCCAGGGCGATGACGCAGGGCGGCTACGGCGGCGAAGCCGGTCGAACCGGCTTCTACACGCAGGCCGACTACCAGGAACTGGTCGCTTACGCCGACGAGCGGTTCGTGCAGATCGTGCCCGAGATCGACCTGCCGGGTCACACCAACGCGGCGCTCGGGGCGATCCCGCAGCTGAACACCCCCGGCTCCTCGCACCCCGCGACGGCGACGCAGCCGACCGCACCGCACAACGGCTCGGGTGCCGTCGGATACTCCTACCTCGACCCGGACAGCGAGGTGACCTTCACCTTCATCCAGCACGTGCTCGGCCAGCTCTCGGGCCTGACCACCGGCGACCTGATCCACGTCGGCGGTGACGAGTCGCACGACATGGTGGCGCGCTACGGCCAGGCGAAGTTCAACGCCTTCGTGGCACGCGTGCTCGGCATCGTGCACGGTCTCGGCAAGAGCGCCAACGGCTGGAACGAGATCGCTCGCACCACGTCGGCGCTGCAGGCCGGCGACAAGGTGCAGTACTGGGCCGGCTCGACCGCGGAGCTTCCCGCTGCCGCAGCGGCCGGTGCCAAGATCGTCGCCTCCCGCGGCTCGAGCTCGTACCTCGACATGAAGTACAACGCGAAGACGCCGATCGGGCTCACCTGGGCGTGCTCGGGCATCTGCGACCTCACGCAGTACTACTCGTGGAACCCCGGCACCTTCGTCAGCGGGCTCACCGAGGCGCAGGTCGCCGGGCCCGAGGCGCCGATGTGGAGCGAGACCATCCGGGGCGGCGAACAGGCCGAGTTCATGATGTTCCCGAGGGCGATCGCCCACGCCGAGATGGGATGGTCGCCGCAGGCCAAGCGCGACGTCACCGACTTCACGCAGCGCGTGGGCGTGGTGGGCGCGCGCCTGACCGCGGCCGGCGTCAACTACTACGACACCTCCCAGGCGACCTGGTTCGCCCAGGGCGCAGGCCTGCATGCCGAAGCGGATGTCGCGGCGCCGACGACGCTCCAGGTCGCACGGTTCTTCGCGCCGGGCACCAAGGTAGCGGCCGGCGGCGCGACGATCGCGGCCGATCTCGTCAACGACGCCGACGGCATCAGCAAGAGCGAGTTCGACGGCGCGTTCGGCGCGACGATCGAGTGGGGCGACGGCGCCACCTCTCCGGCGACGTTCACCGCGGAGCAGGTGCGGGGTGTGCTGAACTCCTCGGGGGCCTACGTGATCTCGGGCTCGCACGCGTACGACGCGGGCGGCTCGCGCAGCGGTCGGGTCGTCGGCTCCGACGGCCGGGTCGTCGCCGAGTTCACCGTGCAGGTCGGGGCAGAGGAGACCGTCGCGTTCGAGGCGACCGCGGAGACCCGCTGCCTCGGGTCGAAGGCGTACGTCGTGGTTCGTGCAACGAACGGCGAGACGGCACCGATCGACCTGACGATGCAGACCGCCTTCGGCGAGAAGTCGTTCTCGGCCGTCGCGGCCGGCAAGAACGCGACCAACTCGTTCGCGGTGCGCTCGGCGAGCGTGCCCGCCGGTGACGTGACCGTCACGGCGACCCGTACCGCCGATGGCGCGACGGTCTCGGCCGCGAAGACCATCGGGTACGACGCGCGCAGCTGCGGGTAGATGGAATGAGACGGGCGAAGGCCCGGTCGATCCTCGGGATCGACCGGGCCTTCGCCTTCAGCTTGTCCGGCGGGCTCGAGTTCGAGTCCGCCGGAGACGATCTACTCGGCGGCCTGGCGCCGACGGAGCAGGAACAGCAGTCCACCACCCAGCAGGAGGAGGAGCGCGATCCCCCCACCGGCCGCGAGGTTGACGCCCGTCACGGGCATCGGCGGGTGGAACGTGTTGGTGATGGCGCACGCGATCTCGTCACCGGGCGCCACCTCGAAGTCGGCTGCGTCGATCGCGACGGCGTCGCCGCCGCCCGCCGGAGTGACCTCGCACATCATCGGCCCGGCGGACCAGCCCCCCTCGACCGGCGTCTCAGCGATCGAGTAGCGCAACCCGGCATCGACGAGCTCGAAGACCGCCTCCGCCGTTCCGCTGACCGTGGTCACCTCACGCGTTCGCGGGTCGCCGTCGGAGCCGAGTTGGGTGAGCACGAAGCCGAAGGTGCCGTCTCCGCCGACCGTCGACTTGGTGACCGTGATGATGCCCGGAAGCGCCTCGTTGTCGGCATCGCAGAGGAGGACGAGTCCCGGCATCGCCATGAACTGGAACCCATCGGCCTCGGGATCGAGATCGCCGTACGGCCCCTCGCCCGCTGTGCAGGTGATGTCACCGTTCACCCACCCCGGCGTCGCGCTCTCCACGATCGTGTAGCTCAGGCCGGGGATGAGCCCGTCCCAGCCGACGACCGGTTCGGCGTTCGTGGCGGTGCGCACGTCTCCCGCCTGGTCGGGCCCGGTCAGCGTGAAGTCGAACGACCACGCCGCCCCATCGGGGAGCCCGGTCACGGTCTTCAGGAGATCGACCTCGGTCGGGATGGCCGTGTTCAGCGCGGTGCACTCGAGCTCGAGCCCGGGCGTCACCTCGAACTGGAATCCGGCCGTCTCGGTGTCGGCGTCCTCGAGACCGGTGCAGACGATGTCATCTGCGGTCCAGCCGAACGGCAGCTCGTCTTCGACCAGCGTGTACGTGGAGCCGACCGTGAGGTCCTCCCACAGCGCGACCGCCGAGTCCGGCAGTGCCGAGCTGTCGACCGTCTGCGTGACGGGCGCCCCATCGGGCTCCTCGGTGAGGGTGAAGTCGAAGCTCCACGCGAAGTCGTCGGAGACGCCTTCGACCGACTTGACCAGCTCGACCGAACCCGGGACCGCCGCGTTCGTGAACACGCAGGTTACGACCTGACCGGGCGCGAGCTCGATCGTCGTGCCGTCGCCCTCGACGGTGCCGCAGGAGATGCCCTCGAGCGTCCAGTCCTCGGGCACCGTCTCATCGACGGTGTAGGTGCCCGGAACGATGAGCCCCGAGTCCCACGGGTCGACCTCGTCGTCGTTCGCGTCATTGAGCGTGAACTCCTCGTGCGAGTCACCGCCGTCGAAGACGAAGTCGAAGTCCTGGTCGTACTCGTTGGGGATCGTCTCCTTGTCGACGAGGATGATCCCGCGCTCGGTGTTGGTGAAGGTGCACTCCACCGTCTCGCCCGGGTCGAGGTCGATGTCGACCGAGAAGTCGGTGAGGTCGACGACCGTGCCGCCATCGGGATCGGTGCAGACGAGGTTCGTCGTGTCGTATCCGTCGATCGGCGTCTCGGCGACCGCGTAGGCGCCGGGGACGAGGTCGGGGAAGTCCTCCGACCCGACGCCGCCGGCCGTGGTGATCGAGAAGTCGCCGAGCGTCTCGCTCGCGAAGAGGAACTCGGCGTCGTCGAGGCCCTCGACGACCTTGTTGATGATGATCCTGCCGGCCTGCTCGTTCGTGAACGCGCAGTGCACCGTCGCGCCGGCCGTCGTGGTCACGGTCTCGCCGAACTCGATGGCGTCGCCTGCCGGATCGCAGGTCACGTCGACGAGGTCCCATCCGTCGGGGACGGTCTCCACGACGTCGACCTCGGCCCCGGGAGCGAACTGGAAGGTCTCGGTCTCACCGTCGGCCAGGTCGAACCCCTGCCCGTCGATCGTGAAATCGAACAGTTCGGCCGAGCCGTCAGGCAGGGTGATCTTCTCGACCTCGACGAACGAGGTCGAGTTGGTCATCACGCAACCGGTGTTGACGTTCGGGTAGACCGCGAACTCCTCCCCCGTCGGCTCGCCGTCGTCGACGAGCGTGTAGACCTCCTGCAGCCCCGTGCCCGGATTGGTCACGGTGCAGATGATGGATTCGAGCGCCCACGGCTCGGCGGCGTCGAACGTCTCGGTGAGCTCGTAGTCGTCGCCCGCGTTGATCGGCCCCCATGCGTGCGAGTCGCCGACCCCGATGGTGCCCGAGATGCCCTGAAGGGTCGGGTCCGCGTCGACGAGGGGCTGGCCGAGGAGGTTGGTGCCGACGATCGTCTCGCCGTGCACGTCGCCACCGCCGGAACGGGTGACGTCGTAGTCGAAGATCTCGCCGGACTCGACACCCGGAGGGTTGCTCGCCTTGGCGACCGAGATCGTGCCGCAGGTCGCGATGACGAGCGGGTCGGAGCCGGGACCGACGAAGTCGATGAGCTGTGCATTCTCGCTGTTGCCCGTACGGGTCACGTAGCCGACCGCCCGGAATCCGGTGCAGCCTTCGCCGTCGAACAGCCCGGCAGCGGTCAGGTCCACGGCGATCTCGCCGAAGGTCGCGGGCTCACCGGGAAGGTCGGGGCCCTCGACGCGGGCGCCGACCGCCGCGTCATGCGGGAAGTCGGCCTGGAGGATCTCCCAGGTGCCGACCCCGCCTTCGGCGCATTCACCCACCCAGCCGAGGATGTTCACCTCGGTGGTGTCGCCCGCGGAGTCGTAGTTGAACTCGACGAGGATGTCGTCGCATCGCCCGGGGACGGGGCCTTGGAGCAACTGGTACGTGCTCATGTCGCCGTTGCCCTCGAGCCGCGTCCAGTACTGGTAGAGCACGTAGTGATCGACGCCCGCGACGTCGATGATCTCGTAGGCGGACGCCGAGCTGCAGCCGTTGGCCTTCGCGTTGACGTTGGCGGGCGCGATGTCCCAGGGGTTGTCGTCGGCCACCTGACTGCCCGGCAGGCCGGTCGCGTCGTCGGCCTCGCAGCCGTCGGAATCGTTGTCCCAGGAGAAGCTCGCGTCGACGATGCCGGTCGACTCATTGCCGTCGGCAGTCGTATACGTGCCGGTGGGCGTGAAGGTGTAGCTGCCGTCGGGTACCGGCGCAGTCAGAAAGGAGTCCCAGTCGAAGGTGTCGGGCGGCGAGCCGCCGTTCTTGTTGCCGTCGATCTGGAACCCGGTCGCGAGACCGCCGACGTCGGCCGCGTTGGCGGCGGACGTCGCAAAGGCGACGGGTGCGATGAGCGCGACGAGCAGTGCTCCAGTCGCGAGCAGCGCGGTGCGGGGGCGTTGTTGAACCACGGTCGGACTCCTGTGTTCGGGTTCACCCGGCACCGAAGCCGGGTGGTCACATGAGGCGAAAGTAGCGCTTCTCGAGGATTCCTCGCGCCCCCCGAACGGGCCACGCGGGCGGCGGTGCGGCGGCGATCGACGGCCGTCGTTTCACGGGCTCGACGAATCGGGGTACACCCCGCTCGACGGACCCGCGGTCGACGCAGGCCGCCGCTTCCGGAGCGGCCCACATGGGGGACACGGGTTTTCCGCGAATCGAGTCCGAATCGTTACAGAAATCCGGCTCAGCCGCCGGTGATGATGCCCCAGACGCCGGATCCGAGCAGGTAGAGGCCGATCGCTCCCACCACGATCCAGATGCCGAGCCGCATGTTCGACGGACGCTTCGGGTCCTTGTCGGGCTCGAGTTCGCCCTTCGGCAGGTAGTCGTTCATGCGCGGCATCCGCTCTCTCGTCGACTCACGTGACCGGTTCGACTCACGTGACCGGTTCGACTCACTTGACCAGGGGGAAGAGGATCGTCTCGCGGATGCCGAGGCCGGTGAGGGCCATCAGCAGGCGGTCGATGCCCATGCCCATGCCGCCCGACGGCGGCATGCCGAACTCGAGCGCGCGGAGGAACTCCTCGTCGAGGCGCATCGCCTCGGGGTCACCGCCGGCCGCGAGCTTCGCCTGCTCGACGAAGCGCTCGCGCTGCACGACAGGGTCGACGAGCTCGGAGTAGCCGGTCGCGAGCTCGAAGCCGCGGATGTAGAGGTCCCACTTCTCGACCACGCCAGGGATCGAGCGGTGCTCGCGCACGAGGGGCGAGGTGTCGAGCGGGAAGTCCATGACGAACGTCGGCCGAACGAGGCCCGACTTCACGTGGTGCTCCCAGAGCTCTTCCACGTACTTGCCGGGCAGCGGGTGGTCGACCTCGACGCCCGCGTCGTCGGCGAGCTGCTTCAGCCGCTCGACCGGGGTCGAGGAGGTGATCGTCTCGCCGATCGCCTCGGACAGCGAGTCGTACATCGAGATGCGAGCCCAGTCGCCACCGAGGTCGAAGTCGGTGCCGTCGGCCCAGGTGACGACGTGCGAGCCCGACGTCGCGAGCGCGGCGTCCTGGATGAGCTGCTGCGTGAGATCGGCGATCGTGTTGTAGTCGCCGTACGCCTCGTAGGCCTCGAGCATCGCGAACTCGGGCGAGTGCGTCGAGTCGGCGCCCTCGTTGCGGAAGTTGCGGTTGATCTCGTACACGCGCTCGATGCCGCCGACGACGGCGCGCTTGAGGTAGAGCTCGGGAGCGATGCGCAGGTACAGCTCGGTGTCGAACGCGTTCGACTGCGTGACGAACGGGCGAGCGGATGCCCCGCCGTGCATCACCTGCAGCATCGGCGTCTCGACCTCGATGAAGCCGAGGCCGTCGAAGGTGCGTCGCAGGCTCGCGTTGACCTTCGCACGGTCGATGACGTTCTTGCGGGCCTGGTCGCGGGAGATCAGGTCGAGGTAGCGGCTGCGCACGCGCATCTCTTCGGAGAGCTCGTTGTGCAGGTTCGGCAGCGGCAGGATCGCCTTCGAGGCGATGCGCCATTCCTTCACCATGATCGACAGCTCGCCGCGGCGGCTCGTGATGACCTCGCCGGCGACGAAGACGTGGTCGCCCAGGTCGACGAGGTCCTTCCACTCGGCGAGCGACTCCTCGCCGACCTCGGCGAGGGAGACCATCGCCTGGATGCGGCTGCCGTCGCCGGCCTGCAGCGTGGCGAAGCACAGCTTGCCCGTGTTGCGCGAGTGCACGACGCGGCCGGCGACGCCGACCTGCTCGCCGCTCGCCTCGTCGACGCCGAGCCCGACGAAGCGGTCGCGCACCTCGGGGATCGTCGCCGTGATCGGCAGGCGCACGGGGTACGCGCCGAAGGCGCGGTCGTCGGATGCCGCGATCAGCCGCTCGCGCTTGGCGAGGCGCACGGCCTTCTGCTCGGAGATCTCAGCAGCGCTGATCTCCTCGGCAGTGGGCTCGGGCGCGGCATCCGTCTGATTCTCGGCCATCGTTCTCTCTCGTCATGCGAAAAGGTGCGTGCACCAGCCTACTTGGGCGAACGCCGCGGCCGTCTCTCGACCGTGACCGTGACCGTGACCGTGACCGCGGAGATCTGCGCGACGTCGGCGAGACATCGCCCTCCGCTCCGGTTCTGCGCAGTTGTCCGAAACACTGGCGGGCGGCGTGCGCAGGCGCGAGGTCAGCCGAGCGTGATGGCGGCGTTGTCGATGAGGCGGGTCGCACCGACGCGAGCGGCGACGAGCACGACGGCCGGTCCGCGCGCGTCATCGGCGACGGGCAGGAAGGTCTCGGGGTCGACGACCACGAGGTAGTCGAGGGTGACGTCGTCGTGATCGCCGAACGCGGCGGCACCCTCGGCGAGCACCTCGGCGAGGCCGTCGGGCGCCGCGGCATCCGCTGCGCGCAGCGCTTCGCTCAGGGTGAGCGCTGCGGCGCGGTGCTCGGGATCGAGGAAGCGATTGCGACTCGAGAGCGCGAGGCCGTCGGTCTCGCGCACGGTCGGCACGACCTCGATCGAGGTCGCCACGTCGAGGTCGTCGACCATGCGGCGCACGAGGAACACCTGCTGCGCGTCCTTCTGGCCGAAGATCGCGACGTCGGGACGCACGATGTTGAGCAGCTTGCCGACCACGGTCAGCATGCCGTCGAAGTGGCCCGGGCGGGAGGCCCCCTCGTAGAGCGAACCGACCCGGCCCGCGGTGAGCATCGTGCCGACGGGGCCGTTCGGGTACATCTCGGCGACCGTCGGTGCGAAGACGAACTCGACCCCGAGCCCGTCGAGCGCCTGGACGTCGGCGTCGAGCGTGCGCGGGTAGCGGTCGAGGTCTTCGCTCGGGCCGAACTGCAGCGGGTTCACGAAGATCGACACCACGACGACGTCGGCGAGCTCCCGAGCGTGCGAGACGAGTGCCAGATGGCCCGCGTGCAGCGCGCCCATGGTCGGGACGAGCGCGACGGATGCCCCCGCCGCGCGTCGCTCGGCGAGGCGCTCGCGCAGTTCGGCGATGGTGGGCACGACACGTGCGCCCGATGCGGACCCGGTCACGCGCCACCCCCCAGCGGCCAGTCGGAATCGGCCTCGTCGATCGTATCGGCACCCTCGACGTATGCGCCGCTGTCATGCCGCGCGAGCGCGTTCTCGACGGTGCTGCGCACGAGCGGGGCGAGCACCGCGCCCGGCCGGGTCATGCCGATGCCGGAGAGGATGCCGCTGGCCTGGTCGACGATCGCGCTCGAGAACGAGACGGCGGTGTCGATCGCCTCGCCGTAGGCGGCGCGATCTCGCTCGGCCACGATCACGGGCTCCCCGCCCATCTCGACGACGAGCGCCTGGCCGATCGGGAGCACGGGCGCCGGCGCGGTGACCGCGAACCAGGTGCCCGGCAGTCGCGCGAGATCGATGCTCGTGCCTGTGAAGCTCATCGCCGGGTGCACGGCCAACGGGATGGCGCCGGCGAGCCGCGCCGGGTCGAGCACTCCGGTGCCGAACCGGGCGACGGTGTGCAGCACGAGCTGACCCGGCTGCCAAACGCCGGCGTCGGCGAGGCCGGCCACGAGCGGGCCGAGCTCGGACTCAGGCACGGCGAGCAGCACGAGTTCGCTGCGCTCGATGATCTCGGGGATCGGCAGCACGGGGACCGAGGGCAGCATCGTCGCCGCCCGCTCCCGGCTCGCCTCGGAGACCGCCGCGATGCCGGTGAGGGCGTGTCCGGCCCCGGCGAGCGCCGAGGCGAGCACGGCGCCCACGCGGCCGGCGCCGATCGTGCCGACGCCGAGCCGTCCGGGTCGATCAGTCGACATGGAGGGACTCCGTCTCGTTGGCAGCGGCCGGCGAGGCCCCCCAATGGTGGGAGGTGTCGATCGCCGCACGTTCGATCGCCTCGTGCGCGAGTCGGTCGAAGAGCGCGGCCGCGACGGTGCGATCGGCGACGGGCAGCAGCGCGCTGACCGGGCCGGTCACCGTGTGCAGCCGCAGCGTCGCGAGGTCGAGCGCGCGTTCGATCGGGCCGACCGACACGGCGACCGACTGCATGCGTGCGAGCGGCACGAGGCTGAGGCTGCGGATGAGTGCGCCGCGACGGATGACGGCGACGCCCGCCGTTTCGGCGAGGCCGATGCGCTTCCACGAGAACGGTCGCAACCATGCGGCGCGCTTCGGGGTGACGGAGAATCCGCCGGCGTCGCCGCGGCCCACGAGACCGGCGTCGACGAGGGCTTCGACCTCTGCTGCGGCATCGGGCAGGAGCAGGGCGAGCACCCGGTGGACATCGGCCGCGGTGCCGACCGGGAGCACGATCGTGCGCTGCGCCGCCTCGCCCGAGGCGGAGACCGACTGGCCCGCGACGTTGATGCGGACCGACCACCAGCCGAACGGCCGCCAGAACACCCACTGGGTGGCCTCGACGGCGTGCACGCGCCCCGGCGGGATCGTCTGGTTGCCGGTCGAGAGCAGTCCATGCCCGATGCGCACGCCGTCGGGCGTGCCCGCGATCGAGTAGCGCAGGGACTTCGTGATGCGCGACCACGTGTAGCTGACGAGACCGATGGCCGCGGGAACGAAGCTGAAGAGCACCCACATCTGGCCGGTCGTGACGCCGACGACGATGATCGCGACGAGGATGATCGCCCAGATCGTCGACCCGCCGAGCAGCGTCGAGCCGATGACCCTGCCGAGCGGCAGGTGCACGACCGACTCGGGCGGCGCGAGGTCGGGATCGAGCTCGGGGGCCAGGAACTCGTCGACGCGCTGGGTCACGAGTGCGCCGGCCCGGGCGCTCACCGGGGTGCGCTGGCCTGCGGCACCGGCCGCAGGAACGCCTGCGCCGGTACCGTCGGCAGCAGGAGCATCGGCCGCCGCAGCGGGAGCGCCGGGCTCCTGCGCCGTGCCGGGAACCGCCACGACTCCGGGAGCGACGACCGACGATGCATCCGCTCGGCCGTCGACCGCTCCTGCAGCCGGAGCGACCGCACCCTGCGCCCGCTCGGCGCGCGCGCCCGATGCGAGGCGCAGCACGTCGGCGCGCAGCGCGTCGGCGAGGGCCGAACCGAGGTAGGCGAGCTGCACGTTCGCCGACTGCCCGGCGACCGAGATCTCGAGCTTCGCGGTACCGAAGAGCCGCGCGAAGAGCGGACGGTTGACGTTGATGCCCTGGATGCGATCGAGCCTGGCGCTGCGGTGCGAGCGGAAGAGGATGCCGCTGCGAACTTCCACCGCCTCGGGCGTGACCCGGAACGTGTGCATGCGCCACGACAGCCAGAAGCCGATGACGACCGCGATGATGACCGCGGCGAGGGCGAGCAGCGCCCAGCCCACGAGCCCGTTCACCACGATGCCGCCGACCGGGTCGTTGGCCCAGTCCTGCTGCCATTCGCCGTACTCGGCGTCGATCGGCGCGGTCGACTCGGGCGCGAAGATCGCCAGGAAGATCTCGATGACCCGCTCGCGCAGGTTCGCGATGATGAAGCCGATCACCGCGATGAACACGAGGCCGCCGCGCAGCAGCGGACTCGCCGGGTGGAGCCGGTGCCACTCGCCGTCGGCGAGGTTCACCACTCCCTGCGGGCGGACCGGACCGCTCACAGTCCCGCCCGGCGCGACTCGGCGAGGGCGACGAGTTCGTCGCGCAGTCGGTCGGCCTCCGCCATCGGCAGTCCGGGCACCGTGACGGCGCTCGATGCGGCCGCGGTCACGAACTTGAGGTCGGCCAGGCCGAGTGCGCGCGCGACGGGACCCCGGGTGATGTCGACGAGCTGCATGCGACCGTAAGGCACCGCGACCTGTCGCTGGAACATGATGCCGCGGCGGAAGAGCAGGTCGTCCGCGCGCAGGCGGTATTGGATCGACCGCACGCGGCGCGGCTCGAACGCGATGCCGACGAGCGAGACCACGGCGATCGCCCCGGCGACCCACAGCGCCCACTGCCAGTGCAGCAGGAAGTAGGCACCGAGCGCGAGCCCGACGAAGACGAGCATGCCGATGATCGATCCGACCACCTCGACGAGCACGTACTTGGGCGAGACCCGAAGCCAGCCGGTATCGGATGCCTCGGGCGGCTGCGCATCGCCGAGAGGCTGCGGCTCGTCCTGCGGCTGCGCCTCGTCGTGCACGGTCTCATCGGGTTGGAGGCCGGGCGCCTCAGGCATGTGCGTGCTCTTCCTTCTCGGTGTCGGTGTCGTCGGGCGGCAGCGTGCAGAAGAACTCGGCGATGAGGCCGCCGGCCATGAGGAGTGCTGCGCCGATCGCGGTGGCGATCGCGAGCCAGATCGTGGCCGGCGACGGCACGACGCTGCGGGTCACCAGGAACAGGGTGATGCCGAGACCGAAGCCGAGCATGAGCGCCCCGCTCAGGCTGCAGGCCTTCGCGAGCACGGCGGTGCGCATGGCCCGGAACGGGTCGAGGTGCTTGGTCGCCTTGCCCTTCACGGCGCGGCGGATCGGCCAGGCGAAGGCCACGACGAGCGCCGCGACGCCGGCGAGGGTGATCGGGAGCGAGAGCGGGGGCACGATCGCCTTCGACCCGTTCGAGACGATCCCGAGGTCGATGAGATACCCGGCGACGATGCCCGCGAGCACGAACGCGATGATGGTCGACGGATGCGTGCGCTTCACCGGCGCACCACCTCGTCGGTGGCGGCGACGCGCAGGGCGGCGATCGGTCCGCGACCCGCGAGCTCGGCGTGGGGGTCGACATCGAGCCACGGCGCCAGCACGAACGCCCGTTGCCAGGCCCGGGGGTGCGGCAGCGTCAGGCGCTCGTCGTCGAGCACGACGCCCGCGACGTCGATGAGGTCGAGGTCGAGCGTGCGGTCGCCCCAGTGCTCGGTGCGCACGCGGCCGTGCTCGAGCTCGATGCGCTGCAGCAGCTCGAGCAGGGCGTGCGGCTCGAGCAGCGTCTCGACGACGACGACGCCGTTCAGGTAACGGGGGGCGTCGACGTCGACACCGCTGTCTTTGATGGCAGCGGTCTCGTACACCGGCGACACGGCCACGAGCTCGACGCCGGATGCCTCGGCGATCTCCCGCACCGCGGCGGCGATCGTCGCCTCGCGGTCGTCGAGGTTCGCCCCGAACGCGATGACGGCGCGCGTCATGCCCGGCCCCGCACGATCGTGACGGCGACGTCGCCGAACGGCACGGTGATGGGCGCCTGCGGCTTGTGCACCGTGACCTCGACCTCGTCGACAGCGGCGAAGCCGAGCGCCACCGCGGCGACCCGCTCGGCGACGGTCTCGATGAGGTCGACGGGATCGCGCTCGACTGCGGCGACGACGGCCTCGGCGAGCTCGCCGTAGTGCACGGTGCGGTCGAGTTCGTCGGATGCCGCTGCTGCCGCGAGGTCGACGGCGACCGAGACGTCGATCACGAACTCCTGCCCCTCGACGCGTTCGAAGTCGAACACGCCGTGATGGGCGCGTACACGAAGCCCGGTGAGGGTGATCCGGTCGCCTCGCCCGGGATTGCGCAGTTCAGTCACGTCGTCCACTCTGCCATGCGCCGAGGACGTCGAGGGCTCGGCGCGTGCCCTGCACGTCGTGCACTCGCACGGCCCATGCGCCGGCCTGCGCGGCGAGCACGCTCACGACCGCCGTCGGCAGGTCGCGGTCGGCGACGGATGCCTCATCTGGCAGCATCGCGCCGAGGAACCGCTTGCGCGACGCACCGACGAGCATCGGCAGCCCGAGACCGGCGAGCACGTCGAGCCGGCCGAGCAGCTCCCAGTTCTGGTCGCCGCGCTTGGCGAAGCCGAGCCCGGGGTCGAGGATGAGCCGGTCATGGTCGACCCCGGCCGCCACGAGCGCGTCGACCCGCTGGGCGAGTTCGTCGCGCACCTCGACGGCGACGTCGGCGTACTCGGCGAGCGAGTCCATGCGGTCGGAGTGGCCGCGCCAGTGCATGGCGACGTAGCGTGCACCAGTCTCGGCTGCGATCGGGCCCATCGCCGCGTCGGCGAGGCCCGCCGAGACGTCGTTGATGATCTCGGCGCCCGCCTCGACCGCGGCCTGCGCCGTGGCGGCGCGCATCGTGTCGACGCTGACCCGGATGCCGCGGCCGGCGAGCTCCCTGATGACGGGCACGACGCGGCGCAGCTCCTCTTCGGGCTCGACCCGGGCGGCCCCCGGACGCGTGGACTCTCCCCCGACGTCGAGGATGTCGGCGCCGTCGGCCACGAGCTCGAGCCCGTGCGCGATCGCGGCATCGGCGTCGAACCAGCGGCCCCCGTCGCTGAACGAATCGGGCGTCACGTTCACCACGCCCATGACGAGCGTGCGATCAGGCATTCGTCTGGGCCCCGATGAGCGTGATGATCTCGCTCCGGGCGGCGGGCTCCGACAGCGCACCGCGGCTCGCGATCGTCACCGTGGAGCTCCGCTCCTGCCGGGAGCCCCGCGTGGTCACGCAGCGGTGCTGGGCATCGAGCACGACGAGGACTCCTTTCGGGTCGAGTCCGGCCACGAGCGCGTCGGCGATCTCCTCGGCGAGCCGCTCCTGCAGCTGGGGCCGGCGGGCGAGGGTGTCGACGACCGCGGGGATGCGACCGAGCCCGACCACCCGGTCGCCCGGCAGGTACGCCACGTGCGCGGTGCCGACGAACGGGAGCAGGTGGTGCTCGCAGACGGACCGGAACGCGAGGTCGCGGAGCACGACCGCGTCGGAGGTCGCGGGCACGCCGGCGTCCGTCGCCCCGATCGGAACCGAGTCTGCGAGGTGACTCAGCGGATCGACGTCGAGTCCGCCGAAGAAGTCGGCGTAGGCCTCTGCAACGCGCTGGGGCGTACGCTCCAGCCCTGGTCGCGACGGGTCTTCACCGATCGCGAGCAGGATCTCGTGCACTGCACGCTGGATGCGCTCGGCGTCCACTCCGGCCATGTTCCCCTTCTTCGGGTCGACGGACTCGCCGTGCCCGTGACTAGGCGGTCGCGGGCCGCGGGTTCGACTTCGGTGCGCGCGCCGGCGCCTCGTCTTCGACGGGCAGCTGGTCGGAGTCGACCCCTCCGTCGACGGCACCCTGATCGATCGGCATCTTCTCGGTCGGGAACGAGATCGGCGGCTGGTCGGAGACCGGGCGCTTGTCGCTCGAGAGCCACAGCGGACGCTCGGGCAGCTTCTTCACGTCCTTGAAGATCTCGGCGATCTGCGTGTGGTCGAGCGTCTCCTGCTCGAGGAGCTCGGCCGCGAGCTTGTCGAGGATGTCGCGGTTGTCGTTCAGCACCTGCCACGCCTCGTCATGCGCCTGCTCGATGAGCGAGCGCACCTCGGTGTCGACCCGTTCGGCGAGCCGCTCGGAGTAGTCGCGCTGGTGGCCCATGTCGCGGCCCAGGAAGACCTCACCGCCAGACTGGCCGAGCTTGATCGCACCGACGCTCGAGCTCATGCCGAATTCGGTGACCATCTTGCGGGCCGTCGAGGTGGCCTTCTCGATGTCGTTGGAGGCGCCGGTCGACGGGTCGTGGAACACGATCTCTTCAGCGACGCGCCCGCCCATCGCATAGGTCAGCTGGTCGAGCAGCTCGTTTCGGCTGACCGAGTACCGGTCTTCGAGCGGCATCACCATCGTGTAGCCGAGTGCGCGGCCGCGCGGCAGGATCGTGATCTTCGTCACGGGGTCGGTGTAGTTCATCGCCGCCGCCGCGAGTGCGTGTCCGCCCTCGTGGTAGGCCGTGATGAGCTTCTCCTTGTCCTTCATGACGCGGGAGCGACGCTGCGGGCCGGCGATGACGCGGTCGACGGCCTCGTCGAGGGCGCGGTTGTCGATGAGCTGCGCGTTCGAGCGCGCCGTGAGCAGCGCGGCTTCGTTCAGCACGTTCGCGAGGTCGGCACCGGTGAAGCCGGGGGTCTTCCGAGCGAGCACCTCGAGGTCGACGCCGTTGGCGAGGGGCTTTCCCTTCGAGTGCACCTCGAGGATCTTCTGCCGGCCCTTGTGGTCGGGGGCGTCGACGCCGATCTGGCGGTCGAAGCGGCCGGGGCGCAGCAGCGCGGGGTCGAGGATGTCGGGACGGTTCGTCGCCGCGATGAGGATCACGTTGGTCTTCGGGTCGAAGCCGTCCATCTCGACGAGGAGCTGGTTGAGGGTCTGCTCGCGTTCGTCGTGCCCACCGCCGAGGCCGGCGCCGCGGTGGCGGCCGACCGCGTCGATCTCGTCGACGAAGATGATGGCGGGAGCGTTCTGCTTCGCCTGGTCGAAGAGGTCGCGCACTCGGGATGCGCCGACGCCGACGAACATCTCGACGAAGTCGGAACCCGAGATCGAGTAGAACGGCACGCCGGCCTCACCCGCGACCGCGCGGGCAAGCAGCGTCTTGCCGGTGCCGGGAGGGCCGTAGAGCAGCACGCCCTTGGGGATGCGCGCGCCGACGGCCTGGAACTTCGCAGGCTCCTTCAGGAACTCCTTGATCTCGTGGAGCTCCTCGATCGCCTCCTCGGCGCCGGCGACGTCGTCGAAGGTGACCTTCGGGCTCTCCTTCGAGACGAGCTTCGCCTTGGACTTGCCGAACTGCATGACCTTGTTGCCGCCGCCCTGCATGCCCGAGAGCATGATCCAGAAGAAGAGGCCGATGAGCACGAGCGGCAGCAGGATGCCGAGCATCGAGAGGAACCAGTTCGGCTGCGGGACCTCGTCGTTGAAGCCGTCTGCCGGGTCGGCCGCGTCGACGGCGGCGACGATGTCGGCACCGCGCGGCGTCACGTAGTAGAACTGCACCTGCTTGCCGAGCTTGTCGTCCTCTTTGGCGAGGGTCAGGTCGACGCGGTTCTCACCGTCGACGATCTTGACCGCGGCGACCTTGCCGTCGTTCAGGAGGTCGAGTCCCTCTTGCGTCGACACCTCTTTGAAACCCGATGCGGTGATGAGGCTCGACCCGATCCACACGGCGACGATGGCGAGCAGAATGTAGACGATCGGCCCGCGCAGGATCTTCTTGATGTTCATGGTGCTCACAGGCTACATCGCGCTTGCCGAAAGGCGGCCGAGTGTTCGCTGAGGGCGGTCACGGCCCGCCCGAGCGGCGACTGCCGACGACTCACAGAGCGGATGCCGCGCGGCGGGTGTCGCGCATTCCGAGCATGTACGGGAGCCCCGGGCCCACTGCGGCGAACGTCTGCCCGATGCGCTTCGGCCACGAGGGCGACGGCATCGGCTCGGGGGTCCGATCGAGGTCGCCCACGTCGACGAAGTACGCGCGCACGGTGCCGAAGCCCTCGAGTTCGGGCGCCACCTCGCGCACCGGCTTCGGCACCGAGTCCTCTCCGGTGAGGTAGAGCTCCTCGGAGAGCAGCACGTACTCGGGGATGTCGACCGGGTTCTTCAGCATTCGGTGCACCTGGATGACATCGATGCCCACGAGCTTGATGCGGTCGCGGATCGTCTGGATCGCGACCTCGCCGACATGCGCCACGAACTTCAGCTTGAGGTCGGCGGCGCCCTTGCACCCCTTGCACGGGCACAGGTTCGCCGTGACGTACCGGCGTTCGAGGTGGAAGGCGCGGTGCATCGCGACGGCGGCGTCGAGGATCTCGGGGATCGAGGCATCCGCATGCTCGTCGTCGACCCGCCGCGAGAGGAAGGCGGCGTCGCCCTCGATCTCGATGAGGTCGAATCCCGGGGCCGCGTCGATCATGCGCTCGAGCATGCGGCCCGTGTTGACCTCGGCGTGGGCGAGGCTCATGCGATGGGAGCTCATGTAGTCGGTGTAGCCACCGATGTCGGCGATCAGCAGCGCGGCACGGCCGGAGTCCATGCCTCACGATCCCACCGAGTCGAGGAGTTCTCAACACCCCTGTTCGGGTCGTCTGCCCGGGTCGTCAGGACGCCGGGTCGTCATCCGTTCGTTCGCCTGGCGAGTACCGGTCGAGCTGCTCGTCGACGACGACCGCCGCCGCCTGCGCGCTCGCCGTGTAGCCGAGGACGACGGGGAGGAATCGATCGGAGCCGAGCGCCCGCAGACCGAGGGCGCTCCTCGCGACGACCGAGGCCGTACGGCGGGTGCGGCGCAGCAGCGCGATCTCGCCGAAGCCCTCGCCCGGGCCGAGCGTCGCGACGACCCGGCCGTCGCCGACCACGTCGGCCTCACCGGACTCGATCACGTAGTACCGCTCGCCGACGTCGCCCTGCGTGAACACGGCGGCACCGGCGGCGACCCCGACCGGCTCGAGTCCGCGCGCGAGCTGCTCGATCGAGGGCAGCGGCAGGGTGCGGAACATCGGCACCCGCTGCAGCAGCTCGATGTCGTCGTCGAGCACGTCGACCGTGCGGTCCATGCCCCGCAGCCGCCGCAGCGAGAGGATCGCGAGCACCGGGCACACGAGTCCGATCGCGATGAGCGCGGCCGGCACGCCGAACCACTCGACGAGGAACGAGGCGACGACGGCGCCGATGCCGATGGAGATCGCGACGAGGCTCTCGAGTACCCCGAAGACGCGCGCGAGCACCTCGTCGGGAGCCATGCGGGCGATGAGCGTGAAGCCGGCGACGTCGACGAGGGCGTTGCCGACGCCGACGAACGCGAGGAGCACCAGCGTCGGCGCCTCGGCGGGGGCGAGGCCGACGAGGGTGAACGGCAGGCCCCAGAGCCCCACCCCGACGGCGAACCAGACGCCGAGCCGACCAGTGCCGACGAGCAGGGATGCCGCGAGCGAGCCGAGCACCGCACCGACGCCGACCGCGGTCATCAACGCACCGACCCCGGGCTCCCCCGTGCCGAGCAGCTCGATCGCGACCACCACCGAGAGCACCGTGAGGGCGCCCCTCGTGAGGGCCTGGGCCGCGGCGAGCCCGAGGATGAGCATCAGGTCTCGGTTGGCCGTGACCGCGCGGATGCCCTCGGCCGCCTCCCTCGCGAGGTTCGGACGGCTCGGCGCCGGAGGGCGCGGCGGTGCGTCGTACTTCAGTCGGGCGAGCAGGGCCGCGGCCCAGAACGAGGCGGCAGCGGCAACCGCGAACACGATGTCGACCCCGGTGAACTGCAGTAGCACGGCGGCGAGCAGCGGGCCGACGAGCGTGGCCGCGGAGTCGAGCAGTCCCCGCACGACATTGGCGCTCGCGAGTTCGTGCCCGGTCCGGCAGAGCGACGGGAGCAGGGCGGAGTGCGCCGGGCGGTAGAGCGTCGCGGCGATCGTCGAGAGCACGGCGAGCGCGTAGATGACGGCCGGAGGCCCGGCGACCGCGGCCACCACGGCGGCGCCGGCCGTCGCGAGTCCGCGCACGATCGACACCAGCACGAGCACCCGCTCGCGACGCCCCCGGTCGGCGATGGGCGACAGCAACGGGGCGAGGATCGCCGACGGCACCATGCGGAGCAGCCCGACGAGACCGAGCGCCACCGCGCCGCCGTCGCGGTAGGCGACGATGCCGAGCGCGACCGTGAAGGCCCACTCGGCGGTCCATGCCCCGAGGAAGCTCAGCTGGGCGCGGCGCAGGTTGGGATTGCGCCAGTTGCTCGTGAACGCAGCGGCAGCGTCGCGTACCCTGTCGCGGCGCCGGCCCTGGCCCTGGCCCATGCGATGACTCTAGGGCCTCTCCCACGTCAGCGTGCAGGCGACGTCGGGACCCCGGCGAGGTCAGCTGTAGACGTGCGGCGCGAGGATCGCGACATCCCGGAGGTTGCGGTAGTTCTCGGCGAAGTCGAGGCCGTAGCCGACGACGAACTGGTTCGGGATGTCGAAGCCGAGGTACTTGACGTCGACCGCGACCTTCGCGGCGTCGGGCTTGCGGAGCAGCGCGCAGATCTCGACCGACTTCGCGCCGCGCGACTCGAGGTTGCCGAGCAGCCAGCTGAGCGTCAGGCCGGAGTCGATGATGTCCTCGACGATCAGCACGTGGCGGCCCGTGAGGTCGGTGTCGAGGTCCTTCACGATGCGGACGACACCCGACGACTGCGTGCCGGCGCCGTAGGAGGAGACCGCCATCCAGTCCATGTTGATATGCGGGCGCAGTTCGCGGGCGAGGTCGGCCATGACCATGACCGCGCCCTTCAGCACGCCGACGAGCAGGAGGTCTTCACCCTCGTAGTCGGCCTCGATGCGACGAGCGAGCTCGGCGAGCTTCGCGTGGATCTCGGCTTCGGTGACGAGCACCTCGGTCAGGTCGGCTTCGATCTCGTTCGCGTACATGGCCTGCTCTCCTGTGGGGGCGATCGTGGCGCGTTCGCCGTGGGTGCGCGGCGAACGGATGCACCGAGCCTACGCCGTCGGTCCCTGTGGGTTGAGCCTGCCGGAACCGGCAGCAGGGGCGGTTTCGACACGCTCAACCCGCAGTCGGACCGCTCAGTGGTCGTGGGGAAGGATCTCGGTCGACCCGGTGGTGCTCAGCACGACGTGCCGCCCGGCTCGCGTGGCGAGCACGCCGCCCGGCAGGTCGAGCGGCCCCTGCCCGTGCCAGTCGGTCACGAGGCGCGCGACCTCGAGCGTCTGCGCCCGCGAGAGCGAGACGCCGAACTCGCTGCCGACGACGTGGCGGATGATGCGCTGCCGCAGCGCCGCCGGGTTCGCCGCGAGGGCGCCGACCGAGATCGCGATGCCGGCCTCGGCGGGTTCGCAGATCTCCTCGATGAACTCCTCGATCTGCTCTGAGAAGGCGGCCTCGTCTTCGCGGAGCTGCTCGGCCGTGCGCGCGAGGGCCTCGGCGACGCCCGGCCCGAGCTCGGCCTCGAGCACGGGCAGCACGCGCTCGCGCACTCGTACGCGGGCATAGGCGGGGTCGAGGTTGTGGGGATCGTCCCACGGGGTCAGGCCGGCGTCGAAGCAGGCCTGCCGGGTGTCCGCCCGCCGGATGCCGAGGAGCGGGCGGGCGTAGCGGCCGGCGCGCGCCGGCATGCCGGAGAGGCTCGCCGCACCCGAACCGCGAGCGAGTCCGAGCAGCACGGTCTCGGCCTGGTCGTCGAGCGTGTGACCGAGCAGCACGAGCGCCGCGCCGGTCTCGACGGCTGCCGCGTCGAGCGCGGCGTAGCGGGCGTCGCGAGCGGATGCCTCGGGCCCGCCCTTGCTCGCTGAGCCGGTCGAAGCGACCTCGACGCGTCGCACGACGACCGGGTCGAGACCGAGTGCCCGCGCGGTCGCCGCTGCGGCCTCGGCCACCTCGGCCGACCCCGGTTGCAACCCGTGGTCGACGACGACGGCGCCCACGCGCCATCCGGCGCGTGGCGCCTCGAACGCCGTGGCCGCGGCGAGCGCGAGGGAGTCGGCGCCGCCCGAGAGGGCCACGAGCACGAGCTCACGCTGAGTCGCAGGAAGATCGGGAGACACGCCGGAGTCGGGATCGGCGTGTTGTGCGTCTGTTCCTTCGACTCGGCGCACCGGATCCGTTCCCGGGGGAAGCACGGCACGGACCGCGCGGCGCACGTCGGCGATCGGCGGGGTCAGGCGCGGGCGGCGGGGAGCCGCGGCATCCGTCTGCTGGTCAGAAGGCATCAAGTAACCTTATTCCGCGCCCCGCGCGGGCGACGAAGCTTCCAGACAGTGCTTCCACGATCAAGGAGAACCACATGGGCGAGTACGCCGCCGTCATCGAGATCCCGAAGGGGAGCCGCAACAAGTACGAGGTCGACCACGAGACCGGCCGGGTCTTCCTCGACCGGGTGCTCTACACGACCTTCGTCTACCCGACCGACTACGGCTTCTTCGAGAACACCCTCGGCGACGACGGCGACCCGCTCGACGTGCTCGTGCTGCTCGAGTTCCCGCTCTTCCCCGGTGTCGGCGTGAAGGTGCGCCCCGTCGGCGTCTTCCACATGACCGACGACGGCGGCGGCGACGCCAAGGTCATCGCGGTGCCGGCCGGCGACCCCCGCTGGAACCACATCCAGGACGTGAACGACATCCCCGAGTTCACGCGCAAGGAGATCGAGCACTTCTTCGAGCACTACAAGGACCTCGAGCCGGGCAAGTGGGTCAAGACCGAGGGCTGGGCCGACGCGGCCGAGGCGGAGTCGCTCATCCAGAAGGCGATCGAGGCGTTCCCCGGTCACTGAGACCGGACATGAACGAAGCGGATGTCGCGGGCTCGCGACATCCGTACGCAGAAGGGGCGGGCCGAGTGGCCCGCCCCTTCTGTGCGTCTGGTCCGACTCAGCCGGCCGGCCGCGCCGCGGCCGAGGGGCTCCCCCAGATCGGCCACTCGCGCACGGGCTTGCCGTAGTCGGGGGCCTCGAGGATGCGTCCGCCGCCGAGGTAGATCGCGACGTGGTAGTAGCTTCCGCCCCCGCCCCAGAAGAGCAGGTCGCCGCGCTGCACGCTGCCGAGCGAGACCGCCTTCCCTCGTCCGGCGAGCGTGTAGTACTGGTTCGTCGCCGAGTGCGTGCCGATGCCGATGCCCGCCGCGGCGTACGCCGCCCGCGTGAGGCCCGAGCAGTCCCAGACGTCGGGGCCGGCACCGCCGAGCTCGTATCGCTCGCCGAGCTGCTGGCTCGCGAACCAGATGGCCGTCTCGACAGCGCTCGCGTTCGGCGGGGCGGGATCGGGATTCGGGGCGGGTGCGCCGCCGCCGCTGTTCCCACCGCCACCACCGCCGCCGGACGGCGGGGTCGGTGCCGGCGGGCGGCTCGCCTCGAGCGCCGCCTGCGCGGCCTCCTGCGCCTGTCCCTCGACTCGCTCCCGCTCGAGCTCGGCCGTCGTGTCCTTCAGCGTCGCGAGCTGCGCGTAGAGCTCGGCCGAACGCTGCTCCTGCACGGCCACGGCCGCCATCGCGGCCTCCGCCGCGGCGTGCGCCTCGTTCGCCTTCGTCTCGGCCAGCGCCGCGAGACGGGTGCGCTCCGCGGCCGCCTCCGCCGCCTGTGCGCGCAGCGCGTCGGCCGTGTTGCGATCGGCGACGGCCTGCTCGTAGACGGCGTGCGACTGCTCGCCGAGCTTCGACGCCATGCCGAGCTGCTTCAGCAGGCCGTCGGTGTCCTCGCCCGAGAAGACGAGCTCGGAGGTCAGGTCGTTGCCCGCGGTCTTCGCGAGGTGTGCGGCGAGGAGGCCCGCCCGCATCTTGGAGATCTCCGCGACGGCGTCGGCCTCGTCGGCCTGCTGGGCGAGCGTGGTCTCGCGTTCGGCCGCGCGATCGCGCTGGTCGACGGCGATGCGATACGACTCGGCCGCCATCTGCGACGCCTGCACCGCGGCATCCGCCACCTGCTGCAGGCCGGCCAGCAGCTCGCCGACGCGCGCGATCTCGGCCTGCTTCGTGGCCTCGTTGCCCTTGGCCTGCTCGATCTCGCTCCACGAGGGGTAGTCGGGTTCGGCCATCGCCGGCCCGCCGGCTGCGACGACCGATGCGGTCACGGCGCCCACGGCGACCGCGGAGAAGACGGTCGCCGGCTTCACGCGCGACACCGGCCTGGTGCGATTCTCAGCCAAAGTAGATCCCCCGATCGGCCATGAACGGCTGCGGATCGATACGACTCCCGCCGCTGTAGACCTCGAAATGCAGATGGCATCCGTCGGATGCGCCGGTCGTGCCGCTCGACGCGATGTTCTGCCCGGCATCGACCCACGCGCCGACGCCGACGAAGCGCCCGCCGTCGCGGATGTGGGCGTAGCCGGTCGAGATGCCGCCGCCGTGGTCGATCTTGATGAAGTTGCCGTAGGTGCCCGAGTAGCCCGAGAACGTCACCACCCCGCTGTTCGCGGCGTAGATCGGCGACGAGCACCCGGTGCCGAGGTCGACGGCGTAGTGGAAGGAGCCGGAGCACCCACCGCCCGAGCAGATCGGCGATCGCGGGCCGAAGTCGCCCGTGATGCGGCCGGCGGCGGGCTTCGCCCACCCGGACGACGCAACGCCGCCGGGCGATCCTGAACGCGCTGCCTCTTCCTTCCGCTTCCGCTCCTCCTCCTGGCGGATCCGCTCGCCCTCCTGATAGGCGGCAGTGGTCTTCGCCTCCGTGTCTTTGAGGAACGCGAGCTGCGCGTCGAGCTCGATCTTCTTCGCCTGCGACTCGGCGAGCGCGGCCTCGGCTGCGGCCTGCGCCTCCTGCGCCGCCACGAGTGCGGCCTCGGCGGCGATGCGCAGCTTCTCGCGTTCGGCCTGCGCGACTTCGGCCTGGCCGCTCAGCGCCTCGGCCGTGTTCTTCTTCTCCTGCGCCCGGTCGTAGATGCTCGAGGTGCGCTCGACCATCTTCTCCATGTTGCCGAGCTTGGAGAGGAGGGCGTCGGTCGCCTGCGCGTCGCCGGCGTCGAGGAAGAGGTTGACGCCGACGTCACTGCCACCGGACCGGTAGAGCTGCGCGGCGACCTGGCCGGCGTTCGTCTCGGCCGTCACCGCCTCCGCTTCGGAGGCATCGGCCTGCGCCTGGATCTGATCGGCCCGGAGCACGGCCTCGTCGTACTTCTGCTGGGCCACGAAGAGCTCGTCGGTGCGGCGCTCGGCCTCGGCACGGGTGACCTCGACGTTGACCTCGAGCTGCGCGATGAGCGCGGTTACCTGCTCGACCGCCGCGGCGCCCGCCGCGGTGTTGGCCTTCGCCGCCTGCAGCTCATCCCAGGTCGGATAGGTCGCGGCGAACGCGGACTGCGGTGGCGCGACGATCGGCACGACGAGCGCCGCGGCGAGGATCGCGACGACGGCGACCAGACGCTGCATCGTCCGCGGTCGTGCTGCGGCCCGGGCTCCCCCGGGAACCGGGCTCGTTCGAGCTCGGTCTGCGGGCGTTCGGTCTGCGGTGCGGTACATCATTCCCCGTCCACGCGGGCTCGGGTCCCCGCGCTCCTCAACTCTCGGTTCGGGCACTGGCAGCCCCACGATAGGCGGGAGTTCGGCGCATTCCGGGCATTTCGAGCGCATGTCCGCGGATGCCGCATGGCGGGCGCCGAGGCATCCGCGACCCTCGTTTTGCCATCTGCGCCGACTGCACGTATGCTTGGCTGTCGGCGGGCGTGACCCAGGTAACGCCCTCCGGCCCCATCGTTTAGTGGCCTAGGACACCGCCCTTTCACGGCGGCAGCACGGGTTCGAATCCCGTTGGGGTCACTGCACGACCAGTACGTATAATTGGCAAGATATAACTGAACACATCTCGGTGCCGAAAGGCATCACGAGGCCCTGTAGCGCAGTTGGTTAGCGTGCCGCCCTGTCACGGCGGAGGTCGCGGGTTCAAGTCCCGTCAGGGTCGCTCAGGCGACAAGCCCTTTCCCTTACGAGAGAAGGGGCTTTCTCCTTACTCGGGGTGATTCTTCATCTCGAGGCTCTGTAGCTCAGTTGGTAGAGCGCACGACTGAAAATCGTGAGGTCACGGGATCGACGCCCGTCGGAGCCACCATCGAAACCCCCGGTTTACCGGGGGTTTTCTGGTTTCAGCGGGCGATCTCGCCGGTACGCCGGTGAGGTTGTGCCATTAATGTGCCATTAAGGTCGGCGGGGGCCTGCCGTCTGGTTCGTTTCGATGGTTCGATGGCTGCGTTCTTGAGCGCGTCGTTCAGGGCAGCGCCGGCACGGAGCGCGACGCCCTCGCGGGCACGCGAGTAGCGCTCGGTGACTTGCAGGCTCGAGTGGCCGAGCGTCGCCTGCACGTCAGGAGCGCTGGCGCCGGCGTCGAACAAGATCGTCGCGAATGTGTGCCGGAGGTCGTGGATGCGCAGGTCGGGCCGGCCGATCGCCTCGCGAAGCGTCTCCCAGTCGACGCCGCGCCGCGCGTTGTGGTTGGTGAGCCGGCCGCCGTCGGGTCCGGCGAACAGCAGGTCGTTCGCCTGCTTGCCTCTCGCGGCGACCTCGGCGTACGGGCGTAGCGCGTCGATCAATGGAACGTCGCGAGACTTGTGGCTCTTGGGCGACTGCTCGATCAGCTCACCGTGCCGACCAGGACTCAGCGATCGGCTGACGTGGATGACACCTCGCGCGAAGTCGACGTCGCCGACCCGCAGCGCGGTCGCCTCCCCCGCCCGCATGCCGGTGTAGACGAGCGCGGCAACGTAGCCGCGGTAGGCGCCCTCGGGCACGAGGTCGAGGAGCGTTCCGATCTGGTCGAGCGTGAGCGCGCGAGAGACTGGCGAGATGGACTCGCGCATGCTCGGCCGCTTCACCTCGCGCGCCGGGTTGTGGTCGATGAACCGGGAGCGCCGGGCGCCATCAAGCAGGCGTGAGAGCACCGCGAGCGCATCGTTCTTCGCGGATGCCCCGCCCGGCCACGCCACCATCGCCGACTCGATCATCGGCGAGGTGATGTCGTCGAGCCTTTGCCGGCCCAAACTCGGCTTCACGCGGAGCCGCCATCCCACGCCGTAACTGCGCGCGGTCGCCGGTCGCACCGAGGATTCGATCGCCGGCCAGTACTTCTCGTACCACTGCTCGAGCGTCATCGTCCGGGTTGCGGCCTGCAACCATCTTCGCGAGCTCGCGCTTGGCCTCGGCCAGTGTGAGGAACGTGCGGGACCGCTCAGCCGCGCCACCTTCAACGCTCGGGCCGACGACGCGGATCTGGTATCGCTGCCGGTCGGCGCGCCAGCGGATGCCCTCGGGGAGCGGACGGCCCGTTCTCGGATCGACGCGGCTCGGTGTATCCCGGTTCGGCCGCCCGGCCATCAGTGTTCCGTTCCACCCCGGGCGAGCAGGTCATCGATCGTGTCGGCGCTCCAGAGCAGATGCTTGCCCATGTGCGCGTCAGGCTCCGGGATCAACCCGTCGTGACGCAGCTTGTCGAAGCTCGAGACCGGGATGCGACACCGCTCGGCCGCTTCGATTCGGCTCAGATACTCGACCCTCAGCGCGACGTCGACCATGATGCATCCTTTCGGCTACTCCGCCTCCGTGCTGGCATCTGGTGCACGCCGACACAAGCGCGGCTATTTGCAAGTACCTGAGAATATCACCACGTCGCGCATTTTGGCAAGTATATGAGTTGAGTGGTTAGACTCGACGCATGCCCGCTCCGACGCCCCGCCCCGGTGACCAGTCGTACGACGGCCTGCTCGTCACAGACGACCTGCCCGAGGGCTGGTACCTGCCCAACCGATTCCCCGGCGAGCGCGACGACGACGCGAGCGAGCAGATCGACCTGGTTCTCGGGTACGACGACCAGGGCGCGCCAGCCGAATCAGATCAGAACGAGACCACCGGCGGTCGCTGGCGCTACCTCGAACACGAGGCCACCCACACTCGCGTGATGATCCGCCTGCAGCGGCAGCTCTTCGCCGTACCGGAGGAGGTGCGCATCACGGGCGTGATCTACCTGCCATGGCAGCCAGGCGACCCGATCACGAGCCAACTCCTCCGCGAGCTGCCCACCGCCCGCATCGAGGCCGCGATCAACAAGCGCCTCTTCGCGATGAAGCGCACCGAGACGATCACCGGCGGGAAGATCCTCCTCCCCTCCGGTCGAAAGGTCAGCGAGCGGGACTTGCTCAAGCCGTTGGGTGATCCGAAGAAGGTGCCCGATTTCTACGAGATGGTCGCGCTGCAGCACGGCCGGCTCACGCAGCAGGGCGACGCGAACCCAAGCGCGACGATGGCGCAGGTCAACAGAGTCGCCCTATCCACTGCTCAAGGTTGGATCACGAAGGCCCGCGACCGTGGGCTCCTCCCGCCTGGGCGACGCGGGCGCGCGGGATAACTTCACGACGACGCCGGAGGCCCGCGCGCTCGGTGACTGGCCCCGAAGCGAGCGGCAGCGCATACAGCCCGTGGGCACCCGCCGGTTGCCGCTTCCGGACGGGGCCACCGTTGCAGTTGCCCTATCCCTGCGGGCATCTTCACAGGGCGAGGCAAACGATCGCGACTACTCGCACACCGACGAAGGTGGTCGAGGTCGATCGACCGGCAGCTGAGGACCCTTTCCGACGCGCGCGACCAGGTGGAAGGTTCGCAATCACGGGACGACAACCTCCCGCAGATGGCTCACGGGGAGGGTGACGTCGACATAATTGGAGTGCGCGCGATCTATCACGGTGCCGAATTCGAGGTTCCGGGCGCTGCTCACGAAGTCGCAGAATATGGAGGACAGGTGAGACTGCTCTACTCATTCGAGACTGGCCTTCGGCCGCAGGCTCGCGGGGAAGCCTCCACTGCGGCGCGTTCAATCCCTGAGGCCAGCGTGCCGCTCGCGGCGCGACAGAGCGTACGACCTAACCTGGCGCATACATGAACACCTCTGAGCTGATCCAGTCGCGGCAATACCTGTCGCATGTTGGGCTATGGCCGAGCGCTCGCGAACTCGACATCGAGGGATGGCGGGCGAACTTCGAAAACGGCCCTGACGTAGAGATCGCAGACGAGTTGCTCGAAGCACATGTTCACCTCAACGAGGAGCAAATCACACACGCAGTAGCCGCGACCATCCGCTCGTTGTCGACACTGCCACGATTTGGCACGGCTAACCACCGGAGGGCTGAGTGGAAGGAATACCTTAGCCGTGTGATCGTCTCGTTCCCACTCGCGCAGGACGGCGATCCTACGGGTTCTGGCTACATATTTGCCCGCCTCGCCAGCGAGAAGCTGGGCTTTCCAGAACGCCAGGTACAGACCCCCGAGCAGCTGATTCGCGGGCTCACCTCCAGCGAAGAACCCATCGACCTGCTGATGTTGGACGACATCACAGCCTCGGGGACGCAGTTCGGCCGGTCGTGGAACCGAAGAACGCAAACCTCGCGGGGCCGATTCAGCCTTGCCGACATGGAGGCGAGCGGGAAGATCTCCACTGCCTACTACCTACCGGTGGTGGCAACGGCCCACGCCAAGTCTTCAATCGAATCAGCCTGTGCTGTTCAAGTGGTTCCTACCTACCTGTTGACCCCTGACTACAGCGTGGTTGATGCCGAGACCAGACTGGTACGCGCCGATCTTCGCCCCCTCGTTGGCGACTTCCTTTCGCGGTACAGCCCTAGGACGGGATGCGACCAGTACGGGAACGCCGGCTATGGCGATCTTGGGTTGGCGCTCTCATTTCACCACGGCTGTCCAAACAACACCGTCCCCGTCCTCCAATGGGCGCCGAAGACAACGGATTGGACCCCACTCGTCTCATGAGTCCCACATCCCAAACAGCTCTGCTCGAATCGATCACCCGCGCAATGGGGCAGGTTCGCGCAGAGTATGAGAACGACGATGACCTCTATCGGCGCTTTTCGGCACCGCTGTACTTCCACAAGCTGCTGGGTTTAACGCCGGCGTTCCTCATTGGTGGACGAGGAACGGGAAAGACGACGACTCTCCGATCCATGTCGTATAGGGGCCAAGCCAAGGTGTCCAAATCGTCCGATCCGGGATTGTGGCCGGTGATCGGCGCCTATTGGAAGGTCGAACCGAGCGTGGTGACCGCGTTCAAGGGCCGAGGCGTCGACGAGGACACATGGACACGCGTGTTCTCCCATTATCTGAACCTCCGGCTCAGCGCACTCGTTGTGGACTTTGCTCGCTGGGCTCACGACAACCACAGACCCATTACTTTCGATAAGCACCGCGTCACGCTCTTCACCCGCGCGCTGCACTTGCGCCAAGTTGAAGATATCGAGGAGTTAGCAAACGAGATCGATCTCGCCCTCGTCGATATTGAATCGAAGCTGAATGGCAGCATCTCCGCGCTATCGGGGAGCCCACTTTCCCTGCTGGGGCGCCCGCTCGAACACTTGTTTGACGCAATCGGGCCCACGGGCGTGACCCGCGAGCGCCCCTTCATGTTCTGTTTGGACGAGTTCGAGAACCTCGTTCCGTATCAGAAGAAGATAGTAAACACGCTCATCAAGCAGGTCGGGTCGGGGCCCTTTACCTTCAAGATCGGCGTGCGAAACACCATCGCGATCGACCCATCGACATTGGTGGACGGCCAGCCGATACAGGATCCGGCAGACTTCACAAAGATTGACATCGTCGCAGATCTCAAAGATGAATCCTTCGAGCAGTTCGCGGCGACAGTTGTGACTCAACGACTCGATCTCGTATCCGAACCCGTGCTCGCTCCCAGCGAGCTTCTGCCCGCCATCTCCGCTGATGATGAAGCGGTGCTCTTGGGAGCCGATGAGCTCAAGAAGCATCTCCGACAAGAGGTACTGAACTCCGCTGCGCACACGGCGGCAGACCTCCAGTTTGTTGACGCCGCGACACCACTCGAGTCCGCTCTAGCAGTGCGCTGGGCCGAGAGCCATGGTGAGCCCGTGTCTGAATTGGTTCAGTGGGCAGTCAAGCACCCTGCGAAATGGCAAACCCGTATTGTCAACTACAGCTACGCGGCGCTCTTCACAATCAGGACTAATCGTGTAGGCCCACGCAAATATTACGCGGGCTGGAAGACTTATTGTCAGATGGCCGACGGAAACATCCGGTACATGATTCGCCTGGTGCATGAGGCGCTGCGGCTGCATGTCCTCTCGGACAACCCACTTGACGAGGCTGTCTCGATAGTGGATCAGACAGACGCCGCAACACGCGTGGGAGAGACAACGGTACGTGATCTCCAAGGATGGTCGCGTCAGGGTGCTGATCTCACCCGACTAACGCTTGGCTTGGGGAGCATCTTCGGGAGTCTTGCCCGCGAGGCCGCTCTGTCAACGCCTGAGGTGAACCAGTTCCGCGTCGGCTACTCGGGCAGCATGGCCTCATCGCTCGAGGTAGAGCGACTCCTGGGCGAAGCGGTCGGGCAGGGAGTCCTGATTGGCTTTGAGGGAGACAAGAATGCGCGCCGCTCCGGAGCCACTCCGGAGATGGACTATCAGTTGCACCCAGTCCTTTCCCCCTTCTTCGTATACAGCCCCAGAAGTAAACGTCGAATGACGCTCCAAGCCGACCAGGTCGTTTCGCTTACAAAGCGAGAAACGGCAGGCCCCACGGTGAGGAAAGTTCTCGCCACACGAGGAGCAGCGGCCAGGAATCTCCCCGACGAGATCACTCTGTTTTCGGATGCCATCCGTGATTGATCTTCAGGACCCGACATTTACGCGTCGGGTCGAGCTGGAACACCTCGCCGAATTCGGAATCTCACACCTCTTCTTCGGAGCGGACATTGAAGAGGAGCGCGCTTCGATCATGGCCAGCGCTTTTCCAGCGGGGTCGCCTACGGTCGCCTGCCGAGTGGAGGAGCTGGATGAGGCGGTCTGCCTGTTCCATGCTTACGACGAGCGTGTGAACCTTTTCGAAGCATCCCAACTTGACGACCTCCTGAGCGGCCTTACAGGCACCCTCGCTGTCGACCTGACCAGTCTCGAGAACCGTGTCTGGGCCCCTCTCGTTCGCGCTTTGGTCAGGCATAGCGCAGACTTCCTTGCCTTGTACGCGGAGCCCGATGACTACCGCAAGGGCGATTTGCCCGGGTTCGTATATGACCTGAGTGTGGGGCGGGGAATCGAGCCGCTTCCAGGCTTCGCTCAAGTCTCTCGTCGCAGCAACGATGAAGGTCACTTTGCCCCACTCCTGGGCTTCGAAGGAGCACGGCTAAGCCACATCATCGATCAGGAGGAGGTTGAAATAGCCCGCTCCTATCCGGTTGTCGGGTCGCCTGGATTCCGCGTGGAGTACCCGACTACGACATACGTTGCCAATCAGAGTGTCCTGGAGCTGGAGCACATGGATCAGCGTGTTGAGTTCGCTCAAGCAAGCTGTCCGTTCGAGGCATATCGCGCGCTCGCACGAATACACTCGCGAATCGGCGACCAGCATTTGCGCATTGCGCCGATTGGCACAAAACCGCATGCTCTCGGTGCAATCCTCTATGCGATCGAGCATCCCGCAGGCACAGAGATTGTCTACGACCACCCGGAACGCTCCCGCGGTAGAACTCGAGGAACACGGGGTGTTTACGTCTACGAAGTCAGCGGCTTCTTGGCAGATCTCAGTAGTCATGCAGCGCGATAGAGTCCGGGTCGACGACTACTACACCCCAGTATGGGCCGCCGAGGCGCTCGCCAACGTCTTGCCGGCATCGCTCGCTGGCGCGGTGCTCGACCCCGCCGTGGGAGGCGGCGCTCTGCTCGAAGCGGTGGAGATGCGCTTCGGGGGCGAAGTTTCGCTTCTCGGCATCGATGTCAGCGAAGACGCCGTGCGCCAGCTCCGCAATGCACACTCCGAGTGGTCGGTCAGCACGGCAGACTTGCTCCGCGCGTCTTCTCGTGCGGCAAGTCGCGTTTGGCGTGCTGCACGACGAGATGACCTCGCCGCAGTCGTCATGAATCCGCCGTTCTCTTACCGGGGAAACGGTGGGGCGATAATCGAGTACCTCGGATTCCGAGGTCGTGTCGCGCCGTCAATGCACTTTTTGACGGAGGTCGTGCGATCGCTGAACCCGAGCGAAGGATTCTTTGCCATCATGCCGGACGGCGCGCTCGATGCAGAGCGCCATCAGGATCTATGGCAGCAGTTGATGCTCGATTACGACGTTGAGCGGCTGCTCCGTCTCAGCAACTCCTCCTTCCGAGGAGCGCGGGTATCGACGTCGATCGTGCGACTCCAGCCTCGGCGGAATCCGCCTACCGTCGCGACCGCTCCAATCGCTGCGTTCGCGAACGTTTCACCGCCTCCCAAACCGCAGCCGATGTCTTACTGTCGCTGCATCGAGGTTGTGCGAGGTCGAGTTCCATTGCACTCGTTGCCCTCACTGGCTGGAACCGGCACGACCGTACCTTTCATCCATACCACTGAGCTTGAGTCGACCACCTTGGTTCGGTCGGCCCCCGAACGTCTAGCGGATATTGCGCCACTGCTCCTTATCAGCCGCGTAGGCAAGTGGCGCACGCCTCGCCTTATTGAGGTGGGCCACATCGTATTGAGCGATTGTCTCTTTGGAATCCGGCCAAGGGACAACGCGACCCTCGGCGACTTGATCACCACCTTGCCGACTCTCGCCTCAGATCTTGAGCGGCGAATGCGCGGCACGGGCGCGCCGTATCTGACGCTTGCCGATGTGACCTCCGTACTACGCGACGCCGGATGGCACGTACACATCATCAAGGCGAGCGGCACACCAGGTGACTGCTGCTGCGACAGCTCCATCCTGGACTGTGGTGCAAGCCCTCAGCCGCAAATGCTCGAAGCAGGGCCTTCAGGCCTCTAACAGCGGCGAGGCCTCACGGATCAGACGAAGATAGCCAGCCCGACGGGGCATCCGAGGCTAGCTCTCGAGCGGCAGGGCGGCTGAAGGAGTCCAGCCGAAGCTTACGACGCCAACGCAACGATCCAATCGCGCATCCCTCGCATGCTGCTGACCTCTACAACCAGGCTCCGCGAAGAGTGCCTATGCGAACAGCCCGGAGTGCACCCGTCCTTACACCCCTACGTCACCCCGAATCCGAATGGACGTATGCTACCATAGGTAGTTGCAAGAACCTGAGCTAGCTCGGAGGGCGGCGATGAAAGGCGGCGTGATCCTGTTCCGGGGTTCCGGGGCAGACGCGCGCCGCTACCTGGAGTCGGATCGGTCGCGCGCCGACGAGTACTACCTCGAGGGCGGGACATCCCTCGCTGAGTTCTCGGTCGTCGGCGGCGATGGCGAGGTGATCGGCGAAGGCGCGCTCACCGCAGACCAATACGCGCAATGGGTGGATTGGATCAACCCGCTCACCGGCGAGTCGATGGGCAAGCCCCGCCTGCCGGGCGACGGCCGGCAAGGATCGCCGCGGTTCGCGGAGATGGTCGTGAACGCGCCGAAGTCGCTGTCGATCGCAGCGGCCTTGCACCCCGAGGTATCCGTCGCTCTCGACACCGCGCAAAGCGACGCGGTCGCCACGATCCGCGCCTGGCTCGGCCAGCATTCCGTCACGCGCGTCGGCCCGCGCGGAAGCCAGCGGGTGGTGCCGATCGAGCAACTGGAGACCGTCGGCGTCTCGCACAAGACATCGCGCGCCGGCGACCCTCACCGGCACATCCACTTCCAGATTGGAACGCGGGTGTGGGCAGCCGACGCATGGCGCGGTCTCGACACCGCGGCGCTGTTCCGACAGCAGGGCGCGATCCGTTCGCTGGGCACGGCCGTCATCGCGGCGCACCCGCGACTCGCGGCTACCCTCGACGCCCACGGTCTCACGCTCGATCCTGTGACCGGCGAAGTCGCGGAGCTGCAGCCCTTCAACGCCGCGATGAGCAAGCGATCTGAGCAGGTGGCGCGCAACCTTGCGCACTTCGAGAAGGAGTGGCGCACGACGCATCCCAACCGGGAGCCTGGCCCGGCCGCGATGTCGCGGCTGATCACGATGGCGTGGGATCACGAACGTCCGCACAAACGGCCAACCTCTCTCGGCAGCGAGGCGGCATGGCGTGCGGAGCTCGAGGACGCCGGCTACCGCCCCGACCTCGAGCGCGCTCCGGCGCACCCGCCGGTGTCGCTCGATGACGTGAGTGTTCGGGATGTCGCGTCGCGCGCGCTCGACCGGTGCGCGGCTGCGGCGTCGACGTGGACGGTGCACGCCATCCAGGACCAGGTCACTCGCATCATCACGGAAGCCGGCGTCCGCGCCAACCCAGAGCCGCTGCGCCAGCTCGTCATGCTCACGACCCGGTTTGCGGCGGATGATTGCCTGTCGGTGTTGCCACCCGACAGCCCGCATCCCGAGCACATCGCGCACCTCACGAGCCTGCACGTGATCGCCTCCGAGACCCGACTGCGCGACCTCTTCACGGCACGCGCCGCGCATGCGGGTCGCCGACGTGCACCAGACCTGACGCACGTGGCGCGCAGGCACCGGCTCGACGCTGCGCAGGTGCGAACGGCCTCGGCCGTGGCATCCACCGACCCGCTCGTCGTCGTGGAGGGCGCGGCCGGCGCTGGCAAGACGACGATGCTCGCCGCCGCGATCGAGGCCGCCACCGCGCATGGCCGCGTGACCCGCGTGGTCACGCCGACGAAGAAGGCCGCCGAAGTTGCACACCAGGAACTCGGCGTTGCAACCGACAGCGTCGCGAAGCTCGTGCACGAGCACGGCTGGCGCTGGAATCGCGACGGCGTCTGGAGCCGGCTCAGCGTTGGCGACATCGACCCCGATACGGATGCCTCGTACACCGGCCCCGCGGCATCCACTCGTCTTGCTCGTGGTGAGCGGATCGTGGTCGATGAAGCCGGCATGCTCGACCAGGACACGGCGCTCGCGCTGCTGACCGTCGCCGATGAGCACGGCGCCACCGTCGCCCTGGTCGGCGACCGTGCGCAACTCGCGGCGATCGGCCGCGGCGGCGTGCTCAACATGGCCGCGCAACTCCTCCCCCGCGTGCACCGCATGACGACCGTGCACCGGTTCATTGACCCCGCGTACGCCGCGCTCACCGTGCAGATGCGGCGCGGGGAGCATCCGGAGGCGTTGTTCGATCGCATGCATGCGCTCGGGCTCGTTGTGATGCATGAAAGCACTGATGCGTTGCAGGAGGCGCTCGCGCGCGAGTGGCGCGATGACGATGCGGTCACCGTCGCGACGAACGATGAAGCGCGCGGGCTGAACGCGCGCATCCGCGACGAACGAGTGCATGCCGGGGTGGTCGACGACGATTGCACTGCGACCGGCAGCGACGGCCTGAGCATCGGACGCGGCGATGTGATCCAGACCCGGCGGAACGCCTCGGCGGTGCGCGTGGCGAATCGGCAGACGTGGATCGTCCAGAGCGTGGGCGACGACGGCGCGGTCTGGGCCAGGGAACACTCTTCGAGTCGGAGACAACGCACCGTGCGACTGCCGGCCGCGTACGTCGCTGAGCACACGCATCTGGCGTACGCGTCGACCGCCTACGGTATGCAGGGCGCCACCGTGCCCGAGTCGCACACGGTGGTCAGCGACGCCATGGATGCGGCCGGCGTGTACGTGGGTATGACGCGTGGGCATGACTCCAATCGCCTGCATGTCGTCGCGGCTGACCTGGATGATGCACGGGCGCAGTTCATCCTGGCAACTGAACGCGACCGCGCCGATCGCGGGCTCGCCGAAGCCACTGCCTTCGCGAAGGAGTCCGTGCGTGGCCTTACGGCCGACGCAGATAAGCAGCGTCGCGGAGCACGTCTTCCGGACGGGACCAGCTTCAGTAGGGATACATCAACTCGGAGCACGCCAGGAGCCGGCCTGGGCCTGAGCCGCTGAGGCTGCGGTTCCACGCTACCTTGGCGCTTGTGGCGCGAAGCACCTCCGCTTACGGACGTCGGACAATGAGCTCTGACTGAGTCAGTAGGGTGCGCGCCTACTGTCGTGTGGTGATGATTCGCATGCGTTCTTCGGCGCTGATGAGGTGGTCATTGTCGTTCGCGTCGTCGCCGAGGTCGATCTGGACGCGGTGGATGCGGCCGGTGAAGACGCTGCCGGGACTGTCGTAGTCCTCGCTGACCGGGGTCGCCGTATCGGAGCCGACGTCCATCGTCTCGTCGCCGGAGAACGCGAGTGGCACGGTCGCTTCAATGCGTCCTGAAGCGATCTGAGTGCCGTCGAGGTACAGGTCGGCCGTGGCGCCCTTCCCGAGCCCGCCTCCGTCATAGGTGAACTCGAGTCGTACTTGGTGATCACCCGCGGGCACCACCTCGTCCGCGCGTATGTAGGTGTGCTGCATGCCGAACAGGTTGTAGCAGTACGTCGGGCGGCCGTCGTGCAGGTAGATGGACCAACCACCGAAGGCCCCGCCCTGCGCGATGATCACGCCTTCTGCCTGGCCGTCGTCGGGCACGGTGAGATCGGCGGTGACCGCGTGTGACTTGTTCTTGACGTTGAGCACGACGTTCTCCGTCAGTCTGCCCATCCCGCCGAACAACACCTGGCTGTTGCCGTGGATCAATGTCGGCCGGCCGGCGAGGTCGGAGTTGAAGCGTTCGATCCGCCGGTCGTCGAGGGGGAAGACCTTGTACTTGGACGCCTCGAGGAGGAACTTCTGTTGCAGGTGCGCCAGCCGCTTCGGATCCTCCGCGGCGAGGTCGTGGGCCTGAGTCCAATCGTCGGGGCCGTAGAGTTCCCAGACGTCATCGTCGATCGGTGGCAGCGGCTTGCCTTGGTCCCACGGGATGGAGTGGCGAGTCACCGCCGTCCAGCCCTGGTGGTAGATGCCGCGGTTGACGAACATCTCGAAGTACTGCGTCCGACGGCGGTCCGCGGCATCCGCTTCGTCGAACGTGTACGCCATGCTCACGCCCTCATACGGATGCTGCTGCACGCCGTGCACGAAGGTGGGCTCCGGGATGCCGGCCGCCTCGAGCACCGTTGGGGCGACGTCGATGACGTGGTGGAACTGGTGGCGGATCTCGCCGGTGGCTTCGATGCCGTGCGGCCAGCGCACGATGGTGCCGGTGCGGGTGCCGCCCCAATGCGAGGCGACCTGCTTGGTCCACTGGTACGGGGTGTTCATGGCGTGCGCCCAGCCCACCGCGTAGTGGTTGTACGCGGCCGGGGTGCCGAAATCGTCGATGCGGGAGGCCATGAACTCGGCGGTTTGCATCTCCGCGGCGCCGTTGAGGTTGATCAGCTCGTTGAAGCAGCCGTTCACGTCGCCCTCGGCGGAGGCGCCGTTGTCGCCGATGATGACGTACACGAGCGTGTCGTCGAGGACTCCCAGCTCTTCCAGTGCGTCGACGAGCCGGCCGACGTGGTGATCGGTGTGTTCGAGGAATCCGGCGTAGACCTCCATCTGGCGGGCGAGGACCGGCTTCAGCTCATCGGGCATGTCGTTCCACGCCGGGATCTGCTCGTGCCGCGCGGTCAGCTCAGCCGAGTCGGGCAGCACTCCGAGATCCTTCTGCCGTGCGAAGGTCTGCTCTCGCAGTACGTCCCAACCATCGTCGAACCGGCCGCGGTACTTGTCGGACCACTCCGGGGGCACGTGGTGCGGGGCGTGCGTCGCTCCGGGGGCGAAGTAGGTGAAGAAGGGCTTGGTCGGCATCAACGCCTTCTGCTGACGCACCCAGCCGATGGCACGATCGGTGATGTCCTCGGTGAGGTGGTACCCCTCTTCGGGCGTGCGGTCCGGTTCCACCGGGGTGGTGTTGTGGTACAGCGCCGGTGCGTACTGGTTGGTCTCGCCGCCGATGAACCCGTAGAAGTACTCGAAGCCGCCGCCCCCGGACGGCCAACTGTCGAAGGGCCCCATCGGGCTGGTCTGCCACACCGGAACTTCATGGCACTTGCCGAACTGCGCCGTGGAATAACCGTTCAGCTTCAACGTCTCGGCCAGCGGCGCGCAATCGTTGGGACGAACCGAACTGTATCCCGGTGCAGAGGTGGCGATCTCAGTGATGCCGCCCATGCCGACGGTGTGATGATTGCGGCCCGAGAGCAACGCCGCCCGGGACGGCGAACATAACGCCGTGTTGTGGAACCGCGTGTACTTCAAACCCTGCGCGGCGAGCCGCTCGAAGTTCGGCGTCTCGATCGGACCGCCGAACGCGCTCGAGGCACCGAACCCGCAATCGTCGATCAACACGACCAACACATTGGGTGCGCCATCAGGCGGCAGCAGCGGCTCGATCGGCGGGAACACCGTGTCAGGGTCCTTCGCGTCGTACGTCGCCGCGAAGCCGACCCCCTGATTCGGGATCGGCAGCACCTGCCGCTGAATCGGTTTCCCCATGTGCATCCTCCGACCATCGATTCGCCGCCACCCTGGCCTCGCTTCACCCACCCTCGCAGTTCCATCTTGCAAATCGGAGCAATGCTTGGTTTGTATAGTTCTAGGCGATACAATCCAAGCATGAAGACGCGAGCGGCCATGCGTGAATTGGCCGAGATTTCGGCCTCCCAATGGGGCATGGTCACCTCGGCCCAGGCGGACGCGCGCGGAGTGACCAGGCTCGACCTGTCGCGACTCGCCGACGCCGGCGACCTCGAGCGGATCTCTCAAGGTGTCTACAAGATCGCGGGCGCTCCGGCCGGCTCCTACCTCGACGTGCGCGCGGCATGGCTCAGCAGCGACCCGAAGCGCCTGGCGGGCGAGCGACTGAGCGACGGCCACCGCGGAGTGGTGGTCTCCGGCCAGACCGCAGCGTGGCTGCACGATATCGGTGACCTTCGCTCGAACCGGACCGAGCTGACCACACTGGTCCGCCGCCAGACGCAGCGCCCCGACGTCCACTACCGTCAACGCGATCTGTCCGAAAAGGACGTCACGATCCGCGACGGGCTGCCGGTGACGACGCCGGAGCGTACGATCTCCGATTTGGTCGAGGACCGAACGGACCTGTCGATCGTCGCCAACGCACTGCGTGACGCGAGCCGGAAGTACGAACTCGACCTCGGACAGCTCGAAACAAGTCTCGCCCCGCTGGCAGCGCGCAACGGCCACCGCAAGGGCGACGGCGCGGCACTGCTCAATCAGCTGCTCGCGATCGCCGGAATGGATCGCGAGGCATGACCGAACCGTACAAGAGCGCCGCCGGAGTCGAAGCTGCGATCCGTGATGCCGCCCGCCGCGCCTTCGCCGTCGACGAGTCCATGTCCACTCAGGACCGAATCCGCCAGGAATATTTTCGCCGCTTCCTCAGCCGGGTGTTCTCCGAGCACGACGAGTCCGAGTGGCTTCTCAAGGGGGCCACCGGGGTGCTCGCCCGGGTCGCCTCGGGCCGACGCACCACCGACATCGACCTGTACCGAGCGAACAACACCCTCGATGGTGCACTCGCAGAGCTGATCCGTCTGGCGAGCATCGATCTCGGCGACCACTTCCGCTTCGTCTACATGAAGCACCGCGCGGTCGTGGGCGGCGACCAGCAGCTCTACACCGAGGGCTATTGCGTCGACTTCGATGTCTACATCGGCGCCGACCGAAAGGAACCGCTGCACGTCGACCTCGTCGTCGGTGTTCTCGTCACCGATGAGGCCACCGTCTCGGAGCCGGCGAACCGCCTGGACCTACCGCGACTTCCGAGCAACGACTACCGTCTCTACCCGGTCGTCGATCAGATCGCCGACAAGGTGTGCGCGACGATGGCCGACTACAGCGGTCGACCATCGAGCCGCGAGAAAGACCTCGTGGATCTCGTTGTCCTCGCGGCGACGCAGACCGTGAATGCCGAGGCGCTCGGACGCGCGATCCGCGCGGAGGCCCGCACGCGCTCTCTCCCGCCATTCACCGAACTGACCATCCCGCCGAACTGGGGACGCGCGTATTCGAGGGATGCGAAGAATGTCCCGTATTGTGCCGACTTCCGGACGGTCGACCTCGCGGCAGAGCTCATGCGCACCTTCATCGACCCGGTGCTGCGAGGCGAGACGTCCGGCCTCGTCTGGTCACCCGAGTCGCTCACCTGGAGCTGATTCCCGAGCCGCTCTTGTGCCAAATCTGTGCCATTAATGTGCCATTAACTGCGCGAAAACGAACTGAAACCAACTGAGAGCATTCGGAAGAATCCCTGATCAACGCGATATCATGTCCATAAGAGCGATATCATGTCCATAAGAATTGAGCGAAAACGGCCCAGGCTCACTGAAAATCGTGAGGTCACGGGATCGACGCCCGTCGGAGCCACCATCGAAAGCCCCCGGTTCGCCGGGGGCTTTTCTGGTTTCAGCGGGCGGCGTCGAACGTCGACCTGAGCCGCTGAAGCCTGGGGCCGAGCGGGACGCTCGGATGCACGAAGCCCCGGCACCCATGATCGGGTGCCGGGGCTTCTCTCTGCGCTCAGTCGACCTTTCAGCCGATCGAGCGATCAGCCCTGCGCCGTCGCGCCACCAGCATGAACACCAGGCCGCCGCCGAGGAGGAGTGCTCCTGCCGCGATCGGGAGGCCGATCACCACACCGGTGCCTGCGAGATCGGCGCCGGAGCCGGCGGCCGGCGGGCTCTTCGGCGGGTTCTGCGGCGGCACGGCCCCGACGTAGTGCGACCAGTCCTCATCGGTCACGACCGCGCCGTCGACTTCAGCGCCGTCGGCATCGGTCGTCACCGGGCCTGTCGCTGCCACCGTGCCGAGGTTGGCGTATTGACCGGCGGTTGCCGTGCCATGTGCCGTGCACTCGATCGAGTCACCGGGCTCCAAGGGTCCGGTGATGACATTGCTGCCAGTGGCGTCGCAATCGATGTCGTCCGCGGCCACCACGTCATCCGTGACGGTCACGTTCGCGACCGGAGCATTGCCGGTGTTGGTGACGACGTACGTCCACTCCACCGCGCCCCCGACCGTGACGCTCGGGCCGGGCGCCTCGTCGGCGTCCTGACCGTTGGTGGCCTTCTCGATGTCCACGGACGGGACGATGCCGAAGTAGTGCGACAGATCCTCGTCGTCGACCGTCACTCCACCGACGGAGTCGCCATCGACATCAGTCGTCTCGGGGCCGACGCCCGTCACGGTGCCGAGGTTCTCGTACTGCCCGGGGGTCGCCGTTCCGTTCGCGACACAGACGAACGAGGCATCCGGAGCGAGCGGCCCGGCGATGACATTGCCACCCGTGGCATCGCAATCGATGTCTGCCGCGGCCACCAGGTCATCCGTCACTGTGACGTTCGTCAACGGTGCGTTGCCGATGTTGGTGACGACGTAGGTCCAGCGCACGTCGCCGCCCACCGTGACGTTCGGACCCATAGGCTCGTCGGCGTCCTGGCCGTTCGTCGCCTTCTCGATGTCGACCGACGGCTGGATGCCGAAGTAGTGCGACAGATCCTCGTCGGTCACCGTCCCCACGACCGGATCTCCGTCGACGTCGGTCGTCTCCGGACCGGTGCCGATCACCGTGCCGAGGTTCTCGTACTGCCCGGCCGTCGCCGTTCCGTTCGCGACACAGGTGAAGGATGCATCCGGAGCCAACGGACCGGCAACGACGTTGCCGCCCGTGCCATCGCAGTCGATCTCGGTTGCAGCGACCACGTCGTCGATCACCGTCACGTTCGTCAACGACGTGTCGCCGGTGTTCGTCACCACGTACGTCCAGCGCACATCGCCGCCTGCAGCCACGTTCGGCCCGGGCGCCTCGTCGGCATCCTGGCCGTTGGTGGCCTTCTCGATGTCGATAGCGGACTGGATGCCGAAGTAGTGCGAGAGATCCACATCGGTCACCGTTGCCCCGACGACCGGGTTGCCGTCGATGTCGGTCGTCTCCGGGCCGGCGCCGGTCACGGTGCCGGTGTTCTCGTACTGCCCCACGGTCGCGGTGCCGGTCGCGACACAGGTGAACGAGTCATCCGGTGCCAACGGGCCCGCGACGACGTTGCCGCCGGTGCCGTCGCAGTGGATGTCAGCGGCCATCACCAGGTCGTCGGTGACGATCAGGTTCGTGAGCGTTGCGTTGCCCGTGTTCGTGACGACATAGGTCCAGCGCACCGCGCCGCCGACCGTGACGTTCGGGCCGGGCGCGTCGTCGGCGTCCTGGCCGTTCGTCGCCTTCTCGATGTCGATCGACGGCTGCACCCCGAAGTAGTGCGACGGGTCGTCATCGGTCACCTCGACCTGCGTCGGATCGAGGCCGGTGACCGTGCCCAGATTCTCGTACCGACCCGCGGTGGCCGTGCCGGTCGCGATACACGTGAACGATGCATCCGGTGCCAACGGCCCCGGGATGACGTTGCTGCCGGTGCCGTCGCAATCGATGTCGTCCGCATCGACGAGGTCGTCGGTGACGGTCACGTTCGTCAGGTCGACGCCGCCGGTGTTCGTGACCACATAGGTCCACCGCACCTGCCCGCCGACCGTGACGGTCGGGCCGGCCGGGTCGTCGGCGTCCTGACCGTTCGTCGCCTTCTCGATGTCGACCGAGGGTGCCGGCATGACGGCGAGGTCGACGGTGAAGGTGGTGAACGAGTCGGGGATGACCTCGCCGGCGAGCCCGGCCACGTCGTCACCCGCGGGGCCGTTGCCGCCGACCAGGTCGTCGCCGACGTAGTCGTACGACATGGTGACCGGGGTGCTCGTGAGGCCCGTCACCGCCGGGTCGGCCGCTGCGGTGTTGTTGTTGTCGGCGTTCTCGTTCGGGCCGTCGGCACCGCTCGACCCGACCGTCCGCACCACGTAGTCCGCGAGCGGGCCTCCCGCGTCGAACATCGCCGCGGGGAGGTGCACGGTGTACGTGCCCGCGGGCAGGGGGGCGGCCGACCAGCGGCCGACCGCGTCGGTGACGACGGTCGCGACGACATCGCCGTCCGCATCCTTCACCTGCACCGTCACGCCGGGTACGCCGTGCTCGGTGCCGTCGAACCTGCCGTTGCCGTTGAGATCCGCCCACACCAGGTCACCGAGCGTGAACCCGGGCATCAGCACGTACGGCTCGGTCGAGAGCAGCGGCTGGTCGGGGAACGTCGCGGAGAAGATCATGGCCTTGTTCACGTAGACGTTGTCGAGGCCGTTGCTGGTCGAGACCATGGGGATCGACGATCGCACGCGTGAGGATTGCGGCAAGGGCTCGTTCGACACGAAGCGCACCGCGGTCACGTCGTCGAAGTCGGCGATCTCGACCGCCGTCCGCCAGCGTCCGCCTGGCGCCGCCGGGTCCGCATTCGAGGCGTGCCGCGCATCGTGGTTCAGCGTCGACGGATCCGCCGTCGAGTAGTACCAGGTTCCCGCCACGTCGTTGCCGACTCCCGTGCCGCCGCGGACGTAGGTGGGCGCTCCGAGCGGGCCCGTCAGCTCGACCTGGCCGGTGTAGTCCGACTCGTATTGTGTTCGTGCCGATCCGGATGCCGCGTCGCCGTCGCCGTTCCATGGCAGCACGTCGATGATGTCCGGCGCCTGGAACGCGATCTCGGTCGAGGTGTTCCCCCAGTCGACCGTCCAGGTGTACGTCTCACCAGAGGCCACGAACGGCTTGTCGACGCTCTTGGTGATGCCGAGCTGCCCGGACCCGACGATCGTGATGGCCGCATCCTCGGTGGGCTGGTTCTCCGCGTTGTCGGCCATCGCCTGCACCGTGTTGACGTAGGGGTCGCCAGGCTGTGCCAACGTGTCCACGGTCGTGCAGATCTTCAGCAGGCCGACATTGTGCTGCGGTGCCGTCGTGATGAGCACGTCACCGACGGTGAATGTCGCTTTTCGCGTCTGCGAGTCGTAGTTCACCGTCACCCCGGTGGGCAACAGGTTCTGCGTGCACGCCGGATCGAAATTCAGCCCGACGGGCACGGTATCGACGACCCGCAGATTACGCAGCGTGGCGCCCACGGTTGTGCGGCCGATCCAGGTATTCAGATCCCACACCACCGAGGCACCCGGAAGGTACGTCGCCTGCGGCACCGTCTTCTGCACGCCGAGCTGCATGCCCGTGAAGAACATCTCCTTCGGGACCGTGCCCCAGATGGCTCCGGTCACACCTGCCGGCCAGCCGCCGATGTTGGTCAGGCGAACACCCGATGGAATCGCCTCACCTGCGTTCGGGCCGCCGTTGTAGAACGTGCGGGTCTGGAGGTTGAACAACAGGTGAGCCGCGAACGGCCCGACCTCAACATGGGCGGGGTCGATCGGACGGGCCCGCACCATGTTGACGTGGTCCTTCCAGTCCGGTCCGAAGTCCGCGGCCGGATTGGTCGACCACGGTCCCGCGGCGTTGCGGCAGTCTGTCGCCGCGGCCGTGAGGGAGGTCCTCTCGATCGGGTAATAACCGCTCACGCGGGGCCCGGCCTGCGTGTTCACATTGTTGGGCCCGACCGAGTACTCGATCACGTAGTTCGCCGGGTTGACGTTGACCCCGGAGGGGTAGGACCCCATCTGCGGCAGCAGAGTGTCTGAAAGCTCGAACACCGACACGTCGAACACGTCGCACAGCATCATCTTGGTGGCGTCGACCTTGACGCGGTTGTTGTTCGCGCTAAGGGAGACGAACGACAGGATGGTGTCGCCACCCCAGGTCGCGCTACCGCTGAAATCATGCCCGTTCCGAATGAACTGCTTGTTGCCGGCGAGCGAGCCGCACTGGCCTGCCGCGGGCCGCACTTTGCTCGCGTCGAGGTTGTTGCCAGTGGCGGTGGTGCCATCCCACCCGGGCTCGAAGCCAGGCTGTGCACCATTGAGGCCCGTCGGGTTGTTCGGCTGGCCGCCGACCGTCCAGTTCTCGGAGCCGACCGCCTCGTTGCGGAGGTCGATGGTGATGTTGCTGGTGCACGGGTCGCTGGGCATCTCGGCGAGCGGGATGAAGATCCGGGCGATGAAGTCCATCCGCCGCCCCTCGAAGCCCCGCCGATTCGGCGTCGCCGAGATCGTCCAGCCGTCGGCGGGCTGAACCTGGTTCGTCGGGCAGACCACGCTGGCGACGTTGGCGTCGGGTTGCAGGTCACGGCAGCTCAGAAGCATCGCGCCGGGGTGGCTGACGAGGCGGTCTTTGAATGTGACGGGAAGATCCAGCCAGGGAGCCACGTTCTCAGCACCGGCCAGGTCGGTGACTCTGAACATGTAGTCCATGAAGTACCCGTCAGTGCGCACGCCTGCGACCGTCTCCGTGCTGAACACGAGGTTGCCACCGAAGTACTTCAGCAGGTCCCACTGCGGCGGCGCCGCGTTCGATTGGCGCACGGCGAGATTGTTGCCGGTGCCGTTCCAGCCGGGCTCGCGTCCGTCGCCGTAGTTCAGCGCGCCACCGTTGATCGCCCAGTGATCCGTGTCCTGCGCCCGGTTCGCGAAGTCGAAGGTACCTGTGGGGGTGTCGTCGCCCGGCTGCCAGGCCGGGTCGATCGCCCGGTTCATGTCGTCCAGGGGGATGAACACGTCCATCACCATGTTCCCCACACCACTGTCGGCAGCCGCAGCGTTGTTGGGCTTGATGCTGAGGTTCCATCCGTCAGCGCCCTGCACCTCGGTCAGAGGGGGGCAGGTGAGTGTCCACGCTGACGTTCCGCCCACGGGGTCCCACGGGGCGAACGTCGGACGGCACGCGTCGATCCGTGCATTCGGGAACTCAGGCATCACATCGACGAATGACACCGGCCACACCAGGTGGCTGCCGCCGGCTCCGGCCAGCAGATCGGTGATGGTGAACTGGTACCGCATGATGTAGCCCGGGACCTGCGTTCCGCCAATGGTGCGCGTGGTGAAGGACGGCCCCGTGCTGAACGTGCCATTGCCGGTGTACACCGTCTTCTTCAGATCCCACTGCGCCGTTCCTGTGACCTCGACCACCGGACCCTGCACCGTGTTCGAAGCAGCTGCTTGCCCGCCGGCCGCGTACGCACGCGCCGAAATGCTCGCGTGCGACGGGATCGGCGTGTCCCCCGCGAACTGGTAGGAGACCTGCAACGCCCCGACGTTGGACGACATCGTGCCGAAGTTGCAGCGCACGGTGATCGACCCGTCGGGGTTGAGCGTGCGCGATGAGGGGGGATTGGCTCCGTTGGCCGCGTCGAGGCAACCCGCGGGCATGCCGTCGAGGCCTGGCCCCACCAGCTTCAGCTTCGCGCCATCCGACGAGGCGATGGTGAACTCGATGATCACATTCGGCACCGATGCCCCGCTGGGCAGCCCCGTGAGCGACGCCGCGTACTGCTGCATGACGGTGTTCTCGGTGCGCACGACGCAGTTGCTCGTGCCGGTGTCCTTGCCGGGCGCGTCGGTGGCATCGAACGGAGGCGCCCCCGTCAGCGCAAAGCCGTCGCAGGCGTTGGCCAGAGGAAGCCGTTCGACCACGAGACTCGCGATCGGCTGCAGGCCTGCATCCAGCGCGGTGACCTGGGTGGCACCCGCGATGGCGAACGGCGCGGAGACACCCCGTTCGGGCTGACCGGCCGCCGGCTGGCCGGCCCGGACGAAGTCGTTGGCCCCTGTCGCCGCTGCGGGGAGGATGAAGGCACCGGGCGCCGTGACGCGCGCGATATAGCTGCCGTCGGCGCTGCTCGCGAAGGAATACGCGCCGACCGCGCTCGTCGTAGTGGTGGCCACGACCACCCCACCAGGCGAGCTGAGCAGCTCGACGGCGACCCCGGACTGGACCGGCTCTCCGGCATCCCGCACGCCGTCCCGGTTCGTGTCGGCCCATACGACACCGCCGACCAGGCTTCCCGGGCCGGCGAACGCCGCTTGTGGCGCGAGCGCCAGTCCGGCGACGAGCGTGAGCACCGTCGCGAACACGACCATCAAGCCTGAACGCGACGAAGAACTTGGCGTGTCCAGCTGCGTGCCTACCCGTGACATCGGTTCCCCTTCGACCTGGATGTCCTCGCCGCCCCCGCGACGAGTCCGACGAGGTGTACCCGGAGGCACCCCACGTGCGATCCAGAATCTACGGTGTCCCCCGATCCGTCCCTCACGCGATCTGAGTGATCTGTCGCCGCCACCCCGCCGGCGGGCGATCACGCCGCGCGGCCACCGGCCGCAGCGCGGCGCCACCCGACCCCGGCGAACGACGCCGTGTCACCCGCCGAGCCGGATCGCGACGATCCCCGAGACCGCGCACACGGTGGCCGTGAGCCGCCACCTGCTGAACGGCTCGCGGAACACGAAGTAGCCGATCACCCCGGCTGCGAGCACTCCGGTCTCGCGCAGGGCCGAGACCATCGCGAGCGGCGCGAGCGACTGCGCCCAGACGACGATCGTGTACGCGGCGAGCGAGAGGATGCCGCCGAGCGCACCCATCGGCGCGTGCTCGCGCATGCCCCGGAGCATCCCGCGCCGATCGCGTTCCAGGAGGAAGCAGACGAGCGGGATCGAGACCCCCTGCATGAGGAACAGCCACGACGCGTAGCCGAAGGGCTCCCCCGAGAGGCGGACGCCGATACCGTCGATCACCGAGTAGGCGGTGATCGTGATGCCGACGGCGACCGCCATCAGGGTTCCAGCCGCACCTCCGCTTCCGCCCGCACCGCCGCGCGACTTCGGCGACCACGACAGCGCGAACAGCGCGATCGCAACGACCGCGACCCCGGCGATCTGGGCCGGGGTCATGCGCTCGCCGAGGAATGTCGTGGAGATCAGCGTGATGCCGAGCACGGCGATGCCGCGGGTCAGCGGATACGTGCGGCCGAACTCCGACTTCGCGTAGGCCGCCGTCAGGAGCACGAGGTAGAGCGTCTGCACGGCGGCCGAGACGAGCAGGTACGGCCAGACCTCCTCCGGCGGGAACGGGAAGACGATGCATCCGACCGCCCCCACCGCCAGGTAGACGAGTCCGATCAGCGCCGACGAGACGAGCCGGGCCGGGATCGCCTTGGCGATCGCGTTCCAGCTGCCGTGCAGCAGCGCGGCACCGAGGACGGCGAGCAGGATGCCGCTGCTCACGCGGTGCGGCTGCCGCTGGTGCCCCCGTCGATCTCGTCGACCCGCTCGGCGCGGAGCAGCACCGCCTGCTCGGGCCGAAGCGCCGGCATCACCAGGCCGACGGAGCCGAGCACCGCTCCGCTCAGCTCGACCGGTCCGAGCTCCCACCACGGCGCGGTGTCGGCCCCGTGCGGGAGCCCGCCGACGAGCAGGGGCTCGATCCGGTACCGTGCCGACGGGAGCAGGCCCGGAAGCCGGATGCGTCCGGGGCTCGCCACCGGCGCCCGCGACAGCGACACGAACGAGAAGAGGCCGGCGGACCCGTCGGCCGCCACGACGCCGTTGAGCGAGAGCGACCCGTCGGGGTGGTCGAGGCGCACGAGTTCGCCGCCGTGCAGCAGCTCGCGGTTCGCCCGGTGCAGTTCGATCCATCCGCTGAGCTCGGCGAGCTCGGCCTCGCTCGCGCGCCGCAGGTCCCACTCCACCCCGAGGTGCCCGAACAGCGCCGTGATCGCGCGGAAGGAGAGCGCGTGAAGCCGGTTCGTCGTGTGCGAGGCGCCCGAGGCGATGTGGTTGCCCATCAGCTCGGGCGGCACGAGCTGGGTCGTCCACCGGTTGATCTGCTGGCGGTCGATCGGGTCGTTGTTGTCGGAGACCCAGACGCGGTCGGTGCGCTCGAGCGCGGCGAGGTCGACGCGACCGCCGCCCGACGAGCACGACTCGATCTCGAGCTCGGGGTAGCGCGCCTTCAGCTCGTCGACGAGCCGGTAGTACGCGAGCGTCTGCTCATGCACCCCGGGGCGGCCGAGCGGCTGCGTGCCGGCGTCGACGAGGTCGCGGTTGTGATCCCACTTGAGGTAGGCGATGTCGTACTCGTCGAGGATTGCGCACATGGCGTCGCGGACGTGCTCGTACGCCTCGGGGATGCCGAGGTTCAGCACCTGCTGGTGGCGCGACTCCACGGGCAGCCGCTCGCCCGTCGCCATGATCCAGTCGGGGTGGGCCCGCGCGAGGTCGGAGTCCATGCTCACCATCTCGGGCTCGAACCACAGCCCGAACTGCATTCCGAGCCCGCGTACGCGGTCGACGAGGGGGTGCAGCCCGTCGGGCCAGACCGCGCCCGAGACGGTCCAGTCGCCGAGACCCGCGCGATCGCCGCGGCGACCGCCGAACCATCCGTCGTCGAGCACGAAGCGTTCGATGCCGACGCCGGCCGCACGCTCGGCGAGCTCGAGGAGCGTGTCGAGGTCGTGGTCGAAGTACACCGCCTCCCACACGTTGAGCGTGACCGGTCGCGGCGAGCGCGGGTGCTGCGGGCGGGCACGCAGATTGCGATGCATCCGCCGGGCCGAATCGTCGAGACCTGCGCCGTAGATGCCGTACACCCAGGGGCTCTCGTACGACTCCCCCTGCGCGAGGCGAACCTCGCCCGGCAGCAGCAGTTCGCCGCCGCCGAGCAGCTGCTCGCCGCTCAGCACCCGCTCGACCTGGTGCACGTGGTTGCCCGACCATGCCGTGTGGATGCCCCAGACCTCGCCGTCGGCGAAGCCGAAGCCCGGCGTGCCGACCGAGAGGATCATCGCCGCGTCGAGTCCGGTGCGGCCGCGGCGACTCTCACGCCGGTGCGCACCGACGTTGACCGAACGCCGCTGCGGAGATCGTTCGCCGCCCCAGCGGCCGGCGAAGTCGAGCACCTCGCTCGCGATCGCCGGCGTCGGCAGGCAGAGCATCAGGTCGTCGAGCTGGTAGGCCTCGGCGCCGAGGTTCCGCACCGCGGCGCGGGTGCGGACGATGCCCGACAGGCCGAGCTCGACGGTGAGGGTGAGCGCGAGCTCGGCGGCCTCGTCGATGGCATCGACGACGAGGGTGCCCGCGCCACGGTTCACGACACCGCCATCGGATGCCCCGTCGAGGGGCACCCCGAGCGGCACCCCGTCGAGCGCCACCGCCACGGTGCGCCAGAGCGGAGACCAGGCCGCGCCGGCGCGCGAACCGCTGAGGCCCGGGCGTCCCATCCAGCCTCGCGCGTGCTCAGGGAGCATCGAGATGCGCACGGGAACGTCCACCTCACTGGCCGCGACCGGCAGCACGCCCGTCGCCGCGAGCCCGGCGAACCCGCGAGCATCGAGGTCTCCGGAGTCGGCACCCCAGTGCACGACCGCCGGCAGTCCGTGATCGCCGAGGTCGAGCACGAGGGAGACGCCGCCGGCCCGCATCACCACGCCGAAGTCGGGGGTGTCAGTCATGTCTCAAGATTCCTTCCAACGGATGCTACGGGGTATTGTTTGCGTTACCATGACGCCGGCATCGAACACTCCGTCCGAACCCGGGTCGCAGCCCAGGGGCCGCGCCTCGATCTACGACGTCGCCGCGCACGCCGGCGTCTCCGCGCAGACCGTCTCGCGCGTCGCGAACGGCCAGACGAACGTGCGACCGACGACTCGCGATCGCGTGCTCGAATCGATCCAGGCGCTCGGGTACCGCCCGAACAGCGCGGCGCGGAACCTCAAGTCGGGCAAGTTCCGCAGTATCGGATTCGTCACGTTCAACCTGGCGACGCTCGGCAACGAGCAGACGCTCAACGCCGTCGCCGAGGCATCCGAGAAGGCCGGGTACACGACCACGCTGCTGCCCGTCACCGACCCGACCAAGCTCGACGTCGCGGGTGCCTTCAGCCGTCTCGAGGAGCAGGCCGTCGACGGCATCATCCTCGTCATGTCGGCCGAAGTCGGCTCGCTCGACGAGCTCAAGGTCACGCTGGGGCTGCCGCTCGTGATCGTCGACTCCGACGCCATGCTGCCGTACACGATCGTCGACACCGACCAGGAGCAGGGCGCCGGGCTCGCCGTGCGGCATCTGCTGGATCTCGGCCATCGTGACATCGTGCACGTCTCTGGCCCTGAGATCTCCTTCTCGGCGCGACGGCGTGCCGAGACGTATCGCACGACGATGGCCGAGGCCGGCCTCGAGGCCCGCCCCGTGCTCGTCGGCGACTGGAGCGCGCAGTCGGCACTCGCCCTGACCCGCGAGCTCTTCGCTGACGGACCGCCGCCCACCGCCGTCTTCGCCGGCAACGACCAGATGGCGCTCGGCGTGATCCATGCGATCCGCGAACGCGGATTGCGCGTGCCCGAGGACGTCAGCGTGGTCGGCTTCGACGACGCCGAGGAGGCCGCCGTGTCCTGGCCCGCCCTCACGACCGTGCACCAGAACTTCGACCAGGTCGGCCGCAATGCCACCTCGCTGCTGCTCTCGCTCATCGACGGCGCGCCCGACACGAGGAAGAAGCTCCTCATTCCGACGCACCTCGTGGTGCGCGACAGCACCGGGCCGGTGCGCAGCGGGCCGGCGCCGAGCGCCTGACGCCGAACGCGGCGACCAGGGCGACCACGGCCGCCACCGGGACGCCTCGCGCGGGCACCGCGGCCGAGCCGTCCGCAGCCGATCGCTCGCGAGCGTGATCACGCTTCGGTCTGGCCGAGCTCGGGCCGCTCGACGAACCGCACCGTCGCCGAGGCCGCGCCGAGCGTCTCGAACACGATGAGCTCGTTCTCGCCGGCCCGCACGACCGGCGCGGGCACGAACAGGGTGAGCTGCGGACCGCGGTTCCAGTACCGGCCGAGGTTCGTGCCGTTCACCCACACGACGCCCTTCGACCAGCCCGGCAGCGCGAGCTGCAGGTCCGTCGCCCGGTCGAGCGTGAAGGTGCCGCTCGCGAACACCGGGCCCGACAGCGGCATGGGCACGCTCGAGATATCCGGCCTCCCGGCCGCGAGCACGGCACGGATCGGCGCGAGATCGTCGAGCACGACGGATCCGGCCGACCACTTGGTCAGCGGCGCGCCGTCGAGCGTCGCGGGCGCGATGAGCCCCTTCGCCTCGCCGAGCCGCGTTCCGTAGTTGACGCCGCCGAGGTTCTCGACGAGCACGGTGAGCTCGCCCCGCGCGTCCTCGGGCAGCGGCAGCATCCGCTCGTGGAGTTCGCGGTCGAGCGTGCCGACCAGTGCTCCGTCGAGGTACACCAGCGCGCGATCGCGCACGTGGCCGAACGAGAGGAGGCCCCCGTGCTCGATGCGGGTGGAGTAGCACGTGAAGCCGCGCGTCGACCCGAACTCCGCGGCGGTGGGGAGATGTTCGAACGCGTGCGCGGCGACGATCGGGACCGACCACAGCGAGGCACTCCGGTCGAGCCGGACCTCGAGCGCCGGGGCATCCGCTCGCGCTGCCGGCACCTCATCGGGAACCGGTGCGTACTTCGCGATGACCTCGCGGAACCGCCAGAACTTCTCGGTGGGGGTGCCGTCTTCGGCGAGCGGGGCGTCGTAGTCGTACGACGTCGCGATCGGGCGGTAGGTGCCCTTGTCGTTCGCACCCGCGGTGAACCCGAAGTTCGTGCCGCCGTGGAACATGTAGACGTTGACGGATGCCCCGGCCGCGAGCAGCTCGTCGAGCTCGCGAGCCGACTCCTCCGCCGAGGTCGTGTGGTGGATCTCGCCCCAGCTGTCGAACCATCCGCACCAGAACTCGGAGCACATGAGCGGACCGGTCGGCTGGTGGCGCCGCAGGGTCGAGAGCCGCTCCCCCACGCGCGAGCCGAAGGACCCGGTGCGATGCAGCTCGTCGAGGCTGCCGCGCTCGAGCATCTGCTCGAGCGGCTGGTCGACCGTCGTCAGCGGCACGTCGATGCCGCGTTCGCGCGTCAGCCGGGTGAGGTGGCGCAGGTAGTCCTTGTCGGCGCCGTACGCACCGTACTCGTTCTCGATCTGCACGAGGATCACGGGCCCGTCGTGCTGCACCTGCCGCGGGCGCACGATCTCGTACACGGCCTCGAGGTATTCGTTCACGGCCTCCAGGTAGCCGGCGTCGTGCGAACGCAGCACCACGCCCTCGTCGGCCACGAGCCAGGAGGGCAGGCCGCCGTCATGCCATTCGGCGCAGATGTAGGGCCCGGGGCGCACGATCGCGTGCATGCCCTCGGCGTGCACGAGGTCGAGGAAGCGTGCCAGGTCGAGCCGGCCGGAGGTCTGGAACTCGCCCCGAGTCGGGGAGTGCTCGTTCCACGGCACGTAGGTCTCGATGGTGTTGAGGCCCATGAGGCGGGCCTTGCGGATGCGATCGCTCCACTGGTCGGGGTGCACCCGGAAGTAGTGCAGCGCTCCGGCGAGCACGCGATGCCGGGCGCCGTCGAGGAGGAAGTCGGTGTCGCCGATGGAGAAGGTGGGCATTGCCTGGTCCTGTGTCGAGATCGGACCGCGGGGCAGTCGCCGTGACGGCGACTGCCCCGCGGAGTGGTGCGTCGGTGCTACTCGTTGACCGAGAAGCCCTGCTCGTTGCCGTACTCGACGAGGGTGTCCTGCCAGGCGAGGAGCGCCTCGTTCAGGTCGCCTCCGGAGCCGAGCGCCTTGCCGACCGAGTCGGAGAAGACGTTGTTGGCGTAGCCCTGGTAGGGCAGGTACTGCCATCCCGAGATGACCGAGGCGGCCGAAGCGGCACCGACCTGGTTGGCGGGCTGGTCGCTGTACCCGGGGAACGGGTAGTCGAGCCACTCGGGGTTCTCGAGGTCGGCGATGGTCGACGGGAATCCGTTCGCGTTCAGCAGCTCACGGCCCTCGCCCTCGGCGAGGTACTTGAGGATGCCGGCCGCGGCCGCCTTGTGCTCGCTCTGCGAGGTGACGGAGAGACCGCTGCCGCCGTTCTCGGCCGAAGCCGGCTGACCGTCCCACGTCGGCATCGGAGCGACCTTGAACCGGCCCGCGGGGCCGTAGTCCTCCATGCCGCCGCTGATCATCCACGAGCCCATCAGCAGGGTGCCGAGCTTGTCCTGCGTGAGTGCCTTCGTCCACTCGTCCGACCAGGTCGCGAGGCCTGAGAGTTCGCCGTTGTTCAGTCGCTCGCTCCAGAAGTCGGAGAACTTCTTGGTGCCCTCGTCCTGCAGGTCGATCGTGACGTTCTCGCCGTCGGTCGTGAACGGCTGACCGCCCGACGCCCAGATCATGCTGGTGAAGAAGCCCGCGTCGCCGCTGTTCGCGATGTAGGCCTCGGGGTCGGCGGCGTGGATCGCCGCCGACGCCGTCGCGAACTCGTCCCACGTCGTGGGCGCCTCGGTGATGCCCGCCTTCTCGTACAGGGCTGTGTTGTAGATCATGACCATGGGGCCCGAGTCGCCGGGCAGGCCCACGAGCTGGTCCTGCACGTTGACGGAGTTCCACGTCGACGCGGTGAAGGCGTCTTCGTACTCGTCGAGACCGTAGGGCGTGAGGTCGGCGAGCGCGCCGCCGAGGGTGAGCTGCGGCATGGTCTGGTACTCGACCGGCACGATGTCGGGCGCGCCCTTGCCTGCCTTGATCGCGTTCTGCAGCTTCGTGACGACGGCGTCGGGGTTCTCGAGCTTGACGACGTCGAACGTGACGTTCGGGTACTTCTCCGAGATGGCGTCGGCCTGCTCCTGGGTGCTGTCGCTCCAGGTCCACCAGGTGAGCGTGACGTCTTCTTCGAGCGCCGCGTCGGTGTCGGTCGAGCCGCTGTCGGCGCCCGGAGCTGCGGCACTGCAGCCTGCGAGCACTCCGACGAGCAGTGCGCCGGTGCCGACGACGGCTCCGAGTCGCGCCCATCGGCGGGTGGTGATCTGTTCCATTGCTGTGATTCCCTTTCGCTTGGGTGTGTACGGGTGGTGCGGGTGGTGCTGATGGTGCTGATGGTGCGGATGGTGCGCCGGACGTGCCGGTGTACCGGATCGGGCCGGTGAGACCTGCCGAGCCGGACTACTTGACGCTTCCGGCGGTCAGACCCGACTGCCAGTAGCGCTGGAGATAGAGGAATGCCGCCGAGATCGGGATGACGGTGAGCAGCGAGCCCGTGATGACGAGGTTCGGCACGGCCTGGCCTCCGATCGCGCTCGACTGGGCCGACCACTGGGCGAGGCCGACCGGCAGCGGGTACCACTGCGCGTCGCTCAGCATGATGAGCGGCAGGAAGTAGTTGTTCCAGGTCGCGACGACCGTGAACATGAGCACCGTGATGAGTGCCGGCGCGAGTTGGCGCAGCGCGATCACGAAGAAGATGCGGATCTCGCCGGCACCGTCGAGTCGAGCGGCCTCGAGCAGTTCGTCGGGGATCGCCTCGCGGGCGTAGACCCACACGAGGTAGAGGCCGAAGGCGCTCACCATGGACGGGATGATGACCGACCAGGGCGTGTTCGTGATGCCGAGCCCGCTGAAGAGCAGGAACTGCGGCACGGCGAGCGCCGAGGCCGGGATGGCCATGGCGCCGAGGATGATCGCGAACACCCACTTGCGGCCCGGGAAGGCGTACTTCGCCAGGCCGTACCCGGCCAGAGTCGCGAGCAGGGTGGCCCCGCCGGCCCCGATGACGACGTACACGAGCGTGTTGCCGAGCCAGCGCAGGAAGATGCCGTCTTGATAGGTGAACGTGTCGACGATGTTCTGGAAGAGCGAGAACTCGCCGCTGAACCAGAAGGCGAAGGAGTTGTAGAGCGAGTCCATCGTCTTCGTCGAGTTCACGACGAGCCACCACAGCGGCACCAGGCAGTAGAGCAGCATGAGCGTCATGAGGATGCCGAGGGTGACGGAGGCGCGCTTGTGGCGGGGTGTCACCGGCTTCTTCGCCTGCTTGGGCTCCGTGCGCGCGACCTTGCCGCTTGCGAGGCGGCTCGGCGTGCGGCCCGACCGGGCCGCCGCGTCGACGGCGCTCATGACGTCGCCTCGTTCTTCTCGCCCGCGAGCTGCACGAGGTAGGCGACGACCATGGTGATGACTCCCGAGACGATCGCGATCGCGGCGGCGTAGTTGAATTGCGAGCCGGCGAACGACAGGTTGAAGGCGTAGAGGTTCGGCGTGAAGTACGTGGTGATCGAGTTCGGTGCGATGGTCTGCAGGATCGACGGCTCGTTGAAGAGCTGGAAGCTGCCGATCACCGAGAAGATCGTGGCGATGACGATCGCGCCGCGGATCGAAGGCAGCTTGATCGAGAAGATCGTGCGGAAGGCACCGGCGCCGTCGATCTCGGCCGCCTCGTAGAGCTCCTGCGGCACGGCCTTCAGCGCGGAGAAGAAGATGAGCATGTTGTAGCCCACGAACTCCCACGTCACGATGTTGCCGATCGAGAGCAGGATGAGGTTCTCGGCGAGCGGCGACGGCAGTTCGACGCCGAAGAACCGGTTGATGTCGGCCACGAGACCGAACTGCGAGCCGTACATGTAGCCCCAGATCATCACCGCGACGACACCGGGCACTGCGTAGGGCAGGAAGATCGACAGCCGGTAGAACGGCACCCAGCGGAGCCGCGCGCTGTCGAGCGCCAGTGCCGCGAACAGGCCGAGCCCGAGCATGATCGGCACCTGCACGAGCAGGAAGATCGAGACCCGGAGCATCGCCTCCCAGAACTTCGGGTCGACGAGCGCCTTGGCGTAGTTCTCGAGCCCGACGAAGGAGTTGCCGCCGATGAGCGTCTCGCGGAAGAGCGAGAGGAAGATCGCGTAGACGAGCGGGGCGACGAACACGAGCCCGAAGACGAGCATGAAGGGGCCGACGAACCACCAGCCCGCCCAGTCGCGGCGCGCTCGTCTCCGGCGACCGCCGGTGGCACCGGCAGCCCGGGTCCCGGTCGCGGCGACCGTCGCGTACGTCTCGGTCGAGACACCTGCAGGGGGTTGCGCGTGAACGTGGGCCACGGTCATCGGTGGCCCCGTTCCGCGCCTCGGATCGGCGACGTCTTCGTCATGCGCGTACGCACTCCTTCGTGAAATGTTTGCGTTCCCATCGGAGTATAGGCGAGAATGATGTTTGCGCAAACAGAGATTCGGAACCGGGAGATCGCGATCTGCCGATCGGCGTGAGAACCGCATGATTCCGGGGATCCGCGGGTGTCCCTCGAACCTCGCCGTGCGCTTGAATGACGAGTGGCGAGCCTCCTCCGGCCCGGCACAGCAGCCCGTAGACACACCCCCGACACCGCCGTTTGGATGCATGCATGATCACCACCGTCCACGTCGTCTTCAAGACGCACCTCGACCTCGGTTTCACCGACACCGCCGCGAACGTCACCGGCCGGTACGTGCACGAGTACCTCCCCCGCGCGATCGCGCTGGCCGAGGAGCTCGAGCGCCGAGACGGACCCGCCCGCTTCGTCTGGACCACGGGATCCTGGCTGATCCACGAGGCGCTCCGACTCGGCGACGCCGACGAGCGGGCGGCGCTCGAAAGGGCGATCCGCGCCGGCCACGTGACCTGGCACGGCCTGCCGATGACGACGCACACCGAGCTCATGGATGCCGGTCTCGTCGAGCACGGCATCGCGATCGGCCGCAGGCTCGACGCCCGGTTCGGCCATCGTACGCAGGCAGCGAAGATGACGGATGTCCCGGGCCACACGATCGGCCTCGTGCCGCTGCTCGCCCGGGGCGGCCTCGACTTCCTGCACCTCGGGGTCAACGGGGCATCCGCCGTGCCCGACGTGCCGGAGTTCTTCGTCTGGCGCGCGCCCGACGGCAGCGAGGTGGTCGTCAACTACGCGCGGAGCTACGGCGCCACCGAACTCGGCGTCGCCGTCGTGCCCGGTGGTACCGATGCCCTCCACCTCGCGCACACGGGCGACAACTTCGGCCCTCCCTCGGCGGCCGACGTCGAGTCGCTGTTCGCCGAGCTCCAGGCCGCCTACCCGGGGGCGACGGTGATCGCCTCGACGCTCGACGCCTTCAGCCGCGAGGCCGTCGCGGCCCGCGCGGGCCTGCCGGTCGTCACGCAGGAGATCGGCGACTCCTGGATCCACGGCATCGGCAGCGACCCCGTGCAGACCGCGCGACTCCGCGCACTGCTTCGCCTGCGCACCGCGTGGGTCGACGCCGGCGTGCTCGTGCCGGGCACCGAGGAGTGCGACGCGTTCAGCGACGGCCTGCTGCTCGTGCCCGAGCACACGTGGGGCGAGGACCTGAAGACCTACCTGCCCGACTACGTGAACTACGAGAAGGCCGACTTCCAGCGTGCTCGTGCGGCCGACGTCATCGACCCCGCGCTGAACCCCAGCGAGTTCGACCGCTACGCCTGGGCGTACAGCGAGCACCCGAGCTCGCAGGGGCTGCGCTACTCGGCGTTCGAACGGTCGTGGGCCGAGCAGCGCGCCCATCTCGATCGCGCGCTCGCGGCCCTCTCGCCCGAACGCCGCGCCGAGGCCGAGACGGCGATCGCCGAGACGCAGCCGGGCGACGCGCCGAGCAGCAGTGCGACGGGGAGCACGACGACGACGATCGACCTCGACGACGAGCAGGCCCTCGGCGCCTACCGGGTGCGCTTCGGCGACGACGGGTCCCTCGTCTCGCTGATCGACGGCGACGGCACGCAGTGGGCGGGTCCGGAGCATCCGCTCGCCGCCTACCGCTACGAGACGTTCGACGAACGCGACGAGGCCAGATGGGTGCAGGAGTACTGCCGCGACCTCGAGGCGACCGCCTTCTGGGCCGTGCCCGACCAGTCGAAGCCCGGTCTCGCGATCGCCGAGACGTTGCCCGCAACGACGTTCGCGCCTCGGGTGGTGTCCGCCGAGCGCTTCGACGACGGCGCCGACACGGTCGCGGTGCTGCGACTCGCGCTGCCCGCTGCGGCGAGCGAGGCATGGGGCGGGCCGCGCGACATCCGGCTCGCCTACCGGTTCCCGTCCGCGCCCGGACCGATCACCGTCACGCTCGACCTCCGCGGCAAGGACGCCTCGCGGCTCCCCGAGGCGAGCTGGCTCGGCTTCCGCCCGCTCACCGGGCCCGGCGACTGGCGACTCACGAAGATCGAGACGCCGGTCGACCCGCAGTCGGTGGTCCGCAACGGCAACCGCAGCCTGCACGCGGTCGCCGCGGTCACGCACACGGCGTCGCGGGACTTCGCGCTGCGGCCCCTCGACGCCGCCCTCGTCGCAGTCGGCCGCCCCGCGCTGTACCGGTTCGACAACGCGGTGCCCGATCCCGATGACGGCCTGCACGTGAACCTGCACAACAACATGTGGGGCACGAACTTCACGATGTGGTTCGACGACGACCTGCGGTTCCGCTTCGAGCTCGACCTCGACGCGGGCGCCGACGCCGGTCGCCGCCTCGACCGCGGAGCCACGCGGTGAGCGCGTCGATCGTGACGAGTCCCCCGGTCGTGATGGCGCCGCGCTCCGACGGCTTCGAGGTCGTCTGGGGCGTGCGCGGCCTGAGCCGCGGCTGGATCGAGTGGGACGCCGCCGACGGCACGAGCGGCACCGTGACGAGCGACGCCTTCGGCATGGTGCCGCAGGACCACCGGGTGCTTCGGGTGCGGGTCGACGGACTGCCGTCGGCCACCGCCGTGCGCGTGCGCGCGATCACCGAGGCGGTCGACCGGCGCCGCGTCCGCCACGAGAGCGAGTGGAAGACGGTGCGCACGCTCGACGCGGCATCCGACACCGCGCACTTCGCCGTCTGGAACGACACGCATCAGCGCGACGACACCCTGCGGGCGCTGCACGACGCGACCCCCGACGTCGACGTGCTCGTCTGGAACGGCGACCTCTGCAACGACTGGAAGGATCCGTCGTGGTTCACCTCGACGGTGCTGAACCCGGCGGGCCTCGACGTGAGCGACGGCCGGCCGCTTTCGATCGTGATCGGCAACCACGACGTCCGCGGCGCCTGGGCCTACCAGCTCGAGGACTTCGTGGCGACGCCCGAGGGGCGCCCGTTCACGGCGTTCCGCATCGGCCCGGTCGCGTGCATCGTGCTGCACACCGGCGAGGACAAGCCCGACGCCCACCCGAGCTTCGAGGGGCGCGTGGCGTTCGAGCCGCTCCGCGCCGAGCAGGCCGAGTGGCTCCGCGAGGTCACGGCGCGACCCGAGTTCGCAGATGCCCCGTACCGCGTCGTGTTCTGCCACATCCCGCTGCGGTGGATCGACGAGACCGTCGTCGACTACGACGCCGACGGGTACGACTGGTTCAGCCGCATGAGCCGCGATGCGTGGCACGAGAGCCTCGTCTCCTGGGGCGCCCAGATCGTGGTGTCGGGGCACACGCACCATCGCACCTCGTTGCCGGCGACCGAGGAGTTCCCGTATGCGCAGCTCATCAGCGGCGGGCCCGACGCCGAGACGACCTCCGACGAGGCGGCCACGTGGATCGACGGTGTCGCCACCGCGGAGGAGCTCGTGCTCACGATGCGGGATCTCGGCGGCGAGGTCGTGCACGAGGTCCGGCTCCCGCCGCTCGCCTGACGCGTCGCTCGCCCGACGGACGAGGAAGGGGCCGGGTCGCAGTCGCGACCCGGCCCCTTCCGTCATCCGCCGATCAGCTCAGCGGCTTGCAGAGCAGCATGTCGGGAACGCCGCCGTGGTTCCAGCGCCAGGTGAAGGCGATGCCAGAGAGGTACTCGCCGTCGGCGCACTGGCCCTTGTAGTTGCCGGGTGCCCAGTCGCTCTGGACCGAGCCCCCGCCGGCCGGCCGGTTGTCGCCGTTGTCGAACCAGACCTTGCGGCCCTGGCTCGACGGCAGGGTCGTCTGGCCCGGTGCGCAGAGCAGCTTCGACGTGGACCACTTGTTGATCGTGCTGGTCCGGAGGCTGTAGCCGACGGCCATCTGGCCGGCCGGGCACTGCAGCTTGTCGTAGCCGCTCGCCCAGTCGGACTGGACGGTCGACTCGTCCTTCACGACCGTGCGGGTGGTGGTGAGCGCCGGCTGCAGGTTGTCGGTGCAGAGGGCGCGGTTCGCGCCACGTGCCACGCCGACGAGTCGCTGGCTGTCAGGACAGTTGCCCTTCCACTGGCCCGGGTCCCAATCGGGGCGCGTGTTCATGAGCGCGGACGCGTTGGTGTCGGGCGAGGTGCTGCCACTGCCGAGCATGTTCCAGCGCGGCACGGATGCCACGGGGCCGGTCTTGCCGTCCGAGTTCACGAGCTTCTTCCATTGCGGGTAGCGCCAGTCGTCGGCGATGCTCAGCTTCGTGCCGTCGGCCTTGTAGGCGAGCAGCGAGAAGGTGTCGACGAAGGATCCGTCATCGCGAGCCTGGGCGACGAGCGGCCAGGCCGCGAAGTCGCTGTCGTTCTCGATGAGGAGGTCGGTGAAGTTCGTCCACCAGGCCTTCTCCTTGTCGTTCGTCTGGCCGGCACCGGTGGTGCCGAACTCGCTGAACCACACGGGTGCCGTGTAGTGCTGGTTCGCCGTGTTGACGAAGAGCGCTCCCTCGGTGACCGAGGCCTTCAGCTCGGCCGCCGTCATGTCGCGGTAGCGAGGGTCGGTCGTCTCCCCGAGGCCGGTCGCTCCGGTGTGGTTCGGTCCGGTGAAGCCGTAGATGTGCGCCGCGTAGACGAGCTTGTCGGGATACGGCAGCGTGTTCGAGGTGTTCCGCACCGGCTTCAGGTGCGGCCGCTCGTGCGAGGTCAGGTCGGTCGGGATGCCCTGCCAGTTGATGCCCTCCATGATGACGAGCACCTCGGGGTTCGCCTGCTGGATCGCGATGCCCGCCTGCTGATAGGCCTTGTAGAGGTCGTGGTCGTCGCCCCAGCCCCAGTTCGCGTCGTTCAGGATGTCGCGGCGCACCTCGTTGCGCAGGTCCATGCCGACCACGCGCGCGTTGTCCTGGTAGCGCGTCGTCAGCATGACCCAGTCGCTGATCCACTTCTCGGTGGTCTGACTGCTGTTCCAGCGCTCGTTGCCGTCGTTCGTGCCGCAGCACCAGTGCGAGGTGGTCGTGTGGTTGTTCAGGATCACCGCGAAGCCGTCGGCGGTGAGCGCGGCGACGACCGCGTCGAAGACCTGCAGCGGGGTCTTGCCCTTCAGCTGAGGATTCGCGGCCACCGCGACATCCGGAACCGGCGCCGTCATGCCGAGCATCTCGTTCGAGAACGACAGGCGGATGCTGTTGATGCCGACCCCGTGGAAGTCGCTCATGAGGGTCGACATCGGCACCCGGTCGAGGCCCATGGGGATGTCGTAGCTCATGCCGCTGTTGTGGTTGGCGGGATCGTTCTTGTCGCCGCTGCCGCTCCAGTGGCCCTGCGCGCCGTCCCAGTTGGCGGACTCCAGCTTGAAGCGATCACCGTCGGCGTCGACGATGTAGCGGCCGACGGTGTGCAGCGGCGCCGTCCAGGACGCCGCGAGTTCGGGACCCGTGAGGACCTCGATCGGATCCTCGGGTGCTGCTGCGTACACGGGACTCGCGACCGATATCGCGAGTGCTGCGGTCGTGACTCCGACCGCGACCCGTAGGGTACGACGATGCATTCTGCGAACCTCTCTGTTCTGCCGATCGAGGCGGCCCCGCCCTGTTGCGAGACTGACGCGAACCGGCCCTGACTCGGTCAGGCTAGAGGCGGGATCATCACGATGTCAACGCAAACAGGGCAGATTCTGCTATCGCAAACATTCTGTCGTGCCGGCGCTGGGTGCTCGACGTCCCGGCGAGGCCGCCCGTCGGGATGGCGCGCCGGCGGGACGGCGCGTTGACGTGCCCTCCGCCGACGAGGATGATCGACGCATGGGGACGAAAGCGACACCTCGGCGTGCTCCGCGGCGACCGGAGTCGAGCCTTGCCGAGCGCTGGACGACGGTCGACGGCATCAACCTGTTCTACCGCGAGTCGCCCGTGCCGCCCGACGCCCCGGCGATGATGCACCTGCACGGCTTCGGCCTCTCCGGGCGGTACCTGCTGCCGACCGCCGAACGACTCGCCGACGAGTTCCACACCCTCGTGCCCGACCTGCCCGGCTTCGGCCGCAGCGGCAAGGCGGGCGACGCGCTCGACGTGCCCGACCTCGCGCACGCCGCGGCTCGCTTCCTCGACGATCGCGGCATCGAGAAGGCCACCCTCGTCGGCAATTCGATGGGATGTCCCGTCATCCTCGAGTACGCACACCACTACCCCGAGCGCATCGACCGCGCCGTGCTCGTCTCGCCGGCCGGCGGCCTGTACAACCAGCCGCTTCGCCGCGCCGTCGGGCAGCTCACCCGCGACGGCAGCCGGGAGCCTCCCCGCATGATGAAGGTGGCCGTTCCCGACTACTTCCGGTTCGGCGTGCCCAGCACGTTCAAGATGTTCCGCTCGCTCACGCAGTACCCGACCCTCGAGCGGCTCCTCCAACTGCGCATCCCCACGCTCGTCGTGATCGGCGATCGGGATCCGCTCATGCCCGGCGCGAGCCGGGTGCAAGAGGTCGCGGCGGCGACCGACAACCACGTGCTGCTCGTCAAGATCGAGGGCGCGGCGCACGCCATCAACTTCAGCCACTCGGGCGAGCTCGCCCACCTGATCCGGCTGTTCATGGCCGACAAGCCGATCGTCGACGACCCCGGCTCACCCGGCCACGCGCGCCTGTACGAGATCCACCGTGGCACGCATCTGCCGCCGGCCGACGATCGCGGGATCGGCCGCTAGGCGACGCTCGCCGCCGCTACACGGCCGGGCGCGCGGCCATCACGTTCGGGACATCCGACTGCGCGGCGCTGCGGAAGGTCCACCACACCGCCACGAGGGCGAACAACCCGACGACGCCGTAGAGGGTGGCGGTCAGCCCGACCAGCGGTGACGTCTCGCCGTAGCCCGACGAGAACGTCGAGAAGTCCCAGAAGCCGTGCAGCACCATCGCCCACACGAGCGAGCCGGTCGTGCGTCGCAGGATGTAGAAGATCGTGCCGCCGAGGAAGGCGTATCCGACCTGCAGGGTCGTCGGCAGGAAGTCCTGGCCGGTCAGCACGTTCACGTAGTGCATGAGCGCGAAAGCGAGTGTGGTGAGGAACCAGACCCACGGCTCCGACAGGCGGCTACGGAGACCCACGAGCAGCAAGCCTCGAGTCGTGAGCTCCTCGGTGAAGCCGACGAGCAGCAGCACGATCGACGCGCCGAAGAAGGCCGCGTCGTAGGCCGCCCAATCGGTCACTGCGAGGTTCACGACCAGCAGCACCGCCATCGCGAACGGTGCGATGAGCGGCCACCGGTGACGGCTCCGCGCCGCATCGAACAGCACCGGGCGCCACCAACCGAGCAGCGACGTCGTGATCGCGAGCAGCACGGTGCCGACGATGAGTGAGAGTCCGACGCCGAAGAACAGGTTCTCGCCGCTCTCGCCGAGCTCGGTGTAGGGCACGCCCGTCACCCTCTGCATGGCGAAGATCACGACGAGGTAGCCGACCCAGATCGCGAAGCCGATCCAGACCCGAGGGGTGACGCGCAGCGCATTGGGCATGCAGAAATCATGTCACGACGAGGGACCGGTCGCCGCCGGGGGCCCCGCTCGCCAGGGCGTCAGCCCACCAGGCACGGACCCCGCTCGGGTGGCCGCGAGTCAGACGGCGGCCGGCTCCAGCCGGAGCGTCGTGGCGATGACCTGCGGCCCGACCACGGTACCGACGATCTTCGGCCCGTATCGGTCGTACTTCACGTGGTACGCGGCGTCGACGGCCTCGTGCACATCGGCCGGCGGCTCGACGAACGCGACGTCGCGCTCCACGCCGCCGGCACGGATGCGACCCGCGCCGCTCGCCTGGGCCCTGCGGAACCACGGATTGCCCGGCCCGTAGGCGGAACGGACGAACAGCTCATCGCCTACCCGTGCGACCCAGATGGTCACGAACGGTCGCAGCGATCCGTCGGCACGGCGAGAGGCGATCTGCAGTTCGTCGGCTGCGCCGACCCGGTCGAGTTCCTCGGCGGTCCAGGTGGTCATGGTCGTCCTTCCTCGCGTGCGGTGCGCACTCCGCGGTCGCGACTCCATTCGAGCAGTCGTTCGACGGGCCAGGTCGTCACGATGCGCTCGGCCGGCACGCCGTTCGCCGTCGCGCGCGCGGCCCCGAGCTCGAGGAACGTGAGGTGCCCTGGCGCATGGGCGTCGCTGTCGATCGAGAACAGGCAGCCGGCCTCGAGGGCGATCGTGATGAGCTCGTCGGGCGGGTCCTGCCGCTCGGGCCGCGAGTTGATCTCCACGGCGACTCCGTGCTCGGCGCACGCCTCGAAGACCGCGTGGGCGTCGAAGGTCGACTGCGGCCGGGTGCCCCGCGACCCCTCGACGAGCCGGCCGGTGCAGTGCCCGAGCACGTTCGTGTGCGGGTCGGCGATGGCGCGCAGCATCCGCTTCGTCATCTCGGGCGCTTCGGTGCGGAGCTTCGAGTGCACGCTCGCGACCACGACGTCGAGGCGATCGAGCATCTCGGGGGTCTGGTCGAGGGCGCCGTCGAGCAGGATGTCGACCTCGATGCCGCGAAGCAGGCGGATGCCGCGGGCCCCTGCCTGCACGTCGGCGATCGCCTGCTGCTGGGCGGTGAGCCGCTCGGCGCTGAGTCCGTTGGCCACCCGGAGACTCGGCGAGTGGTCGGTGATCGTGAGGTACTCGAGCCCGAGCGCCTCGGCGGCGCGCGCCATCGTCTCGAGGCTCGTGGTGCCGTCTGACCAGTCGGTGTGGCTGTGCAGGTCGCCGTGGAGCTGCGCCCTGAGGCCGGTGTGCGCGCCCTCGGGTGAGAGCCCGGCGCGCGTGCGGAGGTCGGCGAGGTAGTCGGGCACCGCACCGTCGCTCGCCTGCGCGATGACCGCGAACGTCGTGTCGCCGATGCCCTTCGTGCGCTGCAGGCGACCGTCGGCGACGCGAGCGGCGACCTCGTCGGGGTCGAGCGGCCGGATGACGTCGGCCGCCCGACGGAACGCCTTCGACTTGAACGCCGATGCCCGATCGCGCTCGAGCAGGAACGCGATCTCCTCGAGTGCCGCCACGGGGTCCATCGCCCCATTCTGGCGCGTCGCGGGGCGACCGGCCAGTGCACCCGCCGGGGCCCCGGCCTCGTCACGCGGTGCCCGCCGCTTGACACGGGCGCTCCATTGTCGGTATATCTATACCCCCTAGGGGTATTCACAGAAGGAGTTCTCATGCCAGCATCCTCTCCGCCGACGAGACGTCGGTGGTTCGGCCTCGCGCTCATCGCGGCCGCCCAGTTCGTCGTCATCATGGACACGTCGATCATCGGCGTCGCCCTGCCCGACATCCAGGCCGAACTCGGGTTCACCCCCGAGTCCCTGTCATGGGTGTTCAACGCCTACGTCATCGCCTTCGGCGGCCTCCTGCTGCTCGGGGGACGCCTCTCCGACGTGTTCGGAGCACGCCGGGTGTTCATCGCCGGCTGGCTCACGCTGCTCATCGGCAGCGTGCTCGCGGGCGCCGCGAGCAACGTCGGCCTCGAGATCGCCGGCCGCGCCGTCCAGGGCGCGGGCGCCGCGCTCATCGCCCCGGCCGCGCTCACCCTGCTGATGACGCTGTTCGGCGGCACCGCCGACCTGCCGCGCGCCTTCGCGGTCTACGGCGCCGCCGCACCCATCGGGGGTACGGCCGGCGTCTTCCTCGGCGGCGTGCTCACCGAATACGCGAGCTGGCCGTGGGTGTTCTACGCGACCGTGCCGATCGCGCTGGTCGTCATCATCCTGACGCCGTTCGCACTCCCCCGCGTCGCGGGCGGCCGCGGTCGCGTCGACCTCGCCGGTGCGCTCACCGCGACCGCGGGACTCGCCGCGATCGTCTACGGCGTCGTGCGCGCACCCGAGGCGGGCTGGGCCTCGGTCGAGACGATCGTCGCCCTGGTCTCCGGTGCCGCCCTGCTCATCGCGTTCTTCGCGATCCAAGCCCGCCGCCGCACGCCGCTGCTGCGCCTCGGCATCTTCCGGGCCCCGCAGCTCGGCGCCGCGAACCTCGCGCAGCTGCTGCTCGGCGCCGCCTGGGTCTCCATGTGGTTCTTCCTGAACCTCTACCTGCAGCAGGTGCTCGGTGCGGGCGCGTTCGCCTCGGGTGCCGCGCTCCTGCCGATGACCGCGCTCATCGTGGTCGGCATGGTCGCCGTGGCGCCACGACTGCAGGCGCGGTTCGGGGCGAAGCCGCTCATCGTCGGCGGATTCGCCCTGCTCGCGGTCGGCCTCGGCTGGCTCGCACTCGCCCGGCCCGACGGCAGCTACGCCGTCGACGTGCTGCCCGCCTCGCTCGTCGCAGCGCTCGGCATGGCGCTCGCGTTCGTGCCGTCGCTCGGCACGGCGATCGGCGCCGCACGCCCCGAGGAGACGGGCGTCGCGTCGGGCCTCGTGAACACGAGCTACCAGATCCGCTCGGCGATCGGCCTTGCCGTGCTGACGGCCGTCGGTGCGGCGGTGACCGCCGCCGTCTCGAGTGAGGCGACCGGCGGTGCTGCGGATGCCGCGGCGCTCACGGCCGGGTTCTCATCGGCCTTCATCGGCGCCGCCGTGCTGGCCGTCATCGGGCTCGTGGCCTCCGCCGTGCTCCTGCGTGCGGCGCCCCGCTCGGCGAGCGCGCCCGCCGAGGAGCTGGTGGACGCCTGAACGGACCGCGTGCTCGTGGACGCCGGCAACGGCGTCCACGGGCACGCGCCGTCAGGCGCGCCGACCGGTCGTGCCGATCAGTACGAGGGGTACATCTCCATCGACGTGTTGACGACGTTCACCATCATCACGACGACCCACGCGATCACGCCGATCGTGAGCACGACGGTGAGCGCGATCGCGGCGGCCATCGGCAGGTACCCGCGACCGGCCTGACGCCGCACCACGACCGAGCGGCCGATGACGTACACGAGCGACGAGAGGAACGCCCAGGCCCAGTGGAACCGGCGCTGGTAGCCGAGCTTCGCGAGCTTGGCACTGTCGAGGGCGGCGAACCAGACCGAGAGACCGTAGACGATCCATCCGCCGAACGTCGCGGCGAGATACCACGGGTCGGTGTACGGGCCGAGGGCCGTGATCATCGAGTTCGACGACGGGTACATCGACTGCTCCATGTAGCCCTCGAAGTCCCAGAGGAAGATGGGCAGTGCGGCGAGCACCGGCATCGCCACGATCAGCCAGATCCAGAGCGTGTCGACCGGGGTGCCCTCTGGCACGCGAGCCGTCACCGCGGCGCCGCTGTACGGAGCCGGCTGCCCGGCGCCGTACACCGGGGTCGCCGCGTACGCGGGTGCGGAGGTGTAGGCCGGCGCATACGCCGGAGTCACCGGCGCGACGTACGCGGGAGCGGCCACCGGGGGTTCGACGGCGGGAGCCACGACCGGCGGGACCGACGGTGCCGGGGCGGCCTGCTCGACGGGCGCGACCGGCGCCGCCGGCGCGACGTGCTCGGTCCATTGCGCGCCGTTCCACCAGCGCTGCGCGGTGGCATCGCTCGGGTCGGGATACCAGCCTGCGGGTGCCGCACGACCATCGCTCATCGGTTCCTCCTGAGGGTTCTCGGACATGCTACGGGCACGACGGCGTCCACGCTCCGGAACACGGCGAGCGGATGCCGCTACAGCTCGACGACCGTCATGCCCGAGCCCCCGCCGCCGGCGGTGCCCATCGCGGCGAGCGCCGCGGGAACCTCGTCGAGCGTGATGCGCCGGCCGACGAGCTCGATCGGACGGAAGTCGCCGGAGGCGACGGCGCCGAGCATCGAGGGGTACTCGTGCGCCGCCATGCCGTGGCTGCCGAGGATCTCGAGTTCGCCGGCGATCACGGCATCCATCGGCATGGCGGCGAGCGCGGAGTCGCCGACCATGAGCCCGATCTGCACGTGTCGGCCTCGTTTCTTCAGGCTCCGCACCGACGCGAACGAGGTCTCCGTCGAGCCGAAGGCGTCGACCGAGACGTCGACGCCCCCGCCCGAGGCTTCGAGGATGCGCTCCGCGGCGCCCTCGCCGCCCTGCAGCGGTACCGCGCCGAGCCCCTCGGCCGCGGCGAGCGCGGCGTCGGAGACGTCGACGCCGTAGACCTTCACGCCTGCCGCGACGGCGATCATGATCGCGGAGAGGCCGACCCCGCCGCATCCGTGCACCGCGATCTGCTCGCCGGGGGCGAGCCGGGAGCGCGAGACGATGGCACGGTAGGCGGTCGCGAAGCGGCAGCCGAGCGATGCGGCCTCGACGAAGCCGAGCGACTCGGGCAGGCGGATGAGGTTCAGCTCGGCCTCGTCGATCGCCACGAACTCAGCGAACGAGCCCCAGTGCGTGAAGCCGGGCTGGGACTGGTGGTCGCAGACCTGCTCGTTGCCGGTGAGGCACTCGTGGCAGCGCCCGCACGCGCAGATGAAGGGGGCGGTGACGCGGTCGCCGACCGCCCAGCCGGCGTCGGGGTCGACGTCCGTGCCGAGCACGGCGATCTCACCGGCGAACTCGTGGCCGGGAACATGCGGAAGCGACACGGTGTCGTCGTGGCCCATCCAGGCATGCCAGTCGCTGCGGCAGACGCCGGTCGCGCGAACCCGGATCACGGCGCCGCGGGGCGGGCACTCGGGCTCCGGCACGTCGACGAGTTCGGGGTTCACACCGAAGGCGTTGAAGAGCACGGCGCGCACAGGAGTCCTTTCCGTATCGGGTCACGGATGTCGGCGGCAGTCACGGCATCGTCGCCGGATCGCGCGCGCGACATCCGCGAGCTTATCGGCCCGCGAGCGCCCGCTCGTACGGGCGGTCCAGCGGCGGTGGCGTGATTGTGTAACAATGTGCCATGCGATTCGTGACCGCCGTGCTGCTCGCGGCCGTCTGCTTCGGCACGACGGGCACCGCGCAGGCGCTCGGCCCCGAGGCGAGCGCGGCCTCGGTCGGCGCGGCGCGAATCCTGATCGGCGGCGGCGCCCTCGGCATCGCCGCCGTGATCACGATCTTCGCCGGTCGCCGGCACGGTGCGGTCGGGACACCCGCCGTCCCGGCGGCCGGCGTCGGCCCGGGGCATCCGCTGCCCGCCTGGCTGCTCGTCGCGATCGGCGCGGTGGGAGTGCTCGCCTATCAGCCGGCCTTCTTCGCCGGCACCGCCGCGAACGGCGTCGCCGTCGGCACGGTCGTGGCACTCGGCTCGGCACCCGTCATCACCGGCGGCCTCGACTGGGCGCTGCGCCGCCGCTATCCCGGGCACCGCTGGGCCGTCGCGACCGCGATCGCGACCATCGGCGTCGGCATCCTGGCCGCGGCGACGGGTGGGGGCGGCGGCGCCACGGGAGCCGATCCGCTCGGGCTGGTCGCGTCACTCGGCGCGGGCGCCTCGTACGCCGTCTACACGCTCGCCGCGAAGGCGCTGCTCGACCGCGGGTGGAACGGATCCGCGAGCATGGGCGCGCTGTTCGGCGTCGCGGCGGTCTGCAGCATCCCCCTGCTTGCGATGACGGATGCCTCGTGGCTCGCGACCGGGCCCGGTCTCGCGATGGCCCTCTGGCTCGGCCTCGTGACGACGACCGTCGCCTACCTGCTGTTCGGCTACGGCCTCGGCGGACTCGCACCCGCGACCGTCTCGACACTGACGCTCGCCGAACCATTGACCGCCGGCATCCTCGGCGTGGCAGTCCTCGGGGAGGCACTCACCCCCGGCGCACTGCTCGGGCTGCTCGTGCTGGCCGCAGGGATCGTCGTGCTCGCGACCGCGAACGCCGGCCGGAGGCCGAAGGTCGCACTGGGCTGATCGCCCGGCTCCGCCGGCGCTTCCCATGGAGCGCCGCGATGTCTGAGGACGGCGTCCGACGTGCTCCTTCGACCTGCCCGGGCACTGGCCGCAGTTCACCAAGCCAGTCCGGCTCGGTCAGGCGATCGTCGCGGCGCTCGAAGGCTGAGCCTCGGCCCCTCCGCCTCGGGCGTCGCGGTCGTCCCGGTCCGCGTGCTGGGGCGGGGCGCGCCGCCGCGCGGCGCCTCCCCCATCGGTTCCGCGTACCAGTGGTCGGCGCCCCGGCTGCAGGTGCACGAGAGCGCCACCGTCTCGTCGATCGTCACCGCACGGAAGAACTCGCGGTGGGGAGTCGGGATCTCGCGTCGTCGTCGGCCCATGGCTCGTGCTCCAATCTGCGCACGTCGCGGTGCGCTTACTGAAGAGACGGCGATCACGCTCGATCATGACGCGAGTCGAGCAACATGGGGCGTTGAAGGGGGTGCGCCGATCGGCCCGACCGGCCGCGCACCGATCCGTCAGAGCGCGTCGGGGCTGACCGAGAACGTGTCGCAGGCCCCGGCACCCTGCTCGTAGCCGGTCTCGAACCAGTTCATCCGCTGCTCGCTCGTGCCGTGCGTGAACGTGTGCGGATTCACCTGTCCCTGCGTCGCCTGCTGGATGTGGTCGTCGCCGACCGCCGCTGCCGCGTCGAGGGCGTCCCTGCGCTGCGCCGCCGTGATCGGCTGCAGGAACGGCACGCCACTGTCATCGGGCACCGTGGACGCATTGGCCACCCAGGCGCCCGCGAAGCAATCGGCCTGCAGTTCGACCCGAACGGCGCTCGACGCCGGCCCGGTCTGCCCGTCTTGCGAGCGCTCGAGCACGCCGGCGAGGTTCTGCACGTGGTGGCCCCACTCGTGCGCGATGACGTACATCTCGGCGAGCGGGCCGCCGCTGGCGCCGAACCTGCTGCGCAGTTCGTCGTAGAACGTCACGTCGATGTAGATCGTCTGGTCGGGCGGGCAGTAGAACGGACCGGTCGCCGACGAGGCACTGCCGCATCCCGTCGACACGGCCTGGTCGAAGAGCGCGAAGTCCTGCGGGGCGTTGTAGTTCACGCCCAGTGCCGGCGCCTCCTCGGCCCAGTACGCCTCGAGCGACGCCGAAGCGCCCTTCATGCGGCACTCGACGTCCTCGTTCGCGTCCTCGCCGGTGAGGCAGTGCTCGAGCGTGGAGTCGCTCGCCTCCGGCTGGGCTCCGCCGCCGACGAGCCCGCTGAGGTCGACGCCGAGGAACTGAGAGATCAGGAAGATCGCGAGCACGCCGAGGCCGCCGCCACCGAGGGCGATGCCGGTGTTGCGGCCGCGCTTCGAGGCCCTGCCCTTGCTGATGTCGGCGTCGGGATTGAACGTCATGATGAGACGCTACCGGGTGCGGGGTCGGTCGTCACCGGGTTGCGCGTCGTCGTTCTCGTCGTCATCGTCATCGTCGTCATCGTCATCGTCGTCGTCATCGTCGTCGTCGTCATCGTCGTCGTCGCCGCCATCTGGGCCGTCGTCGTCGGTGTCGTTGTCGTCGTCGTCGTCGGTGTCGTCGTCGTCATCGTCATTGTCGTCATCGTCATCGTCGTCATCGTCGTCGTCGCCGACCTCGTGACGCTCGTACACGACGGCGTCCCCGCCGAACCCGTCGCCGCCGGCGAACCGGTCGGTCGCGGTGATGAGCGCGTCGAGGATCCCGGGTTCGTCGAAGGCGTGCCCGGCGTCGTCGATGATCGTGAGCTCGGCCTCGGGCCACGCGCGGTGCAGATCCCACGCGGTCATCGCTGGCGTGCACATGTCGTAGCGGCCCTGGATGATCACGGCCGGGATGTCGCGGAGGCGCGAGGCATCCCGGATCAACTGCCCCTCGTCCCACCAGCCGCCGTGCCGGAAGTAGTGGTTCTCGATGCGTGCGAAGGCGGTGGCGTACTCGGGCGCCGTGTAGCGCGCGACGTTCGCGGCCTGCGGGAGCAACGTGATCGTCGAGGACTCCCAGCGCGCCCAGGCGATGGCGGCGGGCTCGTGCACCTCGGGATTCGGGTCGGCGAGCAGCCGCGCGTACGCCTCCACCAGGTGCGTTCGCTCGAGCACGGGGATCGGCGCGATGAAGTCCTCCCAGAGGTCGGGGAACACGGCTGAGGCCCCGCCCTCGTAGAACCAGTCGAGTTCCTGCCGGCGCAGCGTGAAGATGCCGCGCAGTACGAGCTCGGTGACGCGCTCGGGGTGGGTCTGCGCGTACGCGAGCGCGAGCGCACTCCCCCATGAGCCGCCGAAGACCTGCCAGGTGTCGATGCTGAGGTGCCCGCGGAGCCGCTCCATGTCGGCGATGAGGTGCCACGTGGTGTTGGCTGCGAGGCTCGCTCCGGGTTCGCTCGCGTGCGGGATCGAGAGGCCGCAGCCGCGCTGGTCGAAGAGCACGATGCGGTACCGCTCCGGGTCGAAGAGCCGGCGGTGGTCGGGCGAGGTTCCGGCACCGGGCCCACCGTGCAGGAACACGACCGGCTTCCCCTGCCGATTGCCCGACACCTCCCAATAGATGTGCTGGCCGTCCCCCACGTCGAGCATGCCGGTCTCCAGCGGCTCGATCTCCGGATACATCTCTCTCATAGCGTCACGGTACCGACCAGCGGATGCCGCGGCGGGGTGCCACGCTCATCCGCGGATCGAGTCCGGGACGTTCGGGGCCGGGCGGCGCGACCCGTCGTCGCGGCTAGGCTCGGAGCATGGCCGCGAAGAAGCCGATCACCGTCACGCTCACGGGCGCGGGCGGCCAGATCGGGTACGCACTCCTGTTCCGCATCGCCTCGGGCGCCATGCTCGGGCCCGACACCCCGGTACGCCTGAACCTGCTCGAGATCCCGCAGGGCGTTCGCGCCGCCGAGGGCGCAGCCCTCGAACTGCAGGATTCCGCCTTCCCGCTGCTCTCGCACGTCGAGGTCTACGACGACGCGAACTCGGCGTTCGCCGGCGCGAACGTGGCACTCCTCGTCGGCGCCCGCCCGCGCACCGCAGGCATGGAGCGCGGGGACCTCCTCACTGCGAACGGCGGCATCTTCGGCCCGCAGGGCGCCGCGATCAATGCGGTCGCCGCCGACGACATCCGCGTCGTCGTGGTCGGCAACCCCGCGAACACGAACGCGCTCATCGCGTCGGCCCATGCACCGGATGTCCCGGCCGAACGATTCACCGCGCTCACCCGGCTCGACCACAACCGGGCCCTCGGACAGCTCGCGGCCACCGTCGACACGCCCGTCGGAGACATCCGCGGCGTGACCATCTGGGGCAATCACTCGGCGACGCAGTTCCCCGATGTGGCGCACGCCACGGCGGCCGGCGACTCCGTGCCCGCGCTGCTCGCCCACCGCCTCGGCGGGCCCGAGGGTGCCCGACGATGGCTGGCCGAGCAGTTCATCCCTCGGGTGGCGAAGCGCGGCGCCGAGATCATCGAGGTGCGCGGATCGTCGTCGGTCGGATCGGCCGCGAGCGCCACGATCGACCACGTGCACGACTGGGTGCTCGGCACTCCCGACGGATGGACGAGCGCCGCGGTGGTCTCCGACGGTTCGTACGGCGTACCCGAGGGGCTCGTCTCCTCGTTCCCGGTCGACTCCGTCGACGGCGCCTGGCGCATCCGCCAGGGCCTCGAGGTCGACGACTTCGCACGGCGCGGCATCGAGGCATCGGTCGCCGAACTCGTCGAGGAGCGCGACGCGGTGCGCGCGCTCGGGCTGCTCTGACGGCGCCCGGCGCCGACGTAGGCTGAAGGCATGGCCGAGCAGACCCCCGCACGCAATGCCCGTCGCAGTCAGCTGATCGTCGGGCTCATCGTGGGCGTGATCGTCGGTGTGGGCGTGAGCCTCTGGACCGGATTCTGGCTGTGGCTGGCCGCCGGCATCGTGGTCGGCATCGTCACCGGCCTGCTCATGCGGCCGCCGTCGAAGGACTGACCGAACGCTCGAGCGATCGCGCCGGCGGGCCGATTCCGCTAGCGGGCCGACACCCCGATGTAGTCGACGATGCCGTCGATCAGGCGCGCGAGCCCGAACTCGAACACGTCCGACGGCCCGGCCTGCTCCACGGCGCCGGCAGCCTGGCCGACCCGCGCCGACACCGGGTAGCGTTTCGCGTCGAGGATCTCGTCGAGCAGCGGCTCGTTGCGCTCCCACCAGTCGACGGCCGATTCCTGGTCGACGGCGCGGTGACGCTCGGCGTCGAGGTGCGCACGCGCCGGCCCCGTCACGAAGCCGAGCAGCAGGGTGACGATGCGGTCCATGTCGAGGTCGGAGAGCCCCAGGCCGTCGATCGCCCGCAGGCACCACTCCCAGTGGTCGGAGACGTTCGGCCCGAGCGGCGGCCGGCTGGTGTCGATCGAGAGCAGCCACGGGTGCCGCAGGTACTCCTCCCACTGCAGGCGCGCGATCCGCGCGAGCCGCTCGGGCAGCTCGCCATCGAGTCGCGGCAGCTCCATCTCGCCCGCGACCCGGTCGACCATGAGGTCGACGAGCTCGGCCTTGCCCGGCACGTAGGTGTAGACCGACATCGGCTTCAGTCCGAGGCGATCGGCGATGCGGCGCATCGACACGGCGTCGATGCCGTCGACGTCGGCAAGCTGCACGGCCGTCGCGACGACCTCGTCGACGCTCGACCGCTGCTTGGGCCCACGGGATCCGACGGGCTCCCCGAAATGCGACCGCCACAGGAGCCGGAGCGTGCGGTCGGGTTCGCTGCCTGTGGATTCTCCCGCCATGCCGGACAGCCTATATTCTCCGTACACCATACGGTCACCCGGCCCGAGGCTCGGGTGAGTGTGCACCGAGCACGACGAAGGCCGGGCGTCGGCTGACGCCCGGCCTTCGATCGCTGCTACTTCTTCTTCGACTTCTCCGGCACGGGCAGCGTGCCGGAGGCTCGCTGCGCGGCGTAGTAGGCGCGGGCCTCGTCCTGCCGCTCCTGCTCGGCACCCGAGGCGATCTTCGCCCGCAGGTGCTCGGGGCCGTAACCGAACGCGTCGACCAGGTCTTGCGCGTGCGGACGCAGACGCTCGAGCAGGCGGTCGATGTAGGCGGTGACGGCCTGCGCGCGCTTCGGCGAGAGCCGGCCGTTGATGAGGTACCAGGCGAGGTGCTTCTCGACGAGGCCGAGGCCGAAGAGGTCGCGCACCCACGTGAGCACCTGCTTCGTGCCGGGGTCGGTCGTCTTCGCGAGCGCCCGGGTGAACGCCTCCCACTGCAACAGCTCGCCGTGTGCGCGCGCCGCCTCGATGAGCTCGTTCTGGTTGCGGTTGAACGCCGCGGCCGCGTCGGCCTTCGGGAGCTTCCGTGCATCGCGCAGGCGCCCGGCGATCTCGGAGATCATGGCCTCAACCCGGTCGGTGAGGAGCTCGCGCTGGGTCTGCTCGTCGCGGAGCTCGGAGACCGAGCGCGCCGTCGAACCGAAGTCGGCGATGGTCTGCGCGAGGCTACGGAGGCCGGTGCCGTGGTAGGCCCGGTCGGCCGTCTGCGCGACGACGTAGCGCGCCATCGCACCGGCATCCGCCTTCGCGAACTGCTTCGAGAAGTCCGTCAGCAGGCGCTTGGCGACGAGCTGCAGGAGCACGTTGTTGTCGCCCTCGAACGTCACGTAGACGTCGAGGTCCTGGCGGAGCCCCACCATGCGGTTCTCGGCGAGGAAGCCCGAGCCGCCGGCGGCCTCGCGAGCCTCCTGCAGCGTCTCGAGCGCGTGCCATGTCGACAGCGGCTTCAGGGCCGCGGCGATCGTCTCGAGGTCTTGGCGGTCGTCGTCGGTGTCGGCGGCGCCCGAGAACACGGCGTCGAACTTCACGAGGAACTCGTCGTGCGCGAAGATCTGCGCGTACGTCGTGGCGAGCTTCGGCAGCAGCCGGCGCTGGTGACGCTGGTAGTCGAGCAGCACCTCCTCGTCGGTGTCGCTCGCCGCGTTGAACTGGCGACGCTGGTTGCCGTAGGTGATCGCGATCGTCAGCGCCATGGCTGCCGCGGTCGTGGCAGCGCCGTCGAGGGAGACGCGACCCTGCACGAGGGTGCCGAGCATCGTGAAGAAGCGGCGACCGGGGCTCGAGATGGGGCTCGAGTAGGTGCCGTCTTCAGCGACGGAGCCGTAGCGGTTCAGCAGGTTCTCGCGCGGGACGCGCACGTTCGTGAAGTGCAGGCGCCCGTTGTCGATGCCGTTGAGGCCGCCCTTGAGGCCGTCGTCCTCACCGCCGATGCCCTTGAGGAAGCCGCCCTTCGCGCCCCGGATCGGCACGTAGAAGGCGTGCACGCCGTGATTGACGCCCTTCGTGATGAGCTGCGCGAAGACCACGGCGGCGGTGCCGTGCACGGCGGCATTGCCGAGGTAGTCCTTCCACGCGCCGCGGAACGGCGTGTTGATCACGAACTGCTGCTTCGCCTCGTCGTACGTCGCGGTCGTGCCGATGGCCGCGACATCCGAACCGTGCCCGGTCTCGGTCATGGCGAACGCGCCGGGCACCTTCAGCGACATGATGTCGGGCAGGAACGTCTCGTGGTGGAACTCGGTGCCGAGGTGCAGCACGGCGGCGCCGAAGAGGCCCCACTGCACGCCCGCCTTGATCTGCAGGCTGGGGTCGGCGATCACGAGCTCTTCGAACTGGGCGATGTTGCCGCCGTGGTCGTCGAACCCGCCGAGCGACGTCGGGAAGGCGCGGTGCACGGCCTTCTGGTCGACGAGGATCTTCAGCTGCCCGAGCACGCGCTCCCGGTGCTCGGCCATCGACTGGCCCTCGATGCGCTGGAGGTCGGGATGGGCGGCCCGCTCGCGAGCGGCCAGCCGGAGGTCGGCCCAGGTGCCGAGCAGCTGCCGGCCCAGCGTCGCCACGTCGATCGAGGGCTGCGCGGGCGATGCGGGCTGCGGGGCGGATGCCGCGGTGCGCGCGGACTTCGGCGGCGCCGTGTCGGCCGGGCGCTCGGGGGCGGTCTTCTGCTGCTTCGAGGCGGTGCGGGGTGCCGTGTCAACCATCGTCGGTGTCTCGTCCTTCGTGTGCGATCTGGGCTTGCCTCCACGGTAGGTCGAGCGGATGTCGCGGGGAAACCCTGCGTCCGTGCCCTACAAACCGGCGTGGCGGCGCCTTGAACAGCACTGTGAAGACTCTACAAAAGCTCCTCGCGGCACCGATGGGATACCGACAACGACCTCAGTCGCGGAAGAAGGCGTTCGCCCGGCCCGACCAGAGGAAGGCGAGCACGATCACCGAGACGAGCACACTGAAGTACTCGCCGATCGCGCCTGCCGGGTAGGCGATCGCGAGGAAGATCGAGGCCCCGATCGAGATCACCTGGAGGATCGTGATGAACAGGCGGGCTCCGGAACTGCCGCGCAGCAACCCGCCCGCCACGGCGATGACGACGACGCCGACGAGGATCGAGAAGATCGCCGAGGCGATCATCTGGCTCGCGCCCCCGAACTGCTCCACGGTCGCGGCCACGCTCGTCTGGAAGAGGAGGATGGTGCCGCCGAGGACGTCGAGGGCGCCCGAGATCCATGCGAGCACCGCGATGAACGTGACGCCCCCGGGGCGGCCGATCGAGTTCACTCAGGCCTCCGGCATCCGGCTGCCGAAGAACACGCTCGACTTGTGCCCCCAGAGCAGGAACAGCACGACGAGGGAGACGACGATGCCGAGCCACTCGCCCACCGCACCGCCGAGATAGGCGAAGGCGAGGAAGAGCGAGCCGATGATGGAGAGCACCTCGAGGACCGTGATGATCATCCGCGACACCCAGTTGCCGGTGAGCAGTCCCGCGGCGACGGCGACGACGATGAGGCCGAGCACGATCGAGCCGATCGCGGCCACGTAGAGCGGGCCGGTGCCACCGAGCCCGTCGGCCACGGATTCGACGCCCGCCTGGAACAGCAGGATGGTGCCCGACACGATGTCGAGCGCTCCTGCGATCCACGCGAGGATCGCGACGACGGTGACGCCCATCGGTCGAGCCATCTGATCGGACATGCCGAACCCCCTTGCCCCATGCACCGTCGACGCGGCGCCCCTGGGCTGATGCTAGCGCCGTCGGGGCATGCATGTCTCGATTTCGGCCGAGGCGCGCCCGGAAACCGAAAGGCCCCCGCCGATCGGCGGGGGCCTCGAGCAGGTGGCAGGGCCGACCGGCGTGGATCAGGCGGGGTAGCGGAGGCCGTGCCCGAAACGGAACAGGGGGTCGGCCGTGTCGAACGGCACGTCGGAGCGGCTCGCCTCGACGGCGGCCATGCTCGACGGCAGGTCGAATGGCATCTTGCCCTTGGGCGAGGCATCGCCGACGAGCACGTCGAGCAACGCACGCGGGCTCGCGCCCCAGTTGGCGGTGAGGGCCGCGAGCTCGCCCACGAACGGCGTGAGGATCGCCGGCCGGTCGAGGAAGACGTCGACCAAGGTCGGCACCGCCGCCGCGATCTCGCGCACGTGCGCGATCTGCTCGGCCGTGTAGTCGAGCGAACCCGAGTGGAAGAAGTTCTCGAACATCGTCGGGCGCTCCTCGAACGGCGCCTGCGGTCGCAGGATCGCGACATCCGCTTCCGCGGGCGTCTCGACGACCTGGCCGTACTCCGCCGCGATCTCGGGGGCGATGCCCTCGACGTAGAGGCGGAGGCCTCGTGCGATCGGCAGGGCGGGGCGCACGGCGCCCGAGGCATCCGGTCGCTCGCGGTTCACCAGCAGGGTGATCGCGGCACGCTGCGCCGCCTCGCCGGCGGCGACGAACTCGGCCGAGCCGACGACGCGTGCCGCTCGCTCGACGTCGACGAAGGGCCGCTCGAAGAGGCCGAGCACGAACTTCTCGCGCAGGAGGCGCCGCGCCGAGACATCGAGGCGATCCTCGGTGATCTCGCCCGAGTTCACGAGGTCGACGAGCATTTCGGGGTCGGCCTCGCCGCCGAACTGGTCGACGCCCGCGTCGATGACCTTCTTCATGCGCTCGCGCGGGGTGAGGTGCTCGACGCCCCACGCACGGGCCGGGAAGGGCTCGCCGAAGATCGAGGAGTCGTTGATGAGTCCCCAGTCGGTGCAGACGATGCCGTCGAAGCCGTAGCGTTCGCGGAGCAACCCGGTGATGACGGACTTGTTGAAGCCGAAGCCGACCTCTTCGTACTCGGTGCCGACGGGCATGCCGTAGTACGGCATGATCTGGCTCGTGCCCGCCTCGAACGCGGCCTCGAAGGGCTTCAGATGGGTCTCGAACTCGCCGCCCGGGTAGACCTGCTCGCGGCCGTGCGCGAAGTGCGGGTCTTCACCGTCCTTCTGGGGGCCGCCGCCCGGGAAGTGCTTCGTCATCGTCGCGACGGAGTCGGGGCCCAGCTCGGCGCCCTGGAAGCCGCGGATGTAGGCGGCGCCCATGCGACCGGCGAGTTCGGGATCTTCGCCGAACGTCTGGAGGGCGCGCGACCAGCGCGGCTCGGTGGCGAGGTCGATCTGCGGGTGCAGCGCCACGCGGATGCCGACCGCCGTGTACTCCTGACGGGCGATGTCGCCGAACTGCTCGACGAGCGCCTCGTCGCCGACGGCCGCGAGGCCCATGGTCTCGGGCCAGACCGAGAACGACCCGGTGAGCATGCCCGAGAGCGGATTGTCGGTGTACGAGTGCCGCGGGTCGGTCGAGACCGTGACGGGGATGCCGAGGCGGGTCGCCGCCGCGGCCTCCTGGAGGCGGTTGTGCCACTCGGCGATGAGCTCGGCCGTGGGCGGGGTCTGCAGCACGTTGAAGTGGTTCATGAGGCGGCGCCCGACGTAGTCGTCGGTGGCCGGCAGGCCGAACATGTCGTCGCCCTGCGAGAGCGTGCCGTCGGCTCCGGCGGCGATCATCGTCTGGAAGAAGAGGCCCGCCTTCTCGTCGAGCGTCATCTGCGACAGGAGGATCTCGACGCGCTCGGCGACGGGCAGGCTCGCGTCGCGGTAGCGCAGGTCGAGTTCACCGGCGGTGTCGACGACTGCCGCGGCATCCGTCTCGTGGTTCAGCTGATCGGTCATGCCAGCACTCCTTCATGCTTCGAAATCGGCCGCTTCGCGGCATCCGGTTCATCATAAACCGAATGTCGCTTGGTTTTCGACCCGCGGCGGAAACGCACAGCTTCGAGATCCGCCCCGCTGCCGATCGAGGAGCACCGGCCGCGGTGCGTATCGAGATCCCGCGACGGGTCCCGATACGCACCGCGTCAGCCGGTCATCGGCCGGCGAGCGGTCGGCTACGCGCTCCGCTGGTAGACGCGGAAGGCGCGCGTCGCCACCCACGCGAGCACCGCGGTGAACACGGCGAGCAGGCCGAGGTGCCCCCACACGCTTGCCCAGTCGGGGCTTGCGCCGAGCGCCTCGCGGCCCGCCACGACGGCCCACTCGAACGGATTGAAGCGGGCGACCTCGGCGACCCAGTCGGCCGACAGGCTCGTGTCCATGAGCGCCGAGCTCAGGAACATGAGCGGAATCGTGATGAGCTGCGAGATGCCGATCAGCACGTTCTGGTTGCGGGCGAGCAGCGCCGCCGCGTTCGACAGCGCCGAGAACGACGCCGTGAGCAGCATGGCCGCGAGCAGCAGGATCAGGATGCCGCCGAGCCCGCCGTCGAACCGCGCGCCGCCGAGCCAGGCGACGCCGAGCACGATGAGCGACTGCACGAGCGTCAGGAGCGCTTGGTAGACCAGCGTCGCCACCATCATGGCTCCGCGACTGGTCGGCGAGGTGAGGAAGCGGTCCATGACGCCGCGGTCCATGTCCTGGATGTAGCTCGTGCCCGCCCAGGCGCTGCCGAACAGCGCCATCATCATGACGATGCCGGGCGTCAGGAACTCCAGGTAGTTGTCACCACCCGTGAAGCCGGGGATGTCGACGACCGAGGTGAAGAGCTGTCCGAACAGCAGCAACCAGATGAGCGGCTGCACGACGTTCATGACGATGAACGCCGGAATGCGCACCACCGCGCGTAGTTGCCGGAGCGTCAGGTAGGCGGTGTGCCGGAAGAAGCTCGGGCGCGCGTACGCGGGAGCCGCTGCGACCGTGAGCCGGTTCGTGAGCGCGGTCATGCTGCCGCCTCCTCGAGATCGGTGCGGGCATCGGCCGACGAACCGGCGTGCACCGCGGCGAAGGAATGCCCGGTGTGGGCCAGGTAGACGTCGTCGAGGCTCGGCCGCGACACGGTCGCCGATGCCACGGAGACACCCTCGGCGTCGAGCGCCGCGAGCACGAGAGGCAATGCGGCGCCTCCGCCGTCGACGCGGGCCCGCACGGCACGACCCTCGGCCGCCACCTCCCGGAACCCGCCGAGACGGTCGAGCGATTCGAGCACCTGTGCGATGACGGATGCCTCGTGCAGCTCGATCACCACGGCATCGCCGCGCAGCTCGCTCTTCAGCTGATGGGGCGTACCCTCCGTCACGACGCGCCCTGCATCGACGATCGCCAGCCGGCTCGCGAGCCGATCGGCCTCCTCGAGGTAATGCGTGGTCAGCAGCACGGTCATGCGCTCCTCACGCGACATCCGCTCGATCTCGGCCCACATCTCGGCACGCGCCTCGGGGTCGAGACCGGTCGTCGGCTCGTCGAGGAACAGCACCTGCGGGCGGTGCATGAGGCCGATCGCGACGTCGAGCTTGCGAGCCATGCCGCCGGAGTAGGTCTTCACCTGACGTCGGGCCGCGCTCGTGAGTGCGAACCGTTCGAGCAGCTCGCCCGCTCGGCTCCGTGCGGCGCGGGTCGACATGCCGTGCAGCTGGCCGGCCAGCACGAGGTTCTCGACGCCCGTGTCCATGGGGTCCGAGACCTGCTTCTGGGCGACGAAGCCGATCGCGCTGCGTGCACGGCCGGGGTGCTTCGCCACGTCGATGCCGGCGACGGTCGCGATGCCGGAGTCGGCACGCGAGAGGGTCGAGAGGATCTTGACGGTCGTCGACTTGCCGGCGCCATTCGGCCCCAGCAGGCCGAAGACCGTGCCCTCCTCTGCCTGGAACGTGAGCCCGTCGAGGGCTCGGAGCGGGGGCTTGCCGCGCCCCTGCGAATAGGTCTTGACGAGATCGGCGGCCACGAGGGCCATCCCGTCGGGTGATGCAGCCATGAGGCTCTCCTTCGGTGGGGAGCCGTTCGGTCGTGATGGCGCGCCGGTAGAATGGAGGCACGCACTGGGGTGGATTCGATTCACGTTGAACGACTCGGTTGCGAGATGGCTCGGGTGTTGCCGCATCCGGGCCATCGATCTGTGTACTGTTCGATGCTGCTGGTCAGGGCTGCTGCTGGTCTGCGGCTCCTTCCGCCAGGTACTGCGCGAGCTTCGCCTCGAGCTCCTCGGCGCTCGCGCCGGACTCGATCAGCTCGTGCATGGTCCTCCACGCGTCGAGTCCGCCGAGCTCGCCCGCTTCGAGGCGCTCGAGCATGCCCGCGACGAACTCGCGCTCGGCACGGGTCATGGCGACGCGGTAGTGGAACTCGACGAGGAACAGCTCGGGCAGGCCGAGGTCATCGGACTGCTCGGCGAGCTGCGCTCGCGACGCCAGCTCGGCGTCGAGGCGCCCGAGCCGCTCGCGCAGGAGCTGGATTGCCTCGTCGGGCGCGAGCAGTGCGATGAGCGAGAGGCCCGACTCGAAGGCCGGGTACTCCTTGACCGGCACCGCGATCAGCTCGCGCATCCAGTCGTGCGCCTCGGCGCGGCCGGCATCAGTGATCGCGTACACGATGCGCTCGGGGCGATTGCCCTCGCGCTCGACGCGTGCCTCTTCGATGAGGCCGTGCTTCTCGAGCGACTTGATGATCGCGTAGAGCGAGCCGAAGTTCAGCTTGATGCTGTCTTCCTTGCCGCGCTCGCGCAGGGTCGTCGTGATCTCGTAGGGGTACATCGGGCGCTCCCACAGGCTCGCCAGCACTGCGAGTGCGAGCGGGTTGCTCACCGGTCGACGCGACATACTCACCTCCAAATACTTTGTTCAGAGTATATCGCGAGTGAGCGCGCGTCAAGGGCTTGGGATGCCGCTGCGGCGCGCGTGCTCGTCGAGGCCGGGAGGCGCGTGCTGGTGGAGGCCGAGACCGACGCGCGCTCGTTGAGGCCTGGAGGCACCTGCTCGCAGAGCCGCGAGGCGCGCGCTCGTTCAGATCGAGAGGACATCTGCGATTCCGAGGAGGGATTTCGCGAGTTCCCTCCTCGGAATCGCAGATCTCCTCGTGAACGCGACGGGCGACAGGCAAGGCGTGAGGGCGTGAGGGCGTGAGACCGTAACGGCGTGAGACCGTGACGGCGTGAGGGCGTCACGGCGTGACGCGCCTCGGAGACAGGAACGGCGGCTCAGGCCGAGGCGACGACCTCGAGGAGCGCCTCGCCGTAGGCCTCGCGCTTCTTGGCGCCGATGCCCGTGATGCCGTCGAGGTCGGTGAGGCTCGCGGGCTTCGCGACCGCCACGGCACGGAGGGTCGCATCGCCGAAGACGATGTACGCCGGCACGCCCTGCTCTTTCGCCTCACCGGCGCGCCAAGCTCGGAGTTGTTCGAAGAGCTCGGCCTGTGCCGGCTCGAGGTCGGCCGCAGCGGTGGTCGCCCGTGTGCTGCGTGAGCGCGATGGGCGATCGACTTCGGTGCGGAGCTTCACGACCCGCTTGCCCGAGAGCACGTCGGCCGCGGCATCCGTCACCGTCAGGGTGCCGTACTCGCCATGCGTGGCGAGGAGGCCTTGGGCGAGCAGTTGCCGTACAACGCCGCGCCACTGCTGGTCGCTGAGGTCTTGGCCGATGCTCCAGGTGGCGAGCGCGTCGTGGCCGTACTGGCGCACGCGCGGCGTCGCCTTTCCGCGCAGGATGTCGACGAGGTGGCCGGCGCCGAACTTCTGCCGGCGCTCGCGCTGCAGGCGCACGATCGTCGACATGAGCTTCTGCGCCGGCACCGTGCCGTCCCATGAGGCGGGCGGCTCGAGGCAGGTGTCGCAGTTGCCGCACGGCTCGCTGGGCTGACCGAAGTAGCCGAGCAGGTTCTGGCGTCGGCACTGCACCGTCTCGCAGAGCGCGAGCATCGCGTCGAGGTGCTGGGCGAGACGGCGCCGGTGGGCGAGGTCGCCCGGGCTCTCGTCGATCATGCGGCGCTGCTGCACGACGTCTTGCAGCCCGTAGGCGAGCCACGCGGTGGCCGGCGCACCGTCGCGCCCGGCACGACCGGTCTCCTGGTAGTAGCCCTCGACCGACTTCGGCAGGTCGACGTGGGCGACGAAGCGCACGTCGGGCTTGTCGATGCCCATGCCGAACGCGATCGTCGCGACGACGACGACGCCCTCTTCGCGAAGGAAGCGCTCCTGCGTGCGACGGCGTACGCCAGCGTCGAGACCCGCGTGATACGGCATCGCGTTGACGCCGTGCTCTGCGAGGTACGCGGCGATCTTCTCGGTGCTCGCCCGCGAGAGCGCATAGACGATGCCCGCGACGGGGTTGCCGGCCGCGTCGCGACCCTCGCTGCGGATGAACTCCAGCAGCTGCTTGCGCACCTCGAGCTTGCCGTCGATGCGGTACTGGATGTTCGGCCGGTCGAAGCTCGAGACGAAGTGCTCGGCTCCCCCGAGGCTGAGGCGCTCGGTGATCTCGCGGTGGGTCGCCTCGGTCGCCGTCGCGGTGAGGGCGATGCGCGGCACCTCGGGCCAGCGCTCGGCGAGCTCGGAGAGCGCGAGGTAGTCGGGCCGGAAGTCGTGCCCCCACTGCGCGACGCAGTGGGCCTCGTCGATCGCGAAGAGCGCGATCGTGCCCTGCTCGAGGAAGCGCTTGGTCGCCTCATTGCCGAGCCGCTCCGGAGCGACGTAGAGCAGGTCGAGCTCTCCGGCGAGGTAGGCCCGTTCGACCTCGGCCCGCTCGTGCGACTGCTGGCTCGAGTTCAGGTAGGCGGCGCGAACGCCGTTGCGCACGAGCGCGTCGACCTGGTCGTGCATGAGGGCGATGAGGGGCGAGACCACGATGCCCGTGCCCTCTCGAAGGAGCGACGGGATCTGGTAGCAGAGGCTCTTGCCGCCACCTGTCGGCATGAGCACGACCGCGTCGCCGCCGCCCGCCACCTGCGCGATGATCTCGGCCTGCTCGCCGCGGAAGCTGTCGTACCCGAAGACGGTGTGGAGGGCTTCGCCCGCCGAGTCGAAGCGGGCGGGCGCGGCAGCACGTCGGCCGGCGGCGGCGGCGTTCGAGGGTCGGTCGGCCGATGCGCCGGCTCCACCCCTCGCGCCGTGCGGAGCAGCCCCTCGCCCGGCACCGGATCGCGCGTCGTCGACGGGCGGAATCCACTCGTCGTCGGGCGGCGGGGCGAGCTCGTCGGGGTCCCACGGGACCTCGTCGGTCCAGGCGGGTTCCGCGTTCCAGCTCATCCGTCGAGTCTAACGAGCGCCGCCGACCCGCTCCGCCGCGAGGCGAGTGGGCACGCGCCGTGCTCGCACCTGGGACTGTCGAGGAGGAGTCGATGATGACGCGCACCCGCAGCATGGCGAACGGCCCCGGGCGGATCGCCCGGGGCCGTTCGCGTGCGGTTCTCGGCTCAGCCGACGTTGAGCACGAACGAACTCGTCGTACCGGTCGACGGCACCGTGATGTCGAATCGCGTCGGCCCGCTCGTACCGGCCGGAACGACGAACTGCATCGTCGCCTTGCCGATCTCATCGAGCGTCGCCGTGTACGCGCGATCGACCGGCGAGGTGTCGAGCTGCGCTCCGCCGAACGACACCACGACGGTGCCGGCGGCAGGTTCCGTGCGGCTGAAGTCGAGCGACGACAGCTTCACGCTGACCGACTCGCCCGGCGCGTACACGCCGTCGCCCTCGACATCGACACCGACCGCGCGCTGGGCGTTGTCAGGCGCGATCTCAGGGTTCACCCCGAAGTAGTCGACCATCGATTCGAGGTCGATCTTGCCGGTGTCGGCGCGTCCCGTGCCGAGGCCCAGAGTGGTGAAGTTGTCGCCACCCGCAGCGAGGAACGAGTTCGCACCCACGAGGTAGTTCGAGGCAGGGTCGATCGGCTCGCCGTTCAGCAGGATCTCGGTGATGTGCGATCCGGCCGGTGCGGTCGGGTCGTACGTGTAGGTGAGCTCCTTGTTGACGCCGAGCTTGAGGAACGGACGCGACGCTCCCGCGGGCTGCCACTGCTCCTCCAGCACCTTTTTCACCTGTGCGCCGGTGAGGTTCACCGTCACGAGAGTGTTCGCGAAGGGCTGCACGTTGGCGGCTTCGCGGTAGGTGACCTCGCCCGAGGCCAGGTCGGCCCGCAGGCCGCCTGGGTTCATGAAGGTGATGTCCACCGCGCGGGTGCCGTCGACATTGAGCGCCCACCGCTGCACGTCGGCGACGAGGTTGCCGAGCGTCGACTCACCGCCCCGGTTCTCGGGGAAGGACGACGCGCCAGCCGGATCGGAGGCCACCGCGCGACCGAAGTCGGCCTCCGCCTCGCCGAGCACGACACTGCCGAGCTCGTTCGCGACTGCGACCGCATCATCGACGATCGGCTTCACGGCGACATCGTCGGGGAAGAGCGCCGTCGTGCCGTCCATGAGGCTGTAGATCTCGTTCTTCATGGTGAAGGTCTTCGTCTTGCGGTCCCACTGGATGTCCATCTTGCTGAACCGCTCACCGTACTGGCCGCTCGAGATGACGGGCATCGGGGCGTGATCGAACAGCTCCGAGTCCGCGCTCGTCACCACGTGGTTGTACGCGAGGTGGGTGTGACCCGAGACGATCGCATCGACGTTGGCGTCGACACCGAGCACGATCTCGCCGAAGCGCGAATCCGCGTCGACCGCCGACGACTTGTCGGTCGTCGCGGCACCCTCGTGCACGAGCGCCACGATGATGTCGGCCTCACCGTTCTCGCGATTGCCGTCACTCAGCTGGTCGGCGACCCGGTTGATCGCCTCGGTCGGATCCTCCACCGTGATGTCGGCAATGCCCGCCGGGCTCACGAGGGACGACAGCTCGTCGGTGACCGCACCGACGAAGCCGATGGTCACTCCGTCGAACTCCTGGGTGAAGTACTCCGGCAGCGCAGCCGCTCCGGTGTCCTTGTCGCGGATGTTCGCGCCGAGGTACTCCCAGTCGGCCATCGGCATCACCCGATCGGTGAGGTCGGCGAAGCCCTGGTCGAACTCGTGATTGCCGACCGCGCTCACGTCGAGACCGGCCGCGTTGAGCGCCTCGATCGTCGGCACGTCGTTCTGGATGAACGACGTGAACGTCGATGCCCCGATCATGTCGCCAGCTGCGGCGAACACCGTGTTCGGGTTGCCGGCACGGATCTGCTTCACGGCCGTGGAGAGCGCCGCGATGCCACCCGACGGGGCGGACTGCTCGATGCGCCCGTGGAAGTCGTTGACCGTGACGAGGTCGATGTCGACCTTGCCGGGCACCGACTCCGAACCGACGCCGACGAGGATCGGGTCGTGGTCGCTCGAACGGAACGGCGTCGCCTCCGCCACCGTCTCGGCGGCGGGACCCCAGTACTCGCGGCCCGCCCACTCGGGAGAGTTGATCGACCAGACCGCGGTCTTCGTGACGCGGCTGTTCGCCGCGGGCGACGCGATGACGTGATCGAGCGAGCCGAGCTCACCGTCGAAGGTGTAGGTGTACTGGCCGCGCGCCTTGCTGAAGACGAGGTCGCTCCAGCCCGCGTCGATGAACACCTTGATCGGGTCCTCCTTGGCGTAGGAGTTGAAGTCGCCGACGAGGTACACCGCGTTCTTGCGCCCCTCGGAGAGCTCGTTCGCGAAGGCGAGCAGCGACTCGGCCTGCGCCGTGCGCTCGTCGTTGAAAGCGTCCTGTCCGGGCTGCGGCGACGGGTCGGTGCCGCTCTTCGACTTGAAGTGGTTCGCCACCACGGTCACGAACTGCTTGTTGTACTTGAAGGTCTGCGCGATCGGCTCCCGAGCGATGTCCCACACGGTCTCGTCGATGATCGTCTGCGCCTCGCCGCTCGGCTTCACCGATGCGGGCTTGTAGATGATCGCGTTCGTGATGACATCGGTGATCGCGGGGTCGTGGAGTGACTCGGGCGTCTTCACGTACTTCCACGTGCCGGCACCGGCCGCGGCGTTGAGTCCCGCGACGAGGTCGGCGAGCGCTTCGTCGGGCTTCTCCCCGAGTGCGACCGAGTTCTCGATCTCCTGGAGCGCGACGACGTCGGCGTCGAGGCCGTTGATCGCCTTCACGATCTTCGCCTTCTGCACCGCGAACTCTTCGGCGGTGTCGGCGCCGCGGGCCTCGGGGTTCTCCGACGTCAACGTCGTGAAGTAGTTGAGCACGTTGAACGCCGCGACCGTGATGTCGCCGCCGACGGCTGGTGCCGCGGTCGGCCGCGGGTTGCCGATGACCTTGCCTGCGGCGTCGAGGCTCGCGAACGTCGGCTTCACCGAAGCGGGGCTCGCGTCGTTGATCGGCTGAGACGGCTGCAGGCGCCACTCGTTGAATCCGAAGCCGAGCACGTAGCCCGAGGCCGGGAACGCCGCGACGTCGCCGTTGCGGACGACCGTGGCCTTCGTGAAGTAGGGCTGGTCACCCGGGTGGGCGGGGTTGTCGGTGCCGTTCGAGTTGCGGACGGCGATGCTGTACCCGTCGTCGAGCAGGATGCGGCTCGCCTTGTTCGCGGCCGCGATGTCGCTCGCCGCCTTGGTGCCGGGCAGCTGCGTCTCGGTCGACTTCACCGGCATCGCGGCACCGGCGTTCAGCCAGAGCTCGCCGAAGCGGTTGAGGTTGTGGCTCGAGACGACCTTGTACGTGCCGCTCGGCGCCACGAGCATGCCCTCGAACGCCTCGCGGGCCGCGTTGCCCACGGCAGCGGCAGGCAGCGGCGTCAGCGCGGGCAGTCCTGCCGCCGACTGCACGAGCTCGACGTTGGCGGCCTTCTCGGGGCGGAGCTGGGTCAGACCATTGAATTCCTCGACGAGGCCTGTGACGCGCACCTTGTCGCCGATCGAGACGGCGGGGTTCTCGCCGTGGAGGTACACGAAGACGCCGTCGGACGCCTTGGGCGTGGCATCCGTCGCCCCACCCGAACCGGCTGTCTGGATGTAGATGCCGTCGTAGCCACCGATGCGGTGGTCGGCCGTGACGATGCCCTCGGTGACGACCGCCTGGCCGACGAGCGGGCTCGCGGCGACGTCGGTGCCCTGGATCTGCGCGATCGTCTTGGCGACCGGCAGGACCGGTCCGCCGGCGCTGCCCGAGTTCTGCGGGGTCGGCGCCGAGACGAACGTGAAGTCCTTCGAGTTGTCGTCGGTGTCCTTGAAGCCGGTGCGCACGATGCTGCCGGGCACGGCGTTGTCGCCCGGGTACGCGGCGGCCGCGGTCTCGAAGTTCGTCGACGTTCCGTAGCCGACGTAGTCGGCCACCTGCGGGTTGTTGACGACCGATCCGTTGCCCGGGTTGATCGCACCGGGCACCTTGGCGAGGAACAGCGAGCCGTTCGTGCCGCTCGGCGCCACGGAGAAGGAGGCGTCGGCGGTGGGCAGCGCCGCACCGTTGCCGCCGTTGCTGTTGAGGCCGATGAGGTAGTAGCCGCCCGACTTGATCGTGCCGCTCAACGCGCCGACGCCGCTCGCGGGGGCCGTGCTCGTTGCCGAGCGGTACTGGATCGACCAGCCCGCGAGGGAGACGTCGGCGTTCGTCGGGTTGTAGAGCTCGACGAACTTGTTCTGGAACGGCTGGTTCGCGCTGCCTCCGCGGGCGTAGACCTCGTTGATCACGACGCCCGAGGCGTCGACCGCGGCGAACGCGGGCACGGCGCCGAGGAACCCGGCGACGAGCGTGCCCGCGGCGGCGAGCGCCACCCCGGACAAGCAGTTTCTGGTGCGACGTTGCATGACTCTCCTCATCGAACGACCACACCCCACCTCGGATTCGACGCTGCTGCGAGCACGCCGGCGGCGGGACGATTGTTCCGAAGCATAAGACTGTGCGGTGCCGCTGCCAAGGGGTTCACCTCACCCGCTCGCCCTGATTTCACGCGGAATTCACACGCGCTGCTCAAATGAGCAGATCACCGGACGGCAGTCGCACGCATGAGCAGATCGGGCCTCCCGCTCATGCCGGATACGCTGGGCAGCACCATGCTCACCGCTGTCCTCTCGCTCACCGGAGCATTCGTGTTCGGGGCGGCGGACTTCCTCGGCGGGATCGCCGCGAAGCGCATCGGCGCCGTGCTCGCCACCGCGGTCGCCGCGCTCGCCGGATTCATCGGCCTGGCCGTCGCGACCCCGCTGTCGGGTGGGGCGTGGACCGTCGCCGACCTCTGGTGGGGCGCTGCGGCCGGTGTCGCGGGAGCGGTCGCCATCGGCCTCCTGTACGCCTGCCTCGCGATCGGCCCGATGTCGATCCTCTCGCCGCTCACCGCCGTCGTCTCCGCCATCGTTCCGATGCTCTGGGGACTCGCGACCGGTGCACGCCTCGGCCCGCTCGCGCCGTGGGCGCTCGGCCTCGCGCTCGTCGCGGTCGTGCTCGTCGGCTTCGTGCCCGAGCGCGGCGCCGTCAGGCCGAGCATCACGGGCATCGTCATGGGCGTCGGGTCGGGCACCGCGATCGGCGCGTTCTTCATCCTCATCGACCGGACCTCCGATGAGAGCGGCCTCGCGCCCCTCACGGTCAACAGCGCCGTCACCGCGGCCGTCATGTTCGCCCTGGTCGGCGGGCTGGCACTCCGCATGCGGGCGAAGCGGCCCCGGATGCCGCGGGCCGACGAACCGGCGGACACCGCCATCGTCGCTCGGGACCGGGCACGCGGCATCCGTCTCGCCGTCGTCGGCGGACTCGTGAACGCGGCCGCGAACGCCCTCATCCTCTTCGGCATCCGCGCCGGCGAGCTCGCGATCGCCGCCGTGCTCGGCGCGATGTACCCGGCCGGCACGATCCTGCTCGCGGCGATCGTGCTGAAGGAGCGCATCGCGCCCGTGCAATGGGCCGGCCTCGTGCTCGCGCTGGCCTCGGCGGCCATGCTCGCGGTGGCGTGACCCGGCGGAGGAGCGTGACCCGGCGGAGGACGACGCGGCGCTAGAGCCGCACGACCTCGGTGACGCGCACGACGGCCGCGCCCTCCTCGGCCGAGGCGTCGAGGTCGACCTCGGCGCGGATGCGCCAGTCGTGGTCGCCGGCGGGGTCGTCGATCGTCTGCTCGACGCGCCACGTGCCGCCCGCGGCATCCGACTCGTCGATCGCGACCAGTCGCGGCGATCGGGCCGCGGGTCCGGTGCCGATCTCGTCGTGCTCGGCGTAGTACCGGTCGAGGGCGTCGGGCCAGCCCGCCTCGGGGTCGAGCTCGGCGAGGTCGTCGTCGCGCTCGAGGGCCGCGAGCTGCACGCGGCGGAAGAGCTCGTTGCGCACGAGCACCGTGAAGGCTCGGCGATTGGTCACGACCGACGGCGGGGCCGGCGGCACGACCGCGACCTCGTCTTCAGGGAGGTGCGCGGTGGGGTCGATGAGTTCGTTCCACTCGTCGACGAGGCTCGAGTCGACCTGGCGCACGAGTTCGCCGAGCCACTCGATGATGTCGAGCAGTTCCTCGTTCTTCGCCTCGGTCGGCACCGTCTGGCGGATCGCCCTGAATGCGTCGGAGAGGTAGCGCAGCACGAGGCCCTCGCTGCGCGCGAGCTGGTAGAAGCCGACGTATTCTCCGAACGACATGCTGCGTTCGAACATGTCGCGCACGATCGACTTCGGCGAGAGCTCGAAGTCGCGCACCCACGGCTGGCTGGACGCGAAGACCTCGAACGACTGGGCGAGCAGTTCGTCGAGCGGCTTCGGCCAGGTGACGAGCTCGACGAGCTCCATGCGCTCGTCGTACTCGATGCCGTCCTGCTTCATGCGGCCGATCGCCTCGCCGCGCGCCTTGAACTGCTGCTGGGACAGGATCGGGCGCGGGTCGTCGAGGGTCGACTCGATGACGCTCACGACATCGAGCGCGTAGTGGCCGGTGCCGACGCCGTTCTCTGCAGTGGCCTCGGGATCGAGCAGCTCGATCGCGGCGAGCGCGAACGGCGACAGCGGCTGATTCAGCGCGAAGTTCGGCTGCAGGTCGACCGTGAGTCGCACGATCGGCAGTCCCCCACCCGTCGGCGGCAGCAGCTCGGCGACGCCGGCGTCGCCCAGGGTGCGGAAGATCTCGAGCGCGCGGCGTGCGAGCTCGAACTTCCGCGCACGCGGTTCGTGGTTGTCGAAGACGAGCGAGCGGATGTCGCCGATCACATCTCCCCCGCGGGCGATCACGTTGATCAGCATCGCCGCGGTGAGCTTCAGTTGCGGCACGAGCGGCTCGGGCTCCGCCGCGACGAGTCGCTCGTACGAGGCCTCGCCCCACGTGATCTGACCCGCCGGCGCCTTCTTGCGCACGATCTTCTTGAGCTTCTTCGGGTCGTCGCCCGCCTTGCGGACGGATGCCTCGTTCTCGATCTCGTGCTCGGGCGCGAGCACGACGACCGTGCCGGCGGTGTCATAGCCGGCCCGCCCCGCCCGCCCCGCGACCTGGTGGAATTCGCGCGCCGTGAGCTGGCGCATCCGCTGTCCGTCGAACTTGGCGAGCGCGGTGATGAGCACCGTGCGGATCGGCACGTTGATGCCGACGCCGAGCGTGTCGGTGCCGCAGATGACGCGCAGCAGCCCACGCTGCGCGAGCGTCTCGACGAGCCGCCGGTACCGCGGCAGCATGCCGGCGTGGTGCACGCCGATACCCGCGCGCACGAGGCGCGAGAGGGTCTTGCCGAAGGCGGTGTTGAAGCGGAACCCGCCGAGCGCCTCGGCGATCTCGTCGCGCTGCTCGCGCGTGACCACGCGGATCGACGAGAGAGCCTGCGCCCGCTCCATCGCCGCGGCCTGCGAGAAGTGCACGATGTAGACGGGGGCCTGGCGCGTCTCGATGAGCTCCTCGACCGTCTCCTGCACAGGGGTCTTCGCGTACGAGAAGTGCAGGGGCACCGGGCGGTCGACGCCGGTGACGAGTGCGGTCTCACGGCCCGTGCGCCGCTTCAGGTCGACGGCGATCGCGGTGACGTCGCCGAGCGTCGCCGACATGAGCACGAACTGCGCCCGGTGCAGCGTGAGCAGCGGCACCTGCCAGGCCCAGCCGCGGTCGGGGTCGCCGTAGTAGTGGAACTCGTCCATGACGACCTGGTCGACGTCGGCGTCGGGCCCGTGCCGCAGCGCGAGGTTCGCGAGGATCTCGGCGGTGCAGCAGATGATCGGGGCATCCGGGTTGACCGAGCTGTCGCCGGTCACCATGCCGACGTTCATCGCGCCGAAGACCTCGACGAGCTGGAAGAACTTCTCGGAGACGAGGGCCTTGATGGGCGCCGTGTAGTAGCTGCGCCCGCCGCGGGCGAGGGATGCCGCGTGGGCCGCGACGGCCACGAGCGACTTGCCGGTGCCCGTCGGGGTGGAGAGGATGACGTTCGCTCCCGAGACGATCTCGATGATCGCCTCGTCCTGCGCGGGATAGAGCGAGAGGTCCCGGCCCTCTGCCCAGTCGACGAAGGCGAGGTACATCTCGTCGGCGTCGTACGGGCTCGGCGCGAGCTCAGGCAGGGTCGGGGTCACCCGTCGAGTCTGTCACGTCGCCGAGGACGCACCCGTGGCCGGTCGGGACCCCTCGTGTCGCACGGGACCCCGGATATCCATGGTCCCGTGCGACACGAGTGGTCCGCGGATGCCGCGCCCTGCCGGGCCACGGGCGGTCAGGCCTCGGGCGCGAAGTCCGAGCGGAGCCGGTCGAGCGTGTCCTCGTCGACGGCGTCGAGTGCGCCGGCCGCATCGGGATCGTCGCCCGACGGATCGATGACCACGACCGGTCCGGTCGACGACGACCACTCCACGGTGCCGTGCTCGAAGACGCCGCGGAGCACGCCGGTCTCGGGCACGAGGTCGACGTCCTGCACGGGCAGGCCGAGCGCCGAACGCTCCCACCCGAGCAGTGCCCAGATGTCGCGCACCATGCCGAACACGATCGCGGGCCCGTGGGCCGGGGTCCAGTAGATCGACCCGCCCTCGAAGTGCGCGAACCCTCCGGGGAGTCGTCCGCCGAACTCCGAGGCGGCGAGCGGCTGCTCGTCGGTCGTCGGGAAGCCGAGGAACGACGTCTCGCCGCCCACGCCCTGCCAGTGCTCGGCGATCGGCCCGTGCACCTCGTGGGCGCCGGTTCGCGCCGACCAGTAGACGGAGCCGCGCTCGAATTCGCGTCGGTACATCTCGCCCTCGCCGAGGCGCGTGTGCGGCGCCGTCGCCTCGCCGAGCCAGGCGTGCTCGGCGCGCTTCGCGCTGATCGCCGGCACGGCGAGGAGGAGCTGGTTCGCCGGGTCGTAGCGCACCGCGGTGCGGAAGTCGCTCCAGCTCAGCGCACGGTCGACGTGCGCGGAGCGCACCTCGCCCCGCGCGGGTGCGGCGTCGCGATGCCGGCTGAGGTGCATCATCCGTTCGGTCATCGCCCTGCCCTTCTCTGCCGGCTGCCTTCGCAACCCACCCGTGCCCCGAAACGGGGGAAGCCGGCCTGCACGTCGTGTTCGGGACTCGGTGCTGACCGGCTATCCGATCGACCACTCCGCGGTGACAGTTCCCCCTGCGGTTCGCGGAGCGGCGATCGCTAGTCACAGTACGAGCGGCACCGGATGCCGCGGATCAGGGTTATCCCTGAACTCCGCCCTGATCTCGGCGGCCCGTGCCCGCACGGTCTACGCCCGCTGCGCCGCCTCGGCGAGGAGTTCGACCGTCTGCACGATCGAGGCGCGGCGCGCCGCGCGTCGGGCCGCCGATGCCTCGCCGACTCCGACGAGCAGCTCGTCGAGGTGGCCGAGCACGGGCCAGGCGTTCACGAGCGTGACGATCGTGAGGAGGAGCTCGGCCGCCTGGGTCCGATCGAGGCCGGGCAGGAGCCGCTGAAACCCCTCGACCTTCACGCGGTGGTACTCGGCGCGGGCGGCATCGACGGCCGCGCTCTCGCCACGCTCGAGACCCTCCCAGAAGACCAGGCGCGGGATCGTCGCCTCGGCGACGTGGTGATCGAAGAGCCGCCCCGCGTAGTCGCCCGCCGCGGCCGGGCCCTCGCCGCTCATCGGCACGGCGTCCATCGTGCTGCGCAACTGCGTGGCGAGCACGGTGGCGAAGAGCTCGTGCTTCTTGCCGAAGTACTGGTAGATCCGCTCCTTGTTGACGCCGGCGTTCGCCGCGATGCGATCGATGCGTGCACCGGCGAACCCGTGCTCGCTGAACTCCGCGGTCGCGGCGTCGAGCAGGAGCCGTTTCGTGCGCTCGACGTCCCAGGCCATGTTGCCACTCTAGCAAATTTCCAACTGAACAGTTGTGGATACTGATCTCGTGTGATTCAATTGCAACCATTCAGTTGGAAACACGGAGGAATCACCATGAGCAACAGCGTCGGTAGCAGCGGCCCCATTCCCGCCACGACCGCATCGGCCCCGGCCGTTCCCCTCGCCCCGCCGTCGATCCACGTGCGCGCCGTCATCACCTGGCTCGCGATCTTCCCTCTCGTCGCCATCGGCATGATCCTCATCGGACCGGTCTCCGAGTCGTGGCATCCCGTGCTCCGCGCGTTCGCACTGACCCTGGTGGTCGTGCCGCTCGCCGTGTACGTCGTGGTGCCGCGCCTGCTCGGCGCCTACACCGCGATGCGCCGGCGCCGGGTGCAGGTACTGGCGGCCCGGGAGACCCAGGAGGCTCAGGGCCCGCACTGACCTGCACCTCCGCGACGGCACAGGCGACACGGGGCCGGTCGAGCCGCTAGCGTTCGCTGAGACGCACTCGCTCGAGGAGAATCCATGCGGATCGCACCCAGCCCCACGCCCGACGAGTCAGCAGCCCCGCCGCCGACGGACGCCGACCTCGACGCCGTCGACGACGCTGACGACTCCAGCGCCGACGGCACCCCCGACCGAGCGCCCGGCACCGCCGATTCGACGGCCGGACGCCGTGCCGCGCCATCCGGAGCCGTTGCCTTCGACCGCGCGCTCGTCGTCGTGCACGGCATGGGCAACGCGTATCGAAGCCAGATCCTGCTCGAGTGGGCCGAGCCGCTGCTCGCCCGCATGGACTGGCTGGCCCGCGACCGGGTGATCGGCGCCGACGAGCGGCACGGCGTCGCGATCCTCGAGTCCGACCTCTCGGGCGACCTGCCGATCATCACGGCGACGGTGCGCTCCCCCGGACCACTCGCGCAGGCATCGGGCAGACCCGCCGGCGAGGCCGACGACGTCGTGCAGAGGATCGCCATCATCGAGGCTCGCTGGTCGGAATCCTTCGTGCCGATGAGTCGCGGCCAGATCTTCCAGTGGGCCGTCGTCTTCATGTGGCGCATGATCTGGCGCATCCTCGACCTCTTCGTCGGCACCATGGTGCTCGTGCCCTGGTACACCCTCGTGCAGCACTGGAAGAAGGCGCCGGGGGCGTCCCGCAAGCTCCCGAGGCTCGTCGATCTCGCGATCGACAGCGTGCGTCTCGTGGTCTGCACGATCGCCTTCGCCGTCATCTGGCTGTTCCTCGTGCTGCTCGCCACGGTGCTGACCCCGATCCTGCCGCTCATCAGCCCGCTCCTGCTCATCCCGTGGTTCAAGAAGGTGGCCCAGGGATTCATCGACGGCATCATCGAGTCGATCGGGGATGTCGCCGCGTGGAAGGAGCGTCCCGTGCGCGCCTCGGCCATGAGGCTCGTCGTGCGCGACGCCCTCGCCCGCGCCAAGGAACTCGTCGGCGACGACGGCGACGTGCAGCTCTTCGCGCACTCGCAGGGCGCCGCGGTCGCGACGCTCGCGCTCTTCGAGGAGCTGACCCCGAGCGACTTCAACGTCAGCCGCCTCTCCACCGTCGGGGCCGCGGTGGTGCTGCTCGGGCGCGACCGTTGGCTCGGCCGCTCCGACGAGTACGCGCCGGTGTCGGACTGGCTCGCTCGCAACCGGGCCGCCGGCGCTGACGGCAGGGTGGACTGGGCGAACTACTGGGCGATCTGGGACCCGTTCTCCGCAGGCCCCATCGCCGATACCGCACCGGGGCGTCGCGAACGGTGGCGGAACGCCTACTTCCCCGGAGACTCCACCTCGACGGGGCCCGAGGAGCACGCCGTGCACAACACGAGCCAGCCCTTCCTCGACCACTCCGTCTACTTCCAGAACACGATCCAGGTCGTCGAGCCCACCGCACGGCACCTGCTCGGACCCGACTTCCCGCAGGCCCCGGTCGCGGTCGCGCAGGTCGAGAACCTGCTCTCGGTCATCGACAAGAAGTCGCTCGGCATCAACATGCTCGCGGCCGTCGTGATCGCCGCGATCCTGCCCGGCCTGCCGGGCGTCTACGCAGCGTTCGCGACGCTCGCGAGCTGGATCGCCGGTGCGATCGGCTTCCTGATCGGCATCTTCCCGGGCGGTCGGGATGTCGCGGAGGCCGTGCCCGCCACGATCGCAGCGGCCTCGTTCGTGACCGATCCCGAGGGCCTGAACCCGTGGAGCTGGCTCGTCGCCTCGGGCTTCACGCTCGCCGTGCTCATCTGGCTGAACCAGCGCCTCTCGACGGTCACGCGGCGCTCGCGCGAGTGGGACCGCTGCCCGATCGAGCCCCGCCACTGGCTCGTGCTGAGTTCGATCCCGCGGGCGGCCTACGTCTTCGGCGCCTTCGCCTGCGTGTGGCTCGCGATCGCCGCGTGGAGCCGGCCGCCGCTCGAATGGCTGCTGGTGAGTGCCGTGGCGCTCCTGATCATCGCGATCTTCGTCTTCGTCGAGCCGCTCTACGCGCCGGTTCCCGTGATCGTGGCAGCGCGGACCGACAACCCCGAAGCGAACACGCTGGCGGCGGCCCGAGTTCCCGCGCCGATGAAGCTCCGCGACGCGGTCGCCACCGAGGAGTTCACGAAGGACCTCGCTGCGCGCCGAGCGCTCCTCCGCCCGAAGGGCCGGCGCGCGGAGATCTGGGCCGGATGGTTCCACCACTGGCCGCAGTCGGCCGAGGCCGTGGGCACCGCGACCACCGAGTAGGACTCACGCGACCTCTTGCGTGTGGGAGGACACGCGCTCGCCGTCCTCCGTGGCGCAAACCGTCGTCAGAACGCTTGGGGGCGAGGGTACGGCGACTCAGCGCCCGCGCACCGTCGGCCGGAACACACCGGCGGGGTCGCCGCCCGTGACGAGTTCGACCGCGGCCTCCACGAGCCGGAACGGCACGACCGCCGCGACCTGCACGAGCACGAAGGGCCCAAGCCACCCGATCGAGAACGCCAGCACGAGCTGCGGCGCCGCGAGCCGGCCCCACGCGAGCGCGGCGACGGCGACGACGGCGAGCAGCGCGAGCCACAGCGGATTCCAGAACGCGGCGACGGATGCCCCGGCCACGACGATGCCGCCGAGCACCGCCTGCCCGACGAACACCGCGCCGGCGGCACCGCCGAACTGCCGCTCTCGATCCGCGGAGACCCACGCCCACATCACCGCGGCCCTGAGCAATGGAACCCGCTGCTCCCGCAGCGCCGTCCGGAACACCCGGTCGTCGACGCGACGCTGCGCGAGGGCGGCCTGACGATCGCCGAGCCGTGCGGCGAGCACCGACTGGCGGTCGTGCAGCAGAGCCGGCGCCGACTGGCGACCGTAGCTCGCGATGAGCCCCCAGAGCACGCTCGGCACGGACGCGAGGTCGGAGTCGTCGCCCGCGGCATCCTGCACCGGCACCTCGTAGCGCAGCCCGCTCACCGGGTCGACGTAGGCGAACGGCGCGCGCACCTGGAAGCGATGCCCGTCGGCGGGGCGCTGGGCGAGCAGCAGTTCGCCGAGCGGCCGATCGTCGTCGGTGAGGAATGGCATCGCGGGTCTCCTTCTTTCGGGCGGGCGCTCCCCCACCGCCCATCCTGCTCCCGACCACCGCGGTCGGGGCTCAGCCGAGCAGGAGCGCCGCCGCGAAGCGCGCCGGCGCCGGCGCCGCACGAGCCGCTCGAGACTCTCGGTGGTGCCGGCACCACGACCGACCTAGGCTCGAAGTGCACTCGAGTCGACAGGGGAAGCCATGTCCGAGGACGGCGAGCACGACGAGCACCAAGAGCACCGGCAGCGCGAACACGAACCCGGTCGCGAACCGGGAGAGCGCGGACGCGAACGGCATCAGCGCGGGGCATCCGTGCCGCTCGAGGTCGTCGACGCCTGGTGGCGCGCAGCGAACTACCTGAGCGTCGGTCAGATCTACCTGATGGCGAACCCGCTGCTCGCCCGCCCGCTCGAGCCCGGCGACATCAAGCCGCGGCTGCTCGGCCACTGGGGCACCTCCCCCGGACTGAACCTCGTCTACGCCCACCTCAATCGGGCGATCGTCGAACGCGGCACGCCGACGATCTACGTCTGCGGACCCGGTCACGGCGGGCCGGCGATGGTCGCGAACACCTGGCTCGACGGCACCTACTCCGAGCTGTTCCCAGCCGTGACCGCCGACCGCGACGGCATGCATCGGCTGTTCCGCCAGTTCTCGTTCCCCGGCGGCATCCCGTCGCACGCGGCACCCGAGACCCCCGGCTCGATCAACGAGGGCGGCGAGCTCGGCTACTCGCTCATGCACGCCTACGGCGCGGCACTCGACAACCCGGGCCTCGTGGTCGCGTGCGTCATCGGCGACGGCGAGGCCGAGACCGGTCCGCTCGCGGCGAGTTGGCGCTGCCACTCCTTCCTGAACCCCGTGACGGATGGCGCGGTGCTGCCGATCCTGCACCTGAACGGGTTCAAGATCGCGAACCCGACGCTGCTCGCCCGCATCCCCGAAGCGGAGCTCGTCGACTTCTTCCGCGGCAACGGCTACGAGCCGCTGCTCGTGACGGGCGGGTTCGACGGCGAGGACCCGATGGCCGTACACGGTCGCATGGCCGACGCGATCGACGTCGCCTACGAGCGCATCGCCGCGATCCGAGCGGATGCCGCGGCCGGCGCGTTCGCCGAGACCGCACCGCGCTGGCCCGCGATCGTGCTGCGCACCCCGAAGGGCTGGACCGGCCCGGGCGTCGTCGACGGCGTGCAGGTCGAGGGCACGTTCCACGCGCACCAGGTGCCCCTCGCCGGTGTGCGCGAGAATCCCGAGCACCTCGCGATGCTCGAGGGGTGGCTCCGCTCGTACCGCCCCGAGGAGCTCTTCGACGGCGAGGGGCGCCCGGCGCAGGCGCTCGACGCCCTGCGCCCCGACGGCGAGCTGCGCATGAGCGCGAACCAGAGCGCCCATGTCAACGGCGGCATCGCCCGCCCGCTCACACTCCCGCCGCTGGACAGGCATGCCGTCGCCGTCGACCCCGGCGAGCGCGGCGGCTCCGCCGAGGCCACCCGCGTGCTCGGCGAGTGGCTCGCCGAGGTGATGCGCGTGAACCCCGACGACTTCCGCCTCTTCGGCCCAGACGAAGTGGCCTCGAACCGCCTCGGCGCCGTGTTCGAGGTCACCGATCGGGTCTGGGCGGAGGCGATGCATCCGCTCGACGAACACCTCGCGCGCGAGGGCCGCGTCATCGAGGCGCTCAGCGAGCACCTCATGCAGGGCATGCTCGAGGGGTACCTCCTGACGGGTCGGCACGGGCTCATCACGAGCTACGAGGCGTTCATCCACATCGTCGACTCGATGTTCAACCAGCACGCGAAGTGGCTCGAGTCCGCGAAGCAGGTGCCCTGGCGGGGCGACGTCGCGAGCCTCACCTACCTGCTCTCATCGCACGTCTGGCGGCAGGACCACAACGGCTTCTCCCACCAGGACCCGGGGTTCCTGAACGTCGTCGTCAACAAGCAGGCGGACACCGTGCGCGTCTACCTGCCGCCCGACGCGAACACGCTGCTCGAGGTGATGCGGCACGCCTTCGACACGCAGAACCGGGTCAACGTGGTCGTGGCCGGCAAGCAGCCGCAACCGCAGTGGCTCGATCCGGCCGAGGCGGCGGCGCACGTCGAGGCGGGTCTCGGCGTGTGGGAGTGGGCGGGCAACGAGCCGGGTTCCGATCGAGCGGATGCCGCGGCATCCGAGCCCGACGTCGTCATCGCGTGCGCCGGCGACGTGCCGACGACCGAGGCGATCGCGGCGGCGCTGCTCCTGCGCGATCGACTGCCCGACCTTCGCGTGCGCCTCGTGAACGTCGTCGACCTCATGCGGCTGCAGGACCCGCAGCACCACCCGCACGGCCTGCCCGGCGCGGCGTTCGATGCGATCTTCACCCGCTCGGCACCCGTGATCTTCGCGTTCCACGGCTACCCGTCGCTCATCCACCAGCTGACCTACCGGCGCACGAACCACGCGAACATCCACGTGCGCGGCTTCGTCGAGCGCGGCACGACGACGACGCCGTTCGACATGCTGCACCTGAACGACCTCGACCGGTACCGACTCGCGCTCGACGTGCTGCACCGCGTGCCGGGCCTCGAGGGTGCCACCGGCATCGCGGAGATCGCCGACGAATGGCACGCGGCTCGAAGTGCCGCCCGCGAGTACGCGTACGAGCACGGCGAGGATCCCGACTGGATCACGGGCTGGCGCTTCGCGCCGTCTCCTCCGGCGTAGCCATCCGCCGTCTCACGACGACGGCGGGCGCCCGGTCTCCCGAGCGCCCGCCGCGAATACCGTCGGGTCAGGCGTCGCAGCCCCAGACGTACTTGCCGTTGTAGTACACGGGCACCATCTCCTTGCCGGTGCACGGCCCGCAGTCCTCATCGCGAGGTGCAGCCGGAAGGCCCGGGTAGAACTCGGACGTGTACGGGTTCGCGGCGGGGGCGGCCGCAGCGGCCTCGCCCGTCGCCTCACCGGAAGCGGATGCCGCGGCATCCGACCCGCCCGACCAGTCGTCGCCCTCGTCGGCGACCTGCTGGGCCGCGGCGTCGGCCGCCGCCTGGGCCGCCGCCGCCTCTGCGGCGAGCTGCGCGGCGACCGCCTGCCGGTGCGCCGCGAGTGCTGCGCCCACCGCGCCCTGTTCGGCGCGGAGCTCGGCGGCGGTCGTCACGACCGCGGCAGCCGAACTCCCGGCTCCGAGCTGGGCGATCACGGCGGTGCTCAAGGACACGAGCCCGGCGACCCCCGCTGCGCCGAGTTCGGCGCCCGCCTCGGCGACGAGCGGTTGTGCACCGCGTAGCGCCTCAGTCGCCGAACGCGCTGCCGCGGCCCCCCGGAGGGCCGTGACATCGAGCCCCGTCGCGCCGATGCCGACCTGACCGCCGACCTCGGCGATCGCGAGTTGCTTCGAACGGGAGAGGTCGGCGGCCGCCTCGGCGCTCTGCGCCTGTCCGGCGATGCCGATCGTGGCCACGATGAGGCCGGTGAGCGCGAGACCGAGCATCCGGTCGACCCGGAACCTGCCCCGGCCCGCCTCGAGCTGCCCGCCCGAGGCCCCGCTGTGCTCGAACGCCATGACTCGTTTGGTGATCATTCGATTCCTTCCTTCGTACGGACCGAGTGTTCGGATCTGCCCGTCTGCTCGACGGGTCGAAGGAGGTTCGCGGCAACGCCGGGCCTGTTCGCAGGGCACGGCGATGAGTCGCCGCGCGATGCACCCGAAATCGTCACTGTCAGCCCCCCGCTAACACCACACCTGTGCAGCGTATCGACGTTGTGACCCGAAATGGGGGCATTTCCGCCGATTTCTCGGTGCGGTGTCGCGGGCGGGCGGGTGGGCGGGTGCGTGGACTGGGGCGGGCTGGGTGACGGGCTGACGGGCTGACGGGCTGACGTGCTGACGTGCTGACGTGCTTGGAGGCTGCACTGGGGCGGGCTGGCGTTTGGGACTGCCCCAGCCGGGAGAACTCAGGACCACTCGTGTCGCACGGGACCCGTGACATCCAGGGTCCCGTGCGACACGAGTGGTCCGGTGCGACACGAGTGGTCCCCAGCCCATGGCGCGGCGGCGGGAACGGACGGCGCGCCGGGGCGCGGCGGCGCGGCTGCGCCGGGGTGACGGGGTGCCGAGGCCGCTACCAGCGCTCGTGCACGGCGGCCCGGATCTCGCGATCGTAGAGCTCGTGCACCGCCCCGTCGAACGACGGCGGCAACTGCAGCGACCCGGCCTCTGCGTTCGCACGGGCCTGCTGCGGCGAGCGCGCACCGGGGATCACCGAGCTCACGCCCGGCTGCGACGCGATCCAGGCGAGGGCGACCTGCGCGGGCGTCGCAGTCGGGGCGGCGTCGCGAGCGAGCCCGGTGAATTCGGATGCCGCGCGCACGCCCGTCTCGTAGTCGACCCCCGAGAAGGTCTCGCCGACGTCGAAGGCCTCGCCGTGCCGGTTGAAGCTGCGGTGGTCGTTCGCGGCGAAGATCGTGTCGCTCGTGTACCGGCCGGAGAGCAGCCCGCTCGCGAGCGGTACCCGGGCGATGATGCCCACGCCCGCCGCGACGGCGGCCGGCAGCACCTCGTCGAGCGGCTTCAGCCGGAACGCGTTGAGGATGATCTGCACGGTCGCGACATTCGGCCGTGCGATTGCGGCGAGCGCCTCGTCGACGCGTTCGACGCTCACGCCGTAGGCGGCGATCGAGCCCTCGTCGACGAGGGCGTCGAGGGCGCCGAAAACCCGGTCGTCGTCGTAGACGGTCGTCGGCGGGCAGTGCAGTTGCACGAGGTCGAGCGTCTCGACGCCGAGGTTCGCGCGTGAGCGGTCGACCCAGCCCCGGAAGTGCTCGGCCGAGTAGTTGGCGTGCTCCTGCGGCATCCGACGACCCATCTTCGTGGCGACGGTGACGCCCGAGCCCGGATTCGCTCGGAGCCACGCGCCGATGAGCGATTCGCTCCGCCCGTCGCCGTAGACATCGGCCGTGTCGAAGAACGTGACGCCGGCGTCGTGCGCCGCGTCGAGCACGGCGAAGGCGTCGCCCTCGGCGACCTCGCCCCAGTCGGCGCCGAGCTGCCAGGTGCCGAGGCCGATGACCGAGACCGTTCGGGCGGTGCGGCCGAGGGTGCGAGTCTGCATGATGCTCCAGTGCTGGTCGGGGGACGATCGCCGAGGACGGACGCCGAGGGCGGGCTGACGCCGGCTGGTCTGCGTCGATCGTGTCATGAGCGCGCGCCCACCGCACGCGCTGCGGGTGACACCGCCCGGCCCGACGCGGCGCCCGGGCGCCATGTCGGTGGTGCACGTGAGGCTGTCGGCATGGCTCAGACCGGCAAGTACGACGTGAAGCGCGAACTCCCCTGCTACTCCGCTCCCCGTGGCCGATTCGAGGTCATCGAGGTGCCGGAGCTCGCGTACTGCATGGTCGACGGGCACGGCGACCCCAACAGCGCGCCCGAGTACGTCGCCGCCGTCGAGGCGCTGTACGCCGTGTCGTACGCCGCCAAGTTCCAGAGCAAGCACGAACTCGATCGCGACTACGTCGTCGGGCCGCTCGAGGGGCTCTGGAGCGCCGACGACCCCGCGTCCTTCGTCACGCGCGAGAAGTCGGACTGGTCGTGGACGATGATGATCTGGCAGCCCGACTGGCTGACCCCCGAGCTCGTCGCCGAGTCGATCTCGAAGGCGACCGCGAAGGCACCGGCCGCGAGTCTCGTGCGCTTCGAGCGGCTCGCGGAGGGCCGCTCGGTGCAGACGCTGCACCTCGGCTCGTACGACGACGAGGGCCCGACCCTCGCACGCCTGCACGACGAGTTCATGCCCGGCGAGGGCCTTCGGTTCAACGGGCGCCACCACGAGGTGTACCTCGGCGACCCCCGGCGCACCGCCCCCGAGAAGCTGCGAACGATCCTCAGACAGCCGGTTGCGCCGGCCTGACCCGCAGGACGCTGCGGGCCCCTGACCGCGAGTGCGGGTCAGGCGTGCGGATGCCGCGGGGTGCCGCCCTCGATGAGGGCCGCCCCGCGGCATCCGATCGACGAATGCACGCCGCCTCAGGCCTCCTGCTCGGCGCCGAAGCGCTGGCGCGCCTCCACCGGGATGAGTGGCTGCTCGCCGCGGGCCTTGATCTGCTGCACCGCCCAGGTGTTGCCGTCGGGGTCGGCGAAGCCGAAGAAGGTACCGCCGTCGCGCTCGTCGAAGACGGTGATCTCACTCGCCTCGACGCCGCGCGAGATCAACTCGTCGCGAGCTGCCGCTGCGTCGGCGACGACGAGCTGCACGCCGTGGAGCGACCCGGGCGCCATGGCGTTCTGCGAGGGCAGCGAGCCGATCACGATCGAGCAGCCCGAGCCGCGGGGCGTCAGCTGCGCGATGTGCATGTCGCCGTTGCGCGTGTCGTGGTCGAGGTCGAATCCGACCTGGTCGCGATAGAACGCGATCGAGCGGTCGAGGTCGCTCACCGGGACGATGACGACTTCCAGTGTCCAGTCCATGAGGATGCTCCGTTCGGTGCGGTGTTCGTGGTGGCGGAGTCGGTGGAGCCGTCAGGCGGCGAGCACACCGTCGAGGCGCTCGTAGCCCTCGCGGACACCCAGCTCCATGTTGCTCTGGACCATGCCGTCGCGGGCCTCGAGGCTCGGGTAGGTGGAGTGGATGCGGAGCAGCGTGCGCCCGCCGCCGAGGTCTTCGAACGCGATCGACTCGACGGCGACGACATCGGGGAAGCCCTCGTACTCGAAGGTCTGCACCGCGAACTCGTTCTCGCGCACCGAGTGGAAGGTGCCGTTGAAGGCGTATTTCTCGCCGTCGGCGTCGACGTGCACGTAGCGGTATCCGCCCTGCGGCACGAAGTCCCAGCGCTCGACCTGCATGTCGTAGCCGTTGGGTCCGAGCCAGCGCTTGACGAGCTCGGGGTCGCGGTGCGCGTTGAAGACGGTGGCGACGGGGGCATCGAACTCTCGCTCGATCTCGATGAAGGGCAGGCCTTCGGGTGCGGTGATGGTGACGGGGTTCGTCATTTCAGTTCTCTTCTCTGGCGTGCCCGGCTGCCGCGCCGGGCTCAGCGGGGTCGCCGGCATGCGCGCTCGGCGCATGGAGGGCGACGGATGCCTCGGCGTGGGCGCCGGGGTCTTGGGCGAGCAGCGCGTCCAGTGAACGGAACTGCTGCTCGTGGATCAGCCGGTAGCGGTCGATCCACGCGGTGAGCGCTTCGAGCTGGGCCGGGTCGAGGTGCACTGGGCGGCGCTGCGCGTCACGCGTACGCGTGACGAGCCCCGCGTGCTCGAGCACCTGGATGTGCTTCGAGACGGCCTGCTTGGTGATCGCGAACGGTTCGGCGAGCTCGTTGACCGTGGCCGGCCCTCGGCTGAGGCGCGCGATGATGCCGCGGCGCACCGGGTCGGCCAGCGCCATGAAGGCACGGTCGAGCCGATCGTCTGCACCCGGATCGATGATCATTCGCCTATTCCCAACTCATTCGTTGATCAACCATTTGATTGATTAAAAGATACGACGCCCTGCAGCGGCTGTCAAGACCCCGCCGCGGCCAAGACGCAGCGGCCGGCTCCAGCTGGGGCGTGAGCAGCACAGCCGGTCGCGTGGCTGCACCACCACCCGCAGGGGGTTGCCGTCGATCGCACGAGCGACCAGTATCGGCTTCGACAGCCTCGACAGATCGAAAGGGTTCGGATCATGGTCACGCTCAACCCGTACGTCAACTTCGCCGGCAACGCGAGGGAAGCGCTGGAGTTCTATCATTCGGTCTTCGGCGGCGAGCTCACGACGAGCACCTTCGCCGAGTTCGGCCAGGCCGACGATCCGGCCGACGCCGACAAGCTCATGCACGGCCAGCTCGAAGGCGACGGCGGCATCGTGCTGATGGGCGCGGACACGCCCAGTTCGATGGGCGACCCCGGAACCGGCGGGCCGATCTCGATCTCGCTCTCGGGCGGGCCCGACGACGACGCCGTGCTCCGCGGCTACTGGGAGAAGCTGCTCGCGAGCGGCAGTGAGATCGTGCCACTGGAGGTGGCGCCCTGGGGCGACGCGTTCGGCATGTGCACCGACGGCTACGGCGTGACCTGGCTGGTGAACATCTCGGCGAACGCAGCCTGACCGCTCAGCTCAGGAGTGCACAGCCGGCAGCGCCACGCCGTGCAGCGCCTCCACGACAGGTGAGAGCTCGGGCTGCTCCCCCGCTTCGGCGAGCACCCGCTCGAGCGTCTCGTCGTGGATCGGCCGCGCCTGCTCGTAGAGCGCTCGGCCCGCAGCAGTGAGCTCGGTGTAGATGCCGCGCCGGTCGTCGGCGCAGAGGATGCGCGTGAGCAGCGCCCGGTCTTCGAGGCGGTTCACGAGCCGCGTCGTCGCGCTCGGGCTGAGCGCCGCGGCGCGGGCGAGCTGCTGCATGCGCATGTGCCAGCCGTCTTGGCGATTGAGTGCGTCGAGCACTGTGTACTCCACGACGGAGAGGTCGACGGATGCCGCGAGCGCCCGCTCGAGCTCGGCCTCGATGAGTCCGTGCAGTGCGGCGAGCGTGCGCCAGCCCTGCGCGCGCACCTCGACGGCGTCGTCGGCGATGCCCATGTCTCCTCCTCGACTCAGATAGTTGCTTGCGCTTTCTAATTGCGCATGCAAGTATTAATCCTTGCCGCGCAATAGAGCGCGTCTGCAACTATTCGTCCGAGTCTAACAGGAGAACTACCAATGCCCCTCGGTCTCATCGCCCTCGCCATCGGGGGCTTCGGCATCGGGCTCACCGAGTTCGTGATCATGGGCCTGCTGCCCGAGGTCGCAGCCGACTTCGGCGTCACCGAGGCCGCCGCCGGCTGGCTGATCTCGGGCTACGCGCTCGCGGTCGTGGTCGGCGCCCTCGGCCTGACGGCCGCCACGACCCGCCTCCCCCGCAAGCCGGTGCTCGCGGGCCTCCTCGTGCTCTTCATCGCGGGCAACGCGATCTCGGCCATGGCGCCCACCTACGAACTCATGATGACCGGCCGCGTCATCGCGGCGCTCTGCCACGGCGCCTTCTTCGGCATCGGTTCGGTGGTCGCCGCAGGCCTCGTCGCCCCCGAGAAGGCGGCCGGCGCGATCGCGATCATGTTCACCGGCCTCACCGCGGCCAACGTGCTCGGCGTGCCGTTCGGCACGTTCCTCGGCCAGGAGTTCGGCTGGCGATCGACCTTCTGGGCGATCTCGGCCATCGGCGTGATCGCGCTCATCGGCATCGCGACGCTCGTGCCGAACCTCCGCACCGACGGCCCGGCACCGAGCCTCCGCCGTGAACTCACGGCGTTCCGCTCGGGTCAAGTGTGGCTCTCGCTCGCCGTGACCGTGCTCGGTTTCGGCGGCATGTTCGGCGCGTTCACCTACATCGCGTACACGCTCACCGAGGTGAGCGGATTCGCCTCGAGCGCCGTGCCGTGGCTCCTCGTGCTCTTCGGTGCCGGCCTCGTCGTCGGCAACTGGATCGGCGGACGCCTCGCCGATCGCTCGATCGACGGCACCCTGCTGGGCTTCATCTCGGCGCTGCTCGTCGTGCTCGTGCTCTTCGCCTGGCTCGCTCCGAACCCCGTCGCCACGGTGGTGCTCCTGACCGCGATGGGCGGCTTCGGTTTCGGCACGGTGCCCGCCCTGCAGAGCCGCGTGATGCGCTTCGCCGAGGGCGCTCCGACGCTCGCATCGGGGGCGAACATCGCCGCCTTCAACCTCGGCAACGCGCTCGGCGCCTGGACCGGCGGACTCACGATCGCCGCAGGCCTCGGCTACACCTCGCCCATCTGGGTGGGCGCGATCATCACCGCCGTGGCGCTCGCCGTCATGGTCGTCGCCGCCGTGACCGCGCGGCGACTCCCCCGAGCGGATGCCTCGGGCCCCGTGCTCCTCGACACCGGATCCACCGCGGCAACCGCGGCCTGAACCCCCACTCTCCGAACACCGAAAGCGAGACCATGACCGACCTCACCACCGCCGTGCCCGCCATCACCCTCAACAACGGCGTGCGGATGCCGCAGCTCGGCTTCGGCGTCTACCAGGTGCCCGACGACGAGACGACGTCCGCGGTCGCCACCGCGCTCGACGCCGGATACCGCAGCATCGACACTGCCGCGATCTACGGCAACGAGGCGGGCGTCGGCCGGGCCATCGCCGATGCCGGCATCGCCCGTGACGACCTCTTCATCACGACGAAGATCTGGAACTCCGACCAGGGCTACGACCGGGCGCTGCGCGCGTTCGACGACAGCCTCGCGAAGCTCGGGCTCGAGCAGCTCGACCTCTCGCTGATCCACTGGCCGACGCCGGAGCGCGGGCTCTACCTCGACACCTGGCGAGCACTCGAGCGGCTCTACGCCGACGGACGTGTGCGGGCGATCGGCGTCTCGAACTTCGAACCCGAGCACCTCGACCGCCTCCTCGCCTCGAGCACCGTCGTGCCCGCGGTGAACCAGGTCGAGCTGCATCCCGCACTCCAGAACCGGGCAACGGTCGCGGCGAACGAGCGGCACGGCATCGTCACCGAGGCCTGGAGCCCGCTCGCGCAGGGCGCCGTGCTCGGCGAGGCATCCGTCGTCGACGTCGCCGCACGTCACGGGGTGACGCCCGCGCAGGTCGTGCTGCGCTGGCATCTGCAGCAGGGGCGCGTCGTGATCCCGAAGTCCGTGACGCCGAGCCGCATCGCCGAGAACCTCGACGTCTTCGGCTTCGAGCTGGCGGCCGACGAACTCGCGGTGATCGACATGCTCGAGCGCGACGGCCGCACGGGCCCGCACCCCGCCGAGTTCCACGCCGCCTGAGGCGCGGCACCAAACACCAATACAAGCACCAGCACCAGCACCAGCACCAGCACCGAAAGGGAACCCCCGATGAGCAGCATCCTCATGATCGTCACCGGCGCGAATTCGCTCACGATGAAGGACGGCACGCAGTATCCGACCGGATTCTGGGCCGAAGAGCTCGTGACCGCCCATCGCGACCTCGTGGCCGCCGGCCACGAGGTCACGATCGCCACGCCGGGCGGCGTCACCCCACCGGTCGACGCCGGCAGCCTCGACCCCGCGCAGACCGGCGGCGAGGCCCAGGCCGCCGAACTCTCGGCCTACCTCGACGCCATCGCCGCAGACCTCGCGGCGGCGATTCCCGTCGCCGACGTCGATGCGTCCGACTACGCCGCGATCGTGCTGCCCGGCGGCCATGGCCCCATGACCGACCTCGCGTTCGACGCGAACGTCGGCCGCGTGCTCGTCGCTGCGAACGACGCGGGCACCATCATCGCCCCGTTCTGCCACGGGCCCGCCGCCCTGCTCTCGGCGAAGCGCGCCGACGGCTCGAACGCGTTCGCGGGCCGGCGCCTCACGGTCTTCACCGACGAGGAGGAGCGAACCGGCGGCACCGGCGAGAACACGCCTTGGTGGGTCGAGTCCGCGCTGCGCGATGCGGGCCTCGTCATCGACTCGGCCGCGCCCTGGAGCGATCACGTGGTCGTCGACGGCAACCTGGTCAGCGGGCAGAACCCGCAGTCGAGCGCATCGGTGGCGCAGCAGGTGATCGAGGCGCTCGCCTGAGCAACTGACGGGCTGATCCGCCGGACGGAGCGGCGGAGCGTGGTCCTCGACCGCGCTCCGCCGTCGCGCGCTCACGCATCACGGCGCCGCTGTCAATCCCCTCGTGGCCGGGTCCGTCCGTGCGTACGGTGAGAATCCATGCGACCGGCGCCGTTGCGAGCATGGCGCCGGTCAGTCGCTCACCCGAAGGGCGGTCTCATGACGGGCTGGAACACGGACACGCTTGCTCAGCCGGCGGGAGCCGGCGCCATCACGATCGTCGAGGGCTCGTCGTTCTGCGTCTCGCACGCGAACGGCGACATCGTTCCCGAACTCCCGCATGGGATGTTCTTCCGCGACACCCGGCTCGTGTCGCGCTCGACTCTCCTCATCGACGGCGCTCCCATCGAACCCCTCTCGGCGATGACGCCCGAGCCCTTCCGGGCGCTCGTCGTCGGACGCGCCGGGCACCTCCCCGGTCGAGCCGACACCCCGCTCACCGTCGAGCGCGACCGCCGGATCGACTGCGGGCTCCGCGAGGAGATCACCATCCGCAACTACTCGCGCGTGCCGATGACCTGCCGGGTGGAACTCGCCCTCGAGGCCGACTTCGCCGACATCTTCGAGGTGAAGGAGGAACGGGCCGGCGGCGCCGCCCACCCGCTCGCCGCCGGCCCGGACGGCCGGCTGCGCGCCGAGTCGGCGAACGCACCCGATCGACTCGGGGTGGTCGTCACCGCCGCCGAGGCATCCGTCGACGCCCCTCGACTCGTGTTCGAGGTCGGCCTGCCTCCGCACGGATCCTGGACCCAGCGCATCACGATCACGCCGACGCTCCACGGAGAAGAGGTCGAACTCGACCCCGTCGGGGCTCCCCTGCACGAGTCGAGTCCGGCCCGCCGGCTCACCCAGTGGCAGTCGTCGATGTGGGTGCCGACGTTCGGCGACGACGACGTCGAGCGCATCATGCTGCAGAGTCAACGAGACCTCGGTTCCCTCCGGATCTTCGATCCCCGTCATCCCGAGCGGGCGGTGGTCGCCGCCGGCGTGCCGTGGTTCATGGCGCTGTTCGGGCGCGACTCGCTGCTCGCCTCGTACATGACGCTCGGCCTCGACCCGACGCTCGCCGTCGGCACGCTGCAGACCCTCGCAGAGCTCCAGGGCTCGAAGTCCGACCCGGCGTCCGAGGAGCAACCCGGCCGGATCCTGCACGAGGTGCGCCTCGGCGCCACCACGAACCTCGCCCTCGGCGGCGAATCGGTCTACTACGGCTCGATCGACGCCACGCCGCTGTTCGTCTTCCTGCTCGGCGAGCTCGCGGCCTGGGGCGCACTGCCCGACGACGACGACACCGAAGAACTCATCGCGGCGGCCGACCGTGCCCTCGAGTGGATCGAACGTGACGGCGATCGCGACGGCGACGGATTCGTCGAGTACGCACGGCTCAACGACTTCGGCCTGATCAACCAGGGCTGGAAGGACTCGTGGGACGGCATCAACTTCGCCGACGGCACCCTCGCGACGGCGCCGATCGCGCTCTGCGAGGTGCAGGGCTACGTGTACGCCGCTTACCGCGCCCGGGCGACGATCGCCGCAGCGCGTGGCGACGACGCCGGCAGCGACCGGTGGAACGCGAAGGCCACCGAGCTGAAGGCGCGCTTCAACGAGCGGTTCTGGATCCCGGAACGCCGGTGCTTCGCCGTCGCGCTCGACCGCGACAAGCGACCGGTCGACGCCTGCACCTCGAACATGGGCCACTGCCTGTGGAGCGGCATCGTCGACGACGACAAGGCCGCGGCGGTGGCCGAGCTGCTGCTGTCGGACACGATGTTCACCGGCTGGGGCGTGCGCACGCTCGCCTCCGACATGGGCGCCTACAACCCCGCGAGCTATCACAACGGCTCGGTCTGGCCGCACGACAGCGCGATCGTCGCCGCCGGCCTCATGCGCTACGGCTTCGTCGAGGAGGCGCACCGCGTCATCGTCGGGCTGCTCGACGCGGCGACCCACTTCGGCGGCCGACTGCCCGAGCTCTTCTGCGGGTTCGATCGCGGGCAGTACGCGGAGCCCGTCGTCTACCCGGCGTCGTGCTCGCCGCAGGCGTGGGCCGCCGCCGCGCCGTTCCTCCTGCTGCGCAGCATGCTGCGGCTCGATCCCTCCGTGCCCACGGGCGAGCTCTGGCTCGCTCCGGCGATCCCGCCCGAGTTCGGCGACGTCCACCTCGTGAACGTGCCGTTCGCCGGTACACGGGTGTCCCTCGATTTCGGCGGCGACGACACCTCGGTGACGGGGCTGCCCGACCACATCACCCTGCATACGGCCCCGCGCGGTCCCTCCCGCGCCTGAACTGGAGGTGTCCCATGCGAATCGGCATCATCGCCCCACCGTGGATCCCCGTGCCGCCACCGGCGTACGGCGGCATCGAGTCGTTCATCGACACACTGGCCCGGGCGATCGTTCGCACCGGCCACGACGTCGTGCTCGCGGCATCCGGTGACAGCACCTCGCCGGTCGAGCGCCTGCCCGGCTTCCCTCCCTCGGGCTCCGACACGATGGGCCTCACGACGCACGAGATGCGGCACCTCATTCGCGCCTACGCGCAGTTGGACGACGTCGACGTCATCGTCGACAACACGCTCGCGGGCCCGATCCTGGCCCGCACGGCCGCCATGGCACCGGTCGTCACGATCGCGCACGGACCGTTCATCCCGCTCGTGCAGGAGCTGTACGGCGCCGCGTCGCCCGACATGGCGTTCGTCGCCATCTCCCACCACCACGCCTCGACCGCCGGCTCGGTGCGCATCGCGCGCGTCATCCACCACGGCATCCGCGTCACCGACGTGCCGATGGGGCCGGGCGGCAGCAGCGCCTGCTTCGTCGGCCGGATGAACCCCACGAAGGGCGTCGTCGAGGCGATCCGCGTGGCGGAGCGCGCCGGCATTCCGCTCCGCATCGCCGCGAAGATGCGGGAGCCGGCCGAGCAGGCGTACTTCGCCGAGGCCGTGCGCCCACTGCTCGGCCGGAACGCGGAGTACATCGGCGAGCTGTCGACCGCCGAGACGTGCGCGCTCATGGGCGAGTCGTGCGCGCTCGTCAACCCGATCCAATGGGACGAGCCCTTCGGCCTCGTGATGATCGAATCGCTGGCCACCGGCACTCCCGTGGTGGCGACGCCGCGCGGCTCGGTTCCCGAACTCGTCGACGACGGCGCGACCGGCTTCGTCCGATCCGGGATCGACGAACTCGCGTCCGCACTCGTCGACGCCGCCGCGCTCGACCGGACGGTGTGCCGGGCGCGGGCGCAGGCCCGCTTCACCGACGCCCGGATGGCCCGCGACTACCTCGATCTCTTCGCCGACATGCTCACGGCCGACGTGCCCACGGCCGGCGCGCTCACGGCCGACCGACCGATCCGCCGGACGGCGTGAATCCGGCGCGCGCACGACGGAGGCCCGCCCGCCATTCGGCGAGCGGGCCTCCCGTGGTGCCGTGTCGGCTCCTCGCGAGCGTCAGCTCGACGAGCCCGCGGTCACCTGTTGCTGCTCGGAGTTCGGCGAGCTCATCACCTCGACCTTGCGGGGCTTCGCGCGCTCGCTCATCGGGATGATCACGCTCAGCACGCCGTTGTCGTAGTGCGCGCTGATGCCGGCGGTGTCGATGCCCTCGCCGAGGGTGATCTGGCGAAGGAACGAACCGCTCGGTCGCTCGTGCGCGAGCCACTTGACCTCGCCGTTGGCGCGCAGCGTGCGCTCGGCGCGGATCGTGAGCAGCTGACCGTCGACGTCCACGTCGACCGAGCCGGGGTCGACGCCCGGCAGGTCTGCGGCGAGCACGTAGTGGTCGCCATCGCGGTGCAGGTCGATCGGCATCACCCGCGGCCCCTGTCGCGAATCGAGCATGTCCGCAGCGAGGCGGTCGAGCTCACGGAACGGGTCCCACATCATGGCCATGACTTCTCCTCCCTGTCGCCGCCGAAGCGGCAGATTCTGGAGTTGAGCCCCTTCGACTCAACTACGTCCAGATTAGCACTCTCCTCTTGCGAGTGCCAAGACTGTCGCGAGTCGAATCCGGCGCGATTGAGGCGCGAACACGCGCGAGCACTCGCGGACCGCGCGCCCTATTCCGGCCCCCGGCCCGCATCGAACCGAGTGCGATATCTCGCCTTCGCCTCGTCGAGCAACGCGTCGGACAGCCGCACGACGGGCTCGACGTCGGCGAGCAGCGGCTCCGAGTCCGGGCCCCTGCCGACGATGCGCCCGCGCAGCACCCAGGCGAACCGCTCGGGGTTCCGCTCACGCAGGTGCTTGTACTGGCAGAGCTGCCTCGCGAGCCAGTCGGCGCGCTCGCGAGTCCACCACGGCTGCGGGTCGAGCGGATTCACCGACAGCCCTGGCAGCTCGAGTCCGCTCTCGGTGTCGATGCTCGCCTCGTCGCGATCATGCTCGAATCCCTCGGAATACCGCACGTGGAGTCCGGGCATCCGCCCGACGAGCGCATCGAGTTCGTCGAGCGAGTCGAGCTCCGGGAGCTCCGCGTCGAGCGCGTTCATGGCGCGATGCTAATGCCGGCCGTTCGCGGCCGACAGCGGGTTGACGAGTCGGTCCGCCGGGATCAGTCGAAGAGCTCGGAGAGCCAGCTCTCCTTCTTCTTCTTGCGGTAGCCCTGGTCGCCGTACCCGCGGTTGTCGTACCCCCGGTTGTCACCGCGGTTGTCGTACCCGGACTGCTGGTACGACGGCTGGCCGTAGGCCGGCGCCTGCGGCTGCGTCGGCGGAGCGGGCGGAGCAGGTGCGGCCTGGGTGGGAGCCGAGAACTCGCGCGCCGCGCGCTCGACGATCTTGTCGAGTTCGCCCCGGTCGAGCCACACGCCGCGACACGTCGGGCAGTAGTCGATCTCGATGCCGCTGCGTTCGCTCATCACGAGCACGGTTCCGTCGGTGGGGCACTGCATTGGGGGCTCCTTCTTCGGGGCCGACCGGGATCGATCGGGGTTGTTCGACGAGTCGAGCCTAGGGATCCAAGCTTTGAAGAAGCTCCGGACGGGTGTCGAAAGAGGCAGGAGTGCCGAGTCGACCGGCAGAGCACGAACCCCCGGAAATGCACAGAGCGGATGCCGCGGCGCCTGCCTCACGAAGAGGCGGCTGCCGCGACATCCGCTCGTGGATCGGGTGCCAGCGCGCTCAGCGCACCGGCACCCGATCGAAAGGGATGCGAGAACTTACGAAATGACCGTGATGTTCTCAGCCTGCAGGCCCTTGGGGCCGCGGGCGGTCTCGAATTCGACCTTCTGGTTCTCCTCGAGCGAGCGGTAGCCGCCCGATGCGATCGCGCTGAAGTGCGCGAAGACGTCGGCCGAGCCGTCGTCAGGAGCGATGAAGCCGAAGCCCTTGTCGGCGTTGAACCACTTGACGGTTCCGGTAGCCATATTCTTTTCCTTCTGTAAAGCCGAGCCGCCGAAGCGGCTGCGACGTGCACGGCCTCAGGCCGTGCAGGGTTCCGACGGCGACGTCCGCCGCCGGAAGTTGGTGGTGCGAGCAAGTCGCATGGAGTTCGTGCCCGGGTACGAGACGAAACGGCCCGGCGTGCGAGACGCCGCGATCAGTGACCTGCGGGAGGAACCGGTGCGGGGCTTCGTCGCCGTCATCGCACCGAGTGCTTCGGCGTGAGAGATGTTGCTTCGTCCCGACTGGTCATCGGCTTCCCAGCCGTGTCACGTGGGAGAGAACCCCACTGCAGATGACTCCACCCTAGTCGCTTCTCATGTGCAAGCGCTGGGAAATCTCCAGATGCGTTCGAAGTCGTGCCCAGATCCGTCGGCCGAGCCACTTCACCAGGCCACGGATGCCGCGGTGCGGAGGTCCTCGACGAGGCGTGCGAATGCCGCCTCGCGGTCGGCGGCATCATCGATGCGGAGCAGCGCCGACGGGTGCGTCGTGACGACGGTCGGGGCGGGGAGCGCCGACGGCGGCGCCGTGGGGTCGGGCGGCAGCACCCGGCCCCGTACCTGCCCGATGCGCACCGTTCGTCCGAGCACCGCTCGAGCGGCCGTCGCGCCGAGCGCCACGACGACGGCCGGGTCCACCGCCTCGAACTCCGCCTCGAGCCAGGGATGGCACGCGACGATGTGGGCGACGGCCGGCTTCTCGTGGATGCGTCGCTTGCCGCGACGCTCGAACCGGAAGTGCTTGACGGCGTTCGTCACGTACACGCGATCACGAGGGATGCCGGCAGCGTCGACGGCATCGGCGAGCACCCGTCCGGCCGGACCGACGAAGGGCTCGCCCTCGACATCCTCGCGATCGCCCGGTTGCTCACCGACGATCATCATCGACGCGGTGTCGCGTCCGCGCGAGAAGACGACCTGCGTGGCGTCCCGCCAGAGCTCGCAGCCGCGACAGGATGCTGCGGCGACCCGGAGTTCGTCGAGTCCGCCCTCGGCCGGCACCCACTCTTCGGCACCCGGCCGCTCGACGTCGTCAGCACCCATGCGCAACACGGTACGCACGCTCGGCCGATGCGGCGAGGGGTTGCGCACTGGGCCGCGCCGCGCCCGGACCCGGCACGACGCGCGCCGGGCATGACGAACGCCCCCGCAGCCTGCGCTGCGGGGGCGTTCGAGTGGTGCGCCTCGGCCTAGAGGCCGCGGATGTTCTCGGCCTGCAGACCCTTCGGGCCCTGTGCGACCTCGAATTCGACCTTCTGGCCCTCTTCGAGCGAACGGTAGCCGTTGCCCGAGATGGCGCTGAAGTGCGCGAAGACGTCGGCCGAGCCGTCGTCGGGAGCGATGAAGCCGAAGCCCTTTTCGGCGTTGAACCACTTGACGGTTCCGGTTGCCATACTGCTGTCCTTCTGTCCTATGGGCTGCTGGTGCGGCCCGATGCGATCGACGGTCGATCGCTGCCCCGCGCGGCGGGTTGCCGACGGAGCGGGGGGCGAGGGGCGGGAGTGCGCTCAGGCATCCGCCGTCTCGTATCGGGTCATGCCACGCGGATCGGTCCGCCTCCGGGCAATCGGGTGGAGGCACGGGCGAGTGCCCGCTTGATGGAGGAATCAGTGAACATACCCTATCGGGTGACGTTCAGGTTCACAGGCTACGCGACCGAATCGTGACATTGGAAGTCCTTGTGCCGAAATTCATCGCCATCGAGGAAACCCGGCGAGATGTCAGAGTGCTCGCAGCAAATGGGTGGAGAATCGGGGCATGAACCGCCGCCCCCTCGGTCTCGTCGCTGCTGCGTACGCAGCAGCGGTGCTCTGGGCGACGATCGGTCCCGCGCCGTGGCGCACGGCCGGGCATCAGCTCGAGGGCGGCATCCTGAATCCCGATGCCTGGACGGCTCCCGTCACGTGGACCACCGGCTACCTCTCCGAGATCGCCTTCAACGTGGCGATCTTCCTGCCGGTCGGCGTGCTGGCGGCGCTCCTCATCCCCCGCCGGCGCTGGGTGCTCGCGATGCTCGCGGGCTTCGCGTTCACCGTCGTCATCGAGCTCGTGCAGGTGCCGGAGCCCACGCGCATCTCCGATCCTCGCGACCTCGTGATGAACACGGCCGGCGCGGTGCTCGGCGTGCTCGTCGTCGTGCTCGCCCGCGGTGTCCGGCGGGCCGGGCTCGTCGCGGCGGCGCTGGTCGAACTCGTCCCCGAACGCTTGGTCGAGCTGGTCCCCGAACGCTTGGCGGATGCCGCGGCGCCCGTCGTCGCCCGGCACGACCCCGTCGCGCACGCACCCGAGCCCGCCCTGGCCACGGCACAGGTCGACCGCGCGGCGTAGTCGCGCCGGTATCGGCCGCGGTCGCGCCAGTACAGTAGGCGGGTGACTTCCGCCGACTCCGCTCCTGCCGAGACCGATCGGCGCGCCGGATGGGTGCGTCTCGCCGTCATCGGCGCGGTCGGCGGCCTGCTCTCGGGTGCCTTCGGCGTCGGCGGCGGCATCCTCATGGTTCCGTTGTTCGTGATGTTCGCCGGCATGGACCAGCGCCGCGCCTCGGCCACGTCGCTGGCTGCGATCGTGCCGACGGCCATCGTGGGTGCCATCACCTACTTCCTCAACGGCGAGGTCGCCCTGATCCCCGCACTCTTCGTCGCCGCGGGCGGCATCATCGGCTCGTGGGTCGGCGCGCGACTGCTGCGTCGTCTCCCGCTCGGCTGGCTGCGCTGGATGTTCATCGCCCTTCTCGTCGCCGTCGCGGTGCGCATGCTGCTCTTCGTGCCCGAGCGCGCCGCGATGCAGCTCGAGCTCGACGCGCTCACGATCATCGGCATGGTCGCGATCGGACTCGTCATCGGCGTGGCATCCGGTCTCTTCGGCATCGGCGGCGGTCTCGTCATGGTGCCCGCGTTCATGCTCTTCTTCGGCATGAGCGACCTCGTCGCAAAGGGCACGTCGCTCGCCGTGATGATCCCCACCGCGATCAGCGGCACCATCACGAACGCCCGCGGGGGCATCGTCGACCTGCGCGCGGGCGTCATCGCCGGCGTCGCGGCGACGGCGGCATCGTTCGGTGGCGTGGCCCTCGCGCACTTGATGTCGCCGGCGGTGTCGACCTGGCTGTTCGCGGCCCTCGTCGTGATCGCCGCGGTGCAGCTCTCGGTGCGCGCCATTCGACAGCAGAAGAAGGAGAGGAGCGAACGTGTCGCTTGAAGCCGGTTGGTACGACGACGAATCCGATACCGCGCTGCTGCGCTACTGGGACGGCACCGCCTGGACTCCCCACACTGCCGCGAAAGCTGCGGATGCCGCGCCGAACCCCTTGCCCGCGCCCTCGCCCTCGCCCGGCGCGGCCCTGACGCCGCCCGCAGCACCGGGCGCCCCGTTCGCCCCCTCGACCGCGTCGACCCCGCTCGGCGGACCTCCGATCCCCGCTTTCGGTGCGGCCCCCGCCTTCGACGACATCGACGAGTCGACGACGGCTCGGCCGATGGGCTCCCCGGCACCGCAGCCCCCCGCAGCCGCTGCGCCTCCGGCCGCTCCTGCGTATCCCATCGCCGCCCCGGGCGCGTTCCCGCCGCCGCCCGCCGCGCCGTCGGAGTTCCCGTCCTACACGCTGCCCGCCCCTCCGGGCTACGCCCCCCTGCAGGAGCAGACGACCGCGCCGCTCCCGCCCGGGTACGCCGCGGCGCCCGGGCCGCAGTTCTCGTACGAGCCGTACCGCACCACGGGTCGCACCTTCGTCGCGACCTGGCTGTTCGCGCTGCTGCTCGGCTTCTGGGGAGCCGACCGCTTCTACCTCGGCAAGATCGGCACGGCGATCGCGAAGCTCCTGACGCTCGGCGGCCTCGGCGTGTGGGTGCTCGTCGACCTGCTGCTCGTGCTGACCGGTTCGCAGCGCGACCGCGAGGGTCGCGAGCTCGAGGGGTACCACGAGCACAAGCGCACCGCGTGGATCGTGACGGGCGGGCTCGTCGCACTGTCGGTGATCTCGAGCCTCGTGGCGAACGTCGCGGGCCTGCTGGTGCGCTGACCGGCCTCGCTCGTACCGAGCTCCAGCCGCTTCAGTCGTCTCCCCGAGCTCCGGGGTTCAGTCGCTGCACCACTCCGAGAAGCCGCCGACCGCGCTCATCACCGTGCGGCCGGTCGCGATCTCGACCACCGTGGTCATCATCTCGGTGAAGCCGGGATTCTCGCGGTACCCGTCGACCGTTCCCGCCTGGGGAGACTGGGCGACGGCCACGAACTGGGCGTTCGGCGAGACGCAGTACTCGCGGATCAGGCTCGCCTCATCGGCCGGCGCGAACACCTCTCGCAGCTCACCGTCGTCGTCGACCTCGGCGAGGACGGAGCTGCGCACGTTGCGATCGCCCTCCACGGTCGCCGCGACGAGCGAGATGAGGTACCGCGAGCGTCCATCGAGCATCGTGATCGGGCCCGGGTAGACGTGATCCGCGATGTCGGCCGAGGCGAGCTCGAGCGTCGTGGAGCTTCCGTCGGCCAGGTCGAAGCGCACGCCGCGATCGGGGTCGGCGACGATGAGCTGGGTCGTGCCCGGCACGAAGCCGCGCAGCTCGGTGTGCACGCCGAGCGGCGACGGCTGCTGCTTCGCGATGACGTCGACGACGAAGACCGACTGCTCGAAGTCCTGCACCACGACGGAGGTCGTGCCGGGAACGAACATCCACGACGAGACGTGCGACTTCTCGCCGTCGAGGCCGAGCACCGGCAGCAGCTCCATGCCGCCGTTCGTCGAGAGGTCGATCGCGATGAGCTCGCGGTCGAAATCGCGCACGCCGTCGATCTCGGGCGAGCTGAGCACCAGGGCGGCGAGCGGGTTCGTGGTCGAGACCGCGAGATCGCGGATCGACGCGCCCCTGGGGATTCCGAACTGCTGCGGCTCTCCCTGGCGCATGTCGGTGACGAAGAGCAGGTTCGATCCGTCGTCCTCGATGGTCACGGCGAGCAGCAGGTCGCCGGAGTGCGCGAACTCCTGGATGCGCGGCGCTTCGAACACGGTCTCGGGTTCGCCGCCGTCGAGCGGCTTGCGCTGCACGACGTCGGGCTCGCCCCGGTCGCTGCGGCGGATGAGCGTGTACAGGTCGGTCCCCGGCGTCGTGAACTCGTATTCGAGCGTCGCCGGCGTGGGCTGCACCGCACCGACGACCCCGGGAACGCGCACGGTGTAGTCGGTCGCGTGGGCGAGCGGTGCGTCGAAGGTGAGCGTGATCGTGCGATCGTCGATCTCGGCGGTCACGGCCGCCTCGGGTTCGATCACGATGCCGGCCTCATCGAGCGATGCGACGGACTGGTTCACCTCGAGGGTCAGCTTCTGGCCTGCGAGCACGGTCGTGCGCTGCACGTCGAGTTGCGCGTCGTTCAGCCGCGGTCCCTGGGCGATGTTCGCGAACGCGAGCCATCCGACCGCCAGCGCGAGCACCGCGATGCTGCCGGCGAGCCGCCTGGCGAATGCGCTCGTGCCCCGCGCTCCGGATCCAGCACCGGGCTCAGCGGGGAGCAACTCGTCAGAAGACATAGGGGTCACTCGGTTCCTCGATGCGATCGAGTTCATCGGGCACCAGCACGAGCGGATCGGTCGCGGACCCGGCCGGGTTCGCGGTCAGCGCTCCGGATGCCTCGACCCACTGATCCGCGTCGTACTCCTCCTCCCATCCGGGAAGGTAGACCGGTACCCCGACCGGCTGGGCATCGATGGCGCAGTGCGTCACGACGAACCTCGTGATGTAGAAGACGTTCTCGGAATCCTCGGTCGATGCGAGCACGAACCCGCTGACGTCGACGGGGGTGCCGGTGTAGGTGTCGACATCGGGGTTCTGTCGGAGGAGGACGGCCCAGTCCTTCACGGTGAAGCTCGAGGTGTCGCCGCCGACGAGGGCGGCGCCGTCCCGATCGATCGCCGATGCCTCGCTGTTGATGCTGCGCTGGGATGCGACGGCCGAGGTCAGCGTCGCTGGCGGGAGCACGAGAAGTGCCACGGTCGCGCCCACGATGATGAACGCGGTCTGCGCCGTGCGGATCCTGCCGGGCGGTGCCGACGGTGCGTGCTCGTGCGCGGGTTCGGGCCGCGTACCGCGGACGCGCGCGCGGGCGTGGGGCGTCGGCGTCGGCGTCGGCGTCGGCGTCGGCGTCGAGACATCCGACTCGCTCGCATGTTCGTCGTCGAGCGGCGGCCAGGCGAACGCGGCGACCACGAACACGGCACCGATGATCGCCATGAGGATCGCGAACCACGACGAGGCCGGGTTGATGTACAGGCCGAGCTGATCGGTCAGCGCGAGCCATACCGTGGCGACGATGCCGACGAGGGCGAGCACGATGCCCTGCCACCGCGCGATGAGTCGTCTACGCAAGGGTGTTCACCGCCAACCCGAGGGCAGCGCTCGCGAGCCCCACCACGACGGTGACCTGCACGAGCGTCTTGGCCGTGAACGTCGTGCGCATGAGCGCGAGCATCTTGACGTCGATCATCGGACCGAACACGAGGAAGGCGACGATCGCGCCCGGCATGAACGTCGAGCCGAACGCGAGGATGAAGAACGCGTCGACGTTCGAGCAGATCGCGACGACGAAGGCGAGCGCCATGAGCGCGAACACCGACAGGATCGGGTTCTGGCCGAGCGTCAGGAGCACGTCTCGGGAGACCGTCACCTGGATGAGGCCGGCGATCGCAGATCCAACGAAGAGTGCCGGCATCATCGCCGCGGTCTCCTTCGCGAACATGTCGACGCTGCGCCGGCTGCGCGAGGCGGGCACCTCGTCGTGGGCGTGGGCGCAGCTTGCCTGGAACTTCGGAGTGAGCAGGCTCATGGGGCTCGGGTGCCGGCTGTAGATCCAGCCGATGAGGTTCGCGATGACGAAGCCGCCGAGGATGCGCGAGACGAGGATGCCGTCGGACCAGCCGAACGCCTGGTACGTCGTGATGATCGTGACCGGGTTCAGGATGGGGGCGGCGAGGAGGAAGGTCATCGACTCCCCCACCGTGAGTCCGCGGAGGATCAGGCCGCGCGTGAGGGGCACGTTGCCGCACTCGCAGACCGGCAGCAGCACGCCGAGCAGCGAGAGCGTCACTCGTCGCACGACGGCGTTCTTCGGCAGATGGCGCAGCAGGAATCCGTCGGGCAGCCAGACCTGCACACCGATCGAGAGCAGGATGCCGAGGAAGACGAACGGCACGCTCTCGATGATGACGCTGATCGAGAGCGTGAAGAAGTCCTGCACGGTGTTCGAGAGCAGGTCGCCGAGCGCCTCGGGTGCGAAGACCCGGATGCCGACGAAGAACAGCACGAGGCCGAGGCCGAGCGCGAGACCGAGGCCGGCGCGGCGCGGCGGTCGCTCGATGGCACCGTGGTGGTGCTGGCGCCCCGACGTGTGCGGTCGTGCGGGCGAGCGCTGATCGCGGCGCGCGTCACGGAGTTGGGGGCGACTCATCCGCTCCAGCGTAGACGTTCGCTCTTCGCCGCGAGGTAGCGCTGTTCCGGGCCGTTCAGCGTGCGGCGTGCCGCTTCGGTGAACGCGAGCGACGCGGCATCCGTCGCCCCCGACAGCTCGAGCAGGTGCCCGCGCACCGCCCACGTGCGGTGGTGTTCGGCGAGTGCGCCGTCGGTCGACGACTCGGATGCCTCGAGCGCCGCGAGACCCGCCTGGGGGCCCTCGACCATGGCGAGCGCCACGATCCGCCCGAGCGAGACCATCGGTCCGGGGCTGAGCCGGCCGAGCAGCTCGTAGAGACCGAGGATCTCGATCCAGTCGGTGCCGGCCGTGGAGGGCGCCTCGTCGTGCACGGCGGCGATCGCGGCCTGCAGTTGGTACGGGCCGATCGGTGCCCGGTCGAGCACCTCGGTCACGAGGGCGACGCCCTCGCCGATCATGGCTCGGTCCCAGCGGGAGCGGTCCTGCTCGTCGAGCGGCACGAGCGCGCCCGCGGCGTCGGTCCGCGCCGCCCGGCGGGCATCGGTGAGCAGCATGAGGGCGAGGAGGCCGGTCGTCTCACCCGAGGCATCGGCGTCGGCCTCCCGCAGCTGCCTGGCGAGTCGGATGGCCTCGGCCGAGAGGTCCACGCGTGCGAGATCATCGCCGGAGCTCGCCGTATGCCCCTCGGTGAAGATCAGGTACAGCACCTGGCGGAGCGCCGCGAGCCTGGCCTCGAGCTCGGGCGGCCGCGGCATCCGGAAGCCCTCGTCGCTCGCCCTGATGCGCGCCTTCGCCCGCGAGATGCGCTGGGCGACGGTGGGCTGAGGCAGCAGGATCGCACGGCTGATCTCGGCGGTCGTGAGCCCGCCGACGGCGCGGAGCGTGAGGGCGAGCTGCGCCGGCCGGTCGAGCGCCGGGTGGCAGCAGAGCAGGAACAGGGCGAGCGTGTCGTCGACGGCGGTCACGTGCGCGGGCTCGGGTTCGAGCTCGACGGCGCGCGCCTCCCGTCGTCGACGGGCGACATCCGATCGCACTTCGTCGATGTACCGCCGCGACGCCACGCGCACGAGCCATGCGCGCGGGCTGTCGGGCACCCCGCCCGTCGGCCACTGCTCGGCGGCGGCGATGAGCGCCTCCTGCATGGCGTCTTCGCACGCGGCGAAGTCGCCGTACCGCCGCACGAGCACTGCGAGCGCGGATGGTGCGGCGGCTCTCAGCGCCCGAACGGCGTCGGCGTCAGGCATCGGGGTTCACGTCTCTCACACGTCGGGGCCCGATGCCATCTCGAGTACCGGGCGCACCTCGACGAGACCGAACTGCGCCTCGGGGAACCGGCCGGCGATCTCGACCGCCCGCGCCTCGCTCTCGCAGTCGACGAGGTAGAAGCCGGCGAGCAGCTCCTTCGTCTCGGCGAACGGGCCGTCGCTCGCGACCGCGCCGTCGCCGCCGTTCGTGACGCGCTTGGCGAGCGAGATGTCGGCGAGCGCCTCTGCCGCGATGACCTCGCCGCTCGAGGCGAGCTCGGCGCTGATCGCCTCGTAGAACCCGTAGCCCTCGGCCTGCTCCTCGGGCGTGAACGCATTCCACACGGCGCGCGACTCGGGGTTGCTGTAGATCTGGATCAGGTCTTCATCGGAATCGCTCCTTCGATCTGGGAGGCTGAACCGCGCTCCCACCAGTATGTCGAGGCTGTGTGACGGATTTCGACAGCATGTTCCCTCCGTCCGGAAGGGGGGTTGACACCGCTCTCACGATTGAGGAGAGTTCGAGCGTCTGCATCGTGCTCAGGGAGGGGACTGCGGTGGCGGTAGTCTCCACGTTCGGCATCGAAGAGGAGTTCGTCTTCCTCGACCCCGAGACGCTTCGCCCGGCGGATGTCGCGGAGGGTGCGTTCGACCACCTCCACGCGCGCCCGGAGTTGGCCCGCATCACGCACCGCGAGTTCCTCGCCTCCCAGGTCGAGCACGCCTCGGCGGTGTTCACCTCGACGGATGCCGCGCACAACGCCCTCGTGGGCTTCCGTCGCGAACTCGCAGCAGAGGCTGAGCGGCTCGGCGTCGTCATCGCGAGCGTCGGCATGCCGCCCGACGCGTACGGCTTCCCCACGGTCACCGACCTGCCGCGGTACCTCCGCATCGTCGAAGACATGGGCGGCGTCATCGCCGACCATCAGATCCAGGGCCTCCACGTGCACGTGGGGGTCGCCGACCACGATGACGGGATCCGCGCCCTCAACGTCACGAGGACCTGGCTTCCGCTCTTCTCGGCGCTGACCGGCAACTCACCGATCTGGCGCGGACACGACACGGGGTTCGAGAGCTGGCGCAACGTCGCCCAGCGGCGCTGGACCACCACCGGCTGCCCCCCGATCTTCCGCGACGGCGCCGACTACGATCGGCGCCTCGAACGACTGATCGGCGTCGGCGGCATGAAGGACCAAGCGATCATCATGTGGAACGCCCGCCTGTCGTCGCACGTGCCCACGGTCGAGATTCGCGTCGCCGATGCGCAGCTCGAGGCATGGTCTGCGGTGCTGCTCGCGGCGCTCTTCCGCGCTCTCGTCGCGTGCGTCGTCGACGAGTCGCTGGAGAGCGAGGCCGCGGTGAAGCCGACCTCGGAGGCTGCTCCCGGCCCCGAGTTGTTGAACGCGTCGCTCATGCACTCGGCGCACTCCGGGCTGAGTGGCACGGTGCTCGACCCCGTGCTCGCCGAGCTGCTTCCCGCGGCAGAGGTGATGGAGCGGTGCATCCGCGTGCTGCAGCCGGGGCTCGAGGCGGCAGGGGACCTCGCGCTCGCACGCGAGGGAATGGCACGACTGCTGCGCGAGGGCACCGGCGCTGCCCGGCAGCGCAGGGCGTTCGCCGCCGACGGCGTGCAGGGCCTGGGGAAGCTGTACGGAGAGAGATTCGCGGCTGCGGGATGACGCGGGCGGCAACCGGGCACGACAAAATCCGCCGCCTGCGTCACATCGCCTCACCCATCGCCGAGTCGGCGGCATTTTGCAGGACATCGTGTCTCACCGGTCCATAGGCGGGCCCGAGCACGCTCTCGTCCTGAAAAATGTGCAGGCCCGCGCCACCGCCGCCGCGGCGCGCCGGATCAGCAGCCAGGACCGGACGGGTTCGCGTTGCAGTCGCCGTCGGTGAGCACGGTGTCGAAGTCACCGACCAGCACGGGCTGAGGGTCTCCGGCGACGGCCAGCGTGCCGGCGATCGCGCGCCAGCCGGAACCGGCGAACCGGTACTCGGCACGCAGCACGACCTCGAGCGCGACGCTGTATTCGCCGGAATCGGCGTACACGTGGCTCGTTCCCGTCGTCGTGAACTCGCGCTGCCCGAGCGTCGCCCACGTCGCACCCGGCGCACCGCTCTCGACGACACCCCCGTCGCTGTGCCGCCACCGGTATCCGACCGGTGTGAACCGCACGTCGGCGGGCTGGCCGAGCAGGGTGCCCGAGACGACCTGCACGGATGCCGCGGCCACGAAGTTCGCCGGAAGGTCCTCGACCGCCCAGCCGCCGGGCTCCATCTCGTTGCCCGGCTTCGCGGGGACGAAGGACGCGATATCGCGGAGCGTGACGACGACGGGCGGGGCTGGCGCAGCTGGGTCTGGGGGTGTCGTCGGTGGGGCCGCGCAGAGCTGGGCGTTCAATGGGCTGCAGTTCTCGGGCATTGTTGGTTTGGTTTCGTTGACTGTTGTCGGCTCATCGACCTGCGGCGGACTCTGCTCCAATTGGCCGTCCTCAATCCGGGGCGAGGAGGTCGAAGGACCGCCTTCCTCGGTCTCCGCCCATATGTCGACGTGAGAACCATCGATGGCTCCGCTTGAGTCAGCAACGCACCCGCCTGCCTGAATCTGAGTGAGTGTGCATGCCAAGGCGGGAATCGGAACGGCGACGATAGCACCCGCCATCACCGTTGCAACGAGGCCGATCAGCAGAAGTCGTCGCCGGTCCACAGGTCACTCTTCGTCAGCTTCAGGCCGTCCGGCTCCGCCCCTGCGAACACAAGTACAAGCGGAACCTCGGTATCGCGATCGACTGGCGTGATGTCTTTTCCGTCAGCGTCAACGATCCGCGTCGTGCCGACTCGCACACATCCATAGATGGTGACTTCCGCTTGCCCTTCATGCGTAGACGACTCAACAAGCGACGTGGTGTCGATCGAGTTTCGGCCGGTTACTCGATAGCCATGATCGGCGAGATCCTCATAGTCTGCGATCGCAACTATCGAGTACTCCTCAGAGACCACTTGAAGTAGACGTTCAGGATCGTCGCCTCCATCTTCACCTATCTGCGCAGCAACTTTGATGTAGCGCTCATACGCCTCAACAGCCGCCGCGAGTGCCTCCTCATCGGAGGCGAAGATCGGCTCCGCGGCATCCGACGACGGACTCGGCGACGGCGTCGGTGCATTGCCGACGCAACCGCTCAGCAGCAGCGCGAGGGCACCGGCTGCGGCGAGCGCGGCGCCGACTCGCGGTCGGGATCGGCGCATCGGTCGGGAGAGGGACATGGCGAACACCCTAGGCGAGCATCCGGCGCCCGACGACGGATTATCCACAGGGCAAGGGCCGCAAGCCACAGGGACGCAAGGCCACAACGCCACAACGCCACAAGCCGAGGGCACCCTCACGCCCGGGCGAGGATCCCCGCGACATCCGCCCCGCGCGGCAGCACCCCGTACTGCCGCCCGCCCTCGTCGCCGAGGCGCGTGCGCACGAACGCATCGGCGACACCGCCCGGCGAGTACCGCAGCATGAGCGAGCCCTGCAGCACGAGGGCCAGCCGCTCGGTGAGCTCCCGTGCGAGGAGCGGGGCGCCCGCGGCATCCGTCGCCGACAGCTCGCGCACGAGCGATCGCGCCGCGTCGAGTGCGGCGTCGAAGACCAGCGACTCCCCCGCCGCCGCCCCGACCTCGGCGAAGAACGCCTCGAACGCCTCGGGCTCCCGCGCGAGCACGCGCAGCACGTCGAGCGCGATGACGTTGCCCGAGCCCTCCCAGATCGCGAGCAGCGGCTGCTCCCGATAGCGGCGGGCGAGCGGGAACGCCTCGGTGTACCCGTTGCCGCCGAGGCACTCGAGGGCTTCGGCGGCGTGACCGGCACCGCGCTTGCAGACCCAGTACTTCGAGACGGCCGTCGCCAGCCGGCGGAACGCCTGCTCGGCGCCATCCGCATCCTCGTCGTACGAGCGCGCGAGCCGCATCGCGGTCAGCGTCGCCGCCTCTGACTCGACCGCGAGATCGGCGACGACCGCGCTCATCACCGGCTGGTCGACGAGCAACGCACCGAATGCGCTGCGGTGCCGCACGTGCCACGCCGCCTCGGCGACGGCCTGCCGCATGCCCGCCGCCGAGCCGATCACGCAATCGAGCCGGGTGCGCGTCACCATCTGCACGATGGTCGCGACTCCCCGCCCCTCCTCGCCGATGAGCCAGCCGGTCGTGCCGTCGAGCTCGATCTCGCTCGAGGCGTTCGACCGGTTGCCGAGCTTGTCCTTCAGCCGCTGGATGCGGAACACGTTCCGCGACCCGTCGGGCAGCACGCGCGGCACGAAGAAGCAGCTGAGCCCGTGCTGCGCCTGCGCGAGCACGAGGAACGCGTCGCTCATGGGCGCGCTGCAGAACCACTTGTGCCCGGTCAGTCCGTACTCGGCGCCCCACGACGCCGCGCCGCTGCTCGAGCCGGAACCGCCCCGCCGCTCCGCGCGCGTCGTGTTCGCCCGCACGTCGGAACCGCCCTGCTTCTCGGTCATCGCCATGCCCACGAGCGCCGACTGCTTCGTCGTGCCACCGCCACCGCCATCACCGCCGAGCCCGGGCTCGTACGCTCGGCTCAGCAGCCGCGGCATCCATTCGTCTCGCAGGCCGGATGCCGCGAGCTCGAGCGTCGGCACCGCCGCGTGCGTCATCGACACCGGGCAGGCGTGCCCCGGCTCGACCTGCGCGAACAGCAGGAACGCCGCCGCGCGGTCGACGTTCGCACCGGGGCCGGGCGCCGCAGATGCGCTCGTGTGCGCCCCGGCCGCGACGGCCGCGCCGATCACCCGGTGGTAGGCGTCGTCGTACTCGACTTCATCGACGCGACGGCCCCACCGATCGAAGGCCTGCAGCACGGGCGGGTGGGTGTTCGCGCGCTCGGCGTCGCGCTGGAAGGCCGAAGACCCGACGTGCGCGCCGATGCGCACCAGCTCCTGAGCGGATGCCTCGGCGGGAGCGGATGCCTCGGCCTGAGCGGATGCCTCGGCGCCGCCGCGACCCCATCGCGCGACCGCCTCGACGAGCGGCACGTTCGATGTGAACTCGTCGACACCCTCGCGGGCGGGCACCTGGTTCTCGACCTCATGGGTGTTGATCATCACGACCTCCGCGCCCATTCTCGCGCCTCTGCAATGTGCTGATGGCCGCGAATTTCGCTCTCGGTGAACGTCGGGGACGGATGACCCACTCTCGCTTGCGTCGCCCCGCCCACCGTGTGAGGCTGTATCGCTGCAATGTCGTACGGGGGTGCGATGCTGCAGGTCGAGCGAGGGGTGTGGCTGCCCTGGCTGATGCCGTGCGCGCAGGAACGCGCCTCGGCAGGCGGTGTCCGCTCGACTCATCACTCCTCACAATGGAGACGCCATGCTCGGAAAAATCCTTGTCCGCTACCTGAAGCCCTACAAGTGGCTCCTGCTCGGGGTGCTGATCTTCCAGTTCATCTCGGCACTCGCCACCTTCTACCTGCCCCGCCTCAACGCCGACATCATCGACAACGGCGTCAGCAAGGGCGACACCGCCTACATCTGGTCGACCGGCTCGTTGATGCTCCTGATCTCCCTCGGGCAGATCACGGCGTCCATCATCGCCACCTACTTCGCGGCTCGCGCCGCGATGGGCGCCGGCCGCGACATCCGCGACCACGTCTTCGAGCGCGTCTCGGCGTTCTCGGAGCGCGAGGTGTCGAGGTTCGGCCCCGGCTCGCTCATCACCCGCAACACGAACGACGTGCAGCAGGTGCAGATGCTCGCGATGATGGGCGCCACGATGCTCGTCACCGCGCCGATCCTCGCGATCGGCGGCGTCATCTTCGCGCTGCAGCAAGACGTCGGCCTGAGCTGGATCATCGCGGTCGCGGTGCCCACGCTGCTCATCATCGCGACGATCGTCATCAGCCGCATGGTGCCGCTCTTCCGCAGCTACCAGCACAAGCTCGACAACGTGAACCGCATCATGCGCGAGCAGCTCACCGGCGTTCGCGTCGTGCGCGCCTTCGTGCGCGAGCCCATCGAAGAGGAGCGCTTCCGCGGCGCGAACACCGACATCATGGTCGTCGGCCGCAAGGTCGGTTCGCTCTTCGTGCTGCTCTTCCCGCTGTTCATGCTCGTGCTGAACGTCACGGTGGTCGGCGTCGTCTGGTTCGGCGCGTTCGCCGTCGACGCGGGCGAGGTGCAGATCGGCACGCTGTTCGCATTCATGCAGTACGTGATGCTCATCCTCACCGGTGTGCTCATGGCGAGCTTCATGACGATCATGATCCCGCGCGCCGCCGTCTCGGCCGAGCGCATCGGCGAGGTGCTCGACTCGACCTCCACGCTGGCCCGCCCCGAGAACCCGGTGACGGTCTTCCCGACGCCGGGTGCCGTCGAGTTCACGGATGCCGCGTTCACCTATCCCGGCGCCGAGCACCCCGTGCTCTCGGGCATCACGTTCGGCGCAGCGCCCGGTGAGACGGTCGCGATCGTCGGATCGACGGGCGCCGGCAAGACGACGCTCATCTCGCTCATCCCGCGTCTCTTCGACGCGACCGGCGGCAGCGTGAAGGTCGGCGGCGTCGACGTGCGCGAAGCAGATCTCGACCACCTCTGGTCGTCGATCGGCCTCGTGCCGCAGCGTCCGTTCCTCTTCACCGGCACGGTCGGCTCGAACCTCCGGTACGGGCGTGAAGACGCCACCGACGAAGAGCTGTGGCACGCGCTCGAGATCGCCCAGGGCCGCGACTTCGTCGAGGCGATGGACGGCAAGCTCGACGCGAAGATCTCCCAAGGCGGCACGAACGTCTCGGGTGGCCAGCGCCAGCGGCTCGCGATCGCCCGCGCGATCGTGCACCGGCCCGACATCCTCGTCTTCGACGACTCGTTCTCGGCGCTCGACCTCACGACCGACGCGAGACTCAGGCAGGCGCTCTGGCGTGAGCTGCCCGAGGTGACGAAGATCGTCGTCGCGCAGCGCGTCTCGACCATCACCGATGCCGACCGCATCGTGGTGCTCGACGACGGCGGCATGGTCGGACTCGGCACGCACGAACAATTGCTCGAGACCTCGCAGACCTACCGCGAGATCGTCGAATCCCAGCTCGGAGTGGAGGCCGCACGATGACCGCACAGACCCCGCTCTCCGCAGAAGAGCAGATCGAGATCGAACTCGGCGAACAGGCGCGCATCAACGCCGACGACTGGAGCGGCGCCGTCGCACCGGGCAAGGCGAAGAACTTCGGGCAGAGCTTCGGCCGTCTCATCGGACTGCTGAAGCCGCACGCATTCGGGTTCACCCTGGCCTCGGTCCTCGGCGCCCTCGGTGTCGTGCTCACGGTGTGGGCGCCGAAGGTGCTCGGCGAGGCGACGAACATCATCTTCGCCGGCGTCATCGGCCAGCAGCTGCCCGCGGGCACGACGACCGAGCAGGCCGTCGACGCACTCAGGGCCTCGGGTCAAGACGACCTCGCCAACGTCGTCGCGACCGCGGGCGTCGTGCCCGGTGAGGGCGTCGACTTCGTGCGCCTGAGCCAGGTCATCATCCTCGTGCTCGCGCTGTACATCGTCGCGTCCGTGCTCACCTGGGTGCAGGGCTACGTCATCAACGTCATCATGGTGAAGACCATGTGGCGCCTGCGGGAGTCGGTCGAGGCGAAGATCAACCGCCTGCCGCTGAGCTACTTCGACAAGGTGCAGCGCGGTGAGCTGATCTCGCGGGTCACCAACGACATCGACAACATCACGCAGGCGATGCAGCAGTCCCTCTCGACCGTGGTCACCTCGGTGCTCACCGTCGTCGGCGTGCTCATCATGATGTTCACGATCTCGTGGCAGCTCGCGCTCGTGGCGCTCGTCTCGCTGCCGCTCATGGCGGTCATCTTCGGCATCATCGGCCCGAAGTCGCAGAAGGCCTTCGGCATCCAGTGGCGCAAGGTCGGTCGACTGAACGCCCGCGTCGAGGAGTCCTTCTCGGGTCACGCCCTCGTCAAGGTCTTCGGCCGCGAAGAGGACTCGCGTGCGAAGTTCAAGGCCGAGAACCAGGAGCTGTACGAGGCATCCTTCAAGGCGCAGTTCCTGTCGGGCATCATCATGCCGGGCATGATGTTCATCGGAAACCTCACGTACGTCGGCATCGCGGTGCTCGGCGGGCTCATGGTCTCCACCGGGCAGTTGCGTCTCGGCGACGTGCAGGCGTTCATCCAGTACTCGCAGCAGTTCACCCAGCCCCTCTCGGAGCTGGGCGGCATGGCTGCCGTGGTGCAGTCGGGCACGGCCTCGGCCGAGCGCGTCTTCGAACTGCTCGACGCCGACGAGCAAGAACCCGATGCAGCGGATGCCCCGGCGCCCGCCGATGGCGACGGCACGATCGCGTTCGAGCACGTCGCGTTCTCGTACACGCCCGAGCGTCCGCTCATCACCGACCTGTCGTTCCAGGTGGAGCCGGGGCAGACGGTCGCGATCGTCGGCCCGACCGGTGCCGGCAAGACGACGCTCGTGAACCTCATCCTGCGGTTCTACGAGCTCGACGCCGGCCGCATCCTCGTGAACGGCCAGGACATCGCGGACCTCACGCGCCACGACGTCCGTGCACGCACGGGCATGGTGCTGCAGGACCCGTGGCTGTTCGCGGGCACGATTCGCGACAACATCCGTTACGGCCGCCAGTCGGCGACCGACGACGAGGTGCTGGCCGCGGCGCAGGCGACGTACGTCGACCGCTTCGTGCACTCGCTGCCCGACGGGTACGACACCGTGCTCGACGAAGACGCGTCGAACGTGTCGGCCGGCGAGAAGCAGCTCATCACGATCGCTCGCGCGTTCGTGGCGCAGCCGTCGGTGCTCATCCTCGATGAGGCGACCTCCTCGGTCGACACGCGCACGGAGCTGCTGCTGCAGCACGCGATGGCGGCGCTCCGCGAGGGACGCACGTCGTTCGTGATCGCGCACCGCCTGTCCACCATCCGCGATGCCGATCTCATCCTCGTGATGGAGCACGGCGACATCGTCGAGAAGGGCAACCACGACGAGCTCATCGCTGCGAAGGGGGCCTACTACCGCCTCTACAACTCGCAGTTCGAGCAGGCGGCGACCGACATCGACGCCGAGCTCGAGGCGATGGACGCGGCGACGGCCCCGGGCGGCGAGGCGGACTCGTCGGCCGGCGAGCCCGAGACCGAGACCGACGACGCGATCGTCTAGGACCAGCACGACGATGCCCGCCCGCACCTCGGTGCCGGCGGGCATCGTCGTCTCCGCGGGCGACCGGCACGGCGAACGTCGTCGGCCCATGGGGGACTTGACAGCCGCGGCGGGTCGCAGGAGGCTAACCCCTGAGGGTCCGCAGTGAGCACAGAGTTGTGACGAGCATCAGGCACCCGAGACGACGTCGTCACTCCCGTTCTGGCCGAAGACGGACCGAAGGAGTCGTCATGGCTGGAACCCATCGCATTCCCAATCGCCTCGTCTTCGGGGTCGCCACGCTTGCACTGGCGTTCTCGATGCTCGGTCCCGTCGGCGCGAACGCCGTCGACGACGACACCGGGGCGCTCGACATGTACACGGCCGACGTGAGCTCTGCGGAGGCGGCCGAGATCGCCGCCGCCGGCTTCGACGTCGCCCAGAGCACGGTCACCGATTCGGGCGTGAGCATCGACCTGGTGCTCACCGCCGACGAGGCGAAGGGTCTCCAGGCCCACGGCCTCGACGTCAAGGTCAAGAAGAACAAGGACGGCAAGTCCGCTCGGCAACTGGCCGACGAGCAGGCCGCGGAGGGCTACACCGTGTGGCGCTCCTGGGACGAGCCGGGAGGCATCCGCGACGAGCTCTACCGCCTCGCGAAGCAGAACCCCCAGCTGGTGAAGCTCGAGGTGCTCGGCCACACCTACGAGGGCCGCGAGATCATCGCACTGAAGCTGACCCAGGGTGCCAGGGGCCAGGCGGACGGGACGCGCCCCGGCGTGCTGTACAGCTCGACGCAGCACGCCCGTGAGTGGATCTCCACCGAGGTCAACCGACGACTGTTGAACTACTACATCGACGGTTGGCGGACGAACGACAAGGAGATCAAGAATCTCCTCAAGAACAACGAACTGTGGTTCGTGCTCGTGGCCAACCCCGACGGCTACCAGTACACGTTCGACACCGAGCGACTGTGGCGCAAGAACCTGCGCGACAACGACAACGACGGCCAGGTCACACGGGCCGACGGCGTCGACCCCAACCGCAACTACCCCGAGCACTTCGGCTGGGACGAGGAGGGCTCGTCGTCGCAGAGCAGCAGCGACACCTACCGTGGACCATCGGCCGGCTCCGAGCCCGAGACGCAGGCGATGATGTCGCTCTTCGACCGGGCCGACCTCTCGTTCCAGGTCAACTACCACTCCTTCGGGCAGTGGCTGCTGTACGCGGAGGGATGGCAGACCGGCACGCCCACTGCGGACGACCCGATCTACTACGCACTGTCGGGCAACCGCGACGAGCCGGCCATTCCCGACTTCGAGCCGGGCCTGTCGTCGGACGTGCTGTACGTGACCAACGGTGAGACCACCGACTTCGCGCACTCGCAGGAGGGGACCCTGGCGTGGACACCGGAACTCGGCGAAGGCTTGCCGGCCGGCGGCGGGTTCGTGTTCCCCGACGACGAGGCGCAGGTGCAGGCGGAGTTCGAACGCGCCCTGCCCTTCGCACTCGACGTGGCGAAGTCGGCGGCCGACCCCGCCAACCCGGTGTCGCACCTGGGCCTCGAGACGAAGCCCTTCTACCTGCAGAGCGACGACACGTACAAGGACGGCCTGCCCCAGGTGAACCTGACGTTCGACTACTCCTACGGCGACCCGCAGGAGGTGCGCGTCATCGCCAAGCGCAGCCTGGGCGACGTGACGCTGAAGTACTCCATCAACGACGGCCCCGCCGTCGCCGCCCCGACCGAGGAATGGACCGGCGGTGACCGCTACGGCGGCAAGACCGGGGTCTACTTCCACACCATGCGCGGCGTCGTCACGGGGACCACTCCGGGCGACGAGGTCGAGGTCTGGTTCGAAGGCGGGGGCGAGTCGAGCGACTCGTTCACCTACAAGGCCGTCGAGGAATCCACCGACGACGTGCTGATCATGGCGGCCGAGGACTACACGGGTGCCTCCCCGGCGCAGGCCGGCGGACCGAACTACCTCGACTACTACCAGGACGCGCTCGACGCCAACGGCACCGGATACGACGTCTACGACGTCGACGCGCGCAACCGGACGGCACCCGACGCCCTTGGCGTGCTCTCGCACTACGACGCCGTCATCTGGTACACCGGCGAGGACATCGTCACTCGCGAAGCCGGCTGGCCCGGTGGCAACGCCTCGCGGCTGGCGATGGACAACACCCTCGAGGTTCGCGATTTCCTCAACGAGGGCGGCCAGGTGCTCTACACCGGCAAGTACGCCGGCAGCCAGTACGCGGCGGCGGGGGTCACGGGCAACCAGCTCTACGACCCCACGGCGGCGAATGCTCCGTGCCGCACGACCGAGGGCATCCTCGAGCGGTGCCGCCCACTCGGCGGTTCGGGCGACTCGATGAACGACACCATGCAGTACTGGCTCGGCGCGTACCTCGTCGTCGACGATGCCGGCACCACGGAAGACGGCCTCCTCGACGTCCTCGGCGTCGACACCCCGTTCACGGGCCTCGAGTGGGGCTTCAACGGCGCCGACAGTGCCGACAACCAGGACCACAGCAACTCGTACATCACGACGAGCGGCATCCTCGACCCGGCGGTGTACCCGCAGTTCGAGAGCTGGGTCGCCGGCAGGTGGGATCGTGAGGGTGGACCGTTCGAGCCGCACACCGGCGACGCGTACGCCTACTCGCAGATCGGCGACGTGTCGTACAAGCGGTTGACCAACACGGTCGCCGTACCGGCCGGCGGCGCCACGATGTCGTTCTGGGCGTCGTACGACACCGAGGCCGACTGGGACCACCTCGCTGTCGAGGCGCGCCCCGCCGGCGGGGAGGACTGGACGACCCTGCCCGATGTCAACGGGAACACCACCCAGAGCACCGGGGAGAGCTGCCCGGCCGGCTGGCGTGACCTGCACCCGCAGCTCGACCACTACCAGACGCTCGACGTCGCGGCGACGACGTGCACGTCGACCGGCACGACCGGTGAGTGGTGGGCCGACTCCGGCAACTCGGGCGGCTGGCAGCAGTGGTCGGTCGACCTGTCGGCGTACGCCGGCGGCTCCGTCGAACTGTCGATCGCGTACATCAGCGACTGGTCCACGCAGGGTCTCGGCGTCTTCGTGGACGACATCGAGGTCTCGACGGGCCAGGGCACGACGTCGTTCGAGAACGGCGACACCGGCGGATGGGCGATCGCCGGACCGCCTCCGGGCAGCGGCCCGAACCCGAACAACTTCATCATCACGACGGCCGCAGGGTTCCCCGAGGCCGCGGTGGTGGCCACCCCGGGTTCGCTGATGGCCGGCTTCGGCTTCGAGGGCATCGCCGATGCCGCCACTCGAGCCGACTGGATGGGCCGGGCGCTGGATCACCTGCTCGACTGACGGTCGAACGGATGCCTCGTCGTGACACAAGCGACGGGGCATCCGCTCGTCGGGGATACGCTGGAACGGACGGCCCGCACCCCTCGTCGTCGCAACCGACGAAGTGAAGGCCCCGTGACGATCGACCCCGCGCCAGTTCGCCCCTGGCGGCTGTGGCTGGTGTGGGGTGTCGGGGTCGCGGCCTACATGCTGTCGGTGACGAACCGCACGTCGCTCTCCGCGGTGGGCGTCGACGCCGCGGTGCGCTTCGACGCGGATGCCTCGACGCTGTCGATGTTCGCCGTGATCCAGCTCTTCGTCTACGGCGCGATGCAGATCCCGGTCGGGGTGCTGCTCGACCGGTTCGGCGCGCGCCCCATCATCACGATCGGCATGTTCCTGATGGCGACGGGCCAGCTCGTGATGGCCTTCGCCCCCGACGTCGGCACGGCGATCGTCGCCCGGATCCTGCTCGGCGCGGGCGATGCGGCCATCTTCCCGAGCGTGCTCCGCGTCGTCGCGGTGTGGTTCCCCACGCGGCAGGCGCCGTTCATGGTGCAGCTCACGGGAATCGTCGGGCAGTCCGGTCAGCTGCTCGCGATCCTGCCGATCGCGGCGCTGCTGCACGCAACGAGCTGGACCGTCGCCTTCGGCACCCTCGCCGGGCTCGGCGTGCTCTTCACCGTGCTGACGTTCGCCGTGATCCGCAACCGCCCGCCGGGCCGCGACGCCGACGTGAGCGTCGACACGAAGACCGGCGCCATCCGCGCGGTCACGTCGTCGGCCGACCTTCGTCAGGGGTTCACGGAGTCGTGGGCGCACCCCGCGACGCGGCTCGCATTCTGGTCGCATTTCACGACGCCGTTCTCGGGCACCGCGTTCGTGCTCCTCTGGGGGTTCCCGTTCCTCACGGTCGGCGAGGGCCTCACGCCCGCGATGGCCTCGCTCGTCTTCAGCGTCTACGTCGTCGCCGGCATGGTGATCGGGCCCGTCATCGGGGCGCTCTCGAGTCGTCACCCGATGCGGCGTTCGCGCATGCTCGTGCTGCCGATCATCGCCGTCCAGGTCGTCGCGTGGCTCGCCGTGATCCTGTGGCCCGGCCCCGCCCCGCTCTGGCTGCTCTTCGCGCTCGCCCTCGCGCTGAGCACGGGCGGCCCGGCGTCGATGATCGGCTTCGACCACGCCCGCACCCACAACCCGAGCCACCGGCTCAGCACGGCGACGGGCATCGTGAACGTCGGCGGGTTCCTCGCGGCCCTCCTCGCGATCCTGTTCATCGGCATCGCGATGGACGCGCTCGGCGCGGGCACGCCAGACACCTACAGCCTCGAGGCGTTCCGCCTGGCCTTCCTCACCCAGCTGCCGCTCTGGGCGCTCGGTGCGGGGTTCATCGTCTTCGAGCGCAAGCGCACGCGGGTGCACCTCGGGCTCGACGAGCCGCGGGTGCGACGCCGAGGCCCGCGCAATCACGACGAGCGCGACGCGCCCCGGCACGACTGAGGCCCGAGCGTTCGCTCGGGCCTCAGCTCGTTCACCGGATCACTGGATCACCGGTTCACACTGCATTCAGTGCCGGCCGCCCTTCTTCACCGCAGCGACCTCGAACGCCCGCTCGATCTCCTGGCTGAAGGTCGAGCCCGCGGCATCCGTCGCCGTCACTCGCAGGTCGACCCATGCACCGGCGTCGGGCACGCGGATCTTCGCGGCGTACGCCGTGACGACGTCGCGACCCTCGGAGAACATCGGCGGGCCGTCCTCCGACGGCTCGTCCACCGTGTCATCTGCCGAAGTGACCTCGAGTGCGATGGGCTGCCACTCGCCCCCGTCGACCCGCACCTCGAGCGTCGCGTCCGAGATGGCCGCGATGCCGGATGCCTCGGCGATGTGCCCGAGTTCGAGCTCGAGGTTCACCGGGGCGCCGCGCTTTCGCCCGGCACCGGCAAGGCCCGATTCGTCGAGGTCGACGTCGTAGTACGCCTGCATCATCGGCAGCAACTGGCGACCGGGATCGTCGGCCGATCCGGTCGACGTGAAGGACCACTCCGTCCGGGTCGACGTGGACGACTCGAGGGTGGTGCCGTCGTGCGTCGCCGTGTCGACGATGCGCCATTCGGACTCGCCGTCGGGGAGGTCCCAGAGCGTCGCGCCCTGGTAGTTCGACGACTTCGCGAGCGCCCCATCGATGTAGACCTCGATGAGTTGCGAGCGGTCGTCAGCACCCGAGTAGGTGTCGAACGCGCCGGTACGGTCGGCGTTCGCGCCGTCGGCCCACGACGGCAGGTTGACCTGCGCGTAGTCGCCGGTGCGATTGGGCGCCCAGTAGCCGGGCCCGACGTACGGCCGCACGATCGAGCCGAAGTAGCTCGTCTCGACCTCCTGGCCCGGTTCGTATGCGCGCTTGAGGTCGCGCACCTCCCAGCCTGCGTCGACGACCGTCGCGCCCTGGTACCACTCGACCTGATCGGTGTTCACCCATTCCGTGCGCTCGATGCCGCGCGTCGTGCGCATCAAGTAGCCCGTGCCGTACTGCACGCCCGGGACGAAGTCGTACCGGAACTCGCCGACGAGCTCGGGCTCGCCGTGGTACGTCGTGTCGATGCGTGCGAGTTCGCTCGGCTGGTAGTCGAGGTCATCGGGCACGGCACCCTCGCTGTACCGGACGATGTCCCAGATCTCGTCAGCGTCGACGATGCCCTCACCGGTGACGGTGACCCTCTTCCGGGCCATCGCCTCGAGCACCTGCCGCCCCTGGACGCCGCTGATCGCGGCGACCGGGATGGGCGTGTCCGACCCGTAGTCGGCGGAGCCCACCCACTCGCTGAGCTCTCCATCGGCGTCGTTCACGACGAGCAGCAGCGCAGCACCGGCGGCGACGGCGTTCGCCGACCGCTCGGGAGCGGAGACGACGTCGGAACGGGTCACGACCGCGACCTTGCCCGCGACATCGACCGCGGCGAACTCCTCGGCGCTGCCGAGGCCCACGTCGACCGCGCGTGCGCGGATCCCGCCGTCGAGCAGCGTGGATCCCGCTTGCGCGATGAGGTCGAGCCGCTCCTTGCCCGCGTTCAGCGACAGCGTCGGCTGCTGCAGGCGCCAGCGCGTCGTGAAGTCGAAGCTCTCGGCCTCGGGCGCCTCCATCGGTTGCGCGTAGAGCTCGTCGATCCAGACGGGCGCGAGGGCGCTGCCCGTGAACCCGTCGACCTGGTAGTCCATGCGGCGCACCGTCGCCTCGAGGTCGTCCTCGCCGACGTCGACGGTCACGGGCTCGGTGGCACGGGCGTCGAACGCGACCGTCGCCGCACCCTCGAGCACGACGTCGGGGTCGCCGACGAGCGCGATGGCCTGCGTGTCGGAGTTCCGGGCGACGTCCATGAACGACATCACCGAGTAGAGGCCTGCGGGCAGTCGCAGCGTGGTCTCGCCGTCGACACCGAACGAGGTGTACCAGCCGGTCTCGGCGTTCCAGATCCATCCGTAGGTCGCGAGGGGTTCGCCGTCGAAGCCGGTCGCCGTGACGGTGAGGTCGTAGCGTTCGGCTTCGGCGATGATGCCGAGCGCCGTGCGGGTGACGGTGCCGTCGTCGATCGCCGCCGTGAGCGCGCCCGAGAGCTGCGCTCCGGCCGGCACCTTCGACGGGTCGGCGGTGAGGGTGACCGAGCGGGTCTCACCGGCGGGGATCGTCAGCGAGGTCGCATCCATCGTCAGCACCTCGGATGCCTCGACGGCCGCGCGTCCGGGTTCGAGACCGCCGCCGGCACCCGGCGTGGTATCGGTGAGCGCCGCGGCCAGCTCGATCGTCGCCTCGGCGTCGCCGCGGTTGGCGTACTCGATCGTTCGGGTGACGAGCGCGTCGTCCTCGCCCCACGACAGCATGCCGAAGTCTCCGGAGCCGGAGGCCACGATGTCGGCCTCGATCGCCTCGGCGACATCGACCACGCCCGCGCCGACCTGGTAGGGCGTGAGCCCGACATCCGTCGCCGTGCTCGTGAGCGCCGCTCGCAGTTGTGCCGCCGTGTACTCGGGGTGCTGCTGCTTCACGATCGCCGCGGCGCCCGCGACGTGCGGGGTCGCCATCGAGGTGCCGCTCATGCTGACGTACGACCCCGAACCGTCGCTGTCTGCGGAGCGGGCGGCGGTCACGTCGTTGCCGGGACCTGCGAGGTCGGGCTTCATCGCTCCCGAGCGCACGAGCGGCCCCTGGCTCGAGAACCACGACAGCTCGCCGCTCGGGTCGTCGACCGAGCCGATGGTGAGCGCGCTCGCCGCCGAGCCCGGTGAACCGACCGTCTCGGGTGCCGACGAGTTGCCCGCGGCGACGATGAAGAGGGCGTCGGTCTCAGCCGAGATCTCGTTCAGTGCGACCGACATGAGGTCGGTGCCGTCGTCGCCGTAGCGCGTGCCGAGGCTCATCGAGACGATATCGGCGCGGTCGGCGGCCCACTCCATGGCGGAGATGATCCACGAGTCCTGGCCCTCGCCGGCGGCGCTCAGCACCTTGCCGACGAGCAGGTCGGCGCCGTCGGCGACGCCCCGGTGGGTGCCGCCGCTCGCGGCGCCGGTGCCGGCGATCGTCGAGGCGACGTGGGTGCCGTGGCCGTTGGGGTCGTCGGAGACGGCCTCGTCGGGCACGAAGCTCGTCGAGTCGGCGAGCACGCGGCCCGCGAGGTCGGGGTGGGTGTCGTCGTAGCCGGTGTCGAGCACGGCGACCGTGACGCCATCGCCGGTGTACCCGGCCGCCCACGCCTCGGGCGCACCGATGTACGGCACGCTCTCGTCGAGCGTCGCCTGCACCTTGCCGTCGAGGTGGATCGCCGCGACGCCGCCGCCGAGGCTCACCGCGTCGGGCTCGCCGGCGCCGAAGCTGCGGGCATCGGATGCCGCGGCATCCGTCAAGGCCGCCCAGGTCGATTCGGCGCTCGCGTGATCGGCCGACGCCGCGGCACCGCCGATGCTCGCGAGCGGGGTGCCGAGCGCGACGCCCGGCACGGGCTCCGGCGCCGAGCGGCGGGCGGCTGCATCGCCGTCGAGCTCGAGGATGACCGGCGTCGCGTCGACCGAGGCGTCGTCGTAGCCGTACTCGATGAGGCGGCTGACGTTGAAGAGATCGCGGTCGACGACGCCTGCCGCGAGGTAGGGCATCACGCCGCGGGGCAGCACGTGCAGTTCGCCCGCGACGTCGAGCGTCTGGAACCCCTCGCCCGGATCGACGGGATCGACCTCGACCGTGTGCGTGCCGTCGGCGAGGTCGGTCACGGTAACCCGGTCGCCGGTGATGAGGGTGACGGTGTGCGAACCGCCGGCTGACGCCGGGGTCGCGGGCGAGGCGGCCGGTGGTGCTGTGCCGCCTCCGGTCGGGTCGGCGGTGGCCGGGAGTGCGGCCGCGCCGACCCCGGCGACGCCGATCGCGAGGCCGCTGATGGCGGCGGCGATCGATCGGCGTCGATGTGCGGATGGTCTGATGCTTCGTGGCATTAGGGATACCTCTCACGCGTTCGGAGTGACTTGCCAAGCAACCTCTCACGCCCCGGTGGCTAGTGTGGTGGCGGAGAGATGCCATGGCTTCGATCCGCCAGACGGTGGATCGGCGTGACGCGGAACGGAAGGCCTTCGTGCTCGAAGCGATCGGACTGGACGACGAGCACACCGCGCTCTACCGGCTCATCCTGCAGTCGCCGTCGGCGAGCATCGGCGAGCTCGCGGCATCCGTGGCGAAATCGCCCGCAGAAGTGCGCGGGATCGTCGCCGAACTCGAGCGGCTCGGACTGCTCGCGCGACAGGCGTCCGCGCCCGACCGGGTCGTCGCCTCGCCTCCGTCGCTCGCGCTGCAGCCGATGCTCCTCGACCGCGAACGACGCCTCACCCAGGCGCACGAGGCGCTCGTCGAGCTGAGCGAGATCTACCGGCGCGGGGCGGCCCAGCGGGAGACGCCCGATGTCGTCGACGTCGTGCTCGGTGCGGATGCCGTGCGGCAGCGATTCGCGCAGTTGCAGGCCTCCGCCCGGCAGCAGGTGCGGGTCTTCATGCTGAGCGACGTGGCCTTCCTCGACGCCGAGCAGAACACCGCCGAAGACGACGCCCTCGAGCGCGGCGTGACCTACCGCGTCATCGTCGAGAAGGCGGTGCTCGAATGGCCCGGGTTCATCGACGCCGCGCGCGAGTCGGCGCCCTACGGCGAGGAGATCCGCGTGCTGCCGACGCTGCCCACGCGGCTCATCATCGCCGACGACGACATGGCGCTGCTGCCGATGAAGTCGCGCGGTGAGGATCGCTCCTCGGGCGCGCTGCTGGTGCATCCGAGCGGCCTGCTCGACCTCGTCATCGCGATCTTCGAGGAGTACTGGGCGACGTCGACCGGGTTCATCTCGACCGGCGAGCTGCCAGGCACGCACGACGCGGTCGATCGAGACCTGTTGAAGCTCCTGCTGCTCGGCCTCACCGATGCCGCGGCCGGCGCGCAGCTCGGCATCTCGGTGCGCACCGTGCAGCGGCGCGTCGCCGAACTCATGGAGACGGCGGGCGTCACCACCCGGTTGCAGCTCGGCGCCGAGGCCGTGCGCCGGTCATGGGTATGACGACGCGCCCGGGCCGTGGCCCGGGCGCGTGGTCGGTTCTGACGGGGTGGTGCTTCGCCTACTCGCCCTTCGGGTAGCTGTAGAAGCCCTCGCCCGTGGCGACGCCGAGCTTGCCCTGGTCGATGTAGCGCTCCTTGATGAGGGCGGCGAACGCCTGCTGCTTCGCACCGCCCATCATCGAGATGTTGTAGGCCGTCGTGAGGCCGACGATGTCGTAGATCTGGAACGGGCCCATCGGGGCGCCGGTGCCGATGCGCCAGGTCTTGTCGATCGCGTCGGGCTCGGCGATGCCGTCGACGAGGAGCTCGCCGGCCGCCTGCAGGAACGGTACGAGCAGGGAGTTCAGCAGGTAGCCCGCCTTCTCCTTCTTGATCTCGATCGGGACCATGCCGATCTCGCCGGCGAACCGGGCCACGGCCTGGAAGACCTCGGGGCTCGTCGCCTCGGTGCCCATGACCTCTGCGGTGTTGTGCACCCAGACGCGGTTCGCGAAGTGCAGCGCGAGGAACCGATCGGCGCGGCCGGTGAACGGCGCGAGGTCGCTCGGCAGCAGTGTCGACGAGTTGGTGGCGAAGATCGTGTGCTCGGGCGCGAGCGTCGCGAGCTGCTCGTAGGTGGCGCGCTTGATCTCGAGGTTCTCGGGGATCGCCTCGATCACGAGGTCGGCCTTCGCGACGGCTTCGCCGAGGTCGGCCGAGCGGGTGATGCGGCCGAGCGCCTCCTGGGCCTTGCCGTCGGCTGCGCCGTCGACACCCTCGGTGACGTAGGTGTCGGCGAGTGCGGCGAAGCGCTGCTTCGCGGCTTCGAGTGCGGCGTCGTCGATGTCGTATGCGACGACGTCGAAGCCGCGATAGGCGGTCTGGTACGCGATCTGCGAGCCGAGCACTCCGGTGCCGAGCACGGTGATGTTGCGCAGTGCGGTCATTGCTGTTCCTTCTTTCCTTCCGTCCCTTGTGGGGGCGCGGTGCCTCATGGCGCCTTGTCGAGAGGCGCGTCCGGCGCCTCGATCGGATGCCGCGGGCGGGTCTCCCCCGCGGCGCCGGTGTTGAATCGCTGCAGGTCGTGCGCGAAGCGTGCGACCTCGGCGTCGGTCCAGTCGTCGAGGGTCTCGTCGACGACGCCCTGCAGGATGCCGATGGCCTCGTCGTAGGCGGCCCGGCCCGAGTCGGTGAGTTCGAGCGGGCGGCCGCGGCCCGAGGCATCCGTAGTCTCGCTGACCACGCCGAGCTTCATGAGGCCGGCGAGCTGCCGCGAGACGGTGGAGCGGTTCAGGCGGAACGCCTGCGCGATGTCGGTGGAGCGGCAGCCAGGGTGGTCGACGATGTAGCCGAGGATCGACTGGTCGGTCATGCTCAGGCTGAGGTTCGCGATGCGCGCGTCGGCGACGCCGCGGCGGCTGATGACGATGAGGGCGCGCAGGATGCCGGCCGTGGCCGGGCCGCGCTCAGGCGTCGTGCCGGTGTTCGATTCGCTGCCCATTCCGCCTCCTGTTGCTTATTGCAACAGTAGTCGTGTCTGTTGCATTCCGCAACACTTCACTGCGGCGACGCAACGGTCCCACCGGCCACCGACAGGGCTCGGCCGGGTGAGGTTCGCTAGCATGCTCGAATGCAGGTCACGCGTCTCCGGATCCATCCCGTCAAGTCGTTCGCCGGAGTCGACGTCGACTCGGCCGAAGTACTGCCGTGGGGGCTCGCGGGCGATCGCCGTTGGGGCGTCGTCGACGCATCCGGTTCGCCGGTCACAGCCCGTGAGAAGAACCACATGCTCGGACTGACAGCCGAGCTGCTCGCCGACGGCGGGCTCCTGCTCGGCGAGCGCGGCGGCGCCGGGGATCCGCTCCGGGTCGATCGCCCCACGGATGCCGCACCGATCGCCGTGGGCCACACCCGGCAGGGCACGGCGCTGCCGGGCGGCGACGAGGCCGACGCCTGGCTGAGCACCCGGCTCGGCATCGAGGCGCGGCTCGTCTGGCAGCCCGACCCGCGCGAGCGCACGGTGAACGAGAAGAACGGCGGCCTCCCCGACGACCGGCTGACCCTTGCCGATGCCGGCCCGGTGCTGCTCGCGAGCGAGGCATCCCTCGCGCAGCTCAATGACTGGACCGATGAGGAGACGCCGTACCTCGACATGCTGCGCTTCCGGCCGAACGTCGTGATCGACGGTGACGAGCCGTTCGCCGAAGACGGCTGGCCGTTCGTCGACCTCGGCGACGTGCGCTTCCGCATCGCGAAGGTCTGCGACCGCTGCGTGATGACGACGATCGACCCCGTGACCATTACCCGCGGCAAGGAGCCGATCCGCACGCTCGCCAAGCACCGCCGCTGGGACGGCCAGACGTGGTTCGGCGTGCTCATGGTGCCGCTGTCGTCGGGCTCGATCGCCGTCGGCGACGCGGTGCGCCCGAGTTAGCGCGACTGTCTCCTGCGTGCACCGATCCGGAACCACAGGCCCAGCCCGATCGCGCATGCTGCGACGAGCATGACCGGTGTCGAGTCGGTTCCCGACGCGGCGAGCCCAGCGCCAGGCGGCCCCGGGGCCGGGTCTGGCGGGACGGTCGGAGTCGTGCCGGTGAAGACGTTCGTCACAGTGCACACGACGTCCTGTCCGGCGTCGAGGGTCACGACATCACCGTTCATGGCGGTCGCGCCGGTGCAGCTCCAGGGACCCTGCTCGTACCCTGCCGGTCCACCGCTTTCGCTCAGCACGTAGTCGCCGGGATCCGTCACGGTCCCGGTCACTTCAGGGGATCCGCTGACGCCTGTGATCACGGTGCTGCCGTCGACGGCACTGAGCGTCCAATCGGTCGGCACCGCCGAGCCGCCCTGCACGAGCTTGAGGAGCGTGAGCGTCGATTCGGGCGCGCTCGTCGCGCATGCGAGTTCGGCGTCGAACGGGCGATTGTGGAATTCCCGCGGGAAGCCGACGGGAACCGCGGGGCCGCCGTGGATCGCGGATGCCGCGATCAGGTTGCCCTCGAGGTTGTTCGTCCGGCGCCAGTCGACGACGGCGCGCGGTGCGTACACGGTGCCGTGCAGGCTGTCCCCACCGGTGACGGTCACCGTCGTGGCATCCGCGAAGTTGTACAGGATGAAGTGGGCCGCGGCGCCGCTGATCCCGGGCGAGTTCGGAATGGCCCCCGAGAAGTCGCCGGCGACGTTGATGAGCAGCGGAGAGGTCTGCGTCGGCACGTCGTCGAACTGCAGCTCCTGCAGGGTCGCGAGGTCGTCGGCCGAGATCGAGAGCACATTGGTCTGGTTCGGCTGCAGCCGCACGTGCCCCCGGAACGGTGCGCTCGGTGGGCTCGTGACGGGCACCCCCTGGTCATCGGTGAGGACGACGGTCGCCGGGCAGGTCGCGAGATCCGTCGACAGCTGTTCGTAGAGCGCGAACGCACCCTCGATGTCGATGAGCCCTGCGGGCACCGGCGCGGCGATCGAAGCCGGTGACTGCGCCGCGACGCCCTCGATGCGAGGCGTCTGATCGATCGCCCCGCCGGGTGCGGTGATCTGGTAGTCGTTGGGGTTCTTGTTGAACGCCGCGAAGGTGGAGGGGTCGCCGATCTTGGTGAAGCCCTGATTCAGGACTCGCAGGATCTGCCCCGATGCGGTGCTCGCCCAGTCGATCCCACCGCCGACGAAGAGGTGCACCGGGTTCGTCTCACCGGGCACCGTGAAGGTCGGAGTCGCAGCGGTACCGATGTTGTACGTCGTCCCGAAGCTCAGATCTCCGCCGAGTGCGATGGTTCCCTCGGACTCATCGGCGGCCAGGTGCACATCGCCGCGCACGACCACGGTGAAGCCGCTGTTCGCCGGGTGCCCGTCGAGATCCACGGTCACCGGATTCACCGGCCCGACGTCGGCGTGCGCCGGTGCGGCGACCCCGGCGACGGCCAGGGCCCCACCGGCCAGGCACGCCACGAGCGCGGCGGCTGACATTCGACTCGCATCCCACCCGATTCGCGACATCGTCCATTCTCACCACGGATCGCGACGAAGCGGATGCCCGCCGCGCCGGACGTCCAGTGGGAACGTCACGATGAGAACCTCAGAACAGCCGCGCCTGCGCGACCACCGGTGCTCCTTCGAGTTCGAGCAGGTGTCGCTTTCGCTCGAGTCCGCCGGCGTAGCCCGTGAGGGATCCGTCGGCGCCGACCACCCGATGGCACGGCACGATGATGCTGAGCGGGTTGCGCCCGACCGCGTTGCCGACGCGGCGCGCGAGGTTGCGATCGCCGAGCCGCGACGCGAGCTCGCCGTAGCTGGTGGTCGTGCCGATCGGGACGTCGCGGAGCATCGCCCAGACGGCCTGCTGGAACTCGTCGCCCACGGGCGCCATCGGCAGGTCGAACGCGACCCGCTCCCCCGCGAGGTACTCGGCGAGCTCGCGGCCGAGCCGCGTGAAGAGCTCGTCGCCGCGAGCCTCCACCTCGACCCCGATCGAGCCGGATGCCGGTGGGTGCCAGTGGCCCGGAAAGTAGATGCCCACCAGCGCCTCGCCATCGGCGACGACGAGCAGCTCGCCGAGCGGCGTCGTCAGCGTGGCGTGGCGTCGGGTCATGACTCCATCATCGTCGCTGCTCGGCTTCCGTCCCCCGATCGCGGTCGCGGAAATCGGACGTGTAGCTTGCCGCGAATCGATATGCCAGTTCCCCCTCATCGATGAGGGGGAACTGGCATACGGATTCGGGGATAACGAGTGGAGCGTTCCGTTCGATCAGCGCCACCGATCAGCGCCACCGATCAGCGCCACTCGATCAGCGCTGCCAGATCAGCGCCGCCCAACCAGCGCTGCGCGGTTCGCCAGGTACTTCGGCTTGCCGATCAGCCGCCAGATGAGGCGCCCGGCGCCGGGAGGTGGGTGCGCTGCCACTCGGCTCCTCCGTCGGGCTGCGCCGCGAGGATCGCGCCGAGCTGTTCGAATGTCTTCCCCTTCGGGGTCGCCTTGCGCCCGTGGTCGGCGAGCGCGTCGACCTCCTTCGGCGTGAGCGTGACCTCCATCACGGGCACGATGTTCGCCTCCTCATCGGGCAGGTGCGCGGCGAGCGCGGCAGTGATGCCGTCGAGCGCGGCGAGCACGGCCGCGGCATCCGTCGATCGCCCGCTCGCGCGCCAGGCGGGCAGCGCGGCATCGAGCTCGTTCAGGTGCACGAGCATGAGCGCGTGCTGCTCCTGCATGCGCGCGACATGCGCGGCGCACGAGGGCGCGCGCTGCTCGAGCGTGCCCCACAGCAGGATGTCCTCGCCCTCATGATGGCCGTGCAGCCCGACCGAGTGCATCGAGAGGTGATCGCCGACGACGTCGGCATGTGCGGCATCCGATTCGGCGACCCCCTCGACGAGCGCGCGCCCCTCGCCGAACCCTGCGCGGAAATAGCGGTGGATCTCGGCCATGCCGCTCGCATCGCACGTCTTCGGCCCGTTCGCGGGGCCGAGCGGATCGCCGCTCGGCGGAAGGGCGGTCGCGGGCATGTCGACTCCGATCGTCGGTGAGCAGCGCAGTCGCACGCGACCCTACGACGAGCAGGATGCCGCGGCAAGACCCCGGCCGAGGGGTGTCGATCTACGATGGCTGGATGCCTGAATTGCCTCTCGTCGCCGGTGCCCACCTCGTCGGATCGATCAACCAGCCCACCGCGGAGGCGACCTTCCGGGTCGTCGCCCAGGAGCTCGGCGGCGACCTCGCGCGCATCCCCGATGGAGAGGTCGGCGAGCGGTTCCACTGGATCCTGTTCCAGGGCGCCGCGTTCGATGCGGTCGACGGCCTCAGCCGCGTGCCGATCGACCCGATCGTCGTCGCGGGCTTCGATCTGCGCCCGCTCGTGCTCGACGGTTCCGCCGCGGCATCCGACCTCGTCTTCGGATCGCTCGGCTACGCGGATGCCGCGGCGTCGAGCTACGCGGACTTCACACGCCTGCGCGACGCGGGCGTGATTCCCGCGGGCACGCGCTTCCAGGTGTGCCTGCCGTCACCGCTCGCGCCGATCACGACCTACGTGGCTGCCGCCGACCGCGCCGCCGTGTACCCGGCGTACGCCGCGGCCCTCGCGATGGAGGTCGACCGTATCGTCGCCGCGATTCCCGCCGACGACCTCGCCGTGCAGATCGACCTGGCGACCGAGTTCGCCTACCTCGAGGGCGTGAGCCTCGGCGGCGGCCCGCTCGAGGCGTTCTTCGCCGAGGGTGGTGCGGATGCCCCCGAGCTCGTCGATGCCATCGCGGGTCTCGCCGCCGAACTCGCCGCGCGGGTGCCGGCCGATGCGCAGCTCGGATTCCACCTCTGCTACGGCGACGTCGCCGAGAAGCACTTCGTCGAGCCGGCCGATGCGGGCAAGTTGGTCGCGGTCGCGAACGCGCTCGGGGCGCAGCTCGAGCGTCGGATCGACTGGGTGCACCTCCCGGTGCCGATCGAGCGCACGGATGCCGCGTACTTCGCGCCGCTCGCCGGTTGGGCGCTGCCCGCGGAGACGACGCCGTTCCTCGGCCTCGTGCACCACGAGGACGGCGTCGACGGCGCACTCGCCCGTCTCGCGCCCGCCCGCGAGGCGTTCGCCGTCGCAGGGGTCGCCACGTTCGGGGTCGGCACGGAGTGCGGCTTCGGCCGGGGCCCCGCCGACCGGACGGCGAGCCTGCTGGCGCTGCACCGCGAGGTCATCGCGGCGGCCGGCTGACGCATCACGCAGCTCTTCGAGCTTCGAGATCAGTGCGCGACCGGCAGACCGTGGATGCGCTGCCGCGAGCGCCCCTGGCGCCATTCGGCGAATCGGCCGGCGAGGCCGTGCCGGCCGTCGGCGCGCTCGCCCGCCAGCGCGCGTCGGTCGGCGGCGTTGCGTCGCCGCTCGTTCAGACGACCCGCGTCGAGCTCGTCGTGCATCTGCAGCGTCTGTGCGACGTACCCGTATGCGAGGTTCATGATTCCGATCCCTTCGAGACCTGCTGGGCCGGGTTCCGGCCACTGAGACCAGATTCCTCGCTGAGGTAGGGGTCGCGTATCGGGCGTGTGCCTCATCTTCGGCGGCCTTGGGCACCTCAGATGGAGGCACGCACCTCAGGCGAACCGCCCTACCTTAGACGCGACCCCGGCCGTGCAGACGCCGCCCACCTCGAGGTGCCCGACAGATGACGCGCCGGCGCAGCGCAGCGTGCTGTCGGTCGCACAGCATCGCCGCACCGCAGCAGCGCCGCACCGCCGCCCGCCGTCACCGCGCCCGGGCCGCGACCGCCGCTACGCCGCGACCGTGATCGTCGACCCGACCGTCCCGTCGTCGTCGAGCACGTCGAGCACGGCTGCCGCGAGGTCGGCCCGGCGGATCGAGATGCCGAACGGCACTCCCCCACCGTTCGCGCGGCGGTAGCGGCCACGGGCGTCGCCGTCCTTGAGCTGCGGCGGCCGCACGATCGTCCAGTCGAGCGCGCTCGATCGCACGACGGGCTCGGTCGCGACGAAGTCGGAGAAGGGTTCGCGCAGGATGCGCTGCACGATCGGCTTCGCCACGAACTTCAGGAAGGGGTCGTCGCCGTCGGTGAACGGTCCGCTCGCGCTGACCACCACGAGGCGTCGCACGTCGGCCGAGCGCATGGCCTTCACGAGTGCCGGCATGCTCTCGCGCATGACGGTGTGGTCGGTGCTCGCCGCGGTCGGCCCGATCGCGAACACCGCGGCGTCGGCGCCGTCGAGGGCTGCCGTGAGCGCGTCGACGTCGCGCCCCTCGGCGATGCGCTCGATGACGCCCGACGGTGCGGATGCCGCACGCCGGACGACCGCGACCACCTCATGGCCCCGCGCTCGCGCCGCGTCGACGATAAGGCCGCCCGTGCGGCCCGAAGCTCCCAGTACTGCGATTCTCATGGCTGATCCTTCGGTCGAAGTCGGGGTGAGTAAGCATTTACTCACCTGCTTCGATGATACGGTGAGCAAACACTCACCTGTCAAGTGGAAGGCCCGATGTCCCAGCTCACCACCAGCCGCGACCGCATCCTGGACGCCGCCGCGATCGTGCTCGTCGAGCGCGGCGTCGTCGGCGCCACGACACGTGAGCTGGCCCGCGCCGCCGGATGCTCCGAAGCACTCATCTACAAGAACTTCGCCGACAAGCAGGAGCTCTTCCTTGCGGTGCTCACCGAGCGGATGCCGCGAATCGAGCTGCCCGAGGCATCCGGCCGCGCAGCCCTGCCCGATACCCTCGAGCGCATCGTGACCGCGCTGTTGTCGTTCTTCACGCAGACCTTTCCGATGGCGGCGTCGATCTTCGGGGCACCCGAGCTGCTGGCCGAGCATCGCGAAGGCGTGCGTGCGCACGGCTACGGCCCCGAGAGCGTCGTGCCCCTCGTTGCGCGCCTGCTCGGCGAGGAGCAGTCGGCCGGACGCATCCGCCCCGATGCCAACCTCGAGTCGGCTGCACGCCTCATCGTCGGCGTCGCCTTCCACCGCGCCTTCCTCGCTGCCTACGAAGGCGAGCGCGAGGTGCCGGATGCCGCGGCATTCGCCGAGCGCAGCGTCGCATCGCTCCTGCCGAGCCTGACACCCTGAGCTTCGGCCGGAACCGCGGTGCAGCGGGCCGCGCGCCGGTCCGTGAACAAGCTATCCGGAGACTCTCAGGGGTTCGAGCGCGGCGAGGATGAGATCCAGGCCGAAGGTGAATTCCTCGGCCGGGTCGTAGCCGGCGGCGACGAGCGCCGCGGCGGACTCGTTGAGGTAGGGGAACTCGTCGGGAGGAAGCTGGGGCAGGTAGACACCCTCGCCCATATCCGCGAACTCATCGGCGGTGTCGAACGGCAGGCCGGCCTCTTGCAGTGCGAACCCGTAGACATAGCTGTCGAGCAACCAATTGGCGTGCGTCGCCATCACGACCGTGAAGCCGGCCCTCCGGAGGCAGGCGGTGACCGCTTCGTGGTGGCGGAGATTCGCGGGCCCCGGCGATGTCCGCGACTCCAGCAGGCCGATCGCCCACGGGTGGCCGGCGAGAACCTGTCGAGTGGATAGGGCCCGCCGCCGCATCGCCGACTGCCAGTCGGTCTCTTCGGGCGGCAACTCGATCTCCTCGAACATGAGGTCGACCATGGCGTCGAGCAATTCATCCTTGCTCGCGACGTAGCGGTAGAGCGTCATCGCGCCTGCGTCGAGTTCGCCGGCCAACCGGCGCATACTCAGCCCGGCGACCCCCTCGCGGTCGGCCAGCCGGACCGCCTCGACCACCACCCGTTGCTTGCTCAGCCCCGCATCTGACGCGACCTGGCGTTCTTCCCTGGCGGACACGGGCACCCTCGCTTCTCTCGACCGGCTTGACAAGCGTACAGCGTACGCGTCATAGTACAGCGTACGCGTACGGTGTACGCGTACGCTGTACGCTCCACCGACCGTCACCCGACGGACGGACCGCTCCTCTCGAAAGACGAACCGATGACCATCCGAACGACACCTGCGAACCCGCTCGACAACCCGCCGGTTCCCGTGCAGGCCAAGATCGCCGCAGCGTGGACGAGCTTCATGTTCCTCTACGTCTACGTCGACGTCTTCAACTTCTACAAGCCGGGCGTCGTCGACGGCATCCTCGATGGCCGCATCTGGCAGTTCGACATCAGCTCGACGTTGTTGACCGTCTTCCTCGCGTCAGTGTCGATCCCCGCGCTGATGGTGGTGCTCTCCATGGCGTTGCCCGCTCGGGTGAACCGCGCCACGAACCTCGTCGTCGCATCACTCCTCATCCCCTACTCGGTCTTCAACGCGGCGGGGGCGACCTGGGAATGGGCCGTCTTCTACGGCCTCTCCATCGGCATCGAGGTGGTGCTCCTGATCTTCATCCTGCGCTCCGCCTGGACCTGGCCTCGAGCACACGCCGTGCCGACCGGCGCCGCGGCGACCGAGCTTCGACAGGACGCTCGACGCTAGGCATCCGGGCAGCCGCGCGGCGTACGATCGCGACATGCGCATCCGCTTCCCGGCCGAGATCTACGAATGGACGGCGCGGCGCAACTGGTTCTTCGTCGACGTCCCGCCCGAGCTGGGCGCCGACATCTCCGACCAGCCGCGGATGCCTCGTGGCTTCGGCTCCGTTCGCGTGGTGGCGACGGTCGGCGGCACGACGTGGAGCACCTCGATCTTCCCGCTCGGCGAGACCTATGTACTGCCGCTCAAGAGGGCGGTGCTGAAGGCCGAGGACATCGGCGAGGGCGACGAGATCGAGGTCGAGCTCGACGTGCTCGACGGCTGACGCCTCAGATCCAGCCCTGCTGCCACGCCTTCTCGGCGGCCTCGTGGCGAGACGAGGCGTCGAGCTTCGTCATCGCCGACGAGAGGTAGTTGCGGACGGTGCCCTGCGCGAGGTGCAGCCGCTCGGCGATCTGCTGCACGCTCGTGGTCGAGCGGCTGAAGCGCAGGGCGTCGAGCTCGCGGTCGGTGAGCGGGCAGCGCTCCGCGGTGAGCGCGGTCGCGGCGATCTCGGGGTCGATGTAGCGGCGACCCGCGGCGACGTCGCGGATGACGTGGGCGAGGTCTTCGGCCGGCGTCGACTTCGGCACGAACCCCGAGACCTTCGACGCCAGCGCACGTCGCAGCACGCCCGGTCGCGCGTGCCGGGTCACGATCACGACGCGCGTCGGCACCGCCGCGAGGATGCGGGCGGCCGCCTCGAGCCCGTCGGCCTGGGGCATCTCGAGGTCGAGGAGGCACACGTCGGGCACGGTCGCGATCGCCTGTTCGACAGCGGTCACGCCGTTGTCGGCGCTCGCGACGACCTCGATGTCGGGCTCGAGGTTCAGGAGCGCCACGAGGGCGCCGCGGATCAGGTGCTCGTCGTCAGCGATGAGCAGGCGGATGCCGCCGCTCACGTCGTCACCCGCGCGCCGACGGGCACCGTGGCCCGAAGTTCGAAGCGGGTGCCCGAGGCATCCGTCGCCGTCTCGAGCGTGCCGCCCACGGCGGCGAGCCGCTCGCGGAGGCCGGCGAGCCCCGAACCCGGTGCGCGTGTCACCGTGGGGCCGACGGCAGGGCCGGCGGTACGACCGGGCGCCGAGGCATCCGTCGCGCCCGTCGAATTCGTCGCGGCCGAGGCATCCGTCGCATCTGTCACCGCCGACTGCACCGCCACGCCGTCGTTCGCGATCGCGAGCTCGACGCGTTCGCTCGTGGTCGTCAGTTCGATCGTCACCGTCGTCGCCTCACTGTGTCGCAGGATGTTGGTCGTCGCCTCGCGCACGACCGAGGCGAGCGCGCTCTGCGCGAGGGCATCGGCGGGCAACGGTCCAAGTCGCAGGGTGCACTCGGCGCCCGACGCGGTCAGCACCTCGCGGGCGTTCTCGAGCTCGTCGTCGAACGCGACGTGCCGGTAGCCGGCGACGAGCGAGCGCGTCTCTTCGAGGGCCTGCTTCGCGATCAGGCGGGTCTCGTGCACGAGCTCGCGGGCAGCGGCCGGGTCGATCTCGAGCAGCCGCTCGGCGAGCTCGGACTTCAGCGAGATGACCTGCAGGTGGTGGCCCTGGATGTCGTGCAGGTCCGAGGCGAAGCGCAGGCGCTCCTGCGTCACGGCGAGCTCGGCGGCGGTGCGACGGTGCCGGTCGAGCTGCACCACGACCTCCCACCACCACATGCTCGAGAGCAGCATGACCGGCAGCATCGCCGCGAAGATGGCGATCATCCAGGTGTCCGAGGTGCGGCCGAACACGAACTGCTCGCCGGTGACGGCGGTGGCGAGCATCGGGTGCGCGATGACCGTGACGAGTGCGACGAGCAGCACGAGGCGGCGCTGCGGCTTCGGCAGCAGGCAGGCGATGAGGCTCGCCGCAGCCCAGAGCGGCACTGCTGCCGCGAGCGCGTCGGCCTGGGAGAAGAGGCCGAGCACCCAGACGATGACGGCGGGGGCGAGGAGCGCCGCGGTCCACCACGGGTTCGGCAGGCCGCCGCCGCGCCCGACGCGCAGGAACCAGCAGTACCTCAGTTGCGTCGCCGACGCGACGAGCATCAGCACGACGAGCACGGCGGTCACGGGGTCGTCGGTGCGCAGGTACGCCTCGAGCATCGACAGTGCGACGACGAGGTCGAGGAACCCGAAGAAGAAGACGATCGACCCGAGCGTGTACAGCCATGTCGTCTGCACACTGCGGGCGGGTTCGGCAGGCATGGATTCGAGCCTAGGCCAGTGACATTTGTCATGGTCCGGCGTGCAGAATCCCACGGGTTTGCCTGACACCGCGGCACTGCCGCCGACCGGTCCGACTGCGAAGGATTGAACCAACGTCCTCCCCCGAGGGGCCGATGCCCCACGAGGACCAATGCCCTCCCACCATGGCCAACGCCTCCCTACGAAAGGACTCGTCGTGATCGACGCCCTGCAGGACTTCACCACTTCCCTTCCCTCGTTCCTCCAGTGGTTCGGCGTGATGCTCATCTCGGCGATCCCGTTCGTGGAGTCGTACTTCGGTTCGGTCGTCGGGGTGCTGATAGGGTTGCCGACCGCCCTCGCGATCGGCGTCGCCGTGATCGGCAACATCATCTCGATGCTCATCTTCGTGATGACGGCGCACGGGGTGCGCGGCAAGGTCGTCGCCGGCAAGGCGGTCCGCAACAAGGTGAGCAGCGCAGGGGCCGGAGGCGGATCTGGCGTGAGTGGGTCAGCCACAGATGGATCCGCCGGGGTCCACCAGGCGGCCTCCGGGGTGGCCGTCGACGCGGCGCCCGTCGAGACCGACGAGACTGCCGAGTCGCCCCGCCGCGAGAAGCTGCGGCGCATGTTCGACAAGTACGGCGTCGCGGGCGTCAGCCTCATCGGCCAGACGTTCCTGCCGAGTCAGATCACCTCGGCCGCGATGGTCTCGTTCGGCGCGAATCGCAACACCGTGATCTTCTGGCAGATCATCTCGATCGTGCTCTGGGGCACGGTGTTCGGTGTGCTCGCAACGCTCGGGGTCTCGCTCTCGCGCTGACCGACCACCCCGACAGGCAGCAGCGGGCGCCGATCTCAACGATCGGCGCCCACGCTGGTCGAGCTGCGCACGCTGATCAATCGGCGCACGCGCCGGTAGATCGACGCACGAAGGTCGATCGGCACACGCAGATCGATCGGCGCACGTGCTGGAGAGTCACCGGCGCGGTGGGTTCACGCCACGGCGGCGGGTCTTCGTTCGACGCGGTCGGCGAGTCTGGTCGGTGATGTCGTGGCGCTCCGCCATCCGCCGCCCGGGTCGAGCCACGCGGGCGGGCGCACCTGCGGGGCCCCGCGGATCATGCGGATGCCCCACCCCGATGTCTCGATCGTGCGGTGGTGGAACCAGCAGAGCAGCACTCCGTTGTCGGTATGCGTCGGGCCGCCGTCGGCGTCGGGGATGACGTGGTGGATCTCGCACCAGCTGGCGGGCACCCGGCACCCCGGGATCAGGCATCCGCCATCGCGCAGCGTGATCGCCCGGCGCTGGTGCGGGGTGAAGCAGCGCTCTGGTGAGCCGAGCCCCATGATGCGGCCGCCACCGTCGAAGGTGACCTGTTGCATGCCGCCGGTACACATCAACTGCCGGGCGGCACGCAACGAGACCGGGATCTCGACCCCGTCGGCATGCGCCACCCCTCGCCCCTCCTTCAGGTCGACGGCTCGCACGCTCACCAGCACGGTGGGTGCCGCCCCGCCGATCGTGGGATGCTCACCCGAACGCGCGGCAGTGGCGATGATCGCTGCGACGACGTCGTGGCGTTGCTGGTCGGCGGTCCGGGTCTCGCCATTACGTTCGAGGTCGGCGCGTTCTTCGGCGGTCATGAACCCGCCGCCCGACCTGGGCGCCAGGTGCGCATCGAAGAGGCGGCCGAGTCCGGCCGCGACCTCGGGCAGCAGTTCACCCGTGACCGGGATCAGCCCGTCACGAGCCCGCCCGAACCTGAAGCCTCGCCGCCGCATCGCGCGTTCGTCGTCGGGCTCCGGCCCGTCTTGGTCGAGGTAGACCGCCCACACCTGCGCCTGCACCCGCAACTCATCGGCCGTGCACCGCACCGGCGCATCGCCGGCCGACGCATCGCCGGCCGCATCGCCCGACCCGAGCGCCGCGGCGACGAGTTCCTGCTCGGCCCCGCGAAGCGCGACGGGGTCGGCGACCCGCCGAGTGCCGTCCAGTTCACGCACGACCACGCCCGCGGCATCAGCGCCGAGTTCACCGCTCGCGAGCGCCGACGCGACGCCGGGAAACCGCGCCTCCATCGCCTCGCCGGTCAACCCGTACCGGGACCGTGTCGCCGCACCGAGCGCACTGCGTCGCCGGGCCTCGGCGCCCGACACCAGCGTGACCCGCTCGAGCAGCTCGGCGACCGTGCGGCATCCGCGGCGGGTCGAGAGCCGCTCACCGCCCAGCTCGACCCGCGAACGCTCGCCGACCTCGCCCGCGCACGCGACGCGGGCGGCATCGACCACCCGACCGACCGCCTCGACCGCCACTGTCACCGCAAGCAACTCGTCATCGGACCACCCGGCGGGATCGTCGAACCCCATGACGCCCAGGAGCGAAGACCGCACCTGCCCGAGCGTCTCGACGATTCCGTTCATACGCCCATCCTGCCGCCACCCACCGACATTCGAACCAGCCAAAGAACGCTCCAAAAGAGCAGGTCAGCTTGTGAATAATCTGCACAACCGTCGACCTGTGGAGGACAAGTCAACCAAGCAACTCGACCCATTTCCCCCACCCGCCCCTTCGACCTCCTAGGCTGACCCCATGGCGGCGGAATTGCGGGATCCCGTTCGACGCATGCTCGAGTCGGTGCTCGACGACGTGCGCCCACTCAACGCCGGCGAGGTCGCGAGCTACATCCCCGAACTCGCGATCGTCGATCCAGACCGGCTCGGCGCCGCACTCGCGAGTACACACGGCGTGGTGCACGAGGCCGGCGACTGCGACGCGACGTTCACGATCCAATCGGTGTCGAAGCCCTTCGTCTTCGCGCTCACGGTCGACGCGCTCGGCCTCGTCGAGGTGAACCGCCATGTCGGCCTCGAACCGAGCGGCGAGCCGTTCAACGCCATCAGCCTGGAGGCGGCGACCGGTCGCCCGCTGAACCCCATGATCAATGCCGGCGCCATCGTGACGACCTCGCTCATGCGCGGCGACACGGCCGAAGAGAAGTTCGCCCTCGTGCAGGCGGGGCTCGGCAAGTTCGCCGGCCGCGACCTCTCGGTCGACGAAGACGTGTTCTCCTCCGAGGCATCCACCGGCGATCGCAATCGCGCCCTCGCCTACCTGACCCGCTCGGCCGGCACGCTCGGTTCGACGGCGGATGTCGCGACGACCGCGTACTTCCGCCAGTGCTCGTTGACCGTCAACGCGCGCGACCTCGCGATCATGGCGGCGACGCTCGCGACCGGTGGAGTGAACCCCGTGACCGATGAACGCGTCATCAGCGAAGACGCCGCCCGCTGGACCATGGCCGTCATGACGAGCTGCGGCATGTACGACGCGTCGGGCGACTGGCTCGTGCGCGTCGGGCTGCCCGCGAAGAGCGGGGTCGGCGGCGGCATCGCCGCGGTGCAGCCCGGCCAGTTCGGCATCGGCACCTTCAGCCCGCGCCTCGACGCGCGCGGCAACAGCGCCCGCGGGGTCGCGACGCTCGAACTGCTCTCGGAGCGGCACGGCCTGCACATGCTGCAGCACCACGGCGCGCCGCTGTCGCCGATCGCCTCGCTCGAGCGCGAGGGCGCCGACACCATCGCGGTGCTCCGCGGCGAGATCTTCTTCGCCGGCGCCGAGGAGGTGCTCACGCGCCTCACCCCCTTCGTCGGCGACAGTGGATGCCTCGTGCTCGACTTCTCCGAAGTGACCCGGGTCGGCGAGGGATCGAAGCGCGTGTTCGCGGCCGCGCCCGGTCTCGTGGGCACGGCGCCCGACGGACGCGCCCGCGTCGTCGTGCGCGACCCCGAGGGCGTGCTGCGCCCGAGCGACAGCTGAGCCGAGCAGCAGCAACAGCAACGACGACGGATGCCGCGGCGCGCCCGCACCCCGAGTGTCAACCCCTTCCCGCTGCGACGCGGATCGCGGGAGGCTGGCAGTGCCGAGCGACCCGACAACAGCTCGCCGGCACCGATCCACGAAGGAGCGAGCGATGACCGACTCGACCGTTTCCGGCCAACCCTTCGAGCCCGATGAGGCTCAGGGCACCCGACGAACCGATGACGAGCTGCGTCCTGATGAGATGGGCGCCGACAAGACCAGCGCCGACGAGACGGGCGCCGAGCATCCGCGCAAGGACGACGGCGAGACGAGGGACCCGACCAAGACGCCCGACGACGAGGCTGCGCCGCTCAGCGACTCCACCGACGGCGGCCTCGACGGCGGCGACCCGGGAGTCGAGGAGTAGCCCCGACTCCCGCGCCCGCCCTGCTGGGCGAGCGCGGGAGCGGGCACGATCAGCGCACCAGCGCGCCGGTCACCCTCACCGCTCGAGCGTCAGCGTCACCTGCGAACCGGGCTTCGCCGTGATGCGCAGCGTCTGCTTCTTCGCGTTGTAATGCGCCTTGCCGCCAGTGATCGACACCTCGGGCGCCTGCGCATACGTCGAAGCCGGCACCCAGATCTCGCTCGGCCCGGCACCGGCCGTGAAGCTCACGGTGTAGTCGCCGGTTGCGGCATCGAAGTGCTCGGCGCCGGGCACGCCCGAGATCGCCCGTGCGTACGGACCGAACGCGGGCTCGTTGCCGGGAGCGGCCCCGCCCGCGGCATCCATCGCGCAGTATCCGCCGCCGTCGCTGCGGCAGTAGTACCAGATCGACCAGCCGCTCGCGAAGCGCTCCATGGCCGCGACCTGTGCGGCGACGAGCGCGGTGTTGCCGGGCGTGCGCGAGTTGGGCACGCCCCATTCGCCGACGATCAACGGCATGCCGCTCGCGGTCGGATACGTCGAGATCGCGGCCTCGTAGTTGACGACGAAGTCGTCGCCGGTCCAGTCGCCGCCCTCTTCGACGCCCGTGTTGTAGAAGTGCGGGGCGTAGCCGAGCTTCGGGTCATCGAAGGTGCGCAGCTGCGTGGGCACGCCATAGCCGACGAGCACCGTCGGCTCGAGGAAGATCCACGACTCGTCGTCGACCGAGCGCACCGCGTCGATCAGCCGGTCGTACATGTCGCTGATCTTCGTCGACTCGATGCGCGCCGAGGCGGTGACCCAGTCCTCGCCTTCGTTGAACTCGCCGAAGGGCTCGTTGAACAGGTCGTAGCCGAGCAGGCTGTCGTGACCTTCGAAGCGGTCGGCGACCTCGACCCAGAGCTGCTGCTGCGCGGCACGCAGGTCGGCGTCGTCGTAGAGGTGCGTGAATGCGCGCATGACCGCGGGCTGGAAGTAGTTGTTGAACCAGTTCGCCGGGTCGTCGACGAAGGGAAGCCCGTCGGTGCGGGTCGCCCACTCGGGCGCGCCCGAGGCGCCGAACACGGGCCCGTAGACGTCTTGGTGCATGTCGAGCATGACGTGCACGCCCTCGCGGTCGGCCGCGTCGAGCACCGAGTCGACGTAGTCGAAGTACGCCTCGTCGTAGTCGCCCTGCTCGGGCTCGAAGTACTGCCACTGCACGACGAGCCGCAGGAAGTTGAAGCCCTGGTCGGCCATCGACTCGATGTCGGCAGGCGTCAGCCGGTCGTGCACGTACTTGGCCGCGTTGTAGCCGCGAAGCTGCAGCGCGCGGCCCTGCTCATCGGTGATGAAGACGCGGCCGTCGGGCGTCGTGACGGTGCTTCCATCATCGGATGCCGCAGGGCCCGGCTTCGCGGCAGAGCGGCTACTGCTCGCCGCGATGTCCGCTGGCGCGGCCGCGGCCGCGGCGGTCGGAACGAGTGCGAGGGCAGCCGCCGTGGCGAGGGCGAGACCCGCGGCGGCTCGGTGCAAGAGGGTGGGCATGGGCGCTCCTTTGCGCTTCATTCGACCGTGTGCGACTGAGCGTAGGGCAAGTGGGTCAATTGACCTAGTTAAACCGGAGAAGTCGCCCCGCTTCGCGGCAAGTCCGCATCACGAACCTCGCTGCGGAAAATTGTACATATTCACGTACAAGAGGCGTAGAATCAGCGAATGACCAGCACGCTTCCGGCCGCGCCAGTTCCGGCCGCGCCATTTCCGGTGGTGCCAGTCGCCGAGGCGCGCGCCGGCCTCTCGAGCCTGCTCCGCGAGTTCCGCGACCGCCCCGATGCCGAGCCGATCGTCATCGGGGCGCATCGGCGCCCCGAGGCGGTGTTGGTGCCCTATGCGCAGTACCTCTCCAGAGGGGATGCCGCCAGGACCGCGGCAGGCAGCGGATCGGTCCGCGCGTTCGGCGCAGCCGCGGCGGCCGGCGCGGCAGCCGCCGCCAGAAGCAGCCGCTCAGTGCTCGACGATCTCCGTCGGCGCCGCACGCTCGTCGCACGACTGGCACGTGCCAACCGGATCGCTTCGGTGCAGGTCTTCGGTTCAGTCGCCCGGGGCGAAGAGACCGCATCGAGCGACATCGACCTCCTCGTCACGCCGGCCGATGACGCATCACTGTTCGACCTGGCGCAGTTCGAGCTCGACCTCGAGGCCGTGTTCGAACGTCCCGTCGATGTGGTTTCGAGCCGATCACTCGATCCCGAGCGAGACCGCGCCGTGCTCGATTCGGCGATCGACCTGTGAGGCCCGACGACCGGATCGACCGATGGTTGAGCGATCTGGCGGCGACGCTCGACGATGCCGCAGCGCTCGCCGCTCGCGGGCGTGAGGCGTTCGATCATGACGCGGCGTTGCCGCTCGCCTTCGAGGCGCTGTCGAACCGCGTCGGGGAACTCGCCAAGCGCTTGGCGAACGCGGATCCTGCACGCTTCGACGATCCACTCTGGTCGCAGGCGGCACGCAATCGCGACTTCGTCGTGCACCACTACGACCGCGTCGATGCCGCAGCCTTGTGGGTCACTGCGACCCGGAGCTTTCCCGAGCTGCGAGAACTGGTGCATCGACTCAGCGACAGCTGAGTCCCGCAGCAGCGCGTTGGGCTCGAGGGTCGGCGCGTGGCCGCACCGAGTCCTGCTGGTGCCCGCTCGAAGTCGCGCCCTACCGCTACCGCTCGCCCAGCAGCATCCCGCGCTGCATCGTCTCGGTGCGCATCGCGTTGACGAACTCGCCGAAGGCGTTCTTGCTCTTCGCGTACCCGATCGCGCCGCCCTTGACGGCGCCGAGCGCGCCATCCTGGTCGAAGCGGAGCCACGTGTTGCCGTAGTGGTCGACGCCGATGTCGAACGTGAACGAGATGTGGAAGTTCTTGCCCGCCATCGCCCCGAGGAGCAGCGTCTTCGACAGGTTGCCGCGCTCGAGCTTGATGCTGCCCTGCGATGGCTGCGTGGCCTCGTAGCCGAGGCCCTGCGCGATCGAGATCACGACGGGCACGGTCTGCTGCTCGTTGCCGGCGAGGATGAGTTCGGGCATGCGTAGGGCTCCTTCTGGTGGGTGGCGAGACGACGATATCGCGGCTGGCGGGCACGAGACCCGAGGAGTAGCTTGGCGGCATGACCGTGGCGGTCGATGCAGCCGCGTTCAGCGAGCTGGCATCGGGGTTCGCTGGCGAACTCGTGCGGCCCGGCGACGCCGGGTTCGACGAGCACCGCAGGGTCTGGAACGGTTCGATCGATCGCCGTCCCGCCGTGATCGCCCGGTGCACGGGGGCCGACGACATCGGTGCGGCGCTCCTCTTCGCCCGCCGCACGGGCCTGCCCGTCGCCGTTCGCGGCGGCGGCCACAGCTTTCCCGGACTCTCGGTGTGCGACGACGGCATCGTGATCGACCTCGCACCGATGCGGGCGGTCACGGTCGACCCCGAGGCCCGCACGGTGCACGTGCAGGCGGGCGCACTGCTCGGCGACCTCGACCAGGCGACGCAGCCAGAGGGGCTCGCGGTGCCGAGCGGCATCGTCACGCACACCGGCGTGGCCGGGCTGACGCTCGGCGGCGGCATCGGATGGATCATGCGCAAGTACGGCCTCAGCATCGACCAGCTCGCGTCGGTCGAGCTCACCACCGCCGAGGGCGAGCGCGTCGTCGCGAACGAGGCCGAGAACGCCGACCTGTTCTGGGGCGTGCGCGGCGGTGGCGGCAACTTCGGCATCGTCACCGCGTTCCACTTCAACCTCGTCGAGGTCGGCCCGACGGTCGTCGCCGGCCCGATCTTCTGGCCCATCGAGCAGTCGCCGCAGGTGCTGCGCTTCTACCGCGACTGGATCGCCGACGCACCCGACGAGCTCATGACGATCGTGATGCATCGCAAGGCGCCGCCGCTCCCCTACGTTCCTGCCGAGCTGCACGGCAAGCTCATCGTCGGCGTGGTCTGCTGCTACACCGGCGACATCGAAGAGGGCGAGCGGATCATCCGCCCGATGAAGCGATTCGGCTCACCGGTGCTCGACCTCTGCGAGCCGAAGCCGTACCTCGAGCACCAGTCGATGTTCGACCCGTCCTTCCCGCCCGGCCGCTGGTACTACTTCCGTTCCTGCGACGTCGCCGAGCTGAGCGACGAGGTCATCGACATCACCGTCGAGCACACGCGGCGCATCCAGTCGCCGTTCACGAGCTTCCCGATCTGGCAGATGGGCGGTGCCGTCGCAAGGGTCGGCGAGAACGACACGGCGTTCAACGGACGCAGCGTCGGGCACACCTTCAACATCAACGCGGCCACCGAGACATCCGTGGGCTTCGATGCCGAACGCGAATGGGTGCGCGACTTCTGGACGGCGCTGAAGCCGTTCCACACGAGCGTCTACGTGAACTTCCTCATGGACGAGGGCGAGGCGCGCATCCGCGAGGCCTACGGCGCTGAGAAGTACGACCGGCTCAAGACGCTCAAGCGCACATACGACCCGACGAACCTCTTCCATCTCAACCAGAACATCCCGCCCGACTGAAGGTCAAGAACCGCATGCGCCGGATCACCGTGACCAACCACCTCTCGCTCGACGGCGTCATGCAGTCGCCGATGTCACCCGACGAAGACACCCGCGGCGGCTTCGCCGACGGCGGCTGGGCGCTCGGCGCGAACGCCGACCCCGAGCTGGGCGCCGAGATGGCCAAGGGCATGGCGCAGACCGGCGCGATGCTGTTCGGCCACCGCACCTACGATCACATGGCCGCGTACTGGCCGCACCAGACCGACGGCAACCCGTTCACCGAGCACCTGAACCGCGCCGAGAAGTACGTCGTCACGCGACATCCGTCACTCGAACTCGACTGGCAGCACTCCACGGTCGTCGCGGGCGACGCCGTGCAGACGGTCGCCGAGCTGAAGACGACGGATGACGGTGACCTCTCGATCCTCGGCAGCGGCGAGCTCGTGCGCGCGCTCGCGAACGCCGGGCTCATCGACGAGTACGTGCTGATCATCCACCCGCTGCTGCTCGGCACCGGACAGCGCATGTTCGACGGGGTGCATCAGGAGCTGAGGCTCGTCAGCAGCATGACGACGGGCACGGGCATCACGCTGGCGCGGTATGCGCCGCGGGACGCCGACGGCCGCGCCGGCTGAGCTCAGTCCGCTCGGCCCGCTCGGCTCGCACCGTCGCCGCGTGCAGTGCCGCGAGCGACGATCCCGCTCTCGTACGCCAGCACCACGGCCTGGATGCGGTCTCGGAGGCCGAGCTTGCTCAGGATGCGCCCGACGTGGGTCTTCACCGTGGTCTCGGAGAGAAACAGCTGCGCCCCGATCTCCGCGTTCGAGTCGCCGCGGGCGAGGCCGAGGAAGACATCTCGCTCCCGGTCGGTGAGCCTGCCCAAGACGGCGTCTGGGTCTCCGGTCGGAGCGGTGAGGTGGTCGATGAGGCGACGGGTGGTCGCCGGGGCGATGACGGCGTCGCCGCTTGCGACGTGCCGGATCGCGGCGATGATCTCCTCGCCAGGTGCATCCTTCAGGATGAAGCCGCTCGCTCCGGCACGGAGCGCGTCGAACGCGTACTCGTCGAGGTCGAAGGTCGTGAGCACGAGCACCTTCGGCGGCTCGTCGAGCTTCTGGATCTCGCGCGTGGCCTCAATGCCGTCCATGACCGGCATGCGGACATCCATCACGACGACGTCGATCTGCTCGGTCTCGAGCACCCGCAGCGCCTCGCCGCCGTGACCGGCTTCCGCGACGACCTCCATGTCGGGTTGGGAGCGGGCCACCATCGCGAGTCCCTGTCGCAGGAGTTCCTGATCGTCGACGATCAGCAGGCGGATCATGGCAGACTCCCGTCGTCGTAGGGGATGGTCGCGGTGAGCGTGAACCCCTCTCCTCCCGCGCGACCACTGGTCTCGAGCGAACCGCCGATGATCTGCAGTCGCTCCCGCATGCCCTCCAGGCCGGCACCGCCCGAGTCGTTGTCGTCGTCGCGCGGGCCGACGCCGGCGTCATGGACGCCGATGACGAGCCCGTCTTCCCGCCAGTCGAGGCTGAGGCCGGCCGCCGGCGAGGGCCCTGCATGCTTGAGCACGTTGGTCAGTGCCTCCTGCACGACTCGGTACGCGGCGAGGTCGGCTGCGGGGCGCAGCCGCCGCTGGTCTCCGGATGCCTCGTCGACGAGCTCCACGCCCGCCGCCCGCACCCGGCTCACCAGCGCCGGCAGATCTGCCAGGCCCGGTTGGGGCACTCGCTGGGTTCCGACCTCCGATCGCAGCACGCCCAGCAGTCCGCGCATGTCCCGCAGGGATTCGCGGCCGATCCTCGAGATCGTGGCGAACGTCGCGGCAGCGGGCGCGGTCGGATCGGAGAGTCGGCCGCCTTCGGCCTGACTCACCATGACCGCCAAGGAGTGGGAGACGATGTCGTGGAGTTCCCGGCTGATGCGATCCCGCTCGGCGCGAGCCGCCTCCGCACGTTCACGCGCCCGGTCGGCGTCGGCCCGCTCCGCCCTCTCTCTGAGCTCTGCGACATAGGCGTCTCGCACTCGGGCGAGCCGGCCCAGCGCCCACAGGCAGAGGATCGTCGCCGTGATGCCGAGCGTCAGCGCCGCGCGCCAGATGACGAGCTCGCCCTCGTATGACGGCCTGCCCCAGACCTGCGGGTTCCACAGCCGCACCACGACGACGGCGGCCACGGCGAGCGCGACAGCCAGGCAGACCCAGCCGGCCCGTGCATCGAGCACCCGTGCCGCGGTGTACACGAGCACGCCGAAGACGAGGATGCTCGGCAGCGCGAACGCCGGATATGCGTTGCCCGCGGCATCCTGCAATGGAGGGAGCAGCGCGAGCACCATCGCCATTCCCGCGCCGACGCCGAACGCGAGTCGGGGCCAACGACGGCGGAACGCCGTCGCGGCATGCAGCACGACGACCGCGACCCCCGCGAGTACCCGCCACACGAGTGGGCTGTCGGAGAGCTGCAGCAGGCGCAACGACACGAGGCCGAGCGGGATCGCGTAGGCCGCCGCCACCACCAGGTCGGTGAGCGCGGGATTCCTCCTGAAGAGACCGTCCCGCCGCCCGTCGGTCGGCGGCCCCGCGTCGACCGTGGAGTTCATGCGCCCACCAGGCCGCGGTAGCCTGCGGATCGACTCTGCAACTCCCGACCGGCCGCTCGCCTCTGGAGGTAGGCGAGCGCTGCGATCGCAAGCGCCGCACCCCACACCGGGAAGAACATCTCGGGCAGCCATGCTCCCGGCTCGTGCTCCGCCCCGGTCGCCCCGAACTCCTCGCCCGCGAGCATCTTCCGCACATACATCAGGCCGGCCGACATGATCGGCAACGAGATGGCGATCGCGAGGGCGGCGGGAAGCCGCGGCGGAATCGCCCGCCCGCGCAGGAACGGCACCCAGCGCGGCCAGACTTCACCCCACGGGCAGACGAGGCCGAGGGTCAGCACGGCTCCGAGGAGTGCGACGCCGCCCAGTCCGGCCCCGATGGGTGCGGCGTGGGCATCGACGAGCCGCTGCATGAAGCTCGGGCTGATGCCGATCGGCACGCCGGCGAACCATCCGATTCGCGTGACCGCGTACCCGACCGGAACGACGACGGCAATGCCGGTGGCCCAGCGGCCCACGCGAAGCGCGCTCGCTGCGCGCAGCACCGGTGCAGCGTCATCCGTCGTCTCGCCTGCGGGGTTCCGTGCCATCAGGCCGCGAACGCCGAGGGAGGCGAGGCAGGCACCGGCGATCATCAGGACCATTTGGTTGATGTTCGGCCAGATGAGCATTGTCGCCATGATATGCGGGTCGACGTGGCCGAGGAGGGCCGCAACGGCCATCACGGGCAGGTACGCGGCGAACACCAGCACCCGGAAATCGGTGAGGACGACGGCCAGCGTCATGCCGACGAGCACCGCGCCGGCCGCCGGAGCGCGGGCGGCCGGGCGACGCGCGATCAGCACGACGAGCACCCCGGCGAGCGCGGCCATCCCGGCGAGAATCCAGCCGCTGACGTGGCTCGGCAACGGATCCATCACCGAGGCACGCGGCCCGGCCCCGCCGCCGGAGAAAGGATATCCCGATGCCCCGAGCCCCCATGCCGTTCCTGCCACGAGATAGCCGACGGACCACGCGGCCGCGATCCACCATGGGACGGACCGGAGAACGCGGAAGCCTCTCGATGAGCGCTGCTCCATGGGCTCACCTCACCCGCACCGGCAGCAGCGCCGCCGCCAGCAGCGCCGGGCCTCCGATGAGCGACCACAGCCCAGGTCCGGCGGGCGAGAAGATGATCTCGGGGTGCACGCGCAGCACGTTGACGGCCATCAGGCAGAGGAGCAGGCCCACGACCGCGATGACCACGCGCGTGACGCGTCCGACTCCGCGACGCGAGGAGCGCCACGCGATGACGGCGATGGCCCAGAGCACGAGGCTGACGCCGACCCCGAAGGCGAGGAACAGCGGCCACGAGGCATCCGGGTCCGCCGCGAAACCGACGGCGTTGGTGATCGTGTGCGCGGCGCCCAGGCCGATCAGGGCGAGCGCACCGATGGCACCCAGCAGACGGCGGGACCGGAAGAACCGGATGCCCGGGGTGTGCGTTCTGTTCAGGATGTTCGTGGGAGTGCGTGTCGGTGTGTCCATGCATTCAGGCTGACCCGGTGAGGGCGTCTCGACCATCCTCCGCTGGTATCGGCGCCTTCCTCCTCGCGAACGAGATGCCCCGCGTCAGCGATTCCACCTCGAGGTCTACGTCGCGCCCGAAGCGGTCGAGCGCTGGCGCGCTCTGCGCCGCTCCAGACTGGGCGCACCACCGGCTGACGCGCGTTCGAACTGACGCGGATGCCGCGTCGCATCCGCTCACCTGACGGCGCTCGCTCAGCGCCCGAGCCATCCCCCGTCGACGGGCAGCACGACCCCATGGATGTACGCGGCGTCGTTCGACGCGAGGAAGACCGCGGCGCCAGCGATGTCGTCGGGCGTCGCCCAGCGACCCGCTGGGATGCGCTCGGAGATCTGCCGGTGCCGTACGGGGTCGGCCTGGATGGCCACGTTCATGTCGGTCGCGACGTAGCCAGGCGCGACGGCGTTGACGTTCACGCCGTGCGCCGCCCATTCGTTCGCGAGCGCCTTCGTGAGCTGCGCGATACCGCCCTTGCTCGCCGCGTACCCGGGCACGGTGAGTCCGCCCTGGAAGCTCAGGAGCGACGCGATGAACACGATCTTGCCGCTGCTGCGCTCGACCATGCCACGCCCGAGCTCTCGTGCAAGGATGAACGGCGATCGCAGGTTGACGCCGATGACGTCGTCCCAGTCGGCGATCGGATGCTCCGCTGCGGGCGCGCGGCGGTTGATGCCGGCGGCCTGCACGAGCACGTCGGGCGTGCCGTGCGACTCACGGATTCGCCCAGCGAGCTCGAGGGCTGCATCGGGGTCGGCGAGGTCGGCGACGAGCGGGTCGAACCGTCGCCCGAGGGCACGGATCTCGGACGCGACATCCGCGAGCCCATCGACCGACGAGCCGACGCCGATGATGTCGGCGCCATCAGCGGCGAGCCGGAGGGCGATCGCACGCCCGATGCCGCGGCTCGCGCCGGTCACGACGGCGATGCGGTCGCGAACCGCGTTCACGATCCGCCCCGCGACGCCCCCATGGAAGCGGAGATCTCGGCCGCCGTCATGATGATATGCGAGCCGAGCTCCTCGGCCGATTCAGGGCTGACCCGCGTCGCGGGACCGGCGATGCTGACCGCCGCGATCGGCCGGCCCTGGAAGTCGAACACCGGGGCGGCGAAGCCGCGGATGCCCTCGCGGTTCTCCTGGTCGTCGATCGCGAATCCGCGTTCCCTGGTCGCCGCGAGATCGTCGGCGAGCTCCGCCGCCGTTCGCAGCGTGTGCGTCGTGCGGGGCTCGAGCGATCGCGGAATACTCACGGCGCGCATCTCCTCGGGAGTCCAGGCGAGGATCGCCTTGCCGATCGCCGTGGCATATGCCGGCACGGCTGCACCCACTCGGCTGAATACCCGCACCGGCTGGGGGCTGTCGACGAGCTCGATATAGACGACGTCGGTGCCGCTCAGCACGCCGAGGTGGGCGGTCTCCTGAGTCTGCTCGACGAGCGAACGCATCGATGGGAGTGCGGCGCGACGCAGGTCGAGCCGGTTCAAGTACTCCGACCCGAGTTGCACGTTCGCCACGCCGAGGGTGTACACGCCGAGCTCGTCGTCGAAGCGCAGGAAATGCCGCGCCTCGAGTGTGCGCAGGATGCGCAGGGTCGTGGGCTTGGAGTAGCCGAGGATCGAGCTGCACGCCGCGAGCGTGAGCCCAGGCGGTGGGCTCTCGGCGATCTGGAGCAGCACCTGCAGCGCGCGGTCCACGCTCTGCGTGCCGGTCGTGCCACCGGCATCGCGCTGTTTCTCCGACGTATCAGCCATCGGGCGTCCCTTTCGTGAGAGATCTGTTGAGTGCGGAACGAGCGCAGGTCGCAGGGGGTGTCCCTACGCTAGCGGCAGCTCCGGTCAGGCGAGGGCCGTGACGGCGATCTGATCCATGTCGGTGAAGGCCTGGTTCTCACCGGCCATCACCCACACGAATGCGTAGTTCGTGGTGCCGGATCCGAAGTGCACCGACCAGCTCGGCGAGATCACTGCGTCGCGATCGGAGAGCACGAGCGTACGGGTGTCGTCGGGTTCGCCCATCACGTGCTGGATGCGGTGGCCCTCGGGCAACCCGAAGTACAGGTAGATCTCGGTGCGGCGATCGTGGGTGTGCGGCGGCATGCTGTTCCAGACGCTGCCCGGTTCGAGCGCCGTGATACCCAGCACGAGCTGGTCGCTCTGCGCACCGTCGGCGTGGATGTGCTTGTAGACGGTACGGCGATTCGCCGTCGACGCGTCGCCGGTCTGCGTGGTGTTCGCATCCTGCAGGCGGACGAGTCGGGTGGGGTGTCCACTGAACGAGAGCGCCGAGGCGAGGTAGAACGCCGCTTCCTCGTCGCCGTTCGCGGCGAACACGACGCTGAGCGTGCCCTGGCCGATGTACAGCACGTCCATGTGCGCGAGCGTGTACTCGACGCCGTCGACCGTGACGGTGCCGGCCTGCCCGAGCTGCACGACGGCGAGTTCGCGTCGATCGCAGAAGCGGTCGCTGCGCAGCTCGGCGGGGCTCTCGAGCTCGATGGGCGAACCCGCGAGCGGAACGACGCCGCCGATGACCATACGGTCCTCGTGCGTGTAGACGAGCACCTGTTCGCCCGGCACGAAGAGCGCGTCGGCGACGAATCGCTCGCGAAGCGCGGCCTTGGGCAGCCCCCTGACGTCGGCGGGGTGGGAGGCATGTCGGATCTGCATGGGTGTGGTGCTCCGTTTCAGTGGATGACGTTGGTCGGTCGGCCCGACGCGAACGCCAGGATGTTCTCGCCGGCGAGCCGGAACACGTCGTCGGCCTCGTCGGTGTGGAATCCGATATGCGGCGTGAGCACGGCATTGCTCCCGATCGAGGGCAGCGTCTCGGTGTTCGGCGGCTCTTCGGCGAACACGTCGATTCCGGCACCGAAGATGCGTCCGGCGGCGAGCAACTCGTCGAGCGCTTCGGTGTCGACCACCTCGGCGCGCGCGGTGTTGACGAAGATCGCGTCGGGGCGCAGGCGTTCGAGCAGTTGCCGGTTCACGAGCCGGTCGGTCTCGGGCGAATGAGTCACGTGCACCGAGACGACGCGGGAGGTCGCAACGAGCTCGTCGAGGCTCACGTACTCGGCGCCGAGCGCGGCGGTGCGTTCGGCGTCTTCGGTGCGGCTCCAGTACACGGGCTCCATGCCGAGCCCCTTCGCGAGACGGATGACTCGTGAGCCGATCGCGCCCGCACCGATCACGCCGATGCGCTCGCCGGCGAGCTTGACGCCCTGGTGCTTGGCCCAGTTGCCGGAGCGGACGATGCCGTCACCCTCGACCAGTCGGCGCGCGACGGCGAACATCAGCGCGATCGCGTGCTCGGCGACGCTCTGGCTGGCGAAGTCGGCCACGTTGGTCACGGTGACACCGGCGCGTTCCGCTTCGGCCATGTCGACGAAGCGGCGAGCACCGGTTCCGACGAAGCTGACGAGCTTCAGTGTCGGCGTCTGTTCGAGCAGCCCGGCGGGCAACGGGCCCTGGTCGCCGATCACGTAGAGGGCGTCGAAGCCCGTGGCGCTCGCGATGGCGTCGCCCGGCCGGTCGAACCGCCCGCCGTCGACCCATGCGAACTCGTGGCCTTGCGCCCGCAGGGGCGCGACGACGTCGCGTTCGACGATCTCGCGGTACTGGTCTTCGGTGTCGATGCAGACGATACGCATCCGTTGGCTCCTTCGGTCCGGCGGTGGTTCTGGTGTTGTGCCCGTGCCTGCCGCCGGTCGTGTCCGGCGGCAGGCACGGCATCGGCTGGCGTGGTTACTCGCCGAGCCAGCGGTTGAACTGGTCGAGCACGGCGTCGATGTTTTCGGAGTAGTAGCCGACGTCCTGCTTGATCGAGTCGGTGACGTTGTCGCCGATCGGGAGGAACTGCTGCACCCCGGTCGGGAACGACGAGGGCTCGAGGCCGATGACCGATGCGGGGATGGGCGTCGGCACCTTGCTCGCGAAGGCGATCTGGCCCTCGGTGTTCTCGATCACGTTCGCGAGGAGTTCCTGGGCTGCCGCCGCGTTCGGAGCGTCGGCCGGGATCGACCACACCGAGTTGGAGTAGCCGGCCTGGTTCCAGGTGATCGAGGCCGGGAAGCCGTTCTCGGAGCTCGCGACGAACGCGCGGTTCGCCCAGAGGATGCCGATGTCGCACGACCCGTTCTCGAAGGACTCGATCGACTGCGCGCCGCTCGTCCACCACGTGATGTCGCTCTTGATCTCGTCGAGCTTGGCGAGCGCGCGATCGACGTCGAGCGGGTAGAGCTCGTCAGGTGCCACGCCGTCGGCGAGCAGCGCCGCCTCGAGGGTCCAGCCGTACTGCGGGTTGTTGAAGAAGCAGCGCTTGCCCGGGAAGGTCTCGAGATCCCAGAGGTCGGCCATCTCGGTGGGCTTCACGTCGGGGTAGGCCTCGTCGTCCCACGTCAGCACCATGCCGAAGGTGCCGACCTCGATGCCGTACTCGTCGTACGTGCCCTCGACGAGCTTGTCGACGGGGACGATCGAGGTGTCGATCTTCTCGAGGAATCCGTCGCCGGCCGCCTTGGCGGCGTCGTTGACGGTGGGCAGGAACACGAGGCTCCATGGCACCTGGCCGGCATCGGCCGCGGCGAAGAACTTCGTCGCGGCTTCGTTGTAGTCGTCGGTCACAGTGACGCCCGTGTCGTCGGTGAAGTCGCCGAAGAGCGTCGCATCGAGCCCTTCCCAGACAGTGCCGCCGCTCGTGTCGTAGAAGAGGATGTCGCCGCTGATGGCGCCGTCCTCCGCTGGAGCGCCGGCGCCGGCGGAGGAACACGAGGTGAGGGCGACCGCCGAGGCGATCGTCGCGGCTCCTGCGAGCAGGAGGCGGTGGCGGGTGATTCTCATTGCTGCTCCTAGATTTCTCGTGACTGCTGGGTGGTGCTCTGGCGGGTAATGCGATTCGGGTTCGCGATGCGATTTCGCGGTGCAGGCCGGTAGATGTGCGACTCAGCCGTGCTCGGGTTCGGCGGCGACGAGTGCGATCTCGCCGGGCCGCACGAGGAGCGACACGCGGTCGCCCACGACGGGCACGGATGCCGCGGGGTCGAGGTCGGCCGTGCACGCCACGCCCTCGGCGTCGAGGTGGATGCTCCGGCGCTGGCCGAGGAACCGCACCTCGGTGACGACGGCCTCGCTGATGCGCTGGAGGCCGGCTGGCACTTCCGTCCCGCCGAGGATCAGCTGCTCGGGCCGCACCGAGCAGACGACGTCGTCGCCGACGATCGCCGGGTTCGCGCGGGCGCTGAGTTCGTGGGCGCCGACGCGCACGGTCGCGGACGCTCCGTCGAGACCCGTGATGCGTCCCGGGAACAGGTTCGTCTTGCCGAGGAACTTCGCGACGAAGAGGTCTTTCGGCTCGCGGTAGAGCTGCTCGGGAGTGCCGAGCTGGCAGATGCGGCCGTCGCGCATGACGCCCATGCGGTCCGAGAGGATGAACGCCTCCTCCTGGTCGTGCGTGACATACACGGCGGTGGTGTTCGACTCCTGCTGGATGCGTCGCACCTCGGCGCCGAGCTCTTCGCGAAGACCGCGGTCGAGGGCGCCGAGCGGCTCGTCGAGCAGCAGCACCCGCGGGTTCTGCGCGAGGGCGCGGCCGAGGGCGACGCGCTGCTGCTGGCCACCGCTGAGCTGCGATGGGTAGCGGTCGGCGAATCCGCCGAGCGCCACGAGCTCCACCATCTCCGCGACGCGCGCGGCACGCTTCGCCCCGGGGATCTTCCGCACCTTGAGTCCGTATTCGATGTTCTCGGCGACGGTCAGGTGCGGGAACAGCGCATAGTTCTGGAAGACGAACCCGATGTCGCGCTTCTGCGTGGGCGTTCTCGTGACATCCATGCCGTCGATGTGAAGTGCGCCGCGCGCAGGGTCGAGGAGGCCGGCGATGATGCGGAGCAGCGTGGTCTTGCCCGAGCCGCTCGGGCCGAGCAGCGTGAAGAACTCGCCGGCGTGCACGTGCAGGTCGGTGTCGGCGAGTGCCGGCACTCCGTTGTAGTCGAGGCCGATGCTCGAGACGAGGACTTCGCCGCGGCGAGCGCCCGTCGTCGTGTCGTCGCCGGGGATGCGGCGGGCGGTCGAGAGGGTCATGACGTCTCCTGTCGGGCCGAGGTGCGGCGGTTGGTCGCGCGGGTCGTCACGCTTCGTACGACGACGATCACGACGACGACGAGCACGAGCAGCGATGCCACGGCGGGAACCGTGGGAACGATCCCGCTCTCGAGGTACTTGTAGATGGTCACGGGCAGGGTCTTCGTCGGCCCGGTCTGGATGAAGAGGGCGAGCACGACCTCGTCCCACGAGGTCACGAAGGCGATCGCGAACGCGCCCACGACGCTCGGCATGATGCCTCGCACGACGATGGTCCAGAAGGCGCGTGCCCGTGAGGCTCCGAGGGTCCACGCGGCGGCCTCGATGCCGCGGTCGGCCGCGCTCATGGCCGAGGCGATGAGCGCATAGCTGAGCGGCGCGGCGATGATCGTGTGGGCCAGGATGAGCCCGATGGTCGTGCCCGTGAGTCCGAGCTTCAGTTCGACGTCATAGATGCCGATCGCAAGGAGGATCGCGGGCGTCACGATGGGGGCGAACGCGAGTCCACCGACGACGGCCTTGCCGAGGGTCGAGGTCATGCGGCTCGTGACCCGGGCGAGGATCAGCGCCATGCCGACCGAGAGCACCGCAGTGCCGACCGCGACGACGATGCTCTGCATGATGGGCCCGAGCCAGGTCTGGCTGGTGAACACCTCGCCGAACCAGCGCAGTGTGAAGCCCCGCGGGGGGAAGACCACGGTGCCGGTCTCGCCGACCGCGAGCGGGAACACGAAGAGCACGGGTATCACGAGGAAGGCGATGGTGATGAAGCTCACGACGGCCGAGACCGCCATCCACGGCGACCAGCGGAACTGCAGCGACGTGCTCACGCCCTTCGCCTGCGCAGGCCCGACGCCGCCCGGCTGGAAGCTCCCGGCGACCTTCACGACGGCGATGTAGCAGATGATCGTGGCGATGAGCAGGAGGATGCCCATGGCGCTCGCGATGCCCCACTGGTAGACGTCGATCTGCTGCTGGATGTAGACCGAGATGGTCTGCTCCTGCGGGCCACCGAGGATGGCGGGTACGAGGAAGAAGCTGAGGCCGAGGATGAACACGAGCAGTGCACCGCTCACGATCGACCCCCGCACCATGGGCAGGTAGACGGTGAAGAACGTGCGCACCGACGAGGCGCCGAGCGTGCGGGCGGCGAGCACGAGGTTGTCATCGACCGAGGTCATGCCTGCGTAGAGCACGAGCACCATGTAGGGCAGCAGGTACATCACCGTGCCGACGAGGGTACCGGCCTGGGTGTAGAGCAGCGAGGTCTCGCCGAACCCGAGCGCGAGGCTCAACTGGTTGACGATGCCGTTCGGGCTGAGGATCGATGTGACAGCGAAGAGCCGCACGACGATCGAGACCCAGAACGGCACGAGGATGAGGAGGAGCAGGAGGCCGGCGGTGCGCTTGGAGAGTCGCGAGATGAAGTACGCGGTCGGGAATGCGAGCAGCACGGTGAGCAGCGTCGAGTTGACCGCCAGCAGCACAGTGCGCCATTCGATGCGCAGCAGGAAGTCGTCGACGAAGAGCTGCTGGTAGTTCGCGAAGTCGAGCACTGGGGCCGCTGCGTCGAAGCGGCCCTCGGGGCTGAGGGAGCGCAGCAGCACGCTGAAGACGGGCCAGACGAAGAAGATCACGTAGATCGCCACGACCGGGGCGAGCAGGGCCACGCGGGCGGCCACCGCGCCGATGCGCCGTCTGATGACAGGGTCGGCGGTGATCGACAGCGGCGTCGTCGCATCCGTCACGGTCATGTCATCTCCTCTCGTTCGTTGATTTTGGAACACCGTACCGATTTCTGATTTCGATCAGATGTCGGCGGTGTTCCGCCGCGTTTCGGGGGCATCGAAGATCGTGTAGACCTTGCGAACGGTCGCTGAGACACGCCAGGTGCCGGTCCAGCCGGGCTCGAGCACGAGCACCGTTCCCGGCGCGATCCGGGTGACCGAACCGTCGGCATGCGTGATCGTGCCTTCGCCCGAGAGGAACTGCATGACCTCGCCGGCCTCGGGCTTGGCCGAGGCGAACTCGCCCGGCGTCACCTCCCAGACGCCGACCTCGAGGCCGGCCTGCGCGACGAGCACGCGTTCGGCAGTGCGCGGGTCGCCCGCGAGCACGCGGGCGGGCGCTCCGGTCGGTTCGAGCGCAAGATCGCGCAGAGCGGCGGGCGAGAAGTCGGCGGCGAGGTTCACGAGTGCTCCAGGGCGGTGACGGGGGCGGATGTCGCAGCACGATCGAGCGCGGCGCGATTGACGATCGACGGCACCTCTCGTCCGCGCAGGACGGCCGCGCAGCGCTCGGCGAGGCGGGCGCGCAAGCGCTGCTCCGAGGCATCCGAATACCAGGCGAGGTGATTGGTGATGATCGCGTTGGGCGCGGCGAGCATCGGGTCGTCGGCGGTGGGCGGCTCGGTCTCGAGCACGTCGAGCGCGGCCATCGCGAGTCGGCCGTCGTGCAGGGCGGCGGCGAGCGCAGCCCCGTCGACGAGGCCGCCGCGCGAGACGTTCACGAGGGTTGCGGTCGCCTTCATGCGGGCGATCGCCTTGGCGTCGACGAGGTGGTGCGTGTCAGCGGTGAGCGGCAGGTGCAGGCTCACGATGTCGCCTTCGGCGAACGCGGTGTCGAGATCGACGAGCTCGACGCCCTCGAGGTTGCCCGCGAAGGGGTCGTGCGCGATGATGCGCGAGACGAAGGGGCGCATGAGGCGAATGACCTCCCGCCCGATGCGGCCGACGCCGATGAGTGAGAGCGTGGCCGCCGAGAGCGGGGCGATGGGTCGCAGTTGCGCCCAATCGGCCCACTCGCCGCGGCGCACGAGCGAGTCAGCGGCCGTGATACGACGGTTCGCGTCGAGCACGAGGGCGACGGCGTGCGTCGCGACCTCCTCCTCGCAGTAGTCGGGAACGTTCACGACAGGTATCGAGCGAGCGGATGCCGCGGCCAAGTCGATCGTGTCCACACCCACGCCGTAGCGGCCGATGACCTTCCAGCCCGGGTTGGCATCCATGACCTCGGCCGTGATGCTCGCGTACTGCACGAGCACGCCGTCGGCGAGGGTGCCGCCGTTGAGGCTGCCGTGCTCGGCCCGGGCGTCACGCACCTCGACCTCTGCCAGCGCTGCAGCCGCCGACTCGGTCTCGACATCGCCGTACGATGAATCGAGTACCTCGAGCAGCAGCTTCGCGCCCTGTGATTCCCATGTCTCGGTCACTCGACCACATCTCCGTTGCTGTGATTCGGGAAAGCTGTTTGAACTTCTGCGGGCCCCGCCAGGGTCGAGTTCCGACCCGTGGCCGGGGTCCATCCGGCCTTAGGACGCCGCGTCGGGAAGATCGATCATCATCGCCCGAGCCCGTTCGGCTCCGCGGTTACGACCGCGATGGGGACGGTTGCCCGGGATGAGATAGCCCTCCCACGCACTCGCCGAGATCTCGCCGCCGTCTTCGAACTCGAACGTGAGCTGACCCTCGAGCACGACCCCGTAGTGGGATCGCGAGCACCAGGCGGTGCGGCTGGCACCGGCGTCGTACTCGACGGCATTCCACACGGTGCCGTCATGCGCCGATACCGCCCTGAGTCGGCAGCCAGCCGGGCCGGACGTGTCCCACTCGACGCCCGCGAACTCGATCTTCTCCTGCTGCTCGACCACCATCATTGGCTCCGTTCGATCTGTCCGAGGCATGTCCTCCTGCTCATATTGATACGGCGTATCAGATTTGTCAACAGTTCTTGGAACAGTGTTCCATTTTTGTCGATGGATCGAAGAGCTGCCTCCCCTGATGCCGCTACGCCGGCGCAGGGTTACACTCCGCGTCCATGGACATGCTGATGGGCGACCAGATCGCCGCTGCCAACCTGACCGACTGGCGCAAGCTCGCGCAGGGGCTCCATGCCAGATACCTGATCGACGATTTCGGTACCGGCGCACGGTTCGTCGTCGCCGTGGGCGAGGCGGGCGACGCGCTCGGCCACCACCCACGCGTCACGATCGGCACCGGGTACGTCGACCTCGAGCTCGTCAGCGACGACGCCATCTACCGCGACGACGATGGCACCGAGTACGTCGTCGAATGGGTCACCCAGCAAGACGTCGACCTCGCACGACGCATCACCTCGATCGCTGCCGACCACGGGCTCACCGCCGACCCGGCCTCGGTCAGCGAGATCGAACTCGGCCTCGACACGGCGCACTCGGCGACCATCGCCCCGGTCTGGGCCGCGGTGCTGACCGGCAGCCCCGAGTCCCAGGGCCGCGGCTCCCCTGGCGATGAGATCCGGGATGCCACGGTGCGGGTGCCGAACCTGTGGTTCGAGGAGGCCGACGAGCCCGCCGACGCGCACGAGGCCCCGCGTCAGCGTTTCCACCTCGAGGTGTACGTGGCGCCCGAAGCGGTTGAGCAACGGGTCGCCGCCGCGCTCGCCGCGGGCGGAACCGTCGTCGACGACAGCGAGGCGCCCTCGCTCACGGTGATCGCCGACCAGGACGGCAACCGAGGAGTCATCGCGACGAAGGGATGACGAGCAGGATCAACTGCCGACTCGGGTTTCGGCTCGGCTCAGTTGCCCCCGCCGCCATCGCCTCCGCCGAAGCCGCCTCCACCGTCGAAGCCCCCGCCACCGTCGAAGCCACCACCACCGCCGTCGAAGCCGCCTCCGCCCCCGTCGCCGAACCCGCCGCCTCCACCGTCACCGAACATGCCGTTGTCGCCGCCGGCGAGGTACCCGCCGCCCCAGCCCTTGGTGTCGGCGATCATCGGCACGCCGAACCGGGAGTCCTCGCCGCGCTGCAGCAGCCCGCCGCCCACGCCGATGAGTTGCACGAGCTCGACGGCGATGATCGCCAGGCACGACGCGAGGCGGTCGACCGACAGCGGCGCCGTCGAGCGGTACCAGGTCGGCACGGTGCCCGAGGTCGCCGCGACCTCCGCGAAGTTGCGCACGACGGATGTCTCGCCGAACAGCACCGCCCACGGCAGCAGCTTCTCGCCCGCGGCGACCGACGGGACATCCGCCCCCTCGATCGCCGCCCGCAGCTCGTTCGCCCGCGCGCGCAACTGCATGCCGGCCGCGTTCAGTGGAATCGCCCGCGGCAGGAACACGCGCACCGCGACCGCCGCCGCCCCGATCACGATCGCGCTCCACGCGACCGACCTCGACGGTGCGTCGGTCAGGGTGAGGCTGATGAGCCCGAAGGCCACGCCGGCGAGGCCCGCGTACGTCGTCACCCGGAATCGCAAGCCGGGGCGCTTCTCTCGGTACCAGGCGGCCGCGTCGCGGAACCCGTCGCGCGTGACCGCGAGCAGTTGCCCGTTGTTCTTCACGACGCGGTCGACGTCGACGCTCGCGCCGCGCTCGAGTCTGCGCGACCCGCCCACAAGCCCGGGCGCGAGCATGGCGATCACCGTGCCGTCGGCGCCCTCGTTCTCGACGTCGGTGCGAGCCGCCAGCGGATAGTCGCCGTCGAACACCAGGTGGATGTCCTTCGCCCGGCCGCGCTCCGCCTGCTCGCCGTCGGGAAGGTCGGGGGCTTCACGGATGTCGCGGCGATCCTCGATCGCGATGACGCCGTTGACGGCGAGCAGCACGACCGTCGCGGGCAGCCACCGCGTCGCGGCCTCCCCCGACACGAACCCGACGGGCAGCACTCCCGCGGTCTCGGCGTCGACGATGGCCAGTGCATCGCCGGGTGCCGGCGGTCTCAGCCACGAGACGACGAGCGTGCCGACGCAGACCGCGGCAGTCAGCGATAAGGCGAGCGCGATGAGCGGCAGGATGGCCGTGCTGAGACCGCTGCCCGGGGTTGCCGCGAGCTGCTCGGTGTCGACGCCGGCATCAGTCAGGTCGGCGATGACCTGATGCAGTGCCGAAGCGAAGAAGTGCTTCATGAGCGGAGGCTACTCCTGCTGATGCGCGGCGGGCGTGCGACGCAGACGATTGATTTCGAGCCCGTGTCGATCTGGGCCGCGCTCGTTCGACGCATGAGTAGAGGGGCCACCGAACGGCACCCGACCACCAAGGCAGCGCAGGCGCTGCAGGGCCGCATCGAGGTGCGTGCGCTGCAGGAGGCGCCGCCCGAGGCGTAGCGACCCGGGGCCGCGTGAAACCGCGCGGCCCTGGTCATGTCGCTCGTCTGAGCTAACCTCCCGTCATGGCCGACCGCGTGAGCAAGCCCGAACTGCACGTCGACACGGTCGCCGAGTGGGAAGCCTGGTTGAACGCGAGCCCCGATCCGAACGGGGTCCGGCTGCGACTGCGCAAGAAGGCGTCGACTCGACCCGGCATCACGTACGCCGAGGCACTCGATGTCGCGCTGTGCTTCGGGTGGATCGATGGTCAGACGTCTTCCCTCGACGCCGACTACTACCTGCACACCTTCACGCCACGACGACCGCGAAGCACGTGGTCGAAGATCAACATCGGTCACGTGACGCGGCTCATCGAAGAAGGCCGCATGCGCCCGCAAGGCCAGCACGAGATCGACCGCGCGAAGGCCGACGGACGATGGGACAGCGCGTACCGGCAGAGCGACGGCGATGTGCCCGTCGAGCTTCAGGAGGCCCTCGACGCAGACCCGCAGGTCGCCGAGGCCTTCGCGGCGCAGTCGGCGCAGAACCGGTTCTCGATGGCCTTCCGCGTGGCGAATCTCAAGCGGCCGGCGTCTCGAGCCGCACGCGTGGCCGAGTTCGTCGAGATGCTCAAGCGAGGCGAAACGCTTCACTGACCGTCGTCGAGCGTGCCCGGATACAGCTCATCGAGGAGGCCGAGGGCGAGCTCGCGCAGAAGCCCCTCGAGCGAGTGCAGCACGGCTTCCCCGCCATCGCCCCGCAGCGCCCAGATCACAGCAAGACGCTCCTGCGACGCCACCACCGCATCGACGACCATCGGTCGCCAGTGCGACGGATACTCGCCATCACGCCAAGCGCCGCGCCCGCGCCCGTAGTGCGCGACCGCCAGGTAGCGCAGCAGCGCCGAGGTGACGAGCCCGTCGAGGAACGCCTCCTCCCACCGCAGGCTCGACTCGGTGCGGCCCCGCACGACGTTGACGCCCTGCGCGATGCCCGCGCCGCCGAGCGCCCCGATGATCGCGCCCGCGACCATGCCGGCACCGAACGTGAGGCCGCCCGCCATGAGGTCGGCGCCGAGCCCGGTGAGCGCTCCCGAGACGACGCCGCCGAGCGCGGCGGTGCGGGTGCCGTCGAGCGGCGCGTCGAGGTGCACGCCATCGGCGACGCGCTCGAGCACCTCGTCGGCGGCGCGCCCCTCGAGCCGGTGGATCGCGATGAGCCGCTCCATACCCGCGCGCAGATCGGCCTGGAGGCGAGCGGCCATCTCATCGGTGGCATCCGATCTCGCCTTCGCACGCGCCGCGTTCGGCAGGCCGAGCGAGCCGGTCACCCGGTTCGTGATCGGCTCGGCCGGCAGCGTCACACGATCGGCGGCCGCCCGTGCGATCGGCCCGGCGAGCGCGGCCATCGACGCGTCGAACTCGCCCATGCGCCGTTCGCGCCACGCAGCCGACAACCGGGCGAAGGCGGGCGCCGAGGCATCCGGAACCAGCGGTTCGATCGCCGCGAACAGCGTGAACTCCTGCACCCAGCAGCGCGCGAAGGCATCGAAGGCGAGCACGTCGCGCAGGTTCGTCGAGGGGCCGAGCGCGGCACGCCAGCGCGCGGCATCCGCTTCTTCTGCTGCCCGCTCGCGCGGCGGACCGGTCTGGTTGAGCAGCACGAGCACGGGCTTGCCGATGTATTCGAGCACCTCGAGCTCGGGGGCGAGGTAGCCGGCGTCGGCGGGCGCCTCGGCCGCGTTCACGAGGTAGAGCACCACGTCGGCCTGCTCGGCGACGTTGCGCACCGCGAGCTGGCTGAGCCACAGCGCGCGGTCTTGATAGCGGTCCCACACCTGCGACGTGAACCAGCCGATGGGGTTGCGGTTCTGCCGCAGCCGGCGCGCGAGCCGCACGCTGTCGCCGAAGCCGGGCGTGTCCCACAGCGTGAGCAGGTCGCCCTCTGATGTCTGCACGAGCGGAAACGGCGTCGCCTCGGCGGTGACGTGCGGGGCGTCGCGCACCTCGCCGACGTCGCGTCCGAGCAGCGTGCGCGCGAGCGTCGTCTTGCCCGCGTTCGTGTGCGAGATGAGCGACAGCGAGACGGCGCCGGCATCGAGCCCGGGCACCTCTGCTGGTTGAGGAGGCGCGCCAGCGCCGTCTCGAAACCCGCCCGCCGCAGAACGAGCCCGGCCGGCTGCCGCATCACCACTCACGCCCGCCCCCTCCCGCCGTTCACGACCCCGCCATCATGAGCGGATGCCGCAGCAGCAAGCTCCGCCTCGGCCGCCGCCAGATCGGGGTCGAGGAGGTCGACGAACACCGCGACACTCCCATGCGCCTCGAGGAGCTCGCGCCACGCCGCGCGCCGTTCGTCGCGCCGCTGCGCGTCATCGCCCCATCTCGCGAGGAACCCCGACTCGTCGATGAGCGCGACGGTTGTTCCGGATGCCGCGGCACCGCGCTCGGCCGCACCGCCGCCACCGCTGAGCGCCGTGAGAAATACCCCATGCGCGTCCTCCTCGGGCGTGGCCGTGAGGCTGAACAACGGCAGGCGAATCTCGCCGGCGTCGGCGAAACCCCTGCCCGCGGCATCCGTCGCCTGGCTCTGCTCGACGTCATCGCCCCACGCGACGGGCGCATCGATCTTCGGCGCGGCGTTGCCGAACGCCCGCACGAGCACGGCCTCGAGCCCGGCCCGCGCCTCGGGCTCGAGGGTGTAGCTGTACGGGATGACGCGCACCCGCGCCGGCTCGCCCACCCACGCGGCGACGAGCCGGCGGTAGTACGGCTCGCCGAGCGGCAGCGCCACGCGCTTCGCCCGGCGCCGCTCGACGAGCCCAGCGACGAGGGCGAGCACGAGCCGCGGCACGATGACGACGAGCGCGACCGTGGCCGCCATGAGGTGCATCCACATCGCGGCGTTCTCGCTCGTGGGCGCCCGGATCGCCTCGATCGCGGCGACGTCGGGCACCGTGATGCCGGTGATCCACGATCCGGGCGCGAACGTCACGGCGAGGAGCGCCTGCACCTGTTCGGCGCCGAGAAACGTGCTCTCCCACGACGCGCGGTACTCGAACGCGAGCCCGCGCAGGTAGAGGCCGGCGATCACGCCGAGCGCGGTCGCCGCCGCCGCGAGGTGCAGCACGCGCGCGGCGCGCGCCGTGTAGAGCGGCGCGGCGACGCGAGCCCAGTCGCGGGGCAGCGCGGCGAGCACGGTGCGCCGGGCGGCGGTCGAGGCATCCGCTCGGTTGCTGTCGCCGGATGCCCGCACCGACGCGACCCGGATGAGCAGCGACCGCACCGGACCAGCCGCCCCGCGCCCGAGCACGAGCGGACGCACGAGCAGCCAGACGTAGACGAGCACGTTCCACGCGACGAGCGCGAACACCGGCGGCGCGAGCAGGTTGATGCTCGACCCGCCGCCGATGCGGTCGATGAGCAGCCCGAACAGGAACGCGGCGACCACCGTCACGACGCCCACCCACGGCCGCCACCGGATGCCGCGCACCGTGCGCGTCACCGCGGGCTGGCGTGTGCCGATGCGCTCGAGCACGAGCTGTGCGCGCCGGCTCAGGAACTCGTCAGCGTTCGCCCGCTCCCCCATGATGGCCGCTGCTGCGCGGCTGGCCCACTCCCGGTCGGCATCGGACCACAGCATGCGATCGCGGTCAGCCGTCTCGACGGCGCGCGCCGCGGTCGTCTCGAGGGCGGCGGACTCGTCCATATGCGCCACCCTATTCCGGGATCGGGATCTGAAAGCCGTTCGAGCGACCCGAAGAACCTGAGATTCTCGGATGGCGATTCCTGAACAACCCGTCAGTTGCCGACTGCGTGGTAGCGGTGCTGGCCCGAGAACCACAACCCGGTCGACCGGGACCTCCGATAGGTACCCAAGAATCCGATCGGGCGAACGAAGACATCCACACGCCACGACGCGTTGGTCTTCGGCGGAAGCTCCGCTCCAAGCTCGACGAGTCCTCGATACCAACCGAGGGCCGTCTCGGCCGCGTACACCGCCGTGCGTTCTCCCGAGACGGTGAGCGTTGCGTGATAGCCAGTGTCGGCCGGCCCTTCGACATGGCTTCCACCCTCCAGGTGCTTACCGTGCGGGGTCGTCCCATCGAACGTGAGTTCGTCCCGGGCCCGGGCGAACCGGCGCTGCCACTCCGACGGCAACGGATCAGGCGCACCGTCGTAGTCGGTCCACTCGACCATTGCTTGATGCTCGAACGTAGAAAGGCGGGCATGGCACCACTCGACGTATGGCAACAGGTTTCTCATCTCGCCCCCAGACGGCCTCGATCAAGCCCAAGCGCGCGTCATCCATGGGCTTTCCTGCGTCGTACCACCATCGCAGTCCTCTGTCGTGGCGCGTCCAGCCGAATGAGTAGGTGAGAAAGCTCTGGAGCGACGCCCAGTACCCGAGGTACTGCCTGAAGTCGACCTCGCGCTGAGGCGCAGCGGGCATCGGAGCACCGACCGAAGGTGTGACGAGCGCACGGTAGGGAAGGGCATTGGCCCAGCACCACTCCCATTGACCTCCGACCTGGGCAGCGAGCAGGTCGTGATTCACGGAATCGAGCCGTGGGAGTTCCACTCGGCTCAGTTGGAATTCAGTCATGATGCCTCTTTCGACGACGCTCGGATTCCGACGCGGTGAATCTGGAGCGTATCCAGTTCGGCGGGGCGATCGGGTACGGCGAGGTCATGGTCGGCCGTGCACTCGTGCTGTGTCTCCTCGAGCGGCGGTCGAGGAGTGCGCTGCGCCGTGCATCGAGCGCCACGACCCGCGCGCGGATCGTGACGAGCACCGCCGCGACATGGCGCCGATGGTGCTCCTCGAGCCGGCCGGCATCCTCGAGGGACCGTGCCAGGATCGCGAAATCCCGCGCCTTGGTGACGGTGTCGCGACGCCAGTCCTGATAGTGCTCGTCGCCTCGGCTCGCGAAGCGTTCGAAGCGATCGTCGACGATGGCGATCCTCAGTTCGAGATCGTTGATGTTCGCGAAGAACCGCGCCCGCTCGATGGCCTGCTCCGCCGGATCATCGATGCCGAGTTGCCTCGCCGCAAGCGCCGCAAGCGCCGGAAGGTAAGAGTCCGAAACCATGGTCGTGCCCCTAGCTGACTTCAGCCGTGGCCGAAGATTCCGACGCTAGATGGGGCCGCCGACATTCGGTTGTCGCTGGCCTACTCCATGTGGGACTTCACATCACTGTGGCCGCCTGCCGTAGCATCCGTCTCAGACGCTGTTGAACGGGAGGCACCCATGGCAGTCATTGCGATCTATCTGCAGAGCAACGGCCTGGGTCAGCAGAATCTCGAGTTCGCTGTTCGTACCCGCCGATGGGGCTTCACGAAATGGCGACCGAATTACGCAGAGATAGAGCCGAGAACACTCGTGCTCATCGGGACGGGCTTCAGCCATCCGACAGCTGGTGCCAGCCCACGCAAGTCCGTCGATATCTGGGCACAAGGGGCTTTGGCCCGAATCATGGTCTTCCGCGCAGAATCATCGATTCGAACCGAAGGACTCCTGCACTGGCCGGATGAGGTCGCGAATCAGGCCGTAAAGTACCCGTTTCGGTTCGATGTAACCCCCCTGAGAGAACTCGGTCCTGTCGAATTCGACGCACTTCCAACCGATCTCGTCGAAGCCTTCCGCCTCTCAGCACTCAAGCAGGGCGGTGGCGAGGTCGTCCCTGATTCATCATTCACATCCGCCCTAGTGAAGGGCACGACCCCCGACACGCTGACGACGCCGCTTACCGACTGGCCGAAGGACGCCGGATACGGGACCTTTGTGGCTCCGATCGACGTTGAAGTTGCTGCCCGCCAATTGGCTGGGGGACCGGCGGTCGAGGAGTTCGTCCTGTGGCGAGCGGCCGGAGATTCGAGCACCATATCCCCAGTCGGGCCTGGAGAACCGATCATCATGGCCACGACCGGGAGTAGCTCATCGCATCGCATCGCTGTCGGTGGCGGGCTCTTCTCGGGTCGATCGAGGATGACCCTTTCAGAGCTCTGGGAATGGTTCGGAGCTGCGAGTGGAGCAAGATCGCCAGCCGAGCTACGGACCGCGTATGAACAACTCGTCGCGAGACCGCTCAACGCCAACGAGGATCCCGACGTCGATACGACTCTTCTCCACCACGTACGCTTCTTCTCGCCGGACGAGTACGTCGATCTCGCAATCGACCCGACGGTCTTCACATTCGAGCAAGGCAACTACTTCGATCTTTCCAACCGAGCACCAGAAGACCCAGTTCTCCGAGCCATCATCACGTACTTCGATCCGCGCCAGGATCCACATGCGGACGAGGTAGCACAGATCGTCCTGGGGACGATTCGAGCAGCCGCCCGCTCCGTCATTCCGCGCTTGGGCCAGGGCGCGTTCCGGGCCATGGTTTCAGATGCGTATGGGCATCAGTGCGCCTTGACCGGATATCGAGTGCGGCCCGTCCTCGAGGCGGCACACATACGCGCCTATTCGAGCGGCGGCGAGCATCGTCTGGACAACGGGCTTCTTCTTCGAAGCGACGTGCACACGTTGTACGACCGCGGATACATCTCGTTCGATGACGTCGGTGGCCTCATGGTGAGCAATCAGCTGCGGGAACGCTTCGGAAACGGCGACTGGTACTACGACCGCATCGGAATGCCACTCGCCTCGCCAAAACGAGCCGTGGACCAACCCCATCCAGATTTTCTGTCTTGGCACCGAGAGTCGGTCTTCTTGGGGGTATAAGGCCCGCGGAGCCGGGACCGATTCCCGCGCCTGAGTACGTCGAGCCCATCACTGATCGAGGTCGGCGCCAACGAGCGCGGATGGTGGTGGTCGTTAGTCACTAACGGATGGTTGGGCGTCGCGTCGATGGCCGCGGCCGACGAACTCCGACGCATCACCACGAGCACGAACCTGCGCTAACCTACCCACGCGATCTGGGGAAATTCGACGAGCAACTCTGGGGAAATTCGATGAGCGCCGTCATTAGCGAAGCATCCATGCTCGAACTGACGGATCGAGGAAGCGCCCTCCCCGAACTGAACGCAGCTTAAGCTGAACTGACCCGCATGGTGTCGAGATACTCCACCACTCAGCGGGACGTCACCGTTATCCGCTGCCAGCGAGCGAACCATGTTCCATTCCACGAAGGTTGTCGAGATAGGTGCGCCGAACATCCATAGCTAGCACAGCTGGATCCTCATGCTCCCAATAACGAAGGACAGTCCATCCAGCCTCCGTCAAGGCCTGGTTGTTCCTCGCGTCCCTGACACGATTGAGCTCGATCTTTGGATGCCAGTAGTCGGGGTTCGTCGCTGGCGGCCGATAGTGCTCAGGACATCCATGCCAGAAGCACCCATCGATAAACACAGCCACCTTGGCTTTCGTAAAGACAATATCTGCTCGACAACGCAGGCCTCGCTGTGGTGCGTAATCGACGCGAAATCGCATCCCAAGACTATGCAAGAGCCTTCTCACCCGAAGCTCAGGCGCGGTGTCGCGGCGTCGGTTGCCGAGCATGATTCGTCGACGGGCCGGCGAACTCGCCCAACTAAGCCCACTCGTGCCCGGCGACGGAAGATCGTTCATCACCGTTAGTCCCAGTCTACGGCCTATACAAGCCGCCAAGGAGAAGGCTAGTCGACGACCTCTCCGTCCGACATGCCAGATCCGTCTTCACTCACCGGTGGGACAAGCTGGTAGAACGGAGTCCCATGTATGAAGGTTCCGTTGTAGTCCAAAGAGGAGTACAGCGCGTCATGAACCGGCAGCATCGAGATTCGGTCCTCAACGCCAGGAACGGCACCTTTTACCCCAAGCTGATTTAGCTCCTTTATCGACACTGACGGCACCTTGTGGATAAACCACGTGAGAAGGGGTTGACCATAGTTCACGCTGCTCGTCTTGAAATGGGAGAGGAACTGGGAGGCCAGAATGATTCCAAAGCCGAACTCGCGCCCTTGCAACATCAACTGCATGAGCACTGGAAACTCGTACGCCATGATGTTTGTTGCCTCGTCCACGAGCAGGAACGAGTTGAGCCGACGCAGTTGAGGATCTCCGTCGCGGAACTTCCACTTCGTGGATCGCAGCATGTAGTCGTAGTACATGTTCAGGAAGAACGCCACCAGCGCATTCTTCCCGCGCTGATCGACGCCTAGATCGCTCAGCGCAAGCACGAGCACGGTGTCTTCGATCAGCTCTTCGAACGGAAGCAGCTGCTCCTTGTCCGAAGAGAAGATGTCCGCCAATACGAAGTCCTGGAGGATTGCACTGACTGCGTCAGGCTTGCCAGCCAGCTGAAGGTAGCCCTCCAAGACTTCCGGAAGCGTCGGAGCAACGTGATCTAAGCCCGAGTACCCATCGAATATCGCCTTCTTGAGGTTCGATGCTTGAACGGGTCCCACGCCGCCATAGATCTTGGTAACGACGTCTGTGAACATTGCCGCCCGCTGCAGGGCAGAGTGAGGGGTGAACCCTTCGCGTAGCGCGAAGATATTCAGCGGGATCCTATATGGGCGCAGTACTTCACCACCGACCGCGTCTAAGAACTGCTCCTCTTGATAATCCCGCTTGTAGTCGAATATCAGGAACGACAGCGGATTCTCTTGAGTTCGCTTTGCCCCTTGCCTGAGCTGAAAAACGAGAGACTTCAGAAGTTGGGTCTTCCCCGTACCAAGGTCACCAACTACTCCTATGTTCATCTGGTTGAGTTGGGTATTGCTCGGCCAGAATTCAGCTGAGGCTGTGCCGATCGAGTCGACCAGGCGTCCAACCGGGAATCGGATTCCTTCGAGGTCGACCGCTGAGGGCGTGGGGTGCAGCCCTTGGTCTGGCTCGGGCCGAGGCTCCGGTGCGGGACCCGGCTTCGCCTCCTGCGCGGGATCCAGCTTCACTTCCGGCGCCGGTTGGCGATCAGGCTCAGGGATTGGTCCCGGAATCGGAGCCGTGTGGGTCGTGAGCTCTGAACGCAGAACCGGTTGGGGTTCTGCGGCAGGCACACCCTCTGGTGCTGGCACCGGTGCAGGGGCGGTCGCTTCGGACGCCCAATCAAGTAGCCCCTGCCACTCGCCGGCGAGCGCACTGTCGTCTTGGTCAAGCTGGAGGAGCGTCGTTGCCGAGTCGGCAACAAGTGCGCCAAACTCTGCGAGTGGTGCATCGCCGGCTAGGTGCTCGCGACGAAACGCCTCGTACCGGCTGCCGTCAGGGAAGGCCGCCCCATGGTTGAAGTAAAGAACCAACGGCTTGCCAACTCGGAAGCGCGAGCGTCCCATGATCACGGACGAGAGACGCTTCGGCCATGTGGCCGCGTTCACCCCATTGTTGGAAAGCTTCGCCGCGGCCTCGACGAGTGAACCAAGTCCGTTCGACCAGAGCGCTTGCTCCCCTTCCGACTCATTTGAAGGCAACTCGTGTGCCCTGCGTTCGATCGCCTTCAGCAGCGCGGTCGTCGACGCAAGCTGCGCCAAAGGCTCGCCAAATGCTGCGCTTTCGGGGGTCGGCAAGCTTGCATTGCGTGCCTCAGTTCCCAGACCGTAGAACTTGATCTCGACGGGAGTGAAAGTCAAGTCTTCATCCGTGACGTCGATGATGAGGAGATCTGCGCGCTGCCGATCGCCAGCGTAGGTCCCTTCTGGTGCCAGAATCCGAAGGAACGCATCAGAGGCATCGATCGGGAGAACGAGCCTGTCTTTGCCGCTGACCGGTGCTGCATCAACCAAGGCAAAAGCCAGATAGAAGCCGAGGGCGCCTGATGCGTGAGTCCCGCCCATCGCCAGAAGCGACGACAGGCCCACTCCTCTCGAGCCGAGTCGCGTGAGGAGGTCGGCTACCTGAGCCAACGTTGCCTCCTCACCCCGCGCTAGTGAGAGCATGCCCCGCAGTTGTTGTTGGAAGCTCTGGGGCACACGAGCGACAGACACGTATGGCTTCCGCTCGATGGTGGAGCTGCCAAGGTTCCGTTCGAAGATGGGAGGACGCCACTCCCAGAGCATTCGCGCGCCATCATCGTGCTGGAGGAGCGCGGAGATTGCGGCAGGTGTGAGCATCGATTCGCCGGAGACCGTCCAGTCCGCGCGATCATCCACGAGCAACGATCCGATCAACCTCGACGTAATTGACGGTGAACCTTCAACCAGTCGCAAAGCCGTCGTCAGCGGTTCCCATCCAATTCCTGCTTCCAGACCCGGACTGGAAATGGTCGCACCGCCGTATCCGATCAGGCCCACGGATGCGTCAAACCTGCGAAGAGGAATGGCGCCCATCGTGCCGTTCCGCACCGAGGTAGTCGCAGTGACCCTGACCTGAACCCCAGCATCCTGCAAGATCCGGACATTGCATCGCTCGGTCTTGCCGGGCATGGGTAGATACCGTGCCCAGGAAAGGGGCATGCCTGGATGGGCGCGCACTAAGGCGGTCAGATCGTCACGCGGACCAGACCCTGTGCGGTGAGCGGAGTCAAGCACACGTGCGCCGCCGGGTAGCCGCCCTCCGCTTTGCTTCGACCATGCGTCGAGCACCGCGATAACTGCCTGATCAATCTCCGCGACACGCGGAGCCGGGGAATCGGACCCGAGATCGAGGGTCAAGGTGGAAACGTGAGGGTTCATGCGCCGATATGTCCGCAATGCCGCATCGACGGCCGCACCGTTCAGTCCACTCGCAGCAGTCCCCGGCGCAGGGTAGCCACCGATCCGCGCGGGCGCCTTGAGCGCCGAGGGACCCTCTGTCGATGCAGCGAGCAGAACCGCCCAACCGGCGAAGATCTGATCGGTTCCGCCATCGGCCTGTACCGCAAGCATTCCACCTGACACGTACGGGTTCGGCCCGACCAACGGGTATCCGTGGCCCTGCACGGTTCCTGCGAGTTGGCGCGCGTCGTCGGTCTCCCAGAAGGTCGCTTCCACGGCTGCAAGCCATGCGAGTCGCAAGGGATGTAGCGGGCTCAAGAGAACAGACTCGCACCGGACATTCCCCGGCTCCAAGGACCAAACGCTGGTCGAGAATGGGTACGTGGCCCAGAAGACGCCGCTCGGGTCATCGAGCTCCTTCGCGCGCTCGATGAGGCCGGAATACGCCCTGAGATAACCAACGAGCTTGTGCCGATTCTCACCCCACAGTCGGCGTCGAGGGTAACGGGATGGCCAGCGGGCAGCTTGCAAGAGTTCCTCGTCAGCTGCGAAACCGAACGGGTCCAACGCATCGAACGCGCTCATCAACGCCTCCGCCTCCTCGCTTTCGAGGAGTTCCTTAGGCACGGAGAACGCTACGAGTGCTTTCCAGGCGGAACACACGCCGTCCGGTACAAGCACGCCTGCTTCGAGGGACATACTGTCGATGGAACTTGGGTCAGTCGAGGACAAAACGACATGCCCGTGACTGCGGCGCCAATCTGGATCTGACGCGAGGTTGAGGCTGGCGGATTCGTACTTTCCGCGCACCGAGTCCGTATCGGCATGATCGAGCGGATCGCTGGACGGCTGCTCTTTCTCGATCGCCGCGAGCAGTGGAGAAGCGTGTGGCCGGCTTGGCGTCGCAGCATGAAGCTCGAGCTCCTCGCCATCAATTTGCACGAGTGTGACCGGCTGAGGAGTGAAATCGGCGATGAAGAGCCACGGCCGTCCTTCGCAAGGCGCGACTGTCCGACCTTCCAGGACGACCCTGGACCATTCCGATGCCCAGGCGATCAGACGGTGCTGAGCGGAGTAGGCGCCAAGCTCGGCGATCCACGGGCCATCGCCGTCGCCAACAACAAGGTTCGCCCCGACGCGGCCGGGACGCTTTTTTGAATCGAGCTGCACCGCGAATAGCCCACGAGTCTCCGCTGGTATGACGTACATGAGTGCGTCGGTCGTCGGAGGAACCAATCCTTCCAGAGCATCCCCATGCGGGATCACAAGGCGGGCCCGCACGGCAGTGATTTTGCCAGCGAGCTTCGAAGGCAACACGAATCGCCCCCGGACTATCAGGTGGTCGCTATCATCGTCCTGCGCAATTGCGCCGTCCCAGTGGGCACCCTTTGTTGAAACCGCAATCGATAACCCAGAAGCGGCCGCTGCATTCCCTGTAGGCGCGGCTGTGGGGATGCGAATTCTCAGCTCCTCCGTCTGATAAGCATCGCCGTTGCCGCTTGCCGCAACGATGAAGGGAGGTGCCTCGCTGTTGTCCGTGCTCAGGGTCTGGCCATCGACAGTCTCGATGACCAAAGGAAGCGCATCTTTCGCTGGAATGCCGGCGGGTGCAAGAAACTGCCGTTCAGAGAGCTGCGCAAGAGCCGTAATTGACTCCACGCTCGTCGCAACGGTGGCAAACCAAGCCGACACCGCGTCGTCCAACGCTGCAACTCGTTCATCCAGACCGACCCACTCGATCTCATTGACCGGGTGGCGAGCACCCGCTTCGGCCTCCAAGTAGGCGAGCGAGCGGTCCACCTTCTCTTCGCTCTCCCACCAATCCCGAAGTGCTTCGAGCACTCGGTCACCAGAGCCCCCAGCTATGTCACGACCGTTCGCCGGGGTCGGCAAACCAAACGACGGGAAGGCAAACTGGGAAAGCACCAAAGAGAGATCGCTTGAAGGTAGCTTCAGGAGGTGCCACCGAACAACGTCCGCCAGGTTCGACAATCCTGCGTCGACGTGTCGGAACCAACGTGCGTTCCAGCGCTGCGCACCGGCATCTCCGACCGCCGCATGAAGGGCCCGTAGTTGACGAAGCACCGCCGCCAAGATCGCGGCGCCCTCATCGAGAACGCCCGCAATCGGGACTCGAGCGCCGGATTCTTGGATGACGGCTCGAAGCGCAGAATCCGCCACCTTCTCGAGAAGACTGCTTCCACCGCTCAAGTCCTCATCAGGGAACGACTGAGCCAGTCCTTCGCTGAACGCTGTCGTGATGGAGGCTAGCTCGGGATGACGGCCGACCACAATCGCGAGGCGATCATCAATTCTGTATTTCACAAGGTCCTGCGACGTAACAACGACTACGTCGCCCGGCGCACCCGACGAGACCTCCGGCGCAACGACAACCGCGAATGGCGGTGAGCTCGGCCGAATATCGTTCGCTGCTTTAGCGATGTACCGCGCCTCATCAAGAGCAACGCCCTCCGGCAAGTACGCTGCGGTAAGGCCATCTCGATCGGACAAGACATCCGCTAGGGCCATTGCGAGTAGATTCTGTTCCACGACGGGCCTTTCTAGTACGCAGCCTGAATGAGCACGGCTTGGTCAGCATCGGCGCTTCCGCGAGCAAGGCCGGCCCGCTCGAGCAGTTCGACGAGGTCAGAGAGTTCGGGGCGGACACCCATGGCGCTGAGCGTCCACAGCATCTCCGCCACAGTTGCCATACCACCAGGCGAGCCACAAGTGAGGCTTGCCACGACTGCGACCCATTCAGTTCCTGGGTCTGGCACGAGGAATCGACCCCGACTGCGAAGCAGGCCGAAGTAATCCGGCTGGCTGCCGTCCGTAGCACGCGTCATGAGCGCGTATCGCGATGCCTCCCAGAGATTCTTGCCGGAAGACGGTCTCTCGTCCGTGCGGAGGACCGCCTTGAGCACTCGGCGCGTCTCGCCGTCGCCCTGAAGGCCGGACATCGTCGTAGCAAACGACTCCTCGTCGAGCCCGAGTACAGCGATCCTCTCGCGGAGAGCCTGCCGGATTCGATCTGCGCGAAAGGACCGCTTCATCAGCAATGGAGCGACGTCCCGGTCCTTTACGCCGAGGCGAGAGGATCGCCACGGCACGACGTCGTCCATGTTCTCGATTACCCCCTGCGGAGTTATGGGCGAACGATCCAGGAGGATGCGACGTGCGACCGACTCGTACCAAGCAGACTCCCAGAGGTAGCCCAGACCGTACGCGAGCCTCAGCACGGTCGTGGCCCAGTCTGCCCATGTTCGTGCTGGCAACGCATCGACCCATTCATCGCTGGTGAGCGTCTGCCACGCGCGTCGGAACCAACCAAATGGCGTCATTGCCCCGGGGCGCGACATAACATCGGATGCGCCCAAGTCAGCGCGCACGGGCAGGGGAGCTGGGCTTCGATCCCCCAATGCCTTCCGAAGCAGCACACTCGACGTGGCCGCATCAATCGCGAAGAGCAGTGGGTCGATATCCATGCGCCGTTGGTTCGCAGCAATCCAGTCACCCGTTGCGGACCGGATCGCCTCCGGCCCATCGACGTCGTCTTCCCGCCCCATCGCGTACATCTGCTCGATGATCTCAGCGATTCCGGGGGGATTTCGAACTCCCATGAGGCCTCTCGTATTCTGGAGAAGCGCGAGCGCTGGCGTCAGCGGACTCACGGCTCGGGAGGACCCCTTCGATGCGGCGAGGCCATCAACGCTCTCCGCAACCGCCTGCCCCATGAGCTCGGACGATGCCTCTCCCTCGATCCCGTTCTGAAGGATGGCCCCACCGAACCTTCCCACGAGCTCACCGGTCGGTGCAGTCTGACGATATTCGAGAACCTTCGTCCCGGCATCGTCGGTTCTGTACCTCAAGCCCACGGGCTTCTCGCTGTTTGTGGCGATGTCCAACGGAAATGCTCGCCACGCGAGATCGCTGATGAACGCCTCGGGGAGCGCAACATATTGGGGGCGACGGAGCCCGAGCAGCACGAAGTGGAAGGTCATGTCAAGCTCCTGCCTGGATCTTGTACTCGGCCGAACCCGCGACCACAACGAAGTTCTCGCGGAACGGCCCACGCTCGCCGACGAGTTGAGTGGATCGGAATCTCTCTAGCCTTGGCGACGTGGCATCCGCTACCTCTGTCACACCGATCCAACCGCCTGTGCAGCTCTGCGCCTGCCTTACGAGCGCGAAGTCCAGCCTTATGCGAGGCGAGCTCGTGGCCCCTTCGACCACGCAGAAGTAGAGCTCCTCTCCCTCCCTACTTGATCTCAAGTCGAATGGTCCACTTGCGAGCGCCAGCTTGGCCCCCACGACGTCACCGATGATTGGCTCCGCCCGACTACCAAGGAGAGGAATGAGGGGGTTGCTTCCTTGACCGTCGCGGGGCGGCCTTACGAGAGTCTTGAGTTGGTTCTCGAGAAGCGTCGGAAGCTCGGAAGCCGTGGCAAGCTCAGAAGCCATCGTCCATGCGAGCGTCCACATGGAGATCTCCCGTCTGAAGGCCGAGATCCCGTGAGCAACCGCAAACAGCCGAGTTATGTAGCGCCCATACCAAGCGACCAATCCTTCCCGCACTGGATCCGAGAGGCGCGGAACGCTGACGGCCTCGACAAATGCATGGTCCAGCCGGCGGTCGAAGTCAGTTACGACTCCGATGAACGAATCATTGTCATCGAGGAGTCGAACGAGTGATTCTAAGGGCGATCCACTCGTTAACGGCCCCGAGAATGCATCAACAATCGGCGTCGCCCAACCGGCGTTGGGCTCTTCGACGGAGAACTCCCCTGGCACGGTGTCGATGACGGGATCCACGGCACTTGTACGGCGTGTAACCGGGTTGTTCCGGGGATCACTGGGTTTCTCGGGGAGGTCCATGCCAACCCCGAAGAGAGCCTGGGAGAAGCGGTACTGCGCCAGTCTTCGAATCTCGTCGAACCGCTTCACGGGATCGGCTGACGCCGGTTGGAGTTCATGGATAAGACCTCGGGCGCTAGCGTGACTGTACTCGCTTGATGCAGCTCCAACGATGCAGCGCGAAAGTGCTCCCCAGAGATCCCGGAACGTATAGGTAGATCCGGACACGATCTCGGAGGCACGAAGTAACGTCAAGACGCCGGACTGAGTCTGGCGTGACGCCATCGACTGAATATTGGCATCAAATGGGTCGAAATAGCCCTCGGGCACATCATCGCTCGACGCATCCATGAGGGCAGCGACAACGGCCTCGAAGAGCTGGCCCCCCGATGTTCCGTCGGCATGCAAGCCATCCCTTTTGATGGTCTTCGCGATGCGGTAGCTATCGGGCACAAGCGTCCGCAGGCCACCCAGACCTGATTCCACCAACACCCTTGGCGTTGCTTCAAGGAGGGAGCACGAGTCCACGTTGACCACCACGATGTCAGCGATGACCTCGTCTTGAAAGTGAACGGTGGCGGTACGGAGGTATGAGGTCTCCTGACCGGATATCACAACAGGGCCATCCACCTCGTCGATGTCTTCGAGCGCCTCTGCATAGGACTCGCCCGACTGCAACCAACGCACGACATCGGAGCCGACCGTCGCGTTCGATGACGAAAGCGCGGCTGCTTCCTCGACGAGAACGCCACGATTGATGCACGCCATCAGAAGCGAACCTGATTCGACAATGCCTGCGATCTCACGAGAAAGGGGAGCCCGACGGTAACGGTCGCTCGTGATCGTCGCATCGTTGATCAGGAGGAATTCGCGCTCCCCCCACGAGTAGCGATACGCCCGCTGGGCAAGTCCGTCGTCCTGGGCGTCTACCCGTGGGAGATCCATAACGGCTTCGGCCGCAGCATGGGACTTGCCCGCCCCCGGACCTCCAACCAAGAAGAGAAGTCGCGCCGTGCCAAGTGCTCGCGGGGTAGAGCGCAACCAATCTATGCCTTCGGCTACACCAGCCGGGCGGCGAGCGGCCGGAAACGCATCGTTGGCGTTGGCGGGCGTGGCCGCGACGTCTCGCCCTCCTGTCGATCGCTCCCACAGGCGTGCAAGCAGGGCCCATCGCCCCGCGCCATCAGTGTCAGCGTTGCCCGCAGCACCATCATCCAAATCGATCATGACTCCCCTTGAGATGTTGAAGACGCGGAGTTCACCAGCGGCGTTCACGAGCCCGACCTTCTCGCCGGGCGCACAGTGATCCTTGAGTCCGGGGAACCAGATACGCGGGTCACCATTCCCGCTCCTCGGGCGAACGACGCTCGCATGAGTCGGGGACGCCGTTTTGTCCTCGCGGATGAATACCGCTGGCAGATGTCGCTTGAACTCAGTTCCCTGCTTCTGGACCGAATAGTCATGTAGGCCCTGACGCGCCAAGAAGGCGCGAACTGGTTTGGTGGCATCAAGTGTTGACTTGCGCAATCCCGTGGAAGTGGGTTCGAGGATGGCGTAGTCAATCCCATGGGCCTCGAGTGAATCGACGATGCCCTGCTCAGTCCCGGTCAGTGGTGACATGCGCGTCGCCCATTCCCCTACTCGCTTGACTCTGGCTCGCTGCCCCCGCGTGAGTCGTCGACCAGCCTATCGATCAGCTTGCCAATGGCGAGCCCCAAGAATGGCGACACCGCATTACCCACCTGTGAGTATTGAGGCACTTCGAACCGGCGGCGATGCGCCCCAGTTGTCTCCCTACCCATGAACACAAAGTCATCAGGGAACCCTTGAAAGCGGGCGAGTTCACGAACCGTCAGGATTCGAGGTTCACTTGGGTGGACGTAGTCGTCTGGCAAGGTAACGACGGTCTTCGCGGGTTCATCCCAGCGGAGCGCCTTCTGGGAGTGCTTTCGGGTAGCAAATGACCGGATCACCGATTGCATCTCTTCCGCGTCCGCTGCCAGGACTGTGCCGTCGGGCGCAACGGCGGGATACACCGCTCTTCGCAACTGCTCTGCCGCTGCGCCGCTCGCGTCAGTGGTCCCGTAGTTGAGAGTACCGACAACCCGGTGCGAGATCCCCTCCCGCGAGAGCCACTGGTAAAGGCGGAACCGACCGATGACTTGCGTTGTGTGCTTCCGAGGAACATGGTTTGCGATCCCGTCGGATTTGGTCGATCCGTTGGCCGGGACAAGAAGCCCAGCGAGGGTGTCACGATAGGACGAGTTCCCTCCAACTTGTTCCTGCTGGAGGAGCAAGTCACCGACTGCATCGCCGACTGTGCGCTCATCTTGGCTCCGGAGGGTGGGCACCGGCGAGAGAGCAATCGGCTCTACTTCGTCGATGTAACCCGACACCCATGGGCGCTCAGACGCGCTGACTCCCAACGTCTCTGCTAGGTCCTTCCGAACTCCCAGAATCATCAGGCGAGGCCGGTGCTGCGGTGCACCGAAGTGCTTGGCATTAACCGCAAGTCCTTGGACGACGTACCCCGGCTCAGTGTCCTGCAGCGCCATCTGGACTTGTTGGAACGTTGACATAGGGGAGCCTGCGAACGATCGCGACATTCCGACGACGTTCTCGATCACCACGACCCTGGGCCTGGTTCTCTCCACGAACTCGAGGAATTCCCACGGGAGCTTGTTGCGCATATCGGCTGGGTTTCGGCGGCCGGCTAGGGAGAAGCCCTGGCACGGCGGACCTCCCACGACGACGTCAATCTCGAGATCTGAGAGGTCGAGCCCTCGAGCATCGAGGACATTCCGTAGCTCGCTCACCACGAGCCCGGAACGAACTTGCTTCGACAAGGACTGCTCGAGATAGCGACGCCAGTCGTCAGCATCGACATCCGCGTCGATAAAGTTCCGGTAGTAAGTCTGCGCCGCCATGTCTGACTTCTCGACGGCGAGGACCGATTTCCCGCCAGCGTTCTCAAGCCCGAGCGAGAGCCCGCCGCATCCAGCGAACAAGTCGACATACCGAAACAACTGCACTCCACTCATTTGGGCCGGTCTCTCGCGCAAATTACACGAGTCGGCAGCCCAGCTAATTATGACGCCCATAGGCGTCGGTCGAGGTGCGCGAGCGTTGGTCGGCTTGTCGTCCAGGTGGCAGCCAAATCGACCTCGTCTCTAACCGCGAGCGGCGTGCGCGGTCTCGTGTCTGCGGTTGTGGGACGATCTAGCCATGCCCGGCTCTCTCCATGCTCACGTCCTCGACGGAACACGACTGAAAGTAGATGTGGTCTCGGATCAGGGAGCGACGCTTTCGCTGGTTGGAGAGCTCACTGATTTGGAGCCGACCGTCGACGGCGGTGGCGTCCTCGAGGGCAATCCTGCGTTGCGTAGCAACATGTGGGCTTACGCGAAGACCTGGTACACCGCGCGGACGACGTCGAATGCTGGCGCGCTCAGTCTGGCCGACCCGACCGAGCAGAAAGCGGCGTTGAAGCTGGTGGAGGAGACGAAGCGGATCGCCCAGAAACAGGCCGAGGCCTACGCGAAGACTGCGCAGTGGATCGCCGACGTTGCTGACGACGTCTCGCTGCTCGACGTCGAGCATGGGTGGTGCTCGTCGTGTTTCTTCCAGACTGAGCATCGAAAATCCAACCGTCCGGCAGGTCAACTTCCTGTGTATGTCTGTCAGGGATGCGGGTCTCCGACTCTGCCGTGCGTCGCGGTCGGCTGCGACAACATGGCAGTGCGGGGACGCGGCGCAATCCGTGTCCCGCAGTTCTGCGCCGAGCATCGCCACGACATCCCGGGCTTCGAGAAAGCCCAGGGCACGATCGGCGAGCTTCACGACTACGAGGAGTTCCTCCAGTACGACAAGCCCGATCTCGATAAGGCATCCAAGCTCGCCGTGGGAGGCGCCCTCGCGGTGGGGCTTGCGATCCCACTTGCATTCCTTGCGGCACCAGCCATCGGTGGCGCGATCGGTTCGCTCGGCATGTTTGGCGGCTTCTCCGGCGCCGCAGCGACTTCTCACGGACTAGCGCTCCTCGGCGGGGGCAGCCTCGCCGCCGGCGGCCTCGGCATGGCCGGTGGCACTGCCGTCGTCACCGCGGTCGGCGCTGCTGTCGGTGGTGCGCTCGGTGCATCTGTCGCGAACGCATACCTTCGCGAAGACAAGTCATTCCGCATCGAACTGCTCCGACCCGGCAAGGGCGGGGTGCCCGTACTCGTGGCCAACGGCTTCCTCACCGACGGCAAGGGTGACAAGTGGGGCAGTTGGAAGACGATCGTCAACGAGCGGTATCCGGACTCCCCGGTCTACCGCGTCTGGTGGGGCGCAAAGGAACTCCGCGACTTCGGTGTACTCGGAGCCAATGCGCTGGGGAAGGCCGGAGGTGTCGCCACTGCTAAGGCAGCAGCAGCTGTTGGCACCAAAGCTGGAGCGAAGTTCCTCGGAAACGTCGTCGGCCCGGCGATGATCGCCGCCGACCTGGCTAAGAATCCATGGCACGTGGCCAAGAGCCGCGCGGACAAGACAGGCGTCATCGTCGGTGATCTGCTGGCTCGCACCGACGCGGAATCTTACGTGCTCATCGGTCACAGCCTCGGAGCACGGGTGATGGTCGTCGCCGCTGAGTCCCTCGGCACCAAGCCAGGCGGTCCTCGAATCCGGTCTGCCCACCTGCTCGGCGCTGCTATCGGTGCAAAGAGCAACTGGGACTCGCTGACATCCGCTGTCGACGAGGTCGTGTATGGCTATCACTCGACGAACGACAATGTCCTGAAGGTCGTCTACAGGACAGCGCAGGCAGGAGAGGCTGCTGCGGGGCTCCTTGGGTTCACGCCTGTGTCGAGCAAGCTGCAGAACGTAAACGTCTCCGACAGTGTGAAGACGCACTTCGACTATCAGGACAACGTCCAGCTCTTGTGAGTTTCGATGACCGCGCCCCACAGCTGCCACCACCGGAGAACCCTCCGCTCAGGCACGCTCAATCGCGCCGCTCACGAACTCCACGAGGCACTCGAATCAGTCATCCGGAGACGGTCGTTCGTCCGTGAGCGATCCGGCCCGGCCACGCGACCCGAGCGGTCGCGCATGACGCCGCGACGCTTCGATGTCGTACCGAGCTCGGCGCACCGACTCGCTCGCGAGCGACGCGACCCGCCCGGCCACCGCGATCACCTGCTCGCGGTGATCCTGGTCCGCCGTGATGGCCGCCGCCGCCGAGCCACCGAGGAAGTGGCCGAGATCGATGCGGGCGTGCTCGGACTCGGCCAATCTCGTGAGCGCCTCGGCGCTGATCCAGCCCGGGTGAGCGGCGATGGCATCGCGGGCGACATCGAGCTGTCGGTCTGCGTCCCTGATCGCATGGTGCACGTTGTCCACGAGCGGAATCAGATCCGTCGCGCGCTCGCGGGCCGCTGCGATGGCGGCAACCAACGTCGCGCGCGCCTCGCGCAGTCGGCTCAGGTGGGCGAACGGGTCGGTGTTCACCCCAGCCTGCGGGATGGCGGCGAGTGCTGCCTGCAGCTCGCCGACCACATCCGCGACGCGACGAGAGCGCGGCTCTTCGACTGCGGCCGCGAGGTCCCGACGGCACTCCTCGACGAGCGCCACCAACATCGACTCCGCTCGCAACGCCTCGACCTCGAAGGTCTCGACCGCATCGAGCAGGCTCGCTGCCCGCTGCACCGATGCAGTGGATGCCTCGAGCGCGACGCTCGCTTGATCTCGGTGACCGGCAGCATGTTGCACCTCGGCCACAGCCACGCTGTGCTCGGCGAACCCGATCAGTCGACCGGCCTCCGCCGGGTTGCCGTCCACTCGAGCGAGCGCCTCGCGGGCATACCTGGCGGCAAGCCGATCGACGGTGTCGCGGGCGTTCGGGATGCGGGCGCGTAGGCGCTCGAGATCGGCTCGCACGGCGGCGGCGATCTCGGGCGTGCGCCGTGCTCGCCTGGCCCGTTCGGCGAGGGCGGTGGTGTGCCGTTCGAGCTCATCCTCAGCCGACTCGCAGAGCTGCACGATGCGCAGGTTGCGGGCGCGCACCTCGTCGACGCTGCCGGGCGTCGCCTCGTGATTGAGCCGGTGCAGTCGGAACGCGTCGTTCAGGTGCGTGCGCACTTCGACGAGCGTCTCGCGCAGTTGCGTCGTCGCGTCGGGCCCCAGCTCCGCCTCGGCGAACCCCAGATCGTCGCCCGCGACGCGCACGCGTTCGTCGGCGGCGACCAGGGCGGATCCGGCCTGCTTCGCCAGGTCGGCGTCGCGAACCGCGAGTTCAGACGCACCTCGTGTGCGCCCGACCCGGAGACATCTGACCCGAAAACCGGCCATGGTGAATCCAACGATCGGCGTTCGCGACCCGCGTGTCAACGTTTCGTTGACAGCTACGCTGGCGCCAGCAGGAGTCCCAAGGTCGGTCGAAGATGCCGTCGAGGATGCTTCCGAAGGAGGCCGCCGAGGATACCGCCCATCCATGTCGCCGCCGCCGCGTCGACCGCCGACGCGGCATCCGTCTCAGTCGCGACACGTCGACTATCCCGCTGTAATCGGCGCGCCGAGACCTCCACTCGGGCAACTGGCATCCAGTATGCAGAGAAGGCGCCAGTGCTCGCGGCACACAGGACGAACACCGCTGGGGGGAACGTGAAGAAGCTTGTCCGCTGTGCTCACTCTCGCAAGTCGGCACTTCTCGTGACCTGCCTCGCAGTGCCGATCACCGCAGCATCGCCCGGCAGTCGGCCGATCGGCCAAGCAGCACAGAAGGCTGCACGATGAAGGGTTCCAACACGACCCGAGGTGAAGCGGGAGCGCTCAGCCGACGGTCCATGCTCGGTGGATTCGCGGGTATCGCGGGAGTCGGCGCCATCGGAGGAAGTCTCCTTCCGGCCGCACCCGCCTGGGCGGGTGGCGGCGCGCTCTACAACCCGTTCTCCGCATGGAACGTGTCGTTCACGTGGCTCGACCACCTCAGCTACTCGCTGGGCGGAACCGATTATCCGCTTGGGTATGGAACACCGTTGCGCGCACCTGCAGCGGGCACTCTTCGTACGAGCGGCGGATCCGGTGAGTGGGCGGCGGGCTGGGTCGGTACTGCAGGGCGTCGCGCAATCCTGACGCTTGATATGCCGGTTACTCGCCAGCTGGCGGGCCAAACCGGAGAGGGCACGGGAGATCTCGCTGCGGTCGTCTTCCAGCATCTCTCGGCGTTCTCGACTGATGGGCACTACAACGCCGGCCAGATCATCGGCACGTCAGGCGCATCAGCAAGCGGGGTCGACTACGGCGGCGACATCCACCTTCACATTCACGGCCTCACGGCGCGTGGCACTCGAGTCGACTTCACGAAGTTCGTCAATGGGGGGCAGCTTGCGCCCGTCGCGATGATGCTCGCGAACGGTGTCATCGCGCTCTACCAAGTCCGTGACGGGGTGCTTTACGGCACCAACCAAGCGGCACCGGGCGGGGTGTTCCCTGCCTGGTCGCAGATCGGTTACGGCGCCACCACGCTCGCAGGAACACCTGCGGTGATCCAAATACCGGGCGGGCAGCTCGTGGCCTACGCCCTGCAGGGCGGCACAGTGGTGGGCGCCGGCCAGTCGGCCGCCGGCGGCGCATTCGGCAGTTGGGCGCCGATGGGAGTCGGTGGTGCCGGCATCGTCGGCAGGCCGTCCGCCGTGGTCTCGGCAAGCGGGCGCATCTGCATCTTCGCCGCGGTGGACAACGGCAATGTCGGCATCACCGCCCAAGTAGCCCCGCTCTCCGGGTTCGGCACCTGGACGGCTGTGGGCACCGGCACCCCCAAGGCGGTGGGAAAGCCGGCAATCGTGAAGCATCCCAGCGGCCTGTTGCAGGTCTTCACGCGAACCGTCGACGGCGTGATCAAGACGACGACGCAGACTTCCGTCGACGGCCCCTTCGGAGCATGGTCGGTCGTTGGCATCAACGGCGCCGGAGTGGAGAGCGATCCCGCCGTCGTCGTCTCGTCCACCGGGATCGCAACGGTGATCTCCGCGACGGTCGACAACAACATCGCGTTCACAACCCAGACGGCGGTGGGGGCCGCATTCGGCGGGTGGGCTCCCGTGGGCGAGAAGCGCGGTGACCTCATCGGATCGCCCGCCGTTCTGATCACTCCAGACAACCTCGTGGTGGTCTACAGCCGCACGCTGGGATCAGTCACCGTCGGCACCAACCAGACGGCCCCGGGAGGTGGCTTCGCAACGTGGCAGGCCATCGGAATCGGTGGAGCCGGGGCCCTCTCGGACCCGGCTGCGGTGCGAACCCACTCGGGATATCTCTGCGTGTACACAGCCATCGCGAGCAATGCGGTCTCCGGCGCGGGGCAGACCACACCCGGCGGCTACTTCGGTACATGGGGCCGCATGGGATGACGGTCCGTCGATGGATCGACGTTCTCCGGGCGCCAATGGCGCCCTGTACTCAGTCGAAGATGCCGTCGAGGATGCTTCCGATGACGAGACCGCCGAGGATGCCGCCCATCATGTCGCCGCCGCCGCTGCGTCGACCGCCGCCGCCCCAGCCGTCGCCGCCCCACTGACCGGGATCCTGCGGGCGTGACGAATCGATGTCGCGCTGCGCGAGCTGCAGCGCCTCGGCCGCGAGGTGCGCGACGCGGCGGGCCATCAGCATCGCCTGCTCACGGTGGTCTTCGCCGATGACGGAGACCGTCGCCGCAGGCGTGCCGAGGAAGCGGTCGAGGTCGACGCGTACGCGCTCGGACTCGGCGAGGCGGGTGCGGGCATCGGCGCCGATCCAGCCGCGGTGGCCGGCGATGACGTCGCGGGCGACCGCGAGCTGCCGGTCGGCGTCGTCGATGGCGTGGTGCACGTGCTCGAGCGGCGGGATCGGGCGCGCAGCGCGCTCGCGGGCCGCGGCGATCGCGGCATCCAGTCCTGAGTTCGCATCACGGAGGCTACTGAGCTGCGCGAACGGGTCGGTGTTGACGCCAGCCGCCGGGAGGGCGGCGAGGGCACCCCGCAGCGCGGCGATCGCGGCTATGACCGCGGGTGTCTGGGGCTCCTTCTGGGCGACGGCGAGGTCGCCGCGGGAATCCTCGATGATGGCCGACAACGTCGACTCGGCGCGCAGCGCCTCGACCTCGAAGGTCTCGACCGCATCGAGCAGGGTGGCCGCGCGGCGCACCGACTCCGTCGACGCCTCGAGCGCGAGGTTGGCCTGCTCGCGCTGTCCGGCCTCGCGGCGGCGCTCGGCCACGCCGGCGCTGTGTTCGGCGAATCCGATCAGCTGCTCGGCCTGGGCGGGGTTGGCCTCGACCTGAGCGAGCGCCTCGGGCGCATAGCGAGCGGCGAGCCGGTCGATGGTCTCGCGGGCCTGGGGAATGCGGGTGCGGAGGCGCGCGGCATCCGCTCGCACTCCGGCGATGATCTCGGGAGCCCGGCGCGCCCGCGCGATCTTGTCGGCGAGGGTCGACATGTGCTCGTCGAGCACGTCTTCGGCCCAGTCGCAGAGCTGCACGATGCGGGCGTTGCGCTGCCGCAGCTCTTCGGCGGTGTCGGGAATCTCGTCGTGGTTCAGTTGGTTCAGCCGGAACGCCTCGCCGAGGTGCTCCTTCACCGCGGCGAGCGCGGTGCTCAGCTCGGCGGTCGCCTCGTGGCCGAGCTCGGCGTCGGCGAAGGCGAGCTCGTCGGCCGTGACGCGCACGCGCTCATCGGCGGCGACGAGGGCGGTTCCGGCCCGCTGCGCCAGCACGGCATCTTGAGCGCTGAGTTCTCGCTCTTCACGCTTACGCTTGCCCCAGAATCCGGCCATGCCATTGATCCTATGGGCGCGGCTGGGAGGCCGCTGAGGTGGGTGGTCAGGCGCCGACGGGGAGGAGGTCGTCGGTGGGGACATCCGCAACTTCGGCGGGTTTAGTTTCGACAAGCTCAACCGGCGCGGGCTCGGCACCCGCGTCGAGCGGATGCGCGATCTCGTCACGCGTCATCCGCGCCGCCACGATCGCGACCACGCCGATCACGAGCGGTGCGACCCCCGCGATGAGGAACACCATGGGCAGCCCGACCGTCTCCCCCGCCGGCCCGGCGATGGCCATCGACACGGGCATGAACGCGAGCGAGACGAAGAAGTCGAGGCTCGAGACCCGCCCGAGCATGGCCGGCGGCACCCGGCGCTGCAGCAGCGTGCCCCAGATCACGACACCGCCGTTGAACGCGGCGCCGACGGCGAACGCCGCGATCGCCATGAGCCAGATCTGGTCGGTCAGTCCGAAGACGGCGAGCGGGAGGCATCCGAATGCCCACAGCAGGTTCATCACCGTCAGGTAGCGACGCGGCAGCTTGAGGGAGGCGACGACCATCGAGCCGACCGCGCCGCCGATGCCGAACGCCGCGAGGATCAGCGCGTGCTCCTGCGGGCCGCCGCCGGCGGCATCCTTGATCACGAACGGCACGAGCACCTCGAACGGCCCCATGATCAAGAGGATCAGGAGCGACGCGAACCCGAGCGTGCCGAGCAGCCAGGGCGTGCGGGCCATGTAGACGAAGCCCTCGCGCACGTCGACGAGCAATGCGAGGGCCGGATGCCGCGTGCCGCCGCTGCCCGCTTCGGCCTCTGCCTGCTCGCCATGCTCGCTGGCCGCCCCACCCCGCAGCGGTAGATCGGGCACCTTCACGAGGCATCCGACCGCCGCAGCCCCCGTCAGCGCGGCGACCGCGAGTGCCGCACCGGGCGACGAGATTGCGATGAGCGCGCTCGCGAGCGCCGGGCCGGCGGCCTGCATGAGCACGGGCCGGGCCATGCCCTCGAATCCGTTGGCGGCGAGCAGCTGGTCTTCGGGCACGACGCTCGGCAGCAGCGCCGAGTAGGCTGGGTAGTACAGCCCGGCCATGACACCGCCGACGAGGGCCACCGCGGCGAGCTGCCGCACCGCGAGGGTGCCCGTGAGCGAGAGCAGCGCGACGATGCCGACGCTCGCGGTGCGCACGACCTCGACGACGAGCAGGATCTTCCGCTGCGGGATGCGGTCGGCGAGCGCACCGCCGAGCAGCGTCGTCAGCAGCATGCCGATCGCCGACGCGCCCGCGACGAGCGAGAGCTCGGCCGCACCGCCGCCGATCGCCACGATCTGCCAGACGAGCGCGACCAGCCAGATGCCGGAACCGACAAGAGATGAAACGAGGGCCGCCGCGAGCCAGCGATAGGCGGGGTTGCGCAGCGGCCGAAGAGCCCGGGGAGTCGACACGATCTTCTCCTACGACATGAGAGCGAATGCTTCAGAAGCGGATGCCTCTACTCATGCGTCGATTCGCAGCGGGCGAGATCGACATCGTGCCCCATCGAAATCGCGTGCCATCTCGGCGCGATCACCCGAACGCCCGATCACCTCATCGGAACGCTGACCCGCCCCTCCGTCTCGTCGAGCACGAACACGTCGGTCGCGCGTGCCACGTACAGGCGGTGCGGTGCGTCGCCGGTGACCGCCGCTTCATCCCACGGAGGGAGCCCGCGCTCCACCGACCGCCCGCTGTACACGGCGAGCGCGGCAGCCAGATCGGCGTCGTCGACCTGGCCGGCGACCGCATCGACGTACAGGGCCTCCGCCCTGCCGACCGGTGCCGTCGAGTCGAAGACGACGAGCGCCACCTCGGGGCGCACCTCGATATTGAGGGAATGGCGTCGCACGAATCGCGACACCCAGTAGAACTCCGAGAGGCCGCGCGCCGCGAACCAGACGGGGCTCGCCCACGGGCGCCCGTCGGCGTCGGCGGTCGCGAGCGTGAGGTAGGTGTTCTGCTCGATCAGGCGGCGGGCCGTCTCCGACGGCGTCTCAGCTGGCATGGGCGACACGGTAGCCGAGTACGGCGGCGACCACGAGGCATCCGCGCCTGGAACCGGCGGACGAGCCCGACCAGCGGATGTCTCGCTGACGCCGCAGTTCCCCCTCACCGTTGCTGTGCCGATGAGGGGGAACTGGCATATCGTCGCTGCGGCTCCTACTCGAACAGCGACAGCGTGAGGGTGGCCGTGTAGCCACCGGCGGCGACGGTCGCCGGCGTGCGCAGGAAGAGCGCCGCATTGGCCGTCCACTGGCCCTCGGGCAGGATCTCAGCAGACCCGTGGGCCATCGCCAGCAGCTCCTGGTCGACGAGGCCGAACGGCAGCTGCGCGTCGGGGTCCTCCGCGTCCATGACCGTGTCGACGACATCGCCCTCGGAGACGAGGCCGGCCTCGCCGCCGTCGATCAGGTTCGGCGCCCAGCCGAGGTGACCTGCCCCGATCGCCGGCTGCCCGGCATCGCCGGTGAAGTCGCTCGCCGTGCCGAGCACGTACCAGCCGGCGCCTGCGGGGATCTCCGCCGCCGAACGGGTGTCGGTGATGGTCACGGTGGGCAGCTGCCCCGTGAACTGACGCTCGACCTCGGTCGACCCGTTCTCGGTCAGCGTCGTCGACGTGCTCGCCACCGTCATCGCCAGCACGCCCGGCTCGCTGATGTCGGCGATCTGCACGTTGACGTCGACCTCGCCGTCGCCGTACTGCTCCTCGGCCGCCGCCATGCCGGCGACACCGACGAGCATGATCGCCCCGAGGCCGACGGCGCACGCGCCCGCGGTGAGTCGTCTGCTTCTCATATTCATCACTCCTGTTTCTCCGTCAGATCTCTCGCATCACGATCGGCACGACGCCGCGGCGTACGCGGCCTCCACCGTCTTCGTGACCGGCTGGCCGCCGACCGTCGCCTCGACCGTCGCCGTCACCACGCCGGCCGGCACGGATGCCTGCCTGGTCGTGAAGGCGTGCACGGCGTTGCCGCCCGGCGCGACCGCGTTGAACGTCTTGCTGGTCGTGCCCCATTTGAGCGTCGCCTTCACCGGCACCGCCGACTCGTTCTTCAGCAGTGCGCTCACCACGACCTTGCTCGAGACGCACTTCGTCGTCGCCGTGACCGTCGCAGCGATGGCCGGCGCGGGCGGCGCGTCGGAGCTGACGATGAGCCAGCTCAACTGCACGTCGGGGCCACGCGTCTGGCTGAGCGAGACGTCGATGCGACCGTCGGCGCCGACGACGACGCCGCCGTAGCTCGCCGTCTGGTTCGCCGCCGAGTAGTCGTGGTCGGCCTCCACGACGGCACCGTTGACGGTGACCTTCGCACCTCGGTCGGCCCACTGCGCCCACGGATCGAAGTAGCCGGCCGAGACGGTGTACGTGCCCGGCGCGAGGTCGTCGAAGCGGTACGAGAGGGCCGCACCGCCGGTCGCGTACCGGAGCGTGCTGAACATCGTGTCGCCCTCGGCCGCGACCGCGTTCTGGTCGCCCACGTAACCCCATGCCGAGTTCGTTCCGGCGTCGGCCGCGTACTTCTGGTCGGGTCGGCTGTTCTGCAGCGGATGCTGCGCGGTCGCCGCGTCGACGAGCGCCTCCCAGTCGTCGGTGCGCTGACCACCGGCGTTCACGGCGTACACGACGTTGTCGGGCACGACCGCGATCTCACGGGTGAAGGTGTGGCCACCGAAGCCCGGCAGGGTGCCGGTCGCCGTGACGACGCCGGCCTGGTCGAACGATCCGTCGAAGCTCCAGGTCACGGCCTGCGTGGTCGACGCACCGGCCCGGGTGACGGTGACGGTCGGCACCGCGAACGGCTCCCCGACCTTGACGCTGGCGGGCACGCCCGAGACATCCCATGCCGCCCACTGGTCGAGCTGGTCGAGCGTCCACTCGTCGTAGACCTCGACCGCGAGCGTGTCACCGCCCTCGCCCATGTTGAGCGGCAGCCAGACGAGCGGGGCGTTGCGCAGGGCATCGTCGGAGCCGCCGTTCCAGCGGTCGCCCATGTAGATGTACTTGCCCTGCTCGCGGTCGACCGGGATCACCGACGAGGGCTGGGTGTTCCACGAGTTCGACTGCGCCCACCACGGGAACGGGTCGCCCTGCTCGGTCCAGTCACCCATGATGTCGGTGGCACTCGCGTACCGCGACGGGTTCGGCGACCACCCGGTGGTGCCCGACGTGATCAGGAAGTAGCGCTCGTCGTGCTTGAAGATCGCCGGGCTCTCGCGCGAGGCGCCGACGAAGATGCGGTTGTAGTCCACACCCTCGACCGCCTCGGCGGCCGGCGTCGCGAGGGCGGTGTACTCGTCGTCGAGCTTCGAGATGAACATCGTCGCGTTGCCCTCACTCGAGTAGATGATGTACCCGGTGCCGTCGTCGTCGACGAAGAGGTTCATGTCGCGCGCCATGCCCGGAGTGTCCCAGCCCGCGGGCGAGGAGTTCAGGTAATAGCTGTCGATGTAGCGGAACGGGCCGAAGGGCGAGTCCGCGATCGCGACGCCGGCCTTCGCCTTGGCGTACTGCGCGCTCGAGGTCGCGGAGGGTCCGTCCATGTGCGCCCACATGACCCACTTGCCGGTCGCCTCGTTGTGGATGACCTTCGGCCGCTCGATGATCGGCGGCGTCACGCCTGACACCGGCGTGGTGCCGAGGTCGCGGTACACCGCGTCCTTCTGCGCCTGGGTGTAGTCGCCGTAGAGCGCGTCGAAGTACGGGTCGCCGAACTGCGACTTCGACGCCAGCGCGCGCAGGGCGACGCCGCGGTCGGTCCAGTTGTAGAGGTCGTACGAGCTGTAGACGTGCACGCCGGGCGACGAGTGGTAGCCGTTCGTGCGGTCCTCGCCGTAGAGGTAGTAGATCGTCGTGCCCGCGTCATCCTTCGAGGGCACGACCTGGCCGCCGTGCGCCTGGATCACCTTGCCGTTGTCGTCGAGCCACGCCTGACCCGGGCGGAAGCTCGTGTAGGTGGGGCCGACCGGGCTGTCGGGCGCGACGACCGCGAACGTCTGGTTCGTGCCGCCGTTCGAGGTCCAGAGACCGACCGACGCACCGACCGAGGTCGACTGGCCGGCCACGTCGAGCACGCGCTCGCGAGCGGCGTTCAGGAGCGAGAAGGTGCGTCCGTCGGTGCTCGACGCGATCCACTGCGCCGAGGCATCCGCTGCCGCCTCTGCGTCGGTCAGGGTGCGCAGCACGGTGCTGCCGTTGCCGTCGGAGGCGAGGGTGCGCCCGTCGGCGAGTCGAAGCGCAAAGCGGTCGCGCGAGGTGCCGTCGCCTTCGCTCAGCCGGGTCGCGGTCCACAGCTGGGTCGCGTCGGCGTCGGCGGATGCCGCATCACCGAGCACGATCGCCGGCGAACCAGTGGTCGCCGCGACCGGCTTGCTGCTCTGCGTGCCGACGAGGCGGAACGTGTCGCCGTCGCGCACGGCGGGCGCGTCAGCCGCGACACCGGATGCCCCGGAGACGACGAACGTCGTGACGGACTTCGCCGGCACGGTGAGCACGGCCGACTTCGTCGCGGCGTCGATGGTGACCGGGGTGCCCTCGACGAGCGCGTTCGCCGACGGGGTGCCGGCGGGCGACTCGGTCGTGACGATGGGCGTCACGGTTGCGCCGGCGCCGATCGTCGCGAAGCGCGAGAGGTCGACGCGCACGGTCTTCGACTCGCCCGACGTGTTGGTGTGCACGAGCACGGCGCCCGAACCGTCGGCCTTCACAGCCGAGGTGGTCTGGTCGTTGTTCGTCGGAACGACCCGGTCGCCCGGCTCGATGTAGTGCGTGAAGTTGCGCAGGGTGTCGAACTTCGTGTTCGTCACCACCTTGCACGAAGGGTCGGCGTCGCCGGCGGCGAGACGGCGCACCGAGTCGCCGTTCTCGTCGCAGTCGAAGTCGATGAAGACCGAACCCCAGTTGAGCTTCTCGCCGCGTTCCATGTTGAAGAGGTCTTCGACGGGCTGCCAGAGCACCCACGCCGACGGGTCGAGCTCGCGGAGGTCGGCCGTGACGTGCTGGGCGATGCCGAGCCCGTTCTCGATCGAGGCGGGGTTCCAGCCGTTGCCGCCCCAGTTGCCCTCGACCTCGCTCATCCACAGCGGCTTGTCGGCGGCCTTGGCGATGTCGCGCACGCGCAGCCGGTCGCCCGTGCCGTAGGTGTGCACGTTCAGTTGGCCGACGACCTGCTTGGCCGCGGGGCTCCAGCCGTTCCAGTCCTCGATGAAGCGACCGGGGTTGGTCTCATCGGGGCCCGAGACGGCGGCCTCGGTGGTGGTGCCCTCCTCGGCGAGCTCGGCCGCGAGCGCGGTGAGCACCTCGGCCTGCCGGGCCGGTCCGACGTGGGCGCCCTCCTGGCGACCGCCGGTGGGCTGGCCGTTGCCGCCCATCGTCGTGCCCCAGTAGTTCGTGTTCGGCTCGTTCAGCGGGTCGATCGTGTCGAACGAGATGCCGTAGGCGTCTTCGACCTGCTGCGCGGCCGTCTTCAGGTAGGTCGCGAACTTGCCGATCGCCGCGGGCTTGATCTGCTCGGCGTTCGCGTCGAACCCGCCGGTGACGTAGCCGCTCTCGGTCATGAAGTAGGGCGGCGAGTTGCTGAACGCCTCCCACTTGGTCACGCGGTCCTTGATCTCGTCGACCCACGCGAGCTGCGCGGCATCCGTCTCGACGTCGTAGTCGGACGCCGCGTCGCCGCTCCAGGCCGCCAGGAACCGCGCGCGATCGGCGTAGCTCGAGGTGATGGCGCCCTGCGCGTCGCTGAGCGGGGCCTCGGCGTTCCACCAGCCGGGAACCGCACCACCGGGGCGCAGGTAGTCGGCGACGTCGCTCGCGTTGCCGCCGCCGATGTTGTAGCGGGCGATGTTGAGGTTCAGGCCCTCGTCGCCGAACACCGTGTCGATGAGGTCGGTGCGGAGCTCGGCCGGGTAGTCGCCGGTCGCGTTGGCCATCCACACGAGGCTGGTTCCCCAGCCGTCGAACGCGGGGCCGGTGACGGCGGGATTGGGCGTGAGCACCGCGTCGGCTTCAGCGGCCGAGGCCGCCGGCGCCGCGATGGGCATGAATTGCAATGAGCCGGCCACCACGGCCGCAGCCGCGAGACTCGCGGCGGCGCGGGGGCGCTTCTGTGAGGAGGACACCGTTGTCTGTTCCAATCAGGAAGGATTGTTTACGTCAACATCTGGGATGTTGACGTAACCATATCGGTCGGATGGGTGGTTGTCGAGTGTGTTGCAGGAAGGGGCTCGTGATGTCACACGGCGACGATGCGCCAGAGCTGGGACTGCTCGGCCTCGTCGACGGCGCGCTGCATCAGACGGGCACCGTCAGCGGTGGACCCGTCGGCCACGGCGAGGCAGTGCCCGCTCACGACGTTGACGAAGCGGTACTCGTCACCGCTCACGAACTCTGCGCGCCACCACTGGTTGGGGCTGAACCCGTCGCTCCACTGGTCGAGCAGTTCACCGTCCACCGTCGACGACGCGGGCACGTCGAGCACCTTCCAGCTCCGCACGGAGCGGACGCGGAACGAACCGTCGTACCCCGAGACGAGCTGCCACTTCTGATTGCTCGCGCCGGTCCACGGCCACTGGATGACGGCAGCACCGTCGGAGCTCGAACCGCCGTCGACGTCCATCACCTTGCCGCTCTTCACGTTCTCCAGGCGACAGGTCAGCGGAAGGAGTTCGAGCGTCACGGTGGCCCGGGCGCCGGCCGCGAGCGAGAGCACGCGCGCGTGCGCACCGAGCGGCGAATCGGTGACGGCGGCCCCCTCGACGTCGAAGGCGACGATGCCGCGCCGGCAGATCACGGTGAGCTCCTGCGCGATGTCGGAGACGAAGGTCGCGACCGCGCTCCGGCCGGGCACGTCCCACGTGAGCTCCTCGACGAGCACGCGGTTGCGACCGCGCACTCGCGTGATCGTGCCCTTCGCCAGCTCGGTCGGCAGGCCGGGGAGCAGCTCGAGCACGCCGGGCCGGGAGTACACGAGCGCCTCGGCCAGCACGCCGGGGATCGCGTTCGCCGCGTCGGCGTTGTAGAGGTGCCGCCCCGGGTTGTGCGACGTCATGAGCGAACGCCACACCATGTCGTTGCCGAGGATCTTGCGGAGATTCCAGCCCACCCCCTCGCCGTCCTTCAGCCTCGCCGAGGCGAGCGCGCGGTGCAGGCTGCCGTGCGCCGAGGAGTTCTCGTCGCCGCGCTTCAGCAGCGCGTGCCGCGAGGCGTGCATGAGGTCGGGCCGGTCCTCGGGGTTGACCTCGTGCAGCGGCCAGGCGCCGTACAGGTGCTGCACGTGACGGTGGTTGTAGCGATCGTTCAGGCCCGGCCACGACCACTCGGCGAGCGCGTGGTCGCCGTTGACGCGGTACTCGGGCAGCTCGCCGAGGAGGGCGGTCCAGCGCTCGACTCCCCCGCCCGCGCCCTGCTCGACGCCGAGGGCGTTCGCCGCGTCGATGGCGGCCTGCAGGGCGTGCTTGCCGGCCATGATGTCGCCGGTGGCGTTGATCGAGAGCATCTGCCCGGTGTTCGACGGCGAGTTCTCCATCGAGAACGACGGCACGAAGACGCGCTTGCCGCCGCCGTCGGTGCGGCTCAGGAAGTCCTCGTAGAACAGCGCGAGCTCCATCAGCACCGGGGCGAGCTTCTGCCGGTAGAACTCCTCGTCACCGGTGACCTGCACGTATTCGAGCAGGGGGTAGAGCATCCAGTCGGCCCCGCCGGTCCAACACTGGCCCGGGAAGCCGCCGCCGTCGAAGTGGAGCATGTAGCCGTACTCGCCGTCCGTGCGGCTCGGCGCGAGGAACCCGCGCGCCCCGTAGAGATTGCGCGCGTTCACCCGCCAGTCGTCGAGCTGGCCGAGCACGAGGTCGAAGAAGCCGTCCATCGCATCCCCGTGGTCGAGGATGTTGCCACCCGCGATCTGCAGGTTGACGTTGGCGTCGGTCGTGAAGTCGTCGGCCCAGGCGGCATCCCAACTCCCGGCCCAGAGGCCCGTGAGCCGCGGCGGCAGCACGCCGCTCGAGCTCGCGAAGAAGTACCGGCCCGAGTCGTACATGCGCTCGAGCAGGGCGAGGTCGAGCGAGCCGCGGTTCTGGTTCTGCCGCGAGACGAGGTCCGCGGTCGAGCGTGCGCGATCCGCCTCCGACACGTCGAGGCGCAGGGTCGATGCGCCGAACCGCGCTTCGTGCTGCACCACGTGCTTCGCGAGCAATGCGTCGTAGTCGGTGAGCATGACGCCGAGCGCCGCGTGCAGCGGCTTGGCGTCCCACTCGCCCGCGCCCTCGTAGCGGGCGAGCTTCGTCAGGATCGTCACCTTCGTCGCCTTCGCGATCACGAGCGACTCGCCCTCGGCGCGGATCGACGAGCCCGAGCCGACGATGGCGGCGCGCGTGAGGCCTTCGAAGCCGAACGCCCCCTTGCCCGCCGGGTACGTCGCGCGCAGGTCGAGGTAGCCGTTGCGACCGCTGACCGTGGCCTGGCGCGTGTAGCCGATGGTGCTCGGCGCGGCCTCGAGATCGGTGCCGATGCTGAGCGCGAGGTCGATGCGTGCGCCGCTCGGCGCCGACAGCTCCTGCACCAGCACACCGCTCGCCCTCGAGACGAAGGAGCGCCGCCGCCACGCACCTTGGGACGTGCTCCAGGTGTGGACCACCTCGCCCGTCGCGTAGTCGTTCGCCCGTGCGTAGTCGCCGGCCCCGGCCATGCGCGGATCGGCGATCCGGAGCTCGAAGGCGGGGTGGAACGCCTGCGTCCACTGCAACTGCCAGTCACCGGCGAACCGCGACGCGGCACCCCAGTAGTCGCCGGCCAGCGCGAGGTCCTGCACCTCGTCGAGGCGGCCGGCGGCCATCGGCGGCTCGATCTCGCGCGTGCCGTTCGGCAGCACGAAGCGGTGGTGGTTCAGCACGACCTTCTCGAACTCGGGGGCGCCGTAGAAGACCGCACCCATCTCGCCGTTGCCCGAGACGAAGCCGTCGGTCCAGGACGCCGCCGGGCTCGTGTCGAAGATGCCGGTGCCCGACACGAGGCCGGGCACCGCCGAGCGCAGCGGCAGCGCAGCCGCCGCGCCGGTCGGGAGCAGGGCGGCGCCGGCCCCGATCGCGGCCGTGGCGAAGAAGCCGCGGCGGTCCATCTCGATGCGGTCGAACAGATTCACTGGAGGGTCCCATCGCTCATGGGGACTCTCGGAGCCGACTCGACCGTGAGTCCCCATCGACTGGTCGAGCGTGTTCGATACGTTGACATGTTCACGTCAACATTTGATGTTCACGTCACCATATTGGTGAGGAGATCTCGCTGTCAAGGTCCGCGTCGACACCCGTGCGTCGACGCGGACCGCGGATCGTCAGAACTCGGTGTGCCCGAGCTCGAGCCCCTCGGTGAAGACGACGGGCCGATGCGGCACCCCGTTCAGCTCGAGGACGATGATCTCGTTCTCGCCCGCACGGAGCACGGGTGCCGGCACGTAGAGCGAGCGCTGGGGTCCGGCCGACCAGTACCGGCCGAGGGAGAAGCCGTTGACCCAGACCACGCCCTTGCCCCATCCCGAGGTGTCGAGGAAGAGGTCCCGCGACTCGTCGAGCGAGAACGTGCCGGCGCGGTACGACGGGCCCGAGATGGGCGCCACCGGACCGAGTGCCCGACGGACGACCTCGAGGCGCCCGACATCCAGCCCCGCGGCCCGCCAGCGGCCGAGCGGTTCGCCGCAGAGTCGCACCGCGCCGATGAGCCCCTTCGGCTCGCCGATGCGGCTGCCGTAGTTCACGCGGCCCTGGTCCTCGACGAGGAGGTCGACGGTGCCGCGAGCGTCGCGGGGCAGCGAGAGCGAGTGGACGTGATGCGTGCGTGCGAGCACGCCGATGCCGTCGCCCTCGAAGAACACCTGTGCTCGGTCGCGCACCTCGTCGACCTCGAGCACGGCCGGCCCGACGCAGTCGATCTCGGCACGGTAGAGGATGAAGCCGTCGTACTGGCCGAGCTCGTCCATCGTCGGCGGATGATCGTGCGCGGTGAAGGTGCCGAGAGACTCGACGACGTCGAACAGCGCGGCTGCCCGGTCGAGCTCCACCTCGAACCGGGGCGCCGGCGACCCGGCGCTCGGCCGCTCGTCGGGCACGGGCGCGTACCGGGCGATGACGTCCCTCATCGCCCAGTACTTCTCCGTCGGATTCCCCGCCTCGTCGAGCGGTGCGTCGTAGTCGTAGCTCGTGACGAGGGGCTGGAAGACGCCCTTGTCGTTGGCGCCGTTCGTGAAACCGAAGTTCGTGCCGCCGTGGAACATGTAGAGGTTGACCGAGGCGCCGGTCGCGAGCAGGTCGTCGAGCTCGCCCGCGGCCTGCGCCACATCGGTCGTGTGGTGGTGCGCACCCCAGTGGTCGAACCAGCCGTCCCAGAACTCGGAGCACATGAGGGGCCCGTCGGGCTGGTGGGTGCGCAGCGTCGCGAGTCGCTCGAGGGAGCGGGACCCGAACGACGCGGTCTTGTGCAGGCCCGGGATGCTTCCGGCCTCGAGCATCTCGGCCGTCGGCTGGTCGACCGTGCTGAACGGCACGGTGAGTCCGATCGCACGGTTCAGCTCGACGAGCCGCTCGAGGTAGCGGGCGTCGTCGCCGTAGGCGCCGTACTCGTTCTCGATCTGCACGAGCACGATCGGCCCGCCGCGGTCGATCTGCCGCGGCACCAGGATCGGCGCGAGCGCCTGCAGGTACTCCTCGATCGCCGCGAGGTACTGCGGCTCGAACGAGCGCACCCCGACCGACGGGTCCTGGAACAACCAGGCCGGCAGGCCGCCGTTGGTCCACTCCGCGCAGATGTACGGACCTGGGCGCACGATCGCGTGCATGCCCTCGGCCGCGATGAGGTCGAGGAACCGCCCGAGGTCGAGCCCGCCGCTCGTGTCGAAGACGCCGCGCTCGGGTGCGTGCGCGTTCCACGCCACGTACGTCTCGATCGTGTTCAGCCCCATGAGCCGCGCCTTGCGGATGCGATCGGCCCACTGATCGGGGTGCACCCGGAAGTAGTGCAGCGCACCGGAGAGGATCCGGTGGGGCTGCCCGTCGAGCAGGAAGTCCTCGTCCCCGATGGCGAACGAGCGCGAGCCGAGCGGCGTCGGCGCCTCGGAGGTCGGAGTCCGTCGATCGCGGGACTCTTCGAGAGTGGGTGTTGACACGTGGTTCCCTCAGGATGATCTGGTGAAGCGGTGCGCCCGCCGGCCGGGGGGTGACCGGCGGGCGCACCCGTTCGTTGCCGGCTTACTCGCCGTTGACGGTGAAGCCCTGCTCGACGCCGTACTTGACGGTCGCCTCCTGCCACGCGGCGAGACCCTCGTTGAGGTCGGACTTCGAGGCGTACGCCTGTCCGACCGTGTCACCGTAGATGCTGTTCGCGTAGGTCTGGAAGGGGAGGTAGCTCCAGCCGGGGACGACGTCCTTCGCGGCCTGCACGAGCACCTCGTTGATCTTCTGGCCGCCGAAGTAGTCGCTCTCGTAGTTCAGGAACTCGTCGGACTCGAGGTCGGCCACGGTCGACGGGAACCCGCCGTTGGCCGCGTGGATGGCCGCGCCCTCTTCGCCGTTCAGGAACTCGAGGAACCCGTAGGCGACGAGCTTGTTCTCGCTCTGCTCGAGCACGGCGTCGCCGCCGCCGCCGTTCTCGGCCGCTGCCGCGACACCCTCCTCATAGGTGGGCATCGGCGCGACGCGCCACGTGCCCGCGGCATCCGGAACACCGGACTCGAGGTTGCCGGGCATCCAGGCGCCGATGACGAGCGTCGCGATGCTGCCGTCGGTGAGGCCCTGGTACCACTCGTCGCTCCACGAGGAGATCGGTGCGACGAGGTCCTCCTGCACGAGCTGGTTCCAGGTGTCGGCCCACTTGGTGCTGCCCTCGTCGGCGAAGTCGACGGTGACATCCGTCGTGCCGTCGACGACGTAGGGGTTGCCGCCGGCCTGCCAGATCATGCTCGTGGTGAAGCCGGCGTCGCCGACGTCATTGGTGATGTAGGCGTCGGGGTTGGCCGCGTGGATGGCCTTGCCCGCTGCGATGTACTCGTCCCACGTCGTGGGGATCTCGAGGCCGAGGTTCGTGAAGACGTCTTCGCGGTAGAACATCGCCATGGGACCGGAGTCCTGCGGCAGCGCGTAGATGCCGTCGTTCAGCGACACCGAGCCCCAGGTCGAGGGGGTGAACTGGTCTTCCAGCTCGCCCGCACCGAAGCCGGTCAGGTCGGCGAACGCGCCGGAGAGGGCGAACTGCGGCAGTGCGTAGTACTCGACCTGCGCGACATCCGGAGCGCCGGTGCCCGCCTTGATCGCGTTCTGCAGCTTCGTGTAGTGGTCGTTGCCGGTGCCGACGTTCTCGAGCTTGACGTCGATCTTCGGGTACTTCTCCTCGAAGGCCTCGACGATCGGCTCGAGCTGGGGCGCCCAGCCCCAGACCGTGATGCTCGACTCCTCCTGGAGCGCCGCGGCGATCTCGTCGGCGGTCGCACCGGTCACGTCTTCGGCGCTGCCGCTGGGGGCGCAGGCGGCGAGCGAGGTGGCCAGCGCCGCGGCCATCGCGACTCCCGTCCACCGGATGATGCTGTGTTTCCTCATGATGTTCCTTTCACTGCAATGTGTGGATGTGAGCAGGACTGCTCGGAGGGTTGGTGTTGCTCGTTCAGGCGGTGAACCGGGTCACTGCTTGACGCTTCCGGCCGCGAGCCCCGACTGCCAGTAGCGCTGCAGGAAGAGGAAGGCGACGATGATCGGCACGATCGTGAGGAGCGAGCCCGTGATGACGAGGTTGTAGATCGCCTCGCCGCCGGCGGTCGCGGCCTGCGCGTTCCACGCGTTGAGGCCGACCGTCAGGGGGTACCACGTGGATTCGCTCAGCATGATCAGGGGGAGGAAGTAGTTGTTCCAGGTCGCGACGATCGTGAACAGCAGCACCGTCACGAAGCCGGGGGCGAGGAGCCGTGCCGAGATCGTGAAGAAGGTGCGGAACTCACCGGCACCGTCGATGCGTGCCGCCTCGAGGATCTCGGTCGGAACCGCGTCGACCGCGAACGCCCAGACCAGGAAGAGCCCGAACGGGCTGATCAGCGACGGCAGGATGATCGACCACGGCGTGTTCGTCAGGCCCATCTGGCTGAACATGAGGAACGTCGGCACGGCGAGCGCCGCACCCGGCACCGCCACGGCGCCGAGCACGACGGCGAAGACGGCCCGCTTGCCCGGGAAGTCGAACTTCGCGAGCGCGTACCCGCCGAGGGTCGCGAGGAACGTGGCCCCGCCGGCGCCCACGACGACGTAGAGCAGGGTGTTGCCGAACCAGCGGAGGAAGACCCCGTCGTCGTAGGTGAGCGTCTGCACGATGTTGTCCCAGAGCGCGAAGTCGCCCGAGAACCACAGGCCGAACGTCGAGAACAGGTCGCGCTGCGTCTTGGTCGAGTTGACGACGAGCCAGAACAGGGGCAGCAGCGCGTAGCCCGCGAGGAGCGCCATGATGATCGTGAGCCACACCGACTTGCGGGTCGTGGGGCCCGTGCCGGCGGGAGCGAGACGGCCGCCACGAGGCATCCGCTCGACTCGCCCGGTTCGCCCGGCGCGCCCGACATGCTCGCCAGGTGTCGTGATCGCCTTCGTCGCGGTCATGCTCGGCCAGCCTTTCGTGATCCGGAGAGCTGAACCACGTACGCGATGACGACGGTGATGAGGCCCATGATGATGGCGATCGCCGCCGAGTAGTTGAACTGCTGACCCGAGAACGAGAGGTTGTACGCGTACATGTTGGGCGTGAAGTACGTGCTGATCGCGTTCGGGGCGAGGGTCTTCAGGATGTTGGGCTCGTTGAAGAGCTGGAAGCTGCCGATGACCGAGAAGATCGCGGCGATGACGATCGCTCCCCGGATGGCCGGGATCTTGATGCTCCAGACGGTGCGGAACGCACCCGCCCCGTCGAGCGATGCCGCCTCATAGAGGTCGGTCGGGATGACCCGCAGCGCCGCGTAGAAGATGAGCATGTTGTAGCCCACGAACTCCCACGTGACGATGTTGCCGATCGAGGCGAGCACCCAGTTCGACGAGAGCGGCGCCGGCAGGTCGAGCCCGAAGGCGTCGGTGATGTTGCCGAACAGGCCGAACCGGGTGCCGTACATGAAGCCCCACATGAGCGTCGCGACGACGGCGGGCACGGCATACGGGAGGAAGATCGCGATGCGGAAGAACGAGGACAGGTGGAGCCGCGCGCTGTCGATCGCGAGCGAGGCGGCGAGGGCGATGACGAGCATGATCGGCACCTGCACGAGCAGGAAGATCACGACCCGACCGAGCGAGTCCCAGAACTTGGGGTCGCCGAGGGCCAGGGCGTAGTTCTCGAGGCCGACGAAGCTCGTGCCGCCGATCAGCTGCTCGCGGAAGAGGCTGAGGTAGATCGAATAGACGACCGGTGCGACGAGCACCAGCAGGAAGACGATCATGAACGGGGCGAGGAACAGCCACCCGGTCCATCGCGCTCCGCCGCGCCGCATGAACGGGCCGCGACGGGCTGTGACTATCGACGTCGTTGTCATGCCGGGGGGTTCCTTCGATCTGTTGCAAGATGTTCACGTAAACAATTACCACAGTTCCTCTACGCTGTCTACGTGAACATCCCGACGTGCGCGTGAGCGCGCGCTCCACTGGAGGTATCTGCAGATGACCGGACTCTCTCGCCCCGAGGCTCGACGCGGCGCGTCGATGGCGGATGTCGCGAAGGTCGCCGGTGTCTCGTCGCAGACGGTCTCACGCGTCGCGAACGACAAGACCAACGTCGATCACGCGACGCGCGAACGCGTGCTCGAGGCGATGAAAGAGGTCGGCTACCAGCCGAACCACGCCGCCCGGGCGCTGCGCACGGGGCGCTTCAAGTCGATCGGCGTCATCGTCTTCACGCTCTCGACCTTCGGCAACATGAAGACCCTCGACGCCATCACCGCGGCCGCGGCAGAGGTCGACCACACCGTGACCGTGATCCGCATTCCCGACCCGACGAGGGGCACGGTCTCCGGCGCGTACCGGCGGCTCAGCGAGCAGGCGGTCGACGGCGTCGTCATCATCTTCGAGGCCCACCTGCTCGACCGCGCCGAGATCACCCTCCCGACCGACCAGCCCGTCGTCGTCGTCGACTCCAACGCCGGCGACGGCTTCACGGTCGTCGACACCGACCAGACGACCGGCGCGCGCGAAGCCACGGCGCACCTGCTCGACCTCGGGCACGAGACGGTCTGGCACATCTCGGGTCCCGAGGCATCCTTCTCGGCCCTGCATCGGGCGCAGTCGTGGGCGGCGACGCTCAGCGAACGCGGCATCACTCCCCCGCCCGTCTTCGTCGGCGACTGGACGACCGACTCGGGGTACCGCATCGGCAAGGAGATCGTCGCGCGGGGCGATGTCACCGCCGTCTTCGCCGCGAACGACCAGATGGCCCTCGGCGCGATGACCGCGTTCCACGAGGCCGGGCTGCAGGTGCCAGGAGACATCAGCGTCGTCGGCTTCGACGACATGGAGGAGTCGAAGGCGTTCTGGCCGCCGCTGACGACCGTGCACCAGGACTTCACCGAGGTCGGCCGACTCTGCATCCAGAGCCTCATGCGCGAGATCGAGACGCGAACCCACACGCCCGGACGCACGCTCGTGCCGACCAGGCTCGTGGTGCGCGACAGCACGGCGGCGCCCAAGTCCGCAGCCTGAACGAGAGATGCGCGGGAAGAGAACCCGAAGACTCTTCCCGCGCAATCACCATCTCCACCTCGGCGTACGAATCCGAACCGTCCCCCGATGGTCGATCGCACGAGCGATCAGGTGGTGATGGAGCAACGCGCCCTCTGTCGCGTGTTCGTCACGCTATGCGTCACGGGCGTGCCGCGGCAACATCAGGATTTCAGATGGTGAACAGCGGATGTCGCACGCGCGAGCCGAAGCATCAGTCGCCGCCGGCTGCTCACGCGCCCGAACTGCCGAGCCGGTCGGTGCCGATCTGCAGGGCGAGGCGCGTCGCGGCCTCCTGCAGGCGGTGCACGAGGGCGGGGTCGGCGTGCGCCGCGGCCTCGGTCGGAAGCGAGACGGCGAGCGACGCGGTGATGCCCGCGGCGGTCACGGGCACGGCGATGCACGTGTAGCCGATCGCGTACTCCTCACGATCGACGGCCTTCTCGCGCGAGCGCTCGAGCTGGTCGAGCAGCACGCGCCGGTCGCTGATGGTGTGCTGGGTGAGTTCGGCGAGCGGATGCCGCGACACGTAGTCGAGACGCTCCTCCTCGGGCAGCACCGCGAGGATCTGCTTGCCGAGTGCCGTCGCGTGGGCGCTGCTGTGCAGCCCGACCCAGAGCTCGACGCGCGGGTTGTGCACGGCATCGACGATGTCGACGAGGTGCACCTCGCCGTCTTCGAATCGCGAGAGGTACGCGGTCGCGCCGAGCTCGTCGGTGACCCCGCGCAGCGCCGTGCGCACCCGCGAGAGGAAGACGCCGTGCGTGGCATCACTCGTGACGAACGCCGGAAAACGAGTACCGAGCAGCAGGCCGTCGGGCTCGCGGGCGAGGTATCCCTCGTGCACGAGCGTTCGCACGAGGTTGTACGTCGTGCCCGGGGTGAGGCCGCTCCTCGCGACGAGCGCCTTCACGGGCATCGGCCGAGGCTCGTTCGCGACGATCTCGACCAGGCGAAGGGCGCGCTGCACCGAGCCGATCAGAGTCGGATCCGAGTCGCGGGCGTCGGGTGACGGCATCGGTTTCCCCCCTCGCCCATGGTAGCCCGTGCGCCACCGCATCGACTTAGATGGACGTAACCTGCTGCAGTGCCGACGCGCTGCTCGGCGGCACTGGCGTTGCCCCTTCGATGAAGACGAGGTACATGGATGACGGCTTCGGAACGCACCGGCCCGGCGGCCTGCCTCGCACTCGCGCTCGTGTTCGGGCTCGCCGCCTGCACGGGCGGCACCGACGAGGTCGCTCCGACGAGCCCGGTCGTGCAGCTCGGTGCCCCCGGCGAGGAGAACCACACCCTCGCCCCCGGCGAATCGCTGGACCTCGAGTCCCCAAAGCACACCGAGGCCGATGAGCAGTTCATGCTCGACATGATCGCGCACCACGACCAGGCCATCACGATGACCGGGTTCGTCGACGAGCGAACCGATGACCGCGACATCCGACTGCTCGCCGAACGCATGCGTGTCAGCCAGGAGGACGAGATCGACCTCATCACCGAATGGCTGCAAGACCGGGTGGTGCCCCTGAACGACGCGCGCGCGGGCGGGCACGACCACGACGGCGACGGGCACGCGATGCCCGGCATGCTCACCGAGGCGCAGCTCGACGAACTCGAGGCGGCCGACGGAGCGGATTTCGAACGGCTGTTCCTCGCGTACATGATCCAGCACCACCAGGGCGCCGTGCAGATGGTGACCGAGCTCTACGCCGCCGGCGGCGGGCACGAGTCGGAGATCGACCAGTTCGCGCGCCACGTCGAGTCCGACCAGGGCGTCGAGATCGCGAAGATGCAGCAGTTGCTCGCGGCTCGCTCCTCCTGAGAAGAACTCGCTCTCGCGCCGAGACCTGACGCCGCACGCGAAAGTGCCCACCGGCCGTGGCCGCTGGGCACTTCGCTGTGCGGGAGGCCGACGAGCGGCCTCCCGCACGGATCATCCGAAGGTCGCCGCCAGCGCGTTCAGCGCCTGCACCAGCGCGGAGTCCGCGGCAGCGCCCGACTTCGAGGCGGCGCCGGCCAGGTGAGCTGCCACGGCAGAGCCGCTCGCCGGGCCGTCTGAGAGCTTCTCGGCCTGGTCGATCGACTTGTTGACCTGCTTCAGCGCGTTGCCGCTCAGGCTGCCGTCGCGCTCGGCCTGGTCGACGTACGAACGCGCGACGGCGAAGCTCGGCGCGTGCACCAGCTTCGTCTGCAGCTGCGCGTTGAACTGGTCGAGCTGGATCTCTCCGGCTGCGGCGATCTCGTTCTCGGACAGCTGGTCGCTCGCGGTGAGCGCGAGGCTGTCGAAGCCGCGCGCGATCTCGCTGCCGAGCACGTTGCCGTTGTACCAATAGGTCGACCAGTAGCCCGCGAGGTTCAGCCCGGCGGGGTTCGGCGTGTTCACCGGCCCGCGGTCGAGGTAGGCGATCTCGGTCGGGTTCGACGTGTCGGTGAAGTCGATGATCGAGAGACCGCCCTGGTACCAGGCCTGCACCATGATGTCGCGACCGGGCACCGGGATGATCGAGCCGTTGTGGGCCACGCAGTTCTCCTGCGCCGTCTGCGGCACCGGCAGCTTGTAGTAGCTCTTGAACTCGAGCTTGCCGTCGACGATGTCGAAGAGCGCGTTGGCGCCCCACTCGGGCTGGTCGGTCACGCGGCAGCGAGCGGCGGTGCCGCCGCCCCACTCATCGGTGAAGACGACCTTGGTGCCGTCGTTGTTGAACGTCGCCGAGTGCCAGTACGAGTAGTTCGCGTCGGCGACCGCGTCGAGCCGCACCGGGTTCACCGGGTCGGAGATGTCGAGCAGGATGCCGTTGCCCTGGCAGGCACCCGCGGCGAGCCCGATCTCGGGGAACGCCGTGATGTCGTGGCACGTGTTCGTGTTCGGGTTCGGCGAGTACGGCGTGCCCGACGGGTGCAGCGGCTGCGTCGGGCCGTTCTGCAGGCCGTTGAACGCACCCGTCACCGGGTCGCTGAAGATGCGCGGCTGGCTGACGACCGCGGCCGAGGCCGGGTCGGCGAGCGGCACCTTGATGACGTCGATGCGCCACTGCGTGGGGTTGCCGGTCGTGACCGGGGTCTGGCTCGCCGGCGCGTTCTCGCAACCGGGGAGCTCGAGCGGCGAGCGAACGCCCGACGTGCCCGAGTTGTAGATGTAGACGTTCTCGGTGTCATCGGGGTCCGCGACGAGCGTGTGGGTGTGCGAACCTCGGCAGGTCTGCACGCCGGGCAGCTGCACCGGGTTGTCGATGTCGCTGATGTCGAAGATGCGCACGCCACGGAACCGCTCGGGGTTCACGGCGCCCGATGCACCCTGCGTGCCGCAGTCGATGCGACCGCGAGTCTCCTCGACCGACATGAAGAGCAGGTCGCCGTAGACCGAGACGTCGCCCTGACCGCCGGGGCACACGAACGAGCCGCGCAGCGTCGGCGCCGAGGCATCCGACACGTCGTAGACCTGGAAGCCGTTGAAGTTGCCGACGATCGCGTTGTCGCCCGAGAACGCGAGGTCGGAGTTGACGAAGCCGAAGTTGCCGGGGTTCGCGTCGAACGGCGCGACCCGCGGCAGGCTCGCGAGCAACTCGATGTTGCTCGTCGCCGTCTGCGCGTCGAGATAGCCCGGCGGCAGGTCGATGCGCGGATCGTCTTCTGCGACGGCCGCGGTGGCCGTCGCAAGGGATGAGCCGAGCAGCAGAGCTCCGGCCAGGGCTAGGGCGCGACGGCGCCATCGGATGTTGCGGGGTGCGGTTCTCATCGGTGATTCCCCTCTCGCTTCGAATGCGATCGAACGCCCCGATGGGCGAGCCGTCACGACGTCGTGCCCGCTCGCGGCCCCAGGAGGCCGATCTCTGGCTCCAACGTATCGGGGCCGAGCGGTTCGGCGCAGCTACGAATTTCGTGCACGCGCATTTTCAACGCTCTGTCGGCGCCGATGTCAACGCCCCATCCGGGGGGGTTCCGCTCGAGAAACACATATGCCAGTTCCCCCTCAGTGCTGAGGGGGAACTGGCATACGCAATCGGGCGAAGGATGGTGCCGGCCTGGGCACCGCGAAGGCGGATCAGCCCGCGCTGAGCGCCTCGCGCGCGTGGCGGTACTTCTCGGCGAGGCGCACCTGCACGTCGTACTCGAGGCGACGCACCCGCCACGGGGCGGTGTTGTCATCGAGGTCGGCGAGCTTCACGCGACGGGCCACGGGGTGGCGAGCGATGCGAGCGTAGTACGCGTCGTCCGAGACATCCGGAGTACGGGTCAGCAGCTGAACGATCTCGACGACCTCGGGCTGCACGCCCGCCTCGAGCAGGTTCTGGGCGGTGACCGCCGTGTCCTCGAGCACGTCGTGCAACCACGCGGCGGCGACGAGCACCGGCTCGCTGACGGGGTCGAAGCGCTCGGCCACACGGCCGGGGTGATCGATGTACTCGGCGCCGATCTGGTCGAGCTGGCCGCGGTGCGCGGCGAACGCGATGCCCTTGGCGAGCGCGACCTGGGCCGCAGCGTCCACGTCCTGCCCGGGCTGGGCCGCCGGAACCGCAGGCGCGAGCGGCGCGACGGGTCCGGTCACCGAGATCGGCATCTGGGTGACATTGGCGGGCATCGCGGATGCCCCGGGCTCGACCTGCTCGAACCTGTTGGAACCGATCACTGGGTGGTACTCCTCGATCATCTGGTCGTCATCGTCATCACGGTCTCGGGGGTCCGCCTCGAGGGCGGGCGGCTCGGGCGCCGGCTCGGGGTTCGGCTCGACGTGCTGCACGAACGCCGGCACATTCACCGGAACCGGGAACGGCAGCTCGATGACCTCGGTCGGCTCGCCCTCGGCGAGCGCTTGGTCGTCGTCAGTCGGCGCGAGCGACGCGGGCTCCGCGACATCCGCCATCGCTGTCTCGCTGGACTCGGCCAACTCGGCCGAATCGGCGGCCGCAGCCGACTCGGCTGCCTCGGCGAGCGGATCGCGTCCGAGCACGGGACGCACGAAGTCGAGTTCAGCCTGCAGCTCGGCCATCTCGCGCGCGTCGAGCTCGAGGAGCGACCGGGCGTTGCCCTCGCGGCGGCGCACGAAGTAGTCCTCGTCGACCTCGGTCAGCTCGTCGCCGTCACTCGTCGTGAAGTAGCGGATGCGGCCGGCATCGGTCACCGGGATGATGACCTCGACGAACTCGCCGCTCGGCTCCTCGCTGCAGAGGTAGTAGCGCTGCACGTCGCGCGGCGACGGATGCCTGCCCCACTCCGGTGCCGGAAGGCGTCGCGGGCGGAGGGTGCCGCCGGCGTCCGCGCTGCGTCGACCCGGCCGTGGCGCGAGCTCGCCGTCGGACGCGCCGAACCCGAACACGGGCTGGTCGTCGGGATGGGTCGTCACTCGGGCTCCTGGGCTGGCGCACCGACAGGGCGGGGGGTCCGACTCGTGGCGACGTCGGGTGGGGGTGCCGGTGCGCTCCTCCGATGGTAGGGCGGTTCGGCGCACAACGCACGCATCTCAGCCGGGCGTCGCCGTGCGCGCCGAGGTGGGCGGCTAACGTCCGAGGCGGTGGCGTTCCGCTCCGATGAGCGACTGCAGGTAGGTCACCCGGTTGAACACGTCGACGCGCTGCGCTTCCGTCGCCACCGGGAGGTGCTCCACGTACGACTGCCCGCCCGGCCCCCAGACGGTGACCGTGATGAAGCCCGAGATGCGGCTCTCACGCGCGAGCAGGAACAGCAGGCTGAGCAGGAAGAACCAGATGAACAGCACCACCATGACGATCGCCCACGCCGGGGTGTGGGTCGTCACCTGGGTCTGGTCCGCCGTGGACACGTTGATCTCGCCGATGGGCCAGGTGCCGCCCGGCGTCACGGCGTGGTGCTGCGTCGCATGGATGTTGCCGATGGACACGAGGAAGGGAGCGGGCTGCTGCGGGGCGCCATGAGCAAGGGTCACGGTGACGAGAGTAGTGGCCGCGTCAGGCCTCGCGCACGATGCCGTCGGCGCGGAGCGCCACCCACTGCACGAGGGGCAGCATGTGGTCCATGAGTTCCCGGCCGAGCTCGGTCAGCGCGTATTCGACGCGCGGCGGCACCTCGGGGTAGGACGTGCGCGCGACGATGCCGTCGGCCTCGAGCGTGCGCAGCGTCGAGGCGAGCATCTTCTCGCTGATGCCCTGCACCTCGCGGCGCAGCTCGCCCCAGCGGTGGGTGCCGTCGGTCAGCGCGAGCAGCACGAGCACGCCCCATTTGCTCATGATGTGGTCGAGCACGACGCGGGTTGGGCACCCGTCGGTGAATACTTCGCCCGACGTTTCCCGGATCTCCGCAAGACTTACCATCATGTGGGTACCTTACGTCAAAGTGGGTACCGCCGCGAGGGAAGGTTGGTGCGAAGCATCCGGTTGACCCATGGTGACCGCAACCGGAAGGACCACCACCCATGACCATCCTCGTCACCGCCGCCTCGGGCCAGCTCGGCCGCCTCGTCGTCGAGTCGCTGCTCGCCCGCGGCGCCGCCCCCGCCGACATCGTCGCGACCGCCCGCGACACGTCGAAGCTCGACCAGTTCGCCGCCCGCGGCATCCGCACCGCCGAGCTCGACTACGCGCGGCCCGAGACCATCGCGGCGGCACTCGACGGCGTCGACACCGTGCTGCTCATCTCGGCATCGGTGCCCGGCGGCCGCGTTGCGCTGCACCAGAACGTGATCGACGCCGCGAAGGCCGCCGGCATCGCGAAGCTCGTCTACACGAGCGCGCCCCGCGCCACCACCACGAGCCTCGTCCTCGCCCCCGATCACAAGGCCACCGAGGAGGCGATCGCCGCCTCCGGCGTTCCCGCGGTGATCGTGCGCAACAACTGGTACACCGAGAACTACGCAGCGGATGTCACGCGCGCCGCATCGACCGGCGTGATCGCGTCGTCCGTGGGCGACGGGCGCATCGCGAGCGCCACCCGCGCCGACCTCGCCGAGGGCGCCGCCGTGGTGCTGCTCGAAGACGGTCACCTCGGCGAGGTCTACGAGTTCGGCGGGGACGTCGCCTGGAGCTTCCCCGAACTCGCTGTCGCCGCCGGTGAGGTGGTCGGCCGCGAGGTCGTCTTCACCCCGCTCACGACCGAGGAGCACGTCGCGGCGCTGCAGTCGGCAGGACTCGACGCCGACACGGCCGGATTCGTCGCGGCCCTCGACTCCGGCATCCGCGAGGGCGCGCTCTCGGAGACGGACGGCACGCTCTCGCGCCTCATCGGCCGCCCCACGACCTCGCTCGTCGACGGACTGCGCGCCGTCGTCGACGTCGCCGACGCCGCGGCCTGATCGCACGGCGCGGGTGGGCGGCGCGTACGTGCCGCCCATCCGCCTGCCGGTCGGCCCTCCGAGGCTTGTCGACCGCCTACAAGCGGCTCGCGACATCCGACCGGTCGCGCAAGACTCATCGACATGCCCGTGACACCTCGACGCCTCGCCCTCGGCATGAGCCTGTGGATCCCGAACCTGTTCAGCGGCATCCGCGTGAAGCGCTTCGCACCCGACTGGACGAGCGCGACCGTCGAGCTGCACGTGAACGTCTTCACCCGCAACTACGTGAAGACCGCGTTCGGCGGATCGATGTCGGCGATGACCGACCCCTACTTCTTCATGCTCGTCATGCACCAGATCGGGCGCGACTACATCGTGTGGGACACCCGCGGCGAGATCGAGTTCGTCAAGCCCGGCCGGGGCGTGCTGACCGCGCACTTCGCCGTGTCGCCCGAGAAGACGGCCGAGCTGCGCGAACGCGCCCGCGGCGGCGCGAAGGTGCTCGAGTGGTTCGAGACCGAGATCATCGATCGTGACGGCGACGTCGTCGCCCGAGTGCGCCGCGAGGTCTATGTGCGCGAGAAGAAGCGGGTGACCGGTCCGAGTCCGACCCCGTGACGAACGGATGTCTCGAAGCGCCGTGTGAGCTCCGCCTCACATGAGGCGGAACTCACACGCCCGTTTCGGAAGGAGATGACGGATGCCGCGGCATCCGCTGCTCGTGAGGCTCAGCGCTCGACGGCGGTCAGCGCTTGACGTCGAAGACCTGCTTGATGATGCCGTTGGAGTAGGCCTCGCACTCGACGAGGTCGAGGTGCGTGTACGGGTCGCCGTCACCGAAGAGGCGCTTGCCGTCGCCGAGCAGCACCGGGAAGACGAGCAGGTGGTAACGGTCGACGAGGCCGGCCGCGGCGAGGCCCTTCGCGAGGGTGGCGCTGCCGTGCACGATGATGGGCGCGCCGTCGCTCTGCTTGAGCTTCGCGACGTCGTCGAGCGAGCGCAGCACGTGCGTGTTGTTCCACTCGGGATCGGTCAGCGTGCTCGAGACGACGTACTTCGGCATCGCGTTGTACTCCGCGAACTCGTCGACCATCGTCGGCCAGACGGGAGCGAACTCGTCGTAGCTGACGCGGCCGATGAGCATCGCACCGGCCTCGAGCTGCTCGCGGCCCTTGAGCTCGTACGCCTCCTCGACGAAGGGGATGTCCGTGAAGGTCCAGCCGGCCCGCGGGTGCGAGCCGCCACCGGGCGAATCGATGACGCCGTCGAGGCTGATGAACTCGGTGACGATGAGGGTGCGCATGTTCGTGTTCCTTCCGAGGCGGTATCTCCGCTCTCATTCTGGACGTCGAACGGGGAAGCGTCAGATCGACATCGGTCAGGAATCGCGTGACCGGGCAGCTCACGCCTCCAGGTTGTACTCGGGCACGTACTCGGCCAGAAGACGCGACTTGAGTTGCCTGGTGGCAGGCTCATCGGTGCACACGACCCATGCCACGACGCAGTCGGCGAGGTACCCATTCACGGGGTCGATGAACTTCTCGGAGATGACGCTCGGGCGCTGTCGAGCCGTCCACCTGCTGATTCCGAGCACGTCGACGGCGACGCTAGCGCGGAGAGCGCTTCGGCTCAGGTCGGTATCGGTCGCCCGGTGTGCCCGAAGGCGCCCGCGCAAGCCCTCCCGTCCTGATGCACGACCCACGAACACCGGCTCATCGCCATCGAAGACGACGCAGACACCGGGATCGGTCGGCACGCTGGCGAGGTCGAGAGCACCGAGTGCATGTCGGGGCGCACGGAGGATACTCTTCCAGGCCTTGCCAGGTTCAGCAGACCGGCGCTGGCTTTCGCCTCCGTCGAGTGCGTCGAGGATCGTCTCGAGGTCCGAGGCATCCTCGGCTCCGTACGTCTGCATATCGCTCAAGCTGTACCCGTGTCCGGAGTCGCGTCTCATTCTCCGAACGTACTGTGGGGCTCATCGGTGATCGAGCGAACCCACTCCAACTGGGGGCATCCGCCCTACGATCGCAGCATGAGCGATGCACGCGAGCCGGACGGATCCGAGGAGTCGGACCGGCCCGACGGGCCGTGGTGGACGGGCGAGGACGAGGTCGGCGGCATCGGGTTCGCTCGGTTCTTCGCGTACACGGGGCTGCTCATGTCGATCGCCTCGCTCGTGATCGCCCTCGTGGCACCGCTCGAGGGCGACGCGCTCCGCACGGTGTGGATCACGGGCTTCGCCGCGACCTCCATGTGGATCGCATTCATGGCTGCGCCGCGCTATCGCCGCGAAGGCATGAGGGTCTCCCCGGCCGTTCCGATCACGATGGCGCTCGGGGTGCTGACGATCGCGATCATGATCTACGCCTTCGCCGCGATCGCACTCGCGTCGGTGGGCGTCGAACTCCCGGCTCCGGCGTACTGGTTCGGCGAGCCGACCGGGCCGAGCGGCGTGAACGTCTGACGTCGCGGGACGTCACACTAGCGGCATCACCCGCCGTCATCCGACGTCGCGCAACGCCACCGAACGACACCGAACGACGCCGAAACAGCACGTCCAGCGACGTATGCCGTCATAGGCATTCACAGTGCGACACCCGTCGCGCCGAGGCATCCGGCGGTCAATACCGTCGAGCCCATGCACCGAATCCGCACCTCATCCGCGCCGCTCGGAGGCCGTCGTGGCTGACCTCGACTGGCTCTCGCTCGCCGCCCTCGCCCTCATCGCCGTGCTCTTCGTCGGCCTGTTCCTGCTGCGCCGCGCCGGCGCGAAGTTCACCCTGCTCACGGTCATCGCGCTCGTCGTCGGGATCGGTGTCGGCCTCCTCTTCCAGGGGCACCTCGACTACGTCGACGTCATCGGCACGATCTACGTCAACGTCATCACGGCGGTCGTCGCGCCGCTCATCATCGTGTCGGTGCTCTCGAGCGTCACCTCGCTCGGCAGCCTCGCGAAGCTGCGCACGATCGGCCTGAGCTCGGTCTTCTGGCTCCTCGCGACGAACCTCATCGCGATCCTGCTGACGCTGGGGCTCGCGCTTGCGACGGGCATCGGCAAGGGCGCGAACCTCGAGCTCGCGGGCGTCGACGGCTCGGCGCTGACCGGCCTGCTCGCCCCGCTCGACGAGGTCATCGTCGGGCTCTTCCCGAACAACGTCGTCGGCGACATCTCGTCGAACAACATCATCGCGATCATCCTGTTCACGCTGCTGATCGCCGTCTCGTACCTGATCGTCGCCGACAAGAACGCCGAGAAAGTACGGCCGTTCAAGGAGTTCGTGGATGCCACGCGCCGGGTGCTCTTCAAGGCCGTCGGCTTCATCATCGCCCTGACCCCGTACGCGGTGCTCGCCCTCGTGGCGGTCACGACCTCGACGGCGGTGGCGCGCATCGAGACGGCGCTCGCCCTCGTCGGCGTGCTCGTCATCGCGCTCGTCGCGTGCTTCGTCGACGCCTACCTCGTCAACGGCGTGCTGCTGCGGGTCTTCGCCGACCTGAACCCGCTGCGGTTCTTCCGCCTGCTGACGCCCGCGCAGTACACGGCGTTCACGACGCAGTCGAGCATCGGCACTTTGCCGCTCACGATCTCGACGCTGACCCGCAAGATCGGCGTCTCGGACGAGGTGGCCGGCTTCACCGCCCCGATCGGCACGACGATCGGCATGCCCGGATGCGCCGGCATCTGGCCCACCCTCGTCGCCGTCTTCACGGTGAACGCCCTCGGCATCGAGTACACGGCGCTCGACTACGTCGTGCTCGTCGTGCTGGGCCTCCTCGTCTCGCTCGGGACCGCCGGAGTGCCCGGCACCGCGATCGTGACGGCGACCGCGGTGCTGACGGCGGTCGGGCTGCCCATCGAGGTGCTCGTGCTGCTCATTCCGATCAGCGCCATCGCGGGCACCGCGAGCACGATGGCGAACGTCACGGCCGCGGCCACCAGTGCCGCGATCGTCGCCCGCCGGGCCGGCGCGCTCGACGACGAGATCTTCGCCGGCCGCGCGGTGCACCGCGACGACCTCGACGACCCGGACCTCCCCGAGACGATCACCTCCCACTCCCCCGAACTCGCCGCCAGCCGCTGAGCCGGCCGACCAGAAGGAAGACCCTCATGACCTCCCGACCCCGATTCGCTCGCCGCGCTCGCGGCCTCCGCGGCTTCGCGGCGACCCTCGCGCTCGCCATCAGCGTGCCGACGCTCGTGCTCTTCAGCAGCAGCTCGGCGCAGGCCGCCGGCGACGTCTGCGACCTCTGCTCCATCAACTTCGACCTCGGAGCCTGCGAGGACGCGGGTGGTTACCCGTACGACAGCACGCAGGAGGATCCGCCGCCCGCGCTCGGCGGCGGCGGCGCCCCGGCACCTGCGCCGGCACCCGCCCCGGCCCCCGCGCCCGCACCGGCACCGGCGCCCGCCCCGAACCCGGGCACCTCCGGCGGCAGCAGCTCCGGGAGCACGTCGGAGGGCGACTCCGGCGAGTCGGATGAATCGGCGAGCGCGTCGCAGCCCGGCGCTGCCGCACCGGCGGCTGTCGCTGCGACCGCTCCCCTCGCCCCGGCCGCCCCGCGTCTGGTCGCCAAGGGCAGCTCACTCACCGTGACCTGGGCGGCGCCGGCCGACGGCGGATCCCCGGTGACGGGTTACAAGCTCTCGCTCAACAAGGGCACGGCGATCCCGCTGGCCGCGACGGCGACCTCGCACACCTTCACCGTGCTCGGCGCGGGTGCCTACACGGCGACCCTGGTCGCCGTGAACGCCGTCGGCGAGTCCCCCGTGTCGAGCGTGTCGAAGTCGGTGACCATCAGCGCATCGACCGCGAAGCCCACCGCCCAGGCCGTCGAGAACACCGCGGCCTCGAGCGGCGGCACGCCCGAGTGGCTCGCCGGTGCCGGCATCCTCGTCGCCCTCGTGGCTGTGGGAGCCCTCGCACTGCTCGGCCAGCGGCTGTTCGCCCGTCGCCGCGCGCACGCGTCGCCCCAGGCCGACCAGCCCGACGAGACATCCGTGCCCGAATGACCGACCCGTCCCGTCTCCGACAGCCCCAGCTCCACCCCCAACAGAGAGGAAGCACCGTGCCCGACCACCAGCGCCCCACCCCGAGGCGGGCGGCGATGCTGACGGCGCTCGCGATCGCCGGCACCGTCGTGCTCGGCGGTATCGCGGCCGCTCCGGCGACTGCAGCTCCCGAGAGCCCGACCGACACCGTCGACTACTTCGCCGACGCGTACGAGGGCCTCGGTGCCGACAGCGTCTACGAGACCGTCACCTTCGAGCGATTCGAGTACCTGCTCGGCCAGGAGGGGCGCTTCGCGTTCCTCATCGGCGGACCCGAAGACGCCCAGACGGCGGCGACCGTCGGCCCGATCAACGAGGTCGCGAAGGCCGCGGGTGTCGAGCGCATCTACAACTTCGACCCGCGTCTCGACGGCAGTCGCCTCGACATCCGCACGACGACGAATGCCGACGTGGCCCCGCTCTGGGCGCGGCTCGTGGCGAACGCCCTCGGCAAGGACACGCAGACTCCGTTCGACGGGGGCGACGACCCGACGCTGTTCGTCTACGACTCTTCTCACCTCGCGGACGGTGCTGAGGACCGCATCGTCTCGGCGATCACGACGCCGGTCACCGCCGGGCAGCTCGCCGACCCCGCCGCGCTCACCGCCTACAAGGCGGAGGTCGCCGCAGTGCTGGGCACGGCAGCGGACCTCGACACGAGCTCGCAGTTCACGTTCACCTCGGAGGTCGTGAACGCCAAGCACGCCTCCGCCTACGGCGGCCGCGACGTCTACGGCGGGGCGACGGTGCTCGACGATGCCGACGCCGACTGGCGCGTGCAGACGGTCACCTACCCCGAGCTCGTGAAGCTGCTCGAGAGCGACGGCGACTACGTGCTGCTCTTCGGCGGCACGTGGTGCCACAACACCCGCGCCGTGCTGAAGGAGGTCAACCGGCAGGCCGTCGCGAACGACGTCGCGAAGGTCTACTTCTTCGACCTGCGCCTCGACGGCAACTCGGGCAACGACCTGCACATCCGCGACACCGGCTCGGAGTTCGCGGACTTCTACGGCGACCTCGTCACGAAGTACCTGCCGAACCTCGTGACGCAGTACGTGCCCGGAGTGTCGGGCCAGGTCGACTACTTCCCGGGCGGCGACACCTCGAAGGCGCTCGCCACGGCGAAGAAGCTGCAGGTGCCCTACCTGCTCGAGTACGACCGCTCGCGCACCGTCGGCGGTCAGCCGGCACCGATCGCGCAGCAGTGGATCCACTCCAACGGCGACGGCACCTACAAGGAGTACATGACCGAGTGGTGGTACGTGAACGACCTGCCCGGGCGATACGCCGACCGGCCCGACCCCGCGGGTCTCGCTGCGCAACTCGCGTTCGCCGACGAGGCGATCGCGGCGGTCGGCACCTTCTTCAGCGCGCTGCCGGACGATCCCGAGGTCATCGCCACGGCGCCCGCCGCACCTGACGCCCCCGTCGCGGCGGTCACCGGCACCGACGTGACCGTGTCGTGGACGGCGCCCGCCGACGGCGGCTCGCCGATCACGGAGTACCTCGTCTCGCTGAACGGCGCCGCCCCGGTCTCGGTGCCCGGCGCCACGACGACGCGAACCTTCACCGGCCTCGCGGGTGGCGACTACACGGCGACCGTCGCCGCACGGAACACCGTCGGCACCTCCGCGGCATCCGCTGAGTCGGCCGCCGTGACCGTGGTGGCGCCGCCCGCGGTGGACCCGACCACCGTGAAGGGCTCGGTCGAGGTGACCGGCGATCTCGTGCCCGGCGGCCGCATCACGGTCGTCGGCAGCGACCTCGCCCCCGGAGTCGACGACGTCGCGGTCGAGCTCCACTCCACGCCGCAGACGCTCGGCTCGGTGACGACGAACGGCGACGGCGGATTCACGTTCACGGGGACCATCCCCGCGTCGACGCCCACGGGGGCGCACTCGATCGTCGTCACCATCGACGGCATCGAGGTCGCGAGGGCGTCGATCACGGTCGCCGCGGCCGGTTCGGGCGCGGCCTCGGCGAACGCGGGCCTCGCGTCCACCGGAGCTCCGCTCGTCGACCTGCTCGGATGGCTGGCGCTCGCGCTGATCGCCGCCGGCGGTGCGGCGTACGGGATCGTCCGCGTGCGGGCTCGTCGCGCGAGCTGAGCCGACACGCACCGATCGGGGGTGGATGCCACGCGGCATCCGCCCCCGTTCTCGTTGCCGTGAGCACGAGAGCAGACCGCTAGGCTCGACCGCAGTGACACGGGGTGCCGTGCGCCGCTTCACCCGAAGCGGGCATGGCTGAGAACACACCCGTCGAACCTGATCTAGTTCGAACTAGCGAAGGGATGTCGCGTTGAGCGATCGTCTGTCCATCGACCCTGCCCGGCACTCGGCCGAACTGCTGAACCTCGTTCGCGAGGCGACGCCGCTCGTGCAGTGCATCACCAACAAGGTCGTCACGAACGTGACGGCCAATACCCTGCTCGCGCTCGGCGCGGCGCCCGCGATGGTCGACATCCGCGGTGAGGCCGGCGTCTTCGCCGGCATCGCCTCGGGTCTCCTCGTGAACCTCGGCACTCCCACCGAGGAGCAGCGCGACGCCGCACGGGAGGCGGTGCCCTTGGCGAACGCGGCCGGCACCCCGTGGGTGCTCGATCCTGTCGCCGTCGGCGTGCTGCCCGTGCGCACGGCGCTCGCGCACGAACTGCTCGCCGGGCGGCCGACCGTGATCCGCGGCAACGCGAGCGAGATCATGGCGCTCGCCGGAGCGGGGGCCGGAGGCCGCGGGGTCGACACCTCCGACGCGACCGACTCGGCAGCGGATGCCGCGGCTCACCTCGCGGCGACGCACGGCTCGGTCGTGGCGGTGTCGGGCCCCGTCGATCTCATCACCGACGGCCGCCGCATCGCCCGCGTCGCGAACGGCGACCCGCTCCTCACCCTCGTGACGGGCGGCGGCTGCGCACTCGGCGCCGTGACCGCGGCGTTCCTCGCGGCAAGCGATGACCCGTTCGCGGGCGCCGTCGCGGCGACCCTCGTCTACACGGTGGCCGCCGAGATCGCCGCGGCCGATCCGGGCGGAGTGGGCACCGTGGGCCCGGGCACCTTCGCGCCGCGCTTCCTCGACGCGCTCGCGCAGCTCACGGCCGAACAGGTCGTCGAGCGTGCACGCGTGCGCGTCGCGACCGTCGACGCGAGCGGGGTCACCGGCGATGTCACGGGCATCGAGGCCGCCGCTGCGCTGGTGCGCTCGTGAGCGCCCGCACCGCACTCGACCTCTCGACCTACCTCGTCACCGACGCCGCGCTCTGCGGCGAGCGCGGCGTGGCATCGGTGGTCGCGGCGGCCGTCGACGGCGGGGTGCGCGTGGTGCAGCTGCGCGACAAGGTCGACAGCACGTCCAACCTGCTTCGACTGCTCGAAGACCTCGCGACCGCGATCGACGGCCGTGCCGCGCTGCTGGTGAACGACCGCCTCGACCTCGCGATCGCGGCGCGGGCGAGCGGACTGCCCGTCGACGGCGTGCACCTCGGCCAGGGCGACGCCGCAGCGGCGATCGCTCGCGACCGGCTCGGCGCCGACGCCGTCGTCGGCCTCACCGCGAACGCGCCCGCCCACCTCGAGGCACTGCGCCGGATGCCGCGCGGCACGGTCGACTACCTGGGTGTCGGGGTCATCCGGCCGACGGCGACGAAGCCCGACCATCCGCCGGCCCTCGGCATCGACGGCTTCGCCCGCTTCGCCGCCGAGGCGGTGCTGCCGTGCGTCGCGATCGGCGGCATCACGCTGGCCGACGTGGCACCGCTTCGCGACGCCGGCGCCGCCGGCGTCGCCCTCGTCTCGGCGATCTGCACGGCCGACGACCCGCGCGCCGTGGCCCGCGATCTCACGACCCGATGGGAGGCGGCACGATGAGCGCACGAGTGGTGACCGCACGAGTCTTGAGCATCGCCGGCAGCGACCCTTCGGGGGGCGCCGGTATCCAGGCCGACCTGAAGTCGATCTCGGCCGTCGGCGGCTACGGCATGGCCGTGATCACCGCCCTCACCGCGCAGAACACGCGGGGCGTGCGCGAGGTGCATGTGCCGCCGGCGAGCTTCCTCGCGGCACAGCTCGACGCGATCAGCGATGACATCACGATCGACGCGGTGAAGCTCGGCATGCTCGCGAACGCCGAGGTCATCCGCACCGTCGCCGAGTGGCTCGCACGCGCCCGCCCGCCGATCGTCGTTCTCGACCCGGTCATGGTCGCCACAAGCGGCGACCGCCTGCTCGACGCCGACGCCGAGGAGGCGATCCGGGAGCTGCTGCCGCTCGCCGACCTCGTCACCCCGAACCTCGGCGAGCTCGCGGTGCTCGCGGGTACCGGCGACGGTCCTCCCGTCGTCGCGGCGACGTGGGCCGAGGCGATCGCGCAGGCCGAGAGCGTCTCGGCGCGATACGGCGTGCGGGTGCTCGCGAAGGGCGGTCACCTGCCCGGCGACGCCGCACCCGACGCCCTCGTCGACGCCGCCACCGCGACGATCGTCGACTTCGACGGCGAACGCATCGCCACGACGGCGACCCACGGCACCGGTTGCTCGCTCTCCTCGGCGATCGCGACCCTTGCCGCCGAGCACGGCGACTGGCCGGCCGCGATCGCCGAAGCCCGTCGGTGGCTCCGCGAATCGCTCCGCCACGGTGAGGCGCTCGGGGTCGGCGGCGGGCACGGCCCGATCAACCACTTCGCCGGCCTCTGGGAGCGCGGCGGCACCCGCACCGCGCCGACGCCGACCGAGGTCGAGGCCGAATGGTGGGCCGGCATCGCCGGCGTGCGGCGGGAGATCGACGAGCTGCCGTTCATCCGCGGCCTCGCCGACGGTTCCCTCGCTCGCGAGCCGTTCCTCGGCTACCTCGCGCAGGACGCCCTGTACCTCCACGACTACGCCCGCGTGCTCGCAGAGGCGGCGCGACTCGCACCGGATGCTCCGGCGCAGGCGTTCTGGGCGAACTCCGCGCACGGCTCGATCGTCGGCGAGCTCGAGCTGCACGAGAGCTGGCTCGGGCCGGCGGCCGGGCGCAGCGCCCGTGACGGGCAGGGCGAGCGCGAGGTCGCCGAACCCGACGGCGCGACGACGGCGTATCTCGACCATCTGCTCGCGACGGCGGCGCGCGGCGACTACGCCGTGCTGGTCGCCGCACTACTGCCCTGCTTCTGGATCTACACCGACCTCGGAGAACGACTCGCCGCAGGCGAGTTCGGGGCGCAGGCGCTCGACCCGGGGCATCCGTACGCCTCATGGCTCGCGACCTACGCCGACCCGGCGTTCGCGATCGCGACCCGGGAGGCGATCGCGATCACGACCGCGGCCGCCTCCCGTGCCACGCCGGCCGTACGAGAGCGGATGCACCGCGCGTTCGTCGCCTCGTCACGGCACGAACTGGCGTTCTTCGCGGCTCCGCTCGCGACGGTGCCGGCGCGCAAGTCGGCGGCCGGGGCGACGGCCGGGGCGGTGACCGCATGAGCGGCGCATCGACGGCGCTCGAGACCGCGCCCGCCGCGGGTCCCGCCTCCGACCCGACCCGAAGCCGTCGGGCCCTCACCGCGGCGGCCTTCGGCACCGTGCTCGAGTGGTACGACTTCTTCCTCTACGGCACGGCCGCGGCGCTCGTCTTCCCGACGCTGTTCTTCCCCGCCGATGACAAGCTCACGAGCCTGCTGCTCTCGTTCGCCGTCTTCGCGACGGGCTTCGTCGCGCGCCCGCTCGGCGGCCTCGTCTCGGGCTCCCTCGGCGACCGCTTCGGTCGTCGGCGCGTGCTCGTGGCGACGCTGCTCACGATGGGCGTCGCCACCGCCCTCATCGGGCTGCTGCCGACCCACGCGCAGGTCGGAGCGCTCGCGCCCGTGCTGCTCGTGGTCCTGCGGCTCGTGCAGGGCCTCGCGACGGGCGGCGAGTGGAGCGGCGCCGTGCTGCTCGCCCTCGAGCAGTCGCCTCTGCGGCGCGGGTTCCGCGGGGCGTTCATCTCGAGCGCGGTATACCTGGGGCTCATCCTCGGCAACCTCGCCTTCGTGGTGCTCGTCGCGCTGCTCGACGAGCAGGCGCTCTACGACTGGGGATGGCGGGTGCCGTTTCTCGCGAGCCTCGTGCTCGTCGCGATCGGCTGGCGGCTCCGCCGCCGGGTCGACGAGTCACCCGAGTTCGTCGCGATGCTCGCGGCCCGGCGTGAGGCGAGACGACCCATCGCCGAGGTGCTACGCCGGCCCCGCGGCATCCTCGCCGTCTTCCTCGTGCGCGTCGGGGTCAACACGACCTTCTACGTCGTCTCGGTGTTCTGCCTGAGCTACGCGTCGACGGTCGTCGGCATGCCCCGCGAAGTCACCCTGACGGCGCTGCTCGTCGGAGCGGCGGTCGCCGCGGTGCTCTGCCCGTTCTGGGGCGCGCTCGGCGACCGCATCGGCGCACGCCGCCTCGTGGTGGGCAGCCTCGTCGCCTTCGCCCTGCTGGCCGCGCCGATCTTCCTCGTGCTCGACACGGGGTCGGCGGCGCTCGTCATCAGTGTCGTGGTCGCCGCGATCGGCATCGTGAACTCGGCCTCCGACGGGGTGCAGCCCGCCTACTTCACCGCGATGTTCGACACGCGCGTGCGGTACTCGGGCATCTCGATCGGGCGCGAGGCCGGAGCGATCGTGGGCGGCGGGCTCGCCCCGCTCGCGGCGACCGCACTACTCGCCCAGGCGGGGCACTGGTGGCCGATCGCCGTCATGATGGCGGTCGCGGCGATCGTCGGGCTCGTCGGTACGGCGATCGCGCCGCGTGAGACGGACCGCCGCCGAGAGTAACCCCGTCGTTGCCCGCGTCCGCGGCTCGCGCGTCGACGACCGCGACCCTGGGACTCCGGGACGCGAACGGGCCCGCCTCCATCGGAGGCGGGCCCGTTCGGTACTGGCGAGAACTACGCGCCGAGCAGCGTCAGCGAGTCGATGACGCGGTTCGAGAAGCCCCACTCGTTGTCGTACCAGGCGACGACCTTGATGTGGCGGCCGTCGACCCGGGTGAGGTCGGCATCGAAGATCGACGAGTGCGGGTTGCCGACGATGTCGGTCGAGACGAGCGCCTCGTCGGAGTACTCGAGCACGCCCTTGAGCGGGCCCTCGGCCGCGGCCTTGTAGGCGGCGAGCACCTCGTCGAGGGTGACGTCCTTCGAGACGGTCGTGTTGAGCTCGACGATCGAGCCGACCGGCACGGGCACCCGCATCGAGTCGCCGTTGAGCTTGCCCTCGAGGTTCGGCAGCACGAGGCCGATGGCTTTCGCCGCACCGGTCGAGGACGGCACGATGTTGACGGCCGCGGCGCGGGCACGACGCGCGTCGGAATGAGGCGCGTCCTGCAGGTTCTGGTCCTGCGTGTAGGCGTGGATCGTCGTCATGAAGCCGTGCTCGATGCCGGCGAGGTCGTCGAGCACCTTCGCGAGCGGCGCGAGCGCGTTCGTGGTGCACGAGGCGTTCGAGACGATGACGTGCGTGTCGGCGTCGTAGGCCTCGGTGTTCACGCCGTAGGCGAGCGTGACGTCGGCACCCTTCGAGGGAGCCGAGACGAGCACCTTCTTCGCGCCCGCGGTGAGGTGCGCCTTCGCGGCCTCGGCGTCGGTGAAGCGACCGGTCGACTCGAGCACGACGTCGACGTTCAGCTCGCCCCAGGGCAGCTTCGCGGGGTCGCGCTCGGCGAGCACCTTGACGCGACGGCCGTCGATGACGAGCACATCGCCGTCGACCTCGACGGAGGAGCCGAAGCGGCCCGCGGTGCTGTCGTACTTCAGCAGGCGCGCGAGGCCGGCGGGGTCGGTGAGGTCGTTGACGGCGACGAGCTCGAGGTCGGCGCCGCGCTCGACGAGTGCGCGCACGACGTTGCGGCCGATGCGGCCGAAGCCATTGATGGCGATGCGGGTGGTCATGGCGGAGGGGTTCCTTTCGATCCGGACCCTTCAACCCTCGCCCTACTGGCGACTTCGCGCGAGTGGCGTGCAGGTCAGTATCCGTAAGGATCTCGCCAACCCGATGCAGCCCGGCCCCGCTTCACTCCCCCGCGGCGAAGGTGTGCCGATAGTCGCTCGGCGTGACCCCGAGGATGCGCTGGAAGTGCAGCCGCAGGTTCGCCCCGGTGCCGAGGCCTGCGCGCGCGGCGATCTGCTCGACCCCGAGGTCGCTGCGCTCCAGCAGCTCACGCGCCATGTCGACCCTCGCGCGCAGCACCCACTGCATCGGCGTGTACCCGGTGTCCTCCACGAAGCGGCGCGAGAAGGTGCGCGGCGAGACGTTGGCGTTGCGGGCGAGCGCGTCGAGCGTGAGCGGTTCGTCGAGTCGGCGCAGCGCCCACTCCCGCGTCGCCGCGAACACGGGCCCGAGCTCGGGCGGAAGACTCCGCGGAACGTACTGCGCTTGACCCCCGCTGCGGTACGGCGCGGCGACGAGCCGCCGGGCCGCGTGGTTCGCGACCGCGACGCCGTGATCGCGGCGCACGAGGTGGAGGCACAGGTCGATGCCCGACGCGGCGCCGGCCGAGGTCAGCACCGCGCCCTCGTCGACGAACAGCACGTTCGTGTCGACCTCGACGAGCGGATGCCTCGTGGCGAGCGCACGCGTGTAGTGCCAGTGCGTCGTGGCCCGTCGCCCGTCGAGCAGGCCCGTCGCCGCGAGCGCGAACGCCCCCGTCGAGATCGCCGCGAGCCTCGCTCCCCGCGCGTGGGCCGCGCGGAGCGCATCGACGACCTCGGCCGGCGGCTCCTCGCGGTCGGGATGCCGGTACCCGGGGATGAACACCGTCTCGGCCCATTCGAGCGCGTCCAGTCCGTCGGCCACGTGGTACGAGAGCCCGTCGCCGCCCGTGACGAGTCCCGGCGCCGCCCCGCACACGCGCACCTCGTAGGGCATGCTCGCGCGGGTCGAGAACACCTGGGCCGGGATGCCGACGTCGAGCGGCTTCGCCCCGGGCAGCACGAGCACGGCGACGCGATGGTTGCGGCGAGTCATCCGGCCAGAATGCCATGTGCCGAAAGGACTCGGCCACCTGCCGCTCAGGCGCGCCGCTGCTGCGCCGGCGCCGCCTCGGGCCCCTCGACCGCGACGGGCGCGCGCCGCCGGCGAGTCACGAGATACGAGCCGGCCAGCACGAGGGCGAACCCGACGATCGTCCATACCGTCACCCGCTCGCCGAGCACGAGCGCACCGGCGAGGATCGCCACGGCGGGGTTCACGTAGGTGATCGCGGTCGCCTTCACCGGCCCGATCTCGGCGACCAGCCCCACCATGAGCAGGAACGCGAGCGCGCTGCACACCACGGCGAGCACGACGATCGACACGATGACCGCCTGCGACGGCCACGCCCTCGGCCAGCCGCCCGTGAGGAGCACGAACGGCACGTAGACGACAGCCGTCGCCGCGAGCGAGACCGCCACGACGCCGACGCCGGGCAGGTCGGACATCCACCGCGCGAGGATCGCCGGACCGAGGGCGTACCCGACCACCACGACCGCCATCTGCGCGACCGCGATCAGGTCGGAACCGGCGATGTCGAGGCCGACGAGCGCGGCGACGCCGAGCATCCCGAGTGCGAGGCCCAGCCAGTTCAGGCGCGAGAGCCGCTCCGGCCGGCCCATCGCGAACGCGATCGCCACGCCGGCGAGCGGCACGGTGGCGAGCAGGAGCCCCGCGGTCGAGCTCGGCAGGTGCTGCTCCGCCGAGCTCAGGAAGTACCACGGCAGGATGATCTCGACGATCGTGTAGGCGAGCATAGGCTTCCACCTGCGCACCACCGTCGCCACCTCGCGGCGGAAGAACGCCAGCGGCAGCAGCAGGATCGCGGCCAGCGCCGACCGTCCCAGCACCACCATCGCGGGGTCCAGTTCGCTCACCGCCACCTTGATGAACAGGTACGGGATGCCCCAGGCGATACCGAGTGCGGCGAACAGGATCAGCCCTCGACGAGTCACCGGATCATCATGCTCGCCTGCGCCGACGACCGCGACGGATCCGCTGCCGATTCGCCGCGACATCCCGCCATCGGACCGCCGTGGGCCGTGATCGAAACGTGTTCGTCGACCCCATTCCCATCCGGCGTCGCCGGTGTTACTTTTGGCGGCACCCTGTGCTCGGCGATCCCGAGCCGACCGTGTAAGGAGTCAACGTGAAACGACGCAATCTCGGAGTGCTCGCCCTCGTGGCGGCGAGCGCGACGATGGCGAGCGGCGTGGCAATGGTGCCCGCCGCATTCGCCGCACCTGCCGGCGACACACCCGATTCGCCTTCGGCAGCACAACGCCTCGACAACCGCCCCGGCCCTCTCACCGATCGCCAGAACGAGCGCCGCAAGGCCGCCCAGAAGCTCATCCTCTCCGGCCAGGCCTCCCCCAGTGACGAGGGAGTCGTGCAGCTCGGAGTCGACAAGTACTACGAGGCATCCGTCACCGGCACCGGCCGGCTGTTCACGATCCTCTCGGAGTTCGGCGACCAGACCTCCGGCAAGCTCGGCTCGACGCCGGGCCCGCTCCACAACGAGATCCCCGAACCCGACCGCGCGGTGAACAACAGCACGCACTGGGCTCCCGCCTTCGAGACGCCGTACTACGACGACCTGTTCTTCGGCGACGGCGAGTCCTTCGCCGACTTCTACACGAAGCAGTCGAACGGCAACTACACCGTCGACGGCGAGGTCAGCGACTGGGTGCAGGTGCCCGGCAACGCCTCGACCTACGGCGACAACACCGTCGAGGACTTCGGCGGCGCATGGCAGTTCATCGAGGACACCGGCAACGCCTGGTACGACGCTCAGGTCGCGGCCGGCAAGAGCGACGCCGAGATCAAGGCCGAGCTCGGCACGTTCGACGTCTGGGACCGCTACGACGCCGATGGCGACGGCGACTTCGACGAGCCCGACGGCTACCTCGACCATTTCCAGGCCGTGCACGCCGGCGAGGGCGAAGACGCCGGTGGCGGCGCCCAGGGCGAAGACGCGATCTGGTCGCACCGCTGGTACGTCAACTCGACCGACTACGGGGTGACCGGGCCCGCGAACGCCAAGTTCGGCGGCGCGCAGATCGGCGACACCGGCTACTGGATCGGCGACTACACGGTCGAGGCGGAGAACGGCGGCCTCGGCGTGTTCGCGCACGAGTACGCGCACGACCTCGGACTGCCCGACTTCTACGACACGGCCGGCGGCGAGAACTCGACAGCGTTCTGGACGCTCATGTCGAGCGGTTCGTGGCTCAACAAGGGTCTCGACGACATCGGCACGACCCCGAACTACATGGGCCCGTGGGAGAAGCTCCAGCTCGGCTGGCTCGACTATTCCATCGTGAACCCGGGCGAGGGCGGTTCGCACACCCTGAGCCCCGCCGCGCTGCAGGTCGACGGGCAAGACCAAGCGCTCGTCATCGACGTGCCCGACCAGTCGGTCACGAACGAGTACACGACGCCGTCATCGGGCGCGAAGGCCTGGTGGACCACCAGCGCCGACGACCTGAACACCACGCTGACCCGCACGCTCGACCTGTCGGGCGTCAGCAAGGCGACGGTCACGGCCAAGGCCTGGTACGACATCGAGGCCGGGTACGACTACCTGTACGCCGAGTACTCGACCGACGGCACGAACTGGACGACGGTCGGCACCGTCTCCGACACGTCGAACGGCAAGTGGACGACGCTGCGCTACACCGTGCCCGGCGGCAACGCCGAGACCCGGTTCCGGTTCCGCTACCAGAGCGACGGGGGCGTGCACCTCGCGGGCGCGTTCATCGACGACATCGTCGTGAAGAGCGGCGGCACGACGATCCTCACCGACGACGTCGAGAACGACGGCAGCGGATGGACCGCCGCAGGCGGGTTCCGGCAGAGCACCGGTTCCGAGGTCTCCTCGGGCGACCGGTACTACCTCGCCGAGAACCGCACCTACGTCGACTACGACGCCACGCTCGAGGTGGGTCCGTACCAGTTCGACCGCGGCCTCACGCAGCCCGACCACGTCGAGCACTTCGCCTTCCAAGACGGACTGCTCGTGTGGGCGATCGACGAGACGTACTCCGACAACAACACCATCGAGCACGAGGGCCACGGCCTCGCGCTCCCGGTGGACGCGGGCGTCGCGCCGATGACCTACCCCGACGGCACGATGCCGAGCAACCGGCGCCAGCCGTTCGACGCGACCTTCGGCCTGCAGAAGGTCGACGCGACCGCGCTGCACAAGGAGATCCTCGTCGGCAAGGGCAAGAACCAGCACGTGGAGTCCGTCGCGGCGGTCGGTTCCGACGGCACGCGGCAGCAGACGGCGACGTTCAGCGACAAGATCGCCGATGCGTTCTTCAGCCCGCTGAACCCGCTCGCCGGCGTCTACGTGGCGGGCCACGGCGTGACCGTGACCGTCACCGACCAGAACACGGGCGGCACCATGTCGGTCGTGGTGACGAACCCCGCCGGGTAGTCCGCGGCACCTGGACGATGGGTCCGCCTCCACGGAGGCGGGCCCATTCTCGTTCCGCGAGGCATCGCCGGGCAACGCCGGGCCTCGCCGGCCCCTGCTGCCCCGCATCAGGCCGAGGGAAGCCGCATCAGGAATCGGCATCCGCCCTCGACGTTCTCGACGCCGACGACGCCGCCGTGCAGTTCGGCAACGCGCTGCACGATCGAGAGTCCGGTGCCGGTGCCGCCGCCGGGGCCGGGCGTGCGCGCCGGCGTGCCGCGCCACCCGGGCTCGAAGACCCGCTCGAGGTCGCCGGCGGCGATCCCGCCGCAGCCGTCGACGACGGTGATCGCCACCGTCGAATCGGTGTCGGCTGCGACGTCCACCCGTACCTCGCCTCCGGCCGGCGTGTGCCGGATCGCATTCACGACGAGGTTCTCGACCGCGCGCGCGACGAGCCCCGCATCGGCCGCGACCACGACGTCGCCCTGCACCTCACCGGCGAGGCCGACGGATGCCGCGACGGCGATCGGCCGCATCGAGGCGAGCACGTCGGAGACGACGTCGCCCACGTCGGTCGGCACTCGATCGAGCCGCACGCCCGGAGCGTGCAACCGCGAGAAGGCGAGCAGGTCATCGACCATCGCCGTCATGCGTGCGTTCTCGCCGAGGATGCCGCGGAGCGCGTCGGCCGGCACCGCGATCCCGTCCTCGCCGGCCTCGGCGAGTGCGCGAACAGCGGCGAGCGGGGTGCGCAGGTCGTGCGAGATCCACGCGACGACCTCACGGCGCCTCGCCTCGGCGGCCGCGTCGCGCTCGCGGGCAGCCAGGGCTGCCGCGCGCTCGGCACCGAGGCGGTGGGTGCGCACGGCGAGCACGAGGCCGATCGCAAGCGCCGCGGGCACGGTGGCGGCGAGCAGCCACAGCATGGCCGCGATAGCCGCGTCGGGCAGGAGCATCGTCTGCACGCTCGTCGCCACCCCCATGGCGAGTGCCGCGATCACGACGATCGGCCCGAGCACGGCGGCGAGCGTCGGTCGCCGGCGAGCGACCGCGAGCACGGCGACGGCACCGACGAGTCCGACGGCGGTCGCGACGAACGCGGCGAGGGCGAGGGCGGGCAGCATGTCGAGTTTCATGCGCCACCGTCCCAGCGGTAGCCCACGCCGAACACGGTGACGATGCGCTGCGGATCGGCGGCGTCGGCCTCGATCTTCTCGCGGAGCCGGCGAACGTGCACCGTGACCGTCGACAGGTCGCCGACCTCCCAGCCCCACACCTCGCGCAGCAGCGTCTCTCGGTCGTGCACCGCACCCGGGTGCGAGAGGAACCAGTGCAGCAGGTCGAATTCGCGCACCGTGAGCTGCAGTTCCCGGCCGTCGCACCAGGCGCGGTGGGCCACCGGATCGAGCGAGACCCCCTCGTCCTCGAGCACGCCGGAGCGACCGTCAGCGGCGGCACCGGCGGCTCCGGCGGGTCCGGCCGTTCGCCGCAGCACCGCCTGCACGCGCAGCACGAGCTCGCGCGGACTGAACGGCTTCACGATGTAGTCATCGGCGCCGGCCTCGAGTCCGAGCACGCGGTCGTCCTCCTCGCCCCTGGCGGTGAGCATCAGCACCGGAAGATGGGGGCGCTCGGCGCGCAGCCGACGACACACCTCGATGCCGTCGATGCCGGGCAGCATCAGGTCGAGCACGACCGCATCGGGTGCCGACCTCGACGCGGCTTCGAGCGCCGCGGTTCCGTCGACGACGCTCTCGACCTCGATCCCGGCACGCTCGAGATACGCCACCACCACCTCAGCGACGGTGGTGTCGTCGTCGACCACGAGCACGAGTGCCACGAGCCCAGCGTATTCTCCGCTTGCGCGCCGAGCGGGGCGGAGACGGCTGCCGGAGGCATCCGTCACGACCCTGTAAGGAGACGGTAAGCGGGCCGTCATGGCGTTCGCAGCGGCATCCGGCTGAACTGGTCGAGCGGTCGAATGATCGCCCGGCCGAGGCCGGAAACCGAGCCGGTCAGTGACCGGTCGAAGGGAATTCCGATGAAACGACTGCTCTCACGCACCGTTCTCGCCGGCGCCGCCGTCGCGGCGCTCGCGCTGGTTCCGACCGCGGCGCACGCCGCCGGCTCCGGCGGCGTCACCGGCGCCGCCTTCTATGTCGACGGCGCGCGGTACCGTACGGTCGCGACACCGAACGACCTCTCGCGCACCGGCGCCCCGGCCAAGTCGTTCGACGTCATCTACGATTTCGGCGGCGCGCAGCCCAACGTCGCCACGGCCGCGCCCGGCGACACCGACTACAACGGCGGCCGCTGGCGCGTTCACGCCCTCGCATTCCCCGGCGGCTACCAGACGGCGGTCGACGCGGGCGACACCGACGGCGACGGCGTGCTCGACTCCGACGCGGAGCTGCAGCTCGCCATCGACGCCGGCGCCGCGATCGACACCGGGGTCGTCGCATCCTTCACCTGTCCGGTGATCCCGCTGCGGTAGCGCAGGCAACGGATGCCGCGTGCACACGCGCATGCGGCATCCACCGTGCCCGGGTGGTCGGGCGAACCTACCCGACCGGCGCCGTGGCATCGAGGGCCGCGAGCACCCGCGCCACCGATCCGCCGAGGTTCCACTCCGTCGCGAGCGCCTCGAGCGCCTCACGGCGGGGGCCGGTGACGGGTCGGAGTCGCGAGTCGAACTCGCCGAGGTCGAGATCGCGCACGACCTCTACGACGGTCGGTGCGACGTCGAGGTAGTCGGCGGCGGCCGCGAGTTTCGCACGCACGCTCGCCGACATCGGCACCGAGGCATCCGCTGCGGCCGCTCGGATGCCGTCGAGGTCGACGAACTGCTGCAAGAGCGACGCGGCGGTCTTCTCGCCGACGCCTGCGACGCCCGGCAGTCCGTCGGACGAGTCGCCCCGCATCACCGAGAAGTCGACGTACTGCTGCGGCAGCACGCCGTACTTGCCGACGACCGAGGCGTCGGTCAGCACCTCGAGCTTGCTCATGCCGCGCGCCGTGTAGACGACCTGAACGGATGCCTCGTCGTCGACGAGCTGGAAGAGATCCCGGTCGCCCGTGACGACGTCGACGGGCAGGTCGGCACCGGTCGCGAGCGTGCCGATGACGTCGTCGGCCTCGTGCTCGGGCGCCCCCACGATCGTGATGCCGAGGAGGCCGAGCACCTCGCGGATGCGCGGGATCTGCACGATGAGTCCGGGCGGCGTCTCCTCGACGTCGACGCCGCCGGGCACGGCCCGCTCGACGCGGTGCGCCTTGTAGCTCGGGATGAGCTCGACCCGCCAGCCCGGGCGCCAGTCGTCGTCCCAGCAGGCGACGAGATGCGTCGCCTCGAAGTCGGGAACGAGGCGCGCGATCATGTCGAGCAGGCCGCGCACGGCGTTCACGGGAGTGCCGTCGGGCGCCGTGATCGAGTCGGGCACGCCGTAGAACGCGCGGAAGTAGAGCGAAGCGGTGTCGAGGAGCATCAGTCGGTCGGCCACAGGCCGATCATGGCACGGCGCCGCCCGCACTCCTACCCCGGGAAGGTGTCGAGCCAGTCGCCGGCCGCGTCGAGCACGTCGACGTCGGCGCGGTCGCCGAGCATCTCCCAGCGCTGCAACGACACCGGCACGTTGCCGTTCAACCACAGCGAATCATGGAACTCGCGGAGCGAGAAGTCGTCGCCACGTGCGACCACGGCGTCGGCGAGCAGTCGCTTCACCTCGAGCTTGCCGACGAGGTACGACATCGCGAGCCCCGGCGTCGCCACGTAGTAGGACGTCTCCTCAGTGGCGGTCAGCGCATCCATCGGCACGAGACGCACGAAGAAGTCGATCGCCTCCTCGAGGCCGAACGCGCCCGTCGCGAGGTTCACGTCGACGACGACGCGCAGCGCCCGCAGCCGCATGAAGTTGTACACCGTCGTCTGCGAGTGCGGGGCGTCGTCGAAGAGGCCGGCGTCGAGCATGAGCTCTTCGTTGTAGTGGGCGATGCCCTCGTTGGCGACCGAGTCGACGTAGTGCCGTCGCATCGCCCGCGGGTGCCCCCACGAGCGTGCGAGCTGTTGGCTGTGCGCCCCCTCGTGGATGATGCCGAGCCTCGGGTCGCGGGCGTTCGCGGCGTCGAAGTACGGGAGATCGGCTGCGGGTGCCGGCACGTAGGAGACCGCATCGCGCTCGCGCGACTGCTCGTTCGTGAGGTCGTCGGTGACACCGAGGAACGAGACGGGCGCGAGGTAGGCCGGGTACGCCGCGAATCGGTAGCGGCGCAGCGAGTCGGGCTGGCTCAGCAGGCCTTCGCGCTCGTACAGGCTCCGGACCTCCTCCTCCGCCTCGGCCTGGTGGGCGACCTCGGCGGCGACGTCGACGGCGAGCGGCGCCTCGACTGCGTCGCGATGGGCGTTGCGCGAGATCGTCTCAGCAGCGATCGCACGCCGGTACTCCTGCAGGGCACCGCGCACGAGCTCTTCGGGCTCTGCCGCGACGAGCGCGACCTGACGCAGGTACCAGACGAAGGCGTCGCGGCCGACGACGACCTCGGGGCCGAGCCGGTCTGCGGATGCCTCGAGCCACTGCGCGTACCGGGTGAGCGCCGCGCTCGCGGCGGGCTGCGCCTCGGCGAGCGCGGTCGCCGTCGCGGCATCGACGTGCCCGGTGAGCGCCGCGACCGAGCGGGCGACCCGCGGGCCGATGTCGGCGAGCTCGCCTGCGGCCACCCTGGCGAGCGCGGCGACCCCGGCGCGATCGAGGTTCGCGATCGCCTGATCGACCGCCTGCGGAACAGCACCGAGCACGGTGACGAGATCTGCCTGCCGCTGCGAACCGAATGGCGGTGGCGCGAGCAGCAGGTCGAACCACGGACCGAGGATCTGGCTCGTGAGGAAGACGGCGTCGCGCTCCCAGTTGCGGAGCACGTCGAGCTCCCAGCGCACCCGCGCGAGCGCCGACCCCAGCAGCCGGTGGTCGACCTGGTCGGGGATCGGCAGCGCCGCGGCATCCGTCGCCCGCCACCGCTCGACGAACGGCTCGAGCTCGCGCCGCTGCGCGTCGATGCTCGCCGGATCGAATCGCGGCACCCAGCCGGGCGGCCGCTCGATGCGCGGGATGTCGTCGGAGGTGCGGAAGGAGTTCCCAGCGCGCCACTGCCAGAACTCGGTGCCGAGGCGTGCGAGGTCGGCGTCGATGGAGACCATGCGCGCCACGATAGTCCCCGCGTCCGACACGAGGAGTCGCGGACGGGCACGGCGACGGCGCGGCACCCGCACCGGCACCCGCACCGGCACCCGCACCAGCCCCGGCGCGACCGGCGCGTGCCGATGCGGCGCCGTGCCCGCCTCGATACCGTGGGCGTATGAGCGGTACGACGAACGAGCCGACCGAGCACTCCGATCCGGGCGGAACCCCGGCACGGGCAGCGGATGCCGCGGGCACGACCGATGCCGCGGGTGCGAAGCCGCACCGATCGCTTCCGCCCGTGCAGCGATGGGTGTTCTGGCCGGCCGCCGGCGTCGTCGCCCTGTTCGTCGCCTTCGCGCTCATCGCCCCGAAGGCGGCCGAGGCGATGTTCGGCGCGATCCAGTCGAGCATCGTCAACACCTTCAACTGGTACTACGTGCTCATCGCCGCGTTCTTCGTGGCGTTCTGCCTGTTCGTCGGCTTCAGCCGGTTCGGCGACATCAAGCTCGGCCGCGACGACGACGAGCCCGAGTTCTCGCTGCTCTCGTGGTTCTCGCTGCTCTTCGCCGCGGGCATGGGCATCGGGCTCGTCTTCTACGGCGTGAGCGAGCCGCTCAGCCACTTCGTCTCGCCGCGACCGGGTGTCGTCGGCACGCCCGAGGCGCTCGCGCAGCAGGCCCTCAGCCAGACCTACCTGCACTGGGGCGTGCAGGCCTGGTCGATCTACGTCGTCGTCGGGCTCGGGCTCGCCTACGCGATCCATCGCCGGCGCCGGCCGATCTCCATCAGGTGGACCCTCGAGCCGCTGCTCGGCAAGCGCGTCGAGGGCGGCTGGGGGCACACGATCGACGTCATCGCCCTCGTCGGCACGCTCTTCGGTGTCGCCACCTCGCTCGGGCTCGGCGTGCTCCAGATCAGCGCCGGCCTCGACTACCTGGGCGTCCTCGAACCGACCGCGCTCAGCGAGGTCGTCATCATCCTCGTCATCTCCGTCTTCGTGCTGTGGTCGGTGCTCTCCGGGGTCACGAAGGGCATGAAGTGGCTGTCGACGGCGAACCTCGTGCTCGCCGGCATCCTCGTCGTCTACGTGCTCGCGCTCGGGCCGACGGAGTTCCTGCTGCGCGAGTTCGTGCAGTCGATCGGCAACTACATCCAGAACTTCATCGGCCTCTCCTTCAACGTGAGCGCCTTCCAGGGCACCGAGGGCGAAGAGTGGCAGGCCGCGTGGACCTCGTTCTACTGGGGCTGGTGGATCTCGTGGGCGCCGTTCGTCGGCATCTTCATCGCCCGCGTGTCGAAGGGGCGCACCGTGCGCCAGTTCGTCGCCGGCGTCATCCTCGTGCCGACCCTCATCGGCATCCTCTGGTTCGCCGTGCTCGGCGGCTCGGCGCTCGCGATCGAGCTCGCCGACCCCGGCGCGCTCACCCAACCCGACGGCAGCGTGAACGTCGAGGCGGCGCTCTTCGAGCTGCTCACCTACATTCCCGGCACGCCGGTGCTGACGGTCGGCGTGATCCTGCTCATCACGATCTTCTTCATCACCTCGGCGGACTCCGGCGCACTCGTGATGGGCATGATCGCGACCGGCGGCCAACTGAACCCGAAGCGCTGGGTGCGCACGATCTTCACCGCGATCACGGCGCTGCTCGCGATCGCGCTGCTGCTCAGCGGCGGGCTCAAGGCCCTGCAGACGGCGGCGATCATCATCGCGCTGCCGTTCAGCATCGTGATGCTGCTCATCTGCTGGTCGACGATCATCGCCTTCACCCGGGAGCGCCGCGCCTACGCGAAGGCCGAGCGTGCGCAGTTCATCGACCACATCGGCGAGCACTACGGGCTCGAGGTCGAGGAACCGCTCGAGCGAGGTCTCGTCGCGGGACAGCCGAAGTGGGTGCGCGGGTTGCGCAAGCGCCTCCGCCTGGGAACGGATGCCGCGGCGCCCCGCCGCGCCTCCCCCGCGACGCTCGCCGAGGAGAACGCCCTGCCCGACTCGGTGCCGACCGCCGACGTCGACGAGATCGTCGACCACGACCCGCTGGCCGTCACCGACGACCCCGACATCCCCGAGCACGGCGAAGACGAGCCCCGCGGCATCCCGCAGTAGCGTGGTCCGCATGGGCATCACCGGCACGTTCCGCGCCTCCCGTCGCGTGCCGATCCTGCAGGTCGCGAAGGCCTCGGCCGCGACGATCGCGGCGTGGCTCATCGCCGGCTGGCTGATTCCGGGGCCGCTGCCCGTCTTCGCCGCGATCGCGGCGCTGCTCGTGGTGCAGCCGAGCGTGAACCAGTCGTTCGGCAAGGCGATCGAGCGGTCGATCGGGGTGATCCTCGGCGTGATCGTCGCCACTGCCGCGTCGCTCGTCTTCGGGGTGAACAGCTGGATCATCCTCGTCACGATCGTGATCGCGATGCTCGTCGCGTGGGCGCTGAAGATGACGCCCGGAACCTCGAACCAGGTCGCGATCAGCGCGATGCTCGTGCTCGCGCTCGGCTCCTCGTCGCCCGAGTACGCCGTCGACCGCATCCTCGAGACCCTGATCGGCGCGGCGATCGGCATCATCGTGAACGCGCTCATCGTGCCGCCGGTCACCGTCTCGCCGGCGCGGCGCGACCTCGCGCTCCTCGGCGGTGAGCTCGCGAGCTCCCTCGACCGCCTCGCGAGTGCGCTCGAGAGCCCGCAGACGCCCGCCGACCTGCAGCGTCTCATGGTCGAGGCGCGGCTCATGCGGCCGATGCGCGATGCAGCGGATGCCTCGATCGCCACGGGTGAGGAATCGCTCACGCTGAATCCCCGCCGCTCCGCGCACCGCACCGAGCTCATCGAGATGCGCACGCTGCTCGAGCGGCTGAGCCCGATCGTCACCCAGGTGATCGGCATGACGCGGGCCTTCTTCGACCACTACGACGCGGCGCTCGCCGACGAGCCCACCGTGCAGGCGATCGCCGAGCAGTTGCGCCGGGCCGCCCACGACGTGCGGCTCGCCGTGCACCTCGCCGACGTCGACCCCGAACCGCCCACCTCGGCGATCCCGGCCCTGACGTCACCGCTCGTGATCACGCCGCCGAAGTCCGGTCACTGGATCCTGATCGGCTCGCTCATGGAGGACCTTCGCCGCATCCGCGACGAGCTCGTCGAGGAGTAGCCTCGGCTCGCGACTCGTGCCCGGAACTCGTCGGCTCGCGATTCGTCAGCTGGGATTTCGTCAGCTGGCATTCGTCAGCTCAGGCGGTCGCGCACCGCCGCGCCCCACTGGAAGCCGCATTCGCGGCAGTCGAAGATGGGCTCCTCGTCGTGCGCGAGCGCGCCGGCGGCATCGCCCGCCTCGACCTCGAAGTCGAGCGGTCCGTAGACGATGGCGCGCACCGCGAGCGAGTCGCAGCGGGGACACGGCTCATCGATCACCAGGTGGGGTGCTGAGTGCTGCATCTGCTTCGTCATGGCTGTCACGGTACGCCGGGCCTCCGACATCCGCGGCACCGTGCAGGCGCGTCGCCCGACCGCCGCACACGCGCAGGCCAGCGACCGCCTGACCCCGCGTTCCCGCTCGCCGGGTCGCCGAATCCCTAGACTGGGCGCGTGCTGACCGCCGTCCTCGTCTTCGCGATCCTGCCCGCGTTCCTCATCCTGGGGCTCGGGCTGGTCGCGCGCGCGGTCGCGGCCCAGCGCCTCACGCCGCGCGTGGTGCAGTACGCCCCCGCGCGCGACACGACGGTGCTGCGGGATGCGCTGCTCGTCGATGCCGATCGGCGCGCGGCATCCGCTGCCCTCATCGACCTCGCCGTGAAGCGCAAGATCCACCTGATCGCCGGAGCGGGCAAGCGCGAACCCATCGGCGTCGAGCTCGTCTCTGGAACGGTGCTCACCGCCGAGGAGGCCGCGCTGCTCGAAGCCCTCTTCGGCCCCGAGCACACGAGCACGCGCGTGCGCCGCTTCTCGGCCGATCGCCGCGCCCTGGCCGGGCGGCTGAAGAGCCTGCTGCTGAACACCGAGCACGCCCTCGCGCGCGACGGGCTCGTGGCCGAGCGCCGTGTCACGTGGCCCGGCGTCACCCTCACCGTCCTCGCCTACCTCGGCATGCTCGTCGAGGCGCTCTTCCTCGTCTTCACGATCATCGGCGGCGAATGGGGCGCGCTCATCGCGACGCTCGTCGCGATCGCCGCGACGATCGCCACGATCTTCGTGACGCCGTCGTCGTGGCGCAAGTTCCTGCCGGCCGCCGACGCCCGCCGCGAGCACCTCGCCGGCCTGAAGCAGTACCTCGAGCTCGCGGAAGCCGACCGGCTCCGCGTGCTGCAGTCACCGAGCGGCGCAGAGCTGCGCACGACGGATGCCGCGGCATCCGAGGCTGTCGTGACGCCGGACGCTCCCGGGGCACTCGCGTCGGCGGCCGTGTCGCCCGCGTCGTCCGTGGCGCCGGGGTCGGACCCGATCGCCCGCTTCCACCTGCACGAACGGCTGCTGCCGTACGCCGTCGTCTTCGGGCTCGAACGCGAGTGGCTCGCGAAGCTGAAGCTCGAGCACGCAGAGCTCGCGACGACGAACCTCGACAGCCTCGGCGACCTCGTCGACGTCACCGCCGAGATCGCCGTCGCGATCGAGGCGGCCGGCAGCGTCGTCGAGCTGACCTCGGCCGTCGGCGACCTCGCCGACGGCGCGGGCAATGTCATCGGCGGCGTCTTCGAACTGTTCAACCTCTAGGCGCGCATGACCACCGCAGAACAGCCCATCACGATCGACGTCGACGGCGTGCCCGTCTCCGCCGTCTCCGCACGGCCGCCGGGAGCGACGACCACGATCGTCGTCGCCCATGGCGCGGGCGCCGGCATGGAGCATCCGTTCATGTCCGGCTTCACGCGAGCGCTGAACGACGACGGGATCGCCACCCTGCGCTTCAACTTCCCGTACCGCGAGGCCGGGCGGAAGTTCCCCGATCGCCCGCCGGTCGCGATCGCGACCTGGCGAGCGGTGATGGATGTCGCGGCCGCACGCGCGGCCGCAGCCGGCCACCCCGGTGAGCCGATCTGGGCATCGGGCAAGTCGTTCGGCGGACGCATGGCGTCCATGGCCGTCGCCGAGGGCATGCAGGCCGCGGGCCTCGTCTTCCTCGGCTATCCGCTGCACGCGCCCGGCAAGCCCGAGAAGCCGCGAGACGAGCACCTGCCGGGCATCACCGTGCCCATGCTCTTCCTGCAGGGACGCAACGACCCGTTCGCCCAGCCGACCGAGCAGCTCGACGACGTCGTCGCCCGGGTCGGGCCGAATGCCACCCTCGACTGGATCGCCGAGGCGAACCACTCGTTCGAGGTGAAGGGCGCCAAGCGGCCGGCCGCCGAGATCGGCGCGGGGCTCGCGGTGCCCGTCGCGGCGTTCGTGCGGGCGCACTCGCCGACGATCGAGTAGCGAGACCACGGTCGGGGCGGATCCGACGGCGCCGCTCGGACGGCGTCGGTCAGAGGGCCGAGGCCCACCAGACGATGATGAACAGGCCCATCGCGACGAAGGCCAGGCCCACGACCAGGAAGACGACGGCGCCCGGACCGCGGGCTCCGGCGCGCGCCACCGTCGACTGACGCTCGGCCGTGATCGTCTCGGAGAGCCAGCGGCGCTTCGCGATGAGCACGACGCCCACGACGAGCGCGAGCACGGCCCACGCGAGGGCGAAGGCCAGACCGAGTTCCACCCGACCAGCCTATCCGCGGCGACGGAAGCCGAGGACGAAAGCTGGGGACGAAGGGTGCCAGACGGGACTGAACGCCCGCTCCGAACCCACGCGACATGCAGAAAAGCTTTGATCTGAGGGGGCGCGTTCTGCTAGGAAAGGGAAGTCCTCACACCCCCCTACCGAACGGACGCCCGAATGAACTCCCTCGATCTGCAGACCCAACCCGAAGCCCAGAGCGACTACGCAGCCGTCGGAGGCGCACCCGCCGTCACCGCCGTCGTCAACCGGTTCTACGAGCTCGTGCTCGCCGACGACCGACTGCTGAAGCACTTCGAGGGCATCGAGATGGTCCGGCTCAAGCGGCACCAGGTCGCGCTCGTCTCCCAGGTCATGGGCGGCCCGGTCGCCTACGAGGGACGCGACCTGCGTGCGGCCCACGCGAACATGGGCATCACGGCCGAGGAGTTCGGCGCCGTCGCCGAGCACCTGATCGCTGCGCTCACCGAAGCCGGCGTTCCGTCCGACATCATCGACCGCACCGTGACCGCCGTCGCCGCGACGCAACCCGACATCGTCGAGGTCGGCGCGACGCAAGACTGACGGCGTGGACACCGCTGCGCTGAAGCACACCTGGTCGCTGGCCGAGTCGCTCGGCGACGAGGTGCCGCTCTTCTTCTACTCGCACCTCTTCTACACGCACCCCGAGCTCCGGGCGATGTTCCCGGTCGCGATGGCCACCCAGCGCGACCGACTCGTCGGCGCGCTCGGGCGCATCGTCTCCAACGTCGATCAACTCGACGAGGTGACCGCGTTCATCCAGCAGCTCGGCCGCGACCACCGCAGGTTCGAGGTCATCGCGGAGCACTACGACGCGGTCGGCCTCTCGCTGCTCACCACACTGGAGCACTTCCTCGGCGACCTCTGGACTCCGGAGCTCGCCGAGGACTGGGCCGGCGCGTACGGCGTCATCGCGACCGCGATGGTGCAGGCCGCCGAGGAGTCGGAGCTGAGCAGCCCGGCCTCCTGGGCGGGTCACGTCACCGCGGTCGAGCGGCGCAGCATGGATGTCGCGATCGTGCACGTGCGCCCCGAACCCGACCTCCCGTTCGAGCCCGGGCAGTCGTTCGCCGTCGAGACGCCGTACGCCCCGCGCCTGTGGCGCTACTTCAGCGCCGCCAACGCGCCGCGGCAGGACGGCACGATCGAGTTCCACGTGCAACTGGTACCGGGCGGGCAGGTCTCCGGCGCCATGGTGCGGCGACTGAAGGCCGGTGACGTGCTGCGGCTCGGCTCGGCGGTCGGGCAGGAGTTGACGCTCGACGAGGCCGACCGCGATCGAGACCTCGTCATGGTCGCCGGCGGAACCGGCCTCGCGCCGCTCCGTGCCCACCTGGAACGCATCGACCTGCAGTGGCAGGCGACCGGAGACGCCCCGCGCGTGCACCTGCTCCACGGCGCTCGAGTCCCGTGGAACCTGTACGAGAACCGCCTCATGCAGAGCCTGACCGGTCGACCGTGGTTCAGCTACACACCGGTCGTGTCCGACGACCGGAGCTACCCCGGTCGCAAGGGGCTCGTGAGCGACGCCGCGGCTGAGGCCGGCGTCACCCCCGGCGCCCTCGCGATGATCTGCGGATCGCCGTCCATGGTGCGCCACACCGCCTCCCGGCTGCGCGAGCTCGGTGTGCCGTCACCCGACATCCGTTTCGAACTGTTCGCCACACTCGATGAGGACGGGCTGCGTGACCCGCAGCCGTCGCCGCTCGTGGAAGAACCGATGGGAAGTGCCCGATGACCACTTGGGACGACGCAGACGAACTCCTGATCCAGGGCCCGCCGGCACCCGAGGGCGGCCTCGTCGCCGCCGTCTCGCGCCTGCCCGAGACGGGTACGGTGAAGTTCGCCTCACGCCCGCTCGGGGGCTACGACCGCTCCGAAGTGGACGCGTACGTGGCCGACCTCGCGCGCACGATCGAGGAGGTACGGGCGGCACTGGCCGAGAACCTTCGGGAGCTCGCCGAGAACCGGCGCGAACTCGCCGAACTCCGTGCCGAGAACACCAAGCTCCGCACGTCCGACTCCGCCGACCTCGAGCGCGAGGTCACGCTGGGCGCCGTCGGTCTGCTCTCGCAGGCCCAGGTGATCGCCGACAAGGCGGTCGCCGACGCCGAGGAGTACGCCCGGGATCTCGTGATCACGGCCCGCACCCAGTATCGCGAGGCACAGGAGCGCGCCGCCGCGACCGCGGCTGCCGCGCCGACCGAACCTGCGACGACGACGGCGAGCATCCCGCTGCCGTCGATGCCCGAGATCGAGTACGTGCGCACCTATGCGCAGGTCGCCCAGATCCAGTTGCGCTCGGTGCTCGACGCCCTCACGGAGCAGGTCGATCGACTCGGCACGCTGCCGCCGCCCGACGCGGCCGAGGTGGCCGAAGCGGCCGAGTCGGCGGCGCCCGCCGCGCCCGACGACGAGTTCCCCGACGAGGAGCCGGACTGGCTCCCGGCGGTGCCGCCGCAGCCGACGATCCAGCGGCAGACGTACGTCAGTCCGTAGCCACGCCGGGCGGCCCGACGACCCCGATCCTCGCTCGCTGCACGAGCGATGCGAGGCTCGCGGGTCGTCGGGCCCTGCCCGGCCTCAGGCGCCCACGTACTCCCGCAGGTGGGTGCCGGTGAGGGTCGCCTCGTCGGTGGCCGCGGCCTCGACGAGTGCGCGCGGCGTTCCCTCGAAGACGATGCGCCCGCCGTCGCGACCGGCTCCGGGGCCGAGGTCGATGATCCAGTCGGCGTGCGCCATGACGGCCTGATGGTGCTCGATGACGATCACGGAGTTACCGTCGTCGACGAGCCGGTCGAGGAGCGCCAGCAGCCGGTCGACGTCGGCGAGGTGCAGGCCGGTGGTCGGCTCGTCGAGCACGTAGACCGTGCCCTTCTTGGCCATGCTGATGGCGAGCTTCAGGCGCTGGCGTTCGCCGCCCGAGAGCGTGTTGAGCGCCTGCCCGAGCACGAGGTACCCGAGGCCGACGTCGGCGAGGCGCTGCAGGATGACTCGTGCCGTCTTGTCGGTGAGGTACTCGAGCGCGCCGTCGACCGAGAGGGCGAGCACCTCGGCGATGTTCAGGCCGTTGAGGCGGTACTCGAGCACCTCGGCCGTGAACCGCTTGCCCCCGCACTCCTCGCATGTGCTCGAAACCGTCGACATCGGCCCGAGCTCGACGAAGACGAGCCCGATGCCCTTGCAGTTCGGGCAGGCTCCGGCCGAGTTCGCACTGAAGAGCGCGGGCTTGACGCCGTTCTCCTTCGCGAACGCCTTGCGGATCGTGTCGAGCAGGCCCGTGTACGTGGCCGGGTTCGACCTGATCGAGCCGCGGATCGGCGCTTGGTCGACGACCACGACGTGGTCGTGCTTCGGCACATTGCCGTGGATGAGCGAGGACTTGCCGGAGCCGGCGACGCCCGTGACGACGGTGAGCACGCCGAGCGGCACGTCGACGTCCACCCCGGTGAGGTTGTGCTGCGTGGCGCCGCGGATCTCGAGCGCGGTCGACGCCGTGCGCACCTCGTCCCGGAGCTTCGCCCGGTGGTCGAGGTGACGTCCGGTGAGCGTGTCGGAGGCGCGCAGCCCCTCGAGGTCGCCCTCGAAGCAGATCTGCCCGCCGCGTGAGCCCGCGCCGGGGCCGAGGTCGACGATGTGGTCGGCGATCTCGATGACCTCGGGCTTGTGCTCGACGACGAGCACGGTGTTGCCCTTGTCGCGGAGCTGCAGCAACAGGCGGTTCATGCGCTGGATGTCGTGCGGGTGCAGGCCCACCGTCGGTTCGTCGAAGACGTAGGTGACATCCGTGAGCGCCGACCCGATGTGGCGGATCATCTTGACGCGCTGGGCCTCACCGCCCGAGAGGGTGCCCGACGGGCGGTCGAGGCTGAGGTAGCCGAGACCGATCTCGACGAAGGAGTCGACGTTCTGCCGCAGGTTCGCGATGAGCGGCCCGACGCTCGGGTCGTCGATGTCGGCGAGCCAGCTCGCGAGGTCGGAGATCTGCATCTGCGCAGCATCCGCGATGTTGATGCCCTTGATCTTCGAGGAGAGGGCCTCTTGGTTGAGACGCGCGCCGCCGCACTCGGGGCAGGCGGTGAAGGTCACCGCGCGGTCGACGAAGGCGCGGATGTGCGGCTGCATGGCGTCGCGATCCTTGGAGAGCAGGCTCTTCTGCAGCTTCGGCACGAGGCCCTCGTAGGTCATGTTGATGCTCTGCACCTTGACCTTCGTCGACTCCTTGTAGAGGAGGTCGTGCAGCTCGGCCTCGGTGTAGTCGCGGATCTTCTTGTCGGGGTCGAGGAATCCCGACTCGGTGAAGATGCGCACCATCCAGCCGTCGGCCGTGTAGCCGGGGATCGTGAGCGCACCCTCGGCGAGCGACTTGTCGCGATCGAAGAGCTGGTCGAGGTCGAGGTCGTTGACCTCGCCGGTGCCCTCGCATCGCGGGCACATGCCCGCGGGCACGTTGAAGCTGAAGTGGAAGCTCGGGCCGACGTAGGGCTGCCCGAGGCGGGAGAACAGGATGCGGAGCAGCGCGTAGGCGTCGGTCGCCGTGCCGACGGTCGAACGGGAGTTCGCGCCCATGCGCTCCTGGTCGACGATGATCGCCGCCGAGACGTTGCGCAGGCTGTCGACCTCGGGCCGCGGCTGCGTCGTCATGAACGACTGGATGAACGTGGAGTACGTCTCGTTGATGAGCCGCTGCGACTCCGCCGCGATCGTGCCGAACACGAGACTCGACTTGCCGGAGCCCGAGACCCCGGTGAAGACGCTGAGGCGTCGCTTCGGGATGTCGAGTGAGATGCCCTGCAGGTTGTTCTCGTGCGCCCCGCGCACCTCGATGACGTCGTGCGCGTCGGCGATGCGCCGGGCGCCATCGTCGGTGCGGTCGTCGGTGCTGCGGTCGCTGACGGTCTGGTCGGTCGCGGTCATTCGGCTGCTCCCCTCATCGCGGGCGCGCGCCCGCGACTCACGATTCTGACATGGGGCGGTGACATCCGGCAGAGCGGATGCCTCGCCAGAGCGCGGATGCCGCGGCAGAGCGGATGCCGCGCAGCCCGCGCGGGCCCGACGAGCGTACGCTGTGCGCATGCCCGAGACGAGCGGACCTGCCCGGGGATGGGTGCTGCCCGCCGTGGCGGGCGTGGCATCCGTCGCCTTCGGAGTCGGCGTCGGGCAGCTCGTCGCCGCCGTCGTCGCCCCGGCCTCGAGCCCCTTGGTGGTCGTCGGGTCGCTGCTCATCGATCTTGCGCCGCCCTGGGCGAAGGACGCCGCGATCGCCCTCTTCGGCACGGGCGACAAGGCCGCGCTGCTCGTGGGCATCGGGCTCGTGCTGCTCGCGGTCGCCGGCGCAGCCGGAGTGCTCGAGGCGAGGCGGCCGCCCTGGGGCATGGTCGTCGTCGGCGCGGTGGGCGTCGTCGGCGCCGTCGCCGCGGCGAGCCGGGCGAACGCCTCCATGCTCGCGATCGTGCCCTCGGCTGTGGCGGCGATCGCGGCGATGCTCGCGCTGACGTTCCTCCTGCGACGGCTCGCACCCGCGCCCGCGCCCGCCCCTGACACGCTGAGTCGCAGGACCATCGAGCCGACACGCGCGGCCGAGACCGGCGCGTCGCGAGAATCGTCCTTCGACTCAGCGACGCCGCCGACTCCGACGCCGCCGCCGGCGGCCTCGGCCGAGACAGGCGTCGACCGCCGCCGCTTCCTCGGCTGGGCGGGCGGCGCCGTGGCGCTCGGGGCGCTCGCCGCCCTCGGCGGCTACGCCCTGCAGGCCGGCGCCCGCGCGGTCACCGCGGTGCGCGAGGCGATCACCCTGCCCAACGCCGCGAGCACGGTGACGGTGCCGGCGGGCGCCGAGCTCGGCATCGACGGCCTCGCCCCGGTCGTCACGCCGAACGCGGAGTTCTACCGCATCGACACCGCCCTCGCCGTGCCGGCGGTCGATCCGGCCGACTGGAGCCTGCGCATCCACGGCCTCGTCGATCGCGAGATCACGCTGACGTGGGACGAACTGCTCGCGCTCCCCCTCGACGAGAGCGTCACGACCCTCGCGTGCGTGTCGAACGAGGTCGGCGGCGGACTCATCGGCAACGCCGTGTGGCTCGGCTACCCGATCCGCGAACTGCTCGCCGAGGCCGGCCCGTCGGCCGACGCCGACATGGTGCTCTCGCGAAGCATCGACGGGTTCACAGCGTCGACGCCCCTCGAGGTGCTGCAGGACGATCGCGACGCGATCCTCGCCGTCGGCATGAACGGCGAACCGCTGCCGGCCGAGCATGGCTTCCCGGTGCGCATGGTCGTGCCCGGGCTCTACGGCTACGTCTCGGCCACGAAATGGGTCGTCGACCTCGAGGTGACACGGTTCGACGCGGCATCCGCGTACTGGACCGACCGCGGCTGGAGCGAGCGCGGGCCCATCAAGCTCTCCTCGCGCATCGACGTGCCCCGCCAGGGGCAGTCGGTCTCCCCCGGCTCCGCGGTGCTCGCGGGCGTCGCCTGGCACCAGCACGTCGGCATCGCCGGGGTGGAGGTGCAGATCGACGACGGCGAGTGGCGCGACGCCGACCTCGCGACGGCGATCAACGACGACACCTGGGTGCAGTGGAAGTACGAGTGGCCGGATGCCTCGGCCGGCTCGCACACCGTTCGCGTGCGCGCCCTCGGGGCCGACGGCGAGGTGCAGACCGCGAAGCGCCAGGGCGTCGTGCCCGACGGCGCCACCGGCCTCGACGAGGTCACCGTCGAGGTGCGCTGAACAGGGTCGCCGCTTCGGGGCTGCGACGCGCGGTTCGCACCGCACTCGTCCTGCACAGCATGAGCGGCGAGGCGCGCATCCACGAGCCTTGGGGCGTACCCGATCTGGTCGAGCGATCGTGGTGGAGTGTGCTCTGCAGATCGGCGGCACTTCGGCACTTCGGCACTTCGGCACCGAATCTGAGGCAGAACACCCACCTCCGGTCTCCACGACCACACGACGCGACACCATCAGAGGAGGCATGTGATCAGCGAGAAGCAGATCAACGAGAAGCAGCTCGACGAGAAGTCGATCAAGGTGGATGTTGCGACCGATCGTCTCGTCTCGGAGATGGCCTACTTCTTGAGAGCCACGAAGAAGTCGGTCCTGCGCGAGGCGGTCGCGGACTTCGCCGCAGCTCGCGGCCGAGGCACGTCACTGGTCGCGGACAGCAGAGGTGAAACGGGCGGCGCGCCCAGGGCGGGTGATGTGGACCATGAGGGCGAGCCACGTCGTGCGGGCGGCTCGGCTTCCCCGGTTGCTCACGAGCGCTTCGATCAGTTGCCGCTCGGCGAGCGCCTGACACTGCGGCGCAGCGAACTCCTGCGTGCGTTCGGCGAGCACGGCGCCTCGAACGTCCGCATCATGGGCCCACTGGCGATCGGGCAGGAGGCCGACGAGTTCGAGCTGCTCGCCGAGACGGATCCGGTGAGAGGGGGCGAGTCCACCTTCGAACTGGAGATCATCGCGGGCCGGCTCCTCGGCGCACCGACGACGGTTCTGTCATCGACCGCGCTCCGGCTGTTCAACCCGGCCGGGCTGCGCCGAGCCGTCGAGGAGTCTCGGCCGCTCTGACGGTGCCCCTCGCGCTGGGCGAGGAAAGGAACCGCCGCGGCATCCGCTGGGCTACCGTTGACGTACTGTGTGACCCTATGTAGTGTGAGCCACATGGTAGAGGGTCGACCCGAGCAGACGGGCAAGCTCGAGCAGGATCTGCGCAAGGGCGTGCTCGTGCTCGCCGTGCTCTCGCAACTGCGGGCGCCGCAGTACGGCTACTCCCTGCGCCAGGCGCTCGCCGAGCGCGGCATGCCGATCGAGGAGGGCACGCTCTACCCGCTGCTCCGCCGGCTCGAGGGGCAGGGGCTCCTCGCCTCCGAGTGGCGCATCGACGACGGGCCGCCCCGCCGCTACTACACGCTGAGCCCTGCCGGGGCCGAGAGCTATCGCGACCTGACCGCCGCGTGGGGGTCACTGACCTCGGTCGTCGCCGCACTGTTGCACGAGGAGAACTGACATGGACCCGAACGCCATCATCGAGAGCTACGTCGGCGACGTCGTCGCGCGCATTCCTCGGCGACAACGAGCCGACGTCGGCTTCGAGCTCCGGTCGCTGCTGCGTGAGGAGCTCGCGGGACGAGCCGACGAGGCCGGTCGACCCGCCGACGAGCCGATGGTCATGGAGCTGCTCGCCGCCTTCGGCCGACCGCAGGAGGTTGCCGATCGCTACCGCCCCGCCGGGTTCACCGTGATCCGCCCGGCGGATGCACCGGGTTTCGCCTGGTTCGCCCTCGGCGGCGTCGCCCTGCAGTGGGCGGTCACCCTCCCGATCGCGTACGCCGACCCGGGAGTCGCCGAGTGGGCGGAGACGGCCGGCGTCGCAGGCGCCTGGTGGGCGCCGTTGCCCGCCTGGTGGCTCAGCGGGGGGCTCGGCGCGTTCTGGTGGCCGGGATTCATGATCACGCTGACGCTCATCGCCGCGATCATCAGGCATCGGCGAGATGTCACCGACGCCGCGACCGACAGCGCACCACAGGCCGAGCCCCGGGTGGCGCCGCATATCCCGCCCCAGGTGCTCGACCGCGACCGAGTCAACCGCGCGGGTCTCGTGCTCGCGATCTCGTTCGGCGCGCTCGGCGCTTCGGTGCTGATCGCGCTGCCCTGGCTGGCCGTCATCGCCCCCGGGTTGCCGCAGCCGGTCATCGAAGCCTTCGTGTTCGACCCCGAGTTCCTCGCGTGGCGCGCACCCTGGTTCGTGGTGCTCTGGGCCATGGCCTTCGCCGTCGGGTTCGCGTTGCTCATCGCCGGCCGCTACACCCGCACGATCCGCCTGATCTCGATCGCGAACGACGTCGCCTTCCTCGCCCTGGTGACGTGGAGCCTCACGGCAGGCCCCATCTTCGTCTCGCCCGCCGCCGAAGAAGTCACGCGCGTCTGCCTCATCGGCATCATGCTGGTCTTCGTGCTCGACATCGTGCTCCACGCCCGTCGGCTGACGCCGACCCGCGCCCCGATCCTCAGCAGCTGAGCGTGCGCTCGCACCAGCTGAATGCGCGACTCACTCGGGCGAAGCATCCGCATTCGGGAATCGCGCCGCCATCAGCATGCCGACCTCGTAGTGCCGCATCAGGAAGGCGCGCTCGTCGAGCTTCTTGCGACGCATCCACGACGTCACCTCGTCGTTGGACTTGCTGGCGTTGCACGAGCCGCACGCGGGAACCACGTTGCCGAGCGTGTAGCGGCCGCCACGCGAGATGGGCTGCACGCAGTCGCGCTGCAGCGGCCGGTCGCTGGCACCGCAGTACGCGCACCCCTGCCACTCGGCGGCGAGCGCGGCCCACTGCTCGTCGCTGAGGTCGTGCGTGTGCTGCGCCATGCGACGCTTGCGCCGACGCGCGTAGACCGCCGTACGGCTCCGACTGACCGCCATGGCGTCAGACTAACCCGGGCGGCGCCTCGTGACCGGCCGCCGCGCCCGCACTCGCGCCCCGCTCAGAGCGAGGGCGTCCGCGGCGGCGGCACGCGCCTCGCGGTCGAGGCCGGCAGCGCATCGAACGCCGCGGCGAGCGCGAGCAGGGCGGAGTCGTCGTAGGCGCGTCCGGCGAACGTGAGGCCCACCGGCATCCGGATGTCGCGCATGAGCCCCATCGGCACCGTGACGGTCGGGATGCCGAGGTGGCGCGGCACGAGGTTGCCGTTCGCGACCCAGACGCCGTTGCGCCAGCCGAGATCGGCGGATGCCTCGTTCACGTCCATGTCGGCGGGGCCGACGTCGGCGACGGCGGGAAAGGCGACGGCGTCGAGGCCGAGGTCGTCCATCCACTGCTCGAGGTCGATGCGCCGCGTCTCCTCGAGGCCGCGGAGCCCCCCTTCGAGCTCGGGCATGTCGGCGAGCGTGGCACCGGGGTGCGAGCGCGCCCACTCGGGGTACTCGGCGATGTCGTCCTCGAAGCCCGTGTACCGGTCGGGCAGGGCGCCCTCCGGCTGCGGGAAGATGCGCTCGCCGTCGACGTCGGCGAGGGCGTGCAGGGCCGGATCGCCGTTCGCGTCGAGGAAGTCGTTCCAGGCCCAGGCCGAGAGGTCGACGATCTCGCGGCGCAGGTACTCGTGGCTCACGAGTCCCCGCGTCTCGATCGTGGGTGCGCCCGGGCGGTCGCCCTCGTAGTTCGACACGACCGGGAAGTCGACGAGCACGACCTCGGCGCCCGCAGCCTCGAGGTCGCGGCGGGCCGCCTCCCAGAGTTCGATCACCGTGGCGCGGGTCTCGATGCGCTGCCCGGTCGCGCCGCCGATGCCGGGTGTGCGGCCGGGCTCGGCGGTGCCGGCCTCCGGATCGGCGTTGACGTACATGCGCGGCACGCCGATGCGGCTGCCGGCGAGCGGGCCGGCACCGGCCGAGGCATCCGTCGCTGCCGCGCCCGTCGCGAGCGCCGCGTACGAGGCGGGACGGATCGCGGATGCCGCGGGGATCTCGACCCACGGCTGCACCCGCCAGAAGTCGCCGCGCGCCTCGGGGTCGTCGGCGACGATCACGTCGAGCACCGCGAGGAGGTCGGCAATCGTGCGGGTGTGCGGCACGACGACGTCCATCGTGGGCACGAGCGGCCAGTTGCCGCGCACCGAGATGACGCCGCGCGAGGGCGTGTACGCGCAGAGCCCGTTGTTCGAAGCGGGCGCCCGGCCCGACGACCACGTCTCCTCGGCGAGGCCGAAGGCCGCGAACGACGCCGCGGTCGCGGTGCCCGAGCCGTTCGACGATCCCGAGCCGAAGGCCGCGGTGAGGTACTCCGCGTTGTAGGGGCTCTCGGCGCGGCCGTACACGCCGCGCTGCATGCCGCCGTTGGCCATGGGCGGCATGTTCGTGAGCCCGATGAGCACGGCGCCGGCGCCGCGCAGGCGCTCGATCGTGAACGCGTCGCGCTGCGCGACGAGGTGCTCGAAGGCGGGCGAGCCCGCGGCTGCCGTGAGCCCGCGGGCGAGGTAGCTGTCCTTCGCGGTGAACGGGATGCCGTCGAGCGGCCCGAGCACGCGCCCGGCGGCACGGCGCTCATCCGACGCGAGCGCGTCGGCGCGGGCGCCGGGGTTCATCACGACGAGGGCGTTGAGTGCGGTGGGCGTCTCGGGCCCGTCGAACGCCGCGATGCGAGCGAGGTAGGCGTCGAGCAGCTCGACCGCTGTGACGCGACCCGACTCGAGCGCGGCGCGGAGCTCGGCGATCGAGGCCTCGACGACGTCGAATCGGCTCATCGAGCGACCACCGGCTGCTGCTGCGTGATGCAGTGGATGCCGCCGCCGCCCGTGAAGACCTGTCGCGCGTCGACCGTCACGGCACGTCGGCCCGGGTAAGCGGCCTCGAGGATCCCGCGCGCCGCGGCATCCGCTTCGTCGTCGCCGAAGCCGCACGCGATGACGCCGCCGTTCACGACCAGGTGGTTGACGTAGCTGTAGTCGACGAAGCCCTCGTGATCGCGGATGGTCGACGGCGCCGGGAGCTCGGTGACCTCGAGCGTGCGCCCCGCGGCATCCGTCGACCCGGCGAGCAGCGCGACGATCTCGCGGCTCACCTCGAAGTCGGGGTGCTCGGGGTTGCGCTGCGAGTGCACGAGCACCTGGCCGGGCGAGGTGAGCGTCGCGACGATGTCGACGTGCCCGTTCGTGCCGAGCTCGTCGTAGTCGCGGGTCAGGCCGCGCGGCAGCCAGATCGCCGTCGTCGCCCCGATCGTGCGGGCCATCTCGGCCTCGACACGCCGCTTGTCGGCGTAGGGGTTGCGGCGCGGGTCGAGCTGCACGGTCTCGGTGAGCAGCACCGTGCCCTCGCCGTCGACGTGGATGCCGCCGCCCTCGTTCACGAGTGCGCTCGAGACGAGCTCGGCACCGACGCGATCGGCGATGAAGCGGGCGTGCTCGGCCGACTTCTCCCAGCTCGCCCAGCTCGGCGCGCCCCAGCCGTTGAAGGTCCAGTCGACTGCGCCGAGCACGCCGGGTCGCTCGTCGTCGACGACGAAGGTGGGGCCGTGGTCGCGCATCCAGAACTCGTCGACCGGGCATTCGACGATCTCGACCGCGGGGTCGAGCAGGCGCCGGGCGTTCTCGAGTTCGCTCGGGTCGACGAGGATCGAGACGGGTTCGAACTCGGTGATCGCGTTCGCGACCGCGGCCCAGGCCGCGAGCGTGCGCTCGACGCCGCCGGGCGTCTCGTCGGCGACGTTGTCGGTGACCGGGAACGCCATCCAGGTGCGCTCATGGGGTGCGGTCTCGGACAGCATGCGCCAGCTCATCGGTTCCTCCGTGCGTCGCGTCGGTGCGTCGGCCGTGCCGAGCGGCATCCGTCGATTCGTATTGATCAAATGATCAACAATTGCTCCGACGGTACATAGACTGGGCGCACCATGTCAAGCACGCCACGCAAGCGCGCCGAGCGCAAGACCCCGGCCGAGCGTCGAACCGAGATCGCCACAGCCGCCCGATCGCTCGCGCTCGGTGAGGGCCTGTCCGCCGTGACGCTGCGCGCAGTGGCCGCCCGAGCGGGCGTGACGCCGGCCCTCGTCGCGCACTACCAGCCGAGCATGGACGCCCTCATCGCCGAGACGTTCGATGCGATCGTCGCCGTCGAGATCGAGGAGGTCGGCGCGCTCGTCGCCGAGCGACGGACCCCGCCCGAGCGCCTCGCCATCCTCGTCGGCACGCTGCTCGACGGCTCGCGCGAGGACGTCACCGTCGTGTGGGTCGAGGCCTGGGCGCTCGGCCGCCGCAACGAGTCGCTCGCCGCAAGCGTGCGGCACCGCATGGACGCCTGGCAGTCGGTCATCGTGGGCATCATCGACGACGGCGTGGAGACGGGCGACTTCGGCCCCGTCGATGCTGCGGCGGCCGCCTGGCAGCTGCTCGGCATGATCGACGGACTCAACGCCCAGGCGCTCGTGCGTTGGGACGGCGCCGGCGAGCGAGACACGCTGACGACCCGGAGCGTCGAAGGCCTGTTGGGGCTGCGACCCGGCGCGCTCGCCCCGCACGTTGTCGGCGGCGCCGGATAGCGTTGCAGCACGACGACCCGAAGGAGCCCGATGTACTTGGTTGACGGTTCGGTCGTCACGAGCGCGAGCGACCTGAAGAAGGCGTCCGAGTGCGAATTCGCCTTCCTCCGCGCCCTCGACGCGAAGCTCGGCCGCATCGAGAAGGTGCCCGACCCCGAAGACGCGATGCTCGAGCGCTCGGGCCGACTCGGCGACCAGCACGAGCTGCGCGTGCTCGACGACTACCGCGCGGCGCTCGGCGACGGAGTCGTCGAGATCGAGCGCCCCGATGTGCGCGACCCGGCCGCCGTGGCAGCAGCGGTCGAGGCGACGCAGGCGGCCTTCGCGGCCGGCGCCCCCGTCGTCTTCCAAGCGACGTTCGCCGACGAGGGCTTCATCGGCTTCGCCGACTTCATCGTGCGCCAGCCCGACGGCCGCTACCTCGTGCAAGACTCCAAGCTCGCCCGCCGGGCGCGGGTCACCGCGCTGCTCCAGCTCGCCGCCTACGCCGAACAGCTCGAGCGCACCGGCGTGCCGTGCGCCGACACCGTCGAGCTGCTCCTCGGCGACGGCACCACGAGCGTGCACCGCCTCGACGACATCGCCCCGGTCTACCGGCTGCGCCGCGAACGGCTCGAGCAGATCGTCGCCGACCGGCTCGCCGAAGACGGGCCGGTCGCGTGGGGCGACCCGCGCTACGCCCTCGACGGGCGATGCCCGACGTGCGACCTCGAGGTGCAGGCGCACCGCGACGTGCTGCTCGTCGCCGGTCTGCGAGTCACCCAGCGCGCCGCCCTGCACGACGCGGGCATCACGACGATCGACGCGCTCGCGGCCTCCTTCGGCCCGGTGCCCGGCGTGCTCGACGCGACGATCGAGAACCTGCGCGTGCAGGCGCGCCTGCAGCTCGAAGCCGAGTCGGCCGAGCTGGCGGCGGCCGCCTCCGGCCTCCGCTCCCCCGACGATCCCCCGCTGCCGCCGCCCGTCGTCGTGCGCGACGCCGCCTCGCTCGCGGCGATCCCCGAGCCCGACGCCGGCGACCTCTTCTTCGACTTCGAGGGCGACCCGCTCTACACCGAGGGCGCAGCCGACGACTGGGGCCTCGACTACCTCTTCGGCATGGTCGACGACGCCGAGCAGTTCACGCCCCTCTGGGCGCACTCCTTCGCCGAGGAGCGGGTCGCGCTCGTGCAGTTCCTCGAGCTCGTGAAGCTGCGCCGGGCCTCCCATCCGCGCATGCACATCTACCACTATGCGAGCTACGAGCGCACGCACCTGCTCTCGATGGCCGCGCGGCACGGCGTCGGCGAGGCCGCCGTCGACCAGTTGCTCGCCGACGGCGTCTTCGTCGATCTCTATCCGATCGTCAAGCGCGCGGTGCGGGTGGGCAGCCGTTCGTACTCGATCAAGAAGCTCGAGCCGCTCTACATGGGCACCCAGCTGCGCGAGGCCGACGTGAAGTCGGGCGGCGACTCGATCCTCGAGTACGTGCGGGCCCGCGAGCTCGCGGCGACCGGCGAGACCGATCCGGTCACGGGCCTCGCGGGCACCGCAGCCGCGCAGTACGTGCTCGACGACCTCGCCGACTACAACCGCTACGACTGCGTCTCGACGCTGCGCCTGCGCGACTGGCTGCTCGGGCTCGCCCGCGGAGCCGGCGTCGACCCCGTGCCCGAGTCGCTCATCGTCGAGGCGGCCAAGGCCGCGGGCAAGGTGTACGAGCCCAGCCCCCTCGCCGTGCACCTGCAGTCGGTCGCCGGCCCGCCCGACGACCCCGACCGGGATGCCGACCACACGGCGCTCGCCCTCGCCGCGGCCGCGATCGACTACCACGACCGCGAGGCGAAGAGCTTCTGGTGGTCGCACTACTTCCGCGTCGAGCAACCGCTCGAGGCCTGGGAGGACCACCGCGACGTGCTCGTCGTCGACCCGGCGACCTCCGCCGTGGTGCAGCGCTGGTACCGCGAAGACCACCACCGCGTCGACCGGAGGCACGTGCTGCTGCGCGGGCGCATCGCTCCCGGATCGCGATTCAGCGTCGGCGGCGAGCCCATCGCGCTCTACGAACCGCCGGCGCCCTTCCCGAGCAATTCGCTGCGGCCCGGCTCGCGGGCATGGCACTCGGTGCGAGTGCTCGAGGTGCTCGACGACGGACTGCTCATCGAGGAGACCGCGATCGCCGGCGTCTCCTGGCACGAGCTGCCGTTCGCGATCGCGCCGGGCACCCCGCCGCCCGCCGGACGGCAGCAGGGCGCGATCCTCGAGTGGGCCCAGCACGTCGACCGCGCGTTCCCGCGCTGGCCCGCGAATCCCTCCGTCGACGTGCTCCGGCGCATCCCGCCGCGCACCCGCAGCGGCATGGGCCTCGCACCGCTCGGGCCCGACCACGACTACGTCGCCGCCGTCACCGCCTCCCTCCGCGATCTCGACGACTCGTACCTCGCGGTGCAGGGCCCGCCCGGCACGGGCAAGACCTACCTCGCCTCGCACGTGATCACCGAGCTCGTCGGGCGGCACGCGTGGAAGATCGGCGTCGTCGCCCAGTCGCACGCCGTGGTCGAGAACGTGCTCGACGCCGTCGTCCGGGCGGGCCTCGATCCCGAGCTCGTCGCGAAGGCCCCGAAAGACGCGAAGACGCCCGGCGACCACGGGTACACGTTCATCGCGAAGAACGGCGTCGCCGACTACACGGCGGCCCACGAGAGCTCGGGGTTCGTCTTCGGCGGCACGGCGTGGGACTTCTCGAACGAGAACCGCGTGCCGCGGGGTTCGCTCGACCTGCTCGTCATCGACGAGGCCGGTCAGTTCTCGCTCGCGTCGACCATCGCCTCGGCCGTCGGCGCTCGCAACCTGCTGCTGCTCGGCGACCCCCAGCAGCTGCCGCAGGTGAGCCAGGGCAACCATCCCGAGCCCATCGATACCTCGGCCCTCGGCTGGATCAACGACGGCCGCGACGTGCTGCCCGCAGAATTCGGCTACTTCCTCGCCGAGAGCCGGCGTATGCACCCCGCGGTCGCCGAACCCGTGTCGCGTCTCTCGTACGAGGGCGAGTTGCACTCGCACGCCGTGGCCTCCCGACGCTCGCTCTCCGGCGTCGCCCCCGGCCTCACCGCACTGCCCATCGAGCACGTCGGCAACACGACCTCCTCGCCCGAAGAAGCGGCCGCGGTCGTCGACCTGGCTCGTTCGCTGCTCGGCCGGGACTGGATCGAAGACGGGATCGGCGACGCGGCCGACGGCGCGGTCGCGACCGGCGCGGCGCAGATCGCAGCGTCCGCTCGCCCGCTCGAGCAGCGCGACCTCATCGTCGTGACGCCCTACAACGCACAGCTCACCGTCGTGCGAGCCGCGCTCGACGCAGCAGGGCTGACCGAGGTGCCGGTCGGCACGGTCGACAAGTTCCAGGGCCAGGAGGCCGTGGTCGCGATCGTCTCGCTCGCCGCGTCATCGGCCGCGGCGGCGCCGCGCGGCGTCGAGTTCCTGCTGCTGAAGAACCGCCTGAACGTGGCGATCTCGCGGGCGAAGTGGGCGGCGTACCTGCTCTACTCGCCCGGGCTGCTCGACGCGCTGCCGTACACCCCCGAGGGAGTGGCGCAGCTCAGCGCCTTCGTGCGACTCGTCGGCGACCCGACGCTCGTTCCCGTGCGCAGCTGACGGCGCGTCATCACTCGGCGAGCTTCGCCACGATGCCGTCGACTCGCCGCTGCCGTGTCTCGGCGGCCTTCGCGCCCTCGACCGCCGTGACATGCGCCTTCCTCGCGCTCGGCGAGAGCGCGTCGAATGCTGCACGCGCCCCGGCCGCCTCGAGCGCGGTCGCGAGGTCGGCCGGCACCTCGACCGTGCGCGGCGCGGTGTCGAGCTCGAGTTCGACGACGATCGGGTCGCCGCCTCCGATGCCCGTGGCCGCCCGCTTGTCGGAACTGAACGAGATCATGAAGCGGCCGCCCATGACGGCGACGGTGCTGCGGTACTCGTAGCCGTTCACGAGCACGACGACCGCGGGCCGCTTGCCGCCGCCGAGCGCCTCGATCACGTCGGGCGGCACCTCGATGCCGGTGTTGTTGCCGACCTGGGACATCGTGGTCTCGAATCGCATGCGCCCGAGTCTGCCACTGCCGACCCCACGCTGGGAATAACCGACAGGGTACCCACGTAGGTTATCTGTATGACTTCTCCTGCCACCGACCTGAACCCCGCCCGCGTCACGATGTACGGCGCCGAGTGGTGCGGCGACTGCCGTCGTTCCAAGCGCCTGCTCGACTCGCGCGGCGTCGACTACGAGTACGTCGACCTCGAAACCGTCGCCGACGGGGCCGACCGCGCCAAGGCGATCAGCGGCCGCACGCAGATCCCCGTGGTCGTCTTCCCCGACGGCACGCACTTCACCGAGCCCACCGATGCCGAGCTCGCCGCCAAGCTCGACGAGGCCATCGCCGCGTAAGCAGCGCATGAGGGAACGGTCGCCCGGCGTTCGGATCACGTAACAAACGGGCCGGATGCCGCGACCGGGCGTAGAACTGAGGCATGCCCCCGATCAGCCTCGCGAACCTCGCGTACCGATCCGGCTCCCGCGCGGCTGCGAGCAGCCGATGACGCTCACGCGCATCCTGCCGACGCTGCGTCGATCGATCCCCGACCCGATCGCCGGCGATCACTGGCCGGCCGCCACGGTCGCGACGATCACCGACGTGACGGTCGACGGCGTCTCGCTGCTGCGCGTCGTCGAGCTGTGCGGCACGCCTGCCGTGCACCTCGGCCCGGCGGCCGTACCCGGCACCGGGGGCGGCCTCGCCTCAGGGGCGAAGCACACGGGCGTCGTCGTGGTGCGGGTGCTCGAGGCATCCGCTCGACTCCACGACGGCGCGCGGGGCGATGAGCGGGCCGGGCGCACCGCGTCGATCGATGCCGACCTCGCGGAGCTCGACCCGGTCTGGGCCGAGGCTCGGCTCATCGGGCGCACCTCGGTGGCGCGCGCGACGCCGACGACGCTCACGGGCGGAACGAGCGGATGCTCCGCGCCCGCCCCGGTCGCCCTGCCCGGCGACCTCGCCGCCGGCGACCTGCTCGCCCTGCCCTACTCCGCCGTCACCGACGACGCGGGCGTGGCCCGTAAGCGCGGCCATGACGCGCGCGAGGGCGCCCTGGCCTGAACGCCGGAGTCGCGCCTCGCGCCGACCCGGCCCGGCCCCTGGCCCGCCCCCGCGCGCTCCGGCTATCGCAGCGCCGGCACGACCTCCGCCGCGAAGAGCTCGAGGCCCGAGCGATCGTACGCCGCCTCGGGGAAGTAGTGGATCGCGTAGCCGAGGCCGAGCTCGCGGCGCTCGGCGAGCTTCGCCGCGACCTGGGCGGGAGTGCCGACGGCGGCGTTCGGGGAGTGGAAGTCCGCGAGGTAGGCCGCGGTCTTCTCGGGGCCGAGGAAGGGGGCGACCCGCGCCTCGATGACGGCGAGGCGCCGCGCGACATCCGCTTCGTCGACACCGACGACCGTGTTGAAGTTCGACGACCGGGTGATCGCCTCGAAGTCGGTGCCGAGGCGCTCGCAGTGCGCGCGCAGGACTTCGCTCTTGTGCGCGAACTCCTCGGGCGTGCCGGTGAAGTTCGTGTACGAGGCGTACTTCGCCGCGATGCGGAGGGTCACCTTCTCGCCGCCGCCCGCGATCCAGATCGGGATGCCTCCAGGCTGCACCGGCTGCGGCTGCACGATCGCCCCGTCGACCTGGTAGTACTGGCCGTCGAGCGTGGCCGAGCCGGTCGTCCACGCCTGGTGCATGATCTCGACGCCCTCGCGCAGGCGTCCGAGCCGCTCGGGGATCTCGGGGAAGCCGTAGCCGTAGGCGCGCCATTCGTGCTCGTACCAGCCGCCGCCGATGCCCATCTCGAGGCGTCCGCCCGAGACGTGGTCGACGGTCGAGGCGACCTTCGCGAGGTGGGCGGGGTTGCGGTAGCTCATGCACGTGCACATCTGCCCGAGCCGCACGCGCGAGGTCGACGCGGCGTAGGCGGCCATGAGGCTCCACGCCTCGTGCGTCGCCTCCGTCTCGGACGGGCGCGGCACGGTGTGGAAGTGGTCGTAGACCCAGATCGACTCCCACACCGAGTCGGGAGCGTCGGCGTGCTCGGCGAGCGAGCGCATCGTCTGCCAGTGCTCGGCCGGCTCGATGCCGACGAGGTCATGGCGCCAACCCTGGGGAACGAACATTCCGAATCGCATGGGTTCCACCCTAGGTCGACCGTCGAATTCAGCGTCAGCACTGAGGCAGCCTCACCTTCACCCCGGTACCTTCGGACGAATGAACGGACAGCAGCACTGCGAATACTCTGCCGCCGACTTCGAGGCGACCGTCATCGAGACCACCGACACCCGACTCATCCACGTCACCGGCTACGGCCTCTGCTCGAGCCAGGGCTGGACCGTCGAACTCGTCGCCGCCAACCCCGGCGTTGTGCCCCACCCCGAGAGCCTCTGGCTCGAGCTCCGCGAGACGCCGCCCCGCGCCGACCGGCCCCCCATCCTGACCGAGACGCACGTCGAGGCGATGATCGAGGACGCGCACGCGCAGCAGGTGGTCATCCGCTTCCGCTGGCGCGAGGGCTTCGTGCTCCCGCTGCGCGAGCGCGTCGCCGCGACGCGGCGCTGACCCCGCCCGGGCCTACGCCAGCGCGAACCGCAGCTCGGCCATCGCCGGACCCGACCAGACGTCCCCGTCGAGATCGTCGCTGCGCACCGTGACGACCTTGCCGCCCTTCGACATCACGAGCAGCGCGAGCTGCGGCAGCAGGTCGCCCGCGTGCGTGCCGTCGTGCAGCTGCTCGTCGGCACCGTGGCCGCTGGCGAACTCGATCGCACCCGACTCGCGGTCGAGCGTGCCGTTCACCGAGGTCGTGAAGTCGAACCAGAACACCTCGACCGCGCCATCCGCCGCTTCACGGGCGATCGCCGCGAGGTCCCGCTCGACCCGGCCGGCGGTGCCCTCGGTGAGCTGACGCAGGGCGCCGTCGGCCTCGGCGACGTTCAGCCGCCCGAGTTGCTCGCGCAGCGCCTCGTCGATCTCGGCGGCGCCCAGCCGATCGGGTGCACCGGGGACGGTGACGACACGGCGCCCGTTGCGGATGCGATCGGCGAAGAGACTGAGCAGCGGCTCTGCGGCGAAGACGAAGAGCGGCACGTGCTCGTCGGGATCGCGTTGCATGAGCTCGTGCCGCGTGGCGTCGGCGACGCGCTTCGCGTAGAGCTCGAAGAATCCCTTGCGGCGTTCGTCGCCGCTCACACCGCGGTCGCCGTGCTTGCCGCCGCGCGGCTTGTCGTCGTTCTCGGGGTCGCGGTTGATGGCGTCGTCGAGGCTCTTGTCGTGCGACTCGTCGACGTCGAGGCGCACGGCACGGTCGGTGGGGGTGGCATGCCAGAGCGACCACTCGTTGGCCGACAGGGTGAGCGCGAACGCCTCCTGGTCCTGGCTCGGCGCGCGCAGCAACTGTCCGAGGGTGAAGTGCGAACCGACGTGCACGGCGTCGTCGAGACGGTTCGGCAGCACGAAGACCTCGTTGAAGCCGGGAGCGACGAAGATCGCGATCGAGCGGGCGAGGCCCGCCCAGAGCTGCTGGTCGCCGATCACCGCGTCGCGTTCACGGCGGAGCGCCTCGAGCTCGGCGTTCGCGGCGCCCGAGGCCTTCACCCGTTCGATCGCCTCGTCGAACGAACTCTTCACTGCGACCTCGGCCCGCTCGCGCTCGCTCACCACGGGCGAGGTCGAGGCGTAGATCGTGATCGACGGATGGTGCACCCCCGCCAGCACGGTGAAGTCTGCTGCGGTGGGCAATGCGTAATGTACGGTCATCGTTCCTCCCCCGAGGTCGTGGCGACGACGACGTCGCTCGCACCCCAGCCTATGAAGGCCGGGGCGCGAGCGACAGTCCCCACTCAGCCGATCGGGTGATTCGAACGGATCACTCGGGCCGGGTCGACCGACCGCTTGACCGCGCGCAGCCGCTCGAGGTCGTCGCCGAAGAACCGCTCGGCGGGGCGGGCATGCTCGGCGAAGTTCAGGTAGTCGATGTCGGCGCGCCACGGCTCGACGGCCGAGAGCAGCCGGTCGAGCGACGCGGCGAGCGCTGCGCCGTTGTCGGGCATCGCGATGCCGACCCCGAACAGCAGGAAGCCGGCGGCGAAGCCCGCCGTGACGCCGGGCTGCGGAGTGCCGTGAACGGATGCCGCGGCGCGCGCGACGCCCGGATCCATCATGCCCCCGAGGTGGCGGATCTCGGCGGAGAGCAGGGCCGAGGAGGCATCCGGTCCCACCGCGTCGACGAAGGCGCGGATCGCGGCCGGGGTCAGCTCGTCGAGCATCATGCCGTCGCCGTGCCCGGGAACCGGCTGGGGCGGATCCATGTGCAGCTGCAGCAGCTCGGCCGTGGACTGCGGGTGCACGGTGTCGACCTCGGGCACGAGGGCGCGGAGCGGCGCGAGCAGTTCGTCGACCCGGGCCGGGTCCTCCTGCATCGCGACCTCGACGACGACGAGCGCGCGACCCGAGAGGAAGGGCGGCAGCTCCGGCATCGGCGGCAGGCGCAGCACGCGGGCGACCGAGGTGACGGAGGCGGGAAGGCCGTCGACCCACTCCGACCAGGCGGTGAGCACCTCGGCGGTGCGCTCGATCGGCCAGAGCAGCATTCCGGCGCTCAGCGCCGGCACGTCGAAGAGGCCGAACTCGAGCGCGGTGACGATGCCGAGGTCGCCGCCGCCGCCGCGGAGCGCCCAGAACAGTTCCGGGTCGTTCCCGGCATCGACCCGGCGTGCCGCACCGTCTGCAGTGACGAGCTCGATCGCCACGACGTGGTTGGCGGCGAGACCGTGCGAGCGGGCGAGCCAGCTCACGCCGCCGCCGAGGGTATAGCCGACGACGCCCACGTCGTGCGCGGTGCCGGCGAGCGCGGTGAGCCCGAGAGGCGCAGCCGCGGCGACGACGTCGCCCCACTGCGCACCGGCCTCGACACGCGCGGTGCGGGCCTCGGCGTCGATCTCGACGCCGCGCATCTCGTGGGTGCGCAGGAGGATGACGCCGGCGAGGCCGTCGTCCGCAGCGAGCGGACCGGCGTTGTGGCCGGTGGCCTGCGGCGCGACGGCGAGGCCGAGCTCGGCCGCCGTGCGCACGGTGTGGACGACGTCGTCGGCGGTCGTGGCGACGACGATCGCGGTGGGGCGCTGATCGACCGCGAGGTTCCAGGCGGAGCGGGCGGCGTCCCATCCGGGGGCGCCGGAGATGAGCACGCGACCGGCGATGCGGTCGTCGAGGAATGCGAACGCCTCGCGGAGCGAGAGCGTGGCTGGGTCGGTCGTGGCGACCGACGGCACGGGGGTGTTCACGGATGCTTCCTTTCGGGATCGTCGCGGGCCCATGCGCGCCCCTCGGGGCGGCGCTCCGACGGCCGCTCTGGTCTCAGGCGGCGCTCGCAACGAGACCCCATACAACGTCGGCACGGTCTCCCCCGCGTCAGGGGTCGCCCTCCGATGCCCTCAGTGGCAGCACCAGCCGGACCACGTCGGAATACCCCGCGCCGTGCCCGGGTTGCCGTGAGGGATGACTTCTTCACCCCGACTCTCCGTGCTCGACCTCATCCCGGTGCGCACCGGCCAGACGAGTGCGGGTGCGCTCGCGGCATCCGTTCGCCTCGCGCAACTCGCCGACCGCCTGGACTTCACCCGCTACTGGTTCGCCGAGCACCACAACATGCCGGCCGTCGCCTCGACGACGCCGCCCGTGTTGATCGCCGCGATCGCGGCGAAGACCGAGCGCATCCGGGTCGGCTCGGGCGGCGTCATGCTGCCGAACCACGCACCGCTCGTCGTCGCCGAGCAGTTCGCGGCACTCGAGGCGTTCGCGCCCGGCCGCATCGACCTCGGCATCGGCCGCGCACCCGGCAGCGACCCGGTCATCACGCAACTGCTGCGCATCTCGGGGCCGACGGCCGACGTCGACCGGTTCCCCGACCACATCGCCGACATCCTCTCGCTGCTCTCCCCCGACGGGGCGTCCCTGCGGCTCACGAGCGGGCGCGAGTACGCGATCACGGCGACCCCGGCGGCGACGGATGTCCCGACGCTCTGGCTGCTCGGATCGAGCGACTATTCGGCCAAGCTCGCCGCGTCACTCGGGCTGCCGTACGTCTTCGCGAACCACTTCTCGGGCGAGGGCCTCGAGCGGGCGCTCGAGCTCTACCGCACCGAGTACCAGCCGAGCGAGGCGCACCCGGTGCCCGAGACGTTCCTCACCGTGAACGCGTCGGTCGCACCCACCGCCGAAGAGGCGCGCGCTCGCGCGTTGCCGCAGCTGCACTCGATGGCGCGGCTCCGCACCAACCGGCCGATGCGGCCGCTCGAGACGGTCGAGGAGGCGCTCGCCGCGCCCGCCGACTCGATCGGCGACGAGCTCATCGCGGCCATGGAGCGGCGATGGATCATCGGAGACCCCGCGACCGCGGCATCCGAACTGCGCACCCTCGCGGCGCGGCACGGCATCGACGAGATCATGCTCGCCCCCATCGGCGGCAGCTACGACGGCGAACCCCTCGAAGCGACCCCCGGGCGGGAGCAGACGCTCGAGCTGCTCGCGAAGGAGCTGCTCGGCGGCGGCGCATCCGCCGCGAGCTGAATCGCGACGAGCGGGAGCGGTGCATGCGCACCGCTCCCGCTCCGCCTTCGCCCGGTCCCCCTCAGGCGAGCATGGCCTGATCGCCGCCGCGACGTGACGACATGCCGCCGCCGCGCGTGATCAGGTAGATGATCGAGCCGACGAACGGCAGGACGACGAGGAAGAGCACCCAGACCGCTTTCGCCCACCCGCTCAGGGTCGCGTCGCGGAAGATGTCGACGATCAGGTACACGAAGATGCACAGGCACGTGATTCCGACGTAGACCCAGAAGAACACGGTCAAGTAGTCCCACAGCGACATGGCCGCTCTCCCGTCAGATGCGGCGTCGCCGGCGACCCGGAGTCACGGCGGCGCCGACCACGGCGGCCTTCGCGATCGGCGACGGCCCCGGAGTCACGGCGGCGGCAACCACCGCCGTTCTCGCGACCGGTGCTCCGACGACGCCGACGCGTCCGATTCGTGCTGCTCTCAGCATGTCAGGCTCCCTCTTCTTCGTTGGCTTCGTCGGCCTCGTCGGCCTCGTCGGCCTCGAGCGAGGCGATGATCGCCTGGATCGGGATGCGCCCGCTCGCGATCAGCTGTCCGCCGGCGCGGCGAGCTGCTGCGGCGAATGGGGCCGCCCAGAGGTTCTCGTAGACGATCACGCCCGCCACGCTGCCGGGCTCCATCGCGTTCGCGAGCTGCTCCACGTCCTCCGCGGCGAGCAGCTCGGCGAGCTCCGCCTCGAGCGCGACGAGCGGGCCCAGGTCTTCGAGGTCCTCGAACTCGACCGCGTCGACCGAGCCGTCCGCGTCCTTCGTCAGGACGATCGCGTCGATGAGCCGGATCGTGCCGGCCTCCACGAGACGCACGAGCTCCTCGGCGATCTCGCCCGAGAAGTCGGCCTCCCCGGCGGGGAACTCGATGACCAGGTAGTCGACCGGTCCGAGCTCATCCAGTGCCTGCTCCGTCATTGTTGCTCCGATCCATGGCTGAGCGACCGGCGTGCGCGGTCACGATCTCAGCGTCGCCGAGGGCGCACCGACCGGCATCACCCACATTGGGTGATTCGGCCGCGCTCGGCGCTCGGTACCGTGGCCGGGTCGCCGGCTTCGCCGGGCGAGCTCGACGGCGGTGTCGGCGGATGCCGCGTCAACACAACGGGGGAAACAAGATGAAGCCAGATCGCCACGCCCGCACCATGCTGCCGATTCCCGATCGCCCGTCGCCGGGGTTGACGACCTACGACGCCAAGGATCCCGACACGGCGTATCCGCCGATCGAGCCGCTGATGCCACCCGACGGGGCTCCCAATGTGCTCGTCATCCTCCTCGACGACGTGGGCTTCGGGGCATCGAGCGCCTTCGGCGGGCCGTGCGCGACGCCGAACGCCGAGAAGCTCGCCGCCGGCGGCCTGAAGTACAACCGCTTCCACACGACCGCCCTGTGCGCGCCCACCCGTGCTGCGATGCTCAGCGGGCGCAACCACCACTCGGTCGGCATGGGCTCGATCACCGAGACTGCGACCTCGGCACCGGGCAACAGCTCGCTGAAGCCGAACACGAAGGCGCCGCTGGCGATGACCCTGAAGCTCAACGGTTATTCGACCGCGCAGTTCGGCAAATGCCACGAGGTACCGGTCTGGCAGTCGTCGCCGATGGGTCCCTTCGACGCCTGGCCGTCGGGCGGCGGTGGTTTCGAGACGTTCTACGGCTTCATCGGCGGTGAGAACAACCAGTACGAGCCCGCCCTGTACAACGGCACGACTCCGGTCGAACCGCCGGCGACGGCAGAGGAGGGCTATCACCTCACCGAAGACCTGGCCGATCACGCCGTGAGCTGGATCCGCACGCAGAAGGCACTCATGCCCGACAAGCCGTTCTTCGTGTACTTCGCGCCGGGCGCGACGCATGCGCCGCACCACGTTCCGACGGAGTGGGCCGACAAGTACAGGGGCAGGTTCGCCGACGGGTGGGACGTGCAGCGCGAGCAGACCTTCGCGCGCCAGAAGGAACTCGGGGTCATCCCCGCCGATGCCGAGCTGACGGCACGGCACGCCGAGATCCCCGCGTGGGACGACATGCCCGACGAGCTGAAGCCGGTGCTCGAGCGCCAGATGGAGGTGTACGCCGGTTTCCTCGAGCACACCGATCACCACGTCGGCCGCGTGATCGACGCCATCGAAGACCTCGGCGTGCTCGAGAACACGATCATCTACTACATCGTCGGCGACAACGGCGCATCGGCCGAGGGCACCGTCAACGGGGCCTTCAACGAGATGGCGAACTTCAACGGCATGGCTGCCCTCGAGACGCCCGAGTTCATGGTCTCGAAGATGGACGAGCTCGGCACGCCGAGCTCGTACAACCACTACGCGGTCGGCTGGGCCTGGGCGATGAACTCGCCGCTGCAGTGGACGAAGCAGGTCGCCTCGCACTGGGGCGGCACCCGCAACGGCACCATCCTGCACTGGCCGAAGGGCATCACGGAGCAGGGCGGGGTGCGTTCGCAGTTCACGCATGTCATCGACATCGCGCCCACGATCCTCGAGGCGGCCGGGCTGCCCGAGCCGACGATGGTGAACGGTGTGATGCAGTCGCCCATGGAGGGCACGAGCATGCTCTACTCCTTCAACGAACCCGATAGCCCCGAGCGTCACGAACTGCAGTACTTCGAGATGTTCGGCAACCGCGGCATCTACCACAAGGGCTGGAGCGCGGTCACGAAGCACCGCACTCCGTGGGTCATGGTCGGCGGCGCGATGGTCGCGTTCGACGACGACGTGTGGGAGCTCTACGACGGCAGCGGCGACTTCAGCCAGGCTCGCGACCTGTCGGCCGAGCACCCCGAACGCCTGCACGAGCTGCAGCGGCTCTGGCTGATCGAAGCGGTCAAGTACAACGTGCTGCCGCTCGACGACCGCACCGCCGATCGGCTCAACCCCGAGATCGCGGGCCGGCCGACCCTGATCCACGGGAACTCGCAGCTGTTCTTCGCCGGCATGGGGCGCCTCTCGGAGAACAGCGTCGTCAGCATCAAGAACAAGTCGTTCTCGGTGACCGCCGAGGTCGACGTGCCCGAGGGCGGAGCCGAGGGCGTGATCATCGCCCAGGGCGGCCGCTTCGGCGGGTGGAGCGTCTTCGTGAGCGGCGGAAAGCTGAAGTTCGTCTACAACGTGCTCGGCATCCACTCGTTCGAGACCGAGGCCGAGACGGCGATCCCGGCCGGGAACCACCAGGTGCGCATGGAGTTCGCCTACGACGGCGGCGGGCTCGCCAAGGGGGGCGGCGTCACGCTGTACCACGACGGCGAGGCCGTGGGCACCGGACGAGTCGGCGCCACTCAGCCGATGGTCTTCTCCGCCGACGAGACGACCGACGTGGGCTACGAATCCGGCACGGCGGTCAGCCCCGACTACACACCGCAGTCGAGCCGGTTCACCGGCAAGATCCAGTGGGTCCAGATCGATGTCGGCGACGACGACCACGACCACCTGATCGACCCGGAGGAACGCCTGCGGGTGGCCATGGCCAGGCAGTAGCGTCTGTTGGTCGAGCCTGTCGAAACCCGGGTTTCGACAGGCTCTCCCGCGAGGCTCAGGCCGCGAGGCCGAGCCGGCGCAGGTCGTCGCCCGAGGCGCGGTACTCGTCGCCGTCGGCGATCGTGAGTTCGCGCGGCACGCGAGCGCCGTTCTGCACCTTCGCGTCGCGACCGATGGTCGCGTAGGGGCCGACGACGGCGTTGCGGCCGACGACCGCCCGACGACCGACGTGCGCGTTGACGCCGACCACGGCGCGCTCGGCGACGATCGCGTCGCCCTCGACCCAGCCGCCGGGGCCGATCTGGGCACCGCGCTGCACTTCGGCACCCGAGTCGACATATGCCGTCGGGTCGACGAACGCGGTCGGGTCGACTTTGGCAGTCGTGGCCACGAGGCCGCGGCCGTTCACGTGCTTGCGGTAGCGACGCAGGATCCCGGCTTCGTCCTCGAACTCGACGTAACTGATGCCCACGTTCTCCTCCTTCCGGGGTGGTGACTCCACACCCGAACACTGGTACAACACTCCGGCTGACCGGGGAATTCCCGAGCTCGACACCCGGGCGCGGCCGAGCCGGCCGCCGATCGTCCACGGAGCGAAGGTTAGGCTTGCCTGAGCACCACGGATGCCGCGTCGCGGGCCGTCCGACCGAACCACCTCGCCCAGGCCCACCATGCCCCCAGCACCCCTGCTCGACCTCGACCGCGTGAGCATCCGCCACGAGGGTGCAGAGGTCGCGACTCCCGTCGACGTCTCCTTCGAGGTCGCCCGCGGCGAGGTCGTGCTGATCCTCGGCCCGAGCGGGTGCGGCAAGTCCACGCTGACCCTCGCGCTCGACGGCCTCGTTCCGCACGCCGTGCCTGCTGCCCTCGAGGGAACGGTGCGCGTCGCCGGCCTCGACACGAGCGAGCACCCCGTCGGCGTGCTGAGCGAGCACGTCGCGATGGTCTTCCAGGACCCGGATGCGCAGATCGTCACCGGCACGGTGCTCGACGAGGTGTGCTTCGCGCCCGAGAACCAACTCGTCGAGGCATCCGAGGTGCTCGAACGTGCCGAGCGCGCGCTGAAGCTCGTCGGCCTCTGGGACCGCCGCGCGGAGAACCCCGACACGCTCTCGGGCGGCGGGCGCCAGCGCCTCGCGATCGCCTGCGCACTCGCCATGGCCGCTCCGGTGCTGGTGCTCGACGAGCCGACGGCGAACCTCGACCCCGCCGGCATCGACGAGGTCTACGCGGTGCTCCGCGAACTCGCGAGCGTGCGCGACCACGCCGTCGTGCTCGTCGAGCACAACCTCGACGCGGCCGTCGACCTCGTCGACCGGGTCATCGTGCTCGATGCCGGCGGGCGTCTCGTGATCGACGGGCCCGCCCGCGAGGTCCTCCGCGAGCGCGCCGACGAACTCGTCGCCCTCGGGGTGTGGCTGCCGGTGTCGACGCTCGCGGCGATGAGGCTGCGCGACGCCGGCATCGTGCTCGACCCGCTCCCGCTCACGCCGTCCGAGCTCGCCGAGGCGCTCGACGCCCTGCCGTCCCTCCCCGCTCCGCTCAGCGCGTCATCGCCCGTGCGCTCGACCGCCCTGTCGCCGCGTCCGACCCTCTCGATGGGCGCCGGCACCGGGGCGATCGCGGTCATCGGCGAGACCGCGATCCGGGCCCGCGACCTCTCGGCGCGCCGCGGCGGACGCCGTGGCCCGGTCGTCGTCGAGGGCGTCGACCTCGACGTGGCGGCCGGCGACTTCCTCGCGATCGTCGGCACGAACGGTGCAGGCAAGACCTCGCTGCTGCAGGCACTCGCGGGCGTCATCCCCGCGCCCCGCGGCACCGTCGACGTGCTCGGCGTCGACCCGGCACGATGCGCCGCACGCGAGCGCGCCCGGCGCATCGGCTTCGTCTTCCAGAACCCCGAGCACCAGTTCATCGCCCCCACGGTGGCGGAGGAGCTCGCCCAAGGCCTGCATCTGCAGGGCGTCTCCGAAGCCGACGCCGAGCCGCGCGTCGAGGCCATGCTCGCCCGCTTCGGCCTCGAGTCCCTGCGCGGCCAGCACCCGTTCCTGCTCTCGGGCGGGCAGAAGCGGCGACTCTCGGTCGGCACCGCGCTCATCGCCGGCGCGCCGGTGCTCGCGCTCGACGAGCCGACGTTCGGGCAGGACCGGGCTCGCGCCTCCGAGCTGCTCGACATGCTCCGCGCGCTCAACGACGACGGCACCACGGTGCTCGTCGTCACCCACGACCTGCAGCTCGTCGCCGACTACGCGAGCCACATCGCCGTCATGGACAGCGGTCGCCTTCTCGGCGTCGGCCCCACCGTCGAGGTGCTCGCCGGCCCCCTCGTCGAGCAGGCCGGCCTGCGCCACCCGCCGCTCGCCCGCGCCACCCGCGGCCTCGCGCGGCACACCGCCTGGCACTCGGTGACCCGGATGTCGCAGCTGCCGGTCTCGTCGAAGGCGTCGTCGTGAGCGCGGCGGGCGAGGGCGGCGCGGTCTCCCCCGGGCTCGGAGCGGCACCGGTCGACGGGAACGAGCCGCACGCGGCATCCGCTGCCCTCGACCCTTTCGCGGCGCATCGCACGCAGCGGCCGTCGCGATTCCTCTACGCACTGAACCCGCTCGCGAAGCTCGCCGCGCCGGTGCCCGTGATGGTCGTCGTCATGTTCAGTCGGGGCATCGCGCTGCCGCTCGCGTTCATCGTGTTCGCGGCGGCCGTGCTGCTCATCGGCGCACGGCTGTCGGGCCGCGCGATCGCGGCCCTCCTCCTCGGCATCCCCGTCGCCGCGCTCGTGCTCGGCGTCACCTTCGGCGTGTGGATCGACCCGTCGAGCGTGGCCGACCACCCCGCGGCATCCGTCACCCTCGTCTCGATCGGCGACTGGGACTTCACCCTCGCCGCCTACCTCGTCGGCTTCGCGACCGGCCTCCGCATCCTCGCGATCCTCCTGCTCTCGCTCATCGCGGGCATCACGTCGACGGGTACCGAGTTCGTGCGCTCGATGGTGGCGAACCTGCGCGTGCCGTATCGCCTCGGCTACACCGCCCTCGCCGCGCTGCGGTTCGTGCCGCGATTCGGGCACGAACTCGAGATCATCCGTGCCGCTCACCGCGTGCGGGGCACGGACGTCGGGCGCGGGCCGGTCGCGGCCGTGCGCCGTTCACTCGGCTACATCGTGCCCCTGCTCGCCTCGGCGATCCGGCACGCCGAGCGCGTCGCCCTCGCGATGGACGCGCGCGCCTTCGGGGCCCACCGCACGCGCACCGAGCGGCACCTCTCGCCGTGGCGCGTCCGCGACACGGTGTTCGTGGCGTGCTTCCTCGCGGTGAGCGTCGTCATCGCCGTGCTGACCTGGGGGCGCTGACCGCAGGCGAGCCGAGCACGGGAACGACGAAGGGCCGGACGGTCGCCCCGTCCGGCCCTTCGTGCGCGAAACCTACTTCGCGGCTTCGGTGCCCTCGATCTCCACGAGGAAGACGAGCGTCTGCCCGCCGAGCTCGTGCGCCGCGGCATCCGTGCCGTACGCGTACTCCGGCGGGATCGTCACGATGAGCTTGGTGCCGACCTTCTGGCCGACGAGCGCAGCGCCGAAGCCCTGGATCACGCCGTCGGTCGTGAACGTCGACGCCGAGCCGCGCGTGTAGCTCTGGTCGAAGATCTCGCCGGTGGTCCAGCTGATGCCCTGGTACTGCACCGTGACGCTGTCGCTGGCCTGCACCACGTCGCCGTCGCCCTCTTCGAGCACCTTCATCTGCAGCTCGGTCGACGGCTCGGTGTCGGGCAGCGTCACGGTCGGGGCCTCGCCCTCGGCGCCGAACTTCACCTCGGGCACGTTCTCGGTCCACTCGGCGGGCTTCAGCGGCTCCTGCACCTCGACGACGTCGACGACGATGACGACCGTCTCGCCGGCGGCGACGCCGATGGTCTCGTTTCCGGTGTCGCCGTAGAGCGTCGACGCCGGGGCGACGACCACCGAGCGCGAGCCCACGGGCACGCAGTCGATGCCGGCGAGGAAGGACTCGAAGACCTGCTCGTCGCCGACGGTGATCGTGGTCGGCTGCGAGAAGAGGGTCTCGCCGCTCGTGCCCGAGAACGCGGTGACGACGATGTTCATCGGGTCGCCCGCCGCGGTCTCGTCGCCGTCGCCCTCGATGGCGATCGTGCGCTCGAGCTCGTCGGCCTCGAGCGGGGTGGTGAAGGTGGCGGTCGGCGTTCCGCCGAACTCGCCCTCGACCTTCACGCCGTCGCTGAGGTCGCCTGACGGCACATCCATGCACGCCGCGGCGTCGGGGGTCTTCGTCGCTTCGGGCTCCGAACCGGTTGCGCAACCGGCGAGGAGCAGGGCGGTCGCGGAGGCGAGCGCGAGGGGCGCGGCACGGCGCATGGCACGGTTCATGACGGGACGACTCGTTTCGATCAGGGGTGGAATCCCTCCAGTCTGCACCGTTCGGCTTTCGATTGCCTGAGTCCATGGTCACGGAATCCGCACGATCTGCACGCCCGGCGCGGTGCCGCATCCGCGGGCGGGCCGCCGCAATCCGACCGAATGATGCCGATCAGGGACACAATGGGCGGATGGGGGACACGTTGGGGGAACCTGATCTCGCTGGAGGATTCGCGGCTGCGGCCGCGGCATCCATCGAGCTCGACGACGCGCTGTGGAATCCGATCTCGACCGCGGCCGTGGCGAGGGCGCACCCGCGCTTCGACGAACTCGTGCTCGACGCGTGCTGCGGCGACGGGGCATCCGCCCTGCCCACCGCCGAGCTCGTCGGCCCCGCCGGCGTGGTCGACGCGGTCGACTTCGCCGAACCGCTCGTCGAGGCGGCGCGCGAGCGCGCGGGCGAGCGGATGCCGCAGCTCCGGCTCCACGTCGCCGACGTCACGACGTGGGAGCCCGCCGGGTACGACCTCGTGCAGTGCGTGCTCGGCGTGTTCCACTTCCCCGACCTCGACGCCGGCACGCGCCACCTGATCGAGCGCGCGCGTCCAGGCGGCCGGGTCGCGATCACCGTGTGGGCGCGCGGTGCGTTCGATCCGCTGCCCGAGCTGCTCGCCGAGGCGCTGCCCGACGGCGGGGCGTCGCTCGATGCCGCCGTGCCGAGACCGGCGGGGCTCGAGTCGATCGACACGGCCGGAAGCCTCGCGCAATGGCTCACCGGGCTCGGCCTCACGGGTGTGCGGGCGCACGCGGTGCAGCGGCATCTCGAGCTGACGCCCGAGCTGTCGTGGACCCTCGTCGAGGGCACCGCGCTGCGCTTCCTGCTCGGCGGCCTCGGCGCGCCGGCGGTGGCGAAGGTGCGGAAGCGCTTCCTCGCAGCAGTGGAATCGCATGGCGTCGCGTCGGTCGACGTGACGACGCTCATCGCGATCGGGCAGCGGCCGGCGTAGTCGACGGATCGGGTTCGAACCTGCCGAAATCGCCACTTGACCTTGACCTTGGGTCAGGGCACAGGCTGGCGACATGAACACGACGAAGGCAAGAACGACAACCGAATCCGACACGACCTGGACCGGCATGGTGCCGGTCGACGACACGGCTCTGGCGGTCACCGACACCGGTGGCCCGCGCATCCCCGTGCTCTACCTGAACGGCGCGTACGCCTCGAAGCGGCACTGGCGACGCGTCATCGCCGACCTCGGGCCCGGCTATCGTCACCTCAGTTTCGACGAGCGGGCCCGCGGGAGGTCGAAGCTCGCGTCCGACTATTCGTTCGAGGCGTGCATGCGCGACATCGACGCGGTGCTCGCGGCGAGGGGCGTCGACCGGGCGCTCCTCGTGGGATGGTCCTACGGCGCCCTGCTCGGGGTGCACTGGGCCGACCGGAATCCGACCCGCACGCTCGGCGTGGTGGGCGTCGACGGCCCCTACCCCGTCGGCTGGACCGACGAGGCCGGCCACGATGAGATCCGAAAGGTGTTCCGCCGGATGAAGCCGATGATGCCGCTGGTTCGCCCGATGGGCCTGGCGGCGCGGTTCTCCGCGGAGACGCACGCGGAGCTCGCCATCGAGTCGCATCTCCTGCACGCCGCGCTCGAACCGATCCTCGACGGCCTGACCGTGCCCGTGCGCTACGTCGTCGCCTCGGGCGAGGCCGTGGGCAGCCGCGACGACCTGCAGGAGCAGATGCGCAAGGCGATCGATCCGGTGCTGGCGCGCAACCCGAACCTGAAGGTGGGCGCGAAGGTCTCGAGCAACCACGGGAGCATCCTCCGAAAGGACTCCCCCGCCGTCGCGGCGGTGGTGCGAGAGGTCGCCGCCCTCGATCGCCGGGTACGTTGAGGCAATGACGGGCGGACTCACGATCGGGCAGGCGGCGGCCTACGCCGGGGTCACGGTGAAGACCGTGCGGCACTACCATCGGCTGGGTCTGGTCGACGAACCCCGGCGCGACAGCTCCGGGTACCGACGTTACGGGTCGGACGCGCTGCTGCGGCTGGTGCAGGTTCGAACCCTGGCGACCGCCGGTGTGCCGCTCGCCGAGGTGGGTGAGCTGCTCGACGCCGACGCCGACGAGTTCACGGCCGCCATCGTCGATGTCGAGCGACGGCTGAACGATCGCATCGCCGACCTCGTCGCTCGCCGCGACACACTGCACCGGCTCGCCGACGGCGACCGGGCGTTGTTGCCGGACCGCGCGTGCGCCGTGCTCGACCGGATGCGCGACCTCGGGTTCGACGCCGCCTACGTGGCCGGTCAGCGCGAGGGGCTCGTGCTGGCCCTCGCGCTGATACCGGGCGGCTTCGACGGGTTCCTGGGCCAGCTCGAGCTCCGGCTGGGCGACGCCGGATACGTCGAGTTGACGAAGCGCGGGTGGGAGGCCGAGGGGTGGGACGAGCACGATCCTCGCATCGAGGAGCTCGCGATCGCCACCGCCGACCACTACCTCGAGAACCCCTCCTTGATGGGGGATCCCGAGGTCATGCACGCCTGGATCGAGGCATCGGCCAAGTACGCGCTGATCAACACCCACGGCGAGGCTCAGGCCCCGGTCTCGACCAGGTTGACCGCCCTGACGGAGGCGAGGCTCCGGGCCGCGGGCGTGCCCGTGCCACGCGAGTGACCGACTACCCGACCGGCGAGGCTCCCGAGGGTTCCGTGGCACCCGTGGCGACCGGGCGGCCCTCATCATTGGACCACTGGCTCCACGAGCCGGGATAGAGCGCCGCCTCGATGCCCGCGATCGCGAGCGCGGCGACCTCGTGCGCCGCCGTGACCCCCGAACCGCAGTACGCGGCGACGGGGACGCCCCCGGTGACGCCGACGCCCGCGAAATGCTCGCGGAGCGCCTCGGGCGATCGGAACCGGCCGTCGTCGCCGAGGTTCTCGCCGCTGGGCGCGGAGCGGGCGCCGGGGATGTGCCCGGCACGGGGATCGATCGGCTCGACCTCTCCGCGGTAGCGCGGTGCAGCGCGCGCGTCGAGCAGCACGCCGTCGGCCGGGAAGGCGGCCGCCCCGTCGATGTCGATCACCGGCATCGCGCCGAAGTGCGCGGTGACGTCACCGGCGTCGGGCACGACATCGCCGGTGTCGAGCGGATGCCCCGCGGCCTGCCAGGCCGCGAGGCCGCCGTCGAGCATGCGTACGTCGGCGGCGCCCGCGTGCCGGAGCAGCCACCATGCCCGCGCGGACGACTGGTTGCCGAGGTCGTCCATCACGACGACGGTGTCGCCGTCGCGCAGGCCCCAGCGGCGCATGGCCCGGGTGAAGGAGGCCTCGCTCGGCAGCGGATGCCGGCCCTGCCCGGTCACCTCGTGGTCGGCGAGCTCGTGGTCGAGGTCGACGTACACGGCGCCCGGGATGTGCCCGGCCTGGTAGGCGTCGGTGCCGTCGGGCTCGGCGAGCGACCAGCGCACGTCGAGCACGACGGTGCGCTCCCCGGCAGCGAGACGGTCGGCGAGCTCTTCGGCGGTGATGAGGATCGGCATGCTTCCATCCTGCCTCGCCCGGAACCTGCCCGAATGCGCAGCTCCTCGGCGGCTCGGCTCGCCGGGGATGTCGTTCTGCGCGCAACATCCACGCCTCCGATGCAGAACGACACCTTGCGGATGGCTGGCCACGCAACGTATCTTCGAGGGAGTTGAAATAGTGACCGAATGGTCGGTCATGAATCCCCCTACTCAATGTCGAGAACCCGTGAGGGCTCAAAGGAGAGTTCATCCCATGCACCGTGCGCAACGCCGTCTGCTCGTCCCCGCCGCGGTCGCGGCATCCATCGCACTCGCCCTGACCGGTTGCGGCGCCTCGAACTTCGGCGGCGACTCGGGTGGCGGTGAGACCGCCGAAGACGGTCCCATCAAGATCGGCGCCGTGCTCGACATCACGGGTGTCGGCGCGAACCTCGGCGTTCCCGAGCAGAACACGCTCAACATGCTCGCCGAGCAGCTGAACGCCGACGGCGGCATCGACGGCCGCGAGGTCGAGCTCATCATCAAGGACAACCAGTCGACTGAAGACGGTGCCGCCAAGGCCACCACCCAGCTCATCGAGAACGACGACGTCGACCTCATCATCGGCTCCTCGCGCACGGGCCCCTCGCTCGCCATGCGCCCGCTCGTCGAGGCGGCCCAGGTGCCGACCATCTCGGTCGCCGCGAACGCCGCGATCGTCGACGGCTCCGGGTGGGTCTTCAAGACCGCGCAGAACGACCTCGTCGTGCTCGAGCGCATCCTCGACGACGCCGAGTCGAAGGGCTACACGAAGATCGCCCTCGTGCGCGACGCCACCGGCTTCGGCGAGGGCATCGCCGACATCATCACCGAGCTCGGCGAAGAGCGCGGCATCACGCTCACCGCGACCGAGTCGTTCGAGCCGAGCGCGACCGACTTCACCGCGCAGATGACGAACATCCGCGCGGCCGACGCCGACGCCGTCATCATCTGGGGCATCACCCCGTCGGCCGGCCTCGCGCAGGCCGCGTACGTGCAGCTCGGCGTGAACAAGCCGGTCTACCAGTCGCACGGCGTCGCCAACGACGCCTTCTTCGAGGCCGCCGGCCCCGCCGCCGACGGCGTCATCGCCCCGATGGGCCGCCTGCTCGTCGCCGACGAGCTCAGCGACGACGACCCGCAGAAGCCGGTCATCGACCAGTTCATCGCCGACTACTCCGAGGAGTTCGGCAGCTCCCCCTCGAGCTTCGCCGGTCACGCGTACGACGCCTGGCTCGTCGGCACGAAGGCCATCGAGGCCGCCGGCACCGACCCCGAGGCGCTCCGCGACGCGATCGAGTCGACGACCGACCTCGTCGGCATCTCGGGCATCTTCACGATGACCCCCGAGAACCACTCCGGCCTCACCGCGGACGCGCTCATCATGGCGCTCGCCGAGGGCGGCCGCTGGACCCTCTACGAAGAGTGAGCGGCATCCGTTGATCGACTTCCTCCAGCTGACGGTGGCAGGGCTCTCACAAGGGTCCGTGTACGCCCTGCTCGCCGTCGGCCTCATCGCCACCTACACGGTGCGGCACGTCGTGAACATCGCCCAGGGCGACTACGCGACGCTGGCCGGCCTCGGCAGCATCTCGCTCGTCACGGCCGGCCTGCCCCTGCCCGTCGCCATCCTCATCGCGCTCATCTCGGTGACGCTCGCCTCGGTGCTCATCGAGCGGCTCGTCATCGCCCGCGTGAAGAACCTGACGACACTCGTCTCGATCATCCTGACCCTCGGCGTCTCGACGCTGCTACAGGCGATCATGCTCCTCATCTGGGGAGCGGAGGCGAAGCGCCTGCCGGCCTTCCCCGGCAGCGACCTCACCCTCGGCGGCGTCAGCATCCGCTCGCAGGAACTCTGGATGCTCGGCGCCCTCGTGGTCGTCGGCGGCGGCGTGCTGCTCTTCTACGAGAAGACCCGGTGGGGCAAGGCGCTGCGCGCGAGCGCCGAGCAGCCGGTCGCGGCCCGCATCGTCGGCATCTCGCCGGCGGCGGCATCCGTCATCGCCTTCGCGATCGCGGGATTCGTGGGCGCGACGGCCGGCGTGGTCTCCTCGCCGATCTACCTCTCGATCTGGTCGGGCGGGCTGCTCCTCGGCCTCAAGGGGTTCGTGGCGGCGGTGCTCGGCGGGCTCGTCTCGTTCCGGGCGGCGATCGTCGGCGCGCTGCTGCTCGGCATCATCGAGTCGTACGTCGCCGGCTACGTGGCATCCGGGTGGAAGGACGCGGTCGCGTTCTTCATCCTCATCATCGTGCTGATCATCCGACCGGCCGGCCTCGTGCTGCGCCCGAACGCCGTGAGGGTCTGAGATGTCCTACCTGAACAAGGCCGCCATGCGGTCGAAGACCGGGTTCTGGCCCAACAACCGCGGCACGATCCTCGGCGTCGCGGCGTTCGCGGTGATCATCGCGATCATCCCGTTCACGGCGAGCTCGTCGATGATGAACATCGCCGTCTTCTCGATGATCTTCGCGCTGCCGGCGATCGGCCTGTCGCTGCTCATGGGCCTCGCCGGCCAGGTGAGCCTCGGCCAGGCCGCGTTCTTCGCGATCGGCGCGTACACGCACGCGATCCTGCTGCAGAAGTTCGAGATGCCCGGCCCGGTCGCCGCGGTCGGCGGAGTCGTCGCGGCCATGCTCGCGGCGCTCCTCATCGGCCTGCCGATGCTGCGCCTTCGCGGCCACTACCTCGCGCTCGCGACGCTCGGCCTCGGCTTCATCGTCATGATCGCCGTGCGCGAGTGGGAGTTCACGGGCCGCACGACGGGCATCTACGGCTACGGGCGCCCCGAGGTCTTCGGCATCCCGATCGACAACAATGGCCTGTTCTTCTGGTTCGTCGCGCCGTTCGTGCTCATCGGACTCGTGCTCGCGCTGAACCTCACCCGCTCCCGGGCGGGCCGGGCGCTCTCGGCGGTCAACGACTCCGAGCTCGCCGCCGAGTCGCTCGGCGTGAACACCTACGCACTGCGCGTGAAGGTCTTCACGCTCTCGGCGGGCTTCGCGGGCCTCGGCGGCGTCTTCTACGCCTACCAGGTGCAGATCGTCTCGCCGCAGGTCGCCGAGTTCCACGTCTCGGTCGAACTGCTGCTGATGGTCGTCCTCGGCGGTCTCGGCTCGGTCTGGGGCGCGGTCGCCGGCGCGTTCATCGTCGAGCTCCTCTCCGAGGGCCTCCGCGACCTCATCCCCGCGATCATCCCCGGTGCGACGGGCGAGGTGCAGCTCATCGGCTACGGCCTGGTACTGATCCTCGTGATCATCCTGCTGCCGGGCGGTCTCTACCAGGTCGTGAAGTCGGCCTGGGCGGCGATCACGTGGCGGCGAGCGGACGCCTCGGCAAAGCCCTCCTCCGCGGCATCCGTCGACGGCGGCTCGGGCGAGGTGCCCACGCGCGCCTTCGGCGGGCTTCCGGGCGAGACTTCGGTGGGCGCTGGGCTCGACGAGGCGACGGATGCCGCGGCATCCGATGCCCGCATTCCGACCGTCTCGACGCCGATCGAGGCCGGCCAGCCGATCCTCGAGGTGTCGGGGCTCACGAAGCGCTACGGCGGCGTGGTCGCCGTCGACGACGTGACCCTCACGGTTCCCGCCGGGCAGATCATGGGCCTCATCGGACCCAATGGCGCGGGCAAGACGACGTGCTTCAACATGATCACGGGCGCGATCGCCCCGACCTCGGGCACGGTGCGTTTTCTCGGCGAGGAGATCCAGGGGCGCAAGCCTCACGTCGGCGCCGAGGCCGGACTCACCCGCACGTTCCAGAACCTGCAGGTGTTCTCGTCGACCGACGTCGTCGGCAACGTCTACATGGGCCGCTACCGCAAGGGCCGCGCCGGCATCCTCCGCGGCATGTTCGGGCTCCAGGGCCGCGAGCAGTACGCCCACGAGGAGATCGCGCACGACATCCTCGAGTCGATGCGCCTCGGCGACGTCGCAGGCCTCGCCGCGGGCGACCTGCCGTTCGGCCGCCAGCGCATGATGGAGGTGTGCCGGGCGCTCGCCGCCGAGCCTGCGCTACTGCTGCTCGACGAGCCCATGGCAGGGCTCTCGGGCAGCGAGCGCGAGCTGCTCGCGCAGCTGCTCCGGGCGCTCCGCGACGCCGGGCTCACGATCGTGCTCGTCGAGCACGACGTCGCCCAGGTGATGGCGCTCGCCGACACGGTCGCGGTGCTCGACGACGGCGTGCTCATCGCCCACGGCGACCCAGAGTCCGTGCGCAACGATCCGGCGGTCATCGTCGCCTACCTCGGCACCGATGCCGAAGAGGCAGAGGCCGAGCTGAAGGAACTGGAGGACCAGGCATGACCCTCGCAGTCGACCGCCTCGATGCGGGCTACGGCAAGCTCGCCATCCTGCACGAGGTGAGCCTCTCGGTCGCACCCGGCGAGATCGTGACCGTCGTCGGATCGAACGGAGCGGGCAAGACCACGCTGCTTCGAGCGCTCAACGGCCTGATCCGCCCCACCGCCGGCACCGTCACGATCGACGGCGTCGACATCACGGGCAAGCCGACCGAGAAGATGGCGTCGCTCGGGCTCACCCACGTGCCCGAGAACCGGTTGTGCTTCCCGACGCTGTCGGTGCGCGACAACCTCATGCTCGGCGCCTGGAGCCGCGGCGGCAAGGGCGACCTCGCCGCCGTGCTCGAGCTGTTCCCGCGCCTGCAGCCGCGCCTCGGCCAAGCGGCCGGAACGCTCTCGGGCGGCGAGCAGCAGATGGTCGCGATCGGCCGGGGACTCATGGCCTCGCCGAAGGCGATCATGCTCGACGAGCCGTCGATCGGGCTCGCGCCGAAGGTCGTCGCCGAGATCATGAAGGTGCTCACCGAGCTGCGCGGGCGCGGCATGGCGGTGCTGCTCGTCGAGCAGAACGTGCGCGCCTCGTTCGGCATCGCCGACCGCGCGGTCGTCATGCAGCGCGGCCGGGTCGTGCTCGAGGGCACGCCCGCCGAGCTCGTCGAGCTGCCCGAGGTGCGCAACGCCTACCTGGGCGGCGCGGCGGCCTAGCGGTTCGCCGAGCCGATTCCTCGAAGAACGGCGGATGCCCCGCACTCGGGGCATCCGCCGTTCTGCACGTTCAGTCGAGCAGCGCGACGATCTCGTCGTAGCCCTTCGCACGAGCGTGCTGGAGCGGGGTGACGCCGTCACGGTCGGCGATCGAACGGTCGGCGCCGCCCTCGAGCAGCACGCGCACCGTCTCCTGATGCCGCGGGCCGCCGTCGCCGAGGATCACGGCCTCGAGCAATGAGGTCCACCCGAGGTCGTTGACATGGTTCACGTCGATGCCGGTCTGCAGCACGCGCTGCAGGTACTCGACGTGGGCGCGCTCGCCCGCCGGGATGACCGAGATGCCGCCGTAGCGGTTCACGATCGTGAAGTCGGGGTCGGCGGGCATCAGCACCTCGGCCATCGCGACGCTTCCCGTCACGCCGGTCACGAGCCACGGGGTGTCGTGCCGGTCGTCGAGCGCGTCGGGGTCGGCGCCCGCGGCGACGAGCAGCTTCGCGGCCTCGACGTGGTCGCCGGTGGCGGCGAGCAGCAGCGCCGTGCGCTGACGATCATCGCGCGCCTCGAGGTCGGCGCCCGCGCGGAGGGCGAGGTCGACCGTCGCCGTGTCGCCGACGGACGCCGCGGCGAGCAGCGTGCCGTCGGGGTCGGGCAGCTGGGGTGCCGTCTCGGTCATCTGGACATCCTCTCGTGTCGGCGTTCTCGAGGGCGGAGCGGTGCGCGGCGCGGACGGCTCAAGCGCCGCCGCGCACCCGGTGAGCAGCAGCGCCGTCGCGACGATCGCGACGGCACCGCTGCGGCGAACCCGGATCAGCTCCACGGCGACCCGACGACGTCGTACGGGCCCGACGGCGCCGGCTGCTCGTCGAACTTGCTGTCGACCGCGAGCAGGCGACCCCGCAGCATCTTCGCCGTCGTGTAGACGCGGTCGGGGTCGCTCGCCTGCTGGCTGACGCCGAACACCGAGTCACCGTCGGCCGACACCCGCATCGTCGCGACCTTCTTCGAGAAGTTGCGGATGACGGTGAGCTCGTTGCCCTGGCGCACGAGGCCGTCGGCGTTCACGAGGTCGGCGCCCTGGGTGTCGATCGCCGAGACCGCGCCATCCGACGTGGCGAAGCGCCACAGCTGCCCGGTGTTGCCCTGCGCGACGACGAACGCGCTGCGGTCGGCCGAGAGCACGATGCCGCCGAGGTTGAAGCCCGCGACGCGGTCGACCGTGCCCGAGGCATCCGCCCACAGCTCTGCCGACCAGCCGGCGGCCGACTGCGCGACGCGGAAGATCTGCGGATCGTTCGAGTTCGTGAAGTAGGCGGCACCGTCGGCGCCGATCGCGACGTCGTTGAGGAAGGCGTCGGGGGTGCCCGGCACGCGCAGCGCGGCGAGCAGCTCGCCCTCGCCCGAGTACACCCAGAGGTCGGGGCGGTCCGGGTTGCCGATGCCGTTCGGGCCGCCGGCGATGTAGACGTTGCCCGCCCCGTCGACGGTGACGCCGCGTGCCGTGAAGCGGCCGTCGGTGCCGTCGCCCGCGAGCCATTCCTCGGCCGTCGCATCGCGAGCGCTGCCCCGATGGATCTCCCCGCCGGTGACCTCGCTCACGTAGAACAGCCCCCGACGCTCGTCGACGCCGATGCCCTCGAAGCGGGAGCCGGCGGCGTCGCCCGGCAGCACGTACCGGTCGGGGCGGCCCTGGCTCTGGCCGCCGAGGTGAGCAGCGGATGTCTCGGCAGCCGCTGCCTCGTCGGCACCGCTCGTGATCGTCGCCGTCGCGACTCCAGCCGTGAGGCTCGCTGCGGCGAGCGCGGTTGCGATGATGCGCTTCATGGGATTCCCCTTCTCTGCGTGCCGGTTTCGGCGTGCTCATCCAGACTCCGCCGGGGCGGTGGCATCCGGCGTCGGGCGATCGGCTGCCGTCGGATAGCCGATCGGATGATGCCGGGCGCAGCATGCCGTGCCTAGGCTGGGCGATCATGTCCGTCTCCGACCGCAGCCCCTCCGAGATGAGCGGTGTCCGCGGCATCCTCGCGCCCGTCGCTCGGCTCGACCGCTGGCTGGCGCTCGTGTTCATCGTGCTCGTCGTCACCTCGGCGGTGCGGTACCTCGAACGTCACGGCCTCGGCGCCGACGGCGTGCTCGTGCTCACGGGCGCCGCGCTCCTCACGATCGCGTACTCGCTGCGGCCGCGCCTGCCGACGCGCTCGTCGTGGCCGACCGCGTGGGTCGTCACGGTCACCGTGCTCTGGGCGCTGCTGACGCTCGCGGCGCCCTCGTTCGCCTGGTGCGCCGTGCCCCTCGGGTTCGCCGTGCTGCAGGTGCTGCCGTTCCGCGGCGCGGTGACCGTCGTCGTGCTCATGACGGCGGTCGTCACCGCGGCCGAGCTGCGCATCGCCGACGGCGTCGACCCCACCGTCATCGCCGGGCCGGTCGGCATCGCACTCGTGACCGTGCTCGTCTACCGGGCGCTGCAGCGCGAGTCGGCCGCCCGTCAGGCCCTGCTCGACGAGCTGACCGACGCGCAGCACGAGCTGCTGCAGGCGCAGCACCGAGCCGGCGCTCTCGCCGAGCGTCAGCGGCTCTCGCGGGAGATCCACGACTCCGTCGGGCAGCGGCTGGCGAGCATCACGCTCCTGCTCGCCGCGACCGAGCAGGACTGGGAGCGGCGCCCCGACCTCGCCCGCGACCACGTCGGCGTGGCAGCTGCGACGGCACGCGACGGACTCGCCGAGGTGCGCCGCGTGGTGCACGGGCTCCCGCCCGTCGAGCTCGCGGACGACGCGTCAGGCGAGGCGTTGCCGTCGGCGCTGCAACGCCTCGTCGACGAGACGGCGGGCACCGCGTCGGGCACTGGGCCCCAGGTGAGCCTGCACGTGCACGGCGAGTCGGTACCCCTCGCCACGGATGTCGCGGGCGCCCTGCTGCGCTCCGCCCGGGGCGCGCTCGCGAACGCCATCGAGCACTCCGGTGCCCGCCGGGTCGCGGTGACCCTGACGTTCCTCCCCGACGAGGTGCGGCTCGACGTGCGCGACGACGGCCGCGGGTTCGATGTCGACTCGGCCGCCGGCCGTGCGCCCGATGCATCGAGCGCACAGCCGGGTCGCCCCGGGCGGGGACGCGGCCTGCAGGGCATCGTCGATCGCGCCGCGGGGCTCGGCGGCCGAGCCTCCGTCGAGAGCGGGCCCGGCGACGGCACGACGGTGTCGGTCGAGCTGCCGCTGGAGGGCGAATGAGCGTGCGCGTCGTCCTCGTCGATGACCACCCCGTCGTCCGCGCCGGCCTCTCGGCCCTCATCTCCGGAACCGACGACCTCGAGGTCGTCGGCGAGGCGCACGACCTCGCCACGGCGCGCTCGGTCGTCGCCGCGACCCGGCCCGACGTCGTGCTGATGGATCTCGACCTCGGCGAAGGCCCCGGCGGCGCGGCCGTCACCGCCGAACTGCGGGCGCTCGACGAACCGCCACGCGTGCTCGTGCTCACGACGTACGCCACCGAGGCCGACATCCTGCGCGCCCTCGATGCCGGAGCGAGCGGCTACCTGCTGAAGGATGCCCCGGCGCCCGAGCTGTTCGCCGGCATCCGTGCGACCGCCAGGGGCGAGACGGTGCTCGCACCCTCCGTCGCGGCCACGCTCGTGCGCCGAGCCGCGTCCCCCGGTCCGGTCGTCACCGAACGCGAGGTCGCGGTGCTCGAACTCCTCGCGCACGGCCTCGGCAACCGGGAGATGGCGAAGGAACTCTTCGTCTCGGAGGCCACGGTGAAGTCGCACCTTTCGCACATCTACACGAAGCTCGGCGTCGACACCCGGGCGGGTGCGGTCGCCGCCGCGATCGAGAGGCGCATCATCCGCCGCTGACCTCGTCTGCCGCCCGCGGATCTTTGGAGCTTTACCGAGCTTTACCGAAAATGCATAAAGGACTCGAACGGCCAGCGGCGCAGACGGCCTGATACCGGTGAGCGCGCCGTCGCAGGCAAGGCCCCTGGATTCCGCTCTCGGCATACGACACGCCTCGGGCGTGAAACCCGCCTGCCGATAAACTGGGCGGACGGTGCGAGCGCGAGGAGGGTGAATGATCGCCAGCCTCGCTGCCTTCGCGGTTGCCGCGCTCGTCACGCCGCTGCTCGCGAAGTGGCTCGGGCGCCGGGTGTTCGCCGTCATCGCGCTGCTGCCCGCCGCCGTCTTCGTGCTGCTGCGCACCTGGATGCCGGGCATCCTCGCCGGCACCCCCGTCGTCGAGATCGTGCCGTGGATCCCCACCCTCGACATCGCGCTGAGCTTCCGGCTCGACGCGCTCGCCCTCCTCCTCGCCCTCATCGTCACGGGCGTCGGCGCCCTCGTGCTGCTCTACTGCATGCACTACTTCGCCGACGACGAGCCCGCGCTCGGCCGATTCGCGGCCCTCCTCCTCGCCTTCGCCGGCGTCATGTTCGGCCTCGTCACGGCCGACGACGTGTTCATCCTGTTCACGTTCTGGGAGGCCACGAGCGTGCTCTCCTACCTGCTGATCGGCCACTACACCGGTCGCAAAGAGAGCCGCGGTGCCGCGCTGCAGGCACTGACGGTCACGACGTTCGGCGGGCTCGCGATGCTCGTCGGCCTCGTCATCCTCGCCGTCGACGGCGGCACGACCTCGCTCTCCGAGCTCATCGCGAACCCCGTCACGGGCGCGGCCGGCGAGTGGGCCATCGCGCTCGTGCTGCTCGGCGCGATCTCCAAGAGCGCACTCGTGCCGTTCCACTTCTGGCTCCCGGCCGCGATGGCCGCGCCGACCCCCGTCAGCGCCTACCTGCACGCCGCCGCCATGGTGAAGGCGGGTGTCTACCTCGTCGCCCGCCTCGCCCCCGGCTACGCCGACCTCGAGGTGTGGCACCCGATCGTCGTCGGGCTCGGTGCGCTCACGATGCTCGTCGGCGGCTGGCGGGCGCTGCGCCAGTACGACCTGAAGCTGCTCCTCGCCTACGGCACCGTGAGCCAGCTCGGCTTCCTCGTCATGGTCACGGGCTTCGGCACCCGCGACGCGGCGCTCGCGGGCGTCACCCTGCTCCTGGCCCACGCCCTCTTCAAGGCCACCCTGTTCCTGGTCGTCGGCATCGTCGACCACGCGGCGGGCACGCGCGACTGGCGGAAACTCTCGGGCGTCGGCCGGCGCATGCCCGTGATCGCGACGATCGGCATCGTCGCAGCCGCATCGATGGCAGGCGTGCCGCCGCTGCTCGGCTTCGTCGCGAAGGAGGCCGTGTTCACGGCGTTCCTCGACGCGGTCGCGGCGGGCGACGCCTGGGCGTGGATCGCCCTCATCGCGGCCTTCGCCGGTTCGGTGCTCACCGTCGCCTACTCGGTGCGCTTCGTCTGGGGCGCCTTCTCCTCGAAGCAGGATGTCGCGGACTGCCCGTTGCACGCCCCGAGCCCCGCGATCGCGGTGGCGCCCGGCCTCCTCGCCGGCGCGAGCATCGTCGCGGCCTTCGCGATCACCTTCATCGAGCCGCTGCTCGCGGCCTACGCCGACGAGCTGCCCGGCAGCCACGACTACCACCTCGCCCTCTGGCACGGCCTCGAGCCGGCCCTCGCGATCTCGGCCGTCGTCTTCGCCCTCGGCGCGCTGCTGGTCTGGGGCCGTCAGCGAGTCGCCCGCCTGCAGGCATCCGTGGCGCCGGTGCTCGACTCCGCCCGCGGCTACCTCGGCATCGTCTCCATCGTCGATCGGCTCGCCGCGACGGTCACCACGACGATCCAGTCGCGCGGCCTGCCCGGCTATCTCGCGATCATCGTCGCGGTCTTCATCGGCGGCCTCGGAACGCTCTCGATCCTGAACACCTCGTGGCCGAGCGAGATCCGCCTGTGGGACTATCCCGCCCAGCCGTTCCTCGCCTTCGTCATGGCGGTCGCCGCGATCGCCGCGGCGACGGTGCGCCAGCGCATGACGGCGGTGCTGCTCGTGAGCGTCACCGGTTACGGCCTCGTGCTGCTGTTCGGCATGTCGGGCGCGCCCGACCTCGCGCTGACCCAGGCCCTCGTCGAGACCATCGTGCTCGTCGTGTTCGTCCTCGTGCTGCGGCGCTTGCCGAAGCAGATCGCCCAGCGCAACCCGCCGGTGCACAAGCTCGCGCGCGGCATCATCGGCGCCCTCGCCGGCATCGTCATGGGCGTGCTCGGCCTCGTCGCCCTCGGCGCCCGCATCGAGCCGACGATCGCCGAGGGCCTGCCGGCGCTCGCGCTCGAGGCGCACGGCAAGAACATCGTGAACGTCATGCTCGTCGACATCCGCGCATGGGACACCCTCGGCGAGATCTCGGTGCTCGTCGCGGTGGCGACCGGCGTCGCGAGCCTCATCTTCGTCTCGGGCCGCACCGGCGGCGCACCCCGCCTCGACCATGTCGAGGGGCTCGTCAATCGCCGCGACCGGCTGACACCGGTTCCCGAGCCCGCCTGGTCGATCCGCGCACCCCGCACGAGCCTCGCCGACACCGCAGGCGAGACGGATGCCGCGGGCGAGGCCGCCGAGACCCGGCAGACCTGGCTCCTGGCCGGTCGCACGATCTCGCCGCGCAACCGCTCGATCCTCATCGAGGTGCTCGTGCGCCTGCTGTTCCACCCCGCGATCATCGTCTCGGTCTTCCTCCTCTTCGTGGGGCACAACGCGCCCGGCGGCGGCTTCGCCGGCGGCCTGCTCGCCGGCCTCGCCCTCGTCGCCCGCTATCTCGCGGGCGGCCGCTACGAACTCGGCGAGGCAGCCCCCGTCGATGCGGGCCGCCTGCTCGGCACGGGCCTGCTGCTCGCCGCCGGCACCGCCGCGGGTTCGCTGCTCTTCGGCGGCCCCGTGTTCGAGTCCGCCTGGTTCGAGACCGAGGTGCCGTTGCTCGGCACGATCTCGATCGGCACCTCCACGCTCTTCGACATCGGCGTCTACCTCGTGGTCGTCGGCCTCGTGCTCGACATCCTGCGCTCGCTCGGCGGCGAGGTCGACCGCCAGGAGGAGCGGCAGACCGCCGACGACGGCGATGGCGACTTCACGACCGGTGACGGCGAGGGCGCCGCCGAGCACGACGAAGGCGTCGAGCACGCCGACGGCGTCGAGTACCGCGACGGCGCCCGCCTGCCGCAGCCCGAGGAGGCCCGCCCATGACCGCCTCGTTGACCCTCGTCATCCTCATGGCCGTGCTCTTCGGCGCCGGTGTCTCGATCATGCTCGAGCGCAGCCTCACTCGGGTGCTCATCGGCTTCCTGCTCGTCGGCAACGCCGTCAACATCCTCATCTACCTCATGAGCGGCGCTCCGGGCCTCGCGCCGATCCTCGGCGAGGGCGTCGACCCCGACGAGATCTCCGACCCGCTCCCCCAGGCGTTCGTGCTCACGGCCATCGTCATCAACCTCGGCATCACGGCGTTCATGCTCGCCCTGATCTACCGCTCCTGGTGGCTCGCGCAGCTCGGTGCCGAGGGCGACCTCGTCGACGACGCGGCGGAGATCGCCGAAGACGCCGAAGAGGCGGCCGACCTCATCCGCAGTTCGGCGGCCGACGACCAGGCCATCCAAGACCTCATCGACGCGAGTGACGAGGAACCCGACGAAGACCTCGAGCTCGAGGCATCCGCCCGCGATCGCGATGAGGAGGCGAAGCGGTGACCGCCGTGCTCGTGCCCCTCGTCGTGCTGCTGCCCCTGCTCGGGGCGGCCACCGCGCTGATCCTCGGCCGCCGTCGCCGCGCCCAGATGACCGTGAGCCTCGGCGTGCTCGCCGCGGTCACCGTGATCGCCGCCGTGCTGCTCGTCTCGGTCGACGCGAACGGCCCGGCCATCGTCTACATCGGCGGGTGGGATGCCCCGTGGGGCATCACCCTCGTCGTCGACCGGCTCTCGGCGATCATGCTCGTCATCTCGGCGATCATGCTGCTCGTCGTGCTCGTGTACTCGGTCGGGCAGGGCATCGCCGACCAGCATCGCGAGACGCCGGTGTCGATCTTCCACCCCTCGTACCTGATCCTGTCGGCCGGAGTCTTCAACGCGTTCATCGCGGGCGACCTGTTCAACCTCTACGTCGGCTTCGAGATCCTGCTGTCGGCGAGCTACGTGCTGCTCACCCTCGGCGGCACGGGCGAGCGCATCCGAGCGGGCGTCACCTACATCATCGTGAGCCTCGTCTCCTCGCTCTTCTTCCTGAGCGCGATCGCCCTCATCTACGGGGCGACCGGCACCGTGAACATCGGGCAGCTCTCGGTGCGCCTCGCCGAGCTGCCGGGCGACGTGCAGCTCATGCTGCACCTGCTGCTGCTCATCGCCTTCGGCATCAAGGCCGCGGTGTTCCCGCTCTCGTTCTGGCTGCCCGACTCGTACCCGACGGCGCCAGCGCCGGTCACCGCCGTGTTCGCCGGCTTGCTCACGAAGGTCGGCGTCTACGCGATCATCCGCACCGAGACGGTGATCTTCACCGAGAGCGACGTCACGGTGCTGCTCATGGTGATCGGCGGGCTCACGATGCTCATCGGCATCCTCGGTGCGCTCACCCAGGCCGACATCAAGCGATTGCTCTCGTTCACGCTCGTGAGCCACATCGGCTACATGATCTTCGGCATCGCGCTCGGGTCGCAACTCGGTTACACGGCGACCATCTACTACGTCGTGCACCACATCACGGTGCAGACGACCCTGTTCCTCACGACCGGTCTCATCGAACGGTTCGGCGGCGCGACGTCGATCAACCGGCTCGCGGGCCTCCTGAAGGCCTCGCCGCTCCTCGGCGTGCTGTTCTTCATCCCTGCGCTGAACCTCGGCGGCATCCCGCCGTTCTCCGGCTTCCTCGGCAAGACCGGGCTCTTCCTCGCGGGCGGCGAGGAGGCCGCGGCCGATCCCGCGAACGCCTGGCTCGTCTGGATCGTCATCGCCGCGGGCGCCGTCACCTCGCTCATCACGCTCTACGCGCTCACCCGCTTCTGGAACATGGCGTTCTGGCGCGGCCGGCGCGAGCTCGAGGGCTACGAGTCGGTGCTGCTCGGCTCCGTGCTCGAGGCCCCCGAGGGCGCCACGGTCACCGCGACCCGCACCACGCCCGTGCTCATGGTCGTCGCGACGAGCGCGCTCGTGATGCTCACGGTCTGCCTCACGGTGTTCGCCGGCCCGCTCTTCGAGCTCACCGGTCGCGCCGCCGCAGACCTCCTCGATGCCGGTGCGTACGTGTCCCTCGTCTTCCCGGGAGGCATCCGATGACGCATGCTGCAGCGGATGTCTCGCGCTGGCGCTCGGTCTGGCGGCAGCTGCCGCTCCTCGTCGCCCTCGTCTTCCTGTGGGTGTTCCTCTGGGACCAGGTCACCGTGCTCACGGTCGTGACCGGCATCCTGCTGGCGATCGGTGTGACCCGGGTGCTCTACCTGCCGCCCGTGCTGCTGAGCGGCCGGTTCAACCCGTGGCGGGGCCTCCTGCTCGGCCTCCGCATGATGTTCGACGTGACCGTCGCGTCGCTGCAGGTCGCGGTGCTCGCGATCGACCCGCGCTGGAAGCCGATGAACTCGATCATCGCCGTGCAACTGCTGACCCGCTCCGACCTCGTCACGACCCTGACGGCCGAGGCCATCTCGGTCGTGCCGGGCACGGTCGTCGTCGACATCGACCGCGAGCGCGGGCTGCTCTACCTGCACGCCCTCGGCACCCGTACCCACGCCGACATCGATCGAGTGCGCAGCGCCGTGCTCGGCACCGAGGAGCGCATCGTGCTCGCGATCGGCACCCACGCCCAGGCCGTCTCGGTGCGCGAGGCCCGTCGCGAACGCCGTGCGCTCAGCCCGAAGTCGAAGGGATCGGACTCATGACCTTCCTCCAGATCGTCAGCCTGCTGGCGGGCATCATGTTCGGCATCGGCGCGCTCGCCGCCGTCTACCGCATCATCCGCGGGCCGTCGATCCTCGACCGGGCGCTCGCGACCGACGTGCTGCTCGCCATCGCGATCTGCGCGCTCGGCGCCGAGATGGCGATCAACAAGCACACCGACACCCTCGTGGTCATGCTCGTGCTCGCGATGTTCGCGGTCGTCGGCTCGATCTCGATCGCACGGTTCATGGCGAAGCAGGATGCCTCGTGAGCGCGGCCGAGATCGCTGTCGGGCTCCTGATCTTGGTGAGCGCGTTCCTCTCGATGGCCGCGGGCATCGGCATCGTGCGCTTCCCCGACGTGCTGACCCGGCTGCACGCCGCGACGAAGCCGCAGGTGCTGGGCCTCGCGACCGTGCTCGCCGCGATCGTCGTCCAGGTGCCGACATGGGGCGTGCTCACCACCGTGGTGCTCGTGATGACGTTCCAGCTGCTCACCCAGCCGATGACCGCGCACATGCTCGGCCGCTCGGCGTACCGCAGCGATCACGTGCGCCGCGATCTGCTCATCGAGGACGACCTCGACCGCGACATCGCCGAGCACGATCAGACGGGTCGCTGACCGGCAGGGCAGAAGCCGCACCTCGCAACACGTGCATCCCGCTGTTCGGTATGCCAGTTCCCCCTCATCGATGAGGGGGAATTGGCATACCCGAATCAGGAACGTCGACCGATTCAGAACCCCGGCACGCCAGCCCGAATTGAAGTGCAGGGCTCAGCCGCGCCCGGTGAACTCGGGCTTGCGCTTCTCCTGGAACGCCGCGAAGCCCTCACGGTAGTCGGCGGTGTCGCAGAGGGCGGCCTGCGCGCGGTTCTCCTCGGCCATCGATGCCCAGAGTCCGAGCCGGTCGTCGCGAAGCGCGGCGACGAGGCGCTTCGAGGCGATGAAGGCCTGCGTGGCTCCGGATGCCGCGGCACGGGCCGCGGAGCGGGTGGCATCCGTCACCTCGTCGGCGGCGAAGACCTGCGAGAAGAGGCCGGCCGCGACCGCTTCGGCGCCCGACATGAGCCGGCCCGTGACGATGAGGTCCATCGTGCGGTGCGCGCCGAGTCGCTCGACGAAGAGCGCGTGGCCGCCCGAGTCGAGCGTCGCCCCGAGGTTCGCGAACGGCGAGCCGACCTTCGCGGTGTCGGCGACGTAGACGATGTCGGTGGCGATGAGCAGGCCGAGGCCGACGCCGAGGCATGCTCCGTGCGCGACCGCGAACGTCGGCACGGCGATGCCGGCCATGCGCTGCAGGAGCGGCTCGACGAGGCCGCCGAGGTAGCCGAGCACGTCGTCCTCGCGCGGGTCGACGCCCGAGATGTCGCGACCGGCGCAGAAGGCGCGCCCCTCGCCGCGCAGCACGAGCGCGCGGATGTCGCCGGCCTGCGCCATCCGCTCGGCTTCGGCGTAGGCCGCTGCGAGCTCTCCGATCGCCGATTCGTCGAGCGCATTGAGCTTCTCAGGGGCGTTCAGCACGACCTCGGCCACGCCGTCGGTCACGGTGAGTTCGATCATGATGCTCCGTTCGCGGGGTCTCCGTCGACCCGTTCGCAGGGTATCGGCGTCAGACGTCGTAGTCGACGACGACCCGGTCGGACTTGGGGTGCGACTGGCACGTGAGCACGTAGCCGCGCTCGAGCTCGTCGGGTTCGAGGGCGTAGTTCTCGGTCATGGCGACGCTGCCCTCGATGACGCGCGCACGGCACGTGCCGCACACTCCTCCGGCGCACGCGAACGGCACGTCGGGCCGCACGCGCAGCGCCGCGTTGAGGATCGACTCGTTCGCGCTCACGGGACTCTCGACGCTCGTCGACTGGCCGTCGAGCGTGAACTCGATCGCGACCGTCGGCTCGCCGCGCTCGACCACGACCGGGCGGCCGTGGCGCGGCTCGACCCGGTCGGCGTCGGTCGTGAAGAGTTCGTAGCGCACGTGCTTGGCGGGAACCCCGCGCGCCTCGAGCGTGTCGCGCGCGAGCTGCACGAGCTCGAACGGGCCGCAGAGGAACCACTCGTCGACCGTCTCGGGGCGAATGAGCACGTCGAGCATGCGGTCGAGCTTCTCGGCGTCGATGCGCCCCGACAGGAGCGGCGCCGTGCGCTGCTCGCGCGAGAGCACGTGGTGCAGCGCGAGTCGCGACGGGTAGCGGTCCTTCAGCTCGGCGAGCTCCTCGAGGAACATCACGTCGAGCGTCGAGCGGTTCGTGTAGACGAGCTCGAACTCGGATGTCGCGGAGCGCGACAGTACCGTGTGGGCGAGCGCCATGAGCGGGGTGATGCCCGACCCCGCAGCGATGCCGACGACGTGCTTGCCGTCGAGCGCGTCGAGGGTGGAGGTGAACGTGCCCTGCGGGCTCATCACGTCGAGCCGGTCGCCGGCGACGAGCTCGGTGTTCGCCCACGTCGAGAAGAGCCCGCCGAGGTCGCGCTTGATCGCGACCGAGACGCTGCCGCGTACCGGCGGGCGGCAGATCGAGTAGCTGCGTCGCAGCTCGTGCCCGTCGAAGTCCTTGCGGAGCGCGACGTACTGGCCGGGCAGGTAGGTGTAGTCGTCGGCGAGCTCGTCGGGCACGGCGAAGGTGACTTCGACGGCATCGGCCGTGAGCGGGCGCACCTCGGCGACCTCGAGCGAGTGGAAGCGCGCACGTCGGCGCTTGGCGACGTGCTCGCCGCCGACCGTGCTCTGCAGGAACGCCGAAGCGACGGCGGCATCCGCCGACGTCGCCGTCGGGGTCGCCGTCGACCCCAGGTTGCGGGCGGCCATCAGAGCACCTTGAAGTAGTCGAACGGCTCGAGGCAGTCGCGGCACTCGTAGAGGGCCTTGCACGACGTCGAGCCGAAGCGGGCGAGTTCGCGGGTGTTGAGCGAGTCGCAACGGGGGCACTTCACGGCGAGCTGCACGCGTACGGGCCCGGCCCGGCGAGCGGCGGCGCTGCCGGTCGGCGCCTGGATGCCGTAAGTGCGCAGCTTCTCCTTGCCCGCTTCGCTCATCCAATCGGTGGTCCACGCGGGTGCGAGCACGAGATCGACGCGAACGTCGTCGTACCCGGCGTGCGTGAGCGCGAGCAGCACGTCGTCGCGCATGGCGTCGAGCGCGGGACATCCGCTGTACGTCGGCGTCAGCTGCACGCGAACGGCGCCGTCGTCGCCGATCTCGACCGAGCGCAGCACGCCCAGGTCCTCGATCGTGAGCACGGGGATCTCGGGGTCCGTCACGGTCGCCGCGACCTCCCACGCGCGCGCGGCCGCGGGATCGCTCGGCACCGGCCGCGCGACGGATGCAGCGGATGCCTCGGCGCGCTGCGCCACTGCCGCGGTCACCACGACGCCCCCGGGTGAGCCCGGGCGAGCACCTGCATCTCGGCGAGGAGCGGCCCGAGGTGCTCGGTGTGGCTGCCGCGACGGCCGCCGCCCGAGGCGATGAACGCGGTGCGGCCGGCCGGCCGCTCGAGCACGGCCTCGGTGAAGACCTCGTCGATGACGGCGTCGAACGCCGGGCGCAGCGTCGACGGCAGCACCGCGATCCCCGCCGCGGCGAGGCGCTCGACGAGCTCGTCGTCGTCGAACAGCTCGTCGACGTAGGGCCAGACGTCGATGATCGCGAGGAGCATGCGGCGACGCGACTCCTCGGTGCCGCCCGCGAGCCGCAGGACCCACTGCGTCGCGTGGTCGCGGTGGTAGTCGACCTCCTTCACCGACTTCGCGGCGATCGCCGCGAGGGTCGGGTCGGCCGAGTCCACGAGCCGCGAATACAGCTCGAACAGGTAGACGGATGCCGCGAGCTGACGCGCGATCGTGTGGGCGAAGTCGCCGTTCGGCTGCTCGAAGAGCCAGGCGTTGCGCCAGTCGGGCTCATCCCGCCAGTAGGCGAGGTCGTCTTCGCTGCGACCACTCGCGGTGCCGGCGTAGTGCAGCAGCGAGCGGGCGTGCCCGATGAGGTCGAGGGCGATGTTGCCGAGCGCGACGTCCTCTTCGAGCTCGGGCGCGCGGGCGATCCACATGCCGAGCTGCTGGGCGAGCACGAGGGCGTCGTCGCCGAGGCGCAGTGCGTACTCCGCGGCATCCGCTGATGCGACCGCCGTGCTGCCGTCGGCCGCGGTGCCCGCGAGCTCGTCGGCGAGCGCGAGTCGATCGACGGAGACGTCGCCGTGGACGTCGCCGTGCGGGTCGAGGTCGGCGCCGCTCACAGGTGCTTCACCCCTTCGCTCTTCGTGTAGTAGACCGCGTGGCGGTAGTTCTTGCCGGCGGGGCTCTCGAAGAAGGCGCCCTTCGCGTCGGGGTCGCTCGTGGTGATCGCGTCGGCGGGCACGACCCAGATCGAGATGCCCTCGTTGCGACGGGTGTAGAGGTCGCGTGCATTGCGCACGGCCATGTCGGCGTCGGGCGCGTGAAGCGACCCGACGTGCACGTGCGAGAGACCGCGGTTGGCGCGCACGAAGACCTCCCAGAGGGGCCAGGCCTCGGTGCCGATCTCACCGGGTGTCGACATCAGGCCACCGCCCCTGCGAGCTCGCGCTCGGCCTGCTTGCGGGCGTACTCGTGCGCAGCCTCGCGCACCCAGGCGCCGTCGTCGTGCGCCTCGCGGCGTCGGCGGATGCGCTCGGCGTTCGCCGGGCCGCGCCCGGCGAGCACCTCTTCGAACTCGGTCCAGTCGATCTCGCTCATGTCGTACTCGCCGGTCTCCTCGTTGAAGCGCAGGTTCGGGTCGGGCAGCGTCACGCCCATGACCTCGGCCTGCGGCACGAGCATGCCGACGAAGCGCTGGCGCAGCTCGTCGTTCGAGAAGCGCTTGATGTTCCACGCCATCGACTGCGCGGAGTTGGGCGACTGGTCGTCGGGCGGGCCGAACATCTGCAGCGCGGGCCAGTACCAGCGGTTCACGGCGTCCTGCGCCATCTGCCGCTGGGCGTCGGTGCCCTGCACGAGCTCGAGCAGGATCTCGAACCCCTGCCGCTGGTGGAACGACTCCTCTTTGCAGATGCGCACCATCGCCCGGCCGTACGGCCCGTACGAGGCGCGGCAGAGCGGCACCTGGTTGCAGATCGCGGCGCCGTCGACGAGCCATCCGATGGCCCCCATGTCGGCCCACGTCGGCGTCGGGTAGTTGAAGATCGACGAGTAGCGCGCGCGACCGGTGATGAGCTGGTCCATCATCTCTTCACGCGTGATGCCGAGGGTCTGCGCCGCCGAGTAGAGGTAGAGCCCGTGGCCCGCTTCGTCTTGCACCTTCGCCATGAGGATCGCCTTGCGCTTGAGGCTCGGGGCGCGCGTGATCCAGTTCGACTCGGGCTGCATGCCGATGATCTCGGAGTGCGCGTGCTGGCTGATCTGCCGGATCAGCGTCTTGCGGTACGCGTCGGGCATCCAGTCGCGAGGTTCGATGCGGGAGTCGGCGGCGATGAGGTCGGCGAACCGGGCCTCCTCGGCGGAGAGCTCCGGATCGACCACGCTGAGGTCTGCTGGAGAGGTCATCGTCGACTCCTGTGTCTCTGGATTCGGCATTACTAACCGATCGTTCAGTTAGTATATAGTCATCTCGAGCGCCACAGCAACGGCGCGCGAACGCATGAACTCGACGAGGAGCTTCACATGGCGGATGCCGCGACCACTCCCACTCGCGCAATGATGCAGCGCGACCAGGCCTCAGCGGCCCTCGGCATGATCGTCGAGGTCGACGAGCCGGGCCACGCGGTCGTCTCGATGCGGGTGCGCGACGACATGACGAACGGCTTCCACATCACCCACGGCGGCTTCGTCTTCACGCTCGCCGACACCGCCTTCGCCATCGCGTGCAACGAAGACCACACGATCACCGTCGCGGCGGGGGCCGACATCACCTTCCTGAAGTCGACCGAGGCAGGGCAGACCCTCACGGCCACCGCACGGCGACGCGCGCGCAGCGGCCGCACCGGCCTCTACGACGTCACGGTCGTCGACGACCAGGGCGACGCCGTGGCCGAGTTCCGCGGCCGCTCGATCTCCACCAACCGCACCATCTGACCCGCCACCAGGAGCCACCGTGTCGACGACGACCACCTCCCCCTCCATCTCCGGTCTCGCTCCGGCGGCGCCCGAAGACCTCGACCCCGAAGAGCGGATGACCCGCGCCGAGGTCGAGGCGCTCCAGCTCGAGCGACTGAAGCAGACCGTGCAGCACGCCTACGACAACGTGCCGCTGTATACGAAGAAGTTCGACGAGGCCGGAGTGCACCCCCGCGACATCCGCTCGCTCGCCGACGTCGTGAAGCTGCCCTTCACGACCAAGGAGGACCTGCGCCAGACCTACCCGTTCGGCATGTTCGCCGTGCCGATGGAGCAGGTCGCCCGCATCCACGCCTCGAGCGGCACCACGGGGCGGCCCACCGTCGTCGGCTACACGAAGGGCGACCTCGACCGCTGGGCGACGCTCATCGCGCGGTCTCTTCGGGCCAGCGGCATCCGGCCCGGCATGAAGGTGCACAACGCCTACGGTTACGGGCTCTTCACCGGCGGCCTCGGGGCGCACGCCGGCATCGAGAAGCTCGGCGCGACCGTCATCCCGATGTCGGGCGGCCAGACCGCGCGCCAGGTGCAGCTCATCCTCGACTTCGAGCCCGACGCGATCCTCTGCACGCCGAGCTACCTGCTGACGATCGCCGACTGCATGGTCGAGCAGGGCATCGACCCGCGCTCGACCTCGCTGAAGGTCGCCGTGCTGGGCGCCGAGCCGTGGACGAACGAGATGCGCCACGAGCTCGAGCAGCGCCTCGGCGTCGACGCCCTCGACATCTACGGCCTCAGCGAGGTCATGGGCCCCGGCGTCGGCAACGAGTGCCTCGAGACGAAGGACGGCCCGCACCTCTGGGAGGACCACTTCCTGCCCGAGATCATCGACGGCGACACGGGCGCCCAGCTCGCCGACGGCGAGATGGGCGAGCTCGTCTTCACCTCGCTCACGAAGGAGGCCTTCCCGGTCATCCGATACCGCACGCGCGACCTCACGCGCCTGCTGCCCGGAACCGCCCGGCCCGGCATGCGCCGCATCGAGAAGATCACGGGCCGCAACGACGACATGATCATCCTGCGCGGCGTGAACCTCTTCCCCACGCAGATCGAGGAGATCGTGCTCGGCATCGAGCAGCTCACGCCGCACTTCATCCTCGAGCTGCGCCGCACCGGCACCATGGACGACATGACCGTGCGCATCGAGCGCCACCCCGACCTCTCGGTCGAGGTCTGCCAGGCCGCCACGGTCGTGCTCGCCAAGCGCATCAAGGAGGGCATCGGCTCGACCGTCGCCGTGCAACTGGAGGAGCCGGGAGCCCTCCCCCGCAGCGAGGGCAAGTACAAGCGGGTCTACGACCTGCGCGGCCAATGAGCACCGCGGCTGCCTCGAGACGACGCCAGTTGTCGCAATACCGGCGTCGAAGCGACGAGTTGCGTCCTCTCGGCGCAGGCGGATGCGAAGATGAGGGCGATGTCTGACAACGGTTCACTTCGACGCGGGCGCCCCGGGTACGACCAGCAGGGGATCCTCGACGTCGCCGTCGCCGCCTTCAACCAGTACGGCTACGACGCGACCTCGATGGGCGTGCTCGCCGACCGCCTGGGGCTCTCGAAGTCGGCGATCTACCACCACTTCGCCTCGAAGGACGAGATCCTCGAGCGGGCCCTCGACGACGCCCTCAGCGCCCTCGAGGGAGTGCTCGGCGCATCCGCTGCCACGCGGGGCCGCGCCGCCGACCGTCTCGAGGCAGTGCTCGGCGGCGCCGTGCATGTTCTCGTCGAGAAGCTGCCATCGGTGACGCTCCTGCTGCGCGTGCGCGGCAACACCGAGGTCGAGCGGCGCGCCCTCGCGCGTCGGCGCGCATTCGACCGGGCCGTCACCTCGCTCGTCGAGGACGCGCAGGCCGAGGGCAGCCTCCGCTCCGACATCGACCCGAGCGTCGTCGCCCGCCTCGCCTTCGGCATGATCAACTCGATCGTCGAGTGGTACCGGCCCGGCGGCAAGGAGGATGCCGACCGGCTCGCCGGCGACGTGATCGCGATCGCCCTCGACGGTCTGCGCATGCCGACGTCGAACCGCATCGAGGAACTCATCGAACGGGGTCCGGCATGATCGAGCCGATCGCAGACCTGCCCGAGGGCGTCATCGGGTTCCGGGCCATCGGCACCATCCATGCCGCCGACTACCGCGCCGTGCTCGTTCCCGCGATCGAAGCCGTCCTCGCCGAGCATGAGCACGTCAACGTGGTGGCCGTGCTGGGCGACGACTTCGACCACCTCTCGCTCGGCGCCATGTGGGAGGACGCGAAGCTCGTCGGCCTGCCGTTGTCGAGCTGGGGTCGCGCGGCGATCGTGACCGACCACGACGTGCTCGCCGGTGTGGCGACGGCGTTCGGCGGCCTCGTGCCGGGCGGCTTCCGCGTGTTCCCGCTCGGTGAGGAGCGCGCGGCGATCGACTGGGCGGCGGAGTACCCTCCCGTCGAATAGCGCTCCACGAAGGAGGGCGCGTACCGAGACCCACACGCGCAAGGTCTCGATTCGCTCGCCGGCGCTCAGCACTCGACCGGCGCCACCTCAGCGGTCGAGCTGCAGGCGCGACCACGCCAGTGCGCACAGCACCCCGAACACGAGCGGCACCGACGGCACCAGGAAGAGACTCGCGACCGGCACGGCATCGGGCGTGATCGCCCAGAGCGCCGGCGCCACGAGCGGCACCCACTCGCCGATGCCGACGACCGCGAAGACCTGCGCGATCACCACGAGCACGACCGTCGCGCCGATGCCGGGGAGCAGCCCTCGTCCGATGGTGGCGACCCACGCCGCCGGCACGCAGAGGAGTGCGGTCAGCACCACGAGCACCGGGATGCGCACGAGCTCGCCGAGGCCCGAGGCATCCGTCGAGCCGTAGCCCAACGCGAGGCCGATGACCGCGACCACCGCAGCGAGCAGGATGGCAACGCCGACGGCCCACATGAAGTACACCGTGAGCTTCGCGAGGGCGATCGTCGAGCGACGCACCGGGAGGGCGAAGAGGCCGCCGACGGTCCCGTCGGCGAACTCGCGGCCGAACATCCAGCTGAGCGCCACGCCGAACGCCACCACTCCGCCGGCGGCGGTGATCTGCGCGACGACGCCCACGAGCGCGGCCCAGCCGCCGACGCTCGCGAGTGGGCCCATCTTCGCGAGGATCTGTTCGTCGCCCGTCGCTGCGCCCAGCAGCATGCCGACGGAGAGCACGGCGATGCCGCCGACGACGAGCGCGGCGATGGAGATCATGACCCGCGACGCGAGCGCCTTCTGGGCCTCGACGGCCACCGCGGTGCCGAACAGGGCGCTCATGCCGCCGGCCGTTCGAGGTCGTCGGCGTGCAGCATCGCGAAGAACGCCCGCTCGAGATCGATGCCCTCGGGGTCGAGTGCGCCGATCGCGCGACCGGCGTTGATGACGGTGATGCGGTCGGCGATGCGCGCGACCTCGTCGAGGTGGTGGCTCGACACGAGGATGCCGGCGCCCGCCGCGGCTCGACGCAGGAGCGCTTCGCGGAGCAGGATCACCCCCGCCGGATCGAGCGCGTTGGTCGGCTCGTCGAGCACGACGAGCCGCGGCTCGTGCTGGAGAGCGGCCGCGAGCCCGACCCGCTGGAGGTTGCCGAGCGAGAGGCGGCTGGCCCGCACCTCGGCATACCGGGCGAGGTCGAACTCCGCGATGGCCCGGTCGGCGACCTCGCCGGCGTGCCGCCGCCCGATGCCGTGCAGGCGTGCGGCGACGACGAGGTTCGAGCGGCCGTCGAGTTCGGCGTAGGCGAGTGGATGCTCCACCAGCTGCCCCACTCCGGCCCACAACGCCGCCGGCGCATCCTGCAGGTGCACCCCGTCGATACTGACGGTTCCCGCTTCCGGCCGGAGCATCCCGAGCACGAGCCGCATGAGCGTGGTCTTGCCCGCACCGTTGAGCCCCACTATCGCGTGGATCTCGCCTGGCGCAATGGCGAGGTCGATGCCGTGCACGCCGGCTCCGCCGGAGAACTCGCGCACGATCCCGCGCACATCGAGGCGTTGCGCTGGCGCGCTCATGATGCCACGTCGATCACGTCGAGGGCGCGCTCGATCGCTTCGGCGAGGGTTTGCGTCTCGTGTTCGGCCCAGGCGAACAGGCCGGCTACGAGGGCGGCGAGCACGGATGCCGCCGCCACACCGGCGACCTCGGGTTCCGCACCATCCGTCACCAGTTGCTCGACGATCGCCCGCTCGGTGTTGCCCGTCGAACGCCACGTCGCCCCTCGCAGCGCGGGGGTTCGAGCGGCGATTCGCACCCGCCGCCGGATCACCGGCGTCTCGGGTTCGGGCAGCGCTCGCCACGCTGCCCGGATCCCGCGAGCGGCGCGGAGGAACGGCGGGTCGCTGCGCGGCTGTGCGCCGATCGCCGCGATGAGCACCGGGTCGTACGGGTCGTCGAGCAGGAGGTGCTCCTTCGCCGCGAAGTAGCGGAAGAAGGTCATCTCGGTGACGCCGGCGGCGCGGGCGATCTGGGCGACGGTCGTCGCTTCGTAGCCCTGCTGCTCGAACAGCTCGAGCCCTGCCTCGACGAGTGCCGCGAGGGTGCGCTCGCGCTTGGAGGGACGCTGCGCCGGGCCATCCGCGGGATTGGTCACGCCATAATGTTAGTAGCTAACATTTTCGGAGGCAAGTTCCGGAGGCGCGGAGTCAGGGCTCTCCTTCGTCGAGCAGTGACGTTCAGTCCTCGCTGCGGATGCGGTCGCTGCGGGCGAGGAACGTCGCGGCGACGATCGTCACGATGCACAGCACCGCCGGGCCGACGGTCTTGGCCACGTCGCCCTGCACCGCACCGATGAACGAGTCGATGCCCTGCACGATGGTCATCGCCACCGCGACGGCGAGCAGGCCCGCATCGGATCGGAACATCGGCGCCACGAGTGCCATCACGACGAGTGCCACGCTGCGCGAGGTCGCGTAGAGCGCATCGCTCGCCTCGAGCCCGCCGTCGATCACGGAGAGCACAGAGTAGGTGACGCTCACCCCCGCGCTGATGACCGTGACCGCGTAGCAGATCCAGAAGGCCGCACCACGAGTCGCTGCACGCGTCGTTTCGCTCATGGGTTCAGGGTGGTGGGCGCGAGGGCCGCCGTCAAGCGATCAGGCCGCGGGGCGCGGCATCCGGTTCGTCAGATGGCGGCGGGATGCCGCGTGGCGGGGCGCTCGACCGGTCGTCGCCGCCGGCGCCGTGGCTGTCACGGCGGCACGAGCTTCGACCGCAGCCGCTTCGGCCGCTTCGGCCGTGCGCTCCAGCGCGACTCTGCGGCGCTCGAGGTCGCGGGCGATGCGATCGTCGTTCGCGGCGACGAGGTGGGGAAAGGCGATTTCCGAGATCAACATGTGTCTGCTCCTGTGTGTCTGAGTCGAGACTCCTCGCTAAGGCGGGGGCGGGACATCCGGAGATCGCCCTATTCCTCGGCTCGCCGTCTGAGGTGGCACGCAGACTCGCCCAGCCGCTTGTCGGTCGCGTGCGCCAGAGTGGGGACATGACCCTCGCAGCGCCGCCCGCCGACACCCGATCCGCGGCCCTTGCCGCCCTGCGCGAACTCGTCGGGCGCGACGACGCCGAGTTCCACGACGGGCAGTTCGAGGCGATCGAGGCGCTCGTCGAGGGCCGCCGCCGTGCGCTCGTCGTGCAGCGCACCGGGTGGGGCAAGTCGGCGGTCTACTTCGTCGCGACGCTGCTGCTGCGACGGCAGGGCGCGGGGCCGACGGTGCTCGTCTCGCCGCTGCTCGCCCTCATGCGCGACCAGATCGCCGCTGCCGAGCGTGCCGGGGTGCGGGCCGTGGCCATCAACTCGACGAACGCGCACGAGTGGGGAGACGTGCTCGCACAGCTCGACCGCGACGAGGTCGACGTGCTGCTCGTCTCGCCCGAGCGGCTCAACAACCCGGCGTTCCGCGAAGAGCAGCTGCCCGCGCTCGTGCGCCGCATCGGCATGCTCGTCGTCGACGAGGCGCACTGCATCAGCGACTGGGGTCACGACTTCCGGCCCGACTACCGGCGGCTCCGCGACCTCATCTCGCAGATGCCGGCCGAGGTGCCGGTGCTCGCGACGACCGCGACGGCGAACAGCCGGGTCGTCGCCGACGTCGCCGAGCAGCTGGGCACGGGTGCGGCCGACGGCGAGGGCGCGGCCGGGGGTGCCTCCCGGCCTGCTCCTGGCCCCGAAGTGCTCACGATCCGCGGACCGCTCGCCCGGGCCTCGCTCCGGCTCGGGGTGCTGTGGCTCCCTGATTCACCGAGCCGCCTGGCTTGGCTCCTCAGCCACCTCGACGACCTGCCGGGCTCGGGCATCATCTACACGCTGACGGTCGCCGCCGCCAACGACACCGCGCGCCTCCTGCGCGAACGCGGGCACGAGGTGCGCGCCTACACGGGCCAGACCGACACCGACGAGCGCACCGAGTCCGAGGGCATGCTGAAGCGCAACGAGGTCAAGGCGCTCGTCGCCACGAGCGCGCTCGGCATGGGGTTCGACAAGCCCGACCTCGGCTTCGTGCTGCACCTCGGCGCGCCGTCGTCGCCCGTGGCCTATTACCAGCAGGTCGGCCGCGCGGGCCGTGCGAGCGAGAGCGCCGACGTGCTCCTGCTCCCCGGCACCGAAGACGCCGCGATCTGGCACTACTTCGCGACCGCGTCGATGCCCGACCAGGAGCGAGCCGAGCGCGTCATCGGGGCTCTCTCCGACGTTCCCGTCTCCACGCCGGCGCTCGAGGCGATGGTCGACATCCGCCGGACCCCGCTCGAACTGCTACTCAAGGTGCTCGACGTCGACGGCGCGGTGCGTCGAGTACAGGGCGGCTGGGTCGCCACGGGCATGCCGTGGGTCTACGACGCCGAACGCTACGAGCGCATCGCCGCCGAGCGGCTCGCCGAGCAGCAGCACATGATCGACTACGAGCAGACCGACGGATGCCGCATGGAGTTCCTGCAGCGTTCCCTCGACGACGACACGGCGGCGCCCTGCGGGCGGTGCGACAACTGCGCGGGCGTCTGGTTCCCACGTGAGATCGCGGCATCCGCCACCGCCACCGCCGCTGAATCGCTCGACCGCGTCGGCGTGCCCGTCGAACCGCGCCGCGCCTGGCCGACGGGCGCCGACCGTCTCGGCGTGCCCGTGAAGGGCCGCATCGCGCCGGCCGAGCAGGCGAGCGAGGGCCGGGCACTCGCACGGCTCACCGATCTCGGCTGGGGCGGCACCCTGCGAGAGCTGTTCGCGGCCGGTGCGACCGACGCTCCCGTCTCACCGCAGGTGCTCGCCGCGTGCGTTCGCGTGCTCGCCGACTGGGGCTGGGCCGAGCGCCCGGTCGCGGTGATCGCGATGCCGTCACGGTCGCGCCCGCTGCTCGTCGACTCGCTCGCCCGCGGCCTCGCCGAGGTCGGTCGCCTCCCCTACCTCGGCGCGCTCGAGTTGCGGAACGGTGGCCCGACCGGTCAGCCCGGCGGCAACAGCGCGTTCCGGCTCGCCGGCCTCTGGGACCGTTTCTCGGCCGACGGCCTCGACGTGCCGTCGGGCGGCGTGCTGCTCGTCGACGACCAGGCCGACAGCCGCTGGACCCTCACGATCGCCGCGCGCGAGCTCCGCCGGGCTGGCGCCGCCGAGGTGCTGCCGTTCGTGCTCGCGCTGCGCGGGTGACCTGGCGCGCAGCTGGCACTCGTGCAGCGGATCGCACTGACGACCGGCCGGTGGTTCCAGATGGCGGGTGGTTCCAGATCCCGTATGCCAGTTCCCCCTCATCGATGAGGGGGAACTGGCATACGGATTCGAAGGATCGGTCAGGCGGATTCGAAGGATCGATCAGGATGCTTCACGCCCGGCCGCTCAACCGGGCCTGCGCATCCGGGACTCATCTCACGGCCAGAACCGCGTCGTCGCTCACGACGTCGGGCTCTCGGCCGGCACGAGCTCCTTCGCCACGAGCGTGAGCACGTCGTACGACGCCACGAGCTCGTCGTTCTGGTTGCGCAGCACCGCGTCCCAGCGCACCTCGCCGTACTCATCGGTCTCGCGCGGCGTGATCTGCTTCGCCGTGAGCTCGACGCGGATCGAGTCGCCGGGCGAGACGGGCGTCACGAAGCGCAGGTTCTCGAGGCCCGAGTTCGCGAGCACCGGCCCCGGCGCCGCATCGACGAAGAGACCTGCGGCCCAGGAGACGAGCAGGTAGCCGTGGGCGACGCGACCGGGGAAGAACGGGTTGGCGGATGCCGCGGCCTCGTCCATGTGCGCGTAGAACGTGTCGCCGGTGAACTGCGCGAACGTCTCGATGTCCTCGAGCGTCACGGTGCGCGACGCGCTCACGACCTGGTCGCCGATCCTCAGCTCGGCGAGCGACTTGCGGAACGGGTGCTCACCACCGGGCTGCGACGAGGCGCCTGCATGCCACACGCCGGTGAGGGCGGTGAGCATCTCGGGCGATCCCTGCACGGCGGTGCGCTGCATGTGGTGCAGCACGGCGCGGATGCCGCCGAGCTCCTCGCCGCCGCCCGCGCGACCGGGCCCGCCGTGCACGAGGTTCGGCAGCGGCGAGCCGTGGCCGGTCGACGAGCGGGCGTCGTCGCGGTCGAGGAAGAGCACCCGGCCGTTGTACGCCGCCATGCCCGTCGCGAGCGCGATGGCGACCTCGGGATCGTGGGTCGCGACGCTCGTCACGAGCGATCCGCCGCCACGGGCCACGAGGGCGGCCGCCTCGGCGGTGGTGTCGTAGCCGAGGATCGACGAGACCGGGCCGAAGGCCTCGACCTCGTGCAGCGCGGCGCTCGAGGCATCCGCGAATCGAAGCAGCATGGGCGCGACGAACGCGCCGTCGGATGCCTCGCCGGTGGCGCCGTCGGCGAGCGTGACCGCCGGGGCATCCGTCGAACCGATCACGAGCTCGCCACCGCCGGCCTCGAGACGACCGACCTGGCGGAGCACCTCGTCGCGCTGTGCGATGGAGGCGAGCGGCCCCATCGTGACGCCCTCCGCGCGCGGGTCGCCGAGCACGACGCGCTCGGCGATGCGCGCGCGCACCGCGTCGATCACGGCGTCGACGGATGCCGCGGGCACGATCGCCCGGCGGATCGCGGTGCACTTCTGGCCCGCCTTCGTCGTCATCTCGGCGACGAGCTGCTTCACGTAGGCATCGAACTCGGGGGTGCCCGCCACGGCGTCGGTGCCGAGCACGCTCGCGTTGATCGAGTCGGTCTCGCTCGTGAACCGCACGCCGCCGGTCTGCACCGAGTCGTGCGAGCGCAACTTCTCGGCGGTCGACGCCGAGCCGGTGAAGGCGACGAGGTCGCCGAGGCGGAGGTGGTCGAAGAGCGTCGGCACGCTGCCCGACACGAGCTGCAGCGAGCCCTCGGGCAGGACCCCCGACTCGACGAGGATGCGCACGAACGCCTCCGCGAGGTAGCCGGTGGGCGTCGCGGGCTTCACGAGCGTCGGCACGCCGGCGAGGAACGCCGGGGCGAACTTCTCGAGGGAACCCCACACCGGGAAGTTGAACGCGTTGATCTGCACCGCCACGCCCGGCAGGCGGGTGTAGATATGCCGCCCGAGGAATGAACCGTCCTTCGAGAGCTGTTCGACCGCACCGTCAACGTAGACCTTCGAGTTCGGCATCTCGCGACGCCCTTTCGAGGAGTACGTGAAGAGCACGCCGATGCCGCCGTCGATGTCGACCCACGAGTCCTGCTTCGTCGCACCCGTGCGCGCCGAGAGCTCGTAGAGCTCGGCCTTCCTCTCGGTGAGGGCGAGCGCCATCTGCTTGAGCAACACGGCGCGCTGGTGGAAGGTGAGCTCGCCGAGCGAGGCCTGCCCGACCGTGCGGGCGTAGTCGAGCGCAGCCCCGAGGTCGAGTCCCTCGGTCGAGACGCGAGTGACGACCTCTCCGGTCGAGGCATCGCGGACCTCGGCCGCATCGGTGGCGTCCTGAGCCTCCCGAAGGGCAGGGGTCCACCACTGGCCGTTCACGTAGCTCGGCAGGATCGTGTTCATCGGTGTTCCTTTCACGGGGCGTCCCAGAGGTAGAAGCCCTCGCCGGTCTTGCGGCCGAGCTTGCCCTCGGCGACCATTCGGCGCAGCAGTGCGGGTGGGGCGAAGCGCTCGCCGAGCGTCGAGGAGAGGTATTCGGCGATGCCGAGTCGCACGTCGAGCCCGACGATATCGGTCAGGCGCAGGGGGCCGATCGGATGCTTGTAGCCGAGGCTCATCGCCGCGTCGATGTCCTCCGCCGAGGCGACGCCGTCTTCGAGCATGCGGATCGCCTCGAGCCCGAGCGCGACGCCGAGTCGCGAGGAGGCGAAGCCCGGGGCATCCGCGACGACGATCGGGGTCTTGCCGATGGCGTGCACCCAGCCGCGAGCCTGCTCGACGAGCGGGCCCTCCGTCGCCTCGCCGCGCACGATCTCGACGAGCGTCGATGCCGGCACGGGATTGAAGAAGTGCAGGCCGAGGAACCGAGACGGCCGGTCGAGCAGTGCCGCGAGCTGGTCGATCGAGATCGACGAGGTGTTCGACGCGAGCGCTGCGCCCGGCGCGAGCACGGCCTCGACGCGGGTGAGTGCGTCGATCTTCAGCTCGAGGTCTTCGGGCACGGCCTCGACGACGAGGTCGCAGCGGGCGAAGTCGGCGACCTCCGTCGACGTGGCGAAGCGGGCAGCGATCGCCGCCTCGTCGTCGTCGGCGGTGCCGCGGGCGACGGATGCAGCGACGGAATCGAGCACCCGGGTCGAGGCCGCCGCAGCGGCTGCCGCGTCACGCTCGACGACGGTGACTCGCGAACCCGCGAGCAGGAAGGCGTGCGCGATGCCGGCGCCCATGCGCCCGCCACCGAGCACGCCGACGTCGGCCGGTGCTCCCGTGTCGGTCTCGTTCACTGCTGCTTCCTCTCGAGGAACTCGGTCATGCGGCGGATCTTCTCGGGGCTCTCGAAGAGCACGGCCTGTTCCTCGAGGTCGACGGCGGGGTGCGCGTCGCGCGGGGCGCGGAACACGCGCTTCGTCGCGATCGTCGCCGCACGGTCGTTGCGGGCGATGCGATCGGCGATGGCGTGCGCGGCGGCGAGCAGTTGGTCGGCCGGGTGCAGTTCGCTCACGAGCCCGATCGCGAGCGCCTCGGCCGCGGTGACCGTGCGCCCGGTGAGCAGCAGTTCGATCGCCCGGGCGTCGCCGACGATCTCCTTCAGCCGCCAGCCCGCGCCGGCCGCGGCGATGATGCCGAGACCCGTCTCGGGGTTGCCGATCTTCAGCTCGGGCGTCGCGATGCGGATGTCGGCGGCGTACGCGAGTTCGGCGCCGCCGCCGAGCGCGTACCCGTCGAGGGCGGCGATCACGGGCATCGGCAGCAGCGCGAGACGCACGAACGCGTTCGCGTTGATGCCCGCGCGCGCGTCATCCGCTCGCCGTTCGCGGAGCTCGGCGATGTCGGCGCCCGAGGCGAAGACGCCGCCGGCGCCCGTAAGGATGAGGGTGCGCGGGATCGCCTCGAGCTCGGCGCACAGGAGGTGGAGGGCATCGATCGTCGCCTGGTCGATCGCGTTGCGCTTCTCGGGCCGGTTGAGCGTGGCGATCACCCGGTCGTCGCGACGCTCGACGAGGAGCGGGTCCGCGCCCATCAGACGCGCTCCACGATGAGCGCGCTGCCCTGGCCGACGCCGACGCACATCGTCGCGAGCCCGTAGCGCGACTGCTCGCGCTCCATGCGGCCGAGCAGCGTCACGACGAGGCGCGAGCCCGACGAGCCGAGCGGATGCCCCAGGGCGATCGCTCCCCCGTCGGCGTTCACACGCTCGGGGTCCAGCCCGAGGCGGCGCATCGAAGCGATCGACTGCGTCGCGAACGCCTCGTTGAGCTCGACCGAGCCGATGTCGTCGAGGTCGATGCCGGCACGCTCGAGCGCCTTCTCGGTCGCGGGCACCGGGCCGAGGCCCATGATCTCGGGCGGCAGCCCCGCCGACGATCCGACGACGACGCGGGCGCGCGGGGTGAGCCCGTAGCGTTCGACGGCGGCCGCACTCGCGACGAGGATCGCCGACGCGCCGTCGTTCAGCGCGCTCGAGTTGCCCGCCGTGACGACCGAACCGCCGTGCACGACCGGGCGCAGCCCGGCGAGTGCCTCGAGCGTGGTCTCGGGCCGCGGGCCCTCGTCGACGAGCACCTCGCCGCGATGGGTCGGCACCCCCACGATCTCGGCCTCGAACCGGCCAGCGGCGATGGCGGCAGCCGCTCGCTGTTGCGAGCGCAGCGCGAAGGCATCGGCCTCGTAGCGGGTGATGCCGTCGACGCGAGCGACCTCTTCAGCGGTCTCGGGCATGGAGAAGGTCGCCTTGTCGCGGGCGACGAGCTTCGGATTCGGGAAACGCCAGCCGATGGAGGTGTCGTAGGCGGCGCCCGGCTTCGCCCACGCTCGATCGGGCTTGGCCTGCACCCAGGGCGCGCGGGTCATCGACTCGACGCCGCCGGCGATGATGAGGTCGGCGTCGCCGGCCCGGATCGCCTGCGCGGCCATCGTGATGGCCGACATGCCCGAGGCGCAGAGCCGGTTGACCGTGATGCCGGGCACCTCGTCGGGCAGGCCCGCGAGCAGCACCGACATGCGGGCGACGTTGCGGTTGTCTTCGCCCGCCTGATTGGCCGCCCCGAGGATCACCTCGTCGATCGCGCCGAGCTCGCCGGCCTGGTCGAGCCGGGTGCGTCGCACGAGCTCACCGACGACGAGGGCCGCGAGATCGTCGGGCCGCACTCCGGCGAGCGCCCCGCCGTAGCGGCCGACGGGCGTGCGAACGCCTCCGACGAGGTAGGCCTCGGCCATGGTCCACTCCTGACTGCACTGTCTGCGATGGAACGCTGCACCCAGCGTAGGCAGGGTGCGTGGCATCCGCTCGGTCGGAATTAGTGACCGACCGTTCAGGAAGTAATTATGGCAAACGGATGTCCCGGGCGCCACCCGGCCCGTTCGAGAGGGTCTCAGCGGACCTGCGCGATCACCGCTTCGGCGACCGACGCCGCCCCGTCCTTGCTCTGGATCAGGTACACGGAGTCGCCGACCCGCATCAGCACCGGCGAGGCGGGACCGTCGGTCACGAGCGCAACGATGGCGGCATCGCCGCCGCTCGCACCTGCGACCGTCGAGAGGTCGAGCGGGCCGAACGCCGTCGAGACGTCGGCCTGCCCGAGCAGGTCGAAGAACTGGCCGGCGCCGTGCACGACGGCGATGTGCGGCCCGCGCTCGGTGTCGTTCAGGTAGTCGCACGAGTACGAGCGAGCCGCCGCCGCGACCGCGGCATCGAACGACTGCGGGGCGCGGGTCGTCGGATCCTCGACCTCGGTCTCGGTGTACGTCGTGCCGAGCGCCATCCCGATGCCCTGCGGGTCGAGGCCGCCGTTGCAGACGGCGTCGCCCTGTCGCTGCGATGCCGCCGCGGGGAAGGCGAGCTGTTCGGCGGTCGCGCCCTCCACGGCCGCGAAGGTCGTCTCGGCGACCCCGGCGAGGCGGGACAGCATCTCCTCTGGCGAGATACCGTCGTAGCGGCTGCCCGTCGTGCCGAGCCCGGACGCGGTCAGGCGCATGGCGACCCAGGCATCGCCGACCGGGGCGGTGAGCTGCCAGCCGGATTCGCCCACGGCGGTCGACGCCTCGATGGCACCGACGGCGAGCTTCTGATCGGAGGGCGCATCGCCCGCCCACGCCGGCTGCCACTGCGCGGCGGCACCCGGCAGCACGTCGATGGAGAGGTACGCGAGGTCGTCGCCCCCTGCGTAGATCGTCGTCGGAGCCGCTCCGACGCGCCAGGAGCACCCGAGACCGCCCGCTGCCGCGAGTTCCACCGCGCTGAACGCATCGGACGGCCGGATCGCCCGCACGGGATCGGGCGCGACGCCGTCACTGCCCGTCATCACCGCTGCGAGCTTCGCATCCGCGACGAGGTCGCCGCACATCAGGGGCCCCGCCGGTGCCGTCTCGACCGGCGTCGGCTCGGCGACCGGAGTCTGCGTCGGCGCGGGCGCCGGTGCCACGCAGCCGGTGAGGAGCAGGACGAGGGCGGCTGCGGCGATCCCGCCGGTGATGAGGCGCATGGCGTGAGCCTAGTGGCCGTGCGAGCGCGCCGATTCAGGGATGTCCCGGGCGACGACGACGGCCCGCGTCCAGGCGATTCACATCACCGGACACGGGCCCTCGGCCGTTCAGGTCACGCCAAGGCGACCGGCCAACCGCACAGGCGCAGTTGCACCGCTAGCCGCAGCTGTTCGCCGCATACTCGGCGGCCACGGTCGCCGTCACGGGCTGACCGTCGATGGTCGCCTGCGCGGTCACGTCGACCTCGCCGGCCGGGATGCTCGCCCGGCGCGTCGTGAACGTGTGGACGGCGTTCTTGCCGGGAGCCACCGCCTCGAACGACTTCTGACCGAACTCCGACGCGAACGTGATCGAGACCGGCACCGCCTCCGCGTTCGTGGCCCGCACCGACACGACGACCTTGCCGCCGATGCACTTCGTCGTCGCCGTCGCGGCGACGTCGAGGGCGGGTGCGACCGGAGGTCGGGTCGAGACGGCGACGCCGGGCTTCAGCGAGACGACGGTCCACCGATAGGTCTGGCTGTCGCCGTTCGGGGCGATCGTGCGCGCCTCGAGCAGGTTGGCGCCGGCCGCGAGCGGGAGCTCGATGGTGCCGCTGCCGTACTCGACCGGGCGTCCGTTGACGGCGAGCACCACGTCGGTCTCGTCATCGACGGGTGTCAGCGTCGTCGAGACGCTGTCGAGGCTCGCCGGCACGACCGTCAGCCAGGATCGCGGCGCCACGGGTGCGCCGAAGTCGACGCCCTGCCATGCCGGGTCCTCGAGTGCGGCCGCGAGCCGCATCTCGACGGGCGGCGGCACGGAGTCGAAGAACGGCACCGCGGTTCCGTCGACCTTCAGCCCGCTCATGACGAAGGCGGCCGGAGTGCCGCCCGACGCGAACGGACCGTCGGCCATGACGCCGACGCGCGGGGTCGCGGCGCCTACCGCGGCGTTGGTGACCGTGCCGATGGTCGTGAAGTCGACGCCGTTCGTCGAGTAGCTGCCCGTGAACGCATTGCCGTTGCGCGCGATCTTGATCCAGATGTCGGCCGCGGCGGGCGCGTTGATGCGGGTGTTCTCGTTGGGCGACCCGCCGGCTTCGGTCACGAGCGCGAGCCACGGGGTCCCGTTGTTGTGCTTGCGATGGAGGGCCACGTAGTTCTCGTCGTCGACGTAGTAGATCAGACCGGCCTCTTCGTAGAACGACTTCGTCGCGCCGGCCATCTTCACGACGACCTCGTTCGGGGAGACCCCGCTCGCGTCGCGCAGCAGGATGCCGTTGGAGGAGTTCTGCGTCGCCCAGAGGGTGCCGCCGCCTGAAAGCAGCCGAATCGAGTCGGGTGCCACCGCCGACCAGCGCGAGGCGTCCTCGCGGATCCAGCTGAGCCCTGCGGCGAGCGGCACCGTGGGCACCTGAGTCATCGAGTCGGCGTTCACGGCGAACGGGTCGTTGCCGATGACCTCGGATGCCGCGGTGTTGGTCGACACCCGCACGTTGAAGCCGGGCGCGTAGGTGTTGTCGCTGAACTCGAAGCGGTGGCTGCCGTTCATCGAGAACAGCGCGGTGCGCGAGGACTTCGAGGGGTCGGGGGCCGTCGTGGGCCCGAACCATCCGACCGCGTTGTTCGTGAACGTCAGGTCGGAGACGGACTTGGCGTTCAGCAACTGGGTGCCGGGCAGGAGGTTGAACCGGTTGTCGTCGATCAGCACGTTGCGGTGCACCGTGCGGTCGGGCTCGGTCGCCCCGTTCGTGGGGTCGAAGTAGATCACCGGGGCGCTCGTCGTGGGTCGATCGAAGATGTTCTCGCGGATCGTGAGGTCTTCAACGCCGCCCGACTCGTACCAGTTGGCCGCATCGCCCGAGACGTAGATGCTCGCCATGCCGACCTGGTCGAACAGGTTCCGCTCGATGACGACCGGCTTCGGCGTCGTGACGAGGATGCCGCGCGTCGGAACCGACGCGAACGTGTTGCCCGCGATGCGCACCTCGGGCGTGTAGGTCAGGCTCTCGGCGGCGTGCGTGTCGACCTGGATGCCCTGGGGCGCCCGATCGAGCGTCACGGTCATCTGCGTGAGGCTCGTGTCGTGGTCGTAGCCGCTCGGGCCGGTGACGTCGGTCACCGTGAAGTTCTCTCCCGCGACCGGCAGCATCGTGCCGCGAGTGACGAAGCGCAGCGTGTCACCGGGGTAGAACTGCGGGAAGCCCGCGCTCTGGTGGTGCATGTACTGCAGGGTGACCTTCTTGTTCGCGACGTCGACGCCCTTGACCTGCATGTAGGTGCCGTGGATGTTGATCGGGTCATCGTGCGGGTTGTCGAAGAGGGTGTTGAGGATCTGCACCTTGCCGCCCACACCCGACATCTGCAGGTAGTCGGCGAAGCCCGAGGTCTGCCGCCACGTGCCGTTCTCGGTCTTGAACCGCACGCCGTCGAGCGTGATGTTGTGCGACATCTGCCCGACCATGCCGAACCCGTGCAGGTACCCGAACTCGAGATCGACGAGGTCGGTGTTCGCGGCCTCGAACGCGAAGACGCCGGGGGTGTCTCGGTAGGTCGGACGGAGCTCGTAGACCTCGCCGCGGCCGCCCGGGTCGGTGCTGCCGGAGTAGGTCACGCGGAGCCGGTTGTCACCGAGTTCCGAGACGCCGGTCGAGTTCGTCCACACGGGAATCGAGGTGCGGTACGTCTGGCCGGTCGCGAGGTGACGCCGCTGGTTGTGGCCCTGCGTCGCCGAGCCGGGTTCGTACCGCCAGTACGGCTGACCCGTCACCGGACTCGCTTCGCCGAGGAAGGCCGCCTTGCCGTTCGCGATCTCGTAGCGGGTGCCGGGCGGCACCTGGATATCGCGGAACGGCACCCCGTTCGCGACGCCCGTGTCGAGCACCGTCAGGTCGATCGTGTTCGGGGCGACCCAGTCGGTGCTGAACCCCGTGAAGGTGACGTCCTCGGTGCGGATCGCCGCGAACTGCGTCTGCAGGCCGTGGAAGTTGAACTTCGAGCCCTCGCCGTCGACGATGACGTCGGACATGTCCTCGATGAGGATGCCGATGTTCTTGATGCGTGGGCCGGCGTCGGCGCCGGTCGTGTTGGAGACATAGAGCTCGCGCTTCTCGGTCTGCTCGGGATAGATGTCGTAGGTGCCGTACGGGAACCGGATCGTGACCGGCGCGCCCAGCGCCTTCGCGTGCTCCACGGCGTCGGCGATCGCGCCGGCCGAGTCGCTCTCGCCCGTCGGGTCGGCGCCGAAGTCCGTCACGTCGATGATCGTGCGCCCGGCGGCGTGCACGGCCATGACCGACGTGTCGGCTTCAGCCGGATTCGATGAGCCGTAGCCGACCGTCGCGGGGGTCACCGGGAGTTCTTCGGCCGTCGCCGAAGTCGTCGTGACGAGTCCGGTCGAGAGGACTGCGGCGGCCGCGGCGATGCCGCAGGCGACCGACCACCCTGATCGCCGTGGGACTGAATGGATCTTCGAGTACACGTGTCTGCCCTTCGTGCTGCATGAACGGAGGTTGCGCGCCACGGCGATCGCGCACCAAGGGCGCCTCGTCGTCGAGCACACCACGACCATACGGGAATCGCGCGTCGGCCTATAGGATATTTCTTTGGACGATCTGGATGAAACGACGATCCCGAGTCGCGAGCGGGCACGCCGACGTGCGAGCCGACGACGGGGCCGCGGCGATCAGGTCAGCCGACCGCGCCGATCCACTCCGAAGGGTCGGGCTCATGATCGAATGCGAGGAAGACCGCATCTTCGTCGCCCGGTCGCGCCGGGTCGTACAGCACCTCGACGCTGAAGCCTCCGGCGAGCACGTCGCGCCGACGTATCGAACGACTGAGCCGATGCTCGACACCGGCGTGGTCCGTGTATCGAACGTCGACCGTCGCGCCGATGACCGAGCGCTGGCCGACATCGTTCGTCGCGGTGCGGGCGGTCGTCCCGACGATCGTGCCCGGCACCCGTCGGCCTTCACGCAGGAGGCGAGTGCGGAGCCTCCGCTGCTCGAGTAGTCGCCGGTTGTGCAGGGCGACGACCACGATGCCGCCGGCGACGGCGAGGATGAGGAGCACCGGGAGCCAGAGATCGGCCGTGTACGCCACCCACGAGCCCGCATTCCACGGCACGTCGTGGTGGAACACCGGGTCGACGCGCGTGCCGACGCGCAACGGTTCGAGCCAGCTCATGGCGTCGATCGCGACCACGGCGACGACGATCGCCGACAGCGCCGGCACGAGCACGACCGGCGCCCGCTCGCCGCCGCGGTAGGCGTCGAGCGACCAGGATGCCGCCGCCGCGGACCCGAGCAGGCCGAACGTGCCCAGGATCCACAGGATGGCCGTCGTCGCGGGCCCCCAGAACGTCGGCTCCGACTCGCGTTCGTCGAAGACGCTGTCGATGATCGAGTGGCGGATGTCTTCGACGGTCGCGCCGATCATGATGCCGAGCGCGACCGCGCAGCCCATCGCCACGACGACGGCCACGACGATCAGGGCGAGCACGGCAGGCCGCCCTTCGAGCCGTCGCCGGCGCTCGCGGCGCGCGACGACCGGATCCGCGATGCTCATGCGCCCTCCCCGTCGGTCCCGTGCTGGGGCGCCAGCATACCGGCACGCCGCGGCTCGACCATGGCAGCCGGGGACGACGAAGGCCCGCGTCCACCGGACACGGGCCTTCGGTCGATCAGTTCGCTGCGAGTCAGCCGGCGAATTCCTCATCGGCTGCGACCGATTCGGTCTCGACGATCTCGATGGTCTCCTCGACCTCGATGATCTCGACGACGTCATCGAGCTCGACGACGTCGACTGCGTCGGCAGCCGCGTCGAGCGACTCGACGGCCACTGCAGCGGCCGTGCCGCGCTCGAGCTCACCGGCGAAGTCATCGCCGAGACGCATGTCGACGAAGTCGACGTCGATCTCGGCCCGGTCGAGCAGCTCGACCATGCGACGCTGGCGGTTGCGCGGGATGAGCGTGACGACCTGGCCCGTCTTGCCCGCACGGCCGGTGCGGCCGGAACGGTGCAGGTAGGTCTTGTACTCGTCGGGCGCGTCGGCCTGGATCACGAGGTCGATGTCATCGACGTGGATGCCGCGTGCCGCGACATCCGTCGCGACGAGCACGTTGACCCGGCCGCTCGTGAGCTGCTGCAGGTTGCGGGTACGACGCGACTGGTTGAGGTCGCCGTGCAGGGCGACGGCACGGATGCCGTAGTCCTCGAGGTGCCCCGTGAGGTCTTCGGCGAACGCGCGGGTGCGGGAGAAGACGAGCGTCTTGCCCTCGCGGTTCGCGAGCTCGGCGACGATGTCGCGCTTCTCGTGGTTGCCGATGACGAACACGCGGTGCTCGATCGTCGAGGAGGCCTGGTCTTCACCGGCGACCTCGTGCACGGCCGGGTCGACGAGGAACTCGTCGACGAGCGCGGCGACGCCCTTGTCGAGGGTGGCCGAGAAGAGGAGCTTCTGGCCGCCGTTCGCGGTGTGGCGGATGATGCGCTGCACGGGCTCGAGGAAGCCGAGGTCGCACATGTGGTCGGCCTCGTCGAGCACCGTGATGACGACCTCGGAGAGGTCGAGTCGGCGCTGCTCGATGAGGTCCTCGATGCGGCCGGGGGTGCCGATCACGATGTCGACGCCGCGCTGGAGCGCACCGACCTGACGCTGCTGGGGCACGCCGCCGTAGATCTGCGTGGTGAAGAGGCCGACGCTCTGCGCGATGGGCTGCACCGTGCGGTCGATCTGGAGGGCGAGCTCGCGGGTCGGGGCGAGAATCAGAGCGCGGGGCTTGCGGCCCATCTGGCGCTTGCCGCCGGCCTTGCCGGACTCGGCCCAGAGCTTCATGAGGCGCTCGACGGTCGGGGCGCCGAAGGCGATCGTCTTGCCCGAGCCGGTCTTGCCGCGGCCGAGCACGTCGCGACCCTCGAGCACGACCGGGATCGTCGCAGCCTGGATCGGGAACGGCGACTCGGCGCCGAGCTGCCGGAGCGCGGCGACGACGTTGCCGCCGAGGCCGAGATCGGCGAAGCTCACGCCGTCGGCGTCGATCGCCTGGATGGCCTGGGCCTCGAGGCGCTCGAGCACGACGTCGTCGGTCTTCGCGTGACGGTTGCCCTGGTCCTTGGCCGGGTAGAAGCTCGAGTCGCGGCGACCCGAGGACTCCTTGAAGCCGGGGCGGTCGAAGTCACGGCGCGGAGCGCGGTCGTCGCGATCGTAGGACCGGGTGGGACGATCGGGGCGATCGAACGAACGAGCCGGACGGTCATTGCGATCGTTCCGGTCGAACGAACGGGCCGGACGGTCGTTCCGGTCGTTCCGGTCGTACGAGCGAGTCGGACGGTCGTTGCGGTCGTTGCGGTCGAACGAGCGGGGAGCACGGTCATCGCGATCGAACGAACGAGCCGGGCGGTCGTTCCGGTCGTTCGAGCGAGGGGCGCGGTCGTCGCGATCGAACGAACGCGCGGGGCGGTCGTTCCGGTCGAACGAGCGGGCCGGACGGTCGTTCCGGTCGTTCGTGCGCGGCGCACGGTCGTCACGGTCGTACGAACGCGCAGGACGGTCGTTCCGGTCGAACGAGCGAGCCGGACGATCGTTGCGGTCGTTGCGGTCGAACGACCTGGGCGCACGGTCGTTGCGGTCGTTCGTACGGGGCGCACGGTCGTCACGGTCGTACGACCGCGCGGGACGGTCGTTGCGGTCGTTCCGGTCGAAGGAACGGGCCGGGCGGTCGTTGCGATCGAACGAACGCGGCGCGCGATCGTTGCGGTCGTTCGTACGGGGTGCACGGTCGTCACGGTCGTACGAACGTGCGGGACGGTCGTTGCGATCGAACGAGCGGGGAGCCCGCTCGTCGCGGCCGTCACGCTCGGAACGGTGCGGGGCGCGGCCGGTGGAGACGCGCTCGTCGCGCGACCAGCGCTCCTTGCGGGGCGCGTCGGCCTCGGGGCGGTAGCCGCGGTGGCCTTCGCTGCGCGAGCCGGGCTTGGACGATCCGGCGCGTGCCGGGCCGCCCTTCGAGCCGCCCTTCGCGTACGAGGGATCGAAGTTCTTGGCGGGCCTGCCGCCTTGGGGCTTCTTGTTCTTGGGCATGGTGACTTCCTGGGTTGTACTCATGTACATGGCAGCGCCACTGCAGGCGCAGCACACTGAGAACCCGGAGCATCGTCGACCGGGGCCGTTCACATACGGTGACTATCCGAGGCCTGTGCCTCGAAACCGGCCCTTTGGACTCACAAACCCATCCGCGCACAGCGCGGTGTCCAGAACCGACTCGGCTACGATACCGGAATCGTCTGGGAAAGTCCCGCACGCGGCATCCGCTCACGTGCCTGCCGAGCGGATGCCGCGGCTGACGTCACCCCTCGGGCGCCGGTGTCGGCTCGGGAGGGGCCGTCGCCGATGGCACCCACGTGCCGCCAGTGCACTCGTAGAAGGTCACGGTCTCGGTGTCGATGAACACGTCGCCGTCCGTCGTGCAGGTGCCAGGGGCGGGTTCACCGACGCCGAGCACGACCTGCGTGCCCGGTGCTCCGGGGGCCCCGGTCTCGCCCGGCTTGCCCTTCGCACCCGTGTCGCCCGTCGCACCCGTCGCACCGGTTGCGCCGGTCGCGCCGGTGAGGTTCTCCGCAGCCGAGACGCGGATGTTGCCGACGAGCGCCCATTCGCCGTCGGAGAAGAGGTACACGTCCGACGTGGCGATGTCGATGTAGACGTCGCCGTCGTAGCCCTTGCCGGACTCCGGCACTCCCGAACCGGCGCGAACCGCAGACCCGGCGGGGAGGATCTCGGCGAGCGCCTCCTCGTAGGCGGCCTCGTCGACCTCCTCGACGGTCGGCGTGGGAGTGGCGACCGCCTCGGCGGCGTCACCCGAGCGCGCCAGCGTGGCCCCGAGGAATGCGGCCACGAAGCAGAGGATCACGACCGCTGCGCCCACCCAGAGCAGCATCGCACGGCTGACTCCCGCGGGGCTCGCGGGCGCCGCGGCGGCGGGCGCCGCTGTCGTCGGTTCGGATGGCGCGTTCTGCGGGTTCCGATCGTCGGTCATGGCGTGCACCCCTCACGTCTCGCGCTCCGGTCGACCCGTGACGGCACGGTTCGGAGCCGCGTCGCGCTCATCGTAGCGAGGCCGCTCCGCGATCGGTTGCGGCACGCGGAACTCCCGCCGACTCCGAAATCGCGGCGAAACACCCGCGACGTATGCTCGCCGGATGCCGCAGCACCCCGCTCCAGTGACCGTCAGCATCGAACCGCCCCGCCAGTCCGAGGTCGAACGCCTCCTCGACGGCAGCACCGCCTTCGCCGAGAGCCTGTACCCGCCCGAGAGCAACTTCCTGCTCGACATCGCAACCCTCGAACGCCCCGAGGTCTCCTTCTACGTCGCGCGCGACGGCGGGCGCGCGGTCGGCATCGCCGCACTCGTCGCCGACGCGTCGGCCGCGCGCGGCGAGCTGAAGCGCATGTTCGTCGACCCCGACGCGCGCGGTCGCGGCGTGGCGGCCGCCCTCCTGGAACGCATCGAAGCGGATGCCTCGGCGCGCGGGCTCATCGAGATCGTGCTCGAGACCGGTGACCTGCACGACGCCGCGCAGGCGCTCTACACGCGCCACGGCTATCGCGAGATCCCGCAGTTCGGCCAGTACGTCGGCGAGGCGCACTCGGTGTGCTTCGCGAAGCCCCTCGCCGCCGAGCAGCAAGCGTTTCCACCGGCGCAGAACGTGAGGTAGCATCACTCCACCCCTGAACACGGAGCCCGGTGTGACCTCGACCCGACGCACAGGCGGCTCCGGCACTCGCGCCCGGCGAGTGGTGTGGGCCGTCGCGGCCGCTGCAGCCGCCATCGCGAGCGTGAGCGCGCTCTCGGGCTTCCACGTGCCCCTTCGCGAGATCGACCCGAAGGGCGCCGACGCGGCGAGCGAGGTCGCGACCGCTGAGCTCATCGGCATCCGCACCTTCACGGCGCCGGCCGACATCGCGGTCGAGTCCGACGTCGAGTACGGGGTACGTGAAGACGGCACGCTGCTCACGCTCGACGTGTGCACGCCCGCCGGTGCGGTGCTCACCGACGAGCCGCTGCCCGCGGTGGTCTCGGTCCACGGCGGCAGCTGGGCGCGCGGCGACAAGGGCAACGCCGACTGGCGGGGCGTCTGCCTCTGGCTCGCGAGCGAGGGGTTCGTCGCGGCATCCGTCAATTACCGGCTCGTGCCCGACGCCGTCTTCCCCGCCGCCATCGACGACGTCGCGCTCGCGGTGGAATGGCTCCGCGACCCCGAGCAGTCCGGGCGCTTCGGCATCGACCCCGCTCGCATCGGCGCCTTCGGCGGTTCGGCGGGCGGCAGCCTCGCCGCACTGCTCGGCACCACCGGCGAAGGGCCGCTCGACCAGGGATCCCGGGTCGCGGCGGTCGCCGAGCTCTCGGGCCCCGTCGGCCTCGGGGCTGCGGACCTCGTGTCCGACGGGGCATCCGACTGGCTGCAGCGCATCGTGGGCGAGTACCTCGACTGCGAGACGGGCGCGAGCGACGAGGAGTGCCCTCAGGCGGCGGATGCCTCGGCCGCGAGCTTCGCCGACCCGAGCGACCCGCCCTTCTTCATCGGGCACGCCGAGGCGGAGGTCGTGCCGCTCGGGCAGTCGGAGCGGCTCGCCGCCGCCCTCACCGCGGTAGGCGTCTCGGCCGAGCTCGCGGTCGTGCCGGGCTCCGACCATTCCATCGGCATCCTCGATGAAGCGATGCGCGCGCGCGTCGCCGCGTTCCTCCACGCGCACCTCGACTGACGGCCACCCGGAGCTCGTCCGGGCGTGACGCGACCGCTCTCGTTCGGCAACCCCCTGTGCCGGCGTCGCCGTCCCCCGTAGGCTCGGTGCGTCTGCACGGGAGGCATCATGCCCGAACACGATCCATCCGACCACGATCCATCCGACCACGATCCAGCCGGCCGCGACCCTTCCGGGTCGGCCGTCGACGACTCGCCGGCGCAACTGTCGCGCGCCGACTGGCGCATCATCGGCACCCGCACGGTGCACGAGTACCGCATCAACCAGGTGCACGACATCGCGGCGGCGCTGACGTTCTACGTGCTGCTCACGATCTTCCCCGCGCTGCTCGCCGTGCTCGCGCTGCTCGGCATCTTCGGCAGCGCCGAGGCGGTCGTGGCCGATGCGCTGCGGGTGCTGGAGGAGCTCGGCGGGGCATCCGTCGTCGAGGTCCTGCGCGAGCCGCTCGACCAACTGCTGAACGCGTCGCACGCGGGGCTCGCCTTCGTGAGCGGCCTGGTCGCCACCCTCTGGGCTGCCTCGGGCTTCGTCGGCACCTTCGGCCGCGGCATGAACCGCATCTACCGGGTCGAGGAGGGGCGCCCCTTCTGGGAGATGCGGCCCGCGATGCTCGCCGTGTCCGCGGTGCTCGTCGTGCTCGGGGCCATCGCCGCCGCCGGGCTCGTCATGACCGGGCCCGTGGCCGAGGCCGCAGCCCGCGTGCTCGGCCTCGACGAGGGCGTCGTCTTCTGGTGGGACCTCGCCAAGGTGCCCGTGCTCGCGGCCATCGGCGTGCTCGTGCTGGCCGTGCTCTACTGGGCCGCGCCGAACGTGCGGCGTCGGCACCTGCGCTGGTTCAGCATCGGCGCGGTGGCCGCGCTGCTCGCCTGGATCGCGACGACCGCGCTGTTCGCCCTCTACGTCTTCGGCGTCGGCAACTACGAGCGCGTGTACGGCGTGCTCGGCGGGGTCGTCGCCTTCATGCTGTGGGTGTGGTTGTCGAACCTCGCGATGCTCTTCGGCGCCGTGCTCGACACCGAGGTCGAACGGGCTCGCCAGCTGCGCGCCGGCATTCCCGCCGAGGAGCAGGTGCGTCTTCCGCTGCGCGACGACCGCGTGATCACGGTCAACCGCACCCAGCGCCTGCGCGACGTGCACGCCTCCGCCGGCATGCGCCCCGACACCCCGGTCGACGGCGTGACCCCGCCCGCCGGGCTCCGCCCGCACGGCTGAGCGGCACAGTACCCGCGTACGGCCCCCGAATCGTCCTCGGGAGGGATGCAGCGCAGCACACGGCGTGATTGGCTACTGGCATCATGGCGCAGACCCATCACCCTGAGCAGAGCCCGGCGGATGCCGCGGCGCAGGCCCGTCCCGCGCAGCAGGCCCCGCCCCCGCCGCGCCCGCCTGCGGCGCCGCTTCCGCCCGTGCCGTCGATCCCCGCCGCGCCCGCGCGCCTCGCGCGCATCACGGCCGACGAACGGCAGTTCAGGGCCTGGATGCTCGTGTCGACCTCGCTCCTCGCCATCATCCTCTTCGCCGTCTCGGTGCCGCTCGCCGCGACCATCTACGACATCAACCTGCTCGCCGCGTTCGGCACGTGCCTCGCGCTCGCGATCGCCCTGCCGCTCGCGGTGCGGTGGCCGTGGGTCGCCGCGAGCGTCTCCGCTGCGGGCCTGCTCGCCTTCGCGCTGCTCACCATGAACTCCGAGGGGTGGCCGTGGCCGTGGCCGGTCACCTCGATCGTGAGCCAGGGCGTGCTGCTCATCGTGCTCGGCCTCATGTGGGAGTGGCGCCTCGGCCTCATCGCGTGGGCGATGGGGGTCGTCGTGACGCTGCCGTTCGCCTTCGTCGACACCGGGGCTGCGGCCAGCATGATCACGGGCGCCGCCGTCACGGCACTCGCCTGCGCGATCGCGGTGCTGCTCGCCCAGCGCCGCGTGATCGGCGTCGAGCTCTTCCGTGAACGCGCGCATTCCGCCTCCGAGCAGCAGCGCCGCGTGCTCGTCGAGGAGCGCAACCGCATCGCCCGCGAACTGCACGACGTCGTCGCGCACGGACTCTCGATCATCCACGTGCAGGCGACGAGTGCGCCGTACCGGGTCGAGGGGCTGAGCGACGCCGCCAAGACCGAGTTCTCCGAGATCGCGGCCTCCGCCCGCTCGGCGATGACCGAGATGCGACAGCTGCTCGGAGTGCTCCGCAGCGCCGACACCGCGGCGGAGACCGCCCCGCAGCCCGGGCTCGCCCAACTGCCGGAGCTCGCGGCATCCGTCGAACGCGCCGGCGTGCCGGTGACGCTGACGGTCGACGCCTCCCTGCACGACGGCGGACTCGCCGCGACCGCGGCCTACCGCATCGTGCAGGAGGCGCTCAGCAACGTCGTGCGCCACGCGCCCGGCGCGACCACCTTCGTCTCGGTCGAGGTGCTCGCCGACGACCTCGTCGTGTGCATCGAGAACGAGGCGGCGACGGCTGACCCGGCCACCGACGCGAAGGGCGGCGGCCACGGTCTCGTCGGGATCGGCGAGCGCGCGGCACTGCTCGGCGGGCGCGCCGAGTTCGGCGAACGGCCGGACGGCGGCTACCGTGTTCTCGCGACCCTTCCGCTCGGGTCGGACGGAGGCGCGGTGTGACGATCTCGGTGCTCATCGCCGACGACCAGGCGATGGTGCGAGCCGGTTTCGCGGCGGTGCTGGCCGCCCAGGACGGCATCGAGGTCGTCGGGCAGGCGGCCGACGGCGACCAGGCCGTGGCGATGGCGCACGAGCTGCGACCCGACGTCGTCGTGATGGACGTGCGCATGCCCGGCCGCAACGGCCTCGAGGCGACCCGCGACCTGCAGACCCCGCCGCGGTCGAGCGACTACGTGCCCCGCGTGCTCATGCTGACGACGTTCGACATCGACGACTACGTCTACGAGGCGCTGCGAGCCGGGGCGAGCGGATTCCTCCTGAAGGACGCGACGCCCGAGGAGCTCGTCGCCGCGGTGCGCATCGTCGCCGGGGGCGACGCGCTGCTCGCGCCGAGCGTGACGCGCCGCCTCATCGAGGACTTCGCCCGGTCGGCGCCGCCGCCCCGCATCGACGCCACCCGCCTCTCCGAGCTCACCGAGCGCGAGCGCGAGGTGCTGACGCTCGTCGGCCGGGGGTTCTCGAACACCGAGATCGCCGCGGCCCTCTTCATCGCCGAGCAGACGGTGAAGACCCACGTGTCGAAGATCCTCTCGAAGCTCGGCCTCCGCGATCGCGTGCACGCCGTGGTACTGGCGTACGACACCGGTCTCGTGCAACCGGGCTCCTGACCGTACGCCGGTACCGGTCGGAACCGCTCCTGCGGGTGATGAACACGGCGACGCCGCCTTCCTAACCTGCCTTCGAGGGCGGAGGAGCCGCCCGGACGGAGGCGGCAATGACCGACGTACAGGCGTACTCGACCGGGGCCGGTCGCGTCCATCCGGCGACGCGCGCCGAGACATCCGCTCGTTCGACGCCGGTCACCCGCGACTCGAGCGTCGACGCGATCCGGGTCGCGCTGCTCGTCGTGGTGTTCGCGCTGCACGCGATGATGGTCGGCGTGAGCCTCGGGCCAGACGGGCCAGTGCTCGAGAACGCCCTCGAGGGCCGGCCGTGGTTCGCCGCCGTGAGCTGGGTCGTGCAGATCATGCCCTTGTTCTTCATCGCGGGCGGGTTCTCGAGCTTCCACCACTGGCGTTCGATGCGGAGCCGCGGGGCGAGCGGGGCGGACTACGTGCGAGCGCGGGTCGAGCGACTCGTGCGGCCGGCCGTCGTGCTCGTCGCCGTGGTCGCCGCTGCCCTCGTGGCATTCTCGCTCGCCGGGCTGCCGCCCGAGATGGTCGCGACGGCGGGCTTCCGCATCGGGCAGCCGCTGTGGTTCCTCGGCGTGTACCTCGCGACGTCGGCGCTCGTGCCGCTCATGGTGCGCGCCCACGAGCGCGCGCGGGTGCTGACGCCGGTCGCGCTGCTCGCGGGCGTCGTCGCGGTCGACGTGCTGCGCTTCTCGACCGGGCTCGACGGCATCGGCTTCCTGAACCTCTTGCTCGTGTGGCTGCTCGTGCAGCAGCTCGGATTCCACCTCGCCGACGGGGCGCTCAGCCGTCTCTCCCCCGCGGCGCTGTGGTCGATCGCCGCCGGCGCGCTCGCCGTGCTCGTCGTGCTCACTGCCACGACGCCGTACTCGGCCGACATGTACGAGAACCTCAACCCGCCGACCGTGTGCCTCGTCGTGCTCGGCGTCGCACAGCTCGCCCTCTTCCAGCTGGCGCGCCCGCGCATCAGGGCCTGGGTCGACCGAGCGGATGCCTCGCGGCCGATCTCGGCCGTCGGCGAGCGCGCGATGACCGTCTACCTGTGGCACATGCCGGTGCTCGTGGGACTCGCGGGTGCGCTGCTCGTCGCGAACGCCGCGTTCGGGCTTCCGCTGCCCGAACCGATGAGCGTCGAATGGTGGGCGACGCGTCCGCTCTGGCTGAGCGCGGCGGCGGTCGCCGTCGCGTGCGTCACGCTCGTGTTCGCCCGGTTCGAGCGAGCGCGGAACGCAGCGCCCCGACCCGCCGCGACGAGTCGTCGTGCGGCTGCACTCGATGCCGCCTGCGGCGTGGCGGGCGTCGCCGTCGTGCTCGTCAGCGGGTTCGGGCCGATGCAGGCCGTCATCGCGCTCGCGCTGCTGACGGTCGCCCTGCACGGCAGCGGGAACATCGGCCCGGTGCTCGCGAGGGCGACCACGGCGCTGCGGGTTCAGCGCAGGTCGCGGCGCAACGGGATCGCGATGGCGAGCCAGGCCGCCACGACCGCGTAGCCGAGCAGCACGAGGGCTCCGACGAGCGGCGACGTCGTCGACGCGGCCGACATGGGCAGCTGCTCGGCGATCGCGTCACCGAGGAAGGTGAAGTCGGTGAGGGCCGCGGTCGCGCCGCCGGGGAGGAACGGGTGGATCACGTTGACCCCGGGGATGATCATGAGCACGTGCTCGAGGAAGTAGAAGTACCCGAGCACGATGCCGACCGCGAGCAGCTGGTGGCGGGCGAGCGCGCCGATCGCAACGCCGAGCACCGTGTACACGGCCGCCGCGAGGGCGATCCGCGCGAGCAGCGCGACGAGGTCGGCGAGCGGCACCCCGAGTTCGACCCCCTGCATCGCAGCCCCCGCCGCGACGGCCAGGCCGGCGAAGAGGGAGGACACCACGCCGTACGCGACGCCGAGACCCCCGAACACGATGAGCTTCGCGGCGAGCACCCGCCCGCGGCGCGGCGCAGCGAGGAACGTCGTGCCGATCGTGCGGTGCCGGTACTCGCCGGTGACGGCGATCGTGCCGATGAGTGCGGGCACGAAGAGCAGGAGCCCGCTCATGCCGACGACGATGCCGACGCCCTCGGCGGTGCCCAGCCCGGGAAGCGGCGGCGTCGCATTCTCGGGGCCGATGAGCGAGAGGAGCCCGGTCAGGCCGCCCCCGCAGAGCGCGGCGGTCACGAGGGACCAGAGGGGAAGACGGGTCGCGAAGAGCTTCGCGAGCTCTCCGCGGAGCAGGCGGGTCATGCGCGGATCCCTTCGGTGGCGTTGGTGGTGGCGGTGGCGGTCGGGACTGGCGACGACTCGACTCCCGAGGTGAGCTCGAGGAACGCCTCCTCGAGGCTCGTGCCGCGCGCGGTGAACGCGTCGAGCGGCCCCGACCAGGTCGTGCGACCGCGATCGATCAGCACGAGGTCGTCGATGCCGTGCTGCAGCTCGGTGAGCACGTGGCTCGAGATCAGCACGGTGCCGCCCTTCGCCGCGAACTCCCGGAGGAAGGTGCGCAGCCAGACGATGCCCGCCGGATCGAGTCCGTTCGACGGCTCGTCGAGCACGAGCGCCGCGGGGTCGCCGAGCAGCGCCGTCGCAAGGGAGAGCCGCTGCCGCATGCCCGTCGAGAAGCCGCCGACACGGCGGTCGAGGTACTCCGACATGCCGGTGAGCTCGGCCACCGCTTCGACGCGTCCGGCATCATGCCCGCCGAGTGCGCAGTAGGCGCGCAGGTGGCCGCGGGCGGTCATCGCCGGATGCGCGCCGGCGAGGTCGAGCACGGCCCCGACGGTGCCCGTCGGGTCAGGGAGCTCGGCGTACCGACGGCCGCCGATGAGCGCGGTGCCCGAATCGGGACGCGCGAGTCCGAGCAGGATGCGAAGCGTCGTCGACTTGCCCGCGCCGTTCGGGCCGAGGAAGCCGGTGACGCGGCCGGGCGCCGCGACGAACGTGACGTCGCGCACCGCCTCGACGTCGCCGATGCGCTTCGCGAGTCCGGAGACTTCGATCTGGGCGGTGATCATGGAGCGGATCCCTTCGGTGGCATACTCGTTCGAGAGCAATGAGAATGTTCTCACCGTGAGAATAATCATCCGGAGGCCCGATGCGCAACCCGTCGCCCATCGCCGACGTCGTCATGCACCCCGTGCGGCTCCGCATCATCCAGCAGGTGGGCACGCGCGAGGTCACCACGGCGAGCCTGCGCAGCGCCCTGCCCGATGTCGCTCAGGCGACCCTCTACCGGCACATCGCCGCACTCGTCGACGCCGACGTGCTGACCGTCGTCGAGGAGCGACGCGTTCGCGGCGCGGTCGAGCGCACCTTCGCTCTCGGCGAGCGCATGGCGCACGTCGATCACGACGAACTGCTCGAGATGGGATCGCGCGAGCTGCAGCAGGCGTTCCTGACCTTCCTCGCCCACCTCGGCGAGAGCTTCGACCGGGCCAGCGCGGCCGAGGATCCGCGGTTCCGCGACTTCCTCGGATTCGGCGAGACGACCCTGCACGTGACGACGGCCGACCTCGCCGTCATCCAGGCGGGGCTCGGCGAGCTGCTCGCGCCCTACCTGACCACCGAGCGTGAGGGCGACGGCCGCCGTGCCGTCACGCTCGCGACGGCGCTCATCCCGACCGACGGCGCCGCACCGCGCGACTGACCCGTGCGACGCGCGGTCGCGGTGAGGCCCCCTGTTAGTCCGACGGGAGCTCGGCCCGCTCGGCACTCCTCGTCAGCTGCGGTCGCCGGTGCGCGTACCCGTTGGTCAGCAACGGCGACGAGATGAGCATGTCGGCGCTCGCGGTGTTGAGCGCCGTCGGCACGTTCCAGACCGTCGCGATGCGAAGCAGCGCCTTCACGTCGGGGTCGTGCGGCTGAGCCGACAGCGGGTCCCAGAAGAAGACGAGCACGTCGAGGTGGCCCTCGGCGATCTTCGCCCCGATCTGCTGATCGCCGCCGTGCGGACCCGAGAGGAAGCGCGTGACGGGGAGCCCGAGCGAACCCGAGAGCATCCCGCCGGTCGTGCCGGTGGCGTAGAGGTGGTGGCGTGCCAGGGAACCTCGGTTGAAATCGGCCCATTCGAGCAGGGCCGTCTTCTTGTTGTCGTGCGCGACGAGCGCGATGTGGTGCGGACCGGTCATGGCGCGACCTCCTGGGGTGCGCAAGCATGACCCCCTCATCGTGCTCGACATCGAGATGGAGCAACGGACGCTCTCAGGGTAGGCCGTGCATCCCCCGCGTGCAATGGTCGCGCCGAGACCTGTCCGGGTCGACGCCGTCAGTGCTCGTGATCACCGGGAGCGACGGGCGCAGGTGCGTCGCCGTCGAGTTCGTGCGTGCCGTGCGGCACGGCCGACTCGCCGGCCTCCGTCGCCGCGAGCGCCGGGGTCGCGAGGGCCGCGACGAGCGCGGCACCGGCGACCAGGCCGAGGAGACGAGCGGTGTCGGATGCCGCGGCATCACGAGTACCGCCGGGATGCGCTCCCGCACGGGCGAGGCGGGCGCGGGCCCGCAGCTCGAGGCCCGCGGAGAGCGCCACGACGACGATGAACGCGGATGCCGCGGCGAGCGGGCCCGGCGCGACATCCGTCATCGCGGCGGCACCCGTCGAGACCGCCGCCGCCATCCCCACGAGGGCGACGGCGGTCACGACGAGCGTCGTCGACGGGGCGATCACGCGCCCCGCCCGGAGCGCCAGCCCGCCCCAGCCGAGCGCGGCGACGCCGGCCGAGGCGAGGGCGGGCAGCATCGCTCCCCCGGCACCGGCGGCGAGCGCGAGCAGCACGAGCCCGGCGCCGAGGGCGGCGAGCATCGGCCAGCTGCGCAGCGCCGCCGCCAGTGCATGCATGGCCGGCCCCTACGCCGTCGCCACGCGTCCGGAGCGCTCGAACCCGAGCGCGACCCCCAGCAGCACGATCGCGCTCGCGAGGTGCAGGAAGTGGTCGGCCGTGTTCAGCGCGAGGATGTTCGCCGCCGTGCCCGCGAGGAAGAACCCCACGATGCCGAGCAGCAGGTAGGCGGCGCCGACCGTCGCGTTGACGGCCTTCGCCGCGGTCGCCGAGACGATGCCGCCGATGAGCAGCGCGGCACCGATCAGCAGGTGGGCCACGTTGTGGAACGGGTTGACCGCGAAGACGCCGAGGAGCAACCCTCCTTCGGTCGCGAAGAACCCGACCCCGCCGGTGACGGCGAATCCGAGCAGTCCGACGAGCACGTAGACCGCACCGAAGACGGTCGCGACGATGCGGTTCGGGGAGTTTCGCATGAGGTTCCTCCTTCTCAGGGGCGCGGCATCTGCCGTGCTGAAAGGGGATTCGGAACGCCTCGGCGAGCGGATTGGTCCAGGTTCCGTCGACGGACGGGACCATAGACTGATCCGCGGGGGAACGGCCGGCGACGCGGAGCGCTCGCGTCCGGAAAGCTGCATCCCGGCGGTTGCAGCCGGTGCACCCGGCCCGCTCTCCCACGACCGACGCACGGCTTTTTTGGGGGAATCAGTTGTCCACATCGATCAACACGCACGACGGCGTCACGGTCTTCCTGACCTCGGCCACCGAGGCCGACGTGCACGCCGACGGGGCGGTGCTCGGCATCCAGGCGGCCGACGGCGACGCGCTGCGCGACCGCGTCGTGGCGTTCGTGCAGGAGCGAGCGCAGCGCCTCGGCGTACCGGCCACCGCCGCGCTCATCGACGACTCCTCCCACTGGACCCTGACCGTCGAACCCGACGGCCGGGTCACCGAGGCGCCGACCGGTCTCGTGACCGACAGCTTCGAGCCGCGCCCGACCTCGACCGCACCGATCCCGACGGTGTCGGCCGCCCCGGTCGCCCGGCCGGTGCCCGCCCAGCCCGTCGCTCAGCAGGTCGCCCAGCCGGTCGCTGCTCAGCCGATCGCCGCGCAGCCGGTGCCAGCCCCGCCGATCGTCCCGGCCTCCGAGGTGGCACCTCCGCCGGTCGCGGCCGCCCCGGCCGTCCCGGCGACACCACCCGCCGAACCCAGGCCGCACCGCCCGACCGTCGAGGACCTGCTCTCGAGCCGGCCCCGGCAGCGCCCGCTGAAGGCGACCACGGGTTGGCAGGGCAGGGTGCGCCGCATGAGCGGCGGCCTCATCTCGCCGAAACCGAGCGCGAGCGAGCAGACCCGTCACGACCAGACGAACCGCGTGCAGAAGCGTCTCGACGGCCCGCGCACGATCGTGGTGCTGAACCCCAAGGGCGGCGCGCACAAGACGACGAGCACGCTGCTGCTCGCCGCGACGTTCGGTCGGCTCCGCGGCGGCTCGACCCTCGCGTGGGACAACAACGAGACCCGGGGCACCCTCGGCTGGCGCGCGCAGCACACCCCGCACCACCGCACCGCCGTCGACCTCCTGAACGACCTCGAGCGGTTCGAGAACCCGAGCGTCGCGAGCCTCAGCCAGCTCGACGACTACGTGCGCACGCAGGTCGACGCGCGCTTCGACGTGCTCGCCTCCGATGAGGATGCCGCCGCGACATCCACCATCGACGACGCCGCGTTCGACCGGCTGCACCGCACGCTCTCGCGGTACTACCGCCTGCTGATCGTCGACACCGGCAACAACATGCGCGCCTCCAACTGGGTCGCAGCGGTCGCAGCGGCCGACCAGCTCGTGATCGTCTCGACCGTGCGCGAGGACACCGCGGCGAGCGCCGCCTGGCTCCTCGACGGCCTCGCCCAGAAGGGCTTCGGCGACAAGGTCGACCGCGCGGTCACGATCCTGACCTCGCCCTCGGACAAGCCCGACCGTGAGCTCGAGCAGCGCCTCACCGACCACTTCGGCGCGCTCACCGCCGCGGTCACGACGATCCCGTACGACGCCGCTCTCGTCGACGGCGGCACGATCGACTTCGACGCGCTCTCGGCCGAGACCCACGACGCGTGGCTCACCGCCGCCGCCGTGGTCGCCGACCAGCTCTGAACCGGGGCACGGGGATGATCATCGACGAGCGCAGCCCGAGGGAGCGCGAGGTGCCGTTGAACGAGATGGTGCCGGTCGACCGCGAAGCCGCCTCCACGATGTGGAACGCCTACTGGCGGGCTCATCCCGACCAGGTCGGGCTCGACGACGTGCCCACCGTCGAGCGGTTCGGCGACCACGCCGAACTCTCGGATGCGCTGCTCGACCTCGTCGTCTCCGGCCGGAAACGGGCGACGGCCACGCTCGTGAAGGAGTTCGCCGCCGACGGCGTGCCGCTCCCCCGCGTCGGCAGCCACTGGATCGCCTGCGACGCGAGCGGTGCGCCCCGGGTCATCCTGCGGAGCACCGAACTGCGACTCGGCACGATCGCGGACGCCGACGAGGCCTTCGCCTTCGACGAGGCCGAGGACGACCGCTCGCTCGAAGCGTGGCTCGTGAACCACCGTCGCTACTGGGACCGCGTCTGCGCGGCCCTCGAGATCGAGTGGTCCGACGACCTCGAGATCCTCTTCGAGCGGTTCACGGTCGCGTGGCCGGAGGCGCCTCGGCCGCTCACCGGCTGACGAGCCGGTGCAGCCGCCGGCGGCGACGCTCGAAGCAACCTCGAAACATGGCCCGGTTACACTCGCATTCGGCCTGGACCAGCCCGCCACCAGCGAAACGGCCGATCATCCAGAGTTCCGCGCACACGATCCGCGGGGCTCGCGAGTGCCCCGGGGTGGCCCATGAACAGCGAACCGATCACCGTCTCGATCCGGCGCGAGGTCGACCCCGAGCGCATCTCGGAGGCAACCGCGTGGGTGCAGACCGGCGTGAACCTCGCGGCCAAGTACCCGGGCTTCCTCGGCTCCGGCTGGGTGCGCGCCGGCGAGGGGTCGCAGGTGTGGCACATGCTCTACCGCTTCGCGAACGAGGCGACGCTCGAGGCATGGGAGGGCTCGGCCGAGCGCACCTGGTGGCTCTCGATGGGCGAGGGCTTCGTGCGCTCCGAGCGCAGCAAGCGCCGCACGGGCATCGAGGGCTGGTTCGACGACCCGGCGACGGGTTCGGTGCCTGCAGCGGATGCCGCGGCATCCGCTTCGCTCGACGAGCTGCCCCCTGCGCCGCCCCGGTGGAAGCAGGCGGTGACGATCTGGCTCGGCTTCTTCCCGGTGAACCTCGTCTTCACGCTGCTCGTGACGGCGTACCTGCCGGGCTGGAACGAGCTCGCGGTGGTGTGGAAGGTGCTCGTCACGACCCTGCTGCTGACGCCCGTCATGACGTTCTGGGCGCTGCCCTTCGTGACGCGGCTGCTCCGGCGCTGGCTCGCGCCCGACGCTCGCTGAGACGGGCCGGAGCAGGAGCGCCCAAGCCGGCGGCGTTACGCCGAGGCTTCGTCGACCACGCGCCGGTGCTCGAGGATGCGGCGGATGACGAGCACCGCGAGGGCGACCGCGATCGCGCCGTAGACGACCCAGTCGAGGTACTGCAGGTACTCCTCGAGCAGTGCGTGCTGGGTGCCGAGCGCTGCGCCGACGCCGATGAGCAGCGTGTTCCAGAGGCCCGAGCCGAGGGCGGTGAAGAGGCAGAAGGAGAGGAGCGGCATGCGATCGGCCCCGGCGGGCAGCGAGATCAGGCTGCGGACTCCGGGGATCATGCGCCCCACGAGCACCGACCAGCGGCCGTGCCGGTGGAACCACTCGGCGCCCCGCTCGAGGTCGGTGAGGCTGACGAGGCGCGTCCACGCGATCCAGCGGATGGCGCGGGCCAGGCCGACGGCTGCGCCGAGTCCGTAGAGCACGAGCGCCCCGACGACGGAGGCGAGGGTCGACCAGAGGATGAGCATCCCGAGGTGGAGGTCGCCCGACTGGCTGAGGTAGCCCGCGAACGGCAGGATGACCTCGCTCGGGATCGGCGGGATCAGCACCTCGAGGAAGACGAGCACCCCGACGCCGATGTCCCCGAGGGAGTTCAGCACGTCGGCGGCGAATCCGGTGAGGCCGGTGAATCCGTGGTCGGCGGCAGTCGTCAGCAAGGTCGTGTCTCGGCTCTCGGTCGGGGTCGATGATCGGTGCTCGGCGGCGGCTTCACGCTACCGGCGCCGGTTGGACGGAAGCTGGGCGCGACCGCTCGGCGTCGCCTACCTCGAGCGTGCGGCGTGGGCGGCGCCTCGCGCCGTGCCTCAGCGCGGGGTGCCGATGCGGCGAGCGAGCGTGGTCGCCGCATCCTGCACCGCCGACACGTACCGGGCGACCTCCGTCTCGGGCGCGGCATCCGGGTACGTCACCGCGATCGCCGCTGCTGGCCAGCCGACGTGGTCGAGCACGACCGACCCGACCGAGGCGAGACCGCCCGTGACCTCGCCGTCTTCACCGGCCCAGCCCTGCTCGCGCACGACGGCGAGCACGCGCTTCAGGCGCCCGTAGCTCCATACGTGCTCGGCGCCGTCGAGTGCGGCTCGGCCCGCGAATGCGGCTGCGTCGGGGTAGAGCGCCCGGAGCTGCGCGGGCGGCAGCACGGCGAGCATCGCCCTGCCGGTGGCGGTGAGGTGCGCGGGCAGCCGCACCCCGACGTCGGTCACGAGCGACGGGCGTCTCGGGGCGCGCTCCTCGACGAGGTAGAGCACGTCGCGGCCGTGGAGCACCGCGAGGTGGCCGCTCTCGCCGAGCCGGTCGACGAGGGCCGCGACGAGCGGCCTGCCGAGGCGGGCGAGCGGCTGCTGGCGCGAGAAGCCGCTCGAGAGCTCGAAGGCGGCGATCCCGAGCCCGTAGCGGCGTTCTTCGGGCAGGTGCACGACGAAACCGCGCTCCTGCATGACGGCCAGCAGGTGGTAGACCGTCGAGCGCGGAATGCCGAGCGCTGCGGCGATCGTCGCTGCCGGCACGGGCCCGCGCTGCGCCGCGAGGTGGGTGAGGATCGCGAGCGTCTGGTCGGCCGCGGGCACCTTCGAGCGGTCGAGCGCATCGAGATGACGCGTGTTGTCGCTCTGGGCGATGGAATCCGACATCTTCTGCCATCTCGATTCGAGTCGGGTGAGGGTGAGGGTGAGGAGTGTGAGGTGAGGTGTGGAGTGTGAGGTGAGGTGTGGAGTGTGAGGTGAGGCGAAGTGAGGTGAGGTGAGGTGAGGCGAATTGAGGTGAGGCGAGCGTACCGCGCGAGTCTGGGATACCGGACGGGTTCGGAGTCCACGTGCTTCCCGCGCGCGTGGGGGCGGTGTGGAATCGGAGGTATGAGCAGCAACGACTCCGCCCCCGCGCGCGCCGCGGCATCCGTCACCGTCGGCACCGGCCCCCTCGGCATCGACGACGTCGTCGCGGTGGCCCGCCACGGGGCATCCGTCGTGCTCGACCCCGCAGCGCTCGACGGCGTGGCTGCGAGCCGCGAGATCGTCGAGGGACTCGCGGCCGACCCCGAGCCGCACTACGGCATCTCCACGGGCTTCGGCGCGCTCGCCACGACCTTCATCGCCGAAGACCGCCGCGCCCAGCTGCAGGCGAGCCTCGTGCGCTCGCACGCCGCGGGTTCGGGCGCCGAGGTCGAGCGCGAGGTCGTGCGCGCCCTCATGCTCCTGCGCCTCTCGACGCTCATGACCGGCCGCACGGGCGTGCGCCGCGAGACGGCCGAGACCTACGCGGCCATTCTGAACGCAGGCATCACGCCGGTCGTGCGCGAGTACGGATCGCTCGGATGCTCCGGCGACCTCGCCCCCCTCGCGCACTGCGCGCTCGTCGCGATGGGCGAGGGCGAGGTCCGCGTCTCGACGGGCTCGACCGGCGGGGTCGGCGAAGCGACGGATGCCGCGAGCGCCCTCGCCGCCGCGGGCATCACGCCGCTCCGCCTCGCCGAGAAGGAGGGCCTCGCCCTCATCAACGGCACCGACGGCATGCTCGGCATGCTCGCCCTCGCGATCGACGACCTGCGGATGCTCCTCACCACCGCAGACATCGCCGCGGCGATGAGCGTCGAGGGACTCATGGGCACCGACGCCGTCTTCGCCGCCGACCTGCACGCGCTCCGCCCGCAGCGCGGCCAGGCGATCTCCGCCTCGAACCTGCGGCGCCTGCTCGCCGGCTCGCCCATCGTCGAGAGCCACAAGGGCCCCGAATGCACGCGCGTGCAGGACGCCTACTCGCTCCGCTGCGCCCCCCAGGTGCACGGCGCCGCACGCGACACGCTCGCGCACGCGGCATCCGTCGCCGACGCCGAACTCGCGAGCGCCGTCGACAACCCCGTGCTCACGCTCGACGGCCGCGTCGAGTCGAACGGAAACTTCCACGGCGCCCCGGTCGCCTACGTGCTCGACTTCCTCGCGATCGCGGTGGCGGATGTCGCGTCGATGAGCGAGCGCCGCACCGACCGGTTCCTCGACCGCGCGCGCAACCAGGGCCTGCCGCCCTTCCTCGCGCACGAGGTCGGCGTGGACTCGGGCCTCATGATCGCCCAGTACACCGCCGCAGGCATCGTCTCCGAGCTGAAGCGGCTCGCGGTGCCGGCATCTGTCGACTCGATCCCGTCGTCGGCGATGCAGGAGGACCACGTCTCGATGGGCTGGGCGGCCGCGCGGAAGCTGCGGCGTTCGATCGACGGCCTCTCCCGCGTGCTCGCGATCGAGGTCATGACCGCGGCCCGCGGCCTCGCGTTGCGGGCACCGCTCGTGCCCGGCGCGGCGACCGCAGCGGTCGTCTCGCTCGTCGCCGAGACCGGTGGGGTGCCGGGGCCCGATCGCTTCCTCTCCCCCGAGATCGAGGCGATCTCGGACCTCGTGGAACACGGCCGGATCGTCGTCGCGGCGACGTCGGCGACGGGCGCGCTCGACTGAGCCGGGCCAACGTGTGCCCCGAACAGGGTGCGAGATCGACGCGTTCAGGTGTTGTGTCGACCTGCCTGCGCTGAGAGACTGAGGGAGATGTCGGCCCCCGAAGCCGGCGTCTGAACGGAACCCTATGTCGATGATGCAACGAGTGCCCGGCCTGCACCACCCGTCCCGAGTGCGTCGCGCTCGCCCCGATGGGCTCGCCCTGGCCGCCGCGGCAGCCGTCGTCGTGCTGGGCATCTCCGGCATCACCACGGCATCGGCAGAGGAGATCGTCGCGACCGAGACGGCGGCGACGACCTCGGAGACCACCGCCGACACCACCGACACGACGGCCGACACGACCGGGGAGGCGACCGAACCGGCGCCCGAACCCACACCGGAGCCGACACCCGAACCCACTTCCGAGCCGACCCCGGAGCCGACGCCCGAACCGACGCCGACGCCGACGCCGACCGAGACGCCCACGCCGACGCCGACCCCCGAGCCGACCCCGACGCCCACTCCCACCCCGACGCCCACCGACCCGCCGGCCACGACGCCGCCGCCGACGACGGGGACTCCGGCGCAGCCGCCGGCCCCCTCCGCCCCGGTCGCGAGCCCCGGCGCCTCGCTGCTCGTCGGCAGCGGCCCGTACGCGCGCATCTCGAGCGGCAGCGACCCGCAGCTCAGTTCGCTGCTCGGCGCCCGCACCGCCCTCGATCGGGCGACCGCAGCACTCCGCACCGCTGAGGCGGAGTTCGACGCCGCGCAGTCGACGCGCATCGAGGCCCGGGCACTGGCGACGCAACTGCAGGAGCAGGCCGTCGAGGCCCGCGCCGACGCCGATGCAGCCGGCGCGGCCGCCTTCGCCGCCTCGCGCGGCGGCGACAGCTCGCTCACGTCCATGGCCGCGGCCTTCGGCTCCGGCAAAGACCTGCTCGCCGGCCTCGGCGGGGTGGCCCGAGTCGACCAGATCACCGGCGACGCCGAGAAGCTGCAGAAGATCGCCGAGAAGCGCTCGGCGGAAGCCGACGTCGCAGAGGAGCGCGCCGCCGAGGCGTGGGCCGCGGTCGACGCGGTGCCGGTCGAGGCGGCACAGGCTGCGGTGGCCGCAGCCGAGCGCGCCGTGGCATCCGCTCGTTCCGACCTCTCCGGCCTGCGCACGCGCGTGGCTTCGACGAGCGTCTCGCTGATCGATTCGCTCCCGCGCGATGCCGGGCAGCTGAGCGAGCAGGGCTGGGCCCCCCCGGTCTCCGGAAACCAGACCGACGGATTCGGCCCCCGGCCGAACAAGCCCCTCGCCGGCGTGAACGACTTCCACCGCGGCACGGATGTCGCGGCGAGCTGCGGCTCGCCCGTCTTCGCCGCGACCGGCGGCATCGTCGTCGAAGCCCGTGCGAACGGCAGCTACGGCAACTGGATCCTGCTCGAGCACGGCGCGGGAGTGCAGACCGGGTACGCGCACCTCTCCGACGGCGGCATCCTCGTCAGTCCCGGTGACGCGGTTGCTGCGGGTCAGCTCATCGGGGCCGTCGGCAGCACCGGCGCGTCGACCGGCTGCCACCTGCACTTCGAGGTGCGACTCGACGGCACCGCCGTCGACGCCGTGCCGTTCATGGCGGCCCGCGGCATCCAGCTCGGCTGAGGCTCTCCCGGAACCGGGTTCCGACAGGCTCGACCCGCAACTGTTCGTCGGGCGCGCCCGCACTCGTCTGGTATCCCAGACGGCACGCCCGCGACATCCGTTGTCGGCGACCGCGCGGTGCGCGAGCATCGGAGCATGACCGACGCACCCATCGCAGCCCCCGCCGGCCCCCGCACGGTTCGGGCCGCCCGCGGCACCGAGCTCACCGCCAAGAGCTGGCAGACCGAGGCGCCGCTGCGCATGCTCATGAACAACCTCGACCCCGAGGTCGCCGAGCGGCCAGAGGACCTCATCGTCTACGGCGGCACGGGCAAGGCCGCCCGCAACTGGGAGTCCTTCGACGCGATCGTGCGCACGCTCGAAGGCCTCGAGTCCGATGAGACGCTGCTCGTGCAATCGGGCAAGCCCGTCGGCGTGTTCCGCACGCACGAGTGGGCGCCCCGCGTGCTCATCGCCAACTCGAACCTCGTGGGCGATTGGGCGACGTGGCCCGAGTTCCGCAAGCTCGAGCAGCAGGGCCTCACGATGTACGGCCAGATGACGGCCGGCTCGTGGATCTACATCGGCACGCAGGGCATCCTGCAGGGCACGTACGAGACCTTCGGCGCGATCGCGCGCGCATCGTTCGACGGCACTCTCGCCGGCACGCTGACCCTCACGGGCGGCTGCGGCGGCATGGGCGGCGCGCAGCCGCTCGCCGTCACCATGAACGGCGGGGCGGTGCTCATCGTCGACGTCGACGAGACGCGGCTCGCCCGCCGCGTCGAGCACGGCTACCTCGACGAGTACACCACCGACCTGGAGGCGGCCATCACGCGCGTCACCGCCGCGAAGGCGGCTGGCGAGGCCCTGTCGGTGGGCGTCGTCGGCAATGCCGCCCTGATCTTCGGCGACCTGCTCCTGCGCCACCGCGCCGGAGAGCTGCAGGTCGACATCGTGACCGACCAGACGAGCGCCCACGACCCGCTCGCGTACCTGCCGGTCGGCGTCGCATTCGAGGACTGGCGCGCCGAGGCCGAGCGCGACCCCGAGGGGTTCACCGATCGTGCGCGAGGCAGCATGGCCAAGCAGGTGGCAGCGATGGTGGGATTCCAGGACGCCGGTGCCGAGGTCTTCGACTACGGCAACTCGATCCGCCGCGAAGCAGAGCTCGGCGGGTACGACCGTGCCTTCGAGTTCCCCGGCTTCGTGCCCGCCTACATCCGGCCCCTCTTCGCCGAGGGCAAGGGACCGTTCCGCTGGGCGGCGCTCTCGGGCGACCCCGCCGACATCGCCGCGACCGACAGGGCCATCCTCGAGCTCTTCCCCGACGACGAGCACCTCCGCCGCTGGATCACCCAGGCCGGTGAGAAGGTGCACTTCGAGGGCCTGCCGGCGCGCATCTGCTGGCTCGGCTATCAGGAGCGTCACCTCGCCGGGCTGAAGTTCAACGAGATGGTCGCCTCGGGCGAACTCAGCGCCCCGGTCGTGATCGGTCGCGACCACCTCGACTCGGGATCCGTCGCGAGCCCGTACCGCGAGACCGAGTCCATGGCCGACGGCTCCGACGCGATCGCCGACTGGCCGCTCCTGAACGCCCTGCTGAACACGGCGTCGGGGGCGACGTGGGTCTCGATCCACCACGGCGGCGGCGTCGGCATCGGGCGTTCGATCCACGCCGGACAGGTCATCGTCGCCGACGGCACCGAGCTCGCCGCCGAGAAGATCGCGCGCGTGCTCGTGAACGACCCTGGCACCGGGGTCATGCGCCACGTCGACGCCGGGTACGACCGAGCGGTCGAGGTCGCTCGCGAGCGCGGCCTGCGCGTGCCTATGCTCGAGGCATGAGCGACGGGGGCGCCGCGGGGCGCATGCTGCTGACCGGCATCGGCGAGCTCGTCACGAACGACCCCTCGCCCGACCGCGAGGCCGGACACCTCGGCATCGTGCGTGACGCCGCCGTGCTCGTCGAAGACGGACGCATCGCGTGGGTCGGCACCGCCACGCACGCCGACGAGCGCCTCGGTCACCGGGTCGAACGCGAAGACCGGCGCGACGGCGACGAGCACCGCTCGCTGTGGGACGCCGACGTCGAGGTCGTCGACGCCGGCGGCCGGGCCGTCATCCCCGGCTTCGTCGACAGCCATTCGCACCTCGTCTTCGGCGGCGACCGCGCGGCGGAGTTCGCCGCCCGCATGGCCGGGCAGCGGTACGAAGCCGGCGGCATCCGCTCGACGGTTGCGGCGACGCGAGCCGCGAGCGACGACGAGCTGCGAGCGCGGCTCGCCGGATTCGTCGCCGAGCTGCACGCGCAGGGCACGACGACCTTCGAGATCAAGTCGGGCTACGGCCTCTCGGTCGCTGACGAGGAACGGCTCGTACGGCTCGCCCACGAGGTCACCTCCGAGGTGACGTTCCTCGGCGCGCACGTCGTGCCGTTCGAGTTCCGCGAGGACCCTGCGTTCGGCGGCGACGCCGATCGCGCCGCCGAGGCGTACGTCGACCTCGTCGTGGGCGAGATGCTCGACGCGTGCGCCCCGTACTCGCGCTGGGTCGACGCCTTCTGCGAGCGCGGCGCCTTCACCGCCGAGCAGTCGCGACGCGTGCTCGAGGCCGGGGCGGCTGCCGGACTCGGCGTTCGGGTGCACGGCAACCAGCTCGGCGAAGGGCCGGGCGTCCAGCTCGCGGTCGAACTCGGCGCCGCGTCGGTCGACCACTGCACCTACTTGAGCGATGCGGATGTCGCGGCGCTCGCGTCATCCGATACCGTGGCGACCCTGCTGCCGGGCGTCGAGTTCTCGACGCGGCAGCCCTACCCCGATGCACGACGACTCATCGAGGCCGGCGTCACGGTCGCCCTCGCGAGCGACTGCAACCCGGGCTCGAGCTTCACGAGCTCACTGCCGTTCTGCATCGCCGTCGCCGTGCGCGACATGGGCATGACCCCGGCCGAGGCGGTCTGGGCGTCGACCGCCGGCGGCGCCCTCGCGCTGCGGCGAACGGATGTCGGTGCGATCCGCCCCGGCATGCGCGCCGACCTCGTCGAGCTCTCGGCGCCGAGCCACGTGCACCTCGCCTACCGGCCCGGGGTGCCGCTCATCTCACGCGTCTGGAAGGACGGCGCGGTCGTCGCCTGAGGTCACCGCCTGGGGTCGGCACCGGGCGGTCGCGGCCGGCCCTGCGGAGCCGCCTCGCGTGTCGGGATCAGCACCCGCGCGCGAACGGCGCGTCGGCGCAACCGGCGCGCGGCGATCGCCGCGGTGCCCGCGACCGCCATGAGGACGGCCAGGAGCACCCCTGGCGCCGGATCCCACCCGGATGCTGCGAGGCCGGCGCCGGAGCCACCACCCGCGACCGGACCCGGGACCGGACCCGGGGCCGGCGGCTCTGGCGGCACCGGGCCGCAGAACTCGGGGTAGAGCACCTGGGTCGTGCGCACCTCGAGGATGAAGGCGCCGCCTCCGTCGTAGCCGGTCGCCTCGACTCGGGGACCGCACGGCGAGCCCCAGTCGTTCTGCCCGTCCTCGGTCTCCTCACGGGCATCGACCGCGACCTCGCCGTCGATCATGTCGTTCGTCGGGTCGGAATCCTCGCCCACCTCGGCGTTCGGGTGCGTGACGATCGCGATCGAGTCCTTCGGGAACACGTTGAGCGCCACGTGGATCGTGTCGCTGACGCTGCGGCGCTCCTCGACCGGGCCGACCATCGCGAACGGGACGATCGAGCGGCCGAGCAGTGCGAACTCCGGGTCGGGCGGCGGCGTTCCACCGTCGATGCCCGGCATGTCGTCGGCGGGTGGGCCGGCCAACTCCTCATCGACCGGGATCGGGTCGCCGAGCCGGACCGGATCGCCGAGGAGCGGCGGCGGAGAACCGACGCCGAGGAACGGGCCGGATCCGGTGAACTCGTTCCCGGTCACGCTGATGCCCGATGACGAGGCCGAGCCGGGGTTCTCGAGGTCTTCGTAGAGCGGCCGCACCGCGATCGCCTCGGCCCTGGCGGAGGCCGGTTCGAAGGAGATGTCGTTGCCGGTGATCTCGAGCTCGTGCACCGGCGCGGCCAGCACGACGTACTCGGCGGTGCCCGTGAACGTGTTGTCGTCGAGGGTGATGTCGCGAGCCCCCAGCGGCAGGTAGAGCCCCTTCGGGTTGTCGGTGAAGGTGTTGTTCGTGAAGAGCACGTCGCTCGAGACCTGCACGAGATCGAGCGGAGGAGTGTTCGACGGGTTGATCGTGAGGTTGCCGATCGCGGCGTTGTCCACGAAGGTGCTGTCGCGCACGACGTACCCGGTGACCGACTCGGTGTAGGTCGCCCACCACTGCGTGTCGGTGGCCGAGGAGTCCTCGACGGTGACGCCGTACGACATGTCCCAGTAGAAGGCGGTCGAACCGCCCGTGACGTCGACGTCGCTCACCGAGACGTCGTGCGAATAGTAGAAGCGCACGCCGTTGCTGCCCTGTTGGGGCAGTTCACCGGCCTCTGCCGGATGCCCCGTGATCTGCGCCCCGACGATCGTGACGTTCGTGTTCTCATGGCCGGAGATCCCGTCGCCGGCGATGTCGAGCACGGTGTCGCCGATGACGGCGCCGGTGCTGTTCGCGAGGTAGATGCCGGCTCCGACGTCGGTGATGCGGGCACCGGTGATCTGCGGGCCGGCGATGGGGGCGGTGAGTGTGGCCCGCTGCTGCTGGATGCCCCAGATCACCCCGGTGATCACGGGATTCGTCACCCTGGCCGCGGGCGCCCGCCCGAGTGCGATTCCCGCTGAACCCGCCCCGCGGTCGCCCGAGATGTTCGCGTCGTCGACGACGGCATCGAGCATGGAGCCGAGGCCCACGCCGACGGACTTCGCGCCCGCGACCACGATGGTCGGCGCCGTGACCTGCAGCCCGGTGCCCGCGTTGGCGGGGGCGGCCTGGATCCCCCGGTTGAAACCGGTGACCACGAGGTCGGTCAGCGTCACGCCGGAGGCGCCCAGCACGTTGACCCCGTAGGTGGTGCCCACCCCGGGCCCCGTGAGTTCGGTCGCCGTGACGCTCGCGCCGGTCGTCGCGCCGAGACCGATCGCCATCGAGCTCGCGGCAACCGTTCCGCCCGTGATGGTCGGCCCGGCGACGGCACTCGCATCGGTCGCGTAGATCCCTCTCGCGAAGCCGGAGACGACGGGGCTCTCGACGAGGGCCGCGGAGGAATTGGCCAGGTGGACGCCGTAGGTCGTTCCCCCGGCGCCGGTGCCGGTCACCGTGACGGTGTCGAGGTGCGGCGCCTGGGAGGCGCCGAGGTTCACGCCCATGGCGGTTGCGCCCACCACCGTGTCGGTGATGGACGGGCCGACCCCGGCGTTCGCATTGGCGAGCACGACGCCGCTGGCGAACCCGGTCACCGAGGAGTCCGCGAGCGTCAGCGCGGTCGCGTTGTTGACGTTGATGCCGACTCCGACACCCGCGCCGGTCAGCGTGACTCCGGAGATCGACGGGTCGCCGGTGGCGCCGAGGGCGATGCCGGCCACCGTCACGTCGAACGAGCCGCCGTCGAACACCGGACCGGTGTTCCCGTTCGCCGCGGTGATCGACGCACCGGTCGCGACCGAGCTGACGTCGGCGTCTTCGACGGTGGCCGAGGTCGAGGTCGCGAGGGCGAGTGCGACGGCCACGTCGGTGATCACCGGCCGGATCACCTGCGTGCGCTGCGACGCCGCGAGGTTGATACCGGTCGTGCCCGTGAACGGCGTCGAGCCGTCTGAGGACGAGTTCGTGATGACGAGGTCGGTCAGGGCGACATCCGCTGCCGCGGCGCCGAGCGTGACGACGCTCTGGCTGTTGGCGGCCGCGCTGAGCGTGATGCCGTCGACGGCGAGGCCGCCAGCGTTCACGAGCCACCGGCCGTAGAGCGTGGTGTCGGCGGAAGCCGTGACGATCGTGCTCCGGGCGACGACGAGCTGGTTGGCGAACCGATAGGCGCCGGGCACGACGCCGACGGTGCCGCCCTCGGGCACCGCGGTGAGCGCCGCCTGCAGGGTGATCTTCGTCGGCGGCTCGCTCGCGCCGACCCAGGCGATCAGCGCCGTGTCGGATGCCACGACGGGCGGCACGGGTGCGGCGAAGGGCACGACGTCTGCGGTGAACGCCTGCGGCGCCGGGGCCACGCCCGGTGCCGGAACCAGCGTGTCGAACGACTCCGGCGCTGCCGGTTCGGTCGGAGCGCCGGGCGCTGGTTCTGGCTCGGACACCGGCGGTTGCGACTCCGCGTCGGTCGGCTCACCCGACTCGCCGGGCTCACCCGACTCGCCGGGCTCACCCGCCTCCCCAGCTCCGTCCTCGGGCTCCGGCGATGCCGTCGGAGCCTCCTCGGCGGGTTCGGCCGCCTCCGTCGTGGTCGGCGGCGGCTCGACCTCGTCGGCCCAGACCGCGCCGATCGGCATGATCAGGAACGCGATGACAGCGCCGATGGCGGCGGCGGCGAAGCGCGCGCCACCGGGTCGATGACTGCGTGCGCTCATGAGACCCCCCGTCCCTCGAACGAGCACTCCGATCACGCTACCCCGGGGGTCGAGTGATTGTCACGCACTCCGCCGCGGCATCGCCAGCGGCAGCGGCGGCAGCAACGGCAGCAACAGAGGCTCAGTCGTCGCTGCGATGCAGGCGACGCCGGGCCGAGAGCAGCGTGACCTCCGGCCGATCGGCGACGAGCCGTTCAGCACGGTCGAGCGTCTCGGCGACCCGGCCGGGCGCGGATGCGACCACGCCGAGTCCGATGACCGTGCGGCGATGCAGGTCCTGTTCGCCGACCTCCGCCACACTCGCCTCGGTCGTGCGCCGCAACTCGGCCATGATCGGCCGGATGACGGCGCGCTTGCCCTTCAGCGAGTGCACGTCGCCGAGCAGCACGTCGAACTCGATCCAGCCGATCCACATGGTCACCCCGACGACGTGGGTGCACCCCGCGGCACCTCGATCGCACTGATGCCGCTGAGGCCGATCCAGGCGCGCCCGGCGGTCTCGACGAGGGTGGCGAGCACGTGGTCGCAGCTGCTGCAGCGCACCACGGTGCCGGCGCCGCTGCGGTAGACCATCGCGCGCGCGAGTTCGCCGATCGCGCCGCACCCGTTGCATCGCGCCGTCGCCGTGGTCGCGTCGAAGCTGAAGAACTCCGCGAGCGGGCCCGCCAGGGCGTTGCCGTCGACATGCTCCATCAGGTGCCTCCGTATCGCTCGGTGCGGATCGATCGCGCATCGTGACCGAGGTCGACGAGCCAGTCGGCGACGCGCTCGACGAAGCCGGTCGAACCGCAGACGAAGACCCGCGGCCGCTCGGCCGCCGGGACCACGGCCGCCTCGAGCGCCTCTCGGGTGATGCGCGCCGGCGATGACGGCCATCCGTCGGGTGCGCGGCGCGTGTAGACGAGGTCGAGCTGCAACGGAGCGGATGCCTCGGCGAGCCGTCGCAACTCGTCGGAGAAGTAGACGTCGTCGGGGCCCCGCACCGAGTAGAGCAGGCGGAACGGCGTCTGATCCCCCGCGGCATCCCGGGCCGCGGCCATCGCGAAGAGCGGCACGACGCCCGACCCGCCGGCGATGAGCTGCACGGGCCGGGTACCTGCCGCGGGGCCGCCGGTGTCGTCGCCGTCCGAGTCGCCCGCTGCCGCGGCATCCGGTGCCCACACGAAGAATGCGCCGAGCGGTCCGTGCACCTCGAGCATGTCCCCGGCGCGCACCTCGTCGACGAGATACGGCGAGACCTCGCCGTCGGGCAGCTTGTCGACCGCGAGGGTGACGCGGGTGCCGGTGCCCGACGATGCAATCGAGTACGAGCGGGTCGCCGTGTAGCCGTCGGGTGCGGTGAGCCGCACATCGAGATGCTGTCCGGCGGCGTTGCCGGGCCATCCGTCGACGTCGAGTTCGAGGCGTGACGCGTTCGGGGTCTCGCGGCGCGTCGACGCGACGGTCGCGAGGTGCCAGCCCGAGCGGGGCACCGCACGCAGCGCGGCGCTTGGCGGCACCGCCGACGGGGCATTCGATTCCGGCCTCTGGGCGACGGCCTCGCTCACCAGTAGCGCTCCTCGGTCCACGGATCCCCGTGGAGGTGGTAGCCGTTCTGCTCCCAGAATCCGGGCTCGTCCTCGTCCATCATCAGGAGTCCGCGCACCCACTTCGCGCTCTTCCAGAAGTAGAGGTGCGGCACGAGCAACCGGGCCGGCCCGCCGTGCTCGGGCTCGAGCGGTTCGCCGTCGAACTCGAACGCGACCCATGCCTTGCCGCCGAGCAGCTCATCGAGGGGCACGTTGGTCGTGTAGCCGCCGTAGCTGTGCGCCATGACGAACTCCCGCTCCGTCTCGACCTGTTCGAAGAGGGTGTCGAGCGAGACGCCGCGCCAGTTCGTGCCGAGCTTCGACCAGTGCGTGACGCAATGGATGTCGGTGTCGACGTCCTCGATCGCGAGGGCCATGAACTCGTCCCAGTTCCACCGGTGCACGCCCGACTCGGTGCGGATCGTGAACTCCCACTCCGCCGTGTCGACCTCGGGCGTCGGCCCCGCCGACAGCACCGGGAAATCGGGCACGAGCGTCTGGCCGGGTGGAAGCCGATCGTCGCGATCACGGCTGCGCCCGCTGAATCCCCTGGTGATGAACGACATGGCGCTCCCTCCCGTTGGCATCGACACTAGCGACGCAGGAGGCGGCTGTCACCGGTTCCGGTCGTGCGACCGGTCGGGGGCGTCGAACGTCACGCCGACCGGCGCCGCCGCGGCCCTGCCCGCGCTCGGCGTCGTGCGCACATCGGCCCACGAGGCCGCATCGAAGGTGAAGACGGCGATCGCCGCCGTCGACATGGCCTCGGCGGTCTTCGAGAAGCGCGTCGCGAGCTCGGTCATCTCGGGATTGTGTCCGACGAGCATCGCGACCGCGAGCCGGTCGTCGAGCGAGCGGATGACGCGCATCATCGTGTCGACCGACGCGGCGTAGAGCCGTTCGTCGGCGATGATGCGCCGGGCGGGGGTGCCGAGTTGACCTGCCACCAGCGCGGCCGTCGACCTGGCGCGCTCGGCGGTGCTCGTGATGATCACGTCGGGCTCGATGCCCCGTTCGACGAGTCGCCGGCCCATACGGGGCGCGTCTTCGCGGCCGTGATCGTTCAGCGGCCGATCGTGATCGACGAGGCCTGGCGAGTCCCAGCTCGAGGTCGCATGTCGCATGAGCACGAGGGTCTTCACGATGCGTCCTTCCGTCGGGCCGTTCGCGCGCATGCCTGCCGGCGCAGTGCCTGCCCGCGGCGGGCTCCAGCACGCGGAGTGCCGCCAGTCGTACCGTACGCCCCTCTGGCGCATCCGCGGTGGCATCGACCCCGGCGAGGCCGATGGACGGCGAGGGGCTCTCGTGGCGAGCACCGCCCTCGCTGCACCGGACGGAGTGCCGTCACCGGTCGTGGGCAGGAGCCTCGAACCGCACCTCGACCGGCGTCGCGGCGCCGACCTCCGCCCAGTCGGCGACGTCGAAGCGGAACTCGGCGACGGCGCAGGTCGGCATCTCGGGAACCTCGTCCGAGAGCCGCGATGCGAGATCGCCGATCTCGGGGTTGTGGCCGACCAGCATGAGGCTGTCCACCTCGTCGTCGTGGGCCCGGATGACCTCGAGCAGGCCATCGGGAGTGGCACCGTAGAGACGGCCGTCCTCCACGATCCGGCCGGAGTCGACGTCGAGCGCCCGGGCGAGGATCTCCGCCGTCGAGCGGGCGCGCACCGCAGTGCTCGTCACGATCACGTCGGGAACGACGCCCCGCTCCCGCAGTCGCTCGCCCACCCTCGGCGCATCACGCCGGCCCCGATGGTTCAAGGGACGCTCGTGGTCGGGGAGAGCCTGGTCGCCCCAGCTCGATTTGGCATGCCGCACCAGCAGGAGAGTCTTCATGGTTCCGTTCCCGTGTTCAGGTGTGCGACTCGATCGAGGCACGCTGTCAGCGTAGGGCGATTCCCGCGGCGACCTCCAGCACGCAGAGCGCGGCGAGCCGAACGGTGCGGCCGTCGGGGGCGTCGGCCGTGGCGTCGACCTCGGCGAGGTCGATCGATTCCACCCGCGGATCGGCTCCCGCCGCCCGCGCGGCCTGCCGCAGCTCCCACGCCGAGATGCCGCCGGGCACCGAAGCGGGGCACCCCGGCGCCACTGCGCGGTCGCACACGTCGACGTCGAGGTCGACGTGGATCGGCCCGCCGCCGGCACCCGCGATCTCGAGCGCCTCGGCGAACACGTCGTCCATCGGGCGGCGGTGCAGCTCGTCGCGGTGCACGACCGTGATGCCGGCGTCGCGGGCGCGATCGGCGTACTCGCGGGAGTTCACGAAGTCCGCGATGCCGATCTGCACGACGCGGCGGCCGTCGAGGCCGGCTTCGAGCAGCCGGCGCACGGGCGAGCCGTTGCTCACGCCGTCGCGCAGGTCGTAGTGCGCGTCGAGCGTGATGAGCCCGGCCGTGGCGAGCCGATCGCCCCAGACGCCGAGCGCGACGGGCGAGGTCAGGGAGTTGTCGCCGCCGAGCGCGACCACCGCGCCGGCACGGGATGCCGCGGCCGCGACCGCGGCCCGTACCCGCGCCTCGCCCTCGGGGCCGTCGGGCGAGGCGACGTCGCCGGCATCGACGATCACGAGGTCGTCGAGCGAACGCGCACCGCTCCGGTGCCCGCGGTCGGCCATGAGCGTCGGACTGTAGCGGCGCAGGGCCGCTCGAATGGCCGCGGGCGTCGCGTGCGCGCCGGTCGGCGAGAGCGAGGTGCTGAACGCCGGCACGCCGACGAGGGCGAGATCGGCGCGCTCCCCCGGGTCGAGCGCGTCGAGCGACGGCCAGTCGCCGGCCCGAGGCCAGAGCGGATCGTTCGGAAGCGCAGCGGTTCCCATGGTCAGACGGTAGCAACGACGGATGTCGCGAGCCGAGGCATCCGTCACCACTCGTGTCTGCGATACCGGACGGTGTCGCTACTCGATCGACGGGCCGCGGAGCGCCGCGAGCAGCTCGCGCTCGCGTTCAGCGCTGAGCCCGGCGCCGCGCTCGCGCTCGAGTCCCTCGCTGCGCTCCCACTCGAGGATCTCCTGCAGCAGCTGGTCGAGCGGCCGCAGGCGCAGACCCGCCGCGAGCGCCGCGGCGTTCGACCGGTCGAGGAAGGCCCTCCATTCGGGGTCGATGATCCAGAGCGGAAGCGACTCAGGTCCCGACCATTCGGCGACCCCCTGTTCGGCGAGCCACGCGGGCGAGACGGCGACGACCTCGCCCTCGTGTCCGGCGAGGGCGCGCGAGCGCTCGAGCCAGTCGCCGAACGTCGTGGGCTCGCCGACCGCGTTGAACGCCCCGGTGAGCCGGCGCTCGACGGCATCGATCGTGAACGTCACGAGGTCGTCGACGTGGATCGCCTGCACGGCGTCGTCGAGGATGTCGGGGACGAGCATGGGCTCCTCACTCCGGGCAGCACGCGCAACCCAGTAGCCGCCGCGACCCGAGGCGTCGCCGGGGCCGACGATGAGACCCGGGCGGATCACGAGCAGCCGGTCGCCGAGCGCGTCACGATATGCCGACTCGATGGCGGACTTCGCCTCGCCATAGGTCTCGGCCGTCGACTCGTCGGCCGCGAGCGGCGCCATGAGCTCGGCCGACTCGTCGGCGCCGGGCTCGTTCTGCGCTGCATAGACGTTGCAGGAGGAGATAAAGGTCCAATGGGCCGCGTGCGGCGCCAGGTCGTCGGCCGCTCGGCGCGCGAAGCCCGGCTGCCGGGTCACGTCGATGACGGCGTCCCACTCGCGGTCCGTGACGGCGTCGCAGGCGTCGGGCTTCGAGCGATCGGCCGCCACGAATGTCGACCCCTCGGCCACCGCCCCCGCCTCGCCTCTCGCGAGCGAGGTGACGGCGTGCCCGCGCCGCAGCGCCTCCTTGGCGAGTTCGCGGCCGAGCCACTGCGTTCCACCGAGAATCAGGATGTCCATGCCGACATCACAACACGATGCGGATGCCGCGCGCGCCCCTGTTCTCGATCCGCGAACCCCGCGGCATCCGCTGCTACCGTCGGAGGCGTTCGTCATGACTCGGGAATAGTTCCGGCTGACGGATGTTCCACCTGGTGACAGATACCCCCTAGGGGTATAAGCTCGACTGAACCGAGCGGCACGACGGAGGAAGATCGATGAGCACGACGCACGGCGAACGGCCCGACCACGACGGTCACGCCGGTCACGACCACCACGACGCCCACATGGGTCACGAGGCGGCCTCCGGGGTCGACCTGCACGCGAGTCACGACCCGCACGCGGGTCACGACATGAGCACGCATGCCGGTCACGACCCGCACGCCGGTCACGACATGAGCACGCATGCCGGTCACGACCCGCACGCCGGTCACGACATGAGCACGCACGGCGGCCATGGCGGACACGGGGGTCACGGCGACCACGTCGGGCAGTTCCGCCGCCTCTTCTGGATCATGCTCGTGATCGCCGTGCCGACGATCGCGTTCAGCCCGATGTTCGCCTCGATCCTCGGCTACTCGCTGCCCGACAACCCCGTGATCCCGTGGATCTCGCCGGTGCTCGGCACCGTCATGTACTTCTGGGGCGGCAAGCCGTTCCTCACCGGCGCCTGGTCGGAGCTGAAGGCGCGCAAGCCCGGCATGATGCTGCTGATCGGCCTCGCCATCACGGTCGCGTACTTCGCATCGCTCGGCGCGAGCCTCGGCCTCCTCAGCCACCACCTCGACTTCTGGTGGGAGCTCGCGCTCCTCATCGTGATCATGCTGCTCGGCCACTGGATCGAGATGCGCTCGATCATGCAGGCGTCAAGCGCGCTCGACGCGCTCGCGGCCCTGCTGCCCGACGAGGCCGAGCGAGTGGTCTCGAACGGCTCGACCCATGAGGGGGCGAGCGGCGCGCCATCGACCGAGACCGTCTCCCCGTCCGAGCTCACGGTCGGCGACCTCGTCATCGTGCGCCCCGGCGGCCGCGTGCCCGCAGACGGCGAGGTCGTCGACGGCACCGCCGCGATGGACGAGTCGATGATCACCGGCGAGTCGTCGACGGTCGCCCGCGGCCCCGGCGCACACGTCGTGGCCGGCACCGTCGCGACCGACACCGCGATCCGCGTCCGGGTCGGCGCGGTCGGCGACGACACCGCGCTCGCCGGCATCCAGCGCCTCGTCGCGCAGGCGCAGGCCTCGACCTCCCGTGCACAGCGCCTCGCCGACCGCGCGGCCGGTTGGCTCTTCTGGTTCGCGCTCGGCGCCGCGGTGATCACCGCGATCGCCTGGACTCTGCTCGGCGACCCCGACGATGCCGTGATCCGCACGATCACCGTGCTCGTGATCGCCTGCCCCCACGCCCTCGGCCTCGCCATCCCGCTCGTCGTGTCGATCGCGACCGAACGAGCGGCGAAGGGCGGCGTGCTCGTCACCGACCGCCTCGCGCTCGAGACGATGCGCACGGTCGGCGCGGTGCTCTTCGACAAGACGGGCACGCTGACGAAGGGCGAGCCGGCGGTGACGGATGCCGCGGCCGCACCCGGTCACGACCTCGATGAGGTGCTCGTGCTCGCGGCATCCGCCGAGGGCGACTCCGAGCACCCCCTCGCGAAGGCGATCGTCGCGGAGGCCGCGCACCGTGGACTCGCGACGCGCGCTGCCCAGGACTTCGAGGCCTCCGCCGCGATCGGCGTCCGTGCAACGGTCGACGGTCGGGCGGTGCAGGTCGGCGGCCCCGGCATGCTCCAGCGCGACGGGCTCGAACCGCTCGCGGCATCCGTCGCCTGGGCCGAAGCCGGCTCGACGGTGCTGCACGTGCTCGTCGACGGCCAGGTGGCCGGCGCCATCGCGCTGGCCGACGAGATCCGCCCCGAGTCGAAGGAGGCGGTCGACGCACTCCACGCCCTCGGGGTGCAGGTCGTGATGATCACGGGTGACGCCGAGCCGGTGGCCCGCACGGTCGCCGCGCAGCTCGGCATCGATCGGGTCTACGCGGGCGTGCGCCCCGAGGACAAGTCCGCGAAGGTGCAGGAACTGCAGCACGAGGGGCTCTCGGTCGCGATGGTCGGCGACGGCGTCAACGACGCCCCGGCGCTCGCGCAGGCGAACGTCGGCATCGCCATCGGCGCGGGCACGGATGTCGCGATCGCCTCCGCCGGCGTGATCCTCGCGTCGAGCGACCCTCGCTCGGTGATCTCGGTCATCGAGCTGTCGCGGGCGAGTTACCGCAAGATGAGCCAGAACCTCTGGTGGGCGGCCGGGTACAACCTCGTCTCGGTACCACTCGCTGCGGGCATCCTTGCCCCGATCGGGTTCGTGCTGCCGATGTCGGTCGGCGCGATCCTGATGAGCCTCTCGACCGTCATCGTCGCGGCGAACGCGCAGTTGCTGCGCCGCCTCGACCTGCGGCCCGAGGCCTCGACCCGCGCGGTGCTCGACCGCGCGAGCTGAGGCATCCGTTCGCCGGCCAGGCTCCCACCCTGCCATCGCCAGAGCAGCAGGGCCCGCCCTGCCCGCACCCGAGCCGCGATTGCGAGGAGATCGGCGATTCAGAGGACGGTTTTCGCGCGGAGACTCCTCGCAATCGCCGATCTCCTCGCAATCGCCGGCGCGAAACTCGAGGAACACCCGGTCGGCGTGAATCAGCCGACGTGGCCAGTGACTCGTGGGCGGCGCGGCCACGCCGCCCAGGTGCGACGCGGGCCGAACGGGCCGGGGCCGCCGCCCTCGCTCGACCCGCGCGCGGTGCGGAACGACGCCCAGCCACCGGATGCCTCGGCGAAGCCGCCCGACACGACGGCGTCGACATGCTCGCGCACCGAGGCGACCGAGTCGGCGAGATGCTCGTCGCACGCGTCGCATCCGCAGAACGGCGACGGCAGCCGCGTGAACTCGCCGCATCCGATCACGAGGCCGGGGAACTGGGTGAGGCCGATCGTGATCGGCGCCGCGTCATCCGCTCGCGGGCGCAGCCGGACCGCGCTGACGACCTCGACGCCCTCGGTGAGCCACGCATCGAGCGACGGCTCGTCGTCGCGCTCGACGTCGAACTCGGCCTCGAGGTCATCGGCGAGGGCAAGGGCGAACGCGTGCAGCGGTCGGTAGCGCTCGGTGTTGCCGACTCGGCTGTAGGCCTCCTGCGGCGGGCCGCCGGAGTCGATGCCCCAGCGGCGGGGTTCGTCCGGGAGGTCGTCGACGCCCGATGCCGCGCCGCGCCGCGGCGGCTCGAACGCCAGACTCGATTCGGGGCCGACGCCGTGCGTCATCCGTCTTCCCGATCCACGAGTCCCGTCATGATCGCCGTGTCGGAGTCGATGCACGCCTCGGAGAACGCGGCGCTCCACTCGGCATACATCGCCATCGGGTGGTCGCCGACGGACGGGAACCAGCCCTGGTTCGGCCACTTCGCCACGAATTCGTCGCGCAACGGTGCCGGAGGCACGACGATGTCGTTCGCCTCGAAGCAGGGCACGTAGTACTCGGTGAGATAGTCGTAGATCCAGCCGAGCTGCTCGGCGTTCGGCGGACCCGACGTGCGCTTGTCGGGATGCGCCACCCGGCACGTGTACGCGGCGACCTCCTGCACGGTCGTGGTCGTCGTGGCGTTGACACTGACGACGGGTCCGTCAGGGGTGCCGGAACGCCCCTCCTCGATCGGAAGCCCGGCTGCCTCGAAACAAGCCCGTCTGACGTCGACGCGATTCGCTTCGGTCACGTACTCGAAGGCGACCTCGGGCCGCACCGCATCGGGGAACCGTGCGATGACTCCCTGCCAATCGCGCTCGGCCTCGGCGACACGCGCCGCCTCGACATCGGCATCGGTGAATGGGTCTCCCGCGGGCCACGGCGCGAACTCGGGCATCGGGATGGACACGACCTGCGCCGCGGCATCCGTCGCCTCTGGCGTCGCGGTCGCCTCGTCGGCGTCCGCACTCGCGCCCGAACATCCGGTCACCGCGGCCAGGATAATCAGGGCCGCACCGGCCGCCATCGAGCCCCGTCTTCTGCGCATGCGCACCTCCGCCGTGAACCTAACAGTGCGATGCGCGTTGGCACCAGCGCTCACCGCGGGCGCGAGCCCTCAGGTACGGTGCCGGAAGGTCCGGTATCTGGCTGGACACTTTCGTCTCGGAGAATGCGTGAAGCCCGCCATTGTCGCCGTCGCCTCGGCCGCTGTCGTCATCTCACTGACCGGCTGCACAGGCAGCATCACCGACAGGTGCGCCCAAGTCGCCCAGTCAACCTACAAGTACGCGAAACTGCTGGATCAAGCATCGGTCAACGCAGACCGCGTGCGTACGAGCTACCGAAACTGGAGTCAGCCGCTGACGAGCTCGGCAGCTCTGTAGACGCAACTGGTGGGGAAGAGCAGCAGGCTTTCTCGGAGCTTCAATCCGCCATGACCACGTACAACACGACGCTGCGGGAGACGCTCGATTCACTTGATGATGATCCATCATCCGGCGCCGTGGAGCGCCTGATTGCTGAGAACGACGACCGACGGGCGGGGCTGATCGAGGCCATCGCCGGCTACGAGGAAGTGTGTTCGACCATGCTCGACCAGAGCCGCTTGAAATTGCAGTAGAGGCGGTGGGAAGTCAGTAGTGATAGCGGGCTTGGAGGATCGTGACGTACCGTTCATCGGCTATGTAGACGAGACGGTTGGCCTCGTCGATTCGCCGTGACCACGCTCCGGCGAGGGCATGCTTGAGCGGCTCGGGTTTTCCGATGCCTTCGAAGGGGTCGTCTCGGAGGATGTCGGCGATGATCGTGTTGATGCGCTTGAGTGTCCGACGGTCCTGCGTCTGCCAGTAGAGATAGTCCTCCCAGCCCTCGGCAGTCCAAGCCAGCTTCCGGTCGCTCAAGATTCGAGGAGTTCGTGCTCGACGACCTCACCGGCTCGGGCCTGCTCCATGGCGCTGAGGAGCCGCCGCGCGTTCTCAGGGGAGCGCAGGAGGTAGCTCGTCTCGACGAGGGAGTCGTACTCGTCCTTCGACATGAGCACCGCGGATCCCCGCTTCGATGTGATCTCGACCTCGGTCTGATCGAGGTTCACGCGCTCGATCAGGCCGAAGAGATCGCGTCGCGCTTCGCTTGTCGTGATAGCCATCGTTCCTCCAAAGTCGTACCAGATATGGTACCACTCTGTACGGTGTCGCTGGGGTTTCGGTAGATTCGATCAATCATTCGCAGGGACCGGAGCGTATGCGGGCCCGGCCCACCGAAACCATCAGACGAACTCGAGCAGCTTCTCGATCATGATGATGCGCCGCGCCGCCTCGATGAGCGCGAGGTGCGAGAACGCCTGCGGGAAGTTGCCGAGGTGCTGCCCGGTCGCGGTGTCGAGCTCCTCGGCGAGGAGGCCGAGCGGCGAGACGACGCGCAGCAGCTTCTCCATGAGCGCACGGGCGCGGGCGCCCTCGCCGATGATGGTGAGCGCCGAGACGAGCCAGAACGAGCAGATGAGGAAGGTCCCCTCCCGCCCCGACAGCCCGTCATCGGTCTCCTCGGTCCGGTACCGCAGCGCGAACCCGTCTTCGGAGAGCTCGTCGGCGATCGCGAGCACGGTCGCCCGCAGCCGCTCGTCGTCGGGCTCGAGGAACCCGTAGATGGCCGCGAGCAGAGCGGATGCATCGAGCGCATCGGTGCCGTAGTGCTGGCGCAGCACGCCCCGCTCGCTCACGCCTTCGGCGAGGATGTCGGCCGCGATCTCGTCGGCCACCCCGCGCCACCGCGCCGCCGATTCGGCATCGCCAACCACGATGCCGAGTTTCGACGCACGGTCGAGGGCGACCCAGCACATGATCTTCGACGACACGTAGTGCTGGGGTGCTCCCCGGGCCTCCCAGATGCCCTGGTCGGGTTCGCGCCAGGCGGCCGTCGCGCAGTCCGCCTGCGAGCGGACGAGCGGCCAGAGCGAACGCGGCACCCGCTGGCTGTGCTGGGCGTGCATGAGGATCGCATCGAGCACGGCGCCGTACAGGTCGTTCTGGCGCTGTGCGAACGCGCCGTTGCCCGTGCGCACCGGCCGGGCACCCTGGTAGCCCGTGAGGTGGTCGAGCGTCGTCTCGGTGAGGTCGCGCCGCCCGTCGATGCCGTACATGATCTGCAACGAGCCGTCGTCGTTGGCCTCGAGCCCCGAGAGGAACTCGACGAACTCGTCGGCCTCCCAGTCGAGGTCGAGGTAGTGCAGTGCCTGCACGGTAAACGAGGAGTCGCGGATCCAGTTGTAGCGGTAGTCCCAGTTGCGCTCGCCGCCCGGCGTCTCGGGGAGCGAGGTCGTGAGCGCGGCGACGGTCGCCCCGGTCGGCATGTAGGTAAGCCCCTTGATGGTCAGCGCCGAGCGCTCGAGGGCCTCCCGCCACGGGTGGTCGGGGATCGTCGCGTCGCCGAGCCAGTCGCGCCAGTAGCGCGTCGTCGAGTCGAGCTCCGCTGCGGCCTCCTCGAACGTCGACGGTCCGGCGAGGTCGTCGGCCCATGAGAGCGAGCAGAACGCCTGTTCCCCGGCGTGCAGCGTGTGCCGCGCGCGGACGTGACTGCCCTGCACGCCGAGCGGGAGGTCGGAGCGGAGGCGCAGCGACATCCCGCCGCCGCTCGCGGTGGCTTCGTGCTCGTCGCTCGCCTCCCACTCGGCCGCAACACGGCCGTAATCGAAGACCGGCTCGCAGAGCAGCTCCATCTCGACGTGCCCGTCGAGGCAGGTGACGGTGCGCACGAGGCAGTGCGCCGCGTCGTCGTCGGCGGGAGCGCGCGTATGCGGCGTGGTCGTGTCGGGAGCCGATCGCCGCACGATCGTGAGCGCGTCGCGCACCTCGGCCCAGCCGGTCGGGGTCTTCCACGTCGTCACGAGCACGTTGGTGCCCGGCTCGTAGGCGCGTGCCGAGGGCGCGTCGACGTCGAACGGCCCGAACCGGAAGTAGCCGGCCTGCCGGTCGAGGATGGTTGCGAAGACGCTCGGGGCGTCGAATCGCGGCGGGCAGAGCCATCCGATCGCACCGTCGGGCGCGACCAGGGCGCCGGTGTGGCAGTCGGAGAGGAACGCGAAGGAGGCGATCGGCGGAAACGGAGAGCGAGCGACCGCGCCCAGCATCTGGGGCGCACGCCCCCCGGTCACGATGCCTCCAGGGCGGGCACGCCTGCGATCATCCGGTCGACCGCGGGTGTCGCGTCGCCGTCGGTATGACTGCGTTCCATGGGGCCTCCGAGCACGGTCGGTCACGGGTGGGGGGCGGCATCGACGCGCCGCCTCGCCGGCCCCCACCTCGACCGTAGCCCTTCGGGTCACCCTTCGAGCAGAGCCTGCATCCGCTCGATCTCCGCCGTCTGGGTCGCGACGATGGCCTCGGCCATCTCGATCGCACCTTCGTGCGAGCCGCTCGCGATCTCTTCCTCGGCCATCTCGACCGCGCCCTCGTGGTGCTCGATCATCTGCTCGAGGAACAGCCGCGACGCGGTGGCCGCGTCGGCGGACTCGAGCGCGGTGAGCTCGTCGTCGCTCAGCATGCCGCTCATCTCGTGGCCGCCGCCGGGCATCTCGCGCGGGGCATCCCATTCGTCGAGCCAGGCTTCGAGCTGGGCGATCTCGGGACCCTGCGCCGCCTGGATCTCCTCGGCGAGCGCGGCCACCTCGGGGTCGAGCCCGTCTTTCGCGAGCACGATGCCGCTCATCTCGAGCGCCTGCTCGTGGTGCGGGATCATCATCTGCGCGAACATCACGTCGGCCGCGGTGCCGGCGTTCGCGGGCGCCTCGGTCTCGGCTCCGGTCATCGAGTGGCCGTCGTGGCCATCGCCCGAGCTGTCGCCGCCGTTCGCGGCGCAGCCGGCGAGCGCGAGCAGCCCGGCGACGCCGAGCGCGACGGCGGGCAGGGTCCTGGCGACGCCACGGCGGCGCGCGGTGGCCCCGATCCGGGTGCCCGACCCCGCGCTCATCGCTCCGCCACCCGGTACCCGGCCTCCTCGACGGCCGCGGCGATCGCGGCATCGGAGATGGGAGCGCTGCTCCGCACGGTCACGCCGGAGACGCCGCCGTTGACGAGCGCGACCTCGACGCCGTCGACGCCGTCGATGGCCGAGAGCTCCTGAGTCACGTGGGCCACGCAGCTGCCGCACGTCATGCCGGCGACGCCGAAGGTCGCCTCGACGAGGGAGGCGTCGAGGGCGGTCTCGGCGGGAGCGGAGGCATCAGCCGTCGTGTCGATCGCGCAGCACGAGCACCCGCCTCTGTCGATGTCGATCTCGGTTCGGCCTTCTGGTGCGAGCGTCATGGTTCGGTCCTTTCGTCGGTCGCCTCCACTATACCCCCCTAGGGTATCCATGACGCAAGACGCGTGCCCATGACAGCATGAGGAAAGAAATTCTCGGGCGGATGTCGATCCAGCCTTCGCCCGTTCGACGCCAGAGTGAGGCGGGCACTTCGGCCCCCTCCCACGAAGGAGAGAACGACCATGAAGTACATGCTGATCATGCGCTCGAACGACCAGGCCGTCGAGGACTATGAGAACCTCGACTTCACCGAGGTCATCGCCGCCATGGGCGCCTACAACGAGTCGCTCATCAAGGCGGGCGTGCTGCTCGGCGGCGAGGGGCTGACCGACGCGAAGGAGGGCTTCGTCGTCGACTTCGACTCGACTCCCCCGGTCGTCACCGACGGCCCCTACGGCGAGACGAAGGAGCTCTTCAACGGCTTCTGGATCATCCAGGCCGCGAGCCCCGAAGAGGCGGCCGAGTGGGCCAAGCGCTGCCCCCTCGGACCGGGCTCGAAGCTCGAGGTGCGCCGCGTCACCGAGCTCGAGGACTTCCCGCAGGACAACGAGTGGATCCAGAAGGAGGCCGGCTGGCGCGCCGAGGCCGAGGGTCGCCTCGGCACCGCGAACTAGGTCGACATCATGACCGAGACGGATGCCCCGGGCACGGTCGAGCCGGCGGACGCCGCTGCAGGCGACGCCGCCGCCGACCGGGCCCGGCGGGCCGTCGCCGCGGTCTGGCGCATCGAGTCGGCCCGCATCGTCGCGACCCTCACGCGCTTCGTCGGCGACGTGGGGCAGGCGGAGGACCTCGCACAGGAGGCGCTCGTCGAGGCGCTCCGGCAGTGGCCGGTCGAGGGCGTTCCGAACAACCCGGGCGCGTGGCTGACCGCGGTCGCCAAGCGCCGGGCGATCGACGGCTGGCGTCGTCGCGAGCGGCTCGACGAACGGTACGCCGCCATGGCCCATGATCTCGAGCACGACGTTGCCGCGGCATCCGACACGTTCTGGGATCCGGACACGATCGACGACGACATCCTGCGACTGATCTTCGTGTCGTGCCACCCCGTGCTCTCTCGCGAAGCGCAGATCGCGCTGACGCTGCGCATCGTCGGCGGCCTCGGGTCGGAGGAGATCGCCCGCGCCTTCCTCGTGCCGACCGCGACCGTGCAGCAGCGCATCGTGCGGGCGAAGAAGACGCTCGCCGCGGCGAAGGTGCCGTTCGAGGTGCCCGAGCCGAACGAGTACGCCGCCCGGCTCGCCTCGGTGCTGCAGGTGGTCTACCTGATCTTCAACGAGGGCTACCTGCCCGCGGCGGGCGACGAATGGGTGCGACCGGATGTCTCGGCCGAGGCCCTCAGGCTCACCCGCATGGTGGCGGGGCTCATGCCCCGCGAGCCCGAGGCGCAGTCGCTCGTCGCCCTCATGGAGTTCACCGCGTCGCGCTTCGCGGCGCGCACCGCGCGGGACGGCACGCCCATCCCGCTCGACGAGCAGGACCGATCCCGCTGGGACCGCGCGCAGATCGGCCGCGGCCAGGCAGCACTCGCCCGAGCCGACGCCATCGGCCGCGGACGCGGCGCGTACGGCCTGCAGGCGGCGATCGCCGAGTGCCATGCGGTCGCGGCATCCGTCGACGACACCGACTGGGGCCGCATCGTGCTGCTCTACGAAGCGCTCGGGCGCCTCGCACCGTCGCCCGTCGTCGACCTGAACCGCGCCGTCGCGGTCGCGATGTCGACCGGACCCGCGAGCGCGCTGCGCATCGTCGACGAGCTCGTCGCGAACGGACGGCTCGCGGGCTACGCTCCCCTGCCCGCGGTGCGCGGCGAACTGCTGCGCCGGCTCGGACGCACGAGCGAGGCGCGCAGCGAGCTCGAGGCCGCCGCGCGGCTCACCGGCAACGAGCAGGAGCGGGCTTCACTGCTCGCGAAGATCGCCGCGCTCGCACCGCCGGCCGTGCCCCCTGCCGAATAGTCGGCATCAGGCCCATGGGGGCGGCGGGGTGCCGCCCTCGTCGCCGTCGTCGGACCCATCGCCGTCGTCATCGGATGCGTCGGCATCGGATGCGTCGTCATCGGACTCCGATGGCTCGGCCGGCGTCGACTCGGCGGGAGATTCGGGCTCGGGCTCGGCGGGCTCGGGCTCGGCGGGCACCGGCTCGGCAGGCACCGGCTCGGCAGGCACCGGCTCGGCAGGCGCCGGCTCGGCAGGCGCCGGCTCGGCAGGCGCCGGCTCGGCAGGTGTCGGCTCCGGCTCGCGTGCAGCGGGCGCCGCTGCGGGTGCCGTCGCAACGGCAGCACCCGCACCCGCGACGGCGAGCGCCGGCGCCGCGGCATCCGCTCGACCCGCGGCCTTCGCAGCTCGCTTCTCGCGACGCCGCTCGCGCCCGCCCTCGACGAGGTCGTAGAGCACGGGCAGCACGACGAGCGTGAGCGCGGTCGACGACACGAGCCCGCCGATCACGACGAGCGCGAGCGGCTGCGAGATGAAGCCGCCGTGCCCCGTGAGCCCGATCGCCATCGGCAGCAGCGCGAAGATCGTCGCGAGCGCCGTCATGAGGATCGGCCGGAGACGTCGGGATGAGCCGTGCACGAGGGCATCGCGCACGTTCATGCCGCGATCCCGATATTGATTCACGAGGTCGACGAGCACGATCGCGTTCGTCACCACGATGCCGACGAGCATCAGCACGCCCACGAGCGAGGCGACGCCGAGCGGCACGCCCGTGATGACCTGCAGCGCGATCGCGCCGGTCGCCGCGAACGGCACCGAGACGAGCAGCAGCAGCGGCTGCAACAGCGAACGGAACGTCGCGACCATCACGATGTAGACGATCAGGATCGCCGCGAGGAGCGCGAGGCCCAGCTGCGAGAACGACTCCTGCTGGTCGGCGCTGACCCCGCCGATCGATGCGGTCGTGCCGGCCGGCAGGTCGACGGAGTCGACCGCGGCGGCCACGGCACCACTCGCCGTGCCGAGGTCGTCGCCCGCGGGCGTCGCCGAGACGGTCGCGCTGCGGAGACCCTGCACGGTGGTGACGGATGCCGGCCCGTCGACGTTCTCGACGGTCGCGAGCGAATCGAGCCGCACGAGGCCGGCGGGCGTCGGCACCTCGAGGGCAGAGAGCTCCTCGACGGTCGCGGGCGGGTTGTCGGTCGCGAGGTAGATCGTGAGGGTCTTCTCGTCGATCACGACGGTTCCCGCGCGCTGCGGCTGCATCGCGCCGGAGACGAACCCGCCGAGGGCCACCTCGGAGTAGCCCGCTGCCGCGGCATCCGCTCGGTTCACCTCGACGGCGACGTACGGCTGGGACTCCGACAGGTTGGAGCTGACCTGCGCGAGCGAGTCGATGCCGTCGAGCTCGGTGACGACGGCGTCGGTGGCCGCCTGCAGGTCTTCGGCGTTCGAGGCGGTGATGTCGACCTCGATGTCGCTCGAGGCGCCGAAGCCGCTCGAGGCGGCGAGGGTGACCTCGCCGACGTCGTCGAGCCCGTCGAGGTCGTCGCGCACGCTCGCCTGCAGGGCGTCCTGGTCGGCGTCCTCATCGGTCGTGACCGAGTAGGTGATCGTCGCGCCGCCGCCACCGAAGGCCGCGGTGAGGCCGCTCCCGGAGCCGATCGAGGTCTGCACGGTCTCGACGCCCTCGGTGTCGCGGATCGCCTGCTCGACGGGCTGCGAGGCCTCGTCCATGGCGTCGAGGCTCGTGCCGATCGGCAGTTCCTGCGTCACACGGAAGGTGTTCTGCCCTGACGAGCCGAGGAAGTTCGTCTTCATGAGCGGGATCAGCGCGACGGTGCCGCCGAGCACGAGGCCGGCGACGATGAGCGTCACGACGCCGTGCTTCAGGGTCCACCCGATGATCGGCAGGTAGCCGCGCTGGAGGCGCGAGGGGTGTTCGAGCTCGTCGGCGGGGGCGACGGGCTTCGGCTTCACGGCCGTCGCAGTGCGGGCGGCGGCACCCTGGGAACCGGCGGCACCCGCGGCACCCGAAGGCGTGGGCAGCCCAGTCGCGCCGGTCTCGTCGCGGAGCTCGGGCGCGAGCCAGACGTCGTCGACGAACGCGGCGGCCGCGATCTCGGCTTCGTCTTCGTGCTTGGCGAGCTTCGCGGGCTTCAGGAACCAGTACGCGAGCACCGGCACGATCGTCAGGGAGACGAGGAGCGAGCCGACGAGGGCGATCGTCACGGTCAGCGCGAACGGCCGGAACAGCTCGCCCGTCACGCCCTCGACGAGTGCGAGCGGCAGGAACACCGCGACCGTCGTGATCGTCGAGGCGGTGATCGCCCCGGCGACCTCGCGCACCGCGTGCACGATCGTCGTCGCCTTGTCGACGCCCACGATGAGGTGCCGCTTGATGTTCTCGATGACGACGATGGAGTCGTCGACGACGCGTCCGATCGCGATCGTGAGTGCACCGAGCGTCAGGATGTTCAGGGTGTAGTCGGCGGCCTGCAGCCCGATGAACGTGATGAGCACCGACGTCGGGATCGAGATCGCGGTGACGAGGGTCGCGCGCACCGACAGCAGGAAGATCAGGATGACGATCACCGCGAACAGGAGCCCGAGCATGCCCTCGGTCGCGAGCGACTCGATCGACTGCTCGATGTAGGGCGCCTGGTCGAAGACGACGGTGAAGGTCGCGCCGGGGTTGGTCGTGTCGAGCGAGGACTCGAGGTCGGGCAACAGCGCCGTCACCGCGTTCGAGACCTCGACGGTGTTCGCCGCCGGCAGCTTCGTGACCGAGATGGTCAGCGCCGGTTCGCCGTTCACGCGCGAGATGCTCGAGACGGGGTTGTCGGTCAGTTCGACGGATGCCACGTCGGCGATCGTGATCGCGGCCGGCACGCTCGTCGCGGCTCCGAGACCTGCGGGCAGCTCGGCACCGGCGGGCAGCTCGGCACCGTCGGGGAGCGTCGTGCCGTCGGTCTCGCCGGTGCCGTCGGTCGGCGTCTCCTCCGCGGCATCCGGAACCTGCTCGGTGGCACCGAGCACCGGGAGCGCCGCGATCTCGTCGACGCTCTGGACGCGCGTGCCCGTCTGCACCGCGAACGTCGAGTCGCCCTCGGTGATCGTGCCCGCGGGCACCAGGAGTCCGTTCTGCTGCAACGCGTCGCGGATGGCCTGCTGGGTGATGCCGTAGGCCGCGAGCTGCGCGGGGTCGGGCGTGATGGTGACGCGCTGGCCGACCTCGCCGACGAGGCTCGCCTCGCGCACGCCGTCGACGTCGGTGATCTCGGGCAGCGTCGTGCGCTCGATCTCGTCGGAGAGTGCGCTGATGTCGTCTGCGCCGGTCACGGCGATCTGCAGCACCGGGAAATCGTCGAGGCTGAGCGCGATCACCTGCGGGTCGACGTCGTCGGGCAACTGGCCCGCGATGCGGTTCACCGCCGAGAGCATCTTCTGCTCGGCGAAGGCGAGATCGGTGCCGTAGGTGAAGCTCGCCGTGACGCGCGAGAGCCCGGTCGAGCTCGTCGTCGACGTCGATTCGAGGCCCGTGATGCCCTGGATCGCGGTCTCGATCGGGGTGGACACGTCGGTGTTGACGATGTCGGGCGACGCACCGGGGTAGCTCGTCACGATCGACAGCTGCGGGAACTCGATCGACGGCGCCAGCTCCTGCTTGAGGCTCGTCAGCGAGATGCCGCCGAAGATCGCGACGACGACGGTGATGAGCGCGATGAGGGCACGGTTCTTCATGCTGAGCGCGGCGAGCAGGTGCATTGCTCGATTCTCGCAGGCGCTGCCGCAGCGGATATCACATCGCGGTGAAATTCACGCGACGTCGGGGTTCCGCATGTCGGCGGATCGGTCCCATCTGACCCCCGTCCGGGGGGTATCGATACGAGAATGGCCCCGGTTAGGGTTGCCAACAGGGGAACGAAAAGGAGTGGCGATGAGCTCCGCGGATGCTGCACGGCAGGTGCCGTGGCTCCGCTACGCCCTCCTCGCGGCATCGCTGACCGCGGTGTGGCTCGTCATCTCGCTCGCCTCGAGCGCACCGAGCGCCTCGGCCGACGAACGCGACTCGGGCAGCGGACTGCTCGGCACCGTCGGCTCGTTGCTCGGCGGCGTGACCGAGGTCACGGGCGCCGTCGGCGGTCTCGTGGGCGGCGTCGTCGAGACGGTCGTCACCCCGGTCAACCAAGTCGTCGAACCCGTCGTCGAGGTGCTGCCCGAACCCGTCGCCGAGCCGGTCGCCGTGGTCGTGCCCGATGCGGTCGACACGGTCACCGAGACCGCCAACACCGTGATCGGCGGCGGCAACGCCGCGGTCGGAACCATCGTCAACGGCGTCACTGGCACCGTGTCGGGCATCGCCGGAGGCGGCACCGTCAGCGGCATCACGACCCCCGTCGCCGGACTCGTCGACGGCATCGTCGACGAACTGCCGATCGTCGGAACGCTGCTCCCGAGCGGCACGGTCGGCGCGGTGCTCGGCCCCGTGGCGGGCCTCGTCGACGACACGCTCGGCACCGTCGTCGGCACGTTGCCCGCACTGCCCACCGACGGCAGCGGCGTGCTCCCCCAGCTCCCGTCGATCCCGCTGATTCCCGGCGGCACCGACGGCACCGGCCCGGAAGCACCCGGCGGGCCCGGAGACCAGACACCCGGCGAAACACCGCCGCCCGGCCACGCCGGGGCACCGCCCGGTGCCGCCGATGGGCGGAATGCCGATGCCTCGAGCGGCTTCGACCGCACGGGCGCCACGAATCTCCAGGCGACCGTCGACTCCGCGATCGGCACGATCTCGCCGTCCGACGGCGGATCGCCGGCCGGCGACGGCTCACCGGCACTCGGCGCGCCCGCACTCGGCGTGGCCGGCTCCGGCACCGGCGCTGCGGGCAGCGGCGGCGGCGCGGCATCCGGCACTTCCGACGCGGCCTACGCCGCCCTCGAACTCGACGCGCTCGCGTCGCTCGCACTCCACTCGGTCGACGACGAGCTGCCGTCGTCGCCGGTCTACGACACCGACTCCACCCCTGACTGACGGGGGCCGTTCCGCCTGCTCGTGAGGCGGAAGACGGTCATCGCTCCGTACCCGGAGCGTATTCACCCCATCAGTTCAGGAGGACTGGATCATGAAGAAACTGCTCTTGAGGGCGCTGTACGCGACCCTCTTCGCCGGGGGCCTCTCGCTCCTCGGCGCCGGAGTCGCACACGCGTCGGAGACGACGGGCGACGACGGCATCCTGTCGGGAACCCAAGCGGGCATCTCGATCGACCTGCCGATCACGCTCGGCGGCAACGCGATCTCCCTCATCGGGGACTCGTCGTCGCAGGACGCCAGCACGGAGGCCTCGAGCGGCGACGCCGCCGAGCCGGCGGCCGTCACTTCAGGTGACGACGGCATCGGCTCGGGCAGCCAGGCGATCATCGACGTCTCGGTGCCGGTGACGCTCGGCGGCAACGCCATCTCGCTCATCGGCGACTCGTCGACCGAGGGCGCGGCCACCGAGGTGGCACCGGCACCCGCTGCGGCGGCCCCGGCAGCGACCGGGACCAGCGGAGACGACTCGCTGCTCGGCGGCACGCAGGGACTCGTCGACGTGTCGATTCCCATCACCCTCGGCGGCAACGCGATCTCGCTCATCGGCGACTCGTCGACCGAGGGCGCCGGCACTGCCGTCGCCTCCGGCGGCTCGGGCGGCTCGAACGACGCAGGCAGCGCGTCGACCTCGGGTGACGATTCGATCCTCGGCGGTACGCAGTTGCTCGGCGGGATCGACATTCCGATCACGCTCGGCGGCAACGCCATCTCGGTCATCGGCGACAGCACCAGCAGCGGTGCCGCAACCGGTGTCGCGGCGGGCACCGCCTCGGGCGAGGGTTCCTCGGCCGAAACCGGCGGCGAGGACTCGATCCTCGGCGGCACGCAGGCCATCGTGGGCGGCTCCGTGCCGGTGACGGTCGGCGGCAACGCCATCTCGGTCATCGGCGACAGCGAGAGCACCGACGCGACGACCGCCGTCACGTCCGGCGCCGGCAACGGCGGCGGCTCGGCCGAGACCAGCGGCGAGGACTCGATCCTCGGCGGCACGCAGGTGCTGCCGTCGATCGGCCTGCCGGTGACGGTCGGAGGCAACGCGATCTCGGGAGTGGGCGACAGCACGTCGACCGGTGCCGAGACGGTCGTGACGCCAGGAACCGGGGGCGGTTCGGCGACGACGGATGGGAACGGCGGGCTGCTCGGGGGAACACAGCTGCTGCCGAACCTGTCCCTGCCCGTGACGATCGGCGGCAACGCCATCTCGGTGATCGGCGACAGCGAGACCGACGGGGCGACCACCATCGTCGACCCGACGGATCCGACCGACCCCGTCGACCCCGTCGACCCCGTCGACCCGGTGGACCCGGTGGACCCGGTGGACCCGGTGGACCCGGTGGACCCGGTGGATCCGGTGGACCCGACCGATCCGACGACGCCCACCTCTCCGGGTGACGGCGGCTCGACGGTCGCGTCCGGCAGCGGATCCGGCGGATCTGGCGACACGGATGCGGCGACGCTCGCGTCGACCGGCGTGGACGCCTCGGGCCTCGGGCTCGCGGCACTCGCGATGCTCGCGGGCCTCGTGCTCGTCGGGTTCCGGCGGTTCGCGCTGAAGCGCTAGCAACGGGATGGGCCCGGCGCCGCCCTTCCGGCGCCGGGCTCGCACCCCTGGCAGATCACTGCCCCACAGACTCCGTGCCGCCGACCCGTGCGGCACGGCAGGCCGCGGTGTGCCCGAACCGCAGCCGGTCGGGGCGGGCGGACGAGCGCAGTCGTCCGCCCGCCCCGCACTCCACTTCGCGACGCCGCGCGCCGACGCGCGAGACTCGGCGGCTCAGATCACCGAGGCGAGGAGGCTCTGGTCGGGCACCGGCGCCGCCCCGGAGAGCGAGCGCCAGGCGCGGGCGAGCGCCTGCACCGCGGCATCCGTCGTCTCGGCCGGATAGCAGATGGGCAACCGCAGGAACCGTTCGAAGGCACCGTCGATGCCGAACCGGGGCCCCGCGGCGATGATGAGCCCCTGCGAGCGCGCGGCGAGCGCGAGCTGCGAGCTCACGGCCGCGCCGAGGCCGACCCAGGTGACGATGCCGCCGTCGACGTGCGGCACCTGCCATTCCGGGAAGGCCTGTGCGAGCAGCCCCTCGAGCCGGTCGCGCCCCGCGCGGAGCTGTTCGCGGCGGAGGTCGAGGATGTCGTCCATGTGCGGCAAGGCGCGAGTGACGAGCAGTTGCTCGATGATCGGCGTGCCGAGGTCGCCGGGCGACCGCACCGCGAGCAGCCGACGGATGAGCGGCCGGTCGGCGCGGATCCAGCCGACGCGCACGCCGCCCCAGACGGTCTTGCCGACCGAGCCCACCATGATCGCCGGGCCGTAGGCGGCCATCGGCAGCAGGGACTCGGGGCGATCGATGTCGAGTTCGCCGGTCGTCTCGTCGGCCACGATGACGGTGCCCTGGCGAGCGGCCGCATCGAGCACGCGCTCGCGGGTCGCGGCGGTCATCGAACGGCCGGTCGGGTTCTGGAAGTCGGGCATGAGGTAGGCGGCGACGGGGTTCGAGTGCCCGATCGCGCGCACGAGCGCCTCGGCCTCGGCACGGCCATCGGGGTCGACGTCGTCCCGCGGCGCGACGCCGACGGGCACGAGCCGGGCTCCCGCCGCCCGGAGCGCCTCGTAGGCGTGCGGGTAGGTCGGCGCCTCGATGATGGCCCGGTCGCCACGACCGATGAGCGCCCGCGAGAGCAGGGCGATCGCGTGTTGCGCTCCGATCGTGACCATGATCTGCTCGGGCGTCGTCGGGAGCCCGCGTGCGGTGTAGCGATCGGCGATCGCCGCACGCAGCGCCGGGGTGCCGATCGGGTCGAAGCCGGCGTCGCCGAGGTGTTCGGGCAGGTCTTCGACCGCCTGTCGCGCGAGGTCGGGCAGCCACGGCAGAGCCGTCGGGGCCGCCTTCGAGAAGTCGATGTAGTCGGCGGCCGGAGCCGGGGGCAGCATGGTCGGCGCACCGGGCAGCCGGGCCACACTGCCCGAACCCCGCACGCTCAGCACGAGTCCCTGTTCGCGCAGGTGCCGGTAGGCGGCGGTCACGGTCGTGCGACTCAGGCCGAGTCGCTCGGCCAGATCGCGTTCGGCCGGCAGCCGGGTGTCGACCGGGATGCGACCGTCGAGCACGAGCAGCCGGATGCGCTCCGCGAGCGCGTGGTACGCGCTGCCGGCGCCGCTGCGCCAGTCGCCGAGCAGGTTGTCGAGCGCACGCGCGCTCAGGGTGGACTCCGCCATTCGAGCCACTTTAGACGAATTGGCTCTTTGCGAACAGGCCAATCGTGTAATTGGATTGCAGAATGCCCCGCCCCATCCGTTTCACCACTGCCGATTCGACGCCCGTGCTCGTGCGCCGCTTCGTGCAGCTCTTCGTCGGCCTGTTCCTCTACGGCATCGGCATCGCGCTCATCGTGCGCGGGGAGCTCGGCGTCGCCCCATGGGACGTGCTGACCCAGGGCATCGCGAAGCAGACGGGCCTCGGCTTCGGGCTCATCACCGTGATCCTGAGCGGCGTCGTGCTGCTGCTCTGGATCCCGATCCGGCAGCGACTCGGATTCGGCACGGTCATGAATGCACTGCTCGTCGGCCCTTCGGCCGACATCGGCCTGTGGCTCATCCCGTCGGGCCTCGATCTCTGGGTTCGGGTACTCCTGCTGCCCGCCGGCATCGTCGTGCTCGCCATCGCCACCGGCCTCTACATCGGCGCGCACTTCGGACCCGGCCCGCGCGACGGCCTCATGACGGGTCTCCACCGCGTCACCGGCTGGAAGATCTGGATCGTGCGCACCGGCATCGAGCTCGTCGTGCTCGCCATCGGCTGGGCGCTCGGGGGCAACGTCGGCATCGGCACGGTCGCCTTCGCCCTCCTCATCGGGCCGCTCTGCGGGTACACGATCCCCATGTTCGCGATCAAGCGCCCGGCGAGCGCGACGCCGACCGAGCCGAGCGTCGAGCGAGCGGATGCCGCGGCGCCCGCGCCATCCGTCACCCCCGTGCCGTCCACCGAACCCGCGGCCTGACCGCCCCCAGACGGCAGTCGCCCCCGAGGTCGGGACACCTCGGGGGCGACTGCACTTCCAGGTCGGAGGCGACGAAGCGCGTCGGAGGCGACGGAACCGTCACGAGCGGCTGAGCCCTCGACCTCCGACGGGTTGAGACCGGGCTCGCTACAGCTCGCGCTCCGCGTACGCGGTCATCGCGTCGCGCACGAACTCGGCACCCGCCTGGCCGCCGTAGTTCGCGCCGAAGCGCTCGTCGGCCACGTACATCTCGGCGAGGCCGAGAAAGTACTCCTTGCTCGGACCTGCGCCGCCGCCGCCCGGCGTGCCAGGGATGCCGCGCAGCCAGTCGAACTGGCGCTGCGCAAGTGCCTGCGCCTCGTCGCCCGCCGGGTCGACGCCCCGCTCGAACGCCGAGATCCAGTCACGGCCCAGCTGCGACATCCGCTGCTGCCAGGCCGCCTTCTCGTCGGCGCTCATCGAGCGCCACCACGCGTCGCTCTTCACGTACGCGTCCGTGCCCCAACGCTCTTCGACCTGCTCCTTGTACCGGGTGTGGTCGAAGCCGTCGAACATGTTCTCCGCCATCAGTTGTTCACCTCCTTCCAGGGCTCCGATGGTGTTCACGACCGACGCGATCTGCCGCGCCAGCCGGTCCTGCTCGCCGCGCAGCCACTCGAGGTGGCTGCGCAGGGCGTGCGGGGCGCTCGACTCGCGGTCGAGCACCTCGCCGATCGCGGGCAGGCCGAGGCCGAGCTCCCGCAGCAGCAGGATGCGCTGCAGGCGCACGAGTGCGGCGTCGTCGTAGTGGCGATACCCGTTCAAGCCGATGCGGGTCGGCGCGAGCAGCCCGATGTCGTCGTAGTGACGGAGCGTGCGGCTCGTCGTGCCGGCGAGCTTCGCGATCTCCTGGATCGACCAGTCCACTGCGTGCTCCTCTCTCGTGTCTCTCGTGATCGGGGCGTTCTGCCCCATATCTGCCACGGTAGAGGTTGACGCTGCGTCAATGTCAAGAGGGCGAGGCATCCGCTCGCCTGACGCCCGCTCGGACGCCTGCCGACGGCGTTGCCGCTACCTGCGAGTCGGCGGAACTTCCGGCCGACACGACCGAGCGCACCGGCGTGCCGCGTCGGCCATCCGCCGACTCGCCGAGGCCAGCCCGCCCTGGACCGTCGATCGACTCGCGCCGCGACTTGCATTGCGCGCAAACGCGATATATCGTGATCTACATCAACACGCGATATATCGCGTCACAGACTTCGAGCGCAGCGGATGCCGCGGCATCCGCGCCTCGCACCCGAACGCAACCGCGACAGAAGGAGCACCACATGTCCATCGAGAAGTGGGTCATCAACCCCGGAGAGACCCGGGTCATCGACCTCGAACTGGTTCGCAAGCTCAAGGTGAGCCTCATCGGCGGCAAGGTCGACGTGATCGCCCACGACGAGCCCGGCGCCCGCATCGAGGTCTCGAACGTCACCGGCAAAGACCTGAAGATCGAGATCGACGGCGACTCCCTCGAGATCGACCACCCGCAGCTCCGGTGGGACAACTTCATCGACGTCTTCAAGGGCTGGGCCGGCAACGCGAAGGCCGAGGTGTCGATCCTCGCCCCGCGCCACGTCGTCATGAAGCTCGGCATGGTCTCGGGCGACGCGCTCGTCTCCGGCTTCACGACCGACGCCAAGCTCTCCACCGTCTCGGGCGACCTCGTGCTCGACAACCACGAAGGCGACGTCGAGCTCTCGACCGTCTCGGGCGAGGTGTCGGCCGGCAACCACACCGGCCGCATCACCGCGCACTCGGTCTCGGGCGACGTCGTCGCCACGGGCGACGTGCGCTCGTTCAACGCCGACACGGTCTCGGGCAACATGATCCTCGACGCGTTCGGCACCCCCGACCGGGTCGACACCAACACCGTCGCGGGCGACCTCACCGTGCGTTTCGCCGCCGCATCGGGCGCCCGCTACCGCATCAACACGGTCGGCGGCACGGTGCTCATCGACGACACGACCATCAAGGGCATGCTCGGCAAGGGCTTCGAGCGCATCACGGGCGAGCTGTCGGGCACGTGGCTCGACCTCGGCGCCAACAGCGTCTCGGGTTCGATCTCGGTCATGCGCCGCGAGAAGGTCGGCACGCCGGCGGATGCCGCGGGCGCGAGCCACGGCGACGCGGCGAGCAGTTCCGGGCAGAGCGGTTCGGCACAGAGCGGTTCGGCACAGAGCGGTTCGGCACCGAGCGGCGACGAGGCATCCGCATGACTCCGCCGGTCTTCGCCCACGGCAGTCTGCGCCTCTACCTGCTCGCCCTGCTCGACGAGCAGCCGCGACACGGCTACGAGCTGATCCAGGCGCTCTCCGACCGCTTCGGCGGCACCTACAGCCCGAGCGCCGGCACGATCTACCCGCGCCTCTCGAAGCTCGAGGAGGAGGGCCTCGTCTCCAAGTCGACCGACGGTCGCAAGACCGTCTACGAGATCACGGATGCCGGCCGCGCCGAACTCGACTCGCGCCGCGACGAGCTCGACGGCATCGAGAACGAGGTCACCGACTCGGTGCGACGCCTCGCCGACGGTGTGCGCGCCGAGGTCAACGACGCGATGCGCTCTCTCCGCGCCGAGCTCGCGAGCGCGGCCCGAGAGGCCAAGCGCGCCTCGACGAAGACCTCCGCGACGGCGGCGAGCACCGCGGGGGGCGCCGGCGCCTCGACCTCGTGGGGCGGCGACGCCCGTGCGGAGACGAGCCGCGCCGTGCACGAGGCCGACCTCGTGCTGAGCGAGTTCCGGCAGCAGCTGCGCACCGACCTGCGCACGCGGGCGAGCCGCGGGCGCGTCTCCCCTGAGACGGTCACGCTGCTGCGTGCGCGTCTCGCGCAGGTGCGGACCGACGTGCTCGCGACGCTCGGCGACCACTGACCTCGCCCCGACGAGCCCAGGAGGGCGGCGCCTCCCCCGGGGCGCCGCCCTCCTGCGTCATGCCCCCCTCCACCGCCGAGATGGCGCGTGTTGTCGGTACCGGCGAGGGGAACCGACAACACGCGTCATCTCGACGCCGCTCGGCGGGCGGCACGTCGGCGCACCGCAGTGTCGGCGGGCGGTGGTGTGATGGCGACATGCCCGATATCGAGCTGCATCCTTGGGCCGACGACGACCTCGACCTCCTCCACCGCGCGAACACGCACGAGCTCATGGACCAGCTGGGCGGCCCCGAGAACGACGCGCAGGTGCTCGCGCGGCACGAGCGCTACCTCCGCATGCAGCGCGAGGGCACCGCGCACCAGTTCCGCATCGTGATCCCCGGGCATCCCGAGGGTGTGGGCATGGTCGGCTACTGGCAGCACGACTGGCACGGCGAACACGCCCTCGAGTCCGGCTGGTCGGTCGAAGCGGAGTACCGCGGCCAGGGCATCGCCCCGGCCGCGGTGATCGTGATGCTCGACGCCGCGCGCACTGCCGGCGAGGTGCTGCCGGTGCACGCGTACCCGCGGGTCGACAATCCGGCGTCGAACGCCGTCTGCCGGAAGGCCGGCTTCCGCCTGCTCGGCGAGGAGGCGTTCGAGGTGAAGCCGGGCCTCATGCTGCAGACCAACGACTGGGTCGTCGACCTCGCGTCGCCGCCCCGCTCGTAGCGACCCACGCAACCGCGAACCCGCGAACGCGCGAACGCGCGAACGATCGGGCTCAGACGAGGGTGTCCCCGATGTAGCCTCCCTCGGCGCATCCCGGCGGAATCGCGAACACCGCCGACCCGATCGGCGTCGTCCACTCGTTGAGCAGGTCGAGCTCCTCGAGCCGCCGCTGGATCGGCACGAACTGGCGATCGACGTCCGCCTGGTACGAGGCGAACAGCAGCCCGGCATCCGAGACGGATGCCCCGGCCGGCGCCTCGTCGTAGTTGTACCCGCGCCGGTAGATGCGCTCCCCCGGCTCCTCGCTCCGCGATCGCCGCAGGTGCGAGAAGTCGGGGATCACCGGGAAGCCCACGGGGCCGAGGGCCGCGAAGTCGGGCTCGTCGTGTTCGCTCTCCCCCGTGAGCGGGGCTCCCGAGGCGAGCCTGCGACCGACGGATGCCTCGCGACCGGGTCGATCGACCCGATCCCACCCGTCGAGATCCATCGCGATGCGCCGAAGCACCATCGAGGTGCCGCCCGCCATCCACTCGGGCTGCCCGGCCGACCAGACGAGCTCGTCGAATTCCGTGGTGCCGGGCTTCGGGTTCACGGTGCCGTCGAGCTGGCCGAAGAGGTTCCGCATGGTGCGACCCTCGGGTTCGGCGCCCGCCGCGCGGCGGAACCCGCGTTGCGACCAGCGCACGGTGGCGAAGCTGCGCGCGTCCTTCAGCAGCATGCGCGCGGCGTGCGAGACCGTGACCGCGTCGTCGGCGCCGAGCTGCAGCAACAGGTCGCCGTCATTCCATCGCGGCTCGAGGCGGTCGATGCCGAACGGCGGCAGCGGCCGCAGCCACGCGGGCGCCTCGGCCCCGGCTCGCGCGACGAGCCCAGGCCCGAAGCCGAACGTGACGGTCAGACGTGCAGGTACCTCGGCGAGCTCGGGTTCCGTGTCGGCGAGCGGCGCGCGCCCCTGCGTCACGCGAGCGGCGTCGTCGCTCAGCACCCGCAGCATGCGGCGGAGCGCGTCCGCATCGACCTCGGGCAGGAGATCGAGCGCGATGAAGAGCGCGTGCGCCTGCGGCGGCGTCTCGATGCCCGCCTGGCGCAAACCGTGGAAGGGCACGATCGCCTCGCCGACGGCGGTCGCCGTCGCGACGGTCGCATCGACCGCGGCATCCGGGGTGCCCGCCGCCGCGGCACCAGCCCGGATCGCGGCCGAGGCGCCGAGCGCCGCCGCGGCACCGGCTCCGGCCGCGGCGGCACCTCCGAACAGGAGGTGCCGCCGCGAGAACCCGGAGCCGCCGGGTTCACCGGTCATCAGTGCGCCTCGTGACCTTCGTCGTACTCCTCGTTCGCGCCCTGGTAGTCCTTGACGGGCGCGACCACGTCGAGCGTGGAACCGTCGGAGAACGAGAGCGTCACGGTGACCTCGTCGCCGGCGCGCAGCGGGCCTGTCAGGCCCATGAGCATGACGTGGTTCGCGCCGGGTTCGAGCATGAGGTGACCGCCGGCGGCGATCTCGAAGCCGCCCTCCTTCTCGCGCATGGTCATCGCGCCGTCGGACTCGACCGTCTCGTGCAGTTCGGCCATGTCGGCGGCGTCGGTCTCGGCGCCCGAGAGCGTGATCGAGGTCGCGCCGCCGTTGTCGAGCATGCCGAAGAGCGCGGTCATGCCGTCATCGCCCGCTTTCACCCAGGCATCGGAGACGGTCACGGATGCCGCGGCCTCGGCGTGCACCGAGGCGGCGGGGGTCTCGGCGGGCTGGCCGCCGGCGCAGCCCGCGAGGGCGAGCACGGCCGCGAGCGCGGTGCCGAGGGCAGGGGTCATCGCAGTGGAACGCATGTGTGCTGCTCCCCCGGGCTCAGGCGTCGTCGCCGGACGTGCCGGAACCGGTGCCGGCACCGGGTGCGCCGCCACCGTTCCCGGTGCCGTCACCGGAGGCGTTGCCAGCACCGTCGCCCGAACCCGAACCGGGGCCCGCGCTCTTGCGCTTCGCGTTCAGGATGACCGCGGCGAGGAGCGCGAGGATCCCGAGCCCGCCGACGACGAAGCCGGCGACGGCCCATCCGTCAGGTCCGCTCTGCGCGGCGTCGTCGCCATCGGCGTGGTCACCCTCGGCATGGTCGCCTTCGGCGGGCTCTTCTTCAGTCGCCGAGTCGTCGTGGGGTGCCTCCTCGGTCCAGACGCCGGTCGCGTCGGCGCCGACTCCGAAGTCGATCGTGCCCTCGATCGGGTGCCCGTCGCTCGAGACGGCGCGCCAGCGCACCTGGTAGTCGCCCTCGAGGTCGGTCGGGAGCGCAGCCGTGACGTGTGCGCCGGCGACCGCGGGGTCACCCACTTCGACGTCGCCGCCGTGGTGGTCGACGACGACGATCGCGGTGCCGACCTCGATGATGTCGTTCGAGAACTCGAGGGCGACCTCTGCGGGTGCCGTGTCGAAGACCTCGCCGGGCTCGGGGCTCGAGGCCAGCAGCTCGTCGTGTGCGAACGCGGGCGAGGCGCCCGCGAGGGTGATGCCGGCGGCGACGGTGAGCGCCGCGGCGGCGAGCACGAGGGTGCGGAGGCGCGTGGCGCGCTCACGCACGTCGAGCGCCGTCGCGGTGGTCGCGGTGGTCGCGGTGGTCGGGTTCTTCATTGCTTGGGAGTCTCTCTCCTCGGTCCGGGCCCGGCCGGCGCTCGCGATGAGGCGTGGCCGCGGAGGCATCCGGAAATCTCTGGGTCCGCCGGTCGGCGGGATTACGCGGAGGCGAGGGCGAGCGGCGGGCCACGGGAGCCCAGCGCGGTGAAGCGGAGACGCGACCGGAGCCGTGGGGCGTTCGTCGAGGCGACCCGACGAACGACGTGAGGAAGCAGCGCGAGCTGCGGCACGGGAGCGGTGAGGCGCAGCGCGAATCGGCGTGCGGCCGAGGTGACGGCCCGCCAGGCCGCCCGCTCGAACGCGAGCAGGAAGACGATGGTCGCGACCGCGGCGACCGCGTGGCCGATGAGCATGGCAGTGTCGGCATGCAGGTGACCGGCGGGCGCCCCGGCACCCTCCGCCGCACCGGCAACGGCACCGCCGTCGACGAACACGACGGCCTCGTGGTGACCGCCGCCCCTGACGACCAACGACCCGGTCGAAGCGCCGGCTCCGACGCCGAACAGCAGGTGGAACGCCCCCTGACTCACGATGACCGCGAGCGTCGTGCGCAGCGGAGTCGAGCGACGCCCGACGAACGCGACGGATGCCGCGAGCGCGACGATGCCCGCGAACAGGAGCCCGAGCCCGCCGGGTGCCTCGCCCGCGGCGACGCCGTGCGAGAAGGCCGCGAGGAACAGGGCGACGACCGCCGTGGCCGAGCCACGCGCGAGCTGCGCCGCACGGTTCACGCTTGCCCCCGGAAGTCGAGTGTTCGAAGAATCGCCACAACTCTACTCGGCGCCCCTGAGCGGCAGACTTGACACCGGTCGCGGCGGGTGTAGTCTCGACCGCCGTGACGAATGAGGCGGATACACCGCCGGCTGAGTTGAAGTCGCCGAAGCACTGGATCATCGGCGACCCGCTGCCAACAGAGAAACTCGAGGGCCAGCTCCTCCCGAAGCGCTTCGCGCTCCCGATCTTCGCGAGCGACCCGCTCTCGTCGGTAGCGTACGCGCCGCAGGAGCTCGTGATGATCCTCATGGTCGGCGGACTCGCCTTCCTGAGCTTCGCGCCGTGGGTCGCACTCGCGGTCGTCGTGCTGCTCGTGACGGTCGTCGCGAGCTATCGCCAGCTCATCCGCGCCTACCCCTCCGGCGGCGGCGACTACGAGGTCGCACACCGCAACCTCGGCGAGAAGGCGGGCCTCGTGGTCGCGTCGGCACTGCTCGTCGACTACGTCATGACCGTCGTCGTGTCGGTCGCGTCGGGCGTCGACAACATCATCTCGGCGATCCCCGAGCTGAACCCGTTCCGTGTCGAGCTCGCGATCGTGTTCGTCATAATCCTCGCGGCCATCAACCTGCGCGGCGTCTCGGAGTCGTCGAAGGCCTTCGCCGTGCCGACGTATCTCTTCATCGGCAGCGTCTTCGTGATGATCGTCGTCGGCCTGACCCGCACGTTCATGGGCGATCCGCCGGTCGCCGAGTCCGCGACCTTCGGCGTCGAGGCCGAGTCCCTGACGCAGGCGGGCATCATCCTGCTGCTGCTGCGCTCCTTCGCGAGCGGATGCTCCGCCCTCACCGGCGTCGAGGCGATCTCGAATGGCGTGCCGGCGTTCCGCCGTCCGAAGGTGAAGAACGCGCAGCGCACGCTCGTGCTCATGGGCGGCATCGCGATCGTGCTCTTCGCAGGCCTCACGGCGGTCGCGCTCATCTCCCAGGTGCACTACGCCGAGGATCCATGCCACCTGATCGGCTGGAGCGAGTGCGCGACCGAGCCGCAGCGCAGCCTCATCGCGCAGGTCGCCGCCGCGACGTTCGGCGACGCGACCATCGCCTTCTACCTGATCCAGGCCACCACGGCGCTCGTGCTGCTGCTCGCGGCCAACACCGCGTTCAACGGCTTCCCGCTGCTCGGCTCGGTGCTCGCCCGTGACGGCTATGCGCCGAAGTCGCTGTCGACTCGCGGCGACCGCCTGATCTACTCGAACGGCGTCGTGATCCTCGCGCTCGCGGCATCCCTGATCCTGTTGATCTTCCAGGCGAACCTGACCGTGCTGATCCAGCTCTACATCATCGGCGTCTTCGTCTCGTTCACGCTCGGCCAGACGGGCATGGTGCGGCACTGGCTGCGCGAGCTCTCGCGGCTGCGGCATCCGGCCAAGGGGGCGCCGAAGCGAGCCCCGCGCGCCGACCCCGACGACGCTCCCCCGCTCACTCGCGGTGCGATCCTGCGCGCGCTCGTGATCAACGCGATCGGCGCCGCGATGACCGCGGTCGTGCTCATCGTGGTCACGGTCACGAAGTTCACGCACGGCGCGTGGATCGTGTTCCTGCTGATGCCGATCCTGTTCTTCCTGATGATGGGCGTGAACCGCTACTACCGCGACGTCGAGAAGGAGATCGAGGTCGACCCGACCACGACCTTCGGCGCGACGGGCGACCACGCGATCGTGCTCGTCGGCCGCATGCAGAAGCCGACCCTCAAGGCGCTGGATTACGCGATCGCCGCCCGGCACGACTCGCTCGAGGCCATCCACGTGTCCCTCGACGACGAGGAGACGAAGCGCCTCAAGAAGGACTGGGTCAAGCAGAACATCCACGTGAAGCTGCGGATCCTGAACTCGCCCTACCGCGACCTGAGCTACCCGCTCATCACCTACATCAAGTCCCGGCGCGAGGAGCACGGCTCCGAGGTCGTGACCGTGTACATGCCGCAGTACGTCGTGGGCCACTGGTGGGAGAACATCCTGCACAACCACAAGGCCCGGCGCATCCGCCAGAAGCTGCTGCTCGTGCACGGCGTGACGGTGTCGCTCGTGCCGTGGCTGCTCGACTCCTCCGACCTGCTCTACGGACGCCGCTCGCGCCCGCTGCCGGGTCAGGACCGACGCGGCGAGCCCGTGCGCCCCGTGCCCCGCCGTCCGGTCGTCGAGTCGAACGAGAAGCGCCGGCGTTAGGCTGGCGCCATGGCCACGGACTACACGGATGCCTCGGTGCACGAGTTCGTCGACCGGGTCGCGCACCCCGTGCGCCGTCGCGACGCCGAGACGCTGCTCGAGCTCTTCTCCCGTGTGACGGGTGAGCCGCCGCGCATGTGGGGGCCGTCGATCATCGGGTACGGCGAGTACCACTACACGTACGAGAGCGGCCGCGAGGGCAGTGCCGGAGCCGCGGGGTTCTCGCCCCGCAAGGCCGCGACGACGATCTACTTCCCCGAGGGCGTCGGCGCGCACGCTGAGGCACTCGCGAAGCTCGGCGCGCACACGACGGGCGTCGGATGCCTCTACCTCAAGAACCTCGACGACGTCGACCTCGACGTGCTCGAGTCGATGGTGCGTGCCTCGTACCGCACGGTCACCTCGGGCACCTTCGGTCAGCGCGCTCGCGACAGCGCCCCCTCCGCCGGTTGAGCCAGCCGGACCGCACCGCTCGGGGCTAGAGCATCGCCATGATCTGGCGCGCGATCATGCGGCCCGCACGGCTCGCGCCGATCGTCGAGGCCTGCGGCCCGTAGCCTGCGAGGAAGATCCGCGGGTCGCTCCACGCGGCGCCCTGGCCCACCGTGATGCCGCCGGCCTTCTCGCGCAGCTTCAGCGGCGAGAGGTGGCGCAGGTCGGGGCGGAAGCCGGTGGCCCAGATGATGACGTCGGCCCGGGCCATGCCCGACTCGTCGCCGTCCCAGACCACCCGGTCGGCCTCGATGCGGTCGAACATGGGCCGCGCGACGAGCAGCCCGCGCTCGATGCCCGCGGCGATGCGACGGCTCTTCGGCACGCCGGTGCCGCTCACGATCGACGGCAGCGCCCGACCCGAGCGCGCGGCCTCGTCTTGCATGGCGACGGCGGCGGATGCCCCTTCGAGGTCGAGCTCCTGTCGGTCGAGCCAGTCGATCGGCCGGCGCGAGACCCAGGTGAGCCCTGCGGCGACCTCTTCGAGCTCGAGCATGAAGCCGATCGCCGAGGTGCCGCCGCCGACCACGACGACGTGCTTGTCGCGGAAGTCCTCTGCGTCGGTGAAGTCGGAGGTGTGCACGTGGCGGCCGGCGAACTCGGTCATGCCCGGGTAGTACGGCACGAACGGCGAACCCCAGGTGCCCGTCGCGTTCACGAGGAACTGCGTGTTGATCTCGTGCTGCGGCGCCGACGGCTCCGCCGGCTCCTCGAACGTCTTGCGGCGACGGCCGAAGAGCCCGCGCGCCGCCTTCTGCTCTTCGAGGGGCTGCGGGGCGAGGTCTTCGTAGCGCACCTGCAGGTCGACGCCGTCGTTCACCACCCGGCGCACGTTCATGGGCCGCCGAACCCGCAGGTCGAAGTGCTGCTCGAACCGGTCGTAGTAGTCGGCGACGACGTCTTTCGCGGGGAGGTTGCGGTCGGCGGTGTCGAAGCTCAACCCGAGCTCGGACATGCCCGGCAGGTCGTTCACCCGGTGCGCGGTACCGAGCCGGAGGGAAGACCAGCGATGCTGCCAGGCCCCGCCCGGACCGGGGGCGCGGTCGAGCATGACGAAGTCCTCGTCGGCCACGAGCTCGAACCGTCGCAGGTAGAAGGCGACCGACAAGCCGGCCTGTCCGGCGCCGATCACCACGACCTTCACGCGTTCGGGGCTCGTCATCACCTGACAATCTCAGCACGGCTTGCTGTGTGCTCGCAGCACGCGAGCCGAAAGCCACCATACGTCCTCCGGCATGCCTGTTGAGTACGCCGAAGCGGGTCTGCGGCGGTGCTAAACTGGCGGTTGGACGAATTCATTTATCAGATGAGCGCCGGGTGAAGACCAAATCCCACCCGGCCAGATGCCGTAAGGGGGTCACGCATGGGGCGCGGCCGTCAGAAAGCCAAGCACACCAAAGTCGCTCGGGAGCTGAAGTACTTCAGCCCGAACACCGACTACAACGCGCTTGAGCGCGAGCTCACCACGAGCTCGCCGCATGACGAGTACAGCGAAGAGGCGTCGAAGTGGGCGGAGTATTCCGCCGATGATGACGACACCTATGTCGCGGAGGACGAACAGCGCGCATAGCCGCGCGTTCTCCTCGCAGCTCGCAACGACCTCGCACCACCGCGAGACTTCCGGCCTTCGAGGCCCGGCGCAGCAGTGACCGAACGGCGGATGCCGCGGCATCCGCTGCTCGATGCTGCGAGGCGTCCCGCACCGGGCGGAGCTACGCCGGGCCGAGCTACGCGGCGCGCTCGACCCATGCGGCGGACGTCTCGACGAATCGCTCGAGTTCGGTGAGCGACCCGCTCGGGGTGATCGCGCGCAAGACGATCTCGTCGACCGTGGACTCGTAAGCCGCGATGCCGCGCGCGCCGTCGATCGTCGCGTCGATCGCGCGGATGCCGAGACGCGCGAAGTTCGCCGCGTAGGCCGGCACGTGCTCGTAGCGTTCGGACTCGGCCTCGAGCTCCGCGCGGGCGTTGTCATCGGCGATGGTGCGCGCGTAGAGCACCGACCGCACTCGGCGCTCGCCGGCGGTCTCGCGAAGCTCGGCGGTCGTGGCAGCCGCCGCCTGCGGCGTCAGCCAGTTGAGGAGCACGCCGTCGGCGCGTTCGGCGGCGAGCCGGCGCATGCGCGGGCCGAGGGCGCCGACGATGATCTCGGCGTCGCATCGTTCGCGCAGCCTCGCGACCCCCTGCTCGACGAACGCCAGCGGGTGCGCGATGCGACCGGAGCCGATGCCGATGCTCGTGCGCGCCTCGGGGAGGCCCGCGAGGTCGAGCGTGTCGACCGGTCGCCGGTCGAGCGGGATCACGCCGGTCGCGAGCCCGAGCCGCTCGGTCGCCGCCGCGGCGACGCGGAGTCCGGCGAGCGAGTCGCCGCCCGGCACGTCGTTGAGCCACAGCGCGTGGAATCCGAGCCGCTCGATGCGCGGCGCGAGCGCCGCCACGATCGACGCATCGGTCGTGCCGATCAGTCCGATCGAGACGGGCGTGTGCACGGGCGGCCGATCAGCTCGCGTAGGAGCCGACGAGTCGCACGGCGCCGCCGTCGACGCCCTTGGCACCCTGCTCGAAGCCCGCGAGATCCCGGGCGCCGATCGTCACCGTGCCGGCCTGCCACGACGGGAGGCCGAGGGCGCCGAGCGCCGAGATGACGGATGCCGCGGCATCCGCTCGCACGACGGCGAAGAAGCCGATGCCGAGGTTCCAGGTGCCCTCGGTCGACTCGAGCGAGGTGCCCGCGAGGTCGTTCAGCACGCGGAAGACGGGGGCCGGCGACCAGCTCGTGCGGTCGAGCTCGACCCAGGAGCCGAGCGGCAGCACACGGGCGAGGTTCGCGGCGATGCCGCCGCCCGTGACGTGGGAGAGCGAGTGCACGGCGTCGCCGTGCGGGCCGGCGAGCAGCTCGACGAGCTGACCGGTGTAGAGGCGAGTGGGCTCGAGCAGGGCCTCGCCCCAGGTCGTGCCGAGCTCGGCCGATGCGTCGGTGTACCCGATGCCGGCGCTCGTGAGGATGTGCCGCACGAGCGAGAAGCCGTTGGAGTGCAGGCCGCTCGACGCGATCGCGATGACGGCGTCGCCCGACTCGACCTTCTCGGCACCGAGCAGGCGGTCGGCCTCGACGATGCCGGTCGCGGCGCCCGCGACGTCGTAGTCGTCGGCGCCCATCAGGCCCGGGTGCTCTGCGGTCTCGCCGCCGACGAGGGCGGTGCCGGTCTCGGCGCAGGCACGGGCGATGCCCGTGACGATCGAGGCGATGCGCTCGGGCACGACCTTGCCGCACGCGATGTAGTCGGTCATGAAGAGCGGCTTCGCGCCGACCACGACGATGTCGTCGACGACCATGCCGACCAGGTCTTGGCCGATCGTGTCGTGCTTGTCGAGCGCCTGCGCGATCGCGATCTTCGTGCCGACGCCGTCGGTGGAGGTCGCGAGCAGCGGACGCGTGTAGTCCTTGGCGAACGAGAGGTCGAAGAGCCCGGCGAATCCGCCGACGCCGCCGAGCACGTTCGGCCCGTGCGTGGCGGAGACCGACGCCTTCATCAGTTCGACGGCGAGATCACCCGCGTGCGTGTCGACTCCGGCAGCGGCATAGGACGAGTTCGAGGTCACCCGTCAAGCGTACCCGCGCCATGCCGGCTCTCCGCGTGCCGAACCGTGCCGCCGGGCGAACGGCGGACTAAAATACAGCCATGCAGCCGGGGGGCACACCGTCGTGGGTGATCCGTGAGAACGCGAGTCGCCCGGTCCTCCTCGCCCTCTACCTGCGCGAAGTCCTCGGCATCGCCTCCCCGCTCGAACTGCCGCGCCTGCGCGACGTCGGGCCCGTCGGCGACCGCCTCGAGATCGATCAGCACGACCGTCTCGAGCAGCAGTGGCGCACCTGGTGGGCGATGACCGTCGAACCCGAGACGCATCCGTCGGCCGTGCCGCTCGAGCTCGTCGACGCCTACGAGACCGAGGTCGCGCTGCCGACGTCGGGCGCCGAGGTGCTCGCCGCAGCCATCCTGCCCCACGCGGAGGCGGCGCGAGCCTGGGCCGACTGGGCGCACGACGGCTACCGCAACGCGTCGGCCTCCCGCCGCGGCGACTCGTATCGCGCCTACGCCGGCACCATCGCCGAGCACGAACGCGAGGTCGGGCGCCGCGCCCACTCCTTCGAACTCAACGTCGAGGTCGTGCCGCTCGCCGAGTCGGGCGTCTGGTGGATCGGCGACATGACCGTCGCGGTGACCGACTCGCTGCGATCGGATGCCTCGGCGTTCGACGACGCCATGCACCCGATCATCGCCGAGCTCGCATAGACCGGCTCGGCGCTGCCCGCGTGCCAGACTCGACGGCATGAGCATCTGGTTCGGCGAGCCCTCACTGGAGTGGGCGAACGCGCGCGACGACACCCTGATCCGCACCCTCGGCATCGAGCTGACCGAGACGACCGACGGTTCACTCAAGGGCCGGATGCCGGTCGACCACCGCACCCGCCAACCCGGCGGGGTGCTGCACGGCGGAGCATCCGTCGCCCTCGCCGAGACGCTCGCGAGCTGGGGCGCGACGCTCACGGTGGACCCCTCGAAGTTCTACTGCGTCGGCATGGAGATCAACGCGAACCATGTGCGCCCCGTCGCCGAGGGCTGGGTCTACGGCGAGGCCATGCCCCTCACGCGCGGCCGCACGACACAGGTCTGGGACATCAGGATCACGGATGCCGCGGGCAAGCTCGTCTGCGTCTCGCGCTGCACGATGGCCGTGCTCGCGAAGCCGTCGGAATACTGATTCCGCGCTCGCATCTGCTCAGCTGAGCAGCAGCGTTCGCTCAGCCGGCTCACACGCGCGCGTATGCGAGGATTGAGGAGTCCTGCTCGGACACTTCCCCCACCTTCGAGGAGCCATCGCTCGCATGTGCGGCATCGTCGGAATCGTCTCCACTGAACCGGCCAACCAGCAGATCTACGACAGCCTGCTGCTGCTGCAGCACCGCGGCCAGGACTCCACCGGCATCGCGACGGCCGACGGCCCCATCTTCCACATGACGAAGGCGCGCGGGCAGGTGCGCGAGGCCTTCCGCACGCGCGACATGCGCTCGCTCATCGGCAACATGGGTCTCGGTCACGTGCGGTACGCGACGAAGGGCGCCGCCGAGCGCGAAGAGGAGGCCCAGCCGTTCTACGTGAACGCGCCGTACGGCATCACCCTCGTGCACAACGGCAACCTCACGAACACGCGTGAACTGTCGGAGGACCTCTTCCGCATCGACCGCCGTCACGTGAACTCCACGAGCGACACCGAGATGCTGCTGAACGTCCTCGCCACCGAGCTGCAGGGCCAGATCACGGGGCTCGACCTCGACCCCGACCAGGTCTTCACCGCCGTCGAGCAGGTGCACGAGCGAGTCGAGGGCTCCTACGCGGTCATCGCACTGATCGCCGGCTACGGCCTCCTCGCGTTCCGCGACCCGTTCGGCATCCGGCCCCTCATCCTCGGCCGCCGCACCGCCGGGAACGGCCGCGACGAGTGGATCGTGGCATCCGAGTCGCTCGTGCTCGAATCGGGCGGCTACGAGATCGTGCGCGACGTGCACCCGGGTGAGGCCATCTTCATCGGCCTCGACGGCCAGATGATCTCGCGCCAGTGCGCGAAGAACCCGATGCTCGTGCCGTGCTCGTTCGAGTACGTCTACCTCGCCCGCCCTGACTCGATCATGAACGGCATCTCGGTCTACGAGGCGCGCCTTCGCATGGGCGACCGTCTCGCGACGACGATCGAGACGCACATGGACAAGGGCGACATCGACGTCGTCATGCCGATCCCCGACTCCTCGCGCCCCGCTGCGATGCAGGTCGCGCAGAAGCTCGGCATCGAGTACCGCGAGGGCTTCTACAAGAACCGCTACGTGGGCCGCACCTTCATCATGCCCGGCCAGGCGGAGCGCAAGCGCTCGGTGCGCCAGAAGCTCAACGCCATGGGCACGGAGTTCAAGGGCAAGAACATCCTCATCGTCGACGACTCGATCGTGCGCGGCACGACCTCGAAGGAGATCGTCGAGATGGCCCGTGCAGCCGGTGCCAACAAGGTGACGTTCACCTCGGCGGCCCCGCCGGTGCGATTCCCGCACGTGTACGGCATCAACATGCCGAGCCGCCAGGAACTCATCGCCTACAACCGCAAGATCCCCGAGATCGCGTCGGAGCTGAGCGCCGACCACATGATCTACCAGGAGGTCGCCGACCTCCAGGCCGCGATCACCGACGGCACCTCGATCGAACAGCTCGACCTGTCGTGCTTCACGGGCGACTACGTCACCGGCACCGTCACCGAGGAGTACCTCGGCTGGGTGGAGCGCACGCAGCTCAGCTAGGCGCGTTGCGCCGGCCCGCGAACGCTACTCGTCGACGGGGTGGATCGTCTCGTGTTCGACGGTGACCGACTTCGCCCGGCGCGCGGTGGCACGATCGATCAGCAGGGCGACGAGTGCACCGAGCGCGAGGCCGATCGCCGCGCAGGCGAGCAGCAGGAACCCGAACACCTGGCCCATGTCGAAGTCGTCGTTGGCCGGGAAGCTCACGGTGAGGATCAGCGCCACGACCGCGCCCGCGAGTGCCCCCAGGGTCATGAACCGCGAGTAGCGCGGGGCGCGACGCACGGTGACGAGGTCGCGCTCGACCTCGTGCTCGAGCGGCACGGATGCCTCGGCGCCGGGGACGCCGTTCGGGGTGCTCTCGGGTTCGGGCGTGTTCAGGGGGTCGGTCACCCCTCCATTGTCCCGCATTTCGCTGCGACCGCGGTGGGAGCACGGCAGAGGCCCGCCCCCTCCGGGGCGGGCCTCTCTCGTACCGAACCGGTCAGCTGGCCGCGCGACGGCTCCGGAGGATCAGGAACGCCACGAGTGCGGCGATCGCGAGCGCGACGATGGCGACGAGCAGCCAGATGAGCCAGGCGGCCGGACCTTCGGCAGCCGTCGTCGCGGCCGTCGAGTCGTCGGCCACCGCCGGCTGCACCTCGGGCTTCGCGACATCCGCCTCGACGCCGCAGTCGGCAGGAAGCGCGATCGCGAAGGAGACCGGGTCGAGGTCCTCGCCGCCCGCGTAGGTGCCGAACGCGGCGGCGCCCTCCTCGGTGAACTCGGCCGGAACCACCGTGCCGACGAGCGCGTCACCGGCGCGCTCGAGCGCCCCCTCGAGGTCGAGCGCGGCGAAGCGCACGGCCGTCGCGGTGACCGGCTGGCCCTGCTGGGTCGTGCCGGTCACGTCGAGCCGGAGATAGGCCTCGTCGTTCCCGACGAACTCGATCGACGGGTTCGCGATCGTCGTGTCGAGTGCTCCGTCATGGCCGGTGAACTCGATCGAGCCGGGGAACGCGACGAGGCCGCGCACGGACTCGGCCTCGATCGAGCCCGAGCCGCCGGTGAACCCGAACGCGCCGTCCTCTTCGCTCGCCCCGGTGACCGTCCACTCTCCATTCGCGATGCCGCTCTCGAGATACTGCAGGAACGAGGCCTTGAAACCCCAGTCGAGCGTGGCATCGGTCACGGTGCAGAGACCTGCGGGGGCGCTGACGGTGAAGCGGATGCCCTTTGCCGTCGACCCCTGGAAGGTCAACGTGTGATCGCCGGGCGCGAGGCCGGCGGGCAGGCTGCCCGTCCAGGTGACGACGCCGTTCGCGTCGGCGACGAGATCGCGCGCGAGCACGGTCGGCGTCGAGTAGACGACGACCATGATGTCGGCCTCGTTCGGCTGGAAACCGTCGACCGCCACCGTGACCTGCTTGCCGGCCGCGAGTGCGGCGAGCGTGGCGGGGTCGAGCGTGATGCCCGTCGTCGAGGGCGGAGTCGCCGGCACCACCCTCGCCGAGGCCTTCGCAGCAGACGTGGTGGCGACCGTGCCCGAGTTCCCGGCCGGCGCAGCTCCCGGGGTGCCGATGACGACCGTCAGCGGGTCGAGCGCACCTCCGGCGGAGTAGTACCCCTCGAATGCGGCGGCTCCCGCAGCGGTCAGCGTGACCGGCGTGTTCGCGATGCGGGTGGCACCGTTCACGAGCGACTTCGAGCCGCGCGCGAGGTCGACGACTGCGAGGTCGACCCGTGAGCCGTTGACCGAGACCTCGAGCACGCCGCTCGTGGGAGTGGTGACGCGCAAGGTCGGGTTCGCGAAGGTCAGGTCGAGCAGGCCGCCGTGACCGGTGAACCGCACGGAGCCCGCGTAGGCGGCGGTGCCGGTGCCGGTCACCTGGCTGTAGGTGCCGCCGGTCTGGCCGAACTGGAAGAGGCCGCCCGACTGGGTCGCGCCGGAACCGACTGAGATCGAGCCCTTCGCGATGCTGCCGACGACGTAGTCGCGGAACGCACCGGAGACGCCCCAGGAGAGCGATCCGCTCGCGATCGGCGCAACGGGCCCAGTGCCCGGCCCCGGATCGGGCTTCGGAGGCTCCTTCGTCGCGAAGCTGACGGGGGTGTACGTCTCGAACGCGGGCACCTTCGCACCGCTGCCGGCATAGGTGTACACGCCGTAGTTGCCACCCGCGAGGGCCTTCTCGAACTCGCGTGCGGTCAGTGCCCTTCACGACGACCTTCTCACCCGCGGCATCCAGCCCGCTCGTCTTCGACACCGACACCGTCGGCACCACCGGCTCCGTCGCGAAGCTGACGGGGGTGTACGTCTCGAACGCGGGCACCTTCGCACCGCTGCCGGCATAGGTGTACACGCCGTAGTTGCCACCCGCGAGGGCCTTCTCGAACTCGCGTGCGGTCAGCTCGACCTCGAAGGAACCGTCGGCACCGATCGCGACCGCACCCGCGGCGGCGCCGCCGATCGCGGCGACATCGGCCGCATCCACGACCCACTTCTGCGAGTCCACGACCCGAGCCGACGACGCAGCGCCGGCGCTCGGCTTCCAGTTCTCGGCGAACGAACCGAACACCACGTACGCGCCGGCGAACTTGCCCGCCAGCGGCGGACGCACGCCATTCGTCGCGGGGGCGTTCGGAACGAATCCGGTGCCCTTCACGACGACCTTCTCACCCGCGGCATCCAGCCGTACGTCTCGAACGCGGGCACCTTCGCACCGCTGCCGGCATAGGTGTACACGCCGTAGTTGCCACCCGCGAGGGCCTTCTCGAACTCGCGTGCGGTCAACTCGACCTCGAAGGAACCGTCGGCACCGATCGCGACCGCACCCGCGGCGGCGCCGCCGATCGCCGCGGCATCGGCCGCATCGACGACCCACTTCTGCGAGTCCACGACTCGCGCCGACGATGCGGCACCGCCGCTCGGCTTCCAGTTCTCGGCGAACGAACCGAACACCACGTACGCACCGGCGAACTTGCCCGCCAGCGGCGGACGTGCCCCATTCGTGGCAGGGGCGTTCGGCACGAACCCGGTGCCCTTCACGACGACCTTCTCGCCCGCGGCATCCAGACCTGCCGTCTTCGACACCGTCACCGTCGGCACCACCGGCTCGGGTTCCGGCTGGGCGATCGTGATCGGCGAGAACGCGTCGAGGGAACGGTCGGTGACCGAGAGGCCGTGTGCTGCGGACGTCGCCGCGACGTACGACCTCGCCGGATCGAACGAACCGGCCGCCACCTTCACGGTCGTCGTGAACGCACCATCGACGATCGAGCCGGCSGGCACCCACGATCGAAGCGTCCCCGAGCAGCACGTACGCGCCGTTCGCCGCGCCTGCGCCCAGGTAGCCGGTGCCCGAGACCGTGAAGGTGTTCTCGACCGCGGGGTCGACTTCGGTCGAGGGCGACACGGTCAGCACCGGATCTGCCACGGGCTCCGGCGGAGTCGGCTGTGCGATCGTGATCGGCGAGAACGCGTCGAGCGAACGGTCGGTGACCGACAGCCCGTGCGCAGCCGAGGTCGCCGCGACGTAGGACTTCGCCGGGTCGAACGACCCGGCCGGCACCTTCAGCGTCGTCGTGAACGCACCAATCGAAGCGTCCCCGAGCAGCACGTACGCGCCGTTCGCCGCGCCTGCGCCCAGGTAGCCGGTGCCCGAGACCGTGAAGGTGTTCTCGACCGCGGGGTCCACCTCATCGGCGGGCGTCACGGTGAGCGACGGCGAGGCGACCGCTGCCGGAGCGATCTCCTCGGCGAGCGCGGGCGCCGCTGTCAGGATCGAGCCGCCGAGGGCGAGCAGCGCCGCGAGGGAGCCGGCGAGCCAGCGCCTCGAGTGGGTGGATATCGGTGACGGTGTCTTCACGACGCGGTCCTCCAGGCATGGCGAAGCGACGGCGCGCACAGTGCGGCGGACGCAAGCGAGGGGTGGGAGTGGGTGCACTGAGTTAGGTAAGCCTCAGCTAAGAATGACGCTAGAGTGAAGCCTGCCGCCCTGTCAACTTTAAGGTAAGGCTTACCTCACTTCATGGCTTCCCATGTCACGTCGCGCCCGATCTCTGCCCGTGCGACCCGTACCGTGTCCGTCGCAGTGCTCGCCGTGACGGCGATGCTCACCACGGGATGCGTCGCCACCGCGAGCGGCTCGACCACCGAGCCGCAGTGCGTGGCGAGCGCGACCCCCTTCGCCGAACTCGCGATCGACGAGTCGCCGCGCACGATCGAGGGCCCGTCGACGGCGTGCCTCGCCGACGCCGCACTGCCGATGATCGACTCCGATGAGACCCCGCAGCTTCCCGCGACGGTCACCGACGACGAGGGCACGAAGGTCACGGTGACGGATGCCTCGCGCATCCTGCCGATCGACGTCTCGGGCTCGCTCGCCGCCACCGTGTTCGGCCTCGGCCTCGGCGACCGCGTCGTGGGGCGTGACAGCTCGACCGGGTTCGCCGAGGCATCCGCTCTGCCCGTCGTCACGCAGGGCGGCCACAACCTGACCGCCGAGGCGATCCTCGCGCTCGACCCGACCGTCGTGATCACCGACACGACGCTCGGACCGCTCGACGTGCTCGACCAGTTGCGCGACAGCGGCATCCCCGTGGTGATCACGACCTCCGAGCGCAGCCTCGACACGATCGACGAGCTCATCGACCAGGTCGCGACAGCCCTCGGCGTACCCGAACGCGGCGGACTGCTCGCGGCGCAGGTCGACGCCGACCTCGCCCGCGTCACCGCCGATATCGGCACGGCGATCCCGTCGGACGTTGCGGTGCGACCGCGCATCGCGTTCCTCTACGTGCGGGGCTCGGCGAACGTCTACTACCTCTTCGGGGCCGAGTCGGGCGCGGACTCGCTCATCGAATCGATCGGCGGCATCGACATCGCAAGCGAGATCGGCTGGGAGGGCATGCGACCCGTCACGGCGGAGGCGCTCGTCGCCGCCCAGCCCGACGTCGTGCTGCTCATGAGCGGCGGCCTCGAGTCGGCCGGCGGCATCGACGGTCTGCTCGAGCGCGTACCGGCGCTCGCGTCGACGCCGGCCGGCCTGCACCGCAGGTTCGTCGACATGGCCGACAGCGAGATCCTGAGCTTCGGGCCGCGCGCGCCACAGGTCGTCGAGGCCCTCGCCCGGGCGGTGTGGGCGCCCGAGCAGTCGGGGTACCTCGATGACTGACACGCGCGCGAGTGCGCCTGAAGCACCGGAAGCACCTGAAGCACCTGAAGCACTTGCGACGTCTGAAGTGTCTGAGGCGCCGATGACGGCCGCACCCACCGACGCGGTCGACGCCGTGCTCCCGAGCCTCGCGTCGAACGCGAAACGCGGCGTCACCCCGCGCACGCGCAGCACGCTGCTCTTCGCCGGCCTCGCGGTCGCGCTCGTCGCGGGCGTCGTCATCTCCGCGGGCGCCGGGCAGCTGCCCGTGCCACCCCACGAGGCCTGGAACTCGCTCCTGCGCGGCCTCGGCCTGAGCGACGCTCCCGAGGCCCTGCCCAACACCGACTCGGCCCTCTGGAACATCCGCTTCCCGCGCATCGCGATGGCCCTGCTCATCGGCGCAGCGCTCGCGATGGCCGGCACCGTCATGCAGGCGATCTTCGCGAACCCGCTCGCGGAGCCGGGCGTGGTCGGCGTCTCGTCGGGCGCGGCGCTCGGCGCCGCCGCCGCGATCGTGCTCGGCTGGACGGCGTTCGGCGACTGGGTGACGGCCGTCGCGGCGTTCGCGGCCGGGCTCGGCGCAACCCTCGTGGTCTACCTCGCGAGCCGTGCCGGCGGGCGCACCGAGGTGGTCACGCTGGTCTTGACGGGCATCGCGATCAATGCGTTCGCGGGCGGCGCCCTCGCGTTCCTCACTTTCATCGGCGATACGGGCTCCCGCGAGGAGATCGTGTTCTGGCAGCTCGGATCCCTGAACGGCGCTCGCTGGCCCGAGGTGGCCGTCATGCTCCCGCTCGTGATCGCCGCGGGCACCGCGGCGCTCCTTCTCGGCCGCACGCTCGACCTCTTCTCGCTCGGCGAGCGCGGGGCGCGTCACCTCGGCGTGCGCGTCGAGGCGGTGCGCATCGTGTCGATCGTCGTCGTCGCCGTGCTCGTCTGCTCGGCCGTCGCGTTCGCGGGCATCATCGCCTTCGTCGGACTTATCGTGCCCCACCTCATGCGCATGGTGATCGGCCCGGCGCACCGGCCGCTGCTCGTCGCGAGTGCCCTCGGCGGCGCCGTGCTGCTGCTCTTCGCCGATCTCGCCGCCCGCACGATGGTGCCGATGGCCGACCTGCCGATCGGCATGCTGACGTCGATCATCGGCGGCCCGTTCTTCTTCTGGCTGCTGCGCCGGACGCGCCGCCGTTCGGGAGGCTGGGGATGAGCCTCTCGCTCACCGCGGCGGGCCTCGCCGTCGAGATCGACGGCGTGCGCCTGCTCGACGCGGTCGACTTCTCGGCCACCCCGGGGCGCGTGCACGCGCTCATCGGCCCGAACGGAGCGGGCAAGTCGACCCTGCTCGCGGCACTCGCGGGCGACCGAGCGGCGGCATCGGGCACCGTGCACCTCGGCGGAACGCCCGTGGCCCGACAGTCGCCGAAGGCGCTTGCGCGACTCCGCGCCGTGCTGACGCAGGAGCACACGGTCTCGTTCCCCTTCCCCGTGCGGGAGATCGTCGCGATGGGGCGGCATCCGTGGGCCGGCAGCGCTGCGGCCGAGCACGACGATCGCGAGATCGACGCGGCGATGGCGGCCACGGATGTCTCGCATCTCTCCGCCCGCACCGTGCCGTCGCTCTCGGGAGGCGAGCGCGCACGCGTCGCCCTCGCCCGCGTCATCGCGCAGCGCACGCCCGTGCTGCTCCTCGACGAGCCGACGGCCGCCCTCGACCTCAAGCACCAGGAGGACGTGCTGCGCCTCGCCCGCGACCACGCCGCTGCCGGCGCCACGGTCGTCGTCGTGCTGCACGACCTGAACCTCGCCGCCGCCTACGCCGACGACATCACGCTGCTTCGGCACGGCCGGGTCGTCGCGACGGGTGCTCCCGCCGACGTGTTGACGGCGGAGCGCATCGAAGCGGTCTACGGCCAGCCGGTCGAGGTCGTGCCGCATCCCCGCACCGGGGCTCCGCTCGTGCTGCCCGTGCGCTGAGTCCCGCGCCGTGCGCAGAGCCCGCGCGAGTCGTTCAGCGGATGATCGGCAGCACGTCGCCGAGATCGGCCCGCTGACCCGAGGCGTGCACACGACCTGCCGCACGCGCGTCGGCCCATGAAAGGGCGCCCGTCGCGAGGGCGAGCCACGTCGTGACATCCGTCTCGACCACGTTCGGGGGCGTGCCGCGCGTGTGCTTCGGACCCTCGATGCACTGCACGGCGCCGAACGGCGGCACGCGCACCTCGACCGTGCCGCCGGGCGCCTCTTCGGCGAGCAGCTGCAGCGAGTAGCGCACCGCGAGCGCGAGCGTCGAACGATCGACGGATGTCGCGGCATCCGCACCCTCGGCCGTCGCCGCCTGCACGACCGACACTGCCGCCCGCCCGATGTCGTCGCCGATCCTCACGCGTGCCATGTCGGCCATTCTGCCACCGGCGGCCCGCAGCCGTCAGGGCCGCTCGTCAGGGCCGCTCGCCGACGCCGACCGTCAGGCGTCGTCCCGCACGCGCCCGCCCTTGGGTGCGATGCCCATGAACGTCAGCACGAGGATCATCACGGCGCCCGCGAAGATCGCGATGTCGGCGACATTGCCGATGAACCAGTCGCCGTACCCGATGAAATCCACGACATGGCCGCGGCCGAAACCGGGCTCGCGGAAGAGGCGATCGCCGAGGTGCGTGATGGCGCCGCCGAGGATGAGCCCGAGGGCGATCGTCCAGCCCACCGAGCCGACCCGCCAGGCGAACCACGCGATCGCGATCGCGCCGACGCCGGCGAGGATCGCGAAGATCCACGTGTACTCGGTGCCGATCGAGAATGCGGCGCCCGGGTTGTAGACGAGGACGAAGCGGATGAGGTCGCCGATCACCGGGATGGTGCTGCCGTCGCCGAGCTGGGCCTCGGCCCACCACTTGCTCGCCTGGTCGATGAGCACGACGAACGCGGCGATGCCGAGCACCCACCAGAAGAGACGGTGGCCGGATGCCGCGGCCTCGGGCCTCTCATCGAGGCCGCCCGGGGTCTGCGCAGCGCCTGCGCCGGTCGTGTCTGAGCTCACCCGCACCATTCTCGCAGCACGACCCGGTCATCGCCCATCGGGTCGCGCGCGACCGGACGAGGTCACGGGGCGAAGCGGGCGCAGCCCAAGGAGGTAGCCTGAACCGGTGAGAATCCTCGTCCTCGGCTCGGGCGCGCGCGAGCACGCCATCATCCTCGCGCTCCTCGATGAGGAGGCCGGCCACGAGATCATCGCGGCGCCGGGCAACGCGGGCATCGCGGCATCCCCCACGTCTTCTGCGCGCGGCAGCGTCACGACCATCGCGCTCGACCCGACCGACCCGGTGCTCGTCAGCGACTACACGCTCGACAACGACATCGAGTTCGTCATCATCGGCCCCGAGGCGCCGCTCGTCGCGGGCGTCGCCGACGCGCTGCGCACCCGCGGCATCGCCGTGTTCGGGCCGGGCAAGGCCGCCGCCGCGCTCGAGGGATCGAAGACATTCGCGAAGCGCATCATGCAGGACGCCGACGTGCCGACCGGCCGTGCCAACCTCGCCGACACGCTCGACGAGGTCGAGACCACGCTCGACGAGTTCGGCTCCCCCTACGTCGTGAAGGCCGACGGCCTCGCCGCCGGCAAGGGCGTGCTCGTCACCGAAGACCGCGACGCCGCCGTGGCGCACGCCGCGCACTACCTGCAGCAGGGCCCCGTGCTCATCGAGGAGTTCCTCGACGGCCAGGAGGTCTCGCTGTTCCTGCTCTCCGACGGCACGAACGTGCTGCCGCTCTCGCCCGCACAGGACTACAAGCGACTGCACGACGGCGATGCCGGTCCGAACACCGGGGGCATGGGCGCCTATTCGCCACTCCCCTGGCTCGCCGACGCCTCCGACGGCCGAGGCGGCCGCTTCGGCAGCGAGGCGGCGTTCGTCGACGAGGTCATCGAGACGATCGCCCTGCCGACCGTGCACAAGCTCGCCGAAGAGCAGACCCCGTTCATCGGCCTGCTCTACGCGGGCCTCATCCTCACCTCGCGCGGCATCCGCGTGATCGAGTTCAACGCCCGCTTCGGCGACCCCGAGACGCAGGTCGTGCTCCCCCGCCTCGAGACCCCGCTCTCCGGCCTGCTTCTGGCAGCCTCGACCGGCGGGCTCGGTTCGCTGCCGCGACCGGTCTTCCGAGCGGATGCCGCGGTCACGGTCGTGCTCGCGAGCGAGGGCTACCCCGAGTCGCCCCAGACGGGCCGCGCCATCGAGGGCATCGAGGCCGCGGCATCCGTGCCCGGAGTGCACCTCGCCCACGCCGCGACCGCGATCGGCGCTGCGACCGGCGACGGCGCCGAAGAGCTGCCGCTCATCGCGACCGGCGGCCGCGTGCTCAACGTCGTCGCCGTCGGCGACGGATTCGCCGAAGCCCGCCGACGCGCGTACGAGGCGCTCGGGCACCTGCGGCTCGACGGCGGCCAGTACCGCACCGACATCGCCGCACGCGTCGCCGAATAGGCCTCTCGTCACCGAATGAAGGAAGCCATGAGCGAATCGCAGGAGTACGCCGACTGGACCCACGTCTACTCGGGCAAGGTGCGCGACCTCTACGTGCCGACCAAGCTGCTCGTCGACGACGACAGCTGGACGGGTGATCCGCTGAGCCTCTCGCCCGTCGTGCTCGTGGTCGCGACCGACCGCGTGAGCGCCTACGACCAGGTGCTCTCGCCCGCGATCCCCGGCAAGGGCGCGATGCTCACGAGCCTCACCCGCTGGTGGTTCGACCAGCTGCCCGAGGTGCCGAACCACCTCGCGCACCCGCTCGACGACCGCCTCGAGGCACTCGAGCTGCCGGAGGTGCCCGCCGAGCTCGCCGAGCGCGGCACGCTCTGCCGCACGCTCGACATGTTCCCCGTGGAGTGCGTCGTGCGCGGCTTCATCACGGGCGGCGGATGGAAGGAATACCAGGAGACCGGCGCCATCGGCGGCTACGCCCTGCCCGAGGGGCTCGCGAACGGCGACCGCCTGCCCGAGCCGATCTACACACCGGCCTGGAAGGCGCCGCTCGGCGAGCACGACGTCAACGTGTCCTATGAGCGCACCGTCGAGCTCGTGGGCGAGGTCGCCGCCGAGCAGCTGCGTTCGCTCTCGCTCGAGATCTTCGCCCGTGCGTCGGAGATCGCCGAGGCGCGCGGCGTCATCCTCGCCGACACGAAGTTCGAGTTCGGCGCCGACCGGGCGACCGGCATCGTCACGCTCGCCGACGAAGTGCTGACGAGCGACTCGAGCCGCTACTGGGACGCCGAGGCGTACGCCACCGCTGCGACGCCCGAGCTGCGCATGGCGAGCTTCGACAAGCAGATCGTGCGCGACTGGCTCTCGGCGAACTGGGATCAGGAGGTCTCAGAGGAGCCGCCGACTCTCCCCCACGAGATCGTCGAGCAGACCGCCGCGAAGTACCGCGAACTGCTCGACCGGTTGACGGCCGGCGCCTGAGCGACAGCTCCGGATGCCGCGACGGCTCGCGCCGCGGCATCCGCTCGCCTATGAGCCGATCGCCTTCGCGATCTTGTCGCCGCCCTCGCTGATCGCCTTCTCGAGGGCCTCGTAGTCGTCTCGATCGATCGCCTTGTCGACCTTCTTGGCGTACTTCGTCAGCACCGCGTCGATGCGGTCGAGGTACTTGTCGTCGAGCACGGCCACGATGGCCGACGACCCCTTCGGCAGGTACTCCTCGAGCTCGAGGCCCACCTTCTTCTCGTCGTGCTTCTTCGCGATCGCGCCCGAGATGGCGCCGACGCCCGCTCCGATGGCCGTCGCGGCGAGCAGCGGGGGTGCGAAGAGGCCGACGACGAGTCCTGCAGCACCGCCGATCCACGTGCCGGCGGCGACCTGGCCGGTGCCGTGCTCGTCGACGGCGACCCTGCCGTCGTCACCGCGACGCATCACGACCGAGGACACGACCTCGAGCTCGGATGACGCCTCGGCGTCTTTGAGCGAGCGGTACTCGTCGGTGGCGGTCGCACCGTCGTCGTAGGTCGCCACGTACAGCACCAGGTTGTCCATGCCCATGTCTTCGTCCCCTCCAGAGGGCTCCCCATGATCCCCGGGAGCCGCGTGCCTCAATCGTAGGGACGGCGGCGCTCGAGCGGCAGTCCCGTTTCCGACGATCTCGATCGGGAATGCGCGGCGCGATCCCCCGGTTATCATTAGTTGTGATTACAACCAATGGAGCGCCGGAGGGCGCCGGGCTGCTCGCCGCCGACACCGGCATGGGCGCCGTGACGCTGCGCGTCGGCGACCTCGACGCGATGATCCGCTACTACCGCGACGCCGTCACGCTCGAACTGCTGAGCCACGACGGCCCGGTCGCGGTGCTCGGCCGCGGCTCGACGCCGATCGTGATCCTCGAGCACGCGCCCGAGCTGCGTCATGCCTCGCCGCGCGATGCCGGACTCTTCCACACCGCGATCCTCTTCGACACCCGTGAAGCGCTCGCGACCGCGATCTACTCGGTGGCCTCGAAGCATCCGGGCACCTTCACCGGCAGCGCCGACCACCTCGTGAGCGAGGCCTTCTACTTCACCGACCCCGAGGGCAACGGCATCGAGCTCTACTTCGACCGCGACCGCTCCAAGTGGAGCTGGACGCACGGAACGATCGAGATGGCGACGCTGTACCTCGACCCCAACGAGTACCTGCGCGAGCACCTCACCGAGGGCGGGGCGGATGCCGCGGCAGCCGGCACCGGCCTGGGCGAAGCCGTCGTCGGCCACGTGCACCTCTCGGTCGGCGACGTCGCGAGTGCCCGCGAGTTCTACGTCGATCGGCTCGGCTTCGAGACCACGGCCGAGATGGGCGACCAGGCGCTCTTCGTCTCGGCGGGCGGGTACCACCACCACATGGCCATGAACACGTGGAACAGCCGCGGCGCCGGCCGTCGCGCGCTCGCGCTCGGGCTCGGCAAGGTCGAGATCGTCGTGCCGAGCGCCGACGACCTCGGCGACCTCGGCGAGCGCATGGGCCACTACCGTGTCGCGACCCGCGACGACGGCCTCACCCTCGCGTTCGACGACCCGTGGGCCAACCTCGTCGTGGTGCGCGCCGCCGGCTGAACCGCGACGTTCGCACCTCCCGCCGAAGTGACGCGAATCGACCTCGAGCAACCGCTCGAGGTCGATTCGCGTCATCTCGACGTGCGCAGTTGGTTGCGCGGCGGCGGTCAGCGCGGCGCGGGCGACGGGCCCTTCGCGTGCGACATGTCGTGGAATTCGTCGAACGCCTGGCCCTCGCCGGGCAGCGGCGTGAGATCGGGTCGGGCGCGCAGCCCGTCGAGCATGACCGCGAGCTGGCGACGCCAGTACGGCAGGTACGCCCCGCCGTATTGCCCCAGCGAGCCGAGCATGTCGACCATGATGCTGAGGTCGACCGCGGTCACGTCCTGACGCAGGGTGCCCTCGGCCTTCGCCCGGGACACCACGGCATCCATCATCGGTGCGAACTCGGTGCCGGGGCGGTGGGTCGGGTCGAGTTCGGCGACGCGACGCATCACCGCCGGCAGGTGCGGCGACGCGACGAGCCATCCGCTGACCAGGTCGAGCCAGAGCTCGATCGCCTTCCACCCGGTCTCCGCGGCGAGGAACTGCGGTGCGAACTCCCGCAGGTCGGTGACCGCGGCGTCGTAGAGCTCGCGCACGAGCGCGTCGCGGTTCGGGAAGTGCCGGTAGACGGTGCCGGCACCGACGCCGGCACGCACGGCGAGCTCGTCGAGCGGCGCGTCGATGCCGCGCTCGGCGAAGAGCTGCTTCGCCTCGGCGAGCAGGCGCTCATGGTTGCGTCTCGCATCACGGCGAGGCGACAGGGATGAACTCACGCTTTCACTGTACGCGCGTCGGTGCCGTATGATTCGGAGGGTCACCTCCGTTTACCCGAATGAACGATGGCGATGACCCGTCTGGGGGGAAGGGTCGCGACGCGGCGGGCACATGCCGGTGCTGCCGGCAAGGGGATGCCCGCCGTGTCGGCCTCCACCCCGCGTGGTTAGGCTGGTGCCGTGACCACTGAGCCAACCGCACCCGGCGACGGCGCCATCGACAGCGCCATCGACGGCGTCGAAGCCAACACCCGCACGATCGAGGCATCCGTCGTCACCGATTTCAGCGATCGCATGAGCTACGGCGGCTACCTCGACCTGCCGACGCTGCTCTCGGCGCAGCGGCCGATCTCACGGCCCGAGCACCACGACGAGCTGCTGTTCATCATCCAGCACCAGACCACCGAGCTCTGGCTGAAGCTCGTGCTGCACGAGCTCGAGACCGCGCGCGACCTGCTGCGCGCCGACGAGCTCGCCCCGGCGCTGAAGTGCATCGCGCGCGTCAAGCACATCCAGAAGACGCTGACCGAGCAGTGGTCGGTGCTCGCGACGCTCACGCCGACCGAGTACGCGCAGTTCCGCGGCGTGCTCGGCAACGCGAGCGGGTTCCAGTCGTACCAGTACCGCGCGGTCGAGTTCGTGCTCGGCAACAAGAACGCGAAGATGATGCAGGTCTTCGAGTCGGATGCCGCGGCGAGCGCGATCCTCCGGCACGCCCTCGAATCGCCGAGCCTGTACGACGAGTTCCTCCGGCTCCTCGATCGCGCCGGGTACCCGATTCCGGCCGAGATCCTCGAGCGCGACGTCACCCAGGCGTGGACCTTCTCCCCCGAGCTCGTGCCGGTGTTCGCCTCGATCTACGCCGACACCTCGGAGCACTGGGCCGCTTACGAGACGTGCGAGGAGCTCGTCGACCTGGAGGACAACTTCCAGCTCTGGCGCTTCCGGCACCTGAAGACCGTCGAGCGCATCATCGGCAGCAAGACGGGCACCGGCGGATCGAGCGGCGCGAGCTTCCTGCGGCGGGCACTCGATCTCACGTTCTTCCCCGAGCTGTACGCCGTGCGCACCGAGATCCCGGGCTGAGCATGCCCGGCCGCCTCGATCCCGCACCGCTCGACCTCGGGCCCGGCGCGCGGCGCGTGCGCCGCTCGATGAGCGCGGAGCACCCGGGCGAGACGGGCACGATGCTGCCGCCGCTCATCGACCACCACGTGCACCTCATGCTGATCGGGCCCGACGCCCTGCGCGACACCGCGCTCGCGGGCGTCGTCGACCTCGGCGGCCCGCTCGACACGATCGCGGCGTACGCCCGTCGTGACGGCGTGCCGCGCGTCGCCTTCGCCGGCAGCTTCCTCACCGCGCCGGGCGGATACCCGTCCGACCGACCGTGGGCCGCGCCAGGCAGCGCGCGCGAGATCGTCGTCGCGGCGGGCGACGAGCGCGCCGCCCTGCCGACGGCCGCCGAGACGGCGGTCGGCGAGCAGCTGGCGTTCGGGGCATCCGTCATCAAGGTCGCGCTGAACCTCGCCGCCGGGCCGGTGCTCGACCCGGTGACGCTCGCCGCGGTCGTCGCGAGCGCGCACGCCGCCGGCGTGCCCGTGGTCGCCCACGTCGAAGGCGAGGGGATGTCGCGGCTCGCGATCGACGCCGGCGTCGACGCCTTCGCGCACACGCCCTTCACCGAGCGGCTCGACGACGCGCTCATCGGCCGGGCGGTGTCGGCCGGGCAGTGCTGGATCTCGACGCTCTTCGTCGCGGGCTACGGCGAGGCGACCCCCGAGGCGGAGATCGAGCTCGACAACCTCGGCCGCTTCCACGCGGCCGGGGGGCGCGTGCTGTACGGCACCGACCTCGGCAACGGCGATCAGCCGCTCGGCCTGAACCCAGCCGAGCTCGCGCTGCTCGTGCGCGCCGGCCTCGGGGCATCCGCCGTGATCGCCGCACTCACCGACCCGTGGCCGGTCGCGGTCGACGGCGCCCTCGCGACCTTCGTTCCGGGCGAGCCGCCCGCGAGCCTCGACGAGCTTCCCGGCTGGCTGGCGACCGCCGACCTCTCGCCCGCCGAAGACCTGCAGCCGTACGTTGATTTGGAGCACCGGTGACCCACGACCCGCATCTCGCCTTCGCCCGCCGCATGGACCGCGCCGACGGGCTCGCGCACTACCGCAAGCGCTTCGCGGGCGCAGAGACCGATCTCGTCTACTTCGACGGCAACTCGCTCGGCCGCCCGCCGGTGTCGGCGATCGAGCGCGTCGAGCGGTTCCTCCGGGAGGACTGGGGCGGCCGGCTCATCCGCGGGTGGGACGAGGCCTGGCTGCAGCTGCCCACCGAGATCGGCGACCGCATCGGCCGCGCCGTGATCGAGGCGAAGGCCGGGCAGACGATCATCGGCGACTCGACCACCGTGCTGCTCTACAAGCTCGCCCGCGCGGCCGTCGACGCCCAGATCGCCCGCGATCCGGCGCGTCGCGAGATCGTCGTCGACACCGACAACTTCCCGACCGACCGCTACGTGCTCGACGGCATCGCGCGCGAGCGCGGCCTGCGCCTGCGCTGGATCGAGGTCGACACCTCGGCCGGCGTCTCGCCGGAGCAGCTCGCCGAGGCCGTCGGCCCCGAGACCGCGCTCGTCGTCGTCTCGCACGTCGCCTACCGTTCGGCGTACCTGGCGGATGCCCCCGAACTCACGCGCATCGCGCACGACGCGGGCGCCCTGATCCTCTGGGACCTCTGCCACTCCGCGGGCTCGGTGCCGGTGAAGGCCGACCTCTGGGGGTTCGACCTCGCCGTCGGCTGCACCTACAAGTACCTGAACGGCGGCCCGGGCTCACCCGCGTTCGCCTACGTGCGCGACGACCTGCAGGCCGCGATCGCCCAGCCGATCCAAGGCTGGTGGGGTACGACCGACATGTTCGCGATGGGGCCCGACTACGAGCCCGTGCCCGACATCCGCCGCTTCCTCTCGGGCACCGCGCCGATCGTCGGCATGCTCGCGATGGAGGAGACGCTCGCGATGATCGAGGAGGCTGGCATGCCGGCACTCCGCGAGAAGTCGGTCGCGCTCACCGAGTTCGCGATCACCCTCGCCGACGACTGGCTCGCACCGCTCGGCGTGACGCTCGCCTCCCCCGCCGACCCCGAGGAGCGCGGCGGCCACGTCACGCTGCAGCACCCCGCGATGCGCGAGGTGACCGCCCGGCTCTGGCAGCAGGACGTGATCCCCGACTACCGCGACCCGGGCGGCCTCCGCATCGGGCTCTCCCCGCTCTCCACGAGTTTCGAAGAAGTGCACCGCGGCCTCGACGCCACGCGCACCACCCTGAAGACGGTGCTGCAGGAGCGCGCCGGGCTCGCCTGATGCGCTCGAGCGGTCAGGGGTGGCGATGCCCGCCCGCTGCATCCGCTCGTGACCGCGTGGTCACCGCAACTGCACCGGTGCCGTGTTCGCATTCAGGATGTCGCCGGCACCGCTCTTCACGAGGATCCCGATCGTGTGGGTTCCGGCCGCGATCGCCTTCGTCGTCTTCACGTCGAACTGGAAGGTGTTCGAGACCGCGTTGTACGTCGCGCATCCCTTCGCCAGGCCGTCGAACATCACCGACACGAGGCATCTCGGTGAGAGGAGTGCCGCAGCTGCGGCATCGCTGATGGACTGCCCGCTCGCGTCGGTCAGCTGGAACCGCACCGGGAGGTTCGACCCCCGCTTGTACGAGGTCTGCGGCACCGGCTGGAGGAAGCCCGAGAATCCGTACGCCACGACGAACTCGCAGTCGACCGTCGTGGTGCTGCCGGCCACGTCGGCACCCGTGAGCGGCCTCGAGAAGACCCCGGTCGCGGCCAGGTCCGTCGCGGTCAACTGGGCGGTGACGGGAGACGACGCCGGGCCCGACAGCGCGTCGGTCACGGTCGCCGAGAGTCCGATCGTCGGCGCACCGCCGACCACGAATCGCGGAGCCGCATCGCAGGTGACGACCGGGGCGGTCTTGTCGACCTTGACCGTGTACTCCGACGTGCTGGTGTTGCCCGCGAGGTCGGTGCAGCTCGCCGTCATCAGGATGGTGCTCCCCTCTCCGGCCGAGGTCGACCCGAGCGTGCAGCGCGACGGGTCGATCCCCGTGCCGCCCACCCCGTCGTACCAACCCCAGTCGACGGCGACATCCGTCGTGCTCCAACCGTCGAGGCCGCTTGGCGACGTGACCGCCGGCGCGGCGCGCGGGGCCGTGGCGTCCGCGCCGCCCTCGAACTCGTACGCGCCGATGTCGACCGAGCCGAACTGCGGCCGGGCGATGCCCCGCTGGTCGTCGAGCGGGGCCGATGCGAGGTCCCCTGTGTTCACCGCCGGACTCAGCCCGCCGACGGCCATCGTCGGAGTGCGCCCCGGCGCATTGAGTGCGAGCGGCGCGAGCTCGGGATCCGCCGACTGCGTGATCGCCGGGCACGAGGTGCGCGCATCGGTGGCATGCGGCGTGACGAGGTTGTTCGTACCGGATGCCGCGACGCCGCCGAGCACGAAGCACTCGTCGCGCCCGGTGTTGCCGGCGACGATCGCGTTGCGCAGCACGAGCGAGGTCGACTCCCCCGTCGTCGGCTTGTAGACGACGACGCCGGCGCCGTCGCCGGTGGACTCGTTGCCGGCGATCGTGGAGTTCGTGATGGTCAACCTGCCGCCGACGGTGAAGATCGCACCACCGGCATCCGCCCCGTTCTGCGCCCCGCCGTCGGTGAAACCGCCGGAGCCTGCGACACCGCGCACCGCGGCATTGCCCGTGAAGGTGCTGTTGCTCACCTCGATGCTCGCGCTGTAGCCGAAGATCGCACCGCCGAGGCCGGCGCCACCGCCGCCGTAGAGTTCGCTGCCGTCGCCGGCGAACGTGCCGCCGACGCCCGGGCCGCCGAAGACGACGCCGCCCGGCGCCCCGCCGCCACCGCCGCCGAAGCCGCCGTCGCCGCCGCTACCGCCGCAGTAGGCGCCGCAACTGAAGACATCGGGCTCGGCCGTGGCCCCGCCGCCGCCGCCACCGAAGCCGCCGTGTCCGCCGTCGCCGTCGTCGTAGGCACCGCCTCCGCCACCGCCGCCGTACGCACCGTCGCCACCGTCACCGCTGCTGAATGCGCCGTCGCCGCCACCGCCTCCGCCACCGCCAGCGCACCCGGCGTCGTCGCCGTCCGCGTGCGCGAGGAACTGATCGAGGACGCTCAGCAAGGCACCCTCTCCGCCGCAGCGGTACCCGCCGGGCGCCGTGTCGAAGATCGAGTCGCCCCCACCGTCGGAGACCGTTCCGCCACCGCCACCGCCGTCGGAGCCGATGATGATGCCTTCGGAACCACGACCCCGAGAGCCGCCGCCCCCACCGCCGTCGGAGCCGCCCCAGCCCCCGAGACCACCACCGCCACCGCCGCCTGATCCACCGATGTCGCTTCGACCGCCGCCGTCACCGCCCGTCGCGATGTTCGACTCGAAGGTGCTCCACTGCACGAGGAGAGCGCCCTCGTGCACGGCGATGGCTCCGCCCGCACCGAGCCCTCCGCCGCCCCCGCGGTTGCCGCCATTGCCTCCTCGAACGGAGAAGTCCCTCACGTGCACCTCGCGGAGATCGAGGTATCCCCCGGCCTGCACGGCGAATGCCCGCACCGGCGTCGTACCGGTGTGCAGGAGGACGGCTCCGCGGCCCTCGATGACGAGGTGGGAGGTGATGATCGGCGTGGCGCTCGGGCCGACGTGGTTGAGCGCGTCGTCGATCACCGCCCCGAACGCGTACGTCGCGCCGGGCGCGAGTTCGATCACGTCGATGCCGCTGCCGGCCGCGCATCCCGTGTCGACGACGGCGCCGCGTCCGTCGGGATCCGGCACGACCGTCGAGTCGTGGTTGGCCGCAAGGATCGCCTCGGGCAGGGTGCAGCCGCCGTCACCGAGTGCCTGCGAGACCGAGTCGACCACGATGACCGAATCGGCCCGTGCCGGACTTGGCGGGGCGGAGAACGCCAGCAGGGCGCCGGTCAGCCCGGCGAGCCCGATGGCCGCGGCGCCGGTACGGAGAGGAATCGAGGCGAGACGCATGATGACCTCCGGCACGGTGGGCATCGACGCGCACCGTCTCCTCGAATCCTCCTCCGCCACCCACGCCGTGGATAGATGAGTACTACTCGGGTTTTGACCCCAGATCGGGGGCGGCCCCGGGAGCCGCACCGACGGTCGCCTGCTCCGCGGCATCCGTCGACGCGGCGGCGCCCTGCTGCTCCCAGTCGACCGTCACCTTGGGCTTGGCGAAGAACAGCACCAGCACGGCGCCGATCGCGAACCCGATGACGGGCAACCACAGCGACTGCGACATCGCGTCGGTGAATCCACCCGCGATCTGCGGCGGCAAGGCCTGGCCCGCCGTGCTCGACTGCTCACCGCCGGCCTCGGCGAACCCGGGGAGGTTCGCCTCGAGGCGGCCGTTCATGAGCGCCGTGATCGCCGCCGCACCGAAGACCGAGCCGAACTGCCGGGTCATGTTGTAGACGCCCGAGCCGGCGCCGGCCTGCTGCGGGGGCAGGTTGCGCGTCGCGGTCGAGGCGAGCGGCGCCCAGATGCCCGACAGGCCGAGGCCGAGGAACGCGGCCGGGATGAGCAGCACCCAGAGGTCGACCTCTGGCGTGATGAGCAGCGACATCGCCGCGAGCGCGCCGGCGGTGATCGTGAACCCCGCGAACGCGATCCACTTCGGGTCGACGCGGTCGGTCAGCCGCCCGATGAAGGGCGCCATCACGCCCGAGACGACCGCCATCGGCACGAGCATGAGCGCGGCCTGCGTGGGCTCGAGGCCGCGGGCGACCTGGTAGTAGAACGCGAGCGGCAGCGGCATGGCGACGATGGCGAACCCGACGAAGGTGATCGCGGCGTTCGAGAGCGCGAAGTTGCGGTCCGTGAAGAGGTCGAGGGGCAGCAGGGGCTCCCTGCGATTGAAGTGCTGCCAGACGACGAAGGCGACGAGCACCACGAGACCCGTGATGATCAGGCCCCACACGGTGATCGGTCCGGTGATGGTGCCCCAGTCGTAGGTCGCGCCCTCCTGGATGCCGAAGATCACGAGGAACATGCCGACGCCACTCAGCACCACGCCGAGCCAGTCGAAGGAGTGCTGGTGCGTCTCGAGCTTGGGCACGAGCCGCAGCGCGAGGATGAACGCGACGACGCCCACGGGCACGTTGACGATGAAGATCCACTCCCAGCCGAGCGAGTCGACGAGGAGACCGCCGAGGATCGGGCCGACGAGCGTCGCGACACCGGCGACGGCTCCCCAGAGGCCCATCGCGGCACCGCGCTGCTGCGGCGGGAAGATGCGCGTGATGACCGCCATGGTCTGCGGGGTCATCAGTGCCGCGCCGAGCCCCTGCACGACGCGCGCGACGATCAGCATGGTGATGTCATCGGAGAGGCCGCACCAGAGCGACGACAGGGTGAACACGGCGAGGCCGACGAGATAGACGTTCTTCGGGCCGAAGCGATCGCCGAGGCGACCGGTGATGAGCAGCGGCACGGCGTACGCCAGCAGGTAGGCGGAGGTCACCCACAGCACCGCGGTGAGGTCGGTGCCGAGGTCGCGCATGATGGCGGGGTTGGCGATCGAGACGATGGTCGAGTCGACCAGGATCATGAAGAAGCCGATGACGAGGGCCCAGAGGGCCGGCCATGGCTTGCGTTCGGTCTGCATGTTGTTCCTCCGGAACGGATCAGGTCTGGGGTGAGGTGCCCGTGACGCCCGTGACGCCGGACGGCCACCCGAGTTCGCCCGAGCGGAGTTCGTCGATGGTCGCCGCGAGCCATTCGGCTTCGGCGGCGAGCATCGCCCTGCTGTAGTAGACGTTCAGCACGACGTGCTTGGGCTTGCCCTTCTCGGCGATGCGCACGGCTGCGGCGTCGTACCAGGCGATGTCGTCGCGAATGGAGTCGAGCCGGTCTGCGAGCAGCTCGACGACCCGCTCGGCCGGCAGGTTGTGCGCCTCGCCGATGGCGAGCGGGAACTCGGGGAACTCGTTGACGTTGCGGCCGAGCATCTCCTCGAGACTCTCGTCGAACGCTGCGCGCCCGGCATCCGTCACGCTGTAGACGGTGCGTTCGGGCCGATTGCCCATGCGCTCGGTGCCGCTCTCGACGATCAGCCCATCGCGTGCGAGCCGCTCGACCGCACGGTAGAGCGATCCAGCACTCACCTTCACGACGCGGTCCTCCCGGCGCGCCAGCATGAGCTGGTACATCTCGTACGGGTGCATGGGTGCGTCGATCAGCATGCCGAGCGCCGAGAAGGCGAGCGGGTTGAGCTGCGACATCCGTACCGCCCTTCTCGTTTCATTATTCCGCTCGGAATAATACGCGTGGAACGCGGGATGTGCAACACGAACCACGGGCGAGCACTACCAGCCCAGCGGTGCCGTGGCAAGCCCAACGGCCGATCCGGGCCGTTCACGGTTCACGAGCGTACGATGACTCGATCATCCGATGAGATGCCCTGATCACCCGGCGAAGGGAGCCACTGATGACTGACACGGACCGCACGACGAACGACGTCACGACCGGCGTGAAGAACGCGACGAACCGCGCGACCCAGACGGCGCAGGAGCGCGTGGAGCGCGCCGCCGACGCCACGAGCAGTGGGGCTGCAGATGCCTCGCGAGCAGTGAAGACGGGCGCCGATCGACTCGGCGACGCCACGAGCCGCGCCGCCGGGCAGACGGCCGGAGCCGTCGTCGACGGGCTGAACGACGTACGCGACTCGGTCGGCGAAGCCGCCGAGACCGTCGCCGCGCAGGCGAGCGCCGCCGTGGCGAACGCGCGCGAGGTCGCCGATGAAGGAGTCGCCTACGTGAAGGCGCGATACCGGGAGAACCCGGGCCTCGTGATCGCCGTGGGCGCTGCGGCGATCGTCGCGCTCGGGCTCCTCGTCAAGGCCGTGAAGCGGCACTGACGGGCCGCTCGCAGCGAGCCGCATCACGCTCGGACGGTCCGGTCGCGATCCACGCGACCGGACCGTCCGCCTCTGCGCGCGCGAGGCAGCGACGACGCGGATGCTTCGATGCCTCCGCGCCCCGGTAGAATCGACGCATCCACACTTTCGACACCGGACGGAGAACCGCGGTGCCCACCATCGTCGTCGACGTGATGCCCAAAGCCGAACTGCTCGACCCCCAGGGGAAGGCCGTCGCCGGCGCCCTCGCCCGCACCGGGCGCACCGGGTTCAGCGGCGTGCGCATCGGCAAGCGTTTCGAACTGACCGTCGACGGACCCGTCGACGACGCGCTCAAGGCCAGCGTCAAGGAGATCGCCGAGGAGATCCTCTCCAACGGCGTGATCGAAGACGTCGTCGGCATCCACTACGAGGTGACGAACGCCGAGCTCGCCGAAGAGGCGTCCGACGCGGCATCCGTCACCGACGACGGCTTCGGCGCACCCGCCGGCGAAACGCACTGAGCGGGGTCGCCATGCGCATCGGTGTCATCACCTTCCCCGGCTCGCTCGACGACCGCGACGCGCAGCGCGCGGTACGCCTCGCCGGTGCCGAGCCCGTCGCCCTCTGGCACGGCTCGCACGACCTCGAGGGCGTCGACGCGCTGATCCTGCCCGGCGGCTTCAGCTACGGCGACTACCTGCGCTGCGGCGCCATCGCGTCGCTCAGCCCGATCATGACCGAGCTCGTCGCCGCGGCGAACGCCGGCATGCCCGTGCTCGGCATCTGCAACGGCTTCCAGATGCTCACCGAGGCCGGCCTCCTCGAGGGTGGGCTCATCCGCAACGACCACGGCTCCTTCATCTGCCGCGACCAGGTGCTCACGGTCGAGAACGCGTCGACCGACTGGACCGGCGACTTCGAGGCCGGCCAGCAGATCACGATCCCGCTGAAGAACGGCGAGGGCGGCTTCATCGCCTCCGATGAGACGCTCGACCGGCTCGAGGGCGAGGGCCGCGTGGTCTTCCGTTACGTCGACGTGAACCCCAACGGCTCGCTCCGCGACATCGCGGGCATCTCGAACGCCCGCGGCAACGTGGTCGGCCTCATGCCGCACCCCGAGCACGCGGTCGAGCCCGGCTTCGGCCCCGACACCGCCGCCGCGATGCGCTCCGGCGTCGACGGCCTCGGCTTCTTCACGAGCATCGTCAAGCGCGCCCTCGTCGAGGCGTAACGTCACAACGTGAACACCGCGAAGGGCGGCCCGATCGGGCCGCCCTTCGTCGGTTCCGGCGCCCAGTGGTCAGCGGTACTCGGGATTGGCCTCGAAGCCGGAGTGGTCGCCGGCGTCCCATTCGGCGCGCAGGTTGCCGCCGGCCGGAAAGCCGCCGGCATCCTTCAGCAGCCGCGCGAGGTGCAGGAGGTTGTAGGTCATGAACGTCGTGTTGCGATTGGTGAAGTCGTTCTCGGGCCCGCCCGAACCGGGATCGAGGTAGCTCGGGCCGGGGCCCGCCTCGCCGATCCATCCCGCGTCGGCACCCGGTGGAATGGCGTAGCCGATGTGCTGCAGGCTGTAGAGCAGGTTCATCGCGCAGTGCTTGATGCCGTCTTCGTTGCCCGTGATGATCGCGCCGCCGACCTTGCCGTAGTAGACGTACTGGCCGCGATCGTTGAACTCGCCGCTCATCGAGTAGAGCCGTTCGACGAGCCGCTTCGTGACCGAGGCGTTGTCGCCGAGCCAGATCGGCCCGCCGACGACGAGGATGTCGGCCGCATCGACGAGCGGCCACACCTCGCCCGGCCAGGCATCGACCGGCCAGCCGTGCTCGCGCATGTCGGGGTAGACGCCGGTCGCGACGTCGAGGTCGACGAACCGCAGCGTGTCCACGTGCACGTCGCGCTCGCGCATGAGGGCGATGCTCGCGTCCATGAGGCCCTGGGTGTTGCTGGGCTCGGGACTTCGCTTCAGCGTGCAGTTGACGTAGAGGGCGCGGAGGTCTGAGAAATCCGGGAACTCGGACATGGCGCCGATGGTACTCGCGGGCGGAGCCGCCCGACAGTGCCTGAACGGCCTGCCGGGCGAGTTGGCCCGCGGTCACCCGCGTCTCAGGGCGCGTCTCAGCCTCGCTCCGCGAGCAGCTCCTCCTGCGTGGGTCGCGCATCGGCCGCGCTCCGCCTCGGCCAGTACGACAGCGCGCGCTCGGCCATCGCCGTGATCGTGAGCGACGGGTTGACGCCCGGGTTCGCGGGCACCGCGGCACCGTCGACGACGTGCAGACCCGGGTGGCCCCAGACGCGGTGATACGGGTCGACGACACCCCGTTCGGGATCGCCCGCGACCACCGCCCCGCCGAGGAAGTGCGCGGTGAGCGGGATGCCGAACACCTCGGGCCACGAGCCCCGCGCCGCCGCGGGCACGCCGCCGGCCGCCTGCATGCGGGCAGCGATCGCCTGGGCCGCGAGATGCGCGCCGGGCAGGTGGCTCGGGTTCGGCTCCCCCTCGCCCTGGGCGCTCGTGAGCACCGGGCGCCCGAACCTGCGACGGAGCGAGAGGGTGAGCGAGTTGTCGGCGGTCTGCATGACGAGCGCGATGATGCCGCGCTCGCTCCAGCGGTGCAGCGAGCTCAGGCGCAGGGTCGTGATCGGATGCCGCAGCGCGCCGCCGAGCAGCGCCCCGAGTCGCCCGAGGAGGGGGCGGCCGCCGGGCACGAGGCCCGTCGCGAGCATGCCCATGAGGTTCGACCCGGGACCGTATCGCACGTTCTCGACGTGCGTCCGCTCGTCGACGTGGAACGAGGTGGTGATCGCGACGCCGCTCGCGAGACCGAGCCCGTCGGGCACCGACACGGCGACCGCGCCGTCGAGCGCCTCGGAGTTCGTGCGCGTGAGCCGCCCGAGCGCGTCGGACAGACGGGGCAGTGCGCCCGAGTCCTTCATGCGGTGCAGGAGCTGCTGGGTGCCCCACGTGCCGGCGCCGAGCACGACCTGATCGGCGCTCACCGTGCGGCTGGCGCGGCCGAACCACGCGCCGCTCCGCACGGTCGTCACGTCGAAGCCGCCACCGGGACGCTCGCGGACCTCGACGACGGTGCGGAGCGGCTCGATCGTCGTGCCCAGCCGTTCGGCGAGCGCGAGGTAGTTCTTCGCGAGCGTGTTCTTGGCGCCGACCCGGCAGCCGACCATGCAGTTGCCGCAGAGCGTGCATCCGGTGCGGTCGGGGCCGTCGCCGCCGAAGAACGGGTCGGGAACCGTCTCGCCCGGTCGGCCGAACCAGACGCCGACGGGTGCGCGCCGGAACGTGTCGCCGACACCGAGGTCGTTCGCGGCATCCGCCATGATCTGCTCGACCGGGCCGGAGTGCGGGTATTCGGCGACGACGCCGAGCATGCGCTTCGCCGTCGCGTAGTGCGGCGCGAGCTCGGCCCCCCAGTCGGCGAGGTCGCGCCACTGCCGATCCTCGAAGAACGCGGGGCCGGGTTCGTAGAGCGTGTTCGCGTAGTTCAGCGAGCCGCCGCCGACGCCGGCGCCGGCCAGCACCATGACGTGCGGCAGCTTGTGGATGCGCTGCACCCCGAAGCATCCGATCGCGGGCGCCCAGAGGTAGCGCCGCAGGTTCCACGAGGTCTTCGCGAAGTCGGCGTCTTCGAAGCGGCGGCCCGCCTCGAACACGTGCACGCCGTAGCCCTTCGACGCGAGGCGGAGCGCCGCGACGGAGGCGCCGAATCCCGAGCCGACGATCACGACGTCGTGGTCGAAGCCGGTCATGCCGCGAGCTCCTGGGCGTCGCTCGCTGCCCCGACTGCCACGGGCACGAGAAGAGTGAGCCCCCCGCGCACCGCCCGGATGCGAGCCCTCCCGGATCCGACCCGCTCACCGTCGGCGTAGATCACGAGCCCCGGCGCATCGACCTCGACGAGCGCCGCCCGCGCGGTCGTCACCTCGGGCCGGGCGACATGCGCACCGCGGAGGAGGAGCGGGAAGAGCCGCACGAGCTTCACCCGCGAGAGCGGCGCCACGTGCGTGACGTCGAGCAGGCCGTCGTCGGGCGCGGCGTCGGGGCACACCGGCATGCCGCCGCCGTAGCTGCGGGTGGAGCCCACGGCGATGAGGGTGCCGGGCATCGGATGCATCGCGCCGCCGTCGAACGCGACGGAGAACGGCATCGGGCGCAGGCGCGCGACCTCGATCAGGATCGCCAGGTAGTAGCGGACGCGCCCCCGCGGCCATCTCAGGCGATTGGTGCGCTCGCTGACATGCGCGTCGAAGCCGAGCGCGGCGACGGTCAGGAAGCGCGCGACGCCCGCCGCCGACTCCACCTCGCCGACGTCGATCGCGCGGGGTGTGCCGTGCAGCGCGAGCTCGGCTGCGGCGGAAGCGGCATCGGATGCCTCGAACGGCAGGCCGAGGGCGCGCGCGAGGTCGTTGCCCGTGCCCGCCGGGACGAGCGCGATGGGTACGCCCGACCCGACCACGGCGTCGAGCACCGAGGAGAGCGTGCCGTCGCCGCCGACGACCACGAGGGCGCGCGGTCGGCCGGCGACCGCCTCGCGCGCGAGCCGGCGGGTGTCGTCGACCGAGTCGCCCGCGAACACGCGCACCTCGGCGTCGAGCGCCTCGAGGCGTTCGACGGCGCGCACGGCGGCGGCGGCACCCCGACCGCGGCCGGAGCTGGGGTTCACGAGCACGGCGATGTGCCCGGTCATGTCAGTTGCTCCCGTGCTCGAGCAGCGCGCCGGGGTTCATGACGCCGGCGGGGTCGAGTTCGTCCTTCACGGCGCGGAGGATCCGCAGCCCGACGGGCCCGATCTCGCGCTCGAGCCAGGGGGCGTGGTCGCGGCCGACGCCGTGGTGATGGCTGAGGGTGCCGCCGCCGGCCATGATCGCGTCGTTGACCGCCGCCTTCACCGGCTCCCACGCCTCGAGCTGGTCGCCCTTCACCCCCGCGAGGATCGTGAAGTAGAGCGCGGCGCCGGTCGGGTAGACGTGCGACACGTGGCAGAGCACGAGTGATTTCGCACGCTGCTCCGCGAAGCCGTCGGTGATCGCGGCGGTCACGTCGCGCTTCAGCCGCTCGAGGTTCGACCACGTGGTCGCGGTCTCGAGGGTTTCGCAGAAGACGCCGTGGTCGAGCAGGGCGTCGCGCAGGTACGGCGCGTTGAATCGGCCGTGCACCCACTCCTCGGCCGCCGCGGGCCCGGCCGAGACGCCGCCCGCCTCGCGCAGCACGTGCGCCGTGCGGGCCTGCCGCTCGGCCGCGTGCTCGGCGTCGCCCTCGAAGATCGTGATCGCACTGGCACCCTTCGCGAGCGCCTTGCCGATGCGCCCGACCTGCGCGAGCGAGACGCCGGTCTCCGCCTCGTCGGAGAGGCGGATGACGGTGGGGCCGGTGCCGAGCTGGGCGACCCGGCGCAGCGCGTCGGCGCCCGCCGCGAAGTCGGGGAAGGTCCAGGCCTCGGCCAGGCGAGTCTCGGGCGCGGGGTGCACGCGCACCCGCACCTCGGTGATGACGCCGAACGCTCCCTCGGAGCCGAGGAAGAGGCGCAGCAGGTCGGGCCCGGCGGCCGACCCGGGCGCACGGCCGAGGTCGAGTTCGCCGGTCGGGGTCGCGACGCGGAGGCCGGTGACCATCGCATCGAAACGGCCGTTTCCCGCGGAGTTCTGCCCCGAGGAGCGCGCGGCGGCGAACCCGCCGATCGTCGCGTAGCGGAAGCTCTGGGGGAAGTGCCCGAGTTCGAAGCCGTGCGCGCCGAGCAGCCGTTCGGCCTCGGGGCCGGTGGTGCCGGCCTGCAGCGCGGCCTCGCCGCTCGTCTCGTCGAGGGAGACGAGGCCCGTGAGCCGGCGCAGGTCGAGCGCGATCACGGCGTGGTGCCCACCCCGCTCGGGGTCGAGCCCGCCGACGACGCTCGTGCCGCCGCCGAACGGCACGACGGCGATGCCGCGGGCACCGGCGAGGCGCAGCACTTCGACGACCTCGGCGTGGTCGGCCGGAGAGACGACCGCGTCGGGAGCGGCCTGTCGATGCGCACGCCGACGGAGCAGGTCCGGCGTCGAGCGCCCGCCGGAGTGACGGATGCGTGCATCGTCGTCGCTCGCGACGTGCGCGTCGCCGACGATGGCGGCGAGGGCGGCCCGGTCGGCGTCGGCGAGTGCCGACGGTGCGAGCTCGACCTCGTCGAGCGCCACGGCGGCGTCGGGCTTCGCCACGCGTCCGAGCATCACCGGCAGCAGGGCTCGCACTGCGAGCGGCAGTTCCTTCGCCTTCGCAGGGTCACCCCAGCCGTTCCACCGCATCGGGGTGGATGTCTCGTCGCCGGCGCTTGCGGCAGTGGGTGAAGCGTCTCCGTCGACCATGCGTTACAGTGTGACACATCATGGAAGATCGTCAAGCACTCCTGCTCGACCGGCCCGTCTGGGACGAGGCCGAGATGCGCATGCTCGACGCCGCCGTCGAGCTCATCGCCGTGCGCGGGTCCGGCGGGGTCACCGTCGCCGAGGTCGCCCGCAACGCCGGGGTCAGCCGCCCCACTGTGTATCGCCGCTGGGCGAGCGCCGACGAGATCGTGCGCGCGGCACTACTGCGCGCCACCGTCTCGCTCATCGAGCAGTTCCCCGAACCCGCGCAATCGCGAGCCGACCTCGTGCGCGACGTGATGCGCTTCTCGGAGCTGTTCCGCACCGACCCGCTCTACGGCCGCCTGCTCGACCGGGAACCCGAGGTCTTCACCCGGTACACGCTGCAGCGCATCGGCCAGAGCCAGCGCGTCATCCTGCAGTGGCTCGCCACCGCGATCGAACTCGCCCAGCGGGGCGGTTCGGTGCGAGCCGGCACGCCGAGCGACCTCGCGGTCATGCTCCTGCTCATCGCCCAGTCGGCGATCCTCTCGCACAACACCGTCTCCGCCCTCATCGACGAGCCGCATTGGAGCAGCGAACTTTGGCACGCACTCGACGGACACCTCCGCCCCTGATCCCCGCCGGCACCGGCTCGGGCGGCGCCGCGCACTCCCCTGCGCTGAACGCCGGCCGTCGCTCACGTGAGCTCGACGCGCTCGCCGCGCGCACCGAGCCCGTCGACCTGCTCGTCATCGGCGGCGGCGTCACGGGCGCGGGCGTGGCCCTCGACGCCGCGAGCCGCGGGCTCTCGGTCGTGCTCGCCGAAGCGCACGACCTCGCCTTCGGCACCAGCCGCTGGAGCTCGAAGCTCGTGCACGGCGGGCTGCGCTACCTCGCCACCGGCGACATCGCGGTCGCGCGGGAGAGCGCCGTGGAGCGGGACATCCTGATGACGCGCGTTGCGCCGCACCTCGTGCGGAGCCTCCCCCAGCTGCTGCCGTTCGTGCCCGCGGTCTCGGCGAAGCAGCGCGTGTTCGGCGGCATCGGCATGGGCATGGGCGACGGGCTGCGCATGCTCGCCCGCACGCCGGGCGACGTGCTGGCGCACCCCCGCCGCATCGGTCGCGATGAGGCGTTGCGGCTCGCTCCCGCCCTGCGCCGCGAGGGCCTGCGCGGCGGAGTGCTCTCGCATGACGGCCAGCTCGTCGACGACGCCCGGCTCGTCGTCGCCCTCGCGCGCACGGCCGCCGCCTACGGGGCGACCGTGCTCACGCGGGTGCGCGTCTCGGACGCGGATGCCGACGGCGCGATGCTCGACGACGCGACCGGCGGCGGCTCGCTGCGCGTGCACGCCCGGGTCGTCGTGAACGCCGCGGGCGTGTGGGCGGGCGAACTCGACCCCGGCATCCGCATGCGCCCGAGTCGAGGCACCCACCTCGTGCTCGATGCCGCGGCGCTCGGGCACCCGACGGCCGCCCTCACGGTGCCGCACCCGGGATCGATCAGCCGCTTCGTCTTCGCCCTGCCGCAGCAGCTCGGCCGGGTCGTCGTCGGTCTCACCGACGAGGACGCCCCCGGACCGGTGCCCGACGTGCCCGTCCCCCAGGACTCCGAGATCGACTTCCTGCTGCGCACCGTCTCGACGGCCCTCGAGCGCCCGCTCGGCCGTGACGACGTGCTCGGCGCCTTCGCCGGGCTGCGTCCGCTGATCGACACGGGCGGCGACGGCGCGACCGCCGACATCTCCCGCCGGCACCACGTGGCCGTCTCCGATGCCGGGCTCCTCAACGTGCTCGGCGGCAAGCTCACGACGTATCGGGCGATGGCCCGCGACGCCGTCGACCTCGCGTGCCGGCATGCGGGCCTCGCGGACCCCGGTTGCCGTACGGCGTCGCTCGGCCTGGTGGGAGCGCCCGGCTCGGCGGTGTCGGTCACGGGCACGGGCCCGGCCGCGGTCGCCCGCCCCGGGCTGCCCGCCTCGCTCGTCGCGCGCTTCGGCGCCGAGGCATCCGCTGTGCTCGATCTCGCCCGCTGCGCCGACCCGGCCGCGCGCATCGCACCCGGCCTCGACGTCACGCGCGCCGAGATCGAATTCGCGGTGACCTCCGAGGGGGCGCTCGACGTCGACGACGTGCTCGATCGGCGCACCCGCATCGGACTCGTCGCGGCCGACCGCCAGCTGGCGCACGCCGCGGTCGCCGAGATCGTCGACGAGGCACTCGCGCAGCAATCGAGATGACGCTTCTCGTCGCTTCTCATCACCGCATACCGACAACACGTGTCATCTCGATGCTGATGGGGGCAGTGGCACGAGCATGAGCAGCAGCGCACGCGAACGGGCCCGGATGCCGCGCGGCATCCGGGCCCGTTCAGAAATGCCCGACTACGCGGCAGCACCGTCCGCGGCGGCGACGGCCGTCGCGTGCGTCTCGCGGAGCACGGCCCCGAGGTCGGCGTCGACGTTCGTCCAGTACTGGAAGAAGCGCTCGCGGATCTCGTCGATCGTGATCGACGCGGCCTGGCCGGCGAGCGTCGCCTGCAGTCGCAGCTTCGCCTCGGCCGAGTAGACCTCGCGGTAGAGCGTGCCCGCCTGGCCGAAGTCGCTGTCGTCCGAGCGCAGCGTGTACGCGGCGCGCACGAGCTCGCCGTCGCTCTCCCAGCCGCCCTCGGCCGCGGCCTCGGGCGACGCCACGGGGCCGCCGAACGAGTTCGGCGCGTAGACCGGCGTGCTCGGCGCGTTGAATCCGTGACGCTGGGCGCCGTCCTGCGAGTAGTTGGCGACGGATGCCGCGTGCGGCGCGTTCACCGGGATCTGGTTGTAGTTCGTGCCCACGCGGTACCGCTGCGCATCGGGGTAGCTGAAGACGCGCGCCATGAGCATCTTGTCGGGGCTGATCGCGATGCCCGGCACCGTGTTCGCGGGCGAGAACGCCGCCTGCTCGATCTCGGCGAAGAAGTTCTGCGGGTTGCGGTCGAGCGTGAGCGTGCCGACCGGGATCAGCGGGTAGTCCGCGTGCGGCCACACCTTCGTGAGGTCGAACGGGTTGAACCGGTACGTCTTCGCGTCGTCGTACGGCATGACCTGCACGTGCAGATCCCACTTCGGGTGGTTGCCCGCCTCGATCGCCTCGTGGAGGTCGCGGCGGTAGTAGTCGGCGTCGGCGCCGGCGATCGCCTCGGCGCTCTCGGCGTCGAGGTGCAGGTCGCCCTGCTGCGAGCGGAAGTGGTACTTCACCCAGAACTTCTCGCCCTCGGCGTTGATCCACTGGTACGTGTGCGATCCGAAGCCGTGCATCTCGCGCCACGACTTCGGCAGGCCGCGATCGCCCATGAGGTAGGTGACCTGGTGAGCCGACTCGGGCGAGAGGGTCCAGAAGTCCCACTGCATGTCGGCGTCGCGCAGGCCCGATCCGGGCAGGCGCTTCTGCGAGTGGATGAAGTCGGGGAACTTGATCGCGTCGCGGATGAAGAACACGGGCGTGTTGTTGCCGACGATGTCGTAGTTGCCCTCGGTCGTGTAGAACTTCACCGAGAAGCCGCGCACGTCACGCCAGGTGTCGGGCGAACCCTGCTCGCCGGCGACGCTCGAGAAGCGCAGCAGCGTCTCGACCGTCGATCCGGGCTGGAACGCTGCGGCGCGCGTGTACGCCGAGACATCCGCGGTCACCTCGAAGCGGCCGAAGGCGCCGCCGCCCTTCGCGTGCACGATGCGCTCCGGGATGCGCTCGCGGTTGAACTGGGCGAGCTTCTCGACCAGGTAGCGGTCGTGCAGCACCGTCGCTCCGTCGGCGCCGATCGTGAGGGAGTGGGCGTCGCTGGCGACCGGGGTTCCGGTCTGCGTCGTGGTGGGCGTGGTCGTGTGTTCCGACATGCGTCCTTCTCTCTTCTTCTTCGTGTGTTTCTCTGGGGTCGCCGACCGGGGTCGACGGGGCGCAGGTAGGGAAGCGCCCGAGTCTCGGGGCGCGCCGGATCGACCCGGCGCGGGATGGATGGTGGATGCGGGTGCGAAGCGCCGGCGGTGCCGGCGTCGCCTCAGCTCGGCTCGCCGTTCGCGGCGCAGTCGGGGCAGAGCCCCCAGAAGGTGACCTCCGCGGTGGCGATGCGGAAGCCGTGCGACTCGCTCGGGGTGAGGCAGGCGGCCTCGCCGACCACGCAGCCGACGTCGAAGACCGTGCTGCACCCCGTGCAGACGAGGTGATGGTGGTTGTCGCCGACGCGGGTCTCGTACAGCGCCGGCGACCCGGCCGGCTCGATCTTGCGCAGCAGGCCGGCGTCGGCGAGCGCGCCGAGCACGCCGTAGACCGCCTGCCGCGACGTCGTCGGCAGCGTCGCGGCGACGCGCGTGAACACGTCGTCGGCATCGAGGTGCTCGCCCGGCCCGAACACGTCGAAGACCGCGAGACGTGACTCGGTGACCTTGAGCCCGGCGCCGCGAAGCAGGGCGGCGGCCTGCTCGCGTTCGTCGGTGGCGTTCGGGCTCATGTCTCGAACGTAGCAGTTGTCTTGATTTTGTCAAAACAACCGAGCAGTCATCAGCTCTTCCCCGACCACACGGATACGTGCATGATGGCTTCCACCCGCAGATCGAAGGAGATCGCAGCATGGCCAGGAGCACGTACCCAGACCTCACGGTTCCCGACACGTCGATCTACGAGTACCTCTTCGGGGATCTCACCGAGGCCGAGCTCGATCGGGTGGCGCTCGTCGACGGCACGAACGGCGCCGAGACGAGTTACCGGCAGCTCGTCGGCCAGATCGGGCTCCTCGCCGGGGCGCTCGCCGCCCGCGGCGTCGGCGTCGGCGACGTGGTCGCGCTGCTCTGCCCGAACGTGCCCGCGTTCGCCACCGTGTTCCACGGCATCCTGCGCTCGGGCGCGACGGCGACGACGGTCAACTCGCTCTACACGCCCGACGAGATCGGCAATCAGTTGACGGATGCCGGTGCCACCTGGTTCTTCACGGTGTCGCCGCTCCTCCCGGGGGCGAAGGCCGCGGCGGCACGCCTCGGCATCGCCGATGACCACCTCGTCGTGCTCGACGGGGCCGAGGGGCACCCGTCGCTCCGCGACCTGCTCGGCGAGGGTCACGCCGCGCCCGAGGTCTCGTTCGACCCGGCGACGCACCTCGCCGTGCTCCCCTACTCCTCGGGCACCACCGGACGGCCGAAGGGCGTCATGCTCACGCACGCGAACCTCGTCGCGAACGTCGAGCAGGCGCGCGGCTCCATCGGCCTCGTGCCCGACGACCGCGTGCTCGCGGTGCTGCCGTTCTTCCACATCTACGGCATGACGGCCCTCTTGAACTACGCCCTCAAGCTCAGGGCCGCACTCGTGACGATGCCGAGGTTCGACCTCGTCGAGTTCCTCCGCATCATCAGCGAGCACCGGGCGAGCTGGGTGTTCATCGCGCCGCCGATCGCGGTGGCGCTCGCGAAGCATCCGCTCGTCGACCAGTACGACCTCTCGAGCGTGCGGGTCGTCTTCTCGGGCGCTGCGCCGCTCGACGGCGCGCTCGCCGAACTCGTCGCCTCCCGCATCGGATGCACCGTCGCGCAGGGCTACGGCATGACCGAGACGAGTCCGGTCACGCACGTGATCCCCACCGACCGCGACGACCTCGACCGCTCCTCCATCGGGTTCCTCGTGCCGAACACCGAGGCCCGCCTCGTCGATGTCGAGACGGGCGTCGACGTCGAGGTGCCGGCCGACGGTACGGCGAGCGAGCCCGGCGAACTGCTGATCCGCGGTCCGCAGGTGATGCAGGGCTACCTCGGCAACGCCGAGGCGACCGCTGCGATTCTCGACGACGAGGGCTGGCTGCACACGGGCGACATCGCCACGGTGACCGCCGACGGCGTCTACCGCATCGTCGACCGCCTGAAGGAGCTCATCAAGTACAAGGGCTACCAGGTCGCGCCGGCCGTGCTCGAGGCCGTGCTGCTCGGCCACCCGTCGATCGCCGACGCCGCGGTCATCGGCGTGCTCGACGCCGACGGCCAGGAGGTGCCGAAGGCGTTCGTCGTGCTGCAGCCGGGCGCCGAGCTCGACGCCGATGCGGTCATGGCGCACGTCGCAGCCCACGTCGCCCCGCACGAGAAGGTGCGCGTCGTCGAGTTCATCGAGGTGATCCCGAAGTCGAGCGCCGGCAAGATCCTGCGCAAGGACCTGCGGGCGCGCGAGCAGGCGGCGACCGCCTGAGCGGTGGGCGACCGCGATGATGGAACGATGACCGCACGCCTCTCCCCCGAGCTCGAAGCGACACTGGGCGAGATCTTCGACCGCCGCGACCGCGCGAACATGCAGCCGACGATCGATGAGTTCCTCGCCGTGCTCGCGGCACACCCCGGCGACCCCTACGTGCTCTACGAGGTCGGCGGCTCGTACGACACCGCGGGCGAGGAGGAGACGGCGCTCGGCTACTACGAGCAGGCGATGGCCGCGGGCCTCGCGGGAGACCCGCTGCGCCGCTGCCTCCTGCAGTACGGCAGCACCCTGCGCATCCTCGGGCGGATGGACGACTCGCTCGCCGCGCTCGACCGGGCCCTCGCGGAGTACCCCGACTCGGAATCGGTGCGCCTGTTCCACGCCCTCGGCATGCACGCCGCCGGACGCAGCGACGCGGCCGTCGGCGAGCTGCTCGCCTTCGCGGCCGACACGGTGCGCACGCCCGACGTGCTGCGCTACGAGGCGGCGCTGCGCGGCAACGCCGGCTACCTGCTCGGGCTCGACGAGAGTCGCGCCGGGGCGTGACCCGGGAGCCACGCAACCGGCGGACGTAGGGTTGGACGCGGGCACGCACCACGAGCGGAGGAGAAGTCGTGACGACGAAGACAGCAGCGCCGGAAGCCACCGTCGGCGAGGTGATGGCCGACCTCGCCGCCCTCGAAGACCCGAAGGTGCGAGCGGTCAACGAACGCCACGGCGACGACCACGGCGTGAACCTGGCGAAGCTCCGGGCCGTTGCCAAGCGCGTCGGCACGCAGCCAGAGCTCGCCCGCGAGCTCTGGGCGACGGGCGACACCCCGGCGCGTCTCGTGGCGATCCTGATCAGCCGCCCGAAGCAGTACGACGCCGCCGAGCTCGACGCCATGCTCCGCGAGGCGCGCGTGCCCAAGGTGCACGACTGGCTCGTCAACTACATCGTCAAGAAGAACCCGCACGTCGAGGAGCTGCGCGTCGCCTGGTTCGACGACGCCGACCCGGTCGTCGCGAGCGCCGGATGGGCGCTGACCACCGCTCGGGTCGCGAAGTCACCCGAGGGCCTCGACCTGCCCGGCCTGCTCGACCTCATCGAGGCGCACATGAAACGGGCGCCCGATCGCCTGCAGTGGGCGATGAACGAGACCCTCGCGAACATCGGCATCCACCACCCCGAGTACCGCGCTCGCGCGCTCGAGATCGGCGAGCGGCTCGAGGTGCTGAAGGACTACCCGACCCCGCCGAACTGCACGTCGCCGTTCGCGCCGATCTGGATCAACGAGATCGTGCGGCGGCAGACCGCCGGTTGATCGGGCGTCGAGCGGAGCGCATCCGACGGCGCTCGCGGTTCAGCGCTCGGTGCGGCGCTCCGGCTCGGGCAGCACCCAGCGCTTCGGGCGGTCGTCGTCGGTCGGCTTCGAACGCCCGCCGAGGTAGAACATCACGAGGGATGCCGCGATGAGCGCGGTGCCGAGCGGTAGCACGAGCTGACGGACGACGTTCAGCACCAGCTGCACGATCGACAGGATCGTCTGCCCCACCTCGGGCTGGGTCTGCGGCGAGACGGTCCCGTACATGAGCTGCGGTACGAGCAGGATCATCAACGCACCGCCGACCGACAGCCCGATGCCCCACCACAGCGTTCGCTTCGGCATGCTGTCCCGCATCGGACCTCCTTGTTCGGTGGCACACGCTACCAAGGAATGTCCACGACGACCATGGCGGTTCCGCCGTGACGGATGCCGCGGCATCCGCTCGCTCGCCGCCGCTCAGTACTGCAGGAGCGAGAAGATCTCGTAGCGATCGCCGAGCGCCTCGCGGCCGCCGAGGCCCTCGAGTTCGAGCGCGACCGAGATGCCGGCGACCTCCCAGCCGGCGCGCTCGACGAGGCGCGCCGCGGCTCCGACGGTGCCGCCCGTGGCGAGCACGTCGTCGACGATGAGCACCCGGGTGCCGGGCGGGAGCTCGCCCTCGTGCACTTCGAGCGCGGCCGTGCCGTACTCGAGCGCGTAGTCCTCGCGCAGCACGGCACGAGGAAGCTTGCCGGCCTTGCGCACGGTGAGCACGCCGGCACCGCAGATCGCCGAGGCCGCACCCGCGATGAGGAAGCCGCGCGCCTCGACGCCACCGATCACGTCGAACCGGCCGGCGAACGGCTCGGTGAGCGAGGTGCCGAGCGCGTGCAGCGCCGGACCGCTCGCGAAGACCGGGGTGAGGTCGCGGAAGGTCACGCCGGGTTGGGGGAAATCGGGGATCGACGCGATGAGGCTCGAGACGAGCTCGCGTGCAGACTGCTCGGTCACCGGCCAAGGCTATCGCGGCCGGCTGGGCGATCCGACGGATCAATCGTTCGTTCGATGCGTCCGCCCAGCAGCGGCTGGGAGGATGGCATCATCCCCCGAACTCTGGAGATCCCCCGTGTCACCGAAACGCCTCTACCGCGCCCTCGCCTTCGCCGAGGCAGTCACGTGGACGATCCTGATCGTCGCGATGATCCTGAAGTACGCCGCGGGCGTCGAGTGGGCGGTGCTGGTCGGCGGTTCGATCCACGGATTCGTGTTCCTCTCCTACGCCCTCACCGCCGTCATCGTCGGCGTGAACCAGCGCTGGAACCTCGGCCGCATCGCCTTCGCCGTGCTCACCGCGATCGTGCCCTACGCGACCATCCCCTTCGACCTGTGGCTCGTGCGCAAGGGGCACCTCGAGGGTGACTGGCGCCGCGAGAAGACCGACCACCCGGCCGACGGGAACTGGGTCAACGGGCTGCTCCGCTGGTTCCTCGCGCGCCCCGTGCTGCTCGTCTCGCTCGCGGTCGTCGGCATCGTCGTCGTCTTCGCCGGCCTCCTCGTGATCGGTCCGCCCGGAGGCCGCGAGGCCTGATCCGTTCCGGAGAGCGCAGACTGGTGACATGCCCATCCTCAACAAGGACATGTCGGTCTGCATCTCGCTCGCGGGCCGGCCGTCGAACCTCGGCACCCGCTTCCACAACTTCCTCTACGACGAGCTCGGGCTGAACTTCGTCTACAAGGCGTTCACGACCGACGACCTCGAGGGCGCCATCCGCGGCATCCGCGCGCTCGGCATCCGCGGATGCTCCGTCTCGATGCCGTTCAAGGAAGCCGTCATCCCGCTCGTCGACGTCGTCGAGCCCTCGGCCGCGGCGATCGAGTCGGTCAACACGATCGTGAACGACGGCGGCGTGCTCACCGCGTCGAACACCGACTACGAGGCGATCGCCCAGCTCATCGCCGAGAACGGGCTCGACCCGGCGCGGTCGGTGCTCGTGCGCGGATCGGGCGGCATGGCGAAGGCCGTCGTCGCAGCGTTCCGCGGTGCCGGCTTCGACGACGTCACGGTGCTCGCGCGCAACGCGTCGCTCGGCCCGGCGCTCGCCGAACAGTACGGCTACGCCTGGACTGCCGCCGACCCCGAGCCCGGCGCCGACGTCATCGTGAACGTCACCCCGCTCGGCATGCAGGGGGCGGATGCCTCGGCGCTCTCATTCTCGGAGGAGCACGTCGCCGCGGCATCCGTCGTGTTCGACGTCGTCGCCTTCCCCGCCGAGACGCCGCTCGTCTCGGCCGGCCGTGCGGCGGGCAAGCTCGTGATCAGCGGCGCCGAGGTGCACGCGATGCAGGCCGCCGCGCAGTTCGAGCGCTACACGGGCGTGAAGCTCACGCGCGAACAGATCGCTCGCGCCGCCGCGTTCTCACGGGCGGAGTAGCCGCCCGTCAGTGGTGCACGCGGTTGACGAGCGCCGTCCAGACGAGGGCGGTCGTCGAGCAGATGAGCAGTCCGACGAACACCCACGGCAGGCCGCCGAGGCCGATCACGCCGAAGAGGATGGCGCCGAGAAGCGCGCCGCCGCCGATGCCGGAGTTGAACGCGGTCGTGTAGAAGGATGCCGCGGCGTCGCGGATGCGCGAGGACGCCGAGTGCAGCAGGCGCGTGTTGAGCATCGGCGGGAGGGCGCCGAACGCCGTGCCCCACAGCAGGAAGCAGGCGATGCCCACGCCCGGCACCTGCGGGAAGAGCGCGAGCCCCGTGACGCCGAGCGCCGTCGCGACGAGCGCGACCGCGAGGCCGACCGTCGGGCGACGTCCGAGCACCGTGCCGGCGAGCAGCAGGCCGACCGCGCCCGCGATGCCGTAGGCGAGCAGCATCGGGCTGATCGCGCTCGGCGCCATGCCCATGACGTCGGTGATGAACGGCGCGACGTACGTGTAGAACGTGTAGGCGCCGACCATCGTGACGGCCGTGATGAGGCAGACGACGAGCACCGGCACGAACGTGGCGTCGCTGCGCAGGCGGATGGGGGCGGCATCCGCTTCACCGGCGTGGTGACGCACGGGAGGCAGGAAGCGCCACACGAGCAGCGCGCCGAGCAGGGTCAGGGCACCGATGCCGGCGAACGCGAGGCGCCAGCCGAAGGCCTGGCCGAGCGCGGTGCCGAGCGGCACGCCGAGCACGAACGCGAGCGAACCGCCCGCGACGCTGATCGACACGGCGCGCGCCAGCTGCTCCTTGGGCACGAGGTGACCGGCGTAGGCGCCGACGACCGACCAGAAGAGGCCGTGGGCGGCACCGCCGAGGATGCGGGTCGCGAGCACCGTGCCGTAGTTCGGCGCGAGCGCGGTGAGCACGCAACTGACCGCGAGCACGGCGAGGCTGATGACGATGAGCGTGCGGCGCGGCACCTTCTTCGTGAGGCTCGCGAGCGGCACGGTGAGCACGACGACGGTCGCCGCGAAGACGGTCACGAGCAGGCCGATGAGCGGCTCGCCGACCTCGAGCTCACGGCTCATGTCGGGCAGCAGGCCGGTCGGGATCATCTCGATCGTGACCGAGAGGAAGACCGCGGCGGCGAGCACGATGAGGCCCAGCCACGGGAAGGGCGGCATCACGGCCGGGGTGGAGGAGGTGGAGTAGTACGGAGTTGACGGCAAATTCGGGAACCTGAACGAAGGGCGTTCCCGCGGGCGCGGGGCGGGGCTCCGCGAGCGCAACGGCGGGTCGACTGCGCGCTTTGTGCGCGCCCAGGGCCGCCGGGAATGCGACGACCACTCAGCATTCTACCGGTTGGGGCGCGCGAGGGCGCTGAGCACCACGCGGACCGCGGGCGTGCTCACGTGAGCGGGCCGGTAGACTCGTCGGGTCAGGCATTCGCCCCGCGGCATCCGCCCGCCGCCGTTCTCTGGAGCTCGCCACTCGTGACCACCGAATCCCCCGAAACCATCGCTGCTCCGACGACTCCGGTGCTCGACACCGTCGAGGTCGCGGCCACCACTCCCGAGAAGGAGCAGCCGTACGCCGCCCTGGGCTTGAAGCCCGACGAGTACGAGCGCATCCGCAACATCCTCGGCCGACGCCCCACGAGCGCCGAGCTCGCGATGTACTCCGTCATGTGGAGCGAGCACTGCTCGTACAAGTCGTCGAAGATCTACCTTCGCCAGTTCGGCAAGAAGGTCACGCCCGAGATGAAGAAGAACCTCATGGTGGGCATGGGCGAGAACGCGGGCGTCATCGACGTCGGCGAGGGCTGGGCTGTCACGTTCAAGATCGAGAGCCACAACCACCCGAGCTACATCGAGCCGTTCCAGGGCGCCGCGACCGGCGTCGGCGGCATCGTGCGCGACATCATCTCGATGGGCGCACGCCCGGTCGCCGTCATGGACGCGCTGCGCTTCGGCGCCATCGACCACCCCGACACCGCGCGCGTCGTGCACGGCGTGGTCTCGGGCATCAGCTTCTACGGCAACTGCCTCGGCCTGCCGAACATCGGCGGCGAGACCTGGTTCGACCCGGTGTACCAGGCGAACCCGCTCGTGAACGCCCTCGCGGTCGGCGTCATGCGCCACGAAGACCTGCACCTCGCCAACGCCAAGGGCGCCGGCAACAAGGTCGTGCTCTTCGGCGCTCGCACGGGCGGCGACGGCATCGGCGGCGCGTCGATCCTCGCGTCCGACAGCTTCGACGAGGGCGGCCCGACCAAGCGCCCCGCGGTGCAGGTCGGCGACCCCTTCGCCGAGAAGGTGCTCATCGAGTGCTGCCTCGAGCTCTTCGCGGGCGACCTCGTCGAGGGCATCCAAGACCTCGGCGCGGCCGGCATCTCGTGCGCGACCTCCGAGCTCGCGTCCAACGGCGACGGCGGCATGGCGATCGTGCTCGACGACGTGCTGCTGCGCGACCCGACGCTCACGCCCGAAGAGATCCTGATGAGCGAGAGCCAGGAGCGCATGATGGCGATCGTGCGCCCCGAGAAGCTCGACGGCTTCCTCGAGGTCGTCAAGAAGTGGGACGTCGAGACGAGCGTGCTCGGCGAGGTCACCGACACGGGCCGCCTGAGCATCATGTGGCACGGCCAGGAGATCGTGAACGTCGACCCGCGCACCGTCGCCGTCGACGGCCCGGTCTACGAGCGCCCCGTCGCCTACCCCACCTGGATCGACGCCCTGCAGGCCGACACGGCCGCGAAGCTCGACCGCCCGGCGACGCCCGAGGAGATCCGCGCGCAGTTCCTGCAGCTCGTCGGCTCGGCGAACCAGGCGGATGCCGCGTGGGTCACGAACCAGTACGACAAGTACGTGCTCGGCAACACGGCGCTCAGCTACCCCGACGACGCGGGCATGGTGCGCGTCGACGAGGAGTCGGGCCTCGGCGTCTCGGTCGCGACCGACGCCAACGGCCGCTACTCGCAGCTCGACCCCCGTCAGGGCGCGAAGCTCGCGCTCGCCGAGGCGTACCGCAACGTCGCCGTCTCGGGCGCGGTGCCCGCCGCCGTCTCCGACTGCCTGAACTTCGGCTCCCCCGAGAACCCCGAGGTCATGTGGCAGTTCTCCGAGACCGTCGAAGGCCTCAGCGACGGATGCCTCGAGCTCGGCATCCCCGTGACGGGCGGCAACGTCTCGTTCTACAACCAGACCGGTGACGTGCCGATCCACCCGACGCCCGTGATCGCCGTGCTCGGCGTGATCGACGACGTCGCCCGCCGCATCCCGTCGGGCTGGCAGGACGACGGACACAACATCTACCTCCTCGGCGACACCGCGCTCGAGCTCGACGGCTCCGCGTGGGCCGGCGTCGTGCACGGCCACCTCGGCGGTCGCCCGCCGGCGGTCGACCTCGCCGGTGAGAAGCGCCTCGCCGAGCTGCTGAACGCGGCGGCGATCGAGGGCCTCATCGACTCGGCGCACGACCTCTCCGACGGCGGTCTCGCGATCGCCCTCGCCGAGGCGGTCGGTCGGTTCGGCCTCGGCGCCCGCGTCGTGCTCGACGAGGTAGCCGGCGACGCCGGCATCGACCTCGCGACCGCGCTCTTCTCAGAGTCGACGGGCCGCGTCATCGTGACGGTGCCACGCGAAGACGACGTGAAGTTCCGCGGCCTCTGCGATGGGCGCGACTACCCGGTGCGTCGCATCGGCGTGACCGACGCGACATCCGGAGCCCTCGAGGTGCAGGGACTCTTCACCGTCTCGATCGACGAGCTGCGCGGCATCAACCGCGCGCCGCTCGCCGACGCGTTCGGCCCCATCGTCGGCTACTGACCCCGTTGCCGGTCGAGTAGCTGGTCGAGTAGCGAAGCCCCACCGCCGGTCGAGTAGCGAAGCGTATCGAGACCCCGTGACCCAGTCCGAGTCGTACACCGAGGCGTACGCGGCATCCCATGGTCGTTTCGCGGTCATCCCTGCCGCCTACGTCGTGCTCCGGAGAGGCGACGAGGTGCTGCTGCAGCTGCGCCGCGGCACGGGCTACTTCGACGAGCACTGGGCGTGCGGTGCCGCCGGCCACGTCGAGCAGGGCGAGTCGCTGCTGGCTGCCGCCGCGCGCGAGACTCGCGAGGAGCTCGGGGTCGAGCTCGACGGGTCGGCCCTCACGGTGCTGACCGTCATGCACCGCACGGGTGGCGCACCGCACCGGGCGATCGAGGAGCGCATCGACGTGTTCTTCAGCGCGACGGCATGGCACGGTGAGCCGAGACTCATGGAGGACAAGGCCGTCGAGCTCCGCTGGTTCCCGCTCGACGCGCTGCCCGAACCCGTGGTGCCGCACGAGCTGGCGATTCTCGAGGCGCTGCGCGACGGCGCCCTCTCCCCCATCACGCCGTACGGGTTCTGAGCATGGCTCCCGATTCGTGGTCGCTCGCCCTCATCTGGGTGCCGGTTGCGCTGCTCGCGATCGCGATCGTGGTCGGCTTCGTCGTGCGCTGGTTCCGCGCGCCGCGCGGCACCCGCTCGCGCCTGCGGCATGCGCTCGGGCCACTCATGAGCGCCGGCGAGAAGTACCAGGAGCTGCACACCGGGCAGCGGGGACTGCAGGACTCGATCATCGAGTCGATCCAGGAGCAGGAGACGCAGGGCTCCGAACGCGGTAGCGGGGACGATGATGGGAAGCACGGCCGGCGAGTTCCATGATCGGTCGGCGCGAGCGCGCTCGTCGGCTCCATCGTGTGGTTCGCCGCCGGCCCGCACCCGTTCGGCATCCGCATCAGCCGCGACCTCCGGTAGCTCCGCGCACCCCGGCCCAGAGCGCCGCCCACTGCTCCCCGGTGAGCCGACTCGGCAACACGTCGGCAGCGACACCCGCCGAGCTCAGTAGCCCGCGAACCCGCTCGGCGGGCACCGGCCGCGAGGTGCGACGGAGGATCTGGGCGAGTCCGCGCCCCTTCCCCCGGTAGACCTCGGCGACGAACGCCTGATACGCGGCGCGGTCGGTGGCCGGCACGAGCGGGTCGCGGCGCCGCTCGATCGTGAAGACACCGCCGTCGACCGACGGCGCCGGCTTGAACGCCCGCGCCGGCACGCGCTCGTGCAACCGGAATGTGAACCACGGGTCCCACTGGGCCGTGAGCAGGCTCGAACCGCCCACCCCGCACCGGCGCCGCGCGACCTCCCACTGGGTGAGCAGGATCGCGTCGGTCCAGTGCCCGCGGGCGAGGAGCGATCGCATGATGGCCGTCGTGAGATGGAACGGCACGTTGCCGACGACGACGTGGGACGCCGCGGGATACCGCCACGCGAGCGCATCGGCCTCGACGATCGTCACGTCGGCGTCGTGCTCGAACTCACGACGGAGCGAATCGGCCCGGCGCCCGTCGATCTCGAGCGCGGTGAGCGGCCGACCGAGCGCCGCGAGTTCGCGGGTGATCGCGCCGCTGCCGGCGCCGACTTCGACGATCGGGCCGCGAGTGGCGGCCGCCAGGGCGACGAACCCGTCGACGACGCGGCGATCGACCAGGAAGTTCTGGCCGAGTTCGTGACGACCGCCGACGACCGGCGGACGGTCGAACGCAGACACCGGCGCGGGCGCTCGACGAGCGCGGGCGGACTGGCCCGAACGGGAAGCAGAAGACGAGAAGGGAACTGAAGAAGGGTTGTGCGTACGCAATGAGAACTCCGCTGGCGAGGATCGTCAGCCGGGCGCGCCGAAGGAGCACCGCGGCCAGGGTCGTCATGGCCGAGGCGGAGGGACGCGTGTGATGGTTCGGTCGCTCCGCCTCAGGCGGTGCGGGGCCGAATGATCAGCGCGGAGAAATTGCAGGACACGATCGTCGACCCTAGCAAACGGGAACGCGACGTCAACAGCTCAGGCGCCCGACGGCGGATTCACGAGCAGCTCCACACGGTCGGCGAGGTAGCGATCGAGCGGCGTCAGCGCGTCGGGTTGGGCCGGGTTCCAGCGCACGAACAGCGCGTCGTCGACCACCACGAGCGGTCCGGATGCCGCGGCGTGCACGAGCTCGTCGGGGTCGACGGGTACGGCACCGAAGTTCACGGTCTCGCCCTCGGCGAAGCCGCCCTTCACGGCGGCCGCGGCGAAGGCACGCTGCTCGGCGATCGACGCGGCGGGAGTGCTCCGCCGCACGGGGCGTTCGGCACGAACGACCCGGCCGGTCGCGAAGAGCCGTCCGTCCGGGTCGACGAGCAGCACGCCGAGGCGCCAGACCCGGCCGAGCGGCGTCATCCGGGCCGCACGCGGAATACCGAGGGTGCGTCGCTCGGGCACGTACTCGGCGAGCGCCTCGTCGCGAGCAGCGTGCCCGCCGAGTTCACGGGCGGCGGCGGCGCCCGCGGCGTCGAGCGCCCGCAGCACGCCCGAAGACCCGGTCGGCCGGGCCGCGGGCGGCTCCGAGGCATCCGTCATCGCGAACGCCCGATGAGCTCCAGCAGCGCGAGGCCGTACGCCTCGGCGACATCGGGGTGCTCGAAGCGGCGGGTCTCGCCGCCGAGCTCGATCTCGACCTCGAACGCGTCGTCGAGGCGTCGGAGCGCCCGGAAGGTCGCCCGCAGCAACTCCCGCAGCTGGTCTTCGCGCGGCAGCCAGACGGCGTCTCCGACCGACACCGAGTCGAGCGCCCACTCGGTCGTGCCGTTGAAGCCGAGCACCGTGTCGGTCGAGAACGCCTGCGGCTCGATCGTCATCTCGCTGACGGTGAACACCTCGGCCTCGACCTCGGATTCGACGGTGTCGGGCAGGTCGAGAGCGAAGCGGTCGCCCGACTCGGGGGTCCACACGAGTCCGGCGTCCCGCAGCGCGAGGGCGAGCTCGCGACCGATCACGGGGCGCTCGCCGGCACCGCGACGCTGTAGTCGGCGTCGACGAGGATCGGCATGTGGTCGGATGACCCGCGCGCGAGCGTCTCGACGCCCGCGATGTCGAGACCGACCGAGGTCGCGAGATCGAAGTGACCGCGGAAGAACTTGTACCGCGTGTACGTGCGCTTGTCGCTGAGCGTCAGGTCGTAGCCCGAGTCGCGCACCTTCTCGCCGAGGTTCTCCTTGAAGATCGGGTAGTTGTAGTCGCCGACCATGAGGGTGGGCAGGCCGGGGCCGAGGAACTGGAGCTCACCGAGCGCCGACTTGATCTGGTGGCGTCGCAGCGAGTTCAGCGCGGTCAACGGTGCCGCGTGGAACGAGGCGACGATCAGCTCGCGCTGCGCCTCGTTGTCGAAGAGCCGCACACCGATGAGGCGCTCGTGCGCGGGCCGCAGCAGCCGGTCGTGCAACGACTTCTTCAGGGCGAAGGCCTGGATGCGCACCGCCCGGAACCGCTCGGCGTCGTAGTAGAGCGCGAGGCCGAGACGGTTGCGCTGGGTCGCGTCGGCGAGCTGCAGATCGTGGATCTGCTGCGGCAGGTCTTGCGTGTCGCACTCCTGAAGGCAGAGGATGTCGGGCGAGTAGCGCTCGACGAGGCCGACGAGTTCGCCACTCGCCCGGTGCTTGCGGAGGTTGTAGCTGATCACGCGCATGGTTCGATCAGCCTACGTCCCCCGGCTCCCGTCGGCCCCAGAATCTCGGATCAGATCAGACGGCGACCGGGCGCCACGCCGACGCGCACGTGCAGTCCCGTCGCGGCCTCCTCGAGCGCGAGGTCGAGTTCGGCGAGCGGATGCGTCGCCCCCACGAGCTCCTCGAAGGGCAGGTGCTGCCACGACCGGTCGAGGAACGCGACCGCGCGCTCGAGCTGCACCGCCGTGTAGTTGTGCACACCGGTCACGGTGGCGAGGCGCCGCACGATCGTCTCGGGGTCGAGGCTCACCTCCGATCCGGGCGACACGCTGCCGACGAGCACGGCGACGCCGCCGACCCCGATGACGTCGAGCACGGTGCGCACCGCTGCCGCGGTTCCCGAGGCCTCGATCGCCACGAGCACCTCGGTGAGGCCGCGCTCCGCGAAGCGGGCGAGCACGGCGTCGAGGCGTTCGGGCGCGGCGCCGCGGGCGAGCGGGTCGACCGTGACGGCGCCGAGCCGCCGGGCGAACGCGCGCCGCGAGGCATCCGGGTCCGCGACGATGACCTCGGCGCCCGCCTCGACGGCCATTGCCGCGACCGACAGCCCGATCATGCCCGCCCCCGTCACGAGCAGGAGGGCTCCGTCGAGTTCGACCCGCGCCGCAGCGGCGTCGAGGGCGGCGACCGCGGTGGCCGTCGCGCAGGAGGCGGGCGCGGCGATGGCTGCAGGCAGCGTCTCGCTCACACGCACCGTCGCGGTACCGGCGCGCAACTGCACGTGGGTGGCGAATCCGCCCGACAGCTCCCAGCCGCGGTGCACGCGCTCGTGTCCGTACTTGGCGAGCGTGCGGCACTTCTGGGCGAGCCCCCTGCGGCACCGGTCGCAGTCGCCGCAACTGACCGTGACCGACCAGACGACGCGATCGCCGAGTTCGAGCAGCGTGCCGTCGGCCCGCACGGCGCCGTCGCCCAGGGCGACGACGCGGCCGACCTGCTCGTGCCCGAGCACGAGCGGCGCCGGTGCGGAGCGGTGACCGCTCACGGTGTGCACATCGGAGCCGCAGATCGTGGCGAGCTCGACCTCGACGAGTGCCTCCCCCGGCGCGAGCCGGACTCCGGGCGCCGCGAGCGCCTCGTGCGGCCGACCCGGTTCGTACCAGACCATGGCGATGGGCGAGGGCTTGACGATGATGTCGAGCTCTCCGACCCGCTCGACGGTGTGCATGGTCACGCCGCTACTCGCCGCGGAGGCCGAGCAGCGCGGGCAGCTCGGTGATGCTGTCGATGACGGCGTCGGCGCCGGCGGCCTCGAGCGCCTCCCGGTCGTGGGCCCCGCTCAGCACGCCGACGACGAAACCGGCACCGGCGTTGACACCAGACAAGACATCGCTCGCGGTGTCGCCCACGACGACCATCGCGTCGACCGCGCTCGCGCCCGTGCGCAGCAGCGCAGTGAGCGGCATGTCGGGATGCGGACGGCCGCGGCCGGCATCGGCCGGCGACAGCACGGCGTCGGCGAGATCGTGCCAGCCGAGCGCGTCGATGATCGCGTCGCGGGTCACGGGCGAGAAACCGGTCGTGAGCACGACGGATGCCCCGGCGGCGCGCAGCTCCCTGATCACGTCCGCCGCGCCCGCGATCTCGGCGACGCCCTCGCTCGCGACGAGCTCCGCGTACGCGCCCTCGAACGCCGAGTTGCCCCGCTGGGCGGCGTCTTCGTCGCCGTCGGCGAGCACGCGGAAGACGTCGATCTTCGACTGGCCCATCGTGTCGCGCACGTACTGGAGGGCGGCCTCGAAGGCCTCGCCGGTCGCGATGCCGCTGCGCTCCGCGGCGAGTGCGAACGCCCGCTCGACGACGCCGTCGTCGGCGACGGTCGTGCCGGCCATGTCGAGCACGATCAGCTCGATGTCGCCCGACTCGTCGTCGTCGTCGAGGTCGTCGTCGTCGAGCTCCTCGAGCTGCTCGTCGAGCTGCTCCGCAGCAAGCGCACGAGCTCCGGGAGCACCCGTCTCGGAGAGTTCGGCCAGCTCGTCGCGCTCGGCGAGTTCGTCGTCGGAGAGGACGGTGGAGGGGTTCGCGGTCATGATGCGCCTTTCTGCAGGGTGGTCGTGGGTGCCGAGCCGAAGCCCGACAGGTCGGCGGCAGCGTCGCCGGCGGCGGGCTGGTCGCCGGCGGGCTCGTCCGAGAAGCCGGCGACGACGTGCTCGGCGAGCCCGAGGCCCGTCGTCATGCCGATGCCGGTCGTGGCGGCGACGAGGTGCACGCCGGGTTCGACCTCCTCGATGAGGAAGTCGTCGGGCCCGCTCGCGTAGACGCCCTGCCACCGCTCGACGACGCGCAGCGCCTCGATGCCGAAGAGCGAACGCGTCTCCTCGAGCATCGCCTCGAAGGCGAACTCGGGCTGGAACGGCGGCACGGTGATGCCACGGGCATGCGTGTCGCCGACGACGAGCGTGCCGTCCGGCAGCCGCGTGTACATCTGGTTCAGGTCGAGCGCGGCGAGGTCGGGCCGCTCGGCGTGCAGCCGCTCGCGCAGGGTCGCGGCGGCCGGGGTGGCCGCGAAGGCGCCGTAGCGCACGAGCGACCAGCCGGTGAGGAGCGGTGCGGCCAGCGGCATCCGCAGCTCTGCCGTGACGCGCAGCATGTCGAGCGCGCAGCGCACGATGCCGTGCCGCTCGGCGACCTCGGGGTAGAGCAGGTCGATGTCGTGGTTCACCGCGACGATCACGCGGTCGGCGTCGATCGGGCCGCGGCTGGTCTCGACGCGGCCCGGACGCACGGCGCCGACCGCCGTGCGGCGGCGGAACTCGACGCCCTCGCGCTCGAGGTGCGCAGCGATCGCGGCGACGGCCTGACGGGGATTCGCCTGCAGGTCGCGCGGGAGGAACGCGCCGCCGACGGCCGTGCCCCGGGCGAGCGGCATCCGCTCTTCGGCCTCGGCCGCCGTGAGCAGTTCGACCTCGCCACCGCGCGTCTCGGCGAGGTCGCGGAGCACCGCGAGCTCGTCGCCGCGGCGGGCGGCCACGAGGGTGCCCGATTCGCGCAGCCACACGCCGGCATCCGGGGCGAGCCCGAGCCAGAGTTCGCGGGAGGTGAGTGCGAACTCGCGGGCGAGTCCGGCCTGCGGGGTGAAGCACAGGTGCCCGAAATTGCGAACGGATGCCCCGGCGGGCTCGCTGCCCCGTTCGATCACGACGACCCGGAGCCCCCGGCGATGTGCGGCGAGCGCGGCACCGAGTCCGACGATGCCCGAGCCGACGACGGCGACGTCGAATGCCGCGCTCACTTGAACACCCGCCGCATCCACATCGCGATGCCCTCGACGATCAGCACCGTGACGAGGATCATCAGCACGATCGCGGTCACGACCGCGTAGTTCGAGCCCTGCCCGGCGTTCAGCAGGTAGTAGCCGATGCCGCCGCCGCCGACGATGCCGAGGATCGTCGCCGCGCGGATGTTCGTGTCGAGCAGGTAGAAGCTGTGGCCGATGAGCGCCCGCGTGCCCTGGGGCAGCGTCGCCGAGGCGTAGACCTGACCGCGGCTCGCACCGGTGGCGCGCAGTGCACGCTCGGGCCCGGGCTTCACCTCCTCGAAGGAGTCGGCGATGAGCTTGCCGAGCAGGCCGATGCCGCCGAACGCGAGGGCCAGCGTGCCCGCCTGGCTGCCGAGGCCCGTGATCACGATGAGCACGATCGCGAGGATCACCTCGGGGATGCCGCGGATCACGACGAGCAGCAGTCGCATCGATGTACGCACGGTGCCGTTCGGGGCGACGTTGCGAGCGGCGACCGAGCCGACGAACACCGAGACGACGAACGCGAGGAGGGTGGCGGCGAGGGCGATGCCGATCGTCTGCGCCATCGCGCCGAACATCGTCGCAGCGTCGTAGTTGCCGAAGCTCGGCGGCCAGAACTGCACGGCGATCTCGGGCACCTTGGCCCAGAAGGTGATGAGGTCGCCCCACTGGATGTTGCAGACGAGCACGCTGCCGACGACGACCGCGAACGCGAGCCAGCCCCAGACGGTGTTGCGGATGCGCACGGCGTCCCACGGGCGGCGGAGCGCCGCGTCGAGGTCGTGCGACACCGCCGGTCGAGCGACCGGCGTGGTCTCGACACCGCGCTTCGCGCCGGCTCGACCGGCGAGGCGCACGACCCGGTCACCCAGGCCGCGCCCGGTCGGCGCGCCGCCGAGCATGGCCTGGCGCACGACGCTCGAGACGATCTCCATGACGACGCAGAGCGCGAACATCACGAGCGCGATGCCGAGGCCCTCCGAGTAGTTCAGCGACTTGAAGGCGAACGACATCTCCATCCCGAGGCCGACGACGCCGACGTAGCCGAGCACGACGGATCCGCGCAGGTTGATGTCGTTGCGGTGCAGCACGGTCGCGACCCACGACGGCAGCACCTGCGGCAGGATGCCGCTCGTGAATTCCTGCAGCTTCGAGCCGCCGGCGGCGCGGATGGCGCGGCGCGGGCCCTCGTCGATCTGCTCGATGGCGTCGGCGAAGAGCTTCGCGATCATGCCGATCGAGTGGATGCCGATCGCGAGGATGCCGGGCAGCGACCCGAGCGAGAACATGAGCACGAAGACCATCGCGAGCACGACGTCGGGGATCGCACGGGTCAGCACCGTGACGAAGCGACCGAACGCCTGCCAGCCCCGGCCCGGCGTCGTGTTCGACGCGGCGAGGTAGGCGATCGGCACGGAGATCACCGCGGCGAGGAGCGTGCCGCAGAGCACGAGGCCGATCGTGAGGGCGGTCAGGTAGACGAGCTCGCCCGGCTCGGGGAAGGTGATGGTGCCGACGCGGGCGAAGAACCGCTCGGCGTTGCCCCAGCTCTCGATCATGCTCGGGATCGAGATGCCCGAGTCGGCGAGGGCGATGACGGATGCCACGACGATCGCACCGAGCGCGAGGATCGCGGCGATGCGCTCCGGCGAGACGCGGCGGCGGGGCGCGCGATCGGCGATCGACGGCGAGGGTGCGGGCGGCGGGGCCGACGGAGCCGGCGGCGTCGCGGTGATGAGGCTCATGAGCGCAGCGCGCCGTCGGCGAGGTGGGTCTCGGCGGCGGCGTCTGCCGCGGCATCCGACAGCTCGACCTCGATCGCCTCGAGTTCGGTGGTCGACGTCGCGACCCGGCCGTAGATCTCCATGACCTCGGCCTTGGAGAGCCCCTCGGCGGGGGTGTCGAGCACGACCTCGCCATGGCGGAGGCCGACGATGCGGTCGCCCCACGAGAGCGCGAGGTCGACCTGGTGCAGGCTGCAGACGACGGTGAGGCCCTCGTCCATCGCGATCTCGCGGATGAGCGACATGACCTGCTCGCTCGACTCCGGGTCGAGCGAGGCGACGGGCTCGTCGGCGAGGAGGATTTCGGGGTCCTGCATGAGGGCGCGTGCGATGGCGACGCGCTGCTGCTGGCCGCCCGAGAGGGTGTCGGCGCGCTGGTAGGCCCGGTCGAGGAGGCCGACCCGGTCGAGGTGGCCGAGGGCCGTGAGCTTCAGCCGCTTGGGGTAGCTCCAGAGTCCGATGCGCGGTCCGCGCAGCTCGGAGAGCGCGCCGGTCAGCACGTTCTCGAGCACCGTCAGCGAGGGCACGAGGTCGAACTGCTGGAAGACGAAGCCCATGCGGCTGCGCAGGGCCCGGAGGCGCCGCCCCGTGAGGCGCGGCACCTCCTGGCCGAGCACGCGCACGGAACCGGAGGTCGGGGTCTCGAGCCCGTCGAGGTGCCGCAGCAGCGTCGACTTGCCCGAGCCCGAGAGCCCGAGGAGCACCACGATCTCCCCCCGCGCGACCGTGAGCGACGCCCCCTGCAGCGCCACGGTGCGGCCGAACTCCTTCGTGAGTCCGGAGACGTCGATGACGACTGAATCCTCGTTGCCGACTTGGGTGCTCATGCGGTGCTCCGTGTTCCCTGTTCCGTGCTTCTTCGACCGTGGTCAGTGCCGAGGCGTCAGCCCTGGCACTGCTCCGCGTTCGTCTTCTCGCAGATGTCGCGGATGGTGTCGTAGTACTCGTCGTCGACCGGCGACGTTGCGAAGAACACGCTGCGGAAGCCGTCGCTGTCGGCGCTGTCGATGCCGGCGGCGATGATCTCGTCGATCGTGACCTCGCTGAGGATGTCGGTGAGCTGCGTCTGCAGCTCTTCGGGCAGCGTGTTCGACATGACGATCGGGGCGCCGGGGACCATGGTCTCCGAGATGACCTCGACCTTGTCGCTCTTCTCGACCTCGCTGTCCTCGGCGAAGCCGGCCTCGCACTCGACGCCCTCACCGGTCTTGGTGACCGAGACGTCGTGCTTGCCCGCGAACACCGGCGTGACGTCGGTCTCGGGGTCGATGCCCTCGTTCAGCAGGTTGTAGCTCGGGAACAGGTAGCCCGAGGTCGACGACGGGTCGACGAAGCAGACCTTCTTGCCCTTGAAGCCGGCGAGGTCGGTGATGTCGCTGCCCTTGGGCACGATCGCCTGCGAGAAGTAGCCGGGCTCCTGGCCCTCCTCGGTGATGATCGAGGAGATCGGGGTGAGGGCGGCGCCGTTGTTGGTGGCGGTCACGTAGGTGAAGCCCGAGAACGAGGCGACGTCGATCTTGCCGGCGACGGCGGCCTCGATGAGCGCGGCGTAGTCGGTGGACTCGTGGTACTCGACCGTCTTGCCGGTCTCCTCCGCGATGTAGTCCATGAGGGGCTGGTAGTTCGTCTCGGTGTCGACCGAGTCGGGAACGACGCCGAAGACGAGCGTGTTCTCGTCGACGGCGAAGGTGCCGGCCGAGGCATCCGCGGCCGTGTCGTCAGCCGTGGAGGGCGACGAACATGCAGCGAGGCCGACGGTGAGCAGGGCCGCTGCGGCGATCGCGGGCCAAGCCTTGGTGTTGAGCTTCATCGGAAACCTTTCATGACCGCTGCGCCCGGTGCAGGCGCATGCTGTGTGTGTTCCGTTGCCCCAACGTAGGCAGCCGCCGCCAACGAGCGACGGCTGCATGGTTACCGGAAGGTGAACCACAGGCGGCGGCTCCGTGCCCGCTGTTCGAGCAGGTTCCGCCGTGGGTCCACGACGGGTCGTCGCGCCGTCGCGGTCCGGCGATGCGGCGGCACGGCGATTCGGCGATTCGGCGGAGTCGCTGCGTCGACTTCACCTGCAGTTCACCCGGGCGGGCGAGACTTCACCGCATGCCAGAGACGAGGTTCCGTCAGATCGCCGAGCTGCTGGCGGCGGAGTTCGCCGAGCTGCCGCCGGGCACCAAGGTAGCCGGGGAGCACGAGATCGCCGAGCGGTTCGGCGTCGGCCGCGCCGCTGCGCGCGCCGCGATGCAGGAACTCCAGCGACGGATGCTCGTGCGCCGGATCAAGGGCGGCGGCACCTACACCGCGAAGCGGATCGACTACATCATCTCGGCGGATCGGGCTCCGTCGTGGAGCCGCACCGTGCGAGAGGCGGGGGCGGTGCCGCGCAGCATCGTGCTGTCCTGCGAGCCGCTGAAGATGCCGATCGATGTCGCGAGCCACCTCGGCCGGCCCGCCGGCGAGTCGGCCTACCGGCTCCGGCGCCGCTCGTTCACCGACGACCTGCCGGCATCGTGGGGCGACGAGTGGGTGCCGTTCGACGTGCTCCCGCAGCTGCCGACGGCGATCCGCCACGAGACGTCGCTGCACGAGATCCTGCGGCAGATGGCCGCTGCCTCGCCGGAGCGCGCATCGTCGCGCGCAAGCATCGAGGTCGCCGGGGACGATGTCGCCGACGGCCTCGAGTGCGCGACCGGCGACCCGGTCTGGCTCGTCGAGAGCGTCAACCGCGACGGGGTCACCGGCCGGCTCCTGTGCTTCACCCGCCGGTGGATCCGCGCCGATGCCATGCGCGTCGTGTTCGAGCTCGGCGGGCACGTCCCGCCGGAAGGGGCGTCGGCGTGACGACCGCGGTGGCGGCCGGGACGGCAGCGAGCGTCGCTGCGACGGCGAAGCGCACGGATGCCTCGGGGTGGCCGCTCGGCCGTCCGCCTGCCGACTACGTGCTCGGCCACGTGCGGGCGGTGCTGCCCGACCGGATCGTCGACGATGCCCGCATCGTGGTGCGCTCGGGGATCATCGAGGCCATCGAGCCGCACCCACCGGGCGGGGGCGCCGATGTCGACGGCCGCGGCGCCATGTGCCTGCCGGGTCTCGTCGACGTGCACGGCGACGCCGTGGGCCGCGAGCTGCGACCGAGGCCCGGTGCGTCGGTTCCGGTGGGCTTCGCGCTCGCCGCCGCGGAGGGTCGCGTTCGTGCGGCCGGCATCACGACGGCGTTCCAGGGCGTCGCGTTCCAGGAGCGGAGCGCGGTCGGCCTGCCGATCGGCTCGCCGCCGGCCGAGCACGTCGCCGATGCGATCGACGCCGTGGGGTCTTCTGCGATGCAGATCCTGCATCGCGTCGACGTGCGCTGCGCGGTCGGCGCTGCCGCCCTCGACTCGCGGATCGCCGCGGCTGGCGATCGTGTACTCGTCGTCTCGCACGAAGACCACACGCCCGGGCAGGGCCAGTACGCCGACCCCGCCACCATGCACCGGTGGATGGTCGAGGGCGAGGGGATGTCGCCAGAGGAGGCGGCGACGCATGTGGAATGGTGGCGCTCATCGAGGGACGACCGCACCGAGGTCGGGCACCGAACACTCGCGTGGCTCGGCGAGCTCGCGCGGGCCGGGCGCATCCGGCTGTTCGGCCACGACCCCGCGACCCGCCAGGACGTCGACGAACTCGTCGACCGCGGCGGCGCCGTGGCGGAGTTCCCGACGACGCTCGAGGCGGCCGCGCACGCACGGCGCCGCGGCCTCCTGGTCGTCGCCGGCGCCCCGAACGCGATGCGAGGCGGCTCGCACGCCGGCAACGTCTCAGCCGGTGAGCTGATCGCGGCCGGCCTCGTCGACGCGCTCGCCTCGGACTACCTGCCCGACGCCCAGCTCGGCGCGGTCGTGCGACTCGCCGCCGACGGCTCGTGCTCATTGCCCGCGGCCGTCGGCCTCGTGACGAGCGGTCCCGCCGCGGCGGTCGGGCTCGGCGACCGGGGCGCGATCGGGCCCGGCCTTCGTGCCGACCTCGTGCTCGCCGACCTCGACGGCGCCTGGCCGCGCGTGCTCGCGACGCTGACCGCGTAGCTGCGGCGGCCGCGGCCGCGTCGACTCGTCGTCGCCGTGTGACGATCCGTTGCGCCGGGTGACACGCCGCGAGCAGTCCGCCTCGCTCGCCCCATATCGTTCGGGCATGACACTCCTCGACGACACCGCCACGACCGTCTTCCCGCCTGCGGAGCGTGCAGAGCGGCTCGCCGCAGCCGGCGCCGCATGGGCCGACCGCATCGAGCGCACTCCCGACGCCGCCCACCTCACCTACACCGTGACCGGCCGCGGCACCGGCGCCGTCGCGACCGCGATCACCGCCGGCCGCCACCGCTTCGAGGTCGACGAGCCCGCCGCCCTCGCCGGCGACGACGTGGCCGCGAGCCCCGTTGAGTATGCCCTCGCCGCGCTCATCTCCTGCCAGATCGTGGTCTACCGCCTGTACGCCGGCGCTCTCGGTATCCAGGTCGACGACATCGAGATCACGGCCGAGGGCGACCTCGACGCACGCAAGCTGTTCGGCATCGACGAGTCGGTGCGGGCCGGCTTCAGCCAGGTGCGACTCGTCGTGAACCTCCGTGGCCCCGAGAGCGCCGACCGCTACGAGACGCTCCGCGAGACCGTCGACGCGCACTGCCCGGTGCTCGATCTCTTCCAGAACCCCGTGCCGACGACCGTGGTGCTCAGCTGAGCCGGCGTACCGGCCCTGGGCTCAGCGGCGGATGCGCCCCGGCCCCATCGCGGCGCCGAGGCCGACGACGATGATGCCCGCGAAGAGCCACCCGTAGCGGCCCGAGACGACGCCGATCACGGCGAGCACGATGCCGACGGCGACCACGGTGCGCGAGAGGATGCGGCGCACTTTCGGCCGTGCGAAGAACCGCGGCTTCTCGGCGGGCTCGCTCATGCGCCGACGGTGAACGTCGTGCCGGTGGCCTGCTCGGCGAACGCCCAGAATCGGGCGCCGATCGCGGCATCCGTCGAGGTGCGCGTCGGCGTCTGCAGTGCGGGCGCGCCCTTCGTCGACCACCGCGGCCCCCAGAACTGGCCTCCCTCGACGCCCGGCGCGGTGAGCGCATGCAGCGGCACTTCGGCGCCGCGGTGCTTGCCCTGCGCCCACGCCCCCTGCAACGCGTCGCGGAATCGCTTGCCGGTCGACGGCTCGTTGACGCCTGGCACTCGCGGGGTCCTGCCGCCGACCGAGTAGCCCGGGTGGGCGACGAGGCTCGAGAGCGGTGCATCCTCGGCTCGAAGCCGCCGATCGAGCTCGAAGGCGAACACCTGCGTGGCGATCTTCGACTGCGCGTAGGCCCGCCAGGGGTCGTAGCCCCGCTCGAGCTGCAGGTCGTCGATGCGGAACGTCGAGAGCCGGCTCGACAGCGACCCGAGCATGACGATGCGCCCGCCCGGCGCGAGGTTCGGCAGCAGCTGCGCGAGCAGGGCGAAGTGGCCGAGCACGTTCGTCGCGAGCACGAGCTCGTTGCCGTCGGGCGACTCGAGGCGCTGGTCGGGCGTGTGCACCATGCCCGCGTTGGCCACGACACCGTCGAACGGCGGGCGGTGCAGCAGTCGGGACGCACCCGCCCGCACCGAGTCGAGCGAGGCCGTGTCGATGACGAGCGGTTCGACGGATGCCTCGGGGCGCGCGCCGCGGATCGCCGCCATCGCCGCCTCGAGCCGCTCCGGGCTGCGGCCGGCGAGCACGACGTGCGCGCCCGCGCCCGCGAGCCGTGCCGCCGTGAAGAAGCCGATGCCCGCGTTCGCACCGGTGACGAGATACCGCTTGCCCGCTTGCGACGGCATCGCCGTCGGGTACCAGCTCACAGCTCGGAGCTCATCGTTCGTGGCTCACAGTTCGGGGCTCACAGCTCGTCGGCGGCGCCGGGTGCCGCCGCGCCGTTGGCGAGCTCTTCGTGGTGCTGGATCACCTCGGCGACGACGAAGTTGAACCACTTCTCGGCGAAGGCCGGGTCGAGGTGCGCGTCGATCGCGAGGTTCCGGAGCCGGGCGATCTGACGCCGCTCGCGGTCGGGATCGCTCGGCGGCAAGCCGTGCGTCGCCTTGAGCCGGCCGACCTGCTGGGTGAACTTGAAGCGCTCGGCGAGCAGGTGGATGAGCGCCGCGTCGATGTTGTCGATGCTGGACCGGATGCCGAGCAGCTCGCTCATCGCGGCATCTCGTTCGTCGAAGGACCCGTCACTCATGCTTCGAGCGTACTTCCATCCGCTCGGCCCGGTCTTCCAGGTAGTGCTGCTCGATGAGGTTCCCGGTCATCGCCGCGGCCGCCCTGAACTCCTCGCCGGCGAGCTCGTGGTCGCCGGCGCGGCCCAGGAGATGTGCGCGGACCGCGCGCACCCGTCCACTCACGAGCGGATCCTCCGAGAGGCCGTGGGCACGGTCGAGGTCGTCGAGGAGGGCGAGGCCGCGCGTCGCGCCGTAGGCGTGGGCGACGGCGACGACCCGGGAGAGGCGCACCGGAGCGGTGGGTTCGAGCTGTTCGAGCCCGAGGTAGAGCGCGGCGATCTGCGGCCAGTCGGTCGCGTCGACGGAGGCGGCCTCGACGTGCATGGCGGCGATCGCGGCCTGCAGCTGATACGTGCCGACGCTCCGGCGACCCCACGCTCGCTCGATGAGCGCCTTGCCCTCCTCGATCATCTCCGTGTCCCATCGCCCGCGGTCCTGGTCGGCCATCGGCACGAGTTGGCCTGAGGCATCCGTTCGCGCCGCGCGTCGAGCCTCGGTGAGCAGCATCAACGCCGTGAGCCCCTCGGGTTCGGGCTCGGCCGGCAGCATGCGCTGCAGCATCCTGGCCAGCCTGATCGCCTCGTCCGTGAGGTCGCGACGGCCGAGCTCATCGCCGGAGCTGACGGTGTAGCCCTCGTTGAAGATCAGGTACAGCACCCGCATGACGGCGTCGATGCGGGCGCGCCGGTCGCCGTCGGGCGGAAGCTCGAACCGGGCACCCGCCTTCCGCAGCTGTTGCTTGGCACGGCTGATGCGCACGGCCATGGTCGGTTCGGAGACGCCGTAGGCGTGCGCGATCTCCTCCGTCGTGAGTCCCCCGACGGCTCGCAGCGTCAGCGCGATCTGCGAGCCCGCGCTGAGCGCCGGGTGACAGCACAGCACGAGCAGGTGCAGGCTGTCGTCGTGATCGACGACCGCCGGCCCCGGCGTGTTCGGGTCGAAGAGCGAGGGGTCGGATGCCGCGGCCTCCTCCTCCCGGCGGTGCGCGGCCTGCTCGGAGCGGAGCAGATCGATCATCCTGCGGTAGGCGACGCGGATGAGCCAGCTGCGGGGTTCCTCGGGAACACCCTGGGCCGGCCATTGCCGACTCGCCGCGATGAGCGCCTCCTGCACGGCGTCCTCGGCCACGTCGAAGCGGCCGAATCGACGCACGATCGCGCCGAGCACCTGCGGCGCCTCGGAGCGCAGCAGGTGCTCGATCACCCGGTCACCGGGCATCAGGCGAAGTCGTCGCCCATGATCGGACGGATCTCCATCGGCTCGCCGAGTACGACGACCATTCGACTGACGATGTCGCGGGCCCGTTCGAGGCTCGCGACGTCGATCACGGCGAAGCTCGCGAGCACCTCTTTCAATTCGGCGAACGGACCGTCGGTGGCGACCACGCCGGACTCGGTCCTGCGCACCGTGGTGGTCACGGCGGGGTGACCGAGGCCCTCGCTCGTCACGAACTCGCCGGTTTCGCGCAGCTCCGCCTCGAATTCCTGGTAGGCGGCGAAGGCGGCGAGCGCCTCCTCCGACGGGGTGTCGGCGGTCGCCGCGTCCCAGTCGGCGGCCGGGGTGTAGCTGAGCACGAGGAACTTCATGAGCGATGTCCTTCCAGAAGGCGCCGTCGACGCCACGCTATTCGAATCGATGATGGGGATCGAGGGGTCACGCGGCCCGTCGGAGTCTCAGCGCGACCAGCGTCGTCCACGTGAAGGCGATGACGCCGGTGAGCGCGACCTGCACGCTCGCACTCTCCGGGGTGACGGGCAGCAGCAGCACCAGGGCGGTCACACCGTTGCCGATGGCAGGCCAGACCGCGCGGCGACGGATGTCGCGGACGAGCAGCACGATGCAGGCGACCGCGAGCGCGGTGAACGCGATCGCGGCGGCCGCCGAGTGCACGACCGAGTGCCACGACATCGGCACGACTCCCTGCGGCGCTCCGAGCGGGAAGCCGAGCTGCGGATCCATCGTGAAGCACCCGGCCGCGACGAACCCGGCGCCGAAGATGCCGATGAAGAGCGGCGCGGCACGTCTGCCCAACCCTTCGACGACGACCCGGCGGTGCACGATCGCGAGGGCGATCACGCCGAGGCCAGTGAGCACGAACGTCGCGATCTGGATCCACCCGAGCGTCCCGGTGGAGAGCTGGCTGATGGGGTGCACGCGCAGGTCGAAGCCGGGCCGCGTGAGCATCTGGATGATCGCCGAGGCGTAGAAGAGCGGGCCGGCGAGCGCGGCGGCCGCTGCGAGGCGGCGAGTGGACTCGCGTCGAGCGCCGGTCGGCGACTCGGCGCGTGCCCGGTGGTCGAGGTGTGCGGTCATGGTGTCCTCCCGGTGGGTTCGGAATCGTTCCTGTACCGCTACCTCGGAGTCGCCGACACCGTCTTGACATCGCCGCCGAGATTCGTCGGGGAGATCTCCGGCCCGGATGTCAAGGCCGGGACGCCGGCTCCGAGGTATCCGTGACGGCGCAGACCGGTGCGCCGCGAACGAGAGGAACGACCATGAACGACGACACCGCGACCACCGACCCGACCACGGGCGACATCGACGCCTTCGGACTCGGCGAACCGCAGGTGCCCTCGCTCGAGGTGCGAGCGCTCGACCGACTCGTCGGCACCTGGACGGTGACCGGCGGCGCAGAGGGCACTGTTCGCTACGAGTGGATGCAGGGCGGCCATTTCCTGCTGCAGCACGTCGAGCTCAGCCAGTTCGGGCAGCCGATCACCGGCCTGGAGGTGATCGGCCACCTGCACCCGTTCGGCGAACCCGCGGGCGCCGACGTCGTCTCGCGCTTCTACGACTCGGCGGGCAACACGCTCGACTACGTCTACGAGCTCGTCGGCGACGTGCTCACGATCTGGGGCGGCGCGAAGGGAAGTCCCGCCTACTTCCGGGGCACCTTCAGCGCGGACGACCGGGTCGTCGACGGGGCCTGGGTCTACCCGGGCGACGGCGGTTACCCGTCGACGATGACACGCGTCTGATCGTGGCGTTGCTCAGTGGCGGCGGCGGCTCAGGCGCCCGCCGCCGCCCGCTCGAGCATGGGCTTCGTCGCGAGGAGGCCGAGCCACACGACCCCGATGCCCGCGGCGAGCACGCCGGCGATGACCGCGAGCGACAGCGGCGCGACGATGATCGCGGCGCCCGTGAGCGGCAGCATCACGACGGCGGCGGTCACCGCCGACCCGAGCGCCGTGATGCGCAGCGGCGACATGACCGCGCGGCGCCGCGCGGCGTCCATGGTCGGCGTCGGCATGCCGAGCATGTCGAGCGAGCGGTACAGCTCGCCGCGGTCGAGGATGCCCGCGGCCTGGTTCACGCCGACCGAGCTCGCGACCATGAGGAACGAGCCGATCACCGTGATGAGGATGCCCGTGCGGATGTCGGCGAACAACTGCACCGACTCCACGTCGCCCGCCTCGCCGAACGAGTCGAGCAGCGCGATGCCGGTACCCGCGAAGACGGCCATGAAGCTCGTCATCGCGACGCCAGAGACCTGCCGCCAGGCCGCCTTCGGCGACTCGAGCACCGACCGGGCTGCGAGCAGCCGCGCGGGGGTCTTCGCGCGCCTCGCCTGCGACTGCGCGACGAGCCGGATGACCCACGGACCGATGAGGTTCAGCACCGCGATGGTGCCGCCGAAGGCCGCGCCGAGCATCCCGAGGATGATCATCACCGAGCCCGCCACCTGCAGCACGGACATCATGAGGAACGCGAGCGCGATGACCGCGATGCCGAGCACGATGCGGAGCCAGTGCAGCTTCGGGGCGTCCTGCTTCGTGCGCACGCCGAGCGGCGAGATCACGACCTGGCGGAGGCCCAGCACGGCGCTCGCCGCGGCGAGCAGCACGACGCCGCCGAACACGGCGGCGAGCGCGGGCACGCCGAGCAGCACGCCGTCGACGCCGAGGGCCTCGCCGCGGAACGGGATCAGCGCGACGAGCGGGACGAGCAGGAAGTACAGCACGACGCCCGCGACGGCGCCGGCCGCGGCGAGCACGACCGACTCGAGCACGGCGAGCGCCGAGACCGTCGCCGGCGTCGCCCCGAGCAGCCGGAGGGTCGCGAGCCGGTCGTCGCGGCGCCGTGCCGAGAGACGCGCGGCCGCGCCGCCGAGCGAGGCGAGCGGCACCACGAGCAGCACGAGGGCGATGACCGCGAGCGCCTGGTAGGTCACGCCGATCTCGTCGGGCCACGTCCAGAACGACTGCGCGCCGCCGAGCACGACGAGGAGCAGCGAGGTCACGATCGCGAAGGCCGTGACGGGCAGGAGGCTCGCGGCGGCACCGGCCGTGCCGGGCCGGGCGAGCAGCCACGCGACGCGGGCGATCATGCCGCGACTCCGGGCACGCGCTCGCCAACGATGCGCCCGTCGCGCATGTCGACGATGCGGGTGCACCGCCCCGCGACATCCGCGTCATGCGTGACGACGACGAGGGTGCGGCCCTGACCGGTCGTCGAGTCGAGGAGCGCCTGCATCACCTCGGCCGAGGTGGCCGAGTCGAGCGCGCCCGTCGGCTCGTCGGCGAAGACGACGGATGCCCCGGTCACCTGCGCCCGCGCGATCGCGACGCGCTGCGCCTGGCCGCCCGAGAGCTGGCCGATCCGGCGGTCCTCCATGCCGGCGAGGCCGAGCGCCCCGAGCCAACCGCGCCCGTACTCCTCGGCGCGGGCGCGCGGCATCCCGTTCAGCATGAGGGCCAGCGCGACGTTCTCGACCGCCGTGAGCTCGGGAATGAGCAGCCCCTGCTGGAAGACGAAGCCGTACGCCTCCCGCCGCAGCCGTGAACGCTCGCGCTCGCCGAGCGCCGTGACGTCGACCCGGCCCGCTCCCGATTGGAAGGCGACCGTGCCGGCGTCGGGGCGGGTGATGCCCGCGAGGCAGTGCAGGAGGGTCGTCTTGCCCGAGCCGGAGGCGCCCATGATGGCGATCGCCTCCCCCGTGCGCACCTGGAGGTCGACGCCCGAGAGGGCATGCGTCTGGCCGAACGACTTGCTGAGGCCGGATGCCTCGATCACGAAGGAACTCATACCCTCGAGCCTGCCGGGGCGGGCCGGGGCGGCGCGTCGGTCGCGCGCCGTATTCGTGCGCCGCCCTCGTCATCCTCCCGGATGACAGTGCGGTTCGCAGACGGATGCGGCGCGGCATCCGACCCCCACCGGATGCCGCGCCGCGGCCCATGACCCGCTCGATCAGCGGGGTGTCGCCCACCGGATCACGAAGAACCCGACGACGGCGGAGACGGCTGCGAGCGCCAGGATCACGGTGAAGACCCCGACGATGCCGATGCTCCCGAACCACGCGAACACCGCGGGCCACGAGCCGCTGAGCGTGACCGCCGCGATCGCGACGAGCAGCAGGGCGATCACGCTGAACAACAGGATCAGCATGCCCGGGATGCGCCACCGCATGTACACGGTCGTGACGCTCGCGCCGATGAAGAGCACGAGGAGCTGCAGCGCGAAGCTCGTGTAGAAGTCGACGATCCAGCTCTGGCCGTACCAGAGCGCATCGAACATGTGCGTGCCGAGCCACCAGCCGCCCGTCGCGATCTCGAGCTGCACGAGCGTCGCGATCGCCACCGCGTACATCACCGAGACGAGCACGAACATGACACTCGTACCGACCCAGAAATCGCGGCGCGTCGCGCCGAACCCGAGGGCGAACGAGAAGGTGAGTCCGATCGCCTGCACGCCGACCACGACGAGGTACCACTGCGGCGAGAGCACGGCCCAGCTGTAACGCATGTTCTCGAGGTCTTCGGTGGTCACGTTCCCGCCGGAGCCCGCCCGGATGATGAGCGTGATGATGATGGAGATCGCCCAGGCGGCGCCGAGGATGATCCACGGGATGCCGAAGAAGATCCACGGATTGACGGCGTGCAGGCGCAGGATGCGCCAGATCTCATGGGCCCGCGAGCGGGTTTCGGTGCGCACGACGGGTGCGGTCGCGACGGCGGTCATGCTGCGTCCTCCTGTTCGGTCGAACCGGCGAGGTCGGTGCCGGTCAGGTGCACGATGAGCTGCTGGAGCGAGACGGGCGCGAGCTCGAGGCCGAGCTCGGCTGCCTGGATGCGGTCGCGCTGTTCGAGACGACCGTCGATGGTGACGGATGCCAGTCCGCCGAGGCCTTCCCGCCCGATCACGGGCCGGTCGGCGACGAAGGACTCGACCACGGCGCGGGGTCCGGCGATGGTGGTGGCCGAGCCGCGCACCTCGTCGGCGTCGCTGTCGAGGAGGATCCGCCCCTGGTCGATGAGGATCACGTGTTCGAGCAGGTTCGCGACCTCGTCGATGAGGTGGGTCGAGAGCACGACGGTGCGCGGGTGCTCGGCGTAGTCCTCGAGCAGGCGATCGTAGAAGATGTGCCGTGCGACCGCGTCGAGGCCGAGGTAGGGCTCGTCGAAGAATGTCAGCGGTGCGCGGCTCGCGAGACCCACGATCACGCCGACGGCCGAGAGCTGACCGCGCGAGAGCTTCTTGATGCGTCGCTTCACCGGCAGGCGGAAGTCGGCGACGAGCTGCTCGGCGAACGCGGCATCCCAGTTCTCGAAGAACCACGGTGCGGACTTGAAGACGTGCGCCGGCGTGAAGTCCTCGGGGTAGCGCTGCGACTCGGCGATGAAGCACATGCGTCGCAGTACGTCGGCGTGCTCGGCCGGCTCGCGGCCGAACACCTCGAGCGAACCGGCGTTCGCGAAGAGCTGGCCGGTGAGCAGCTGCATGATCGTCGTCTTGCCCGCGCCGTTCCGGCCGAGGAGCCCGTAGATGCGGTTCTCCTCGAGCGTGAAGTCGATCGCGTCGACGGCCGTGAAGGAGCCGTAGCGCTTCGTGAGGCCCGTGGCGCGCACCACTGTGCCGGTCATGATTCGATCCTTTCCGCGCGGAGCATGCCCGCGAGTTCGTCGATGCCGATGCCGAGCTTCTCGGCCTCGATGATGAGTGGTCTGAGGAATTCGGCGGCGAAGCCCGCCCGCCGGCGTTCGACGAGCCGTTCGCGGGCACCGGTCGTCACGAACATGCCGATGCCCCTTCGCTTCTCCACGATGCCGTCGTCGACAAGGCGGGTCACCCCTTTCAGTGCTGTGGCCGGATTGACGCGCAGGAAGGCGGCGAACTCGTTCGTCGACGGGATCTGGCCGCCCTCGGGCAGCGTGCCGTCGATGATGTCGTTCTCGATCTGCTCTGCGATCTGGATGAAGATCGGACGCGATTCGTCCATGTCCGCCCAACTGTGTGCCGTGTTCTGCGCAAGAACCTTGGTTGGTTCATTACTTGTGTAACTAACCAACCATGTGCGCGTGCGGCTGTCAACCCCGAGTTCGGTCGAGGTCGGGACCACTCGTGTCGCACGGGACACGAGATGTCGGGTGTCCCGTGCGACACGGGTGGTCCTGAACTGCGCGCGGGCGCGGCGCGCGTGCGGGCCGGCGGGCAGCGGGGCAGGGCGGGGCGCGGCGCGCGTGCGGGCGGGCGCCCGGCGGTCAGTCCGCGATTGGGGCGCGACGCGGCAGGCGCAGGCGCCCCTGCGCGAGCAGGATGCCGAGGAGCACGAGCACCGCGCCGATCGGCTCATGCCACGAGAAGCGCTCGCCGAGGAGGATCACCCCGAGCGCGACGCCGACCACGGGCGTGACGTACGTCACGGTCGACGCGTTCGTCGGACCCCAGGCGCGCAGCACGTTGATGTTCCAGATGTAGGCGAGACCAGTGCCGAGCACGCCGAGAGCGAGGAGGGAACCGACGATCGCGAGGTCGAGTTCGACCGGCTGCCAGGCGATCACCGGGGTCAGCACGAGCATGATCGCGCCCGCGATGCCGATGTTCAGGAAGGCGAACGTCGCCGGCGCGATCGGCCGGGTGCTCAGGAACTTGCGGGTGTACCCGAAGGTGAAGCCGTAGCAGACGGCCGCGCCGAGGCACGCGAGCTGGCCGAGGAGGCTCCCGGTGAGCGCGGCGTACTGCCACGGCCCGATGATCACGACGACCCCGGCGATGCCCACGAGCACCCCGGCCCACTGGGCGGCGACGAGCTTCTCGACGCGGAACGCGAGCGTCGCCATGAGCGCCGTCGTGATGGGGGTGACGGCGTTGTAGATCGAGGCGAGGCTCGACGAGACGTGCAGTTCGGCCCACGCGAAGAGCATGTGGGGCACGACGCATCCGCTGATCGCGATGACCGCGAAGTGCAGCCAGACGATGGGCTGCCGCGGCAGCACCGGCCCGCGCTCCCCCGTCGGCGACGTGACCCGCGGCCGCATGACGAGCACGATGACCCCGAGCGTCAGGCCGCCGAGCACAAGCCGCGACCACGCCACCTGCGTGAAGCCGACTCCCTCGAGGGCGACCTTCATGAAGAGGAAGCTGGCACCCCAGACCACGCCCATGCCGAGGAACTGCAGCCACGTCGACAGCCGGTTCGACTGCGACGGTGCGGATGCCGCGGCGGCCGTGCCGGCCGGGGCGCTCGGGGTGGTGCTGGTGCTCACCGGTCGAGCGTACGCCCGGCCACCGACCGTCGGACACGGATGCAGAGGTGCATGTCCGGAATCCGCCGAAGCTCGGCAGTCGCGGCATCCGGGCCCTCCCGTTCCCGGGTGCTGCGAGCATAGGCTGGACGCATGACCAGCCATTTCGATGTCGTCGTCCTCGGCGCCGGTCCCGGCGGCTACGTCGCCGCGGTGCGCGCCGCCCAACTCGGTCTCAGCGTCGCCGTGATCGAGGAGCGGTACTGGGGCGGTGTGTGCCTGAACGTCGGGTGCATCCCGTCGAAGGCGCTGCTGCGCAACGCCGAGCTCGCCCACATCTTCCACGACCAGGCGGCGACGTTCGGCATCTCGGGCGACGCGCACTTCGACTTCGGCGTCGCGTTCGACCGCAGCCGCCAGGTGTCGGAGAAGCACGTCAAGGGCGTGCATTTCCTCATGAAGAAGAACGGCATCACCGAGTTCGACGGGCGGGGCTCGTTCACCGGGCCGAACGCCATCGACATCGCGAAGTCCGACGGCACGACCGAGCAGGTCACGTTCGCGAACGCGATCATCGCGACCGGCTCGCGCGTGCGCCTGCTGCCCGGCGTGCAGCTCTCGCAGAACGTCGTGACCTACGAGTCGCAGATCCTCACCCGCGACCTGCCGCGCTCGATCGCGATCGTCGGCGCCGGGGCCATCGGCATGGAGTTCGCCTACGTGCTGAAGAACTACGGCGTCGAGGTCACGGTCATCGAGTTCCTCGACCGCGCGCTGCCGAACGAAGACGTCGAGGTCTCCAAGGAGATCACCCGCCAGTACCGCAACCTCGGCGTGCCGATCCTCACCTCGACGAAAGTCGGGTCGGTCGTCGACAACAGGTCGTCCGTCACCGTCTCGTACACGGCGTCCGACGGCCAGCCGGGTTCGCTCGAGGTCGACAAGGTGCTCATGGCCGTGGGCTTCGCGCCGAACGTCGAGGGCTTCGGGCTCGAGGCCGCCGGCGTGGCCCTCACCGAGCGCGGGGCCATCGCGATCGACGAGCGCATGCGCACGAACGTGCCGCACATCTACGCCATCGGCGACGTCACCGCGAAGCTCATGCTCGCCCACGTCGCCGAGGCGCAGGGCGTCGTGGCCGCCGAGACGATCGGCGACGCCGAGACCATGGAACTCGGCGACTACCGCATGATGCCCCGCGCCACGTTCTGCTCGCCGCAGGTCGCGAGCTTCGGGCTCACCGAGCAGCAGGCCCGCGACGAGGGCTACGACGTGGTCGTCTCGAAGTTCCCGTTCAGCGCCAACGGCAAGGCCAACGGCCTCGGTGAGCCGATCGGCTTCGTGAAGCTCGTCGCCGACGCGAAGCACCTCGAGCTGCTCGGCGGCCACATGGTCGGACCGGATGTCTCGGAGCTGCTGCCCGAACTCACGCTCGCCCAGAAGTGGGACCTCGGCGCGCTCGAGCTCGCCCGCAACGTGCACACCCACCCGACCCTGTCGGAGGCGCTGCAGGAGACGTTCCACGGCCTCGCGGGGCACATGATCAACATGTAGGGCTCGCGACGCCACATTGATAGGGTTCTTGACGCTCGGTCTTTCATCGGGCGAGTCCCCTCCCGCTCGGCCAAGGCGCCCCGACGAAAGAACCACGAGTGCTGAGATACTTCACGGCCTACCGCAAGGGCGCCGTAGCCGTCGCGGCGGGTTTCCTGCTCGTCGGCCTCGCCGCAACCTCAGCGGCCGCCGAAGAGCTGCCCGCGACCGCGGACGACTACGATCCGGTCATCGTGATCGATCGGACCGATTTCGTCGCCGGCGTGTGGGGTGACGGATTCAACGTCACAGGTACCGGCTTCATCCCGAACGATTCCGGATACATCGTGTACGGGCGGATCACGCCGGAAACGAGCAGCTCCCCGGCGGAACTGTTCGAGACCGATGACAACGGAGACTTCCAAGTCCATGTCGACCCGTGGGAGGCCGCGACGGCAGACAGTCCCGATCAGGCCGCGTTCGTCGTGCGAGCACAGCAGTGGGGCCCTGGATTCTCCGTGAGGTCGGACTGGGTCACGATGACCATTGCGGCCCCGGCGGAAACCGAAGCCCCGACGGACCCCACGGAGCCCACGGAGCCCACGGTGACGGATCCCGGAGCAGCGCCGCCCGCAGGCGCGGCGACCGCGCCGGCCGCCGATGCGGGGAAGCTCGCCGAGACCGGCTTCGATGGCACGATCGGCATCGCCGCGCTCGCGCTCATCGCATCGGGCGCCGCCGTGATGTTGCGACGAAGGACCGCACCCGCACCGCGCTGAGCGGCCGATCGGATGCCGCGGCGCGGGCGCTCCGGCGTTGCGCCGCGGCATCCGCTCGGTTCGCCTGAGATCATCAGCCATGTCGTCTGTGGCGGGCCTGCTCATTCCGGCGAACCGGCGAAACCCTGCGGTCGAGCTGCTCGACCAGCTCGACCTCGATCACGGCGACGTGCGCGCCAAGCGCACGGGGTTCGTGATCATGCTCCTGCTCTCGGGCGTCATCGCGATCGCGGGCATCATCGGCGACTCGACGGCGACCGTCATCGGGGCCATGATCATCGCCCCGCTCTCGACGCCGATCCTCGGCATCGCAGCGGGCATCGTGACCGGCCGGGCATCGCTCGTCGGCCGTTCGGTGCTCTGGCTCGCGGGCGGCATGGTCGCCGTCGTCATCCTCGGCGTGCTGCTCTCGTACACGATCCCCGACCCGGCAAGCCTCACGACGAACCCGCAGGTCACGAGCCGCACGGCGCCGACGCTCATGGACCTGCTCGCCGCGTTCGCGACGGGGCTCGCCGGCGCGTTCGCGATGTGCCGGCGCGACCTCAGCAACATCCTGCCCGGCGTCGCGATCTCGATTTCGCTCGTGCCGCCGCTCGGCGTCGTCGGGGTGAGCCTCGGCCAGGGCCAGTTCGACGCGGCCTTCGGGGCCTCGATGCTGTTCCTCTCGAACGTCGTCGCCCTCATCATCGCCGGGTCCCTCGTCTTCACCCTCGCCGGGTACCCGCGCGACCCCGAGGCGGTCGTCGACGCGAACCGCCGGCGTGCGTACACGATCGTCGGCGTGCTGACGGCGGTCGTCGCGATCCCGCTCGTCGTGAACTCGCTCATCATCGCGTTCGTCGCCTCGTGGACCGTCACCCTGCACTCCGTCACGAACGAGTGGCTCGACGGCACGAAAGGCGCCTCCGTCACGGGCGTGAACTGGAACGGCCTGCAGGCGACGGTCGGCGTCGAGAGCCCCGACGGTGACCTGCCGCCGCTCGAGGAGTACCGGGACGACCTCTCCGGCAAGTTGCCGTCGTACGTCTCGGTGAACCTCGACGTGCAGTCGGGCAGCCAGGTCGAGGTGCGCTGAGCCCTCGAGAACCCGCCGCGCGCGCCCGCGCAGACGGCCGCGCGCCACCGAGCAGCGCCCCCGGCCCGGCCGGAAACGACGAGGGCGGATGCCGCAGCGTGCTGCTGCGGCATCCGCCTCTTCACTCGACTTGCGGCACGGGCAGGCATTCCCGCCGCAAGAAGTTGGTTCCCGACGACGAGTGGGACTTCTCGCCGCCGGGAGGTGTGCCGGTGGCGGGCCCCCACCCGCCACCGGGGCTTCTCAGTGCTGCGTCGCCTTCTCGGCTCCCACGCCGGTGAGCGAGCGCACCTCCATCTCGGATTGCTTCGCGGGGTCCTCCTTCTTCTTGTCGAGCACCGTGCCCAGCCAGCCCAGGAAGAAGGCGAGCGGGATCGAGACGATGCCGGGGTTCGAGAGCGGGAAGATCGCGAAGTCGATCGACTCGGTCTTCAGCATCGACGTCTCGGAGCCCGAGACGACCGGCGAGAAGATGATGAGGATGATCGCCGACGCGAGGCCGCCGTACATGCTCCAGAGGGCGCCCTGGGTGGTGAAGCGCTTCCAGAAGAGCGAGTAGACGATCGTCGGCAGGTTCGCCGACGCCGCGACCGCGAACGCGAGGGCCACGAGGAACGCCACGTTCTGGCCGTTGGCCCCGATGCCGCCGATGATCGCGACGATGCCGATGATGACGACCGTGCGACGCGCCACCTTCACCTCGGCGCCGGCCGCCGGCTTGCCCTTCTTCACGACGCTCGCGTAGATGTCGTGGGCGAAGGAGGCCGCCGCCGTGATCGTGAGCCCGGCGACGACCGCGAGGATCGTCGCGAACGCGATCGCCGAGATGAGGCCCAGGAGGAGCGGTCCGCCGAGCTCGAACGCGAGCAGCGGGGCTGCCGAGTTCGGGCCGCCGGGAGCCGCGGCGATGACGTCGGCACCGACGAGGGCCGCCGCGCCGTAGCCGAGCACGAGGGTGAACACGTAGAAGATGCCGATGAGCCAGATCGCCCAGACGACCGACTTGCGGGCCTCCTTCGCGGTGGGCACCGTGTAGAAGCGCATGAGCACGTGGGGCAGGGCCGCGGTGCCGAGCACGAGCGCGAGGCCGAGCGAGAGGAAGTCGACCTTCGCGATCTCGGAGACGCCGTACTTCATGCCGGGGTTCAGGATCTCGGGGTTGCCCGTCGCAGCGACCGCGTTGTCGAGCAGGGTCGAGAAGTTGAACCCGTTGAGCGCGAGCACCCAGACCGTCATGACGCCGGCGCCCGCGATGAGCAGGATCGCTTTGATGATCTGCACCCACGTCGTGCCCTTCATGCCGCCGATGAGCACGTAGAGGATCATGAGCGCGCCGACGACCGTGATGACGAGCGCCTGGCCGAGCTGGTCGCCGACGCCGAGGAGCAGCGAGACGAGCCCGCCGGCACCGGCCATCTGCGCGAGCAGGTAGAAGAAGCAGACCACGAGGGTCGTGGTGGCCGCGGCGATGCGCACGGGCTTCTGCTTCAGGCGGAACGAGAGCACGTCGGCCATCGTGAACTTGCCCGTGTTGCGGAGCAGTTCGGCGACGAGCAGCAGCGCCACGAGCCACGCGACGAGGAAGCCGATCGAGTAGAGGAACCCGTCGTAGCCCGTGATGGCGATCGCGCCGACGATGCCGAGGAACGACGCCGCCGAGAGATAGTCGCCGGCGATCGCCGAGCCGTTCTGGCCGCCGGTGAAGGATCGGCCTGCGGCGTAGTAGTCGGCGGCGGTCTTGTTGTTGCGGCTCGCACGGAACACGATGATCATCGTGATCGCGACGAAGGCGCCGAAGATGGCGATGTTCAGCCAGGGCTCGCCGGGCGAGGCGCTCGCGGCTCCGAAGTGCAGCATCATCGGGTCGCCTCCTCAGCGGTGAACGTCGCGCCGGTCTCGATCTCATCGCGGATCTCCTCGGCGATGGGGTCGAGCTCCTTGTTGGCGTAGCGCACGTACCAGGTGGTCACGGCGAAGGTCGTCACGACCTGCGCGAGGCCGAGCAGGATGGCGACGTTGATGCTGCCGAACACGGGAGTCGACATGAAGTCGTGCGCGTAGCCGGCGAGCAGCACGTACGCGAGGTACCAGACGAGGCACGCGGCCAGCACGGGGAAGACGAACCTCCGGTGCTTCGAGCGCAGTCGCTGGAACTCTTCGGATTGTTGCACCGCGCGGTAGTCGACGGGTGGGGCCGTCTCGGTCTCCGCGCTCAGGGCTTCGTTGCCCATGGCGAGTCTCCTTCGGGGTCGTGGCGGGCGGGGGGCCCGGCCGGCTGCAGTTGCAGTGGGGCCACTCTGGCGCGCTCGCGCCTCGGCATGGGGCGGGTACCGCTCGTCGTCGCCGAACGGCGTTCACGGTGCGACGAACGGCGCTCGCGCGACGACGAGCGCACGGCGGATGGCGAGGTGGATGCGAGCGGTTACGCTGTCGTGCATGTCCGAGTCGATGCTGCTCGCCGCCGCCCTCGGCGTGGCCGGCGGAGCGCTCGCGGTCGGGCTCGTCGTGTTCCTGCGGCGCATCGTGCTGAGCTCCAAAGAGCTCGGCACCGACGCCGAGCAGGCGACGTACCAGACCCTGCACCTCGCGTCGCGAGCCGCGAAGCACCTGCGCGGCGGCATCGACGAACCGGGCGCCGCGCGCGCGGGCAAGCATCTGCGGGCTCTCCTCGGCTGCGACAGCCTCGCGATCGTCGATCGCTCGGGCACCATTGCGATCGACGGCGACGAGGCGGTGCGCCCGGTCGCCGAGCGACTGGCGGCCGCGGCGATCGCGAGCGGCCGGCAACAGGTCCAGCGCCGCATCCCGATCGGAGCGTGGGAGACGGATGCCGTCGTCGCGCCCATCATCGGCAGCACCGGTCCGCTCGGTGCGATCGTCGCCTTCGCCTCCCCCGTGCGGGCCGGTCTCGTGCGCGCGACGGGCGAGGTGGCCGACTGGGTCGCCGCCCAGGTCGAGCTCGGCGAGCTCGACGCGTCGCGCGCGGCGCTCGCCGAGGCCGAGGTGCGCGCCCTCCGCGCACAGATCAGCCCGCACTTCATCTACAACTCGCTGAACGCCATCGCGTCGTTCATCAACACGGATCCCGCGCAGGCGCGGGAGCTCGTGCTCGAGTTCGCCGATTTCACCCGGTACTCCTTCCGCAGGCACGGCGACTTCACGACCGTCGCCGAGGAGCTGCGGTCGATCGACAGCTACCTGCGCCTCGAGCGGGCCCGCTTCGGCGAGCGCCTCAAGGTCACGCTGCAGATCGCGCCCGAGGTGCTCTCGACGGTCGTGCCGTTCCTCTCGATCCAGCCGCTCGTCGAGAACGCCGTGCGGCACGGCCTCGAGTCGAAGGAGGGCGGCGGGCGCATCACGATCACGGCGGCGGATGCCGGGGCGTTCGCCGAGATCAGCGTCGAGGACGACGGCGTCGGCATCGACCCAGACGTGCTCGCCGGGGTGCTCGCGGGGGGCACCGCCGGCGGCGAGCACGTCGGGCTCCGCAACGTCGATGCCCGACTCCGCCAGGTCTACGGCGACGAACTGGGTCTCGTGGTCGAGACCAACGTCGGCTCCGGCACGCTCGTGCGCATGCGGGTGCCGAAGTCGGGGCCACGACGCCCCTCGGCCGCGACGGCCCCCGATGGGAGACTTGAGCCATGATCTCCGTGCTCATCGCCGATGACGAGCAGCCCGCGATCGACGAGCTCGCGTTCCTGCTCGGTCAGGACCCGCGCATCGGCGTGATCCACCAGGCGTCCTCGGGGGCCGAGGCGATCCGCCTGCTCACTCGCGAACCGGTCGACGCCGCGTTCCTCGACATCCACATGCCGGGGCTCACGGGCTTCGACCTCGCACGGGCGCTTGCACGGTTCGAGCACAGCCCGGTGCTCGTCTTCGTGACCGCCGATGAGGAGGGCGCGCTCGAGGCATTCGACCTCGCCGCCGTCGACTACCTGCTGAAGCCTGTGCGCACCGAACGACTGCACCGCTCGGTCGGCCGCATCGTCGAGGCGCTGAAGGCGGGCGCGGCGAGCCAGTCGACGACCGGGGCGCCCATCGAACCCGAGATGGTCGCCGTCACGCTCGGCGGCACGACCCGCATGATCCGGCGCGACGACGTGCGCTACGTGCAGGCGCAGGGCGACTACGCGCGGCTCCACACCGAGGAGGCGAGCTATCTCGTGCGCGTGCCGATGAGCGACCTCGAACGCCAGTGGGCGGACGCCGGCTTCGTGCGCGTGCACCGGTCCTACCTGGTCTCGCTCGCCCACCTCAGCCGCATCCGGCTCGGCTCCGACCACCCGAGCGTCACCGTCGGCCAGGCGGAGCTGCCCGTGAGCCGTCGCCTGCTGCCCGCCCTCCGCGAGCGGCTCGACCAGACGATCATCCGTCCGAGGACGTAGCGTGATCGAGCCGCCCCGTGATCGAGCGGATGCCGCGGGGCCGCCGCCCCGGGTCCGCGTCACCGCTCCGCGACCCGGCGCGGCCGGGGCATCCGCTCGTCCGCTGCCACCCTCGGCCCGAGGCGGCCCGACGAGCGACATCGCGGGCGTCTACGTGCGTTCGCTGATCCGCTCACAGCTTCGGCTCGCGATCGTCTTCGCCGTCGGCTTCGCGGCGGCCACGACCCTCTTCGTACTCGCCATCGCGCTCGTGCCGGCCCTCGACTCGAGCTTCGTGTTCGGCGTGCCCGCCTCGTGGCTGCTGCTCGGCGTCGGGGTGTACCCCCTCGCGCTCACGGTCGCCGGGCTCTACGTGCGCGCGGCCGCTCGCAACGAAGCCCGCTACCGATCACTCACGGAGGCGGAGTGAACCCCGTCATCGGCTACTCGGCCATCGCGGCCGTCGCGCTCGCCTCGGCGCTCATCGGCTTCTACGGGCTCCGGGTCTCTCGCACGACGAGCGACTTCTACGTCGCCTCGCGCACCGTGCGGCCGTGGTGGAACGCCTCGGCGATCGGCGGCGAGTACCTCTCGGCGGCGTCGTTCCTCGGCATCGCCGGACTCATCCTGCTGCAGGGCTCTGGCGGCCTCTGGTTCCCGATCGGCTACACGGCCGGATACCTCATGCTGCTGCTCTTCGTCGCGGCGCCGCTTCGGCGTTCGGGTGCGTACACGATCCCGGACTTCACCGAGGCGCGGCTCGAGTCGACGTGGGCGCGGCGCGTGACCTCGACCCTCGTGATCGTCGTCGGCTGGTTCTACATCGTGCCGCAGCTGCAGGGGGCGGCGCTGACGGTGCGCATCACGACAGGACTGCCGTCGTGGGTCGGGTCGGTCGCGGTCGCCGTGCTCGTCGCGGTCATCGTCGCGGCGGGCGGCATGCGCTCGATCACCTTCGTGCAGGCCTTCCAGTTCTGGCTGAAGCTCACCGCGCTCGCCGTGCCCGTCGTGGCGCTGCTGCTCATCCTCGGCAGCGGCGAGCCGCCCGCGCAGCTCACGCCGGCCGAGGCCTTCCCGCCCGCCGCCGGCCCTGCCGACCTCGATGTCTACCGCACCGTCTCGCTCATGGTCGCGCTGCTCCTCGGCACCCTCGGCCTGCCGCACGTGCTCGTGCGGTTCTACACGAATCCCGACGGGGTCGCGGCCCGGCGCACGACGGTCATCGTGCTCGCCCTGCTCTCGGTGTTCTATCTCTTCCCGACGGTGTTCGGCCTGCTCGGCCGGGCGTTCGCCCCCGATCTCGCGGCCTCGGGCGAAGCGGATGCCCTCATCCTCCTGCTGCCGGGCCGCCTCGTGCCGGGCATCTGGGGCGAGCTGCTCACGGCCCTCGTCATCGCGGGCGCGTTCGGCGCGTTCCTGTCGACCTCCTCCGGGCTGGTCGTCTCGCTCGCGGGCGTGATCAGCCAGGACCTGCTCGGCGGCAGCGTGCGGGGATTCCGCATCGCGGCCGTGGCCTCGTCGCTCATCCCGCTCGTCGTGGCGCTCTCGACGGAGTCGACCGGACTCGCCGGCAGCGTCGGGCTCGTCTTCGCGTTCACCGCGTCGACGCTCTGCCCCATGCTGATCCTCGGCATCTGGTGGCGCGGGCTCACCGCACGCGGTGCGATCGCCGGCATGCTCACCGGCGCACTGCTCTCGGGCGGCGCCATCCTCGGCGGCCCGCTGCTCTCGGCTGCGGCGCCCGCACTCCGCCCGTTCCTCGAGCAACCCGCGGCATGGACCGTCCCGCTCGCGGTGCTCGTCACGGTGCTCGTCTCCCGGGGCGATCGCCGTGGCATTCCCCGAGGCGCCGACGCCTTCCTCACCCGGCTGCACGTGCCGGAGCGGCTCGCGCGCTGACGCAACGGATGCGCCGACCGGCTCACCCCAATATGCTGGTCGCCATGCTTCGGGGGAATCGCATGCTCGTCGCCGGTCTCACCGGCCTCATCACCGCAGCCGTGCTGTCGACGGTCGCCATCACGCCGGCCTCGGCGGTGACGACCGCGAACTGGGCCGGCTGGGCGCCGCTCACCGGTACCGGCGGCGCGTATCAGACCACGATGACGCTCGCGGGGCAGCCGGCGCTCGCCGCCTCGGTCACGAGCGATTCGCGGGCCGGGCAGGTCGGCGTGATCTCGGGGGCGTCGACGTGGCTCTCGGAGGGCACGCCGGTCGGCGCGAAATACGGGTCGAGCCGGAACCAGCCCTACCTGAACCTCCGGCCGAAGGCGGACACGCCTGCAGGCGCGTCGACGACGACGTACTCGTTCCCGACCCCGACGCCGTCGTCGAACTGGACCTTCGTGCTCGGCGACATCGATGCCGACCAGGTGCGCATCTCCGCGGTCGGCGCCGACGGTGCGGCACTCACGGCCGCAGAGCTCGGCTTCAAGGAGGGCTTCAACTACTGCGCGCCCGGCGTGGTCGGCAAGCCCTCGTGCGACGGCAACGCCCTCGACGTGGCGAAGTGGAACCCGGCGACCATGACGCTCACCGGAAATGACGCGGCGAGCGACACGAGCGGAGCGGCGGCCTGGTTCGAGCCCTCGGTGCCGATCAGCTCGCTCTCGTTCATCTTCACCCGACGTGCAGGGTTGCCCGTCTACCAGACCTGGTTCGCCTCCCTCGCTCGTGACATCACCGGCACCGTCACCGACTCCGGCACGGGCCCGGTCGACGGCGTCGCGCTCAACCTGATCGACGCCTCCGGCGCCGTCGTCGCCACCACGACCACCGCAGGAGGCGGGCTCTACGGATTCCCCGGCTTCTTCGCCACCGACGGGTACACCGTCGAGGCGGTGCTGCCCTCGGGGAAGATCGCCGTCGACGCCTCCCGGAAGCCGGCCGACCTGTCGACCACCGATGCGGTCGTCGACTTCACGATGCGCGACATCGTGCCGGTCGCCGTCTCGGGCAACGTCTCCGATTCCGAGGGCAACCCGATGGGCGGCGTCTCGGTCACGATCGGCGACGTCACGACGACGACCGACAGCGACGGCAACTACCTCTTCGACCAGGTGCCGGTCGGCGACTACACGGCGACGATCACGACGCCCGGCGGCTACACCGTCACGTCGAGCCCGCCGCAGTTCACCGTTCCCGACGGCGTCGAGACGCCGATCACGGGGGTGGACTTCGTGGTCGCCGCGAACCCGTCGCTCTCGGGCACCGTCACCGCGGCGGGAGCCGGTGTGCCCGGTGTCACGATCACCGCGACCGGGCCCGGCGGCACGCTCTCGACCGTCACAGGCGCCGATGGCGGCTACCATTTCCCGCTGCTTCCTGCCGGCGACTACACGGTGACGATGACGACGCCCGAGGGCGCCGTCGCCGTCGGCCCCGTGACCCGCGACGAGTCGGTGGCGACGAGCGACGTGACCGGCGTCGACTTCGCCATCGCGAAGCTCGGAAGCATCGAAGGCACCGTCTTCACCGACGACGGCACACCGTTCCCCGGTGCCGCGGTCACGGTCACGGGGCCGGATGGGCCGACGCCGCTCACGAGCGACCCCGACGGGAGCTACGCGGTCGCCGCGCTGCCGCCCGGCGAGTACACGATGACGCTGACCGTGCCGGCCGGGTACACCGCCGTCGGGCCTTCGACGCTCACCGTCACGATCACCGAGGCGGGCGAGGTGTTCAGCGACCAGGACTTCGTGATCCTCGCCGACGTGCCGACGCCCACGCCGCCGCCGACGCCGCCCGCCGGCGGAGCAACGGCCGGTGCACTGCCGGCCACCGGCGTGGATCCCGCCCTCGGCACCGCCGCGTGGATGGCGCTCGGCGCTCTCGTTGTCGGGGTCACGGCGCTCTCCACGGCCCGCCTGCGCCGCCGTTCGACCCGCTGAGCGCCGAGCCGCAGCCCGGGTAGACTCGCCCGGTGCTCCTGCCCGTCGCCGTCTCCGTGCTCGTCGGCGCACTGGCGCAGCGCATCACGGGCATGGGCTTCGCACTCATCGCCGCGCCCGCCCTCGTGATCCTGCTCGGCCCGTTCGACGGCGTCGTGCTCGTGAACCTCTGCGCCGTGCTCTCCTCGCTCCTCATCCTGCCGAGGGTGTGGAAGCTCGTCGACTGGACGAGATTCGGATGGCTCGTCGTTCCCGCCCTCGTCGGCACCGTCGTCGGCGCCCTCGTCGCGGCCTGGCTGCCCGGGCCGGTGCTCCAGCTCGGCGTGGGCGTGCTCGTCGTCGTGGCGCTCACGGTCTCGCTCCTCGTGACCCGCACCGACCACGTCGCGACGGGTCGCTCTCCGGCGATCATCGCCGGTGCGGCATCCGGCTTCATGAACGCCTCGGCCGGCGTCGGCGGGCCTGCGCTCAGCGTCTACGCCGTGGCGACGCGCTGGCCGCAGGTGGGCTTCGCCGCCACGGCGCAGCCCTACTTCGTGGTCATCGGGGTGGCCTCACTCGTCGGCAAGCTCGGCGCGACCGGCTGGGCGCTGCCCGAGCTCGAACCCGGCGCCTGGCCGCTGGTCATCGGAGCACTGCTCGTCGGCCTCGGCCTCGGCGAGCTCCTGCACAAGCGCATCCCCCACCATGCGGCGCGCATCGCCGTGATCGTGATCGCGTACGCGGGCGGCGTCGCCGCGATGGTCGACGGTGCGCTGGAGCTCTGGGGCTAACTTCGTTCGCGCACCTCGACGGGCTCCTCGCCGAACGCCGAGAGTCGCGCCGTGAGACGGTCCCGCACCTCGGGCCACTCGTCGATGATGACGGAGTACACGGCGCTGTCGCGCCAGCTGCCGTCGGCCCGGGGCTTGTGCCGCCGCATGACTCCGTCGAGCTTCGCGCCGAGCTTCTCGATCGCCGCCCGGGAACGGGCGTTGTTGGCGTCGGCCTGGATCTTCACCCGGCCGAATCCGTTGCGGAACGCGAGGTCGAGCAGCAGCAGCTTGGCCTCTGGGTTGACCGCCGTGCCCCAGACGCCCGGGTCGTAGGCCGTCCAGCCGATGTGCGCCGACTCGTTCGGCAGGTCGAGGTCGGCGAGCTTCGTGGCGCCGACCACCCGGCCGTCGTCGGGGCCGCCGCGCAGGCGCACGGTCCACGGCATCGCCGCCTCGCCGGCCGAGTAGTACGCGCGTGCGAACGCGTCGTACGCCGCGACGTCGGCCGGCTGCCCGGCCGGGCCGCCGCCGTAGCCGCCCGCGTAGACCTCGGGTCGGCAGAGCGCCCGGTGCAGCTCGGGGATGTCGGCGACGTCGAACGGGCTGAGGCGGATGAATCGGCCGACCAGGTCGGCCGCGGCAGGGCGCGATGCGGTCACCGTTCGAGTGTGCCACGCCCCGATGACGGGCGGGTGACCGGTCGTCGACGATCCGGTCGCCCGAGGTCGCAGCCCTTCCCTTCGACCCGGGCCGCCCCTACGATGACGAAAGCACGACCACGACGAACGAGAGGTGGGGGCCATGGGTTCTCTGGACGACATCACGAAGAAGGCGCAAGACTTCATCGAGGACAACAAGGACAAGATCGCCGACGCGCTCGACAGCGAGCAGGCGGAGGACATCAGCGACAAGCTGCTCGACGGCGTCACCGAGGCCGCCAAGAAGGTGCTGCCCGAAGAGCACCACGACAAGGTCGATGGCGTTCGCGAGAACATCGACGGGGCCATCGGCACCGAGAAGTAACGCGACGCACAGACGTACGACGGGGGCGGATGCCACGGGCATCCGCCCCCTTCGTCGTCTCCGGAACCCGAAGCCGCCCGCCATGGCGCGTTCCCTTGCGACTGGTCGGCGCGGTTGCCACGATGGCGGGGGGCGATCACGCCCGCGAAGGGGGAACTTCATTCCATGGATCAGAAGCCGGCCACGAACACCATCCGGGCACAGCAGGCGGGGGCGCTCGCGCAGCTGCCGTTCGACGACACGCGTGATTTCGACGACGCGGATCGCGGATTCATCGCGGCGCTCGAGCCCGGGGTCGTGCGCAACGACGCCGGCGATGTCGTGTGGGACAACGACAGTTACGCCTTCCTCGAGGGAGATGCGCCCGACACGGTGCATCCGAGCCTCTGGCGGCAGTCGCAGCTCGTCGCGCGACAGGGCCTCTACGAGGTCGTCGAGGGCATCTACCAGCTGCGCGGCATCGATCTCTCGAACATGACGATCGTCGAGGGCGACACGGGCATCATCGTGATCGACCCGCTCATCTCGACCGAGACCGCCGCAGCCGCGATCGCGCTGTACCGCGCGAACCGCGGCGACCGAAAGGTCGTCGCCGTCATCCACACGCACTCGCACGTCGACCACTTCGGCGGCGTCTTCGGCGTGACCACGCAGGGCGAGGTCGACGCGGGCACGGTGCAGATCATCGCCCCCGAGGGCTTCGTCGAGCACGCCGTCGCCGAGAACGTCTACGCCGGAACGGCGATGGCCAGGCGCGCCGGCTACATGTACGGTGCGGCGCTCGAGCGCGGGCCGCAGGGCGCCGTGGGCGCCGGCCTCGGCCAGACCACGTCGACCGGTGTGATCGGCATGATCGTGCCGACGCTCGAGATCACGACGACGGGTGAGACGCACACCGTCGACGGCGTCGAGATCGAGTTCCAGATGGCGCCCGGCACCGAAGCGCCGTCGGAGATGCACTTCTACTTCCCGCGCTACCGCGCACTCTGCATGGCCGAGAACGCGACGCACAACCTGCACAACCTGCTGACGCTGCGCGGAGCAGTCGTGCGCGATCCGCACGTGTGGTCGCAGTACCTCACCGAGGCGATCACGCGGTACGCCGACCGCACCGACGCGGTCTTCGCCTCGCACCACTGGCCGACGTGGGGCCGCGAGAACATCGTCGAGTTCCTGTCGGTGCAGCGCGACCTCTACGCCTACCTGCACGACCAGACGTTGCGGCTCGTCAACAGCGGCTACACCGCCGCCGAGGCCGCTGAGAACTTCGAGATGCCGCCGGCGCTCGAGCGGGCGTGGCACACGAGGGGTTACTACGGCTCGGTGAGCCACAACGTCAAGGCGATCGTGCAGCGCTACCTCGGCTGGTTCGATGGCAACCCGGCGCGCCTGTGGCCGCACCCGCCGGCCGCGATCGCGACGCGCTACGTCGACGCGATCGGCGGCGTCGACCGCGTGGTCGAGCTCGCACAGGCCGCGTTCGACGCCGGCGACTTCCGTTGGGCGGCGACCCTGCTCGACCACGCCGTCTTCGTCGACGAGCACCACGAGGCCGCTCGGGCGCTGTACGCAGACACGCTCGAGCAGCTGGCCTACGGCTCGGAGAACGGCACGTGGCGCAACTTCTTCCTCTCCGGAGCGACCGAGCTGCGCGTCGGCAACTTCGGCACCCCGACGAAGACCAGCGCCCCCTCGATGCTGGCCCAGCTCAGCCCCGAGCAGTTGCTCGACGCGATCGCGATCAAGATCGACGGGCCGAAGGCGTGGGACCTCGACCTGTCGTTCGCGATCGTGCTCACCGACCTCGATCGCCGGTTCCGGATCACGCTCCGCAACGGCGTGCTGATCTACCTCGAGGACGGCGCGGGTGACGTCGAACTGACCCTCAGCCTCACGAAGGGCCGCCTCCTGGCGCTCCTCGGCGGCGACTCCACGTCGGCCGGCGTCGCGACCGAAGGCGACGCCTCGGTGCTCGAGCGGCTGCTCGGGGTCATCGACCCGGGCGACGAGGCGTTCGCCATCGTCACGCCGTAGACACGGCAGACAGAGGGAAGGGGGCGGATGTCACGGACATCCGCCCCCTTCGTCGTCGGTGCCGAACGAGCCCGCCTGGGCAGGCGGCGGTCAGCCGAGCAGGTCGTGCAGGGTGACGATCTCGTCGCGCCCGGGGCCGACGCCGATGGCCGAGATGCGGGAACCACTCATGGCCTCGAGTTCGCGAACGTACGACTGCGCGTTCGCGGGCAGGTCGGCGAACTCGCGAGCACCCGAGATGTCTTCGGTCCAGCCGGGGAACTCCTCGTAGATCGGCTTCGCGTGGTGGAAGTCGGACTGCGAGACCGGCACCTCGTCGAAGCGCTCGCCGTCGACGTCGTAGGCGACGGCGACGGGGATGCGGTCGATGCCCGTGAGGACGTCGAGCTTGGTCAGCACGAAGTCGGTGACGCCGTTGATGCGCGACGCGTACCGGGCGATGGGGGCGTCGTACCAGCCGGTGCGGCGCTTGCGCCCGGTGGTCGTGCCGAACTCGTGCCCCTGCTCGGTGAGGAAGTCGCCCCACTCGTCGAAGAGCTCGGTCGGGAAGGGGCCGGCGCCGACGCGGGTCGTGTAGGCCTTGACCACCGCGATGACGCGGTCGATCTTGTTGGGCGCGATGCCGGAACCGGTGATCGCCCCGCCGCTCGTCGCGTTCGACGAGGTCACGAACGGGTAGGTGCCGTGGTCGACGTCGAGCATGGTCGCCTGACCGCCCTCGAAGAGCACCGTCTCGTCGCGCTCGAGCGCCTGGTGCAGCAGCAGGGCGGTGTCGGTGACCATCGGGCGCAGTCGGTCGACGTACGCGAGCAGCTCGTCGACGATCTCGTCGACGGCGATCGCGCGACGGTTGTAGATTTTCACGAGCAGGTGGTTCTTCTGGTCGAGCGCACCCTCGACCTTCTGCCGCAGGATGTTCTCGTCGAAGAGGTCTTGCATGCGGATGCCGACGCGATTGATCTTGTCGGCGTAGGCGGGCCCGATGCCCCGGCCGGTGGTGCCGATCTGGCGCTTGCCGAGGAACCGCTCGGTCACCTTGTCGAGGGTGCGGTGGTACTGCGTGATGAGGTGGGCGTTCGCCGAGACGCGCAGCTTCGAGACGTCGACGCCCCGTGCCTCGAGGCCTTCGAGCTCTTCGAAGAGCACCTCGACGTCGACCACGACGCCGTTGCCGATGACCGGCGTGACGCCCGGCGTCAGGATGCCGGACGGCAGCAGGTGCAGGGCGTACTTCTCGTCGCCGATGACGACGGTGTGTCCGGCGTTGTTGCCGCCGTTGAACTTGACGACGTAGTCGAGGCGCGAGCCGAGCAGGTCGGTCGCCTTGCCCTTGCCCTCGTCGCCCCACTGTGCACCGATGAGTACGGCCGCGGGCATGTCAGTCCTCTCCTGCCGCGTCGGACGCGGCGGGTTCGGCGACGACGTCGCCGGTCTGTGCGACGGATGCCGCGTGGTTGTTGGCTGCGTCGACGGCGATGTCGTGAGCGCTGACGATCGAGATCAGCTGGGTCGGGGTGAACTCCGACGCGATGCGGGCCGGGGCCTCGGGGTCGGCGGCGGCGAGCTCTCCGGCCAGGTCGCTCGCACGCTCGTCGAGGCCGAGGCTCTCGGCGGCACGGCGCTGGGTGTCGAGGGCGCGCAGGTAGGCGCGGTTGGGCTCGTCGGACCACGAGACGGGGTGGCCGAGCGTCCATCCGCCGGCGACGAGTTGCGCGCGGGCGAGGTCGGCCGCCACGGACGCGAAGGCGAAGGACTCGATGGCGCGCCCCTCGGAATCGGCGAGGTCGGCGAGTTCGGTCCAGGCGAGCGGCGACGACGGATGCTCCGCGACGACCGATGCGACCGACGTGCGATCGCCCTCGGCGAGCGCCTGGCGCACCTCGGGTTCGTCGGCGAGCGAGGCCTCGGGCTCCGGTGCTGATTGGTCTGGAGTCACACTCCACCTTATCGCGAGGGCCTTCTCGCGCCCGAGAGGCGCACGAACGAGGGGCCGGACCGATCGGCCCGACCCCTCGCAGCGACATCCGCTCGGTTCGCCTACTGCACGACGTTCAGCGCATTGATGTTGCCGGCTCCGTAGAAGCCGTTGCGCTCGCCGCCGGTGCAGACGGCCGGGTAGCCCGGGCGCGGCTCGTACACGCCGACGGGGCACGGCAGCGCCTCGGACGTGCGTTCGAGCAGCGACGCGAGTGCGCCCGGCTTCATGCCCGGGTGCGCCGACACGGCGAGCGCCGCGACGCCGGCCACGTGCGGACCGGCCATCGACGTGCCCTGCTTGTAGCCCCATTTCCCACCGGGATAGATGGTCGAGAGCACGCCGTCGCTCGGGGTCGAGGTGGCTCCACCGGTGCGGAAGCGGGTGTCGCCGCCGGGAGCCGTCACGTCGACGACGCCGAGGCCGTACGACGAGTAGTAGCTCTTCAACTCGGTCGGGCCGACCGCGGAGACGGTCACGACGCCGGGCGCTTCCGCCGGCAGGTCGCGGCACGCGCCCGTGATGGTGCGGTCCTCCACCGGGTAGCTGCCGTCGTTCGGGCTCGCCGAGTCGACGAACTTGTGCTGCAGGTCGACGTTGCTGTTGCCTGCCGAGGCCACCGTGAGGGTGCCCTGCGCCGTGGAGTACGCGAGCGCGCGCTGCACGGCCTGCCAGACCGGCCGCTGGCGCGGGTCGTTCACGCAGTTGAACTCCCACGGGTCGATGAAGTAGCTGTTGTTCGTGACCGGCATGTCGTGGTCGGCCGCCCACAGGTAGCCGCAGATCGCCGCCTCGGGGAAGATGAAGCCGTCGTCGTTGACGACCTTGACCGAGGCGACCTTCACGCCGGGCGCGACGCCAACGATGCCGACACCGTTGATGGCGGCGGCGATCGTGCCGGCGACGTGCGTGCCGTGGTCTGAGGTCGAGGGGCTCCACGCGGACTCCGCCGTGTCGACGACGCCGCCGATGCACGAGGCGCTCTGGTCCTTCGCGACCTGCGTCGCGAGGTCGGGGTGGGTCGCGTCGATGCCGGAGTCGAGCACGCCGACCACGACCGACGGATCGCCCGTCGTGATCTCGTGCGCCTGGTCGACGTCGATCTGCTGCATGTCCCACTGCAGGTTCCAGTACTGCTCGCCGGTCGGGTCACCGGCGGCTTCGACTGCGGATGCGTCGAGGGCGACGCTCTCCTCGTCGTCGACGAGCGTCGTGCCGAGCCCGTCGGTCGACGCGACCGACTGGACCCCCGCTCCGGCGACCGCGGTGGCGAACGCCGTGTTCGTGGATCGCACCACGAGGACGCCGATCTGGCCGTAGGAGGCCACGACCGTGCCTCCCGCGGCGGCGACGCGGGCCTCGGCCTTCGCGACGCTCTTGCCCTGGGGCGCGAGCACGAGGTAGCTGGTCTCCGGCCCGGTCGCGGCGACGGCTGGAGCCGCTGCTGCGCCGATGAGGCCGATGGTCAGGGCGGCGGCTGAGGCCACCCCGATCACTCTGGATTTGTACATCCCTGTCTCCGTTCGATGCGACTGGAGTTCCGCGGGCCGGGTCGGCCGACGGCCCGGCCCGTCCAGAGGTGCGACGAGCGGCGGCAACGGTGATGCAGCACGGCCGGGTGGCGCGAGTCTATTGCCGCGCACGGGGGATGGCTAGGGCCGGCCCACGAAGCGCCGCCGTCAGAGGGCACGACCGCCAAGTAGGCTGGAGGGCATGTCGAAAGTCCTCTCCAGCCTGCCCGTCGGCGAACGCGTCGGCATCGCCTTCTCCGGCGGCCTCGACACCTCGGTCGCGGTCGCGTGGATGCGCGAGAAGGGTGCGGTGCCCTGCACCTACACGGCCGACCTCGGCCAGCCCGATGAGCCCGACGTCGAGGCCGTTCCCGGCCGCGCCATCGAGTACGGCGCCGAGATCTCGCGCCTCGTCGACTGCCGGGCCGCGCTCGTCGAAGAGGGCCTCGTGGCGCTGCAGTGCGGCGCCTTCCACATCCGCTCGGGCGGCAAGGCGTACTTCAACACGACGCCCCTCGGCCGCGCGGTCACCGGCACGCTGCTCGTGCGCGCGATGCTCGACGACGGCGTCGACATCTGGGGCGACGGCTCGACCTACAAGGGCAACGACATCGAGCGGTTCTACCGCTACGGCCTCATGGCCAACCCGCGACTGCGCATCTACAAGCCGTGGCTCGACGCCGACTTCGTCACCGAACTCGGCGGCCGCGCCGAGATGAGCGAGTGGCTGCAGCAGCGCGACCTCCCCTACCGCGCCTCCGCCGAGAAGGCGTACTCGACCGACGCGAACATCTGGGGCGCGACGCACGAGGCCAAGGTGCTCGAGGAGCTCTCAGAGGGCATCACGACGGTCGAGCCGATCATGGGCGTGAAGTTCTGGGACGAAGCCGTCGAGATCGAGACGGAAGACATCACGGTGCGCTTCGAGCAGGGCCGCCCGGTCGCGCTCAACGGCGTCGTGTTCGACGACGCCGTCGCGCTCGTGCTCGAGGCCAACGCCATCGGCGGCCGCCACGGCCTCGGCATGAGCGACCAGATCGAGAACCGCATCATCGAGGCGAAGTCGCGCGGCATCTACGAGGCACCGGGCATGGCCCTGCTGCACATCGCCTACGAGCGCCTCCTCAACGCGATCCACAACGAAGACACGATCGCGAACTACCACAACGAGGGCCGCCGTCTCGGGCGCCTCATGTACGAGGGCCGCTGGCTCGACCCGCAGTCCCTCATGCTCCGCGAGTCGATCGTGCGCTGGGTCGCCTCCGCCGTCACGGGCGAGGTGACGCTACGCCTCCGCCGCGGCGACGACTACACGATCATGAACACGACGGGTCCCGCGCTCAGCTACCAGGCCGAGAAGCTCTCCATGGAGCGCGTCGGCGACCAGGCGTTCGGCCCTGAAGACCGCATCGGGCAGCTCACGATGCGCAACCTCGACATCGCCGACTCGCGCGCCCGGCTCGAGCAGTACGCGAGGCTGAACCTCGTGGGCGGCGCGACCGCGGCGCTCGTCGGCGACCTCACGGTCGGCGATGCCGCGCAGATCCTCGCGGGTCCTGCGGAGTCCGAGCTCGAAGCGGCGACGGATGCCGCGAACGAGGCCTCGGCGTTCGACCTCGGCACCGACTGAGTCGCTCGGCACCGATCGAGTCGGCGCGCACGCGGCGCGAGATCACTCGGGCGAGCCGTCCCCCCGGCCGGCCCACCCGAGCTGTCGATCGCTTCCCCCTGCTGATCGACCACCGAGTCGAGCACCAGCTCAGCTCGGAGGACGTTCCCCTGTGCAGCCGTTCTCGGCGAAGTCGGGGTCGCCGCGCCCCTCGAACCACGTCGGGGTGCCGTGGTCGTCGTACCAGAAGCCCGGGTACACGTCTTCGTCGTCCTGGTGCTTCGCATGCGCCTTGACGACGGCGATCTTGTCGGTCTCGATGTAGACGAACGGGTTCTTGGCGCTGTGGGTCGCGTGGCAGTACGGCACCTTGTGGTCGCCGTCGACCGGCGACGTCGCGTTGGCCGCGACACCGGCGCCGAGCACGCTGAGGGCGATGAACGGAACCGCCGCGAGCCCTGCCGTGAGACGGCGTGAGATGTTGGACATCGGTGAGTCTCCCCTCGACTCGGATCTGGGGGTGCCGCTCCCTGCGGGAGCGCCCCACCCGGTGCGGATGCCGAGGTGGCCGGTATCGCGCACACCTGAAGGGTAGGCCGATGCGAAGCGGGCGTCGTACCCCAAACCGGGGGACGTCACCGAGCAGAACCGGGGGACGTCACGCAGCGGCGCGGTCGAGCGCGCCGACGGGGAATCTTCCGTCAGGCGGCGGTCTGCTGGTGCGCCGCAACCCTCCACGAACCGCCCTCGATGAGGTAGGTCGTCGACATCCGCAGGTTCACGGTGTCGTCGCCCCTACGGGCCTCGGCCCGGTAGACGAGGATGCCGGCGCGATCGCCGAGCCGGATCACGGCCGGTTCGTGCAGGTGGTACTCGTCCCACGGCGGAGCGCTCCGCATCGCGGTCAGGATCTCGTCGCGCCCGAACGCGGCTCCGTCGACGATCATGAGCGCGTCACGGGTCATCGCGCGCTGGTAGTGCTCACCGCCCCGGCCCTCGACGATCGCCCGCCATCCGGCGTGTTCCTCGTGCATGAGTCGAGCGGGCAGATCATCGGTGATCTCGGTCATGCCCCAACGGTAACCGCGAACGGATGCCGCGGGAAGAGGCTGCGCGAAAGGACCGCTGGAAGCCGGCGGTCAGAGCCATCCCTTGCGCTTGAAGAGCCCGTACAGCACGCCGGCGAAGGCGAGCATGAGCGCGACCGCGAACGGATAGCCCCAGGGCTTGTCGAGCTCGGGCATGTGCGTGAAGTTCATGCCGTAGATGCCGGCCACGAGCGTCGGCGCGAAGATGATCGCCGCCCAGCTCGAGACCTTCTTGGCCTGCTCGCTCTGGGCGACGGCCGCTTCGGAGAGCACCTTCGTCTCCTCGTTCTGCCGCTGCGCGACGAGTGCGGAGTGCACCTGCAGCGCGTTCTGCAGTAGCTGCCGGAACGTGTCGCCGCGCTCGACGATGCGGATCACGTGGTCTTTCACGTCGCGCAGGTACCGCTGCAGCTCGAGGTCGATCGCGTACTTCTCGAAGCCGCGCTCCAGCGCGTCGAACATGCCCACGAGCGGCCTCGTCGCGCGCTGGAACTCCATGACCTCGCTCGCGAGGTCGTAGATGCGCCTGGTGACGACGGGGTCGCCCGAGAAGAGCTGCTCCTCGATCTCGTCGATGTCGTTCTCGAGACCCGCGTCGACCGGCGCGTACTCGTCGACGACCTCGTCGAGCACGGCGTAGAGCACCGCCTCGGGGCCCTTGGCGAGCAGCTCCGGCGCGGCCTCGAGCCGACGGCGCACACGCGCGAGGTTCGGCGACTCCGCATGGCGGATCGTGATCGCGAAGTCGGGGCCGATGAACACGTGCAGCTCGCCGAACTCGACTTCCTCCTCGGCGTCGAGGTAGCGCGCGGGGCGCAGCACCACGAAGAGCGTGTCGCCGTAGCGTTCGAGCTTGGCCCGCTGGTGGCCCTTCCGTGTGTCCTCCACGGCGAGCTGGTGCAGGCCGAACTCCGCGGCGAGCGCGTCGAGCTCGGCATCGCTGGGACGGTAGAGCCCGATCCAGGCGAAGCCGCCGTGCTCGGCGCGCTGCTCGAACGTCTCGTCGAGGCTCGTCGGAGTCGCGACGCGCGTGCCGTCGCGGTAGATCGCGTTGTCGATGACCGTCATCGGGCCAAGTCTGTCAGGCCTCCGGCACGGCGTGGGTCAGCGCCCACGCCAGGCCTCCGGCACCGCGTGCGTCAGCACCCACGAGTGCATGGCGATCGCGGCCGCGGCGCTCGCGTTCAGCGAGCGGGTGGAACCATACTGCGTGATCTCGACGATCGCGTCGGCCGCGTCGGTGGCCTCGGCCGAGAGGCCCGGCCCCTCCTGCCCGAAGAGCAGCACGCAGCGCTCGGGCCACGCGAACGCCTCGATCGGCACGGAGCCCTCGACGTTGTCGACGGCGATCACCGGCACGGATGCCTCGTGCGCCCATTCGGCGAAGGCCGCGACATCCGGGTGGTAGACGACGTGCTGATAGCGGTCGGTGACCATCGCGCCCCGCTTGTTCCAGCGTCGGCGGCCGATGATGTGCACGGTATCGGCGGCGAAGGCGTTGGCGCTCCGCACGATCGAGCCGATGTTCATGTCGTGCTGCCAGTTCTCGATGGCGACGTGGAACGGGTGCCGGTGCTCGTCGAGGTCGGCGACGATCGCGTCCATGCGCCAGTAGCGGTAGCGGTCGATGACATTGCGCGTGTCGCCGTGCTCGAGCAGCTCGGGGTCGAAGTGCGGATCCTCCGGCCACTCCGCCTCGCCGCCGGGCCACGGCCCGACGCCGTGGGTCAGCGGCGGCTCGCCGCTCGATTCGCTGGGCTCTGCGTTCACCCTGCCACGCTATCCCGCCTTCCGGCGTCGCTACTGCACCTGATCGGTCGGGCGGACGAGGATCTCGTTGACCGAGACGTGCTCGGGCTGGCCGAGCGCGTAGATGATCGCCGCCGCGATGTCGTCGGGACGGAGGGTGCGCATCGACGCCGCGATCTCTGCTGCTGCAGCCTGCATGGTCGGATCGGTGATGTGGCTCGTGAGCTCGGTGTCGACGAATCCCGGTTGGACCACGATCACCCGGACGCCCCGACGGGTGACCTCCTGGCGCAGCGACTCGGAGAAAGCGCTGATGCCGAACTTCGTGGCGGCGTACACGCCGCTGCCGAGCGAGGCCGAGCGTGCGGCGGTCGACGACACCTGCACGACGGCGCCCTTCGACTCGAGGAGGAACTGCAGGGCGGCGTGCACCGCGTACATCGAGCCGAGGAGGTTGGTGTCGACCATTCGCCGCCATTCACTCACGTCGGCACCGAGGATCAGGCCGCTCTGCATGAGCCCTGCGTTGTTCACGAGCGCGTCGAGGCGGCCGAAGTGGCCGACCGTATCGACGACGGCGCGCTGCACCGACACCGGGTCGGTGACGTCGAGCTGCAGCGGCACGACCTCGCCGGCTGCCGCCTCGACCAGGGAGGCGAGGCGATCGATGCGGCGAGCGCCGATGGCGACCTGCGCACCGGCCGCCGACAGTGCCAGCGCCGTGTCGCGGCCGATGCCGGACGATGCCCCGGTGACGAGCACGACCTTTCCCTCGAGCGGGCGTTGCACATCACGGGATGCTTCGGAGTTCACTGCGGGTCCTTTCAGCGGTGTGTTCTGCCGGCGATCGCGTTACGCCGGCGTGCCCTCGAGTGCCACGTTCGGCCGACCGCCGGCGTCGATCCACTCCTCGTATCGAGTCGTCGCGATCGTCGCGTCGGGGCCGGGCAGCAGCTCGCGCTCGTCGAGGTCGGTGCCGAAGTACCGGGCGAGCGGATCGACCCGCACTTCGCGGAGGTCGTTGCGGTCGCGGAGCCGGCGTCGCACGAGCTCCTCGAGGCGGAACTGCTCCGGACCGGCGAACTCGACGACGCGGTTCACCGGCTTGCCGACGGCGACCGTCGCCACGGCGGCGGCGACGTCGTCAGCGGCCATCGGCTGGAAGAGCGCCCGCGAGAGCCGCACGACGTTCCGGTCGGTGCCGGCGTCGGCGATGTTCGCGATGAACTCGAAGAACTGGGTCGCGTGCACGATCGAATAGGGCCGCCCCGACTGGCGGATGAGCCGCTCCTGCGCCGCCTTCGCAGCGAAGTAACCGCCCTCGGTGCGCGCGAGCCGGTCGGTGCCGACGACCGAGAGCGCGACGTGATGCGCCACGCCCGCCGCGGCGCCGTACGTGAGGAGGTTCAGTGTCGAGCCGTAGAAGAACTCGTTCGCGCCCGCCTCGTCGAGGTAGTCGGAGTTCGAGACGTCGATGAGCGCCTCCGCACCGGCGAGGGCCTCTGCGAGACCCTCGCCGGTGTAGGAGTTGACGCCGGTCGCGCGTGACGCCACGACGACGTCATGGCCGTCGGCGATGAGCTGCGCCACGAGTCGCGTGCCGATGAGGCCGGTGCCGCCGATGACCGAGATGCGCATGGCGGGCTACTTCACCGGGGCCGACTGCGCGGCGAGCCATTCGGCGAACGTCGTCGTCGACAACTGCGCGTCGGCGCTCAGCGGCACGAGCTCGGTGCCGGTCAGCTTCGTGCCGAAGTACGGCGCCTCGGGGTCGCCGATCACGGTGCGGGGGTCGCCCTTCGCCGTCAGGCCGACGCGAACGAACTCGTCCTGGCCGAAGCGCTCGGGCCCGCCGATCTCGAGGGTGCCGTTGATCGGGTCGCCGGCGGCGACCCGGGCGACGGCGGCCGAGACATCCGCTGCCGCGATCGGCTGCATGAGGCCCGTGCTCAGCCGCGCCACGCCGTCGACGGTCGCCTCGTCGGCGATGCGTCCGGCGAACTCGAAGAACTGGGTGGCGCGCACGATCGAGAACGGAAGCCCAGACTCCTCGATGAGCTGCTCCTGTGCGACCTTGGCGCGCAGGTAGCCGCTGCTCGGCAGGAGTTCAGCGCCCACGATCGAGAGGGCCACGTGGTGGGTCACGCCGGCTGCACGCTCGGCCGCGAGCAGGTTCGAGGTCGACGTCGTGAAGAACGCGAGCACGTCGTCGTCGGCGAACGACGGCGAGTTCGACACGTCGACGACGACGTTCGCACCCACGAGCACCTCGGGGAGTCCCTCACCGGTGATGGTGTTCACGCCCGAGTTCGGCGATGCCGCGATCGCCTCGTGGCCGTGCTCGACGAGGTGCTCGACGACCTTGGATCCGATGAGGCCGGTGCCTCCGATGACGACGATCTTCATGACTGGGTGCCTTCCGTCGGGGCCGCGGCGGATCCGCTGCCGTCATGAAGCTCAGACCGGGCGCCCATCGGATCTGTGACGGGATTCTCGGAATCCGCTCAGTCGATCTCGGGTCTGCGGCGATTCCAGCCGGCGAGCTTCCGGGGTGAGGTGCAGAGCCACAGCCGTGCGATCGCGGCCGTGCCGTCGATGCTGAGCACACCGACGACCTCGCCGTTCGGCCGTCGGAGCGCCAGACCCGCCTGCCCGTTGACGTGCACGGTGACCCACGAGGCATCCGGATGCCTCGCCTGCTGATCGCGCAGCCCACGGACGACGCGTCCGCGGTCACGCAGCTCTCCCCCCGCCTCGTCGCCCGAATCGACGACCATGCACACGTCGCGGTTCAGAGCACCCGCCAGTGCGAGCTCGTCTCCATGATCGAGCGCGGCGCGCAGGCGGGCAGCGAGGTCATACGGCGGCACGAGCGGTCACAGCCCCGAGTTTGCCGGGGTTCATCATCCACAGGACCTGGTCGATGCCCTGTGCACCGATGACCAGGGTGACCACGGCGAAGGTGGCGCCGTCCTTCGAGAGCATCACCGACGCCTGGCCGTTCGTCTCGGCCTCGGTGATGTCCACGCCGTTCCAGAAATGCGTGTGGAAGGCGCGCACGAACTTCGCGACGCGCTCGCGCCCGATCACCGGGAACTTGGAGGCGCGCACGACCCCGCCGCCGTCGGTGTACGAGACGACGTCTTCCGAGAGCAGCTGCTCCAGCTGGATGAGGTCGCCGGTCTTCGCCGCCGCCAGGAACGCCCCGAGCAGTCGTCGCTGTTCGGACTGCGGGACCTCTCGACGGCGCTCACCGGTGAGATGCTTCCGAGCGCGCGAGACGAGCTGCCGGGCGGCAGCCTCGGAGACCTGCACGATCTCGCAGATCTGCTCGTACGGGTAGGCGAACGCCTCGCGCAGCACGTAGGCGGCCCGCTCCGTCGGGGTGAGGCGCTCGAGCATGACGAGCACGGCGAAACCGAGCGCCTCGGCACGCTCGGCACCGAGCGTCGGGTCGGCGCTCGTGTCGACCGGTTCGGGCAACCACGGGCCGATGTAGGTCTCACGCTGGCTCCGCGCCGACTGCAGGGCATTGATCGCGAGGCGGGTCGTGGCCGTCGCGAGGAATGCGGGCGGGTCCTGCACGACCGTGCGGTCGGTGCCCTGCCATCGCAGCCACGCCTCCTGCACGATGTCCTCGGCCTCGCTCGCGCTGCCGAGCATGCGGTACGCGATGCCGAAGAGCCGCCCGCGCACGGCCTGGAAGGCGGCGAGCGCCTCGTCGAGGTTCGCTTCCATGATCTGATCCTGTCAGTCGGTGGAGGACGACAGCAGTCCTTTCCAACTGAGACCGGAGAGCACGCGCGGTTGTGACAGCATTCTGGAAATCGATTCGGGAACTCCGAGCACCACCCGCTGCTGCGGGTGCGCGGGACCGGAAGACGGGTCGCGCGCACCCGGCAGCGATCGGCGAACGCCGCCTACGCGGCCGCCCGGTTGCCGCTCACTCCGCGCACGGCTTCGAGGATCGTGGCGGCCACCGCCTCGGGCTGCGAGACGCTGACGGCGTGGGAGGCACCCGTGAGCTCGGTCGTGCCACGCGAGCCCGCCCGCTGGGCGCCGGCCCGGTGCACGGCGACCGGGATGTTGCGGTCCTCGCTGCCGAAGACGTGCCATGACGGGCGGTCCTTCCAGCCGGGGATCGCCGCCTGCACGGCGTCCGTGAGCGCTGCCTCGGTCACCGGGCGCTGGGTCGCACCCATGAGGCCCGCGACCTGCACGGGCACGTCGGCGGCGAACTGGTCGCGGAACGCGGGGCGGCGGATCACGAACTCATTGCCCCCCGTCGAGACGGGGCGCACGTCGAGGGCGTCGCCCAGCGTCGAGCCGGGCTCGCTCGCCGAGAGCGAGAAGGCGCTGTCGCCGGGTTCGGGCACGAACGCCGCGGCGTAGACCAGGCCGACGACCTGGTCGTTGCCTGCGGATGCCTCGCTGATGACGAGCCCGCCGTACGAGTGGCCGACGAGCACGACCGGCCCATCGATCGAGGCGATCACGTCGCGAACGTACGCGGCGTCGCCGGCGAGGCTGCGCAGCGGGTTGGCGACCGCGACCGAGGTGACACCCTCGGCGTAGAGTGCCGCGATGACGCCGTTCCAGCTGGCGGACTCGGCGAATGCGCCGTGCACGAACACGACGGTCGGCTTCTGATCTGACATGGCTGTTCCCCTTCTCGAACCGTTCCCGCCGTCTGCGGGGCGGTAACAGCTGAGACCGGACACGACGGCGTGTTGTGACCGGGGCCGGAGGCACGCGTCGTCCGGCCGGTCGGTCACAACTCCGCCATCCGCTCGGTCATTGCTCATGACAGGCTCGGCCGAGTCGTGAGGCAAGAGCGGGAGTACCGGGTTTCAGGTGGCTTCGTCAGAGGTTGCGCCAAGCAGACCACGACTGGTCCCACCCGCCGCCGTGCCTGTCGCCATTCGTGATCGAACGTTGGAGGACATGATGAGCGCAACCGATCGTGATCAGCGGATCGAGTACCCCGATTCGGCCGGATATCCCGACGGGGCGGGCTTCCTCGACGAGGGCACCGTGGCCCTCGTCGACGAGGAGACGACCCGCTCCATCCAGGACGTCGACCGCCCCTCGGCCGATACCGCGTCGGAGATCCGGCTGGTCCATCGCTCCGAGGAGCACGTGTACGCCGCGATCATCGACGACCGGCAGATCGCGAGCTTCCGCTACGACGTCGTGGACGGCCGCATCATCGTGCTCACCACGACGGTCGCGCCCGAGTTCCGCGGGCGCGGCATCGCCGCCGATCTCATCGCGGACGCGCTCGACGACCTCCGCGACCGGGGGCAGCGCATCACGGTGCGGTGCCCCGTCGTCGCGGCCTTCATCGCCGAGAATCCGCAGTACGCGGATCTGCTCGCTCCTGAGCAGATCTGACCGCAGCGGCGCGGACGCGTGGCCGCACGGCGCGGCGCGCGGTGTCCCGGATGCCGACGCCGGAGATCACGCCGCCGATGAGCATGGCGATCGCCGACGAGGCCACGAGCCGGTGGAAGCTGTCGAGGTCGATGCTCACCGATCCGCCCAGGGATGCGGCGAGTGCGACGGCGATCAGGCCCGCGATCCGGGAGACCGCGTTGTTCGTCGCGGAGGCGATGCCCGCGTGCGCCGGTTCGACCGCGCCGAGGATCGTCGCCGTGAGCGGGGCGACCGTCACGGCCATGCCGAGGCCGAAGACGATCACGGCCGGAAGCACCTGCGTGAGGTAGTCGGCCTCGTCGGTGATGGCGAGCATCAACGCGAAGCCGCCGCCCGCGATGACCGGCCCCGCGCCCATCAGGAGCCGGGTTCCGACGCGGCCGCTCAGCCGCCCGATGTACGCGGACAGGCCGATCAGCACCAGGCTCGACGGGATCATCGCGAGACCGGTCATCGTCGCCGAGTACCCGGCGCTCTGCTGCAGGAACACCGCGAGCGCGAACGTGCCGAGCGAGAGCCCGGCGTAGACGAAGAACGTCGCGACGTTGCCGACGGAGAAGTTCCGCGCGCGGAAGATCCCCATGGGCAGCATCGGCTGCGACGTGCGGAGCTCCCACGCGATGAACCCGATCAGGCTGATGACCCCGACGACGAGCGCACCGATGATGATCGGCGACTCCCACCCGAATCGGGGTTGCTCGATGAGCACGAACACGGGGAGTCCGAGCCCGGCGACCCCGAGCAGCGCGCCGACGACGTCCACGTGAGCCGCCGAGGAGCGGGGCGGATCCTGCTCGAGGCGGTGCGCGAGCACGACGCCGAGGGCGATGGGCAGCACGTTGATGCCGAACACCCATCGCCACGACAGCGCATCGACGAGCACTCCGCCGAGCGCCGGCCCGGCGATCGAGGCGATGCTCGTGAACGCCGTCCAGATCCCGATCGCACGGTTCTGCTTCCCGGTGCTGAAGGCGTCGAGGATGAGAGCGAGCGAGCTCGGAACGAGGAGGGCGCCGAAGACGCCCTTCAGGCCCCGCATGAGGATCAGCGTCTCGACCGTCGGCGCGATCGCGCAGGCCACCGAGGTGAGCCCGAATCCGATGAGTCCGGTCAACAGCACGCGCCTGCGACCGAACGCATCGGAGAGGGAGCCGGCGAGCAGGATGAACGCGCCGAGGCTCAGCAGGTACGCGTCCACCACCCACTGCTGCGAGGGGAGTCCCCCGCCGAGCTCGGCGCTGATCGCGGGCAGGGCCACGTTCACCGCGCTCCCATCGAGGAACGCGGCGAACGAGGCGAGGATCGCCACCACCAGCACGGTGCGCTGAGGCGCGGTCATCCACGTGGTCGTCATTCGCTCAACCCCGGCCCAGGGCCTTCCGCAGGATGTGCACCGCCTGCTCGACGGCAGCCGTGACGGCGGCCGATGGGCGGAGCGGGTTCAGCATCATGAAGTCGTGCACCGTGTCGTTGTAGCGCACGCTCGTGGTGCGCACGCCCGCCTCCACGAGCCGCCGCGCGTACGCCTCGCCCTCATCGCGGAGCACGTCGTTCTCGTCGGTGATCAGGAAGGTCTCGGGAAGCCCGGCCAGCTGCTCGGTCGTCGCCCGAAGCGGTGACGCCGTGATGTCGGCCCGCTTCGCGACATCCGGCAGGTAGCTGTCCCAGAACCACGCCATGGCGGCGGCCGTCAGGTACGGGCCGTCGGCGAACTCGCGGTAGCTGTCGGTGTCCTGCGCGGCATCCGTCACGGGGTAGTAGAGCGACTGGTGCACGAACGACACGTCGCCGCGCTGCTTCGCGAGGATCGCGACGACCGCGGTCATGTTGCCGCCGACCGAGTCGCCGGCCACGGCCAGGCGCGAGGCGTCGAGCCCCTTGTCGGCACCGGAACGCGTGATCCACTGGGCGGTCGCGTAGGCCTGTTCGATGGCGACCGGATGCTTCGCCTCCGGCGAGCGGTCGTACTCGACGAAGACCACCGCGGCGTCGACCCCGACGGCGATCTCGCGCACGAGCCGGTCGTGGGTCGCGGAGTTGCCGATGACCCAGCCGCCGCCGTGGATGTAGAGGATCGTCGGCAGGGGCCCGGTCGAGCCGACCGGCTTGACGATCCGCACCCGCACGTCGCCGACGGCGGCGGGAACGGTGATCCACTCCTCATCGACATCTGGCTTGTCGATCGGGGCGGCCTGCAGGTCGTCGAGGACCTTGCGGGCGCCGTCGGCGCCGAGCTGGTAGAGGAACGGGGGTGTCGAGGTCGCGTCGGCGATCGCCTGCGCCTCGGGGTCGAGAACGTGCGTGGTCATGATCGTGCCTTCCTGATCGAGTCGGTCCTGCGAACGGCGCACCCGGCGGATGCCCCTGCCCACTACGACCGGGCGGCACGTCGAGCTGTGACGGACGTCACAACCGTGGGTCGATGCCGGTCGAAGCTCGTGACGGGTTCCGTCTGAACCTGATCCGGGCAACGAGAAGGAGCACACCATGAGCGCGACACCTCGACTCGAACCGCTGCGACACGTCGAGACGGAGCACCTCGACGTCGCGTACTTCGAAGCCGGACCCGAAGACGGCCCGCCGGTGCTGCTGCTGCACGGGTTCCCCTACGACATCCACAGCTACGTCGACGTGGCGCCGAACCTGGCGGAGGCCGGCTTCCGCGTCATCGTGCCCTACCTCCGCGGGCACGGTGGCACCCGCTTCCTCGACGGCTCCGTGCCGCGCAGCGGCCAACAGGCCGCGCTGGGACAGGACGTCATCGAACTGATGGACGCGCTCCGGATCCCGCAGGCGATCCTCGCGGGGTACGACTGGGGCGGTCGTGCCGCGTGCGTCGTCGCTGCGCTCCAGCCCGAGCGCGTCACCGCACTCGTCTCCGTCAACGGATATCTCATCCAGGACATCAGCGCCTCGATGCAGCCGATCCGTCCGGACCTCGAAGCGGGATTCTGGTACTTCTTCTACTTCCTCACCGAGCGCGGTCGTGCCGGCCTGACCGAGAACCGTCGCGGCATCGCGGAGGTGATCTGGCGGCGCAACTCCCCCGACTGGGAATTCGGAGCGGCCGAACTCGACCGTGCAGCGGCGGCATTCGACAACCCCGACTACGTCGATGTCGTGATCCACTCCTACCGGCACCGGCTGTTCCAGGTGCCCGGCGCACCCGAGTACTCCCGCCTCGAAGCGCAGTTGGCGCAGCTTCCCCCGATCACCGTGCCGGCGATCACGCTCGACGGGCTCGCCGACGGCAACTTCCCCGCCCGGGATGCCGCCGTCGCCGGCGCCCGCTTCGTCGGCCCGCATGAGCATCGGCAGGTGCCGCACGCCGGCCACAACCTCCCGCAGGAGGCTCCGCTCGCTTTCGCCGACGCGATCCGCAGTGCTGCGCAGCTCGCGGCGCGGCGGCCCGCCGCGATCCCCTCCGTCGGCTGAACCCGGCGCTGCCGCACCGCGCATGGAACTGCCGTGACGAAAGCTTTTCGGTGCGCCGAAATCTTGGTACGTTTTCGGTATGCCGAAAACGCTCGACGACGAGACGACCACGAACGATCCAGCGCCCGAGGGCGAGCCCGCCGGGCAGCGCGGGCGCGCGACATCCGTGCCCCGAGTGGCCTGGCTGATCGGCCCGGCCCTCGTCGCAGGCGTGGCCTACCTCGACCCCGGCAACGTCGCGAGCAACATGACCGCCGGGGCGCAGTACGGCTACCTGCTCGTGTGGGTCGTCGTGCTCGGCAATGTCATGGCGTGGCTCATCCAGTACCTCTCGGCGAAGCTCGGGATCGTGACCGGCCGGAGCCTGCCCGAGGTGCTCGGCGGGCGCATCCGCAATCGCTGGGGCCGTCGCGCCTACTGGCTGCAGGCCGAGCTCGTGGCCATGGCGACCGACCTCGCCGAGGTGATCGGCGGCGCCGTGGCACTCAACCTGCTCTTCAACGTTCCGCTCGTGTGGGGCGGACTCATCACCGGCGCCGTCTCGATCGGGCTGCTCGTGCTGCAGTCGCGGCGCGGGCCCCGCACCTTCGAGTTCGTCATCATGGGACTGCTCATCATCATCGCGATCGGCTTCACCGTCGGCGTCTTCGTGGCGCCGCCCGACCCGGCCGGGCTCCTCGGCGGACTCGTGCCGCGCTTCGCCGACGCGAACTCGGTGCTGCTCGCCGCGTCCATCCTCGGCGCGACGATCATGCCGCACGCGATCTACGCCCACTCCGCGCTCAGCCGTGACCGCTTCGTCACGCGCCGTGCCGCGTCGCTGTCGACCTCCCCATCGGCAGCGACGCCCAAGCCCGCGTGGCACGGCTTCGGCATCAGCCGCCGCTCGGAGGCTCCCGAGCTGCTTCCCGGCACGGCGACGGATGTGCCGACGGGGCTGCTGCTCCGCGCCACCCGCTGGGACGTCTCGATCGCGATGGCGATCGCGGGCACCGTGAACCTCTGCATCCTGCTGCTCGCCGCTGTCAATCTCGCGGGCGTCGAGGGCACCGACAGCCTCGAGGGCGCCTATGCGGCCCTCGGCGTGGCACTCGGACCCGTCATCGCGACCCTCTTCGCGGTCGGCCTGCTCGCGTCGGGGCTCGCGTCGACGTCGGTGGGCGCCTACGCCGGCGCCGAGATCATGCACGGGCTGCTGCACGTGCGGGTGCCGCTCATCCTCCGACGGCTCGTCACCCTGATCCCGGCGCTCACGATCCTCTGGCTCGGCTTCGACCCCACCCTCTCGCTCGTGCTCAGCCAGGTCGTGCTCTCGTTCGGCATCCCCTTCGCCCTCGTGCCGCTCGTCGCACTCACGGCGAGGTCGGGCGTGCTCGGCCAGTGGAAGAACCACTGGGCGACGACGGCGGCCGGCATCGCGGCATCCGTGTTCCTGATCACGCTCAACGGCGTGCTGCTCTGGCTCGTGTTCACGGGCGCCTGAACGGCTGTGGGCGGCCGACTCGAAGGGCGGGGCTCCCGATAGTCTGGGGCCGATGCCCAGCAGCAAGAATCCCGCCATCGAGGACTACCTGAAGACGGTGTACTCGCACACCGAGTGGCAACCCGACCCCATCACGCCCTCGGTGCTCGCCGGCAAGCTCGGCGTCGCCCCGTCGTCGGTCACCGAGATGGTCAAGAAGATGGCCGCCCAGGGCCTCGTCTTGCACGTGCCCTACGGCGCCGTGCGACTCACCGACGCGGGCACCGTGCTGGCCCTCGCGGTCGTGCGTCGCCACCGGCTCATCGAGACGTGGCTCGTGCAGGAGATGGGCTACGGCTGGGACGAGGTGCACGACGAGGCCGAGATCCTCGAGCACGCCATCTCCGACCGCCTGCTCGAGGCGATCGACGTTCGGCTCGGGCGCCCCCTGCGCGACCCGCACGGCGACCCCATCCCCGCCGCCGACGGCTCGATCGCCGCGGAGCCGTTCGTGCGGGCCGACCAGGCCACCCGCGGGCATCTCGGACGCGTGATCCGCATCAGCGATCGCGACCCCGGCCTGCTGCGAGAGCTCGAGACCGCCGGCGTCCACCCCGGCGTAGAGCTCGAGATCGAGTCCGTCGACGACGACGCGCGTGCGCGCGTGCGCATCGCCGGAGCGACGCACGAACTGCCGAGCGGCGCGGCCAGCGCGATCTGGCTGACCGCGTGACGGCCGAGCAGGCGCCTGACGTGCGCCCGTTCCTCGTCGACCTCCGCGGCGTGGTCGACCTCCTGAGCCGCCACATCTACTCGGGCCCCCACGTCTTCCTCCGCGAGCTCATACAGAACGGGCGCGACGCCATCACGGCTCGCGCCGAGCACGAGGGGCGCCGCGATGCCGCATGGGGTGTTCGCATCCACCCGCCGACGGCAGGCGAGCCGGCGCTCCGCTTCGAGGACGACGGCGTCGGCCTCACGGCCGATGAGGTCGGCGAGCTGCTCGCCACCGTCGGTCGCAGCTCGAAGCGCGATCTGTTCGACCTGCCCCGCGCCGGGTTCCTCGGGCAGTTCGGCATCGGCCTGCTCAGCTGCTTCATGATCGCCGACCGCATCGTCGTGCGGTCGCGGTCCGCTCGCGGCGGCGATCCCGTCGAGTGGGTCGGCAGCACCGACGGCACATTCACGGTGCGAGTGCTCGAGGGCGCCGAGGCATCCGGAATCGCCGTGGGCACGACCGTCTCGCTCGTGCCGCGCGCCGACGAGGCCGAGCTCTGCTCGCCGGCGAGCCTGCGCGAGCTCGCCCGCCGCTACGCGGAGTACCTGCCGATCCCGATCCTCCTGGGCTCCGGCGACGGCAGCTTCGACCGCATCGGCCGACCGGCCGTGTTCGCCCTCACGGGCGAGGCTCGTGCCGACGCCCGAGACGACATCGGCGAGCTCGGACGCGAGGTCGTCGGCGCGGCGCCGTTCGAGGTCATCGAACTGCACTCCACCGCCACCGACACGCACGGCACGGCCTTCGTGCTGCCGTTCCCGCCGACGCCCGGCGCGCGCCAGGCGAACCGCGTCTACCTCGGCGGCATGCTCGTCGACCCCCGCGCCGACGAGCTGCTGCCCGACTGGGCGTTCTTCGCGCGCGCCGTCGTGGACTCGACGGGCCTGCGGCCCACGGCGTCGCGCGAGCACCTCATCGAGGACGAATCACTCGAGGCGACTCGGGGCGAGCTCGGCGCGGCGATCCGCGCCTGGGTCATGCGGCTCGCCGTCGAGCGCCCCGCCCGCCTGGCCGAGTTCGTCGGCATCCACCACCTCGGGCTGAAGTCGCTCCTGCTGCACGACGACGAGCTCGCGGGGTTCATCACCCGCTGGCTCACGGTCGAGACCTCGATCGGGGTGATGACGATCGACGAACTCGTACGGAGGCACCCGCACGTGCGCTACACCGAGACCGTCGACGAGTTCCGCCAGATCGCGGGCATCGTGCCGGCCTCGCGAGCCGTGGTGAATGGCGGGTACGTCCACGAGGCCGACATCCTGCGCCGGCTCCCGCTGCTGTTCGACGGCGTCACCGTCGAGCGCGTGACGGTCTCGGGCGAGCTCGACTCGCTCGACGTGCCGCCGCTCGCCGATCGCGCATCAGCACTCGCGCTCGAGTCCCGCGCCGGCGCAGTGCTCGCCGAGGTCGGTTGCGAGCCGAGCGTGCGCCGTTTCGCGCCGAGCGATCTCGCGAGCCTCTACCTCGCCGACGCCGAGGTGCTGCGGTCGATCACGCGCGGCGCCGCCCGCGACATGACCGGCCCGCTCTGGAGCGGGGTGCTCAGACGGATCGACGAGAGCCCGGCGACCGTCGCGGGCGGCGCCGCCGCGCGGGCGAAGCTCTGCCTCAACTGGGACAACCCCCTCGTGCGCACCCTCGCGGGCGACGTCGACGGCGCCGTGTTCGACCGCACCATCCGCCTGCTCTACGTGCAGGCGCTGCTCGCGGGCCATCGACCGCTCCGCGCCCGCGAGCGGGCGATGCTGACCGAAGCGCTCACCGACCTCGTGACACTGAGCCTCGCCCGCTGACCGGCCGGCACGCTCCGGGCCCGACACCGAGCCGTTGCCGACCTCCGACCATCGACCATCGACCGCCAAGGGAGACCCGTGTCCGAAACCATCCGCATCGACGAACTGCTCGAGCAGGTCGACCAGACGCCGTTCGGACCCGAGGAGCGCGCGCTGATCGACGAGGCGATCGCGATCGCGGTCGAGTCGGGCGACGAGTTCTCGGAGTACCGCGCGCGCATGCGCCTCGCGTCGTCAGCCAACATGACCGGCGATACCGACGCACTGCTCAGCTCCTTCGCGTGGTGCCTCGGCAAGCACGACGCCGACGCATCGCGCTTCCCCGCGAAGCCCGACGACAGCGCCACCGACCTGCTCTGGCAGTACAAGTGGATGGCCGGCACCCTCTCGGCGAGCCCCGCGTTCCCGGCCGCCGACATCCGCGGCGTGCTCGACGACATGCAGGCGCGGTACGAACGCGCGGGCGTCGGACAGAGCGGGGTCGCGATGGCCCGGTTCGGTGCGGCGTTCGCGAACGGATGGCTCGACGAGGCCGCCTCGGCCTACCGCGTGCTGACCACCACCGAGCGCGACGACTACAGCCACTGCGACGCGTGCGTGCGCAGCGAGAGCGCGGCCTACCTCGCCGCCACCGGACGCGAGGACGAGGCCATCGCGCTCTACGAGGAGATCGTCGAGGGCGGGTTCAGCTGCGGCGAGGAGCCCGAGCACGCGCTCTCCGACGCGCTGCTGCCGTACCTCAGGGCGGGCCGACTCGAGCGGGCGAAGTCCTTCCACCTTCGCAGCTACCGCGATGCACGCGGCAACGCCGACAACATCGGCATCATCGCGAACCACCTGGTCTTCTGCGCGATCACCGGCAACGAGGCCCGCGGCCTCGCGATGCTCGAGCGCCACATCGCGTGGATCGCCCATGACCGCCTGAACCAGCGTGCCCAGTTCAGCGCCCTCGCCGCAGCCGGCCTGCTGCTCGACACCGTCGTCGATGCCGGACACGGCGACACCGTCGTGCGCGGCGCCGACGCCGCTGAACTCGAGCCGTTCTTCGGCGCGCACGATGGCCCGTGGACGGCCGCAGAGCTCAGCCTCGTCGCGTGGGCCGCCGCAGCGGCCATCGGCGACGAGTTCGACCGCCGCAACGGCAACCGCCACCTCGCCGACCGGCTGCAGGCCACTCGCGCGCTCCGCGGCGAGCGCTACGACGTGCCGATCAGCAGCGAGTCGTTCACGGCTCCCGTGCCGGCCGCCGCCGAACCCGTCGACGCCGGCGGTTGGTTCGACAGCGCCCGTGAGCTCGCTGCACTCGGCGAGATCGACCGGGCACTCGCCGCGGCAGGTCAGGGGCTCGCCGCACTCGAGGCGGAGGTCGCGGATGCCGCAGTCGAGCAGGGCGCGGCCGAGGCATCCGTCACGAACATCCGACGGGCGGAGCTCATCGGCATCCGCCTCGCGGGGCTCGTGGCTGCGGAGCGGCTCGACGAGGCCGAGCAGGAGCTGCCCGCCCGCATCGCCGCCCTGCGCGCGGCAGGCGACGCAGCGCTCGCCGACGCGCTCGCCCGCCACGGGCTCCTGCTCGCCGGCGCCGCCACCGCCGCCGACCTGCCGGCACTCGAACACGAGCTCGGGGCCGCCTTGCAGGCGGGTGCCGACGACCTCGCCGCTCGCGTCGCCCTGCGCATCTCGCCACTGCGTGCCGAGACCGGCGACACCGAAGGGGCCGGCACGGCGATCGACACCGCCATCGCCGTGCTCGACCGTGCCCCCGCACCCGACGCGATGCTCGTCGGCGCCGCATTCCAGCTGGCGGCCTACGTCGCGGCCCAGGGCGACGAGCCCGCGGCAGCGCTCCCGCTGCTCGATCGGGCGACCGATGCCGAGCCGACGCGGGTCCGCCGCGCCGAATCGCAGCGGCTCCGGGCGCGGCTTCTCGCCGGAAGCGGCGACCTCGAGGCAGCACTGGCGGCGGCGGAGGCGGCACTCGAACTCGACCTCGCGGTCGATGCCAGGGCGCGCGTCATCGAGGACTGCCAGCTCTCCGCCGCGATCCTCGACGATCTCGAGCGACCCGACGACGCCGTTGCGCGGCTCCGCCTCGCGGTGCAGCACGCCGAGCTCGCCGAGTCGTCAGGACTCGTCGGCGTGCGCTACGGCCTCGGCCGCCAACTGCTCCGCGCCGGCCGCTTCGGCGAGGCCGTGGAGGTGCTGCAGGAGGTCTTCGAGGCCGAGGATGCCGCGGGGGCTCCGCCGGCCGCCAAGGCCGAGACCCTGCACCTGCTCGGCACGGCGCTCCGCGGAGAGGATGAGTTCGCCGCGGCATCCGGCACCTGGCACGCGGCCGCCGATCTCTTCGAGGAGGCCGAGGCGTGGCCGGGGGCCGTCGCCGTGCTGCTCGATCTCGGCCGGCTCTTCGCGGGCCTCGGGTACCCAGGGGAGGCGATCGAGGTGCTCGAGCGCGCCGTCGCCGACGCGCGCCGCGACCCCGACGCGGTGGCCTCGCTCGCCGACGCGCTGCACCTGCTCGGACAGGTCGCCCTCGAGCACGGCGAACCGAGCGGCTTGGAGCGGCTCGACGAGGTCGCGGCGCTCGCCCGCGAACACGGCGCCGACTGGTTGCTCGCCGATGTCGTCGACTCGCGCGCACGCGGCCTCGCCGCCCTCTCCCGCCCCGAGGAGGCCGTCTCGACGGCGCTGACCGCGGCGGAGCTGTTCGAGGCGGTCGGCGCAACGCGGCCGGCCGGCGGGTCGATGCTGTTCGCCGGTCGCGTGCTGCAGTCGGAGGGGCGCCACGACGAGGCCCTCGTACTCATCGGGCAGGCGGTCGAACGCTTCGACGGGCAGGCCGACGCCGTCTCGCTCGGCCGCATCGCGCTCGCCGACTCGTTCGAGGCGCTCGGACGCCTCACCGAGGCGGCGGAGGCACGGCGGCTCGCCGAGGAGGTCTGACCGGTTCCGCGCAGCGCAGCCACGCGACATCGGCATCGACATCGGAGCCGGAGCCGGAGCCGGAGCCGGAGCCGGAGCCGGGATCACCATGATGGATGTCTCGACTCCGGTCTCCGCCCGAGCACTCCGCTCGGGGTCGCCGCCTGAGTCCTATCCGCAGGCGATCCCGGTGAACCTCGCCGTGCTCGACACCGGCGCTCCGCCGCCCTCGAGCGGTGTCGCGGTCACCTCGACCTGCCCGGCGGCCACGTCCGCCGCCCGCACGGCGAACGAGTGCACCGCGCTCCTGCTCGCCGAGACGCTCGCGAACGTCTTCGAGCCGAATGCCGACGACATGACGATCGAGACCGGTCCGCTCTCGAGGTTCGTCGCCTTCACCGCGACGTAGGCCTTCGAGCCGATGCAGCGGGACTCCGCCGTGACCGCGGGCACCGCGTCGACCGAGAGTTCGGCGGCGGTCGCCCAGGCATGGCCGGGGACGGCCGGGCTCGTGGCGACCAGCCTCACGTACCGCGCCGATCGCGGCGGGAAATACACCGACTGCGGCGCCGAGCCCGTCACGAAGGTCCCCGTCACCGCGGGGCTGCCCCATGAGCCGGGCGTGTTGGAGGTGTACACCGCATAGCCGCCGATGTTGCCGTTGGTGCCGACGGACCGACCCTGGTAGTTGAACGCGCACACCGATGAGGACCCGCCGAGATCGAGCACGATCTCGTGCGGATACGCGGGCGTGTTCGACGAATAACGCGTGTGCCAGATGGTGGCGGCGTTGCCGTCGATCGCGTTCGCGGCGCGGCCGTCCTCGCTGGCGGTCTCCTCACTGCCGACGCTCGTCACGGCGACCGGGCGCAGCGGCTCGGCCGAGCACGAGTTCGTGAGTGCCAGTTGCGCCGTTCGTGTGCGCTCGCCGTCGTCGGTGGTGAATCGCGTCGTCACGGGCAGTGAGAGCGCACCGAGGGCCGACGATGACGCGGTCACCGTGAACGTCGCCGTCGCCGTCTCGCCGGCGGCGAGATCGGGAAGCGTCGTCGAGGCCGGGGAGGCCGACCAGCCGCTCGGCAGCTCGGGCGAGACCGAGACGTCCGAGACCGGGTCGGCGGTGCCGTTGGCGACGTTCACCGTGACGGTCGTCGTGCCGCCCGTGACGAGGCGTGCGGGGTCGGCGGTCGCGGTGATCGAGACGTCGGCGATCGGCATCGTGAAAGCGAGGAGTCCGACGCCGCCCGGGCTCAGCACCCGTGGCCCGGAACGCATGTGGCTGAGGTACGACACCGTCGCCGCATTGGCGGCCGGCGCCGACAGCGTGAGCTGCAGCGCGCCGGGCTGCGCCGTCACCGCGGTGACGGTCGCACCGGTCACGCGGAAGTCGGCGGCGGCACCCGCCTCGACGGTGAGCGTCTCCGCCCCCTCGGCGCCGGGCCGCACCTGCACGGTGACCGTCGTGCGCGCGGAGTTCGAGTACGCCGCGCTGATCGGATTCGGTGCGGCGACGCCCGTCGCGTTGCCGCCGAGCAGGTCGCGCCCGATCACGTTCGCAGCCTGGTCGCCCATGTCGCGGTAGCCGTCGACGTAGGAGTAGTGGCATCCGTCGTGTCCGTTGAGCCCGGTGGTCGACAGCACCGTGACGTCGTGGGTGTCGGCGAGGCGTCGCTGCGCGTCGCGCAGCGCGACCGGGGTCGAGTTGCTGCACGGCGAGGTGCGCACCTGCCAGACGTAGTACTCCGTCGGGCTCGCGGCCGAGCCGAACTCGCTCCGCCAGTCATCGAGGAGCGTCGTGAACCCGGCCACATGGACGGCGGCGTTGTCGTTCTCGTTCTCGCCCTGGTACCAGAGCACCGCCTTCACGCGGTCGAGCACACCGGCCGCGGCCAGCCGTTGCCGCAGTCGGCCGTAGTTGGTGGTGACGAGGTCGGGGTCGGCGTCGTTCCGCTGGAAGAAGTCGATCGGGCGACCGCTGTGCGCTCCATTGACCACTGCGACCGGCACGCCGTGGTCGGCAACGAGGCGCGACGCCATGCGCAGTCCCCATTGCCCGATCGCGCCCGCTTCCGCGTAGCTGTCGCCCGCTGCGATGTTCCACGTGCGGTCCGAGGTGGAGAGCGCGGGGTTGTCGGACGAGCTGCCGAAGCTTCGGATCCACGGCGATCGTTCGCCGTTCGCCGAGCCGGAGAACATCCTCGCCTCGGCGTTCGACTGCCCCTGGATCACGTAGACATCACCCGCGACGAGGCGATCCCAGGTCGCGACCCGGCGCTCGCCCGCGGGCGAGATCGCGTCGAACTCGATGCGGTACTCGTGCAGCCCCGCCTCGAGCACCGGCGTCACGGCGAAGCCGCCGTCGGCCCCGACGGCGGCGGTGAAGTCGGTGGAGGCATCGCCCTTCCAGAGTCGAGCGCGCACCGAGGCGACCTCGGCATCGAGCACGGTGCCGGCGATCGCGACGGATGCCTCGTCGTCGGCGTCTCTCGGGAAGAGTTGGCGGTCCTCGGGCGCCCGGTCGAACGCCACGACTGCGGGGCGGGCGAACACCGTGAGGCGGCGGGTCGTGTAGGTGGCGCCGTTCGCCGCGAAGGTCCAGTCGGGATTCGCCGTGGTGCTCGTGCCGATGCCGAGGCCGAGCGCAGCTCCAGGGGTCTGCGTGAGCCCGGTGACCGAGAGCACCGTCTGCGGCGCTGCGCCCGCGAGCGCGTCGGGAGCGACCGAGTGGATGCCGAACGAGCCGAATGCTCCGGTCGCCGGAGTGTCTTCGGCGTCGTACGTCGTCGCCGAGGCACCGAAGATCTGCCCCGGTCGCGCCTGGGTGTACGTGTCGGGCCAGAATTCGAGGAATCCGTTGCCGCCGTCGACCGGGGCCACGCCGGCGACGCTCGAGGCGACATCGAGGTCGCCGACGCGCTGGCGCACGATCTCACCGGCGACCGTCGGAGGGTCGAGTCGGGTGGCATCGGTCGTGAACGGTTCCATCGCCGTCCACACCCACTGCGGACCCTGCGGCCCGTCCAGCTCGAGACAGTACCCGACCCGGTCGAAGCCTTGCGCGACCTCGGCGGTGCGATCGAAGACGGGCGCGAGCGCACCGCCGATGCCGACGCTCGTGGCCGGCAGGTCGAGCCCGAGCACCGGGACGAATTCGGCGGTGTCGGACACGTTGGACGCGCAACTGGTGGCGTCCCCCGGCCCGGCGGCGGGGAGCTCTGCCGCGCCGGCCGGCGCGACGGCCGCAAGCACAGGGATGACGGCGGAAAGGGCAGCGAACATTGCCGCCGCGCGGAGGCGGCGGCGGAAGACGGCTTGGGGCACGGGTTCCTCATCGAGTCCGTGTCAGACGCCGATTTTGCCTCGTACTCCGAAGTACGCCACCGCGCCGACTATACGATATTGAATCTAGGGTTCGGTTCGCGACGGAGTCAAGGATTGCTCGCGAACGAGCGAGCGAACCGCGTCACACCGCGACATCCGCTCGACATCGGGCCGTGACCTGCGCGGCCTAGGCTGGGAGCATGTCACGACGTGAAGAGGTCGAGTGCTGGCTCACCGACATGGACGGCGTGCTCGTGCACGAGAACCACGCACTGCCGGGCGCGGCCGAGCTGCTGCAGCAATGGGAGGACGCCGGCACGCCCTACCTCGTGCTCACGAACAACTCGATCTTCACCGCCCGTGACCTCTCGGCACGGCTGCGCTCCTCGGGCCTGAACGTGCCAGAAGACCGCATCTGGACGAGCGCGCTCGCGACGGCCGACTTCCTCAAGTCGCAGCTGCCGGGCGGCACCGCGTTCGTGATCGGCGAGGCCGGCATCCTCACGGCGCTCCACGACGCCGGGTTCGTGATGACCGAGACCGCGCCCGACTTCGTCGTCGTCGGCGAGACCCGCAACTACTCGTTCGAGGCGATCACCAAGGCGATCCGCCTGATCGGCAACGGCGCGCGATTCATCGTGACGAACCCCGACGCCACGGGGCCTTCGGCCGACGGCCCGCTGCCCGCGACGGGTGCGATCGCGGCACTCATCACGAAGGCCACGGGCAAGGAGCCCTATGTCGTCGGCAAGCCGAACCCGATGATGTTCCGCTCGGCGCTCAACAAGATCGGCGCGCACTCCGAGAACACCGCCATGATCGGCGACCGCATGGACACCGACATCGTCGCGGGCATCGAGGCCGGCCTGCACACGATCCTCGTGATGACGGGCATCAGCGACCAGGCCGAAATCGAGAAGTACCCGTTCCGGCCCGATGAGATCCTCGGCGGCGTGGCCGACCTCGTCGCGAAGGCGCCGGCCGAGACCGAGCTGTAGAACCGCTCAGAGACGAGGACCGATCATGATCGAGCTGACCGACATCGAGGTCGACGAGGGCGAACTCGTCGCCGCGACCGTGCTGCCGGGCGACCGTCAGGTGGCCGTGCTGTTCGCGGTCGACGACGAGCCCGTCGAACCCGCCGAGATGCGCGCCATCGCCGAGCGGGCGCTCAGCGGGCCGACCGCCGACGACCTCGCGCGCATCGACGGCGAGGTCGTGCGCGAGCTCACCGAATCGGCGTACGAGGGCACCGGTCACGAGGTCACGGCCGACGATCACGACCTCCTCGCCCGCGAACTCGAGCTGCAGGGCGTCATCGTCTCCCCCGATGCCACGCTCGTGCTCGTCTACGAGGCGCCGAGCCAGTACCCCGGCATGGTCGTGTACTGCCAGCTCGACGAGGCGCTCGCGATCGACGACCTGAGCGTCGCGGAGGCAGACGAAGACGACGACGACGACGTCGAGACCGTCGAGTTCGACTCCGTCGACGCCCTCCTCGACTCCCTCAGCGCCGAGCCGAGGCCCGACGCGGACTAGGCCGCGTCGCGCTCCTCAGGTCGCTTCGCCGCGGGCCGCTTCGCCGCGGGCCGCTCCTCGGGTTCGGCGTCGAGGCGCTCGCGCACCTCGGGATCGAGGTCGAGGTCGGCCGCGCCGAGCACCTCGTCGAGTTGTGCCACGCTCGACGGCCCGGCGACCGGGATCACCGGCACCTCGCGGCCGAGCAGCCAGGCGAGCGCGACCTGGTTCGGCGTCGCGCCGATGTCGCGGGCGACCTCGTGCAGCAGCTTGATGCGCGCGACGGTGGTCGGGTGGTCGACCCCGCCCCAGAGCGGCTTGTCGGTTCGCGTCAACGCCCCCTGATGCAGCGGCGAGTACGCGGTGACCGCGAGCGGCGGGCGTCCGTCGACCCCGGTCGATGCCGCGTAGCTCAGCAGCTCGGGCGTCACGAAGTTCTGCCGGCCGAGCTTCGGCTGCGGGTAGACGTAGCTGTACTGCTGCTGCACGACGCCGTAGGGCGCGACGCCCTGGCGCAGCGCCTCCTCGCGCGCCTCGACGACGCGCCAGACCGCGACGTTCGAGATGCCCGCGATGCCGATGAGCCCGTCCTCCTGCAGGGCACCGAACGCGCCGACGGTCTCGGCGAGTGGCGTCTCGAGGTCGTCGACGTGGCCGTAGACGACGTCGAGGTGATCGACGCCGAGGTGCTTCGCGCTCTCGCGCGCCTCCCAGCCGATGACCTCGGCGCCGAGGCCCTGGAAGTTCGTCGGCTCCGTGTTCGAGAGGGGCAGCGCAGGGTCCTTCTTGGCAGCGCCGAGCTTCGTGGCGATGCGCAGCCGGTCGCGGCCGCCGCGGCTCTCGAGCCAGCGGCCGATCACGTCTTCGCTGTCGCGGCCGTGGCCGTTGTCCCAGAAGCTGTAGTTGTTGGCGGTGTCGATGAACGTGCCGCCTGCGTCGACGAAGCGGTCGAGGATCGCGAACGAGGTAGCCTCGTCGATCTTCGTGCCCATCTGCATGGTGCCGAGGCAGATCGTCGAGACGTCGAAGCTCGTCGTGCCGTTGCCGATTACACTCCAATGAGCGGATGCTTCACCAGACCAATTCACGACGGCATCACGGGCATTGCGTCCCACGATGAGGAGACGGATGACTCGATCGGGCCCTGCGCTCGCCTGGGAGACGCTGCTCGACCTCGGTCCGGGCTCCGACCCCGGCTCCGACCCCGGCTCCGCTCCTGCGCCGCTCCGCGATCGGCTCGAACGGGCGATCCGCGATGCCGTGCACTCGGGCCGGCTCCCACCGGGTGCCGGCCTTCCGCCGAGCCGCACGCTCGCCGAGACGCTCGGGGTCTCGCGCTGGGTCGTGACGGAGACGTACGGACAGCTCGTGGCGGAGGGGTTCCTCGAGGCGACGGTCGGCTCGGGCACGCGGGTGCCGGCTGGAGGGAGGCATCCGCTCGCCCCGCCGGGCGTGGACGAGGTGCGCGCGGCCGACGGTGAGCCGGGTGCCGTGCCGCCCCGTGCCGAGTACCGGCGACCGCGCCTCGATCTCGGCCCCGGCGTGCCCGACCTGCGCCACGTGCCCAGGGCGAGGTGGGCCGGGGCGGTGCGACGCGCCCTCGATCGCCTCCCCGACGCCGAATTCACGGTGGTCGATCGGCTGGGGCATCCGCTCGCCCGCACGGCCGTGGCCGACTACCTCTCGCGATCGCGCCGCGCGATCGTTGCACCCGACGACGTCGTGATCACGCACGGGGCGACCGACGGCATGGCCGGCGTCGTCGCGGGGCTGCGTGCCGCGGGCCACACGGCACTCCTCGTCGAGGACCCGAGCTGGTCCCGGCTCCGCGAGATCGCGGCCGCGGCCGGTGTCACCCCGGTGCCGGTGCCGGTCGACGCCTCGGGGATCGACGTCGACGCGCTCGTCGACGCCGCCGAGCGCACCGGCGCGCGTGCGGCGCTCATCACGCCGGCCCACCAGTTCCCGCTCGGCGCGGCGCTGTCGCCGGCCCGGCGGGAGGCGATCGTGCGGTGGGCACGCGACGTCGACGGACTCCTCATCGAAGACGACTACGACGCCGAGTTCCGCTACGACCGCCGGCCGATCGCCGCGCTGCAGGGTCTCGCGCCCGAGCACGTCGTGCTCGTCGGATCCCTGTCGAAGTCGATGGCGCAGGCCTTCGGGCTCGGTTGGGCGGTCATGCCGCGCGTGCTCCGGGAGCGCGTGCCGCTCGTCGAGCGCTCGCGTCCGTCGACGCTCGACCAGGTCGCGCTCGCGGAGTTCATCACGGCCGGCGACCTCGAGCGGCACTTGCGTGCGGCGCGCGGCCGGTTCCGTCGACGCCGCGCGGCGCTCCTGACGGCGCTCGAACGCGAGCTCCCCGCGCTCGAGGTCACCGGCATCGCCGCGGGCATGCACGCCGTGCTGCAACTGCCGCCGGGTGTCGAGGCCGCCGCGGTGCGGCGTGCCGCGGCCGGCGAGGAGATCGCCGTGTCAGACCTCACCGGATATCGTGCGTCGGCTTCCATGCCGAACGTCGAAGCGCTCGTGCTCGGCTACGGCAACCTCTCGGACGCGGTCATCGACGAAGCGGTCGCCCGGCTCGCCGGAGTCATCCGCTCGCTCTCCTGAGATCGGCGACCAGAACGCGACCAGGGGCCGTCCGTCAACTGCCGAAGCCCGACCAGAAGCGACCCCGCTCCTTGCCGCGCTCGACGTCGTTCATCGCGTCGGCGGCCTCGCGATCCTCGCCGTGGGACTTCTCGGAATGCCGGCGGAGCGAGAACGCCCACTGCGTCACGCCCCAGAGCGCGGCGATGACGACGATGCCCAGCCAGAAGGTCCAGTCCATGGGCTTCCCTCACTCGATACCCGTCACCCTAGGCGGGATCGAGCGTCGCCATCGGGGACTGCGGACGACCGGTCCGACGGAGGGTTGCGCCCTCGGGCGCGAGCTCAGGCGAGCCGGGCGACGGATGCCGCGACGCCCGCCCAGAACCGATCGACGTCGAGTTCGACCGCGACCCAGGCGTTCGGTTCCCGCCCCAGCATGCCGTCGAGGTCGACGCTCGTCGCCCCCGCCGTCTCGAGGCCGCGCAGCTCCACGTCGAGACGCGTGCGCCGCAGCCCGACGCACCCCGGGTCGGCGAGCACCGCGACGGCGACGGGATCGTGCAGCGGACCGTCGGGCATGCCGAACACCTCGTCGTTCGTGCGGCAGAAGAACTCGAAGAGCTCGTCGCCGAACGCCGCGGTCGCGTTGCCGACGGCGGCGACCTGCCGGCGCACGGCGGGTGTCACGAGGGCGAGGTGCGTCACGTTCAGGCCGACCATCGTGAACCGCACGCCGCTGCGCAGCACGAGGTCGAGCGCTTCAGGGTCGACGAGGGCGTTGAACTCGGCGTAGGGCGTCGCGTTGCCGCGCTCGGTCGAGCCGCCCATCCAGACGATCTCACGGATCCGCCCGGCGAGGTCGGGTCGGTCGCGCAACAGGATCGCGACGTTCGTGATCGGCCCGGTCGCGATGATGGCGACGGGTTCGGCAGACCCCATGAGCGTATCGGCGATGAGCTCGGTCGCGGTTCGGGCGTCGAGCGGCACGGTCGCCTCCGGCAGTTCGGGCCCGCCGAGGCCGTTCTCGCCGTGTATCCACTCGGCGGTCTGCAGCGGCCGCACGAGCGGGCCGGCAGCTCCGGCGGCGACCGGCACGTCGGTCACGCCGGCGACCGACAGAGCGATGCGGGCGTTCCGGGTCGTGTGCTCGAGCGGCACGTTGCCGCCGACGGTCGTGACGGCGAGGAGGTCGAGCGACGGATGACCCGCGGCCAGCCAGAGCGCGAACACGTCGTCGTGGCCGGGGTCGCAGTCGATGATCACGGGAATGGACATGCTGGGCTCGTTCTCTCGTCTCGGGTCGGCAGGCATGGGTGCGACGGCTCAGTCGGCGGCACCCGCCGCGGCGAGGACCTCGGCGCGGGACGCGTACGAGTCGACCGTGCCCCTCGACTGCACGGCGAGCGAGCCGGCGGCGACGGCGATGCGGAGCGACTCGGGCAGTGGACGCCCCTCGGCGAGGAACGCCGCGAGCGTTCCCGTGAATCCGTCGCCGGCGCCCGTGGTGTCGACCGCGGTCACGCGCGGCGCAGCCGCCGTCCACGAGCCGGTCGCGTCGGCGGCCACGGCACCGACCGCGCCGAGCGTCACGACGACCGAGCGGGCGATGTCCCCGGCAGCGGATGCCGCGAGCACGCGCCACTCGTCGAGCGTGGCGCCGTCCGCGGCATCCGTGCCGATGCCGACCGCCCGCGCCTCGTGCTCGTTCAGCACGAGCGGGTCGGCCACGGCGAGGGTCGCGGCGGAGACCGCTGCGGGCGGTGCGAGGTTCAGCACGAACCGGACCCCGACCTCATTCGAGACTCGAGCGAGGTGCTCGATCGTGTCGACGGCGAGCTCGCCCTGCGTGAGCACCACGGTCGAGGCGGCGACGCGGTCGCGCTCCGCGTCGACGAGCGCGGGCGTGAGGGCGAGGTTCGCACCGCCCGTGACGATGATCGTGTTCTCGCCCGAGGCGGCGACCGTGATCTGGGCGACGCCCGTCGAGGCATCCGGAATGCGACGGATCGGAGCGATCGACAGGCCGAATCGCTCGAGGGCGCCCTGCGCGTACGCTCCGCTCGCGTCGTCGCCGATGCACGCCACGAATTCGACGGGGGCTCCCGCGACGTGCGCCGCGACGGCCTGGTTCGCTCCCTTGCCGCCGAGGGCGACCTGGAAGTCGCTGGCGAGGATGGTCTCGCCCGGGGCGGGGAACGCGTCGACGTAGCTCGTCGAGTCGACGTTCAGCGAGCCGATGACGACCACCCGGCCCGGCACGGTGCCCGCGCCGGTTCGGGCACCGTCGCGTTCAGTGGTCATGCGATCAGGCCGCTGGACCGGGGCCGTTGATCGGCCCCGTCAGCGGCTCGCCGCCCGCGCGGTTCGCGAAGCAGTAGTAGTTGCGCTGGCCGGCCGCCCACTGCTCCTCGGTCACGGGGAAACTGCCCTGCACCTGCAGGTCGGGGATGCCCGCGACGAGCGTGGGCTCGAAGACGCCCGCGGCCCGGCACAGTGCCGGCATCTCGGCCGCGAGCGCGGCTTCGCCCGGGAACGGCGCCGCTTCGTCGCCGGGCAGCGTGCCCCGGTAGACGAGCTGCGCAGTGTGCGGCGCGGCGCAGTCGACGACCGTGAACTCCTCGGCCCAGACCGACTCGAACGGCTCGATGCACTCGCCGCCGAAGAGGGTGTCCCAGGCGTGCACGCCGGCCGGCTGCGCGGCCGTCGGCGCGGCGACGGGCGTCTCGGATGAGCTCGCCGACGGGCTGCCGCTCGCCTGTTCGCCTCCTCCGCCGGTCAGCTGGGTGCCGAGGTAGTAGAGCCCGGCGAGCACGAGCAGCACGACGAGTCCGCCGGCGACCCAGATGAGCGTTCGCGTGGTGCGCTTGGCGCCCTTCGGGGCACCGGGCGAGCCGCCCGTGCCACCACCGGCGCCTCCGCCGGCGCCTCCGCGATCTCCACCGCCGCCGGAGCCCGAGGAGCCATTGCCGCTGCCGGTGCGCTGCGGGCCGATGCCACCCCCGACCGGCCCCTGCGACGGGGGCGCGGGGTAGCTCGGCGCGGCCGTCTGCGACCCGTTCGGTGCGCCGAACGGGTCGTTCGTCGCGGCTGCTGCTCCGAAGAGGGCACCCATCGCGTCGTCGTCGGTTGCGCCGAACGGATCGTGGTTCGTCGCGGCCGGCCGTTCCTCGAAGCGCACGTCGTCGCTGTACGGCGCCGTGTCCGCGGCGGTCTCGTCGCCGGGGAACGCCCACTCGGGGGCTGCGGCTTCGGGGGCTGGTTCGTCCCATGCCGGCTCGGCGGCGTCGGCGGCGAACGGGTCGGGGTTCTGGCCGGCCGACCCCGCCTCGCCCAGGAAGGCGGTCGCGACGGACGAGGGAGCGTCCTTCGGGTCCTCCGCGTTCGGGTCCGGCGTCAGGTTCCAGAAGTAACCCGTATCGGCCATCTCGCGCGCGATCGATGATTCGTCGTCGTCGAACGGCATGCCGCCTCGACCCGCTTCGGGCTCGTCGTCGGCGCGGGCGCCACCGAAGAACCGACCGCGGATGCCGGACCCCGCCCGGTCGTCGGCCTCGTCGGGCTCCGCGTCTGCGGCGTCGTCGTCATCGTCATCGAATCCCAGTCCGAGCGCGTCGAGCCCGGCCGGCACGGGGGCGGTCGGCGGGTTCGCGCCGGAACCGCCCGAAGGCGGCGTCGGCCCTGCAGCACGTGCGCGCGGCGCACCGCCGCCGAGCGAGGCGAGGAGGTCGTCGACGGGGGCGGGCGGCTCGCGCGTCGGGTCGTCGTCGCCGCCACCGGTCGCCGAGGCGAAGGCCGGGAAGGGCGTGGTGTTGAAGGCGCTCGCCTCGCGGACGGGTGCTCCGACCGCGGCGTTCTCCTGCGCTGCGGCCATGCCGCGCACCTCGAGGAACGGGAATCCGCTCCGGGCGTCGGGCTCGCGCTCGTACTGCGGCACGACGGGCTGCGACGCCTCGTGATTCGGCTCCGCCGGGGCAGGGGCAGCCGGGGCCGGGGCGGGAGCAGCCGGGGCCGCGGACTGGATCGGCACGGCACGCGTCTCGGCCAGTGCGGCGAACGGATCGGTGGTGTCCGCGGCGAACGCCGCGAACCGATCGCGTTCAGGGCGCGGTGCCTGCTGGAACGGCGGCTCCGCGGCGAGCGGCGCCACGGGTTCGGCCGGCGCAGTCGGCCAGGTCTGGGCCACCGGCGCTGCCGGCTGCACGGGGGCCGCGGGCTCGGCCGCGGCGGTCGCCCAGGCCTGCGCTGCCGGCTGCACGGGGGCCGCGGGCTCGGCCGCTGCGGCCGGCAAGGCCTGCGCTACCGGCTGCACGGGGGCCGCAGGTTCGGCCGCGGCGGTCGACCAGGCCTGCGCTGCCGGCTGCACGGGGGCCGCGGGCTGAACCGGGGCCGCTGAGGGCTGCTCGGGCTCGTGGAGGGCGGCCCACAGTTCATCGTCGTACGACGCGGGTTGCGCGGCGGCCGCGGCACGGGCGCCCCATCCGGCCGGCGCGGTCGACGGCGCGGTCGGGTGGACCGGCACGACCGGCTCGGCCGACTGCACCGGCGTGAACGACTGCCGAGCCACGGGCGGAGGCGCGAACCCTGCGAACGGCGAGTCCGCAGGAGCGATGGATTCTGCCTCCGGCGGCACCGGTGCCGCCGGCGTGGTCGGTGCTGCAGGAGCAGCAGGTGCGGTCGCGCCCTGCGGTCGCCCATCGGCATCGTTCGCCGTCGCTGACGGGTCGGCGAGGCTCCGGAATGCGGCACGGATCGCGTCTTCGGACGAGAGTTCGTCGGAACCCCAGGTGAGCGCGAACGGGGCGGTCGGCGTCACGGGCCCGGGAGGCGTCGGCGGCACCCCGGGAGGGGCGGCCGCCGGAGTCGATGCCACGGGGGTTGCGGGCGACCATGCCGGGGTCGAGGGAGCGGGCGTCCACGAGTCGGTCGGCGCAATCGGCGTCGTCGGGGTCGTCGGAGCCGCCGGGGGCCACGCGGCGGCGGGTGCCGCGGGTGCCGCGGGAGCGGCAGGCGGCCACGCAGCAGCTGGAGCCGACGGTGTAACCGGCTGGGCCGGGGTCGCCGCCGGCGTACCGACCGGGGGCTCGACCGCGGTCAGGTACACGGGAGCGGCGGCGGGGGGCTCATGCGGCAGACCGACCGCGAAGGGCGGGGTCCACGACTGCGGAGGCACCGGCGAGCCCGCATCGGCAGTCGGCGCGACCTGCTGCTGCGGCTCAGCGGCCCGCGGAGCCGGAGAGCCGACGACGGGAAGCGCACTCGTTGCGGGGTCCGCGCGGGGAGCCGGAGCCTCGGAGAACCAGTCCAGCACCTCCTCGCGGCGCGGGGCCGGAGTGCGCGGCGCCGCGGGTGCGGCCTGCTGCGCCGGCGGTGCGACCGGCTGAGCCGGCGGTGCGACGGGCGGAGACGGGATGTCGCGGCGCGGCGCATCGCCGCCCGCCAACTGGGCGAGCAGCCAATCTGCGCCGTCGCCTCCCAGACCCTGCCCGTCGCTCGTCATCAGGCCAGCCCCAGGTCTTCCAACCCGATGGCGTACAGGTACGGCACGCCCTCGGCCTCGATGATCTCCCGCGCACCGGTCGCACGGTCGACGACCACCGCGACGGCCACGACCTCGGCGCCGACCTTTCGGAGCGCCTCGATCGCCTTGATGGGAGAACCGCCGGTCGTCGACGTGTCTTCGAGCACGATGACGCGCTTGCCGGCGAGATCGGGACCCTCGACCTGCTTGCCGCGGCCGTGGTCCTTCGGCTCCTTGCGCACGACGAAGGCGTCGTACGCGAGGCCCTGCGCGGCACCCTGGTGCAGGATCGCCGAGGCGATCGGGTCGGCTCCCATGGTCAGGCCGCCGACGGCGACCACGTCGGGCACGTCTTTGATGAGGTCGATCATGACCTGTCCGATGAGCGGAGCCACCCGGTGGTCGAGGCTCACCTTGCGGAGGTCTACGTAATAGGTGGCCTTCTTGCCGCTCGTCAGGGTGAAGTCCCCGTGGAACACGGCGTCGGCCGCGATGAAGTCGATCAACTGGGCGCGCACGGCGTCGATGGGCTGAGGCTCTCGGAGGGTCACCCGAATACTCTACGACCCGGTCGCCTGAGAGGAAGGGGCGGATTTCTCAGCGAGCGGCGGCGGCATCGAGGCATCCGCTCGTCGAGGACTCGACGCCGCCCTTCGCCGGCGGCCCCAGAACGACCGCGGGGTGCCCGGGAGCAGGCGCGCCCAGAAGGGCGGGGCCGTCTCCTCGGCGAGCGCCGCCGGCACGTCGATGTGGAAGTCCGCGATCTCCTCGGCCCCCTGGTGAACGACGCGATAGAGCGCCGTGCCGATGAGCACGCCGAGCGCGATCGACATGATCGAGACGAGGGCTTCGGCGAAGTCCTCGTATCCGCGCGTGGTGCCGATGGCCTCGGTCAGTCCGACGAGGCCGGCAGCCCCCGGCACCAGCAACCAGAACGCGGGCAGGAAGGTGAGCTGCGACGGGGCGCCGTGACGCAGCGTCGCGATCCAGAGCACGACGGGGGTCATGGCGAGCGCGCCGATGAATCCGCTGACGGATGCCCCGATGAGCGCCCCGCCCGCGACCTGGCCGGTGTAGGCGACGAGCAGCACGAGGAGCACCCAGCCGAACGTCCGCGGTGGGGCCGAGAAGTGGAGGTAGTTGCCGATCGCGAAGAGCAGCACGCCGAAGAGCGCGGTCCACCACGGGAAGCCGTCGCCCGAGTCGAGCGCCACGTACGAGGAACTGCCGACCCCGACGAGGGTGCCCGCCGCCAGGATGCCGAAGGCGAGCAGGGAGAGCTGCACGAGCCCGAACACGAGGCGCGAAGCGCCCGCGAGCATCTGGCCCGCCGCCAGCTCGACGACGGCCGTCGTCAGCACGCCGCCGGGCAGGAAGGTCGCGAGCGGGGCGATGAGCAGCCTGATCGGGTCGCCGATCGCGAAGTACGGGGCGATGAGGAAGACCGCGGTGGCGCAGGCGAAGGCCGCGAACACGGGGAAGACGATCTGCAGCGTCGGCGAGCGCACGAGCTTGGCGACGCCGATGAATGCGCCGAGCACGAAGGCGACGAGCACGCCCTGCCACGTCGGTGCGAGCAACAGCGCGAGCCCTGTGGTCAGCACCGCGTGACCGAACGTGCGCACGATCCATCCGTGCGACGGCTTCATCGCGCCGATCTCGTTCAACCGCGTGATGCCCTCGAGCGGCGTGAGCTCTGCGCGACCGGCGGCGTCGATCAGGCGATACAGCGCCGCGATCTGGTCGAATCGGAACGAGGCGTTCACCGAGGAGCGGATCGCGACCCTGCCCTCGTCGCCCGCAGCCGTCTCGATGAGGATCACGGTCGGCAGCACGACGACATCCGTGTCGTCGCGCCCGTACGCGCTCGAGACCTTCACGAGCGTGTCGCGGATCTTGTCGGTCGAGTCCGCTGCCGCGTTCATGCCCTCCGCGAGCCCGAGGAGGAACCTGCGGAGGAGCGCCTGGTCGGCCGCCTCCGTCATCAGACGATGACGAAGGAGAGCGCGACGCCCACGAGGATCGCGACGACGACGTAGACGAGGTTCGGCAGCTGGAACGAGTGGTCGAAGACGAACTTGCCCATCTTGGTCGTGCCGGTCTGGTCGAACGCGACCGTGGCGACCTGGCTGCCGTTGGCGGGCAGCGTGTAGATGCCCATCGCCGCCGGCCAGAGGCCGACGAGCAGCGGTGCGGGCAGGCCGATGGTGATGCCGATCGGGACGATCGCATTGGTCGCGCTCGACTGGCTCGTCGTGAGCATCGCGACGAGGAAGAGGGCGAGTGCGAAGAGCAGCGCGCCGAGGAACGCCGACGAGCCGGAGACGAGCGATCCGAGGCCGTCGACGATGAGCGTGTTGTTCGCGGCGACGAAGGTGTTCGCGAGCCACGCGATGCCGAACAGGGCGATCGCGCCGACCATGCCGGCCGGGAAGGTCGACTGCTTCGGGACATCCGCCGCCTTGACCTTGCAGGTGACGAAGATGAGCGCCGCGATGACGCCCATGATGACCTCGATGATGACGGTGATGCTCACGCGCACGGGGTCCCCGTCGTCATCGGTGCCGATGATCGGGCGCAGGCCCTCGAAGAGGCCGAAGAGCACGATCACGCCGACGCCGGTGAGGAAGATCGAGGCAGAGAGCACGGCGCTGCGCGGCAGCTTCTTGTCGGCGTCGACCACGACGGCCGGCTTCACGAGGTGCTCGGCGACGCGACGCTGGAACTCGGGGTCGTCCTCGAGCTCCTTGCCGTGCTTGACCATGACGAGCGCGGCGATGCCGAGGCCCACGATCGAGGCCGGCCACATGATGAGCAGCAGCTTGCCGAGGTCGACGCCCTGCGGCGCGAGCAGCACGACCATCGAGGCGGTGGCGGCGGAGACCGGGCTGCAGAGGATGCCGACCTGCGAGGCCACGGCGGAGACCGACAGCGCGCGCTCGGGGCGGATCTTCTGCTGGTACGACACGTCGTAGATGACGGGCAGCAGCGGATAGAAGATGTTGCCCGTGCCGGCGCCGACGGTGAAGAGGAACGACATCGCCGGCGCCAGGAAGACGACCGACTTCGGCCGCTTCTTGATGACCTTCGACGCGACCGAGACCATCCAGTCGATGCCGCCCGCCGCTTGCATGACGGATGCCGCGGTGATGACGGTGATGACGATGAACACGGCGTCGACCGGGGCATTGCCCGGCGCTTCGCCGAAGACGAAGACGAGCACCGCGACACCGACGAGGCCCCACACGCCGAGGCCGATCCCGCTCGTGCGGGTGCCCATGTAGATCGCGAGGATGACGACGATCAGCTCGGCGACGAGGATCCAGACGTTGTCGTTCACGACGAGGGCCCCTTCACGATCGGGCCCGTGCTCGCGAGCACGGTGGTCGGCAGCGGTGTCTCGACGATCTCGCCGTCGATCGCCTCGACTTTCAGCGCGAGCGCGTCTTCGACGGGACTGATGGCCGTGACGAACTCGGAACCCTCGAAGTGCAGCGACTGCAGATTGCCGACCGCGTAGCCCGTCGCGAGCTCACCGCTCAACAGGGAAGCGTGGAACAGGGGCTGCCGCTGGTCTTCGGCGTCGTAGTGGGGGCAGAAGCTGCCGTGTAAAAAGCCGAGGCCCTCGGGGAGCACCTGCAGCGTGGGTCCGTAGCTATCGGTCGTGCCGCCCTCGAACCAGCAGATGCCGCCGGCCGAGCCGCCGGTGAAGACCGTGGTCGAGTTCGGGTCCTCCCACATCTCGCGCATGATCTCGTCGAGACCCTGGCGCTTCCAGACGTCGAGCATGTTCGCCGTGTTGCCGCCGCCGACGTGGATCACGTCGAAGCCCTTCACGAAGCCCGCGAGGTCGTCGACGGCACGGTGGAAGAGCGGCAGGTGATGCGGTGCGCAGCGGTCGGAGTCGTACGTCGTGTAGAAGCTCACGATGTACGCGGCGTCGTCGCCGGTCGCCGTGCCGACGAACAGCACGCGCGGGCGCTCCTTGCCGGTGAGCTTCAAGATGTAGTCGTGCGTCGGGTCGGCCCGTCGCTCCATCATCGCCTTGCCTGCGCCGGTCGCAACAACGTGCGCCATCGTTCCCCCAAACGTCGAACCCTCGGGCACACGCTAGCGGCAGATCATCGGCGGTGTCGAGAGACACGACGGCACGCATCGGGATCCCCCCATCGCATCCCGATACGCATCCGATACGCATGACGAAGGGCCGCCCCGCGGGGTGTCCCTCCCCCGCGCGGCGGCCCTGCAATCGGGCCGCTGACGCGACCCTCGGGCCGCGCATCGACGGGAGGATTGCCCCTTCCGGTGCTCGCGGCCCGGCGTTCCGGGGAACGGACCCCCGGGATTCGCGGACCTAGACGGTGCGCGCGAACGTCTCTCGCGGCTGACGACGGTAGCCGTCACGAGCGGTGACGACGATCGAGCCGATGACGGCGGCGACGGAAACGGCGGCGAGGAGTACGAAGACCATGGTGATTCCTTTCGAAGTACGAGCGGGTGATCGAGCAGTCGATGCCCCATTGCACGTGTTCGACACCTCAATTCTCGCGCCGCGAACTCTTCAGCACAAGCTCACGATTCTACAATAACGATGTAGGCTGACTACATGGATGTACGGCGATTGGACCTGCTGCGAGAGCTCGCCGAACGCGGCAGCGTGACCGCCGTCGCCGAGGCCACCGGCCGCACGCCTTCGGCGGTGTCGCAGCAGCTCAAGGTGCTCGAGCGCGAGGCCGGCATGCCACTCACGGAGCGCAGCGGACGAGGCGTCGTGCTCACGAGCGCGGGCCACGCGCTCGCCCGAAGCGCCGCCGATGTGGCCATCGCGCTCGAACGCGCCACCGCCCTGTGGGACGAGTTCCGCAACCACCCGAGCGGCGAGGTCTCGCTCCTCACCTTCCCCACAGTCGGAGCGACCCTTCTGCCCGCCGTGCTCACCGACCTCGCCGAGGTGGCGGGCCTCGTGGTGCGTGCGACCGATCTCGACCCCGAGCTCGCCGAGTTCGCCGACCTCACGAGCGACTACGACATCGTGCTCGCGCACACCATGCCGGGCGTGCTGCCCTGGGGCGGCCGGGGCCTGAAGGCCGTTCCGCTGCTGACCGAGCCGCTCGACATCGGGCTGCCCGCCGACCACCGCCTCGCCGGGAGAGCGCACCTGACCCCCGCCGACCTCGTCGACGAGACGTGGCTCGGGGTGCCGCCGGGCTTCCCGTTCGAGCGCATCCTGCACGCGATCGAGCAGCAGGCGGGTCAGCGGGCGAAGGTGAGCCAGCGGTTCAGCGACATGCGCATCATCGAAGCGTTCATCGAGGCGGGCCTCGGCATCGCCTTCGTGCCGCGGTTCACGAGCGGCGCCGTGCCCGATTCGATCATCTTGAAGCCGCTGCGCGGCGTGGCATCCGCTCGGCAGATCGTGGCACTGGTGCGGCCGGATGTCGCGGAGCGCCTCGCCGTGCGCACCGTGCTCGACGTGCTCGTGGCGCGTGCCTCGCGACTCGAGCAGGCGCACGCCGCGGCCTGACCCGCGCCGCGCCCGCCGGCACGACGCTCAGGACACCTCGTGTCGCACGGGACCACGGACATCATGGGTCCGGTGCGACACGAGTGGTCCCGGGCGGCGAAGTAGACTCCACGTCCATGAGCGATGACGCGGTCCTGTTCGAAGTCGAAGACGGGCTCGCCCGCCTCACCCTCAATCGCCCGAACCGGCTGAACGCCGTCGACCCCGACGCGATCGCCCGCTGGCAGGCGCTCGCCCACGAGATCGCCGAGCGCGACGACATCGGCGCCGTGCTCTTCGACGCCAACGGCCGTGCGTTCTGCGCGGGCGGCGACGTGCGGGCGATGTCCGAGCTCGCAGCCACTGCGGTCTCGAAGGGCGAGAAGTCGGCCGCCGCGACGATCACCGCCCTCGCCGACGCGATCCACGACGGCCACCGCACGCTGCGCGAGAGCTCCAAGCCGATCGTGGCCGCCGTGCAGGGACCCGTCGCCGGCGGCGGGCTCGGGTTCATGCTCGTCGCCGACCTCATCGTCGCGTCCGAGCACGCGACCTTCGCGAGCCGGTACGCGGATGTCGCGCTCACGCCCGACTGCGGCGTGAGCACGCTGCTGCCCGAGGCCGTCGGCACCCGCCGCGCGCTCGAGCTCACGCTGACCTCGCGCACCCTCACCGCAGCCGAGGCGCTCGACTGGGGCCTCGTGGCCGAGGTCGTCGCACCCGATGCCCTCGAGGCGCGGGCCCGCGAGATCGCGCAGTCGTGGATCGACGGGGCGACCGCGGCCTTCGGGCAGGCGAAGCGCCTCGTGCGCTCGGGCCTGACCCGCGACTTCCAGACGGCGCTCGACGACGAGGCGCGAACGATCGGCGCCGCCTTCGCGACGCCCGAGGCGAGCGCCCGCATCGCGGCCTTCGGAACGCGACCGACCTCGCGCTGACCGTCGGACGGGTCAGCGCGAGGTCGGTCGGGTGCTCAGCCGCAGCTTCGTGCGTCGTAGGGCACGACCGTGGTGGACGACACGGGGCTCCCGTCGACGTGCGCCGTCGCCGTGACGTCGACCTCGCCGGCCGGCAGCGTGGCCAGTCGCGTCGAGAAGGCGTGGACGGCGTTCTTCCCCGGGTCCACGGCGGTGAACGACTTCACTCCGTAGTCGGTCGCGAGGGTGACATCGAGCGGCAGCGACTCGCCGTTCAGCGCCCGCACCGAGAGCACGGCCCGACCGCCGATGCACCGGCTCGTCACCGACGCCTCGACATCGAGCTCGGGAGCCGCGGCGACGGTGACGACGCCGTACCCGGAGACCGGCATGTCGCCGACCGTGGCGCGGTACTCGAGCCGCAGCTCGCCGTTGCCGTCGAGGAGGATCGGGCCGGAGGCATCCGCCCACTCGCCGTCGTTCACGCGGTACTCGACGTCCGAGACCGGGCCCGCGCTGCCGCTCGCCCGGACCGTCACCGTCGGCGAGGTCGCGTAGGAGCCGTCGGGGCCGTCGGGCTCCGCGGGTGAGATCTCCGCCGTGATCGCCGCCTCGGGCTCGGCCGACGACGGGATCGACAACTCGAACAGGCTGAGGTACGGGCTGAGGTTCTTCGCCGTGACCGTCACGCGCAGGTGCCGCGCGGTGATCGGGGTGAAGGTGACCAGGTCCGTTCGCGCGCCGGCCGCCATGGCCGTACGAGTGGCCACGGGGGTCCAGGTCTGCGCATCGCTCGAGACCGCGACCGTGTAGTCCTTGGCGGAGGCGCCCTCCCACTTCAGCGAGAGCTCGCCGAAGCGCTGCGCAGACCCGAGGTCGACCGCGATCCACGGCTGGGCGCTGTAGTCGGCCGACCAGCGGGTGGCATCGTTGCCGTCGATCGCGAGGCTCGCCGGGAACGAGGCGGCCTCGACGCCCGAGGCCGTCGCCGTCGCGCCCTTCGTGAGTGGCGCAGGACTGAAGACGGAGACGCGCCAGGCGGCGATGTCCCCGTCACCGGCACGGATGTCGCGGAGGGCGACGTATCGTGCCGGAAGCCGGCCGAGGTCCACGGCACCGGTCTCGCCATCGACGTCGTCGGCGGCGTGCTGCCAGAACCGGCCGTCGGTCGAGACCTGAACGTCGTAGCTGGTCGGCGGGACCCCGGCCCAGTCGATCTCGACCCGACCGGTCGGCGCCGATGCGCCGAGATCGAGCACCACCTCGGCGGTCTGCTCCGAGGTCGCCCAGCGGGTGAGTGAACGTCCGTCGGTGAGGGCCGAGGGCGGGGTGCCCTCGTTGCTCGACGATGCCGTCACGACGGCGCCGAGCGATCGCTCGCCTGCGGCGGCTGTGCCGTTGCCCTGATCGATCGTCGTGAGCCCCGGCGCAGCGCCGATGCGGCGCTGCAGCATCGTGAAGTCGCCGTAGCCGAGCGCGGGCGTGGTCGACTTCCAGGTCTTCTGCGCGATCACCGGGAACGAGTCGCGCATGAGTCCGTGCACGTCGAGCTCGGTGTACTCGCGGTGCACGAGGTCGTTCCAGACGGCGAACATCGCGCCCTTCGGCGTGCCGGCAGGTACCACCTCGGTGCTGCCCAGCTTGTTCGGCAGCCACGAGTTGTACAGCGACGAGTTGTTCAGCCCGTTGCCGTGGTAGTAGTTCGCGAAGGGCACGACGTAGAGGTCGCCGTCGTTCGTGTTGATGAAGTCGTAGCCGTCGGCGAGGGCCGAGGCCATGCCGTACCAGCCGTTGTTCCATGCATTGATCGTCACGTCGCGGTCGTAGCCGGCAGCCGAGCCGTGCATCACCGTCATGCTGCCCCACGCGCGCGGGTGCTTTCCCAGCCCGCGGATGTGCTCGGCCATGGTGTTGAAGAAGGTGCGGTAGTCGTCCCTGCCCTCACGCGGGTACTCGTCGGTCCCCATGTGCACGTCGGGTCCCTCGAACCATGGCGTGAACTCGTCGAACACGGCCTTGATGGTCTCGGTCGATTCGGGCTTCGAGAGGTCGAGGTGGTCGGAGTCGCCGCCGTTGAACCCGATCTCGGGCTTCCAGCGGATGAACGAGCGCGAGTGCGCGGGCGCGTCGATCTCGGGGATGATCGTCACGGCGTGGGCCGCGGCGGCATCCTCGAAGCTCTGCCAGTCGGCCCGGTCGTAGGCGCCGTCCTCCGAGGCGAGCCCCGCGAAGGCCGGGTTGTCGGACGCCAGCCGGAAGCCGTCGTACGCGTCGACCCAGCCGCCGGCCGGCCGCTGGATCTCGTTGTCGTTCAGGTGGATCTGGAACTCGTTGAGCTTGTACCAACTCATCATCGTGATGTAGTCGCGAACGAACTCGGGGGTGAAGAAGCGGCGTCCGACGTCGAGCATGAACCCGCGCACCTCGTGGTTCGGCCAGTCGATGCTCTCGCCGATCGGCAGCTCGGCGCGACCCGGCGACTGCAGCAGCGCCTGCAGCACCGTGCGGGTGCCGTAGAACGCGCCATCCGTGTTCGGTGCGGCGATCTCGACGCCGTCGGCGGAGACCGTCAGGCGATACCCCTCGGTGCGGAACAACTCACCACCCGGCGCGTGAGTGAGCGCCTCGTCGTAGTCGAGCACGAGGTCACCCGCGGACGGAGCGCCCCCGACGACGTCGACCGAGATGCCGGTGGTCGCCTCGAGGTCCGCGGCGAACTGCGTCGCGACCTCCTCGAGTTCGGGATCGGCGACGATGCGGCTCGAACCGTCGAGCGTGAACGAGCCGGTGCCGCCGGTCCAGGTCTGCAGCTCGGGGATGATGCGGGGCGCCGGGTTCTCGGCGGCCTGGGCCGCCACCGGCACGAACGTCGAGACGATCACGCCCGCCCCCAGGAGGAGGGCGGCTGCGGCGCGACCCCGGGTGTTCGAACGACCTCTGATGCTCATGTTCTCTCCTTCGAGATGCTGGGATGCGAGACGCTGGGAACGCCGGGTACCCCGGATCACCCGGGGTAGCCGGAAACGCTGGATTCGCTCAGTTCGAGCAGGACTTCGCCGCGAACGCCGTGGTGCGCGTCGACGAGGTCTCCGCCCCGTCGAGCGTCGCGACCGCCTCGATCGTGACGGTGCCCTCGGGGATGCTCGCCAGTCGGGTCGTGAAGACGTGGGTGGCGTTCTTGCCGGCGGCGACCGTCGCGAACGACTTGCTGCCGTACGACGAGGTGAACGAGATCGACATCGGCACCGCTTCGTCGTTCCGCGCCGTGACCGCGAGCACCGTCTTCGTGCCGATGCAGCGGGCCTCCGCCGTCACCGTGAGGTCGAGCAGGTCGCGTGCCTCGAGGAACGCTCGCGTGATGCGCTCGAGCTCGCCCTCGAGTCGATCGACCTCGGCCGGGATGTCGACGTCGCCCGGATCGATGACGCCGCCGTACGGGTCCTTCTTCACTCCGGGGTTGCCCATCGCGCGGAGCGCGGTCTTCAGCTCGGCCGCCGCCTCGGGCGACTGCTCGCTCAGCCAGCGCACCTTCTCGGCGTCCCGGATGCCCTCGTTCATGCGCTCCCAGCGCACCGACGAGACGTTGCCCGGGTAGACCTGCGCGGTGTCGCCCGATTCCCAGGTCTTGAAGTCGGTCGTCACGAACGGATCGGCGACGAAGCTGTCGTACGCCCACCGCAGGTAGCCGTCGGAGTCGGTCGCGACAGTCTTCCACTGGGTCCACGCGGCCTCGGCGAGGTTCGAGCGGATGAACGTGTTCGGGTAGATGCCGACGCAGTAGTAGATGCTCGTGATCAGCCCGAGTTCGCGCCGGTGCTTCATCGTCGCCTCGAACACCGCGTCGCCGACGAGCACGTGATCCGACGACACCGAGATCTTGTCGATGCGATCGAGCCGCGGGTCGGTGAGGCTGTTGTAGTTCATCGCGGCACCCACCTTGAGCCCGGGGGCGTGCGCGTCGATGAGGTCGACGGCGTACATGAGGTCGCCGAGCGCGCGCTCGTCCATCGCCATGTAGGTGCGGTCGAACCATCCCTTCTCCTGCAGGTGCGGCCCGAACGACTCGAGGAACGCGCTCCACATCTCGGTCCAGATCGCCGAGCCGACCGGCACGCTCGCCGTGATCGTCTGGCCGGTCGCCGCGTCGAGGTACTGCACCTTGCTGGCCCAGTTGACCATCGAGTACGCGTCGATCTGCCCGTCGATGCCGACCTCGTCCATCATGAACGACACCCACTTGTCGAAGACGGTGAAGTCGAACGCCCACGTGCCGTCGGCCTTCTTGGTCCACTGCACCATCGATCCGTACGGGTCGTAGGTCTGCGAGGCCCACGGGTCGTTGACGACCGTCGCCGTGATGACGTCCTGACCGGCGTCGCGAAGGCGCTGGTAGTGGGGCAGCATCGCGTCGAAGTGCGCCCGCGTCCAGAGCTGGTTCGCCGGGATGCCGGAGACCCGGGCCACGGCGTAGGGGTTCTGCCAGAGGTCGATGAACTGGTCCCAGTCGCCCGCGGCCGGGAGCTCGAGGTCGAGCACCTCGATGCCCAGGTCGAACGTGATGCGCTCACCCTGGTCGTCGACCACGACGACCTCGCCCGAGTACTGGCCGGCTGCGGCATCCGCCGGCACGTCGACGATCAGCCAGAGCGGCTGCACGGTGTGCGCCGCGATGTCGACGCTCGCGTCGGTCGACAGCACGTCGGGGATCGGCTCCTGCGGCTTGCCGAGCGAGGGGCGGCCGCGGCCGGCCATGACCGAATCGACGAAGTTCAGGTCGAGACCGTTCGCGTCGAGTGCGGCGCCGGATGCACCGACGAGCGTGGCGCTCTCGACCCGCACGCCGGTCTTCGCCTCGGCACCGGTCCAGAGCACGAACTGACCGCTGACGCGGTCGTTGCGCCAGGCCGTGTCGCTCCAATCGGTGCCCGACATGCCGATGACGTCGCTCAGGTACTTGCGGCGGTAGTCGTCGAAGTACTTCGTGGTCGTGTAGTGGAAGTTCGTCTCGCCCACCGCGCCGCTCAGCGTGGTCGGAGCCGCCGTCACCGTGACCTCGCGGGACGCCGTGAATCCACCGTCGACCGAGGTGGCGGTGATCGTCGCCGTTCCCGCGGCGACCGCGGTGACGTACCCGGTCGCGCTGACGGTCGCCACCGACTCGGCGGAGGACGACCAGCGCAGCGAGGCGTCGGTCGCTCCGGCGGGGACGACGGATGCCTCGAGCTGACGCGTCGCGGATTCGACGAGCTCGATCGGCGTCTCGTCCATCTCGACGCCCGTCACGGGCACGCGCTGGGCGATGACCTCGGCGAAGTCGATCTGGCCGTCGGCGCGGGAGGCCGCCGCGTTCTTCTCACCGGTGAGCCGGAGCTTCACGGTGTGGTTCCCGGCCGGCAGGGCGCCGGTGTCGAAGAGGAGCTGCTTGAACGTGCGCGTCGGGGAGTAGGCGTCGACGACGACCTCGGCGCCGTCGTCGACGGAGATGGCGTACTTGCCGTGCGGCACGTCCTTGATGCCGAACAGCCGCGCCTGCTCCCCGGTGAACGAGAAGGTGAACGCGGATCGATCGGCCGCCCTGGCCCAGTGCTCGGTGCCGGCGTTCCACTTGGCCGGGTCGAGGCCGGTGCCGGCGTTCCATCCGGCGCCGAACTCGAATCGGTTGGTGCCGCTCGAGGTGGCATCGTCGACGATCACCGTCGTCGGCTCCGCCGTCGCAGCAGCGGGCATGGCGACGAGCGCGAGCGGCACCGCGAGCCCGACGGCGACGAGCATCGCGATCTTCCGGCGGAGTGATCCGAGCGAGGGGGACATGCCGTTCCTTCCGATGTGACTTGCTGATCGACACTGATTCGAACTGATCGAAACCGGCCGAAGCACGCAGAAGCGTTCAGATTGGCCCGAGCCTCTCGTATTGCCGAGGGGTCGTCAAGGGGCAGATTCCGCGTCAGCGGGCGCCGCGGCGCGGCGGTTCCGCGAATGATCAATCCCGCTGAGCGCGCCGTCAACAGCGGTGTCGCGCGCAATCTCGCCGTGCACGCGCACGGTCGCTCCCGCTCGCTCGCTCGGGCCTCGCGCAACGCGCAATCGGGATGCGCGCTTCGCTCATGTCGATGCGCAGGCCGATGCGCTCAGTCGTGCTGCGGGAAGCCCAGGTTCAGCCCGCCGTGGCTCGGGTCGAGCCAGCGCGAGGTGACCGCCTTCTCCTGCGTGAAGAAGTCGAATCCGCGCGGGCCGTACGCCTTGGCGTCGCCGAAGAGCGAGTCCTTCCAGCCGCCGAAGGAGTGGTAGGCGACGGGCACCGGGATCGGCACGTTGATGCCGATCATGCCGACCGTCACCTCGCGCTGGAATCGCCGCGCGGCACCGCCGTCGTTCGTGAAGATCGCAGTGCCGTTGCCGTAGGGTGACGCGTTGATGACGTCGAGCCCCTCCTGGTAGCCGTCGACGCGCACGATGCCGAGCACCGGTCCGAAGATCTCGTCGCGGTAGACGGATGACTCGAGCGGCACCTTGTCGACGAGGGTCGGGCCCAGCCAGAACCCGTCGTCGTCCCCGTCGATCGGGGTGTCGCGTCCGTCGACGACGACCGTCGCCCCGTCGGACGCCGCGACGTCGAGGTATCCGACGACCTTGTCGCGGTGCTCGCGGGTGATGAGCGGCCCCATGTCGCAGCCGCGGGTGCCGTCGCCGGTGGTGAGCCGCGACATCCGCTCGCTGATCTTCGCGACGAGTTCGTCGGCGACCGAGTCGACCGCGAGCACGACGGAGACGGCCATACAGCGCTCCCCCGCCGAGCCGAACCCGGCGTTGACGGCGGCGTCGGCCGCGAGGTCGAGGTCGGCGTCGGGCAGCACGAGCATGTGGTTCTTGGCACCGCCCAGCGCCTGCACCCGCTTGCCGTTCGCGGTCGCGGTCGCGTAGATGTACTTCGCGATCGGCGTCGAGCCGACGAACGAGATCGAACGCACGACCGGGTGCTCGAGCAGCGCGTCGACGGCGACCTTGTCGCCGTGCACGACGTTCAGCACGCCGTCGGGCAGCCCGGCCTCCTGCATGAGCCGGGCGAGCCAGATCGCGGCCGACGGGTCCTTCTCGGACGGCTTCAGCACCACCGTGTTGCCGGTCGCGATCGCGAGCGGGAAGAACCAGAGCGGAACCATCGCCGGGAAGTTGAAGGGGCTGATGATGCCGACGACGCCGACGGGCTGCTTCGTCGAGTACACGTCGATGCCGGTGGAGACGTTCTCGGAGTACTCGCCCTTCGTGTAGCCCGGCATCGCGCACGCGAGCTCGACGACCTCGAGGCCGCGGGCGATCTCGCCGGCCGCGTCGGAGAGCACTTTGCCGTGCTCGCTCGTGAGGATCGCGGCGAGCTCGCCACTGCGGGCGTTGAGCAGCTCGCGGAACGCGAACATCACCTGCTGGCGCTTCGCGATCGAGGTGTCGCGCCACGCGGGGAACGCGCGGGCCGCGGCCTCGACGGCGGCGTCGACGTCTTCGGTCGAGGCGAAGCGGACCCGCTTCTGCTCGACGCCGCGGGCCGGGTTGTAGACGGGCCCGCTGCGGCCCCCGTCACCGGCGACGGATGCCCCGTCGATCCAGTGCTCGACGGTGACGAACTCGGCGCCCAGCGGTTGGGTCTCAGCGAGCGATGATGTGTTGCGGTCTGCCTGGCTCATGGTTCAGCCCTCTCCTTCGAGTGCGGTGCGGAGTACGTCGTCGTAGATCGCCATCGCGTCGGCGACCTCGTCGGCCGTGACGACGCACGGCGGCACGACGTGGATGCGGTTGTCCTGCACGAACGGCAGGAGCCCGCGCTCGACGAGCGCGGACTTGAGGCGGCCCATCGCCGCAGCGGGCAGCGGCTCGCGGGTCGCGGGGTCGGCGACCAGCTCGATCGCCCAGAACACCCCCTCGCCGCGCACCTCGCCGATGGCGGCGTGCCGCTCGGCGAGCTCGGCGAGCGCCGGCCCGATGACCGTCGCCCCGATGTCGCGGGCGTTCTCGACGATGCCCTCCGACTCCATCGCGTCGAGCGCGGCGACGATCGAGGCCATCGCGAGCGGATGTCCCGAATAGGTGAGGCCGCCGGGGAAGACCCGGTCGTCGAACGTCGCGGCGATCGGGTCGGAGATGATCACGCCGCCGACCGGCACATAGCCCGAGTTGACCCCCTTGGCGAAGGTGATGAGGTCGGGGCGCACGCCGGAGCCGTCGAACGCGAACCAGCGGCCGGTGCGGCCGAACCCGGCCATGACCTCGTCGAGAATGAGGAGGATGCCGTGGCGGTCGCAGAGCTCGCGCACCCCCGCGAGGTAGCCGGGCGGCGGCATCAGGATGCCGGCGGTGCCCGGGATCGTCTCGAGCAGGACCGCCGCGATCGACGACGGGCCCTCGGCCTCGATCACCCGGCGCAGGTGCTGCAGCGCCCGCTCGGACTCCTGCTCGGGCGTCGTCGCCCAGAACTCCGAGCGGTAGAGGTATGGCCCGAAGAAGTGCACATGGCCTCGGGCGAACTCGTTGGGGATGCGGCGCCAGTCGCCCGTCGAGACGATGGCCGCACCCGTGTTGCCGTGGTACGAGCGATAGGTCGAGAGCACCTTGTCGCGGCCGGTGTGCAGGCGCGCCATGCGGATGGCGTTCTCGTTCGCGTCGGCGCCCCCGTTCGTGAAGAACACCTTGCGGAACCCGGATGGTGCGTGCCCGACGATGCGCTTGGCGGCCTCGCCGCGCGCGAGGTTCACCGTCGACGGGGCGATCGTCGTCAAGAGCTCGGCCTGTTCACGGATCGCCTGCACGACCGAGGGGTGCTGGTGGCCGATGTTGACGTTCACGAGCTGGCTCGAGAAGTCGAGGTACTCGTGGCCGGCATGGTCCCAGACCCGGCTGCCCCGGCCGCTCGCGATCACGAGGGTCGAGGGGTTGGCCTGCGCCGACCACGAGTGGAAGACGTGCTCGCGGTCGAGTTCGCGGGCGAGTTCGTCGAGGCCGTCGGTGAGGCCGCCTCCGGTGTTCGTGTCGGTCATGGCTTCGGTGCCTTTCCTGTCTGTCCCCTGGTGATGGGATGGATGCCGCGCGGCCGGCCGGGGTGCACCGGCCGCGCGGCATCCGCTCGCTAGTTGCCGCCCTCCTGGAGGGTGACGTCGATCGGCTCGTACTCCGTGCCGAGGATGTCGACCCCGTCGGACTCGAGGTTGTCGAGGGCCTTGTCGACGTACTCGTTCGTGTACGCCGTGTCGGGCGGATCGGTGGTGATGACCTGGGCTCCGTCCTGGTTCTTGGTGTCCAGCGCCATCTCGACCGTGGCATCCCACGCGATCTCGTTGATGTGCCCGATGCCGTCGGTGGAGGGCCAGATCAGCTTGTTGATCTCGTTGGCCATCCACAGCTGGTGGCTCGTGCCGAGGGTCGAGCCCGCGGCGGTCACGGCGTCGGCGGCGGCCTGCGGGTCGTCGCGCTGGTCGATCCAGCCGAGGATCGCGCCCTGGATGAGCTTGACCGCGGTGTCGGCGTACTCCTCGTCGGAGGCGAGCCGCTCGGCGTTCGCCCAGATCGCGTCCTGCAGCATCGAGGTGCCGACCTCGTTCCAGTCGATGACCGAGAAGTCCTCGGGCTGGTAGAGCTCACCAGTCTCGGGATTGGTCGCCTCGAGCAGCTGCGCGTACTCGTTGTACGTCATCGCCTGCGCGGCATCGATCTCGTGGTTCAGCAGCGCGTTCATGTCGAAGTTCTGCTGCACGATCGTGTAGCCCGACGCATTCGCCTCGGTGAGGCCCGCGAAGAGCTCCCACTCGTTGCCGAACCCCCAGCTGCCGACCTGCTTGTCCGACAGGTCGGCCGGCGACGTGATGCCGCTGTCGGCCCAGGAGACCTGGAGGGTGCCGCTGCGCTCGAAGATCTGCGCGATGTTCGTGATGTTCGCGCCGGCCTCGATCGACGCGAGCGCCTTGGGCACCCACGCGACGGCGAAGTCGACGTCACCCGAGGCGAGCACGTCCTGCGGCACGATGTCGACCGCACCGGGGATGATCTCGACGTCGAGGCCGAGGTCCTCCCAGTAGCCGTTCGCCTTCGCGAGGTAGTACCCGCCGAACTGGGCCTGCGTGAGCCATTGCAGCTGGAGGGTGACCGGCGTGAGGTCGTCGCCGCCGCCGTCCGTTGCATCGGTGTCGGTGCCCCCGCTGGAGCAGCCGGCGAGTACGAGCGCGGTCGCGGTTGCTGCGGCCGCGAACGCTGCGATCCTGTTTCGCTTCATCTCTGCGTTCCTCTCTTGGTGGTGCTCGGTGGTGCGGATCCGACCGGCACGGGTGCCGGAAGCGTCGGGCCGGGCGGCGTTGCCCGGCGTGGGTCGGTTCATCGGTGGCGCGAGGAGACCCTCTCGATCAGGCTGGTGAGGGCGAAGAACACGAGGCCGAGCAGGATGGCTCCGATGACGAACGCCCAGGCGCGGGCGTAGGCGCTGGATGCCGCGGCGGTCGTGATCGCCGAGCCGAGACCCTGTCGCGGGCCGCCGAAGTACTCGGCGACGAGGGCGGAGATCACGGCGAGCGACGAGGCGATGCGCAGCCCCGTGAAGAAGTGCGGCAGCGCCGACGGCACGGTCACGGCCCAGGTCTGCTGACGGGGTGTCGCGGCATACGCGCGCATGAGGTCGCGGTGCACGGGCCGCACCTGGCGGAAGCCCCGGAGGGTGTTGAGGAACACCGGGACGAACGCGGCGATCGAGGCGATGATGATGCGCGCCACCTCCGACGTGGACCCGAACATCGTGTACAGCACTGGTGCGAGCGCCACGATGGGCACGACTGCCACGGCGGCGACGATCGGCACGAGCATGCCGTCGATCACCCGGGTGAGCGACGCGACGATCGCGAGGAGCACGCCGATGACGGCGCCGATGACGAGCCCGATCAGCGCGTTGAGGCCGGTCGCGATCGTGGCGGCCAGCACCTGCGGCGCGTACTGCACGAGCTGCGCCCAGATCGCCGACGGGCTGGCCAGCACGAACGGCGGGATGCCGGCGGCGACGACGACGAGCTCGACGAGCAGCACGAGCACGATGAAGAGCGCGACCGGCGGTACGACCACCCGGACGAACCAGCGGAACGGGTTGTCGCCGCGCGCGCGACGGCGGTGCGCGCTCGGCGGAGCGAGCTGCGTCGCGATCGCCGCGTCGGGCAGTCCCGTCATCGCACGTCCACCCCCCGCGCGGTGCCCGGCGTCGACGACTGCGGTCCGTGGAGGGCCTCGCGCACCGCGGTGACACCTTCGAAGAAGGCCGATTCCTCGCGCAGGTCCTCGCCGCGCTCGGCGGCTCGGCCGAGCCGCACGTCGATCTCGTCGGTGATGCGGCCGGGACGCGGCGACATGACGACGACGCGGTCCGACAGGTACACCGCTTCGGGGATCGAGTGGGTCACGAACACGACCGCCGCCCCGGTCTCTGCCCGGATCCGGAGGAGTTCGGTCTGCATGCGCTCGCGGGTCATCTCGTCGAGCGCGCCGAACGGTTCGTCCATCAGCAGCAGCCGTGGCTGCTCGGCGAGCGAACGAGCGATCGCCACGCGCTGCTGCATGCCGCCGGAGAGCTGGTCGGGGTAATTGCGGGCGAAGTCGGTGAGCCCGACGAGGTCGAGGAGCTCAGCCACCCTCGACCGACGCGCGGCGGAGCCCATGCCGTGCAGCTGCAAGGGGAGCTCGATGTTCGCCGCGACCGAGCGCCACGGCAGCAGGCCGGCCTGTTGGAAGGCGATGCCGTAGGCCTGGTCGATGCGCGCCTGACGGGCGGTCCTGCCGAAGACGCGGATGTCGCCGGCCGACGGTTCGTCGAGGTCGGCGATGAGTCGGAGCAGCGTCGACTTGCCGCAGCCCGATGGGCCGATGAGCGACACGAACTCGCCGTCGCGAACCGTCAGCTCGATGCCGGTGAGGGCCGTGACGGACGCCCCCTTCGCGCCGTGGAAGACCCGCTCCACCCCGCGGACGACGACGGCGGCGGCCGCGTCGGCGGTCGGGGTCGGCTCGGGTGCGGCCGTCGGCGCTGGCGTGCTCATGCGAGGGTCTCCTGTCGGCGGAAGGGACTGAGGAATGCGGCGAGGAGGGCGACGAACCCTGCGGCGACGAGCCCGAGGAGCACGGCGCCGAGGATCGGCGACCACGGCTTCGCGGGGTCGCTCGAGGCGGCGACGGCGGTTTCGAGGATGAGCCGCCCGATGCCGCCGCTGAAGCCGACCGAGATCTCGGCGACGACGGTGCCGACGACGGCGTTCGCCGCGGCGAGGCGCAGGGCGGGGATGAGGAAGGGAACGCTCGCGGGAAGCCGCAGCCGCACCAGGGTGGTCCACCAGCCCGCCGAATAGCTCCGCATGAGGTCGAGGTGCGCGGCCTCGGGGCTCTGCAGGCCCCGCAGCGCGCCGACCGCCACGGGGAAGAACGCGAGGTAGCTGGCGATGATCACGACCGACATCCAGCTCTGCCAGGAGAAGTCGCCGAAGGACAGTCGGGAGCCCCAGTTCCGGATGAGCGGCGCCAGTGCGATGAGCGGAACGGTCTGGCTGAGGATGACGAACGGCAGCACGGCACGCTCCGCGATCCGGAATCCGAGCATGAGCAGGGCGAGTGCGAACCCGACCGTGACGCCCACCAGCCAGCCGAGCGCGGCGACGCCGAGGCTCACGAGTGCCGCGAGGAGCACGACGACCCCGAGCGGGAGCGCGCCCGGCGCACGGGTCACCGGCGAGGCCGCCCGCGCGAGCATCTCCCAGGTGTGCGGCATCGCCTGGTCGCTCGTACGGGGCAGGAGCCGGATGCCGCTGCCGGTGACCCCCTCCTGTGCACCGATCAGCCAGCCGTCGGCGGGGCCGACGAGCTTGTACAGCTCCCAGACGGCGGCGAGCGCGACCAGGCCGAGCAGGCCCCAGAGCACCGCGCGCCAGCGCCGTGCTCGTCTGGTGGCGGGTGCGGTCGTCGTCATGCCTTCGCCGTGAGGTGCTCGGAGAGCGCGGGGATCACGGTCTCGCCGTAGACCCGCAGCGTCTCCTCCTTGTTGTCGTGCTGGAGGTAGCCGGCGAACTGGTCGACGCCGAGCGCCTTCAGCTGCTCGAGCTTCTCGATGTGCTGGTCTGCGGTGCCGAGCACGCAGAACCGGTCGACGATCTCGTCGGGCACGAAGCTCGTGTGCACGTTGCCGGCGCGGCCGTGCTCGTTGTAGTCGTAGCCCTCGCGGGCCTTGATGTACTCGGTGAGCGCGTCGGGCACCGCACCGTGCGCACCGTACTTCGCGACGATGTCGGCGACGTGGTTGCCGACCATGCCGCCGAACCAGCGGCATTGCTCGCGCATGTGCTCCCAGTCGTCGCCGATGTACATGGGCGCGGCGACGCAGAACTTGATCGACATCGGGTCGCGGCCCGCCGCCTCTGCGGCGTCGCGCACGTGCTTGATCATCCACGCGGCGATGTCGACGTCGGCGAGCTGCAGGATGAATCCGTCGCCCACCTCGCCCGTGAGCTTCAGGGCCATCGGGCCGTACGCGGCCACCCACACTTCGAGCTCCGAGCCGTGGCTCCACGGGAACTGGAGCTGCGAGCCGTGGTACTCGACCGGGCGCGAGTTCGCGAGCTCCCGGATCACGTGGATCGCCTCGCGGAGCTCGGCGATCGTCGTCGGCTTGCCGTTCGTGACGCGCACCGCGGAGTCGCCGCGGCCGATGCCGCAGACCGTGCGGTTGCCGTACATCTCGTTGAGGGTCGCGAAGATCGACGCCGTCACCGTCCAGTCGCGCGTCGCCGGGTTGGTGACGAACGGCCCGACCTTGACCTTGCGGGTCTCGGCGAGGATCTGGCTGTAGATGACGTACGGCTCCTGCCACAGCAGGTGCGAGTCGAAGGTCCACACGTGCGTGAACCCGTGGTTCTCGGCGAGCTTCGCGAGCTGGATGGTGCGCGATGCCGGTGGGTTGGTCTGCAGGACCGCTCCGAATTCCATCCGTGCCCCCTTTCGTCGTGTCGTTGCGACATCCGCTGGTCTCGATGCGCGCTTCGCGCTCCTCGACCCGCGGATCGGTCAGATGAGGTACTGGCTGAGGCCGCGCTTCAGGAACCGGCCGTCGCCCTTGGCGCCGAGGTACTGGTCGCCGTCGACGATGACCTTGCCCCGCGAGAGCACGGTGTCGACGTGGCCGTCGATCTCGTAGCCCTCCCACGCCGAGTAGTCCATGTTCATGTGATGCGTCTTCTCGAGCCCGATCGAGGTGTGCCCGTTCGGGTCGTAGACGACGAGGTCGGCGTCGGCGCCCGGCTGGATGACGCCCTTGGTGCCGTAGAGGCCGAACATGCGGGCGGGCGTCGTGCTCGTGAGCTCGACCCAGCGTTCGAGGGTGATCTCGCCCGTCACGACGCCCTGGTACATGAGGTCCATGCGGTGCTCGATCGAGCCGATGCCGTTGGGGATCTTGCGGAAGTCCCCGAGGCCGAGCTCCTTCTGGTCCTTCATGCAGAACGGGCAGTGGTCGGTGGAGACCATCTGCAGGTCGTTCGTGCGAAGGGCCTGCCACATCGAGTCCTGATGCCCCTCTTCTCGTGAGCGCAACGGCGTCGAGCAGACCCACTTCGCGCCCTCGAACGAGCCCCACTGCTCTCCCTTGGCGCCGAGCTGGTCCTCGAGGCTCAGGTAGAGGTACTGCGGGCAGGTCTCGCCGTAGACGTTCTGGCCCTTGTCGCGCGCCCAGGCGAGCTGCTCGACGGCCTGCTTCGCCGACACGTGCACGATGTAGAGCGGGGCGCCGGTGAGCTTCGCGAGCATGATCGCTCGGTGCGTCGCCTCCTCCTCCATCTCCCAGGCGCGCGCGACCCCGTGGTAGAACGGGTCGGTCCGGCCCTGCTCCACGAGCTGGGCGGCGAGCACGTCGATCGCCGGGCCGTTCTCCGCGTGCATCATCGTGAGCATGCCCGTGTCGCGCGAGACCTGCATGGCCTTCAGGATCTGCGCGTCGTCGGAGTAGAACACGCCCGGGTAGGCCATGAACATCTTGAAGCTCGTGATGCCCTCGTCGGGCAGGCGGCGCAGCGTCGCGAGCGACGCCTCGTTGACGTCGCCGACGATCTGGTGGAATCCGTAGTCGATCGCGCAGTTGCCCGCGGCCTTCTCGTGCCACGCCGCGAGGCCGTCTTCGATGCGCTGCCCGTAGGTCTGCACGGCGAAGTCGATGATCGAGGTCGTGCCGCCCCACGCGGCTGCGCGGGTGCCGGTCTCGAAGGTGTCGGATGCCTCGGTGCCGCCGAAGGGCAGCTGCATGTGCGTGTGGGCGTCGATGCCGCCGGGGATGACGTACTTGCCGGTGGCGTCGATCACCCGGTCGACGGATGCCGCGACATCCGTGCCCAGCAATGCGGCACCGGGCTCGAGCACGGCGCGGATGGTCTCGCCGTCGACGAGCACGTCGGCGGCGGCGCGACCCGTGGCACTCACGACGGTGCCACCGGTGATGAGGGTGGTGGTCATGTTCGCTCCTTCGCGTGGCTCGTCGGGTTACGGCTTGGGGATAGAGGTGTAGGAGTCGGGCCGGCGGTCGCGGTAGAACTGCCAGGCGTTGCGGACGTTCCGGATCATGTCCATGTCGAGGTCGCGCACGACGACCTCCTCGTCAGTCTCGGAGCCGTACCCGCCGACGATGGTGCCCTGCGGGTCGCAGAACTGGCTCTTGCCGTAGAAGTTCACGGCGAGGTCGCCGTACTCGTTGTCTTCCAGGCCCACGCGGTTGGCCGCTGCCACGAAGTAGCCGTTCGCGGCGGCGGCGGCGGGCTGCTCGATCTCCCAGAGGCGGTTCGAGAGGCCCGGCTTCGTCGCGTTCGGGTTGAAGACGATCTGCGCGCCGTTCAGGCCGAGCTCGCGCCAGCCTTCCGGGAAGTGCCGGTCGTAGCAGATGTACACGCCGATCGGACCGACGGCCGTGTCGAAGACCGGGTAGCCGAGGTTGCCGGGTCGGAAGTAGAACTTCTCCCAGAACTTGTCGAGGTTCGGGATGTGGTGCTTGCGGTACGAGCCGAGGATCGTGCCGTCGGAGTCGACCACCACGGCGGTGTTGTAGTACACCCCGGGCTGCTCCTCCTCGTAGATCGGCAGCACCATCACCATGCCGAGTTCCTTCGCGAGCGCGGCGAAGCGCTGCACGATCGGGCCGTCGGCGGGCTCGGCGTAGTCGTAGTACTTCACGTCTTCGGTGATGCCGAAGTACGGGCCGTAGAAGAGCTCCTGGAAGCAGACGACCTGGGCGCCCTGCGCCTTCGCGTCACGAGCGAACTGCTCGTGCTTGTCGAGCATGGACTCCTTGTCGCCGGTCCAGGTCGTCTGCGTGATGGCCGCTCGGACGATCGTCATGTTGCCTCCTGAGTCGGTCGGCGTCATTGCGGGTGCACTCGATGGGCGTGGAACAGAGGTGCTCACCGGGTGGTGCTGTGACGCCGAGGCTGTGCTGCGGACTGCGGTGTCCGGAGCTCCCGAACGAGTGCGCGACCCGTTCTGTTATTGTTCGGCGTGAACATTTCTCTTGTGTTTCACACTGTGACGTTGTGGTTACTTATCTTGTCCCTCACGTCGTGAGGAGGCAATGGTCGTGTCAGGTATTCATGTGAATGGATCTCGAATGGCTGCGGTTCGACTCGAGGGCGCCGAGCTCATCGCGCTCGCGGAGTTCGGCGAGACGACCCCCCGCGGCATCGCGGGCGTCATCGCACGACTCGTGAACTCGGGCGAGCTCGCCGCGGGCACGCGCCTGCCGACCGTGCGCGAACTCGCGAGCGAACTCGGCGTCAGTCCGGCCACGGTGAGCCAGGCATGGCAGGCCCTCTCACGCACCGGGCTCATCGAGTCGCGCGGGCGTGCCGGCAGCTTCGTGCGACCGCTCTCGCAGGGCTGGCTGGCACCGCGCATGCGCGGCATGGCGGCCCCGAACGACCCCGTGCGCCTCGACCTCTCCCGCGGTACCCCCGACCCGCTCCTGCTCCCGGCGCTCGGACCGGCCCTCTCCCGGGTCTCGGCGCGCGCCGAGACCGGCAGCTACCAGGCGGAGCCCGTGATCCCGGGGCTCGCGGCGGTGCTCGCCGACTCCTGGCCCTCCGCAGCCGAGACGATCATGGTCGTCGACGGCGCCCTCGACGCCATCTCGCGCACCCTCGACGAGGTCGTCCGATACGGCGACCGCGTCGTCGTCGAGAGCCCCGGCTTCCCGCCGTTCCTCGACCTCCTCGACCTGCTCGGCGCCGAGGCGGTACCGGTCGCCGTCGACGAGGCGGGCATGACACCCGACGGGCTCGCCGCGGCGCTGCGCCGCCAGCCCGTCGCGGTGCTGTTGCAGCCTCGGGCCCAGAACCCCACCGGGGCGTCGATGACGGTCGGCCGCGCCGAGGCGCTGGCGCGGGTCATCCGCTCGGCCGAACGCGCAGGCGACGTCGTCGTCATCGAAGACGACCACTCGGGCATGATCTCGACCGCCGGCGACGTGACGCTCGGCACGTGGCTGCCCGAACAGGTCGTGCACGTGCGCAGCTTCTCGAAGTCCCACGGTCCCGACCTGCGCATCGCGGCCGTCGGCGGACCCCGCGACCTCGTCGACCGCATCGCCGCGCGCCGCATGCTCGGCCCCGGCTGGACCTCTCGGATGCTGCAGACGATCCTGCTCGACCTCCTCACCGACGGCACCTCGCTCGACGCCGTCGCCGAGGCGCGCCGGCAGTACTTCACACGGCAGCGCGCGCTCGGCGACGCCCTGCGGACGCGCGGAGTGCCGGTCGCCCCGGCCGACGGCGTGAACCTCTGGATGCCGGTGCTCAGTGAGCGCTCGGCGCTCGTGCAGCTCGCGGCGTCGGGCATGCGGGTGGCGGCCGGCTCGCCGTTCCTCGCGGCGTCGAACTCCGGGGCCGGCGCGGGAAACGGGCGCTCGCGACCCGGCGGCGAGTTCGTCCGGGTCACGGTCGGCGTGGTGCGGGGCGACGTCGACGAGGTCGCCGATGCGCTCGCGACCGCCGCCCAGCACGTCGTCGCGGGCGGGTACTGAGCCTTCGGGCTGAACGGTCTCGCGTGCGCCACAATGGTGGCCGCGGCAGGCGCCGCCCGACGTCGAGGAGACCACCGTGCGCACGACCCGCGTGAAGCCCCGAAGCGAGCTGAAGAACACCGCCTACGAGATCTTCATCGGCGTGCTGTCGATCCTGTCGATCGTGAATCTCGTGCTCGTCTACGCGATGCACGGCGACGGCGCGCTGCAGCAGATCCTCTCGGTCATGAACGCCCTCTTCAGCGTGATCTTCCTCGGCGACTTCGTCTATCGCATGGCGACGGCGCCGTCGGCCGGGCACTACTTCTTCAGGGGGTACGGGTGGGCCGACCTCCTCGCGAGCCTGCCGTTCCCGCAACTGAAGGTCCTGCGGATCTTCCGCCTGCTGCGCGTCTACCGCCTCATGCGCGACCTCGGCCCCCGCACGATCTGGAACACGCTCGTCCACGACCGCGCGAACAGCACCCTGATGACGCTGCTGTTGCTCGGCGTGCTCGTGTTCCAGTTCGGCAGCATCTCGATCCTCGCGGTGGAGGGGCACGCCGAAGGTGCGAACATCACCTCGGCGTCCGATGCCCTCTGGTACACGATCGTCACGATCTCGACGGTCGGCTACGGCGACCAGTTCCCGGTGACGAACACCGGTCGGATCCTCGGCACGCTCATCATCATCGTCGGCGTCGGCATCTTCGGAACGTTCACCGGCTACCTCGCAAACCTCTTCCTCGGGCCGGGCACGTCGACGCCGGAGGACGCGAGCGACACACCGACGGTGGCGCCGGTCGTGGCGGCGACCACGGCGCCGGCCGAGGTGCCGGCGGACGCCTCGCTCGGCGACCGGCTCGCCGAGCTGCTCGCACAGTCCGAGCGGACGACGGCGGAGCTCCGCCTCCTGGTGGCCGATGCCACTCCGGGCGCGGCCGGGGACTGAGGGCTTACCGGCAGGCGGCGGCGCCGCCGAGGCGCGCGCGGCGGTTATTCGCCGAGGAGTCGGAGGATCTCCCGAAGCTGTGCGGTCTGAGCAGGGCCGAGCGCACGTTCGATCTCGGCGTTCGCCTCGCCCGACGCCACGACGGCCGCTCGGCAGAACTCGGCGCCGCGCCGGTCGAGCCGCACGATCGTGGCCCGCTGGTCGGTCGGGTCTGACTCCGCGGTGACGTACCCGGCCGCGGTGAGCGTGCGCACGAGCGCGCTCATCGCCTGGCGGCTGATGCCGGCTCGCGCTGCGAGCGTCGAGACACGGGTCCCCTCGGGATCGAGGGCCGAGAAGACCGCCACCTGCGACTGGTGCACGTCGCCGTAGCCGCGTTCGGCGAGGCGCCGGAAGATCGCAGCCGTCAGCGCTCGGGAGACCGCGCCGACGGTGTGGGTGAGATCGTGCCGGCTGGCCTCTTCGAACTCGCGCAATGCGTCACCGTGCATCAGGCAACCTCCTTGACAAGATAGGCAACCGGGTTGACTATTAACGCAACCGGGTTTCCTACCGGCCATCCTCCCAGATCCGAGGTCATCGATGTCAGGCACCATCACGCTCCCCGCGCTCGGCGACACCCTCCCGAACATCCCGCTGGTCGACGCTGCGGGTGGCACGTCACGACTGATGGACGGCATCGGCGACCACGGCGCCGTCGTCTTCTTCATGCGGACGAGCACCTGTACGGTCTGCCGCGCACACGTGCGCGAACTGCAGCGGATGTCGGATGCCGGCCTGCTGCGGGGCGCGAGCGCGATCGTCATCACCCCGGGCGGTGCCGTCGAGGCCGCCGTCGTCGCCCGCCGCACGACGCTGCGCGTGTTCGCGTCGGGTGAGCGCCATCGCGATGTCGGGCTCGGCCGGTTCCTCGCGCTGCAGCACAGCGGCACCTTCGTCGTCGACGCCTCCGGCCGCGTGCTGGCACAGCGCGCGAGCGCCCTGCCGACCTCGAGCTTCTCCCGACGCGAGATCCTCAGCGCACTCGGGTGAGTGCCGCCGTTCACGCCGTCGCGTTCGCCCCCTTCGGCACCCGCGCGTAGTGATCGGGGCTCATCATGAGCTCCGCCGTCCCCGCCGTGATCGAGCGGAGGTCGAGCACATAGCGATCGAGCTCGGCCTCGGGCACGTTCGCGACGATGCGGGCCCGACCGTCGCCGACGACATCGGTGGCGACGACTCGGCCGCGACGGCCCGACAGGTCGGTCAGCACCGTGCCCTGCAGTTCGCTCGGCACCGCGACGGTCACGAGCGAGACCGGCTCCAGCAGCACCGTTCCCGCCTCAGCGAGCGCGGCCTTCACGCCGATCGACGCCGCAGTTCGGAACGCCATGTCCGACGAGTCGACCGAGTGCGACTTGCCGTCGACGAGTTCGACCCGCACGTCGACCACCGGATGCCCCTGCGGCCCGCCCGCCGCGAGGGCGTCGCGTGCGCCCTTTTCGACGGCCGGGATGTACGAGCGCGGTACGGCGCCGCCGACGACGGAGTCGACGAACTCGAAACCGCCGCCGAGCGGCAGCGGCGAGACCCGCAGCTGCACCACGGCGAACTGGCCGTGCCCGCCCGACTGCTTCTTGAGCCGACCCTCGACCGCGGTCCGGCCGGCGATCGTCTCGCGGTAGGCGATCGGCGCGGTCGAGGTCGTGACGTGCACGCCGAACACACGGGCGAGCCGCTCGACGGCGACGGCGATGTGCGTGTCGCCGAGCCCGCGGAGGATCGCCGCGCCGCCCGTTCGGTCGATCACGAGCGTCGGATCCTCTGCCACGATGCGGCCGAGCGACGTCATGAGCTTCTCGTCGTCGGACTGCGTCACGGGGGTGAGGCTCATCGCGAACACGGGCTCCCGGTGCGGCAGCGGCGCCGGCTCGGCGCGCACGCCGGCACGCGACCACAGCAGCGTGCCCGAGGGCGATCCCGTGAGCTTCGCGACCGCGCCGACCTCGCCCGCGCGCAGGGCGTCGGCGGGCAGGTGCTCGGCCCCGCGCAGGCGGAAGAGCCCGTGCAGCCGCTCCTCGGCGCCCGTCGTGGCGTTGACGAGCCGATCGCTCGGGTGCACGACCCCCGAGAGCACCTTGAACATCGACACCTGCCCGACGAACGGGTCGGCGACGGTGCGGAAGACGTGCAGCACCGTCTCGCCGTCGGGGTTCGGGGCGACGGCGACCTCGGTGCCGCCCATGACGATGCGGCTGTCGTGCGCGGTGGCCGCCGGCGCCAGCGCGCACACGAGGTCGGCGATCCGGTCGACGCCGGCACCGGTCAGCGCGGAGCACACGACCACCGGGATCGCCGCGCCGGTCGCCACCTCTCGGGCGAGCGTGCGTTCGAGGTCGGATGCCGCGGGCTCGCGCCCGTCGAGGTACGCCTCGAGCAGCTCGTCATCGTGCGAGACGATCTCCTCCGTCACCTCGACGTGCAGCCGGTGCTCCTCGGCCTCGGCCCCGGCCGGCAGCGGCTCGTCGTGATGCCGGCCCGCCTCGTCGTAGACGAGGGCGTGCTCGCTCAGCACGTCGGCGAGCGCGGTGAAGTCGTGCTCCTCGCCGAGCGGCAGCTCGAGCGCCACGAGACGTTCGCCGAACGCCTCGCGCAGCTCCGCCAGCACGCGGCGGAAGTCGGCTCGCGCCTTGTCCTCCTGCGTGATGACGACGATGAGCGGCACGGCAGCCGCCCGCACCGCAGCCCAGGCATTTCGCGTGCCCGCCGTCACGCCGTCGACCGCGCTGACGGTCAGCAACGCGGCATCCGCGATCGCGAGGGCCGTGTCGAGCCCGCCGACGAAATCGGGATGCCCCGGCGCGTCGGCGAGGGTCATGGCGTGCTCGACGCCGTCGGGTGTCGCCCAGCCCACGTGGGCGAGCGAGAGCCCGAGGGTGATGCCCCTGGCGATCTCTTCGGGCTCGTGGTCGCCGGTCGTCGAGCCCTGCTCGACGCTGCCCGCCCTCGGGATCGCGCCGGCCCGCAGCAGCAGCGCTTCGAGCAGTGTCGTCTTGCCGGAACCCGCCCCGCCCACGAGCGCGATGGTGCGGTGGGTCGGTGTCGATGCCGGATTCATGTTCGCCTCCCGCGCCGGTGCGGTGCTGTCCGTCCCATCGTGTACCCGGTCGGCCGCGAGCGCCAGTCCTCGGATGGCCCGGTTCGGCGGGCGCACCTCGCCTGGGCGTGTCTCGATCCAGCTCGGACCACTCGTCTCGCACGGGACCACCGATATCCGTGGTCCCGTGCGACATGAGTGGTCCCGAACGCCACGCCCCGGCTCGGCTCAGTGCGCCGAGATGAGCCGGACCCCGGCGCGATCGAGCTCGCGCATCGCCGGCGAGGCGCCGTCGGCATCGGTGACGACGCCCGACACCGCGTCGAGGGGCAGCACCCGGTACGTCGAGGCGGCGCCGATCTTCTCGGTGCTCGCGAGCACGTAGGTCTCGGCGGCCGATCGTGCGAGCGCGCGCTTCATCGCGGCCTCCTCCGCGTCGCCGGTGGTGAGGCCGGCCTCCGAGTGAACACCGGTGACGCCGAGGAAGAACAGGTCGGCGCTGACGCCCCGCAGCGACTCGACGGCGATCGCGCCGCACGTGACCATGGAGTGCCGGTAGACCCGGCCGCCGATGAGCTGCAACTCAATGTGCTCGTGCTCGGCGAGCGCCACGGCGATGGTCGGGCTGTGCGTGATGACGGTCGCGTGCAGCAAGCGCGGCAGCGCGCCGACGAGGGCGAGCGTGCTCGTGCCGCCGTCGAGCAGCACGGTCGAGCCGGGTTCGATGAGGCGCGCCGCGGCGACGGCGATGCGGTGCTTGCTCTCGGGCTCGATGCGGGTGCGCGCCTCGTACGGCGAGGTGGCGGGCGATGCCGGCAGCGCTCCCCCGTAGACCCGCTGGCAGAGCCCGGCGGCGGCGAGCTCACGGAGGTCTCGGCGGATGGTGTCCTCGGAGATGCCCAGGTCGGCTGCGGCGTCGGCGGCGACGATGCGGCCGTCGCGTTGCAGCAGTTCGAGCAGCAGTTCACGGCGTTGCGCGGTCAGCATGCACGTTCCTCCTTGTTTCTTCACATTCTTGCACGTTATGGTGGCCGACATGTCGAAACCACTGCTCATCCTCATCGCCGGCCCCTATCGCTCGGGCACCGACGGCGACCCTGCCCGCATCGCCCGCAACCTCGAACGTCTCGAGGAGGCCTCCTGGCCGATCTACGAACGGGGCCACGTGCCGATGATCGGCGAATGGGTCGCGCTGCCGATCCTGCGCGTGGCGGCGGATGCCTCGGGCCCCGAGGCACCCGCTCATGGCATGCCGCCCGTGGAGGGCGATGTCATGTACACGACCGCCCACCGCCTGCTGCAGCACTGCGACGCCGTGCTGCGCCTCGAGGGCGCTTCGCAGGGTGCCGATCAGGATGTGCGCATCGCGGAGGCCAGGGGCATCCCGGTGTACCGCTCGATCGACGAGATCCCGGTGCTGGAGGCCGCGGGCGTCGCCTGACCGGCGTCGTCCACTCCGTGGCGATCGTCGGACCACTCGTTTCGCTCGGGACCACGGATATCCAGGGTCCCGCGCGACACGAGTGGTCCCGAACGATGCGACCGGCGGCCATAGGGTTGGACGGTGCAGATCACGGTGCTCGCAGGCGGAGTCGGAGGCTCGCGCTTCGTGCGCGGCGTGCGCGAGGAGTGCGCGCGGCGCTGGCCCGATGGCGACGGGGGCACCGAGGCATCCGTCACCGTCGTCGTCAACACGGGCGACGACATCTGGCTGGCGGGCGTGCGCCTCATGCCCGACTTCGACTCGCTCCTTTACTCGCTCGCCGGCGTCAACGACACCGAGCGCGGCTGGGGCCGGGCGGGCGAGAGCGAACGCGTCGCCGCCGAACTCCGCGAGTGGGGCGTCGGCTGGCCGTGGTTCACGCTCGGCGATCTCGACCTCGGCACGCACCTGGCGCGCACGGCGTGGCTCCGCGAGGGCGCGACGCCGTCTCAGGTGGCGCGCCGCCTGCAGCAGCGCTGGCCGCTCGGCGTGCACCTGCTGCCGGCGACCGACACCGAGGTCGACACCGACGTGCTCGTCGCCGACCCCGACCAGCTCGACGGCGAGCGCGAGATGCACTTCCAGGAGTGGTGGACCCGATACCGCGCCACGCTGCCCGCGATCGAATTCCGCCAGCGCAACATCGCGTCGGCCCGCCCGGCTCCCGGTGTCGTCGAGGCGATCCTGGGCGCCGACGTCGTGCTCATCGCCCCGTCGAACCCGGTCGTCTCGATCGGCACGATCCTCGCCGTCCCCGGCATCCGCGAGGCGCTCGCCGAGACCTCGGCGCCGGTCGTCGGCGTCTCGCCGATCATCGGCGGCAAGGTCGTGCGCGGCATGGCCGACGCGTGCCTGCCCGTCATCGGCGTCGAGACGAGCGCCGAAGCGGTCGGCCGGCACTACGGCTCACGATCGACGGGCGGCCTGCTCGACGGCTGGCTCGTCGACGAAGCGGATGCCGCTGCGCTCGCGTCGCTCGAGGGGCTCGGGCTCACCGCGGCATCCGTGCCCCTCTGGATGCGCGACCTCGACACCTCGGCCGACCTCGCCGGTGCAGCGCTCGACCTCGCGCAGGCCGCGCGGGGCTGACCACCCGCGAGCGACGCCGACGCCAACGACGCCGGCAGCGCCGGCAGCGCCGCTGCTCAGGGGATGTAGTCGACGACCCCGTGCGGCGAGACGGCCGCGCGATAGCGCTCGACGAGCTCCCGCCATCCCGAGCCCGGCGCGAACTCGTGCGCATGGACGGCCTCGGTGAAGTGCCACAAGAGGTACGGGTGGGCGCCGAGCACGTACAGCGCCTCGAAGTCGCGCGCGCCGAACGCCGCACGCTCCTCGTCGGTGAGCACCCGGTCGTCGCTCGCCCGCACCGGGGTCGCGCCGCCGCCGAGCCATCGCTCGACGTATCCCGGCGGATCCGCGACGTACGCCGCGACCTCCGCGTCGCTCAACTCGACGAAGCGCATGAACTTGTCGATCATGTACCTGCTCATCAGCGGGTCCTCCAGAGGAAGAACGGGCTCGAGGCGAACCTCGACTCGGTGACGTCGGCGAAGTCCGCGGCCCTGCCGCCCATCGCCGCGAGCGCGGCGACGGCGTTGAGGTACTGGTAGGTCATGCACCCGGCCTCGGTGATGCGGTCGAAATCGCTGCAGACGCGGATCGCCCCGCCGAGGTCGCCGTCGCGCATCCAGCCCGCGGCGGCCTCGTCGAAGGCGGGATCCGGCGACCCCGCGAAGGTTCGCGGCCCGCCGACGTCATTGGCCATGTGACCGGAGGTCAGGATCGCCACCCGCGCATCGGACTCCCACGCCTCGACCGACGCGCGCACATGCTCGCCGAGCGAGATGAACCGGCGCACCGAGGGCACGGGCGGCATCGAGGCGTTCGTGTGGATCGGCACGATCGGCACATCGAGCTCGGGCCGCACGTACTGCAGCGGGATCACGAAGCTGTGGTCGAGACGCCACTCCAGGCTCACGGAGAAGTCGATGGCGTCGGGCTGCACCTGCCGCCCGGTGATCTGGTCGGCGAGCGCACGATGACCGATGAGCTCGACGTACTCCATGCCGAAGGTGCGCACCTCGTTCTCCCACGTACCGTGGTAGCCGTCGGCCTTACCGACGGCGAAGGCCGGCGAGTTGTCGTACGAGAACTGGCGGAGGTGGTCCGTGCCGATCACGACGACGACGTCGACGTCGTGCTCGTCGAACGCCTGCCGGAACCGCTCGAAGTTCGCCGCGACGCCGGCGAGGTCGTCGGGCATCGGGTCCCGCATCGCGCGCCAGAGCAGCGGGTTGTGCGGCGTGGCGGCCGCCATCACGAGGTTCGCCATGTGCCTGCCTCTCTCAGAGCCCGAAGAGCGTGCGGGCGTTGTCGAGCAGGATCTTCTGCCGCGACTCGGGCTTGAACGGCAGTTCGTCGAACTCGCGCATCCACCGGTCGGGCGTCATGACCGGCCAGTCGGAGCCGAAGAGCACGCGGTCGGTGATGAGCGAGTCGGCGTAGCGCACGACCTCGGGCGGCAGGTACTTCGGCGCCCAGCCCGACAGGTCGAGGTAGACGTTCGACTTGTGCCACACCATCGCGAGGTTCTCGAGGTGCCACGGCCAGGCCGGGTGCGCGCTGATGATCTTCAGCTCGGGGAACTCCGCGGCGACGTCGTCGATGTACGGCACGGGCTTCGCGTTCTCGAGGCGATAACCGCCGCCGCCCGGGGTTCCGGCGCCCGCGCCGGGGAATCCCGAGTGGAACATGACCACGAGCCCGAGCTCGGCGCACGTCTCCCAGATCGGGAAGAAGCGCCGGTCGTTCGCGAGGAACCGCTGACGCGACGGGTTCAGCTCGCCGACGCCCTTGATGCCGTACTCGGCGTGCATGCGCCGGATCTCGGCGATCGCGGCCTCGCCCTTCCACGGGTCGATGCCTGCGAACGAGAGGAACACGTCGGGGTGGTCGACCTGGGCCTTGCCGAGCAGGTCGTTCGGTGCGCCCTTGATGCCCGACGTCGTCTCGGAGTCGGAGTTGACGATGACCGCCATCATCTTGCGCTCGCGGTACTGGTCGGCCTGCTCCGCAAAGCTGACCACGGGGCGCTCACGGCCGAAGTGCTTCGCCATCTGCTGGTGGCGCTGGCCCATCGCCGCGAGGAACTCCTCGGTCTGCGGGTGCGTGTGCACGTCGATGGCGACGAGGTCGTCGATGGCGCTCATGCGGTGGCTCCTTCGGAGGTGGTGGCGAGGCCGCCGAGCAGCGCCCCGTTGTCGGCGCCGAGCTGCGGTGCGGCGCGGAGCACCGGGCGGCCGCTGCGGTGGAAGCGCGTGCTCGGCACGGGCACGCGCAGCGCCTCGCCGTCGGGCCCGGAGATCTCCTCGACGAGTCGCATCGAGGCGACCTGCGGGTCGTCGAACAGGTCGGCCACGGTGTTCAGCGGGCCGTGCGGGATGTCGGCGTCGGCGAGTCGGTCGAGCCAGTGCTGCCGCGGCATCCGCGCCGTGATGGCCTTCAGCTCCGCGTCGAACTGGTCGTAGTTGCGCACGCGAGCCTCGCGGGTCGCGAACCGCGGGTCGACGGCGAGCTCCGGATGCTCCAGCACGGCGACGAGGCCGGTCCAGAACTTCTCGGGCACCGACATGTGGATGACGAACGCGCGGCCGTCGGACCCGACGCACGCGTACGCCTGTGCACGTCGCGGGCGCGAATCCGGGCCGGCGACCTGACCGGTCTCGAGATAGGTCGAGGCCGCCTCGGTGAGGAAGTCGACGAGCGCGCCGACCATCGACACCTCGAGGTGCTCGCCGATGCGCGGCTCGCCGAATCCGGCGCGCGTGCTCCGCGCGTGGAGCGCCGCGAGCACGGCCTGCGACGCGGACATGCCCGACAGCAGGTCGGAGAACGCGGGCCCGAGCGGGCGCAGCGTCTCGGCGGGCACGACCTGGCTGTACATCGCGCCGACCGCGGAGATGACCGTGTCGTACGCGGGTCGCTTCGCGTACGGACCGTCGGCGCCGAACCCCGTGATCGAGCAGGTGATGATGCCGGGGTTCAGCTCGCGCAGCACGTCGGGGCCGAAGCCGAGCCGGGTCGCCACCCCCGGCCGGAAGTTCTCGATGAGCACGTCGGCGGTGCGCGCGAGCTCGAACAGCTCGGCGAGCCCCTCGGGCGTCTTCAGGTCGAGGGTCACGGCGCGCTTGCCGCGGTTGTAGGCGGAGAACTGCGGGCTCATCGTGCCGCTTCCCTCCCATCGGCGCATCGGGTCGCCCTCGGGCGACTCGACCTTCACGACCTCGGCGCCGAGATCCGCCAGCAGCTTGGCGGCGTACGGGCCGGAGATGTACTGGCCGAGTTCGACGACGCGGATGCCGCGGAGCGGGCCTCCCCCGGTCGCGCCGGTGGGTTCCTGGCTCATGTGTACAGCTCCTCTGGGGTCGGGTGCGCCGGGTCGGCGACCTCGATGATCACCTTGCCGGGCGGGGACGTGCCGAACTCGCGGTAGGCGTCGACGATGCGATCGAGGGGGTACCGGGCGCCGATGCGCGGCACGACCGCGCCTGACGCGACGAGCGCGAGCGCTCGCCGCACCTGCGCGTAGTCGGCGCTCGCGACACCGACGATCCGCTTGCGGCGCAGGTAGAACGAGAGCATGTCGACCTCGAAACGAGGGTCGACGGATGCCGCGCAGAACGCCGCGCGACCGCCCCAGGCGAGCACCTCGATCGCCGCGCCGAGCATCGGGCCGTTGCCGCCGACGTCGATCACCACGTCGACGCCGTCGGGCTCCAACGCAGTGACGCCCCTCGGGAGGTCGCCCGCGTCCTTCACGACGACGCTGCGCACGCCCTCGGGCACCGGCACCCGGCGTCGGGACGCCGCGATCACTCGGGCGCCGAGGTGGTGGGCGTAGGCCACGGCCACCTGGCCGAGCGTGCCGCCGGCTCCCGTGACGAGCACCCGGTCGGCGGGCGAGACGTCGACGGCGTCGAAGGCGTTGATCACGATGGGCAGGCTGTGCACGGCGGCCGTGGCGAGCTCGGCGGGGATGCCGCCGCGATCGAAGGCGCTCGCGGCGGGCACGGCGACGAACTCGGCCGCGCCGCCGTCGCGGTGCACCCCGACGACGGTCTGGGCGGGGCAGTCGGCCTCGTTGCCCGCGAGGCACCTCGCGCACCGACCGCAGGGGATGTTGGGCTTGACGACGACGTGATCGCCGATGCGGGCCCGGTCGACTCCGTCGCCCACCGCGACGATGACTCCCGCCGGATCGAGGCCGAGGATCCGCGGCAGCCTGGCAGCAGCGCCCGGCCCGCGCCCGGCCATGACGTTCCGGTCGAGCTGGTTGACGCCGACCGTCTCGACGCGCACGAGCACCTCGCCCGCGGCTGCGACCGGGGCGTTCGCGTTCGCGGCGGCGAGCCCGCCGGGTCCGTGGGCGGTGAGGAGAGCTGCGCGCACCTGCTGCCTCGATTCATTCGTGGGTTGCAGCAGCGGCGCCGCAACTTCTGGATACGGTATCCAAAATTGCGTCCGGCGTCCAGCGGCTACTCATTCCCATCGTCGCGTTAGCGCCCCGGGAAGAAAAGCATGGACTCCGTGACGCAAATTGGATACCGTATCCATCAATTCGCGTGAGGCGCCCATCGCTCCGCGGGAGCCGACGCGAGTCATCCCGCCAAGAATGGAGAGTCATGCGCAGATCCATCCGACGATACGGCCTCGCAGCGGCCGCCGGACTGGCAGCGTTCACGCTGCTCGCCGGTTGTGCCGCGACGGACGGGGCCACCGCCGACAACGAGCCCGTCACCCTCGCCGAGGGCGAGCCGGGTGCCCCGGAGGACACCGAGATCACGGTGGCCATCCCCTTCCCCGACATCACCATGTACTCGATGTACGTGCTCGCGACGGACCTCGGGTACTACGAGGAGGAGGGCCTCACCGTCGAGGTCATCACCGCCGACAACGTCACCGCCGCCGTCGCGAGCGGCAGCGCCGACATCGGCGTCGACTCCACCGGCACCGTCATCGAGGCGATCCGCGGCGGCGTCGAGATCGACCTGGTCGGCGGCCACTACTGTCGCCAGAACTTCGACTTCGCCGCCCAGAGCGACGTGACGGAGGTCGCCGACCTCGAGGGCACGTCGGTCGTGCTCGCCGGCACGCCTGGAGACCCCGCCGAGTTCCAGCGCAAGCGCGTGCTGAAGGAGGAGGGCTGGGACCTCGACACCGTCGCGGTCGAGGTCGTGTACCCCGGACCCGGATCCGAGTCGTGGACCGAGTTCTTCGTGAACGACAAGATCTCGCTCCAGCCGTTCTACGGCGACGACCGGCCCGCGCTCGAGGAGCACGGTGCGAACATCATCGTCGAGTCGCTCCGCAACTGGGCGAACGACGTGCAGGTCGCCGGCGACGGCTGGGTGTCGGAGAACCCGAACTCGCTCGTGCGGTTCCTTCGCGCGACGATCAGGGCGACCGACTACATGCTCGCTCCCGCGGCCGGCGAGGTGCCCGAGAACCTCGACTCGGTGCTCGACATCTACGAGGCGAACGACTTCGACGTCGAGGCGCTTCGCACGCTCGACAGTCCGTGGGTGCTCGACGGGCACCTGGCCTGCCCCAACCTCACGTTCGACGCAGAGGCCTGGGACACGACCGTCGAGACGCAGGAGCTGCAGCCGATCGAGTTCGACGACTCCCAGCTCGTGTACCTGCTGAAGGCGCAGGAGCTCCTCGGCATGACCAACGAAGGACCGACGACGCTCGAGTACCCCGGCAACTGACCGGCACCGCAGAGGGCCCCCGCCGCAGCGCATGACGGCCGGGGGCCTTTCGCATGCCTCGGGACCGACTCCACACGGCCGCAGCGCATGACGGCCGGGGGCCCTCCTGCATGCCACCGAAGAACCGTGGCACCCGAGCGAAATCGGTGGCCACGAGAACCAGAAGAAGCCGGCCCCCGTCATCGCGCATGAGACGGGGGCCGGCGGTCGTGCCGGCGAGATCACCCGGGCGACGCCACCGCGGCGATCGCCTCGATCTCGAACCAGTAGTCGGGCCCGGCGAAGCCGACGACCTGCACGAGCGTCGACACCGGGAAGTCGTGCGTGAAGTACCGCGCGCGGATCTCGCGCAGCTCGTCGCGGAGCACCTGGAAGTCGTCGCGCACGAACACGTTGACCTTCACGACGTCGCTCGGCGCGGCGCCGGCGGCGGCGAGCACCGTCGCGAGGTTCGCGAACGCGAGCTCGACCTGCTCGACGGTCGACGCGGGCATCGAGCCATCCGGTCGCATGCCGATGATGCCGCTCACGAAGACGAGGTCGCCCCCGGAGACCCGGATGGCCTGGCTGAAGTCCGCCGTCGGCGGGTAGACGCCCTCGGGCACGATGACCTGCTTCTGCATTGCTGCTCCGTTCTACGAGGCTCCTGCCACGGTCTTGTCGTCGTACCAGGGCGCGAGACGCTTGCGCAGCACCGAGATGAGGCCGAGGGTGAGGTTCGCGATGATGACCATGACGATGACCATGGCGATCGCCTCGGCCATCTCGAACTGGTACGCCGCGAACTCGAGCATGTGGCCGAGCCCGCCCGTGCCGCCGAGGAACTCGCCGAGCACCTCTCCCGTGAATCCGAGCGCTGCGCCGCGCTGGATGCCGGCGAGGCTGTACGGCAGCGTCGCCGGGAAGATGACCTTCCAGCCGAGCGCGATGCCGTTGACGCCGTACACCCGGCCCGCGTTCACGAGCGAGGTGTTGACCGTGACGGCACCCTCCATCGTGTTGAGGATGATCGGGAAGACCGCGAGGAGGAACACGAGGGCGATCTTGGATTCGCTGCCGAGCCCGAGCACGAGGATGAAGAGCGGCGCGAGCGCCACCTTCGGCGTCGAGTAGAGCAGCCAGAGGAACGGAGCCACCGTGAAGCGGAGCACCGGCGACCACCCGACCGCGAGGCCGACCACGACGCCCACCACGATCGCGAGCACGAGGCCGATCGCGAGGTTCTGCAGGCTGTACCAGAACGCGTTCCAGAACTCGGGGTCCACGAGCAGTTCGAGGAAGGCGGCGAAGACCGCAGTGGGCGGCGGGAGGAATGCCTCGGGAACGAGGTGCAGCCAGCTGACCGCCGCCTCCCAGATGAGGAGGATCGCGGCGATCACGCCGAGCAGCACCAGGGTCCACTTCGCCTCCCCTCGACGCACGAGGCGGCGCGGGCGCACGATGCGCATGGTGCCGGTCGCGGAGGTGACGCTCATCGGCGGCCCTTCCTCGTCCACGGGGCGACCCAGCGTTCGACGAGGGTCACCACCTGGGTCATGCTGACGCTCCAGACCACCACGATCGCGATCGCGGCGAAGGCCTGGTCGGTCTGATAGGTGTTCGCGGCGCGGATGATGACCGCGCCGATGCCGGCCGAGGACCCGGCCATCTCGGCGACCACCATGCCGATCGTCGCAAGCACGACCGCTTGGCGGAGTCCCGCGAAGAGGAACGGCACGGTCGACGGCAGGTACACCGAACGGTAGAGCCGCAGCCGGCTCGCGCCGTAGACGCGGCCGGCCCGGATGATCGAGGCGTTCGTCGTGCGCATGCCCGCGGCGATGTTCAGGAGGATCGGGAACATCGCGCTGATCGCCACGAGGAAGACGACCGGGCCGATGCCGAATCCGAACCACGCCTTGGCGAGCGGCTGGTAGGCGATCGTGGGCGTCGCGTAGATCGTCCACGCGATCGGTCCGACCACCCGGTCGACGGGTAGCGAGGCGCCCATGAGGAGCCCGACCGGGATGCCGACGACGACGGCGATCACGAACCCCGTGAGCCACGCCTGCAGCGAGATCGCGAGGTTCGCCGCCAGCGTTCCGCTCGCGACGAGCTCGCCGAACCCCTGCGCGATCGCGAGGGGCGGCGGGAAGAAGACCGGGTTGATCCAGCCGAACACCCCGACCACGAGCTGCCAGATGACCAGCATCACGACGACCTCGATCGCGAGCACGCCGGCCTTGCCCGCCGCGCTCAGCCCGGCGAGCCACGCGCCGATGCCGCCGCGACCGAGGTTCGGTCCGCTGGCGAGGAAGGCGCTCATTTCGAGACCGCCGCCGCCGTCGCCTCGCCCTGCAGGGCATCCCACAGGTGGTCGCGCAGCTCGAGGAAGCGCGGGTCGGACTGCACGCTCCGCTCGGACCGCGGCCGCTCGAGCCGTGTCTCGATGACCTCCTTGATCGCGCCGGGGTGGCTCTTGAACACCACGATCCGGTCGCCGAGGAGGATGGCCTCCTCGATCGAGTGGGTGATGAACAGCACCGTCTTGCCGGTCGCGGCGATGAGCTTCTCGATCTCGTCGCGCATGACCTCGCGCGTGAGGGCGTCGACCGCGCCGAGGGGCTCGTCCATGAGCAGGATCCGCGGCTGGGCCACGATCGCGCGGGCGAGGCCGACGCGCTGCTGCATGCCGCCCGAGAGCTCGCGCGGGTACGAGGACTCGAATCCGGCCAGGCCGACGAGCTCCACCGCCTCCTGCACGCGGTCGCGCCATCCGGGACCCTTGAGCCCCTTCTGCATCTCGAGACCGAACCGCACGTTGTCGAAGACGGTGCGCCACGGCAGCAGCGCGTAGTCCTGGAACACCACGGCGCGATCGGGGCCCGGGCCCGTGATGGGCTCGCCGCCGACGAGCACGGTGCCCGAACTCGGCTTCACGAGGCCTGCTACGACGTTCATGAACGTCGTCTTGCCGCATCCCGACGGGCCGAGCACCGTGACGAACTCGCCCTCGTGCACGTCGAGGTCCACCCCCTCGATCGCGGTGAGGGTCTTGCCGGTGCGGGCCACGTGGTAGGTCACCGACAGGTCCCGCACCGAGATGAGTGGTGCGGATGCCTCGCGCCCGCGCGGTTCGATGGTCGTCGTCATTCGCTCCTCCTCGTTGAGGTTTCGTGTCGATATCTTCGCCGGTCGAGGAGCGAAGCCCCTCCGCCGGTCGAGTAGCGGAGCGTATCGAGACCCTTGGAGCGTGGTCTCGATACGCTCGCTTCGCTCGCTACTCGACCGACGTCAGTGCGGGCTCCCGCAGCTTCGGCAGCACCTCGTTGCCGAGGAGTTCGATCTGCTCGAAGAAGCGGTCGAACTTGAAGCGGAAGTCGAAGACGAGGTGGTCGACGCCGGTCGCCTGGAACTTCCTGACCTCCTCGACGGCCTCGTCGGGATTGCCGACGATGAGCTGGCCCTCGAGATCCTCGACGGTCTCGAACACGCCCGACGGCGGCTTGACGGCGAACTTGGCCTTGTTGGCCCACGCGAGTAGGCCGGGGACGTTGACGTCCTTCAGCGCCTCCTCGCGCGTCTCCTCGATCGAGGTGGGCGGGATCACGCCGACGGTCGGCATCGGGCGGCCCGAGGCATCCGTCATCTCTCGCATCACGCCCATGCGCTTCTCGATCGAGGCGAGCGAGATGCGGCCGGGCATCCAGCCGTCGGCATACTCGGCGGCGAGGCGGGCCGAGCGGGGTGTCGCGCCGCAGTACCAGAACGGCACGCGGCCCCCGACGGGCTTGGGCTCGATGGTGACGTTCTCGAACGAGAAGATGCCGTCGTCGTAGGTGACGTCGTTCTCGGTGAACACGCGCTTCAGGATCTCGGCGTTCGAGCGCACCATCTCGACGCGGTCCATGTCGCCCCATCCGATGGCCTCGAACTCGTGGTCGAAGGTGCCGGCGCCGAATCCGAGGATGAGGCGCGGGCCGAGCAGCTGGGTCATGGTGCCGGCCATGAGCGCGGTGACGAGCGGGTGTCGGAACGGGATGAGCGACCCGGTGCCGAGCTCGATCTTGTCGGTGACCGCGCCGATCGCCGTGAGCGTCGTGAGCGCGTCGTAGAACGTGCGGTTGGGCTTCTCCATCTCGCCGTGCGGTTCGAAGACGAGGTGGTCGCGCACCCAGACCGAATCGAATCCGAGCTCCTCGGCTCGCTTGGAGCCTTCGAGCAGCTTCTCCTTGCTCGCCTCTTCGCCGAAGTGCGGCAGCAGCAGACCGAATTTCATGGTCAGTTCCCTTCTGTTGCGGCCAGTTCGGCCGATCGTGCGGCCGGAGCGGCCGCGAGCTTCCCGAAACCGGGCTCGCCGACGACGATGCCGTCGGCGTAGACGTCGTGGCCGCGCACGAGCGTGCGCTCGATGCGGGCGCTGATGGTGCGGCCGTTGTAGGGGGTCCAGCCGATCTTCGACAGCACGTCGTCGTCGGTGATGGTCCACTCGTGCGCCAGGTCGGCGATCACGATGTCGGCGTCGGCGCCGACGCTGAGCGCGCCCTTCACGCCGCCGAGGCCGAACTTCTCGGCCGGCACCTCGGCCACCATCTCGACGACGCGCTCGAGGTCGAGCTCACCGCGGTTCACGGCGTCGAGCATGAGCTCGTAGTAGTACTGGATGCCGGGCGTGCCGGTGTGGGCGCTCCACATCTCGGTCCAGCCGATCTCCTTCTCCTCGCGCGTGTGCGGCGCGTGGTCGGAGCTCGCGACGTCGATCGTGCCGTCGCGCATGCCCTCCCAGATGGCGGCCCGGTTATCGTCGGGCACCCAGTAGCTGAGCGCGTACGGGCCGAGGGTCTCGACGTCGTGCCAGGTGGAGAGGAACGGCGCCCAGTGGTTCACCTCGCACGTCACGTCGACGCCGGCGGCCTTCGCGCGGCGCACGGCCTCGATCGAGCGGCGGGTCTGGATGTGGGCGATGTGCACGGGGCATCCGGATGCCTCGGCGAGCCGCAGCACGACGTCGATGGCCGTGTCCCAGATGACGCCCTCGCGAGCGGCGTACGCCGAGGCGTACCCCTGGGGCGTGTTGTCGCCGCGGGCCAGCACCTCGCCCTCGATGTAGTCCATGAGCGCCTGGTCGTGCGGGTGCACGATGAAGCGCTTCCCGGTCGTCGCGATGCGGTCCATGATCTGCAGCAGGTGGCCGTGGTCGTGGATGCCGGTGCCCGCGGGGTGCGGGTAGGTGCGGCCGGTGTCGACGACCATGTAGATCTTGAAGGCGTTGATGCCCATCGCCGCCATCGGCTCGATCTCGTCGAACTTCGTGGGCGCGGGGTTGTGGTTCCAGTCGACGATCGACGACGAGGCGTACCGCTCGAAGACGTCGGTGAGGCTCGCGACGTCGACCGTCGGCGGCTTCAGGTTCGGCATGCCGAAGATCGTCGTCACGCCGCCCGCGGCGGCCTGGCGGGTCGTCGTGAGGATGTCGTCCTTGTGCTCGTACCCGGGCTCGCGGGTGTGCACGTGCACGTCGACCATGCCGGGCAGCACGAGGCGGCCGGATGCGTCGATGGTGCGATCGCTCGCGACGTCCACGTCGCTCGCCACGATGCCGGCGATGCGGCCGTCGTGCACGAGCAGGTCTCCGGCGACGGGGCCGCTCGGGGTGACGACGGTGCCGCCGATGATTCTCAGGTCGATGCTCACTGCGGTGCCTCCAGGCGTTCTTCGGTCTCGCCCTGGCCGGGCGCGGCGGTGGTGCGGATCTCGACGTCGCTCGGCTGCACGTGGCGGTCGAACCAGTCGACGATGCGCGGGGTGGTCTGCTCCCAGTAGCGGTCGTAGGCCGCGTAGTGGGTGGTGTGCCGCTGCATGATCAGCTGCTTGGGGCCCTTCGCGGCGGCGTACAGCGCCTCGGCGTGGTCGGTGGGCGTGGTCGCGTCACCCTCGACGCCGATCACGAGGAGCGGCGTGGTGAGGCGGCTCGCGGCGTCGATCGGGCGGTAGGCGAGGATCTCCTCGGCGCTCGAGAGCGAGATCGCGCTGGGGATGCGATCGTCGACGTCGGCCTTGATCGTCGTCGCCCGGCGCTCGGGCGTCGGCACCATGATCTCCTCGCGCGGGTGCACGAGGCGGCCGGCGCCGGTGGCGACCCTGAGCCTGCGGTCCTCGTCGAGGCTCGCGAGGAAGGCGAGCCATTCGTGCTCCTGGCGCATGCGGTGCAGCCAGTCGGTGCCGTCGGCGACGGGCACCTGGCTCACGGCGGCCTTGACGCGAGGATCGGCGCCTGCGAGCAGCACGGCGTTGCCGCCACCTGTGCCGCCGGTGCCGAAGGTGCCGATCGCGTCGGCGATGACATCGTCGCGGGTGGTCAGGTAGGTGACCGCGTTCACGAGGTCCTGCAGCTGGCGCGCCGGCGAGAGCACGCCGCGGTCGCCGCCGGAGTCGCCGAAGCCGCGGTAGTCGAAGACGAGCACGGCGAAGCCGGCTGCGACGAGCGCCTCGTGGTAGCGCACGTAGAGCTTGGCGTCCTTCAAGCCGAGCCATCCGGGCCCCTGGACGATGGCGCGGAAGGGGCCGGGGGCATCGGGCGTGCGCCAGAGCGCGGCGATGCGGTCCCCTTCGCTGTAGAACTCGACCGGCGTCGTCTGCATGTCTCGCGGGTCCTCTCGGGTTGTGAATGCCTCATTGCGATTCGCGAGCCGTAGCCCGCTACGGAGATCATGACCTATTTTGGATCCAGAATCCAGTATTGAGTTCCGGGAGCTCCCGGGCCTAGGATGATGGCGACCGCCGGTGTGCTTTCACCGGTCGTGATGGCCCGGGATTGGGCCGTGTGTCGCCGACCATGTCGGATCCATTCGCACGCAACCCGGAGGCCTCATGCCCGTTCAGCCCACCCCTCGACACAACGCACGCCTCGCCATGGCGGCGCTCGCCCCCGCCGTCGCCGCCCTGCTCCTCGCCGGCTGCGCCAGCACGTCGACGGCCGACGCCCCGCCCGAGGCATCCGACCCGGCGACCGCCGCGTTCCCGCTCACGATCGACAACTGCGGCACCGAGGTGACCTTCGCGGCAGCGCCCGAGCGCGTCGTGACGATCAAGTCGTCGACGCTCGAACTGCTGCTCGCCCTCGGGCTCGAAGACCGCGTCGTCGGCTCGGCGTTCAGCGACGGCCCCGTTCCCGACGCCTACGCCGACGCCGCGTCGGGCATCGAAGCGCTCTCCGAGAAGGTGCCGTCGCAGGAGGCGACGCTCGCGGCCGAGCCCGACCTCGTCTTCGCCGGGTGGGAGTCCAACCTCTCCGCCGAGGGCGCCGGCGATCGCGAGACGCTCGCGAAGCTCGGCGTCGCGACGTACGTCGCACCCGCCGCGTGCAAGGGCGAGGGCTACATGCCGAACCCGCTCACCTTCGACGAGGTCTTCCGCGAGTTCGAGGAGGCCGGCGACATCTTCGGCGTTCCGGATGCCGCGGCCGACCTCGTCACGGAGCAGCGCGCCGAGCTCGACGCGATCGAGCCGAACGCCGATGGCCTCACCGCCCTCTGGTACAGCTCGGGCGACGAGACGCCGTTCGTCGGCGCCGGTATCGGCGCACCGCAGATGATCATGCAGGCCGCGGGCCTCGAGAACATCGCGGCCGACGTCGAGGACACGTGGACCTCGATGGGCTGGGAGGCGATCGTCGCCGCGAACCCCGACGTCATCGTGCTCGTCGACGCCGCGTGGAACACCGCCGAGCAGAAGATCGCGCACCTCGAGTCGAACGCCGCGACCGCCGCGCTGCCCGCCGTGCAGGAGCAGCGCTACCTCGTCGTCGACTTCCCGGCGACCGAGGCCGGCGTGCGCAACGTCGGCGCCGTCGCGTCGCTCGTCGACCAGCTCGGAGCCCTCGGCTGATGTCCCGCACCCCCGTCGGTCGAGGAGCGAGCGCCAGCGAGCGTATCGAGACCACAGCTCCGAGCATCGGGCCGCGGGGTCTCGATACGGGCGCAGAGCGCCCTCCTCGACCGGCGGACGGGGCGGGCGCAAAGCGCCCTACTCGACCGGCGACAGGGCGCGGTCGCACGGCGGCGTGGGCCGTCGCACTCGGTGCCGCGCTCGCGGCCTCCGTCGTCGCAGCCGTCACCATCGGACCGGCCGGGCTCGCCCCGTCCGACGTCGTCGCTAGCATCCTGGCGCACCTCGGCATCGGCGAGCCGACCCTCAGCCCGCTCCGCGACGGCATCGTGTGGGAGCTCCGGATGCCCCGGGTGCTCACCGCCGCCGCGGTCGGCGCCGGTCTCGCGCTCTGCGGTGCCGTGATGCAGGCGCTGACCCGCAACCCGCTCGCCGACCCCTACCTGCTCGGGCTCTCCTCGGGCGCCTCGGTCGGCGCCGTCATCGTGATCGTGCTCGGCGTCGGCCTGCTCCTGCCGTTCGCCGCGTTCGCCGGGGCGCTCGTCGCCCTCGTCGCAACGCTCGCCCTCGCGGGCGCCGCGGGGCGTGGCTCGGCGCGCGGCTCGGGCGGCGGCCTCTCCCCCACGCGCACCGTGCTGGCCGGTCTCGCCGTCTCGTCGATGTTCGGCGCCATCACGAGCCTCGTCATCTTCTGGAGCGCCACGGGCGACAGCTACCGCGAGATCCTCAACTGGCTGCTCGGCTCGCTCGCCGGCACCGACTGGGTCTCGGTTGCGATCGCGGGCGGGGCGCTCGTCGCCATCGGCATCCCGCTCATCGCGAGTGCGCGCACCCTCGACGCGTTCGCGTTCGGCGATGCCGCGGCATCCGCTCTCGGCGTGCACGTGGGGCGCAGCCGGCTGCTGCTGCTCGGCGGAACCGCCCTGCTCACCGGCGCGCTCGTCGCCGTGAGCGGATCGATCGGGTTCGTCGGCCTGATCCTGCCGCACGGCGTGCGCCTGCTCGTGGGTTCGCGCCATCGCGCACTGCTGCCGCTCTCGGCACTCGCTGGCGCACTGTTCCTGGTCTGGGCCGACACCGCCGCGCGCACGCTCTTCGACCCCCGCGAGCTGCCCGTCGGCATCATCACGGCGCTCGTCGGCGGGCCGGTGTTCGCCCTGCTCCTGATGCGACGGAGGGTCTCATGACCGACGGGACCGAGCGCACTCGCCCTGCTCCTGATGCGACGGAGGGTCTCATGACCGACGGCCTCGATCTCTCGCGCGTGCGCTTCTCGCGCACCGGCCGGCTCGTCGTCGACGAGGTCGACGTCACCGTGCCCGCAGGCGCCCTCGGCGCGCTGCTCGGCCCGAACGGCGCCGGCAAGTCCACCCTGCTGCACCTCATCGCGGGCATCGAGCGAGCGGATGCCGGTGCGCTCGCCTTCGCCGGACACGACCTCGCCGCGCTGCGCCGCCGCGACCGGGCGCGCCGCATCGCGCTCGCCGAGCAGGAGACGCACGAGGCCCCCGAGCTGCGCGTGCACGAGGTCGTCGCACTCGGCCGCACCCCGCACCTCGGGCCGTGGTCGGGCCTCGGCGACCGCGATCATGCCGTCGTCGCCGAATCGCTCGCGGTGCTCGGCCTTGAACCGCTCGCCGCGCGCGAGTACGCGACGCTCTCGGGCGGCGAACGCCAGCGGGTGAACCTTGCGAGGGCGCTCGCGCAGGAGCCCGAACTGCTGCTGCTCGACGAACCGACCAACCACCTCGACGTGCGCGCCCAGCTCACGAGCCTCGAGCTGCTCCGCACCCTTGCCGGGTCGGGGCGCACGGTGCTCGCTGCGCTGCACGACCTCGGGCTCGCGGCCGCGTACGCGGACCACGTGATCGTGCTCGACGGCGGCCGGGTCGTGGCAGCCGGAAACCCGGCCGAGGTACTCGAGCCCGGGCTCATCCGCGACGTCTGGGGTGTCGAGGCCGAGGTGCTCGCGCACCCCTCGACGGGGCGGCCGATCATCGCCTACTCGGGCGTCTCGTCGGCGCGCACGCCCGAGGTCGCGCTCGACCCGCGCACCTGACGCACCGGGCGAGCCGGATGCCGGGCGAGTCGGATGTCGAGCGAGCCGGATGCCGGGCGCCGGCGGACCTACTGCGGCGCGTCGGCCTCTGCACGCTCGCGCGTGTTGCGTGCGATCTCCTCGGTCGCGTCCGCGATCCGGCGCAGCGCTCCGATGACGCTGATACCGCCGAAGAAGACGCACAGCGCGATGCCCCACAGCAAGAAGTCCATGCGGTGAGCATAGGGCGCGATCGGCCTGCGACGTCGGCTTCGGAGCCGACGGCGCCTCTGGTCGTGTGGAGTCCCAGCCGGGTGGGTTGTCCTCGACGATGCCGGTACCGAAGTACCGAAGTACCGAAGTACCGGGGCTCTCCACCACAACTGCTCGTCCCGGCGCCCAGACCCGGGCGCGCGTTGCCCCGGGAGGACGCGGGGCTGAGCGCCGTACTGGGACACGCCGGTCGCGCGCAGGCACGCGGGCGGGCGGGCGGGCGAGGCGATCCGGAGAACCTCGGCAAGAACGCCGGCGGTCGACCACGGCAGCAGCGTGTCGAATGCCACACCTCGATCAATCTCCAATCCATCTCGCAGGCCGGTGCGAAGCTGGGACAATGACGACACTCCGCGACCGCCTCCGAAGCACACCCTCGATCGTGGGCAAGCCGCCGCGCTTCGATCCGCTGACCGCGCCTGATGAACCGCAGGAACTGTTCGTCGACTGGCTGGACACCGCGCTCGCTGCAGAGGTCTCCGAGCCGCACGCGCTCACCCTGTCGACCGTCGACCGCGAAGGGCGACCGGATGCTCGCATCCTCGTGCTCAAGGACGTGACCGCAGACGGGTCGTTCGAGATCGCCACCGGAGACGAGTCGGCGAAAGGCAAGCAAATCGATGCCAACCCGCATGTCGCGCTCACGTTCTACTGGTCGCCGCTGGCCCGATCCGTTCGCGTACGAGGTCTCGCCGAGCGAGCGACCCCAGCCGAGTCCGCCTCGGATTTCATCGCCCGCAACCCGGCGGCGAAGGCGATCGCCCTGGCAGGCCGCCAGAGCGCACCCCTCCTCGACCTCGAGGAACGAGACCGCATCGTCGCGGGCAACCTCGCACGACTCGAGTCGGAACCCGGCCTCACGTCGACGGAGTGGACCGTGTGGCGTGTCCGGCCCGCGAGCGTCGAGTTCTGGCAAGGCGATCCCAGCCGAAACCACCTGAGGTTGCGGTACGAGCGAACCGAGTCCGGATGGGAACGACGGCAGCTCTGGGCGTGAACGACCGAGCCATCTCGCAGCACACACGTTCAGCGGGCTCGACTCGCAACCAATTGCGCGTGAAGACGGCCAGGCCAGTCCCCTCCGCGGACGCGTAGCCTGAAGGGATGACGCGAACGGCCTACGAGGCGCAGCCCCGCGACCAACTTCTCGACGGCATCGCCGAGGAGTTCCTGCACCATGCCTCCCGCGGGCGCCGGCTCTTCGCGGTCGACGCCGCGGCGACGGCCGATGCCGCCGGTTTCGCCGACGACCTCGCGTCCGCGCTGACCGCACGCGGACAGACGGTGGTACGTGCATCCGTCGGCCCCGTCGACGAGACCTCCCTCCGCACCGAGGTCGTCGAACCGTTCCGTGCAGGTACCATGCCCGGGGCATCCGACGACTCGGTGCTCGTCGTCGACGGGCGGGGCCTGCTCGACGATGCCGTGCGCGGTATCTGGCACTTCTCGGTGTGGCTCATGGCCGGCGACGAACTGCCGCACTCCGGGGCATCCGTCATCGTCGACGTCACCGACGACGCGGCACCGAGCCGGTTCTTCTACGACTACTGCGCGCTGCCGCCGAGCGTGAACCGACCCGGGCTGCGCTGACCGGCAGGGGGCGACGCGGATCACCTCAACCCGTTGCCGCCCGCGGTGGGGAGGTCTACGGTGAGGGCATCCACCAGGTTGTACCCGATTCGGGGGGTCCCAAATGGTCAACGTCGTTCGCCGCTCCGCGCTTCGCCGCATGAGCGCAGCACTCGCCGCCACGCTCACGGTCGGAGCTCTCGCCGCAGCCGCTCCGGCCTCCGCGGCGCCGCCATCCGCGCTCGCACCCGCGGGCCTGTACGCGGCCGGGCGGCCGGCACCACCCGCACCGTCGACCTCGGCGGGGTACGGCGGCGCCGTGTCATCCGTCGACGCCGAGGCGAGCGCCGCGGGCCTCGAAGTGCTGCGCAAGGGCGGGAACGCCGTCGACGCGGCCGTGGCCACGGCCGCCGCCCTCGGCGTCACCGAGCCCTACAGCGCCGGCATCGGCGGCGGCGGGTACCTCGTGTACTTCGACGCCGAGTCCGGCGAGGTCACCACGATCGACGGGCGCGAGACCGCACCCGCGACGATGCCGACCGACGCGTTCATCGACCCCGCGACGGGCCAGCCCTACCCCTTCGCCGCCGCCGTCTCGTCCGGACTCTCGGTCGGCGTGCCGGGCACGCTCGCGACCTGGGAGGCCGCGCTCGACCGGTTCGGCACCGAGTCGCTGCACGAGATGCTGAAGCCCTCGATCCTGCTCGCCACCCGCGGATTCCGGGTCGACGAGACATTCGCGCAGCAGACGGCCGCGAACGCTGCTCGGTTCGCGGCGTTCCCAGCGACCGCCGAGCTGTTCCTGCCGAACGGCGCGCCGCCGGTGGTCGGGTCGACCTTCAAGAACCCCGACCTCGCGAAGACGCTCCGGGAGATCGCGGTGCACGGCACCGATGTCTTCTACGAGGGCTCCCTCGCCGACGAGATCGCCGCCATCGCGCAGGACCCGCAGACCGATCCGGCGGCGACCCTGCCCGCGTACCCCGGCTACCTCACCGCCGAGGACCTCGCCGCGTACGAGGTGCTCGAGCAGGACCCCACGCACGTGGCCTACCGCGGACTCGACGTCTACGGCATGGCGCCGTCGTCGTCGGGCGGCACGACGGTCGGCGAATCGCTGAACATCCTCGAGAACTTCGACCTCGCGGGTGAATCGGTGCCGCAGGCGCTGCACCTCTACCTCGAGGCCACCGCGCACGCCTTCGCCGACCGCAACGCCTACGTCGGCGACCCCGCCTTCGTCGACGTGCCCACCGAGACCCTGCTGAGCCAGGACTTCGCCGATGCACGCGCCTGCGTGATCGATCCGGATGCCGCGTCGGTCAAGCCCGTGGCGCCGGCACCGCTCGACGCGGCGGGATGCGAGCTCGCCGCCGTGGCCGACCCTGTCGACACCGAGAACATCTCGACGACGCACCTCTCAGTGGTCGACCAATGGGGCAACGCCGTCGCCTACACGCTCACGATCGAGCAGACGGGCGGCTCGGGCATGACCGTGCCGGGGCGCGGATTCCTCCTGAACAACGAGCTCACCGACTTCAACTTCGTGCCGAACCCCGCGGATCCGAACACCGTCGAACCCGGCAAGCGCCCGCGCTCGTCGATGTCGCCGACGATCGTGCTCGACGGCGGCGACGTGCGCTACGTGGTCGGCTCGCCGGGCGGGTCCACGATCATCACGACCGTGGCGCAGGTGCTCATGAACCGCATCGACCTCGGCATGACCATGCCCGAGGCGGTCGCAGCCCCGCGGGCGTCGCAGCGCAACACCGTCAACGTCTCGGCAGAGCAGGCGTTCCTCGACGCCTACGCCGCCGCGCTCACGCCGTACGGTCACACCTTCGGATCGCCCGCGGAGATCGGTGCGGTCGCGGCCATCGAGGTCGACGCCGACGGGCTCATGACCGCGGTCGCCGAACCGGTCCGACGAGGCGGCGGCACGGGGCTGGTGGTCGAACCGGCTCGGTGAGCCGGCGCCCCCGCCGGTCGAGTAGCGACGAAGGAGCGTATCGAGACCTGTTGCGGGATCTCGATACGGCCCTGGCGGGCCTACTCGATCGGCGGATGAGCCCTGGCGGGCCTACTCGATGGGCGGGTCGCGCCCGACCGATCAGCGCGCCCGCAGCCGCGGCGCGAGGTCGCGCTCGAAGAGCTCCAGGAACCGGCGCTGGTCGTGTCCGGGAGCGTGGAAGACGAGGTGGTTGAAGCCCCAATCCATGTACTGGCCGATCTGCTCGACGACGGCGTCTGGGTCGGTGCCGACGATCCAGCGCTTCGCGATCTCCTCGATCGGCAGGGCGTCGGCGGCCCGCTCCATCTCGACGGGGTCCGTGATGTCGTGCTTCTGCTCCTTCGAGAGCGAGAGCGGCGACCAGAATCGGGTGTTGTCGAGGGCGGTGTCGAGGTCTTCCTCGTACGAGAGCTTGATCTCGATCATGCGGTCGTACTGCTCGAACGTGCGGCCGTCGGTGCGGGCCTCGAGGCCCTCCTTCACTGCGGGCATGAGCTGGTCGGCGTAGAGCTCGGCGCCCTTGCCCGACGTGCAGATGAAGCCGTCGCCCGCACGTCCGGCGTACTTCGCGACCTGCGGGCCGCCGGCGGCGATGTAGATCGGCACGCCGCCCTCTGGCCGGTCGTAGATCGAGGCGTCGTGGGTCGAGTAGAACTCGCCGTCGAAGCTGACCTGGCCCTCCTCGCTCCAGAGCGCGCGCATGAGGCGCACCGACTCGCGCAGGCGTGCGTAACGCTCGCGGAACTCGGGCCACTCCTGCTCGCCGGCGCCCTGGAAGCCCGTGGCGATCTCGTTGAGCGCCTCGCCGGAGCCGACGCCGAGGATGATGCGCCCCGGGTAGAGCACGCCCATCGTTGCGAACGCCTGGGCGAGCACGGCCGGGTTGTAGCGGAAGGTCGGCGTCAGCACCGAGGTGCCGATCTTGATCGTCGAGGTGCGCTCACCGACCGCCGCCACCCAGGCGAGCGAGAACGGGGCATGGCCGCCGGTGTGCCGCCAGGGCTGGAAGTGGTCGCTCGTGAACACCGACTCCATGCCGTGCTGTTCGGCGGCGACCGCGATTTCGACGAGCTCGCGGGGCGCGAACTGCTCCGCCGAGGCCTTGTATCCGAGAGTGAGCGTCACGGTGTTCCCTTTCTGTTCCGAACCTGGTTTGGGTGGTCGTGCGGCAACGAGCCGTCGGCGAGGCCGGCGACGACTGCGGCCGTGTACACGCCGACCCCCTCGACGAGCGCGGCCTCGAGTGCCGCGATGGTGTCGACGTCGCGACGGAGTCCGGTTCCGATCGATCCGGGCTCGGCGAGCGTGAGGTCGATGAACCCGGCGGCGGCGTGGCGGGCGGCCGAACCGTCGCCGAAGGCGGGTTCGAAGGGCTGCCCGGCGCCGGCCGTCGCGAGCGTCGTGCCCATTCCGTCGAGGTCGGGCACGAAGGCGAGCGGATGCCTCGCAGCGGCGGCGAGGCCGGCTTCGAGTGCCTCGGATGTGAGCGCCGGCAGATCGCCGAGCAGCACCGCGATCGGCACCGGCCCGGCCGCCCGTGCATGGTCGATGCCGCGGCGGATGGCGGCGGTCAGCCCGGTGCGCGGCCCCTCGTCGACCACCTCGGCCCGACCCGCGAGCAGGGCGCCGAGTTCGAGCTCGTCACCGACGACGACGACCTGCTCGACGACCGGGCACGCCGCGGCGGTCTCGATCGTGTCGAGGGCGAAGGCGCGTGCGAGTGCCGCACGCGTCTCGGGGGCGACGTCTCCGGCGAGCCGCGACTTCGCGAGCCCGATCGCCTTCACCGGGATCACCACGATCCAGCCCGTCATGTGCCCGCCCGATCCATCGCGGCCGGCGTCGAGCGCGACGGGCGGGTCGCGAGCGCTTCGGCGTACGCGGAGGCACGGCCTTCGGCGAACCCGGCGGCCCACCCCTCGGCGTGACCCGCTGCGCGACCGGCGTCGTACCCGGCGGCACGCCCTTCGGCGCGGCCCAGTGCGATCGCCTCATCGGTGCCGAGCCGGAAGAGGTCGAGGGCAGGTGCGCGCACGATCGAGTGCGCGCCCGGCAGGTCGAGGGCGCCGACGACATGGCCGAAGCCGCTGACGACGGCGACGGGGCATCCGCTGGTCTTGCCCTTGACCAGGTCGGCCGCTGCAGCGAGCTCGTCGGCGAGGCACGGCATGGTGACGGCGAGCGCTGCGCCGGATGCATCGACGGTGCCGCGCAGGTCGTCGAACACGCGCACCCCAGCGGCGCCGATCGCGACGTCGGTCTGTCCCTCGCGCCATGGCCGGCCGAGCGTGTCGCTCACGATGACGCCGACCTCGACGCCGGTGCGCTCACGGAGGCCCGCGGCGAGGGCGCGGGCGGAGGCGTCGGGATCGACGGGCAGCAGCAGCACCGTGCCCACGGCGGTGTTGCTCGCGTCGACGCCCGCCGCCGCCGCGACGATGCCCAGGCGGTTCTCGACGATGCGGGTCATGCCGCCCGCGTGCTCGCGGGTCGCGACGATGCGCACGGTCTCGGCGGTGATCGCGAGCTCTCGATCGGCGGCGACGTTGACACGCCCCTCGGCCTTCGACACGATCTTCGAGGTGACGACGAGGATGTCGCCGTCGACGAGCGTGCCGGCTGCGGCGGCCGCGATGAGCGCGACCAGGTCGTCGCCCGCTTCGATCTCGGGGATGCCCGGCAGCGCACGCACGCCGAGCGCGCGCGACGTCATCGGCGCAGCCCCGGCAGCACGTCGCGCCCGAAGACCTCGATCCACTCGGCCTGGTTGCGACCGACGTTGTGGAGGTAGATGCGGTCGAAGCCGAGGTCGAGGTAGCGCTGGATGTTCGCCCGGTGCACGTCGGTGTCGGCCGACACGATCATGCGGCCGTCGAAGTCCTCTGGGCGCACGGTTCGCGCGATCTGCTCGAACTCGAACGGCGAGCGGATGTCGCTGCGCCCGAAGCGGAGGCCGCCGATCGGCCACTCGGCGAGCGCGTTGCGCATGGCCTCCTCGTCGGTCGCAGCCCAGGAGAGATGGAGCTGCAGCACCTTCGGCATCTTCGACGCGTCGCGCCCCGACTCGCGCGCACCCTCGGCGAATCGGGCGAGGAGCGGGGCGACGCGGTCGATCGGCGCACTCGTCGTGATGAGGCCGTCGACGTGCTTGCCGGCACGGCGCGCCGTCACGGGTCCGGCCGTCGCGACGAGGATCTCGGGCGCGACCGGCGGCATGGTCCAGAGTCGCGTCGACTCGAGCTTGAAGTTCGGGCCGTCGTGCCGCACGTCGCGGCCGGCGATCGAGCCCGCGAACAGCCGCCTGATGATGTCGACGGCCTCGAACATGCGGTTGATGCGTTCGGGTGCCTCGGGCCAGTACTGGCCGACGATGTGCTCGTTGAGCGCCTCGCCCGACCCGATGCCGAGCCAGTGCCGCCCCGGGTACATCGAGGCGAGCGTCGCGCTCGCCTGTGCGACCACGGCCGGGTGCATGCGGAACGTCGGCGTCGTGACCCCCGGACCCAGATCTCCGCTCGTGCGCTGGCCGATGGCGGCGAGCACGCTCCAGACGAACGACGACTCGCCCTGCCGCGGCACCCACGGCTGGAAGTGGTCGGATGCCATGACGCCCGTGAACCCGTGCTGCTCGGCGAGCGCGGCGAGCGCTACAGCCTCGGTCGGGGGGAACTGCTCGAGCATTGCGGCGTAGCCGATGTGCACTGACACCCCTCCATCCTGACGGGTTCGTCACCCACTGTCATGCGGGTGGCTCCTCGAGTGCCCACGGTCGCGGACGCTGCTCCATTGTTTCGGATACTGGATCCAAAAAGCAAGAGGACGGCGAACATCACTCATCGCGCCCGGCGCGCCGTGCGCGCCGTGCGCGCCGAGCGCTGAGAACGCTCAGTTCAGCTCGGGGTCAGCTCGGGCGCCGGGTCCTCGGCGCGTCGCCGGCCGCAGCCCCCGACTCGGCTTCGAGCAGCTCGAGCACCGCATCGCGAACCCGTTCGAGGTGTTCGCGCAGCACCGTGACCGCGGGGGCGACCTCTCCGGCGGCGACGGCCTCGATCAGCTTCTCGTGAGAATGCCCATGCTCGGACCCGCCGACGAGACGCCAGCCGAGCACGTAGCGCCCGACCTTCAGGCGAAGCTGCTCGATCATCTCCCAGAGCACGGGGTTGCGCTCGGCGTCGTAGAGTTCGGCGTAGAACGCGGCGCGGGCGTCGACGAAGTCCGACCCCTCCTCCTCGGCGTCGGCGATCCGGCCGAGCTCGCGCACGCGCTCGAGCCGCTCGGGCGTCATGTGCTCCATCGACAGGCGCAGGGCCTCGATCTCGAGCAGGGCACGGATGTCGTAGACCTCCCTGGCCTGTGCCGGCGAGAGGGACTTGACCATGGCGCCACGACGATCGTGGAACTCGACGAGCCCGTCGGCTTCGAGCTGGATCAGAGCCGAGCGCACCGGCAGGCGCGAGACCCCGATGAGCTCGGCGAGGGTCTCTTGGCGGAGCTTCTGGCCCGGTACGAGCGCCCCGCTGAGGATCGCGTCGCGCAGGATGTCGTAGACCATGACCCCGACGGAGCGATAGCCCGTGGCGTGCCGACCGGCGAGCTGCTGCAGGGCGGCAGCTCCGCCATCCGATTCGGGAGAACCCGCCCCGTTTCCCTCGACGTGGTCGACCGCATCTGCACCGCGTGTGCTCATGAGACCCGAACCTAGCGGAAAAGTGACGCGCGGCGGCGTTCTGGATCCAAAATTCAGCCGGCGTGGCGCGCTCACTCCGCGGCGGTCAACGGCCCCTCGGACTGCGACTCGTCGAAACCGTCGCGATACCCCTCGTTGTACGCCTCATCGGCGCCGACGCGGAAGAGGTCCCGTTCGGCGGGCCGCTGGATCGACCGGGCACCGGGCAGGTCGAGGTCGCCCACGAGGTGCCCGAGTCCGCTCACGACGGCCACGGGCACGCCCGACGACTTGCCCTTCACGAGCTCGGCGGCGCCCGCGAGCTCGTCGGCCACGCACGGCATGGTGACGGCGAGGGGTTTGCCCGAGGCATCCGTCGACCCGCGCAGGTCGTCGAAGACGTGCACGCCGGCGGCGCCGATCGCGAGATCGGTCTGGCCCTCGCGCCACGGCCGGCCGAGGGTGTCGGAGAGGATGACGCCGACCCGGGCGCCCGTGAGCGCACGGATACCGGTGGCGAGCGCGCGCGCCGAGGCATCCGGGTCGACCGGAAGCAGCAGCACCGTGCCATCTGGCGTGTTCGACGCGTCGACACCCGCGGCGGCCCCGATGATGCCCTGGCGGTTCTCGACGATCCTCGTCACGCCGCCGTCGTAGGCGCGGCTCGCGACGACGCGCACCGTCTCGTCGGTGATCGCCTGCTCGCGGTCGGCGGCCGCGACGATGCGCCCCTCGGCCTTCGAGACGATCTTCGAGGTGATGACGAGGATGTCGCCGTCGCCGAGGTCGGTCGCATCGGCGATGAGCGCGGCGAGGTCGGCCCCCTTCGCGATCTCGGGCAGACCCTCGATGCCTTCGATGCTGAACTTCACGACCACCCCCGGATCTCGCGTATCCCGATCTTCGCAGCTTCGGGCCTCCGCCCGCCAGAACACTGCCGACCACGCGACGCTGCGATATCCTCCCGGCATGGCCACCGACGGCACCGGCTCCCCGGTCGACAACCTCGACGATCGCTCCGACGGGCGCGACGAGACCCGCATCGAACGCCTCGACCGAAACTGGAGCGACATCCTGCAGGAACTGCGCGCGACGCAGACCGGCACGCAGATCATGACGGGCTTCCTGCTCGCCGCGGCGTTCCAGCCCCGCTTCCTCGATCTCGACGGCTACGAGCTCGGGCTCTACCTCGTGCTCGTCGCCCTCGCATGCACCGCGACGCTGCTCGGCTTCGCTCCGGTGATCCTGCATCGCCAGCTGTTCGGACAGCAGCGGAAGGAGCAGATCGTGCGCCGCGGCGACCGGCTCCTGCGGGCGCACCTGCTCGTGGCGACGCTGCTCGCGGTCGGCGTCGCGGGGTTCATCTTCGAGATCGCCCTCGGTCGCATCGCGGGCTTCATCGCCCTGGGCATCGCGCTCGTCGCCGCGGCGCTGCTCTGGATCGTCGTGCCGAGGCTCGCCGGCAGGCGGTCCTGAGCGCAGCGCGGCAGGATCCTGTCACCGCTCCCGAATAGGCTTGACGGCATGCGCATCGCCACCTGGAACGTCAACTCGATCCGCGCCCGCGTGGGCCGCACCGTCGACTGGATGGTGCGCGAAGACGTCGACGTGCTCGCGATGCAGGAGATCAAGTGCAAGCCCGAGCAGTTCCCGATCGAGGCGTTCGAGGCGGCCGGCTACGACGTCGCGATCCACGGGCTGAACCAGTGGAACGGCGTCGCGATCGCGAGCCGCAAGCCGATCGGCGAGGTCGAGACGGCGTTCCCCGGCATGCCGGGCTTCCTCAAGGGACTCGAGGGCCCCGACCAGCCGCAGGAGGCGCGCGCGATCGGCGCGACCGTCGACGGGGTGCGGGTGTGGAGCCTCTACGTGCCCAACGGCCGTTCCCTCGGCGACCCGCACTACACGTACAAGCTCGACTGGCTCGCGGCCCTCACGGAGTACACGCGCGCCGAGACATCCGCTCGGCCCGAAGTGCCGTTCGCGCTCATGGGCGACTTCAACATCGCACCGCTCGATGAAGACAATGGCGACCCGGCCGTCATCGAGGGCGTGACGACGCACGTCTCGCCGGCCGAACGCCAGGCCTTCTTCACCCTCGAGAACGCAGGGGTGACGGATGTCGTGCGCCCGCGCATTCCCGAGGGCTACACCTACTGGGACTACAAGCAGCTGAAGTTCCCGCGCAACGAGGGGCTGCGCATCGACTTCATCCTCGGGTCGGCGGCCTTCGCCGAGGCCGTGACGGATGCCTCGATCCACCGCAACGAGCGCAAGGGCGACGCCCCCAGCGACCACGTGCCCGTGCTCGTCGACCTCGCGATCGGCGATGACGACCTCGATCGACCGATGATCTTCTGAGGATCAACCCTTTGATACAGGCTTTCGTGAATACACGATCTGCTGTATCGTCGTCGACGTGACCGACGACCTCGCGACCGAGACGGCGACCCTGACCCACACCGCGGCGCTCGCGCGCCTCGGGCATGCGCTCTCCGACGAGACCCGCGCACGAGTCCTGCTCTCGCTCCGCGAGGCCCCCGCGTACCCGTCGGACCTCGCCGCGTCGCTCGGCGTCTCCCGGCAGGTCATGTCGAACCAGCTCGCCTGCCTGCGCGGCTGCGGACTCGTCGAGGCAGTGCCCGACGGGCGCCGAACCTCCTACCGACTCGCGAGCGAGCACCTCGCACCCGCGCTCGGCGACCTGCTGCGGCTCGTGCTCGTCGTCGACCCGGCCTGCTGCTCCGGCGACGACTGCACGTGCGCATGACCGCCGTGCCGCTCACGCCGCTCGCCCCCGAGCGACGCGCCGTGCTCGTCCGACGCATCCGGCTCATCGTCGCGGCGACCATCGCCTACAACGTGATCGAGGCGATCATCGCCCTCGCGGCAGGCTCCGTGGCATCGTCGGCCGCCCTGATCGGCTTCGGCCTCGACTCGATCGTCGAGGTGCTCTCGGCCGCCGCGGTCGCCTGGCAGTTCGCGTCCCCCGATCCTCACCGGCGCGAACGCGCGGCACTGCGCCTCATCGCCGTCTCGTTCTTCGGCCTCGCCCTGTTCGTCTCGATCGACGCGGCAAGAACGCTCCTCGGCGCCACGGAGCCCGAGCACTCCCCCGTCGGCATCGCGCTCGCCGCCGTGAGCCTCGCCGTCATGCCACTGCTGTCGTGGCTCGAACGCCGCACCGGGCGAGAACTCGGCTCAGCCTCCGCCGTCGCCGACTCGAAGCAGACGCTGATCTGCGCCTACCTCTCCGCCGCGCTGCTGGCGGGCCTCCTCCTCAACAGCCTGCTGGGGTGGGCGTGGGCCGACTCCATCGCGGCGCTGGTCATCGCCGCCTTCGCCGTGCGCGAGGGCATCGAAGCGTGGCGCGGCGACGCCTGCACGGTGCCGGTCTCGGTGCTCACCGGCGAGCGCCACTGCTGCTGAGCGAGGTGGGCGCGGAGGCTGCACTCCCAGCCGCCGGCGATACCCTCGAATGGTGACCAGTTCCCCCGAACGACCCGGCGACGGCCCCTTCGCGGGCGTAACGCTCGGCGGTCGATACCGACTCGGCGGCCTCATCGGCCAGGGCGGCATGGCGAGCGTGTATCGCGGCGAAGACCTGAGCCTCGGGCGTCCCGTAGCCGTGAAGGTCTTCTCCGAAGCGGCCGAGGGCATCGACGACGCGGCACGCCGCCGCTCCGAGACGGCCCTGCTCGCGAGCGTCGAGCACCGCGCACTCGTGCGGCTCTACGATGCCGCGCACGATGAGGGCATCGATCGCGAATACCTCGTCATGGAGCTCGTCGACGGACGCGATCTGCGCAAGACCCTGCAGCAGGGCCCGGTCGGCCCAGCGGATGCCGCGTGGCTGGCCGCCGATCTCGCCGAGGCGCTGCACGTGATCCACGGGCGCGGCATCGTGCACCGCGACGTGAAGCCGGCGAACGTGCTGCTCGCACCGGCGCACCTGCCCACCCGCCGCTGGAACGCGAAGCTCGCCGACTTCGGCATCGCCCGGCTGATCGACGACGCCCGCCTGACCCGCACGGGTGTCTACGTCGGCACGCCCGGCTACCTCAGCCCCGAGCAGGTCGGCGGTCATGCGCCCGGCACGGCGGCCGACATCTACGCGCTCGGGCTCGTGCTGCTCGAGGCGCGCACGGGCCGGCCGGCGTTTTCCGGCACGGCGTCCGAGGCCACGGCGGCGCGGCTCGTCAGCGACCCCGAGATCCCCGGTGCACTCGGCAGCGACTGGGTGGAGCTGCTCCGAGGCATGACCGCGCGCGAGGCATCCGCCAGGCCCTCGGCACTCGATGTCGCGATGGCGGCGGGCCACCTCGACACGACGACCGGTTCGACCGCGCCGGATGGCGCCCCGACCGCGCTGCTCGATGCATCCGACGCTCCGACGCTCGTCCTGCCGACCGATCCCGCTCCCCGGGCGAGCGACGACGCCATCGCCGAACGGGCCGTGGCCGCCGCGTTCCAGCCGGCGCCGAAGCCGTCGCGCCGCTGGCTCCGCCCCACGATCGCCGTCGTGCTGCTGGCGGTCATCGCGGTCGGCATCGCGCTGATCGTGCCTCCGGCGATCGCGAGCCTCACGCAGCCGCAGACCGCACCCACCGAGACACTGCCCACCCTTCCCGGCGAACTCGGCGTGCATCTCGAGCAGCTCGAGGAAGCGGTGACGCGATGATGCGTACTCCACTCCGCACCGCCGTGGGCGCAGGCCTGCTCACCGCGTCGCTCGTGTTCGGGCTGACCGCCTGCGGCCAGTCGCCCGAAGCGGTGAGCGCCGATCTCCACTCATCGGTCGTGCAGGTCGCCAAGCGGGCCGCTGGCGGCGACTACCTCGGCGCGATCGCGGCGCTCGCCCTGCTCGAGAATGACGTGGACGCAGCGGTCGACTCCGGCGCCATCGGGGACGAGCAGGCCGCCGACATCCGCGAGGCGATCGCCCTCGTGCAGGCCGACCTCGAGGCCGCCCGGGTCGCCGACTCCGTGACGCCGACGCCCGAGCCGGATCCGTCGGAGGAGGACCGCGACGACAACCGCGGCCCCGGCAACAACAACGGCAACAAGGACAAGGACAAGAAGAACGACAAGGGCGACGACGACTGAGTCGCCGCGGGCGACCGAGCGGGCGACGGCGACCCCGATGGCGGATGCGTAGGCTCGTGGAATGCCCACCCTCACCGTTCCCGGCGCCGAGCTCCACTACGAGTCGGCGGGCCGCGCTTCCGCCCCAGCCCTGCTCCTCGTGCCCGCCGGAGTCGCGACGCTCCGGATGTGGGACGAGCAGCTCGACGCTCTCGCCGAGCACCACTTCGTCGCCCGTTTCGACCCTCGCGGATTCGGGGGCACCACGCATGACGAGTCGGTGCCGTTCGCGAACCATGCCGACGCGATCGCGGTGCTCGACCACCTCGGCGTGGCAGAGGCGACCGTGGTCGGCGCGAGCCGCGGAGGGCGCATCACGCTCGACACCGCCCTCGCCTACCCCGACCGCGTGCGCGGCGTGGTGACCGTCGGGTCGGAGCCGGGCGGATTCCCCGACCTGCCGCTCACCGACGAGGAGCAGCGCCGATTCGACGAGATCGAGGCGATCGACCCGGCGATCGATGCCGCACGGATGATGCGCCTCGAGGCGGACCTCTGGGCGGTCGGGCCGCTCCGCGACGCAGCGGCCGTCGACCAGGGCTTCGTGCGCCGCGCACGCGAGCTGAACGCTCCGAACGCCGCGCATGCGAGCGATGACGGCACCGTGCTCCCGCTCGAACCGCCGGCATACGAGCGACTCGGCGACCTCCGCGTTCCCGCCCTCGTCACCGTGGGCGAGTACGACCTCAGCGTGGAGCTCGCGGCGTACGACCACCTGCTCGCGCACCTGCCGGACGCGACGGGTGTGCGCTTCGCCGACACGGCGCACCTGCCGAGTGTCGAGCGTCCCGAGGAGTTCACCCGCGTGCTGCTCGACTGGCTGGAGCGGCACGGGCTGTGAGAAGAGCGGGCGTCAGCGCCGCCCGGTGAACCGCTCCATCGAGCGGTAGACGCCGAAGCCGTCGCCCACGATGCGGTCGAACACGCGCGTGGGCAGCAGTCCGCGCAGCGCCCGCGAGAGGCGCACGCTCCTCGGCAGCTCGAGCAGCGGGCGGCCGTCGAGCATCGCCTTCCACACCCGGTCGACGACGTATTCGGGGTCGAGCACCGGTGCGAGCACGGGCCCGCGGACTCCGGCGAACATGCCCGTCGAGATGTAGCTCGGCGTGACCGTGGTCACCTTCACATTGCCGTGATCGGACTGCTCGAGCTCGAGTCGCAGCGAGTCGCTCCAGCCGATGAGCGCCGCCTTCGACGCGGCGTAGACCGCCATGCGCGGGTTGGCGAGCGTGCCCGCAGCGCTCGCGACGTTCACGATGCGGGCCGCGCGATACGCGTTCGAGATCATGCCGGGCAGGAACTCCCGCGCGATGTACATCGGCGCGAGCGCATTGACCTGCATCGTCGCGCGGGTGTCGTCGCCGTTGTCGGTGTTCCAGAAGTAGCGGTTGCCGCGCACGATGCCCGCGTTGTTGATGAGCACGTCGGGGTTGCCGACCTCCCGCCGCACCCGCTGCGCGGTCTTCGCGATCGCACCGAGGTCGCCGACGTCGACGACGAACGACTGGATGCGCGTGCGACCGCGCGAGATCGTGCCGAGTTCGTCGACGGCGCGGGCGAGGGCGGCCGCGTCGCGATCCCAGAGGGTCACGGATGCCGCGTGCTCGGCCACGGCTCGTTCGGCGTACATGCGGCCCATGCCGCCGGCGGCCCCGGTGATCAGCACACTGGCACCGCGAACCGTTCTCGTCATCCGTCCATTCTCCTGCAGGGCGGCACCTGTTGTGGGTGCCCGCTTCGACGCCGGTCTCGGGGCATGCATGTAAACCTGTTGACAAAAGACGTGTCAACCTGTTTACTCATTGACATGACCGCTGAGCCGAGTACACGCCCCGAATCCGGCGGACCCCTGGGCGACCGCGTCACGGTCACCCTGCACTATCTCGTCGATCGCATGGATCGATTCGCCGACCGGCTGCTGCAGCAGCGCTTCGGAATCAGCTACAGCCAGTTCATGTTCATCGCCGTGCTCGCCGACCTCGCGCCGCCGCCCGACATCACGACGCTCGCGAACTGCCTCGGTGTCAGCAAGGCCGCCGTGAGCAAGCGCGTGCCGGCGTTCGTCGAGGCCGGCTGGGTGCAGACGCACACCGACCCCGCCAATGCTCGCCGCGTGCTGCTCTCGATCACCCCGAAGGCCGCGCACTTCCTCGCCGAGGCCCTGCCGGTGCTCGATGCGTCATTCACCGAGACGTTCGACGACCTCGCCGGCGTCGACGTCGGCGCACTGCACGAAGACCTCAAGACCGTCATCCGACACCTCGACTCCAAGGAGCACTGACCTCGTGACGAACACCCTCGTGATCATCGGCCACCCCAACTCCGGCAGCTTCAACCACGCCCTCGCCGAGCGATACGCGACCGGCATGCGCGCGGCGTCCGTCGACGGCGCCGAGGTTCGGACCATCGACCTCGCCGAGCGCGAGTTCGATCTGATGCCAGCGGCCCGCGCCGACCTCCGCGCCCCAGACGGCGACACGACGCACCTCGAACCGCGCATCCGCGCCTTCATCGACGACGTCGCGTGGGCCGACCACCTCGTCTTCTTCTTCCCGCAGTGGTGGGGTACCTACCCGGCCGTCCTGAAGGCGTTCCTCGACCGGGCGATCCTCTCGGGCACCGCGTTCCGATACGGGCGCGGGCAGGTCTCGACGCGGCTGCTCGCGGGCAAGACCGCCCGCATCGTCATGACCATGGACTCGCCCATCGCCTGGAACCGCTTCGTCTACCGCAACGCCGCCGAGACCTCGCTCGCGCGCGCGACGCTCGGCTACTGCGGCGTGCGCACGCTCGGCATCTCGCGACTCACCCCGGTCCGTTTCTCGACGCCCGAGAAGCGCGCGGCCTGGCTGGATCAGATCGAGCGCCTCGGTGCGACGGACGCCTCGCGCTCGCGTCGCCGGGTCGCAGCGACGTCGGCCGCCTGAGCACATCGGTCGTCTCCGACACCTCTCGTGTCACGTCGCGCGCCGGAATCAACGGAAGTGCCGCCGCGGGCGCGATCGCGATCGCGATGAACGCGAGCGGGTATCCGACGAGCGTGACGAGGCCTCCCACGAGAGGGCCCACCGCTGCTGCCACGACATACTGTCCCGTGTTCTGGATGCCGAACGCCTTGCCCGCCCACGTCGCACCCGCCGCTTCGGCGACCGAGGTGAAGGCGAGCCCGTTGTCGGCCACGCTGATGAGGGTCGCGACGACGAAGGCCGGTGCCGCGAAGGCTCCCCACCCGGCGAGGTCGCTCGCCGCCACGACGAGCATGGCGAGGCATCCGCTCACCGCGACCCAGCGGAGCACCCGCACCCGGCTGCCGACCCGATCGCTCAGGGTGCCGACCCCGATACGCCCCACCGCGCCGATGAACTGCGCGACGCCGATCAGGAGGCCGGCAGCGGCGGCGTTCCAGTGCATCTCGGTGACGAGCCAGACGATGCCGAAGATCGAGAGGGCGAACTGCGGCACGACGAGCAGCGCCGAGACGAGGTGGATGCGCCAGAGGAACGAGCTCGCGCGATACGGGTTCGCATCCGGTTCCGGGGTCGCGCCCGCCTCCGGCGCGGTCGCCGACGGCGTGCGCACGGGGTTCGCCAGACCCAGGGCGCAGAGCAGGGCCATCACGGCGTTCAATGCCACCGACAGGCCGACGGCGGCGCCGAGTCCGACGGTCGAGGCCAGGCCGGGCACGGCGAGCGCCGCGACGGTGACGCCGAGCGGCTGCGACATCTGGCGGATGCCCATTGCGAATCCGCGCCGTTCCCGTGGGAACCAGCCGACCACGATCCGGCCGCTCGCCGCGTTGGTGCTCGCCGACACGGCTCCGCCGAGGAAGAAGAAGATGCAGAGCGAGAGGATGTCGCCGGCGAGGGTCGCCCCGATCGCCGCGGCCGCCGTGAGGGCGAGCCCGGCCGAGATCACCCGGCGCTCGCCCACGCGATCGGCGAGTGCGCCCCACGCGACGAGCGTGAGCACCATGCCGACGGTCGGCGCCGACGCCAAGAGTCCCGCCTGCACGAGCGGGATGCCGCGTTCGGTGTGAAGCAGGGGGATGAGGAACGCCGGGGTGCTGACGAAGACGGTGCTCGCGGCCTGCGCGGCGACGCCGAGCGCGAGCATGCGCATGGCGCGCGCCGGGATCGCCGGCGATCGCTGGAGTGTCATGGTGTGCACGTGCCCGCCTCTGCAAGTGTCGGTGGAACGACTTTTGGGATACGTTAGTGCGTACCGCTTTGGTATCCCAAACCCGAGGAGCTCGTCGTGGCATCCACCGTCGGAACCCCCCTGTACGACCGGCTGCGCACCGCGATCCTGTCGCTCGACTACGTTCCCGGCGAGAAGCTGACCGAGCGCGGACTCGAGTCGGACCTCGACGCGTCGCGAACTCCCATCCGCACCGCGCTCCTCCGCCTCGAAGCCGACGGACTCGTGCGTCGAGAGGGCCGGGGGTGGAGCGTCACGCCGATCGACCTGACCGAGATCCGCGCGCTCTCCGAGTACCGCGAAGCCGTCGAGGCGGCGTGCGCGCGCCTGGCGGCGGCTCGCGCGTCCGACTCCGACCTGGCGGCACTCGCCGATTCGCTGAACGAGACCGGGAACGCCGACACGTGGTCCGGCGATCCGACGAGTGCGCACGCGACGGACCTCGCCATCTCGGAGGCCGGCATCCGTGCCGGCAACGACTTCCACGCACTGCTCGCCCAGCTCTCCGGCAACCCGTTCATGGCCGACTCCATCCGCGGCGTGATGACGCGGCTGCTGCGCACTCGCTGGCTCGAGGTCCGCACGCCGGAGTCCCGCGCTCACGCGAGGGAGGAGCACCTCGCGATCGTCGCGGCCCTGCAGCGCCGGGATGCCGACGCCGCCGCGGCGCTCGTCGTCGCGCACACCCGCGGCACGGCCGAACGCACCCTGGCGTTCCTCTCGGACGAACGTCGGCGCCTCAGGGGGCGCGGCTTCGCGATCATCGAGAGCGAACCGGCTCGGGCACACCTCGACGCGGTCTGACGACCGCTGCGAGATCGCAGGAAGTTCGAGCTTTCCTGCAGCGACCGCGGAATCCTCGTATTACGCCGCGGGTCGAGCCCGCCTGACAGTCCTCCCTGCGATGGATAGCGTCGAACGACCCATCCACCAAGCCGTCGAGGAGGCGCCATGACCGCGGCATCCGTCTCGTTCCGCGCCGTCGGGCGCGCGTTCGACACGAACGCCGGCCGGCGTCAGGTGCTGCGCGACGTCGACCTCGAGGTCGCGGCGGGCGAGATCGTCGCGATCCTCGGCCCGAGCGGGTGCGGCAAGTCGACCCTCCTCCGCATCGCGGGCGGACTCGACCATGCGAGCGCGGGAGTCGTCTCGGTCGACGGCACCGCCGTCGTGCCGTTCGACCCGCGCTCGGCGGTCGGCTTCCAAGAGCCGCGACTGCTGCCGTGGCGCACGGTCGCCGGCAACGTCGCGCTCGGGCTGCCGCGCGGTACCTCGAAGACCGCCGGCCGTGACAAGGTCGCCCGGCTCATCGAACTCGTCGGGCTCGCCGACTTCGCCGGTCATCGCCCGCGCGAGATCTCGGGCGGCATGGCCCAGCGCACCTCGCTCGCCCGCGCCCTCGCCCGGAACCCCGGCGTGCTGCTGCTCGACGAGCCGTTCGGCGCGCTCGACGCCCTCACGCGCCTCAAGATGCAGGACCTCCTGCTCGACGTGCACGCCGCAGCGCCCACGACCGTGCTGCTCGTCACGCACGACGTCGACGAGGCCCTGCAGCTCGCCGACCGGGTCGTGCTGCTCGGCAGCGACGGCGAGGCGCCGGGCGCCGACATCCGGCAGATCGTCGTCGTGCCCGGTTCCCGGCCGCGCGACCGCGGTTCGGCCGAGCTCGCCGAGCTGCGCGGGCGCCTGCTCGACGGCCTCGGCATCGACCGCCACGGCGCCGCCCGCGGCATCGAGGCCACCACGACCATCCCGCACTACCCGTACTGACCGGCGCGCTCACCCCAACCACGCCGCGACACGAACGCCCCCACCACTGAAGGAGTCTCCCCGTGACCCGAACCCCGTTCCTCCGTTCCGCGCTCGTTGCGGGAGCCGCCGCCGCGGCGCTGCTGCTCTCCGGCTGCGTCGCCGGCGAAGGCCAGGCCGCCGAGCCCGAGCCCACCGAGGCCGGCGAAGCCGTCTCGCTCGAGGGCCAGACGCTCAACATCGACTTCGCGACCTACAACCCGCTGAGCCTCATCATCAAGGACCAGGGCTGGCTCGAAGACGCGGGCCTGACGGTCACCTGGGTGCAGTCGGCGGGTTCGAACAAGGCGAACGAGGCACTGCGGGCCGGAGCGATCGACGTCGGCTCGACCGCCGGCTCTGCCGCACTGCTCGCGCGTTCGAACGGCTCGCCGATCCAGGTCATCGACATCTACTCGCAGCCCGAGTGGGCCGCCCTCGTGGCGCCTGACGGTTCGCCGATCACCTCGGTCGACGACCTGAAGGGCAAGCAGGTCGCGGCGACCAAGGGCACCGACCCCTACTTCTTCCTGCTGCAGTCGCTCGAGGCCGAGGGCCTCTCCGCCGACGACATCGTCGTGCAGAACCTGCAGCACGCCGACGGCTGGGCGGCGCTGCAGAACGGTTCGGTCGACGCCTGGGCGGGTCTCGACCCGATCATGGCCGGCGCCGAGGAGCAGGGCGCGACCCTCTTTTACCGCAACGTCGACTTCAACAGCTACGGCTTCCTGAACGCCACCGAGTCGTTCATCGCCGAGAAGCCCGACGTCGCGCAGGCCGTCGTGGACGCCTACGAGCAGGCGCGGGCCTGGGCCGCCGAGAACCCCGAGGAGACGGCACGGATCCTCGCGGACGTCGCCGGCCTCGACCTCGCCGTCGCCACGAAGGTCATCACCGAACGGTCGAACCTCGACGTCGACCCGGTTCCCGGCGACGCACAGGTCGAGGTGCTCGAGAAGATCGGACCGATCTTCGTCGAGCTCGGCGACGTCGCGACGCAGGCCCAGGTCGACGAGGCGCTCGAGACGCTCATCAACGACACCTTCGTCACGAAGGCCGACGCCGGCCGCTTCGAGTAGGCGATCACGATGACGGATGCCTCGCACGCGGCGCTCTCGACGGGCGCAGCGATCCACGACGGCGCTGCCGTACGGGTCGCCGTGAACAGCGGCACGACGTCGATCGCGGCCGGACGCGAGGCATCCGTACCGCCCGAGCCGTCGGGCGAGCGGCGACGCCTCGTCGACCGGCGCTGGTTCCGCATCCTCGGCGGCGCGCTCATCCCGCTGGCGCTGCTCGCGCTCTGGCAGTGGGTGTCGACCTCGGGGCTCGTGCCGCTCTCGCAACTGCCCTCGCCCGAGATGGTCTGGCTCGCCGCGGTCGACCTCGCGCAGCGCGGTGTGCTCGGGCTCTACGTCGCGATCTCGACGCAGCGGGTGTTCATCGGCTTCGCCTTCGGCGCGGCCGCAGGTCTGGCGCTCGGCGCGATCGTCGGGCTGTCGCGCCTCGCCGACGTGCTGCTCGCGCCGACGCTCGGCGGCATCCGCGCAGTGCCGTCGCTCGCGTGGGTACCGCTGCTCATCCTGTGGTTCGGCATCGGCGAGGACTCGAAGGTCATCCTGATCGCGATCGGCGCGTTCTTCCCGGTCTACACGATCGTCTCGGCGGCCCTTCGGCACGTCGATCGCCAGCTCATCGAGGCCGGTCGCGCGTTCGGACTGCACGGGCTCGCACTGTTCGCGACGGTGCAGCTGCCCGCGGTCGTGCCGTCGGTGCTCTCGGCGCTCCGGCTGGCCCTCGCTCAGGCGTGGCTGTTCCTCGTCGCGGCCGAGCTCATCGCCTCGTCGATGGGCCTCGGATTCCTCCTGCTCGACTCGGGCCAGAACGGCCGCATCGACCGCATCTTCCTCGCCATCATCCTGCTGGCCCTCCTCGGCAAGCTCACCGACTCGGTGGTCGCGCTCATCGAGCGCTGGGCCATTCGCCGCTGGGCGTGAGCACGCCCCGCAGCTCGAGCGGCGCGGTCAGTCGAGCCGCTTGCGCATCCGCATGGAGGCCGTCTCGTAGCCGAGCGACTCGTACAGTCCGCGAGCGGCGGCGTTGAACGCGAAGACGTTGAGGCCGATCGAGTGGGCGCCCTGCGCTCGCGCGTGCTCCTCGGCGAGGCGCATCGCCTCGCGCCCGAGGCCCCGGCCCCGCTGCTCGGGCTCGATCAGCACGTCCCAGATCCACCACGAGCCGTCGTCGCCGCTCGTGTCGGGTCCGATCCAGAGATAGCCGACCGCGGCACCGGCCTCGTCGACGACGTCGAAGACCTCGTGACGGGGAGTCGGCAGCCCGCCCGGGAACGATTCATGCATGCCCTCGAGGGCGTATCGATGGGCCGACTCCTCCGACCGACCCGTCGCGACGAGGTCGCGGGCGTACTCGGCGGCACTGCGTTCGATCCACTCCGGGAGGCGGGAACGGTCGAGTGGTCGGAGCGAGGCGGTCATGAGCGAAGCCTGCCACACGGCACCGAGACCGGGCCGCGAACGGTGCCCGCCCGCAATGCGCCCGCCTTCCAGTACCGGCGACTGCCGTGGCAGCATGGGCGGATGACCGACGACGTTCGACTCCGCCCGAAGACCCACGCAGAGACCGCGGCGTGGCTGCCCGTCGCGATGGCGGCGTACGAGCTGGCCCGGCAGCGTGCCGGCGACACCGCCGAGCAGGCTGCCGTCGCCCGGCGTGCATCGCAGGACCAGTACTTCCCCGACGGCCGACTCATCGATGGGCACCTGCTCTTCACCGTCGAGGCCGACGGCGACGACGCCGGCTGGCTCTGGATCGGCCCGCAGAGCGACCCTGCCAGTTGGTACATCTGGGACGTCGCGATCCACGAGTCGCACCGTCGGCGTGGTCTCGGCGCCCGCGCCATGCAACTCGCCGAGGAGGTCGCGCGCGAGCACGGGGCGGCGAACCTGCGTCTGAACGTCTTCGGCTACAACACGCCCGCGATCCGCCTCTACGAGGGACTCGGCTACGAGACGGCGGCGATCCACATGCAGAAGATGCTCTGACGATCGAGCGGATGCCGCGGCATCCGCTCGCTCAAGGTCTCACCAGGGCTCGCCCGCGGCCGGGAGCAGGGAGCGCACCTTCTCGACGGCGTCGGGGAAGCACGCGTCGAGCACCTCGGTGGCCGACACCTCGTCGCCGTAGTCGCCGGTGAGCCGGAGGCCCACGATCGTGTTGATGAGCATGCCGGTCGCGATGAACTCCCGCGCCTGCTCGGGCGAGAACCCCGCCTCGTCGCGGATGAAGCGCCAGATGCGGCTGAAGCCGGCTCGGGCGACGCGACCGATCTCGGGCTCGCCGCCGAGGGCGGTCGAGTTCGCGACGACCGGCAGCATGCCGCGCTCGACCAGGAGGTCGGTGTACGCCGTGCCCATGCGCCGGCCGAGATCCTCCGGGTCACCGGGCAGCACCGCACGGAACTCCTCGATCAGGCGGTCGTAGGCCCGGTCGATGACCTCGATGAAGAGCTTCTCCTTCGTGCCGAACAGCCGCACGACGTAGGGCTGGCTGACGCCGGCGGCGCGGGCGACCTCGTCGGTCGTCGTGCCGACGTAGGTCTTCGCCCCGAACACGGCCGTCGCAGCCTCGAGGATGAGCTCGCGGCGGTCGGCCGCCTTCATGCGCGGGGCTGTGGGAACCGATTCGACCGTCATGGTTGACATGTTATCAGTCGATTACTACAGTTCGAAGTAATCATCCGATAACAACAAGGAGTGCCGTCGTGTCCACCACTCTCGATGCCGCAGCTCGCCCGTCGACGCGCACGCCCGGCGTCCGCCGGCCGAGCCCGATCTGGCTCGTCCTCATCGCCACCGCGCTGCCGATGTTCATGGCGACGCTCGACAACCTCGTCATGACCAACGCGCTGCCCGTGCTGCACTCGGAGTTCGGGGCATCCGTCGAAGAGCTGCAGTGGTTCATGAACGCCTACACGCTCGCCTTCGCGAGCACCATCCTCATGGCCGTCGCGCTCGGCGACCGGTTCGGGCGGCGCACCGTCTTCATCATCGGCATCGTCGTCTTCACCCTGAGCTCGGCCCTCGCCGCCCTCGCCACCGATCCGGGCCAGCTCATCGCGGCGCGGGCGGCGCAGGGCTTCGGGGCCGCGGCGATCATGCCGCTCTCGCTGACCCTGCTCGCCGGCTCGGTGCCGATCGCGCGCCGTCCGCTCGCGATCGGGATCTGGGGCGGCGTCTCGGGTCTCGGCGTCGCCGTTGGCCCACTCATCGGCGGCGCGATCATCGAGGGCTGGGCCTGGCAGGCGATCTTCTGGGTGAACGTGCCCATCGGTGTCGCCTCGATCGCGCTCGCGCTGATCGCCCTGCCGAACAGCTTCGGCGCGCGGCTCCGCGCCGACCTCCTCGGCCTCGTCCTTTCGGGCGCCGGCCTGCTCGGCCTCGTCTACGGCATCGTGCGCGGCAACGACGCGGGCTGGTCGAGTCTCGAGGTGCTCGCGAGCCTCATCGCGGGCGGCGTGCTGCTCCTCGCGTTCATCGCCTGGGAGTCGCGGGCCTCCGCGCCGCTCCTGCCGCTGCGGCTCTTCCGCGACCGCAGCTTCAGCGTGGCGAACGTCGTGGGCTTCGGGTTCAGCTTCGGCGCGTTCGGATCGATCTTCATCCTCATCCAGTTCCTGCAGGTCGTGCAGGGGGCGACGCCGCTCGAGGCGGCGCTGCAGACCTCGCCGTGGACGCTCGCGCCGATGATCGTCGCCCCGCTCGCGGGGGCGTTCGCCGGCCGCATCGGCACCCGGGCACTCATCGTCGCGGGCCTCGCCGCCCTGTCGGGCGCACTCTTCTGGCTGGCGCAGCTGCTCGACGCGGCCACCGAGTTCTCGACCTTCGTCGCTCCGTTCATCCTCGCGGGTGTCGGCATGGGCCTCGTCTTCGCCCCGTCGGCGACCGCCGTGCTCGCCACGATGAAGCCGAACGACCACGCGAAGGCGAGCGGCACCAACTCGATGCTGCGGGAGGTCGGCGTGGCGCTCGGCATCGCCGTCTCGACCGCGGTGTTCACGGGCGCCGGCGGCGCGCTGACGCCGGTCGACTACGTCATCGGCGCGCAGCCGGCGGTCATCGTCGGAGCCGCGGTGCTGCTCGTCTCGGCGCTCGTTGCCCTGCTGCTGCCCGCCGGGCGAGCGGTGCCGTCGCTCTCGCCGGATGCCGCGATCGCCCCGATCCTCGACGAGGAGCCGGCGCCCCGACTCGCGCACTGAACCGCCCATCGAACGACGAAGTCCCCGCCCGGCATCGCCGGGCGGGGACTTCTGGGAGACGACTCAGTAGGTCGTCGAGATGCTCGGGTTCGCGGCGACGAGCCCGATGAACACGATCGTCAGGATGATCCCGATGACGATGTAGACGAAGCCGATGATGATCGCGGCGATCGCGAGGCCGCGACCGCGCTCGCCGGTCTTCTTGACCTGGCTCAGGCCGATGAAGCCGAGCACGATCGCGACGATGTTGAATCCGAGGATCGAGAGCACGAAGCCGACGATCGACAGGACGTTCCACTTCTCGGCGGGCGCCGACGGTGCAGGCACGGGGGCGGGAGCGGGAGTGGTCATGAGTGAGGTTTCCTTGCTGTAGTGATCGACGATTTGCCGAACCGCATCTTGACAGCGTCTGCGAACCCGTGTCAATGGTCAGCGCTGCCCGTGTTGCGAGATGCGACGGGATGTGACGAGCGCTCGACCCCGGGGCGGCACGCATCGGGCCCCGGCGTCCGACCGGGGCCCGATGGGTTCGCGCGCCTCAACGGAGGCGCTCCGATGATGCGCCGTGCTCGAGCTCGAGGTGACGGCGCTGCGCGTCGCTCGCGCTCATCGCGGCGGCGTACTTCGCGAGGCGATCCCCTTGGGCCTCCGCCGGCGACGGGCCGACGTCGGCTCGAGCCTCCGACTGCTTCGCGGTGCGGATCCCCTCGAGGGTCGCGACCGACTGCACGGATGCCACGGCGTCGTGGGCATGGAGCTCGGCACGCATCGCGTCGGACTCCTGGCGGGCCGACTGCTGGAGCTCGTGCTGCGACTGCGGCCGGCTCCCGGGCTCGAGTTCGGTGCCGCGCACGCCGGCGCATGCGGTGAGTGCGACGAGGAGGGCGACGGCTCCGATGGCGACGGTTCCCGTCTTCGTGGTGTTCATGATCTGGTTCCTTCCACTCGTAATTGAATAACCCTCACGTTAGAGAGGCGGCTGCCGGGCGCCATCCGGACCCGCACCGGACTCGCGGTCGAATCCGGCGCCCTCCGGCCACGTGCCCGCACCGGGCTCGCTCAGTGGCAGCACCCGCTCCATCTCGAAGAACCCGCGCGACGGGTCATCCGATACCCCTGCGCGCAATGGCGATCTCCGTCGCGAGCATTTGCGCCCACGCAAGAATCCCGCGTCGGGGCACAACCAATCGCAGAGCCTCGGCTCGTAGCCTTGAAGAGCACGGCGATTCGCGCCGCGCGCATCCCAGACGCACACGCACCCTCATCGAGGATCGGAGGTTCACATGTCGAGCAACACCATGATCGACGCCATCATCGGCGAACCCGAGGTTCTCGAGGACGCCGTGACCGCCGCCGACCTCGCGCTCGCCGAGGGCGTCGAGACGGATGCCGCGTGGCTGCGGCTCAAGGAGTCGGCGACCGCCCTCCACTCGCTGCAGGTGAAGGACGGCTCGGTGCCCGAGGCATCCGACCCTTCGACGGGCTCAGGGAGCAGGGAACAGGCGTCGACCCTCGTCGACGCGATCGTCGAGTCGATCGAGGCGCTCGCGCCGCGGTTCCCGCACGAGGCCGAGTACCTCGCGGCCTCCGTCGTCGACTTCCGCCGCTGGCAGGCCGAGGGCTTCGGCGTGCCCGACTTCCTCGACTCGCTCGTGGCGTTCCAGCCGCAGCGGCACCGCATCGACGGCATCCGCCACCTCGTGGTCTTCCCCATGTACACGCAGAACGGTTCGTCCGACCGGCACGTCGAGGCGCTCGTCGTCGAGACGATCTGGCCCGAGTTCATCGCGGAGCTCGAAGCCGGCGACTACGGCAACAAGCTCTTCGTGAGCCTGCGCCTCGTCGATTTCACGCCCGGGTACGACACGAACTCGGCCGTGCTCTTCCCCGAGACGGTCGCGATGCGCGAGATCCCGACGTTCACGTGGGGCGCGATCTTCCAGGACCGCGAAGCGGCGCGCTACCGGCGGGTCGTGCGCGCGGCATCCGACATCACGAAGCTCGAGCTGCCGGCCGATGCCGCGGCGCTGCTCGACGACCAGGAGCTCACCGAGCGCACGTTCGTGATGTGGGACATCATCCACGACCGCACGCACATGCGCGGCGACCTGCCGTTCGACCCGTTCATGATCAAGCAGCGCATGCCGTTCTTCCTCTACTCGCTCGAGGAGCTGCGGTGCGACCTCACCGCGTTCCGCGAGTCGGTGAAGATCGAGCGCGCACTGAACGCGCGGCTCGCTGCCGGCGAGGAACTCACCGAGGTCGAGGAGCAGATGCGCTCGACCGGCAAGCTCGTGCAGTACGCGGTGATCTTCGACCGCATCTTCCGATTCGCGATCACGGGTTCGCGCGTGCGCAACTACGACGGGCTCGGCGGCCAGCTGCTGTTCGCGTGGCTGCACCAGAAGCACGTGCTCGACTGGACGGATGTCTCGCTGAGCTTCGACTGGGACGCGGTGCCCGATGCCGTCGTCGAACTCGGCGACGCGATCGACGAGCTCTACTGGAAGTCGATCGACCGCCCGAAGACGGTGCACTGGCTCGCCGCCTACGAGCTCGTCACGAACGTCGTGACGCCGAACCCGGCGTCGGTGTGGGCCGAGGGCCTGCCCCGCGAGGTGCTCGCCGGCCCGCCCAAGGGCTACACCGACCTCGTGATGGACGACGAGTTCCCGCTCTCGATGTTCTACGAGGCGCTCGACAAGAAGATGAAGCCCGTCATCGAGTCGACCGTCGGCATCACGGCCGCAGACGCCTGACGCGACCCGCCGATCGGCAGCGACCACCGCCGGTCGAGTAGAGACGAAGGAGCGTATCGAGACCCCGTAACGTGGTCTCGATACGCTTCGCTACTCGACCGACGGGTTCGACAGCCCAATCTCGAAGAGGAGCAGGACATGATCGATCTCGCGGACCGAACGGTGCTCATCGCGGGCGCCACGAGCGCTTCCGGCAAGGCCGTCGCTCGCGCCCTGCTCGGCGCCGGCGCCCGCGTGGTCGCCGTCGGCAGCGACGCCGGCCGTCTCGCCGCCCTCGAGGCCGAGCTGCCCGGCGTCATCGGCGAACGCGCCGACCTCACCGACGGTGACGACGTGCTCGAGCTCGCCATGCGCGTGCACGCCCGTGTCGGCGACGTCGACGGGGTGGTGCACCTCGTCGGCGGCTGGCGCGGCGGCGGCGGCATCGCCGGCCAGACGGAAGAGGACTACCGGGTGCTCGAGCGTTCCTTCACGGCGCTCCGGTACATCAGCCGCGCGTTCTGGGACGACCTCGTCGCCTCCCCCGCCGGACGCATCGCGATGGTCTCGTCGACCACGGTCGAGCGGCCCACCGCGGGCGGTGCGAACTACACCGCGATCAAGGCGGCGAGCGAGTCGTGGATGCGTTCCCTCGCGCAGGGCTTCGGCAAGGCGGGCGACACCGCCGCGGCCGTCACCTTCCGCGTGCAGTCGCTCTCGGGCCTCGAAGACCGGCTCGCGGAATCGGTCGTCGAGCTCTGGGCCGCGGATGCCGCGGAGTTGAACGGGCGCGTCGAGACGCTGTCAGCCGGGGCGTGAGCCGAACCAGCCCGCGCGGCTGAGATCGGCTGCCCTGACGGGTTCGACCGGCGGCGGGTGCGATCAGTCGGTCGGCGCGGGCGCAGGCGTGACGTCGGGCGCAGCCGACTCGGGTGCCGGCGCCTCGGGCGCAGCCGACTCGAGCGCCGGCCCCTCAGGTGCCGCCGACTCGGGTGCCGGCGGAGGGGACGGTGCTGCCGCGGGCGGCACGACCGGGTTCGCCTGATCCTCTCGGACGGCCTCCCCGAGGCATCCGTCGTTCTCGCCGCCGTCGCCTTCGAGCGCCAGTCTCCAGGCGGCCTCACCCTCGTCGCCGAGCCCGTCGGGCATCGCCGGCGCCGTCGACGTGGGGTCGCGCGGCTCGGTGGTCCACCACTCCCACTCGCGGTACTCGTGGCCGGCGTCGACCATGCACTCGCGCACGAGCTGCTGGAAGCCGAGCCAGGCCTGCTGCTCCTCAGGCGTGGGCATCGGGTCCGCCACCGGCGGATTCGTCGGAGCCGGCTTCGGCGACGGCGAGGGCGACGGGCCCGGTGCCGCAGTCGGCGGCGAGGTCGGGCTCGGCAACGGATCGTCGTCGGCGTCGGCACCATCGACGGGAACGTGCTGGTCGCCGCCGCGCACGCCGCCCGCGTCGATGTCGAAGTCTTCGGAGCCCGTGGCGACGGGCTGCGGCGAGCGCGCGTCGTAGAGCACCGGTGCACCGGTCGTGGCGGCGGCGACGCCGACGAAGATCGATCCGACGAAGAGTGCCGCGGCGAGGGCACTGAAGATCACGGTTCTGCGCATCGGGCACCTCCCGCGGCGATCGGGAACGACCACTCGGCCGCTCGGGTGTCCGAGCCATGGTACACGTCCCCCGAACGGGGGACGAACCCAGGGACGGACCCGCGAACCGCGCGTAGCTCGCGTCGGCACGGCTCACGCGACCGGCGGTCCCGCCTCCGGGATCTCGTCGGCGCCGTCGTGCGACTCCCCGGTCGCGACATCCGCCGGCGCACCCTGCCTGCGGCTCAGCCAGAGGAACGGGATCGCGAGCGCCTGGATGCCGCCGCTGACGAGCAGCGAGCCGGGGTAGCCCCACAGGTCGGCCGAGCGGCCGAGCACGGGCTGGATCAGGGCGCCGCCGGTGCTGCCGAGCAGCGAGTCGAACGAGAGCACGGTGGCGCGCTGCTGCGACGGGATCATGTCGTTGAGGTACGCCTGCTGCACGGGTCCGGCAGCCGCGTCGACGAGTCCCCACACCGTGAGCAGCACGAGCGCGATCCAGAAGTTCCGGTTCACGCCGAGGGCGAGCAGCACGAGGCTCGAGACCACGAGGCTCAGGATGATGGTCGTCGTGCGCTTCCGGAACCGGCGGCGCACCCACGGCGCCACGAGCCCGCCGATCACCTGCGAGCCCGAGAGGATCGCCGCCGCGAGACCGGCGATCGAGTACGCGCCGGTGTCGCCCCAGAGCTCGACGAGATAGGGCTGCAGCGCGTAGAAGACGTAGAAGCCGACGCCCGACGTGAAGAACGACGCGAACATGACGTAGCGCACCGGCCGCCGCCCGAGCCCGTACTTCACCGAGGCGTTGAAGACCTCCTTCGTCGCCCGGATCGGGTGGGCCCGACCCGCCGGGGTGAACCCGAGGTCGTGCATCACGATCGCCGCGACGACGAACATGACGACGAGGATGCCCGCGCGGATCAGGAACGGCACCCCGAGGTTCGTGGCCTGCGCGACCACGCCGCCCGCGATCGAGCCGATGAACATCGCCGCGCCGGCGAACGCGAGACCCCGCCCGAAGACCTTCTCGAGCCCGCCCGTGTACCCGGTCGCCGTGAGCGCGTCGACGAGCCACGCCTCGACGGCGCCCGAGAAGAAGGTGAAGCCGAGACCGAGCAGCACCGAGACGATGGCCCACATCCAGAACGGCGAGTGGGCAACCCAGAGCAGGTAGTACAGCACGGTCGTCACCGCGAGCGTGACGGTGCCGAGCAGGTACGAGACCCGCCGGCCCAGGGTGTCGGCGACGACGCCCGTCGGCACCTCGAAGATCACCATGCCGACCGAGAAGAAGGCGTTCGCGGCGAACGCCTCGAAGTTCGTGAGGCCCGCATCGAGCAGGAAGAGCGTGTTGACGCCCCAGATGAACGAGGCCGCGAGCGTGTTCCCGATGAGCAGCGTGAAGTACGCCGCCTGCACCCGGCGCGCCGCCGGGTTCGGTGCCGTCTCCTCGCGCGTCGCGCGTTCGGCCATGCGACACATCTTGCACGCTTCGGGCGCGTACCGCCACGGTCGAGGCGCGGCACCGGGAGCGGGCGGTGGCGACCAGCGGATGCCCCGCTGCCGAACGCGCCCACCCGAGCGGATGCCTCGCAACGACGTCTGCCGCGCCGCGGCGCGCTGCTCGGAGCGGCATCCGTCGCCCCGCTACGCTCGCGGCATGATCCGCTTCCTCATCCGCACGCTGATCTCGCTCGTGACCGTCGCCCTGGGCCTGCTCGTCGCGTCGTGGATCCTTCCGGACTTCCACGTCGAGTGGGGCGGGTTCCTCATCGCGGTCGTCGTCTTCACGATCGCGCAGGCGGTGCTCGGCCCGTTCATCTTCAACGTGGCGCGGCAGCACGCCTCGGCGATCCTCGGCGGCATCGGGCTCGTCTCGACGTTCGTGGCGCTGCTCATCGCGTCGCTCTTCCCGGGCGGCATCACGATCGACGGCTGGGTGACCTGGGTGCTCGCGACCCTCGTCATCTGGATCATCACCGCGCTCGGCACCTGGCTGCTTCCCCTCATCTTCCTCAAGGAGAAGGTGAAGGGCGCCAAGGCCTGAGCCGCGGCATCCGCTGAGCTCGAACCCGGCCGTCGTCGCTGAAGCTCAGTGCATGTTGTCGTTGCCCGACTCGTGCACGGCTCGGCCCCAGCAGCCCGCGTCCTCCCAGCGGTAGGCCGCGCCGCCACCGGCGTTGCCGTTGAGCGCGAGCGACCACTCGGCCCGCTCGGCCTCGGTGAGGTCGAGCGGCTGGGCCTGACTCCCGTTCCACCACTCCCAGTAGAGGTACTCGTGCCCGGCATCGGCCATGCAGTCGCGCACGAGCTGCTGGAACTCGAGCCAGACCTCGCGCTCGGTCGGTGCTGCAGGGTCGACCGGCGTCTCCGCCGCACCGAGCGGCGTGCCGGCGGCGCGGGCCGCGGCCTCGGCCTGGTCGCCCTCCTCGGCGCAGCCGCCGCCGGGGTGGTTCGTGTCGGGTCCGTAGAGGGCCTGCGTCCAGAGCACCGAGGTCTCGAAGTCGAGGCCGGTGGGCTGCGGGCTCCCGCCGACCCACCACTGCCACTCGAGGAAGTCGAAGCCGGCCTCGGCCATGCACTCGCGGATGACGACCTGCTTGCCGAGCCACTCCGAGCGCGCCTCGGGCGTCACGTACTGGTCGCTCAGCGGGTCGAGGTAGGGGTTGTAGTCGGCGGCGTTCGTGTCGGTGCCGGATGCCGCCGCGAGCTGCGTGCCCTGCCCGGCCGCAGCCGGGGCCGCCGGTGGGCTCTGCTCGCGACGCAATTCCGAGCTGTCGTCCGTCGACGAGGAGACGGCCTCGGCACGGGCCTGCGGTTGGGCGGCGCTGTAGGCGGCGGCGCCGAGGGCGACGACGGAGGCGCCGCCGAGCACCGCGCCGGCGATGGCTGCGATCGCGGCGATGCGTTGCACGTTCATGCGGTGGTTCCTTCCGGGTCGAGCGGGGCCGAGCCATGCACCCGAGCGGGTCGCGCCGCCCACAGGCGCTTCGCCGAGGGCAGCCACCAGGCCGCCATCGAGACGAAGAAGAGCACGCCGGCGGCGGACATGACGCGATTGATGAGGATCGCCTCGGCGAGCGCCGAGGTGTAGAACGCGCTGAGCGTGGTGCTCGTGGCGATGAGGGCGTACATGCCGAACCGGATCAGCACGTAGCTCGCGACGGCGAGCCAGAGGGAGCCGAGCCATCGCGCCTCGGGCACGAGCGACAACGCCGAGCCGATGAGCGCGAGGCCGAGGCCGACGACGCCCGCGGCGACGAGGTCCCTGGCGCCCGCCCACGAGCCGTCGAGCATCCCCGCGCCGACCCGCACGACGATGAGCACGCCCCACGCGAGCAGCATCGCCGTGGCGACGTGCGCGAGTGCGGGCAGCGCGAGCGGGAAGGTGCCCCTGGGGGCCGTGAGCGAGAGGCCGCGCAGCCGGGCGACCCGCCACGCGAGGTCGGCGGGGACGCCGCGGATCGCACGGCCGACGATCGAGCGGCCGGCCCCTGCCGCATCGCCCGCTGCCGCGCGCTCCTCGAAGACGTCGGACTCGAGTTCTGCGATGCGGTCGGCTGCGACCTCCGCCGGCAGGTCGCGCGTGTACCAGCGGCCCCATGCGAGCACGGCGCGGTCTGCGCGGTGACCGGTGCGGTGAGCGGTGCTCTGGATGCGAGCTGCGGCGCCGTCGATGCGATGAGCGGATGCCGCGGGGTCGTCCTCCTCGAACGCCACGCCGACGCGCTCGGCGCTCACGCGAACGCCGCTTTCGCCGGCGCGGCGACGGCCCGTCGCGCATCGAGTTCGGAGCGATAGGCGACTTCGCCCGCCCCCGTGACCCGGTAGAGGCGGCGACGCGGGCGCCCTTCGGCGGCACCGATCTCCGCGTCCTCCCAGACGGATTCGAGCAACCCCCGCTCGCTGAGGCGGGCGAGCGCCTTGTAGAGCGTTCCGTGCGCGGTGAGCGCCGCGACATCCGCTCGCTCGGCGATTCGCTTCGCGAGCGCGAAGCCGTAGAACTCGCCGTCGTCACCCTGCAGCTCCATGCCGGCCGCGAGGATGTCCACCTCGAGGTCGAAGAGCCGTCCTTCACGTCTGCGCGCCATGTGGAAACAATAGGAAGATATCTTCCTTGGGGCAAGTACACGATCAGCCCGTCAGGTGCGCTCTCGGTGTTCGGCGGCGAGGCCGGCGCGTTCGTCGTCGCGAACCAGCCGAAGCCCGAGTATGCGATGAGCGCCGAGGTGGCGAAGAAGCACGAGGGCTGGACCATCCACTCGTCGCAGGCGAACTACATGCAGGAGTCGTACATCCTGCCGACGTGGCTCATCTACGCGCTGTGGGATCAGGAGTTCTATCACGTGCGCGACCTCGAGGCCGAGCCGCTCGGCTGAGCGGACCGGGTGGATGCCGACGCGCACATCGCGCCGAAGCATCCGCCGACCCGCCGGTTCCAGCGCCGCGAACCTCGGCGCTGCGGCCGGGGATCCGATGAGCGTTGGGGCAGAATCGTGCCGTGACCGAGACCGCGCAATCCCCTTCCGTCGACGACTCGCCCACGGCATCCGACGAGTCGAGGCTCCGGCGGGAGGTGATCCGCAAACGCGTGGTCGACGCGATCGCCGTCTTCGTGCTGTCGACCGTCGCCGTGCTCACCGCATGGTGCGGGTTCCAGTCGTCGAAATGGGGCGGCGAGATGTCGATCGCATTCAGCGAGGCGTCGAGCGCGCGGGTGCAGTCGACCGATTTCGCGAGCCAGGCGCGCGATGCGCGAGCCGATGATCAGGCGATCTGGGTGCAGTGGGTGCTCGCGACGGATCAGGGCGACGCACAGCTGGCCGGCTACATCGAGCAGCGCTTCTCACCGGAGTTCGCGGTGGCGTTCGACGCATGGAACGCCGGCGACCGCGAGGCAAGGGGTCCATTCGCGCTCGAAGACTATGTCCCTCCGGGAACGGCGAAGGCGGCCGAACTCAGCGAGCGAGCCGACAGCCGATTCCAGGACGCGCTCGAGAACAACCAGCGGGGCGACAACTACTCGATCCTCACGGTGCTCTTCGCTCTCGTGCTCTTCCTCACCGCCATGTCTCAAAGAGAACTGCAGCCCTGGGTCGTGCGCGTGCTGCTCGGGCTCGCGATCGTCGTCGCCGCTGCCGGGGTCGTGATCCTGTTGACCTTCCCCGTCCGGATCTGAGGCGACGATCTTCCGCGTGCCGGCCGAGCCTCAGCCGAGCACGAGCGTTCGCACCGCCCCGGCGAGCCAGGCCTCGAACTCGGGCTGACTCCAGCCTGCGCCGTCCACGAGTTGTTCGTACCCCTCAGGCGAGGCGAGGAACGAGAGCACGTCGGCGAGCCGGTCGCGCTCGGCGTCGCTCGGGGCGTCGCCTCGGAGCATCCCCCGCTCGACGAACAGATCGATCGCAGCCCGGAAGTCGGCGTGGCGGCGCACCTGCTGCGCATCGAGCGCCTCGCGTACGAGCGGGTCGGATGTCCCTGCGCTCACGAGGCTGCGCCAGAGACGCCCGGCGCGCGCGTTCGCCTCGGCGACGAACCGCACCCAGGCGGCGAGCAGTTCGTCGGGGTCGCCGACCTCCATGATGCGCCGGCCGACCTCGCGCTCGGCGATTCCCTCGTGACCCTCGTCGCCCGCGAACGCCTGCTCGAACGATGCGAGCAGCAGCTCGCGCTTCGGGCCGTTGAGCTTCACGGTCTCGACCGAGACGGATGCTTCGCGGGCGATGTCGGCAAGGGAAGTGCCAGCGTACCCGGCCGAGGCGAAGCTCGCGCCCGCGGCAGCGAGGATGCGCCGTCGCGTCGCGGCAGCCTGCTCGGCACGGAGGGTCGAGCGATAGCTCCGCGAGGGAGAACTCGGGGTGGACATATTGACTATCCTATCGGGGTAGTGAATACTCTGGAAGGCACATCAAGTCTATTGGAGTCCCATGTCGTCCATCCTCATCGCCAGCACGCCCGTCATCGGCCATGTGACCCCGCTGCTCGCCGTCGCCCGCCACCTCGTGATCGGGGGCCACCGCGTGCGGTTCCTCACCGGCGCGCGCTTCCGCTCCTCGGTGCGCGAGACCGGCGCCGAGTTCCTGGCGCTGCCCGCTGACGCCGACTACGACGATCGCGACCTCGCGGCGGCCTTCCCCGGCCGCGTCGGCCGCACCGGCCCCGACGGCATCCGCTACGACATGTCGACGATCTTTCTGGCGCCGGCCGCGAGCCAGCTTCGTGCGGTCGACGACGCCCTGATCGCGGCATCCACCGACGTCGTGCTCTTCGAGGGCCTCTTCCTCGGCATGCTCGGCCTGCTCTCGCGCCCCGAGTACGCGAGGCCCAAGACCGTGAACCTCGGCATCTTTCCGCTCGGCCTCGACAGCGTCGACACCGCGCCGTTCGGACTCGGAGTGATGCCGAAGCCCGGCGTCGCCGGTCGCATCCGAAACGCCGCCCTCGGATTCGTCGCGAAGCGCGTCATCTTCGGCGGCGTGCAGCGCACGGCAGAGCACTTCGTGCTCGAATCCACCGGCGAGCGACTCGAGGAGTTCTTCCTGAACTCCGCCGCCCTCGCCGACGCGGTCGTGCAGTTCACCGTGCCCGGATTCGAGTACCCGCGGCGCGAGCTCGCGGCATCCGTTCACTTCGTCGGACCCGTCTCGCGCACGGTTGCCTCCGATCACCCGCTGCCCGGCTGGTGGCACGAGCTCGACGGGTCGCGGCCCGTCGTGCACGTCACCCAGGGCACGATCGCCAACACCGACTTCGACGAGCTCGTCGGCCCGACGATCGCCGGGCTCGCGGACTCCGATGCTCTCGTCGTGGTCAGCACCGGCGGGCGGGATGTCGCGAGCCTGCCGCATCCGCTGCCTGCCAATGTGCGAGCGGCCGAACTGCTGCCGTACGACCGGCTGCTGCCGCTGACCGACGTACTCGTGACGAACGGCGGCTACGGCGGCGTGCACTACGCGCTCGAGCACGGGGTGCCGCTCGTCGTCGCCGGCATGACCGAAGACAAGATCGAGGTCTCGGCGCGCGTGCAGTGGTCGGGCGCGGGCGTGAACCTGCGCACCAATCGGCCCACGGCGGCGCAGGTGCGCGAGGCAGTGGCTCGCGTGCTGCGTGAGCCCGGCTACCGTGCGGCGAGCGAGCGACTCGGGGCGGAGATCGCCGCGTCGGACGGACTCGCCGGGCTCGACCGTGCAATCGAGGAGGTGCTCGGGATGGGGGTTGCAGTGACGGAGGCTGCAGTGACGGAGGCTGCAGTGACGGAGGCTGCAGTGGCGGAGGCTGCAGTGGCGGAGGCTGCAGTGAGCGAGGCCTAGCGACCCGCCGCAGCCCTGCCCCCACCTCCTCGCCTTCTCTTTTCCCGCTCCTGTGGAGAACTTCCACTTGGCGCCGCCTGTGGAGGAGAAGTCGCGTAGAAAACGCTGGTGAGCGGATGTTTCGGGCGCAATGGAATGTCGGTGGGTGATGGCAGTGTTGTCGGTATGGCAGGCATCGCCGAGGCGCTCGAGCAGGTTCGCTCGGCGCTCCATGCCGTGCTCGATTCCGAGGCGCCCCGTGGTCTGGGCGATGACGAACTGCTCCTCGCGGTCGGCGCGCTCGAGAGCGTCGGGCGGCTGCTCGACGCACACCGTGCCGCCTTCGCCGGCGAGGTCGCGGAACGGTCACGGGTCGAACTCGGCGCCGGGCGCCTGTCGGCCCGCAAGGGGTGCCGATCCGCGGCCGAACTGCTGGAGCGGGTGACGCAGATCTCGGGCAGCGAAGCACGCCGCCGGGTACTGGTCGGCTCTGCGACGCGGGCCGGCACCGGGCTGGCCGGGCAACCCGTACCCGCGCCGCACCCGCACCTGGCGGCCGCCCTCGTCACCGGTTCGGTCGGGCTCGACGCGGCGGCCACGATCGTGCGGGAGCTCGGCCGCACCCGCACCGTCGCCGACCCCGCCCAGCTCGACGTCGCCGAGCGTGAACTCGTCGACCAGGCCACCGGCACGGGCGACGCCGCACCCGTGCGTGCCAGTGCTGATGAACTCGCGGTGCAGGCGCGGGCATGGGCGATCTTCCTCGACCAAGACGGCCCAGAACCCGACGACGAACGCGCCATGCGACGCCGGGGCTTCCGCCTCGGCCGGGCCCGCGACGGGCTCATCCCGGTCTCGGGCGAACTCCTGCCCGAGGTCGCAGCGAAACTGCGGCGACTCCTCGACGCACATCTCTCGCCCCGCAGCGGCGGCAGCTTCCTCACCGACGCCGAACGGGCCGACCTCGCCGTGCAGGCCGAGACTCGCACCACCGAGCAGCAACGGCACGACGTGCTCGCGGCGATCGTCGACACCGCGGCACGCTCCGGCGAACACCCGACCATCGGCGGGCAAGCGCCGACCGTGCTCGTAAGCGTGCGAGCGTCCGATCTCGTCACAGGGCACGGTGCCGCACACGCCGACGGGGTGGATCTGCCGATCTCGCTGCGCGCCGCCCGGCACATGATCTGCACCGGCGGCATCCACGCCGTCGTCCTCGACGACGGCGGCCGCATCCTCAGCCTCGGGTCACCCGAACGCTGCTTCACGCCGCACCAACGCCGCGCCATCACTCTCCGCGACGGCGGGTGCCTCATCCCCGGCTGCACCGTGCCCGCCGCGTGGTGCGAGATCCATCACGTCGTGCCTGACGCTCACGGCGGCGCGACGCACACCGACAACGGCGTGCTCCTCTGTTGGTTCCACCACCGCTCGATCGACACCTCCGGGTGGGGCATCCGCATGAAACACGGCGTCCCCGAGATCCGACCACCCGCCTGGCTCGGCCCGGGCGGCCACTGGCGCCCTTCGACCACCTCACCCACCCGACTCGCCGATCGACTCGAACTCGACCACGCGTCTCCTGACCGCCTGACCGCCTGACCGCCTGACCGCGCGACCGCGCGACGATCAGGGCGCACTCAGAACCGCCCCGCGAACGATCAGGGTGCGCTCAGAACCTCCGTGTGAAGGGCTCGGGCTTCCGCATGCGCACGAGCAGCACGATCGGAATGAGCACGTACGGCAGGTTGAACGCGAGGAACTTCGCGGGGTTCGTCGTCTGCCATTCGGGCTCGCCGAAGAACTCGACACCGAACACGATGATGCCGGTGATCGTCGAGATCATCGTCGCGTAGATGACGCTCGGCAGCTGGATCCAGTTCCATCCGCGGATGAGCGACAGCACGAGCACGATGTAGAACGGCATGTAGACGAACGCCGAGAGGCCCGTGACGATGCGCATCCACACCGGCGGCTCCATGAAGAGCGGGTCGGTGTCGCTCGCGTACCAGAAGTTCGAGTTCACGAAGAAGTTCGACGACGGCGACGAGATGTCGACGCCGAGCGTCGGCAGCATGTCGCTGATCAGGCTCGTGATCGTGAAGAGCGAGAAGACCACGATGAAGAACCAGTCGAACGGGCGCTCGCGCAGCGACAGGTTCGGTACGGGCGTGGACCCCGGCTCCGGCACAGGTACGGGCAGCGGTTCGGCGGTCATGGATCGAGAGCGTAGCGCCGAGCGCGGCGTCAGCCCAGTGCGCTTCCCGTGACATGATGATTTCATCAATTCGTAAACCCACGGAGATGCACATGCTCTCGGAACCGAACCGTCCGCTGTACGAGGTGAAGGCCGGTCTCTTCAAGGGCCTCGCCCATCCGATCCGCATCCGCATCCTCGAGGTGCTCTCGGCCGCACCCGAGGCATCCGTCTCCGAACTCATCGCGGCGACCTCGCTCGAGGCCTCGCACCTGTCGCAGCACCTCGCGGTGCTCCGTCGCAATCGGCTCGTCGCGGCCGAGCGGCGCGGCAGCCTCGTCTACTACCGGCTGGCGTACCCGCAGGTCGCCGACCTGCTGCGCGTCGCCCGTGCGCTGCTCGGTGAGATCCTCGAGACCACCCAGAGCCAGCTCCTCGAGCACGGAGGCCTGCCCGAGATCCCGCCGGTGAGCGTGTCGCCATGAGCTCGATGCCGTCCGGTCTGCCCGCGGCCGGGGCCGGCACCGCAGCTGCGGGCCGATGGCGACGAGCCGCGCGTCACCTGCGCAACCTCGCGCCCGCGGCATCCGACTACCGCGACCTCCGGCGCACCTGGCGCGGCGACCTGGCCGCCGGCGTGACCGTGGGCATCGTCGCGCTGCCGCTCGCGCTCGCGTTCGGCGTGAGTTCCGGAGCAGGCGCCGAGAGCGGGCTCGTGACGGCGATCGTCGCCGGGTTCGTCGCCGCGGTCTTCGGCGGCTCGAACGTGCAGGTGTCCGGACCGACCGGCGCGATGGTCGTCGTGCTCGGCCCCATCATCGCCGCGCACGGCGTGGGCGTGCTCGCGGTGGTCTGCCTGTTCGCGGGTCTTATCGTGCTGGCCGCCGGCGCCCTGCGCCTCGGCCGGTCCGTGACCTACATCCCGTGGCCGGTGATCGAGGGGTTCACGCTCGGCATCGCGGTGATCATCTTCCTGCAGCAGGTGCCCGCAGCACTCGGGGTCTCCCCCGGTCCCAGTCCCAACGCCGCGGTCGCCGCCGCCGAAGCGATCCCCACTGCCGCGTGGCCGGAGCTCGGATGGAGCCTCGGCATCGTCGCCGTGGTGGCAGCGATCATGCTCGTGGCACCGCGCATCCATCATCGCTTCCCCGGCTCGATCGTCGCGATCGTCGTGGTCAGTCTGATCGCCGCGGGCTTCGGCCTTCCCGTCGACACGATCGGGGAGCTTCCGGCGGGCCTTCCCGTGCCCGCAGTGCCAGAGACCGACTGGACGATGCTCGCCAGCCTCGCCGGCCCGGCGTTCGCGGTCGCAGCCCTCGCCGCGATCGAGTCGCTGCTGTCGGCACGGGTCGCCGCCTCGATCTCCGACACCGGCCCGTACGACGCCGACCGCGAACTCGTCGGCCAGGGCCTCGCGTCGGTCGCCGCGGGCTTCTTTGGCGGCATGCCCGCGACGGGCGCGATCGCGCGCACCGCGGTGAACGTGCGCTCGGGCGGACGCACCCGGCTCGCGGCGATCACCCACGCGGCGCTGCTGCTGCTCGTCGTCTCGTTCGGTGCGGCGGTCGTCGCCGAGATCCCCTTGGCGGCACTCGCGGGTGTGCTGATGGTCACGGCGTTCCGCATGATCTCGATCGCGACGGTGCGCACCGTCGTCGGGTCGACCCGGGCCGACGCGATCGTCTTCGGCGTCACGGCGATCATCACGGTCAGCTTCGACCTCGTCTACGCCGTGCTCATCGGCATCGCCGCTGCCGCGTTCTTCGCCCTCCGGGCGCTTGCACGCTCGAGCGGCGTCCACCGCGAGGAGCTGCCCGGTCCGGCCGAGCCGGGCGACGAGCGCATCGCCCTGTTCCGCCTCGAGGGGGCGCTCTTCTTCGGCGCAGCCGAGCGCATGCTCGAGCGCGTCGGCGACATCCAGGGCATCGAGGTCGTCATCATCCGGATGTCGCAACTGCAGCTGCTCGATGCCACCGGCGCCCAGGTCATCACCGAGCTCATCACGGCACTCGAACGACGGGGCGTCACCGTGCTTGTGAAGGGCATCCAGACGCGGCACCTGCGTCTCGCCGAGCGGGTCGGCGTGATCGCCTCGCTCCGTCACCGGAACCACCTCTTCGACGAACTCGGCCCAGCCGTCGAGCATGCACGGAGTCACGTGCGGCGCGCGGAGACCTCGCACGCGTGATCGGCTGCGTTGTCGATTTCCGGTCGACGAGCGCGTCGGTATGGTGACGGCACGAAACGGTGCCGGAGGAGAGAGGATGACGACATGTCCAAGTACCTGATCCTGATCTACCAGGCCGATGACGCCGCCCAGGCCGCAGGCGAAGCGGTCAACCCGGCCTACCGGGAGTTCATGGAGCGCCGCTCGAGCTCGCTGCTCGGCGGGGCGGCGCTCGAATCGCCCGCCACCGGAACCTCGGTCCGACACGACCACGATGGCAACGTGGTCGTGACCGACGGCCTGTTCACGGAGTCGAAGGAGGTCATCGGCGGGTACTTCCTCATCGAGGCCGCCGATCTCGATGAAGCGCTCGCGATCGCGGCGGAGGTGCCGGCCGGCGCGGGCGTCGAGGTGCGACCGGTGCGGCTGGTGAGCTGATGACGCCGGCCGCCGGTCCGGCCCCGGCTCCCGCCGATGTCGCCGCCGCGGTCGCGGAGGCGCATCGTCGGGAGTGGGCGTTCGTGCTGGCGGCCACCATCCGGGTGGCGGGCGACATCGACACGGCCGAAGAGGCCGTGCAGGATGCATACGCAAGCGCGCTCGCCACCTGGGGCAGCCGCGGCATCCCCACGAATACGGGTGCCTGGCTCACGACGACGGCGCGACGGCGGGCGCTCGACGTGCGCCGGCGCACTGCCACCGCTCTCAGATCGCTGCCGAAACTCGTCGATCCCGAGCCGCCGCCGGTCGACGAGCTCGCCGACACGGGCGAGTCGATTCCCGACGACCGGCTCGCGCTGGTCTTCACCTGCTGCCATCCTGCCCTCTCGGTCGAGGCGCGCGTCGCGCTCACACTCCGCCTCCTGTGCGGACTGTCGACGGCGGATGTCGCGCGCGCGTTCCTGGTGCCGGAGCCGACGATGGCCGCCCGCATCACCCGCGCGAAGCAGAAGATCACGACCGCGGGCATCCCCTACCGGGTGCCGGCCCCCGATGAACTGGGCCCGCGCCTCGACAGCGTGCTCTCCGTGGTGCACCTGGTCTACGCGACCGGCCATACCGCGCCGTTCGGCGTCGACCTCATGCGCCGCGACCTCGCCGAACGGGGGCGGGAACTCGCACGCCTCCTGCGGGTGCTGCTCCCGGGCGATCCGGATGTCGCGGGTCTGCTCGCCCTCGTGGTGCTCACCGACGCTCGACTCGAGGCCCGGCTCGGCGACGACGGTGAGCTCCTGCTCATGGAGGACCAGGATCGTTCGCGCTGGAACCGGGGGGCGATCGCCGAGGGCGCGGCCCTGGTGCGCGAGGCGTTGCGGGCCCGCCCGCCGGGTCGGTACGCCCTGATGGCCGCGATCGCGGCGGTGCACGACGAGAGCCCGTCATGGTCCGAGACGGACTGGGTCGAGATCCTCGGCCTCTACGACCTGCTGGTGGACGTGTGGGTGTCGCCGGTCGTGCGCCTCAACCGGGCGATCGCCCTGGGCTTCGCCGAGGGTCCCGCCGAAGCACTGGCCGAGCTCGACGAGCTCGCCGCCGATCCCAGACTCGCTCGGTACCCCTACCTCGCCGCGGCGCGTGCCGACGCGCTGCAACGCCTTGGTCGCGTCACCGAGGCGCGACTCGCCTACGAGGAGGCGCAGATCCTCACGGACAACGCGGCGGAGCAGGCCTTCTTGCAACGACGGCTCGACGCCATCGACGAGCGGCACTGACTTCTCCGTCTCGTGGCGGATCCCGTGGTTCCGTCGCCTCGATAACGTGGACGGATGACCGAGAACACCGCTCCGCCCGTCGTCGACGGCATCGAGTGGGTCCGCCCGCGACCGGGTCGCCGCGGCATCCGCAACGACGTGATCCTCGCACTCGTGCTCGCCGTCGGCACGGCAGCGACGGTGGTGCTCTACCGCATCGCCGGGTGGGGCGAGGGCGATGCGGGGGGCGACGCCGCCCCCTGGTGGGGCTCGGTCATCTGGGTCGCCGCCATGACCCTCCCGCTCGCGGCTCGCCGGCTGCAGCCCGAGATCGTCGCGCTCGTGGCATCCGCGACCTTCATCGTCGGCGGCGTCGTGCCGGTCGGCGACGCGCTCTTCAGCAACATCTGCCTGTTCGTCGCGATCTACACGGTCGGCGCGTGGAGTCGGAGCCGCCGCCGTGCCACGATCGTGCGCGGCGTGATCGTCGCCTGCATGTTCGGATGGCTCTTCTGGGGCCTCGTCTACTACTCCGCCATGCAGGACTACCTGCCCGACTTCTCCCGCGAGGGAACGGTGTCGCCCTACCTCGCGTACGGCCTCATCAACGTGCTCACGAACCTGCTCTACTTCGGCGGCGCGTGGTACTTCGGCGACACCGGGTACCGCTCGGCACGCTCTCGCGCCGAGCTCGAGCAGCGCACCGCCGAACTCGCATCCGAGCGCGAGCGAACGCGCGCCCAGGCGGTCGCGATCGAGCGGCTGCGGATCGCCCGCGAACTGCACGACGTCGTCGCGCACCACGTCTCGGTGATCGGGGTGCAGGCAGGCGCCGCCCGACGCGTCCTCGCGAAGGATCCTGCCGCGGCGGCGACCGCGCTCTCCGCGATCGAGTCGAGCGCCCGCGACGCCGTCGACGAGCTCCACGGGTTGCTCGGCACCCTCCGGGGTGATGCCGAGACCGGGCCGGTCGCGGTGCTCGACCACGCCCTGGGCTTGGCGGGCGAAGACGGCGAGCGGGCGACCACGAGCACCTCGACGCGGGGCATCGCGCGTCTCGACGAACTCGTGGCGGAGTGCGACGCGAGCGGCCTGCCGACGACGCTCGCGATCGTCGGCGAACCGGTTCCCGTCTCCGCCGTCGTCGACCTCAGCGCCTACCGCATCGTGCAGGAGGCCCTCACGAACGTGCGGAAGCATGCCGGCGCCGCCGCGACAGCGGAGGTGCGCGTGCGCTGGGCGGGTGAGTCGGTCGAGGTCGAGGTGACCAACTCCGGCGCCGTGCTTCGAGCGACGAGCGAGACGGCGACGGATGCCTCGAGCCGGCGTCTCGGCCAGGTCGGCATGCGCGAGCGGGTCGCTGCGGCCGGCGGCCGCCTCGAACTCGGACCGCGCTCGCGCGGCGGCTACCTCGTGCGCGCCGAGTTCCCCCTGCGCCGTACCGAAGAGGTGAGCGCATGAACATTCGCGTGCTCGTCGTCGACGACCAGTCGCTCGTGCGCGGCGGGTTCCGCACGATCCTCGACTCCGAAGAGGGCATCGAGGTCGTGGGCGAAGCGGCGAACGGCGAGGAGGCGATCGCCGCGGTCGCAGCCCTCTCGCCCGACGTGGTCTGCATGGACGTGCAGATGCCGGGCATGGACGGACTCGAGGCCACTCGGCGCATCACCGCCGACGAGGCATCCGCTGCCGCCGTGCTCGTGCTCACGACCTTCAATCGCGAGGACTACCTCTTCGCCGCACTCGAGGCGGGGGCGAGCGGGTTCCTGCTGAAGAACTCGAGCCCCGAGCAGCTCATTGAGGCGGTGCAGGTGGTCGCGAGGGGCGACGCACTGCTGTCGCCGGATGTCACGCGGCGCGTGATCGAGGCCGTGGCCGACCGGGCGGGAGACGCGCTCGGCGCCGTCGAGCAGGCTGCCACTCGAGAGCCGCAGCCTTCGCCAGAGCTCGACACGCTGACCGACCGGGAGCGCGAGGTGCTCGAACACCTCGCGGCCGGCCTGTCGAACGCCGAGATCGCCGAACGGCTTTGGGTCGGCGAGGCGACCGTGAAGACGCACGTTTCGAAGGTGCTCATGAAACTCGCGTTGCGCGACCGCGTGCACGCCGTCGTCTATGCGTACGAGCACGGGGTGGTGCGCGCCCGGCGCTGAGCCCCGTCAGGCGGCCCAGCCCCGCCCGGTGCTCGTCAGGCGACGGCGTGCGGCGAGCGCTGCGCTCCGCTCGCGCCCGGATCCCCGGCGTCGTTGCCGAGTTCGACGATGGCGTTCGCGACGTCGACGTGCACAATGCTCGGCTCGAAGGCGCGCGCCAGCTCGTCGTCCATCTGCGCGTAGGAGATCAAGATGACGAGGTCTCCCTCGTGCACGAGATGCGCGGCCGCGCCGTTGATGCCGAGCACGCCGGAACCGCGTTCGCCCTCGATGACGTAGGTCTCGAGGCGGGCGCCGTTCGTCACGTCGACGATCGAGACCTGCTCACCCGGCAGCAGGTCGGCGGCGTCCATGAGGTCGCGGTCGACCGTGACGGAGCCGACGTAGTGCAGGTCGGCGTGCGTGACGGTGGCGCGGTGGATCTTCGACTTCAGCATGGTCCGGAACACGGCATCCAGCCTACGGATGCTGCGGCGACGAAGGCGCCTCGTGACGGGCCCCTCAGCCGAGCTCGCGCAACTGCGCGGTGCGTTCGCTCGGGGTGTCGCCCGTGTTCACGGTGCCGCGCGGTTCGATGAGCATCGCCGAGACCTCGCCGTCGGCGCGCGGGCAGTGCTCGACGCCGCGCGGCACGACGTAGACGTCGCCCGCACCGAGCTCAACGTCGCCGTCTCGTAGCTGGATCACGAGACGTCCTGAGACGACCATGAAGAACTCGTCGGTGTCGGGATGCGTGTGCCAGGTGAACTCGCCCTGCGCCTTGAAGACCTTCACGTCGTAGTCGTTCACGCTCGCGAGCCGATGGGGCTGCCAGTGCTCGGAGAAGGAGTCGAGGGCGGTCTGCAGGTTGCGCACTGCGCGCACGTCGTCGGTCATCGCGTCATTCTCCTCGCTCGCTCCGCTGATCCGCCATTTGCGCCCGACCCTTGACGCGGGCACGCCGTCGACGTAATGTAAGCAAATCATTAATTAAGGAGTTGCTTACATGCAGCAGGGGCCCGACGAGCTCAGCCTCGTGTTCCAGGCGCTCGCCGATCCGACGCGACGCGAGATCCTCTCTCGCCTCCGCGGCGGACCGACGACCGTCGGCGAACTGGCCGAGCCCTTCGCGATGAGCCGGCCCGCGATCTCGCAGCACCTCAAGGTGCTCGAGCGCGCCGGGCTCATCGAGCGAACCGCGTCGGCCCAGTGGCGCACCTGCTCGCTTCGCACCGAACCGCTCGACGAGGCATCCGCCTGGGTCGAGCGCCACCGCGGCGAGTGGAACGCACGCTTCGACCAGCTCGACGAGCGACTCCGCGAGATGAAGGGATCGACGGATGCCTGAGCAGACCGCCTCCGCAACGAAGCAGTTCACCATCACCCGCGTCTTCGACGCACCCCGCGACACCATCTGGCGCGCCTGGACCGACCCCGACGAGGCATCCGCCTGGTGGCACCCCGCGGGCGTCGTCACCCCGCGCGACACCGTGGAGCTCGATGTGCGCCCGGGTGGGCGATACCGCTACACGATGATCGCGCCCGACGGCTCGGAGTATCCGACGGCGGGCGTCTACCGCGAGGTCGTCGAACCCGAGCGACTCGTCTTCACGTGGGGGATGCCGGGCGACGACGACGCCCCGGTCATCACCGTGACGCTGGCGGACCTCGGCGAGCGCACCGAGATGACGTTCCACCTCGTCGGCATCGCCGGCGTTCCGGGAGACGACAACGTCTACGACGGCTGGGCGAGCGCCTTCGACGTGCTCGACGAACGACTCGAGGCTCGGCCGAACGACGGAGGGCAGCGCTGATGGGCCGGCTCACGGTCGAGCAGATCGTCAGCGTCGACGGGTACGCGGCCGACCTCGACGGCGGACTCGACTTCATCGGCATGGCGCGCGGCGGCAACCCGAACGATCACGACCAACTCGCGTTCCTCGCCGATGTCGACGCGATCCTGCTCGGCGCCAACACGTACCGGATGTTCGCCGACTACTGGCCGGTCGCCGACCCCGAGGTCGAAGTCGTCGCCGAGCCGATCAACCGACTGCCGAAGTTCGTGATGTCGAACACGCTCGAGACGGCGCCGTGGGGCGACGGATCGATCGAGATCGTCCGCGGCACGGCCACCGAGGCCGTCGCCGAACTCAAGACGCGGCACGAGCACATCGTCGTCTGGGGCAGCCTCACCCTGGCCGACGCGCTCTTCCGGGCGGGCCTCGTCGATGTGCTGCGCCTGCGCGTCGTGCCGGTGCTGATCGGCGCCGGGCGTCCGTTCACCCCCGCCGACCTCGGCGACCGCCCGCTCGAGCTCGACGACGTGGCCAGGCACCCGAGCGGGCACCTCGGCCTGACCTACCGCCTAGGCTGACCGCGCCGGACTACCTGCGGTCCACGGATGCCTCGTCGGCGGTGTGCGACGGGGCATCCGCCGCGTCGCCGGCGTCGCCGGCGACATCTGCGTCATCCGACTCATCCGACTCGGATGCGCCGGCCTGCGGCCCTGACGCCGCCTCCCCCAGGTACTCCGCCGACAGCAGCCGGTAGGAGCGCGTGCCGAACGCGAAGAGCGCCAGCACGACCATCGCGAGCCCGCTGAAGAGGAACACGAGAGCGATGCCCCGCGCGTCGCCCTCACCGAGCAGCCAGCCCCAGGTCGCCTGCCCGTCGGCCGACTCCATGTAGGGGATGATCCAGAACTCGGCGATCGGCGCGATGAGGAACGCGGTGATGGGCGCGGCCGCCGCCTCGAAGGCCTGCGCGAACCCGAACACCCGCCCCTGCCGCCGGAAGGGCACGACCTTCTGGATGACCGTCTGCTCCGCGGCCTCCACCGCGGGGATGAGCGTCATGTAGAGCCAGATGCCGAGCCCGTAGAGCACCCACCACTCGCGGATCGTGAAGAGCGCCCCGAGCAGGCCCATGCCGATGACGACGAGCAGCATCGTGCGGATCGGGTTGCGCCCGAGCCCCCACTTCGCGATGGCGATACCGCCGATGATGAATCCCGACGACGAGACGCCGAGCACGAGGCCCCACATCTCGACGGGGAAGAGCGTCAGGCCGTACGGATCCATGAGCGCCATGTAGACGCCGCCGATGAGGTTGTTGAAGGTCGAGAACACGATGAGGGCGAAGAGTCCCGGCGCCCCGCGGATCGCCGCGATGCTGCCGCGCAGGTCGATCGCCGGCGGGTGCTCGCCGTCGACGACCGGGTGCGCCTCGGGGATGCGCACGAAGAACAGGTGCACGAGTGCCACCAGCGTCGCCGCGATGGAGATCGCAAGGGTCCACCCCATGCCGAGCATGCCGATCGCGAGCCCACTGAAGACGCTCGTGACGAGGAAGGCGAGCCCCTGCACCGTGCCGACCATGCCATTCGCGTTCGCATGCCGCTCTTCGGGCACGAGCAGGGTCACGGTCGTCGACAACGCGATGTTGCGCATGTTCTCGACGACCGCGCCGAAGAGGATGATGCCGGAGAAGAGCCAGAACCACGGTCCGCCGAGGTCCAGCAGCGCGGCCTCGGGCTGCGTGAGGTAGAGGACGCCGGCCACCGTGAACGAGCCGAGGGTCACGAGACTCGAGAACAGCATGACCCGGTGCTTGCGGTGCCGGTCGACGATCGTGCCGAAGAAGATCGAGAACACCGCGACGAGGAGCATGTAGGCGCCGCCGATGACGCCCGTCGCGAGCACCGACCGCGTCTCGAGGTACACCCAGAAGGTGAGTGCGAACCACAGGAAGCTCGTCGTGACGTTCGCGATCATCGTGTTCACGAGCACCTGCACGAAGGTGCGCATGCCGCCTGGCGGCGGCACGACGACTGGCGGCGAACCCTGCGCAGGCGATCCCGCGGCGTGGGCCGTTGCCGGCGCCTCGCCCGCTTCGGATCCGCCGGGCTCGTCGGTCACCCTGCGAGGATAACCAGCACCCGCGACATCCGGAACCCCTCCCCCGCACGACGGAGGCAGGCTCGCCTCAGGCTCGCCCCGCGGCGCCGCCGCGGCCCCTCTTCTCCAACACGGCCCGGTGCAAGACCCCCCGCACGACGGATGCCGCGACCCCGCGGCATCCGTACGGTGGAGCCATGCTCGAACTCCACGACGTCACCAAGCGCTACGGCGAGCGCCTCGCCCTCGACCACGTGAGCTTCACGGTCGGCGACGGCCGGCTCACCGGCTTCGTCGGCGGCAACGGCGCCGGCAAGACCACGACGATGCGCATCATCCTCGGCGTGCTCGCCTCCGACGAAGGCACCGTGACGCTCGGCGGCGAAGTGCTCACGACCGCCGACCGGCGCCGCTTCGGCTACATGCCCGAGGAGCGCGGTCTCTATCCCAAGATGCGCGTGCTCGAGCAGACCGTCTATCTCGCCCGCCTGCACGGCTGGAGCGCCGCGGCCGCGCACCGCAACGCCCTCGAACTGCTCGAGCGGCTCGGACTCGGCGAGCGCACGAACGACACGATCGAGTCGCTCTCGCTCGGCAACCAGCAGCGGGCGCAGATCGCGGCGGCGCTCGTGCACCGCCCCGAGGTGCTCGTGCTCGACGAGCCGTTCTCGGGCCTCGACCCGATGGCCGTCGAGACGGTGCAGGGCGTGCTGTCGGATGCCGCGGCATCCGGTGCACCCGTGCTCTTCTCCTCGCACCAGCTCGACATCGTCGAACGGCTCTGCGACGACCTCGTCATCATCGCGGGCGGCCGCATCGCCGCGGCCGGCAGCCGCGACTCGCTCCGCGCCGAGCACGGCTCCGATCGCTGGGAGCTGCTCACCTCGGGCGATCTCGGCTGGCTGCGCCAGCAGCCCGGCATCCGCGTCGCCGACTTCGACGGCGGCTGGGCCGTCTTCGAGGCCGAGTCGGATGCCGCACGGCAGGCCGCACTCGCCGCAGCCGTCGCCCGCGGCGACGTCATCAGCTTTTCCCGCGAGCACACGACGCTCGCCCAGATCTTCACGGAGGTCGTGCAGTGACTCTCGACACCAGCGCATCGCGCACCAACGGCCGAGCCGACGATCGAAGCACCCCCGGCTTCGTCGAGACCGTCAGGCTCATCTCGGGGCGCGAGATCACGATGCGCATGCGCAGCAAGGCGTTCCTGATCTCGACGGGCGTGCTCATGCTCGCCGTGCTCGCCTCGGTGGTGCTCGGCAGCATCTTCGGTTCGCAGTCGGAGCTGCCGAAGGTGGCCGTGGTCGCCGGCGCGACCGACGTCGTCGAGGGCAACCCCGCCCTCGAGGCGGTGCCGGCCGCCGATCAGGATGTCGCCGAGCAGATGCTGCGCGACGGCGACGTCGAGGCGATCGTTGCGCCCGCGGCATCCGAACCGCTCGGCATCGTGGTGCTGGGACTCGAGTCGACGCCGAACGACGTGGTCTCGGCTCTCTCGGTGCGCCCCACGGTCGAGTTGCTCGAACCCGCCGCGGTCGACCCGATGCTCGCCTATTTCGTGGCGTTCGGCTTCGGCATCGTGTTCTTCATGTCGGCGCTGACGTTCGGCACGACGATCGCCCAGTCGGTCGTCGAGGAGAAGCAGACCCGCGTCGTCGAGATCCTGCTCTCGACGGTGTCGGCGCGGGCGCTCCTCACGGGCAAGGTGATCGGCAACAGCGTGCTCGCGTTCGGGCAGATCCTCGCGATCGCGGTGCTCGCGCTCCTCGGGCTCATGCTCACCGGCCAGCGGGTGCTGCTCGGCGGGCTCGGCCCGTCGGTCGTCTGGTTCATCGTGTTCTTCGCGATCGGCTTCGTGATGCTCGCGGCGCTCTTCGCCGCCACGGCCGCGCTCGTCTCCCGGGCCGAGGACATCGGCACGGTCACGACGCCCGTCACGATGCTCGTGATGATCCCGTACTTCCTCGTGATCTTCTTCAACGACAACCCGACGGTGCTCGCGATCATGAGCTACGTGCCGTTCTCGGCGCCGGTGGGCATGCCGATGCGGGTCTTCCTCGGCACCGCAGAGTGGTGGGAGCCGTTCGTGTCGCTCGCACTCCTGCTCGCCACGGCGGCGCTCGCGGTCGTGATCGGCGAGCGCATCTACCGCAGCTCGCTGCTGAAGACGGGCGCTCGCGTGCCGTGGGGCGAGGCGCTGAAGGGCTGAGACCGGCGCACCACGAGCGCAGGCTGAGCGGATGCCGCGGCGCGCAGTTGTTCGAACAACTCCGGTGTCTCGCCGCCGGGCGTTCACCCGAAGGGGCACCGCGTACGTGAGACTGGCGAGCGCGCCGGGCGACCGCTCGGTGCGCACGCCAAGCTCTGGAGACCATCCATGCACTCGACGAAACGCACCGTCCTCGCTGTCTCTACCGCCGCGCTGAGCACCGTGCTCATCTCAGCGCCGATCGTCGCGAACGCGGCACCCTCCATGTCGACCGTCGCCGAGGCCCGCGCCTCGAAGACCCTGGTCATCGGCCTCGACGGCGCCGCCTTCGATTTCCTCGCGCCGGCCGACATGCCGAACCTCGATGCGCTCCGCGCCGAGGGAATGACCGCGGCGAGCAACCTCTACGCGGCGCCGATGTCGGGCACCGTCTCGGGTCCCGGCTGGTCGACGATCGCCACCGGCGTGTGGCCCGACAAGCACCGCGTCACCGACAACAGCTTCAGCAACCCGGCCTATGCCACCTACCCCGACTACCTCACCCGCATCGAAGCGGGCGACCCGTCGCGCGACACCTACGTCGTCGGCACGTGGGGTCCGATCTCGCAGACCGTCTTCGGTCCGGCGGTCGACGTTCGCGAGGCCGGCGGCAACGACGACGGCACCACGGCTCGCGCCGTGGCTGCCCTCTCGACCGGTGACCCCGACGATGTCTTCGTGCACCTCGACGAGGTCGACGGGGCGGGCCACTCGGTCGGCACGAGCGGCGCCGCCTACGGGCAGGCCCTCGCTCGCGTCGACCAGCAGATCGGGCAGATCCTCGACGCCGTCGACGCTCGCGCCACCCGCGCCGACGAGGACTGGCTCATCGTCGTCACCGCCGACCACGGCCACACCCCGACCGGCGGCCACGGCGGCAGCACGCCGGCCGAACGGAAGACCTTCGTGATCGCCGCCGGCGCCGGCATCCCGGCCGGCTCCGTGCGGTACGACGTGAAGCTCGTCGACATCGCACCGACGGTCATCGCAGCGGCGGGCGTCGCGACCGACCCGGCGTGGAACCTCGACGGCACGGCGCTCGGTCAGCTGCAGCCCGACGAGTTCGACTCGGTGCGCGGTGCGCTGCAGACCCAGGTCGACGAGACCCGGCCGGGTGCCACCACCCTCGGCTGGACGCACACCACGCCTGCAGGCTGGAGCATCGACAACTCGGCGATGCCCACCGGCGGCATCACCGAACTGCGCGGCTGGACCTTCGCGACCGACGAGTTCTGGACGAACGTCGAGCTCGGCCAGCTGCGCGAGACGAGCGTTCGCAACCGTGACGTGTTCGCGGTCGCCGACTCCGACGAGTGGGACGACAAGACGCACGCAGCGGGCAAGTTCGACTCCACCCTCGTGAGCCCCGCCTACCCGCTGAACGGTGCCGCGACGGCGACGCTCGCCTTCGCCACGAACTACCAGATCGACGGCCCGCAGACCGGTGAGGTGTTCGTGAGCTTCGACGGCGGAGCCCCCGTGCTCGTGAAGTCGTACACCGCGGCCACCAACGCCCACGAGCGTCTCGTGCTCAGCGTGCCCGCGGGCGCGACGACGGCGCAGTTCCGGTTCCGGTACACGGGCACCAACAGCTACTTCTGGACCGTCGACGGCGTGCGCCTCGAGCAGGCGGCGGCGCCGTCGCTCGAGGTCTCGGCCGAGGCGGAGACCCGACTCGTCAAGGGCAAGGTGGTCGTGGCGGTCAAGGCGACGAACCACTCGCCGGTGCCCGTCGCGCTGACCCTGACGTCGGCGTACGGCACGAAGACCTTCGCGGAGGTGCAGCCCGGCGCGAACGCCGTGCACACGTTCACGACGCGCAAGGCCAGCGTGCCGGCGGGCGCGGTCACCGTGCAGGCGACCGCGGTCGTCGACGGCAGCCCCGTCACGGTGTCGATCGAGGCCGGGTACGCCGCGGCATCCGCTCACTGATGCGCCATCGGTGCCCCGTCACCCGACGGGGCACCGATGCCCTGCACAGCCGGGAAATGGGAGGATGGTCCGGTGACTGAACAGCTCCACGACATCTCCGTCCGCGGTTTCGCCTCCGACAACTACTCGGGCGTGCACCCCGAGGTGCTCGCGGCGATCGCCGCCGCCAACAACGGCCACCAGGTCGCCTACGGCGAAGACGTGTACACCGAGCGCCTGCAGCAGGTCTTCGCGGGGCACTTCGGCGAGGGCATCGAGGCGTTCCCCGTCTTCAACGGCACGGGTGCGAACGTCACCGGCCTCCAGTCGATGCTCCCCCGCTGGGGCGCCGTCATCTCCGCGAGCACCGCGCACATCAACTCCGACGAGGGCGGCGCACCCGAGCGCGTCGGCGGCATCAAGCTGCTCACGGTTCCCGCGCCCGACGGCAAGCTCACGATCGAGCTCATCGACCGCGAGGCATGGGGCTGGGGCGACGAGCACCGCGCGCAGCCGCTCGTCGTGTCGATCACGCAGACCACCGAGCTCGGCACGGCGTACACCGCCGCCGAGGTGCGCGCGATCGCCGACCACGTGCACGAGCGCGGTATGACGCTCCACATGGACGGCGCGCGCCTCTCGAACGCCGCGGCGTCGCTCGACCTCCCCCTCCGCGCCTTCACGCGCGACGCCGGCGTCGACGTGCTGAGCGTCGGCGGCACCAAGAACGGCGCGCTCGGCGCCGAGGCGATCGTGGTGCTGAACCCCGAGGCATCCGTCGGTCTCAAGTACCTGCGCAAGCTCAACATGCAGCTCGCGTCGAAGATGCGCTTCACCTCCGCGCAGCTCATCGCGCTCTACGAGGGCGACCTCTGGATCGAGAGCGCACGCCACGCGAACGGGATGGCCCGCCGTCTCCGCGATGCGCTCGACGCGGGCATCGCCGCGGGCGAGATGCCGGGTCTCGGCTTCTCGCAGGAGACGCAGTCGAACGGCGTCTTCGCGACGCTGCCGGCGGGCGTCGCCGACCGGCTCCGCGAGCGGTTCCGCTTCTACGACTGGGATGCCTCGCGCGGCGAGGTGCGCTGGATGTGCTCCTTCGACACGAGCGAGGCCGACATCGACGCCTTCGTCGCGGGCATCCGCGAGGAGCTCGCCGCGGCCTAGCGCCCGGGCCGAGGTGCTCGTGCCCGAGACGCGCTCGCGCCCTACTCGGGCGCGAGCACCTCGGTGTCGCGGTTGAGCGAACGCTTCTGAAAGTAGTCGCGCGACCCCGGGAAGAGCGCCCAGACGAACATGAGCACGACACCGAGCAGCAGCGAGCCGATGCCGACGATGAAGGCGCCGCCGACCCCCGCGAGCTGCGAGTAGCCGTAGTCGGGGTCGAGCATGTCGACCGCCGACTGCACGAACGCCCACGCCATGAAGAGCCCGCCGAGCAGCGGGAACACGAGCCGGTAGAACACGTTCCGCCGGCTGGCGAAGAGGGTGCGGCGGAAGTACCAGACGCACGCGAAGCTCGCGATGGCGTAGAAGAACGCGATGGCGAGACCCATCGAGAGCAGCGAGTCGGCGAGCACGTCGGTCGAGACGAGGTTCATCCCCGCGTAGTAGACGATCGCGATGACGCCGACGAGGGTGGTCGAGAAGGTCGGCGTCTTCGACGCCTCGCTCACCTTCGCGAAGCGGGCGGGCAGCGCCTGGTAGACGCCCATGGCGAAGGTGCCGCGGGCCGTCGGCAGGATCGTCGTCTGCGACGACGAGAGGGCCGAGATCGCGACGGCGATGACGAGGAACCAGCCGAGCGGACCCATCGCCATGCCGGCGAGCACCGAGAACACGTCGTCGGCGTGCGCCTCGTTCGCGAGGCCCGTGCCGGTGTCGCCGAGGCCGGCGTACATCATCGCGACGACGGTGACGCCCACGTAGGTGACGAGCAGGATGACCGTGGTGAGGGTCGCGGCGCGACCGGGCGTGCGACGCGGGTCCTTCGTCTCCTCGGTGAGGGCGAGGCAGGTGTCCCAGCCCCAATAGATGAACAGCGCGAGCAGGATCGCCTGCACCATTCCGGTGCCGTCGGCGAGGAACGGGTTGAACCAGTCGAGCGACACCGGGGTCGGGTCGGGGGCGCTGCCGTTGACGAAGCCGATGAGGCAGCCGACCACGAACGCCGCCATCGCGAGGTACTGGATCACGAGGAGCACCTGCTGCATGCGCTCGCCGATCTCGACGCCGCGCAGCGACACCCAGGTCATGGCCGCGATGATGACGCAGCCGAAGCCGGTGACGATGAGGCGGTTCTCGGCGAGCGAGCCGTCGCCGATGAGGGTGAGCAGGTACACCGAGGCGATCTCGGCGAGGTTCGCCATGACGAGCACGCCCGCGACGGCGATGCTCCATCCCGCCATCCATCCGGTGCGCGGACCGAACGCCTTGGCCGCCCAGGTGAACACCGTGCCGCAGTCGGGCACGTCGTTGTTGAGCTCGCGGTAGGCGAAGGCGGTGAACAGCATCGGCACGAAGGCGAGGATGAACGCGATGGGCGCCTGTGCGCCGACGGCGATGATCACGTAGCCGAGCGTCGCGGCGAGCGAGAACAGGGGCGCGGTCGAGGCGATGCCGATGACGGTCGAACCCCACAGGCCGAGCTTGCCGATCGCCAGGCCCTTCGTGGGCGCGGGATCGGTGACCGGTGCTGTGCCGACCGTTGGAGTGCTCATCAGGTACCTTCTCGCCCTCGAGGATGGGAACGCGTGCGGGCGGGGCCGACAGGCGCGAGGTCCAAGTGTACACAGACCGACCAGACGGTCGGTCTGGAGGGCGTTCTGATCGTGTGCGTGGTGAATGTGCGCGCGCGACGGCGCGCGCGACCGTGCGCGCGCACGGTCGGCGACGCTCAGTCCGCGCTGCCGCCCGACTGCATCGCCTCGAACGCGGAGATCAGCTCCTCGACGTGCTCGTCGGTGAGCACGTCCTCGCCGACGGGCAGGTCCATGAGCGCGTTGTGGTTCATGCCGTCACCCGCGAAGAGCACCATGCGGGCGAGGCGATCGTCGCCCGTCGCCGCGCCGAGCACCTCGAGCCATCCGCGCCGGCACTCGCGGAGCACCTCGAGGGCCGCCTCGTCTCCGGTCTGCGCGATCCGGTACCCGGCCTCGATGAGGAGCTCGAGCTCGCTGTCACGGTCGAGTGACGACACCAGGTAGTACCGCACCGCGCCCTCGGGCGCGTTGCGCATGTCGTCGGCGTCACGACGGGCCTGCGCGCGCAGCTCGACGAACAGGGCCGCCTGCAGTGCGCTCACCGAGGAGAAGTGATGCAGTGCGCCCGACTTCGAGAGGCCCGCCCGACTCGCGACGCCCTCGAGGGTCGCACCGCGGATGCCGCGCTCGACCATGAGATGCGTGTACGCCGAGAGCACTCGGGCGGCCGGGCCCTCGAGGGTGATCATCAGGCCATCGTACGAGGGCGGATGTGCGGTGCGTGTCCGGCCGTGCGCGCACGGTCCTGCGCGTCGGGCCTCGCGCCCGTGCACCACGTCGCCGCCCGTCGTCGTCATCGGGCGACTTTCTGGGAATGTCTCACAGGTCCATGCGTTGCAATGGACTGGGACGACGAAGCCCCAGCTCCTGTTCCCCCTCTCGAAAGCTGGCGCACCATGACGCTCGTCACCGAACTCACCTCCCGCAAGGCCGATACGACCGCCCCGCTCATCGACCCATTGGTCGACCGCTGGAGCCCCCGCGCGTTCGACCCGAACGCCGTCGTCGACGAAGAAGCCCTCCGCACGGTGCTCGAAGCCGCCCGATGGGCACCGTCTGCCAACAACTCGCAGCCGTGGCGATTCATCGTCGCCCGCCGGGGAACCGCCGCCTTCACCACCGCGCACGACGCGATGGCGGGCTTCAACCAGGTCTGGGCCGATTCGGCCGCCGCGCTCGTGATCAACATCGCCGAGATCGCGGACGACGAGGGCAAGCCCCGCCCGTGGGCGCGGTACGACCTCGGCCAGGCGGTCGCGCACCTCACCGTGCAGGCCCAGCACGAGGGTCTGCACACGCACCAGATGGGCGGCTTCGACGCCGCAGCACTGCACGCCGCTTTCGAGCTCGCCGACAACCTCGAGGTCGTCTCGATCACGACGATCGGCGTGCTCGGCGACGTCGATGCACTGCCCGACGTGCTTCGCGAGCGCGAGAGCGCCCCGCGACTGCGCAAGCCCCTCGCGGAGCTCGTGCTCCTCGGGGAGTGACGGCGGGCGCAGCCGCCTCGAGCGGCGAGCGCCGAGACCAGCAGCGACACGAGCGCCGCGAGCCGAAGTCCGACTCGCGGCGCTTCCTCATGCGTCGACGGGATCGACGACCGAGATCGGCCGCGTCGGCGGCTCATGCCGCACGGGCGGCATCGCCGCGATCACGCGTTTCAGGCGCCATGCGGCGAAGACCGCGAGCACGCTGAGCGCCAGATGCATGCCGAGGAACACGTCGCCGAGACCGGCGCCGAGCAGCACCCCTGCGACGAGCGGACCCGCCGCCGTGAACGCGGTCTGCAGCGCCGACATCGCGCCGAGCGTGCTGCCGACCATGCCCTTGCGTGCGAGCGACGCGACGAGCGGGTTCAGCACCGGACTGTAGATCGTCTCGCCCACCGCGAAGATGCCGTAGGTCATGACGAACATCGCCGACGCGACGCCCGGTGCGAACTGCGCACTCGCGAGCACGAGCCATGCTGCGACCCAGATGCCGCCGACGACCATCAGCAGGGCGGGCGCGCTGACCTTCGCCGTGAGCCGCACGACGACGACCTGCAGCGCCACGATGACGATGCAGTTCACCGCCGCCGCGGTGCCGACCGCGACCGGGTCGACTTCGAGCACCGTGATGCCGTAGGCGGGCAGGCCTGCCTCGAACTGCGCATAGAAGCCGAGCGCGAGCGCGATCATGACGACGGCGCTCCAGCGGAGCGCGGGGTTCGCGAAGACCAGGCGGAAGGCGCCCGGCCGGCGCTCGTCGCCGAGGCCGGCGACGGCCTCGGCCGCGAACTCGGCACTCCGCATGGCCCCGCGGCCGGCGAGCGCGATGATCGCCGACGAGACGACGAAGCCCGCGGCGGCCATGAGGAAGCCGACGTCGAGCCCGTCGTGCCGGTCGAGGTCGATGATCTGCCCGGCGAGGAACGCGCCCGCTGCCATGCCGAGCGCCTCACCGGTGAACTTGTAGGCGAAGACCTTGCGCCGGTCGCCTGTCGACGACCACTCGAGCGCGAGCACCTGCTTGGCGGGCACCGCGGCGGCGAGCCCCAGGCCGAAGACGAGCATGCCCGCAAGGAAGACGGCGGGACCGTCGGCGAAGACGAGCGAGGCCGCACCGGCGGCGCCGAGCAGTTGCGCGACGACGGCGACGTGCACGGGGTTGTAGCGGTCGGCGAGTCGGCCGGCGATCGGGGCGGCGACGAGCGCGCCGACCGAGAACAGCGACGATGCCGCGGCCGCGACGAGAGCGCCCCACCCTCGGGTGTCCGCCGCGTACGCGTACTGGTACGGGAGCACCGCGCCCCAACCGAGCATGCCGATGCTCGAGGCGAGGATGAGCAGCTTCGCGCGCATGGGCACGCCACCTTTCGGGAGTCGGGGTCTCGAGTGAGACGGATGCCTCTGAGACGGATGCCTCGCCTACAGGTCGTCGGAGGGAAGCGATGATTCGAACACGAACTATTCGATATCGAAATATTAGTAACCGAACTTCGCATGCGACAATTCCCGTATGGCCAAACGCACCCCGTCAGCCCAGGAACTGCATCGCCGCGCCGTCGCGACCTACGTCGCTGCCGGTGGCGAGGAGTCGGTGCAGCGGGTCATCACGGCCGTGCAGGGGCTCACGAAGAAGCTCGACCAGTGGTACGCCCGGCAGCTCACGGACCTCGATGTGAGCTCGGGCGAGTGGGCCGTCGTCACCTCGCTCGCGAAGGCCGGGGAGGCCCTCACGCCGAGCCAGCTCGCCGAACTCACCAACGTCGCCCCGTCGTCGATGACGCACCGTCTCGACAAGCTCGCAGAGCGCGGCCTCGTCGAACGAGCGGCCGACCCCGACAATCGCACCCGCATCCTCGTGAGCCTCACCGAAGCGGGATGGGGACTGTTCAGTCAGGCGATCCGCGACTCCGACGTCGTCGAGTCCGACGTGCTGCAAGACCTCGGCGACGACGAGCGGGCCGAGCTCGCCCGCCTGCTCGAGGTCGTCATCGCGCGCCTCGACGACATCGACGCGTGATCGCCCAACGCTGAGGCGTCAGTCGGTGGCCCGGTCTCGCAGGTGTGCGCGCAACTGCTCGACGACGAGGTCGTGATCGGCGAGCTCGGGCAGCCCCGACACGCCGACGGCGCCGATGACCCCGGCCTCGCGGATCCGGATGGGCACGACCCCGCCGTGCGCCGCGAACTCCCGGGGGTCGAGGCGGGCGTGCACGTCGAAGTCCTCGCCCTTGGCGCGGAACTCCTCGCCGACGAGCATCGATGACCGACCGAATCGCTCGACGACGCGGTGCTTGCGGTCGAGCCAGCCGTCGTTGTCGGCGGTCGCACCCGGCAGGGCTGCATGGAATACGCGCTGCGGCCCGAACCAGATCGCGATCGCGACGGGATGTCCCGCCTCTGACGCGGCCGCCCGGAGACGCCCTCCGAGCATCCACGCGTCATCGAACGTGAACCGCTCGAACTGCAGTTCGGATTCCTCGGCGACGAGCCGTTCGAGGAGCTCGCTCATGGGCGCAGCAGCACCTTCGTGGCGCGGCGCTCGTCCATCGCGGCGTACGCCTCGGCGGCGTCGGCGAGCGGAAGCTCGAGGTCGAAGACGAGCCCCGGCTCGATCGCACCCGACCGCACATCGGGCAGCAGTTCCTCGATGTAGCCGCGTACGGGCGCGATACCGCCGTTGACGCCGACGTTGCGGTTGAAGAGCGGACGCACCGGCAACTCGGGCCCGCCGTTCGGCGCCCCGACGTAGCCGACCATGCCGCCCGGGCGGGTGGAACGGATCGCCTGGTCCATCGACTCCTTCGTGCCGACGCACTCGAGCACGCGATCGGCGCCGATGCCGCCGGTGAGTTCCTGCACCCGGGCGACGCCCTCGGCCCCGCGCTCCTCGACGATGTGGGTCGCCCCGAACCTGCGGGCGAGCGCCTGGCGTTCGGGATGCCGCGACATCGCGATGATCGTCGTGGCACCGAGTCGCTTCGACGCGATGATGGCGCAGAGGCCGACCGCGCCGTCGCCCACGACGGCGACCGTGTCGCCAGCCGAGACGCCGGCCGAGACCGCGGCGTGATGGCCGGTGCCCATGACGTCGGCGAGGCTCAGCAGGCCCGGCACCTCCTCGTCGCCGACCGGCCCGGGCACGACCACGAGCGTGCCGTCGGCGAGCGGCACGCGCACGCGCTCGCCCTGCCCGCCGTCGGCGAAGGAGCCGGCCCGGTCGTCGGAGCCCCACCACCCGCCGTTCAGGCACGACGTCGAGACGCCGTTGCGGCAGTTCACGCACGTGTTGTCGCACACGTAGAAGGGTGCGATCACGAAGTCGCCGACGGCGACCACCGTGACCTGCTCGCCGATCGCCTCGACGACGCCGATGAACTCGTGCCCGATGCGATGCGGCTCGTGCGTGGGCGTCACGCCGCGGTACGGCCAGAGGTCGGAGCCGCACACGCACGCGGCGACGACCTTCACGATGGCGTCGACCCCGGTGGCGAGCACCGGGTCGGGCACGGTTTCGACACGGATGTCGCGGGGCGCGTGGATGACGGTGGCGAGCATGCACCGAGCCTACGTCGCGCTGCGGCGTTGATCGAGACCGATTCGAATGCACGAACGGGGCCGACCGCGGCAGCGGTCGACCCCGTCGAGTGCGTCAGAGGCTGACGAGCGTCAGCGTCCGATGGCGGCCAGCGCGTTCACGATGCCGTCGCCGTAGAACCCGTTCTTCGTGGGCGAGCCTTCGCACGTGTGCGTCGAGGTCGCCGTGGTGCCGTTCGGCAGGTGCCGCACGTAGGTGAACGCGGCGGGCACCGGGCACGCCGTGTCGACCGCCGACGACAGCAGCTTCGCTTCGACCGCGTCGGGCGACAGCGTCTTGCCGCCGTGCTCCTTGTCGCGCTTGCCGAACTGGCCGACGATGAGCGCTGCGACGCCCGCGGCGTGCGGCGAGGCCATCGAGGTGCCCTGCAGGTACTGGTAGTACCCGCAGGTCTCACCGGATGCGTCGCAGCTCTCGACCGCCCACGGCACGACGACGTCGCCGTTCTCGTCGATCGCGCCCTCGGCTTCGGCGAGCGCGGTCGGGTACGCCGCCAGAATTCCGGCAGCGTAGTCGCGAGTCCCCGCTGCGGTGTCGTAGACGTCGCCACCGGGAGCGGCGACATCGACGTAGCCGTTGCCATAGTCGGAGTAGTACGCCTTGCGCTCGCTCGGGCCCGTGCTGCTCACCGTGACGACGCCGTCGCCCTCGCTCGGCATCGAGATGCACGAGGCCGGGTCGAGCAGGTCGCGCGTGTAGGCGATCTCACCGGGCACGCTCGCGAAGTCGGGGCTCGAGGAGTCGCTGATCACCTTCGTGTAGTCGGTGGCACCGTTGCCGGCCGCGGAGACGAGCGTCACGCCGTTGCCGCGCGCGTAGTCGAGTGCGCGCTGCATGGCGGTGATGACGGTCCGCTGCTCCGCCTGGTCTGCGGGCGAGTCGGCGGGGTGGGAGGTGCAGTTGAAGAGCCACGGGTCGACGTAGTAGCTCATGTTCACGACGTCGATGCCATTGTCGCCGGCGTAGGTGAGGGCGTCGAGCGAGGCCTGCAGGAAGAAGTAGCCCGAGTCCTGACCGGCGCGCAGGTTCACGATGGTCGCGTCGGGCGCGACGCCCGCGATGCCGATGCCGTTGATGGGCGAGGCGATCGTCGAGGCGACGTGCGTACCGTGACCGTTCTCGTCGACGTCGGCGGCGTCTTCGCACGACTGGTCGGGCTCGTCGGCGCAGGCGCCGTCGATCGGGTCGCCGTTGGCGTCGGCCTCGATGTCGACCGTGAAGTTGCGGCTCAGCTCCGCGTCGAAGTTGGGAGCGATGTCGGGGTGGGATCCGTCGACACCGGTGTCGAGGATGCCCACGAGCACGCCGCGGCTCTTGTCGTGGCGGTAGGAGCCGTCGACCGTGGCGTCGATCGCCTGCATGTCCCACTGGAGGTCGGCGAGCGGTTCGGCGAGCGGCCTGCCCTTCGACGGACGCGTCGCGGGCGCCCCGGCGGCAGCGGCCTTCTCGCCCGCGCCGCGCAGGTCGGCCTTCGCGGCGTCGAACTTCTCGGCAGCGCCCGCGCCCTTCTGCGCGTTCGGAACGTCGGCGATGACCCGGTTCTGCGCCGTGCCCTCGATGACCGACTGGGCAGCGGCTTCAGCGGCGAAGTCCGCCTCGGTCGTCACGACGGTCGCGACGCCGACCTCGGCGTTCTCGGCGATGATCGTTCCGCCGGCGGCAGCGACCGCCGCTCGCGTCGCCTCGGTCGAAGCGCCTTCGGCGAAGAGCACGACGTACTGCTGCTCGCCGCTCACCTCGTCGCCGGACGAGGTCGCCGCGCCGGCCGGGCCGGCGACCAGCGCCGTCAGTGCCAGCGCGAGCGCCGAGGTCGTTGCAATGGATTTGAGTTTCAACATCTTCGTCCAATCCGTGGGCGGTCAATGAGCGCGATCCTCGCACTGCCGCTCTCGAGAGGCAAGGGGTGGACTCGAAGCTCCGGCGTATCCGCGTGGACGCGCGATCACCGCGCACGTCCCTCGGCGTTCGAGCAAGATTCGTGCGTCGACGCAGACCGGGGCGGGCTCAGACGTGCGGCACGAACTCCTGCCAGGCGAGTCGCTTCTCGCGGCGCGGGTCGAGCTCGACGCGATCCTCGCCCTCCCCGAAGACGATGGTGCGCCGACCGGCCTCGCGGTAGGCCGGCCAGTCGGCGCCGGGACACCCGGATGCCGCGAAGCCGACCCAGTGCCGCTGCATGCGCCGCCCGACCGCACGGAACATGCGCCGCCCGCCGAGCAGCGTGAGTCCGGCCCCGGTGAGGGTGTCGAACTTCTCGAACAGCGCGAAGAGCTCGAGCCCGTGGGTCGCGTCGAGGCCGAGGAGCCGCGACATCCGCGGAGCCGCGTCGAATCGGTACATCCAGGTCGGGGCGAATCGCGAATGCCGCTCCGCCACCTTCACCGTCGGGAACCAGAACGTGAAGTCGCCGGCGAAGTCGGCCGCCGGCCGCCGCTCGGGAAGGCCCGGATACCGGCCCTTGATCGCCTTGCGCGACTTCTTCCGCGTGTTCGCGAAGATCGCGCGGATGCGCGGCTTCGTCGTCGGCAGGATGCCGATGCGCCCGGCGAAGAGCGAGCCCTCACGGTCGTTGGTGCCGATGAGGAGCGGCACCCGATGCGCGAGCCCGTCGCGGAATGCGTCGAGGGGGCGGTGCGGCAGGAACTCGCCGTCGATGACGGGCGCCAGGCTGATCGTGCCGGGATCCTCGTCGGGAGTGCGCATCGTGAGGGTGGTCGTCGCCTCCGCGAGGTGCATGGCGCTCGCGGTGCACAGCATCGCCGCGGCATCCTCGACCGATTCGCTCTCGAGATCGTCGTCGTCGACCACTCGGCTGAGCAGCCGCACGTACTCGCGCGCCCAGCGCGCCGTCGTCTCGGGCAGGTAGACGGCGTTTGCGGGCGAGCTCTGCGCGATCGCGCGGGAGAACAGCCCCTCCGCAGCGGGAACGGTGAGGAGCGTCGTGACCGAGTTCGCGCCGGCGGACTCGCCGAAGAGGGTCACGCGGTCGGGGTCGCCGCCGAATGAGCGGATGTTGCGGCGCACCCATTCGAGGGCGGCGACCTGGTCGCGGAGCCCGAGGTTGGCCCCGATCGGTCGTTCGGGCGTCGAATAGGTGCGGAGGTCGAGCCAGCCGAGCGCCCCGAGACGGTAGTTCATGCTCACGTAGACGACCCCGTGCTCGCGCACGAGCCGCTCGCCCTGTCGCGGGTACTCGCCCGAGGAGCCGACGCTGTAGGCGCCGCCGTGGATGAACACCATCACCGGTCGGCCGGTCGAACCGAGTCGCTCGGTCGCCCCCGCCGACTCGTCGGGCGCGATCACGTTGACGCTCAGGCAGTCCTCACTGCGCGGGAGGCCCGGCGCGGCTCCGATGAACTGCCCCTTCCGCTGCTGCGGCGCGACGGGGCCGAACTCGACGGCGTCGCGGACGCCGTCCCATCCCGGTGCCGGTCGAGGCGCCCGGAAGCGGAACTCGCCGCCGGTCGATGCGGCGTACGGGATGCCGCGCCAGCAGCGCACGCCGTGCCGGCGCACCCCTCGCACCGCGCCCGTCTCGGTCTCGACGACGAGCGCACGATCGACCTGCACCCCTGCCCCCAGCAGCATGCCAGGAGCCTACGCCTGCCGGGTGAACGGACGGGGCCGGCTCAGGCCGTCGCGGGCGGAACGGAGGCTCTCCCCGGTGCGCGCGCCGGGGACGACGCGAGCATCCGCAGGGCCCAGCCGAAGAGCACGAAGACCACGCCGACCCCCGCCGCGAACAACGCGACGCCGAACGAGACCACCGAGGTGAAGAGCGAGGCCCGCAGGAACGACGCCTGCATCACGGTGTCGCGCACGGGGTCGTCCTGGTCGAGCTCGGCGTACGTCTTGCCGCCGCTCGCCTCGAGCGCGTGCGCGTTGATGACGCCGGCCTGGATGAAGGCGTCGATCGGTCCGTCGACGGTCTTGCCCGCGAAGTACGGCGAGTCGTCGGGGATCGTGATGTTCTCGGCCCGGAGCTGGTTCGAGACCCCGATCCAGGCGATGATCGCCACGACGATCAACAGGATGCCGCCGACCACGCCGGCCAATCCGATCAATCGGATGCCTCGTCGCTGGCCGTGCGTCAGCACGACCTCGCCGATCTCGTCTCCGTTCACTGCAGACATGTCGCCTCCCCCGGGATCATCACTGCTGCCGCCACAGTAGCGCTGCCGGCGTCCACGGCGGTAGAGGCGGCCGAGGTGATTGGCGGAATGTCGGCGGTCTCGAACAGAATGCAGTGTGATCAGCGCGAGGACGTTCTGGGCCGCCCTGCCCACCGAGGGCCGATGGCTGCTGTCGACCGTCGCCATCCAAACGCTCGGCCGTGGGCTGACCCTGCCGTTCACGATCATCTACCTGCACGAGGTGCGCGGCTTCGACCTCGGCCTCTCGGGCGCGCTCATGAGCCTCATCGCGGTGGTCGGGCTCATCGTCACCGGCCCGGGCGGCACGCTCATCGACCGCTTCGGCGCGAAGGCCGTTCTGCTCGCCGGCCTCGTGTCGATGATCGCCGGCTGCACGCTGCTGGCGTTCGCCACCCACCCCGCGGTCGCGGCCGTCGCCCTCGTGCTCATCGGCGTGAACTTCGGCGTCTCGTGGCCCGGGTTCAATGCGCTCATCGCCGCCGTGGTCTCTGGCGACCTGCGGCAGCAGTACTTCGGCGTCAACTTCGCGCTCGTGAACCTCGGCATCGGGGTCGGCGGCATCATCGGCGGGTTCTACGTCGATGTCGACTCCCCCGAGACCTTCACCGTGATCTTCCTGATCGACGCCGCGAGCGCGCTCATCCCAATGGCGCTGCTCCTCGGCCCCCTCCGCCATGTGCGCACGCAGGCCGAGCCGACCGAGGAGTCGGCCGCAGCCGGCGGCTATCGCGAGATCCTCCGTCAGCCCGCCGTGCTGTGGCTGACGCTCCTCACGTTCATCGCGATGTTCATCGGCTACGGCCAGATGGAGGCGGGGTTCCCCGCGTACGCGCGCCAGGTCGCCGAGGTCTCGACCCGGGTGATCGGGCTGTCGTTCGCGGTCAACACCGCGGTCATCGTGCTGCTGCAGTTCACGGTGCTGGCGAAGATCAGCGGCAAGCGCCGCACGCGGGTCATGTGGGTCATGGCGGGCGTCTGGGCGACCTCGTGGCTGATCCTCGGCGCCGCGGGGCTCCTGCCCGACACGCTGGCCGCCGCCATCGGCGTGCTGGCGTTCATGGGCGTCTTCGCCTTCGGCGAGACCCTGCTGCAGCCGACGGTGCCGGCGATCTACAACGACCTCGCCTCCGACCACAATCGCGGCCGCTACAACGCGATCAACTCGGCGGCGTTCCAGGGCGGTGCCATCGCCGGCCCGGTCGCCGCGGGCCTGCTGCTCGACCACGACCTCGACGCCGTGTACATCGCGGTGATGGTCATCGGCTGCCTCGGCATCGGTGTGCTGGCGCTCGCGCTCGAACGACGCATTCCGGCGAGCGCCAACGGCGTGCGCGCCCCCGAGGCCGAGAGCGACGTCGCCGTCGAGTGACGGCCGCGCAGCGCGACGCGGCATCCGCTCGGTGATTCGAACGGATGCCGCGGGCGCCCCTATTCGACCGGGAGCTCGGCCCGTGCCACGGTGAGCGAGTCACCGTCGTCGGCGAGGCCGACCACGACCGTGTCGCCGTCGCGAACCTCGCCCGTGAGCAGCGCCCGGGCGAGCCGGTCGTCGATCTCGTGCTGCATGAGGCGGCGGAGCGGCCGGGCGCCGTACAGCGGGTCGTACCCGCGCTCGGCGAGCCACGCCCTGGCGTCGGGAGTGACGCCGAGCTGCAGTCGCCGCTCGTGCAGTCGCGCCGACAGCCGGTCGATGTAGAGGTTGACGATCTCGGCGAGCTCGTCTTCGCTGAGCGCCGAGAACACCACGATGTCGTCGAGCCGGTTCACGAACTCGGGCTTGAAGGCCTGCCGCACGGTCTGCAGCACGGCTTGCTCCTTCTCGTCCCAGCTGAGCGACGGGTCGATCAGGTACTGCGAGCCGAGGTTCGACGTGAGGATCAGGATGGTGTTCCTGAAGTCCACCGTGCGGCCCTGGCCGTCGGTGAGGCGCCCGTCGTCGAGCACCTGCAGCAGCACGTCGAAGACCTCGGGGTGCGCCTTCTCGACCTCGTCGAAGAGGATCACCGAGTAGGGGCGACGACGCACGGCCTCGGTGAGCTGGCCGCCCTGGTCGTAGCCGACGTACCCGGGGGGCGCGCCGACGAGTCGCGAGACCGAGAACTTCTCGCCGTACTCCGACATGTCGATGCGCACCATGGCGTGCTCGTCGTCGAAGAGGAAGTCGGCGAGCGACTTCGCGAGCTCGGTCTTGCCGACGCCCGTCGGGCCGAGGAACAGGAACGACCCCGTCGGCCGGTTGGGATCGCTGATGCCGGCGCGCGAGCGGCGCACCGAGTCGGCGACCGCCGCGACGGCGCGCTTCTGGCCGATGAGGCGCTTGCCGAGCTCCTGCTCGAGGTGCAGCAGCTTCTCGGTCTCGCCCTGCAGCAGTCGGCCGACGGGGATGCCCGTCCACGCGGCGATCACCTGGGCGATGTCCTCCTCGGTGACCTGCTCATTGACCATGCGGGGCTCGTCGGGAGCCTGCTCGGCCTGCTCGGCCGCCTCGAGGTCGCGCTGCAGGCGCGCGATCGTCTCGTACTCGAGCTTCGACGCCTTCGCGTAGTCGGCCTCGCGCATGGCTCGGTCGCGCTGCGTGACCGCGTCGTCGAGCTGCTTCTTCAGGTCGCCGACGCGGTTCAGCGACATCCGCTCTCGGGCCCAGCGGGCCTCGAGGCCCGCGAGCTCGCGCTCCTGCTCGACGAGCGTCTCGCGCAGCTTCGCGAGCCGCTCCTTCGACGCGTCGTCCTTCTCCTTCTTGAGGGCGAGCTCCTCGAGCTTCATGCGGTCGACCTGGCGCTTCAGCTGGTCGATCTCGACGGGGCTCGAGTCGATCTCCATCTTGAGGCGCGACATGGCCTCGTCGACGAGGTCGATCGCCTTGTCGGGCAGCTGACGCGCTGAGATGTACCGGTTCGACAGGGATGCCGCGCTCACAAGTGCGGCATCGGAGATCGTGACCCCGTGGTGGGCCTCGTAGCGTCCCTTGAGGCCGCGGAGGATCGCGATCGTGTCCTCGACGCTCGGCTCGCCGACGTACACCTGCTGGAAGCGGCGTTCGAGCGCGGCATCCTTCTCGATGTATTCGCGGTACTCGTTGAGCGTGGTCGCACCGATGAGCCGCAGCTCGCCACGGGCGAGCATGGGCTTCAGCATGTTGGACGCCGCGACGGACCCCTCGCCGCCGCCTGCGCCCATGAGCAGGTGCAGTTCGTCGACGAAGGTGATGATCTCGCCCTCGGCGTCGTTGATCTCCTTGAGGACGGCCTTCAGCCTCTCCTCGAACTGGCCGCGGTACATCGCACCGGCGACGAGCGCCGAGATGTCGAGCGAGATGAGCTGCTTGCCCTTCAGCGACTCGGCGACGTCGCCGGCGACGATGCGCTGGGCGAGCCCCTCGACGACGGCGGTCTTGCCGACGCCCGGCTCGCCGATGAGCACGGGGTTGTTCTTCGTGCGTCGCGTGAGCACCTGGCTGACGCGACGGATCTCGGAATCGCGCCCGATCACGGGATCGAGCTTTCCGGCCTTGGCGATCTCGGTGAGGTTGACGCCGTACTGTTCGAGCGCCGACTTCTGCTCTTCCTGCGTGCTCGGCGCACCCTGCATGTTGGCCACAGGCACTCCCTTCGTTCAAAACTTGAGTCTAGTTAACTCAACTTTGTCGAGAGGGCTGGTATTCCGACTTCCGCGCCGAATCTCCCCCACAGATCACGCTAGACGGATGCCGCGTGGCGCGCCAGCGATCGGCAGGCTGCGCCGTGCTTCGCCGAACAGCCGGCCGGCGAGGCGATCAGCCGGTCAGCGCACCACCTCGACGGCGACCACCGTGGTGCGCACGGGACCGGCGGGCGTCGGCGATTCGAACCGCACGGGCATGCCCGGGAACATCCGGGCGAACCAGAACGTCTCGGCGGCGGCATCCGGAGCTTCATCACGCGTCTCGTAGCGGAGGCACTCGACCCGCCCGATCGGCAGGTCGATCGTCTCCTCGTCGACGGTCGTGCGCTCGGCGGGGAACGCGGCGTGACCCTGCAGTTCGAGCCAGGTCACCCGCGCGCTCGCGATCTCACCGTCGACACCGCCGTCGGGCGCGACGCGCCAGCGCTCGAGGGTGGCGCCCTCGTCATCGCACTCGGTGAAGCGGTTGACGCGCTCGAACGCCTCGCCCTCGGGCTCCTCCACGAGGATGCGGATCGTCTTGCCGGAGCCGCTCGCGTCCCGGATCTCGTCGGCGGTGAACGGCGTCGGCAGCAGACCGGGGCCGAGCACGTGCGGGTCGCCGGAGTCATGGGGGTGGCTCATGCACGACAGTCTGCGTCATCCGTCGTCATCTCGACAGGATCGCGGCGAATTCAATGCATTCTCATACGTTGATCCGGCATGCTCGAAGTCCGACCCTGTGGAGGCCGCATGCAGAAGCGCACCAAGATCATCACCGCCTCGATCGTCGCCGGAGCGCTCGTGCTCGGTGCGACCGCCGCCATCGCGGCCCCGATCGTCTACCGCGACCTCATCGTCGGCGAGGCCGAAGCGGCGCCGTCGGTGACCACGCCACCCTCGGCGACGGTCGACGCCGGCACCGAGGCATCCGACCTCACCGGCCAGTGGGCCGTGGCCGACGGCTCGTTCGCCGGCTATCGCGTCGACGAGGTGCTGAACGGCACCGACGTCACCGTCACCGGTCGCACCTCCGACGTGACCGGCGGCTTCACGGTCGACGGGCTGAGCCTGACCGCCGCATCGATCGAGGTCGACGTCGCATCGATCGCGACGGACTCGGGCAACCGCGACGAGTACTTCCGCTCGAGTGCCCTGCGCACGGACGAGTTCCCGACAGCGACCTTCGTGCTCACCGAGCCGATCACGATCGACGCGGCGCCCGTCGTCGGCGACGTGCAGACCGTGCAGGCAGCGGGCGAACTCACCATCGCCGGCGTCACCCGCCCGGTGACCGTCGACCTCGACGCGGTCTGGAACGGCGGCGACGGGCAGGTGGCCGGCAGCATCCCGATCACCTTCGCCGACTTCGGCGTCGAGGCGCCGAACCTGGGGTTCGTCTCGGTCGAGCCCGACGGGTTCGTCGAGTTCTCGCTCGTGCTCGCGCGCGGCTGAGGCGAGGCGTTGCCGCGAGGGTTGCGGCGCATGCGTTCGCGGTGATCCGAACCTCATGCTGGAGGTTCGGGCCCTCCGTCCCTAGCATGTGCCCATGGGGGAGCTTCGGAAGCGGGCTGTATTCATCGCGGTCGCCGTGACGATAGGAGCCATCGGAATCGGGGTTGGGGTGAGTTCGTCGACACTGCAGCCGGCGTTCGCCGCCGCTGCGGGACCTGTGCTCGTCGACGAGGACTTCCGCGGCGCCACGGTGATCGACGGGTTCCAGGCTTACGGCTCAGCGTGCATCACCGGCGCACCCACGGTGCTCGCGACGCCGGTCGGTTCGCATCCGGTGCTGGGGTGTCCCGCTCCGAGCCCGGCCGCCCCGCCCAACGGAGCCGACCCCGACGGGTTCCTCCGGCTGACCGATCGGCTCACCGACCAGGCCGGCGCCGCACTCTACGACGTGCCGATCCCGGCGACTCAGGGTGTGGAGATCACGTTCGAGCAATGGCAGTACGGCTCCGACTCCCTCGTGCCCGCCGACGGCATCGCCTTCTTCCTCGTCGACGGCGCGACCACGCTCGACGCGCCGGGCGCGTTCGGAGGCAGTCTCGGGTACGCGCAGAAAGAGCCGGGATTCGAAGTCGATCCACCGTTCCTCCCCGGCGTCGAGGGCGGATACCTCGGCATCGGCCTCGATGTGCTCGGCAACTACTTCGGCGACTGGGAGCGGCGTGGCGACGGCTGCGAGGTCCGCTCCCCGTCGGGTGAGGCCTTCTATGCCCCGGCCCCCGGCGAGAACATGGTGACGGTGCGCGGGCCGGGCAACGGCACCGAGGGGTACTGCTTCCTCACGGCGACCGCCGACCAGTTGTCGACCACGGGCCCCTGGACGTCGACGCTCCCAGGGGACCTGCACGGCCCCGCCCCCGACCTCACCGGAGCCGACCCTGCCCAGGCCGCGGTCCTGCTCGAGCCGACGCGCCGTACGGTCACGGTGCAGATCTCCCCGGCGCCCGACCCCCAGGTCACCGTCTCCATCGACTTCAACGACGGCGCGGGCATGCAGCAGGTGCTCGACTTCGCGGCACCGCAGCCGACGCCCCCGACCTACAAGTTCGGGTTCAGCGCCTCGACGGGCCTGTTCACCGATGTGCACCTCATCAGGAACGTCGTGGTGCAGGCGATCGACCCGTTGGCCCAGCTCGGGCTCACCAAGCTCGTCGACGACTCGAAGACCTACGCGTCCGGCGACGTCGTCGACTACACCTACGAGGTACTGAACACCTCGGCGGTCGCGATCACCGACGTCGCCGTCGTCGACGACCGCATCGCCGGCGTGACCTGCGAAGCGTCGGAGCTGGCCCCGGCGGGCCAGGCGGGCGACTCGACCGTCTGTCACGGCACGTACACCGTGACCGATGCTGACGCCGCCGCCGGGTCGGTCACGAACGTCGCCACCGCCGGCGGGCTCGCGGGCACGGCCCCCGTGACCTCGGCACCGGTCTCCGCGACGATCGTCGTCGGTGCGGGCGCCGCGGTGCCTCCGGCATTGCCGCCGACGGGCCCATCGACGCTCCCGATCCTCGTAGCCGGGATGACCGCCCTGACCGGCGGCAGCCTTCTGGTGCTCCGGCGTCGCCGATGATCTCGCAGGGGGCGGCAGCCGCGACATCCATGCACCGGAATAGACACTGACGCGCGGTCGTTCCACCTGTCGTGCAACGCTTCGGAACGCTCTCATTCGGACACTACGGCCCGCTCGGCGGCGGCCGCGAGCTCTCTGCCGCGGATTCCATGCTGCAGGCGATCGACCTCGCACAGGGCATGGATGAGCTCGGCGTGAACGGCGCGTACTTCCGCGTGCACCACTTCGCGCGCCAGCAGGCGTCGCCGATGCCGCTCCTCGCGGCGATCGCGGCGCGCACCCGGCACATCGAGGTCGGCACCGGCGTCGTCGACATGCGGTACGAGAACCCGCTCCACCTCGCCGAGGAGGCGGCAGCCGTCGACCTCATCTCGGGCGGCCGGCTCGCACTCGGCGTCAGCCGGGGATCACCCGAGACCGTCGTGCGCGGTTACGAGGCCTTCGGGTACACCGGCTCCGAGGACCCTCGCGGCGCCGATATCGCACGCGCGCACTTCGACCGGTTCCTCGAGGCGGTCGAGGGCAAGGGCATCGCCGAAGCGGATGCCTCGTCGCCGTTCGGCGGCGGCGCGAGCGGCCTGCAGCGGATCGAGCCCTACTCCCCCGGCCTGCGCTCGCGCATCTGGTGGGGCGCCGGCAACAGCGACTCGGCCGAGTGGGCCGGTCGTCGCGGCGTGAACCTCATGTCGTCGACTCTCCTCACCGAAGACCGCGGCATGCCCTTCGACGAGCTGCAGGCGCAGCAGATCCAGACCTTCCGCGCGGCGTGGCGCGAGGCCGGCCACCCCGGCGAGCCGCGCACCTCGGTGAGCCGTTCGATCTTCCCGATCACGACGGCCGAAGACGAGCTCTACTTCGGCGGCCGTCAAGACGGAGACGGCGTCGGCTACATCGACGGCATGCGCTCGACGTTCGGCAAGACCTACGCCGGCACCCCCGACAAGCTGGTCGAGCAGCTGCTGCGCGATGCCGCGATCCGCGAGGCAGACACGCTCATGCTCACGATCCCGAGCCAGCTCGGCGTCGAGTTCAATCTGCGACTCATCACGGCCTTCGCCGAGCACGTCGCGCCGAGCCTCGGCTGGGAGCCCGCGAACCGCTGAACACCCTGTGACGGCGGCGCTCAGCCGAGCCTGCCGAAGTCCGTGGCGAACCAGCGGCCGATCGAGGCATCCGGGAACTCCCGCCTCCGATACGTGCCCGGCACGCGCTCGACGCCGGATATGCGGTCGAAGCGGAATGTGCGCCACTCGTCGCGGTCGAGATCGAAGCCGACGAGATACCAGCGTCCCGCTCTGAGCACGTGCCGATACGGGTCGACGAGTCGTGCAGACGAGACCGCGTTCCCGTCGAGGTAGGCGAACCGGATGCGTCCGGCCTCCGCCACGGCGTCGGCGACGATGCCGACGTCCTGCGCCGCGACGGCGTGCTCCTCTTCGAGCACCTCGGTGGCGAGGTCGATCGCGTCGGCGCGACGGCGGAGCCCGGGCGGCAGCACCTGCTCGAGCTTCGCGAGGGCGACCTGGGCGCTCTCGTCCCCCTGCAGTCGCGGCGCGATCAGACGCAGGCCCGCGACGATCGCCGCGATCTCGTCGGCGGTGAAGAGCAGCGGCGGAATCGTCGCCCCCGCGCCCAACCGGTACACGCTCCCGGGCCCGGGTCTCGCAGTGATCGCGTAGCCCAGCCCGCGGAGCCGATCGACGTCTCGCCGCACGGTTCGGGCGCTGATGCCGAGCCGCTCGGCGAGCGCGGCCGCGCTCCAGTCGGCGCCTGCCTGGAGCACCGACAGCAGGGTCAGGGCGCGCGCGGTCGGATCGCTCTCCACTCCTCCATTCTGCGTGTAATCGCGGCCGTGATCTGTCCGCCACCGTCGCTACCTTGGGTCGATCGTCTCGACGAAAGGACTCGAATCATGCGAATCGCCGTCACCACCCCGACCGGCAATGTCGGCCGCCACGTCGTCGCCATGCTCGTGCGGGCGGGCGTGCGCCCCCTCGTGCTGGCGCGCGATCTCGAGCGACTCGACCCCGAGATCCGGCCGATGGTGGACGCGATCGAGGTCGACCAGCTCGACGTCGAGGCCGTGAGCGCAGCGATATCCGGTGTCGACGCGCTCTACTGGGTCGACCCGCCTGCGGCGAGCGCTGATCCGCTCGACGACTACCGCCGCGCCACGGCGAGCGCGGTGCGCGCGGTCGAGGACAACGGCATCGCGCGGGTGGTCTTCCAGAGCAGCGTCGGTGCCGAGAAGCGCCACGGTGCCGGCGAGATCGACGGACTCGCCGGCACCGAGGTCGCGCTGGATGCCACCGGCGCCGACGTCACCCATCTGCGCTGCGGGTACTTCTTCAGCAACCTCGAACTCCAGCTCGATCAGGTGCGATCCGGCAGCCTGCAGGTCATCCTTCCCGTTGATCAGCCGATGGCCTGGGTCGCTCCGCGAGACATCGCTGAGGTCGCGGTCACCCGACTGCTCTCGACGAAGTGGAGCGGCCGGCATGTCCAGGCCGTGCACGGACCGGAGGATCTCACCTGGCGGCGGGTCGCCGAGGTCGTGTCCGAGGCGACCGGCCGACCACTCCGCGTCGAACGGATCCCGGATGACGCGATGCGCGACGGGATGCTCGGCGCCGGGATGCCCGACACCCTCGTCGACGCACTCATGGGCATGTCCACCGGGCTCCGCGACGGCTTCGTCGCCGAGCAGCCGCGAACCGTGCAGAGCACAACGCCGACGACACTGGCCTCATGGGCCTACGACGTGCTGCGGCGACAGCTCTGATGCAGCCGGAACCGGGCGAGCGCGTCGGTCTCGGTGTTGCCGGTGTTCGCGATCGCCTCGGTATCGATCGGCGGGCATTCCGACGCGGACCGGTCACGGCGAGGGCGGTGCCGGCATCGTGCCGGAGAGCGACCAGCCGTTCTCGTCGACGCCGCCATGCGCCGGATCGGCAGCGTCCGACTCTGCGGCGGCGCGATCCGCATAGACCAATCTCACCAGTCCTCGGGTCTCCCACATCTGCTCCGGCGAGTAGGCGTCTTCCCACATCACGAACCAGCCGCCCGCCGTACGGCGCCGCAACTCGGCGAGCCAGGGGGCGTACTGCGGGTCCGGCCGTGCGGCCGATGGGAGCTCCTGAGCCGTTCGGGAGAGCCGGTCGGCGAGAGCGACGACATCCCAGTCGGTGCGGCCGTCCCCGAAGACATCCCGACCCGAGCCGTTCGTGTACGACAGGAGGATGTTCCGCTCGTCGGCCGAACCGATCATGTCGCCCGGCTCCGGCACCAGGACGCGACACCGCCAGTGCCCGGTGGCGTAGTGGTTCGCCACCACCCGCACCCCCTGGAAACCGAGCTCGTGAAGCCGCGACACGGCAGCGATGATGGCGCCCTCGGGACGTGCGGATGCGTCGAGCGACATGTCCGAAGCCTAGGCGACGGCGCCCGGCGAACCTCTGAAGCGGCCTCCGACCTCAGGAGGCCGACAGGTCGAGGAGGGTCCGCACCGCTGCCTCGGGGTCGGCTCCGACGAGCGCTCGGGCCCCCATCGGAAGCAGCACGAGGTGGTGATACGCCTCGGAGCCGCGGGAGAGGCGCCCGGCGATGAGTGCGCGCTCCCAGAGCAGCACGCACTGCACGAAGACCGGGTCGAGCGCGTAGCGTGCCCGCGGGGTGGTGAGCGTGCCGCGCACGGTCATGCCGGGCACCTCGTCGACGCCGGAGAGTCGCTGCAGGATGCCGAGCACGGTCTCCGGCCGTACGTGTCGCGACTCGGCGCCCGCGAACGCGCCGAGGAAGACCCGCGCGGCGAGCTCGGCCGGGACGGCCGACTCGAGTCCCGCGAGCCCCTGATAGACGGTCGGCACGGTCGGCACCGCCGGGGTTCGCTTGAAGATCGCCATGCGCAGACTCTAGCCAGTGTTCGGAAGCCGCGCCCGAACACCGCGGAGCAGCGCAGTCCCTGAACACGACCGCGCCTCCCTGGCCGATTGGGGAGCTCAGGGAGGCGCGGGGTCGGGGCCGCGCCCCGCCGCCGATCGAACGACGATGGAACGCGGGTCTCTGCGGCGCCCTAGCCGACGCCCTCGAGCGCGTCGGTCTCGGTGTTGCCGATGTTCGCGATGACCTCGGGGCGACGCTTCGCGAGGTGCAGGTACCAGGCGAGCGCGGCGACCATGGTGATGAGGAACAGGTACGGGATGACGTTCAGCGGCCACGCCGGCACCGGCCACACGTTCGCGAAGAACACGTAGACCATGGCGACGACGGCGACCGTCGCGCACACCCACACGAGACCGTTGCGCATCTTCTCGCGGCGCGTGTAGACGACGCACGCGATCGCGACGAGCGCGTAGGCGACCATGTAGCCGTAGGTGCCATACGTGTCGACCCACACGACGATGTCCATCGGATGCACGCCGATCGCGAGGAGCACGACGTCGAGCACGATCGCGGCGGGGCCGGCGACGAGCAGCACGCGGTGCGGCGTGAGGTGGCGCTCGTGGGTGCGGCCGAAGCGCTCGGCGACGACGCCCTCCTTGCCCATCACGTAGATGATGCGGCCGACGACGTTGAGCGGCGCGACGACGACGGCGAAGAACGAGGCGCCGACGCCGAAGGTGAGCACGGGGCCGAACCAGGCGGGCATGCCGATCTGCGCCGAGATCGCCTCGAGCGGGCTCGCGACCGTGGCGAGGTCGTCGCCGAGGATCGCGATCTGCGTGTACGCCGAGAAGACGTAGAGCACGCCGACGCCGAGGGCGCTCCACATGATCGCGCGCGGGATCGCCTTGTACGGATTTTTCGCCTCACGGCCGAGGGCGTCGGCCGACGAGAAGCCGACGAAGCCCAAGATGCCGAGCACCATGCCCGCGGCGACGCCCTGGAACGGCACGCCCTCGAGCGAGAACTGCGCCGGGTCCCATGCGTTCGGGCCGGCCCACACGAGGGCCAGCACGAGCAGCACGAGGATGATCGCGACCGAGACGAGCTCGAGCACGAGCGAGACGCGCGCCGAGAGGCGGATGCCGCGGATCGTGAAGAGCGTCGCGAGCCCACCGAGCACGATCGCGAGCGTGATCTGGGCGAACACGCCCTCGAACGGCACGCCGATGAGCAGCAGGAACTGGTTGAAGTACGAGACCGAGCCGCCGAGCGAACCGGCGGCGATGCCCCAGCAGCCGATGAGCAGGGCGACACCCGCGAGGTAGGCGCCGAACGGGCCGAGGCCCTTGGCGACGTACGTGTAGAGCGAGCCCGCCGATGCGTGCTTCTTGGCGAACACCGCGACGCAGTAGCCGACGGCGAGGATCACGATCGTGGCGAGCACGAACGAGAGCATCGTGCCGTTGCCGGCGCCGATGAAGATGCCGGCCGCGGTGAACGCGATGACCGCGCTCGGGGCGATGTTGGCGATCGCCTGGGCCGCGAGCTCGGGTCCGCTCATGACGCCGCGGCGGAGCCCGGCGTCCTTGGGGGCGTCGGCTCGGGCGGCCGGCGCTTGGGTGGTGGTGGTCATGGGGGAACTCTCCAGTGAGTCGGGTGCTGCAGCGGTCAGGGGATGAGGAGCGTGCGGAGCGCTTCGCCGGATTCGAGATCGTCGAACGCCTCGGCGGCCTCGGCGAGCGGGCGGCGAGCCGAGATCAGCGGGTCGAGCTTCAGCTGGCCGTCCATGTAGCGGTCGACGAGCGCGGGGATGTCGATGGAGGGGCGCACCGAGCCGTAGTTCGAGCCCAGGATGCGCTGGTCTGCTTCGGCGAGCACGAGGGGCTCGAACGAGGCCTTGGCACCGGTCGGCGGCAGGCCCACGATGACGGCAGCGCCGCCGAGGCCGAGCATGCGGATCGCCTGCTCGGTGGTCGAGGTGCGCCCGATCGCGTCGAACGCGTAGTCGACGCCGTCCGGGATGAGCGCGAAGAGCGCCTCGACCGCGTCGACCTGCGAGGCGTCGATCTGGTCGGTGGCGCCGAACTGCACGGCGAGCGCGGTCTTGTCGGCTCGCACGTCGATGGCGACGATCCGCTCGGCGCCTGCGAGGCGGGCGCCCTGCACGACGTTCAGGCCGACCCCGCCGCATCCGATGACGACGACCGTCGAGCCGGGCTCGACGGCGGCGGTGTTGAGCACGGCGCCCACGCCGGTGGCGACGGCGCAGCCGACGACGGCGACGACGTCGAGCGGCGCGTCGTCGCGCACCTTCACGGCGCCGGATGCCGGCACGACGACCTCCTCGGCGAACGACGAGACGCCGAGGTAGTGGTGGAGCGACTCCTCGCCCTGCGAGAGGCGCGAGGTGCCGTCGAAGAGCACGCCCTTCGGCGCGACGACCGTGGCGACCTTCTGGCAGCGCGCCTCATGGCCCGACCGGCAATAGCGGCACTCGCCGCACGGCGGCACCCATGAGAGCACCACGTGGTCGCCGACGGCGAGCGACGTGACGCCGTCGCCGAGTTCGACGACCACGCCCGACCCCTCATGACCCATGACGAGCGGTGCCGGGGCGTCCCATTCCCCGCGCTTCACGTGCAGGTCGGAGTGGCAGACGCCCGCCGCCGCGATCTTGACGCGGACCTCGCCGGCCTTGGGGGCGGCGAGCTCGACATCGGCGACCTCGATCGGCGTCTCCGGTGCGCGGAAGACGATGGCTTTCATGATGCTCCCTTGGATCAGTGCTGGGGTACGCCCGATGGTAGGCAGGCTCGAGGTCCCGAGTCACTGCGAAGAATGTCGAAAGGTCAGCGGATGCCGCGGCATTTCGTACACTCGATGGCATGGCCCGTGACGTGCTCTCGATCGCCCGCGTGCTCGGCGGCGAGCTCGTCGGCGACGGCATCCCGCCCGCGACGCCGGTCGACGCCGCCCTTCGGCTCGAGGAGTTCAGTGTCGTCGGCCACCCCGGCTTCGCGACCCTCGTCGTGGCGGGTGCCGAGCCCCTCGCCTCGGCGCTCACCGCAGGGGGACCTCGCGCCGACGCGTTGGCCGGCGCCGTGCTCGTCAGCCACGGGGCGACCCGGGCGCTCCGGCGTGCCGTCGATTCGACAGGCGCCACGGCCATCATCGGCGCCGAGGCATCCGACGCCGTGCTGCATCCGCTGCTCGTCGCCCTGCTCGCGACCGACCAGGCCGCTGAGGACCGGCTCGTCACCACCGGCACGAAGGTGCTCACCCAGGTCGCGCGTCGCGGCGGCGTCGCCGCGGTCGTGGCCGAGCTCGCCCGCCGCATCGACGGGTGGGCAGTGCTGCTCGACCCGCACGGACAGGTGATCTCGACCGCGGGCGCGGGCGGGCTCCACGTGCAGGACGCGGTCGCCGTCGCGTTCAGTCGGCCGGTGCGCGTGCGGCACCCGGGCCTGCAGGTGCATCCCGTCGGCACGGGCGAGGATCTGAGCGCCTACCTCGTCATCTCCTCGCGCGAGGCGTCGATGAGTCGTGGCCGAGACCTGGCCTCGCAGGCCGCGGCGCTGCTCGACCTCATCCTCCGCACGCACGACCGCACGACGACCGAGCGCCTCGGTCGCGAGGTGATGATCGGCACCCTGCTCGAGGGCGGTTCCGCCGCAGCCGCGCTGCTGCGCCGCTGGGGCGTGCACGAGAGTTCGCTCACCGCATTCGCGCTCACCGCCCGATCGAAGTCGGTCGACCTCGAACGCCTCGTCACCCGATGGCTCGACGAGCTCGGCAGCGTGCACCTCATCACCGAGGAGCCGGGTCACGTGCTCGGCTTCCTCCGTGACGATCGCGTCGACGACCTCGTGCGCAGGGTCGAAGGCGTCACCGCCGATGCCCGCACACCGCTGCGGCTCGGGCTCGGCTCCTCCGCGGCATCCGATGCCCTCGCCCGCACCGCCGCCGAGGCCAGGCAGGCGCTCGACGTCGCGGTCACCGACGGCCGTACCGTGTCGCGCTATCGGGCGCTGCCCACGGTTGCCCTCGTGCTCGATCGGCTCGACGCCGGCGACAACGCCAGGCTCACCGAGGTGCTCGACCCCCTGCGCGGCGACGACGGCCTGCATGGCGAACTCACCCGCACCCTGCGCGTCTACCTCGCCGAGCACGGCTCGTGGGGCGTGGCCGCCGAGCAGCTCGGCGTGCACCGGCAGACGCTCACGAATCGCATCCATCGCGTCGAGGAGCTCACCGGCCTCTCGATGGGCAACCCCGACGATCGCACCGCGGCGTGGCTCGCGATCCGAGCGCTCGACCGCTGAGCCCTCCGAGGGAGCGCGGAGGCACGCCGGCCCGTCCGCCGGAATGCTCCAGCCCGGCTCGGGGTTATCGTCGAGAGACCACCGAGGAGGATCCATGCCATTGGAAGGCGAGTACGAGCCGAGCACGTCCGCGTGGGCGCGCAAGCAGGCCGAGGCGTTCGAGGCGTCGAACGGCGAGACGTCGAACACCCTGCGAGGCATGCCCATCATCGTGCTCACCACGGTCGGGGCGAAGTCGGGCAAGCTCCGCAAGACCGCCCTCATGCGCGTCGAGCACGACGGCGAGTACGCGATCGTCGCCTCCCTCGGCGGCGCGCCGAAGCATCCGGTCTGGTACTGGAACGTGAAGAAGCACCCGCACGTCGAACTGCAGGACGGCGGCGAGAAGCACGATTACGAGGCCCGCGAGCTCGAGGGCGAGGAGCGCGAGACCTGGTGGGCGCGCGCCGTCGAGGCCTACCCGCCCTACGCTGACTACCAGGTGAAGACCGAGCGCCTGATCCCCGTGTTCAAGCTGACGCGCGTCGTGCTCTGACCCCCGCGCGGCGACGCGCGGATTCGGTCTCGTGAACGTGGAAAGGCCGCCCCGGTTGGGGCGGCCGTGTGCTGTTGGGTTGTGCCGCGTTGGGGCGGGTGTTAACCAAAGAGAGCCG